>CAVUYF010000017.1:0-12891 GCA_963745635.1 uncultured Solirubrobacteraceae bacterium | reverse complement strand
AGCGGCCGATTCGCAGGGCTTTTAAGAGCGGGAGCGACGGGGGTCGGGTCCGGACTTTACCCCCCAATGACTGCGAGATCGAGGTCTGGGTGCAACCGCCGGCCGCTAGTTCACAGCCGCCAGCTAGTCAATAGCGTGGGACTTAAGCCAGGCCTGGTGGCCCGACATGCGAGTGACTTAAGGCTTCGAAGCGTGCGTGTCGCGTCAGCCGAACGGCAGGATCTCGCGACCGAGACGCTGGAGCACCTTGAACAGGGAATCACGGTCGGCCCTCTCGGCGACCGTCCGGTTGAGGATCTCTCGCTGCCAAGAGGAGATAGTCGCCCTCACGGACGTGGCGTCGACGAGGGTTTCGCGTGCGAGGATCGCCTTCTTGTCGGCGGTCATCAGCGCGTGAAATGCATCCCGGTCGGAGATCTCAAGCGTCGCGATACTCGGCCAGTCGCCGTGCCTGAAATCCTGGTTTACAGTACGGGCAATCCGCTCGACCGCATCCTTGGCAGGTACGCCCGCACCCTCGCCGAAGAGCGTTCGCTGCAGCGACATATTGAGCTTGCGGGTACGTCCGAAAACGACAGCCCGTTCATAAGCGAGGACGGCAACTCCTGCCCAGCTTTGGCTCGCGGTCATCTGATGCGAGGCGGCAAGGCAGGCGACCGCTGCCTCGATGCTAGGCTCGGTGGCAAGCGCGTCGCGCAGCCCGGAGGGATTGAGCTTGGTGAGGTGTGCGGGTGGCAACTGCTCAATCGCGACTGCCAGGAACGCCGGGTCGAGAGTAGACGTAGGGCCAAGGAACGTCGCGATCGCCTTTGGGTCAACGGCGGCAAGCCATCTCGCGCACACGTCACGATCGGTCTTGACTTCCGCGAGAGCCTCGAGCAGCGCGGACTCGACGTTGCGCCAAGTCTCGGTGACGCTCGCGGGATCGATATCCGCACCGGATTGTATGACCGCAGCGAGCGTGCTGCGGCGCTGGCGGGCGCCTCGCTGTGCAACAGCGACACGCCACAGCTCTTGCGGGTCTATCATCGCGCTCCACAGCGCTGGGTCGTGCGCGAGGGTGGCCCGGTGGCGCACAAGGGTGAGGACAGCACTGGAGTTGCTGCGAGCGAGCTTTGCGATGTGACTGGAGCTGATGGAATCCGCGACCACGTCGAGGAACTCTCGGGCGATCGGCTGTCTAGGGTCCGCTACGCTCACGAGTACCTCGGCAAGATCCCCGATAGGCACGCTGACTAGCAACGCCTTGGCCCTCTCCTGTATCTGGAGGTCCGTACTGTCAAACGCAGTGGAGAACTTAGTGTTCAGGAGTGCCGTAAGCAGCTCGGGCTCGGGGATCGTGGACCGCGCCGGCCCCCCGCGAGGATCGGGGTGAAGGAGGGCTCGCTTCAATGGCCGTGCCAGCTCTGGGTACGGGAACGTCTCGCCCAAGCCGTTCACGATTCCGTCCGCATCGGCGCGATCGCCGAAGGCACCGTAGAGATCAACGAGGCCAGGTAGTACGCCGCGGTCATCCCCCAAGTCCTGATCCCATTTGGCGAGGAAGCCAGCTAGCCCGTTGGGCCTGGCAGTCTCCGCGACGGCGGTCCGTACCCACCGCGGAGCAGGCGCTTTTGGGACTCCACGCAGGATGCGCTCGCCTTCCTGGCCGTCGGCGACGCGCGCCGTTTGATGGAGCTGAAGGTCGAAGGACTGCTCACCCAACCGGCGAGGAGTGTGCGGCGCATCGATGAAGCTGATGCTGCCCCGCAGGCTCGGCCACGCCGCCGCCCATACGGTTAGCAGCGCCCGGTGCCTGTCGGTGTCGCTCAAGTCAACGCGTGCCACCCGCACTGGTCTTGCTGGTGGGTCGTAGAACGCCCAGGTCAGTGCACACGCCCACTCATAGGTTGCGCTCGAAAGGGGGAGACCAATGGGCGAGCCCAGCTGAGAGGGCGTCGTGATGGTATCGAGCCGGGGCTCCGGGCCAGTTGGCCGGTGAAAGAGCTCAAGCAGATCCAGCGGGCGGGAGAGCGCCAGGGCTCCGTTCCTGAGCAGGAGCACATGGGTCCAGACGCAGCCAGGGCGTGGCATCTCGGGTGCCGGCCAGGTCATCGAGATCGCGAAGGACCCCGACGGGAGTGGGTAGCCGCTCAGAAGCGAGTCCCACGTGCGGGGTCTGCCGGCGTCCGGGCTGTCGGTCTGTCGTGCGAGTAGGCGCCGGTCATCGCTTGAGAGGTCGACGGTCGCGCTCAGCAGGCGGTGTCCGTCGCGGTAGCCGAACAGAGCATGGTCGATGCGCACTATGCCTGCTCGAGCAACCATCGAAGCGGTGCTGTGATCGCATTGCCGCCCGCGGGGATCGGCCGCTGCCCAGCATCCACGGCGACCTGCCTGCGTACGCTCTCATCCTCGAGATCGCCGCCCTGGGCACTGACACCAAAGGTGCGAAACCTCACAGCGGGAGTTCGGGCGGCGATCCATTGGGTCAGCAGCGGTAGCTGCCACCCCAGCCAATCAGATGGTGATAGGCCGAATTCAGATGCCTTGTCCCATGCGGAAACTACGACTGCTAGCGGCGGTAGGTGTCCGTCGCGCATCTCTCCGATTTGCTCAAGTAGGTCGCAAAGGATCGCCTGCGTCGGCGATTGTGCTGGTGACCACGGAGCTAGCTTCCTCGCTGAGCTCGGCGCGGAACGTCTGACTTCGATTAGCTCGGCTGGGATAACGGCGTTGGCGCGTACGAATAGCAGCAGAGCATCGGAGGTCTCGACGTAAGCTTTAACTGCTGTGTCCCAGTAGCCGTGCTCCCAGGCTTGCTGGTAGCTCTCACCAACGACGTCAGGGACCGTGAGGGTGAGAGATCCACCCTGATCGGATCCTACTAGTGGCAGCTCTACATTTCTGGCGCCATGGTGGGCGCTGCGCCCGAGCGGCTTCATCGAAAGCCAATCGCGCTCGAGCTCGATCAGGTAGTCCCGCTCGGCGGGCAAACCGTCCATTTGAATGCCATCAGCGCCGCTCTTTAGTGTGTGGAACAGAGCTCCGAGATATGTTGACTTGCCGGATGCTGGCAGCCCAACCATCACAATGCTGCGGCTCTGGGCGCTCATGCCCGAAACCGCCCCAAGGCAGAGGCGGGCTCGTGTGTTGCCGGCGCGGAAAGGATCTGCGTGAGAGAGCGGACGCTGAGTAGCTCAAGCAGCGTCTCGAGACCATGCCCGAGCGGAAACTTCGGGTCGGCCGCGTGGACCGCGAGACGCAGCAGGGGCACACGCCTTCCAGCCTGTGTATCCGCGTTGCGGTTCAGTTCGAGGAGCGCCTCCTCGGCCTGCGGTAGATCCTCGCTCTGCTCCAGACAGTCGGTCTTCGTCAATATCAAGGAGAGCGTCTCGGGACCAGCAAGACCACCAGGACTCAGCAGGCTATTGAGGAGGTACTCGATGCTCTGGCATTCCGCTGTACGCAACGTAACGTCGGCGATGTGGGCGCCGTCGATTACCAGGCCGACGTGGTCGGCACGACGCAGGAACGGCAGCTGGCTCGCCTTGACGCGCCCGTCGGCTAGCTGATCGAACAACTCGCCGTCGAAGTCGCCGAATAGTAGATCGCACGGGGCGTGACGCTGCTCCGCGTCCCGCAGGCGCAAGTGAAGCCACGGCAGGTCATCGGCGCGCGTGTGCTCCATGTACAGCTCGGTGCCGCCGGATGTAGTGCGCCACCAGTGGCAGCGCTGCTCGAACCCAGGGATAGTTTGCGAACCGGCAAACATCCAGCCGCCGAACGGCCCACGGCCAAGACGCTCATAGATCGCAGCGTAGACGGACGTCTTGCCGCACCCGACACGGCCAGCCAGGACGAGCACTGTTGGTCGCCGCCGAGCCGCGAGCCTGTTCGCTTGCGCTGTGTCCAGGGCAGTCGAGCGCTCTGCCGTCTGCTCTTCCTGGGAGCCTTGGAGTTCCTGGACGTCGTCCGTGTCCTCAAGCACCTCATCGATGCGGGTGCTCGGTGCGTCCTCTGCAGCGGGGGCTTCGGGGTCGTCGGTCACGATCCCTCCGCGGAGGTGACGAGATGGGCGAGCTGCAGCTCATGGTAAAGCCAGGCAGCGAGCTGTGGGACCTGCGCGGAGAAGCCCGGGAGACGCTCGCCGCCGCTCAGCAGGCTGCAGATGTCAGTCACCTGCGCCGGTACGGGACGGGCGGCGATCCGGGAGAACTCGACGAAGGAGATCCCGGTGGATGCGTAGCCTGCGAGTCGGCGCAGAAGCAGCTGCTCCGCGCCAGGGGGTCCGAGCGGATAAGCGCAAATGTCGATCAGCTCCTCACAAGCATTCAGGATCGCCGTGGGCGCGCTGTCGTGACGCTCAGCGCTAGTCAGCCACCAGAGCAGCGCCTGCTGCTCCTCTAGGGCCAGCAGCCTGACAGAGCTGCTCGACTGACGTAGCCAGGTGTTGAGCTCGCCTACGTGCTCCAGTAGCGCGGTGATCTCCACAGTCAAGGATGGCGGCGACTCGGTCTCGCCGTCAGGCGCAGCCGAGCCCTTCGGCGCCTCGGGAGGGTCGGAGATCATAGGGCCGCGACGCAGGTGCTCGGCGAGCATCGCCGTCCAGACCGACGCGTGGCTAATGAGATCCTGATGCACGGCTCGCCGGCCCTGGTCGGCGAGAACGCCGACGGCGCTCGCCGCGACCATGTCAGGGCGGAGGGCCTGCGCACCGCGTCTGCCGATCGGACGCGAGAAGCGCTCGATCAGGGTGACCGTAGCGAGCGTTGCGAGCATCTGGCCCTCGTCGGCTGCAACCTCGGCGCCAGAGGTGTTGAAGCGCTCGACCAGGGGCTCGCGTTCGGTATCGCCGAGCTCAAGGCTAAAAGCGAGCCGCACGAGTGAAAGGGTCTCGGCGACGGCCAGCCGAACGCCAGCGAACTGCTGCACTGCGGTGCGTACCCGATCAGCTTCGTCCTCGCCGATCAAAACGGTCGCTTCTCGCATCCGATCTCTAAAGGCGTCATTCATCTTGACGCTCTCCTGAAGTGGGTGGCTATCGATCTGCTCATGAGAACGGGTTGTGCTCGGCTTCAAGACGTCCCTGATAGCGGGCAGTCTCCTTCCATAGTCTGGTGCGGTCTCCTCGCGCCTCGGCGTCCTGGAGTAGTAGGCCAGGAACAGCGTAGTCAGGAGCACCGGCGAGCAGCGCGACGTCGGTGCCAATGCTCTGTGCGACACTGAGCCGATCTCCCGGAGCGAGCTCAGCGATTCGTTCTAACAGCCGCGCGCTCTCGGTCGTTGGGTCCGCCGACACGAGAGCAGGCGCAGAGCCGACCGGTTGCACCGGCACTTCGTAGTCGTCGATCGAATCCTGGGCGAAGCCGTCCGCGTCGCGGTTCCAGCGCGCACCGATGATCGTGAGCTTGGCGATCGCCTGCCCTGGCTGCTCGAGAACCTCGAGGCTCAGACCATAGAGGCGTGGGTCCCACTCCTCGCGACGTCTGGGCTGAAGCGCTCCCGCGCACAGATGAACACTCCCGGTCTCCGGGTCGCTGGCAATCCCGTGCCTGTGCTCGTGGCCCGTAACATGGAGGGAGCTTCGCCTTCGCAGGCGGACACGTTGGCGTTCGCCGTCGTGGAGCCAGGTGTAAGGGTGATGGCACAGCGTTACGTTGATGATTCCGGGATCGGGCTCGAGGTCGTTGACCTGCACGTCGCCAAGCAGTAGGCGGTTCTGCTCCCTGTCGTCATGACCGTCGGAGAGCAGCACCGAGGTCATGCCGCGCAGGTGGGCCTGATAGCGCGCGTCGATCGGCAAGCTCACGTGCCAATACGGTTCGATCTCCGTGACCCTGCAGCCGTAGGCGCTTGCGAAGTTGTTGTAGGCCCGCAGTGGCTCCAGCAGTCCTGGACCCGAGGCATCATCCTGGAGCATCCCGAGGAGGGCCTGGTCGCGCTGCTCGTCGGTGAGCCCCGAGCGCTTCGGGCCGCTTCGCCAGTTGCGCTGATCGGGTGTTACAGACAGGTCCCGGTCGATGTCGTGGTTTCCGGGTATCACGAGGATCCTTGCGTTGCCGCCGACGCGAATTTGGATGTCGCGAAGGAACTCTGCTGCAGCGGCATACTCTGTCTGGCGGGCAGCGTAAGTGACGTCGCCGATGACGAGGATCAGCGATATCTCAGGGAGCTGGTGCTGCAGGGTGGAGAGGTAGCGAAGTAGCCCGTTTCGCAGCTCAACATCGATGTCGTGCCTCCGCGGATCAGTTCGGATCAGGTGGATGTCGGTGATCAAAAGCGCGCCGAGCAAGGGTAAAACCCTACCCCCACCAGCGGCGCTGGTCGGCTCAGGATGCGCCTTTCAGCCGCCGATGCCCGAATCGAGCGGCTGAATAGAATCGGCACACGAACACCTACGAGGCGGCGATGCAACCCTGTCCTCGAAGGCCTTTAGGCTGCAGCCACTACGACCGCGCAGCCATTGCCCTCGAAGGACTCCAGGGCGTTGCGCCGTGCGCGCTCGCCGATCAGCTGCGGCTCCTGGCCGGTGGGCGCGATGTCGATTGCTAGCTCGATCCCGAGGGCGTCGGAGAGGCGCATAAGTGTGGGGAACGTGGGGTTGTGCTCGCCGCTCTCCAGGCGCGCGACGGCAGGCTGGCTCATCTTTAGGCGCCCTGCTAGGGCGGTCTGGCTGAGGCTGTGCTCTGCGCGGTAGGCGATGACCTTCACCGCGATCGCACGGGCGAGGGCGGTGCGCTCCCACTCCCGGCGGTGCTCGGGGTCGGCGTCGAGGTGCTCGGCGAGCACCTCCTCGTGGGTAGGAAGGTCGGACAGCTTCATGTTGGCTCCTGGTCTCAGCCACTATATCAAACTTGTGATACGGGTGGGCCTCATGGCTCGATCTCGGCGAGCCTGGTCTTTGCGGCTGCCACGGCGCGCTCGAAGCCGGCCTTGTTCTTCTGCGCCTCGGGCGCGACCGCAGCGATGACGAAGACGTCGCCGATGCGCTGGTAAATGCAACGCCAGGGGCTGCGGCCGGCGCGTGGTCTCAGCTCGCGCAGCGCGCCTCCGGGGTCACCCATAACCTTGCTGGAGTGCGGGAACGCGAGGAGCGGGCCGAGCGCGGTGAGCTTGTCGACGGCGTTGTCTATCGCCCGTTGCTCGTGCGCGGGAATGGCGTCGGCCTCCGCCCGGGCCTTCGGGTGATAGCGGACCACCCAGGCCCCGTCCGGCGCAGCCTGCGGCCGTCGATCACCGCCGGCGGGCCTTGTGCGCTTGGTCATCGAGTCCTTGCTGCCGGCTCTGCGCTTCGACGGCGGCTGCCAGCTCGGCCAGCGTGACGCCGAGCGCGTCGGCGATGGCGCGTACCGTTGCCCAGCCGGGGTTCGATTGGGCGAGCTCGATCTTCGCGAGCGTCGTGTAGGACACGCCGGCCTGGTGCGCGACGGCCTCCTGCGAGAGTTCGCGCTCGGTGCGGAGGCGTCGCAGGACGGCGGCGAGCGCAGTGTCGATCGGGGGCACGGGCGGCCAGCTTATGGGCCGTCCAGTCTACAGGCAATTGTCTTGACATACCAGCGTGCACGCTATAGCCTTCTCGCATCATAACCAGATGCGGGGCGCGCTGCTGGTGGCAGCCGCCCCGCGTGGCACCGGAAGCGCGAACTCCCGGCGCAGGCGCAGCGTATCGGTTGCGGCTGCTTGCCAAGAGCGGACCTCCCGGGGCCTCCAACACAGGAGGAACCGAAGATGACCCCCACCCCCAAGTACCCCGACGGCGAGCCCGCCACGGAGCGCATCATCGTGTTGCAGCTCCTCCGCAACGACCGCTCCGCGTGGTGGCGCCGCGCGGAAATGCTGCGCAAACTCCGCGACATCGACTCCGACGCGGCACAGGGGTCCCTGGCGCACCTGGAGCGCCTCGGGCTGCTCGACCGCAACGGGGCGCGCTTCAAGGCGTCCGACGGACTGCGGTACATCGACGACACCCTCAACCTCATCGCCATCTGAGGGCGCGAGCAATGACCGAACACGAACAGAAGTTGATCGCGCTCGGGCAGGCCATCCGCCGCCACCGCCACGCCAAGGGCCTCACGATCGAAGCGCTCGCCCGCAAGGCCGGGATGTCCACGGGGCACCTTGGCCGGATCGAGCGAGGACACAGCAACCCACGGTGGCACACGTTGCGCGCCTTGGCGTCCGCTCTCGATATCCCTCGCTCCGTGCTCCTGCGCCCGGACCCGAGCGTGGAGGCGATGCTCGCCCGCCACGGGGAGCGCAGGCTGACCCCCGAAGAACTCGAGGAGCACTTCGGGCACCTTCCCACCGACGGGGAGGGCTGAGCATTGACCGCCTACACCGCCGAGCGCGCCCGGATCCTGAGCGTGTTCGGAGGGCAACTGCGCGGCCTGCGCGAGCAGCGGGGTCTCGCGCAGGAAGGGTTTGCGGAAGTCGCCAACCTCCACCGCAACGAGATCGGAGTGTTGGAGCGTGGGCAGGGCGAGCCAGGCGTACTCACGCTGCTGATCGTCGCCGATGCGCTGGAGGTCCCGCCGCACATCCTGCTCGACGGGCTGCCCGTACCGTGGGAGCGCAGGCCCCCGAGAAGCCGCATGGACGCGCTCAACCTGGGGGCGATCTGATACCCGGCGAGAGCGCGGGTCGGGCGGCATCCCCGCCCGACCCATACGCGGAGCCCGACAAGCTCCACAGGCTCGCGGTGCAGCGGCAGACCCTTCTGCTCGGACCCCAGGGCGGCGGCGTGATCCCGGCCGCCATTCTCGGGGAACGGCTCGCCGCTGCGCGGCGCGCTGGCTTGCGCTTCGATGATGCGTGGCCGGCCGCGCTCGCGGAAGCGGTGAACACGGCCAGTTGGGAGCGTGAGCAATGGCGGGAGGTTCTCTCTGGCACCGTCGAGACGTGGCGTGCGGCGTGGGAGCGGCGCGCTGCCACGCGCCCGGAACGGGCGTTGCTTGCGCTTGTGACGCCGGGCGGGGTACGGCTGCCGGAACGCGCCTGCGCGCACTGCCAACGCGAGATACCGGCCGAGCGCGGCAAACGCGGCGCCCGGCCGTTGTACTGCTCGTATCGCTGCGCGCGGCGCGCGGCTTACCAGCGCGAACGGGAACGGGAACGAGCGGCGGCGTGATGGTCACGAGCGACCACCGCACCTCACTCAATTCGTTGGTCCCAGCGGGCCGCAGCCTGGTTTAAGGGATATGCACCGAATCCCCCGGCATCTGCGCGCAAACATTGTCCATCGCACTCGAATGGCCCTTGACTTCCTCGGCCGCTGGAGCTACACCTTCCGACCCCTCGTGACCCACCGCCCCTCGACTCCCACCTACGGCGCGCCTCGTGCGACGGTATTCGCGTTGCCGCGGCTTGCCGTTCGCTCGTTTCCGAACGGCAACGGCAGACACGGCGTTTGTGGCTTGTCCGTGCGGAATCGTGGGTGCTCGGGCGCGCCCGACTCTCTCTACCCCAATTCATTGGAGGTCTCTATGACGTCACCCCCATGCTCACCGCCACCGCGTTGTGGGGGGTTGCGCTGATGAGTGCTCGTGCTTCTGGCGACCGTCGTCTTGTCGTGCGGCCTCGTCGTTTCGATCCGAGCTGCGCCGCGTTGGCGGACATCGATCATCGCCTGCTCGGCGTCATGTGCACTCACCGGGTGGTGCGCCAGGATCAGCTCGCGCGGCTGTTCTCCGAGGTGCCCGAGCGGACGCTGCGCTACCGCACGCGCCGGCTGCACAATCTGGGGCTCGCCGGGCGCAGCCGTCCCTACCGGGAGAGCGGGTCGGCGCCGAACCATCACTGGCCGACCCGCCGCGCTGACTGCCTGGTGCGCGCGGAGCCACTGCCACGCGGCGGCGAGCTCCAGGCCCCCAACCCGGTGTTCCTCGCGCACACGGCGGCGCTGACCGAGCTGTACGTCACACTCGCCACCCGCGCCCCGCTGGTGGGCCTTGACCTTTCGATCTACCGCCGGGAGGGCGAAGCGCGCGAGACGTTCAAGGACGGGGCACAGGAGCGCACCCTCGCCCCCGACGCGATGGTGGTCCTCGTCGATGGGGAGGGCCGGAAGCTGGGCGCGTTCGTGGAGATCGACCTCGGCACGATGTCGCACGCGCGGCTGCGGTTCAAGGCCGGCCTGTACGCCGCCTACGCAAAATCGGACACCTGGCGCGAGCGCCATCTGTTCCTGCCCGCGCTGCTGTTCTTGACGACCACCCCGGCGCGAGCCACCCGGTTCCTCGCCGCGCTTGAGCGCGCGCTGCGGGAGCCCGCACGGCGCTACGAGTCACGCTCGCGTGCGCCGCTCGTCGCCGCGGCGGGCGCGTTTGCACACACACCGGGCCGGCTGCTCGATGAGGCGTGCCTGGCCGGCCTCAACGGCCACGAAGGGCTGCGGCTGCTCGACATGCTGCATGGGGCGCGCGAGCCGTATGAGCGGGCGCTCGCTCGCCGCCGCGAACGCGAGGAAGCCGAGGAGCAGCAGCGGCGGCATCTGCGCGAAGACCCCGGTGCGATGCGCAAGCACCTGCGCCGTCACGAGCACTCGCTCGCCTCCTACTTCCAGGCCCTGGGACCGGTCGGCGTGCAGGCCATAGAGCTACTGCGCGCCTCGACCGACCCGCCATCGCTGGACGAGCGCGAGGTGCTGCGGGTGATCGCGCGTGATCTCGGCGAGGCGCTGCTGGACCCGGGGATGAGTGCGCTCCCGCCGCTGGGCGTCGGGGTCGATGGCGAGGTGGCGCTACTGATCGACTCCTACCGCTCCGCGCAGCAGAAGCGGCTACACGCGCTCGCCGACCAATACGGCGAGGGTCCGCGGCTGCGCGAGGCACACGAGAGCCTGCGATCCGGGGAGCTGATCGACCACCCCGCGCTCAGCAGACTGCGCCTTGACGCCGAGCGAGACGCCGCCGGCCGGCAGGAGCAGCACGAGCGGCGGCTGGCATACCTGGAGTGGCGCGAGAACGCTGCGCGGCGACTTGCGCGTCAGGCTGGGCCGCTCGGGCGGCTCACCCACCGCAGGGAGGACTTCTTCCCGCAGATCGACCGGGAGTCGCTCGGGGTCTGCCGCCGCTGCCGGGAGATCGTCTACCCGGCCGATTGCGCGAGCGGCCACGGCGACCGGGGGCCAGCCTGCCACTACTGCCACGACACCTACCAGATCGAGGCGTACCGCGAGGACGCCCCGACCCGCACGGAAAGAGAGGTGCGCCTATGAATCCCAGCGAACCCGACGGTCAGCAAGCCGCGTGCCGCACGGCCGGGCGGCGGCGAGCCGCCAACCAGCACCAGGGCGCCGGTCGTGGGCGCCAACCGCGGGACGTGTGCCCGCAGCGGCGGCGCCTACCGGACCCCGACCACGAGGCGTTCGTCGAGTGGTTCGTCGCCTACTGGCGCCGCCGCGGCGCGCAGCTGTTCACCGACCAGGCCATAGGAGAGGAGACGCTGAATGTCTGAGCAGACCGAGCAGGCCAGGCGGGCGGTCGCGGATATCCGCGAGTCAACCGAGGAGCAGGGCCGTGGCTACTCCCCCGACGGTCAGCGCCAGGCGATCGCGCGCTATGCCGCCGACCACGGGATGCAGCTGGTCGAGGAGTACCTGGACTTCGAGACCGGCCGCGCGGTCGAGAAGCGTTCAGGGTTTCAGCGCCTGATCGAGGACGCGATGGAGCGCCAGTTCGAGGTCGTGCTCGTCTTCCACACCTCACGGTTCGCGCGCAACACGGTCGAGGCCAAGCGCTACAAGAAGCTCCTGCGCTCAGAGCTGGGGATCGACGTGATCTCCGTCACCCAGCCGCTCGGCGCCGACGCCGACGATCCCGCCGCGTTCCTCTCGGAGTCCGTGCACGAGATCTTCGACGAGTACTACTCCGTCTCGCTCTCCTTCTGGACGAAGATGGGGCTACGCGAGAAGGCACGGCAGGGCAAGCTCACCGGCTCGCTCCCCTGGGGGTACATCAAGGGCGAGGACGAGATCGCCACCCCCGACCCCGAGAAGGCCCCGTACGTCCGCCGACTGTTTGAGATGTACGCGACCGGCCTGCACTCCGACCGCACCCTCACCGCGTGGCTGAACGTCAACGAGCAGCGCACCACCCGCGGCCGGCCGTTCGGCGTGGACACCGTCAGGGAGATGCTCTGCAACGCCGCCTACGCCGGATACGTCTCCGGGCGCAGGGACACCACCAAGGCGATCAAGGGCCTGCACGAGCCGATCGTGGACGAGGCCCTGTTCGATCGGGTGCAGCACATGCGCCGCCAGCGCGCCCGCAACCTGAAGCCCGGGCGCCCCTCCCAGCGCTACCTCCTGCGCGGCCTCGCACGCTGCCGGCGCTGCCACGCCAAGATGCAGGGCACCACCGGAGGCCGCGAGCAGACCGCCCGCTACTACTGCGCCACGCGGCGCGCCGACCGCTCCTGCGACCAGCCGATCGCGCACGCCGAGCAGATCGAGGCCCAGCTCGCACAGTTCATCACCGGGTTCGCACCCACCCCCGCGATCCGAGAGGACATCCTGCGCCGCCTCGCCAACACCGCCGCGCCCGAGACCAGCGACACCGCCCGCCGCCGCTCCGCACTTGAGGAGCGCCTGGCCCGGATGCGCGACCTCTACGAACTCGGCGACCTCAAGCGCCCCGAGTACATCGCCCGCCGCGACGCCATCCACGCCGAGCTCTCAACACTCGCTCCCCAGCCGATCCCCGACCTCGACCACGCCCAGCAGGTACTCGAAGACTTCACCGTCTTCTGGGAAAAAGAGACAGACCCCGCCGCCAAGCGACAGTTCCTCAGCCTCATCTTCCAGGGCGTCTGGCTCGAGGACAACCGCGTCGTCGCCGTGCAGCCCAAGGCGCCGTTCCTCCCCTTTTTCAAGGACCGGCGCCCAAAGTCCGCTGCCTGCGCGGGGGTAAAGTA
>CAVUYF010000016.1:0-9427 GCA_963745635.1 uncultured Solirubrobacteraceae bacterium | reverse complement strand
CGGTTAGACCATCCGATGCGGCCCGAGTGGCGGCGTCCTTCGTTCAGCGGGAAGGACGCCGCCCTCGGCCGGTCAGTGGTGGTGTTTGTGTTTTTTCTTCACGCACGTGTGGAACGTGCGGGTTTCCTCATAGCTCTTGCCGTTGGCGGCGAACGTGACGAGCTCGACTTTGTAGGCACCCTTCGGCAGGCCGATCAGATCGACCGAGGTAGCGTTTTTCGAGAGCTTGCCCTGCTTTGCGAGTTTGCCGTTGATGAACTCCTGGTAGGAGGTGATCTTGGCGCCCTTCGGGAATTTCGGGTGGATCGCGAAGTCGCGTTTGCTGAAGCACTTCTTGCCATTCGGGAGGCCAAGATTGGCCTTCGTCGAGACGATCAGCTTCTCACTCCCACACGCGCTCGTGGATGGAGCGTTGAGGCCACCACCGCTGTAGGTCGCCACCCAGTAGTAGGTGCCGACGCTCGGGCTGACGGCCACCGATGGACCGGCCACGCCGGAGGTCACCGTGGCGGTGCTCGACGCGAGCGCCGTTTTGCAGCTGGCTTCCTTGTAGAGCGTGTACGTCACGGTCCCTGTGGCACTCGCCGCCTCCGCTCCGGCGATGTGCGCCGTGTCGGTCACGGCTGAGCCCTTCAGAACCGGGATCGATGCGCCCATAACGCCGCCACCGGACTGGATCGTGGTGGTCGCCGTCGGCGCCTGCACGGTGAGGACCTCGGAGCCGCATTCGCTGGAGATTGCTTTGTTGTTGGCTTCGCCGCCGTAGTTCGCCTGCCAGTAGTACGTGCCGGGTCCAAGGTTCACCGAGCTCGAGCCGCCGGCCGAGGCGCCTGTGAGCGCTCCCGACCCTGCCGCCGTGACGAGCGTGGTGCAGGTCGAGTTGCTGTAGACGTTGTAGGCAACGCTTCCGGTCGCGATCGACGCGTTGGCGCCACCCAGAGTCGCGCTGTCCGTCACGGCGGTTCCCTGCAGCACCGTGATCGAGGCCCCGGTCTGCCCTCCTCCGCTGAGCGTTGTGGTCAGCGATGAGGTGCTCCCGAAGCCGCCCACCGGTGGGGACTCGAGCCCGAAGTAGGTCGAGCCGCCCGGTGGGATCGCCGGGGAGAAGTTGATCGTGCCCGAGCCGGTCGCGTTGGCGCCAAGCGCACCAATACCCGTGAACCAGGACGTCGGGCCCTCGTAGCCGCTGACCTCATCGCCGTTTTCGCCGATTCCGTTGAACTCGGGGACACTCGTCGAGAAGGTCAGTCCCGCGGGCTCGCCGACGGGCGGCTCGAAACCGCAGTTTTCGAGCAGTTCTGTTTCCGTTTTGCCTTTTTTGACTTCGTCTTCATAGGCGCATTCTTTGCCAATATTGGCGCTCGTCGATTCTTCTTTCGAGGAGTTGTACTTGAGCACCTTGCAGCCTTCTGGCAGTGGCCCGCCACCGGGAAGACAGATCCCGTCGCCATCAAAGCCGAAGAGTTCGTCTTCGGCCGACAGATGGATCGAGGAGATCGGGCCGGACGAGTTGTTCTGGACTCCGATCAGCGCATCGTCCGATCCCTCGTAAGGGCCCTGGCTCGGGTCTTCGCTGATCGTCGTCTCGCCGCCATTGCTCACGGTGACCAGGAACTGGCAGCCGGTGTCTTTGTAGACGGCGGGGCACTGCGAGTAAAGCGCGGCGCTCGCCGATGACGGCGCCAACCACGCGGCGCAAACTGCCGCAACAACGACCAATAGAGCTCCGACCCGACGCATTGCGACCCCCCGCTTAGCTAGTGCCTCGGTCGGGCGCCCACGGCAGCCGACCCGTATCGGCGAGGAAATCTACACCCTGCGGTGACAATTGGGCGTGCCGCCTGACGATCCGACGACTCGCGCGCGAGGGAACACAGGCCGGACGCCTACAATGCCCTGCATGGAGGGCTCAATGGCCGAGACGAGTGCCCGCAGCTGGCTGCGTTGCTACCGCTGCTGGTCTCAGGATCTGGAGGTGCAGGTCCACTACGAGGGCATCCACAAGATCGACCCGGATACGGGCGAGCGCGCGGAAGTCGTCGACGAGCTCCAGGAGGCGGTCGTGCAGTGCCTGGACTGCATGCACGACCAGCCGCACCTCGGCTTCAACAATGGCCGCGTGGAGCCGATCGAGGACCGCTGGGAACGAATGATCGCCGGCACGCCCTGGGTCGCCTCGTGCACCGTGACGGTCGACTCCGAAGACGTCGAGACCTGCTCCGGCCCGGAGGCCGGCGACGCGCTTTCCTACGCCGCCTTCGGCGAGCACGGCGTGCGCGAGTTCTTCACACACGTGCGCTTCCACAAGCACGAAGACGACGCCCGCATCATCGTGCACCTGCTGGTCGAGCTCTACGCCCGCTCGCTCGAGGAGGCCACCGACGTGCTGGAGTCCTCAGCGCGCGGCGCGCTCACGATCACCTCGCTCGCCGAGGAGTCACGCCCACCGGCCGCCGGTGGCGAGACCCACGGCCACGACTAGGACGCCGTTGCTCAGGCCGGCGAGAGGCGCATCACAGGGATGCGTCTGATGCCCTTGGTGCGCTGGTCGTACTCGTTGTAGCCGCTGTACACGAGCTTCGCGAGCTCAAACAGGCGGTCGCGGTCCTCGCCGTTGACCTCCCGAGCAACGTAGGAACCTGCGCGCCCCATCGCTTCGAGACGCACGTCGGGGTTGGCCTTGATGTTGTAGTACCAGGCGGGGAACTTCGCTTTTCCGTAGCTCGAGGCGATCAGGACGACATCGTCTGCGTCGCTGAAGTACAGCAGCGGAACCTTTCGCTCGATGCCACTGCGCGCGCCGCGGACGGTGACCACCACGATCGGGATCTGCCCGAAGGCCGAGTCTAGGCGACCGCGCGTGGCGCGCACCAGCCACGGATCGATCCGCGCGCCGACCTGCGAGGAGTACCAGGTGCCGGTCTTGGTGAGCGCGAAGGCGGTCAGCGCCTTCTTGAAACGCGAGGGCGAGACCTGGGGCTCGACCCGTGGGATCGACCCCGCCATCGACTCAGCCCAGACGCTGTTCAAGCGCGTCGAGCTGAGCGTTCAGCTCGGGTGGCAGGTTCTCGAATTTCGCCAGGTACTCGCGGAACTGCGGCAGCTGCGAGCGCCACTCATCGGCGTCCACGCGCAGCAGCTCGGCCATCGCCTCGTCGGTGACGTCCACCCCACGGGTGTCGATGCCGTCGGGACCGACCGGAGGCATCCAGCCGATCGGCGTCTCCTCCGCGGCGCCGTGCCCCGCGCAGCGCGCGAACACCCACGACAGAACCCGTGAGTTCTCGCCGTAGCCGGGCCATAGGAAGCGTCCGTCGGGACCCTTGCGGAACCAGTTGACGTAGAAGATCTTCGGCAGCACCGCGCGGCGGGCGGGATCCGATTTTCCCATCTCCAGCCAATGGGCGAAGTAGTCGGCCATGTTGTAGCCGCAGAAGGGCAGCATCGCGAAGGGGTCGAAGCGCAGTTCGCCGACGGTGCCGGCCGCTGCAGCGGTCTTCTCGGAGCTCATCACCGATCCGAGGAACACGCCGTGCTCCCAGTCGAGCGCCTGGGTGACCAGCGGGATGGCCGTTGAGCGGCGCCCACCGAACAGCATCGCGTCGATCGGCACGCCGGCCGGGTCCTCCCACTCGGGCGCAATCGCCGGATCCTGCGCCGCGGGCACGGTGAAGCGGGCGTTGGGGTGCGCGGACGGAGCGTCGGAGTCGGGGGTCCAGTCGTTGCCGTGCCAGTCGATCAGGTGCGCCGGCGGCTCCTTGGTCAGGCCCTCCCACCAGATGTCGCCGTCGTCGGTCTTGGCGCAGTTGGTGAAGATCGTGTTGCGCTCGATCATGCGGATCGCGTTGGGGTTCGTGTCCTCCCCCGTTCCCGGAGCCACACCGAAGAAGCCGGCCTCCGGGTTGATCGCGTACAGGCGACCGTCCGCGCCGAACTTCATCCACGCGATGTCGTCGCCGATCGTCTCCACCGTCCAGCCCTCGAGAGTGGGCACCAGCATCGCCAGGTTGGTCTTGCCGCACGCGCTGGGGAAGGCGCCGGTGATGTACTTGACCTCGCCCTCCGGCGAGGTCAGCTTGAGGATCAGCATGTGCTCGGCCATCCAGCCCTCGTCGCGGGCCATCACCGAGGCGATGCGCAGCGCGAAGCACTTCTTGCCCAGCAGCGCGTTGCCGCCGTAGCCCGAGCCGTAGGACCAGATCTCCCGTGTCTCGGGGAAGTGCACGATGTACTTGTTCTCCGCGTTGCACGGCCACGGCACGTCCTCCACGCCGTCCGTCAGCGGCATGCCCACCGTGTGCAGGCAGGGCACGAACGCGCCCTCGCTGCCGAGCACGTCCAGGGCCCCCTGGCCCATGCGGGTCATGATGCGCATGCTCACCGCGACGTACGTCGAGTCGGTCAGCTGCACGCCCACGTGGCTCTTGTCCGAGCCCAGCGGGCCCATCGAGAACGGCACCACGTACATCGTGCGCCCGCGCATGGAGCCAGTGAGGAGCTCCGTGAGCTCCTCACGCATCTCACCGGGCTCGCGCCAGTTGTTGGTGGGCCCGGCCTCCGCCTCGGTGGCCGAGCAGATGAACGTTCGGTCTTCCACGCGGGCGACGTCGCCGGGGTCGGACAGAGCCAGATACGAGTTGGGGCGCTTCGCGTCGGAGAGGCGCTCGAATGTGCCCGCGTCGACGAGCTCCTGGCAGAGCCGGTCGTACTCCTCGGCGGAGCCGTCGCACCAGTAGATCTGATCGGGCTCGGTCAGCGCCGCGACCTCATCGACCCAGGCCAGCAGGCGCTCGTTCTTGGTGGGGGCGGGGGCTGTGGTGTTCATGGGTCGAAACGGCTCCTAAGTTGGCGGGCGAGATAGGCGCGCCGGATGGCGCTGCCGCGGGCCACGGCTGGCTCCGGGAAACACAAAACGCCCATCCCTGGGCGGAAGAAAAGCGTAGCGCACGATCGGAGTGCCCCGCAACACACTGGCGCTGCTACTCGACGTTCCCCTCCGCCGAGCCGCCTCCGGGATTCTTGCGCGGCACCAGCACCAGACGCTTGAACTCGGCCACGAGCACGCCGTCCTGGTTGAGCACGCGCGTGTGCACCTTCACGGTCCCCCGATCGGGCTTGGACTGCGACTCTTTCTTCTCGAGCACCTCGGACTCGCAGAACAGCGTGTCGCCGTGGAACACCGGGGCCGGGTGCTTCAGTTCTTCGGTAGCCAAGTTGGCGATCGCCTTGCCGCTGACGTCGCTGACCGACATGCCCAGCGCGAGCGAATACACCAGCGGACCGACCACCACATTGCGTCCCTGCTGCGATTTGGCCGCATACACGTCGTTGAGGTGCAGCGGGTGGTGGTTCATCGTGATCAGGCAGAACAGGTGGTCGTCGGACTCGGTCACCGTCTTCGCCGGCCAGTGCTTGTAGACGGCGCCGACCTCGAACTCCTCCAGGTAGCGGCCATACGGGTGGGCACCGCTCGCCTCGCGCGCGGCCTGCTCGGTCTCGACGGTCGGGGTCTCGCTCATGTGGCTCGAAAGTCTCCTCTGGAGGTGGATCGGGAAGCGTCGCGGTGGGCGACGTGCAGCTTCAACTCTAATGGGCGCCCGCCAGCGCCCGCATCGCGCCGAGCGCCACGGGGGCCGCGCAGATGTCCGGTCCGATCGACAGCGGACACGCATATCCGGGCGCTGGATCGCAGGGGGCGCAGACCGGTGGGCCGGGCGCCGGCGGCGGTGGGCTCGGCGCCGGCGGCGGGCTCGGGGACGGAGATGGGGGCAACGGCGTCACCGGAGCGGGCTGCCCGACGGCCTGCGCGAACGAGCTCGTGTACGGGAGCCCGCAGACAGCGTCGTAGGCCTGCGCCACCGCGCTCGCCGCACCAAATCCTGCGAGCGCCTCGCCGCGCGAGAGCAGCGGGCCGAGCTGCGTCGCGCTCAGCGCAGAGCCGTGCAGCGCCAGATCGCAGAGGGCCGGCTTGGGCGCGGAGGACGCGCGCGCGAACGGATCGGCGAACCTGCGTACGACGGGACCCCCCAGCGTCGCTCGAGCGGTCAGCCGCAGGCGCACCGACACTGGGTCGAGCAGCGCGGACGGTCGGTTGACGAGCAGCACGAGCGCCTGCGGCGTCCTGCCTGTCCCCACGCGCGGCGCCGCGAGGACCAGGTAGTCGTCGCCGAACGGCCCCCTCGGCGCGATCTGCAAGGACGCGCGCGAGATCTCCTGCCCGCGCTCGGCGCGGGGAAAGCCGACCTCCGCAAGCGCCAGATCGTCAGGTGCCGGCGAGAGCGTGAACGGCCAGGCGCGCACGGCGGGCGCCGCAGCGCTCGCGTGCGCTGCGCTACTGGCGCTCGGCGAGGCGACGGCAGCGGCCACGACCAGCGATCCGCACACGGCGAGCAGCGTCAGCGGGGTCAAGACGAACCGCATCATCGATACTTCCTAGCATCGATAGACAACCGCTGTCCCGCAGCTGACCCAGGAGTGTCCTTGCGCAACCCCCGCGACTTCCTCAAGCCTCTCGCCATCGACGCGCCCGAGCCTGTGCGCGAGATCCCCTTCAAGCCCTCCAGGATGATCCACTTCCTGGACTTCTCCAACGAGAAGATGGTCGCCAAGGTGCCCGACATCGCACCCACGGTCGACATCCTGCTGGGCAACCTCGAGGACGCCGTTCCCGTCGATCGCAAGCTGGCGGCGCGCGCCGGGCTGATCAAGGTGGGGCGCGAAATGGACCTGGGCGACACGGCGCTGTGGACGCGCGTCAACGAGCTCGCCTCCCCGTGGGTGCTCGACGACCTGACCGAACTGGTCATGGAGATCGGAGACAAGCTCGAGGTGATCATGGTCCCCAAGGTCGAGGGGCCGTGGGATATCCACTATGTAGATCGGCTGCTCGCCCAGCTGGAGGCCAAGGCTGGCCTGGAGCGCCCGCTGCTGATCCACGCGATCCTCGAGACAGCCCAGGGCGTGGCCAACCTCGAGGAGATCGCCTGCGCCTCGCCACGCATCCAGGGCATGAGCTTCGGGCCGGCCGACCTGGCCGCGTCGCGGCGCATGAAGACCACGCGCGTCGGTGGCGGGCACCCCGGCTACCGCACGATCGCCGACCCGGACCCGGAGAACCCCGACGCCCCGCGCCCGAGCTACCAGCAGGACCCCTGGCACTACTCGATCGCGCGCATGGTCGACGCGTGCACGTCCGTCGGCGCGCTGCCCTTCTACGGCCCGTATGGGGACATCAAGGACGTGGAGGGCTGCGAGACGCAGTTCCGCGCATCGTTCCTGCTGGGCTGCGTCGGCGCCTGGTCGCTGCACCCCGTGCAGATCGAGATCGCCAAGAGGGTCTACTCGCCTGATCCCGAGGAGGTGGCGTTCGCCAAAAAGGTGATCGAGGCGATCCCCGACGGGCGCGGCGTGCACATGATCGACGGCAAGATGCAGGACGACGCCACGTGGAAGCAGTGCAAGGTGATGGTCAACCTCGCGGAAATGCTCGCCAAGAAGGACCCCGAGCTGGCCGAGGCGTACGGGATGGCGCAGCCCGCACCCGTTTGACCCTCGCTCGAACAGCGCGCCGCGCCGATTGAGCAGTCGGCCGATTCGGCCGATACGCTCGGATGATGAGAGCGATCCGCGCCTCTCGCCCGGGCGTTGTGCTCGCTTGCGCCGGCGCAATGCTGTGGCCTGCCGGCGCCCTGGCCGCTGAAACGACGTCGCGGCAGTTCATCGCGACGGGAGAGAGCCTGTTTATCGTTCCCGCGGGCGTCACCAGCCTGCACGTGACGCTCGTGGGCGGCGCTGGCGGCGCCTCGCTGGGCGGCGGACCGCACGGCGGCTCCGGGGCACTCGTGAGCGCGAATCTGGCGGTGACTCCCGGCGAGAGCCTATTCGCCTAGGTTGGCGGATACTTCGAAGTGACGACTCCGGGCCCGTTCGTCGAAGCCACCAACGGGGGCGGGCCGGGCGGGGGCGACTTCGGCGGCGGTGGCGGCGGCGCCTCGGACGTGCGCACCTGCTCGAGTGATCCGAGCAACCCTCTGGACCCACTCGGCTGCTCGGGCGAGAACACGCTTGACACGCGGCTGGCTGTGGCCGGTGGGGGTGGCGGTGGCGGGGGCGACTCCGAAGAACCGGCGATAGTTGGCGGCGCTGGCGGCAACGCAGGCGAAGCAGGACACGGCGGCGAGGAATACGCGGAGTTCGAGCACAAGGGCGGCGACGGGGGTGGACAGGCGTCTTCGAGCAAAGGCGGCGCCGCGGGCGGCGGCTCCAACATCGAGAGACTCGGCGCAGGGGCTGGCTTGCTCGGCATCGGTGGTAACGGCGGGGGCATCGAAGCCGGCAACTACGCGTCCGCCGGAGGCGGCGGCGGAGGCGGCGGCATCTACGGCGGTGGTGGTGGCGGCGGGGGCGAATCCGACTTCAGCGGCTCTGAGTCCGGTGGCGGCGGGGGCGGTGGCGGCGGCAGCTCCGGCGTGCCGGCCGGGGTCGGCGGCGTCAGCGAACTGGCTATCTCGGTCGCACCTCACAGCGCGGCTCCCGAAGTCGCGTTCTCCTGGACGCAACCCGCTCCGAGTGTGAGCACGGTCACGGCCAGCGTTACCTCGAACACCTCTGCAACCCTGAACGGCAGCGTCAATCCCAACGGCTCCCAGGTCACCGATTGCCATTTCCAGATCTCCCCGGCGCCGCCCTCCGGCGGCTCCGCTCCCTGTCTGCAGCAGATCGGCGCGGGCAGTACGTCCGTCTCGGTGTCGGCGGCGACCAGCGGACTATCGCCGGCGACCGCGTACACCGTCGCCCTCGAGGCGACGAGCGCTCAAGGCTCGACCAGCGGCTCGGCGACGACGTTCGCGACCTCCGCTTCGGGCGCAACCGCCGGCGCCGGCCCGCCCGGCTCGAGCGCCGCCACCAACCCCAGCGCGACCTCAACCCTGACGATCACCAACGTGAGGCTCTCCCCCGCGCGTTTTCGCAGCGGCAAGCACGCCGCGACGATCGCCAAGAGCAAGCCCAAGGCCCTGCCCACCGCGACGACGATCTCGTTCACGCTCTCCCGAGCCGCAGCAGTAGCGCTGGGCTTCGAAGAGGCGCACACGGGCGTGCTCGTCGGGGGCAAGTGCGTGGCGATCTCGAAGTCTCATGGCAAGGGCAGAAGCTGCACCAGGTATATGCGCCTCTCCAGCCGCGTCGTCCTCGCCGGGCAAGCAGGTACGGACAGGGTTCACTTCGATGGCATCCTCGGCGGGAAGAGCCACCTCGCCCCCGGTCGCTACCGCGTGTCGTTGACGGCGAGCAACGCGTCCGGCAGGGCAACGGCCAAGCAGCGCCCGAGCTTCACGCTCGTGGGCTGACTGACGCAGTACGGAGCGCCACCGAGCTAGGCCGCGGGCACTTGCGCGAGCGAGTCCCTATAGGCTTCCGCGCCGCGATG
>CAVUYF010000015.1:0-944935 GCA_963745635.1 uncultured Solirubrobacteraceae bacterium | reverse complement strand
CGCGCCGGCCCGCGGGTGAGCCTTGCGCAGGCGCCAGCGTTGAGCCGGTCAGGTGTTTAGGAGGCGGCGTCGACGAGCAGGCGCCCGACGCTGTCGGCGACGCAGACGGGCTTCTCGTTGCCCTCGGCCTCGACGGTGAAGCGCGTGACGACCTGGTACCAGCCGCCTCCCACCTCGGTGACCTCGACGATCTGCGCGTAGCAGCGCACCTTGGTCCCGACGACAACGGGGGCGGGGAAGCGGACCTTGTTCCAGCCGTAGTTGACGCCCAGCGCGAAGCCGCTCCATTCGCTGAGGTCCTGGCGCAGTCCGTCGATCAGGGAGAGCGTGAGGTTGCCGTGGGCGATGGTCGTGCCGAACGGGCTCTCGGTCTTGGCTCGCTCGACGTCGACGTGGATCCACTGGTGATCGCCCGTCAGATCGGCGAACCGGTTGACCATCTCCTGAGTGACCTCGCGCCAGCCGCTGGGCCCGACCACCTGGTCGACGAGGCCGCGGAGATCCTCGATCCCGTGGGCGACGGACCTGCTCATGTTCGCGGTGATAGCCATTGCTCTCCTGGCGGGTCAACCTATCACTGGCCTGGCAGCGCGGCTTCTCAGCCGGGCTGGCGGCGTGAGGCTGCTGCGGGGTCGGGCTCGCCGGGCGCTCGCCGAGTCCTGCACGCCAGAAGCCCCGCGTTTGCAGGGCTTCTGGGCGGATGGAGCTAGGGGGACTCGAACCCCCGACCTCCTGGGTGCGATCCAGGCGCTCTCCCAGCTGAGCTATAGCCCCGCACACATGTGACGACCGGGATGCTGCGGCCTGAGAAGTGTAGTCGGAGAACGCCTGACGCCGAGCGCAGTATCGTTTGGGCGCGTCATGGGATTGCTAGACGAAGCCATACGCGAACACCTCGAGCTCAAGCGCCGCAGCGGCGTCGATCCAGCCGCTGTAGAGCGCGAGGAGCGAGAGGCGTTGGCGCCGATGTTGCCCGCCCAGGCGCTGGCCGACCTGGGCGACTACGACGAGGAGCCCGAGTACGAGGCGGAGGGGATGCCTCACGCCGATGTGCCGCCGGCCGATGACGACCATCGCCACCCGCCGAGCTTTGTGGACCTTGCTGACGCCGGCCAGCAGGACACGGCGGAGCTGGACATGCAGGCGGCGATGGACGAAGGCGTGGGCCCATCCGGCGCTGTGCCCTATGCCGCCCCGAACGGTGGTGGCTGGCCCGCTTCGTATGCTGGCCATGAGCCGCAGGAGGACTCGTTGGGGTGGGAGCTTCCCGGATATCGGGACCGGGAGTCAGCGCCCGAGAACATTCCTGGGCAGGAACGGCTTACTTTCGAGTAGGTGCGTGGGGTCCAGCTCGCGGCGGACGGGGTTGGCAGCGGTGTGGGCGCATTTCGAGCCGGTGGTGTTCCCCTAAACTGAGCGTCGCGGGGCCATAGCTCAGCTGGGAGAGCGCCTGCTTTGCAAGCAGGAGGTCACCGGTTCGATCCCGGTTGGCTCCACTTACGAACTGCCTGGAAACGGCTGGGTTTTGGTCAGGCCAGCACTAGCGGCGCGTAGCGCAGATCGGCCCGAAATCACCATTTGTGCCCAATCGACTGCCCTGAGACGCCCCCATCGCAGGACTCCCGGCCTCGTAAGCCTACGGGCGCGGGTTCGAATCCCGCCCGAGATTGAAGACCGCGACGGCGTGGCTGTGCTGCTGCGTTTCGTACAACTCCGGCTTCTCGCTGGCTCCGCGGGCGCGCCTCCTTTCCGCGCCAAGCAGGACGCGCGACGTCAGCTACGAGATGCGCGTCCGGACACAAAGGCGGGTTTGGGTCCTGGGCGTAGTGTGCCGTGCCGAGCGTGGCTGCTTCACGCCTGAAGCGGCAGTCAGCTGGCCGGCTCGCTGGTGGCTGCTTTGGTGGTCGAGCAGAAGAGCGCCAACCACAGCGGCGCCTTCTGCGATTTGTCCGAGGGGACACAGATTTTCGGGGTGTCCGAGGCTCCTGTTCGCCCTGCGATTGCGACACTCAGCGTCACGCTCGTCCCCGGCGCCGGCTTCCGCTTCGGCCTATCGGGCCGCGTGCCGCGGATCACTCGTGGGCGTTCGGGTAAGCGGACGAGTACACCTTGATTGCGAGCCCCGCTGCCTGCACGGCCCTGGGAGGGCGCGCCTACGCTCTGGCGAGCGTGAGCCGCGCGATCTTGGCGCTGGCGGCGCCGGTGCCGTTGGCGTTGGTCGCCCTCAGCGCGAACAGCACCGACTCCCGAGCGCCGCGCTCGAGCGCCGCCAGCGCTGCTTTCGGCAGCCTGACGGGCATGGTCAGCGGCTCGCCGGCGGTCGCGGTCCCCCCCACGGCGCTGATCGTGAATGCCATGGTCTGCGTGCGCTTCTTGCCTCGCTTGAGCTTGATCACCGCCGTGATCCTGCCCGTCAGCGTCACAGCCGCCGTCTGGTCGCAGCGCACGGCGAGCTTGAGCACGCCGAACGGCGGATGCTTCTTTGGGTGCTTGCCATTCGTGGCAGCGACGTAGACCCGCGCCCCCTGGGTCGTGAGCGCGCATGACGGACTACGCGTGGGGGACGCGACCGCCTTGAAGCTTGCCGTCACCCCTTGATTGGCACCCATCGTCACCATGCACGTGCCGGTGCCCGAGCACCCGCCACCGGACCAGCCGGTGAACGTCGATCCCGAGGCGGGCGTCGCGGTCAACGTCACCACCGTCCCCTGTGCGAAGCCGCCCGAGCACGTGCCCGGGCAGGAGATCCCCGTCGGGCTGCTGTGCACGGCGCCTGACCCTGTGCCCGCCAGCGAGACGGTCAGCGTTTGCTGCGGGGGCGGGCCGCTGGCGGTGAACGTCGCGGTCACGGACTGATCGGAGCTCATCGTCACCACGCAGGTGCCGGTGCCGGTGCAGCCGCCACCAGACCAGCCCGTGAACGTCGAGCCCGCAGACGGCAACGCCGTCAACGTCACAACTGTCCCGCCTGCGTAGTTGTTTGCGCAGGTATTGGGACAGCTGATGCCTGACCCCGAGACGCTGCCGCTGCCGGTCCCCGCAAGCGAGACCGAGAGGGTGTACGACGCGCCGGCGGCGGAGAACTCATCGATCCGGTTGTTGGCGCTGTCGGCGACGTAGACGTCGCCCGAGGGATCGGTGGCGACGCCGATCCCGTAGAGGGGGTCGAGCTGCCCGGCGCCCCCGCCGTCATGCCCGGCCTGGCAGGTGGTGGTGCAGGTCTCAAACTGGTTCATCCCGTCGACAACGCCCCAGCCGTAGGCCTCGATGAACGCGCCGGCGGCGGAGAACTCGTCGATCCGCGCGTTGGCGGTGTCGGCGACGTAAACGTCGCCCGAGCTATCGGTGGCGACGCCCTGGGGCAAGTCGAGCTGCCCGGCACTGCCGCCCTCGGGCCCGGCCTCGCAGGTGGTGGTGCAGGTCTCAAACGAGCTCGCGCCGTCGCTAACGCCCCAGCCGTAGGCCTCGATGAACGCGCCGCCGGCGGAGAACTCGTCGATCCGGTCGCTGAGCTCGTCGGCGACGTAGACGTGGCCCGAGCTATCGGTGGCGACGCCCTGGGGGTCGTTGAACTGCCCGGCGCCGCCGCCCGCGATCCCGGCCTCGCAGGTGGTGGTGCAGGTCTCAAACTGGCTGGCGCCGTCGCTAACGCCCCAGCCGTAGGCCTTGATGAACGCGCCGGCGGCGGAGAACTCATCGATCCGCTCGATGGCGCTGTCGGCGGCGTAAACGTCGCCCGAGCTATCGGTGGCGATGCTTGTGGGGCCGTAGAGGCCGAACTGCCCGGCGCCCCAGCCTTCCCTCCCGGCCTGGCAGGTGCTGGTGCAGGTCTCAAACTGGCTGGCGCCGTCGCTAACGCCCCAGCCGTAGGCCTTGATGAACGCGCCGCCGGCGGAGAACTCGTCGATCCGCGCGTTGTCGCTGTCGGCGACGTAAACGTCGCCCGAGCTATCGGTGGCGACGCCTCTGGGGCCGTAGAGCTGCCCGGCGCCGCCGCCCGCGATCCCGGCCTGGCAGGTGCTGGTGCAGGTCTCAAACTGGCTGGCGCCGTCGCTAACGCCCCAGCCGTAGGCCTTGATGAACGCGCCGGCGGCGGAGAACTCGTCGATCCGCTCGTTGTCGGTGTCGGCGACGTAAACGTCGCCCGAGCTATCGGTGGCGACGCCTACGGGGTAATGGAACTGCCCGGCGCCGACGCCGGCGATCCCGCCCTGGCAGCTGCTGGTGCAGGTCTCAAACTGGTTCATCCCGTCGGCAACGCCCCAGCCGTAGGCCTTGGTGAACGTGGCGGCAGTGGCGACGGCGGCGCTCGGCACCGCGGCCACCGCGAAGCCAACGAAAAGCGCCACGACGAAGGCGAGAATCCGCCGCGGCGACATGTACTTGCGCATCTCGGTCCTTGTGTTTGGCTCAATCACCCTCGGAACGCCCCCAATCGCGCCCACCAATAATGGCTGAGTCAAACATACTCGACCGAACGCGAAAGCAAGATTTCGAGGCCAACGCCAGCAGATGAGTAGCGCCGCCTCCTAGACGCGGCCCTGCCGAGACGCGCTCGCCGTCCCTAGCACTGACTACCGCACGCCACGCGCACAGACGCCATCCAGGTCCCTCGCCCGATTCGTGTTGCTCCCGGACGCAACGGGAGCAGCCACGCTCCGTCAGGACGAACCTGACCCTCAGGGGGAGCGCTGGCCTAGCACCGTGAGGACCGCTGCCGTCAAAGCAGCAGCAGCCACGTCGATGGCCTCAACTACGAGTTACGTGGAACGAGCCGCCGCGGGCCGTGGCCGGGACGAGCGCTCGGCCACGATTGCGATCGCGTGATCGCCGTCGAGCGCGTCGCCCCTCGAAGAGCGAAGCAGCCATCTGCTCGGCGTCGGCGCTGCGATCCACGGCTACCGCTATCGGACAGAGAGGGAGTCACGACGACTGCGCTGGCTCCGCGCACACGCGCCGACACGAACGCAGGTCTCAGCACCGCAGACCACGTCCGTCTCGCATCTCGCCAAAAGCAGGCCCCGTCCACCGGGCCGTAGACGAGACACCTTCTTGGGACGACGGATGAAGCGACAGCGCTTGCGCCCGCCAGTCGGCGCCGCACTCGCGAGCCTCGGTCGCGTGCCCGTGATCGCGTACCGCCGGCTCCACTCGAACCACTCGCCGCGCACCAGACCGGCCGTGAGCTTCCCGTCGCTCGTGGCGAGGTGTCCGAGCTCGTGCGCGAGCACTGCGGGGAGGTACTCGTTCTCCAGCAGCCCGCGGGAGAGCATCAGCGTGTTCCCGCAGACAGCGGCGTCTGGTTGTGAGACGCCGGTCTGGCGGAATTCGTCGGGTCGCGGCAGACCGGGTACTACCGTCGCAAACCGGGATGACGCGCCGCGTAGCGCCAGTGTCCCGCCACATAGCGCCAATCAGCGCCACATAGCGCCAAGCCGCCCGGTCCGATCTCGCGTGTCCGATGCACCCTGTCCGCCTGGCCATGGCCGCAATGACGTCTGGGTGATTGGGCACAAGGCCCATTTTGTGCCCGAAAGCACCGATACGGGCACAAATCCGGGCCCATCTCGTTGTGGCCCGGCGCACAAAAAGCCAGTATTAGAGCCAAAAGCGGTCGCCGGCCGAGCCTCAGTACTCAATTTGCAAGCAGGAGGTCACCGGTTCGATCCCGGTTGGCTCCACTCGAAAAATGCCTGCTAATTGTCCAGTTATGGGACCGGCAGTAGCGGCGGGTCACCGAAGAGATCAAGCAAAGATCAGACACCCGCGGAGAGCAGATGGACAACTTCGCTCACGCGCCAGAGTCGGTCCACGCAGTGGCCGCCGTCAGAAGTCTCACCCGAGCGTAGTCGCGGGGGACGGAGTCGAGAACCCGCTCCCAGCAGGGGACGAAGCCGAGAACTAGTCCCGCTCCTTCGGCTCGTCGTTTTGAGCAGTCACAGCCGCCATCAGAATGTCGGACGCCACCACGTTCGGCTCGGCTATGACCGTCATCGATGCCAGCAGCTTCTATTACGTCGTTCTCGGCTTCGATGTCGCCAACCCAGTCCTCGATCATGTGACTTCGCCTCCGGCCTTGACTGTGTTACTGGACGGCACGGTCGCTCAGAAAGACATAGCCGGGGGCGGGATCAAAACCAGTACCCGCGACCACAGAAAGCCCCGCCGATACTGGGCCAAGAACATCACCGGCCGTAGCGCACCGGATCGAAGCCCATCCGCCGGCCGAGCGGTACGTTTGGTCAAACGTAGATCCCTAGGCCAGCTGCTTCCCCATAACACATACATTAAATCGCGGCGCGCGTCCTCCTCCGCTTGTTCTTCGCATTCTAGGTCGCATTCGAGCAGCATGGATGAAGCGCAATTTCTGGCAGCGGTCATTTCCCGCAAACAGCGTGGCTTTTCCAAGATCCGTATCTTGAACACATGCTGCCAATGGGCTTAGGCTGGCGGTCGAGCGCACAGAATGTCGGGCCGGGGCGTTCCTCGGAGCGGCGCTAGGTGTGGAAACGCGGGCAGAAAGCGGGGCGAGCGGCGTGGGCGGAGAACGGGTCGGCGTACACCAGAGGCGCACGCGCTCTCGGCAGCGGAGAGCCGTGTGGGGGGCTCTGCTCGCGATCTTGGTTTTGGCGGGGGTCGTGCCCGCGTCGGCGTCGGAATCTTCGGGGGCCGTGGCGTGGGGCAAGAACAACGATGGCCAGCTCGGTAACGGCACAACGACCACGGAGAAAGAAGCCGTGGCGGTCAAAGTGTTGACCGAAGTGATGGCGGTTGCGGCGGGCGAATTGCACGGTCTCGCGCTGTTGAAAAACGGGAAGGTCATGGCGTGGGGCTATAACGCGGATGGCCAGCTCGGTAACGGCACGACGACGACCGAGAAAGAACCGGTCGAAGTCAAAGGCTTGAGCGAAGTCGTAGCGATCGCGGCAGGCGCCGACCACAGCCTGGCGCTGTTGAAAAACGGGAAGGTCATGGCGTGGGGCTATAACGCGGATGGCCAGCTCGGTAACGGCACGACGACGACCGAGAAAGAACCGGTCGAAGTCAAAGGCTTGAGCGAAGTCGTAGCGATCGCGGCAGGCGCCGACCACAGCCTCGCTGTGCTGAAAAGCGGCAAAGTGAAGGCGTGGGGCGACAACAACGATGGCCAGCTCGGCAACGGCACGACGACGAACGCGAAAGAACCAGTCGAAGTCAAAGGCCTGAGCGAAGCTGCCGCCGTCGCGGGCGGCGAATTCCACAGCCTTGCGCTGCTCGCGAGCGGCAAGGTCGAGGCTTGGGGCGAGAACAACGATGGCCAGCTCGGCAACGGCACGACGACCACGGAGAAAGAACCTGTCGAAGTCAAAGGCCTCTCAGAAGCGACGGCGATCGCAGCCGGACACAGCCACAGCCTGGCCGTGCTGAAAAGCGGCAAAGTCAAGGCGTGGGGCGACAACAACGACGGCCAGCTCGGCAACGGCACGACGACGAACGCGAAAGAACCCGTCGAAGTCAAAGCCTTGAGCGAAGCTACCGCCGTCGCCGGCGGCGAATTCCACAGCGTCGCGCTGCTGAAAAGCGGAAAGGTGGACGCGTGGGGATTCAACAGCGAAGGTCAGCTCGGTAATGGCACGACGACGACCGAGAAAGAACCGGTCGAAGCGAAAGGCGTGAGCCACATGGCGGGAATCGCAGCGGGGGCCGACTTCAGCGTGGCTTCCTATGCGGTCGTGCCGGCGAACACCGTTCTGCCGGCGATCTCGGGTGAAGCGAAAGACGAAAAGACGCTGTCGGCGACCATGGGAACGTGGACTGGCTCGCCGCCGGTCACCTACAGCTATCAGTGGCAGAGCTGCAACACTGCCGGCGAAAGTTGCTCGAGCATCTCTGGCGCCACTGCGGCGACCTACACGATCGGCCACGAACAGGTCGGGCACGCCATCAGAGTCAAGGTGACCGCGAGCAACGCCGGCGGTGAAGGCTCAGCAAGCTCGGCACAGACCGCGACCGTCGCAGCGTCCGCTCCCGTGAACACCGTTCTGCCGGCGATCTCGGGAGAAGCGAAGGACGAAAAGATGCTGTCCGCGACTACTGGGACGTGGACAGGCTCGCCGACGATCACCTACACCTATCAATGGCAGAGCTGCAACAGCAAAGGCGAAAGCTGCTCGAACATCTCCGGAGCGACGAGCTCGACCTACAAACTCACCTCAAGTAACGTAGGAAGCACCGTGCGGGTCGAAGTCACCGCAAAAAACGCGGTGAAATCGACCAGCGCATCCTCCGCAGCCACGTCTGTTGTGGCTGCCAGTCCGCCGGAAAACACGACGCCCCCGGTGATCTCGGGCAAAGCCGAAGAACGCCAGACGCTGACGGCGAGCACCGGCACTTGGACGGGTACCGCACCGATCACCTACTCCTATCAGTGGCAGAGCTGCAATAGCAAAGGCGAAAGCTGCTCGAACATCTCAGGAGCGACGAGCTCGACCTACAAACTCACGTCGAGCAACGTAGGAGGCACTGTGCGAGTCGAAGTCGCCGCTAAAAACGCGGTGAAATCGACCGGCGCATTCTCGGCGGTTACGTCTATCGTGACCGCCAGTCCGCCGGAATACACGGCCCTGCCGGCGATTTCCGGCACTACCGAGAGCGGCCGGCTGTTGACGGTGAGCAATGGCGGGTGGGAAGGCACGCCGCCAATCTCCTACGCGTATCAGTGGGAAAGTTGCAACGGCAAAGGCGAAAGCTGCTCAGACATCTCCGGCGCGACTGCGTCCAGTTATCGTGTGTTGAACTCTCAGGTTGGCGATACGCTGCGCGCGGTCGTGACTGCGTCGAACTTGGCGGGGAGTGCAAAAGCGACCTCTGGCGCGACCGCGGCGATCACGACCGGTCCGCCCGTGAATACTGAACTGCCAGCGATCTCCGGTACGCCTAGGGAAGGCGAAACGCTCAGTGCGAGCACGGGCGCGTGGGCTGGCGGTGAACCCTTTTCCTACACGTATCAATGGGAGAGCTGCAACAGTCTGGGGGACAGCTGCTCGAGCATCGCGGGTGCTACGAGCTCGACGTATGAGCTGACCGCGAGTAGTGCGGGCAACACACTGCGGATCGTCGTCACCGCGAAAAACGCTGTGAGCGTGACCGAAGCGGCATCGTCCGCGACGCCGGTCGTGACGGCTCCTCCGTCGAACACTGGCCTGCCATCGGTATCCGGCAGCCCGCGCGATGGCCTGATGCTCAGCGCGGACGTGGGTACGTGGTCTGGCTCGACGCCGATAACGTTCGCCTACCAGTGGGAGAGCTGCAACGCGCGTGGCGAGGAATGCCAGGACATCGAAGGGGCGACTGCTCCGACGTATGTCCCCGACAGTGGCGATCAAGCCAGGACTCTTCGACTCGTGGTCACGGCCACCAACGGCGCCGGCTTCGCGGAGGCCAGCTCTGCGACGACCGTGCAAGTGCAAGCAGGGCCTCCGAGCCAGCTCGAAGCACCCTCGATCGCAGGGCTCGCGCTGGTCGGGCAGACGCTGCAGGGAGACGCTGGCGCGTGGGGAGGGACGGAAACGGAACCGGCCTACCAGTGGGAGCGCTGCAACTCCGCGGGCCGCGAATGCGCCGAGATCGCCGGCGCGAGCGAACTGCAGTACACGCCCGGCGAAGCCGAAACAGGCGCCACGTTGCGACTGCGGGTGGGAGCCAGCAACGCTCTCGGCTCGGTGACTGCGCTCTCGCCGGCGACGTCCGCGGTCGGCGCGGCCTCATCGCTTGAAAACACGAACGCGCCGAGCGTCTCTGGCACACCGCAGGTCGGGCAGAAGTTGAGCGCCGCCTCGGGGAGCTGGTTGGGCGACGACACGATCGGCTACTCCTACACGTGGCAGCGCTGCAGCCTCGAAGGCGATTCGTGCGCAAATATCGAAGGGGCGACCGGCCCTGAATACACCGTCCAAGCCGCAGATGTCGACAGCCGGCTGCGCGTGCTCGTGCAGGCCAGTGACTCAGTCGACGGGAACGTCGCGCAGCCCTCACCCGAGACTGAGCCAGTCGCCGCTGCGAACGCGCCGGTCAGCGAAGCACCGCCGGCCGTCACAGGGTCCGGACTGCCAGGCAGCACGCTGGTCAGCGACGCCGGATCGTGGAGCGACGAAGGCAGCGTCACCGATGCGTACCGCTGGGAGCGGTGCGACGAATACGGGGAAAGCTGCTCTCCGATTACCGGAGCGGAAAGCAGCTCCTATCTCCTGAGCGCCGAAGACGCGGGTACCACGGTGCGTGCAGTCGTCACGGCCACAGGCGCGGGCGGCTCAAGCGAAGCGGCGAGCAGCGCGCTCACCATCAGCCCTAGCGTCCCCAGCAACGCCGCCGCGCCCGCGATCTCTGGCGTCGACGAGCTCGGACAGACACTCAGCGCCAACGCCGGGATCTGGACCGGCTCGGGCACGCTCGCGTTCTCATACCAGTGGAAGACGTGCAACGAAGAAGGTACGAGCTGTGCGCCGATCGGCGGGGCCACTGAAGCGTCATACAAGCCGAGCGCGGCGGACGTCGGCAAGACGATCATCGTGACCGTCACCGCCAGCTCGAACCCCGGGTCCGTAAGCACCTCCTCGGCTCCGACCACGAGCATCGGCGAAGAACCGTGGTCGCCCCTCGACATCATCGCACCATCGATCGAAGGCAACAGCACAGTAGGCGAAACGCTGACGGCCACGCCGGGCGTATGGAGCGGGAGCGAACCGATCTCCTACAGCTATGAATGGGCGCTCTGCAGCCCGGACGACGAAGCATGCGCAGCGATCGAAGGGGCGACGGCGGTCAGCTACACGCTCAACAGCAGCGACGTCGGCTCGACCATCCTCGTCACTGTCGTCGCGCACAACTCAGCCGGGAGCGAAACTGCGACCTCGACCCAGAGCGAAGCCGTCGGCGCATCGGGGCCGCCGGCAAACACCGAAGCTCCGCTGATTCGAGGAGATGCCCAGGAGGGCCAACGGCTGTTCGTCGAGAATGGCACATGGTCGGGCTCACGCCCGCTGAGGTTCCTCTATGGCTGGCAGCGCTGCAACTCAGCCGGGGAAGCATGCGTGGCGATCGAAGGAGCGAGCGAACCCAGCTACACAGCCACAAGTGCGGACATTGGCTCCACGCTGCGGTTGAAGGTCACAGCCTCCAACACTCTCGGCAGCACTGGCGTGCTCACCGCGGCGGCACCTGTCGTTGTATCCAACAGCGAAGCCAGCGTCTCAGAAGCGCTCGAAAGCGCCGAGAGCACCGACCCGTCTGTGCTGGCGCCAGCGAACTCGACCAGCCTCGAAGGGCAGACCGTCAAACCTGCGGTCAGCGACACCGGCGAAGCGCTGACCGCAGAAACCACGCTCACCCCCTCCTCTGTGTCCAAGGAAACACCAGGCGAATTCGCCGTGAACACGGCAGACGGCGAACTGAGTCTCGCCCCGACCGCCTCCTCCGCGAACGCGACGAAAACCCCCACGATCGTCAACGGCACCGCCGCCATGTTCGCCGGCACGGCCCCGCAAACCGATACGATCGTCCGCCCCGAGCCGCTCGGCGCCGTAGCCCTGCTGCAGCTCCGTTCAGGGCACGCGCCAACGTCGTTCTCGTGGGAAGTACGCCTCGGCGCTGAACAGAAGCTCCAACAGCTCTCCAACGGCAGCGTCGCCGTGATCGAACCAGCGTCCGGGTCCTACTTGGAAGCACCACTCGGCAGCCAGGGGCCTGAAGAACCGGCCTCGGAAACCTCCGCCGAAACCGGCGAACACCCTTACAGCGACGAAGCCGCCGGCGAAGAACTCGGAAGCTCGCTCGAAGAAGCGGGCCAGTTCGAAGCGCTGCCAGAAGCACCAAGGACATCGACCTCCGAAACGACCCCCAGATCCGGGGAACTACACCCGCAGGAAACGCAGCCCCAGTACGAAAGCGGCGCAGCCGCGGTGAGCACGGCGGAAGAACAGGCCGGCGGCACGGTCCTGATGGTGATCGAGGCACCCCAGACGATGGACGCAGCTGGCAACACCATCCCGGCCAGTTTGAGCGTCGAAGGAAACACGGTCACAATGACACTCACACCCAGCGAACACACCGTTTTCCCCGCAACCGCAGCACTCTCGGTCGCCGCCTCCAGCAAGCCGAGCCCGCCGAAAGGAGCCACGTATGGACTATCGGACGAAAACACAAGCGCGTTCGACGAATCCGAAGATGATCCGAAACACTTCGATCCGCGACTAGAAAACGGCCCGCTCAAAGCGAAGTTCGCACGACGGATCGTCGACTACGACACGCCGCTCAACTCACCCGAAGGGGAAAACCTCATGCAGTGGGTGCAGACCGTAGAGGAAAAAAAGGGACCCCAGCTAGAAAAAGGACTTCAGCCGTTCGTTACCTTCCGCGCTTGTGTACGGGAACCGCCCGAACGCAGGGCATGCCCGACGGAACCATCACCCACCCATCGCAGCCTGCTTGGCTTCTACTACAACAACATGATCCTTCTCATGCGCGCGCTCGTGGAGCACGGCGTGAGGGTATTCGGCGCCTGGAACGAGCCGGACAAGGTGGGGAATCCCCTACATCGCTATTCGAACGTCGCCGCGTTCATATGGGGCGAAGCACGCCGCGCAGCGGACTCCAAGCAGGTCAGCTGTCCGAGCTGCATAGTGGTAGCCGGTGAATTCGCAGCCTCTCAGGCCCATCACGGGTACGTCGAAAACTACGAACAGACGATCGTCGACAACGAGCGGAAGCGCGACGCATTCCCGACGTCTCGCAAGCCCGTCGACTGGGGCATGCACGACTACAACGACCTCGAAGACGTGCGTGCGGAAGACAGCCACGGAAAAGTCGTGCTCGCCAAGAACTACGTCAACGAAGAAAAGCGCTGGTTCGTAAAACGGCTGGTCAACAAGAGCAGGGGCACCAGGCACGTATGGCTCACCGAGCAGGGCGTCAAGCTCGAAACGACGGGAACCACCGGAGACACCAAGCTGACCGGCAAGCCCGAACTCCAGCGCCTCGCAGCCCAGGACTTCCTGCGGCTAGGGAGCCCATCGACCGGAGTCGAACGGGTGTACTACTACGAGTATCGCGGGCCGAGCAAGGAATCCGAGGAAGCGGCGCATGAAAAAGGGGAACATCTCTTTGATGCGGGCCTACTCGAAGGCCCGGGTAAGAAACCCGGGGAAGTCACGGAACCTGGAGACTTCCGACCGGCCTACTGCGTGCTCGCTCTCGGAGACAGCGAAGGCTGCCCGTCAAAGGTCAAGACGAAGGCGCCGATCACCCATACACTGGCCGAACGGTCAGGCTCGGTGCTCGCCGTCGTGTCACCCGAAGGCTCCGCAACGAAATACTGGGTGGAGTACGGCGTGACGAGCGAATACGGCTCCGAATCCACGCCAGCCGAAGTCGCAAACATCGTGGGCGACCAGAGCGAGACCGTCGCGCTCGCCGGCCTCCAGCCCTGCACGGTCTACCACTACCAAGCAGAGGCGGAAAACGAAGCCGATGTCGGCGAACCGAGTCTAGGGGGTGACGAAACGTTCGAAACGGCATGCAAAGGCACTGCACGGATAAGGGTTAGCGACGTGCAAAAAGAAGATTCGGGCCGAGGTGGGGTCTCGAACTTCCAGGAAGAACTCCTTAAAGCGCGAGTAGGGACGCTAGTGTTTGACCCGCGCGCGGGTTGTAGTGAAGAGATCGCGGAAGCGGGTGAGCCGTGCCTTGAAATGGAAGTAGAGGCCATGAGCAGGGAAATACCAGAACAGTTCGAACACATAAGCGGGACGGTAGTCCCGAGTCATGCAGCAACGAAACTAGGCGTGCGGATGCTGCCTAGCATTATTGGGGGGTGCTTCCGCCCGGAATTCGACATCAATTGGGAAGCGATTTACGAAGAACATCCGCTCAAAGCGGGCAAAGGTATCGTGAGAGACACGTACGAATTTGAAGTGGAATGGGATGCCACGGCTCGAGCGCCAGACTAGCCCGGACCTTGCATTAACGATCCGCGCCCCGGTTGGTCCGGGGCGCGGGGATGTCCGACTGGGCTTGGAGAATTGGGCTTGCTGAAGGTCCTGTTTCCCGAGCTCAGGAGGTCACCTTGAAGGTGCAGCGTGATGGCCGCGATTTCAAGGTAGTTGTCGCACCGGACGGAGAGGGTTTGGTTTCCCATGCGGGCAGCGCGCTGTTGGCCCAAGTCGCTGAGAAGACTGGGCTGACGGGCACGCTGTCGTCGGGGCTTTCAGAGCTCAAGCAACGACGCTCCGGGCACGATCAGGGCCGCGTGATTCGTGATCTGGCGGTGATGCTCGCCGACGGCGGGGATTGCCTGGGCGACCTTGGTGCTCTCGGCGATCAAGAGCCGCTGTTCGGCGATGTCGCCTCGGCGTCGACGGCGTTCCGGCTGATCGATCGGATCGCGTGCGACCCAGCGGGCCTGGAGCGCCTGCGCGCCGCTCACGCGCGAGCGCGCGCGTGCGTGTGGAAGCTCATCGGCGCCCCAGAGCATCTGACGATCGACCTTGATGCCACGCTGATCGGCTCGCATTCGGAGAAGGAGGGAGCCGCGGGGAACTTCAAGGGCGGTTACGGATTTCACCCGATGCTCGCCTACTGCGATCAGACCGGCGAAGCGCTGGCGGGCGAGCTGCGATCGGGCAACGCTGGCGCGAACACCGCCGCCGACCAGATCAAGGTCGCCGAGCAGGCGATCGGGCAGATCCCCGTCGAGCGCATCGAGAGCATCAAGCTGCTGTTGCGCGTCGACTGCGCCGGTTCAAGCCACGAGCTGCTGGATTGGTGTCGCGATGGGCAGATCGAGTTCTCCGTCGGCTATGAGCTGAACGAGACGGTGCGCAGCGCGATCCTGCAAATCCCTGACAGCGACTGGGTTTCCGCTCTCGATCAGGACGGCGGCCCGCGCCCCAACGGGCAGGTCTGTGAGATCACCGCCAGTCTCGATTTGGCGGGCTGGCCGGCTGGGTCGCGGGTGATCGTGCGCCGCGAGCGAGCGCACCCCGGCGCGCAGCTCTCCTTCACCGACCACGACGGGCATCGCTTCCAAGCGATCCTCACAGACCGGCCCGGTGAGATCGCCCGGCTCGAGCGCGATCACCGCGGTCGCGCACGCGTCGAGGATCACATCCGCAACGACAAGGACACCGGGATGCGCAACTTGCCGTTCCGCGATTTCGAGCACAACCGCGTCTGGCTTGAGCTCGTGCGGATCGCCCACGACCTCATCGTGTGGACCCAGCGCCTGCTGCTCAGCGGCGAGCTCGCCAGAGCAGAGCCCAAGCGCCTGCGCTACCGCATCCTGCACGTCGCCGCGCGCCTCTCATTCCACGCACGCACAGCGACGCTGCGAATACAAGCAAACTGGCCTTGGGCCAGTGAGCTCACGACCGCGTTCGCTCGCCTCAGAACCCTCCCCTCGCCCGCTGGCTGACCGGCCGCCCGTCTCCCCGACACTCAGCCGACGCCCGGCGCGAGGCGCCCAGCGGAGCCTGTCCGCAAACGGCACTCGACCGCCGCCGGCGCCTCCCATCACACCGCAAACCCGCAAACCCGATCACCCGCGGCGCCCTCGACTGGCACCACACCCCTCACCGTCCCGCCAACGCTCACATCAAACTGCTGCTGCAAGATCCGGGCTAGCGCCTACGGAGATGGCTCGTGGGTCGACCGCGCTTTCCGCGGACGAACGAGCCAACGACTTATCCTGCCTTATCGACAGCCGGGTAAACACACCGGCAACTTAGACCCAGTGAACGCTGGCACACCACGTTGCCGAGAAGCACTGTCCAAGCGAGGTGCCCCTTGAGCCAGTTCGTCGATGTCGGTCGTCAAACAAACGTCGAGCGCGCTGCCAGCAGTGCGCAAGAACGGCGCTAGTCTTAGTGTGATGCGGGTGATCGGGATACCAGCTGTGACGGTGGTCGCTGCGGCCGTGCTCGCTGCATCGGCGAGCACGGCAGACAGCAGCCAGAAGACGGCGCGCAGATGCCCGCGCGTCCAGTCGCACCTACTGGCTGCTAACAGTCGTGCGGAGGTGTACGAAGCCCCGGAAGGACCGCGGTCAACGGAACTGGCGGTCTTCGGCTGCGCGTATCGAAACGGTCGCGCGTTTGAACTAGGGGGCGTGGCATCGCAGCAGGGCAAAGGTGGTCCTGGCGGTGAAAGCGGCGTTCTTGACGCGACACTAGCAAGCACCGTGGTGGCGTATGCAAAAAGCCTGTACTACGAAACGGGAGGATCACGAGACGTCGTGATCGTGCGCGATCTGCGCACAGGTCGGATTCTGCACGAAGTGCTGACCGGAACGCTGGTGAAGCCAGAACCGCCGACCGAAGGCGTCGGCGCTGTGCAGGCGCTTGTCGTCAAGGGCGACGGATCAGTGGCGTGGACCGTGGCGGCTGATCATGAAGAAGGCACCTACCAGGTTCATGCAGTGGACAAGACAGGCAGCCGCACGCTCGCCACAGGCAGCGATATCGTTCCGGGCTCGCTCGCGCTCGCCGGCAGCACGATGTACTGGACGCAGGCGGGAAGTCCGCAGTCGGCGGCGCTGAATTGAGAACCACTAGCGCGTTACGGGCAGCGCGCTGACGGCTCAGCGGCCGTCGTCGTTCGCCTGCGTCAAGCGCAACCGGTGGTCGATCCGGGCTCAGCGCAGTCGTTTAGCGCAGCACCGCTCACCGCTCGTGTCCGTGAGCTAGTTGCTCCGGAGACCCTGGGAGAAGTCCGACGCTCTCGAACAAAGCGCGTCGGTGGTGCGATCTGCTAGGCAGCGACGACGCGATTGGCCGAGATGGCCTCTATGAGCGAGGCTATCCGCTCGGCAGCTATGTCCGGCGCCTCGTCGCTATGCTGCCTAATAGAATGGTTGCGAGACTCTGCATCTGTTGCGAGACTCTGCATCTGCGGTGAGCTCGCGATAGCTCTTGGCGCCGCCAGTGGCCTCCCGGCCGCTGGCGATACGAACTCGCATTCGCCCACGTCGCACAAGTGGCGCCACAAGTGCGAGGCGAAGCGGAAGCGTGCGGACGAGCGCAAATGCCAGTCCAAGGACGGGATCAAGCACGCGAAAACGAGGCCGCGGCCGGAGATTATCTCGAAGGCCGCAATCTCTGGGCTAATCTTCGCGACGCCCAGCGCGGAAGGCCTGTCGGAGCGTCAGGCAGGCCCGCCTACCTCCGTCTCCGACCCAGGCGTGCTGACCGTGACGGATGCCAACACTGAGGGCATCATTGAGACTCTAAAGGTCTCTGCAGGCAGCGCAGGGTTCCGCGTCGTCGTGACAGCCGGCACGTATGTCCTCAGTGGCACGGACGAAGCGTTCCCGACGGCTTCCTGTGCGGCCGAGACCAGCACGGTAACCGAAGGTGAGCAGCTGAGCGCCAGTATCGGGTGTACCGAGCCGTCGGGCGAGCGTCTTTGCGGGAGGTCAGGCTTTGGGTCGGCGCCTCGTCGGCGGGGTAGTCCGCTGGGCGAGCCGTGACGCTCAATTTGCAAGCAGGAGGTCACCGGTTCGATTCTGGTTGGCTCCACTCCGAAGGGTCCTTGCAACAGGCACCTTTCGACCGGGCCATCGAGACTTCGTTTCCTCTAGCTGATCACTGCCAGATGGCAGCGATTTGGAAGCCTCCGTCCCCGGAGGTATACGCAGTGGACCGGGCCGCAGAGCGGGCGCGTGTCGCTGCCCTCCAACACCCGTCATGCGGTCCATCCGGTGATCCGTGTGGTGGCCCCCGTGCTTTGAGCCATCACCGGCAGCCGGCCACGCCGCCAACCGCAGTGTCAGGAATTGTAAGACGACGGCGTCGACTGAGGCGAGCGCTTGTCCCATCCGTGAAATGGCGAGTAGTCGTCCGCGTCCCACGCTTCGCGCAGACCGGGCTTGCTCAGATCCCAGTCGGGGCGGATCTCGCGGGTCACGGTCCGTAGGTCGTGCCAGAGATCCGCGAAGGAGGGACGTCCCCAGAACCAGTAGCCGTTGTAGATGCTGTGGATGATCAGCCCGGGCTTGAGCACCAGGGTGTGGGGGATCATCGGGTCGTGCTCGGGGTCGGTGTACTCCTGGATTTCGAGGTCCTTCTGGACGGTCCGCTCTGGGTCGGAGAGGAAGGGCCACTGGGCGCCCATCGACGCGCGGAACTCCTGGCTCGCGTGATGGGTGTCGGTCGAGATGGTGGCAATCTTCGTGTAGGCCACAGCGATCTTGGGGTAGTTGGCGGCGAGCTCGAGGTGCTGCTGATGCTCCTTGGGGCAGTAGTTCCCGCGCGAGAGCGTGAGGATCAGGGGGTCGTCGCCTTGGATCTCGCTGAGCTTTCGAGCAAGGTTCTCGTGATCGGGCAACTCGTAGTCGGGGAAAGTGCCGCCGGGGGCGATGTCGCTGCGCATGATCTGCTCCTGTCCATGGTTGAGGAGTGACGAGAACGATGGCCGCCGTCCCGTCCACTTGCGCCCGGTGGTCCACGAGTCAGAACCCCCGGTCCGCGGCCACGGGCGCGGGCCAGTGGTGACCCGGGACGCCATCGGAGCCTTTCGGGTCTACATTGAGCCTAGTCAACCGGCGCCGACGGCGCCAGGAAGGGGGCGATCCCAATGAGCACCCACACGCCGGTGTGCGAGTTGCTGGGGATCGAACGCCCGATCGTCCAGGCACCGCTATCTGCGGATCCCCGCCTGCCCGCCGCGGTCTCCAACGCCGGCGCTCTTGGCAGCATCGGGTTGTGGTGGGCCGATGACGCCGCAGACCTGGTTCGTGAAACGGCGGCGCTCACCGACCGGCCCTTTGCCGGCAATTTCGTTCTTGCCTCGGATCAGCACCGTCGACTCGATCAGGCGCTCGCCGCTGGTCTGCGGATCGTGTCGTTCCTCTTGGGCGATCCCGACAGCTATGTCGACTTGGTGCATGACGCCGGAGGGCTTGTCATGCACACGGTCGGGAGCGCAGAGGAAGCACGGCGCGCAGCGGGATGTGGAGTGGACATCGTCGTCGCGCAGGGTTGGGAGGCCGGCGGGCACGTACGTGGTTGCGTGGCAACGCTCCCATTGGTGCCAGCGGTAGTCGACGCGGTGGCACCGGTACCGGTCATCGCGGCCGGCGGGATTGGCGACGCTCGAGGAGTCGCGGCCGTGCTCGCACTCGGCGCGCAGGCCGCGTGGCTGGGCACCCGGTTTCTGCTGGCCGACGAGATGCCGATCCACGAGGAGTATCGGCGGCGCCTGATAGCCGCGACCGAGACCGATGCAGAGTGGTACGCAAACCTCTATGACGTGGGATGGCCGGATGCCCCCCACCGGGCCATTCACAACTCAACGGCCGAGATGTGGGAGGCCGCGGGCCGGCCGCCACTGGGTAGTCGACCAGGAGAAGGGCTCATAGCGCACTTCGCTTCAGGCGAACCCATCCTTCGGTATTCCCCCGCGCCCCCGCTCGTTGGAACAACCGGCGAGATCGAGGCGCTATCGCTGTGGGCCGGACAGAGCGTTGCACTCGCCAGACAGTCACAGCCCGCTGCGGAGATCGTGGCCGAGCTCGTCTCGCGCTTGTAGCCCCCACCCAGGTGTCAGTGGCCTGCGCTTTGGCCGCCGTCGATGTGCAGGATCTCGCCGGTCACGAAGGGCGCCGACTCGAGATAGAGAACTCCGCCGACCACATCCTCGATCTCGCCAACCCGGCCGATGGGGTGCAACGCGCCCATCCCGGCGTAGGAGCTCTCGTCGTGCAGTGGCGTCTCGATGACGCCGAGGGACACGGCGTTTACCCGCAGGCCGCGTGAGGCGTACTCGATCGCGAGCGATCTCGTGACCGCAACCAACCCCCCCTTGGTGAGGGTTTGCAGTGCGGCTGGCGTCGTGCTGTCCGCGTACTCGACCAGTGTCGTTGAGACATTGACGATGTGCCCGGCGCCACGATCGAGCATGTGTTTGATTGCTCGCGTCGTGGTGTGAAAGAAGCCCGCGAGGTTGACGGCGATCAGGGCGTTGAAGTCCTCGAGGGTGTAGTCCGTGAAGGGCTTGCCGATGTAGATGCCAGCGTTGTTGATAACGGTGTCGATCCGGCCAAAGCGCTTGATCGCCTCGTCCACGATGCGCTCGGCGGTATTGGGGTCGGCGATGTCGCCCGGCACGGCCACCATGCCGGAATCCGCAGAGGACTCGATCGACCGAGCGGTCGCGATCACGCCATATCCGAGCTCACGGTATGCCCTCGCGATACCCGCGCCGATGCCCTGCGAGGCGCCTGTGACAATCGCGACCTTCTCGTCTTCGTTGCTCATGGTCGCTCCTGTCAGGGCTTGCCCGTGCCGCGGCTATGTGTCGAGCAAACGGTACGCCGCAGGGGGCCTGCCGTCTTCCTGCGGCCAGGCTTCGAGATCTCGGACTTGACTTCCGCTCGGATGAGAGCAAGATGTCTGCGAACCGACGGGAGCGTCCCCGGTCGGGGCAGTGCCGGGGGGCCTCCAGGAAAGGGCACGTGCCCATATCCCCTTTCATGCTGCGCGACCGCGCAGGCGAGGAGCTGCCGACATGAGCAGCGACTATGACGTGATCGTCCTGGGAGGCGGCTCGCCGGGCGAGCATTGTGCGGGCGCGCTGGCGGAGGGAGGGCTGCGCGTGGCCGTCGTGGAGCGCGAGCTCGTGGGAGGGGAGTGCTCCTACTGGGCATGCATCCCGTCGAAGACACTGCTGCGGCCGTGCGAGGCAGTCCATGGGGCACGCGAAGCTGCCGCGAGCGCCGACGTCGACGTCGAGGCGGCGCTCGCCTGGCGCGACTCCATGGTCTCCGACTACTCCGACGCCGGCCAGGAGCGCTGGCTTGGCGAACGGGGCATCGAGTTGCTGCGCGGCACCGGGCGGCTCGCCGGCCCAGGTGTCGTCGAGGTCGACGGCGTTCGGCACACGGCCGAGCACGTGGTGCTCGCAAACGGCGCCGATCCTGTCCTGCCACCCGTTCCCGGCCTGCGCGAGCTGGACGGCGTTTGGACCAATCGCGAGGTGACATCCATGAAGGCCGTTCCGCGCCGGCTGCTGATCCTCGGTGGCGGGCCGGTGGGCGTGGAGATGGCACAGGCCGTGCGGCGACTCGGCGGTGAGGTGGCGGTCATCGAGATGTCCGAGCGCGTCCTCGCGCGCGAGCCCGCGGCGCTCGGCGAGGCGCTCGGCGAGGTGCTTCGTCGCGACGGTGTCGAGCTCGCCCTGTCCGCCAACGCGACCGGCGCGCGGCGCGACGGCGAGGACTACGTCGTGGAGATCGACGACGGGCGCGAGCTGCGAGGCGACCGGCTGCTCATCGCCACCGGCCGGCGTCCTCGCGTGCGCGGCGTTGGCCTCGAGACTGTCGGGGTGGAGCCGGACGCCCACGGAGTGCCCGTGGACGCACACCTGCGCGCGGCGCAGAACCTGTGGGCGATCGGCGACGTCAACGGCCTCTGGCCGCTGACCCATGTCGGCAAGTACCAAGGCGAAGTCGTCGCCGCGAACATCCTCGGCGAGCCCCGAAAGGCCAACTACGAGGCCGTGCCGCGCGTCGTCTACACCGACCCACAGGCCGCGGCGGTGGGTGCGTCCGCAGGCCGCTTCAGCACCATGGTCCCGATGTCGGAAGTCGCCAAGACCGCCACCTATACGCGCGCTTACGCGGAACAGAACGGATTCCTGACGTTGCTCAGCGACGGCGAGCGACTGACGGGCGCCTATGCGCTCGGCCCAGAGGCGGGCGAGTGGCTGCAGCAGGCCACGCTCGCGATCCGCGCCCACATTCAACTCGACGTCCTCGCCGACACGATCCAGCCGTTCCCGACGTTCTCGGAGATCTACGTCGCCGCGCTGAAGAAGCTCCACAGCGAGATCGCGGCACCGATCCGCTCGACGCCTTCAGGCTGAACTCCCTCCCGCAGTTCATCACCGAGGTCGACGGGCTGGACATTCATTTCATTCATGTTCGCTCAAAGCACGAGGATGCGTTGCCGCTGATCATCACGCACGGGTGGCCCGGCTCGATCATCGAGCAGATGAAGATCATCGATTGGCTCACCGACCCGACGGCACACGGTGCGAGCGCATCAGACGCCTTCGATGTGGTGATTCCCTCGCTGCCAGGCTACGGGTTCTCCGGCAAGCCCACCTCTCCTGGATGGGGTCCACCCCGCATCGCAGGCGCATGGGTGGAGCTGATGAAGCGCCTTGGATACACACGGTTTGTCGCGCAGGGCGGCGACTGGGGCGCGGCCGTCACACAAGCGATGGGAGAACAGGCAGCTCCGGAGCTGCTTGGCATTCACTCCAACATGCCCGGTACCGCTCCGCCCGAGCTTGTCAACGGGTTCCTGCACGGTGACCCGGCGCCATCCGGTCTCTCAGCCGAGGAGCGACGCGCCTATGAGCAGTTGAGCAACTTCTACGCGAAGCACGTCGCCTACGCGCTGATCATGACGACGCGCCCGCAAACGCGTACGGGCTGGCGGATTCGCCGATCGACCTGGCGTCGTTCATTCTCGACCACGGGGACGGCGCCGGGCAGCCCGGGCTCGTAGAACAGGTCGTTCAGGGCAACCCCTCGGGCGACCTCACGCTCGACGACGTCCTCGACAACATCACGCTCTACTGGCTGACGAACACGGGGGTTTCCTCGGCTCGGCTCTATTGGGAGAACAAGGCGGGCTTCTTTGATGCCAAGAACATCTCCATCCCGTTTGCCATGAGCGTGTTTCCCGAGGAGCTCTATCAGGCGCCTCGGAGTTGGGCCGAACGGGCATATCCCAACAACCTGATCTATTACAACGAACTCGACCGGGGCGGTCACTTCGCCGCCTGGGAACAGCCGCAGCTCTTCGCGGACGAGATGCGAGCGGCGTTCAGGTCGCTGCGCTAGCAAACCCAATGAGCGGGCGTGCACGCCGTGTGCGCCCGCTCGGCGTCTCACGAGCGCTGTAGACTCCATGCGCCCAATGGAATCCCCGATCCTGATCGATGTCTGGACGGTCGATCCGTCGCAGCAGGGTGAGCTGGCCCGAGGGATCTCCGAGGGTGTGCGAAACGTGATCGTCGGCCACCCAGGTTTCGTGTCTGCCCAGCTTTACGAAAGCACCAATGGCGACGCGATGATGGTGACGGTGCGCATGCGAACGATCGAGGAGCGCCAAGAGCTCACGGACTCGCCCGAGGCTCACAGCCTGATGCGCGAACTTCGAGCGATCGCGCGTTCGCACACGCGCCTTTTCCGGCTTGTTGAGAACTTTGGTGAGCCGGACGATTAGGCGCTTCTCGAGGCCTCTGCCGCGATCCGCCTCGTGGCCAGCTCGACGGCGGCGGCGAGCGGCGTGATCTCGGCCGACTCGGCGTGGTCGAGGATCGATCCGAGCACGGTCTCGATGGCGTCGGCCCGCGTCAGTGCCAGATCGCGGTCGTAGCCGGTCAGCTCGAGCGAGACGTTGATGAGCCCGCCGGAGTTGACGATGAAGTCGGGGGCATAGAGGACGCCGCGTGCAGCCAGCACGTCGGCCAGGTGGGGGTCGACGAGCTGGTTGTTGGCCGAGCCGCAGACCACCCGCGCCCGCAGCTCGACGCTCAGCGCCTCGTCGATCGCGCCGCCCATCGCGCATGGCGCGAGGATGTCCACATCCGCCCGCAGCGCCTGTGCGGGTTCGCGCCAGCTCGCCCCGAGCTCGTCCGCGAGCGCCCGTTTCGAGCTGTCGATGTCCGAGAGCACGAGGCCAGCGCCGGCCGCCGTCAGGCGTCTGGCAAGCGGTTCGCCCACGTGCCCCAGCCCTACCAGCGCGATGCTCCGTCCCCGCAAGTTCGGCGATCCGAAGCAGTGACGAGCGCACGCGCGCATCGCCGCCTGGACCCCAGCCGCGGTGAACTCGCCCGGGTCGCCGCTGCCGCCGCGTCCCGTCGGGACGCCCACGACATGCGTCGAGAGACCGGAGAGGACCGCCATGTCGCCGGCGGTCGTCCCGACGTCCTCGGCCGTGATGTAGAGGCCGTCGAGCATGTCCAGTGTTTCTGCGAAGTCGCGCAGCAGCGCCTCTCGCGAGCGCCCTGCGAGCTCGAGGCCGGCGGGCGGGAAGATCACCGCCTTGCCGCCGCCCAGAGGCAGTTGCGCCGTCGCCGCCTTCAGGGTCATCGCGGCTGACAGCCTGAGTGCGTCGTCGATCGCCGACTGCAGGTTCTCGTAGCGCCAAAGCCGGCACCCGCCGAGCGCCGGGCCGAGCACGGTGGAGTGAATCGCCACGATCGTCTGCGCGCCCGTCCGCCGGCCCCGGCGCACGAGCAGCAGCTCGTGCTCGGAGGCGTGCGCGCCGGCGGTCCGCGTCGCGGGTGACTCGATCGGCGCTGTGACTGCCATCAGACGTTCCCCCAGTTCTCGATGCGGGCGCGTACTGCGCCGAGGAACCGCGCCGCCAGGGCGCCGTCCAGGGCGCGGTGATCCCAGGACAGGCAGAGGTTGGTCATCGGGCGGATCGCCAGCGAGTCGCGGCCCTGCTCGTCGGTCAGCACCACTGCCCGCTTGACGACCGCCTCCAGGTCGAGGATCGCGACCTGTGGCTGGTTGATGATCGGTGTCGAGGCGAGCGTCCCGTAGCCGCCGGGGTTCGTGATCGTGAAGGTCCCGCCCCGTACCTCGTCCGCGTTCAGCTCCCCCGCCCGTGCGCGGCGCGCGAGCTCGGCGATCCGTGTCGCGAGGCCCTCGTGCGAGAGCTCCTGCGCGTCGTGGATCACGGGCACGATCAGGCCCTCCTCACCCAGCGACACGGCGATCCCCAGGTGCACTGAGGCGTGACGCGTCAGCGTCTCGCCCTCGAGCGTCGCGTTCAGGTCCGGATGAGCCCGCAGCGCGTCGATCGCACAGCGGGCGACGAATGGGAGGTAGGTGAGCCCCAGCGCACGCCGCGCGGCCTCGATCCGTGACATATCCGCCTCGGCGATCGAGGTGCAGTGGGCGGCCGTCCGCAGCGACTCGACCATGTGCGCCGCGATCGACCGCCTCATCCGCGACAGCCGTTCGCCCTCGCCGATCTCCGGCTCCTCGCGGTAAGGGCTTTCGATGTGCAACGGCACCTCCGGCAGAGCCGCCAGGACGTCCTGCTTTCGGACCCGGCCCCCTCGCCCGCTTCCCAGGACGAGCTCGAGGTCGATCCCCTCGAGCCGTGCGATCCGCTGGACGACCGGTGAGTAGTGCCGGTGCGGTCCGGCCGCCTGCTCGTCGGGATGGGCCTCACCCGCCACCGCGTCGGTTGCGATGCGGGCCAGGGCTGTCCCCACGGGGACCGTCTGGTCGGGCTCGACGAGGATCTCCAGCAGCCGGCCGGCGGCCGGCGAGGGCACGTCACTGTCGATCTTGTCGGTCGCGATCTCGCAGATCGTCTCGTCCGCGTTGACCCAGTCGCCGGGCTGCTTGTGCCAGACCACGATGGTGCCCTCCACGACCGAGACGCCCATCTGGGGCATCGTCACCTCGACGGTGCCGGCCGCATCGGGGCTGTCAATAGGCGAGGAGCTCACGGCACGCCTCCCTGATGTCGTTCACCTGTGGCAGCACCGCCCGCTCGAGTGGCGGTGAGAAGGGGATCGGGACGTCCGGCGCCGCGACGCGCACCACCGGACCGTCGAGATCCTCGAAGCCTCGTCCCGCGATCAGCGCCGCCACCTGGGCACCGGCGGCGCAGGTGGCGTTGGCCTCGTCGACGACCACCACCTTCGAGCAGCGGGCCACCGAGTCGAGGATCGCCTGCTCGTCGAGGGGCACGAGAGCGCGCAGGTCGAGGACCTCGACGCTCGCGCCGTCGAGCTTCTCTGTGGCCTCCAGTGCCGCCCACACCATCGCGCCGTAGGCGATCACTACGAGGTCGGTGCCGGGGCGGGCGATCCGCGCTCGCATCGGCGTCTGAAAGCAGCCCGCGGGGACCTCTCCCTTGATGCGGCGATAGAGGTTCTTGTGCTCGAGGAAGCAGACTGGGTTCGGGTCTCGGATCGCGCTGCTCAGCAGCCCCTTGGCATCCTCGGCGGTGGCCGGAGCGAGCACCTTGATGCCAGGCGAATGCATGAACCACGCCTCCGGGCTCTGTGAGTGGAAGGGACCGCCCGAGAAGCCGCCGCCGGAGGGCAGGCGCACCGTGATCGGCACCGCCAGGCCCTGGCGATAGTGCATCTTTCCGGCGACATTGACGAGCTGGTCGAAACCGCAGGAGATGAAGTCCGCGAACTGCATCTCACAGACGGGGCGCAGGCCGACGACCGCCGCCCCCACGGCGGTGCCGATGATCGCCGACTCGGCCAGCGGCGTGTCCATCACGCGGTCCGCCCCGAACTCCTCCTGGAAGCCGTCCGTGACCTTGAACGCGCCCCCGAACGCGCCGATGTCCTCACCCATCGCAAACACCCGCTCGTCCGCACGCATCTCCTCGCGCAGCCCGTCGGAGATCGCCTGCAGATAGGTCATCTCAGGCATCGGGCACCTCCGCGAAGCCGCTCCACGGCGCCAGACCATCGCCCAGAGGCTCGGGCTCGGCCTCGCAGAAGACACCGGTCCTCGCCGACGCCGGGTCGGGCATCTCCAGTGCCAGCGCCTCGGTGGCCGCTTGGTCGATCTCATTGGCGATCTGCTCGCGCAGGGCCGCCACATCCACCCCCAATGCGGTGACGCGCCGCTCCTGGCGATCGATGGGGTCGCGTTCGCTCCACTGCTCGACCAGCTCGCTGGGGACGTAGCGCATGTCGTCGTGTGCGGCGTGGCCGTGCATGCGCATCGTCAGCGCCTCGATCAGCGTCGGGCCCGCACCGGCGAGGGCGCGTTCACGCGCGCGGCGGGTGGCGTCGAACACCGCCTCCACGTTGTTGCCGTCCACCCGCTGCCCGGGGAAGCCGTAGGTGCGCGCCCGCTCGACGGGGTCGACAGCGAACTGCAGATCGAGCGGGGTCGAGTAGGCGTACTGGTTGTTCTCGAGCACGAAGATCACGGGCAGCCGCTGGACGGCGGCCCAGTTCATCGCCTCGTGGAAGTCACCCCGGGAGGTGGCGCCGTCGCCGACCCAGGTGATCGCACAGCGCGCTTCGCCGCGCAGCTTGAATGCCATCGCCATGCCGGTGGCGACCAGCATCATGTCGGGGAGCATCGAGACCATCCCCACGCAGCCGAGCTTGCGGTCGCCAAAATGCACGTTGCCCTCGCGGCCCTCGGTCACCCCTCCCGCGCGCCCCATGTACTGGGCGAAGATCCGCGTCGGGCTGACGCCACGCACGAGGTGAGCCGCCAGATCGCGGTGCAGGACGCACAGTCTGTCGCCCGGGCCCATCGCAAAGGCCGCCCCCGTCGAGACCGCCTCCTGGCCGAAACCGTCGTAGAAGGAGCCCGGCACCTTCCCCTGCCGGTACAGGATCATCGCCCGTTCCTCGATGCCCCGCATCAGGAGCATGAACCGCAGCAGCGCAACTCGGTCCTCGCCGCTCAGTTGCGCGCCGTCGATCGGGGTCGCCGCCGACAGCGGGCTCACATCAGTCGTCATAGGCCTTCGCCTTCCTCGGCCCCGTCGGGATCTCCGCCCGAGACCGTCCAACGCCTCCGGAGTACCCGTCGGCGCCGCTGACAACCAGCTATTCAGTTAGTAGCGATTATTACATACCCGCATCGACCATCCTGGAACCCCTGAGCGACTCCTCCGGCGCTGAATGGATCATTCGCCGAGCCAGGGGAGACCGAGTGTTCGGGCCGTGTCCCGCTCGCCGCCCTCACGCCGCCGCGCTATGGTGCGGCCCATGTGTGCGCACGACCGCCATCGATCGTTGTTGTCAATCCCGATCCGATAAATCGTGCGCAGCCTGCCCCACGTTGACCGAGTCGGAGTCGACGAGCGCGCTGCGACGCTCGGGCGGCGCTCGATCAAGAACGAGGCGAAGCTGAGCGGCATCCGCCTGGCGGTGTCCCTGATCGACCTCACGACGCTCGAGGGCCAGGACACCAAGGGCAAGGTGCGCGCGCTTGCAGCCAAGGCGGTCTGTCCCGCGCCGACGCTCCCCGAGATTCCCTCATGCGCTGCGTTGTGCGTCTATCCGGCGCTCGTGCCCGAGGCGCGGGACGCGCTGGCCGGGTCCGGCGTGCGGGTCGCCTCGGTGGCCACCGGTTTCCCTTCGGGCCAGACGTCGCTGGCGCTGAAGGTGAGCGAGACGGCCGAAGCGGTCTCAGCGGGTGCCGAGGAGATCGACATGGTCATCTCGCGCGAGGCCTTCCTGGACGGAGACGATGCGCGTGTGGTGCGCGAGATCGAGGAGGTCAAGCAGGCGTGCGGCGAGGCTCACCTGAAGGTGATCCTCGAGACGGCGGAGCTGGGCAGCTACGAGCACATCCGCCACGCGTCGACGCTGGCCATCCGTGGCGGTGCGGACATGATCAAGACCTCGACCGGCAAGGCATCCTCGGGGGCCACGCCGGGGGTGGTGCTGGTGATGCTCGAGGCCGTCCGCGACCATGCCTGGCGTACGGGCGAGATCGTGGGCGTGAAGGCCGCCGGCGGCGTTGGCGTCACCAAGCAGGCGTTGCACCTCATGGTGCTGGTCAAGGAGACGTTGGACGAGCGGTGGCTCTCACCTGACCGGTTCCGCATCGGCGCGTCGTCCCTACTCAACGACCTGCTCATGCAATACGTCAAGACCCAGACCGGATGCTACGGTCGCGCCGAGGACTTCTCCAGGGAGTGAGTGAGGACACACGATGACGGTCCAGCAGACGGTCGAGGATGAGGAGGGCGCGGCGGATGAGGGCAGCGTCCCTCGGACGGCGCTGCGGTGGGACTACGCGCCTGCGCGCGAGACGACTGATCACGTACGCATCGCCGATCGCTACGAGCTCTTCATCGACGGCGCGTTCGTCGAGCCGATGGACGGAGTCGCCCGGGCGACGATCAACCCGGCGACGGAGGAGCCGCTCGCCGACGTCGCATGCGCACAGGACGCCGACGTCGCGGCGGCGGTCGCCGCGGCGCGCGCCGCACTGCCGCGCTGGGCGGCCCTGCCCGCGCTCGAGCGTGGCAAGTACCTGTTCCGCATCGCCCGCCTGATGCAGGAGCGTGCGCGCGAGCTGGCGATCGTCGAGTCGTTGGATGGCGGCAAGCCGATCCGCGAGGCGCGCGACTTCGACATCCCCCTGGCCGCCGCGCACTTCTTCTACTACGCCGGCTGGGCCGACAAGCTCGCCTACGCCACCGCGGGTCGAGCTTCGGGCCCGCGCGGCGTCTGCGCCCAGGTCGTGCCCTGGAACTTCCCGCTGCTGATGGCGGCCTGGAAGCTCGCACCGGCGCTTGCCTGCGGCAACGTGGCGATCCTCAAGCCCGCCGAGACCACCCCTCTGACGGCGCTGCTTCTGGCTGAGATCTGCCAGGAAGCCGAGTTGCCGGCGGGCGTCGTTGCGGTCCTGCCCGGCGACAGGCAGACGGGGGCCGCGCTCGTGCGCCACCCCGGCATCGACAAGGTCGCGTTCACCGGGTCCACGGCAGTGGGGAAGGAGATCCAGGCTGCGCTGGCCGGGCGTGACGTCGGGCTGACGCTCGAGCTGGGAGGCAAGTCGGCGAACATCGTCTTCGAGGACGCCTCGATCGACCAGGCGGTGGAGGGGATCGTCAGCGGGATCTTCTTCAACCAGGGCCACGTTTGCTGCGCCGGCTCACGGCTGCTCGTGCAGGAGAGCGTCCTCGAGGAGGTCGTCGAGAAGCTCTGGTCACGTATGCAGCGGCTGCGGATCGGCGATCCGCTGGACAAGAACACCGACATCGGCGCGATCAACTCGGCCGAGCAGCTGGCTCGCATCCAGACGCTCGTCGCCGACGGTGAGCGCGAGGGGGCGCAGCGACGGACCGTGCCCGGTCCGCTGCCCGAGCGCGGCTACTGGTTCGCTCCCACGTTGTTCACCGACGTCGCTCCCGCGCACCGCATCGCGGTCGAGGAGATCTTCGGCCCGGTGCTCTCCGTGCTCACGTTCCGCACGCAGGCGGAGGCGATCGAGAAGGCGAACGCCACGCCCTACGGCCTGGCGGCGGGTGTGTGGACGGACAAGGGCGCGAAGGCCTTCGAGGTGGCGGCGGCGTTGCGCTCCGGTGTGGTGTGGCAGAACACCTACAACCAGTTCGACCCCACGGCGGCGTTTGGCGGCTATCGAGAGAGCGGCTTTGGACGCGAGGGTGGTCCGGCCGGCCTGCGGCCCTACCTGCGCATCTCATGAGCTCCGCGCGGCTGGCTGTGCCGAAGACCTCCAAGCTGCTGATCGACGGCGCCTTCGTGCGCTCGGAGTCCGGTCGCTACGAGCGCGTGCTCGATCACGCCGAGCATCACGTCGCCAACGTGCCGCGCGCTTCGCGCAAGGACGTCCGCGACGCGGTCCGTGCCGCTCGACGCGCCTTCGCGCCGTGGCAGGCACTCACTGCGTACAACCGCGGCCAGATCCTCTATCGCATGGCCGAGACGCTCGAGCGCCGCAGCGAGGATCTGGCAGGCCGCGCGTCGGACCTGCGCGGCCTTGACCGCGCGGCCGCACGGCGGGAGATCGACGCGGCGGTCGACACGCTCGTGCATTTCGCGGGCTGGACCGACAAGCTCCACGCCGTGCTGGGCGGCGTCAATCCGGTGGCGGCCCGCTTTCTGTCGTTCTCCGTGCCCGAGCCGAGCGGCGTGGTCGCCGTGCTCGCCCCGCCGGAGCCCGATCTGCTGGGGCTGGTGGGCAAGCTCGCACCGCCGCTCGCGGCCGGTAACGCGGTCGTGGCGGTGTTGTCCGAGCGCTGGCCGCTGCTCGGTCTCGATCTGGGCGAGCTGGTCGTGGCCTCCGATGTCCCAGCTGGCGTGGTGAACCTGCTCAGCGGTCGGATGGCCGAGCTGGCGCCGGTCCTGGCGAGCCACCGCGACGTGGACTCGATCTTCGATGCCTCGTGTGACCCCGCGCTGAGCGAGACGGTCTCACGCCTGGCGGCCGAGTCGGTGAAGCGCGTACGCCGCGCGGGCGCAGACAGCAACCACGGCCTGGAGGAGATCGAAGCGTTCGTGGAGATCAAGACCGCGTGGCACCCCGTCGGGGCCTGACCGGCCCGGTCGAGCTGGCTCCGCGGTACCGGACGCGCGTTGGCTCTGCTTGACCTGGCACGTCGTCTCCCTCTAAACTGCAAACGATGCCAGTTAAGCGCGGACGGCCGGATACGGCGGCGACGATCACCGATGTCGCGTCGCGCGCGGGCGTGTCGCCCGCAACGGTCTCACGTTTCCTCAGCGGCCAGAACATCCGCCACGCGGAGGTCGTATGGCGCGCGGTCGAGGAGCTCGGCTACGCGCCCAACCGGCTCGCACGGAGCCTGAAGTCGGGCCAAACCCGCAACATCGGCGTGGTCGTCCCAGACATCACCAACCCGTTCTTCGGTGCCGTCGTGAAGGGCATCGAGGCGAGCACCAGCGATCAGGCGTACAACCTGCTGCTCTGCAACACCGACGAGAACGCCGAGCGTCAGAACCACCTGCTCGAGACGCTCGTCGGTGCGGTGGATGCCTTGATCCTCAGCCCCGCGATCGAGTCGCCACAGGCGCCGGAGGCGCTGAGCCATCACCAGCGGGTGCCCGTGGTCCTGCTCGACCGCGAGTTCGGCGACGGCGAGCGCTACGACTCGGTGTTGGTGGACAACGTCGGCGGCGCCCAGCAGGCCGCCCGCTATCTGACCGATCTCGGTCACGTCGGCGTGGCCGTCGTGAGCGGGCCTCTCGATTCCACGCCGGGCAGGCAGCGCCACGAGGGCGTCGTGCGTGGCATGGCCGAGGCGGGGCTGGAGCTCGATGCGGATCTCATCGAGGTTGGCGACTTTCGTGAGACGGGCGGCTACCTGGCGATGAAGAGCCTGCTCGGACGTAGCTCCATGACCGCTGTGTTCGTCGCGAACAACCTCATGGCCGTGGGCGCCCTGCGCGCCTGCAAGGAGGCCGGCGTGCGCATCCCCGAGCAGCTCTCGTTCGTGAGCTTCGACGACCTCGAGCTCGGTCATCTGCTCGAGCCGGCGATCACCACCGTCAGCCGGCCCACCGTCGCCCAGGGCGTGCTGGCAATGTCGCTGCTGATGGAGCGCCTGGCGGGCAGCGCTGAGAGCGCGCCGCGCCGCTGTGTGATGGAGACGCGACTCTCCGTGCGCGACTCGTGCGCAGCGCGCGGGCGCAAGCCCCCGGCGCGCTTGGCGTCCGCCTGACCTTCTTTGAACCCCACCCGAGCACAACGACAGGAGACGACGAGCAGATGTCAAAGAAGATTTTGCTGGCAGGCGAGACCTGGATCAGTCACAAGATCGAGGTGAAGGGGTTCTCGTCGTACGCGACCGGGGCTTATGGCGAAGGCCAGACCGAGCTCGTCGAGGCGCTCGAGACGCACGGGCACGAGGTCGTGCACGTGGCCAACCACGTGGCCGTCGAGGAGTTCCCGTGGACGCCCGCCGAGCTCGACGCCTACGACGTCGTGATGCTCAGCGACATCTCAGCCGACACCCTGCAGATCCATCCCGACTGCTTCGATCGCGGCGAGCGGACGCCGGACCGCCTGCGCCTGATCGCGGACTTCGTCGAGCAGGGCGGGGGGCTGCTGATGGTCGGCGGCTACATGTCCTTCTCGGGCATCGACGGCAAGGCCCGCTACCAGGCCACCCCGCTGGCGGAGGTGCTGCCGGTGGAGATGCTCGGCTACGACGACCGGATCGAGACGCCCGAAGGCGTCGTGCCGGTGGAGGTCGCCGAGCACGCGGTGCTCGCGGAGGTGGACGGCGAGTGGCCGCACTTCCTCGGCTACAACCGGCTCCGCGCCAAGCCCGACGCGAGCACGCTGCTCGGCGTCGGCTCGGACCCGATGCTCGTCGTCGGCGCGCACGGTCGCGGCCGCGCCGCCGCCTTCGCCTCGGACTGCTCGCCGCACTGGGGGAGCCCCGAATTCCTCGCCTGGAAGCACTACGGGCGCTTCTGGGGTCAGCTCCTGACCTGGCTCGGCGACTCCTAGACCGTGTCGAGGCTGACCCTGACGCCGGGCGCGGCAGCGCGCACCGCATGAACGAGCGTCCGCACATCGTCGTCGTCGGCAGCGTCATGGCCGACATGACCGTCTGGCTCGAGCGCGTGCCGGAGGCGGGCGAGACGCTCGTAGGCCGGTCGTTCCTGCTGGGCTTCGGAGGCAAGGGAGCAAATCAGGCAGCGATGGCGGCGCTCATGGGCGCGCGCGTGAGCATGGTCGCGTGTGTCGGAGGGGATTCCTTCGGCAGCGACGCGATCGCCAACCTGCGCTCGCTGGGGATCGACACCCACGGCGTGTCCGTGCTCGGAGAGGCCGCCACCGGTGTCGCACCCATCTGGGTGGATGGCAACGGCCAGAACCGCATCGTGATCGTGCCCGGCGCCAACTCCCTGATGAGTACCGATCACCTCGACGCCGCGCTGGACGCGGCGGGCCCGCCCGACGTGGTGATCTGCCAGCTGGAGATCCCGCTCGCCTGCGTCCGCCGCGCGCTCGAGCGCGGCCGCGAGCAGGGCGCCGTCACGATCCTCAATCCCGCCCCGTTCCTGGACGAGGCCAGCGACCTGCTCGCGTTGGCCGACTGGGTTGTCCCCAATGAGATCGAGTTCGACGCGCTCCGGCGCATCCTGCTCGGCGCGGACGCCCTCGCGCCCGGGTCGCCCGAGGAGAGCCTCCCTCAGATCGCCGCCACGCTGGGCGCCTCGGTGCTCGTCACCCATGGCGAGCACGGCGCGCTGCTGTGCCGGCCCGGCGAGGACGGCGTGCAGAAGATCCCTGCGCCCACCGTGAGCGTCGTCGACACCTCGGGGGCCGGCGACGCGTTCGTCGGGGCCTTCGCGCGGGCGCTCGCCTCGGGGGAGACCCCCCTGGCAGCCGCCCAGTCCGCGGTCCGGTGCGCGTCGCTGACCGTCGGACTGCCAGGGACCCAGGCCTCTTTCGCCCAGTCTGCCGCCCGCCTCACGCATGCCCTTGACGAGATCTAGTGCAAACGATTACAGTATCGCCCGCCATCCACTTGAATCGAAGGTACAGCCAATGACTGATCAACCATCCCGCCCCCGTCCGATGGCCCGCTACGAGTGGGAGCCGTCCTATGTCGGCATCCAGTCGTTCCTGAAGCTGCCGCTCTGCCTCTCTCCGGAGGAGCTCGCGGCGGCGGACGTCGACATCGCGATCGGCGGCACGCCCTGGGACGGCACCAACACCGCCCGCTCGGGCACTCATCTCGGACCCCAGTCGATCCGCCGCTGCGACAACGCATGGTCGCCTCCGCTCAGCCGGCCCTCCCAGGCCGTGCGCGTCGACCCCTTCAGGTATCTGTCGATGGTCGACTATGGCGACGCGGAGGTCGTGCCGGGGAACACGCTCATGACCTTCGAGAACGTGCGCCGGTTCGTCGGCGAGATCCTTACGGCGGGCGCGATGCCGATCATGCTCGGCGGCGATCACGGGGTCTCTCTGCCCCATATCCGCGCCGTTGCCGACCACTATGGCTTCGGCTCCGTCGGCGTCGTGCAGTTCGATGCCCACAGCGACACCGCCCCGGTGCCCCCGGGGCACATCGGCAACCACGGCACGCAGATGCGCGAGCTGGTCGAGATGGGCGCCGTGCTGGGGCCCAACCTCGTCCAGGTCGGAATGCGCGGCGGCTGGCCGGACCCGGAGGTCACCGCATGGATGGAGGGCGAAGGGATTCGCACCCACTACATGGCCGAGATCCACGCACGCGGCTTCGACGCGGTTCTCGCGGACGCGATTCGTGAGGCGGGCGAGGGGGCCGAGCACGTGTTCCTCACCGTGGACGTCGACGCGGCCGACCCCGCGTACGCGCCCGGCACCGGCTCGCCGGAGCCCGGCGGGATGACGAGCGCCCAGCTGCTGCGAGCGGTTCGTCGCATCGCTCACGAGGTCGGGATCGTCGGCATGGACGTCGTCGAGGTCAGCCCGCCCTATGACGTCGGGAACAGCATCACGGCGATGCTGGCCCACCGTTGCGTGCTCGAAGCCATCACCGGCATCGCCATGCGTCGTGCGGGGATCGAGCAGGCCGACTACCTGGATGCGCGGGCGGCAGGAGGACCAGGCGTGGAGTCGTCGAGGGGCGACACCGACGACAGGAAGTGAAGGCGATGTCAACCCAATCGAGCCGTCGGGCTCGCAGGAGAGGGAAAGTCAATGCTCAGACGACGGTTCACCATCATCACGTGCTTCGGCCTGCTCTGCCTAGGGCTCGCTGGATGCGGGAGCGCTGAAGAAAGCTCAGGGTCGAGCGCTGCCGCCGGCAAGCCGGCATCCGAACACACGCTGCGCTTGGGTTACTACGAAGACATCCAGAGCCCGGATCCGGACGTCCAGTACGACATCCCGGGGATGATGCTCGTCAACAACACCTACGAGGGCCTCGTTCACTACGCATACGGCGACAGCGTCAAAATCGAACCGTGGCTCGCCACCAGCTGGAAGGCCTCGGACAAAGACAGCACCTACACCTTCCAACTTCGCAAGGGCGTGCTCTTCCACGACGGTACGCCGCTGAACTCCGCCGCCATCAAGTTCGACTTCGAACGGCGCATTAAAATGAAACAGGGCACCTACTACCAGGTGGCGGAGATCAAGAGCATCGAAACGCCCGGCCCGTACACCGTTGTGGTGCACCTCGACCACACGGTCTCTGCCTTCATGGACTACCTGGCCTCTCCGTATGGCCTGAAGGCGATCAGCCCCACAGCCATCAAAGAGCACGAACTCAAAGGCGATCTCGGCCAGAAGTGGCTCTCGACCCACGACGCCGGCACCGGCCCGTACATGCTCACGCAGTTCACGCTCGGGCAGCAGTACGTCGAGAAGGCCTGGTCGAAATGGTGGGGCAAAGCTCCGTACTACACGACGGTCGTCTACAAGCTGGTCCCGAACTCGGGCAGCCAGGTACTGCAGCTCGAGGGAGGCAGCCTCGACATCCTGCACCTGCAGCCCAACACGACGGTGAAAAGCTTCGAACACAAGGCCGGCTTCCAGGTGAAGATCTTCCCCCAGTTCCTGAAGACGTGGATACACGTCAACCCCAACCACGGACCGTTCTCGCACCCGGAAGTGCGCAGGGTGCTCGGGCAGGCGATCAACCGCGAACTGCTGACGAAGACCTTCTTCGAAAACTACGGGACGGTCTCGAACAGCATCTACCCAGCCGGGATGCTGCCCAACGGCCTGGGCGCCGACCCTCAGCCGTATGATCCGGGCAAGCTCAAGGCGGCCGTTGAAAAGCTGCCGGCGAACGAACGCAGCGCAAGACTCACCTACCTCGCGGGACACGGCGTCGACATCGAACGGCTGGCCGACGCCGTCGCCGCCGAGCTGCGTGAAACGGGTCTGAACATCACAGTGCAGGAGATCACTGTCTCTGAGCTGTTCAGCTACCCGGAGGAGAACCAGAAGACAACTCCCGACATGTTCATCGGCAGTGAGAACCCGGACTCCGCATCGCCGGACACCTGGGCGCGCAGCTACATGTACAAGGGAGCGGCGCTGAACTACCTCGAAGGATCGGTGCCCGCGGCCGACGAAGCGATGAATCAGGGGCTCGCCGCCACCAACCCGCAGGAAATCCTGAAGGACTACGGCAAGGCGGGCGAAATCCTCCACAACGAAGGCACGTTCATCACTCTGGCCGACGACGCCGACACGTTCATCGCGCGTGCCGGGATAACCGGCTTCGAGCATCAGCTCGAGTGCACCACGTGCCTCAACCTGGCGGCTCTGCGCGCCTCGAAGTGAACCGGTTGGGCGTCCCCTCTACGGTCGAGCGCGCGGTGGCATCGCCACCGCGCGCGCGGCTGCGGCGGGGCCTGCTCTCCCTACGCCCGGCCCGCTATCACTCGCTGGCGCGAGCCGAGCGTGTCTCGCTCTGGTCGGCGATCGTGCTTGTGCTGTTCGTGCTGATTGCGCCGGGATTGGCTCCGCACGGAACGACGCAGCTCGTGGCGGCGCCGCTCAGCCCACCGAGCCTCTCGCACCTGCTCGGCACCGACGATCAGGGCCGCGAACTACTGGCGCGCATCCTCTACGGCATGCGCTCGAGCCTGCTCTCTGCCGTCGTTGTGATCGGATCCGGTGTCCTGATCGGCGGTGCGATCGGGCTGGTGGCTGGAATCGCCGGAGGCATCGTCGATGCGCTTCTCATGCGTCTCACCGACCTGTTTCTCGCGCTGCCGGGGCCGCTGCTCGTGCTGGCGATCGTCGCAGCACTTGGCCCGAGCCTCGAGCACACCCTGATCGGCGTGTGCATCGTGTGGTGGCCGTGGTACGCGCGAGTCGTGCGCGGCCAGGCGCGCGCCACCGCCTCGCGCCCACACGTCGAGGCGGCGCGGCTGGCCGGCCTCGGGCGGATGCGAGTCGCTCTGCGCCACGTCCTGCCGAGTTCGTTCGGACCTGTGATCGTGACCGCTTCGTTGGATGTAGGAAACGTCATCCTGCTGCTCGCCAGCCTGTCGTTTCTCGGCCTCGGATCACCCGACCCGGCCGCTGAGCTCGGGTCGATGACCGCCCACGGGCTCACCTACCTGTTCACCAACTGGAACGTCGCGGTGCTGCCCGCCGCCGCTGTGTTCATCCTCGTGTTCGTCGCCAATTTCGCCGGCGACGCCATACGCGACCTGGTCGAGTCCTGATGACGCGGCTGATCACAGGGCGCCTCATCGCGATGGTCGGGGTTCTGCTCGCGCTCACGTTCGTCGTGTACCTGGTCGACGCGGTGATACCCGCCAACCCGGTCGCGGCAAGCCTCGGCGCGGGTGCGAGTCATGCGCAGATCATCGCCCGCGAGCGCCAGCTCGGCTACAACAAACCGTTCTACGCGCAGTACTGGCTGTTCCTGGGGCGCCTCATCCATGGCAATCTCGGCACCTCGCTGCGCACGCACAACCCCGTCACCAGCGACCTTTCGAACTTCGCTCCCGCGACGATCGAACTCGCGCTGCTCTCCGGGGTGCTGATCGCGATCCTCTCGCTGATCCTCGGCGTCTGGTCCGCGTCCGGCATCCGTGGCTCGAATCTCATTCGCGTCCTGATGACCTCCCTGGCGTCCGCGCCGACGTTCTTCCTCGGGATCATCCTGATCCTGGTCTTCTACAGCTCGCTTCACCTGCTGCCCGCGTCAGGGCGCACGGCCGGTGGTCAGGCCACCGGCTTCGTGATGATCGAAGACTTCTTCAGCGGCAACTTCGGCGGTTGGTTCGGTGCGCTGCGACACGCGATCATGCCGGCGGTCGTGATCGCCGTCGGTCCCGCTGTCGCGATCGGGCGGGTGCTGCGCGGCTCGCTGCTCGAAGTGATGCGCGAAGACCACGTCCGTACGGCTCGCTCAAAGGGCTTGAACGAGTTCGCAGTCATGCTCCACCACGGCCTGCGCAACGCCGCGACGCCGGTGCTTGCCATGGCTGGCCTGCAGATGGGCCTCGTGCTGACAGGAGTGATCGTGGTCGAGACGGTGTTCGCCTGGCCGGGTCTCGGTTTGTACGCGTCCTCCGCGCTCCAATATTCGGACTTCCCGGCGATCGTGGGCGTGACGCTCGTGCTCGGTATCGCCTATGTCGTCATCAACGCGGTCGTGGACATCCTGCAACTGATCGCCGATCCGCGCCTGCGAGAGCAGTGATGAGCGTGGGATCGCAACCGACGAGCCTCGCCTCCTCCCCGGTCGCCGCCGTCGAGGATCTGCGCGTCGGGTTCGAGACCCAGCGTGGAACCGTGCAGGCCCTGCGTTCGGTCTCGCTCGAGATCGCGCCGGGGGAGATCGTCGCGCTGGTCGGCGAGTCGGGCTCTGGCAAGAGCGTGCTCGGCATGTCCTTGCTGGGGCTCGTGGGCAGCCTCCGTGGCGCGCAGGTCGCAGGCAAGGTGCAGGTCGCGGGCGTGGACATGCTCACCAATGCCGACTCCACGCGACGGCTGCTGCGCCGCGAGTTGCTGGGCGCGGTCTTCCAGGATCCGCTGACCTCGCTCGACCCGACGATGAAGATCGGCCGGCAGCTGACCGAGCGGGGGGTCGACAAAGACAGGGCGATCGGCAATCTCACCGAGGCCGGCGTGCCGGATCCGCGACGGCGCTTCTTCGAGTTCCCCCACCAGCTCTCGGGAGGTCTGCGCCAACGCGCTTCGATCGCGATGGCGCTCGGCACGGCGCCGCGCTCAGATGAGCTCACCGCGGTCGCAGACGCCCGTGGCTTTCCCAAGCTGATCGTCGCCGACGAGCCCACGACCGCTCTCGACGTCAGCGTGCAGGCCCAGATCGTGCTGCTGTTCGACCGCTTGCGCCGCGAGCACGGATGCTCGGTGCTGTTCGTCACCCACGATCTCGGTGTGGCGGCCTCGATCGCCGATCGCATCGCCGTGATGTACGCGGGGCGCTTGTGTGAGCTCGGCTCCGCGGCCGATGTGCTCGAACGGCCGATGCACCCCTACACGCGAGCTCTGCTCGACGCACGGGTGTCGGTGGAGATCGCCCGATCCGCGCCGATCCGCGGCATCGAAGGCTCGCCGCCGGACCCAACTAGCCCACCGCCCGGATGCGCCTACGCGCCACGCTGTTCGCGCGCGCAGCCCGACTGCACCACGGCGCTGCCGGAGCTCGCCTCAGCGCAGGCCGACCCGACCCATCGGGCCGCCTGCATCGATCCACTCGACGCGGATCATCGCCAGGAGACGTGGGACGAGCCTCCGGAGCGCGTTCTCGGCGCGACGAGCGCCCCCGCGGGGGAGCCCGCGCTCGAGATGGTTGACGTCAGCAAGACGTTCCCCGTTGGATCTGGGCGTCTGCGGCGTGGGGGTGAGCGAGTCCACGCTGTCAGCAATGTCAGCCTCACCGTGCCCGCCGGTGGCGCGGTGGCGCTCGTGGGCGAGAGCGGGTGTGGCAAGACGACCACCCTGCGCCTGGCCTGTGGGCTGATGCCCGCGGACAGCGGCGAGGTGCGCTGGGGCAAGGAAGCCGGGCGGCCTCAGCTCGTCTTCCAGGATGCCGGCAGCTCGCTCACCCCTTGGTTGACGATCGGCGCGATGCTCGCTGAACAGCTGGCCAGGCGAGGCGTCGAGCGTCGTGAGCGCAGCGCGCTCGCTCTGGAGTTGCTCACGCAGGTGGGCCTCGACGCGCGGGCCGCGACGGCGAAGCCGCGAGAGCTCTCAGGGGGGCAGCGCCAGCGTGCGGCCATCGCCCGGGCGCTTGCGTCCGAGCCCAAGCTGCTCATCTGCGATGAGCCGGTCAGCGCGCTGGACGCCTCGCTGGCCATCCGCGTGCTCGACCTGCTTGCCGAGTTGCGGGCGAGGCTGGGGGTCGCTCTGCTCGTCGTCACGCACGACCTGGGGGTAGCCCACCGCTCGGCCGATGAGGTGGCCGTGATGTATCGCGGACAGATCGTCGAGCAGGGCCCCACGGCCCAGATCTTTGGACGGCCCGCTCACCCGTATACCCAGGGATTGCTGGCCGCCATCCCAACCACCGAGCCTGGCCGGCTCTCGCCGACGCTCGCCGGCGAGCCGCCAAGTCCGATCGGCCCGGTCGCCGGCTGCTCCTTCGAGGGACGCTGTCCCTTCGCCCAACCGCTCTGTGCGGGCCAGGCGCCCTCGCTCCAGGCAGTGGATGCCGAGCATCTCAGTGCGTGCCACTTCGCCGAGCAGGTCGCTGCGGGTAGCGCCGCCCTCCGCAGGTAGGCGCCCAAGCCGCGCAGTACCCTCGTCCAATGCGCCTCCCTCATTGGCTGCGCAGCAGAGCAAAGGAACCGCCGGTGGCAGTGGGCGACCCCCGCTTCGACGGCTGGGAGACGGTGAGCACCTTCGAGGATCAGAGCACGGCCGTGTCGTGGCGCGACCAGCTACGAGGCCTCGGCGTGGACGCCGCCTGCGTAGCCGATCACCCACCGGACGCGCGCGGCCGCGGCGACATCTACCTGGTGGTTCCATCCGGGCAGTGGTCGCGCGCCAACGAGATCCTCGACAATCTCGACTGAAGGGCCGATCATCGCGGCCTAGTAATAGACGCTGAGGCGTCGGCGACAATCCAGAGAAGGGGGAGTGAGCATGCCCAGGGCGGCCGGATACAGGAACGAAGGGATGTTCGGCTCGATCGAGACCGTGGGCACGGCGGGCGTTTTCGGTCAGGTGATGGGCCTGGTGGCGGTCACGTTGTGCTTCTTCACGCTCGGCGCCTACCTGGGGCGCGAAATCGCCGAGGGGCCGTCGATCATCTGCTTTCTCGTCGGCTTCGCATGCATCATCGGATTGAACTTCGCCTCCCGCCGCTCGGAGGGGTTGGCGATCACGCTGCTGTTCGCGGGCGGCGTGCTGTTCGGGCTGGGACTCGGCGGCGTGCTCGACCGCTACGCGGAAGCGGAGCCTGACGCGGTCTGGCAGGCGGCGGCCGCGACGGCGCTGTTCGTGGGCGGCCTCGGCACCACCGGCTATGCGATCCGCCGCGACCTCTCCGGCGGCTATCGCTTCCTCTTCTTCCTGCTGCTCGCCCTGATCGTGTTCGGGCTCATCACCGTGTTCGTGTCGATCCCCGGCGGCAACGTGATCTACGCGCTGCTGGGCCTGGCCATCTTCGGTGGCTACACGGTGCTGGACTTCAACCGCATGCGCCGCGCGGGCATGCAGGAAGCGGTTCCCCTGGCTGCAGGGATCTTCCTGGACGTGATCAACATCTTCCTTTTCTTCCTGCGGCTGTTCGGCGGCGGGCGCAACTGAGCGTTGCCGTTCACAGAGCGCCGTAGAGAGCGTCGATCAGCGCGCGATTGCGTGGGTCCTGCCACTGAGGCCCGCCGCGGTTCATCACATACGCGAACGCCACCTGCGCGTCGGGGTCGGCGAACCCGACCGAGCCGCCGGTGCCGAAGTGTCCGAAACTCCGCGCGTTCGGCCCCAGCGGGCGCTCCTCCTGGGTGAGCTGGAAGCCGAGCCCGAACCGTGAGGGCCTACCGAGGACGAGATCCTCACCTGCGGAGGCCTCGGCGGTTGCCTCCCGCATGACGTCCGCCCCCACCAACGACGGCTCCTCGGCGACGAGCGCGTCATACACCCGGGCAATGGCAAGCGCCCCAGCATGCAGGTTGGCGGATGGCAACACCGCGTCCTGCCAGGCGGCGGTGTTCACGGTGCCGATGCCGGTGGCGCCCGGCGGGTTCAGATAGGCACGATCGCGCAGATGCGTGTCGCGGAAGGCCTGCTGCGCCTCCTGCGCACGCGCGGATGTCTTCCAGTCGAACACGTACTCGGCACGCCGAGGACGGACACTCGGATCGAGGCCAAAGCTCATCTCGACGCCGAGCCGCTCGGCAGCCTCGCGGCGCAGGAACGACCCGATCCCCGCGCCGGTGACGCGGCGAACGATCTCGCCGGCAAGGAACCCGAACGTGTGCACGTGGTAGCCGTGGCCCGAGCCGGGCGTCCACCACGGCTCCTGCTCGGCGAGCGCGTCCGTCACCTGATCCCAGTCGTAGAGCGATCCCTCGGGGAGCTCCCGCGAGATCGCCGCCAGACCGGCCCGGTGGCTCAACACCTCGCGCACGGTGATGCTCTCCTTGCCCGCGGCCGCGAACTCCGGCCAGCGACGCGAGACCGGCTCGTCGAAGTCCAACAGTCCCCGCGAGACGAGCATCAACACGCAGAGCGCCGTCATGGCCTTGCCGACGGAGAAGACGTTGACGACCGTGTCCTGCTCCCACGGGCGCGAGCGGTCGGCGTCCGCCCATCCGCCCCACAGCTCGATGACCTGCTCTCCCTCGACGATCACCGCCACGGTGGCGCCGAGCTCGCCCCTGTCGGAGAAGTTCTCCCTGAACGCCTCTCGCACGGCGGCAAAGCGCTCGTCGCAGCTTCCCGCTATCCCGGTCTCGTGGGCGATCGCAGGAACATAAGGCCTACGCGGCCGGGTCCGCCTCCACCGCTTCTTCGCTCGCCGCCGAGCGGAGGATGTGACCGGCGCTAGGATCGCCCAATGTCCGAGGGCGCCGCCCCAGCAGGGGGCGCGGGTGCCCCAGCAAGCGGCGCGGGCATTCTGGCGCGCGCCCCGTCCGGGGTCCTTGTGGTGGGTGCGATCACCTCCGCCCAGTTCGGCTCCTCGCTGGCGGCGACCCTGCTCGGACAGCTCGCCCCCGGCGGGACGGCGTTCGTGCGCTTGGCGTCGGCTGCGATCGTCCTACTGGTCCTGTGGCGCCCGCGCCTGCGTGGGCGAACCAGCGGCGAGTTCCTGCTCGTGGGCGTTTTCGGGCTTGTCCTGGCCGGCTTGAACCTGAGCTTCTACGAGGCCTTGGAGCGGATCCCGCTGGGGATCGCGGTGGCGATCGAGTTCGTGGGGCCGCTGGCGGTGGCGGTGGCGGGATCGCGCCGCAGGGTCGACGTGCTGTGGGTCTCGAGCGCTGTAGTCGGCATCCTCGCCCTGACCGGTGGGGAAGCGCACGGCGTGAACACGCTGGGCGTGGCGTTCGCACTCGCGGCCGGCTGCCTGTGGGGCACCTACATCCTCCTGAACGCGCGATTGGGCCAGGCGTTCGAGGGATCTACGGGGGTCGCGCTGGTGTTGTGCGTAGCCGCTGTGGTGACCCTGCCGGTGGGTATCGCGACAGGTGGCAGACACCTCCTCGACCCCGAATCGCTCGCGCTGGGGGCGGCTGTGGGCATGCTCTCCTCCGCGATTCCGTACTCGCTCGAGGTGGAGGCGCTCCGCCGGATCGCGACGTCCGTCTTCGGGGTCCTGATGAGCCTGGAGCCGGCGGTGGCGGCTCTGGCGGGCTTTCTCGTCCTCGGCCAGCAGCTCGGTGTGCGCGCGCTCGTGGGTATCGCGCTCGTGGTGATCGCCTCCGTGGGAGCGTCGCGCAGGCGCCCCGACGCAGCGCTCTCGGTGTGAGCGCGCGGCGCGCGGCGGGCCTTGGTCGATTGGTCCAGCGCCGGGTCACCGCGATGCGGCACCGGCCAGGCGCGGCCGATGCAGGGTCCGTGCCTCATGTCCAGCTCCCGCGTGCCCGGATTCGCGCGCTTGCCGCCGCCGCCGTCGTCGCGGCCGCCACCCTGTCTGGGCTCTTCGCTGTATCTCCAGGCCGCGCGCTCGCCGCCGCCACCGCTGGGAGCTGGGATGCCGCCCAGCAGCACCAGGTGGTGGCGACGGGACTCATGGGCGAAAGCGACGGCTCCTTCGACGGCGCGGGACACCTCTCCGCGGCCCAGGCCAACGCTGCGATGGTCGCGCTCGCCCCGACGCTCCAGAGCGCCCCGGACGCGCAGGGCGTGCTCGGCTCAGCCGGCGAACCGGCGCCGCCGCCTGCGCAGACCACGCAGAGCCCGGTGACAGAGGTGACGTTCGACCGGATGCTCGTGGAAGAGCTGGGGCTTGCGAGCGTGGCCGCGCACGTGCTGGCCACGGCTGCAGCGGCCGGCTTACATCCTCCCTCCTACTTCGGGTCGGAGGTGGTCGCACGCTTCCTCGAACTTGGTTACCAGCACCCGGTGGGCTCGCAGCGACTCGACCTGTTTCCGAACGAAGCGATCACCCGCGCTCAGGCTGCCTGGTCGCTGTCGGCGGCGACGAAACTGAGCGCGTGGGACGTGTCCTCCGCGCGGGAATCGCTGTCCGCGTTCGAGCTTCCGTCGATGACGGCAGCGCAACGCCAGGCGCTGGCAATCGCGGTCTCGCGCATCGGCTACCCGTATGTCTGGGGAGGCACCACCGACAACACCGCTGACGGTCTCGAACACGGTGGCTTCGACTGCTCGGGCTTTGCGTGGCGTGTGTTCAAGGTCTCGGGGCTGCCGTGGGGTCGCGAGATCCTGGGACGCACAGCAGCGGAACAGGCGGGCGAAATCCCCTCCTCGCAGCGGCTGCAGATGAGCCAGCTGGAGCCCGGCGATCTGCTGTTCTTCGGATCGGCTCACTTCAACAGCAAGGCCACGGAGAGCAACGTCGTTCACGAGGGGATCTACCTCGGCGACAACTGGGTCATCCACTCCTCCGGGCAGGGCGTCTACGTGCTGCCGCTGAGCGGAAGCTGGCTGGGCAGCTCGTTTGCCTGGGGGCGGCGTGTGATCGGCTAGCCGCTGCATCGAGCGCGCCCGCTAGCGTTGGCGCGGTGCGGGTGGCGACCTGGAATGTGAACTCGGCCAAGCAGCGCCTCCCGCGGCTGCTGTCCTGGCTCGACGACCGCCGGCCGGATGTGGTCTGCCTGCAGGAGACGAAGCTCGCAGACGAGGCCTTCGACGATCTGCTGGGCGCGGAGCTCGCCGCGCGCGACTACGCGATTGCCCGGCACGGCGAGGCGCAGTGGAACGGGGTGGCGATCCTCTCGCGGGTGGGGCTGGCGGACGCGACGGTCGGACTCCCGGGCGCGCCCGGCTTCCCGCACGCGGAGGCGCGCGCCATATCCGCGACCTGCGCCGGGATTCGGGTGCACTGCCTCTACGTGCCGAACGGCAGGACGCCGGACTCCGAGCACTACCGCTACAAGCTCGCGTGGCTGGCGGCGCTGCTGGCGAGCGTCCAGAGCAGCCCCGAGGCGACGCTGCTGTGCGGCGACATGAACATCGCCCCCGCCGACGGCGACGTGTTCGACCCCGCCGCCTTCGCTGGGCAGACCCACGTCACGCCGCCGGAGCGCTCGGCGCTGCAGGCGCTGGGCCTGCACGACGTCGTGCGCGAGCGCTGGCCGACCGAGCGCGTATTCACCTACTGGGACTACCGAGCCGGGATGTTCCATCGAGATCTCGGGATGCGGATCGACCTGGTGCTCGCCACCGACGCGGTCGCCGGCAGGGTGCGCGCGGCATGGGTCGACCGGCAGGCGCGCAAGGGCTCCAAGCCGAGCGATCACGCCCCGGTGATCGTCGATCTGGACGATGCGCCGGACGGGGACATCGGACCGGTCGTTCCGCCTCCCTCCGCTCCCGCGGCCTGAGCGGCCCAGCGCCGTCGAGCGGAGCGATCCGCGCCGGGCGAACGCGTGTACGTCTGTAGCAAGCGCCAAGTATTCAGGCAGACGAAACGGGTGCCGATGATGTACCCACAAGCAGCCCTCGGAGGCATCGACGGAGACGGCAGCCGGGGGGCCTGCCCATCACAGACCACGAAGAGAGCGGCATGAGATCGGACGAAAGCGGTGCTGCGCAACGGGGCGGGGCGCCGCCGGCCAAGGCCAGTGCCCACAACGCTCTCGAGCAGCAGCTGGCGCGCCACGCGCGCTTGCACGAGACGGTCGCGCGGCTAGGTCAGGTGGCGCTGCGCGAGCAGGAGCTGACGACGCTCACAGATGCGATCGTGTGCGCCGTAGCCGAGACGCTCGACGTGCAGCTCTGTGGAGTGTTGAGGCTCTGTGAGGACGAGAAGACGGTGGAAATCGTCTCGAACGTCGGTCACACCAGCGACGTTCGCGCGCTCATGCCCGCCGGGACCGGCACGCACGCGGGCTACGCGCTCAGCCGTCGCGAAGCCGTCGTCTCGGATGATCTCCGCACGGAGACGCGTTTCGAGACCGGCCACCTGCTGGGACGCGGCATGCGCAGTGGCATGAACGCGGTGATCGAGGGCGTCGAGCGACCCTATGGCGTGCTCAGCGCCCACACCACGCGCCGCCGGAGCTTCAGCGAGGACGACGTCAACTTCCTCGTTGCGGTTGCGAACATCCTGTCGGCGGCCGTCGAGCGTCACCGTAGAGAGGCGCTGACACGCCACCAGGCGCTGCACGATCCGCTCACCGGCCTTCCCAACCGTACGCTGGCGCTCGACCGGTTGGACCTTGCGCTCGCCCGGCGCCGGCGCGACGGCATCGGGGTCGCCATGCTCATGCTGGATCTCGACCGGTTCAAGATCATCAACGACTCGCTCGGACACGCGGTCGGCGATCAGGTGTTGGTGGCGCTCGCGGGGCGCCTGCGCGAGGCGCTGCGACCCAGCGACACAGTGGCGCGCCTGGGCGGAGACGAGTTCGTCGTCGTCTGCGAGCTCCCAGGCGACGTCCACCGGGTGGTCGAGCTGGCGGAGCGCATCGGCTGCGCCGTGAGCAGGCCCCTCAGCTTGGAGAGCGGCGATCACGTCCTGACCGTCAGCATCGGCATCGCGATCGCGGAAATGACCGGCGATACATCCGCGTCGCTGCTGCGCGACGCGGATGTCGCCATGTACAGGGCCAAGAAGCGCGGTCCGGGTCGCTACGAGCTGTTCGATTCGAGCCTGCGCTCGCAGGTGTTGGCTCGACTCAATACAGAGACAGAGCTGCGACGGGCGCTCGAGCGCGGAGAGCTGTGCGTTCACTACCAGCCGATCATCGAGCTGGCCACCGGCCGTCCCGTGGCCACCGAGGCGCTCGTGCGCTGGGAGCATCCCCGTCACGGTCTCGTACCGCCGCTGGACTTCATCCCGATCGCCGAGGAGACGGGCCTGATCGTCGCGCTCGGACGCGAAGTGCTCCGCTGGGCCTGCGAGCAGAGCGCCCAGTGGCAGCAGCGCTTCGCTTGCCCGCTGCAGACGTTCATCAATGTCTCGGGCTGCCAGATAGCCAATCCACGGTTCCCGGCTGAAGTGGCCAGCGTCTGCAGCGACAGCGGTCTGCTGCCCGGGACCCTGCGTCTGGAGGTCACCGAGAGCGTCCTCATCGAGAGGGCGGGCGAGTCGACAGCCGTCCTGGGCAGGCTTCACGCGGACGGAGTGCAGTTGGTGCTGGACGACTTCGGGACGGGCTACTCGTCCCTGAGCTACCTGAGGAACTTCCCGCTGGACGGCGTGAAGGTCGACCGCGCGTTCACCGACGGGCTGGGTGGCAGCGAACGAGACGCAGCGATCATGCGGGCGATCGTGGAGATGTGTAGCGCTCTCGGCCTCGCCGTCGTAGCCGAGGGGGTCGAGTCCGTCGCGCAGCTGGAGCAGCTCGCAAAGCTTGGCTGCCGTCACGTTCAGGGATACCTGCTGTGCCGTCCGATGCCCGCCGAGGAGCTCACCGAGTTTCTCGAGAGCCGCCTCGCAGCACCGGCGACCGACTCGCTCGCGGCGCTCGCCGCCACCCGCTCGCCGTCCCGTCGCGAGCAGCTGGTCCGAAGCTGCTGATCGCGGATCCAGAGCGGGGCTCGGAGACCTGTCGCGCGCCTGTCCGGGTCGGCCGCGACGCTCAGATGCGCCCCAGCACACGAGAAGGCTTGCGTGGGTTTATCATCGGGCGCTACGCGAAGCGCGAGCAACGAGGAAACGTGATCGGGACGACCCAGAATTTCTCGACCAGGATGGCCGTCAAAGGCCTCCTCTGCGCAGCCGTGGCGGCTCTCGTCCTGATCGAGGCCTTCGTGCTTGCCTCGAGCGCCCGCGCCGCCGAAGCGACCGTCCAGCCGGAAGGATCGACCCCGGCGCAGGAACTCCTCGCACCCGTTCACGAAGCCCCCACGGCCGAAGAAGCGCCGGGCGCCAAGGAAAGCACCCCGCCGCCGCCGGAAGAACAGACGCAGCCGGCCGAAGAAGCATCCTCCACGGAAAGCACACCGCCGCCGGTGGAAGAAGCGACGCCGCCGGTCGAAACGACGCCCCCGATAGAAGAAGTCGCGCCGCCTGTCGAAACGACGCCCCCGGTGGAAGAAGTCGCGCCGCCGGTCGAAACGACGCCGCCTGTCCAAACGACGCCCCCGGTGGAAGAAGTCACGCCGCCGGCGAGCAAAGAAGTCGTCGTGCCGACGTCCGACGTCACCGCGCCCGTCGAAGAACAGGTGAAGCCGGTGGAATCGGCAAAGGAAGCCGCGCCGACCGAACAGGTCACGGCGCCGGTCGTCGTGAGCTCCCCGAGCGCGCCGCAGGCCGCCGCGACGACCACGCCGGTGTCGGCACAGGCCGTGGCTGAAGCCCCGGGTGCTCTGCTCGGCGCGTTCCCGCCGGTTCCCGCAGGCGAATCCCCCGAACGCTCGTCGCCGCCGACGTCAGCGCGGACTTCGATCGGCATGCCGGGTCAGCTCACCGCTGCGCAGCGGGCGGGGGAGCTCAGTTGCCAGCTCTCCGGGCTGACACGGCGTATGAGCGAAGACTGCTCGGCGAGCTTGCTCCCCAGCGGGAGCCTGCTCTCGGTCGCCTCCGAAGAGCGTGTGGCGGAACTCTCGCCGGCTCGCAAGAGCGCTCGCACGGGCGGTGGCTACAGCGAACCGGTTGGCGGCGGTCGCTCGGTGCTGCCGCCTCCCGGCCCTGCCCCCGGCGGCTCGTTCGGTGGCTCCGCGGCCGGCGGCTCCGGCATCGCCCTTTCAGGGTTCTTCACGCCTGCGGGCGTGCTCCACTTCGCGGTCCCATGCGCCATGCGCCGCCTGCGGCTGTCGTGCCGGCCGTGGCGCACCGCGTTCTTCGTTCTGATTCCCGAGCGCCCGGGCTAGCTCCTCCCGGCCGCTGCTGATCGGCGCCGGATCTCGTGATCCGCGCCCTGGGAATCAATACGAAGCCTTGCTGGAAGGAGCTACATCTCATGGAACGTCACCTAACGAGGGTGAGAGTCGAGACACTGGAGGAAGTTCCGACGCTGGACGTTGTCGGAGCCGCCGCCGGCGGCGCAGCGGAGGACGCGCGCGCGAGGCCTCCCGGGGAGGAGCAGCGGCAGGCGTCGAGCAAGCGGGCCCTCAGGGCGCATACCCTGGTGCTCACCGGCGAGTTGAACCACCGCTCGGCGCACGCGCTCGAAACGGAAATAGAACGCCTGTGTGGCGAGGGTGTCACGCGCATCACGCTCGACCTCCGTCAGCTCACTCACATCGACTCGATCGGTGTGGCTGTGATCGCGTTTCGCTGCAAGCTGTGCCGCCGGCAGGGCTTCGGTTTCACGCTGATCCCCGGCCCGCGGTCGATCCATCGAGCCTTCGAGCAGGCCGGCGTCGCTGAGATGCTGCCGTTCCAGGACGATGACATCGCCGCCCGCCGGCTGCGCGCCGCGGCGTCCGGCCAGCGGTTCCGCGACGATTGCTAGGGGCGAATTGAAAACACGTGTGGTAACGTCGCGCCATACGGTGTCCGCTGCAGGAAGCTGGCGGCAGGCCGGGGGAGCGTGTCTGGTCGATCGACGATCGACCAAAACGGGGGAACGGGAGAGGGAGCCGGACTATGCTGGATGTGACCGCCGTGGTGGATCGCTTCGCCGTGCGCAAGTTGGCCGTGTTGTCAGTTGTGATCCTGGGCCTGGTGGCACCCGCTGGCGCAAGCGCAGCGATCACGAGCGTTTTCGGTAGCGTCGCCTGCACCACGCAGGGCGCGGGCGCCAGTGAAGGCCAGCGCTGGTGTGGCAGCTCGGCCGGGACCGAGGTCCCGAGCTGGGACGGCACCCCCATCGACGTCGCTGTCGCCTTTCCGGCGGCGAGCGGCTCGGACAGCGGCTATCCGGTAATCGGCATCTACCACCCGTGGGGCGGCAGCAAGATCCTTCCGTCGAGCGCTGCCGCGCAGCGCTGGCTGAAACAGGGCTATGCGGTCTTCAGCATGAGCGATCGCGGCTGGGGCGACTCGTGCGGCGCGGCCGACTACAAAACTCTGCCGGGATGCGAACACGGATATGTTCACCTCTCGAGCAGGCGCTACGAAGTGCGCGACGCGCAGTACCTGCTCGGGCTCCTGGCCGACGAAGGCGTGATCAACCCGCAGGAGATCGGCGCCACCGGTGGCAGCTACGGCGGCGGCATGTCGCTGCAGCTCGGCTCGCTCAAGAACCGCGTGGAACTCCTCAACGGTGAACTGATTCCCTGGGTCAGCCCGAAAGGCACGCCGATGAGGATCGCGGCCACGGCACCGGAATACCCCTGGTCGGACCTCGCGCAGTCGCTGCAGCCAAACGGCAGCAACCTCGACTACGTGGCCGAAGCGCCCTACTCGGGCATGCTCGGCAACCACGAATTCGGCATCGAGAAGCGCAACTGGAACGAAGACCTGTACCTGGGGGGTGAGCTGGAGGGCGCCTACTACGCGCCGACGTCCGCCAAAGACCCAGAAGCGAACATGACCGAATGGTACAACTCCAACGCCACCGGTGGCCCCTACAACGGTCAACCCATGGCCGTCCAGCAGGAACAGCAGCTGCCGATACACGGCGCCTATTACACGAGCCTCGCCGAATCGCCTGCGCCGGCGCTGATGGAGAACGGATGGAACGACGATCTGTTCCCGGTCGATCAGAGCGTCGATTACTACAACAAGGTCCGAGCGACCTATCCGAACGCGCCGATGGAGCTGTTCGACATGGACCTCGGCCACAACCCGCGTTCCACGAGCACGCCGTCAACCGCAGCGGATGAAAAACTCACCGCGGCACAGAACGCATGGTTCGCCTACTACGTGAAAGGTGAAGGCAGCGAACCCGCGGGCGCGCACGGCGGCGTGACTGCTGTCACCAGCGTATGCCCCGCCGAAGCCAAAAACACTGGGCAGGAATACAAAGCCGCGAACTGGGCGAGCCTCGCACCGGGTGAAATCCGGCTCGAAGGCGCAGCCGAACAGACGATCGCAGCCCCGGGCACCGCCCCGAAAACGGCATTCACCTCGGGCAACGTCTGCACGACGGAAGCCGCCGGTGAAAACGCCTCGGCGGCGACGTACAAGCTGTCGGCGGCGCCGAGTGAAGGATTCACGATCGCCGGCTCCTCCACCGTGATCGGCGAATTCTCCACGCCCGGCACGAACGACCAGGTCATCGCGCGGCTGATGGATGTGGAACCGAGCGGTGCCCAGCTGCTGATCGGGCGCGCCATCTACAGGCCGATCAACCCGGGCGGCGGCTTCACCAAGCAGGTCTTCCAACTGCACCCGCAGGCGTGGAAGGTCGCTTCCGGGCATGTGCTCAAGCTCCAGCTGCTCGTGCAGGACTCCACCTACGCCCGCAGCTCCTCCTCGCCGCAGTCCATCCAGGTGAAGAACCTCGAACTGAGGGTGCCGACGATCCAGGCGCCGGGTAGCGACGGCGGGCTCGTGCAGAAGCCGCTGCCCAAGTACCTGCCGCCGGGCTACACGCTCGCGCGCAACGTCACGCCTGCCGTGCCGGGCGCCCCGCACGTGTCCAGCGGCGCCAACCCCAGCTCGAACGGCGTCTTCACGCTGTCCTGGGAAGCCTCCCAGACAGCCGCCGCGCTCACGTACACGCTCCAGCACAAGAACGCCAGCGGCGGCTGGAGCACCGTAGCGAGCGGTCTCACGAGCCCCGAATACGCGTTCACGGGCGGGAGCCCCGAGTCGGAAGGGACGTGGAGCTACCGGGTGAGCGCCGGCAACGAAGGCCCCGAAAGCGAATTCTCGGGCGAATCGGCTGCGGTGAAGGTCGATGAGACCGCGCCCAACGCTCCCAGCGCCAGCGCCTCGCGCGAACCGGACTACGCCGGTGGCGGAGGCTGGTACAAGGACAGCGTCACCGTCTCGTTCGCCGGCAACGGCGACCCGAACCTGTCCGATGGCAGCCCCGGGAGCGGCGTCAACGCCGCGACGCTGTCAGCGCCGCAGACGTTCGAAACAACCGGCTCGCACACGGCCTGCGGCACCGTCGCAGACAACGTCGGCAACGTCTCCGCACCGGGCTGTTCGACGGTGCAGATCGACGCCACGCCGCCCACGCTCGAAATCACGTGCCCGGCCTCGGTCCCCGTCGGCGCGCCTGCCGGCGCGCCGTTCACCGCCTCCGACGGGCAGTCGGGCCTGGCGAGCGAAGCCAGCGGCTCCGTTCCGATCGACACGAGCACCGCCGGCGAAGTGACGGTCAGCACGACCGCGATCGACAACGTCGGCAACGAAACCACCAAGTCGTGCTCCACGCAGGTGGGATACCCGACTCCCGGCGCACCCGCGCTGAGCGTCGGGGCGACCCCCAACGCCAGCGGGCTGTTCACGCTCGGATGGACCGGCGCCAACCCGCTCGAGTACTTCGGTCTCAGCTACACGGTGCAGCACCGCAACGCCGACTCCGGCTGGTCGACGGTGGCCTCCGGCATCGAAGCGCTTTCGTACGAATTCAGCGGCGCAGGCGAGGAAGAAGGCACGTGGACCTACCGCGTGCAGGGCTTCGACCCCTCTCATGGACAGACGACAGAAGTCTCGCCGTCCTCGGAACCGGTGGTCGTCGACAAGACTCCGCCGCGGGCGCCCACCGCCTCGGCCCCCGCGCCCTACTACGCGGGCGACGGCGGTTGGTACAGGGACAGCGCCACGGTGTCCTTCTCCTCCAACGGCGATCCCGCGCTGTCCGACGGCAGCCCGGGAAGCGGCGTCAACGGCGCGACGCTGTCGGCTGCGGAAACGTTCGACACGAGCGGCTCGCACACGGCCTGCGGCACCGTCGCAGACAACGTCGGCAACGTCTCCGCACCGGGCTGTTCGACCGTGCAGGTCGACGCCACGCCGCCGACGCTGTCGATCGGCTGCCCGGCGATGGTCGGGATCGGCGCCAGCGCCCGCGCTACCGTGGCCGCCTCCGACGGCTACTCGGGCCTGAAAGCCGACCCCTCGGGATCGGTGGCGATCAACACGAGCAAAGCTGGCGCCCAGACGATCGCCCGCACAGCCGTCTCGAATGTGGGCCTGGAAACGACCAGGTCGTGCACGACGGTCGTCGGCTACTACGTGATCGTCAAGGGCCCCGTCGACAAGCTCGTGGTGAGGGCCGGCGAAGCGGTGCTGCTCACGCCGACTGCCAAAGTCAACGGGTCCGCCACCGTGAAGGCGGGCGGCGCGCTCGACATCGAGGGGGCGACGCTCGCCGGGCAGCTCAAAGCGAGCAAAGCGTCCCTGCTGCGGATCTGCGCGGCGCACGTCGCCGGCGCCGTGAAGGCCACGGCCGGCAGCGGCCCGGTGCTCATCGGCGACGGGACCGCCGAATGCGCCGCCAGCACGTTCGCCGGACCGGTCACCATCAAGGGCAACACGGCGGGCGTCTCGATCGACGGCAACGTGTTCGACTCGTTCCTCAAGGTGACCGGAAACGCGGGCGCCACGACCGTGACCAACAACAAGGTCGCCGGGGCGCTCACCGTTACGGGCAACGCGGGCACGGTCCTGGACGAGCCCAACGAAGTCAAAGGGAAGTCGAAACTGCAGTAGCGAGCGGCGAACGGGGCCCTGGCCGCCGTGGCGAGCGGTGGACGGGGGCCCTGGCCGCTGTGGCGAGCGGCTAGGCCTCGACGCGCAGAACGAGCTTGCCGACGTTCTCGCCGGCGAACAGCTTCAGCAGCGTCTGCGGAAATGCGCTCACGCCTCCGTCCACGATGTGCTCGCGCGAGATCAGCCGCCCTTCGGCCATCCAGCCGGCGAGCTCGCGCGCGGCCGCGCCGAACTGGGCGGCGTGGTCGAACACGACCATCCCCGTCATGGACGCACGCGATACGAGCAGGGTCAGGTAGTTGGCCGGGCCGCGCACGCCCTCTGTTGCGTTGTACTGGGAGACAGCGCCGCAGATCACGATCCGGGCGCCGCGCGCAAGGCGTGTGAGCACCGCGTCCAGGATCTCGCCGCCGACGTTGTCGAAGTACACGTCCACGCCATCCGGCGCCGCCTCGCGAAGGGCGCGCCGCACGTCCTCGGTCTTGTAGTCGATCGCCGCGTCGAATCCCAGCTCCTCGACGAGCCAGCGGCACTTCTCCTCGCCGCCCGCGATGCCGATCGCCCGGCAGCTCTTGATCTTCGCGATCTGCCCCGCGACGCTGCCCACGGCGCCGGCCGCCCCCGAGACGACGACCGTGTCACCCTCCTTCAGCTTCGCCGTGTCGAACAGGCCGAAGTAGGCTGTCATGCCCGTCATGCCAAGCGTGCCGAGATACGTCGGCAGGGGCGCCAGCGAGGGGTCGATCTTGGTTACGCCGCTTCCATCCGAGAGCGCGTGCTCCTGGACTCCGAACGCCCCGTACACATACTCGCCGACGGCGAAGCCCGGATGCTCGGAGGCGCTCACCCTCCCGACCGCCCCCGCCCTCATGACGTCGCCGACTTCGACCGGCTCTATGTAGGAGGCGCCGGCGTTCATCCAGCCGCGCATCGCCGGGTCGAGCGACAGGTAGGAAACAGCTACCACGAACTCGCCCTCGCGCGGCGTTGGAATCGGCTCCTCCGTGAAGCTCCAGTCAGACGGCTGCGGCAGTCCCGAAGGGCGCGCGGCGAGGCGCACCTGATGGTTGACCTGGCTCATCGCCGGCCACTCGGAGCCGGTTCACTGCTCCTGGTCGCTGCCTGCATCTCGCTCCCCCGTCGTCCGCTGGTTGAACCCGGCCGGATCATATCCCGCAACTCGCGTTGCGCCGGCTTGACTCGCCTCACCGGTAGTGCTACTTTGTCAATCAAGTAAGTGAGAAATACTCCACCGAGGTAATCACAGATGCCAACTCAGCTCACACCCCCGCAGCCCGCACCGGACACCATCCGCGCCGCGCGCACACGCCGTACGTCCGCGCGTGCACGCCGCCCTTCCACGCACACACGCCAGCGCACCGTTGCCGTCGTCGGGGCAGGCGCGAGCGGGACGCTCACGGCCTCGCAGCTGCTCCGCCGCAGCGACGCGCGCGTGGTCCTCGTCGACCCCGATCGAGCCGGCCTCTGGAGCGCGTGCTCGACGCTTCTCGCGAGCGCCGATGACTTCTCGCGCGTGGAGATCGTGCGCGCGAGCGTCGAGGGCGTCGCCGAGCGACTGTTCCACGGCGGCGTTCGGCTCACCCTCTCCAACGGGCGCGAGCTGTCGGCCGACGCGGTGATCCTCGCGCACGGCGGCGCCTCCACCGGCCCGCGGGTTCAGCGCCGGTCACGCGCGAGCTCGGCCATCATCTCGAACGCGGCCACCGGGTTGAGCGGCTCCTGATCCGCGGACAGCTCGCCGTAGATGTTGGCGATGTTCACCACCAGACGCTCGGGCTCGCCCCAATCGGCCCAGCGCTGCAGAGAGATCGAGCGCGCGGCCTGCAGCGGCGTCATCCCCTCCGTGTGGCAGGCGCGCGCCTCGTCGTACAGGTACTCGAAGTAGGCCCTGAGCTCGCGCACCGCATCGAGGTCCGCCAACGGCCCGTGCCCGGGAACGATCACCTCGACGTCCATCGCGAGAATCCGCTCGCAGGCCGCGATCCAGTTGGACACAGGGCCCGCCCACGCGATCGGGTGCGCCTGGGAGAAGAGGATGTCGCCTGAGAACAGCACGCGGTCCTCGACCACGTGCACGAGCGTGTCGCCGCGGGTGTGCGCGGGGCCCACCTCGATCAGCGTCAGCTCCCGCTCGCCCACGTTCATCGTCAGCTCGCCGGCGAAGGTCTCATCGGGCAGCGCCAGCTCGATCCCCTTGAAGTCGAACGCGCCGAAGCACTCCTGGAAGAACTTGCCCAGCTCACCCATTGTCGGCGCCTGCTCGAGCAGCGCCGCCATCGCCGCCGGTGGCAGCTCTCCCATCTCCGCCGCCGTGCGCTCGGAGGCGAGGATGCGGGCGCCGTCGACGAGCTGGTTGCCGTAGCAGTGGTCGCCGTTGGCGTGTGTGTTGACGAGCGTGTCGATCCGCGCCGCCGCCGGCACCGCCCGGCGCATCGCCTCGAGCATCTGCTCGGTCAGCGCCAGGTCGTACAGCGTGTCCACCAGCAGCGTGCGCTCCCCGTCCACGACCAGGCCCGCGTTGCTCCAGCCCCAGCTCCCGTCGGGCTGCAGATACGCGTACAGCCCGTTCCCCACCTCCTGCAGGCCCTTGACGTAGCTCATCTCGCGATCGCGCTCGACGCGCGGGCGGCCTCGTTGCGATCGGCGGCGATCGATCTCATCCGACGGACATTGTGAGGAATCTCACGCGGGTCTGTCGGCCGTATCGCGGCGCCTCTGCGCCACGGGCGAGTATCGTCGTCGGGCAGATGACACTCGATCAGTCGCTCGGCGGGCCAGCGCTGGCGGACCAGCCTGCGGCGATCGACGACCCCCCGGTCGCGGATCCCGTTACAGCGGCGGACGACGGCCTCGCCGCGATAGCGCTGGTCGACCGCGTGGCGAACGTCGTAGTGATGGTTCTCCCGCTCGGGCTGATCGGATGGGCCGCATGGCTGACCTGGGGTGGGGCGCTGCACTGGAGCGACTTGGTGGCGCTCGCGATCACCTACTCGCTGACGGGGCTGGGCATCACGGTCGGCTTCCACCGCCTGCTCACGCATCGCAGCTTCAAGACGAGCCCCGCGCTGCGCGGGCTGTTCGCGGCGCTCGGCTCAGCGGCCGTCGAGGGGCCGGTGATCGAGTGGGTGGCAAACCACCGCAAGCACCACCAGTTCTCCGACGAGCCCGGCGACCCGCACAGTCCCCACGTCGGCCACGGCAGCGGCTGGCTCGGCGCCGTCGGCGGCCTGTTCCACGCACACGTGGGCTGGATCCTGGGCGGCGATGCGCTGGCAGACGAGGAGCACTACGCAAAGGACCTGCTCGCCGACCCCGTCGTGCGCTTCGTCGATCGCGCGTTCGTGCTGTGGGTGATCCTCGGGCTCGCGTTCCCCTTCGGTCTCGGCGTCGCGCTGACGGGCACGATCGTGGGAGGCCTGACCGCGCTTCTGTGGGGCGGGGCGGTGCGCATGTTCCTGCTCCACCACGCCACCTTCTCGATCAACTCCCTGTGTCACTTCTTCGGCCGCCGAAGCTTCGCCACGAGCGACCAGTCGCGCAACCTGTTGTGGCTTGCGCTGCCGACGCTCGGCGAGGCTTGGCACAACAACCACCACGCCTTTCCCACCTCCGCGCGCCACGGTCTGCGCTGGTGGCAGCTCGACCCCTCCGGGTGGCTGATCGCCGGCCTGGAGCGCGTCGGCCTGGTGTGGGACGTCGTCCGCATCGCGCCCGAGCGACAGCTGGCGAAGTCCGCCGCCGGCAACTGACCGACCAGCGCCCCGCCCGTCGAGGCATGGCCCCCCCGTCGAGGCATGGCCCTCGCGCGCCGAGGCATGGCCCCCGCGCGCGAGGAGTATCGTGGGCCCCAAGGAGAGAGCAAGCCGCGAAGGAGGGTCTTGGGGATATGTACGACTACGTGATCGTGGGTGCGGGGTCGGCGGGGTGCGTGCTCGCAAACCGGCTGAGTGAGGACCCCGACGTGCAGGTGCTGCTGCTCGAGGCGGGACCGCCTGACGTCAATCAGAACATCCACGTGCCGCTCGGCTACCTGAAACTCGGCGGCACCGAGGTCGACTGGGACTACCACTCCGCGCCCGAGCAGGAGTGCAACGGTCGGCGCATCACGCTGCCCCGGGGCAAGGTGCTCGGCGGCTCCTCGTCGGTCAACGCGATGGTCTACATCCGCGGCAACCGGCTCGACTACGACGAATGGGGCGTCCCCGGCTGGTCCTCCGCGGACCTGATGCCGTACTTCCTGAAGGCCGAGGACAACGAGCGCGGCGCGTCGAAGTGGCACGGCGCCGGCGGCCCGCTGCCCGTCAGCGAAGAGCGCTCCGGCAACCTGATCTCGCACGCGTTCGTCGATGCCGGCGAGCAGGCGGGCCTCGCGCGCAACGAGGACTTCAACGGCGATGCGCAGGACGGCGTCGGGATGTACCAGGTGACCCAGCGCGGCGGCATGCGCGCGAGCGCCGCCGTCGCCTACCTGCATCCCGCGATGGAGCGGGCCAACCTGACGGTCATGCCGTACATGCTGGTCCAGCGAATCCTGTTCGAGGGCACGCGCGCGGTCGGCGTCGAGGCCAGCCAGCTCGGCCAGGTGCAGGAGCTGCGCGCCGAGCGCGAGGTGATCCTCTGTGGCGGCGCCTACAACTCGCCGCAGCTGCTGATGCTCTCGGGCGTCGGCCCCGCCGAACACCTGACGATGCGCGAGATCGACGTGCTGCTCGACCAACCGGCGGTCGGCGCCAACCTCTCCGATCACCCGGCCACGCAGCTCGTGTGGACGACCCCCGAGCCGCAGAGCCTGCTGCTCGCGCTCGAGCCCGCCGCGCTCGAGCAATACGAAGCAACGCAGACCGGCCCGTTCGCATCCAACCTCGCCGAGGCCGGGGGCTTCGCCCGCGTGGCGCCCGACGCGCCCGCGCCCGACATCCAGTTCCACGTGGCGCCCGTGCACATCGTCGACGAGGGGCTCAGCGACCCCCAGGCCCACGGCGTGTGGGTCTCGCCGTGCCTGCTCACCGAGCGCAGCAGGGGCTCCGTGCGCCTCGCCTCCAACGACCCCACCGCCAAGCCGATCGTGCACAACGCCTTCTACAGCGAGGGTGATGACATGCAGCGGATGATCGCCGGCCTGCGCCTGACGCTCGACATCTGCGGTCAGGCCGCGATGAGGCCCTACTGCGCCGAGCCGTTCAACATGCCGGCCGGGGACAGCGACGAGGACCTGCGCGCGCACGCCGCGCGTACCACCTTCGCCGTCTACCACCCCGTCGGCACCTGCCGGATGGGCGAGGACTCGGGTGCAGTGGTCGACGCCAAGCTGCGCGTCAACGGCCTCGAGGGCCTGCGGGTGGTGGATGCGTCGGTGATGCCGGTGGTGCCGCGCGGGAACACCAACGCGCCCACCATCGCCGTCGCGGAGCTCGCCGCCGACCTGATCCGCCACGGACGCGCGCTCGCCGATTCCGGCGCGGGCGCAGAGCCCAGCGCGGTCGTGTCGAGCAACGGCGTCGTGCCCCAGCCCGCGTCCGCATAGCCGAACGCGTAGGCTGGTTGGCGGTGAACACCGCTCCCCGTGCGATCCACCACCTCAGCTGCGGAACCATGTGCCCGCGTGGCGCGCGCATGCTCACCGGAGAGGGTGGGCTGCTCGCAGAGGCCCACCTCATCTGCCACTGCCTGCTGATCGAGGGCGCCGACGGCCTGGTGCTCGTCGACACCGGCTTCGGTCTGGACGACGTCCGCAACCCGCGTCAGCTCGGGCGTCCGTTCACGGCGATCGTCCGTCCCCGCCTCGACGTCGCCGAGGCCGCCATCGCGCAGATCCGTGAGCTCGGCTTCGATCCGCACGACGTACGCCACATCGTCACCACACATCTCGACCTCGATCACGCAGGCGGCCTGCCGGACTTCCCCGACGCCGACGTGCACCTGCTCGGAGCGGAGCTCGAGGCGGCGCTGCACCCGAGCTGGCGCGACCGGCCGCGTTACATCGCGGCGCACTGGGCGCACGGCCCCCGTTGGGTCACGCACAGCGGCGGCGGCGAGCCCTGGCACGGCTTCGACAGTGTGCGCATCCTGCCCGGCAGCGACGCCGAGATCCTGCTCGTCCCGCTGATCGGCCACTCACACGGGCACACCGGCGTGGCGATCAGGGATGGGGACGGCTGGCTGCTGCACTGCGGCGACGCCTACTTCCACCACGGCGAGGTCGCGACGCCGCCGCACTGCCCCAGGGGGATCGCCGCGTTCGCGGCGTTCGACCAGGTCGACGGGAACGCGCGCCGCGGCAACGTCGAGCGCCTGCGCGAGCTCGCCCAGCGCCGCTCCGACGAGGTGACCCTGATCTGCTCGCACGACGCCTCCTACCTGCAGGCGCCCGTAGTGCCTTCCTCAGCCGCCCTCAGCTGAGCGGGCGTTGCTCACCAGGCGGCGCATACCCCTGATCCAGCGTTCCGGGTCGGAGCCCTTGCGCGCCATGAACTCGGCGACGTTCGCGTGGGGGAGGATCAGGAAGCGCTCCTCTTCGATCCCCGCCACGACCGCGTCCGCCACGTCCTCCGGTTCGATCAGCCCGCCCGCGGACAGCGCCGCCGCTGCGGCCGCCTCCTGCATGCCTTCTTCCAGCATCGGCGTGCGCACCCCCTGCGGGCAGATGCACGACACGAGCACGCCGTCGTCGTGGTATTCGATCGCCAGCCACTCCGCCAGCGACACCGCCGCGTGCTTGGTCACGCTGTAGATCAACGAGGAGACCTGCGTCAGCAGGCCCGCCGCGGAGGCCGTGTTGATCAGGTAGCCCTCGCCGCGCTCGCGCATCTGCGGCAACAACGCCCGCGAGGCCCACACGTGCGCCATCACATTGATGCGCCACGCTTCGTCCCACGCCTCGTCCGGAGCCTCCGGGCCTCCGCCCCCGCCGCCGATGCCGGCGTTGGAGATGAAGATGTCGATCGGCCCGTTCGCGTCGGTGGCGGTGGCGATCAGCTCCTGGACGCTCCCCTCGCGTCCCGCGTCGAACTGCACCGCAAGCGCTCTCGCGCCGAGCTCCTCAGCCAGCTTGCTCGCCCCCTCCAGCTGGCGATCTGCCACCACCACCGCTCGCGCCCCCTCCTCCGCGAAGCGCCGCACGAGCGCACGGCCGATGCCGCCCGCGCCGCCCGTGACGACGATGTGCTTGTCGCGAAGGTCCATCGCGCGTACTCTATGTCACTGATGTCACGAGCGACTGCCGAGGGAGGCGTCGAGCCATCGTCGGTGGCTCCAGTCTGGGGAGAGCTGCGCTACAGCGGCGAGCTCGTGCGCCTGCTCGCCGACGCAGAGCTGCGAGCGCCCCGTAGGCGCACCGATGCGCCGCCCGTCCTCCTGATCCCCGGGTTCATGGCCGGCGACAACTCGCTGGGCGTCATGCGCCATTGGCTGCGCCGCCGCGGGCACCGCGTGTCGATGAGCGGCATGCGCGTCAACGTCGGCTGCGCCGAGCGAATCGTCAGCCGTCTGCAGACGCACCTCGAGCGCTTCGCCGCGGACAGCGGCGGCCCTGTTGTGCTGATCGGGCAGAGCCGTGGCGGCGCGCTCGCGCGGGCGCTCGCCGTGCGCGACCCCGACAACGTGTCCGCGCTGGTGACGCTGGGCTCGCCGGTGCGCGACGGCCTGGCCGTCTCGGAGTCGGTGCTGCGGACCGTTCGCTGGGTCGCGCGACTCGGCGATCTGGGAGTTCCGGGCGTCTTCTCCACGAGCTGCAGGGACGGCGAGTGCTGCGAGGCTTTCAGCGAGGACCTCGCCGCGCCGCTGCCCGACGGCCTGGACGCGGTGGCGGTGTACTCGCGCAGCGACGGCATCGTCGACTGGCGCGCGTGCCTCGACCCCCATGCGGAGCAGGTCGAGGTCGACTCCAGCCACTGCGGCATGTCCGTCCATCCAGAGGTCTACCGGGTGCTCGAGCGGGTGCTCGACGGCTCGATGGAGGCTGCATGGAGTGGATGAGTCCCGTCGACTCGTCCTTTCTACACGTGGAGAACGACACCACGCCGATGCACATCGGCGCCGTCAGCATCTTCGAGGGGCCGCCCCCGCCGTTCGATGACCTGCGTGCGATGGTCGCCGGCAAGCTCGGCCTGGTCCCTCGATATCGCCAGAAGGTCCGCTTCGTCCCGCTCGCCGCCGGGCCGCCCGTGTGGATCGACGATCCGCACTTCAGCCTCGACTACCACCTGCGCCACACCGCCGTCCCCGCGCCCGGCAGCGAGGAGCAGCTGCGCCAGATGGCCGCACGCGTGTTCTCACAGGCGCTCGACCGCGACAAGCCGCTGTGGGAGCTGTGGGCCGTCGAGGGCCTGAAGGGCGGGCGCTGGGCGCTGCTGTCCAAGGTCCATCACTGCATGGTCGACGGCGTCGCCGCCACCGACCTGATGTCCGTCATGTTCTCCGACACCACCGTCGACGCCGGCGGCGGCTCGCCGGCACGTGCGTGGACGGCCGCCCCCGAGCCCACCGCGGCGGAGGTGCTCGTGCGCACGCTCGTCAGGCGCGCCAGCCCCGCCGGCCAGCTCGAGGCGCTGCGCCGGATGGCGGGTGCGCCAAGGGAGACGCTGCGCTCGCTCGCGGAGATCGTGCGCGCGACGGCCGCCGCCTCGCCCAGCATGCGCCCCGTAGGGGCCTCCTCGCTGACAGGTCCGATCGGGCCGCACCGCCGCTGGAGCTGGGCGCAGGCGCGCCTGTCGGACGTCAAGGCCGTCCGCAGCGAGCTCGGCGGCACCGTCAACGACGTCGTGCTCACGCTCATCACCAACGGCTTTCGCGAGCTGCTCGACTCGCGCGCCGAGGACGTCGCCGAGGATCGCGTCGTACGCACGATGGTGCCCGTGTCCGTGCGCCGCAAGGGCGAGCGCGGCGTCTACAACAACCGCGTCTCAGCCGTGTTCGCCGGCCTGCCCGTCGGTCTCTCCGATCCCGTGCGGCGCCTGCACGCGATCCGCGCGGAGATGGACGGGATCAAGGAGTCCAAGCAGGCGGTCGCAGGCGACGTCCTCACGTCCATGTCCGGCTTCGCGCCGCCGCTCCTGCTGGCGCTGGGCAGCCGCCTGGTGACGCTCTCGCCGCGGCTGAACATGCACACGGCCACCACCAACGTCCCCGGCCCCCAGCAGCCCGTGCAGACGCTCGGGCGGCGGATGCTCCAGTCCTATCCCTTCGTGCCCGTCGTCGGCTCGATCCGCATCGTCGTGGCGATCTTCTCCTACGACGGCGGCCTGTTCTTCGGCGTCACCGGCGACTACGACGGCGCCCCCGACATCGACGTGCTCACGGCCGGCATCGCCCGCGGGATGGACGATCTGCTCGCGCTGGTCGCGCCCGCGCCGAAGGCTCGCCGTGGCCGCGAAAGCGTTCGCCGCAGGCCGGGCGCGGCGGCCGCCAGCAGCGGCTGATCCAGCCCGCGGCGCGCCGGGCGGCACGAGCGAGCGGCCTATCATCATCCAGTCGGCGCGCGGGAAGCTCCCGCCGCCCACAGCCCTTCAATCGAGACCGGAGGCCGGCAGATGGAGTACGTGAACCTCGGCGCGAGCGGCCTGCGGGTCTCGCGCGTGTGCCTGGGCATGATGAGCTTCGGCAACGACAGCGACAAAGCGTGGGTGCTCGACGAGCAGGCCGCCGAGCCGATCGTGCGCGCGGCCGTCGAGGGCGGGGTCACGTTCTTCGACACCGCCGACACCTACTCGCAGGGCGCCAGCGAGGTGGTCACCGGCCGACTGCTCTCCAAGCTCTTCACCCGCGACGAGGTCGTCCTGGCGACCAAGGTGTTCATGCCGATGACCCCCGGCGAGAACGGCGGCGGGCTCTCGCGCAAGCACATCCTCAGCGCGATCGACGCCTCGCTCGAGCGCCTGCAGATGGACTACGTGGACCTCTACCAGATCCACCGCTGGGACCCGCGCACTCCGATCGAGGAGACGATGGAGGCCCTGCACGACGTTGTCCGCGCGGGCAAGGCGCGCTACATCGGCGCGAGCAGCATGTTCGCGTGGCAGCTCGCCAAGGCCCAGCACGTGGCCGACACGCACGGCTGGACGCGCTTCGTCTCGATGCAGAACCACTACAACCTCGTCTACCGCGAGGAGGAGCGCGAGATGATCCCGCTGTGCGTCGATCAGGGCGTCGGCGTGATCCCCTGGAGCCCGCTCGCGCGAGGCCTGCTCGCGGGAAGCCGCACACGCTCCGGCGAGCGGCGCACGACACGCGCGGACTCCGATCCGTTCGGCGACTACCTCTACGCGCAGCCGACCGACTTCGACGTCGTCGAGCGCGTCGCCGAGGTGGCAGCCGAGCGCGGCGTTCCCCCCGCCCAGGTGGCGCTCGCGTGGCTGCTGCACAAGCCCGGCGTGACCGCGCCGATCGTCGGCGCCACCAAGCCCGGTCACCTCGAGGACGCGCTCGCCGCCGAGCAGCTGGCGCTCAGCGACGAGGAGATCGCGCGCCTGGAGGAGCCCTACGCCCCGCACCCGGTCCTCGGGCACGGCTAGGGCGCGCGGCGGTCGCGATGCCACACGCCGATGAGATGCTGCGCGTGGCCGCCACGCGCGTGCACGAGCTCGCCGCGCCCGGCCTCAGCCCGCGGCCGCGCCGCAAGGTGGCGGTGCTGTCGTGCATGGACACGCGCATCGACCTGTTCCCGATGCTCGGGATCGAGCGCGGCGACGCGCACATCATCCGCAACGCCGGCGGCCTGGTCACAGACGACGCGATCCGCTCGCTCAGCGCCTCCCAGCGCCTCCTGGGCACGGAGGAGGTCGTGGTGGTGATGCACGACGGCTGCGGCCTGCGCGGAGCCTCCGAGGACGAGTTCGCACAGGCGCTGATCGCCGACGGGGCGATGCCCACGTGGCGGCTGGGCGCCTTCGAGGACGTCGAGGAGACGCTGCGCCACAGCCTCGCCCGCCTGCGCTCGAGCCCCGAGCTGCCCGAGCGCGAGCACATCAGCGGCTTCGTATTCGACCCCGAGACGGGGGCGTTGCGCGAGGTGCGCGAGCTGTAGGCTGGCGTTCGCCATGCGAGCCGTCACCTTCCAGGCCCCCGGTGTGGTCAGCGTCGAGGAGCGCCCCGAGCCCGAGCTGATCGATCGCGACGACGCGATCGTGCGCATCGACGCCACCGGCGTGTGCGGCTCCGATCTGCACATCTACCACGGGCGCGTGCAGATCGAAGCGGGCTTCACGATCGGCCACGAGTACGTCGGCACCGTCGTGGCCGCCGGTGATGCGGTCACGCGCGTTTCGGTTGGCGACCGCGTGCTCGGCTGCTTTCAGACCGCCTGCGGGGAATGCTTCTTCTGCCTGCGGGGCCTCTATCACCGCTGCGAGCACTCGCGCACGTTCGGCCACGGCGCGGCGCTCGGCTCGCTGCAGGGCACGCAGGCGGACATGGCGCTGGTGCCGCACGCCAACCTCGTGCTGCGCCGCGTTCCCGACGGGCTCAGCGACGACGTGGCGCTGTTCGCGGGCGACGTGATGGGCACCGGCTTCCACGCGGTCGCCGACAGCGGCATGCGTCCCGGCGACGTCGTCGCCGTGCTGGGGCTCGGTCCCGTGGGCCTCTGCGCCGTGCAGGCGGCCAAGGCGTGCGGCGCGGCGCACGTGTTCGCGATCGACACCGTCCCCGAGCGCCTGAGCGTGGCCGAGGCCTTCGGCGCCGAGCCGCTGCACCTCGTCGAGCAGGACGTGCGCGCCGCCGTGCGCGCCGCCACCGGAGGGCGTGGAGTGGACGTGTCCATCGACGCCGTCGGCGACCCCAAGGTCCTGGAGAGCGCCATCCGCCTGACGCGCAACTGCGGTGCCATCCAGTGCATCGGTGTGTACGCCGAGCGCGCCGAGGTCCACATGGGCCTGCTGTGGTTGAAGGCGCTGACGCTGCGCGGCGGCCACGCCAACGTGATCGGCCACGTGGACCGCGTGCTCGCGATGCTCTCCGCCGGCGTGCTCGACCCCACCGCGCTGGTCACCCACCACATGAAGCTCGAGGACGCACCCGAGGCCTACGCGGTGTATGACCGCCGCGAGGCGCTGAAGATCGTGCTCACGCCCTGAGCTCCGCCGGGCGGCGCCCAGTGGGAGACGTGAACGAGCGCGCCCAAGCACGCGGCGCGGGCGTGTTTGGAATAAGGTGCTCGTCGGAACGTCGAGTCGGTTAGACATCCAAATCGCGCGCCCGTAGCTCAGTGGTCAACGGTTCTCTTCGGGGAGCCAAAGAGCAGCGGTCTTTCAAGCCGCAGGCCGCGGGTTCGATTCCCGCCGGGCGCACTCTCAGCTTCCCTCCCCCCGGAAAAGGGCTTTGCGGCCGGGGTGCGATTCGCCCGCCGCACGTCGCGGAGGGCCCTGTGGGCCCTCATTATCGTTTGGGCCCCTGGCATGTCGCGAGTAGTCGCGACATATATCTCGACTCTTATGTCAATCGAATGGTTTAAGTTGACAATCTGCGTAAAACCTGATTTATATGTCTGCGGGCAGGTCGCTTCCACCGTGTGGTGGAGGTGGACGGCCAGGAGGGTTTTGGGTCGAGCAAGACGCGAGACCAGACGTAGGACGGAGGGTTCCGATGGAGATGAGACTGTTCGTATGTCACGAGCACCGGATGCTCCGGGCTCTGCACGGGCGCTGGCCTTACCGGCGCTCGCATTGTCGCCACGACCTGCACTGGCTGGTGCGTGTGCAGTCGCACAACAGCGCCTGGTGTCCGAGTGCGCGCACGCACTCGCTGGCCGGCCTGCGAGCGTGCTCGCGCCGGCCTGAGGGGCGTTGAGGGGTAGCCGGGGGAGGACCTCGTCCCTACAGGCCCGACAGCGAAGGGGGTCGGGTCGGTAGGGATGAGTGTCCGGCGGCGGCAGCGCCGTCGGCGCGCAGCGCGAGCGCTGCGATCGCGTCGATCAGCTGAGGCCAGACGGCGCGGGGAAGATCGTGGCCCATGCCCGCGATCGTCATCAGCTCGGCGCCGGGGATGGCCCTGGCGGTGGCGCGCCCCCCTGAGGGAGACACCAGCGGGTCGGCGCGGCCGTGGACGACGAGCGTCGGCACGCGGATGCCCCGCAGCTCCGGCGTGCGATCGCCCGAGGCGAGGATCGCGGCCAGCTGGCGCCCCGGCCCCTCGGGGTCGTGGTCGCGTTCGTAGCTGACCGTCGCGATCGCTCGCAGGTCCTCGTCGTCGCGCGGCAGCCCCGGCGAGCCGATCGCGGCGAACAGCCGTTCCATGTGGGCGATGAACGCCTCGCGGCCCTCTCCGGGACGACGCAGGAACACCTTGTACACGCGCAGCGAGGGCTGGCCGCTGCGCATGCTGCCGGTGTTGGACATGATCGAGGTCAGCGAGCGCACCGCCTGCGGGTGTCGCGCGGCGAGCAGCTGGGCGATCATGCCGCCCATCGAGGCGCCGATCACGTGCGCGGGCGCGAGCTCCAGCTCGCGCAGCAGCCCGGCGGCGTCGTCGGCCATGTCGCCGAGCGCGTAGTGGGCGGCGCGCCTGGAGCGCGTCAGCAGCTGCGGGATGGTGGGAGGCCGCCCGTTGAGGTGCGTGGAGCGGCCGATGTCGCGGTTGTCGAAGCGCACCACGTGAAGGCCCCGCTCGGCGAGCGCCTGACAGAAATCCTCCTGCCAGGCGACCATCTGCGTGCCGAGGCCCATGATCAGCAGCGCCGTGGGGTCGGCCCGCTCGCCGTAGGTCTCGTAGCAGAGAGTGACTCCCCTGCCCACGTCACAGAATTGCTCTGACACGATCTTGTGACTTTACTGGGCTTTCCCCGGCCCGATGGGGGTAGGATCGACTCAGTGGCCACCTCATCGCAACCCACCACCGCGACATCCGGCGTGGGGGCGCTCGGGGACGCCGAGATCCGCAAGCTCTCGATCGACACCATCCGCGGGCTGGCGATGGACGGGGTGCAGAAGGCGAACGCCGGCCATCCAGGCACGGCGATGGCGCTGGCGCCGCTGGGGTACACGATCTTCCGGCGCTTCCTGCACGCCAACCCCGCGGACACGCACTGGCCCAACCGCGACCGCTTCGTGCTGAGCGCCGGTCACGCGTGCATGCTGCAGTACTCCCTGCTCCACCTGTGCGGCTACGAGCTGAGCATCGCGGACCTGCAGCAGTTCCGCCAGTGGGGCTCGCTCACGCCGGGGCACCCCGAGCGCGGGCTCACGCAGGGCATCGAGGTCACGACGGGGCCGCTGGGGCAGGGCTTTGCCAACGCGGTGGGGATGGCGATGGCCGAGCGCTTCCTCGCGGATCGCTTCAACCGCCCCGGGCACGAGCTGGTCGACCACCACGTCTACACGATCTGCTCGGATGGCGATTTGATGGAGGGCCTCAGCCAGGAAGCGGCCTCCATCGCGGGCAACTTCGCGCTGGGCAAGCTGGTCGTCTGCTACGACGACAACCGCATCACGATCGACGGCACCACGTCGCTCTCCTTCGACGGCGAGAACCACGCCGCGCGCCTCGAGGCCGACGGCTGGCACGTGCAGCGGGTGGAGGACTCGGAGGATCTGGATGCGCTGGAGGCGGCGATCGCGGCGGCGCGCGAGGAAACCGAGCGCCCGTCGTTCATCTCGATCCGCTCGCACATCGCCTATCCGGCTCCGCACGCGGTCGACACCGCCAAGTCGCACGGCGCGCCGCTCGGCGAAGATGAGGTGCGGGCCACCAAGGAGGTGATGGGCTTCGACCCCGACCGCAAGTTCTGGGTGGACGAGCGCGTCTACGAGCACATGTCGCTGCACGAGTCGGGCACGCAGGCACGGGACGCGTGGAACGAGAGGCTCGAGGTGTGGCGGGCGGCCTTCCCGGACATGGCAGCGGACTGGGACCTCGCATGGGCGGGTCAGCTGCGCAAGGGCTGGCGCGAGTCGCTGCCGCGGTTCGCGGCCGGCGAGGAGATCGCCACCCGCTCTGCCGGCCAGAAGGTGATGGCGGCGTTCGCGTCCTACGGCCCGACGATGATCGGCGGCGCGGCTGATCTGGTCGAGTCGACCAAGACCCTGTTCGAGGGTGGCGGCGAGTTCTCGAAGGTCCACGCGGGCCGCAACATCCCCTTCGGCATCCGCGAGCACGCGATGGGCGCGATCGTCAACGGCGCGTCCGCCCACGGCGGGATCGTCAAACCGTACGGCTCGACGTTCCTGATGTTCTCCGACTACATGCGCGGCTCGGTGCGGCTGTCGGCGCTGATGGGCCTGCCGGTGGTGTGGGTGTGGACACACGACTCGGTGGGCGTCGGCGAGGACGGCCCGACGCACCAGCCGATCGAGCACTACGCGTCTCTGCGCGCGATCCCGCACCTGTGGGTGATGCGCCCGGGCGACGCCAACGAGACGGCGGAAGCGTGGCGCGTGGCGCTCGAGCGCGAGGACGGCCCCACGGCGCTGCTGCTCTCGCGCCAGAACGTGCTGGTGCTCGACCGCGACGAGGTTGCGAGCGCGAGCGGCGTCGAGCGCGGCGCCTACGTCCTGTGGGACTCCTCAGGGCCCGACCCGGAGATCATCCTGATCGCCACCGGCGCCGAGGTGCCGCTGACGCTCGGGGTGGGCAGGGCGCTGGCCGAGCAGGGCACGCGCGTGCGGGTCGTCTCGATGCCGTGCATGGACCTGTTCGAGGAGCAGAGCCAGGAGTACCGCGACGAGGTGCTGCCCCCCGCGGTGAGGACCCGCCTGGCGGTCGAGCCGGGCGCCACGATCAGCTGGGGGAAGTGGGTGGGCCTCGACGGCGACGTCGTCGGCCTCGACCGCTTCGGCGCGTCTGCGCCGGGGGCTACCGTTCTGGCGGAGTTGGGCTTCACGACCGAGAACATCCTCGCGCGAGCGCACAGGCTGCTCGAATCGAAACACTGACAGGAGACGCCATGCCCTCCGATGCACCGCCCCTCACACGTCTGTCGGAGCTCGAGCAGAGCGTGTGGGTCGACTTCCTCTCGCGCGAGTCGATCCGCGGAGGACACCTGCAGGAGCTGATCGACCGCTACTCGGTCGTCGGCGCCACGTCCAACCCGACGATCTTCGAGAAGGCGATGAGCTCGGGCGACGCCTACGACGAGCAGCTGCACGAGCTGGCCGCCGAAGGCAAGGACATCGACGCCGTCTTCTGGGCGCTGGCAGAACAGGACATCAGGGACGCCTGCGACCTGTTCCGCCCGGTGTGGGACGGCGGCGGCGCGCGCGACGGCTACGTGTCGCTGGAGGTCGACCCGCGGCTGGCCTACGACACGATGACGACGTACAGCGAGGCGATCCGCATCCACAAGAGCGTCGATCGTCCCAACCTGATGGTGAAGATCCCCGCCACCAAGCCGGGGCTGGCGGCGATCGAGGACGTGATCGCGAAGGGCCACTCGATCAACGTCACGCTGATCTTCTCGCTGCAGCGCTACGCGGAGGTGGCGGAGTCCTACATCCGGGGCATCGAGCGTCTGGTGGCCGAGGGCGGGGACCCCGGCAAGGTGGCGTCGGTGGCGAGCTTCTTCGTCTCGCGCATCGACACCGAGGCCGACAGGCGCCTGGACGAAGTCGACGCCCCCAAGGAGCTGAAGGGCAAGCTGGCGATCGCCAACGCGAAGCTCGCCTACGCGCACTACCTGGAGGCGTTCAGCGGACCGCGCTGGGACTACCTGGTCGGTAAGGGCGCCTCGCCGCAGCGGGTGCTGTGGGCGTCGACGTCGACCAAGAACCCCGACTACCCGGACACGCTGTACGTGGACGAGCTGATCGGAGCGGACACCGTCAACACGATGCCCGAGGAGACGATCATGGCCTACCAGGATCACGGCGACCCGCAGCCGCGCCTGCAGAGCGGGCTCGACGAGGCCCACCGCGTGTTCGCGGAGCTCGAGCGCGTGGGCGTCGACTACGACGACGTGACCGACACGCTCGAGCGCGAGGGTGTCGAGAAGTTCTCCGCCTCCTTCGCCGAGCTGATGGAGTCGCTGCGCGCCAAGCAGGAGTCGCTGGCTCCCGCCTGAGCCGCTCTACGGATAGGGGAGCGGGACGAGCACGCGGATCGTGAGCGTGCCTGCCGGGAACGCCTCGGCGTGGACGGTGAACACGCTGTAGGAGCGGCCGTGGTAGGAGTAGGAGCCGCTGGCGGGAACGGTGCCGGACACGGGGCCGAGGCTGTTCTTGACGAGTTCCGGTTCCTCCCCCTTCATGTACATGAGCACGTCCATGCCCGCCAGCCGCCGGGCCAGGCGCAGGTAGCCTTCGTCGTCCTGGATCGAGAGCGTGACGCTGCCGATCGTATGCCCGTTCTGGGTGAGGTTGGCGGTGACCGGAGCGAGCACGTACGGGCCGCCGACATCGGAGAGCAGCTTGCCTTCCGCGGTCACGTGCATGCGCACGATGTGCTGGTTGAGCAGGGCCTTGATCGCGAGTTCGGTTGCCGCGGGGTTGCGGTCGGCGACCGCTTCCAGCAACGGCTTGTTGCGCTGGACGCGCAGGATCTGCTTGTGCGCCGCTTCGCCGGACTCGCCGGTGTAGATCAGGTTGGCCACACGCATGAGCGTGTTGACGGTGGTGTCCTGACTGGTCTTGCCGCACAGTGCCGCCGTTGAGCTGAGGGGGATCAGCAGGTAGATCCGCGCGGTGCCCGAGGGGTAGGTCTTGGCGGCACGGGACACGTATTGGTAGCGGATGTGGTCGTGCGTCAGCGTGCCTTCCTTGCCGAGCGTCCCCGTCAGCTCGGGCGAGCCGCCGATGCTGTGCCCGTCGACACGGAGGTCGACGATGCCCTGGGTGAGCCCGTCGGCCTCCGTCAGGAAGCCGTTGTCGGCCCAGACGCTTGCCAGATAGGTGGCGATCGGAGCGCCGGCCGCGCTGGTCAGCGTCCCGTGCAGCGGCGTCAGCGCTTCGACGCCGGCGTTGACCAACGTCTGCGTGCCCTGGCTCACGCGCACGTCGGTCATGTGCCCGGTCTTCAGCAGCGCCTTCACAGCCGTTTGGGCGGCCGCCTTGTTGCCGGTTTCGACGGCTTCGCGCAGCGCTGCGGAGTGCGTGATCATGTACTGCGCGCTGGCTGTCCGTTCGCTGAAGACGCCCTCGTGGTAGACGCGGCCGACCACGTTGTCGAGTGTTTTGGCCACCGTCGCCGGGCAGTCGGGGGGCGCGGTCGAGGACGTGGGGTCGATCGAGGCGAGGCCTGCGGTGCCCTTGATCGCGGAACCACAGCCGGCGAGCAGGGCGAGGACGAGCCCGAGGATCGCCGCGCGTGCGATCGAGGAGCGGCTGGGCAGCTTGGGCCTCTTTGCAGGGGAAATCACTGCCGGGCATCCTAAGCGCCCGGTCGATCGCAGGGTGCACTCCTGCGTTCACCCGCTTGGGGTGACGTCCGGGCGTCTGAGTGCTGGCGCCGCCTTCCGCTCGCGGATGAGCGTCAGGTTGCCGGAGGCGGCGAGTACACGGCGAGCCACGCGAACAGGCTGGTGGTGGCGGCCTGCGTCTGCAGCATCCCCGGTTCCGCGTCGGCGGCGGGCAGCGCTTCGCCGTTCCAGGAGAGCAGGTACAGGCCTTCGCCGTTGGCTGCACGCGTCTGCGCGTCGTGCGCGTTGTCGGCGGCCATCCGGTAGAGGGTCGAGTCCCCTTCCAGGGCATACAGCGCGAGCATCCACTGCAGGTAGATCGCGTCGTACTGGGGCGAGAAGTCCAACAGGACGCCGAAGCGCTGCAGCGAGGTGCTCATCACCTGCTGGGCGCGCACGCATTCGTCGCTGGCGCCGGTGAGGTGGCAGAGCAGCGCCTGCGAGTAGATCAGCGGCGCCTCCACGTAGTCGACGGGAGTGGCGCTGACGCTGCTGTCCGCATACAGCCCTTCCGTGTTGCTGAAGCCACTGCCGTTGGCCCAGGCGATGAACCGACGCGCCTCGGCGAGCGCGAAGCTCGACCGGTCCTGCTGGTAGATGAGCGTCGCCAGCAGCGTGTCCGCGGCGAGCGCCGGACCGGACTTGTAGGGATGATCGGTGTTCCACCAGATCCCGCCCCCGTCGGGATCCCAGCCGGCGGCGGCGATGTAGTGCAGCGCGCGTTCGGCGTCGCTCAGGTAGCGGCGGTTGCCGGTGGCGCGGTAGGCGTTCACGAACGCCACGCCCCACCAGCCGTTGTCGTCGAACCACGTCTCGGTGTTCGCTTCGCGGTCGCCCGGGTAGGGCGAGTAGCCGGGTACGGGGTGCAGGCCGCGGTTGAGGTAACGCTCGGCGCCGGCGGCGAAGCCCGCGAGTGCCCGGCGGTTGGCGGTGGTCGGCTGGGCGATGTCGATCGCGTCGAGTGACTCGAACAGCGGCACGCTGTCCCAGATGGTCGCCAGCGGGTAGCGCTCGCGGTCGTTCAGCCGCGACAGGTACCAGCCCAGGTGCGGGTCCCACCAGCGCTTGCGGGCCTTGGCGACGCCGGCGTGTGCAAGCGCCAGGTAATGCTGCTGAGTGGCGCTGAGGACAGGCGCCGTCGCTCCCGCTGCGTGCGCGCTAGCGAGGGCGGTTGGGGTCGCGAACACGCCCCCGGCGAGGCAGATCGTGGCGGCTAGTAGAGCGAGACGAGCAGTTGGCATGTGTATGAGGTGCTAACCCGGTGGTGCATTGATCGGCGCGGGTCACGGTTAGGATGAGTAGTCGTGCCCACGGCTCCATACGCCTCTCCGCCGGCGCCGCCGTCGGAACGGGGCGCTTGGCTGCTGGCCTGCACGATCGGGGTGGTTGGCCTGGCCGTGCTGGTTGCCGTTCTCACCGGCCTGGTCGGCGGCACCGCGCGCGTGGCGCCTCCACCAGTGCTCGCGGTGGCAAGGACACCTGCGCCGGGACCCTCGCCTGCGACGAGCGTCGTGGGATCGAGCAAACCCGGCCACCGCTACGCGGCGATCGTCGCCCGTCCGTCGGCAGCGCAGCAGCGCCTGGACGCACGCAGCTTCGTGGACGCGACGCAGACCCATATCTCGAGGGCGTGGATGGAAGGCTTCTATCCGATCTACGCGACCGCGCAGAGCACGTTCGGCGTGAACTGGCTTTTGATCGCCTCGATCCATCGCCAGGAGTCGGCGTTCTCGACCGCTGCGGGCATCTACCACGGCCTGAACTTCGCGGGTTGTTGTGGGGGGCCGATGCAGTTCAACGTCACCAATGGGCCGGTGAGTACGTGGGATCTGGTGGCGGACTCCTATGAGTACGGCAAGCGGCCGGCGCACTACGACCACATGACCTCCACGCACCCGTCGATCTACGACGATTTCGACGCGATCATGGCGGCTGCGCATCTGCTCTCCGCGGACGGCGCGGAATACGCACTGAACGAATCGGCGTGGGACGCGGCGTACGACTACTACGGCCACGACGCCACGGGCGTGACGTACGCCGATCAGGTGCTGGCGCGGGCGATCGGCTGGTCCCAGCACGGCTTCTGCATCAACTGCGGGCTGGAACCGGCGATGGTGGAGGCGGTCCAGGCCGCCTACGGTGCACCGGTGCTGGGTGCGCTGGAAGTCGAAGAAGCGAAGGCGAAGGCGAAGGAAGAAGCGGAAGCGAAGGCGGCTCGCCGGTATCGTGCGGCGAGCCCCGCGGCGGCAGATGCTCGCGCACTCCCGCCCCACACTCCACTTACATAGGAGGCCACATGGCCCTCGACGGATCGATACTCGGCAACTGCGCCTCGGAGCAGATGGAGGCGCTCGAACACGACTTCGGCGATCGGGACGATGTCCAGATCGGCGGGGTCATCACGATCGTGGAGCTGCAGAAAGTGGAGGGCACCGACCCGCTCGGGAACGTGCAGGTCTCCTCCACCATCAGAATGCGCCACAACGTCGGCGACCCGTTCCGCGTGCTTGGGCTGCTGGACCAGGTCAAACACGACATTCTGGCTACGTAGGCCAGGCCCGCGTTGTCGATTCCCGAGGAGCGAGCACAAGCGGCCACCCGACCACAACGAGTGCGTCTACCGCCACCGCGGTCTGGGTATGCCCTGGGGATAGGCGTAGCCTCGACGCACTTATCCCCGCGCCTTTATTCTAATGGAAAACCCCGGCGACTGCCGGAGATTTCATTAGACCGTGCACTAGGTGCTTCGATAGTGTAAACTACGTGAAGTGTCCATTACTGACCCTAGCCACGCGGTACCGGCGACCGGGACGACGCCCACCGGAAACGTCGCGCCTAAGCGCATCCTCTCGGAGATTGTCTTCCCGTACGGCGACCTCGAAGACGCGGTCGGAATTGCCCGAGCCCTACACAGCAAACTCGGCTACAACTGCGAACCGGATCAACTCGCGGCCTACATGGGTACCGAGGCCAAAAACGGGACCTTTCGGGTGCAAGTGGCTACTGCGCGCATCTTTGGAGCGGTCGAAGTCGGGCGCGGGAGCGTCGCGCTAACAGATCTAGGCGCACGCCTCGCGGATGAGGAGATGGAAAGGGAGGCGCGCGTTGAGGCCTTCCTCAATGTGCCGCTGTACGGGCGACTATATGAAACGTTCCGTGGCCGCAAGTTGCCAGGCAATCGGGGGCTTGAGAACGAAATGAAGACCCTGGGTGTCAGCCCGCGGCAGTTGGTCAAGGCTCGGGTGGCTTTTCAGCGCTCGGCTGAGCAGGCCGGATTCTTCGCGCATGGAACCAGCAGTCTTGTCCGGCCCGCGGATCTGATGCCGCAATCTCCGGCGGCATCGCAGCCGCCGGAGCCGGTCAAGGAGCCACCGAAGCACTCAGAGGCGGATGCTGTCGGCCTCGGTGGGTTGCACCCCCTCCTAGTGGGCCTCATCAAGACGATCCCGCGCGAGGGCGAAGCGTTCCCGCCCCGACGCCAGCAGCAGTGGCTGGAAGCCGCCAAGGTCAACTTTGCGCTTATTTTTGGCGCTGACGATGATGAAGATACGTCTAGCGCTATCGCCGAGGCCCGACGGGACTTCAGCGGATGATGGTGTTTCGCTTTACGGCTTCGACCACGAGAGCCAGTTCGGCGCCCTGTCTCCCGCCGCGAAAGAACTCGACAGGTGCGCTCATCCGCCGACCTAAGGTGTCAACCGCCCTACGCGATAGCGAGTTCGAATTGGTCCGCGCGCTCAGCGCGCACCGGGATGGGACGACCATCCTCGACCATCGACGCGATGTATTCGTTTACGGCGTCCTGGAGGTAGCTAAACGCTTCCTCCTGGGTCGGGGCGGCGGTGATGACCTCGGGCAGCTCCTTAACGCGCGCTTGCCACCAACCGCTCTCAACTTCGCTGAACACGGCGGTCAATTGAAGCATCTAGGTCCCCTTATCGACTTGCTAGCTAGATCCGTTAGCACATGATCAAGCATAGAGATCTACTGCGCTGGTTGCGGAAACACGGCTGCAGCAAAGTCCGCCAGGGGCGGAAGCACGAAATCTGGGAGCGAGACGAAACCCAGGCGAGGTCATCGGTGCCTCGCCATGACGAGATCCCACAAGGCACATGTACGGCGATATGCGAGCAGCTCGGCATCCCGACGATTTAGGCGTGTGGGCTGACACGTCCAGCATCCCCGGTCTGTATAGCCATGGCTATGGAGACTTTTTCTGGGCAGTTGACCTCACGCTGCTTTAGGCCCGCGCGAGGCCCATTGTCAGCCCCCGGTGGCCTGCGCGATGAGCTCACCGGCGACGCGATCGGTCGCCTGCCCCGTTCCGCCGAGCAGCCGCCGTGAGAGCTGGGCACGCCTGAAGTAGAGCGGCGCGTCGTGCTCCCAGGTGGCGCCGATGCCACCGTGCACGGAGATCATGGTGCGCGCGGCCTCGTCGAGCGCACGTCCGCCGACGGAGCGCGCGGCGCTGGCGGCGAGCGGGAACTCGGCGGGGGCGCCGTTGCGCGCCCAGCCGGCGTAGTAGAGGAGCGAGCGCCCGTTCTCGAGCTGGCGCAGCACCTCGGTCAACGAGTGCTTGACGGCCTGGTAGGAGCCGATGGCGCGCCCGAAGGTGAAGCGCTCCTTGGCGTAGGCGACGGACACGTCGAGCGCGGTCTCGACGCTGCCGAGCGACTCGGCGGCGATGAGCGCCTGCGCGAGATACCACGCGGCGGCGAGCGACTCCTCGGGGGCGTCGAGCACGACGGCGGGGGCGCCGTCCAGCGTGACGTGGCCGAGCGAGCGGGTGGAGTCGTAGCGCGTGACGGGCTCGACCTGGACGCCCGGGGACTCGCTGAGGATCGCGACGCCGGTCGGCCTGCCGTCGATCAACGCCACGCCCACGAAACCGCTGGCGCCGGGCGCGTCGGGGACGAACGCGAAGCTGCCGCTCACCTTGGTCTGGCCGTCCTCGTCGGCTGCCGCACCGACGGGCAGCTCACCGCGCGCGAGGCCGCCGCGCGAGTCGCTGCTCCAGCCGTCGCCGACATCATTGGGAGGGCAGCTCGGCAGGTACGCGGCACGCTTCTCGCCGCTGGCCAGCTCGCCGATCCAACTGGCGGCGTTGGGCGAGGCGTTGACGATGGCGGTGGCAGGCAGGTGGCCGAGCAACGGCACGCCGGCGAGCACGCGGCCGCACTCGCCGAGCACGAGCATCGCGTCGAACACGTCGAGGCCGGCGCCGCCGTGGGCTTCGTCGATCAATAGGCCCGGCCAGCCGGCCTCCTTGGCCATCGGCCACAGGTCCGGCAGTGCGCTCGCGTCGCCGTCGAGCGCCTCGCGCGCGGCTTCGAGCGTCTTGAAGCGCGACAGTGCGCCGCGGGCGGCCTCGCGCAGGAACACCTGCTCGTCTGAGAGTGCGAGGTTCATGCGGGCGCTCCTTCCTTTGAACGCAGCTCGGAGAACGGGATGCCCTTGTCCAGACGTGGCTCGGGGGGCAGTCCGAGCACGCGCTCGCCGATCGTGTTGCGGAGGATCTCTTCGGTGCCTCCGGCGGACTTCAGGCCGGGCAGGAAGGAGATCATGTAGGCCCACTGGCTGTCCTCGGACAGCGCGTCGGGGCCGACGACGTCGGCAATCAGGTCACCGGCCTTGATGGCGCCGGAGACGATGGTGACCTTCGCGAGGCCGGCCTCGGGCCCGGGGATCTGGCCCTTCTGTAGCGCGGTGAGCGTGCGGTAGCCGGTGAACCTGACGGCGAGCAGTTCGCTTGCGATCTCGCCGAGCTTGTGGCGCACCTCGGGGTCGCGCCGGGCGTGCTCGTCGGCGGCGATGGCGCCGGCGAAGCGGGTGGAGTTGTAGCCCATGCCCTCGCTGCCAAGGCCGATGGTGACGCGCTCGAACATGAGCGTGGTCAGCGCTGTGCCCCAACCGTTTCCGACACCGCCGACGACGGCGCCCTCATCGAGCGCGACGTCGTCGAAGAAGACCTCGTTGAACTCCGCCTCACCGGAGATCTGGCGCAGGCCGCGCACGGTAACCCCCTCGCCGTCGATGGGCACGACGAACATGGTGAGCCCCTTGTGCTTGGGCACGTCGGCGTCGGTGCGGGCGAGCAGCAGGCCGTAGGAGGCGAACTGGGCGTTGGTGGTCCAGACCTTCTGGCCGGACAGGCGCCAGCTGCCGTCGTCCTGCTGGCGGGCGCGCGTCTGCACGGCGGCCAGGTCGGAGCCGGCGGCGGGCTCTGAGAACAGCTGGCACCAGACCTCGTCGCCGTGCAGCAGTGGGGCGAGATAGCGCGACTTCTGCTCCTCGGAGCCGTGGGCGATGATGGTGGGGCCGAGCATGCCGACGCCGATCGCGTCGAGGATGCCGGGGACTTTTGCGCGGCCGATCTCCTGATTGCAGACGACCTGCTCGATCGGGCCGAGGCCCTGGCCGCCGTACTCCTTTGGCCAGGTCACCCCGGCGAGCCCGCCCTCGGCGAGCTTGCCCTGCCAGACGCGGCGGGCGGCGACGATCTCGTCCTCGTCCTCGATTGCGCCGGGGCCTTGCAAGATGGGCGCTTCGCTCTTGTGCTCGTCGAGCCAGCTGCGCACCTGCGTGCGGTAGGCGGCTTGCTCGGGTGTGTCGTCGAGATCCACGGAGTCTCCTTTGGCTGACTGACCAGTCAATCGCTTCGAGGAACGGTACTCCACTGCGCGCGGGCGCGCGTAACTGGGGTCGGGCCTGCGCGCGGGTGCGGCTGGCTGGGTCAGCTGGCTACATCGCCCGAGCCGGTCTCAGACCCCGGGCGGGAACGGCGCCTCGGGCACGATGGGCTGGTGGTAGACGCGCTCGAAGCCTAGGTCGAGCAGCTGGCGGTCCTGTGTGCCGGGGTCCTGGGAGTTGAGCACGATGGCGCCGAGGCGAACGCCGTGGCGCTCGGCGGTGGCGACGACGCAGCGCCCGGCGGCTTCGGTCTGGCCGGTCTTCATGCCGGTTACGCCGGGATATTTGTAGATGAGCAGCGGGTTGTTGTTGTAGAGGAAGAGCTTGCCGCCGGGGATGGGGAAGGGCAGGATGGCTTCGTAGGTGCCGACGACCTTGGCGATGCGCGGCTGTTCCATGTCCACGTGGGCGAGCACGGCGAGGTCGGCCGCGCAGGAGAAGTTGCCCTGGTTGTAGTAGCCGGAGGGCGATGAGTAGCGGGTGCAGCCGAGCCCGAGCTTGGCGGCCTGTTGGTTCATGCGCACGACGAACTTGTTGACGCTGCCGGCGACGTGCTGTGCGAGCGCGACGGCGGCGTCGTTGCCGGAGGGCAGCAGCAGGCCGTAGAGCAGGCTCTCGAGCGGCACGTGCCTGCCGAGCGGGAGCACGCCGACCTTTGACCCGGGCATGTTGACGGCCTGCTTGGTGATGAGCACGGGCGTGTTGGGCGGCGCGGAGGTGACGGCGAGCAGCGCGGTCATCATCTTGGTGAGGCTGGCGATGGGCAGGCGTACGTAGGCGTTGCGCTGCCAGAGCACCTGACCGGTGGTCAGGTTGAACAGCAGCCCGGCGCGCGGTGGGTCGCGGAAGGCGACGTGCACGGGATCCTTGCCGGGCGTGGAGATGCCGCTGAGCGCGATGGGCGGCTTGGCGAGCGGAAAGCCGGCGGGAGAGCGCGCAGCGGCGGCGACCAGCGCACCGCTGTGCGTGCCGTGAGCATGTGCGGCGCGGGGGGATGCCTGCGGGCGTTCGCCGGCGCGGCTGGCGAAGGCGAGCGCACCGACGACGGCGACTGCGATCACGAGCAACGCGCCGAGCGCGATCAATCGCCTGCGCCGCCGGCGCCTGGCGGCGAGAGCCCGCCGGTTGTGGCTGTGCCCGGGCGTGAGGAACGGCGAGATGCTCATCCTCGAGGAGGATTGCGCAGCGCGCCGACGATGCCAACTCCGAGCAGCACGACGATGATGGCGGACAGCAGGCTGGCGAACGTGATGCCGCCCTGGTTGACGATGACGGTGAAGGTGAGGAAGGCGAAGCCGACGATGAACAGCAACGCCACGCCGAGCACGACGATGCGCGTCATCGGTTCGCTCTCGCGTGCGCGGCCATCGGCTCTAGTACACCGGCAGGGCCGGCGGCTGGGTGGCGCGGCGCGCGCTGAGCAGCCTGATGGCGAGCAGGCCGAAGAGGAAGCAGCCGACGTGGGTGAGGTAGCCGGCGGTCTCTGCGCTCGATCCGATCGGACCCACGCTGGCGAGGCCGGCGAGGTAGACGTAGAGCTGCTCTGCGAACCACAGCGCGAGCAGCAGCACGGCGGGGACGTCGACGAGCGTGAAGAAGAACACGAGGACGGTCAGCGACAGCACGCGCGCGCGGGGGTAGAGCAGGATGTAGCCGCCGAGAATGGCGGCGATGGCGCCGGAGCTGCCGAGAACGGGGACGCTGGAGCTGGGTTCGACGGCGAGCTGGGCGCCGAGCGCAAGCAGGCTGCCGAGCAGGTAGAAGGCGAGGAAGCGCAGCCGTCCGACGGCGTCCTCGACGGCGGGGCCGAAAATGGCGAGGAACACCATGTTGCCGAACAGCTGCAGGAAGCTGCCGTGCAGGAACATGGACGTGACGGCGGTTTTCCAGACGGACAGCTGATGCGAGTGCGTGAGCGTGTGCGGCACCGCCCCGTAGCGTTGAGCAACGCTTTCGCTGGGACCGCCGAAGAAGCTGCCGCCGTGGCGAATCTCGAATAGGTAGGCGATGACGTTGATCGCGACAAGCGCGACGGTGACGACGGGGAACCGCGCCAGCGGGATGTTGTCTTTGACTGGGAACATCGCTGCGGGCCCGCGCGGGGCGGGCTGGCGTCAGAGCTCAGGCCCGCGCGGCAAGGGTACCGGCGGCGAGGGGCCCGTCGCCGGCCAGGGATGGCTTTCCCGCCCACCCAACGTGCTGATCGGCGTGGTAGGAGGAGCGCACGAGCGGGCCGGCGGCGACGTGCTGGAAGCCGAGCTCGTAGGCGGCGTCCTGCAGCGCGGCGAACTCGTCGGGGTGCCAGTAGCGAACGATGGGCAGATGGCGCTCGGAGGGCCGCAGGTACTGCCCGACGGTGAGCACCTGCACGCCGCTCTCGCGCAGCGCGGCGAACGTGTCGAGCATCTCCTCATGCGTCTCGCCGAGCCCGACCATGAGACCGGACTTGGTAACGACCTCGCCTTCGCCCATTTCCCCGGCGAGGCGCAGCACGCGGCAGGAGCGCTCGAACTGCGAGCCGCGGCGGGCGATGGAGTACAGGCGCGGGACGACCTCGACGTTGTGGTTGAACACGTCGGGCCGCTCGGCGATGACCTTGGCGAGTGGCATCTCCTGCCCCTGGAAGTCTGGTGTGAGCACCTCGATCTGGCAGCCGGGCGCCTGCTGGCGGACCTGGCGGATGACGCCGACGAACGCGCTGGCGCCCTTGTCGGGGAGGTCGTCGCGGTCGACTGAGGTGATGACGGCGTGGCGCAGCCCCATGCGGGCGATGGAGCGCGCGACGCGAGCGGGCTCGAGCGGGTCGTTCCAGGTGGGCTTGCCGGTCTTGACGTTGCAGAAGCCGCAGCGGCGGGTGCAGGTATCGCCGAGGATCATGAAGGTGGCGGTGCCGCGCTCCCAGCACTCGCCGACGTTGGGGCAGGCGGCCTCCTGGCAGACGGTGTGCAGGTTCTCGTCGCGAATCAGCTGGGTGAGCTCGCGGTAGCGCTGCCCTCCCGGCGGCGGCACCTTGAACCACGGCGGCTTGCGCTCGCGCAGCGGCCGCACGTCGGGGCCGAGCACGGTGAGCACGTCCATGCCCCCGGGGTTGGCACGGGATCTCGTAGCACTCATACGGGCACCGCTTCGGCGGGGGCGGGTGGGCTGGTGTTGAGGGGGGCTCGCTCCGCTCGCCTGGATGCGTTCGTAGTGTCGATACCGAGTCGCTGCGGCGAGACGAGGCGCTGGCGCAGGTCGTGTGCTTGGGCGAAGCTGTGCGCCATGCGCTTGCGAAAGCACGCGAGCAGAGGCTCGCACGCCGGCGCAGGCGCGGCGCGGGGCGCTCGGGTACCGCTGGGCACCGGTTCCTGCAGGCGCTCGTCGCTGAGCTCTTTGGCGAGCGAGGTCATGCTCACGTCGGGCAGCCCGCAGGCGATGACCCAGGAGAACGGCTCGAGGTCGTTCTCGACGTTGACGGCGAACCCGTGGGTGGTGACGCCGCGGGCGACGTGCACGCCGATGGATGCGATCTTGCGCTCGTCCACCCACACGCCGGTGTAGTCGATGCCCTCGTCGCGCCGCGAGCGCGCTCGAGGGCCCTGCTGGGCGAGCGCGGCGATGATGGCGTCTTCCATGGTGCGCAGGTAGCGGTGCACGTCTTCGATGCGCATGATCGGATAGCCGACGAGCTGGCCGGGGCCGTGATAGGTGAGCTGCCCGCCGCGGTCGGTGGCGATCACGTCGATCCCTTTGGCGCGGTAGAAGTCCTCGCCGAACGGCAGGTCCTGCGCCCCTGAGCGCCGCCCGCGCGTGTACACGGGCGGGTGCTCGAGCATCAGCAGGGTGTCGGGCAGCTCATCGGCCTGGCGCAGCGCGCGAACCTGCTCCTGGATGGCGAGCGCATCGAGGTAGCGGAGCGTGCCGAGGTGGCATACCCAGAGCTCCTGCTGCGATAGGTGGGGGAGGGGCATCTGTCTCTCCCAGCCTAGCGCCGCGACCTCAGCGCACCGCCTGCGACGGCCGGTGTGCACGGGCGCGTGCGCTTCGGCGCAGCGTCCTCGCAGGTGAGAGCGCGCGACAGGAGTGTCAGGGCGTGAGCGCTGAGGGCGTCTCCAGCAGCTCCCGGATGCGCGCCAGGAGCTGCGCGGCGTCGGCGCCGTAGAGAATGCGGTGGTCGCATGACAGCGTCAGCGTGATGAGAGTGCGCGCGAGCACCTGGCCTTCGTGCACGACGGCGCGCGGTTCCAGCGCGCCCACCGAGAGGATGCCGGCCTGCGGCGGGTTGATGATGGCGGCGAAGCTGCGTACGCCGTAGCTGCCGAGGTCGGACACGGTGAACGTCGCGCCGCTGAGCTCGGGCGGGGAGATGGTGCCGGCGTGCACGCGCTCGGCCAGCGCGTGCGTCTCACCGGCGATCTCTTGCAGAGACTTCCGGTCGGCGTCGAAGACGGTGGGAACGACGAGCGCGTCGGCGGTGGCGATGGTGACGCCGACGTTCACGCGCGAGTGCAGCTGCAGGCGCCCGTCGCGGTAGCTGGCGTTGGCGGTGGGGTGCTCGTGCAGGGCCAGCGCGCACGCCTTTACGATCATGTCGCTGTGCGTGACCGCCTGTAGGTCTGCCTGCACGGCAAGGCATGCGTCCATGTCCACATCGATCTGCAGAGTGAGGTGGGGGATGGTGGCCTTGGACTCGGCCGTCCGCCGCGCGGTCGTCTGCTGGGCGCGGGTGAGCTCGACGTCGGTGCTCGGCCCCTTGGCGCTGGCTGCGCCCTCGACGCTCTGTTCGGGCGGGCCGGCCATCAGTGCTCCACGGTACTCCAGCGGGCGATGAACTCATCGTCCTCGAGCTGAGCCAGGTCGGCGCGCAGCGCTCGCGCGAGCTTGGACGCGGGCTGCGGCGGGCGGTCCCAGAACAGCACCACTTCGCCGCTGTTCACCTCGACCACCTCGATGTGATCCACACGCGCGGGGTCGGCGAGCGGCGCGGGGGTGAGCCCACCGCGGGTGACGATCAGCCGGTAGGCGTGGCTGGCCTTCATCCGCTCTGCGACGCCGCCCCCTGCGCGGCGGCCTCACGGCGCATGTGCTCGACTGCGCGCTCGGGCGCGTCCTCGCCGACGAACACGCTGTCTGCGAGGACGATCGCCGGGACGTCGCTCGCGCCGGCGAGCGCGGCGGCGGCGGTTGCGTCAGCGAGGCGCTGCACGGTGGAGCGCAGCTCGGCGCCGGCGAGCACGGCGGAGGGGTGCATCTCGCAGGCTGCGGCCGCGATCAGGACGAAGTCGGGATCCTCGAGCGAGTGCCCGCCGGCGAACGCCTGGCGGAAGGCCGCCTGGGCGAACGGGACGGTGCGCCCGATGGAGGCTGCGTAAGTGGCGGCGCGCATCGCGAGCGAGCTGTCGAACGGGTAGGGGTCGGGCCAGCGAACGGGCTGCAGCCCCAGCTCCTGCGCGCGTCGCTCGATCTCCGCACGAGCGGGCGCGTCGGCGTCGGCACTGGCGCCACTCAGCTCGCGTGCGAGCACTGGGCGCCACTCGACGGGGGCGGGCGCGTCGGAGAACACGTGCAGCATGCGCTCGGCGGCGAGGTAGGCGAGCGGGCTCGCGAGGTCGAAGTAGAAGGCGGCGGTGGAGGCGGTGGGGGGCGTCGAGGACACGTGCACGGGCAGCGTGGGCCGCGTCGATCGGCTCGCGTCCAATTCCTCAGCCGTGGATCAGCCAGCCGTCGGCGGCGCGTCCGGCTTCCATGACGGCCTCTGACAGCGTGGGGTGACCGTGGATGATGCGTGCGAGCTCGGGGAAGCCGCCCTCGAGCGCGCGCACGTTGACGAGCTCCTGGATCAGCTCGGTGGCGCGCGAGCCGACGATGTGCCCGCCGAGCAGCTCGCGGTACTTGCTATCGCCGACGACCTTCACCAGGCCGGTGCGGTCGCCGTAGACGGTGCCGCCGCCGACGGCGCCGTAGGCGACCTTGCCGACGACCACGTCGTAGCCCTGCTCGCGCGCCTGCTCCTCGGTGAGGCCGAAGGAGCCGACGTTGGGTGTGCAGAAGGTCGCGCGGGGGATGTCCTCGTAGGCGATCGGGTGCGTCTGGAGGCCGGCGATCGTCTCTGCGGCGATAACGCCCTCGTCTGATGCCTTGTGTGCGAGCGCGGGCCCGCGGACGAGGTCGCCGATCGCGTACACGCCCGCTCGCGACGTGCGCAGCGCACCGTCGACCTGGACGAGGCCGCGATCGCCCAGCTCCACGCCGGCCTCGGCCAGACCCAGCCCATCGACGTCTGCGCCGCGTCCGGCGGCGATGACCATGTAGTCGACCTCTGCGGACTCCGAGCCGTAGGAGAAGCTCACGCTCGTCTCGCCGCTGCTCACGTCGGCGACGGGCGTGCCGGTGTGCACGGCTATGCCCTGGCGCTTGAGGCCGCGCTCGACCAGGCGCGAGATATCGTCGTCCTCGGTCGGCAGCACGCGCTCGAGCGCCTCCAGCAGCAGGACCTCGCTGCCCAGGCGGGCGAACGCTGAGGCGATCTCCGCGCCGGAGGCGCCGGCGCCGACGACGGCCAAGCGCGCGGGAACCTCGGGCAGCGCCCACGCCTCCTCGGTGCCGATCACGCGTCCTCCGAACTGGACCCCGGGGATCGCGCGCGGCACGGAGCCGGTGGCGAGGATCACGCTGCCGGCGCCGATCGTCTGGGGCTCGGCGTCGAACATGTCGGCAAGCACGTTGCCGTCGGCGGTCAGCTTGGCGTTGCCGTCGATCACGTCGATGCCGTCTTTCCTGAACAGCCCGCCGACGCCGGAGGTGAGCGTGTTGACCACCTTCTCGCGGCGCGCCTGCACGGCGGCGTAGTCGACCTCGACGCCGCTGACCTTCAACCCGAACTCCTCGGCCTCGCGGATCTCGGACAGCAGATCGGCGGAGCGCAGCACCGCCTTGGCGGGTATGCACGCGTAGTTCAGGCAGCGCCCGCCGAGCTTGTCACGCTCGACAACGGCTGTTTTCAACCCCAGCTGGGCGGCGCGTATGGCGGCGACATAGCCGCCGGGGCCGGAGCCGATGACGATGCAGTCGTAGCTTTTCTCGGGCATCGGCGTGAGCCTATCGAAGCGGTGGGTGCGCGGCCGACCCGCTATCCGAGCGGCGGGCGCGCGGCGCGTTCGCCGGCCTGGATGCGCCCCATGATGCGGATCAGCTTCCAGAACAGCCACCCGCCGAGCACGATGGCGAGCAGGCACAGGACGGCTGTGAGGATCGAGGAGGCGAGCAGCAGCGCGAGCGAGGTGGCGATGATCTGGAAGGTGAGCAGCGCCTGGAATCCGAGCACGGCGAAGTAGCGGCGGCGGTACATGCCGAGCGCGAGCAGCGTGAGGATCGCGGCGATGAAGATCGCGCCCGGCAGCGAGCCGCCGTGGCGGGAGAGGTCGTGCACGGTCAGGCCGCCGACGAGGACGGCGACGGCGACGACCACACACACGCCGACCGCGACCAGCAGCGCAGGCGGGCGCTCGCCGTCGGCCAGCGGCTCAGGCGGTGGCGGCGCAGGTCGCTCGCGCGGGCCGCGAAGCGCGCCGCGCCCGGTGGCCGGCGGGCCTTCGCTGGTCTCACTGTCGGGTGTCAACTCGACGCCTCCAGCGGCCGCGCGTCGAGCACGTCGCGTAGTTGGCGGGCGGCCCGCTGGGGATCATCGGCGGCGGCGATCGCGCGCAGCACGCACACCCTGCTTGCGCCGGCGTCGAGCGCTGGCGCGAGGTTTCCGGCGTCGAGGCCGCCGATTGCGAAGAACGGCACGGGGGCATGCGCGGCGGCGTAGCGGATCAGCTCGAGGCCGACGGCCGGCCGGCCGGGCTTGGTGGGGGTCTCGTGGATGGGACCGACGCCGATGTAGTCGACGAGGCTCGGGTCGACGGCGTCGATCTGCTCGGGCGTGTGCGTGGACAGCCCGATCAGCATCTCTGGCCCGACGAGCTCGCGGGCCTGCGCCACGGGCATGTCGTCCTGGCCGACGTGGACGCCGTCGGCCTCGGCCTTCTGCGCGACCCAGGGGCGGTCGTTGACGATCAGCAACGCTCCCAGCTGCCGGCACAGGGCGCCTGAGGCATGAGCGACGGCGAGCAGCTCGTCGTCGGGCAGCAGCTTCTCGCGCAGCTGCACGATGTCGACGCCCCCGGCGACAGCTGCGCGCAGCAGGTCGGGCAGCTCGCTTCCGTCGGGCGTTGCGTCACACACCAGGTACAGCCGCGCGGCGGCCAGGCGAGCGCGACGCTCGGCGCCGGGGTCTCGGGTTGGCATGCCTGGCAGTCTGGCAGGAGCGCGCTGTCGGCTCAGCGCATGGCAGGGTCGCTCGCCCGCGTGTGCGCGTCCTCGAGCTGCCTGGCGCGGCGGCAGCGGTCGGGCAGCTCGGCGAGCAGCCGCGCGGCCTCCACCTGGTCGCGGTCGCGCAGGACGGCGTGGAGCTTGCGCCCTGCCGTGTCGAGGTGGATGCTGGAGAGGCGCAGCGGACGCTGGATGGGCCCCTCGAGCAGTCGGACGCTCTGCACCTTGGCCAGCGGCACCCAATCGGTCACCCGCTGCAGACGGCCGCTGGTGGTGAGGGCGTAGCGCTCGTTGATGGCGCCGGACAGGTTGCGGTAGCGCAGCGGCGACTTCCAGCGGGCACGGGCGGGCGGCGGCAGCGGCTCCTCGGGCAGGCCGGGCAGCACGCGGGCGATGAGATCGGCGGCCTGCTCGCGGCTGCCCACCGGCAGCAATGCGCGAGCGGCGTTGGACTGGTTGCGGTCCTGGCGGCCCTTGGCCTTCTGGCTGGCGACGTCGACTTCCAGCCGGCACCATCCGAGCGGCCTCCAGGCCAGCGGCTCGATCATCCGCACCGCCTGGATTCGTCCGCGGGGAATCGTCTCGGCTGAGGTTTCGATCAGCCCGGAGCGCAGGTGCAGGCCGTCGGGCGCGTCGGCGACGGCGAGGCGGTAGTCGCCGTTGAAGCGGCGGAACAGCGTGATCCCCAGCCACAGCAGCCCGGCGGTTCCCGCGCTGAACGCTGCTGCGGCGATGACGGGAGCGACGACGGCAAGCACGAGCAGCACGGCGATCGCCAGCTCGAGTGTCAGCCCGGTCCCGCTGATGAGTATCGAGGCGAACAGGCGGCCGGGGGGCACGGTGATGAGCGTCCGTTCGGGTGCGGGCGGCGTCGACTCGGCCATCCCGCGGCTGAGCGCCAGCAGGCGCGCGCGCAGTGTCTCGGCCTCGTCGCTGGTCAGGTAGGCGAGTCGCCCCGCTTTGCCGCTGCCGCTGGCCAGCCGGATCCGCAGCTCGGCCAGCCCGAAGACGCGCGCAAGGCCGGGGCGGACGGTGTCGATCGCTTGAATCTGGTTCAGCGGGAAGCGTTGGGAGGTGCGCCGGATCAGGCCGCTCTCGACCCGCAGCACCCCGCCCTCGACGCGCCATCTGGTGACCAGCCAGGTGATCACCGCGAGCACCACCACGACGACGAGCAGCCCGATGTGGATGAGGCTGTCGAGCGGGCCCTGCCGGCCGCCGGCGGTGGGGATCAGCAGGATGATGACGAGCGCCATGACGCCTCGACCGGCGCGCACCAGCGGCGACAGCGGATGCAGCCGTTGCCAGTCGCCGCCCAGCCCGGGCATCGCTCGCGCGTTCGCCGCGAGTGGGCCTGGTGGCTCGCCCGGGCCGGCCGGCGAAGGCTCGCTCACAGACCCATCGCGTGGGACTCTCCGAGAGAGGTCAGCTGGTCGCGCAGGCGCGCGGCCTCCTCGGCGGGCAGGCCGGGAATGCGTGCGTCGCTGGCGGCGGCGGCGGTGTGCATCTGCACGGTTGCCAGTCCGAACGCCCGCTCGAATGGCCCGGCGGTCACCTCGACGTACTGCATGCGTCCGTAGGGGATCACCGATGTCCGCCTGAACATCACGCCCCTTTTGACGATCAGGTCCTCGGCACGCTCGGCGTACCTCCATGCCCGCACGCGACGCTCCGCCACGACGTCGGCGATCGCTCCGGCGAGCAGGACGCCGATCGCGGCGGCCACGGCGGCGTCGGTGGCATCGAGCACGACGGTCAGGACGACGGCGAGGATCAGCACGAGGAGGGTGACGCCGGCGACCTCGTAGCGGCGCAGCACCTTCAGACGCGGCGAGGGTGCATTCCACCGCGCCGCTGTGCCGGCGGCATCCTCGTCGAGCGCCATTGCGGCGACGATACTGCGCCGGCCGCTCGCCGAGCCGCGGCCGCCGGCTGCCAAACGCCGGGGCTCAGGCCTCTTCGGTCGAGCCCAGGAACTCCACGAGCAGCTCGTTGACGCGCTGCGGCGCGTCGTGCTGCACCCAGTGGGTGGCCTCGGGCAGGTACTCGACGCGAGCGTTGGGGACCCACTTGGGTTCCGGCTGGGCGAGCTCACGTCCCAACGCGGAGTCCCGCTCCCCCCAGATCACGAGCACGGGAGCGTCGATCGGGCTCATCCGGGCGAGCGCGCTTCCCGGCGACTGGCGCAGCGCGGCTCTGTAGTAGTCGAGCATGCCTTTCAGCGCGCCGGGCTGTGCCCAGGACTGGACGTAGCGCGTCACGTCCTCGGTGCTGAACCCTTGGGGCGATTCAGCGAGCGCGCGCTTGAGCGCTCGAAAGTCGTTGGCTGCAAGCAGCCGCTCGGGCACGACGGGCAGCTGGAAGAAGAACATGTACCAGCTCTTGCGCAGCTGCTTGAGCGTGCGCAACCCGGCGAGCATGCGCGCCGGGTGGGGAACGTTGAGGATCACGAGCCGCTCGACCACGTTCGGGTGCTCCATGGCGGTGAGGTAGGCGACGGCGGCGCCCCAGTCGTGACCGACTATGTGCGCTCGCTCGACGTCGAAGTGGCGGATGAGCGCGGCAATGTCGCCGCCGAGCGCCTGGGCGTCATACGCGCGCCAGCTGCTGGGCTTCTCGGACAGGTTGTAGCCGCGCATGTCGGGAGCGACGACGTGGTAGCCGGCGTGCACGAGCGCTGGGATCTGCCGGTGCCAGGAGTAGGAGAACTCGGGGAAGCCGTGCAGCAGCACGACCAGCGGCCCGCTGCCTGCCTCGAGGTAGTGCAGGCGTATGCCGTTGACCTCGGCGTAGCCGTCGCTGAGCTGCTCCATCACGTCAGCCGAGTCGCTCATGCTCAGTCCCCCTTTTTAGACAGCCGCCAGAGCATCCAACGATAGTCCTGATCCGTTGAACGCACGGCGTGTGCCGACGAGCGGCGCGCATATGCGTGAGAGCGGGGCTACGATCGGCGGATGAGCCCACCGGCGCCGAATCCGGGCGGTGTAGCGGTGTCTCCCGACAGGCGGCGGTTGGGCGGTCTGGACTGGGCTCGCCGCACGGGCGGGCGGCTGACGGCAGGCGAGCGCCGCCGGCTGCTGGCGGCGGTGGCGCTGGGCCAATGGGAGAACGCGCTGGGCCGCGCGAAGCTGGCGCTGGGGCGCCTGCCGGCGGGAGCGGCACAGGTCGACCTGGACACGTTCGCGGTGCCCGACTCACGGTTCGCGCGCGAGGCGGAGCAGGCGTGCGCGGAGCTGCCGGCGGGACTGGTGGGCCACTCCTACCGAACGTGGCTGTTCGGGCGCGCGCTGGCGGCTGTGGACGGCAGCGAGCTGGACGTGGAGCTGTTCTACTGCGGCTCGCTGCTGCACGACCACGGCATCGCGCAGCCGACGCCGGGCCGCGACTTCACGCTGGCGAGCGCGGAGCGGACGCTCGAGTGCGCATCGAGCGCGGGCGTGGAGGACGAGCGCGCGCTGACCCTTGCGGACGCGATCTGCGTGCACACGACGCCGGGGGTCGCGCTGGAGCGCGACGGGTCGCTCGGCTGCTACCTGCAGTGGGGCGCGATGGTGGACGGTGCCGGGCTGCGGATGTGGGACGTGGCGCCGGCGAACGTGAAGGAGGTCCTGCGCCGCCATCCGCGCGGGGACTTCAAGCGCGAGCTGGTGGCGATGATCCAAGCGGAGGCAAGGGCGGTCCCGGGCGGCCGCTTCAGCCTGCTGGCTCGCTGCGGCCTGCCGCTGGCGGTGCGCTTGGCGCCGTTCGAGTCGTGAGCGCCACTGCGGGCTAGCATCATCTGCATGCCTGATGGGCAGCGAGCGGACGTGGTTGTGGTCGGTGGCGGCATCGTCGGCATGGCGGTCGCGTGGCGCGCGCGCCGGCGCGGCATGAAGGTGACGGTGCTCGAGCGCGACGTGGCGGGTGCAGGCACCTCCCGCGTGGCGGCGGGCATGCTGGCGCCGGTGGTGGAGGTGGAGTTCGGGGATGCCGGCCGCCGCGTGCTGGAGCTGGGCTTGCGCTCGTTGCAGCTGTGGCCGGGGTTCGCGTCTGATCTCCAGGAGAGCACGGGCGCGTCGGTGGGCCTGATGCGCACTGGCACGCTGCTCGTGGCACGCGACGAGGACGAGGCGCGCGAGCTGGAGCGCCAGCTCGTATTTCGACGCTCGCTCGGCCTGGAGGTGGCGCGCCTGCGCCCGAGCGAGGCGCGCGAGCGAGAGCCGGCGCTCGCCCCGACGCTGCGGCTTGCGCTGGAGGCGCCGGACGATCACTCGGTCGACCCGCGCCTGGTCCTGCCTGCGCTGCGCCAGGCGTGCGAGTCCGACGGCGTGCAGCTGCGCGAGCATGCGCGGGTGGCGCGCGTGGAGCTGGACGACTCGGGCGAGCGCGCCACCGGCGTGACGTTGCAGGGCGGCGAGCGTGTGCGGGCGGGCCAGGTGGTGCTGGCGGCGGGCCCGTGGAGTGAGCAGATCGAGGGTCTGCCGGCGCACGCGGGCGTGCGCGTGCGTCCGGTCAAGGGTCAGATCCTGCGTCTGCGCGACCCGGCGGGGCCGGGGCTGCTGCGGCGGGTGGTGCGCTTTGGGGGCGGCTATGTGGTCCCGCGCGAGGACGGGCGCTACGTGCTGGGTGCGACTGTGGAGGAGCGGGGCTACGAGCTCGCGCCGACCGCGGGCGGCGTGTACGAGATGCTGCGCGACGCGCACGAGCTGGTGCCGGGAGTCAGCGAGCTGGAGATCGAGGAGCTGTCGGTGGGCCTGCGGCCGGGCACGCCTGACAACGCGCCGGTCATCGGCAGGGCGGCCGTCGGCGGCGTGATCTGGGCGACGGGCCACTACCGCAACGGGATCCTGCTGGCGCCGCTGACGGCTGAGCTGGTGGTGGGGCTGCTCGAGGGCGGCTCCGCGCCGGCGGATGCCCCCGCTGAGCTCGACTCCCTGCTGTCTGCCTGCTCTCCGGAGCGCTTCAGGGCTGTGGGTGCGCCGGCATGATCGTGGTCAACGGCGAGGGCTCGGACATGCAGGCGGGCGAGACGGTGGCCGCGGCGCTGGCCCGCGTGGGCTTGGACCTGGACGCGCGTGGGGTTGCGGTGGCGGTGGACGGTGAGGTCGTGCCGCGCGCCGCGTGGCAGACGTTCGCGCTCGATGATGATGCGCGCGTCGAGGTGCTGAGCGCGATGCAGGGAGGATGATCTGAGGATGTCCGATTCGCTGGGCCCACCGCTGACGATCGCAGGCAGGGAGATGCGCTCGCGCCTGCTGCTCGGCACGGGTGGCTTCCCGTCGCTGGAGACGCTGGCGGAGGCGATCGCGGTGAGCGGCTGCGAGCTGGTGACGGTGGCGCTCCGGCGATTGGGTCCCGCCCACCCGGGTGGGGATCTCAAACGTCGTGGCTCGCTGATCGACGTGGTGGCGGATGCGGGCGTGGAGCTGTTGCCGAACACGGCGGGCTGCATGACGGCGCGCGACGCGGTGATCACGGCGCGCCTGGCACGGGAGGCGTTTGCGACGGACTGGATCAAGCTGGAGGTGATCGGCGACGAGGATACGCTGCTGCCGGACGCGCCCGAGCTCCTGCGCGCGGCGGAGGAGCTGGTGGACGAGGGCTTCGTGGTGCTGCCGTACACGACCGACGACCCGGTGCTGGCGCGCAGGCTGGCGGACATCGGCTGCGCGGCTGTGATGCCGCTGGGCTCGCCGATCGGCAGCGGCATGGGTATCCGCAACCCGTACAACATCGCGCTGATCCGCGAGGCGGTGGACGTGCCGGTGGTGCTGGACGCGGGCATCGGCACCGCGTCCGACGCGGCGCTGGCGATGGAGCTGGGCTGCGACGCGGTGATGGCGGCGTCTGCGATCGCCCGCGCGCAGGACCCGGTGGCGATGGCGCGCGCGATGCGAGCGGCGGTGGAGGCCGGACGGTTGGCGCGGGGGGCGGGGCGGATCCCCCGCCGCATGTATGCGACCCCGTCGACGCCGGAGGAGGGCCTGCCGGACTTCGGCGAGAGCCCCGCGCGCGTCAGCTGACGACTTCGATGGTCCCGTTCATGGTGGCGGGGAACAGCGTGCACTCGTAGTGGATGACGCCGGCCTTCTCGACCTCGACTTCGAAGCTCTTGCCTTCGCCGAAGTTCTTGGAGGCGATCCGCTGGGGCCCGGCGCCGACGCTGGTGACATTGGCCTGCACGGAGTCGTAGTTGGTCCACCTGACGGTCGAGCCGACCTTGACGCGGACGGTGTCGGGGGCGATGGCGATGTTGCGGTAGGCGATCTGGACGGTCCCGCTCTGCACGGGCGTGGAGGCCGATGGCGAAGCGAACTTGGGAGTCGTGTCGACCTTTATCCCCTCGGCGCTGCTCTTGGTGGTGGCGGCGGACTTGGTGGCGGTGGCGGTCCTGGTGCTGCCGGCGGTCGAGCTGCCTGACGATCCGCAGCCGGCGAGGAGCACGAGCGCGCAGCTGGCTAGCACTGCGGCGACGGCTGTTCTCATGAGCGGCGATCCCCTCCTGGACGAGTTCATGCAGCCGGACGATTGCACACGGCGGCTTCGGGGGCGCAGAGCGTTCCTCCGCCCAGTTGCGAACCTGATCTTGGGGCCAGTGGTTGGCTCTGGTCCGGAAGCCTGCCGAGTAGCGCCTACACTGGCCGATTCGATGAGCGCACGTCATTTCCTCACAGGTGCAGAGCTGAGCGCGTCCGAGCTGGACGCGCTGCTGGACCGTGCGCTGGAGCTGAAGCGCGAGCCGCTGTCCTCGCGGGCGCTGGCGGACCGCAGCGTCGCGCTGATCTTCGAAAAGCCGTCGACGCGCACGCGGGTGTCGTTCGAGGTGGGGATCGAGGAGCTGGGCGGGCACGCGGTGGTGCTGCGCTCGGATGAGCTGCAGCTGTCCCGTGGCGAGGCGCCGCGCGACACGGCGCTGGTGCTCTCCAGGCACGTGGCCGCGGTGGGCCTGCGCACGGGAGCGGATGAGATCCTCGAGGAGCTGGCGCAGTACAGCTCGGTGCCGATCGTGAACATGCTCAGCGCGGGCCATCACCCGTGCCAGGCGCTGGCTGACCTGATGACGCTGCGCGAGGCGTACGGCGCGCTGGAGGGCCTGCGTCTGGCGTACATAGGCGACGGCAACAACATCGCGCGCTCGCTGGCGGTGCTGGGCGCGCTGGCGGGCATGCACGTGGCGTTCGCCTCGCCGGAGGGCTACGCGCTGGAGGACGTCCTGGCCTTGCCGGCCGACGCGAGCGGCAAGGTGACCCTGCATAGGGACCCGTACGGGGCGGTGCAGGGGGCTTGCGCGGTGTACGCGGACGTGTGGGTGAGCATGGGCGACGAGAGCACGGCGGCTGAGCGCCGCCGCGCGCTGGCGGCGTACCGTCTGGACGACGCCCTGCTGGACGCGGCCGCGCCGGACGCGTTCGCGATGCACGATCTGCCGGCGCACCCCGGCGAGGAGATCACGGCGGAGGTGCTGTACGGCTCGCGCGAGCGCATCTGGGATCAGGCGGAGAACCGCCGCCACGCGCAGAAGGCGCTGCTGGAGCTGCTCGTGGCGCCAAGCGCGAAGCGATGAGCGCGGACACCGCCCCCGCCCGCCCGCAGCGGGGCGACGAGCTGGAGCTGACGATCGACGCGCTGGCGTTTGGCGGCGAGGGCGTGGCGCGCCTGGGCGATAGCGGCTACGTGGTGTTCGTTGCGGGCGCGATCCCGGGCGACAGGGTTCGAGCGGTGGTGCACAAGCGCAAGCGCAGCTACGCGCACGCGCGCACGCTGGAGGTGCTGGAGCCGAGCGCGGAGCGGATCGCGCCGGTAGCGGACCACCCTGGCGTCGCGTGGCAGGTGATCCCGTATGAGCGCCAGCTGGAGATCAAGAGCGCGCAGGTGGACGAGGCGCTGCGGCGGATCGGCCACCTGGACGGCTTCGAGCTGCAGGAGATCGTGCCGGCGCTGGAGCAGTGGCGCTACCGCAACAAGCTCGAGTACTCGTTCGGTGGCGGAGACTCACCTGAGTCGGAGCTGGTGTGCGGCTTCCACGCGCCGGCGGGCGGCAACCACGTGACGGCGATGGAGGACTGCCTGCTGGCGTCAGAGCGAGGCAACCTCGCGCGCGTCGCAGCGTTGAGCTGGTGCCGCGCGCAGGGCCTGAGCGCGTGGGAGCGCAGCAGCCGGCGGGGCCGTGACGGTCGCTCCGGCGATGCGGACTACGCCGACGGTGCGGACTCTCCCGAGGAGGTGGACGGCAAGCCCCGTTCCGGCCGCTCCGATCGTGGCGAGCGTGTGGGGCCGGCGCCGGACGGCCGCGTGCGACTTCGCAACCTGGTCGTGCGCGAAGGCAGGCGCACGGGAAAGCTCCAGGTGCGGATCGTGACCACGGACGGCGAGCTGGAGGCGGGCGAGTTGGCGGCGGCTCTGAGCAAGGAGCTGGGTGAGAGCCTGAGCGGCGTCCTGTGGACGCGCTCGCGCAGCCTGGCGGAGACGACGGCTGGTGGCGAGACGGAGCTGGTGTGGGGCGAGGCGGAGCTGCCGGAGCGTCTGGGCGAGCTCGACCTGCTGATCTCCTCGGAGGCGTTCTTCCAGACGAACACCGAGATGGCGGAGCTGCTGTACGGCATCGCGCAGGAGTACGCGGCGCTGGAGGGCTGGGAGCGCGTATACGACCTGTACTCGGGGATCGGCACGATCGCATTGACGCTGGCGCAGCGGGCGGGCGAGGTGTGGGGCATCGAGCTGATCGAGCAGGCGGTGGCGGACGCGATCGCGGGTGCACGGCGCAACGAGATCAGGAACGTGCACTTCTTCGCGGGCGACACGCGCACGGCGCTGCCGGAGCTGGTGGAGCGCGCGGGCCGCCCGGATCTCGTGATCGTCGACCCACCGCGCGCGGGCCTCTCTAAGAAGGTGGTGCGCCGCATCATCGACGCGGCGCCCAAGCGCATCGTGTACGTCTCGTGCAACCCCACCACCCTGGCCCCCAACGCCGCGGAACTGGTCGAGGCAGGCTGGGTGCTGCGCAAGGTGCGACCGGTGGACATGTTCCCGCAGACGCACCACATCGAGTGCGTGGCGCTGTTCGAGAGAGCCGATGGCACTTCGCGGAGCGCCTCGCCCTCTCCCGCTCCGCCTGCGTAGAAGCACGTCAGTGCCGGCTGCGAAGATCCGCTGACTGGACCCGGCGGCCCCGCGTGAGCTGGGCTGACTTCTAGATAGGGGGACCGGATGGCGAAGGAGTTCAAGGAATTCCTGCTTCGTGGCAACGTGGTCGATCTCGCGGTGGGCATCGTGATCGGGGTGGCGTTCGGGGCGGTGGTGACGGCGCTCGTCAGCGACTTGCTGACGCCGATCGTGGCGGCGATCATCGGCAAACCGGACTTCTCGGGCCTGTTCTTCACGATCCACCACAGCCGGTTCCGCTACGGCGCCTTCATCAACTCGCTGATCGCGTTCGTGTCGATCGCTGCGGCGGTGTTCTTCTTTGTGGTCAAGCCTGTGAACGCGCTGATGGCGCGCCGCAAGTCCGGCCAGGACACCGAGTCTGAGACGACGCCGTGCACGGAGTGCCTGAGCGAGATCCCGCGCCAGGCGCGCAAGTGCGCGTTCTGCGCCTCGCCGCAGCCCGGCGCCGCATAGGATTGGCGCGTGCGCGCAGCGACCATCCGCGAGAAGGAGATCGTGATCGAGGAGCACCCGGACCCCGTCCCGGGCGCTGGTGAGGTGCTCGTCCGCGTCCACGCGGCCGGCTTGAACGGAGCGGACATGATGCAGCGGCGCGGCCTGTACCCGGCTCCCCCGGGATCGCCGCAGGACATCCCGGGCATGGAGTTCGCGGGCGAGGTGGCGCAGCTGGGCGAGGGCGCGGAACGCTTCGCGGTGGGCGACAAGGTCATGGGGATCGTGGGCGGCGGCGCGCAGGCGGAGCTGGTGACCGTCAACGAGCGCCAGCTGATGCCGGTCCCGCAGAGCCTCGACTGGGTGCAGGCGGGCGGCCTGCCGGAGGTCTTCACGACCGCGCACGACGCGCTCATCGACCAAGCGGAGCTGCGCTCGGGCGAGCACCTGCTGGTGCACGGCGGCGCGGGCGGCGTTGGCACCGCGGCGATCCAGCTCGGCAACGCAATCGGCGCTCGGGTCACGGCGAGCGTGCGCAACGAGCAGCTGCGCGCACAGGTGGCGGCGCTGGGTGGGGAGGTGATCGCGCCGGAGGGCTTCGCCGAGCGCGGCCCGTTCGATGTGATCCTCGAGCTGGTCGGCGCGCCCAACATGAGCGAGAACCTGCAGGCGCTCGCTACACGGGGACGCATCACGGTGATCGGCGTCTCCGCGGGCGCGACGTCGGAGCTGAACCTGCTGGCGCTGATGGGCAAGCGTGCGCGCATCCACGGGTCCACGCTGCGTGCGCGCCCGCCGGAGGAAAAAGCGCTCGCGGCGCGTCGACTCGAACACGAGGTGCTGCCCCTGTTCGAAGGCAGCCCACCCGCCCTGAGCGTGCCCATTGCCCAGACCTTCCCGCTTGCAGAGGCTGCGGCGGCCTACGACAGCTTCGTGGCCGGCGGCAAGCTGGGCAAGATCGTGCTCACGACCTAGCGAGCCCTATCGCATCCCGTAGGGTGCCCTCTCGTGCGGCACGTGCCCGCGCGGTACGTCCCTGCGGGCGCGTCAGTACGGCGGCTGCGCGGCGTACCAGTCGCCGAGCACGCGGAAGGCGGCCCAGAAGTCGCGCTTGGCGTCCTGCTCGTCCAGCGACTCGTCGATGCTCGGCACGTACAGCGCGTCGATGGTGGGCGTCAGCTGCTGGATCTCGCCGACGGCGTCGCGCAGCTCCCGTGCCAGCGGGATCTCCATGTCGCCGAGCGCGGCCAGCGCGTCGGGGCCCATCACCACGACGATCTTCGGCTGCACGATGGCGATCTCCTCGACCACCCGCGAGACGCACGCGAAGTCGGCGAGCGAGGCGTCGCTCAGCGGGCACTTCACGCACAGCGTGCCGTAGACAGCCAGCGGATCGATCGACAGGCGCTTGAGCGACTTCATCAGCGCGCCGCCGGCGCGTCCGTAGAAGGCGACCCCCTCCTCGACCTCCGAAGGCCGCGCTGAGTACTTCAGCAGCATGATGTCCGCCTGCGGGTGCCCCGAGCCGAGCACCGGCATCAGGTTGCCCCGCGGGCAGTGCGGGCAGGACTGCAGCTCGCGCGTCAAGGTGTTGAGCTCGCGGATTGCTCGCTCGAGGTACTTCTCGCGGATCTCGTCATCGGTAACAGGCATCGGTCCCGAGGGATTTGACGAGGGGTCGTCTTGTCCTTGACGGTGCATCAGTAGTTGCGGGACGGCCGAGGGCACATCGCGGGGCAGCGTCCTCGGTCGCTCGCGTGCAAAGCACGCCACGCTCCCTGCGTCCTCCCCCCGCTCGACCCTCGACCGTCCCGTGGTTTCGTCACGTACTCGGCCCTCCCTACCTCCGCCCGCCGCCGCCGTGGGCGCGGTTCAGTCGCTTCAGGCGCCGCGCCTTGCTCGCCCGGCGCGCTGAACGCGGCGTGGCGCGGGTCTGGAGGAACTTCAGCGCCTGCACATACAGCAGCGAGGAGGGGCGCGTGAGGATCTCGGCGTCGCGCAGCGACTGCATGAACTCCTGCGGCCCGTCGAAGTCACGCATGCGGATGCGTACCGAGCCGAGCCCCTGGGCGACGTGGGAGTCCGACCCCGCTCCGGCGATCACGCGGTACTTGGCAGCGAAGCGCACGGCCTCGTCGTTGAACGCGTTGATCGCCACGCGCGGGTTGAACACCTCGATCGCATCGACTTCGTCGAGCACCTTCAGCAGGTTCTCGTAGTCGGGCACCGAGTGCATGCGGTCGAACGGGTGGGGCACGTACACGATCCCCCCCTGGCGCTTGATCTCGGCGATCGTCTCCGCGAGGGTCAGCCCGCGCGGGATCTTCTCTTTGATGAACAGCCCGATCACCTCGCCCTCGGAGGCGGTCTTGACCTCCTCGCCGACGATCACCTTCACGCCGGCCGCAGGTCCCTGCGCCTTGGCCTCCAGCGCACCGGAGATCTCGTTGTGGTCGGTCACCGCTATCGCCCCGAGGCCCTGCTCGCGCGCGCTCGCCAGGAGCACCTCCACCGGCGTGGCGCAGTCGCCGGAGTGGTCGGTGTGCATGTGCAGGTCGACGTCGATCAGCGGCCGCGTGGACAGGCGCTGGCGCAGCGCGCGGTCGCCCTCCGTGGAGTGCCTCCGTGCGGCGAGCTCGCTGTAGATCCGCTCGATCTCCCCTGCGGCCTCGTCATCGTCCGGCACGAGGCGGTATTCGCCGGGGAAGTGACTGCTCATCAGCTCGGCGGTCGCCGGCAGGCTCGCCGTGCGCGCGTCCAGGCGGCCGAAGAAGCTCTCGACGAAGCGGCGCGCGACGATCGTCGAGAGCAGTCGCTCGGTGGAGGAGTGAAACGACCCGACGTTCAGCGCGCGCGAGTGGCGCAGGGCCGCGTTGGAGGTGCTCGGCGCGAACGGCTCGTGCACGTGGACGAAGTCGAGCGGGACCGTGCTCAGCAGTTCCTCGACAGTGCGCGCGACGTCGATCGGCAACGCGGAGGCTCGCCGGCGGGCTCCCGCACGTGCGGGGCCGGTGGGCCCGGGGAAGTCGAGAACCTCGCCCACCGCGATCACTCGTGGCGCTCCCCGATCGGTGCCCTCGAGCAGCGATGCCGCCCCCTGCGGTCCGCCGCGGGCGGCGCGTAGCGCCTTGCGCGACGCGCGCACCCGCTCCTGCGAGCGCGACGGGGCCAGCACCAGCACCCGGTGGCCCCGCTTGGACAGCGCCGCCGCGACACGCTTCACGTGCGCGTTGACCTCGTTGTCCTCGGCCTCCCACGGATACGGCGTGACGTGAGCGATTGAGAACGAAGCGGCCATACGCGCCACGATCATCCCGTCTGCGGGTGGGCTGGTGCTATCGGGCGCAAGGCGCGGCTACTTCGCCGCCGTCGCTTTGGCCGTGCGGCGTTTACTCGCGCTCGCCGCGCGGGTGGCTTTCGCCGCCGCCGGTTTCGCCGCCGCTGCCGCTTTGGCCGCCGCCGCTTTGGCGGTCCGCTTGGCGCCGCCGCTGCGCGTGCTCGGCAGTCCGGCATAACGCGCGATGAACGCCTCGGTGTCCCGGCGCGCCTGCTCGTCCGGTCGCTGCGTGTGCGGCGACTTCATCAGGTAGGACGACGGCCCGTCCAGCTGGCCGCCCAGGCCGTGGTTCAGCGCGAGCTTGCAGCAGCGCACTGCGTCGATGACGATCCCGGCCGAGTTGGGCGAGTCCCACACCTCGAGCTTCAGCTCCAGGTTCAGCGGCACGTCGCCAAACGCCTGGCCCTCGACGCGGATGTGCGCCCACTTGCGGTCGGTCAGCCACGGCACGTAGTCGGAGGGGCCGACGTGGATGTCGCCGGCGGGCAGCTCGTGGTCCATGATCGAGGTCACGGCGTTGGTCTTTGAGATCTTCTTGGACTCCAGCCGCTCGCGCTCGAGCATGTTGTAGAAGTCCATGTTGCCGCCCACGTTCAGCTGCGAGGTGCGCTCGATCTCAACGCCGCGCTCGGCGAACAGCCGCGCGAGCGTGCGGTGCACGATCGTGGCGCCGACCTGCGACTTGATGTCGTCGCCGACGATCGGCAGCCCCGCCTTTTTGAAGCGCTTGTCCCAGTAGTCCTCGCGGGCGATGAACACGGGGATGCAGTTGACGAAGCCGCAGCCCGCCTCCAGCACCTGCTCGACGTACCACTTGGTCGCGTCCTCGGAGCCGACGGGGAGGTATGAGACGACCACGTCGGTGTGTGTGTCCCTGAGGATCTTTACGATGTCGGCGGTCTCGCCGGGGGCCTTTTTGATCTTCTCCTTGAGGTATTTGCCGAGGCCGTCGTGGGTCATGCCGCGGTGCACGGGCACGCCCAGCTTGGCGGGCACGGCATGCTTGCCCTTGGCGAACTTGATCGTGTTGTTCTGTCCGGCCCAGATCGCCTGGCCGAGGTCCTTGCCGACCTTGGTGGAGTCGATGTCGAAGGCTGCGGTGAACTCGATGTCGCGGACGTGGTAGCCGCCCAGGTCCACGTGCATCAGGCCGGGGACCCGCGCGTCGGGGTCGGCGTCGCGGTAGTAGTGCATGCCCTGCACGAACGCGGAGGCGCAGTTGCCGACGCCGATGATCGCGACTCGCACCTTCTCGGACTGGTAGCGGCTGGCGCCGTTCTGTGAGGCGGCGCCGAAGCTGGCGGCGCGGCCGTTGCTGTGCTCCTTGATCACGAGTGAGATTTCCTTTGCGAGGGCGCAAGCGCCCGGTCGAGGCAGCCTGTCGAGGCTCCCTGCTTCTCAGGTGTGACGCCCGGTTGGAGAGCGGGTCCCCGCCCGGCGTCGCAAGAGACTACTCCGCGGGGCTCTCGAGGTCACACGGACAGCTCGCGGCGCACGTGCCAGATGCGCTGCGCAACGGTGATCACGCTGAGCGCCGCGAGGACGTACACGGCCGGCTGCAACAGCTCGAAGTTGCCGAGCGAGGCGCCCCGCGCGAACACCAGGCCGATTGCGAGGATCACGACGCGCACCGGACGCGTGGCGATCCCCACCTTGCACTCCACTCCCAGCGCCTCCGCGCGGGCGCGGGTGTAGCTGACCATCAGCGACGCCAGCACGGCGACGACCACAGCGGCGGCGGCGACCCGGTTGCCGTGCAGCGCGAAGTAGCCGGCGACGGCGGTCAGCACGATCCCCTCCTCGATGCGGTCGAGCGTCGAGTCCAGGAACGCCCCGAACGGGGTGCCCTTGCCCGACATGCGCGAGTAGCGCCCGTCGAGCGTGTCCATCACCGAGCCGACGATGAAGGCGACGCCGCCGAGAAAGAACAGCCGCTCCCACACGAGCACTGCGGCGACGACGTTGAGCACGAAGCCGGTGAGCGAGATCGTGTTGGGCGTGAGCCGCGACTCGATCAGCCTGTTGCGTACGAGCTCGCGCCGTTCCCCCGCGCCGATGGGCGCACGCGCGCGGGTGCGACCCGCGCGGTAGGTGCCGCTGCGGGTGCGTGTCGAAGGGGTCCGCTGCCTGGGTGACGGCATCAGCGCTCGGCTGCTCTACCCGCTCGCCGTCAGCCTGGCGCGTGAGACGTTCGAGAAGCGCCACTCGTTCGGTCGGGCGCGCGCGAGCCACCTGGCGCCGTAGGCGGAGACGCCGGCGGTGACCGCGCCGAGGAACGCGTCGAACAGGAAGTGGTTGGCGGTCACCACGATCACGAATGCGATCACGAACGGGTACAGGAGCCACAGCACGCGCACGATCCGCCAGCGCACCAGACGTGCCAGCGACCAGCCGACCATCAGCGCAAACGCCACGTGCATGGAGGGCACGGCGGCGTACGGGTTGACAAGGTTCGTCATCGCCGCGCTGGTGTGCGAGACGTGCACGCCGGTTAGGTTCGAGACGGTGTCGATGAAGCCCCATTCCGGGAAGAAGCGCGGCGGCGCCGTGGGGAACACGACGTAGCCGACGAGCGCGATCGCCATGGCGATCATGAACATGTTGCGCACGAAGTAGAAGTTGCGGTTGTGGCGCAGGTACAGGTAGATGAGCGCCGCCACCGTCACGCTCGTTTGCGCGTTCACGTACGTCCAGCTGGCCGCCACCATCAGGAAGTGGCTGCTCGAGGCCCACGCCTGGATCGAGGGCTCGACGAACACGTGCAGCGAGCGCTCGAGCGAGATCAGATCGCGCGCGTGCGCGAAGGCGATGTTGGCGTCTCCCGCGACGACGGCTCGCACGACTCGGTACGCCAGGTAGGCGGCGCCGAAGAGGGAGACCTGCCGCAGCACGTCCAGCCATCCGCGCGGCAGGACGCGCGCCTGCAGTAGACGAGCGCGAGCGACCATCAACATGGAGAGCCTAGACGATGATCAGCGGCAACGAGGAGCTTCGCTGAACACGCGTGCCAGCGAGAAGCTGACGATCACGTGGAAGCTGCCCGCACGGCGCGCCCTCACCTCGGTCCATCCTTCCGGCGCGCGCGCCACGCAGCCGCTCCCGCTGGCGAGCGCCCAGTAGGGCGTGAAGCGCACGCGCACCGTGTAGGTCCCCGGACGCGGCGCGTACAGTCGCAGCGAGTCGGTGCTGACGCTGTCGAGCACCGCGGGCGCGCCGGCGAGCGGCGCCGCGTCGCTGACAGCGAACAGGCGCCAGTTCTTGGAGTGCCAGATCTCGTGCAGATATGTGGCCCGCCCGCTGCGTAGGAGGCGCGCCTCCGCCTGCGCCGAGTAGTCCAGCGGCGCGTCCGGTAGCGCCACGTAGGAGATCGCGTTCTCCTCGAGCCATGCTCTGTAGCGCGCGGCCGTCAGCGGCTTCGATTCTTCGTAGAAGATGCCGTTTCGGTACACGTCCAGCTGGCGCTCCCAGCCGCGCGCGATCATCACGTGCGGGGCCATCCAGCGCGCCTCCCAGTGGTCGGCGGTGGCGACCACCTCGATGCGGGCAGGTCGCGCGCCGTAGCCGACGTGCAGCGAGTGCAGCTCGCCGATCAGCGGCGTGTAGAACGATGCGTTGACGGACTTGTTGCCGAGCGTCGATTCGAAGTCGGCGATGGGCGCGTTGACCTGCCAGTAGAGCAGCAACGGCGCGAGCACGATCAGTGCTCGAAAGCGGTAGCTGCCGCGCGCGGCGCCCGCCAGCACGCACGCCGCGACCGGTCCTGCGACGAGCGCGCCCAGTCGGTCGGCGTTGCCGCCGACGGCGGTGGGCAGGAGGTAGGAGCCGGTGAGCGCGACCGCGTACAGCAGCGCGCCGATCCTCAACACGCGCTGCTCGGATGGCATCAGCGCGCCGATGACGAGCACTCCCACGAGCGCCGGGTAGAAGGCGGAGCCGACGAACGGCTGCGCGCCGCCTTCCGGGAACGCGATCACGAGCAGGCCGATGGGGGCGAGCGACGCGACGGTCAGTCCCAAGGGCCACGCCCGCGCCGGGCCGGCCACTGCCCACGCCAGGAACGCGAGTGCCAGGAAGGCGCCGGCGACGGGACTTGCCACGGCGCAGAGGACCGCCAGCACGAGCGCCCACCGCAGCCGTCCGTGCACGGCCGCAAGGGCCGAACCCAGCCCGATCGCCAGGCCGAGGTCGAAGGGCACGCGGCTCGAGAGCAGCGCGACAGACGCGCCGATCGCGAACCACACCGCTGCGATGCGCGTGGCTCGGGTGGGGAAGAACCCGTCGATCAGCAGCGCGAACAGCGCTGTGGCGACGATCATCGAGATCGCCGCCAGCGGCTGCGGCCCGATCAGCGCGCCCAGCGCGGGGGCGAGCACGGAGTAGGCGAGCAGGTGGTGCCCTCCGTACCAGGAGTTGTCCCACAGCGTGAAGCCGGCGGTCGAGAACAGGTTGCTGCGATAGCTCGCGGCAGCCAGATCTGGGCTTGCGGGCGCGACGATCAGGTACACCACGCCGAGCACGGCCGTGAGCGCCGTTGCAGGAGCCGCGCGCGCGAGCCCTCTCATCTGGTCGCTCGCCTCTGGCACCGCGGCGAGGATATAGCCGCGGCGCCGGCGCCCCCGCCGTATACCGTGATCCGGTGCCCAGCAAGGCCCCAGCCTGGACAGCGCCCACACGCGCACGCGTTGTGCGGATCCGCGAACGCCTGCGCGAGGTCTACGGCGTGCCGCTGATGCGCCCGCACGGCGACCCGCTGGCCGAGCTCGTGCTGACGGTGCTCTCGCAATCCACCAACGATCGCAATCGCGACGTGGCCTACCTGCGGCTGCGCGAGCGCTTCCCCCTCCGGGGACGATGCGGCGGCGAGCGCGGCGGCTGGCGGGCGGTGCGCGATGCGCCGGTGGCCGAGGTGGAGGAGGCGATCCGTCCCGGCGGGATCTCGAAGGTCAAGTCGGTCCGCATCCAGGCGATCCTGCGCGCGATCGAGCCGCTCTCACTGGATTGGCTGGCGAGCGTGCCGATCGAGCAGGCGCGCGACTACCTGGTGGCGCTTCCCGGCGTGGGGCGCAAGACGGCGGCGTGCGTGCTGCTGTTCGCATATGGCCTGCGCGACGTTCCCGTCGACACGCACGTCTCGCGCGTGGGCACGCGCCTGGGCCTGCTGCGCGCCGGCGCTCCGTTCGAGGAGTTGCACGACGAGATGCTCGCGCTGACGCCGCCAGGCCAGGAGCTGGAGCTGCACGTCAACCTGCTCCGACACGGCCGACGCACGTGCCACGCTCGCTCGCCTGCCTGCGAGGAATGCGCGCTCGCGCGGATGTGCCCGAGCCGCAAGGACTTCGCGTAACGGAGCGGCCGCCTCAGCCGCGGGGCAGGACGGCAAACGCGATGACCGCGTACTGCAGCGCGGCGGCGGCGAGGACCAGCGCGTGGAAGATCTCGTGGTAGCCGAACACCTTCGGCCAGGGGTTCGGCCGGCCGCTGGCGTAGACGATCGCGCCGATCAGGTACAGCAGGCCGCCGGTGGCCAGCCCGGCTGCGCCGAGCCAGCCGATCGCGGCGGGCAGCTGCCCGAAGACGGCGGCGGTGACGAGACCTAGCGCTGTGTACACAGTCGCGAACAGCCACTTGGGCGCGTCGATCCACAGGAGCTTGAAGATCACGCCGCCAAGCGCCCCCGCCCACATCACGATCAGGATCGTGTTGGCGAGCGACCCCTTCAGCGCGAGCAGCGCCACGGGCGTGTAGGTGCCGGCGATCAGCACGAAGATCATGGAGTGATCCAGGCGGCGCATCCAGCGGCGGGTGGCCGGTCGCCAGGTGACACGGTGATACAGCGCGCTCGTGCCCAGCAGCCCGGAGACGGCGACCGCGTAGATCGTGGCCGCGACGCGCGCCTTGCCGCCGGATGCCGCGAGGATGAGCGCCACGCCGCAGACGAGCGACACGAAGAAGCCGTACTCGTGCAGCACTCCGCGCAGCCGGGGCTTGATCGGCCCCGACGGGACCATGTTCATACGCGAAAGGTAGCGCTCCCGGCGCTCAGCTGGGCGCGGATGCGGCGCCGCTCTGCGCGGAGGTGCCGGCGCCGTTCAGCTTGGCGCGGGCGCGCTCGGGCGTGACGGTGACCACGTCCCAGGCGAGCCCCACGCGCCTCAGGCCGAGGATCAGCCAGCCGGAGGGGTCGAGCTCGTACCAGCGCAGGCCGTGGAAGGCGGACTGGGGGAAGGCGTGATGGTTGTGGTGCCACGCCTCGCCCAGCGAGGGCAGCGCGAGCCAGAAGACGTTCGTGGACTGGTCGTCGGTGTCGAAGCGCCGGCTGCCGAAGAAGTGGCAGATGGAGTTGATCGACCAGGTGATGTGGTGCACCAGGAAGATCCGCACCAGTCCCGCCCACAGCAGCGCGGACAGGCCGCCGTCCACCAGCGAGCCGCCGCTGAGGGCGAAGCCCGCGAGGAACGGCAGCACGAGCGAGCCGAGCGCGATCAGAGGGAAGTTCTTGTTGATGCGTCGCATGGTCGGGTCTTCGACCAGATCGCGCGCGTACCGTTTGGAGGATGCCTGGCCGTGGGTCTCGAACAGCCAGCCCACGTGCGCGTGCCACAGGCCGGCCACCATGCCGCGCAGGCCGGCGCCGTGCCCCGCGTGGGGGCTGTGCGGGTCGCCCTCTTCGTCGGTGAACGTGTGGTGCTTGCGGTGGTCCGCCACCCAGTCGATCACGCCGCCCTGCAGCGACATCGAGCCGAGGATCGCCAGCGTGTAACGCAGCCATGGGCGCGTCTGGAAGGCGCGGTGGGTGAGCAGGCGGTGGAAGCCGACGGTGATGCCGAGCGCGGTCAGCAGGTACATGACGGCGAAGATCGCCAGGTCGCGCACGCCCAGGAAGCGGTTCCACAGGAGCACCGCCGCCGCGATCACGCCCAGGAACGGGACGACGACCGCGGTGATGTTGGCGTTGCGCTCGAGGCGGGTCATGTATCGAACCTACTCGCGCGCACGGCGCGTGTTACTCGCGCGCGTCCAAAGACCCCCGATTTGGGGGGTGCTGCTGCACGGCGGCTCGACCCGCACTCGGGCGCCCCTGCCCTCAGCTGATGCTGTTCCGGGCGGCGCATGCGCCACCCGGCCGGACGGTGCATGCACCGTCCGGGACCAGGCCGCATGCGGCCTGGTCTGCCATTTCGGGCGTGCATGCGCGCACAGCCCCGCTTGGCTGCATGCGGCCAGGACCTACTACACGGGAAGAGCATTGAGAAGCACCACTTGACGTCCGGCAGAAAATCTGCCACACTGCCACTAAGATTTATCAAGCGTCTTAGAAGGAGCATTTTTTCATGGCCAAGACCATAGGCATCGACCTCGGCACGACGAACTCGTGCATGGCCGTGCTGGAGGGTGGCGAGCCCACCGTCATCGAGAACTCCGAGGGCGGTCGCACGACCCCCTCAGTTGTCGCTTTCACGGCCTCGGGTGAGCGTCTCGTCGGCACGGTGGCCAAGCGCCAGGCCGTCACCAACCCGCAGAACACCGTCTTCTCGATCAAGCGCTTCATGGGCCGCAAGGAGGCCGAAGTGCACGAGGAGGAGTCGATCGTCCCCTACAAGGTCGTCTCCGGTCCCAACGGCGACGCCCGCGTTGACGCCGGTGGCGAGCAGCACTCACCGCCGGAGATCTCAGCGATGATCCTGCAGAAGCTGAAGTCCGACGCGGAAGCGTATTTGGGCGAACGCGTCGACTCCGCCGTGATCACCGTCCCCGCGTACTTCAACGACGACCAGCGCCAGGCCACCAAGGACGCCGGCAAGATCGCCGGCCTCGACGTCAAGCGCATCATCAACGAGCCCACCGCCGCCTCGCTGGCGTACGGCCTGGACAAGGAGTCCGACCAGACGATCCTCGTGTTCGACCTCGGCGGCGGCACGTTCGACGTGTCCGTGCTGGAGATCGGCGACGGCGTGTTCGAGGTCAAGTCGACCGCCGGTGACAACCACCTGGGAGGCGACAACTTCGACAAGGCGATCGTCGACTGGCTGGTGTCCGAGTTCAAGAAGTCCCAGGGCATCGACCTGAGCGCCGACCCGATGGCGCTGCAGCGTCTGTACGAGGCCTCCGAGAAGGCCAAGATCGAGCTGTCCACGACGCAGGAGACGCAGATCAACCTGCCGTTCATCACCGCTGACGCCTCCGGCCCCAAGCACCTCGACACGCGCCTCACCCGCGCCAAGCTCTCCGAGCTCACCTCGGATCTGCTCGACCGCGTCGTGGCCCCCGTGCGCCAGGCGATGGACGACGCCAAAAACAAGGGCGTCAAGGAGATCGATCACATCGTGCTCGTCGGCGGCATGACCCGCTCGCCGGCGGTGCAGGAGAAGGTCAAAGACCTGACCGGCAAAGAGCCACACCGCGGGGTCAACCCCGATGAGGTGGTCGCCATCGGCGCCGCCATCCAGGCGGGCGTGCTGGCCGGCGACGTCAAGGACGTGCTGCTGCTGGACGTGACGCCGCTGACCCTCGGCATCGAGACCAAGGGTGGCGTGATGACCAAGCTGATCGAGCGCAACACCACGATCCCGACCCGCAAGGGCGAGGTCTTCTCGACCGCTGAGGACAACCAGCCGTCGGTGGAGATCCACGTGCTGCAGGGCGAGCGCGAGATGGCCCAGTACAACAAGTCGCTGGGCAAGTTCCAGCTGACCGGCATCCCGCCGGCCCCGCGAGGAATCCCGCAGATCGAGGTCGCGTTCGACATCGACGCCAACGGCATCCTCAACGTGTCCGCCAAGGATCTCGGCACCGGCAAGGAGCAGAAGATCGAGATCAAGGCCGGCTCCGGGCTGTCGGACGACGAGATCAAGAACATGGTCTCCGACGCCGAGTCCCACGCCGAGGAGGACCGCAAGGCACGGGCGCTCGCCGAGGCTCGCAACAACGGCGAGAACGCCGCCTACCAGGCCGAGCGCCAGCTGACCGACCTCGGTGACCAGGTCGACGCCGACTCCAAGTCGCGCATCGAAGAGGCCATCAAGGAGATCCGCGAGGTGCTCGAGTCCGAGGACCCGGACGCGATCAACGCCAAGGCGGAGGCTCTGCAGACCGCCTTCCACGCGGTCTCCGAGGCGATGTACCAGCGCGCGCAGGAGCAGGCTGCGGCCTCCGGAAACGGGGCGTCCGCTGACGGTGCGGGCGAGGCCTCATCCTCCGACGAGGAGGACGTGGTCGACGCAGAGGTCGTAGACGAGCCCAAGGCGTAGGCGCAGATGACCGACGCCACATCGTCCCCGAAGGGGGAGCAAACGCTCGACCGATCCGAGGGTGAGGACACCGCCGACGGCGGTGTCCGGCCCGCGGCCGCTCCCGGCCGCTCTGCCGCTGAGGAGCCCAGTCGGTCCCCAGGCGCAGCCGCGCCCGGGGACGGCGCGGCCAAGGGCAACGTGCCGTCGCTGCAACAGGCCGACGCATCGTCCCCGGAGGGGGAGGCCGCTGAGATCGAGGGCGACCTGGACGAGCTGATGAAGATGGCGGCCGAGCGCGACAAGTACCTGGCGCTCGCCCAGCGCACGCAGGCCGACTTCGAGAACTACCGTAAGCGCGTCGCGCGCGACGCCGTCGCCTCGCAGGAGCGCGGCGTGAGCTCGCTGGTCAAGGAGCTCCTGCCCGCGCTCGACAACCTCGATCGCGCGCTGGAGGCAGCGGCGCAGGACGATCCGCTGCTGCAGGGCGTGCGCCTCGTGCGCTCGGAGCTGAGCGCTGCGCTGGCGCGCGTGGGCATCCAGTCCTTCTCCCCAACGGGAGAGGTCTTCGACCCGGCCGTCCACGAGGCGGTGGCCACAGCCCCGCAGGCCCCCGACGGGGCCCAGAGCGGGACGGTGGTGGAGGTCTACCAGCCCGGCTACCGCATGGGCGCCAGCATCATCCGCCCGGCGCGCGTGCTCGTGGCTGCATAGGACGGGGTATCGAATGGCAACGCGACCCGATTACTACAAGACGCTCGGGGTCGACAAGCAGGCGACCGCCGAGGACATCAAGAAGTCCTACCGCAAACTCGCCCGCCAGTACCACCCGGACCGCAACCCGGACGACAAGCAGGCGGAGGCGCGCTTCAAGGAGATCTCCCAGGCCCACGACGTGCTGGGGGACCCGGAGAAGCGCAAGCAGTACGACAGCGGCTCCGGCGCGTTCGCCAGCGGAGCGGGCCCCGGCGGCGGCTTCGGCGGCTTCGGCAACTTCGACTTCGACGCCTCCTCCATGGGCGACATCCTGTCCAACCTGTTCGGCGGCTCCACCAGCGGCCGGCGCGTGCGGACGAAACCCCGTTCGGAGAGGGGCGCGGACCTGGAGGCGCAGGTGTCCATCTCCTTCGACCAGGCCGTCTCCGGGGCGCAGGTGCCGCTGCAGGTGCCCATGCACGCGACCTGCCCCACCTGCCACGGCACCGGCGCCAAGCCGGGCACCGCCCCGTCGGTGTGCCCGCGCTGCGAGGGCCGCGGGATCGAGACGCAGGGACAGGGGATGTTCTCGATCTCCCAGCCGTGCTCGCTGTGCGGCGGCACGGGAACGGTGATCGAAGACCCCTGCCCGACCTGCGCCGGCGCCGGCGCCGTGCGCACCGTCAAGCGCCTGCGCGTGAACATCCCAGCGGGCGTCCACGACGGCAGTCGCATCCGCCTGGCCGGCAAGGGCGAGCCCGGGCGCAACGGCGGACCGCCGGGCGACCTCTACCTGATCACCCACGTCGACGCCTCGCCGCTGTTCAAGCGCAAGGGAGACAACCTCGAGGTCGAGGTCCCGCTGAGCATCCCCGAGGCGCTGCGCGGCGCGGAGGTGCAGGTGCCGACGCTCAACGGCACCAAGACGCTGCGCGTGCGCCCCGGCACAGCGCACGGGACCGTCCAGCGACTGCGCGGCGAGGGCCCCCCGAAGCTCGGCAAGGCCGGTGCCAACGGCGAGCGAGGCGACATCCACTACCGCTTCGTCATCGACGTGCCTCAGGATCTCAGCAAGGAGCAGGAGCAGGCGATCGAGGAGCTGTCCAAGACGATGGGCACCACCAACCCCCGCGCGGGACTGTTCGGCAACGGGTCCGCGTCATCCACCGGCACCGGCACCGCCGCCGGCTCCGGCTCCGGCGGGGAGCGTGCGGGCAAGGGAGGCGACAGCTGATGGCCGGCGCCGACGGCGAATCCCCCGCCCCCGTTCGGCGTCCGGGCCGAGGACCGGTCCTGCGCGTGCACATGGAGACCGACCGCGGCGTGTTCATGATCTCCGTGGCGGCGCAGCTCGCGAACATGCACCCGCAGACGCTGCGCATGTACGAGGCGCGCGGGCTGATCGAGCCCCAGCGCTCGCCCAAGGGCACGCGCCTGTACTCGCAGGAGGACGTGGAGAAGCTGCGCCGCATCCAGGAGATGACCGCCGACCTGGGTCTCAACCTGGCCGGCGTCGAGCGCGTGCTGCGCCTGGAGGACGAGATCGAGGGGATGCAGGCCCGGATCGAAGAGATCGAGCTGGAAGCGCTGAAGGCGCAGGTGCGCCTGGCCAACGAGCTCGAGGAGGTGCGCCGCTCGTTCCGCGCCGAGCTGACCGTCCCCTACCGCGGCGGGCTGGAGCTCGTGCGCGCCGCCGACGCCCGCTCGCCCTTCCGACCCAACCCACGACCCAACCCCAAGCACACGCAGGAGCCACGATGACACCGCCCAACGGAGCCGGCCCCGGCGCCCAGGCGTCTGCCTCCGAGGAGGAGCAGACCCCGCTGCAGCGCTTCGGCCGCGACCTCACAGAGACAGCAGCGCAGGGCAAGCTCGACCCGGTGATCGGGCGCGACGACGAGATTCGCCGCGTGATCCAGGTGCTCAGCCGCCGCACCAAGAACAACCCCGTGCTGATCGGCGAGCCGGGCGTGGGCAAGACCGCGATCGTCGAGGGCCTGGCCCAGCGGATCGTCGACGGCGACGTCCCCGAGACGCTTCGCGACCGCCGCGTGATCGCGCTGGACATGGGCGCGCTGATCGCCGGCGCCGCCTACCGCGGCGAGTTCGAGGAACGCCTGAAGGGCGTGCTCAAGGAAGTGGCCGACGGCGAGGGCACGATCATCCTGTTCCTGGACGAGCTGCACACGATCGTCGGCGCAGGCGCCGCGCAGGGATCGGTCGACGCGGCGAACCTGCTCAAGCCGATGCTCGCTCGCGGGGAACTGCGCTGCGTGGGCGCCACCACGCTGGACGAGTACCGCAAGCACATCGAGAAGGACGCCGCCCTGGAGCGGCGCTTTCAGCCGGTAATGGTCGGCGAGCCCTCCGTGCAGGACGCGATCGCGATCCTGCGCGGCCTGAAGGAGCGCTACGAGGTGCACCACAAGGTGCGCATCCAGGACAGCGCGCTGATCGCCGCCGCGACGCTGTCCCAGCGCTACATCGCCGACCGGTTCCTGCCGGACAAGGCGATCGACCTGATCGACGAGGCGGCGTCCAAGATCCGCATCGAGATCGACTCGCTGCCCACCGAGATCGACGAGGTGGACCGCCGGATCATGCAGCTGCAGATCGAGCTGACGTCGCTGCGCAAGGAGAAGGACTCGGCGTCCAAGGAACGGCGCGAGGCGATCGAGCGCGAGCTCGAGGACCTCAAAGAGCGCTCGGACACGATGAAGGAGCAGTGGCAGAAGGAGAAGGACGCGATCCAGGGCGTGTCCGAACTGAAGGAGCGTCTCGAGCAGGCGCGAGTGGAAGCGGAACGGGCCGAGCGCGAAGCGAACCTGCAGCGCGCCGCGGAGCTCCGCTATGGAGAGATCCCCGAACTGGAGAAGCAGCTCGCGGAGCACGAATCCGCCGAGAGCGAAGCCGCCGTCGATGAGGCACAGGCCCATCCGGTGTTCCTCAAGGAGGAGGTCGACGCGGACGACGTCGCCGAGGTGGTGGCCCGCTGGACCGGCATCCCGGTGAGCCGGCTGCTGGAGGGCGAAACCGAGAAGCTCATCCACATGGAGGAGCGCCTGCACGAACGCGTCGTCGGCCAGGACGAGGCGATCGAGGCCGTCGCCACCGCCCTGCGGCGCTCGCGCGCGGGACTGCAGGACCCAGATCGCCCGATCGGCTCGTTCCTGTTCCTCGGCCCCACGGGCGTGGGCAAGACCGAGCTCGCCCGCGCGCTCGCGGAGTTCATGTTCGACTCACAGGACGCGATGATCCGCATCGACATGTCCGAGTACATGGAGAAACACTCGGTCTCGCGCCTGGTGGGCGCGCCCCCCGGATACGTGGGCTACGAAGAGGGAGGCCAGCTGACGGAGGCAGTCCGCCGCCGCCCCTACTCGGTGGTGCTGCTGGACGAGATCGAGAAGGCGCACTCGGACGTGTTCAACACGCTGCTGCAGGTGATGGACGACGGCCGCCTCACCGATGGGCAGGGCCGCACCGTGGACTTCAAGAACACCGTCCTGATCATGACCTCCAACCTCCACACCGGTGAGGGCAGCGGTTCAGCGGCCAGTCGCGACGCAGAACTACGCACCTCGCTGCTGGAGCACTTCAAGCCGGAGTTCATCAACCGCCTAGACGACATCGTGCGCTTCGACTCGCTCACGCGCGAGCAGATCGCCGAGATCGTCGACCTGCAGGTGGCGCGCGTGATCGAGCGTGTGGCCGAGCGGGGCGTGCAGGTGACGCTCACCGACAAGGCGCGCGAGCTGATCGCGAACATGGGCTATGACCCCACCTACGGCGCGCGCCCGCTGCGCAGGGTGATCCAGAAGCAGCTCGTGGACCGCCTGGCGCTGGCGCTGCTCTCCGGCGAGATCCGTACTGGGGACGCCGTGACGGTGGACACGCGCGAAGGCGAGCTGGCGCTGGAGAAGGTCGTGGTGGGGGAGGCTGCTCAAACGGCGGACGCTGTCTGAGCCGGGCCACCGCGACGGCTCGTTGGAGCTTGCCCTACCCCCACCAACAGGCGACGCAGTGGGCGCCGACCGTCCGCCAGGAGCACGCGGGCGCCTCCTGGCGAACGTTCCGGCATGGAGCCTCAGCTAGTTGATTGCAAGGAAGAAGGCTCGGCCAGAAAGGGCTCCCGCTTCAAGAGTTCCGACGGTAATCTGAGTGCCTGCGGGACACCCAGAGCCTTCGCCGACCCCGAGAGTCGCTGCGATCCCCGGCTCTCCACCGCCTTCGTTGTAGTCGACGGTTGCCTGCACATCATGTGGAGTGAAGCTCAGGTGCGAAAAGCAATAGATCCCTTCGCTCGGATGTTCCACAGTCCCGGCGTTCTTGCTGTTGGCCGTTTCGAGGACGCCAAGGTAGGACACGTGAGCGTAGGCAAGTGCTGTCCCCTGCGGCCCTTCTTTGCCTGGCAGACCTTCTTTGCCCGTGGCGCCAGTGGCGCCAGTGGCCCCGGTCGTGCCGATCGCGCCTGTCAGACCCGTGGCACCAGTCTTGCCTTTCAGCGACTTCAGGACCTTCGGGTTGATCTGCTTCGTCGAGTTGATCAGGTAGTGACTCGCCGCCAGCGCTCCGCCGCTCATAGAGAAGAACAGCGCGAGTGTTGCGGCCACATTTGCGTAGCTGAACTTACGGCCCGATCTGAACATAGCCCCCCGTTTGCAGGTTGTTTTGCCGGCAGGGTACGCCGCCGAGCGGACAGCGTCCGTCTGTCTGCAGGCGATCCCATCGCGAAGCTGCGAGCATGCGCAGCGACGAAAATCGTCCCGGGTGCGCGGACCTTTGGGCGCCAGGGTGCGTTTCGTAAGTAGGAACTGTCGCGATCAGCGATCGGTCGACCGACGACAAAGGAGCTGTCCCGATGCATTCACCAGTTGTCAACCGCCGTTTTGCGCCCATCATCGTCGTGCTCGCTGCGTCGTCGCTGGTGGCGCTTGCTGCGGCGCCGGCGGCCAGTGCCGCGACCCTCTACGCCTGTGTGAACAAGCGAACGGGCGCAGCCCGCGTGTTCACGAGGAAGCCGGCGTGCCGGCGGCACGAGCTGCGGGTTTCCTGGAACACGCCGGGGCCGCCCGGCAGGACGGGTGCGACCGGCAGGACGGGTGCGACCGGCAAAATCGGTCCCACCGGGAAAACTGGTCTGACGGGCGGTGCCGGTGCCAACGGGGTCGTGAATGGGTATTCGGCCAGCGCGACGGCGTTGACGGAATTCACGGCCAAAAAAGAAGTGACCGTCGTCTTCAAGGCGGTACCCGCCGGTAATTACACCGTGTCAGCCAAGACGGTCGTCTCCTCGACCGCGACCGCGGGCATCAGGGCGGCGGCCGTGTGCGAACTACTGGTCGGAGGCCCGGGCGCGGTAGCAGACACAGCCGGCTGGGATACCGGCCTCGCACAGGAGTCGACAGCATTCGTGGGGGAAGCGACGCTCTCCCTGGAGGCAGCCGTGACCGTGAAAGCGGAAACGGTCCTGTCGCTCGTCTGCACCGACCTATCGCCCGACACCAACGAACAGAAGATCGGGGCCGCCTTCTCGCAGATCGTGGCGGTGCAGACGACACACAACGGCTAGGAGCCGCCCCGCCCGCAGGTGGCGATCGCCGGCGCGATCGGGTACAACCGCATACGGCGGATGTCCGCCTCAGCGAGCAACGCGACATCGATTCGGAGGAGCACCACCATGCCCACCTACGTAATGCTCACGACCCTCACGCCCGAGGGGGTCCAGACGGTCAAGAACAACCCGCAGCGGATCCTCGAGGTCAACAAGGAGGTCGAGCAGCTCGGCGCCACCGTCAAGGCGCAGTGGGCGACGCTCGGCCACGTCGACTTCATCTCCATCGTGGAGGCGCCCGACGACGGCACCATGGCGCGCGTGTCGCTGGAGCTGGGCTCGCGCGGCACCGCCCGCTACGAGACCCTGTCGGCGATCCCCATGGAGGACTTCATCGCGTCTCTGTAACGTGCGCCGCATCGTCGTCCGGAACACAGTCGCCACACACAGCCGCCAGGCAGACAGGGAGATACGCATGGATCATCTGAGCCCCCACGGGCACGGCCGGGGGGAGCGCGGCCTCTTCGCGCGCGGGGACGACCCCTCCGCGCATGAGGGCCGACCGACCGGCACGCCGGGCATATCGCTCGTGCCCGAGCCGATGGGAGAAGCGGAAGTACAGGCGCAGCTCGACGACATCGACGTCGACGCCCCGCGCGTGGGCATCGTCATGGGCTCCAAGAGCGACATGGAGACCATGGAGAAGGCCGCGCACGAGCTCGAGGAGCGGGGCATCATGCACGAGGTCCGCGTCATGTCCGCCCACCGCGAACCCGACGTCGTGGCCGAATACGCCAAGAACGCGCACATGCGCGGCCTGCGCGTGATCATCGCCGGCGCCGGCATCTCCGCGGCTCTGCCGGGAGCCGTCGCGGCACACACCGAGCTGCCCGTGATCGGCGTGCCGCTGTCTGGTCGCCTGAGCGCCGCCGGCGGCCTCGACGCGATCCTGTCGATCGTGCAGATGCCCCCCGGCGTGCCCGTCGCCTGCGTCGGCCTGGACAACCCGCGCAACGCCGCGATCCTCGCCGCGCAGATCCTCGGCGGCTGACCGCCAACAAGTAGCCGTAAGAGCTTCGAGGCGGGCCGGCAGCGATAATCAGCTGCAGTGATCGCCCGCTACACCCGCCCCGAGCTCGGCTCCCTCTGGAGCGACGAAGCGCGCATGGACACCTGGCGCCAGGTCGAGATCGCCGCATGCGAGGAGCTACCGAGCCTGCTCGGGGATGACGGTCCCACGGCAGCCGAGTTGACTGCGATCCGCGGGGCGAGCTTCACCGTGGAAGCCGTCGATGAGCGCGAGCTCGTCACCGAGCACGACGTCGCCGCGTTCGTGGACGTGCTCGCCGCCTCCGTCGGCGAGGCGGGGCGCTGGATCCACTTCGGCCTGACGTCCTCCGACGTGCTCGACACCGCCCTGGCGCTGCAGCTGCGCGCCGCCGGAGAGGTGATCGTGCCCGGGGCTGAAGCGCTCACCGCTGCGTTCGCCGCGCGAGCACGCGAGCACGCGGACACGCTATGCGTGGGCAGAACGCACGGCGTGCACGCCGAGCCGACGACGTTCGGCATCAAGCTGGCCGGCTTCGCCTTCGAGGCGCATCGCAACGCCCAGCGCCTGAAGCGCGCCTTCGAGCAAGTAGCCGTCGGTGCCGTCTCGGGTGCGGTCGGCACCTACGCCGCCACCAGCCCCGAGTTCGAGGCCGGGGTGCTCGGCCGGCTGGGTCTCGCGCGCGAGCAGGTCTCCACGCAGGTCGTGCCCCGCGACCGCCACGCCGAGCTGCTCAGCGCGATCGCGCTCGCCGGCGCCGGCCTCGAGCGCTTCGCCACCGAGATCCGCCACCTGCAGCGCACGGAGGTGCGCGAGGCCCAGGAGCCGTTCCGCGCCGGGCAGAAGGGCTCCTCCGCGATGCCGCACAAGCGCAACCCCATCAAGAGCGAGCAGATCTCCGGTCTCGCACGCGTCCTGCGCGGCAACGCCCAGGCGGCGCTCGAGAACGTCGCCCTGTGGCACGAGCGCGACATCTCCCACTCCTCCGTCGAGCGCGTGATCCTGCCCGACTCCACGATCCTGCTCGACTACCTCCAGCACCGCGCGATCGCGCTCGTGCAGGGCATGACCGTGGACGCCGATCGCATGCGCGCCAACCTCGAGCTCACGCACGGCGCCCTCTTCTCCCAGCGGGTGCTGCTCGCCCTGGTCGAGGGTGGCTCATCCCGCGACGACGCCTACCGGGTCGTGCAGGAGCTCGCCCAGCGCGCCTGGGACGACGGCATTCAGCTACGGGAGCTGCTCGCCGCCGACGAGCGCGCCGCCGGCCTCGACCTCGAGCAGATCTTCGACTACTCCCACTACACGCGTAACGCCGACGAGATCCTCGCGCGGCTCGACGACATCGAGTGACGCACGCGCGCCGGCGTCCGGTCGCCATGCGCTGGTAGCATCGCGACAAGTGACCTCCGCCACGCTCGATCTGCCCCTAATCGCCAGCGGGAAGGTCCGCGAGATGTACGACCTGGCAGGCGCCGACGGCGTGCCGGAGACCGGCGGCGCAGCGCCGCTGCTGATGGTCGCAAGCGACCGGATCTCCACGTATGACGCGGTGCATCCCACGCCGATCCCCGACAAGGGCAAGGTGCTCACGGGGCTGTCCGTGTTCTGGTTCGCCAAGACCGCCGGCATCGTCGCCAACCATCTGATCTCCGCCACCGACGGCGTGCCCGAGCCGGCGCGCGGGCGCGCGCTGGTGGTGCGCCGGCTGCAGATGCTGCCGGTGGAGTGCGTCGTGCGCGGCTACATCACCGGCTCCGGCTGGAAGGACTACCAGGCCACCGGGTCCGTGTCGGGGATTGCGCTGCCGGAGGGGCTGCGCGAGTCAGAGCGCCTGCCCGAGCCGATCTTTACCCCCAGCACCAAGGCCGACGTGGGCCACGACGAGGCCATCGACTTCGAGGGCGCCGTCGCGCTGGTGGGCGATCGCGCGTTGATGGAGCGCGTCAGGGACGCTTCCGTCGAGCTGTACTCGTTCGCCGCGGAGCACGCCCGCGCCAACGGCGTGATTCTCGCCGACACCAAGTTCGAGTTCGGCCTGGACGACAGCGTCGCCAACGGCGGTGGGCCCGGACTGGTGCTCGGCGACGAGGTTCTCACCCCCGACTCCTCCCGCTACTGGCCCGCTGACAGCTACGAGGTGGGGCGCGGGCAGCCGAGCTTCGACAAGCAGTACGTGCGTGACTGGGCGTCCGGGAGCGGCTGGGACAAGAAGCCGCCCGCGCCCGCCATCCCCGACGACGTCGTCGCCGGCACCCGCGCGCGCTACGTCGAGGCGTACGAGCGCATCACCGGCGAGCCCTTCCAGGCGTGGCTCGACCGCACCGCAGTCGCGTGAGAGCACGTGTTCTGATCCGCCCCAAGGCGGGGATCCTCGATCCGCAGGGCGTGGCCGTCGAGCGCGCGCTGCCGGCACTCGGCTTCGCCGGCGTGGGCAACGTCCACGTCGGACGCCTCGTGGAGCTCGATGTCGAGGACGCCGCGCAGCTCGAGCCCATGTGCCAGAAGCTGCTCGCCAACCCGCTCGTCGAGGACTATGAGGTCGAGTTGCTCGACGGCGACGGCAGCGCCTGACGCGACGTGAAGTTCGGGGTCTTGCAATTTCCCGGATCGTGCGATGAGGTCGATGCGCTGAACGCCGCCCGCCGCGTGGGCGACGCCGAGCTGATCTGGCACGCCGACAGCGACCTCAAAGGGGCCGACGCGATCGTCGTCCCAGGCGGCTTCTCCTACGGCGACTACCTGCGCGCGGGGGCGATCGCGCGCTTCTCTCCCGCGATGGAGTCCGTGATCGCGTTCGCCCGTGACGGCGGCCTCGTGCTGGGGATCTGCAACGGCTTTCAGGTTCTCTGCGAGGCGCGTCTGCTCCCCGGCGCGCTGCTCGTCAACGCCAACCTGCGCTTCACCTCCCGGCAGGTCGAGCTCGAGGTGCTCAGCAGCGGCGGCGCGTTCACCCGCGCGTGCGCCCTCGGGGAGCATCTCAGCATCCCCGCCAAGCACGCCTGGGGGCGCTACTACGCCGATCCCGACACGCTCGCCGCCATGGACAACTCCGGTCAGATCGTGCTCCGCTACGCGCCCGGCGAGAACTTCAACGGATCGCTGCACGACATCGCCGGCGTGTGCAACGAGGCGGGCAACGTGTTCGGCCTGATGCCCCACCCCGAGCACGCCGTCGACGAGCTGACGGGTGGCTCCGCAGACGGGCTGAAGATCTTCGAGTCCATGCGGCTGGCCGTCGAGGGCGCGGTTGCCCGATGGCCTATCTAAATGTGAAAGGGGTGGGGTCTCCTCTTCCGGACTCTGTATAGCCATGGCACACAAAACTCTCGCGAGCACATACACACCGCGCCCTTTCACAAACCCGGCACACATCCGTCACACCATGACGGCGAGATGACGACCGCGGATGCCCCACCCACCGTCGAGGACGCGCTCGCGCTCGGCCTCACCCGCGCCGAGTACGAGCTCGTGTGCATCAAGCAGGGGCGCGCTCCCAACCAGGTGGAGCTGGCGATGTACTCGCTGCTGTGGAGCGAGCACTGCGCGTACAAGCATTCCAAGAAGCTCCTGCGCACGCTGCCCACAGAGGGCCCGCACGTGGTGATGGGGCCGGGTGAGAACGCCGGCGCGGTGGACGTCGGCGGCGGCCTCGTGTGCGCGTTCAAGGTCGAGTCCCACAACCACCCCTCCGCCGTGGAGCCCTTCCAGGGCGCCGCCACCGGCGTGGGCGGCATCCTCCGCGACATCTTCGCCATCGGCGCGCGCCCGATCGCCGTGCTCGACTCGCTGCGTTTCGGGGAGCCGACCGCCGGCCCCGCCGGCACCCGCTCGCGCTATCTGCTCGACGGCGCCGTCTCGGGGATCGGCCACTACGGCAACTCGATCGGCGTGCCCACCGTCGGCGGCGAGGTGTACTTCGAGGCGCCGTATGAGAGCAACTGCCTCGTGAACGCCATGGCCCTCGGCCTGGCTCCCCGCGAGCGGCTCGTGCGCAGCGCCGCCGCCGGGCCCGGCAACGTGTTGGTGCTGTTCGGCGCGTCCACCGGGCGCGACGGCATCGGCGGCGCCTCGGTGCTCGCCTCCGCGGAGCTGGGCGCGGACGGCGACGAGGACAAGCGCCCCACCGTCCAGGTGGGCGACCCGTTCGAGGAGAAGAAGCTGCTCGAGTGCTCGCTGGAGCTGCTCGACCGCGGGCTGATCGTCTCGTTGCAGGACCTCGGCGCGGCCGGGCTCACGTCATCCGCCTCGGAGATGGCCTCCAAAGGCGAGGTTGGGATCGACCTCGACGTCGCCAAGGTGCCCCTGCGCGAGCCTGGCATGGAGCCGTTCGAGATCATGGTCTCCGAGTCCCAGGAGCGGATGCTGTGCGTCGTGGAGCCCGCCAACCTCGACGCGGTGCTCGCCCTCTGCGAGAAGTGGGAGGTGGGCGGCTCCGCCATCGGCTCCGTCACCGACAGCGGGCACATGCGCGTGCTGCGCGACGGCCAGCTCGTCGGCGACATGCCCGTGGCCGCCCTCGTCGATGACTGCCCGCTTTACGACATCGACCCACGCAAGCCCAGCGAGCCGGTCTACGCTCCACCGGCGCCCACGCCCGGCGTGTCGATGGCGTCAACGCCACAGGAGCTCCTGCTCGCGCTCCTCTCATCTCCAAACCTGTCCTCGCGCCGAGCCCTGTTCGAGCAGTACGACTCGATCGTGCAGTCGCGCACGGTGCGCCGCCCCGAGCAGGCGGACGCGGCGGTGCTGGCGCTCCCCGACGGCTCGGCGCTGGCGGTGAGCATCGACTGCAACGGCCGGCGCGTCGCCGCCGACCCGTACACCGGCACGGTGGAGGCGGTGCTCGAGTGCGCGGCCAACCTCGCGTGCGTGGGCGCGGAGCCGCTGGGCACGACCAACAACCTCAACTTCGGCAACCCCGAGAAGCCGCACATCGCGTGGCAGCTGTCCGAGTCGGTGCGCGGCCTCGGCGACGCCTGCCGTACGCTCCAGGCGCCGATCGTGGGAGGCAACGTGTCGCTGTACAACGAGGGCGCCACCGGCCCCATCTACCCCACGCCGGTGATCGGCATGGTTGGACGGCTGCCCGACGCGCGCCGCGCCGCGCCGCTCGGCTTCCAGCGCGCCGGCGATCACATCGCGCTCGTGGGGCCGTTCGAGCCGTCGCTGGCCGCCGGCGAGCTGGCCAAGCTGCTGGGCGAGGCGCTCCCCGACGGCCTGCCCGCCGTAGACGTGGACGCCGTCCGCGCCGCGCAGGCGACCGTCCGCGAAGCCGTCCGCGCGGGCACCCTCTCCAGCGCCCACGACATCGCCGAGGGCGGGCTCGCGGTGGCTCTCGCCGAGTGCTGCCTCGCCGGCGGACTGGGCGCGGAGGTGGAGCTCGAGGAGGGATTCTGGGAGGCAACCCAGCCCGCTGAGCCGAGCCCTGAGGGCGTGCCGCCGGCCGCCACGGCCATGACCGCAGCCCTCTTCGGCGAGGGCCCGGGCGGCTTCGTCGTCAGCGGCGACGCCGAGGACCTGCGCGAGCTGGCCGAGCGCGTGTCCGCGTCCGTGCGCCCGATCGGCAGGGTCGGCGAGGACGTGCTCAGCATCAACCAGGCCGGCGCCGGCGCCGGCACCATGATCGCGATCGCGCTGGAGGAGCTCCGGGCCGCCCACGGGGCGCTTGCGGAGCTGTTCGCTTGACCCCTGCTAGCTTGTGAACGTGATGCGTGACGGACCGCGCGACGAGTGCGGAGTGTTCGGACTGTACGCGCCCGGTCACGAGGTGTCGCGTCTGTCTTACTTCGCGCTGTACGCCCTTCAGCACCGCGGCCAGGAGTCGGCAGGGATAGCTGCGGCCGATCGCGGCGGGCACATCATCACGCGCCGCGAGCTGGGGCTGGTCAACCAGGTGTTCACCGAGAACGACCTGCGCACGCTCGCCGGCGAGCTGGCCATCGGCCACGTGCGCTACTCCACCACCGGCTCCAACGCCTGGGAGAACTCCCAGCCGGTGCAGCGCTCGGAGGGCACCAACGGCTCGCGCCGCGAGGTGGCGCTCGCGCACAACGGCAACCTGATCAACGCGCTGGAGCTCCACGAGGAGCTGCTCGATCGCGGCGTCACGTTCAGCTCCACGTCGGACTCCGAGATCATCGCCGCCATGATCGCCACGCACCCCGCAGAGCTTGTGGAGGACGCGATCGCCGACGTGCTGCCGCGCCTGCGCGGCGCCTTCTCGATCGTGGCCATGACCAAGGACCGCGTCGTCGCCTTCCGCGACCCGCACGGGCTGCGCCCGCTGTCGATCGGGGTGCTCGAATCCGGCCCCGAGCACGTCGAGGGCGTCGGCGGCACCGCGGACGGCTCCGGCGGCAACCGCTACTGCGTGGCCAGCGAGTCGTGCGCGTTCGACATCATCGGCGCCAAGTTCCTGCGCGACGTCGAGCCGGGCGAGCTCGTCACGCTCGGCGCGGATGGCCTCGAGAGCCGCATGATCGTGCCGAACGGCCGGCGCGCGCTGTGCGTGTTCGAGTACATCTACTTCGCGCGCCCGGACTCGCGCATGAACGACCAGGTGCTGCAGGTGGCGCGCGGGCGCATGGGCGAGATCCTCTGGCGCGAGTCGCCCGTGGAGGCCGACCTGGTGATCGCGGTGCCCGACTCCGGCAACCCCGCCGCTCGCGGCCTCGCGCGCGCCGCCGGGCTGCCCCAGGACGACGGCTTCGTGAAGAACCGCTACGTCGCGCGCACGTTCATCCAGCCCGGCCAGGAGCTGCGCAAGCACGGGCTGCGGCTGAAGTTCAACCCGCTGCCCGAGGTGATCGCCGGCAAGCGCCTGGTCGTCGTGGACGACTCGATCGTGCGCGGCAACACCACCCGCCAGATCGTGCAGATGCTGCGCGACGCCGGCGCCGCTGAGATCCACATGCGCATCTCCGCGCCGCCCATCAAGCACCCCTGCCACTACGGCATCGACATGTCCACGCGCGAGGAGATGATCGCCCACGGGCGCACCACCGAGGAGGTCGCCGCCGAGCTCGGCTGCGACTCCCTGCACTACCTCTCGCTGGACGGCGTCTACGAGGCGGTGCGCGGCACCAGCGCCACCCACTGCGACGCGTGCTTCAGCGGCAACTACCCGCTTGCCGGCAGCGACGGGGCCGCCGGCAAGTACTCGCTGGAGCCTGACGAGAGCGCGCTAGCTGAGGTTGTCCTCGCGCGCCCCTGAGGCGTCGTTGTAGCGGTTGTTGTAGGGACGGTGGACGATCAGCTCGTCCGTGCGCCCAGAGCGCAGCGCGAAGCCGAGAAGCGGGATGACGAGGAGGGTGAAGATGGCTGCAAGCATTGGCCTGTCCTGTGGTCGGGATCTCAGGCCTCTCCCCCCTCGATTCCAATTGTTGGTCATCGCGCGAGCGCGCACTGTGACATTGCTCACAGCTATGGTGAGCGGCGCGTGACTGAGCGACTGCCCATCGCCGTGCTGGTATCCGGAACGGGAACCAACCTGCAGGCGCTGCTCGACACCGTTCACGGGCGCGAGGCGGAGGTCGTGGCGGTGGCATCCAGCGTGGCCGGCGCGCCGGCGCTCGCGCGCGCCGAGGAGCGCGGCGTTGCTACTGCGGTATTCGAGCGCTCCTCCTACGCCGACCGGCTCGAGCGCGACGCCGCGCTGGCCGACTGGCTCGTGGCGCGCGGCGCGCGCCTGGTCGTGCTGGCCGGCTACATGGAGCTGCTGGGCGCCTCCTTCCTCGATCGCTTCCCCACCGCCGTGATCAACGTCCACCCCTCGTTGCTGCCCGCTTTCCCCGGCCTGCACGCGGTCGAGCAGGCGCTCGCCTACGGGGTGAAGGTGTTCGGGGTGACAGTTCACTTCGTCGACGCGGGCGTGGACTCCGGAGCGATCATCCTCCAGCGCTCCGTCGAGCTGCCCGCCGCGCGCGACCCGGACGAGGTGCTGGCGGCGCTGCGCCCGCTCGAGCACTCGCTGCTGCCGGAAGCCGTCACGCTGTTCGCGGCCGGCTCGCTGGGCGCCGACCCGGACAATCCCCGCCGGATCGCCATCCACGCGGACGCGGCGATCCGCTCGGGCGAGGGGTAGGCTGCGCAGTAATGACAGCGGAGGGCGATCTGATGACCGCATCGTCCCGGGGGGACCACGCATCCGGGGTCGAGCGTGCGGCGCCGGGCGAGGTGCGCGTGCGCAGGGCACTGCTGTCTGTCTCCGACAAGAGCGGAATCGTCGAGTTCGCACAGGGCCTCGCCGATCTCGGCGTGGAGCTCGTCTCCACCGGCGGCACCTCCAGCGCGCTCTCCGACGCGGGCGTGGCGGTGCGCGCGATCGAGGACTTCACCGGCTTTCCCGAGATGATGGACGGGCGCGTGAAGACGCTTCACCCGCGCCTGTACGCGGGCCTGCTGGCGCGCCGCGACCAGGACGAGCACCTGCAGGCGGCGGCCGATCAGGAGATCGAGCAGGTGGACCTGGTTTGCGTGAACCTGTACCCGTTCGAGCAGACCGTCGCCCGCGGCGACGCCTCGGAGGCGGAGGCGATCGAGAACATCGACATCGGCGGCCCCACCATGATCCGCGCGGCCGCCAAGAACAGCGCGTTCGCCGCCGTCGTGGTCGACCCGCAGGACTACCAGCGTCTGCTCGAGGAGCTGCGCGAGTCCGACGGCAGGCTGTCGCTGGCCACGCGCAAAGCGCTCGCCGGCAAGGCGTTCGCGTGCACTGCGCGCTACGACGCTGCGATCTCCACCTGGTTCGCGTCGCGCGAAGGCGCGGCCTTCCCGGAGAGCTGGCGCGACGCCTACGAGAAGGTCACCGACCTGCGCTACGGCGAGAACCCCCACCAGCAGGCCGCTTTCTACGCGCGCGCCGGCTCGCCCACGCACCTGCTGGCCGGCGTGGAGCAGCTGCACGGCAAGGAGCTGTCGTTCAACAACCTGCTCGACCTCAGCTCCGCACGCGAGCTCGTGGAGGAGTTCTCAGGGCCCGCGTGCGCGATCGTCAAGCACAACAACCCGTGCGGCTGCGCGATCGGCGCCACCGGCCTGGAGGCATACGTTCACGCCTTCGCCTGTGACCCCGAAAGCGCATACGGCGGGGTGATCGCCGTGAATCGCCCCGTCGATCTTGCCTTCGCCGAGGAGCTCGGCAAGCAGTTCATCGAGGTGCTGCTCGCGCCCGGCTACGACGCCGCGGCGCTGGAGGCGTTGCAGGTCAAGAAAAACGTGCGCCTGCTCGAGCTGAGCGACTGGCCGGCGCCGCTGCGCGAGGTCGAATCAAAGCCCGTGATCGGCGGCCAGCTCGTGCAGACCCACGACGTCGTCTCGGAGACGCGCGATCAGATGAGCACCATGACGGCACGCCAGCCCACCGAGGAGGAGTGGCGCGACATGCTGTTCGCGTGGACGGTCTGCCGCCACGTTCGATCGAACGCGATCGTGCTGGCCGCCGGTGGCGCCACGATCGGCATCGGAGCCGGCCAGATGAGCCGCGTGGACGCCGTGCGCATCGCAGTCCAGAAGGCCGAGAAATTCCTGCCGGACGCCCTGGCCGGCTCATCCCTGGCCTCAGACGCCTTCTTCCCCTTCCCCGACGGCCCGCAGATCGCCCTGGACGCAGGCATCACCGCGATCATCCAGCCAGGGGGATCGGTGCGGGATGAGGAGGTCGTGGCAGCGGTGGATGCAGCCGGTGCGGCGATGGTGGCCACGGGCGTGCGGCACTTTCGTCACTGAGCGGCGCCCGCAAGACGATCGATTACGATCGAAGCATGTGTAGAAATATCCGCACCCTCCACAACTTCGAGCCGCCGGCAACCGAAGATGAGATCCGCGCCTCGGCGCTGCAGTACGTCCGCAAGATCGGTGGCTTCACGAAGCCCTCGCAGGCCAACGTCGAGGCCTTCGATCGCGCGGTGGACGCTGTGAGTGAGATCTCCGCGCGGCTTCTGGACGAGCTCGTGACGAACGCACCGCCGAAGGACCGCGAGGTGGAGGCCGCCAAGGCCCGCGCCCGCGCTGCCGAGCGGTACGCCGCATAGGCCGGGCCCCCGGCTCCCGTGAGCGCCGGACGAGTGCCCGCCGCCGGTGGGTTGAATTTCTTGCGCCCTGCTGTTACGATATATCGCGTAGCAACTTAGATAGCTCAAGATAGGAAGTAGATATGTTTGGCAATGCGATTTATTCAGAGGGCGCAAAGCCCCATTGCAGGTCGCCGCGACAGGGTGGCGAGGGTCGTCACGGCCGTCACGGCCACCGCGAGGGCGGACGCGGCCCCGAGGCCCGCGGCGAGTTTGGCGGTCCGTTCGGTGGTGGCCCGTTCGGCTTCGGTCGTGGCGGAGGGGCGGGTGGGGGTCAGTTCAGCGGTCCGCGCGGACGCGGACGCAGGGCGCGACGCGGGGACATCCGCACCGCCGCGCTGCTGCTGCTGGCGGAGGAGCCGCGCAACGGCTACCAGATCATGCAGGAGGTCCAGGAGCGGAGCGGCGGCATCTGGAGCCCGAGCCCCGGCTCGGTCTACCCGGCGCTGGCGCAGCTCGAGGACGAGGGCCTGATCCGCACGCAGGAGGCCGATGGACGCAAGCTGTTCGCGATCACCGACGAGGGCCGCACGGTCGTCTCTGAGCGGGGCGCGGACCGTCCAGCTCCGTGGGAGCAGGCGGGCGAGGGCGCCGACGGCAGGCACGAGCTGGGAAGGCTCATGCGTGAGGCCGCGGGCGCGTTCATGCAGGTGACGAAGACGGGCAGCGAGAGCCAGATCGCCAAGGCCGCGGGCGTGCTCGCGGTAACCCGTCGCGATCTCTACCGGATTCTCGCCGATGGCGACACTCCCGGCGAGAGCGCTGAGAGCGGCTCCGCTCCGGACACCGGCGCGGATGCCGGTACGGTGGACGACGACAGGTGAGCGACACAGCGACCACGTGAGCGAGACAGCGACTACAGCAGTCAGCACCGCCTCCGAGACGACGGCGCCCAGCGCCGCCGTCTCGGTCAACGGCCTGGTCAAGCGCTACGACCAGGTGGAAGCGGTGCGCGGCATCGACTTCGACGTGGCCGCGGGCGAGATCTTCGGCTTCCTGGGGCCCAACGGCGCGGGCAAGTCGACGACGATCAACATGCTGTGCACGCTGGTGACCCCCAGCGGCGGCTCGGCGCTGGTGGCCGGCCACGACGTTGTCAGCGAACGCGACGAAGTCAGGCGCAACATCGGCCTGGTCTTCCAGGACACGACGCTGGACGGCTACCTGAGCGCCGAGCAGAACCTGCGCCTGCACGCCGAGCTCTACGGCGTGCCGCGCGAGATCGTGGGTGAGCGCATGCGCCAGGTGATGGAGATGGTGGGGCTGTGGGAGCGGCGCGACAGCTGGGTGAACACGTTCTCCGGAGGCATGAAGCGGCGCCTGGAGATCGCGCGCGGTCTGTTGCACTCCCCGCGCGTGCTGTTCCTGGACGAGCCGACCGTGGGTCTCGACCCGCAGACGCGCAGCTCGATCTGGCGTTACATCCGCGATCTGAAGGCGCGCGAGGACATCACGATCTTCCTGACCACCCACTACATGGACGAGGCGGAGTACTGCGATCGCATAGCGATCATGGATCAGGGCCGCATCATCGTTCTGGACACGCCGGAGGCGCTGAAGGCGAAAGTGGGTAAGGACCGCGTGCAGATCGAGACCGACGACGACAAGGCGGCGATCGACGCGCTGCGCGAGCGCTTCGACATCGAGGCGACCGTCGCGGAGGGCGCGGTCACGTTCGGCGTACCCGCGGGCGAGCAGTTCGTGCCGCGGTTGTTCGATGAATGGGATCCCGCCCACCCCCATACGCTCGGTGAGCGTCGCCCGCCCGTCGCTGGACGACGTGTTCATGTCCTACACGGGCACCACCATCCGCGACGCGGAGTCCACCAGCACCGACAGGATGCGCAACGTCGCGAGGATGATGGGCCGCTGATGGCCAGGGAGGCGAGGAGCTGATGGCGACCGAGACGACAGCGCCGCGCACCGGCGTCCCCGTTGCAAACGGGTCCGCGCCCGGCGACGGGTCGCGCACGCCGCACGAGATCGCACGCGTGCGTGTGCCCACCCGCAGCCTGCGCAGCGAGCTGCGCGCGATCAAGGTCGTGTGGAAGCGCGAGATGATCCGCTTCAGCCGCGACCGGCTGCGGATCCTGACGTCGCTGATGCAGCCGTTCCTGTTCCTGTTCGTGCTCGGCACCGGCCTCTCGCGCCTGGCCTCCGCGGGCACGCACGGCGTCAACCTGCGCACGTTCGTCTACCCAGGGGTGCTGTGCATGGCGGTGATGTTCACCGCCATGTTCTCCGCCGCCTCGCTCGTGTGGGACCGCGAGTTTGGATTCTTGAGAGAGATGATGGTCGCGCCCGTGCGGCGCAGCTCGCTGGTGCTGGGCAAGTGCCTCGGCGGCGCCACCGTCGCGAGCTTCCAGGGCGTGATCGTCCTGTGCCTCGCCGGTCTGGTCGGCGTCCCCTACAACGCGACGCTGATCGTGGAGGTGTTCGCGCTGCAGATGCTGCTGGCATTCGCGATCACCGCCTTCGGCGTGATGGTCGCCGCGCGCATCACGCAGATGCAGTCGTTCATGGCGATCATGCAGATGGCGATCATGCCGATGTACTTCCTCTCGGGCGCGCTGTTCCCGGTATCGGGCCTGCCGCAGTGGCTCGAGATCCTCAACCGCCTGGACCCGCTCACCTACGCCGTCGACCCGATGCGCCGCGCGGTGTTCGCGCACCTGAACATCAGCGCAGCCGCCCGCCACGCGCTCGACCCGGGCGTCACATGGTGGAGCTGGCACGTCCCCGGCCTCGTCGAGGCGGCGGTCGTGGCGCTGCTGGGCCTCGTGATGCTGACGATCGCGATCGTGGAGTTCAGCCGAGCGGAGTAAGACTGGTAGTGTCGCCGCGATGGCTACGCTCGACCCGACGTCCTCGGCCCTGGAGCTGGCGGCGGCGCTGCGCCGCAAGGAGCTCTCGAGCGTCGAGCTGCTGGATGCCTGCCTCGCCGCCGTCGATGAGATCAACCCCGCGCTGAACGCCGTCATCTGGCGCAACGACGAGGCCGGCAGGGCGGCCGCTGCGGAGGCCGATCGCAGGCTGGCGGCGGGCGAGGAGGCGCCGTTCCTGGGCGTGCCGATCCCGATCAAGGACCTAACGCCGGTGGCCGGCTGGCCGGTGACGTTCGGCTCGCGCGGCGCTCCCGAGGGTCCCAGCGAGGAGAGCGAGCTGGTCGTCGACGCGCTCGTGCGCGCCGGCTTCGTGCTGTGCGGACGTACGAACACCCCCGAGTTTGGCGTGCTGACGGCCGCTGAGAACAGCCGCTACGGGATCAGCCGCAACCCCTGGGACACCAACCACTCGCCGGGAGGCTCCAGCGGCGGCGCCGCAGCGGCGGTCGCGTCGGGCATGTTCCCGATCGCGCACGCCAACGACGGCGGCGGCTCGATCCGCATCCCCGCCTCCTACTGCGGCCTCGTCGGGCTGAAGCCCAGCCGCGGGCGCGTGCCGCGCCTGGCGCAGAGCTGGCTGGGAGCGGTGGTCGAGGGCGTCGTCGCGCACACCGTCGCCGACGCGGCTGCGGTGCTCGACGCGACCGCCTACGTCGATCCCCTCGCCTGGTACAACGCCCCCGCCCCGGCGCGCGCGTTCGCCGGCGAGACGGACACTCCGCCGGGCACGCTGCGGATCGGGCTGATGGCGCAGGCGCCCCTGGGCATCCCCACCGACGAGGAGTGCGTGGCTGCGGCGCGTGCGGCGGCGGCCACGCTGGAGGAGCTCGGGCACGTGGTGGAGGAGGTCGAGGTGCCGACCGTCTCCGAAGCGATGATCCCGTCCTTCATCGTGCTGACAGTCGGCGGGCTGGCCGACTACGAGGGCGTGGACTGGGAGGCGGTCGAGCCGCACATCGCCCACCAGCGCGGGCGCGGCAATGAGATCGGCGCCTACGACTACGTGCTGGCCGCACGCGAACTGGAGCTGCTCAGCCGCCGCGAGGTCGCCCGCTGGGGTCGGGACTTCGACGTGCTGGTCACACCGACCTCCGCGATCGTCCCGCCGGTCGCCGGGTCGGTGCTCGAGGCGCAGCACGCGGCGCCCGACCAGCCTGTGCTGGACGTCGTGCGCAGCGTCTCGTTCACCGCCTTCGGCAACGTCACCGGCCTACCCGCTTTCAGCCTGCCGCTGCACTGGAGCGACGCGGGGCTGCCGATCGGCGTGCAGCTCACGGCGGGCCCGTGGCAGGAGGCGAGCCTGATCGCGCTGGCCGCGCAGCTCGAGCAGGCGAGCCCGTGGGCCGGGCGCACGCCGCCGCTCGCGAAGCCTGCCGTGTAGCGCCAAGGAAGCCGAGCTGCTGCTACGACGGCCGGTGCAGCGACGGGCGGGGAACCGATCTTTCGAGCGGGCGATCAGCACTGTCCCGTATTGTTCGCGGACGTAGTTCTTGCATGTGAAACCAACGCCCGGTTTTGCGCGATCACCGTGGCCGTCAAATCGAGTTGCATCAGGAGGAAGTCGTGATTCATCGCCTCTGCCAGGCCATACGGAGAAATCTCGTCGCGTGGCTGGCGCTATTCGTGGCTCTCAGCGGCACGAGCGTCGCAGCTTCCAGGTATCTGATCACGTCAACCGCTCAGATCAAGCCAAGCGTGCTGAAGCAGCTGCGAGGCAAGGCTGGCCCACCCGGACCGCGTGGCGAAACAGGCCCCCCCGGCGCGCCAGGAGCCATCGGAACCAAGGGCGAAACTGGCCTGCGAGGGGAAGCCGGACTGAACGGGGAAGCCGGACCAACTGGCCCTGGAACGATGTCCTTCAACATCACGGCTGCGCAAGGATCTGGCAAGACGCTCCTAGCGACGCCGGGCAACGCGACACAGCTGACCGGCGAATGCTCAGCAGAAGACAAAGAAGTGATCCTCAGGATCGAAAGCACGAACTCTGAAGGCCTTGCGGTGACAGGCACTCGCAGCCAAGAACACACCCTCGAAACCATCGAGTTCGCAGGACCATCGACGGTCGAAGCACGCGGCAAACTTGAGGCCGCCTTCGACGCCATTGGTGAGAACAGGGAACTCGACAAGTTCGCCGACATCCGTGTCGAAGCCCTCTTCGCCGAACACTGTCACTTCGTTGGAATGGTGATCCCAACCAGCTAAGCGTGCGCGAATAGCGTCGACGAGGAGAAGCTGCGGGTCGAGCTCATCCGTCGAACGTGGGCTTCTGGCTCGCGCCACGTACTTCCTCACTTTGGCTCAGCCATCACCGGAGTTGTGTACAGTACCCCCGCCATGAGGCATGTCTCGATATACGGGAGCAATCGCACGAACGGACTTGGCGCAATTTTGCTTGCCTGCTTGGGCGTGGCGGCCACCCTCACGAGTGACGTCGTCAAGGCTCTGAGGCATCAGAAACTTGGGTCGTAGCGCGTGAAGGGTTTCGTGGGCCTGCTCGTGTGCACTGTGTGTGCCGGCCTGCCGGTGCCTGCGATCGCGGCTGGGCACGCAGCCGATGCCGCGCGGGCATACCTGAGCGCGGCTGCGACCTACGCCAACGCCACTTACCCGCTGGTGGGAGTGAGGATCGCCGCGATGGAAGCGGACGAGCGTGAAGTCGCGGCGCAGTGTCCCTCCGCCTTCCTTTACGCCCCGCGCGACGCGGCGTTTGAGGAACTCGGCGAAGAGATGAGTGACGCGGAATGGTACGCGGGCGAGGCGCCGGTGCGCTCAGCGACGGAAGCGTTCGACCAAGCGATCGGCAACCTGGGCTGGAGCAATAGCAGGCTCACGCGACTCGTGCGATCGGAGGCAGCCGAAGAACGAGCGGAAGTGGCGCTCGTCCCGCCCGATGTGTGCAGCTCAGTCGAGGCGTGGAAGACGAGCGACTATGCCGAATTGTCGCCGAGCGTGGGCGAATTCCTCACTCACGTCGAGCAGATCGGATCGGGGTCGTTCGGGTCCATCATGCACTTGCTCAGGCCCTATGAGGGTCCGGCCGAAAAGCGAGCTGCCAAGCACGTAGAGCGGCTTGAAGCACTCGTTGGCAAGCGTCTGGCGACGGCTTCCGACGCGATATGGCGGAGGATCGAGGCGGCGATGGGAGTCTCGGAGCTGTGAGCGCCAACGGTAGGCTCGCCGGCTTGCTCGCGCTCGCTTGCGTGGCGCTGTCGCTCGGGCTGACTGCCACGGCTGACGCGCAGCCGGCCCCGCTGGTGTTCACTCCGTGCCGTCCCACGCAGGTGTTCGTCTCTTCCGCTGGTCTTCAGTGCGCGACGCTCGATGTCCCCTTCGATCGGGAGGACCCTTCGGTCGGGAACATCGCGCTGTCGGTCCAGCGTGTGCCGGCGGGCGCGCCGCGGGTGGGGGTGATCGTGTTGCTGGCGGGAGGCCCCGGGCAGCCGGCGTTGCCGGCGCTAGAGGGATTCCTCGCGCCGCTCGCGCGCGACCCGGCGCTTAGGGGTTATGAACTGGTGGCGTTCGACCAGCGAGGCACGGGCCAGTCCGGTGGCCTGCTCTGCCCTGGAGGGGAGGAAGGGCCCAGGGGGCTGACGCCGTATTTCGGTGCGTGTGGAGCGGCCCTCGGCGCCACGCGCGGGTTCTACACAAGCGAGGAATCGGTCGAAGACCTCAACGCTCTTCGCGAAGCGCTCGGCGGCACGCCGTTGTCGTTGTTCGCTGTCTCCTACGGGACCCGCGTCGCGGGCATGTACGCCCGCGAGCACCCGCAAGGGGTGGCACGCATGGTGCTCGACTCAGCCGTCCCGACGACCGGGCCGGACCCGCTCAGCCTCGCGCGTCTGCTCGCACTGCGCCGGGTTCTCGACGAAGGCGTCTGCGGCGCCGGCGCCTGCCGCCCGTTCTCGAGCAACCTCTACACGGATCTCACGCGTCTCGTTGCCCTCCTGCACCGCCACCCGCTGCGCACGCACATCTACAACGACCACGGTCGACTGCGCCCTGCGAGTGTGACCGAACTCGGGGTTCTCCGTCTGCTCTCCAGGATCGACCTGTCGCCGGGAATACGCGAGCTCGCGCCGGCCGCGATCGCGGCGGCCGCTCACGGCGACGTGGCGCCGCTCGCGCAGCTCACACACTCCCTACAGGCCGAAGGCCCCGGCACCGGCTCGAGCGCGCTGCCTGGCACTGGGACGGCGTCCGACGACAGTTCGCTCGGCGATGGGTCGCTCGCGGTCGAAGCGCCGGCAAGCGCCTCGGGTGACTCCGGAGTGCTGTTCGCGGCTACCGCGTGCGTCGAGGACCAACTGCCGTGGTCGCCCGAATCCGCTCCCGCGGGACGAGCCAGCACCCTTCGCGACTGGCTCGCCGCGCTACCCGCGGGCGCCACGGCACCATTCGCGCCCGCCACCGCGGTCACCGACTCGGACCTTCCGTTTTGCCTGGACTGGCCCGCGACCCCGGCCGCGCCGCCCTCCCCGGTGGGCGTCTCGGCGACGCCCACCCTGATCCTCTCCGGCGACCAGGATCTCCGCACGCCCTACGAACAAGCGCTGACGATCGCCGCCACCTACAGCAACGCCACGCTGCTCAGGGTCCCGAACACCGGGCACTCGACCGTCACCACCGACCAGACCGGCTGCGCGCAACGCGCAATGATCGCCTTCCTCACAAGCGGGCACGCGCCCGCGTCGTGCCCGGCCTCGAAGGAACCACAGGCACTACCGCTGCCCCCAGCGTCGCTCGACAAGATTCAGCCACTATCGTCGCACTCACGCCTGGTGGGACGGGTCGCCGCCGCCGCCGCGAGCACGCTCGAGGATCTGTGGGGGCAGATAGAACTCTCCTTCGGAGGAGGAGGAATGCAAGGCGGATTCTGGCGGCTACGCGGGACGAAGCTAATCGCCCAGGACCTGGTCGACGTGCGCGGCGTCGCCATCAGCGGATCGGCCTCACTGCGAAGCGCGGTCGCTCATTTCACCGTGCATGGCCAGCTCAACGGAACCCTCACCCAGAGAGGGCGAATGGTCACTGGCCGCCTTGGCGGAACGCCGATTCACATGCATCTCGTCGGGACGTGAGCAGCCGACGAACGTCATGCCCGCGCACCGAGGTCAGACAGCGCGTATCCAGCTCGATATAGCGCCTGCCGACGAACGCACCGCCCGGATAGACGAAGTGATAGCTCGCGTCTCTCGGTCCGATTCCGAGTCTCGCCATCCGTCGCCCAGGCCCGGCCCCCAGGAATCCGCAGGATCGAAGGGATCGACGGCGACCAGCCGAGAGCACATATCTCGAGACCAACCGGGGACCAAATCCCGGTGTCGCATGGGTCGCCGCCCAGAAACCCCTCGTTTCCACGTCATTCCCAATGCCCCGTGCGGGACTCGAACCCGCCCCACCGGATTAAAAGTCCGGCGCTCTACCAGATGAGCTAACGGGGCCCTGCGGGCGAACAGTCTGGCAGACCGGCTGGCCCGCTGGGGAGAGCGCGACAGGAGCGCGTCGTAGAACGATCGTCCACAGCCCGTTGAGGCGCCTTCCGGGAGGGCATGTTCGCTATGCGGTGTCCCCAACCACCTTCGCTGACTGGGCACCACGCGATCTGGTCGACGTCGCAGCTGCCGGCCTCGACCCCTCATGAATGGGAGAAGCGAAGTGAGCCAGCTGCACATCGATGTCGAGACGCCGACCGCGAGCCTGGACGGCGGCGCTGACGTGGTCGTCCTGGTCGCGAGCGGCGAGATCGACTACGACAGTTGTCCGCTGCTGAGGACCTCGATCTCCAGTCACGTCGGCGCCGGCAAGCGACGGCTGGTCATCGACCTGTCGGCGGTCAGCTTCATCGACTCGATGGCCATCGGCGTGCTCGTGGGGACGGTCGCGAGGCTGCGGTCCTCCGGCGGCGGGTCGCTGGTCGTTGTTTGCACGGCCGAGAACACGAGGGTCCTGCGGATCTTCGACATCGCGGGTGTCGCCAACGTGATCGGACTGTATAGCTCGCGCGAGGAGGCGCTCCGAGCCCTGGTGGCAGCCTGGATGATCGAACTGCCTTCTGCCGCGGAGCCCAGCTTCACGGTCGCCTTCGCCGATCACCCCCTACGTTCGTCCACAGCCGCTACCGGCTTCCTGCGAGGACTTAGCGATGGGAACGCCGGCTGGACATCTGTTGTAGGCACCCACGATCAATTCATGTGAATCGGCGGGTCCACACGATCAGGCAGATAGGGGGGATCATCACGACAAGTTGGAGGATGATTCCATGAGTACACCATCAGCTGGAGCTTCGATGGGGGTACCTTTTCGACCCCGCGCCATCGTCGGCTCCATCGCACTGTCCGTCGTCGCGATCGTCGTTGCGGTTTTGCCCGCGACGCCGGCGGGGGCGGGTCCGACCCGCCCGAGCCCTGCCGTCACGCTTCCAGCTGAAGTGCACGGGCTCCAATCGAACGAAGTGCAAGAACTGCTCTCCGGCGTTCCGCTCAAAGACCTGAGCGCAGCGCAGCTGAGCGAAGTGCTTTCACGGCTGCCAGGTCTAGGTGACGTACCGGCCGGCAAGTTGCAGGAAGCGCTCACCAAGGCAATCGAAACGCTGGCAGGAGAAGGCGACTCACTCGGTCGGCTGAGCGATCCCGGTGAACTTGCGACCGAGTTGGGCACCCAACTGAAAGGACTGTTGTCGCCCACCGAACTGCTCGGGCTGGAACTGCCACTCGTACTCGAAGGCAAGAGCCTGAGCGGGTTGCTCTCAGGTGGGCTCGGCTCACCTGAACCGGACGAGCTGATCGACGGACTGCTCGGCTCTGCTTCCAAACCAGAACAGCTGCTCGAACAGCTGCTGTCCGAGGTCAACCCCGGCAAGTTGGAAACGCTGCTGGGGTCGAAGCTGGTGGGCGAACCGATCAGCAAGACAACGGTCGGCGAACTCGCGAGCACCTTCGAAACCACCGACGAAGCGCTCGCGAACTCTGTGGGCACGACGACGAAAGAACTGCCGGCGAGTGCATTGGCGCTCACGGCACCGCTTACCGATGGCAAGACGTTGGGAGTGCTTGACGGCGCCAAAGAACTCAGTCTGGCCACACTCCTTCCCCCAGCCGAAGGTGGCTCCGGCGGGTCGGGTGGCTCGAGCGGCCCGGGTGGCTCGAGCGGCTCCGGTGGCGCTGGCGGGGCGGGCGGCGCTTCCGGTACAGGTGGCGCTTCGGGCACGGGTTCGAGTGGCGGACCGGGGAGCACGACGGTGATCGTCGAGGATCTCCAACCGCAGAGCGCCAGCCCGGCTAGCGCAGGCGTCAAAGACACGGCCACGAAGATCGAGATCGTCAGCCGCAAGGTGCACGGCAATGCTGTGACGGTGCTCGTGCAGGTGCCCGCCGCTGGAAGACTGGCGCTCGCGGGAAAAGGCGTGAGGAGCGTAAGCGAGCAGACGTCCACGGCCGAGCGCGTCACGCTGCGCACGGTGCTCACGAAGGCCGGCGCGGCTTCCCGGCGCGCCCATCGTCACGGCGTGAAGGTCAAGCTCGAGGTCTCCTTCAGGCCGGTCCACGGGTCGAGCACTGTGGCGAGCGCCAGCGTGACGTTCGCCTGAAAGGCGCAATCGCGCTCCCACTGGCTGGGGCTGTCTACGGCTCCAGCCAGTGTGTGGGCTCACTCGGCGCCTCAGAAGGCGTCGTCGCCGGGATCAAGGATCTTCGGCGGCGGCCGCCCGCAGGAGCTCCTCGATGGTGGTGAGCTTCACGCGCGGCCGGCCGGCGGGCTCGCCCAGCGCCCGCTCGTGGCGGTCGATGGCCTGCCAGCCGGTGTAGGTGACGAGCTCGGGCTGACGAGAACGCAACAGCGTCTCCACGGCGGCGGCATCCGGCGTGCTGGGCCGGCGCACCGAGTCGTGCGCCGCCGATGACGCGTCCCCGTTTGAGGATCTCGGCGAGCGAAGATCGGCGAGCATCGCATCGACGGTCTCCTGGGCGTCCTTCTTGTTGGTGCCGATCACTCCCGATGGTCCCCGCTTGATCCAGCCGACCACGTACTCGCCGGGAACGGGAGCGCCGTCGGCGGCGTCCAGCACGCGCCCGCCCTCGTTGGGGATGACGGCGGAGCGCTCGTCGAAGGGAACGTCGGGGAGCGGGAGGCCGCGGTAGCCGATCGCGCGGAACACCAGGCCTGCGGGAATTGTCTCCCGCTCGTCGGTTGCCTGCGCGCGCAGGCCACCGGCGGGGCCTGGGACGAGCTCGTTGCGGATCAGCTCGACGGCTGCGAGGCGGCTGTCCTCGTCGGCGATGAGGGCGGTGGGGGAGACGAGGAAGCGCAGGACGATGCGCTTGCGGTGGCCCTTGGGCTCACGAGCAGCGTATTCGCGCAGGATCTCGACGTTTCGCCTGGAGGTGATGTCTTCCTCCGCGTGGGCATCGTGGACAGCGAGCGCGCGCTCGAGCTCGTCTGGATCGACGATCACGTCGGCGTCGGCCAGCTCGCCCAGCTCCAGCAGCTCGGGGTTGGTGAAGGCCGCCTGGGCGGGGCCGCGGCGGCCGACGATCACGACCTCGTGCACCTGGCTTGCGGCGAGCACCGAGAGGGCATGGTCGGCGGTGTCAGTGGGCGCCAGCTCCTCTGGTGCCAGCACGAGCATGCGCGCGACATCCAGCGCGACGTTTCCGTTGCCGATCACCACGGCGCGCTCGGCCGAGAGCAGGTCCACCTCCAGCTGGGTGTGGTCGGGGTGGCCGTTGTACCAGCCGACGAACTCGGTGGCGGCATGCGAGCCGGGGAGGTCTTCGCCGGGGATCCCAAGCGGCCGGTCCGACGGCGAGCCGGTGGCGTAGACAACCGCGTGGTAGTGCTCCAGCAGATCCTCGCGGGAGACGTGGACGCCGAAGGTGACGTTGCCGAAGTAGCGGAAGCGAGGGTGGGCGGCGGTTTTCTCGTACACACGGGTGACGGACTTGATCTTCGGGTGGTCGGGCGCGACGCCCGAGCGGACCAGTCCCCACGGCGTGGGCAGCCGCTCGATCATGTCGACCTCGATGTCTCCGTCGGAGCTCTTCAGCAGGTGCCCGGCTGCGTAGAAGCCAGCCGGTCCCGAGCCGATCACAGCGATGCGGATGGGGGACTCGTCGGTCATTTGCGGGGTGGAAGCTCGATGGTGTGTTCGTGCGGCGTGGTGCGGGAAGGCGGGCGGAGGATGGGCGCGGCCCGACTCGAACGGGCGACCCCCTCGGTGTAAACGAGGTGCTCTAGCCAACTGAGCTACGCGCCCCTGCCTGCCACTGAAGGCTAGCGAGCCGCGCGAGTGTCCCGCCGCGCCGTGTCCCCTGCGAAGCTAGCTGGCAGATGCAGCGCGACCGCGTCAGCCGCTGGAAGTTGAGGCTCACGCTCTCCTTCGTGGGAGGGCTGGGGCTGCTGCTCGTGCTCGCGCAGATCTTCCTCCCCCGACTAGCCGCCAGCAGGGTCAGCTCGCGGGTCGGGCGCTACGGCACCGTGGAGAGCGTGAGCGTGTCGGCGTGGCCGGCGGTGAAGCTGCTGTGGGGCAGCGTGGACTCTGTGAGGGTCAAGGCCAGGAGCCTCGCGCTGAGCCCGGCCCAGGCAGCCAAGCTGCTGTGGGAAGCGAGGGGTACGTCCAGCATGGATGTCAGCGCCGAACGCGTGCAGGTGGGACCGCTGCGCGTGACCGACGCCACGCTGAGCAAGCGCGGCAACGCGCTGAGCGCGCAGGCGATGACCAGCGAAGCGGACGTGAAGGCCGCGCTGCCGGCTGGGCTGGGGGTGCGGCTGGTGCGCAGCGAAGGCGGCGAGGTGGAAGTCCAGGCGACGGGGGGTCTGTTCGGGGTGAACGCGACGGTCAACGCGGTGGCGGGCGCGAGCGGCGGCAAGCTCGTGGCGCACCCGCTCGGCTTTCTGGTGGAAGGCCTGCAGCTGACGGTCTTCTCCGACCCGCACGTGTACGTCGAGGGCGTGGGCGCGAGCGTCAGCAGCGAGCAGCCCCTGACCTACCGGCTGACCATGAGCGCGCGGCTGCACTGAAGGCGCGGTGGTCGGCTTCAGGCTGCCGTGGGGACGTTTGCGACCGCGGTGGCAGTTCGCGGCCGGACCACGGTGGGAAGGCCCCCCTTGGGGCTGATGGTCGGCATCTGGCGAATGCTCAGCTGGAAGTCGTGGGGGACGGCGAGCGTGCAGCGGGAGAGGATCAGCGTTGCGATCGTGCGCACCTCCAACTGCCCGAAGCGCATGCCGATGCACGTGCGCGAGCCTCCGCCGAAGGGGACATAGGCGCCCTTGGGCAGGGCTGCGCTGGCCTCGGGGGCGAAGCGCTCGGGGCGGAACTCCTCGGGCTCGGCGAACACGTCGGGGAGATGGTGCGAGGCCCACGAGGAGTAGTTCACGAATGCGCGCGCCGGCACGGTGCAGCCTTCGAACTCGAATGACTGCTGAGCGCGACGTGGCCCGACCCACGCGGGCGGGTACTTGCGCAGGGTCTCGTCGAGGACCATCTCGAGCTCGCTCAGCTCGCCGGTGAGCAGCGGCTGCAGCTCCTCGGCGGTCGGCGTCGCCCGCGCTGCGGGGAGCTCCGCGTCCTGCTCGGCCAACAGGCGCGCGAGGACCTGTGGATGGCGGGCGAGCTCGTAGAACATGAACGACACGGTCGAGGTGGTGGTGTCGTGGCCGGCGAACAGCAGCGTCATCACCTCGTCGCGGATCTGCAGGTCGCTGAGCGTGTTGCCGTCCTCGTCGTGAGCGTCGAGCAGCAGGCTGAGGATGTCCGGGCCGCGCTCCCCCGTCGCGCGGCGTCTGGAGATCTCGGAGTAGATCAGCGTGTCCAGCTTGCGCGCGGACCGTTGCAGCCTTGCCCACGGCGTGCCGGGCCCGCGCAGGACGCGCAGCACGTACTCGCTGGCGTAGAACGCGAGGGCCTCCTCGAACAGGCCCGCCGCGTCGATCGAGCGCGCCTGCTGGCCATCTGGGTCCACGCCGAACAGCGCGCGCATCGCCACGCGAACCGCCAACCGCCTGGTCCACGCGTAGAGGTCGATGCGCGTTCCCGGCTCGAGCTCATCCAACGCGCGCGTGGTCTCCTGCACGATCGCCTCCAGCGATGCGGCGATGTGCTCGCGGTGGAAGACCGGAAGCATGATCAGGCGCGAACGGCGATGGAACTCGCCGTCGATCGTCAGCAGCCCGTCGCCCATCAGGCCGATGAGGTCGCGGAAGTGCGATTCGCGCCACGTGAAGTTGGAGGCGTGCGAGACGGTTATGTAGTGGTTGGCCGCCGGCCCCAGCATGAACACCACGTTCCCGTGGAGCAGCCTCAACGTGAAGATCGGCCCGAACCGCTCGTACGCATCGAGCAGCACCGGCAGCGGGTCGTTGGCGAAGCGGCGGGTGCGCGTCATCGAGAAGCGCGTTTCCCCCGGTGGGAACGGCACGGTGGCAGCGCGCTCGTCGCGGAGATCCGACAGCATCACCGCCAGCGGGTTCGAATTCAGCAGAGGTTCGGGACCGACCAGCGCCATCGCGCGAACACTAACCTAAAGCTGGCCGGTCGGCCAGTTTTCGTGGAGGGGGGGCCGGGCGCTCAGCCTTGGCATACTGGTCGTGCACGGAACGTCGCCCCGGCGCTCCGAGCATCGCGGGGGCGTAGCTCAGCAGGTTAGAGCGCTGCCCTGTCACGGCAGAGGTCGCGGGTTCGAGTCCCGTCGCTCCCGTACTTTACCCCCGCGTTTTGCAGGGAGTTTTTATTCTTGGGAACGCGCGATGATCGACGAGGCGACAATCAGCGAAGCCGGGAGGCGCCTAGTGGGCGCCTCTCCGCCGGGCACGCGCGTGATTCTGTTTGGATCTCACGCGAGGGGCGAGGCTGGAAAGCACAGCGACCTCGACTTCCTCGTGATCGAGCCCGAGGTGGAGCACGCTGGGGTCGAGTCGGTGCGGTTGCGCAGAGCGCTGGGCGAGCTGGTTGTCTCGGCCGACATCATCGTGGTCAGTGAGCGGCGAGCTGGCGAGTGGCGTGATGTGCGTGGAAGCCTGATCCACGCGGCGCTCGCCGAGGGCCGCGAGCTGGCCGCCTGATGGCCAGCCAGCACGACCTCGCCGATCAGCTGCTGCAGCGTGCGAGCGACGACGAGGCGGCGGCACGGGCGATGCTGCCGGTCGTGTCAGTCACAGACATGATCGTCGGAATGCTCGCTCAGCAGGGCGTTGAGAAGTCGATCAAGGCCGTGCTTGCTGCCCGTGGCGTGGACTTTCCCTTTACACACGACATTGGCGGTTTGGCAAGGATCTGTGACGAAGCTGAAGTCACGCTGCCGGATGATCTGGGTGAAGCCGACCAACTCACGCCGTACGCCGGCGCTGTGCGATACGACGCTGAGGACCCAAAACTGGTCGATCGCGCAACGGCGCTGCGCTGGGCCACGGCGGCCGTGACCTGGGCACGCGCTCAGGTTGAGGCCGCTCAGGCGCCCGCCGCTGAAACCGACGGTCAAGGGGGCGCCTGATCGACGGCGGCTCCCGCCACAGCTCTACACCGGCCCCTTCCGAGGGGGTGGAGAGTCCGGGATCGACCCCGTCGGCCCGGCTCTGCCGGCGCTCGTGAGGTGTAGTGTGAATTTCTGGGACGCGCGACATTTCGCCGCCGCGGTGGGTTTGCTTGCGCCATAGCGGAGAAGGGGAGGTGCTGCGGTACTGAGGAGGCATGGAAAGCGCGCCATGGGAACGCGGAGCTCGCGCGTGGCTTCCCGGCGGCTGACGGCATTGGGGGCTGCCCTTGTGGCCGCCATGGCTCTTGGCGCGTATGTGAGCGCACCGCCGGTGGCGGGTACACAGGCCTTTCGCGCAGCCTCCAGAATCCGCCTTGGTCAGCTCCTGCGGCCGAGCGCAAAGCTCGGCGATGGTGGAGAGGGCGGCGAATCCGAGTCCCCAACCAGCGTGGCGCTGTCATCGAATGGTGACACCGCGATGGTAGGTGCGCCCGACGATGATGGCGGTGTCGGCTCGGTATCGGTCTTCACGCGCTCAGGCTCGACCTGGATCCAGCAGGGCGCAACGCTCACGGGGAAGGACAACAGTGTGTTCGCGCGGTTTGGTGTGGCCGTCGCGCTCTCGGGCGCCGGCGATACGGCGCTGGTGGGGGCCGGGGGCGAAGGCGGCGAGCAGGGAGCAGCCTGGATCTTCACGCGCTCACGGTCGATCTGGCAGCGTCGCAAGAAGCTCACCGGTCGCGGAGAGACACCACTCGGGAACTTCGGGGAAAGCGTTGCACTGTCGTCCAACGGGAAGATCGCGCTGATCGGCTGCCCGCAGGACAACCGCTCCGGACTCCAGCGCGCTGGCGCGGCGTGGATGTTCTCCGGCGCGGGCTCGAGCTGGACCCAGCGCGCCCAGATCCTTGCTCCAGCAACCAGTGGCGAAGACGGCCTGTTCGGCCTGAGGCTGGCCCTCTCGGGAACGGGCACCACCGCGCTGGTCGGAGTCGACGTCGATGACGGCGATCCCGGCACCGCCTGGGTCTTGGCGGACTAGGGGATCCCAAGCCGGGGCAAGGTCCGGGATAGAATCCCCGTCACTCCTGCTCCGGCACCGAACCTGATCAGCGCTGTGGGGCCACCGTCATGCGGCCGGAGTGTGGAAGTAGTGGCCTTGGTCGAGGTCGTCGATCAGACCGGGCTGCGTCGGCTGCCATCCCAGCAGCTCGCGGGTCAGCGCGCCCGAGGCCGGAGCGTCGAGCCCGAGGAAGCCTCCCATCCAGGTGAAGTGCTCTCCTGCGTTCTCGGGGGACACGGACACCACCGGCACGTCGAGATGCCGCCCGATGACCTCAGCGATGTCGCGGACTGGCACGCCTTCGTCGGCGACCGCGTGCAGCGTCGATCCCGCCGGGGCGTCTTCGAGCCCGAGGCGGAACAGCTGCGCGGAGTCGAGGCGATGCACTGCCGGCCAGCGGTTGCTCCCGTCGCCGATGTATCCGGAGACGCCCTTCTCGCGGGCGATACCGACCAGGGTCGCGATGAAGCCGTTGTCTCCGTCGCCGTGATTCGTCGGAGGCAGTCGCACGATCGACGAGCGGACGCCTTGGGAGGCGAGGGAGAGTGTGAACTCGGAGGTTTCCCATCGGGCTCGCGGACCGCCGCCGAATGCGGCCACGGCGGCGTGGAGTCATGGCCGTCCTGCTCGCTCGCCACGTGCCCAGGTGTCAGCCCGAGGAGCCCGGAGGCGATCAGGAGCGGACGCTCAGAACCCGAGAGTGCCTCGCCGAACGTCTCGACGGCGCGGCGATCCGCGTCGGCGGCGCCCTGGAAGTCTCCCGAGAACGCCAGGTCGTGCTTGAACGCGAGGTGGATCACACCATCTGAGGCGGCAGCTGCACTGCGCAGGCTGTCGAGATCGTCGAGCGTGCCGCGATGCACCTCCGCCCCGGCGGCGGTGAGGGCAGCGGCCGAGGCATCCGAGCGGGCGAGGCCGACGACCTGGTGACCCGCGCCGAGGAGCTCGGCAACGACGGCGGACCCGATCCAGCCGGACGCGCCGGTGACGAAGATGCGCATGAGAAAGACCTCCAGTTGGTAGACCGTCCTCGCCGCAGAGTTGCACTCAGCCGGTCTGATGTCAGTTACTGTCATCAGACTAGCACGGATAATGTCAGCGACTGTCGTCAGCTACGATCAGGGTATGGGTCGATGGGAGCCAGACGCGCGCGGGAGGCTCATGCAGGCGGCGTTTGCGCTCTACAGCGAGCGCGGGTTCGAACAGACCACAGTGGCGGAGATCGCCAAGCGGGCGGGGCTCACCGAGCGAACGTTCTTCCGGCACTTCGCCGACAAGCGCGAGGTTCTGTTCGCCGGCGCGGACGCGCTGCAGCAGCTCCTGGTCAGCACGGTCACCAGCGCGCCTGATTCCGCAGCGCCGATCGACGCCGCGGCGGCGGGCCTCGAGGCGGCCGGCGCTGCCATCCAGGACGGAGGAGAGCTCCCGCGACAGCGCCAGGCCATCATCGCCGCGAGCGCGGAGCTCCAAGAGCGCGAGCTGATCAAGCTCGCGTCGCTGGCATCCGCGCTCGCCGACGCGTTGCGTCGGCGCGGCGTGGAAGATCCTGCCGCGAGTCTGACCGCCGAGGCGGGGATGGCCGTCTTCAGAATTGCGTTTGAACGCTGGGTCAACGAAGCTGACCAGCAAGACCTGCCCCACATCATCCGAGAGTCGCTCGACGAGCTGAAGGCGGTGATCGCGGGCCGATAGCCACGGGTTGCCTCGCCCCGCGGTGTCACGGTCCTGGCGTGCTCCCGCCCCACTCCTCCGGCGCCACGTCGCGGAGCGTCTGGGTGAGCGTCCAGCGGTGGCCCCACGGATCGGCGAACGCGCACTGGCGCTCGCCGTACTCGAAGTCCTTCGGCTCCTCGACGACCGTAGCTCCGTTGTCGCGAGCACGCTCGCAGAGGGCCGCGACATCATCCACGCGGAGCATCACCGACTGAGTCACCTCGCCGCCGGTCGGCGCGACGCGCTCGCGCATCGCATCCGCCACGATCAGCGAGCCAGCCGCGAAGCTCAGCTGCGCCCGATGATTCGGCCCGATCCACACACGCTCGACGAATCCGAGCACCTGGACCAGCCAGTCGACCGCTGCTCGCACATCCGGGTATGTGAGCACGGGAATCACCGGGCCGATCGGTGCGGAACGATTCGGCTGCACGAGCCGAGCGTACTGAAGCGCACGACAGCGAGCTGGCGCCGCTCGTCGGTCGGTTTGAGCACTTGCTTTGAGCATACGCTTTGAGCAAGTGCTAAACTGCGGGAATGCAACCTGGAACGTCAGGGGCCACCGTACGTGCAGAGGGCGCGTCGGGTGTCACCGGCACGAAGCTGCAGATAGTCGAAGCCGCCCTCGAGACACTCAAGACCAGTGGCTTCGCCGGGGCGAGCGCACGTGCGATCGCTCGCCAGGGGGGCTTCAACCAGGCCCTGATCTTCTACCACTTCGGCAGTGTGCGAAACCTGCTTCTGGCCGTGCTCGACCTGATCAGCGAGCGTCGGATGCAGGAGTACGGGCCCGCGTTCGAGCGCGCGCGCAGTGCGCCCGAGCTGATGGAGCTGGCCCGGACGATCTACGCCAACGACCTCGAACGCGGCTACATCACTGTGCTCGGTGAGATGGTCAGCGGCGGTGTCAGCGACGCCGATCTCGGGGCCGAGGTGGCCGCCCGCATCGAGCCATGGATCGAGATGGTCGAGCGTAAGCTCGAGCAGTTGCTGGGAGGGACGCCCCTGCAGGCATTGGCCTCTCCTCGAGACGTGGCCTTTGGGCTCGTCGCTCTGTACTTCGGAGTCGACATGCTCAGTCATCTGCAGGGCGATCGCTCGCGCGCCGAGTCGCTACTGGACCTCGCCACGCGCCTGTCGGCGCTTGCCGAGGCGTTCTTGCCTTCCCGAGGTCAGGAGATCCCATGAGCAACGACACATCCCTCGATCTGGTGACGGGCGCGTTCAGCTACTCCGGCAGTCACATCGCCAAACGGCTTCTCGACGGGGGGCGCGCGGTGAGGACGATCACGTCTCACGCCGACCGGCCACACCCGCTGCAGGAGAGCGTCGAAAGCTGTCCGTACCGCTTTGACGATCCTGCTGCGCTCGCTCGCAGCCTCCGCGGCGTGGACACTCTCTACAACACCTTCTGGGTCCGCTTCGACCATGGGCAGACGAGCTTTCGCAACGCGATCGAGAGCTCTCGGATGCTGTTCCACGCCGCCAAGCGCGCGGGGGTCGAGCGCATCGTGCATGTGAGCATCACCAACCCGTCGATCGAGTCTCCCCTGCCCTACTTCCGCGGCAAGGCGCTCGTCGAGTACGCGCTCGCCCAGTGCGGCCTGCCGTACTCGATCGTCAGGCCCACCTGGATATTCGGTGGCGAACGCGACGTGCTGGCCAACAACATCGCCTGGATACTGCGTCGGATGCCAGCCTTCGCGCTGCCCGGCAGCGGCGACTACCTGGTGCAGCCGGTACACGTCGACGATGTGGCGCGCATCTGCATCGACGCTGCGCACTGCGACCGCGACGTGGTCCTCGATGCCGCCGGACCGGAGACCATGCGCTTCTGTGACCTCGTCGCGCTCGTTCGCAGCGCAGTGGACGCCCATTCGCCCATCCTCCACATACCGCCACCTCTGATGGCTGCCACGGCGCGGGCGCTTGGCTTGCTCATGCACGACGTCGTGCTGACGCCGGAGGAGATCAAAGGTCTCATGGCTGGACTGCTCGTGTCACACGACGCCCCGCTGGGGGAGATCGCCTTCAGTCAGTGGCTCGACGAACACAAGGCGGCCGTCGGGCGCTCCTACGCCAACGAGCTCCGCCGCCACTTCGCCACGAAGGCCGCTGCCTGAGTCTTCGAGCCGCAGCCGACGAGGCTCGACCGGCGTCGCATGCTCCCCATAGGGCCTACGATGAGAAAGGCGCTCGCAACCCCGCCCGCCGCTTGTCATGAAAGCTCTCCATCGGCGCCCCCGCATTGCCCTGTTGCTCTCGGTGCTGATCGCCGTGGGAACTGTCGTCGCCATCGCGGCGTCCGACAAGCCGCAAGCGCTGTGGCATGCGCTTGGGCAGATGCAGCCCGTCTGGCTGCTCGCCGCGCTCGCGGCTGAGCTCGCGGCGTATGTCGGCTATGTCATCGCCTATCGCTCGACGATCCTCGATCCCGGACGTCCCCGCCTTTCTCTGATGCTGACCGTACGACTGGTGGTCGCCGGCTTCGGGCCGTTCGTCCCGATGGGGGGCTTCGCCTTCGATCGGCGCGCGCTCAGGGGCGCGCAGTACAGCCCCCGCCGCGCAAGGGTGCAGGTCATGGGGCTCGGCGTCATCGAGTACCTCCTGCTCGCCCCCGCCGCCTGCGTGTGCGCGCTGATCCTGCTGCTCGATTCTGGCGGCGCCTCGCCCCTGCTGACGTTGCCGTGGATCTTTGGGGTGCCACCGGGGTTCGTGCTCGCGTGGTGGGCAACCAGACCCGGGATCCTCGAGCACTTCCAGCACGCGGATGGCCCTTTCCGCCGGTGGTTCGGGGATCTGCTCGCCGGCGTCGAGGTCATGCGCGGCGTCGTGCTGCGCCCGCTCGAGCGGCCGGCGGCGGCGTTCGGGATGGCGATCTACTGGGCGGCGGAGGTGACCTGCCTCGGCTTCGCGTTGTACTGCTTCGGGGTCGAGATCTCGATCCCCGCGCTCGTGGTCGCCTACGCCACCGGCTACGCGGCGAGCCGGCGCTCGCTGCCCCTCGGTGGCGCTGGGATCACCGAGGCACTGCTCACGGTCTCGTTGATCGCCGTTCACGTGCCCGCCGTCGACGCACTGTTCGCGGTGGTCGCCTACCGGCTGGTCAACTTCCTGGCGCCGATGCTTCCAGGACTGCTCGCGCATGCTTCGTTGGAGTCGTTGCTCGAAGGGGCGTCGAGTCGACCGCTCACGACGGACCCAGTCCGTGAGCCGCCGCGTAGTTGATTGCCGCCGCCCGGTCGCGCGCGTCGATCTTCGCGAACAGATGGTTCACGTGGGTCTTCACCGTCGTCTCCGAGATGACCAGGCGCCCGGCGATCTCGCGGTTGTTGAAGCCGGCGGCGATCAGACCGAGCACCTCCGTCTCGCGCGCGGTCAGGCCGTCGGGCAGCTCCGCACGGACCGGCGCGTCCGGCGGAGCGGCCGCGGCCAGCAGACGAGCCTGAAGCGGCGCCGCCAGCGTCATGTGCCCCGCCGCTGCCTGGTGGAGCGCGCGTGCGATCTCCTCGCGCCCAGCGTCCTTCGTCAGCACGCCTCGGGCTCCCACGCGCAGAGCCTCGAGCGCGTCGTCGTCCTCGCCGTAGGTGGTGAGGATCAGCACAGCCGTCGCAGGGTGCTCGGCGACGATCCGCCGCGTGGCGCCCACGCCGTCGAGCTCCGGCATGTGCAGGTCCATCAGCACCACGTCAGGGCCGCGGCGCGCCACCAGCTCGAGCGCCTCGCGGCCGTTGGCTGCGGTACCCACGACGCTCACCTCGGCGAGCAGGTCGAGGATCGTCGCCAGCCCCTCGCGCACGATCCTCTGATCGTCGACCACGAGCACCCGCAACGGCGAGCTCATGCGGGGACCTCCGCGCGCACGGTCCAGCCCTTCCCGGCGGGGCCCGCCACGAGTTGCCCTCCGGCCAGCTCCAGGCGCTCGCGCATGCCCGCCAGGCCGTAACCCCCGGTCTGCCCTGCGCCCACCGCCACGGGCGAGCGCCGCGCCGCGCCGTTCGTCACCGTGACGCTCGTACCACCCCTCTCGAAGCGCAGGCGTACGCGCACGCGGGAGCCCGGCGCGTGGCGCCGAGCGTTCGTCAGCGCCTCCTGGACGGTGCGCATCAGGGCGAGCGCCGCCTCCGGGGGAAGATCCCGGGCCGTTCCTTCCACCACGAGCTCGCCTCGGGCGCCCTGCTCGCGGTGTGAGTCGAGCAGCGCACCAATGCTGTCCTGCAGCGGTGGCGTGTCGCTGCGCAACGCTGCCACCGCGCGGCGCGCCTCCTCGAGTCCCTCGCGCGCCGTCCTCTGGCATCCGCGGATCCGCTCGAGCGCGCCATCCACGTCCCCGCGCTCGCTCAGCAGCAGCTCCGCCGCTTCCAGCTGCACCGTCAGGCCGCCCAGCGCGTGTGCAAGCACGTCGTGGATCTCGCGGGCGATGCGCGTGCGCTCGTCCAGCGTCGCCGCGCGCCGGCTCTCGGACTCGGTGCGCAGCGTCTGGGCGACGAGCGCTTCCGCTGCGCGTCCCTGCGCGACGTATTGGCGACGGGTGAGACCCAGCAGCCCGGATCCCACGAGGATCGCCGGGTAGCCGAACGCTGCGCTCGCACCGAGGTTCGCCCACAGGACCCCGATCTCGAGCGCGACGAACCCGAGCGCGAACGTGCCCAGCGCGTCGAGCGCGAGGCCATCGGCGGAAGCTGAGGCGACGGCCACGCACGGCAGCGCGAGCGCCGCGCTGCCGTGCTGGAGCGCTGCGAGCAGGCCGCCCGCGAACGCCAACAGCGCGAGCACCGCCGCCTGGCGCGATGGGCGTCGCGGCAGCTTGAAGGCCCACGCAAGCGCCGCCAGGTTGGCGAGCACGGCGAGAACCACCAGGAGTGCTTCGGGCCCGGCGTGGCTCTCGGTGGTAGCGACCTGGAAGTCGATCAGCCCCAGCGCGAGCAGCCGTCCGAGCACGAGTGCCCTGCCGGGAGCACCCCCCGGGCGCGGGTGGAGGCCAGGGTGGAGAGGTGCACGATGATCCACCCGCAGATCGTCCCACGCGTCGATGACAGGGGACAGCGCCGCTGCGAGCGTGTGCTCCACAAGTCGAAACCACGAAAAAGGGGGGCCACCAAATGCCTACCAGCGCCATCATTCTCAGCGCAGCGATCCTCGTCGGAGTGCTCGTCTCCGACCTCGGCCGCCGCGCCGTCACCCCGCGGCGGCTGCGGCGGCCGCTGGTGATCGCCGGCGTCGCCGGGTCGATGTACCTCAGTGCCTTCGCGACAAGCGGCGACGGCCTCGCACTCGAGCTCGCCGGGGCGGGCGTCGGCGCCGTGCTCGGTCTCCTCGCCGCCGGCCTCATGCGCGTCGGATACGACGCGAGCGACGGTAAGGCGTTCACGCGGGCAGGGGCCGGCTACGCGTTCATCTGGATTGCTGTTGTAGCGGCGCGACTCGCCTTCATCTACGGATCGGAGAACTGGTTCTCCTCGAGCTTGGGCAGCTGGATGGTCGCGCACCACGTAACCGCCGCCGCGCTCACCAACGGGCTCGTGCTGATGGCGCTCGCGATGACCGTCGCCCGCACGCTCAGCCTGATCGCCCGCGCTCGCCGCAACGAGAATGCGCGCATGGGACGTGCGGCGCTTGCCGGACCGAACGCGTGAGCCCGCCGGTGTCGGCTGGAGACACACTCTTGACGCGGGGGGCCGATCGAGGTTAGGTTGATTCGCTCAGCGCCCGGGGAGGATGCGGAGGTGGATGCTCGCGCGTCCTCCAGGTTTCCGGGCGACACCAAGGTAGGGGAAAGAGGGAAACATGGGGAAGAGGAATCGCATCATTGGGCTGCTCGCATTGGCGGTCGGAGTGCTCGTGCCGACCGCGGCGGCGGCAGCAGCACCGCAGTATGCGGCGCTGGGGGACTCGTACTCCGCCGGCGTGGGCAGCCGCGTTTTCTACGAAGAATCAGGCGAATGCGACCGCAGCCCGGACGCGTACCCGCCAAAGGTCGCGGCAGCGAAGGGATACACGCTCAGCTTCGAGGCGTGCAGCGGCGCCAAGACCCCGGAAGTCAACGAAAAACAGCTCGGTACGCTGAGCGCCACCACGAGTCTGGTGACGATCACGATCGGCGGCAACGACGCCGGCTTCAGCAACGTGATGCTCAACTGCGCGCTGTATTACTTCACGTGCGGCAGCGCGATCAGCGAAGCGGAGGAATTCGTCAAGAACAAGCTGCCCGCGTTGCTGGAAACGACCTACAAAGACATCCGTGCCAAGGCCACGACGGCCACGGTGATCGTGCTCGGCTATCCCAAGCTGTTCACCAAAGAAGGCACCACGTGCAACGTCAACTTCCTCACCTCGGGGAACGAGAAGAAGATCAACGAAGCGGCTGAAAAAATCGACGCCGTGATCAAGGCGCGTGCGGAAGCGATGAAATTCACCTTCATCAACCCCACGAGCGAGTTTGAATCGCACGAGGTGTGCGCGTCCGAAGAATGGCTGAACGGTCAGTCGGATCCGCTTTCGGAAAGCTATCACCCGAACACCAAAGGCCAGGAAGAGTTCACCAAGCTGGTGGAGGCGGCCCTGTAGCCGAGCCGGCGTCCGCCCGCGGGTCTCTCATCACCTGCGGGCGGACATCCGCCGGTCGCCCAGCGAGCCGCTCAGGTTTCGATCGTGACGAGCGTGCCGATCGGCGTGTACGGCCAGATCTCTGCCGAGGCTTCCAGTGGCAGCTCCACGCAGCCGAGGCTCTGCGGCGTGCCGAACGACGACCGATCGAAGTTGTGCAGCGCGTCGCCGCCGTTGAAGTAGCTCACCCATTTGATCCCCGGGTCTTCGTAGTGCGAGCCGTCCGGGTTGGTGCCGCTCATCGTCGTTTCCGGGAGATGCTCGAACACGGGGAACGTCCCGAGTTCCGTTTCCGCTCCCGATATGCCGGTGTTCGCCGGCGAGCTCACCACCGTATGCCCGTTGTGCCAGAGCGTCATCGTCTCCGGGACTTCACGGTGCACGTACACGTAGCTGTAGCCGGTGGTGACCCGCTTGCCGGCGACCGCGCCCGTGAGCAGCTCATGCCACACCGTCGATCCGGCGATGCCGTCCACCGTGAGCCCGTTGAGGTTCTCGAACTTCATCACCGCGCCCTTCGTGATCACCGTGGCCTGGTCGGGAGACCACATCGCCTGCAGCTGCGGTGGGGTATTGGGGTAGCGCCAGCTGAAGCTGCCGCTCGGCGGTTCGACGGCAGCGTGCGCCTCGGCACTGAGCGTATGCGCGACCGGCGAGCCCGACGGCTGCCAGACGACCGGCAGATAGCCCGCTTCGGCGAGGAGCTGTTGCAGCCGCAGCGTGGAGCCGGGTGGCACCGTCCATTCGATCGCGTTGGTGGTGCGCAGCCCGCTGCCGCCGGAAGTCACCGCCACCTCGTGCGGGAGCTGTACGCGCAGCTGCGAGCCGAGCGCCGCTCCCAGGCCCGAGGGCTTGAAGACGAGCGTGTGGCTGTTGACTTCGTGCCAGTGCCCGGGTGTGCGGGGCGACAGACGCGGACGCGTCGAGCCGAGCACTTCGCTGACAGGCTTGGAGAACGTCAGGTAGATGGGCGTCGCGGGCGAGATGCGGGCGCCAGCGGAGGGGATGCTGGCCATCACCGGCGATCGCGACGGCGGGAACCAGCTCACCTGCATCGGCGCGCCGATGGTCTCCCAGGGGCGCGGCGCTGCTGCGATCTCGACCGAGCCCGTCGCCGGCTGCGCGCCGAGCGAGACAGAGCGCTGCGCGCCGCTCAGCGTGTGATGGGCGAGGCTCCCCGTGCTCCCGTAGGCCACGGCGCTCACCGGCTGATCGAAGCTGACACGCACGTCCGAGCCGGTGCCCACGGTCATGAACGGCTCCGTCACCTGCGCGACCGGCGCGTGCAGCGTCAGGTGCTCGGTCTTCTGGGCGCCCAGCGCCCATCCGAGCCAGCCGGGCCGGCGGACCTCGACCTGCACCGATACCAGCTCGTCGGGCGCCAGGCGCTCGAGCGGGGTCAGCAGGCCGCCGTCGATCGACAGTGGAATTCGCCGGCCGCCCGGCCCGAAGGCCTCGACGTGCTCGATCGTCCCGCCCAGCGGTTGGACCGCCACGCGCGCGAGCGCCGTCGAGTCGCTCGCCAGGCTCACCCCCGACAAGGTCAGCGCCGCGACGACGAGCGCCACGACGACGACCAGTACGGCGATCGCTATGCCGAGCAGCGCGCGTTTGCGCGCGGACCCTTCCGAGACAGCCTCATGGTGGGCCAGGACCCTCGCCATCCGTAGGATGGTAGGACGGTTTCGCGTCTTTTGCGCCGCACGGCGCCTCGATTGCAGTTCAATCGAGGGTGACCCCGTCCCGTCCTCACCCGCCCCGACTGCAGGATTTCGCCCAACACTCCGAATGCCAGGGGCTCGGTCGTCGGAGACGCTCGGCGCCTCGTTACTAGACTGGCGTCAGTGGAGTTCGGCATCGGCTACTTCGCAACTCACGACGCGGTCGATCCGGCGAGCTTCGCGCGGCTCGTCGAGGAGCGCGGCCACGAGTCGCTGTTCTTCGCCGAGCACACGCACATCCCGGCCAGTCGCGAGAGCCCGTGGCCGGCAGGCGGCGAGCTGCCGCGCAAGTACTCGCACACCTACGACCTGTTCGTCGCGCTGACGGCGGCGGCGATGGCGACGAGCAAGCTGCGCGTCGGCAGCGGCATCTGCCTGGTCATCGAGCGCGACCCCATAACCACGGCCAAGGAGGTGGCGAGCATCGACCACCTCTCCGGTGGGCGCTTCGAGTTCGGCGTCGGCGCCGGCTGGAACCGCGAGGAGATGGAGAACCACGGCACCGATCCGCGTGTGCGGATGGCGGTCATGGTCGAGCGGATCGAGGCGATGAAGGCGATCTGGACACAGGATGAGGCCAGCTATCGCGGCACGCACGTCTCGTTCGAGCGCATCTGGTCGTGGCCCAAGCCCGCGCAACGGCCACACCCGCCGGTGCTCGTCGGCGGCAACGGCCCGACGGTGCTCGACCGCGTGCTGCGCGTCGGCGACGCCTGGTTCCCCAACTACGGCTTCGAAGACCTGCTCGAGCGAATCGCCGAGCTGCGCTCGCGGGCGGAGCGCCCGATCGGCGTGACGGTGATCGGCGTTCCCGCCAAGGCGGGGGTGCTCGAGGGGCTCCAGCAGGCGGGCGTGCAGCGGGTGGTGCGCTGGATTCCCTCCGCAGGCCGCGGACCGGTCGAGCGCGCGCTGGAGCGCTGGGAGGACGCGATCGCCGAGCTGAACGGAGAGTGACCGCCGCCGAGGCCCGGCGCCGCTTCGCGGCGGCGAGGGTCGCACGGATGGCGAGCGTCGGCTCGAGCGGGCGCCCGCATCTCGTGCCGATCGTCTTCGCGCTCGCCGGCGAGACGATCTACAGCGTGGTGGACGCCAAGCCCAAGCGCACCGTCGCGCTGCGCCGTCTGGAGAACGTCGCGGCCAACCCGTTGGTCTCGGTGCTCGCAGACCACTACGACGACGCCGACTGGCAGGAGCTGTGGTGGGCGCGCGCCGACGGCAACGCAAGGGTGCTGCAGGTGGAGGAGGCGGAGGCACGCCGTGCCGTCGGGCTTCTGGCGGCGCGCTACCCGCAGCAGCGCGCCGTGGGGCCGGTGCTGGCGATCGACGTCGAGAGCTGGTCGGGGTGGTCGGCGTCAGGTCGTGCGGACGATCAGCACTGAGCACGGCGAGTGGTGTGAGACCTTGTTGGGGACCGAACCGAGCAGGAAGCGCTTCGCCCCGGTCATTCCCTTGTTGCCGACGACCAACAGGTCCGCGCCCAGCTCCTCGGCCACGTCGAGGATCGCGTCGGCGGGGTCACCCTGGCGCGCGTGCGTCGTTGCGCTCACGCCCGCCTCGCGCGCGATGTCCGCCGCCTGCGCCAGCGACGCTTCGACCTCCTGGCGCGGGTTGATCGCCCACTGAACGTCCTCGGGCGCGTCGCGACGCTCGCTGCGCAGGCGTTGCTCGGGGACCGGCGCGTATGCGCTGACGAGCTCCAGGCGGGCGCCCAGCGCCACGGCCATGTCGACGGCCTCGCGCACAGCCTGCGTGGCCGTATCCGAGCCATCTGTGCCCACCACGATCGAGCTGAACATGATTCCCCCTTCTCCCGAGTCACACCGGTCGTCGCCGCCCGGTCCGTGCGGATCATATCCCGCTGTTCCAGGCAACGGCCGGCGAACCCGCCCGCGGCCGGCGCCGGTGCCGGCGACGATCTCGAGCCGGGCGGGGCGGGGCGCGTCGGACCTTCTATAATGCTTGCCGGCAAGCAACTAAAAAGGAGCAGGATCTATCCGATGACTGTCGCGAGGGTGGAACGCACCGACGCGGAGCTCGCGCAGGGCGAGTCGAGCGAGCGTCTGCGCGCGGTCATCGGTCGGCTCTCGCGCCGCCTGCGCCCGACGGTGGCCGGCTCCGGGCTGAGCCCGTCGCAGATCTCGGTGCTGTTCACTGTCGTTCGGCTGGGGCCGATCGGCCTGTCCGAGCTGGCCGGGATCGAGGGCCTGAACCCGACGATGCTCTCGCGCATCACCGCTCAGTTGTGCGACGCGGGGCTGATCGTCCGCTCGGCCGATCCTGGCGACAGACGGCAGGCGTTCGTCGCGGCGACCGCTGCGGGCAAGCGCATCCGCGCGCGCATCCACCGTGAGCGCACGCGCGCGCTGAGTGCCATCGTGGAGGAGCTCGACGAGTCCCAGCGCGAGGCGCTGTGGGATGCCCTGCCCGTGCTGGAGGAGCTCGCCGGGCGCCTTCCCGGAGCGCGCCCGTGACGCGCCTGCTGGGCGCGGGACGTGTGACCTTCGCCGCACTCGCCATCCCCAACTACCGGCGCTACATCGCCGGCCAGTCGATCTCGCTGATCGGCACGTGGATGCAGATGGCCGCGCAGTCGTGGCTGGTGCTGACCCTCACCGGCTCCGCCACCACGCTCGGGGTGATCGTCGCCCTGCAGACGCTGCCCGTGCTCCTGCTCGGACCCTACGGAGGCGTGATCGCCGACCGCGTCGACAAGCGCCGGCTGATGGTCGTGTTGCAGATCGCCATGGGCGTCCAGGCTTTGATCCTCGGAGTGCTAACCGTGACAGGCGCGGTGCGGCTCTGGGAGATCGGCGCCCTGGCGCTGCTGCTCGGCCTGAACAACGCCTTCGAGAACCCGGCGCGTCAGTCGTTCATGCTCGAGATGGTGGGCGCGGACAGCCTGCGCAACGCAGTCAGCCTGAACTCCGTCCTCGTGAACGTCGCTCGCGTCATCGGCCCAGCCGTCGCGGGCGTCCTGATCGCGACCGTCGGCGAGGGCGTCTGCTTCCTCGTCAACGCCGCCAGCTTCGTCGCCGTCGTCGCCTCGCTGATGACGCTCGACCGCGGCGCGATAGTCCCCAGCCCGCCCAGCGGGCGCGAGAAGGGCCAGTTGCGCGAGGGACTGCGATACGTCAAGCGCACGCCGGAGCTGGGCGTGCCGCTGCTGATGATGGCGCTCGCCGGCTGTCTGGCCTACGAGTTTCAGGTGACGCTGCCCGTGATGGCGCGCCAGGGACTGCACGCCGGCGCCACCGCATACGGCTTCATGACCGCCGCCATGGGCGTCGGCGCGGTGGTCGGCGGCCTGTTCGTCGCCGCCAAAGGCAGGACGGGCCTTCCCACGCTCGTGGTGGCGGCCACCGCGTTCGGGGTCGTGCTGCTGTTCGCCGGCCTCGCACCGAGTCTCCCCGTCGAGCTGTTCGCGCTGGCGCTCGCCGGCGGGGCGAACATCACGTTCATGGCGACCGGCAACACGACGTTGCAGCTGAACTCCGCGCCGAACATGCGCGGGCGCGTGATGTCGCTGTGGTTCGTCGCCTTCCAAGGCTCCACGCCGATCGGCGGGCCGATCATCGGCTGGGTGATGGCGGAGGCGGGCGCGCGCGCCGGCCTGGGCGTGGGCGGAGCGACCTGCCTCGTGGTGGCGCTCCTCGGCTTTGTGGCGATGCGACGCCTCACCCCCGGCGCGGTGAGCGCGGAGCTCGCCACCGGCACCGGGTAGAAAGCTGGGATGGTGGATGTGAGCGAGCCGGAGGTCCGCTGGGCCGCAGGCGCCGCAGACGTGCGCGGCGCGCTCGCCGTGCGTGAGCTGGTCTTCTGCCGCGAGCAGGGTGTGCCCAAGGAGGAGGAGATCGATGGCCGCGACGGCGAGGCGTTGCACGTGGTGGCGCTCGAGCCCGGCGACGGCGATGTGATCGGCACGCTGCGGCTGCTGCTCGACGGGGACGTGGCGAAGGTGGGCCGTGTCGCCGTCGATGCGCGGTGGCGTCGGCGCGGCATCGCCGCGCGCATGCTCGACCTCGCGCTTGCACGAGCACGGGAGGTTGGATGCCGGCACGCACGCCTTGCTGCGCAGCTGACAGCCACCGGCGTCTATCGGCGTGCGGGCTTCACCGTCGAGTCGGAGCCGTTCCAGGACGCCGGCATCGCGCACGTGTGGATGGGGCTGCAACTGACGCCAGGCGATCGAGCCGACAGCTGAGCCACAGGGAGTGGTAGTCCGTCGGCGCCGCGTGGTCTAGTATCAGGCGCGAGCTGGATCGTTCGCCGACGAGCTCGCATTGTCAGCGTCTGCACGCGGACGAGCCAGAACACCACCCGGACCTACGACAGCCGGGCATATCCAACAGGCAGTGTCACAGGGGCGCGTGCGCGCGCACCGGCGAGCGGCGGTCTGTGAAGAAGGGATCAGCATGAGTCAGGCCACACCGACGAGCAGCGTCCCTGGAGACGCGCCGTCGAATCCCGGCGGCGCCTTTTGGCGTGAGACCCTCGCCCCTTATGCCAAGCCGCGTCTCGGCCGCAGCCTGATCGACCTTGCCAGCTCGGTCGTCCCGTATCTGGCGCTGTCGTACCTGATGTACCGGATGCTGGGAGTCTCCTACCTGCTCGTGCTCCTGATCGCGATCCCGGCTGCTGGCTTCCTGATGCGCACGTTCATCCTCTTTCACGACTGCTCGCACGGCTCGTTCCTGGCGTCCAGGAGAGGGAACCTGTGGCTCGGCACCGTCCTCGGCCTGTTCGTGTACTCGCCGTTTCTGCGTTGGCGTCACGACCACGCGATCCACCACGCCACCTCCGGCGATCTCGATCGCCGCGGCGGAGGCGACGTTCGCACGCTGACCGTCAGCGAATACCTCGCGCTGCCGTCGCGCTCACGACTCGGCTATCGCGTGTTCCGCAACCCGGCGGTGATGTTCGGCATCGGCCCGATCGTGGCGCTGTTGGTGGGGCCGCGTCTGGTCTCGCGCTCGGCGCGCCCGCGCATGCGTCGCAGTGTGATCGGCACGAACATCGCGCTCGCGATCCTGGTGGGTGCGCTCTGCTGGCTGATGGGATGGCGCGACTACCTGCTCGTCCAGGCGCCCACCGTGCTGCTCGCGGGCTCAGCCGGCATCTGGCTGTTCTACGTGCAGCACCAGTTCGAGGACGCCTACTGGGAGAGCACAGACGACTGGAGCTACGCGGACGCCGCGCTGCGCGGCAGCTCCTACCTGAGGCTGCCGAAGGTGCTGCAGTTCTTCTCCGGCAACATCGGCCTGCACCACGTGCACCATCTGAGCGCTCGCATCCCCAACTACAACCTGCAGCGGGCGCACGACGAGAACCCGATCTTCCACGACGTGCCCATCCTCTCGTTTGGAGATGGGCTGCGCGCGGTGCGCCTGAAGCTGTGGGACGAGGAGCGCGGGCGGTTGGTTACATTCGCGGAGGCCCAGCAGGGCTCGCGCGCCCTCGCGCGCTGACTCCGGCCGTGCATCGTCCCGCGCGTGACCGTCGCCGCGCTAACCTGGATACATGATCACACAGGCAGAGCGCGCGGCCGAGAAGCGTCGCACGAAGCTGGAGGATGTCCAGCGACAGGTGAAGGAAGGATCGCTGAAGATCCGCAAGATGACGGTCGAGGAGCGCAAGCGCTTTCCGCCGAAACCGGCTGACCCGCGGCGCAAGCCCCGTTCTGCCTGAGCACCAGTCACACATCTCCCGCGCCGGCAGGCGTGCGGTCGCGGATCCCGACCGTCAGGCCCGTGCGGGCGCGTCGGCGCGATCGAGCTGCTCGAGGTAGGGAGCCAGGTACTTCGCGGCGATCTTGGACGGGTGCGGCCACGTGGGCGTCTCGCTGATCTCCGAGCTGAAGCCGTGCCCGCCGGTGATGCGGGCCGTCAGGTAGCGCGGCTCGTCGGCGGTCAGCAGGATTCCGTGGATCAGCGGATGAAACGGCTCGGGGGTGACCGCCGCTCCCGCCTCGGCGGCGATCGCTTCGGCCAGCGCGTCGGCCTGCTGCGCGGCGATGCCCCCGTACTTCACCGCGAAGTCGGTCGCGTCGCCTGCCGCGTAGATGTGCTCCACGTCGAGCACCCGCCCATGGGTGTCGGTGCGCAGGAAGCCGTGCTGGTGGAGCGGGATGCCGCGCACGCTCGGACCGTAGAGCTCGGGCAATGCCACCACGCGCTTGGCTTTCAGGTGACGCTCGCCGGGGTTGATCACGATCTCCCCGGCACGCGGCACTTCGGCGTAGGCCGAGCCGATCATCTGGATGTGTGCCTGTGCGAGCAGATCCTCCACGGCGCTGGCGACTGCCTCGCCGAAGATCGCGAGCGGCCTGTCCTCGGGTGTGACGATCGTGGTGGTGAGCTCCACGTTCATGTCATACGCGCGCCCGGCGGTCATCAGCGCGAGCTCGTACAGCGGCAGCGGCCACGCCATGCGTCCCGGGGAGACGAACGCCACACTGTCCACGTATCCCTCCTCGATGTCCTGGACGAGGCCGTGGAAGGTTTCGTCGAGCTTGCGGTCGTCGATCGTGAGCGCGTGCGTGTAGCGCGGGTGGATGCGGGCGCCCAGCGCGATCACGAGCGCGTCGTACTCGATCTCCATGTCGCTGGTGGTGTGGGCGATTCGCTTCGCCGGGTCCACCCATGCCAGCTCCTCGACGAGCAGCTCGGCGCCCGCCTCGCGGACGATCGGCGCCAGCGGATAGCGCCGCGCCTGGGGATATGAGAACGGCTCCCGAACGGTCATCGGCCGGTACACGAAGTCGCGGTTCGGCGCCAGCACGGTCATCGCCGTACGCTCCGGAGCGAGCTCGCGCAGCGCGAGCAGCGTCTCCAGCGCGGCCACGCCGCCGCCGGCGATCAGGACGCGGAGTTTGTTGGGGGGGTCTTGTGTGGTCATGCCCCCAAGTTAAAGTCGAGCCGTGGGCTGCGCAGCCGAGTAAAGCCGTCGTTGGGCGCGGAAAACTACGTAGCCGGCGCGCGTGTCACGTGTCCAGCAGACTGCGCCTGAGCGCGTAGCGCACGAGCTGTGCCCGTGTGCTCAACCCGAGCTTCTTGTGGATGTGCGCGCGGTGCGTCTCGACCGTGCGCGGCGACAGGTGCAGCTTGGCGGCGATCTCCACGCTCGTGTGACCGAGCGCGATCAGGCGCAGGACCTCGACCTCGCGCGGGGTCAGGGAGCTTGCAGTCAGAGATCGGTCCAGCTCCGCCACCCGCACGGCCAGCGGCGAGCTCAGGAACTGCTCGCCTCGCGCAGCGCTGCGAACGGCCTGCGCGAGATCGCCGTCGAGGAGCGCCGTGCTCACGCAGCCACTTGCACCCGCGCTCAGCGCGCGCTGTGCGCAGGCGGCGTCGTCGTCTGGCGTCAGCAGCAGGATCTCGATCTCCGGGGCCTGCTCGCGAAGCTCGCCGATCAGCTCCACCCATCTGTCCCCCGCGACGCTGAGGTCTACCGCCAGCACCACGCGGATGGGGGTCGTGGGGCCCGCTTGCCGGCTGCCGTTGTGCGCGACCTCGTCGCGACCCCCCACCGGGTACAAGCCTGACTGCATATTCGCAAGCTACGCCCCGCGGCGTGAGCCGGCCACCGTAGATACCCGCTTCATTTGCGGCAAAGCACTGATTCTCAGCCCCGCTGTACGGGGGTCCCACCGTCACATACGTGAAAAACCCCGATGGCAGCCGCGCCCTGTGCGCTGATGCTACTGAGGTGTCACTCACTGGACCTGCAACCGCCGGCGCTGCCCCGGCCCCGGCCCCGGCGTCCACGCCTCGCGGAGATGCCTGCGCGATCCACACGGCGGGCCTGAGCAAGCGCTACGGCGCCACGCTGGCGCTCGATCGGCTGGACCTCACGGTGCACCGGGGGGAGGTGTACGGGTATCTCGGACCCAACGGCGCCGGCAAGACGACCACGATCCGCCTGCTGCTGGGGTTGCACCGCTCCAGCGCCGGAAGCGCCGAGCTGTTCGGCATCGATGCCTGGTCCGACCCCGTGCGTGCCCATCGTCGCCTCGCCTGTGTCGCCGGCGAGCCGTTCCTGTGGCCTGCGCTGACGGCGGCGGAGACGTTCGAGTTCCTGGCGCGGCTGCACGGGGGCACCGACGTCGCCTACCGAGATGAGCTCGTCGATCGCTTCCAGCTCGACACACGCAAGAAGATCCGAGCACTGTCGAAGGGCAACCGCCAGAAGGTGCAGCTCGTCGCCGCGCTCGCCACGCGCGCAGAGCTGCTGCTGCTCGACGAGCCCACGAGCGGCCTCGATCCGCTCATGGAGATGGCCTTCCGGGAGTGCGTCGAGGAAGCGCGCCGGCGCGGGCAGACGGTGTTCCTCTCCTCGCACATCCTCAGCGAGGTCGAGGCGCTGTGCGATCGCGTCGGCATCCTCAGGGGTGGGAGGCTCGTCGACGAGGGAACGCTGCAGGAGCTGCGCCACCTTGGCGCCCAGACGGTCGAGGTCGTGTTCGCCGGCGGAACACCGGAGCTCCCGCCGCTGCCGGGGGTCCACGTCGAGCCCGCCGGTCCCAACGCGTTGCGCTTCGAGGTCTCAGGCAGTGTCGGAGCGCTGATCGCGGCGCTCGGCGGGGTGGGCGGGGATCGCATCGAGACGCTCACGAGCCGTGAGCCCTCGCTCGAGGAGATCTTCCTGCACCACTACGACGGCTCCGACGGCCGCTTCCATGGCTAGCGCAGCCGTCCGGGCCGCAGGCACGCAAAGCGCTGCGACAGCCGCTGGTCACGGGCCGGCCCGTGCGCTTGCAAGACGCGCGTTTCGCGACGCGCGGGTCCGCACGATCGCGTTCGGGTATCTGTTCGCGCTCTACGCCTACATCCAGCCGGTCGGCTACCGCCACGCCTACCCGACGATCTCCGACCGTCTCCAGTTCGCGCACAGCTTCGCCGGCAATGCCGCCATCCGGCTGTTCTACGGCTACCCGTACGACCCTGTCAGCGTTGGCGGCTACTGCGCCTGGCGCGTCGGCGGGACGCTTGCGATCGCGGCCGCGGCCTTCGGGCTGCTGGCGGCCGTGCGTGCGCTCCGGACCGAGGAGGACACCGGTCGGATGGAGCTGGTCCTCGCCGGCGCCGTCGGACGTGGCACCGCCTATCTCTCCTCGATGAGCGCAATCGCCGCCGGCACCGGGATCCTCTGGGTCGCTGCTCTGGCCGGCTTCGTCGCTGGGGGTCTGCCGCTGGCAGGGTCCGCCTACCTCTCCCTGGCGATCGCGTCGGTCGTGCCGGTGTTCGTCGGCGTCGGCGCTCTCGCCAGCCAGCTCGCACCCACACGCCGCATCGCGCTCGAGCTGGGGAGCGCGACGATCGGCGTGTGCCTGTTGTTGCGCGTGATCGCCGACACCTCGAGCGGCCTCGGCTGGCTGCGCTGGGCAACTCCGCTTGGATGGGCCGAGGAACTGCGGCCGTTCACCGGCGCGCGGCCGCTCGTGCTGCTGGCGCCGGCGGTGGCGAGCGCGTTGCTCCTGGCCGCGGCGGCACGGATCGCTGCAAGACGAGACGTGGGCACCGGCCTGATCCCAGCGCACGACAGCGCCACTCCCCGACTGCGGCTGCTCTCCTCGCCGGCGGCGCAGGCCCTGCGCGCCGAGCGTGGCAGCCTGATCGTGTGGCTGAGCTGCACGGGCGCGTTCGCACTGATCCTCGGCATCGTCTCGACGAGCATCTCCACCGCGGGCATCTCCAAGAGCCTGCAACGAGAAATAGCCAGGATCGGGTCCGGCTCGATTGCGACGCCCAGCGGCTATCTCGCGTTCGTGTTCATCTTCTTCATCCTCGCTGTCAGCCTGTTCGCGTGCGCGCAGGTCGGCGCCGCCCGCCAGGAGGAATCCGACGAGCGACTCGAAGCGTTGCTCGCCCAGCCGGTCGGCCGTCGCGGCTGGCTCGGAGGACGCCTGCTGCTGGCGAGCATCTCCTCCGCCGCGATCTCCTTGGTGGCCGGCCTGCTGACGTGGGTGGGTGCGGCCTCGCAGGGCGTGCACATCTCGCTGCCGCGGATGCTGGAGGCCGGCGCCAACTGCCTGCCCGTAGCGCTGCTGTTCCTCGGGATCGCCGCGCTCGCCTACGCGCTCTTGCCGCGCGCCGGCTCGGGCATCGTTTACGGCCTCGTTGCTGTCGCCTTCCTGTGGCAGCTCGTCGGCTCGCTGCTCGGGGTTCCGAAGTGGCTGGTCGAACTCACCCCGTTTGCGCACGTCGGGTTCGTGCCCTCGCAGCCCTTCCGAGCCGCCGACGCGGCGGTCATGCTGGCGATAGGCGTGTTGAGCGCTCTCGCGGCGCTCGAGGTGTTCCGGCGGCGCGATCTGGTCGGACCGTGAGAGGAGGCGTGAGGCGATGCTCCAGTGAGCTTCGGGATCTTCGTATTGATCGTGCTCGCCGGCCTGGGCGGGCCGCTGCTGGGCGTGGCGACGGGCCGCTTCGTCCCCGTCGTCGTCGGCGAGATCCTCGCGGGGATCCTCGTCGGCCCGGCGGTGCTGGGAACGGTCCACCCCGCCAACGCGACGATCTCCACGCTCGGCGAAATCGGGTTCGCGATGCTGATGTTGACCGTGGGGATGCACCTGCCGCTGAGCGACCGGCGCCTGGCGGCCGCCGCCCGCAAGGGCGGGCTGCTCGCGGGGCTCGTGTGCGTGCTGGCGGTGCCCGCGGCGCTGCTCGCGGCGGACATCGCAGGGTCCGGCCACGCGGCGATCTACGCGGTCGTGCTCGCCTCGGGATCGGCCGCCGTGCTGCTGCCGGCGGTCGAGGAGACGGGCCTCGCCGGCGCGGAGGTGCTGGGCGTGATGGCTCAGGTGACGATCGCCGACATCGTCACGATCCTGGCGGTGCCGATCGTGCTGCAGCCCGGTCGCGTCGGCCACGTGGTGCTCGGCGGCGTGCTCGTGGCGGGCGCCGCAGCGCTGCTGTTCGTGGCCGCGCGGCTGCTGGCCTCCCACGAGTGGGTGCACCGACTGCGCCGCGTCTCCAAGGAGCGCCGCTGGGCGCTCGACCTGCGCCTGTCGCTGCTGGTGCTGTTCGTGCTCGCGTGGATCGCGCAGAGGGGCGGGACGAGCATCCTGATCGCCGGCTTTGCAGCTGGGCTGATGGTGGCGCTGATCGGGGGGCCAAAACGGCTGTCCACGCAGGTGCGGGGGATCGCCGACGGGTTCTTCGTGCCGCTGTACTTCGTCGTGCTCGGCGCGCAGCTCGATCTCGCGGGGCTTGTGCGCCATCCGACGATGCTCGCCCTGGCGGGCGCGCTGGCTGTGCTGAACGTCGCGATCCATCTACTCGCCGCCGCGCTGGCGCGCCAGCCGGTGGCGGGCGCGCTGGCGGCCACCGCGCAGCTGGGCGTGCCCGCGGCGGTCGCCTCGCTTGGCCTGGCCGAGCACCTGATCTCGCCGGTCGTTGCCACGGCGATCGTCCTCGCCGCGCTCGTCAGCCTCGCGGTCTGCACGCTCGGCGTGGAGATGCTCAAACGCGACGCCGAGCGCGCGAGGCCATCGCCCGACCCGCGGCCCGCCTGAGTCGCTCAGGCCGGGGCGGGAGCCGTCTCGGGCTCCGCCTCTGTGAGCGGCACCCCGGCTGCGGCGTAGGCGTCGGGCGCGTCGAGCGTCTCGGCCTTCAGCAGCGCCTGGGCGAGGCCCTCGAGCTGGTCGCGATGCTCCTCGAGCAGCTGTGTGACCTCCTGGTGGGCGTTCCCGACGAGCGTGCGCACCTCCGCGTCGACGACGCGCTGGGTCTCCTGTGAGGTCTCGCTGGCGCCCGGCAGGAACATCCCCTGGCTCTCCTCGGGCAGGACCGCGATCGGCCCGATCGCTTCGCTCATGCCCCAGCGCCCGACCATCTGGCGCGCGATCATCGTCAGCTGCTGGATGTCGGACTCGGCGCCTGTGGTGATTTTCCCGTAGACGACCTCCTCGGCGACGCGCCCGCCGAGCGCCACCCGGATCTTCGCCTGCAGCTCTTCGAGCGAGTAGGACACCCGATCTGTGTCGGGTGTGGAGAGGGTCACGCCCAGGGCCATTCCGCGTGGGATGATCGAGACCTTGCGGACGGGGTCGGCGCCCGGCGTGAGCATCCCCACGAGCGCGTGACCGGACTCGTGGTAGGCGGTGCGCTCGCGGTCGGCGGGCTCGAGCAGCAGGCCGCGCGGGGAGCCGAGCATGATCTTCTCGAGCGAGTCGGTGAGGTCGCCCATCTTCACCTTCTCGTGCTGGCGGCGGGCGCCCAGCAGCGCGGCCTCGTTGGCGAGGTTGGCGATGTCTGCACCGACCATCCCGGGCATGCTGGAGGCGAGTGCCTCGAGGTCGACGTCGTCGTCGAGCGGGATCGAGCGCGTGTGGACCTGGAGGATTTCGACACGCCCTTTTCGATCGGGCGCCTGCACGGTGACGCGCCGGTCGAACCGTCCGGCGCGCAACAGCGCGGGGTCGAGGACGTCGGGGCGGTTGGTCGCCGCGAGTACGATCACGGCCTCGGAGGATTCGAAGCCGTCGATCTCGGTGAGGATCTGGTCGAGCGTCTGCTCGCGCTCGTCGTTGGCGCCCGTCACCGACACCTGGCCCTGGCGCGATCGGCCGATCGCGTCGAGCTCGTCGATGAAGATGATCGCGGGTGCGGCCTCCTTGGCCTTGGCGAACAGGTCGCGCACGCGCGAGGCGCCGACCCCCACGATCGCCTCGATGAACTCCGACGCTGAGATCGAGAAGAAGGCCGCGTGCGCCTCGCCGGCGACGGCGCGCGCGAGCAGCGTCTTGCCGGTGCCGGGCGCGCCGGAGAGCAGCACGCCGTGGGGCATGCGCCCGCCGAGGCTGCCATAGCGGTCGGGGTTTCGCAGGAAGTCGACGATCTCCGACAGTTCGGCCTTGGCCTCGTCGATCCCGGCGACGTCTTTGAAGGTGACGCGGATCTTTTCAGGGTCCACGCGGCGCGCCTGCGAGCGTCCGAAGTTGCCGAGCGCGCTCATCCCTCCGCCCGCTTTGGCGGCGCGGCGGAAGATCAGGAAGAAGATGCCGACGATCAGCAGCGTGGGGCCGAAGCCCAGCAGGATCTCCTCGAGCAGCGACTCGCTGGTGGTGGTCGATTCGGCCTTGATCTGCACGCCCTTTTCCTGCAGCAGCGCTGACAGCTGCGCGCCGTTCCAGAAGGTGGGGACCTGCGTGGCGAACAGCTTCGTCGGCGTCGCCTTCTTGTCGCTGGCCGGATAGCGCAGCTTGCTCTTGAACTTCCCCTGGATCGTGTCGCCCTTGGAGGAGATGGTGCTGACGGTCCCGCCTTTGACCTGTGTCAGGAAGTACGGGCTGAACGGCACGGTCACACGTTCTTCGCCGGTGGAGGGTTGGAAGAAGAGGACCGACAGCCAGTTGATCGCGATCAGTGCGAGCACGAAGTACCAGAAGCCGCGCATGCGGTGCGGCGGCGGGCCGGCCTGCGCGTGTTCGGGCATGCCGCGACCGTCGGGGGCCGGCGAGACCTGCCAGCCACGCTTGTCACGCGGCAACGGCGGATGCGCTTCTGAGCGTTCGCCGCCCGGGCGATCGGGTGAGGTGGCGCTGCCTGGCGAGTTCGAGGGTCCGGCTTCGTCGGGCACGACTCCCATGCTACGCCCCGGCCTGCAATCGCGGCTGGCGAAGTCGGGTGTTGGTCAGTCGGGCGGCGGTGAGGACAGAGCCATCTCAGCGACGATGCGTTCTGCCTCGCCGCGTGCGAGTCCCATGTCGCGGCGCAGGAGCTTCCACACGAGCAGGTCGGTGGCCACCACGATCGTGCTCAGGCGGCGTTCGCGCCGGGCGCCGCGCAGGCCGCGCAACTGCGGCGCGAAGGTCTTTCGCGCCCACGCGCGGTGGTAGGCGCGCCCAGCTTCGGTCATCTGGCGAACGGCGGGGATGCGCTCCTCCTGGGAGAGCATCCGCAGGACCGCGCTGCCGTGCGTCTCGTAGGCGTCGAACAGGTTGGCGATCGCCTCGGGTACCCGTCCGACAGGCGCCTCCTCGCGCGCGGCGATCACCAGCTGTCCCCACCACAGGTAGGCGGCGGTGAACAGCTGCTCCTTGGAGCCGAAGGCAGTGTGCAGCGTCTGCGCGCTGACGGCGGCGTCCTCGGCGATCTCGCGCAGGAGCACGTCCTCGTAGGGCTGGCCGGCGAAGCGCTCCCAGGCGGCGCTCAGCATCCGCGTGCGAGTTTGCGCCGCGGCCTCGGCGCGTGCCGACATGCGATACGCGCGCCTATGTTGGGAAGTGCTCGACATATTGACTTGATATGGAGTAAAGTTAAATACTAGCGTGCGCGTGTTCCAGACACTGATGGCGTTCAGCGGCAACGCGCCGCCGCAGCTCGCCGTCACCCGGGAGCTCGTGGAGCGGGGCCACGAGGTGCGGGTACTCGCGCATGCCGCCGCGCGGGATCGGATCGAGCGCACGGGCGCGGAGTTCCTCGAGCTTCGCCGCGCCGTCCCAGAGATGGACATCACACGGCGCGACACCGATTCGCTGCGTGACTGGGAGGCGCGGACGCGACCCGGCGCGGGACTGCGCCTGCTCAAAAATGGTCTGTTCCCGTTCGTGGTCAACATGTCGCGCGAGTGCGCCGCGGTACTCGAGAGCTGGCCCGCGGATGTGGTGGCGCTCGACTGGATGCTGACGGGAGCGGCGATCGCGGCTGAGGGCGCGGGCGTGCCGGCGGTGGCGCTCGTGCACTGTCCGTATCCGCTGCCGGTGGACGGCGTGCCTCCCCTGTTCAGCGGCCTGCGTCCGCGCGACGGTCGCCTCGGCGCCGCCCGCGACCGGCTGCTCAACCGCGTCGCGGCGCGTCTGCTCGCGAACGGCCTGCCGCTCGTGAACAAGGCACGCGCCGAGCAGGGCCTCACGCCGCTCGAGGACTGGAGCGCGCAGCTGCTCCGCGTCCAGGAGATCTGCATGCTGACCGCGCCAGAGCTGGACTTCTCCAGCCGCGGCGCGCTGCCGGCGAACGTGCGCTACGTCGGTCCAGCGTTCGAGCACCACGATCACGAGTGGCGCTCGCCGTGGCCCGAGACGAACGCCGACCCGCTGGTCGTCGCCAGCTTCAGCACCAGCTACATGGATCAGCAGGCGCTCGCGCAGCGCGTCCTCGACGCCCTCGCCGGCCTACCGGTGCGTGCGCTGCTGACGGCCGGCCCGGCGCTCGAGACTCGCGGCCTGCGCATCCCCGCCAACGCGCACGTCCTCGACTACATCCCCCACCGCGCCGTGTTCCCGCACGCGGCGCTGGTGATCACCCACTGTGGCTGGCAGACCGTCAACGCCGCGCTGGCTGACGGCGTCCCGCTTGTGTGTATCCCCGACGGCCGTGACCAGCCCGACAACGCCGCACGCGTCGTTCTATGCGGAGCTGGTGTTCGGGTGCGCAAGAGCGCCTCGCCGGCCAAGCTCCGGCGTGTGATCGCCGCGGCGCTGGCCAACCCGGAGCTGAAGCGGGGCGCCCACGCGATGTCTGAGGCTCTCGCTCGCAAAGACGGCGCCGTGCAGGTCGCGGACGCGCTCGAGGCTATTGGGAGTGCCAGAGTCGGTTGATCGGTATGACGTGCACGCCGCTGTCGTGGGTGTATGCGTGTGCGCCGGTGTACAGCACGACGCCTCCGAGGAACTGACTCCCCAGCTTGCGGCGAAGCGCGAGCAGTCCTTGAAGCTCGCCTGCGCGCGTGCCGGCCTTCACCTCCACGGCAGCGACCTTGCCGTCTTCGCGTTCGATGATGAGGTCGACCTCCTCGCCTGCGCTCCGCCAGTGTCCTAGTTGCACGGGCGAGTCGAGCCAGCTGAGTTGCTTGCACACCTCGCCCACGACGAACGTCTCGAGCAGGTGGCCAAGCTCGGTGAGGGCCTGCGCGGACGCCAAGGCGAGCTTGCTCTCGGTCAGACGCAGCAGGCGAGCCGCTAGTCCGCTGTCGACCACGTGAACCTTTGGCCTCGCCCCGATCTGGGGGCCGAGTGTTGTTCCCCATGCCTGGAGCTGGTGCACGAGGAAGACTGTTTCCAGCAGCCTGGTGTAATTCTCGGCGGTCGACTTGTCCATGCCGATCGCCGTCGCGGCCTTCGCGATGTTGAGCATTTGGCCGGTCTGGCTTGCGAGTTGACGCAGCAGAAGCGGCAGCTGGCGGCGCTGGCGGACGCGAGTCAGTTCCATGACATCGCGCTCGATCACGAGATTGACGTAGTCGTCGAACCAGCGTGCGCGATCTGCGGGGCGGTTGCGCCGGAGCACCGGCGGGAAGCCGCCGGTGACGACCCGGCTGACGTACTCCTCGCGCGTGATCGAAGGCGTCCGCGCTTGCACGAGTGAGCCGGGATCGCTCGAGAGGGTCTGCGCAAAGTCCTCGCGGATCCCCGCGATCTCGCCTTGAGAGAGCGGCAGGACGTCAATGAGATGGGCGCGGCCGGTGAGCGCCTGGGCCGCTTCGGGAAGCGTGGCGTACCGAGTCGAGCGGGTGAGCACGAATCTGCCCGGAGCGCCATCGCGGTTGAGCTCGGCCTTGATCGCGTCCAGCAGCTCGGGCACATGCTGGAACTCGTCGATCAGCACCGGTGGCTTTCCCCGCACGAACAGGGCCGGGTCGGCGCGCGCCGCGTCTCGGGTGGCGAGATCGTCGAGGTCGATGACCTCCCGATCCCGTGATGTCGCCAGCGCACGCAGCAGGGTCGACTTCCCGACCGTGCGTGGACCCTGGAGCACGACGATGGGCTCGTCGCTCGTTCTGCGGTCGATCACGCCAAGCAGTCGGCGGTCAACGGTCTCAGAGAGGATCGCAGGCATGCTTGCAGCCTATCGCTTTTCCGCGAAACAGCCCAGTTATTTTCCGCAATCTAGTGCCGTTGTTTTCCGCAATTCGAGGTCTAGTTCTTCCGCAACACCGCCCTGACCTGACGCGCGATCTCGAGGTCCTCGCGGGCGGTGACCACCACCGTGGACACGCCGCTCCCGTCGGCGCCGATCTCCGCATCGCTCTGAGCGGCCTGGTTTCGGTCGCCGTCGAGCTCGACGCCCAGGAACGCGAGGCCCGCAGCGGCCTGCTCCCTGACGGCGGCGCTGTGCTCTCCCACGCCGCCGGTGAACACCAGCGCGTCGAGTCCGCCGAGCGCGGCGGCCATCGCGGCGATCCCCGCGCGCAGGCGGTGGACATACACGTCCAGGGCCAGGCGCGCGCGGCGGCCGACATCCGACTCGTCCTCCGTCGTTGCCCGCTCGACGATCGCGCGCATGTCTGCGCTGCCGGCAAGCGCGAGCAGCCCAGATTGGTGCTCGAGCGCTCCGCTCATCTCCTGTGGGGAGATCTCCTCGCGCTCCATCAGCCACAACAACAGGCCCGGGTCGACGCTGCCCGAGCGGGTCGCCATCACCAACCCCTCGAGCGGCGTGAACCCCATGGTGGTGTCGCGCGATACGCCGTCGGCGATCGCGCACAGCGACGCGCCGGCGCCGAGGTGACAGCTGACAATTCGCAATCCCTGCGCCTCGCGTTCGAGCAACTGCGGGGTGCGTCGCGCGACCCACGCGTGGGACAGCCCGTGAAAGCCGTAGCGGCGCAGCCGCCAGCGTTCGCGCCAGGCCGCGGGCAGCGCATACGTCGCCGCGGCTGCGGGCAGCTCGGCATGGAAGGCGGTGTCGAAGCAGGCGACCGCGGGGAGCTGGGGCAGCGCCTTGCTGACGGCGTCCAGCGCGGCGAGGGACTTCGGCTGGTGCAGCGGCGCCAGGTCCACGAGCGCGCGCAGCTGCGCCTCCACGTTCGCGTCGATGCGCACGGCCTCGCGGAAGCGATCGCCGCCGTGGACGATGCGGTGTCCCACGGCATCTGCATCGCCGAAGCCGGAGTCGAGCGCCTCGCTCAGCGCGTCGGGATCGACCCGCGCACGGGGTGCGGGCAGCTCGCGCGCGGCGATCGTCGCGTCGTCGCCGTCGAGCAGCGTCAGCTTCAAGGAACTCGAGCCGGCGTTGACTACCAGTACCCGCAAGCGGCTCCTATGCCTCCATGCCGGGCCACGTCCACTCGCGCAGCTCCGGCGGGTCGTCGCCGTGTTCGCGGGTGTAGGCGCGGTGGCGCAGGCGCTCGTCGAGCATGTGCTGGCGCAGGTGCGCGGCGCGCTCGGCCAGGCCGGGGACGCGGTCGATGACGTCGATCACCAGGTGAAAGCGGTCGAGGTCGTTGAGCATGACCATGTCGAACGGCGTGGTGGTGGTGCCCTCCTCCTTGTAACCGCGCACGTGGATGTTTTCGTGGTTGGTGCGCCGATAGGTCAGGCGGTGGATCAACAGCGGGTAGCCGTGGTAGGCGAAGATCACCGGCTGGCTGGTGGTGAACAGCGCGTCGAACTCGTGCTCGGACAGGCCGTGCGGGTGCTCGCTGTCGGGCTCCAGGCGCATCAGATCGACGACGTTGAGGACTCGCACCTTCAGCTCTGGAAGCTTGCGCCTGAGGATCGCCGCGGCGGCGACCGTCTCGAGCGTGGGCACGTCGCCGGCGCAGGCGAGCACGACGTCGGGCTCCGAGCCTTCGTCGTTGCTGGCCCAGTCCCACACCCCGATCCCGCGAGTGCAGTGAGCGATCGCCTGCTGCATGTCCAGGTAGTTCAGCGCGGGCTGCTTGCCGGCGACGATCACGTTGACGTAGTTGCGGCTGCGCAGGCAGTGGTCGGCCACCGACAGCAGGCAGTTGCTGTCGGGCGGCAGATACACGCGCACGATCTCGGCCTTCTTGTTGACCACATGGTCGATGAACCCGGGGTCCTGGTGTGAGAATCCGTTGTGGTCCTGTCGCCACACGTGTGAGGACAGCAAATAATTGAGAGAAGCGATCGGCGTGCGCCAGGGGATCCCGCGCGTCACCTTGAGCCACTTGGCGTGCTGGTTGAACATCGAGTCGACGATGTGGATGAACGCCTCGTAGCAGTTGAACATTCCGTGGCGGCCGGTGAGCAGATAACCCTCGAGCCAGCCCTGGCAGAGGTGCTCGGAGAGAACCTCCATCACCCGTCCGTCGACGGACAGGTGATCGTCCCCGTCCACCATCTGCGCCTCCCACACGCGGTCGGTGACCTCGAACACGGCGCCCAAGCGGTTGGAGGCGGTCTCGTCGGGCCCCATCAATCGGAAGTTCTGAGGGTTACGGGCGATGATCTCGCGCAGGAAGCCGCCGAGCACGCGTGTGGCCTCGCTGAAGCTGGCGCCAGCGCGCGGGACATCGACGGCGTGCTCGCGGAAGTCGGGCATCTCCAGGTCGCGCAGCAGCGTGCCGCCGTTGGCGTGGGGGTTGGTGCCCATCCGCCGCTCGCCCCGCGGCGCCAGCGCCGCGAGCTCTCCACGCAGGGCGCCGTGCTCGTCGAACAGCTCCTGCGGCCTGTACGAGCGCATCCATGCCTCCAGCTGCGCGAGGTGCTCGGGCTTGGAGGCGAGGTCCGCGAGCGGCACCTGGTGGGAGCGGAACGTTCCCTCGGCGGGCAGCCCGTCGACCACCTTGGGACCCGTCCAGCCCTTGGGCGTGCGCAGCACGATCATCGGCCAGCGCGGCCTGGTGGTATCGCCCTCCGATCGAGCTCTGTGTTGGATCTCGGCGATCTCCTCGGCGACCTCATCGAGCGTCGCCGCCATCAACTGGTGCATCGCCTCGGGCTCGTGTCCCTCGACGAATCGGGGAGCGTAGCCGTAGCCTTCGAGCAGCGCGCGCAGCTCCTCGTGCGGTATTCGAGCGAGCACCGTGGGGTTGGCGATCTTGTAGCCGTTGAGGTGGAGGATCGGCAGCACGGCGCCGTCGCGCGCGGGGTTGAGGAACTTGTTCGAGTGCCAGCTCGCCGCCAGTGGCCCGGTTTCGGCCTCGCCGTCGCCGATCACGCAGCAGACGAGCAGCTCGGGGTTGTCGAAGGCGGCGCCGTAGGCGTGCACGAGCGCGTAGCCGAGCTCGCCGCCCTCGTGGATCGAGCCGGGCGTCTCGGGAGCGGCGTGGCTGGGGATGCCGCCGGGGAAGGAGAACTGGCGGAACAGCCTGCGCAGGCCCTCCTCGTCGTGGCCGATGTGCGGGTAGACCTCGCTGTAGGTCCCCTCGAGGTAGACGTTCGCGACGAGTCCCGGACCGCCGTGGCCGGGGCCGGCGACGTAGATGGCGCTCAGGTCGCGCTCGCGGATCAGGCGGTTCATGTGCGCGTAGACGAAGTTCAGCCCGGGCGTGGTGCCCCAGTGCCCGAGCAGTCTCGGCTTGGTGTGCTCGATCTGAAGCGGCTCGCGCAGCAGCGGGTTGGCGAGCAGGTAGATCTGACCCACTGACAGATAGTTGGCGGCCCGCCAGTATGCGTCGATCAGTCGCAGCTCCTCAGCGCCGAGGGGCGCGGATACGGCTGTGGCGGTGGCGTCCACAGCTACCAAGGTTGCCCGTTTGCGAGTGCCTGTATGTACGTAGAAGTCCGCAACTGTTCTGTGAGTAACCCGGACGCTGGCGGCGTGGGCCCGCCTCTAGCATCGTGGGCAACGACCCAAAGGGAGAACAGAATGTTCAAGAACGTGCTCGTCGGAGTGGATGGGACGGCCAACGGCCGTGACGCGATCGCACTCGCCTCACGCCTCATCGACCCCGCCTCGAAGCCGACGCTGGTCCACGTGCATCCGGGCGAGTTCCATCCCCTCCATGCGATCACCCCGGCGCTGCTGGCCGAGGAGCAACAGGCGTCGGTGAAGCTGCTGGAGGACGAGCGCGCCGCAACCGATGTGGACGCGGAGATCCTCAGCGTCGTCGCACCGAGCCCCGGCGCAGGGCTTCACGGTGTGGCCGAGGAGAGCAGCGCGGACCTGCTGGTCGTGGGCTCGTCCGGTCGCGGCGTCATCGGGCGCGCGATGATCGGAGACGACACGCGCGCGGCGCTCAACGGTGCACCGTGCGCGGTAGCGATCGCAGCCCGCGGCTACGCGGCGAATCCGATTCCGATCGCCAAGGTGGGTGTCGCATACAACGGCTCGCCCGAGAGCGGGACGGCGCTCGCGAGCGCGCGCGAGCTGGCGGCAGCCGACGGCGCGGTTGTCTACGCGCTGGAAGTCGTCGCCCTGCCCAGCTATGCCTTCACGGGGTTGATGGCGCCGCCACTGGGTGACAGCATCGATGCGATGCTCAGCGAAGCCAAGGAGCGCATGGGCAAGCTCCCGGACGTGCACGGCGACGCTGTGTATGGGCTGGCCGGCGAGGAGCTGGCGGCCTTTGGCGACGAGCTGGATCTGCTGGTGGTCGGCTCTCGCGGATATGGCCCGATCCGGCGTCTGGTTCTTGGCAGTACCTCCGCGTATCTGGAGCGCCACGCACGCTGCTCGCTGCTCGTGCTGGTGCGCGCCGGCGAGGCGGAGCCCGCCGCTCGCGCGGCGGTGTGAACCCGGACATCGCCGCTCGCGCGGCGGCGTGAACCGATACCGTCACGGGCGTGAGCGACGACGAGGCGAGCGCGGGTGAGTCGACCGTAGGTGAGACGGGCGCGGGTGAGGGCGAGCGCGAGGGGGGCTCGTCGGGAGCGGTGAGGATCGTGCTCGCCGACGACCACCTGGTCGTGCGCGCCGGCCTACGACTGCTGCTCGACAGCGAGCCCGGCTTGGAGGTGGTCGCGGAGGCCGGCGACGTCGAGGCCGCGCGCCGCTACGTGCGCGGGCACCATCCGGACGTGCTGGTCCTGGATCTGAACATGCCGGGTGGCTCCAGCCTGGAAGCGATCCCCGCGATTCGCGCAGAGTCGCCCGACACCCAGATCGTGGTGCTGACGATGCAGCAGGAGCCCGCGTTCGCACGGGAGGCGCTCAGCGGCGGCGCGCTCGGCTACGTGCTCAAGGAGGCAGCCGACGAGGAGTTGGTGGAAGCCGTGCGTCGCGCGGCGGCGGGGGAGAGCTACCTGAACCCGCGGCTGGGCGCGCGGATCGCCTCAGAGCCGCTCCCCGGCCCGCCGGACGATCTCTCAGAGCGCGAGGTGGACGTGCTGCGCCTGATCGCGCTGGGTCACACAAACGCCGAGATCGCGCAGCAGCTGTACCTGTCGGTGCGCACAGTCGAGACGCATCGCTCTCACATTCAGCAGAAGCTGCGTCTGTCGACCCGCGCCGAGCTCGTCGGCTACGCGCTCGACCGCGGGCTGATCGCGGGCCAGTCGAGCGCGGGATAGCTACGGTACAAATCTGAGCTCCGACGATTGGGTTGCGTCTGCGGCGAGTGTCTCGGTGCGGTATTGGGTTCCGGGCCATCCCGCGTGTCGTCCGAGGGCATTGAATCCGCGGATGGCGATGCCGCCGATGCCGGGTTCTGTGTTGGGCTCGCGGGTTTGGCCGCGGAGCATGTTTTCGACGGTGCGCCATCCTGGCTTGCTGAGGAGCGCGCGGAGCGCGAGTCGGGGTGCGCGGTCGAGTGCGAGTTTGGCGTTCCATGCGAACGCGGTCATTGGCCCGAGTTCGCGGACGATCGCGTGAGCATAGTCCTGCGGTCCTGTGGGTCGGCCTGCGAGTAGGTCCAGGGCGGCGCGGCTCGCGAGTCTGGAGCTGAGGAAGGCCGCATATAGTCCGTCGCCCCATAGCGGATCAACGAGTCCAGCCGCGTCGCCGATGAGCATTGTTCTGCCGCGCGCGAGCGGGGCGCCCGGCGTTCGTGCTGGCAGTCGGTAGCCGCGCAGGTTCGTGAGCTTGGAGTGGTCGAGTCCGCGGCGGTTGCATAGTTCTTTGAGGTGCTTGCGCAGCGTCGGGCCGACGTTCTCCCAGCCGCCGACGCCGATGTTGACGTGGTCGCCCTTGGGGAATATCCAGCCGTAGCCGCCTGGGATCGTGCCGAGCTCGATTACGACTCTGCTGCGCCAGCGCGCGGGGTCGAGAAGCGCGTGGGCGAGATTGCCCTCGAACGCGACTCCGTAGATACGGTTGCCGGCGAGTCCGAGCGAGCGCGCCGTGGGACCGTTGGCGCCGTCGGCGCCTATGAGCACGTTGCATGCGACTCGCCTACCGTCCACGAGAGCGCCGTGCTCGGAGATCTCGGTCACGCTCACACCGTCTCGGAGCTCGGCGCCTGCGTTCAGCGCTTCCTCTAGGAGGAAGTGGTCGAGTCGACGGCGCTGCGTCAGGTATGCCAGCGTGTGATGCCCGCCGCGTGTGTAAGGTCGGTGTCCGCGGTAGCTCAGCTCCATTCTGTCTACGACGTGCTCGACGACGGGGTGTGGGTCGACCGGCAGCTCGCTGATTGCCCGGGCGGAGATAGCTCCACCGCAGGGCTTGTCGCGCGGAAACCGTTGCTTGTCGACGAGCAGCACGCGAGCGCCTGTGCCCGCCATGCGATATGCCGTGGTCGAGCCGGCGGGGCCTGCGCCGATAACGAGAACGTCGAACTCCTCCATCAGGCCGCATGCTACGAGTTTGCACGTGAGTCCCGGGCTTCGTTACGATTCGCAATCATGGGGAGGCAGGTCAGGAGGGAGCAGTCGATCCGCTCATCGGTCACTTGGACCGTGTTGGGCTTGGTGGTCGAACGGCCTAGCTACGGGTGGGAGCTGTGGACGCGGTTTGAGCGGTTGTATGGCGATGTCCTGCCGGTCGGCGGGGAATCCAATATCTATCGCGCGCTCGAAGTCCTTCATGGCAAGGGGCTCATCGAGGAGCTGGAGGAGCCTCGCGCCGTGGTGGGTACTAGTCGCCAGCCTAAGCCGCATTATCGTGCGACGGCGGAAGGCGTGGAGCGTTATGCGGAGTGGGTGATGGCGCAGGTGCGTGAGCACAATCGTCGCGCGCTGTTGTTCGCGCGTCAGCTGGGGGCGCTTGCTGAGGAGCCAGAGACAGCGCTGGCGATCCTTGGTCGCTATGAGCAGGCGTGGTTGGATGACAAGGGCGCGAGGATCCCGACGGCGAGCGAGTTTCCTACACCCGCTGTTCCGGGGCTCGCGGATCGTCTTGCGTCCAGTTACGGTCGTGACGTGAAGGCCGCGATGCTTGGGTGGATCGCGTACGCTCGGCGCGAGTTCACGGCGCTCTCGAGCGAGAAGCCGCGGCTGTGAGCTTGCTGGAGCTCAGGCATGTGCGTAAGCATCGTGCGCGCGGCTCGCGTCGCGTGGAGGTTCTCAGGGACGTGTCGATGGAGATCGATCCCGGCGAACTCGTGGCTGTCTGGGGCTTGCGGCGTTCGGGGCGTTCGGCCCTGCTCGCGGTAGCGGCCGGTGTCGAGCCACCAGACAGCGGCTTGGTGCTCTTTGAAGGGAAGGATCTGAGCGCCACCTACGGGAGGATGTTGGGCGAGGGGGTCGGCTATTGCGCTCCTGGTGTCAATACCGCGAGTCGGCGGAGGGTGATCGACAACGTGCGCGCAGGTTTGCTCGTGCGAGGAGTGTCGGAGCCGACCGCATACGCACGTGCCCACGACGTGATGGAGCGTGTAGGTGTCGAGGGGCTCAATGGTCTTGTGATGGGCGATCTGGACGCGGCCGAGGCGGTCCGGGTTGCGCTAGCGTGCGCGCTTGTGCACGGGCCGCGGGTGCTGGTGATCGACGAGCCGACGAAGGGTGTCGATCTGCTCGAGCGCGACAAGATCGTGCTGCTGTTGCGCTCGCTTGCCGACGACGGCATCGCGGTGTTGGTAAGCGATGGTGATGGCAGCGGACTCTCAGACGCCGACCGGGCGCTGACGCTGGCCGAAGGCGAGCTGCGTGGGAGAAGGAGCCCAGAGGTGGGCGGCACGGTCGTGCCGCTGCGCCGGGCGGGGAACAGCAGCGCGCTGTGATGGGTGTCCCGAATGGCGGGGCGCCGGACGGGTGCGGCGTGCTCGAGCTCGAGGAGGTCGTCAAGCACTACCGCGGGGCCGGCGAGGAGGTGCGCGCCATAGACGGCGTGAGCATGACGATCTCGCAGGGTGAGATGGTCTCGTTGTTGGGGCCGAGCGGCTCGGGTAAGACGACGCTTTTGTTGTTGATGGCGGCATTGCTCCGTGCTGAAGCGGGCGCTATTCGATACCGCGAGCGCGATCTCGCCTCGCTATCGGAGAGCGAGGTCTCCGGATATCTGATGCACGAGGTGGGATTCATCTTCCAGCGCAGCCATCTGTGGCCCCGCAGCTCGGCGATCAGAAACGCGTCAGAGAAGCTGATCGTGACGGGTGTGGGGGTAAGCGACGCACGAGAGCGCGTGATTCCGTGGCTTGAGCGGGTCGGTCTCGGTGATCGTCTGGAGCATGCCGCAGGGCGACTCTCCGGTGGCGAGCGCCAGCGCGTGGCGGTCGCGCGTGTGCTCGCGTGCGAACCGCGTTTGATCCTTGCCGATGAGCCGACGGGCAGTCTCGATAGCGAGCGCAGCACCCAGATCGTCGAGCTGTTGCGCTCGATCTCCCGGGATCGTGGCGCGATGGTAGTGATCGTCACCCACGACCCAGCGGTGGCCGCGCTGGCGGACAGGCGCTACACGCTGCGCGACGGTGTCCTGGTTGAGGGCGACGCCCCCGGCGAGCTGCCGCACTCATCAGTAGCGCGGGAGTGAACAACGTGACGCGCTTTGAGAGCGTCCCCACGAAAGCCTTCATGAGTCTTTCTGGGCTGCGCTTCTTCTATCGGGAGAGGCTCCGCCACCAGGCGATCCAGGAGCTGTTTGCAGGCTTGGGGATCGCGGTCGCGGTGGCGCTCGTGTTCGCCGTAACGGTCGCCAGTCACAGCGTCACTAGCTCCGCTGAAGAAGTCAATCGCGCGCTGATCGGCCCAGCCAACCTCCAGCTGCGCTCGCGCGGTCCCGAAGGCCTTCCCGAAGGCATGCTCAGTCGCGTCGAAAGCCTGGAGGGCGTGCAGCACGCCGCACCGCTTCTGGAACAGACCGCGACGATCGTGTCGCGGAGTGGCGCCAGCGTGGCTGTGAACCTCGCCGGTACCGAGATCAGCCTCGCGGTCCTTGATGGGCTGGTCCACACGCTCCCTATCGCGACTCTCGAAAAGGGAGGCATAGGTCTAACCAAGGCCAGCGGCGAGGCACTGGGGATACGGCGCATAGCAATGCAGTCGAGGGGGCCGATCGTTTCGCTTGAGCTAGGGGGCCGTGCAACGCCGCTGCGTGTCAACGCCGTACTCGGACCCGAAACGGCCGGGGCGCTTTGGCAAGCCCGCGTAGCCGTGATGCCCCTCGAACGTCTGCAGCGCCTCGCGGGCCTGCCTCATCGTTTGACGCGCATCCTCGTGCAGACAAGACCAGGCCAGCAAGCGCGCGTGCGCTCAGAGCTCACGCGTCTCGCCGCTGGACGGCTGACCGTAGCCCCGGCCAACCAAGACGTCTCACTCCTGCACGAGGCTCTACGGCCCTTTGAACAGGCAAGCCTGTTCTTCGCTGCGATCAGCGCACTGCTCGGCTTCCTGCTCACGTTCAACGCGTTTCTTCTGACCGTACCCGAGCGCCGCCAGGAGATCGCGGACCTCCGACTCCGCGGCGCCAAGGCCACAGCGATCGTGCAAATGGTCTTGTTCCAGGCGGTGTGCCTCGGCGTTACAGCCACGGCGCTCGGACTGCTAGTCGGCTATGGCTTGTCGGTCGAGGTGTTCGCGCAGAGCCCCAGCTACCTCGCTAAAAGCTTCACGCTTGGAGCCAGCACGTCGATAGGAGTCACACCGCTACTGGCAGCCGGTTTCGGAGGCGTACTTGCGACATGCCTAGCTTCGATCATCCCGCTGCTAGACCTACGCCGTGGCCGGGCAATGAACGCCATATACCTTGAGGACGGCGAGCCCGGCAACGCACTTGGCGAGCGGATAGCACTGATACTCGCCCTCGCGGCCGGGGGGCTCGTGGTAGCCCGTATCGCCGCGAACTCTGCGTTCCCATCACTTGCGCTGGCTTGGGCTGGCCTGCTAGCGATCGCGGCGGTTCTGTGCGTCCCGCTCCTGTTCGCGTGCGTGTTGCACCTAGGCGATGTGATCGCGCGCCGCGCCCGTGCACACGTGACACTGTTGCCGCTGGCGCTCGAGTCGCTAAGGGAAACCACGCTTCGCTCGCTTGCACTCGTGGCGACAGGTGCCGCCGCCCTGTTCGGAGCCGTCGCGCTGGGAGGGGCTCGCGACGACCTCCTGCGAGGGACTGGCGGATTCGTAGCAAACTACTCCAGAGAAGCAGACATCTGGGTCGTCAAACCTGCGGACAATCCGTCACAGACCACGTTCTCGCCAGGAAACCGCCTGCCACGTCTTGCCAGCCTGCCCGGCGTTCAGAGCGTCTCGGCCCTTGACGGTGGTCTGCTCGACGTGGGAGACCGCCGCGTTTGGGCGTTTGCATGGCCATCAAGTAGCCCGGTGGCAATGCTTCAGGGTCAGATCATCAAGGGCAGTCCGACCGTGGCGGTGGCCAGGCTGCGTGAAGGTGGCTGGGCCACCGTCTCACAGCAGCTCGCAGCGGAACACGATGTTGGCGTCGGTGGCACCCTGACACTCCCGACGCCGACAGGCGAGGTTCCGATGAGGGTCGCCGCGCTGACAACGAACTTCGGCTGGACACCGGGAGCGGTGGTGATGACTGCCGCCGACTATGCGCAGGCTTGGGGCACCACACAGGTGACGGCGCTGCTCGTCAAGACCCAGGCTGGGAGCAACCCGCAACTGATGCGCGGGGAGGTACAGCGCGCACTGGACCCCAGGAACGGGCTCGAAGTCCTCTCTACCCGTGAAAGAGAAACGAAGATAATTGGGGTGGCGCACGAAGGGCTGGCACAGCTCGCGACCATAGCCACGCTTCTCATCCTCGCCTCCATTCTGGCGATGGCTGCGGCCCTCGCATCGGCGATCTGGCAGCGGCGCAGCTCCCTCGCCGCGCTTAAGCTCTCGGGCGCCAAGCCAGCGAGACTACGAAGACTCTTGCTGCTCGAATCCGCACTCACGCTCAGTGTCGGCGCCATTACAGGAGCAGCATGGGGAATCTACGGCCAAGTCGCACTCGATGGCTACCTAACGAACACGACAGGATTCCCCGTCATGCGCCTCGGTGCGAGCTGGCGACCAGCCGAGATCGTGGTCTTCGTGATCGTTGTCTCGCTCGCGATCTCTGCCGCTCCAACGTGGCTTGCGTCACGCGTGCCAGTTCGCGTCGCGCTCGAGGAGTAGGGGCCTCGGCCGATACTCGAATACTGCTGGTCTCTGCACCAACTGAGCGTGGCTATGCTCACCGGTTGGTGTCCGGCGTTGGTGATCGGGGGTTTGTCGCACGGGTCGCGTTGGCGCTCGTGATCGCCCACGCGCGTTACTTGTCGAGCGTCGCCCCGCTAGTGCGTAGCCAGCTTCGCCGTTGGGATGCGCGCGCCGCGGAAATACCCGATCTGCGACTTCAGGGCCTCGCGCTTGGAAAGCTGCGAAATGAACGCTTTGACTTCGAGGCGGTCGCGATGATCGCGACGATCGCCCCGGCTCGGTATCGCGAGCGTGCCGTGGAGGCGATCATGGCGCTTCAGGTGATGTTTGCCTACCTCGACGCGCTGACGGAGCAGCCGACGGCTGACCCAATCCGCGATGGCCTTCAATACTCGCGGGCCTTTGTCGATGCGGTCACCGTCTCCACCCCGCCCCGCGGTGACTACTATGCCTACTATCGAGGCGACGGGGACGGGGATTATCTCAGCGATCTAGCCGCGGCCGCACGCGGAGCGCTGTTGGGCCTCCCCGCCGTGGATTCCATTGCCGAGGTCATCTCCACGGCTGCGGCTCGCTGTGCAGAGGCACAGGTTCGAGTACACGCCGCTGCCCGCACGGGCAACGAGCAACTACAACGGTGGGCCACGCACGAAGCAAGAGGCACCGAGCTTCAGTGGCGGGAGTGGCTCTTTGGCGCGATGGGCTCGGTGATTGCCGCCCACGCGCTCATCGCCTCAGCGGCAGACGACCACACAACGCCTGAGCAGGCGAGCGAAATCGACTCCACATACCTGTTGCTATGCGTTGTGACAACGGCGCTCGATCAGGTCGTGGACCACGAAGGCGACATGCTCGCTGGCGAGCAGAGCTATCTGCATCTCTATGAGACCCCCGAGATCCTCGCCGAGCAGATCGCGGCCGTTGCTCGCCTAGCGATAGAGCGCGCCCGCACTATTCCCAATGGTCCTCACCACGCGATGATCCTTGCTGGCGTGGTTAGCTACTACACCTCCGAGCCCTGTGCGATGGGTGAGTTCGCCCGCCCAGTTACCGAACACGTCCGGCGCCAGCTGAGACCGGTTATCACACCAACTCTCGCAACGATGAACGCGTGGCGCCTAGCGAAGCGTATACGCCACCGTGGCTAACGGCACAAATGCCGAGACAGGACCGGTGCTCAAGCTCCGTTGGAGCTCACGCCGAGGTCCTCGTCCGTGGACGGCGCCGGCGCCGTGGTGCGACGTGGCTGGCGCGCGGGCACGGGACGGTTGTCCGGGCGGTCGCGCTGGTCCCGTCCTGGAACACAAATTGAGCCTCGAACGGGAAGCCGCCATGAGGGCACGTCGGGGGAAGAAGCAGCCCGCGCGGAGCGTAGGCGACTCGATGCCCGCGGACCCAACGGTAGTAGACGAAATGATCGGGGCCTGTCGGTGTCGACCCGAGCGCCATCTGAAAGTGAGTGACCGCCACATCGGGCCCGTCCGGCAGGGTCGGGACCAACGGCACGTTGGTTTCAACGCCCTCACTGTAAGGGGGAGAGGCTGGGACCACCGTCGCAGGAAACACGAGTTCAGCCTCGACCGGCGAGCGCGCGTCGACGAACACCATCAGCGCCAGGCGCCCATTCTGTACCCGGGCTGAGAAGACATCGACCTGGGCGCTCTCAACCACAAGTTCGCCGGCGAGGGGGATTTCCGCAGTTGCGGTCCCTCGCCCCATCAGCGAATCGGACGGACAACCACCCAAAACGCCCACTTCTTCCAAGCTGGAGCGAAGGCAGTTTTCAAGTCCCAGGCCGCTCGTGGCGAGCCCGATTTCGCTCGGAAGGTCCAAGCTCGCCTTCGTCAAGGGCACCTGTTCCCACGCGGGGATGCTCGAAATCCGAAACCCGAGAAAGATCGTCGCATACGCCCCCAGGCGGTCAGGGCTAAACGACGCATGCAGAGTCGCGACCTGTCTGGCCGCTGCGCCCTGGCATACGCACGCGGCGAGCAACACCGCGACCGGCAAGGCGCGAAGTATGCTCCTCGCAGGCCGCAAGTCTTGGCTCCTTAGCCCTTTCGCTAGTACGACAGCGTGCCAGTGGTCTGTATTTCGACCCCAAGCGTCTTGCGGTTATAGACGCCATAGAGCCCCCCGCCACCGTGAGCATGCGAGTAGCGACCGGTGCCGCCCAGCACCGTCACGGTCCCGCCGAAGCTCGCGTAAACCCCGGATTCGTGCAGCTTCCCCAAGCCGCGCCCACTGATCGAGCCACCCCGCGGCGGATAGAACGTGAACGAACCAGAGATGTCGGCGGTGATCTTGATCGTCGCCTTCACGACGCCCGCGAGCGGCCCGGAAGCCCGGCCTTCCTCGAACAAGTACGCGCCCCTGGCGTTGACGTAATGCAAGCGAGCGTCGACTGCCAGGCGCTCCGAACGCGCGGAGCGCGCGACCACCACAGAACTTGCTCCGACGGCAGACGGCAACGCCAGAACGAACACCAACGCGACCATTGCGCCGGCCAAAGCGCTCTGCATAACTGGAGGTCGCAACAGGATGCGCATTATGCAGACGATTCGGCCTGGAGATAGCGTGATCGGCGCAGTAGGTCGATCCCGGTCCGCAGCACACCCTCAAGAACTTGAACCCTCACGTTTCGCATTATATCGGTGGTCCGCAACCGACATCCTGCAGCAAATGCCGTTGCCGAGCCGCCCACCTATCCGCGACGCTCGCACACGACATGGTGCCAAGCGCCGCCCTGGCGTACAGAGGCCAGAGCGGGCTGAAGGTCCGACAGGGGAATATCGATGAGTATCTGTGGCCGATCCGCAGCCGCCCGTGGCACGTGCTCCAGGCGTGCGCGGCTGCGTGCTAGCTCCGCCTACCGGAGCAAGCCGCGCACCTCTGTGTGCTTGCGCCGCCCTGACTATGCGCCCGCCGGCACGCGGGAACTGAGGGATCGCCCGTTGAGCAGCGTGTCGCGCGCCGTAGATGGCTGCTCACTTCAAGTGCTGCGCCAGCGTGGGTTCACTGACCGGCTATGACGTGGCGTTCGGGAACATCTGGCAGCGACGACACGCGAGTCTCGTCACGGGCGCCCGCCTTGACAGTATTCGTTATACGAGCACCCACGACGACCCAGCCTCCGGTGCAGCGCGGGCTTACGGTGCGAAGGCCGCTGCAGCGCTTGGATCAACAGATGGGAAGCTGGCCGCTGAACTCGGCGGGCCGCTACTCCCCTATGACGCGCGTTCACAACATTTGGGCATGGTGCGCACGACCGAGCGGGCGAGGTTGCCTGCGCCCACACCAACGTCGGCGGCTGGGTTTTCTCTCACTTTCGCCCAGTCGTCGACGTAACTACGAGGCAGAGCACGCCGATCGAGTTAGGGCACGCCGATCGGCGCTCAACTTGCATGCGAGCTGACTGTACAGCCTCGCAGTCAGGCCAAGCGAACGTCGGGGGCAAGCCGGCGGATCGGGCTCGATTCCCATCGCAGAGCAAAGCGGCGAGTGCTGCGGCGCTATGACCGCCCGCCGGCACCGCGGAACCCACCGCGGACGAAGTGCTAGCTGTGGCGGCCATTTCAATGGCCTCGCGCCGAGCGCAGCCCGGGTGCCTCGCCCGACGCGGAGTCCGGTGAGCGCGCCGATGATGGGACCGCGCTGTGTGACGAACGAGCTGGTGGGTCGGGAAATACCATCCGTTCTACTCGACCGCTACGACGGGCTCGCGGTGAACGTCGCGCAGTTCGCGCAGCTGTTTCCGCTCGCCATCTACATGTACCCAGCGATCGGCCCGTTCCGCGAGAACGCCGAGGACACTGTTTCGATGGATGCCGCGCAGCACCAAGCCTTCCGCGACCATCAGCCAGACCTCGAAGCACGGGGCTATCGGGCGATCGGGATAAGCAGCCAGAGCCCAGAGTCGCAAGGGCGCGAGATCTTCGAGAACCGCCTCTCGCACATGCTCCTGAGCGACCCACAGCTAAAGCTCGCAGATGCCCTCGACCTACCAACCGTCACCGTCGCGGGGAGGCCACGATATCTCCGCCTTACCCTCGTAGTCAGTCGAGGGCATATCGAAAAGGTGTTCTTTCCAGTCGCCAGCGCGCCGCGTAGCGCCAGCCAAGTCATCGCATGGATGAAGATCCAGGGCATCAGCTAGATGTCGGCCCCAATCCCTCGTGTCGGGCGCATGGGGCAAGCCGCGCTCGGCCCTGACATCAGTGAGACAGGCGCGATCTTGGCGGCGTTCGGTGGGACTCTCAAGTCGCGTCGGACGCGTGCCGGCCTTACCCAGGAAGCTCTGGCGCACCGGTGCTTTCTACGGACGGATCAGGTATCTCGCTTTGAGCGTGGCAGGAGCGAGCCACACCTCAGTGTCCTGTTGGCCCTTGCGTGTGGCGTCAATGCGGCCGCCGGCGAGTTGGTCGCGACGTTGGCGGCGCCTACCCGCGAAGTCAGCCAGCGCCGGATGCTTTCCTTGATCGCCGCCGCCGACGGGATCAGCATCGTTGAGCTCGCCTCCGTGTTGGAGCTACCGCGGTGGTACGTCAACCAAAACGCCCGGTCTATGCAGTCCCGTGGTTGGATTCGCTGGGAGCGCTCTGGCTGGCACGCGCGGAACGCCATCGAGTGATCGTGGGCGCCGCTAACTGCCGCATGGGATGCGAATGCGAGTGCAGTCCGGCCGCTAGGGTCGGTGAACTGCGACCGTCCCCGGATCGCACTCTGGATGTCCTTACGCGCCTCTGGGCGCCGATCGCGTGATCGTGGCGGCATGTCGCGGTCATGTCAGTTGGCGGACGAGAAGCCGACCAGTGTGAGTGTGGTCGAGGATCCTCGCGCGGAGAGCGTGACGGTGGTCCTGGGACTACTAGACGCCGTTCTGATGCTTGGCGTGGCCACGCTCCTTAGAGGCGACCGCCGATTGTCCGTGATGGAGTGCGGCGCTGAGGACACGGTGCTCGACGATGCAATCACGCGGTGGGAGCCGAAGGTTATGATCCTCGGCGAGAAGGCCGATCCGGCTACAGTTGAGCGTCTCCGTACCGTCCGTCAGCGGACCACGATACTTGTGCTCGCGCACGACCCTACCCACGACGATGGGATGGGGCTACTCGCTGCTGGTGCGAATTGCGTGTCTCGTAGCGCCGAGCAAGTGGACGTGCTGGACGTGGTCTATCGGACTGTGCGAGGTGAGCGCTTCTTCATCTCTGCTGATGGTGCGCTGATCGAGCGAAGGTATCCGAGGGATGCCGTGCCGCTCACTGGCCGTGAGCGAGAAGTGCTGGTTGACCTCGCGCGGGGTAGGTCTTACCGAGTGGTTGCGCGCAGGTTGAACATTAGCCCTCGGACGGTTCACACACATGCTGCCGCGATTATGCGAAAGCTGGGAATGAAGGAAAAGCAAGACCTTATCGGATTGCCCGTACCCATACGAGCGGGCGGCGAGTAGACACTGGCTGCATCATGTGAGTATTGGTTTCATCCGTAGACATTCGTCTCGGGTACGGATAGACAAGGTCCTGCCCATCGGGTACGTTCCCGCGCAATTGTTCTAACGACGGGAACTGCGGTCTAACTCAGCCACTCGGATGTACTCCGGGGTGCGAGTTCAGTGTTAGGGGCATGCTATGCGGGTTGTGCGATCAATGGTGGTGTGTTTGCGGCGCCGTACCGGACTACGGTACGGCGGGTGGCTCGCTCGGGTGGCTACGTGAGCGCAGGCGCGAGCAGCGGTGGTGACGGTACGCGGGCAGGTGTGCTCTCCGGCGCGAGCTCTTGGGTACGTCTTGGCTCGGGCGGCGTCGCCACGCACTTCTCGGTACGGGTCGCGGGCGTGTTGAGCGTTGTGAGCGGCGGTTGGGCGGGTCCTACCGCGTATCGCCGTAGAGCAATCAATTTTTCAACTCCTCGGTACACGAGCGCATCCGACGGACAGGTGCCGAGCCCGCCCTCGGAACGTGGAGCGTGGCTGCTCGCGGTTGTCGTGTGCGCCCTCAGCGTGGCTGTTCTCGTTGCGGTACTCACGGGCGCGGTCGGTCGCACGGCGCGTACGACGGTGATGCCGCTGCCGCCCACAGTGCACGTGGCCCAAGTGGCTGCCGTCGCTTGGGCAGCATCGGGGAGAGTCGCCGAGGGGCCCGGTGGGCCGAGAGTGGGGTATGGGTCTGAGAGGAGCTATCCGGTTGTCGGGCGTGGAGAGCGCCGCGGGCAGCGCGCGCCTCACGCGGCGATCGTCGCCCGCCCGTCGGCAGCGCAGCAGCGCCTGGACGCACGCAGCTTCGTGGACGCGACGCAGACCCATATCTCGAGGGCGTGGATGGAAGGCTTCTATCCGATCTATGCGACCGCGCAGAGCACGTTCGGCGTGAACTGGCTATTGATCGCCTCGATCCATCGCCAGGAGTCGGCGTTCTCGACCGCTGCGGGCATCTACCACGGCCTGAACTTCGCAGGCTGCTGTGGGGGGCCGATGCAGTTCAACGTCACCAATGGGGGGGCGGGCATCGATGGGCGGGCGGGCACCCCATCTACTTGGGATCTGGTGGCGGACTCCTACAAGTACGGTAAGCGACCGGCGCACTATGACCACATGACCTCGACGCACCCGTCGATCTATGACGATTTCGACGCGATCATGGCGGCTGCGCACCTGCTCTCCGCGGACGGCGCGGAATACGAGCTGAACGAGTCGGCGTGGGATGCGGCGTATGACTACTACGGTCACGACGCGGCCGGGGTTACCTACGCCGATCAGGTGCTGGCGCGGGCGATCGGCTGGTCCCAGCACGGCTTCTGCATCAACTGCGGGCTGGAACCGGCGATGGTGGAAGCGGTCCAGGCCGCCTACGGCGCACCGGTGCTCCGTTTGCTTAGTCCGCAGGCAACCACGGCGAGCTCACACGCTAGCCTCGATTCGTCATCAAGATGAGTTCCGTCTGGTTCTTAGGTGAAGTGCCTCGGTGATGGCGGTGGTCGTGGTGGATGGATCGCGGCGGTGGGTTCGTGAGTGGCGGCTTGACGCTGGTTGGACGATCCGGGGCGTGTTTTCGGGTAGCGTGAAGCGGCTGGTCGCGTGTGCTCGTGCGTGGCGTGTCGGCCCGGTTTGAGCGCTCAGCCGTAGGCGGGGAGCGCCTGCAGGCGCTTGAAGGCGCGCAGGATCGCGCCGGCCCAGGGCCAGTCGGCGGGTAGGTGCAGGGTGGTGCGTCGGGCGTGGCGTGTGATTTGTCCGGCGACGTGCAGGATGCGGTAGCGCAGCCGCTTGGGTTCTGAGATCTTGTGCTCGCCGTCGAGCAGCAGCTGCTGTGTCCAGAGGAGGATGTCGTGGGCGAGTAGCGCCAGCTCAAACCACGCGGCGTTCGCGGCGAAGGAGCAGAACGGCAGGTGTCCGGCGCCGGTTGTCTTGAGCGTCTTGACGCGGTCCTCGACTTCGGCATGCTGGCGGTGCAGGGCCTCGAGCGCGGCGATGTCGGGGTCGGGCTGGTCGGTGATGAAGCACTGGAAGCGATGGCCGTCCATGTCGGTGAACGTGAGCTGCGCGCCGGGGTGTGGGCGCTCGCGGCGGCAGATCAACCGAGTGCCCGCCGGCCAGGAGTCGATGTTCACGAGGCCCGTGAGCTCTGTGACCCACGCCCCCTCGCGTGGCTCACCGTCCTGGTTTGCCGCCGGCGTCCAAGCGGTCTCTCCGAGGGCGAGGACCTGCTCGCGGACGCTCGCGTTGATCGCATAGCCCAGCGAGAAGCGAATGCGGCACTCTCGGCACCCGGACGCGAAGTCGTGGCTGGCACCGGCGGAATCCGAGCGGGCAAGGATCTCGCCGTCCAGGGCGCTCTCGGGTAGCTGCTCCAGCGCGAGCTCCAGCACGTCGAGGTGGTCCTTGGCGTTGTTCGCGCCGGCGTTCCCGGGCCGCAGGACCCCGGCCAGTACCTCCCGGGCGCAGGATGCGAGCAGCGGGTTAAAGCCGAACCCGCCCTTGTAGTGCCCGGCCGCCAGCTCCTTCTCGGAATGGACGCTGATCGGGGTCGCGTCGAAATCAAGGATCACCCGGCCAGGAGCCGCCCCGGCCTTCCACGCCCGCTCACGGGCCAGCGCGCGTGCCTGGCGAATCCCCTTGATCTGTGCCTGCCCGATCGAGAGCAGCACCCGCCTGGCGGTCGCCACGGACGCGACATTCCCGAACAGCGCCGGCTGTCCCGCGAGCACCGCGAGATCTGAGACGCAGCGTCCGCCGTCGGCGGCCATCACCGCCAGATCACACAGAACCCGCCCCGGATCATGAGCAGAACGACGCTCACGAGTCCCGGCCAGCGCCCCGGACAGCCCATCGGTCAGCCCGAGCCGCTGCGCCGTCAGCGCCAGCAGCGCACTCCCCGCACGAGAAGACAGGCCCGTGCCGTCCGCGAGCACATCTACCGTTCTGAATGACGCACTTCCGATCACCTTCAAGGTGAACCTCCTGAGCGGGCGGATTGACAGGCTTCGCAACCTCAATCCTCCCCGCCCAGGCGGACGTTTCAGCCCTCTGCCGAGGCCACCTCCCGCACCGCTACTGACGAATGCGGGCTAGGGGGCGACGGTGATGGCTGGTCTGCTGTCGATGGTCGCATGCTTGGCGTGCTGGGTGGCTAGACTAGTTCTCGCATCGGAGCTGGCTTTCGGAGAGAGTTCGCCACTGACCGAGGCGGGCGCGTTCTCTGTTCTGAAAAGCGCGCGTGTGGCTCCGGGCTCGGCGGTCGAACGCGACCGGCTAGGGCCGCAGGTAGGAGCGATGTGCCCGAGTCGTGAGGCTGCGCGCTCGCGAAGGGTCAGAGACGAAATATGAGGGTCTTGGTGACGTTCAGAGGCGCGTCTCGCGATTGCGTCTATTTCTATCCAGTAAGACGATGGGGGCTCAACATGAGGTTCGGTGTGCGACGCTTGGCGGCCTGCTTGGTATGCATTGGGGCAGGGTTCGCGATCTCGCCGGTGGCTGCGCTCGGGGATGGCTCGCCTTCGGCTGAAGGGATTGGTGCGTCTTCGTCGTTGAGTGGCTCGTTGGTGACCCGTGACTCGCCGACGCAGGGCGAACAGGCGCAGGCAGCTGAACAGGCGAGCCTGGCGAGCCCGGAAGCGGTTTCGGCTCGCGAAGAATCCCAGACGAAGTACGAGGGTCTGGATCCGGGTCAAGCTGCAAGGCTCGCTGGAGAAGCGTTCCCAGACGTGATCGATCGCGCGGCGGGCAGCCTGCAGCTACCCGCCGGGCAGCAGGTGGTGGCCTATCCGACAGATCACGTGGCGCAGGTCGATCTTGGCGAAGGCAAACATGGCGTGATCGAATCGATGGGACCGATCGCGATCGAAACCTCGAAGGGGCATCGCGAACCGCTCGATCTCGATCTCGAAGAAGCGAACGGAGGTTTTCAGCCGACGCGCTCTGATCTTGCGATCCAGATTCCGAAGCAGATCGCCGATGGCGTGCAGTTGGCGAGCACGGGTGTCTCGCTTACGCCGGTCGACGCGAACGGCAAGGCCCTGGGCGGCGCGGAAGGTACGGTCGATGGTGCGACGGTGCTGTATGCGAACACGCAGACTGACACCGACACGGTCGTCAAGCCGCTCACATCGGGGTTTGAGGAGGACACGCTGCTGCGCTCGATCGCAAGCCCCGAACAGCTCGACTACAGAGTCGGGCTGCCGGGAGGTGCGAGCTTGGTGCACGCGACTAACGGGTCTGGCGTGGTGGAAGTAGTAAAGGAAGGCGTGACGCTCGCGCAAATCGACGCGCCCGAGGCATTCGACACTGCCGGTACCTACGTGCCGGTCACGCTGGGCGTGTCGGGTGACGTGATCAAGTTGACCGTCGCCGGCGCCGGCGATGTTCAGTTTCCTGTCGCGGTCGACCCTACGGTGATCGACTATCAGCTTCTGGAAGACGGGAATCCCCTTTACACCAACTGGAGGGAGGAACCTGCCCCGCCGAGCCCGTTCACGTTCAGTGAAAGTGGGTCACTCGATAGCATCACAGACTCTGATAAAGGCACGACGTATAAACGTGAACAATGGGGCGCGATGGCCTACGAAACCGAGGGGCAATCGCATATTTATCAGCTTGAAACCTATACGCGGTCTTCAAACGTCGGAGCGAACATCGAAAACAAGTTCCTCATCTCTAGCCCCGGGAAAGGCCTAGAAAACCAGGTCGTCTTGGGCTCGAGCTACGAATTCAAACACGAGGTCCTCTGTGTCGAATCTGGGTGCGTGACTGGAAAAGCGGACGCGGCAAACGAGGGCAATGCTGTCGAGTTCAAGCAGACCGCTATGGACGAAGGCAACGAATTCTCTAGTGAACTCAGCGAAGCGCGCGTGGGGATCCTGCAAGAAGCGGGGCCGACGATCACAAGCGTGAACACGACATCCAAAGATATTGAAGGAAGGCCGGAATGGCGAAACGCTCTGTATCCGGGGACGTGGATTAGCCCGCAAAAAGGGTTCTTTGAACTAACGGGCACCGACCCCGGCATCGGGTTTCCCCGCCTCGCCAGCCGTGACGGCTTCTACGCGCGGTCGCCAAACAACACTAAATGGGGCACTGATGGCGGTCCGACGGAAGCGGACGTGTGCAAAGGTGTCCAGTGCGCGCAGACCGCGACCGGGGTAATTGGCGCTCAGACGTACGAAGAGCTCCCCAACGGTGAAGACCCGGTCGAACTATTTGCGGAAGATGGCGTCGGTCTTAAAACCGAGGTGACTGAGAAAGTCAAATACGACGATACCCTGCCCTACGACATAACGTTGACGGGGCTGCCTCCGAACAACGAACTCAACGACGGTGAGGCTAAAGTAAAGGTGACAGCGAAGGACGGCACAGAATCGTTCAGCGGGTCCGGTATAGAATCGATCGCCGTGTCGGTCGACGGCAAACAAGTCGGGACGCCATCCGGCTCCTGCCAGCCTGGGCCGTGCACCGCCAGCGGAGAATGGACGTTGAACGGCGCCGAATACCCAGCGGGCAAGCAAACGGCGACTGTGACGGCGACGTCCTACGCGGGAGACGTCGCCTACGAAGAGTTCACATTGTATACGGGGCGCCTGGCGACTCCTGTGGCGCTGGGACCGGGGTCGGTGAGCCCGGAGAGCGGAGAGTTCTTCCTGTCCTCGACCGATGTGTCGCTCGGAGGACCCGGAGCGACGCTGTCGTTGAAACGCAGCTACGGCTCGTCACGTCTGACCGCTGGCGCGGAAGGACCGTTGGGGCCGCAGTGGAGCATGAGCGTTGGTGGGTCGCAAACCTTGACCCAGACGCCCGAAGGCAATATCGTGCTGACCAACGCCGAAGGCCAAGAGTCCGTCTTCACGAACAAGGGCAAAGGCGAATTCACTTCACCAGCTTTGAGCGCGAGCTTGACGCTGAGCGAAAAATCCAAAGTCTTCTACCTAGAGGACGGTAGCGGGCAGATCACGAGGTTCACGCTCCCCAGCGGCGGCACCGGAAATACCTGGGTGCCAGCGACACTCGAAGGGACAGACGCTACGAACGTCACGACATACGCGTTCAAGACGACCGGTGGGATCACAGAGCCAACCGAGGTGCTCGGTCCGGTCCCGGCAGGCGTATCGTGTACTGCGGAACTCGTAAAGGGCTGCCGCGCGCTCGGCTTCGTCTACTCGGCGAAAACGACAGCGACGGGCGGCGCTGCTAGCGAATGGGGCGAATATGAAGGGCGTCTGAAGGAAGTGACGTTCACCGCGTGGAACCCAGCGACCAGCAAAATGGCCACCACCTCCGTTGCGCACTACGTCTATGACAACGAAGGCAGGCTCCGCGGCGAGTGGGACCCGCGCATCTCGCCCGCATTGGAGACAACCTACGGCTACGACACCGCGGGCCAGGTCACTGCGATGACATCTCCCGGACAACAGCCGTGGCTATTCGAGTACGGGATTACGACGGCCGATCCACGCACCCGCATCCTGTCGGTAACGAGGCCGTCAGCAGCGACGGCGGCTGGCGATGGAATCGCGCCGGTGAAAGAAGTGGCGCCCGCGCTGTCTACGACGACCCCAACCGAAGATACGCCGTTGAGCGTAACCGACGGGAGCTGGAGCAATGGCCCGCTCGGGTATGAATATCAATGGGAATGGTGCTACACGTACGAATCCAAATTGGTGTGCGACGCGATTCCCGGTGCGACCAATCAGTCCTATACACCGGTGGGCTACACGGGTGACGGTCTGCGCGTTAGCGTTACGGCGACCAACAGCGATGGCTCGACCACGACGACGAGCAACGAGAGCGCTGGCACAGTTCGCCTCGGCTTGTATGAACGCAAGCTCGAATTCGGCAAAGAAGGCTCGGGCTCAGGACAATTGAAAAAACCAATGGGGATCGCGGTCGACAGCAGCGGAGACGTCTGGGTGGCGGATACCGGCAATGATCGGATCGACAAGTTCTCCCCAACTGGGACGTTCCTGAAATCGGTCGGTAAAGAAGGCACCGGAGAATTGGACTTCAAAGAACCCAAGGGCATCGCGATCGATAGCGAAGGAAATGTCTTTGTAGCCGATAGCGGGAACAAACGAATCGAGGAGCTCAATTCCGGAGGGGGATATGTCGGGCAGAAGACGCTGACAAGCGCGCCCGCAGGGATCGCAGTCGGCAAAGGAGAAAACTCCTTCGAGGAACAGGGCGACGAGGTGTACGTCACACTCCCAAGTGGGACAAAAGAGATTGAAGCCTATTACCTAGAAGCACCAGGAGACTTCGTCAAATCAACAACGTTTGGAACGGCCGGATCAGGAAACGGAGAGTTCAGCGCACCGACCGGTGTCGCGCTCAATGAAGACGCTGCCATAGGCGAACGCGGCATGGAAGATCGCGTCCTCGTGGCCGATAGTGGTAACTACCGCGTCCAGTCGCTGAAGAGCACGATAGACGATGGGGTAAAACTAGAATATTCTATGCAATTCGGCTCCAAAGGTTCAGGCAATGGGGAGTTCTCAACACCCGACGGGATCACGACTGAGCCTAGCGACCTCGAATATCTAGCCGAATCGAGTAACCCAGGCGTCACCGGGTTGAGGAACGATATTCTTGTGGCCGACCCAGGTGACGGCAGGATCCAGCAGTTCAGCGAAACTGGCGTCTATCAGCGGCAGTACACAGAAAAAGGAGCGCAGGGCGTCGCGATCAGCCAACTGAAAGGCAAAAGCACTGCCGGCGACATGTACGTAGCGAACTCGGAAAAAAGCCAAATCGCCGAGTGGGTACCCGCAACCCTTTCGGCGAGTCCCCCGGAACCGCCCAAACCGGGCACGACTGCCGTCACGACCATCGACTATCACGTGCCGGTCTCCGGTACCGGCGCACCGTACGCGATGGGTCAAACGGAAGTGGAAGCATGGGGTCAGAAAGACTACCCGACCGAAGCCACCGCGATCTTTCCACCCGACGAACCGATGGGCTGGCCCGCCAAGGACTACAAACGCGCGACCATCTACTACCTCGATGGCAAGTTCCGCACCGTAAACGTCGCCAGCCCCGGCGGCGCGATCTCGACCACCGAATACAACTCAAAGGGCGACGTCGAACGAACGCTCTCACCGGACAACAGGGCGGCGGCGCTCAAAGAAGGCACCAAATCCGCGGAAACCTCGAAACTGCTCGACACCGAGAACACATACAACGCCGAAGGCACCGAACTCCAGAGCACCCTCGGCCCGCAGCACAACATCGAGCTACCCGGTGGCACACAAGTCCAGGCACGCGATCACAAACAGTACTACTACAACGAAGGGGCCCCAGCCGAAGGGGGCCCGTATGGCCTGCCGACGAAGACGACCGAAGGTGCGGAGTACTCCGGCAAAGAAGAAGACATCCGCGAAACCACGATGTCCTACGCGGGCCAGGAAAACCTCGGATGGAAGCTGCATAAACCAACATCGGTCACGGCCAATGCCAAAGGGCTGAAACTGACCCACACGACCTTCTATGAAGCGAGCACCGGTGAACCCAAGGAAACCGTGCTGCCGGCCGGCAACCCCGAAAAAAAGACCGCCCACGGCACTCGCGTCATCTACTACACGACCGCGGCGAACGCGGAATATCCCGGCTGCGGCGAACATCCCGAATGGGCGAACCTGCCGTGCCGTAGCGAGGCATCGGCACAGCCCGGGACCAGTGGCCTACCCGAACTGCCGTACACAAAGACGACCTACAACATGTGGGGCGAGCCGGAACAAACGACCGAAACTGTCGGGTCTACTACGCGTACAAAGACGATGACCTACAACGGCGCCGGACGCCTCAAGACGAGCGCGATCAGCTCGACCGTGGGGACAGCGCTCCCCACGGTGACCGACGAATACAACGAAACGACGGGAGCGCTCGAAAAGCAGAGTACGACCACCGAAGGCAAAACCAGGACGGTCACAAGTGACTACAACTCCCTCGGAGAGCTCACGAGCTACACCGACGCGGACGAAAACACCGCTACCTACGAATACGATATCGACGGACGAACAACAAAGGTGAGCGAAGGTAAGGGCACGCAGACCTACTCCTACAATTCGACGACAGGATTCCTGACGGAACTCGTAGACTCGGCCGCCGGCACATTCACCGCCAGCTACGACGTCGAAGGAAACATGCTGACTGAGACCTACCCCAATGGTATGAACGCCAACTACACCTATAACCAGGTCGGTAAGCCCATCAGCCTGGAATACGTAAAGACGACGGACTGCACCGAAAAATGCACCTGGCTCAGCGACACGATCGTCCCCTCGATCCACGGCCAAGCGCTCGAACAAACGAGCACGCTCTCCCACCAAGACTACACCTACGACGCCGCCGGCAGGCTAACCCAGGTACAGAACACGCCTGCCGGAAAAGGCTGCACGACGCGCATCTACGCCTATGAAGAAGACACCACCCGCACAAGCCTGACGACCCGCGAACCCGGGACCGAAGGCAAATGCGCGACCGAAGGCGGAACCGTCGAAAAACACAGCTACGACAGCGCCGACCGCCTCACCGATACCGGCACCAAATACAACGAATTCGGAAACATCACCGTGCTCCCCGCAGCCGACGCCGGCGGCTCGGAACTGACGAGCACGTTCTACACCGACAACCAGCTCGCCAGCCAGACCCAAAACGGCGAGACGATCGGCTATGATCTCGATCCCACAGGGCGAACCCGCGAAATCGTGTCGACCGGCAAAACCAGCCAGGATGTCATCAACCACTACGCAGGCGGAGGCGACGCTCCGGCATGGACGGTGGAAACCCCGTCAGGGAACTGGTCCCGCAACATCGCGGGTATCGGTGGGCTTGCGGCGATCCAGGTCAACGGCGCGACGCCCGTCCTGCAGCTCACCGACCTGCACGGCGACATAGTCGCCACAGCAGCCCTCAGCCCGACGGAAACGAAACTGCTCTCGAGCACCGAACCGAGCGAGTACGGCGTGCCCACGACCAGCAGCCCGGCAAAATACTCCTGGCTCGGCGCCGAACAGCAGCCGACCGAACTCCCCAGCGGTGTGATCGCGATGGGTGCGCGCTCCTACGTCCCTGAGCTCGGGCAGTTCCTGCAGCCAGACCCAATCCCAGGGGGATCCGCCAACGCCTACGCCTACACGTTCGGGGATCCGGTGAACAGTTCCGACCCGAGCGGCGAGCTGACCTACGGCTTCTCTGGCTGGCTCAAAGCGCAGGACAACCAGGAAGCCAAAGAAGTCGCCGAACGAGAAGTCGCCCGAGAAACACTCGAACGCGAGGAAGCCGAACGCAAGGCCAGGGAAGCCGAAGAAGCAGCCGCAGCCGCAGCCGCCATACCAGCCGCGGCAGAAGCCGCAGCAGAGCCACTAGGAGGCTACCCCGGTTGGGCATGCGAATACGCGGCTGAAACACACCAAGAAGATCCGGAATGCAGCAGTGGTGGGTCCGCCGGCTTCATCGAGTACGGCGCGGCTGGCCACGGCAACCCTGCGCCCAAAGGCGGCAAAGGCGGAAGCCCCAACGAAGGCTCAGCCTGCAGCAAGCGAAGCGGATGTGGGGGCGGAGGGGGTAGCAAAAGCGCCTGTGTATGGGTAGCGGGGTCAGCTGGCGGGCTGGTTGGTGCTGCCGTAGGAGGCGTATGGGGAGGCCTGGTGGGTGCCTGGGTCGGTTCCTTGGTATGCGGGTGAACGGATGATTATGAAACGTTACGCCATCAGCTGGCTGGCCTGTCTTGTAATTATGCTTGTCGTTTTGCGGTTGACACGCGGTTGGAGCTGGGGTCTGGACATTGAGTTGGCGGTAATCGCAGCGTCCATCGGTGTGGGCGGCGCTGCGGCCAAGAGGCGTAACCAGGCGAAATGAGGGGATGCCGCGCGCTCTCGTCACCGGCAAACGAGTGCTGTTGGCTGTCGCAATAATGCTTTGGGTATCTGGATGGCGAAGATGGGATGGTTGACTGCGTATTTTGGGAGCCGCGAGTTTCGGCTCGCCGGCGGCTGGGCGTGTGCGATCGACGGCACGCTTGTCGCTCTTGGGGTGGGGCTAGCAGCACCGTCTGCAGGGGCCTCGGTTGCCGTGTCGGCGGCTGCCTCGGCGGCACTAGGACTCGCAACCGACGTCGCGTGCGAATACAGTCCGGTGCACAACATAGAGCTCTCGGGGCTGCCGCGCTCATCAGACTGCTTTTATGTGTTGACTATCTCAAAGAGAACTCATGAACGGGATCATCGAACCGAGGAGTGTTATGCGTGAATACAAATAACGATCTCAACAAAGTCGACGTTAGGTGGTGAGGATGTCGAGGCATGTGGGCGTCCGAAAGAGGATCCTTGTGGCTGCGAGCTCTTTGGGCATGTACATAGTGCTTGTGCTCGTCGCGGTAGGCTTGGCGGATATCACCGGAACGAGGTACCGGGTCAGCCTCTTGGCGGTGACAGTGCTTGCAGTATGCTTCCTTGCCGCACTCGGAATACGTACGCGCCGAAGCCGGCGGCGTTAGCCAGGAGGCCAAACACGCCGCTGGGTAGTTCGGTCGGCTGCTGTTCGGTGCCCAGCCAGGAATAATTGGCTGGAGTGCCCAGGACATCGGTTCTCAGCAGGCACGCGCGGCGGGCATCCGCGACGAGCAACTACTCGAGCTCTACCGCTACCGAGAGAGCGAGCAGTTCGATCAGACCGAGCGTCTGGTGCTCGACCTGGCGGTCGGCATGACCGTCACGCCGGTTCAGGTAAGCGACGAGCTGTTCGCGGCGTTGCAGACCCACTTCGACGACGGTCAGCTGGTCGAGTTGGTCAACCTGATCGCCGTCGAGAACCTTCGCTCGCGGTTCAACGCCGCGTTCGCGATCGACTCGAGCGGCTTCAGCGAGGGCATGGCGTGTGCGCGTATGGAGCCAGTGCAGACCCCACGTCTCGAGGTCGTCGAGCCGGCGACGGCTGGAGTACAGTAACCACGGGAGCCGGGGCCGACGGACCTGACTCAGCGGAAGCGAACAACCCGGGTAGCTCCTCGAGACAGCGCAGGGTCTCTTCGCGCCGGCCCCGAGTGCTACTCCACCGGGGGGCTGGCGGCGCCGTAGTGCTCGCGCCAGATCAGCCGGTAGATCGGGATCCGGCGGGGCAGGTCGCGTACACCGGGCAGCAGCGGGACGCAGACGAAGGCGAGGCTGAGGATGCCCATGATCAGCATCACGTCGAGGTCGGCGTTGGGCGATTCTTTGAACGGTTCGACCTGGTACCAGAAGGTGTAGAGCCACAGCCAGACCTGGCCGGGGTAGCTGCCGGTCTCGTTCATCATGCCCCACTGCTCGCCGAGCAGGTGCTGTTCTTCGGCGCGTTTTTCCAGCAGCCCGCCGTCGGCCATGAACAGCAGCGGCTTGGTGTAGTCGGTCTGGAAGAACTGGTTGCTGGTCAGCAGGCTGCCGTCCACGCCGCCGCTCTTGGCGAGCGCCAGCAGGCTGGCCATCATCGTCGACACGGGGCCGGCGCCGCTCGCCTGAACGCTCACCCCGCCGGTGCTCGGGTTCACGCTCACGGTCTTGGGCAGCGCCTTGTTTTCTTCGGCCGCCGCTTCGTATTCTTCGAGCGGCTTGGCGTAGGCTTCTCCCCACGCCTTCTGCGTTTCTTCCGGCGCCGCCTCGTACTGGGCGACGGCACTCGCCAGGGTGGGGTCGTCGGGGATCGTCTTCAGTGGTGCGATCACGTAGTCCTGGGCGGTGTCGATCGGATGGCTGACGCCCAGCCACCGCTGCGGATGCAGGAACCAGAAGTGTTGAACGCTCCCCGATTCGTGGTTGTAGGGGGGACCGTATTCCGCCGTGTCGCTGGTGCCGTCGAGCTCCTTGGCGGCGGTGGCCAGGAAGTTCACGGGCAGCCCCCGCGACCACTGCGCGATCGTGCTGGGCTTCTCGTCGGGCGAGGAGAACAGCACGCTCAGCACGATTGCCAGCACAGCGATCACGCCGACGGCGATGCACGCCTCTTTGACGAGGTCATACGGCGCGTAGCCGCCTTTCCACGGCTGCGTGTCGTCGCGTGAGCGGAGCATCAGCGCTTCTCCAGCTCGAACGGCGGGACGACGCCGTGGCGGCGCACGAGCAGCACGTGCGCGATTACGAGCCCTACGACCGCGAGCGGCAGCAGCAGCACGTGGTAGCTGTACATCTGGCCGAAGTTGGTGAGGTTGAAGAACGCGCCCACGCCGATCGAGTTCATCGCGTCCTTGGCCTGCGTGGAGATCCACTGGGCGTCGAAGTTCTGCTGGGAGACGTAGCCGGTCAGTGCACAGGGGACCGCGACCAGGAACGTAACGGCACCGGTCATCCACACACGCGTGCGCCCGCCACGCCAGGCTGCCATCCAGTACTTGCCCCACAGATGGACGACCATCACGAAGAAGAACAGCTCGACGGACCACATGTGGACGCTGTTGATGAAGTGCCCCACGCCGGTGTAGTGCCACCAGGCGGGTCCCTTCAGGGCGAGGATCGTGCCGGAGCCGATGATCACCGCGAGCGAGGCGAGGCTCGCCACGCCGAACACGTAGATCCAGGAGGCGACGTATGTCGGCTGGCCGTCCGGGAGCAGCTTCTCCGGTGGGAGCGCGCCGACACCGGCTTCACGGACGCGAACCGTCCATGAGCGCTCGGAGGGGGTGGTCGGCTTGCGCTCGGGGGCGGTCGCGCTCATGACACGCTTCCCCGTCGGCGCGCGGCGCCCGGGAACGGCAGCGCGACGGCGAGCGCGAACACGACGAGCATCAGCGCCATCACGATCACGTTCGAAAGAGACAGCGAGATGAAGTGCCAGTGCACGACGTGCGCCGGGTGGTTCAGGTTGAAGACCGCTCCCAGCACGGTCGCGCCCGCAGGGCTCATGCCCGCCCTCCTCGAATCGACTTTCTCGACATTGGGGCGAGCCTAAGCTCGAGGCATCCGCGACGCATCCGTAGCTTGCGCTCGGATGCACTCAGTAGTTTCCACGTGCGCTCCGCGGCTCGCTGGAGAGCCGAAGCGCTTCGTGGCCGCGCGGCGGGCGCTACGCTGCCATGCGTGCCAACCCTGCCTACAGCGCCCCTCGCAGCCGGCTCGCTGATCGGCAGCTACGCCGTGGTGGCGGCGAGCGGCTCGCGGCCTCTCGGCGGCGTCGTGCTGGCCGCCGGAGGGATCTGCTGCATCAAGATCTGGACGCTGCGCCACGGGGCGCGCACGGCTGCGCAGCTGGGCGGCGTCGGTTTCGGAGCGTTCGTCGCGTCGCATCTGATCGCGCTCGCCCTCGGCCCGTGGCCCGCGGTGCTGATCGTCGCGGCGGTGACCGCGTGGGCGACTTGGACACTCGCTGACTCGCGCCTGCTCACGCCCGGCGCGGGGCTCGCTTTCCGCCCGCCGACGCGCTAGATTTCGCGGCATGGCAGACGCTGCTGTCGTCTCTCCGGGGGTCGTTGCGGGAGAGCGGCCTCCAGCTCCGATGGAGCGACCGGACTTCCAGATCGTGCCGCGCGCAGGGCTTCCGATCGTCGCCTTCGTGCTCGCCCTGCTGATCGCGGGCATCGCGGTCAACAAACTGTGGCCGCTGGAGTTCCTGCACGTGGTCGCCGGCGCTGCATGGACGGTGATCGACCTGTTCCTCGGCTTCGTCCTGGGGCCGATCATGGGCAAGCTCTCGATCCCCGCACGCGTGGAGTTCACGACTCGGCTGATGCCGAAGATGGTGCTGATCATGCCGACCGTCGTCACCGTCACTCTCGCGGCCGGCTGGCAGCTGTCCACGCATCTGGGCACCAACCTCACGAGCTACGCGCTGCACGGCTGGGTGGTGGCGAGCTTCATCGTGGTCGGCGTGATGGCCGTGATCGCCCTCGGCCTGCTCGAGCCGGCGAACGTCGCCGTGCTGACCGAGCTGAAGAAGCCCCAGCCCAACCCCGCCGTGATCGAGCGGCTGATGAAACGCTTCATCTACACCGCCGGCGCCACGGGCCTGATGCAGATCGCGACACTCGTGATCATGACGAAGCTCGCTTCCGGATGAGCGAGCAGGATCCGTCCGACCCGGTCCGGCTGCCGCCGGTGACCGCGCTCGGGATGCTCTCCCTTGGGCTGGTGCTGGTCGCGGGCATCTACCTCTCCGCGCACCTCCCCGAACACGTCCCGCTTGGCCCTGCGGTAGGGCTGCTGGCAGCCTCGGCGGTGGTGTTCGTCGTGAACCTGCTGATGCTCTCACGCGTCGAGGGCTTTCACTGGCAGCGGATGCTCGAGATCGGCAGGTGGGCGCTGCTCGCGTACCTGCTGATCGCCGCAATGATCGAGTACGTGTTCCTGCGCAACCACACCAGCGGCGGTGCGCTGGTGGTGCTCACCCTCTCGTTGATCGTCTTCGCGGTGAACGTGCCGGTGCTGATCGGCTTCACCGTCGCCCGCTACGACTGATGCTCGCCCTCACCGCTTCGCCTGGCGAGCGCGGCGATGTTCGCCTGCGGGAGGTGGACGATCCCGAGCCGCTCTCGGGCCAGGCGCTCGTGCGCGTGAGCACGTTCTCGCTGAATCGCGGCGAGACGCGGCGACTGCCCGATATGCACGACGGCGAGCTCACCGGCTGGGACGTCGCGGGCGTGGTGGAGCGCGCGGCGGCGGACGGGACCGGCCCCGCGCCGGGTACGCGGGTCGTCGGTCTCACGGGCAAAGGGGCCTGGGCGCAGCTCGCGGCCACCGACACGGACAAGCTTGCGCCGCTTCCCCAGAGCGTCTCCGATGCACAGGCGGCAAGCCTGCCCGTCGCCGGTCTGACCGCGCTGAAAGCGCTCGACACGATCGGCTCGGTGCTCGCCCGGCGCGTTCTGGTCACGGGCGCGAGCGGCGGCGTGGGGCGCTTCGCCATCCAGCTGGCGAAGATGGCGGGCGCCCACGTGACAGGCGTCTCCGCCAGCCCAGAGCGCGCTCGCGGCCTGATCGATCTCGGGGCGGATGCGGTGATCGAGCAGCTCGAGCCGCACGGCGGCGAGTTCGACGCGATCGTCGAGGCCGTGGGCGGTGCCAGCCTGGCAGCGGCGCTGCAGCGCGTGGCGCCGTTCGGCTCGATCGTGTCCCTCGCCGCCAGCGACCCCGCGCCGGTGCAGTTCCCCGCCGCGGCGTTCTTCAGGCGCGCGCCGGGGGCCCGTCTGCACGCTTTCTACCTGTTTGGTGTGCTCGAGCGAGAAGCGACCGGGACGCGCGACCTCGCGCGTCTGGTGGGGCTCGTCGCCGACGGGCGCCTGGACTGCTCGATCGATCGCGAGTCCTCCTGGCACGAGGCAGCCGATGCGATCGAGGCCCTCCTCGAGCGGCGGATCGCCGGCAAGGCCGTCCTGCGCGTCGACTGAGCTCGGGCTCTCGTTCCCCACTGCTGACTCGTGGCGCTATGGTCGAAGGCAGTGTGCCCGGAGCAGCCAGCCGCATCGGGTGGCGAACAGGTACGTCATCCGATCTTCGCGCGCGTCTACGAGCGCCTCGCCCGCGGCGCCGAACGCCGCGGCGGAGCTGAGCACCGTCGAACGCTGCTGGAAGGGTGCAGCGGGCGCGTGATCGAGGTCGGGGCCGGCAGCGGCGCCAACTTCGCCCACTACCCCGCCAGCGTCAGCGAGGTGCTCGCCGTCGAGCCGGAGGCCAGTCTGCGCGAGCGCGCTCGGCGGGCCGCTGCACTCGCGCCCGTCACGGTCGGCGTTCGCGACGCAGGCGCAGGCGACCTGCCCGGCGAGACGGGCAGCTTCGACGTGGGCGTCGCCTCGCTGGTGCTCTGCACGGTTCCCGATCAGCAGCGTGCGCTCGCGGAGCTGTTCCGCGTGATCCGCCCCGGTGGAGAGCTCCGCTTCTACGAGCACGTTCGCGCGGCACAGGCCGGGGAGCAGCGCGTGCAGCGCTTCGCCGACGCCACCTTCTGGCCGCTCATCGCCGGCGGCTGCCACCTCTCGCGCGACACGCGGGCCGGCATCGAGCGAGCCGGCTTCGAGATCGATAGCTGCCGGCGCTTCGCGTTCAGCCCGGCGGCATATCTACCGCCGGCACCGCACATCCTGGGTGTCGCGCGGCGCCCCTGAGCTCTCGGCCGGGTGGGTGCCACGGGTCGGGCTGAGAGCTCCTCCGACATAATCCCTGCCGTGAGAGCCATCCAGATCGTCGATGAGTCCGGTCCCGACAGCGCCCTTGCCCTGGTCGAGCTGCCCGAGCCCGAGCCCTCGCACGTGCTCACGCCGGGGTTGGGCGTGGTCGTCGAGGTGCACGCCGCCGGCGTGTCCTTCCCGGAGCTGCTGCAGACGCGCGGTCAGTACCAGTTGAAACCGCCGCTGCCATTCGTGCCGGGGAGCGAGGTGGCGGGGATCGTGCGCAGCGCCCCGCCCGGCGCGCAGGTCGAGGTGGGTGAGCGGGTGGCGGCCTTCTGCGTACTCGGCGGCTTCGCCGAGACGGCGGTGGCCCCCGAGTTCTTCGCTTTCCCCCTCGCCAGCCGGCTCGACTTCGCCCAGGGCGCTGGGCTGATCCTCAACTACCACACGTCCTATTTCTCGCTGGTGTTGCGCGGCCGTCTGAAGGAGGGCGAGACGGTGCTCGTGCACGGCGCGGCCGGCGGTGTGGGAACAGCCTCGCTGCAGGTCGCCAAAGGCGTGGGCGCGAAGACGATCGCGCTGGTGTCCAGCGAGGCCAAGCGTGAGGTCGCAGACGCCGCCGGGGCCGATGAGACGGTGCTCGTGGGTGACGGCTGGAAGGACGAGGTGCTCGAGCGCTCCGGTGGCGGCGTGGACGTGGTGCTCGACCCCGTGGGGGGCGATCGCTTCACCGACAGCCTGCGCTGCCTGCGCGAGGGCGGGCGCCTGGTCGTGGTCGGGTTCACCGGCGGCTCGATCCCCGAGGTGCGCGTCAACCGGCTGCTCCTGAAGAACACCGAGGTCGTGGGAGCGGGCTGGGGCGCCTATGTGATGGGCAAGCCCGATCTCAACCGGGAGATCGGGGCGGCGATCAACCGCATGGTCGACGACGGCATCGTCTCCCCAGTCGTCGGCGAGCGTTTCCCCCTGGAGCGCGCTGCTGACGCGCTGAAGGCGCTCGACGAGCGCCGCGCGACCGGCAAGATCGTCCTGGACGTTCGCGACGGCTGAACGCTCGCGGCCTGGGGCCATCCCCACCCCCGCGACGGGTGGTGACCCCCCGCTGCTGGGTGGCCGCCCTCATCGACACGGACGCGAGGACCGGTCATGATTCGAGAGGCCATGAGCGCCACCGCCGGATCGCTCGCACCCCCCGAGCCCGTCACCGACCCAGACGGTGAGCACGGCGCTGCGGCCATCGCGCCTGACAGGTGCGAGGGTCCGACGCCAGAGGAGATCCAGGTGCCGGTCATGGAGAGCCTCGACCGGACGATCACCGGCGTGATCACCGCGGTGCCGCCGCTGCTGCTCGTGCTGGCCGGCTGGCAGATGTGGAACCGCGAGCTGCGCTGGCGCGACATCGCGATCTTCCTGATCATGTACATACCCACGGGGCTGGGCGTGACGGTCGGCTTTCACCGGCTGTTCACGCACCGCAGCTTCAAGACCTCGCCCGCGCTGCGCGGTCTGCTGGCGGTGCTTGGGACGATGGCTGTCGAGGGCCCGATCATCTCGTGGGTGGCCGATCACCGCAAGCATCACGTCTACTCCGACCGCTTGGGCGACCCCCACAGTCCCCACGTCGATCACGGTGGCGGCCTGCGCGGCGCGCTGCGCGGGCTCGTCCACGCGCACGTCGGGTGGCTGTTCGACCACTCTCAGCGTGGCGCCCGTGAGCGCTTCGCGCCGGACCTGCTGGCCGACCCAGTCGTGTCGTTCGTGGACAGAACGTTCCTCCTGTGGTCGCTGCTCGGGTTTGCGATCCCGTTCGGGCTGGGCGTGCTGCTCGGGGGAACCCTGACGGCGGGCCTCGAGGGAATGCTGTGGGGCGGCGCGGTGCGAATGCTCGTGCTGCACCACGTGACCTACAGCATCAACTCTCTGTGCCACTTCTTCGGCCGCCAGCGCTTCGCCACAAAAGATCACTCGCGCAACCTGCTGTGGTTGACGCCGCTCTCACTTGGCGAGGCCTGGCACAACAACCACCACGCCTTTCCCACCTCCGCCTTTCACGGCATGGGGCGCCGCGAGCTCGACCTATCCGGTCTGGTGATCGCCGCGCTCGAGCGGGCTGGGCTGGTCTGGGACGTGCAGCGGATCTCCGCGGATAGGCTGTCGGCCAAGGCGCTCTAGCGGCGGCCGCCGCCGCTAGAGCGGCGGCGGCCGCCGCCGCGGGAGCGCCGAGCGACGCGACTCAGAGCTCTCCCTTGGAGATGTGCGTCATCGTGCCGAACTCCCGGTAGCGGTAGAGCAACGGGTTGCCGGGCCCGCTCTCGGCGTGCTCGACCAGCCCGACCGCGATCAGGTGGTCGCCGCCCTCGTGCAGCTGCTCGAGCTTGCACACGAGCCAGGTGGCCGCGCCGATGATCCTCGGCACGCCGCGATCGAGCTCCCAGTCGACGCCGTCGAACTTGTCCATCCCCTTGCGCGCGAAGTTGACCGCCAGGTCCTGCTGGCCGTGGTTGAGGACGTTGATCCCGAAGACGCGCGACTGGGTCACGATCGCCAGCAGGTCGGAGCTGCGGGCGAGCGACACGAGCACCAGCGGCGGCTCCAGCGACAGCGAGCAGAAGGCGCTGACCGTCGTGCCGTGCGCCCGCCCGTCGTGGTGGCTGCTCACTACCGAGACCGGCGTGCAGACGCTGGCAAGCGTCTCTCTGAATGTCTCAGGATCCATTGTCGGAGACTCGATTCTGGTTGTTGGCCAGGCGGTGCCGGCCATTAGATCAGGCCACGCTCGCGGCGGCTGCCACGGAGGCCTTCTCTACGCGTCGGCGCCGCGCACGATCAGCCGCAGTCCAGCGCCGCAGGACACGACCGAGGAGCTGACGGTCGGCTCGGCGTCCACCAGGGCCGTGAACTCGACTAGCTCCTGCGGGTGCGAGAGGACGTTGTCCACCGCGAGCAGGCCGCCGTCGGCGCGCAACACCCGCAACAGCTCCGGCCAGTAGTCAGCGTAGGCGTCACGTTCGGCATCGAGGAAGATCAGGTCCCAGGCGCCGTCGGGCGAGCCCGCGAGCACCTCACGGGCATCGGCGCTCATCAGCTGCACGGCGAGCCCCACGCGCTCGAGGACGGCCGCCGCCATTGCCGTGCGCTCGGCGTCGATCTCGACGCTCGTGAATCGTGCGCCCGTGCCCTCGGCCGCGTCGGCCAGCCAGATCGTCGAGTAGCCGTTGGAGGTGCCCAGCTCGAGGATCTTCCGGGCGCTGGTGGCGCGGACGAGCAGGGCGAGCAGCTCCGCGGTCTCCGGCTCGAGGTTGCGGAAGCGGTCCAGCCGGTCGCTCTGGCTGGCGTCGTGCTCGCGCGACTGTGCGAGCAGCTCTTCGGCGACGGCACGGCGACTGGCGCGCACGAGCTTCAGGCCGAGGCACGCGTGAGGCGCTCGAGCTCGTCCTCGCTCAGCTGCAACTCGCCGATCGCGAGCAGCGGGCCGAGCTGCTCGACGTTGCGGGCGCTGGCGATCGCCGCGAGCACGGTCGGCTGCGCCAGCAGCCACGCGAGCGCGACGGTCGCCACCTCGGCGCGATGCGCGGCCGCGACCTCGTCGAGCGCCTCCAGCACCGCGATTCCGCGCTCGTTGAGGTAGGCGGCGGCGCCGCCAGCACGCGGGCTGTCGACGGGCGGTCCGCCGGGGCGGTACTTGCCGGTCAGGAACCCGCTCGCCAGGCCCCAATAGGGGATGCACGCGAGCGCCTCCCGCTCGCACACCTCGCGCAGCTCGCCCTCGTAGATGTCGCGCTCGACGAGACTGTAGTGCGGCTGCAGCGCGACATAGCGGGGCAGGCTCTCGCGCTCTGCGATCTGCAGCGCCTCCGCCAGGCGGGGGGCGGTGTAGTTGGAGGCGGCGACGTAACGGACCTTGCCCTCGCCGATCAGCTCCGCGAACGCGGCGAGGCTGTCCTCGATCGGCGTGCTCGGGTCGTCCTCGTGGGCGTAGTAGAGGTCGATCCGGTCGGTGCCCAGGCGCTCCAGCGAGGCTGCCGCCGCCGCGCGGATGGTCTTGGGCGCGAGCCCCACGTGCGCAGGGTGTTTTCCGACCTTCGTGGCGAGCACCACGCGCTCGCGAGCGCCGGGCCGTGCCGCGAGCCATTCGCCGAGCAGCGTCTCGGACTCGCCGCCGGAGTTTCCGGGCGCGAACGCGCTGTAGGAGTCGGCGGTGTCGATGAAGTTGCCGCCGCCCGCGAGGAACGCGTCCAACACCGCAAACGAGGCGTCGCGGTCGGCAGTCCAGCCGAAGACGTTGCCGCCCAGGCAGATCTCCGATACCTCAAGCTCCGTTCCGGGAAGGTCTCTCACTGGCATAAAGCATATGACGCCGGCATACGCGGCTCTGTCGTGGCCTCGCCGTGAGACGATTTCCGCATGTCCTCTCGTGCTCGAGCCCCTTTGGAGCTGTCCCTGGCGCAGGGCGCCAACCCGCGGCGATGGATGCCGGCGCTCGCCGCCGGGCTCTCGATCGGCGAATACGCCCGCTCGCTGGTGCGCCGCCTGGCGCTCCTGAGCGCAGTGCTGCTTGCCGCCATCTGGGCGCTCGGCGGGCAGGGCTACTTCTGGCCGGCGTGGGCGTGGCTGGGACTGGGCGACCTGGTGCTGCTCGACTTCAGCGCGAGCTGGGCCTGGCGCCAGCCGCGCGGAGCCGTCCGCCGGGTCGCGTGCGTGTGGGCGCTCGTCGGCGCCGCTGCTGTGATCCTCGTGTTCACCTGGCTGCTCACGTGGCTGCTCGCCGGCGTGCACACCTTCTGGCCGGCGTGGGCGCTGCTCGGATTGGCGACTGGCGGCAGCGCCTACTCGCTGGTGGCGCTGCACGACCGCGTGCTCGTCGCCCACGGCCGGCGCGCCCTGCGCGCCAGGATCGACATGCTCACGCGCACACGCCGTCAGGCCATGGACGCCCAGGCAGCCGAGCTCAGGCGGATCGAGCGCGATCTTCACGACGGAGCGCAGGCGCGGCTCGTTGCGCTGACGCTGCAGCTGGGGCGGGCGGAGCTGCGGGTGCACGATCAACCGGAGATTCGTGGCCTGATCCTCGACGCACAGCGCGAGGCCCACCACGCGATCGCCGAGCTGCGCAACCTCGCCAGGGGGATCGTGCCGCCGCTGCTGGCAGATCGCGGCCTGGTCGCGGCTGTCGAGTCGCTGTCCGCGCGCTACGGGCTGGGAACCTCGATCGACGCCCGCACGCGGGGCGGGCTGGCGCCGGCGATCGAGAGCGCCGCCTACTTCGTGATCGCAGAGGCCCTGACGAACACCGTCAAGCACGCGTGCGCGCGGCGCAGCTGGATCTCGCTCGTGGACGAGAACCGGACGCTGCTGGTGGTGGTTGGCGACGACGGGCTCGGCGGAGCCGACCCGGGCGGGTCGGGACTGGCGGGGCTGCGCGCCCGAGTGGAGGCGCTCGATGGCAGCCTGCGCATAGAGAGCCCGCACGACGGCGGCACCGTGCTGGAGGCGAGGCTGCCGTGCGCGTCGTGATCGCCGAGGATCTCGCCCTGCTGCGAGAAGGGCTCGTGGCGCTGCTGCGCGAGAGCCAGATCGAGGTCGTCGCCCAGGTCGAAGACGGGCCGGCGCTGCTGCGTGCGATCGCCGGGCACAAGCCCGACCTGGCGATCGTCGACGTGCGCCTGCCTCCCACATACAGCGACGAGGGCCTGCTCGCCGCGATCGAGGCGCGCCGGCGCCAGCCCAAGCTCGGCGTGCTCGTCCTCTCCCAGTACGTGGAGACCGCGTATGCGAGCGAGCTGATCGGCGGCGACACCGCCGGGATCGGCTACCTGCTCAAGGAGCGCGTCGGCGACGTCAGGGCGTTCCTGGACGCCCTGTACAGCGTCGCCGACGGCGGCACCGTGCTGGACCGCCAAGTCGTCGCCGAGCTGCTCGCTGCCCGCGACGGCGTCTCCGGGGCGCTCTCGGGCCTGACCGCGCGCGAGCGGGAGGTGCTGGCGCTGATGGCCGAGGGGCGCTCCAACACGGCGATAGCCGAGAGCCTGATCGTCACTTCCGGCGCCGTCGAGAAGCACATCACCAACATCTTCGCCAAGCTCGACCTGCCCGCATGCAACGACGACCACCGCCGGGTGCTGGCGGTGCTCGCCTATCTGCGCGTGTCTCGCCAGGCCGCTGGTGGGCGTGGTCGCGGGCCCTCCAGCGGCACGGCTGCGACCTGATAAAAAAGTGCCAGTGCAGATGAGATGCCGCTCATGAAGGTCATCGGGGCAGGGCTGCCCCGCACCGCCACCTCGACGCAGCTGTTCGCCCTCGAGCGGCTCGACTGCGGGCCGTGCTACCACATGCGAGACCTGCTCTCCGATCTCCGGACAGGCCTGCCGTTGTGGGAGAGCGTCGCCGATGGCGCGCCCGACTGGGAGCGGATCTTCGGCCCGGCGCGCTCGACGGTCGACTGGCCCGCGGCCCGCTACTACCGGCAGCTGATGGACTACTACCCCGACGCGAAGGTGCTGTTGAGCGTCCGTGGCGGCGAGGGGTGGGAGCGCTCGATGCGCAAGACCGTTTGGGGCATGTTCCACGGCGACTCGGTCCTACACCACCTCTGCGAGGCGCGCGCGGCCGTGGACCCGCTGTGGAGTGGCTACATGGCGCTGATGCGCCACCTGAACTGGGAGGAGGGGGTTGGCGTGTTCGCCGGCGACATCTCCACCGAGGAGGGCCTGATCGCGGCGATGGAGCGCTGGAACGCGAGCGTGCAGAGCGCCGTGCCGGCCGAGCGCCTGCTCGTCTGGAACCCGTCAGAAGGCTGGGAGCCTCTGTGCGAGTTCCTCGACATGCCTCAGCCCGCGGAGCCGCTCCCGCGCCTGAACGACTCCACTTCGTTCAGGGAGGGCATCATCGGTGGTGCCCTGGCTGTCCTTGGCGAGTGGTGGGAGGCGCGCGAGCGCCCCACCAGCGGATTGCACGGCGCGGCGCTGAGTTGAGTACGCATGGGACAGGGCTCGGGCGCGATGAGCGCTGATCTGCTGGCGCGCGTGCGCGCCGAAATCGACGCGCGGATGGCCGAGCTGCGCCCGGCGCTGGGCGAGTACGAGCAGCTGCTGGGTGCCGGCGAGGAGCTCGACCGCGAGGCCGCCACCGCGCGGCGGCGGGGGCCGCGCGGCTCGGCGGCGGGGGCGATCAGGTTGGCCGCCTCCGGTGAGCGCAAACGCGCCACCACGACTTCGACCAAACGCGCCGCCTCCGGCTCGACCAAACGCGCCGCCTCCGGTGAGCGCAAACGCGCCACCACGACTTCGGTCAAACGCGCCACCACGACTTCGACCAAACGCGCCGCCTCCGGCTCGGCCAAACGCGCGGCCTCCGGCTCGCGCAAACGTGCCGCGTCGGCGCCGCCGGCGGCCCCACGCGGCGCCGCCGAGCAGGCGATCGTGGCGGCGCTCGAGCACGGCTCGCACACTGTCAGCGAGCTCGTGCTCGTCACCGCGATAGCCGGCTCCGAGATTCGTGCGAGCGCCCAAAGGCTGCAGCGCGCCGGCGCGATCGCCCGCACCAGGCGCGAAGGCCGCGTCGCCTACGCGCTGTCCGGCGCCGCCGAGGACTGACGGGCGACCTCGGCCGCCTGCGCGGGCCCGAGGAACGGGGTGAGCGCGAGGTACGTCAGCTGCGGTCCCGTGCTCGTCAACCAGCCCAGGCAGTCGTTCTCGATGTAGTGGTGCAGCACCTGCCAGATGCCTCCCGCCACGGCCTCGGCGGCGATCGCCGGGACCTCGCCGCCGGCGCCGGCGAACTCGTAGCCCGGGCCCAGGTAGGAGGCGAAGCCGCTCATGCCCACGTTGCGGATCTCGATCGCCTCCGGGCATGCCGCGAACGTGTCCACGAGCGTCAGGTGGGCGTGCGCCGGCTCCGAGGCCAGGTACTCCAGCAGCGCGCTCACTCCCGCGTCCACCGCGTGGGGCCAGTCCTCCCCGTGCGCCTCGTAGGCCTCGACGGCGACCCGCAGCGCCTGGTGCATACCCACCTTCTGCGCGCCCAGGAACGCCTCGTGCTTGGAGGAGTAGATGGCGTAGAAGGTCTGGTTCGACACGTTTGCCCGGCGGGCGATCTCCGGGATCGTCAGTGCCGCCAGGCCTCGTTCTGCGACGATCGCCGCCGTCGCATCCACGATCCGCTCGCGCTGGCTTTTGACGATGAACTGCCGCGGCAGATCGCTGCGCCCGCTCGGAAGCCGTCCCTCCGCACGACGAGCGCGCTCGGAGGACGGCGCGCCGCCCGTGCTCGCCGACTCCCCGGGCGTCGCCGCTGGGGCCTCCAGGCCGGGCGGCAGGCGGCGGGGGTAGCACGCCGCCCACGTCGCCAGCTCGTCCGCGATCTCGGGGAGCTCGCCCGCGCGCCCCTCGCGCAGCCGCGTCGCCGTCACCTCGCGGATGCCGCCGAGGATGAACTTGATCGTCAGGTCCGTGGGCTGCGCCTGCGCGTTGCCGTCGCGCCTGGAGTAGATGCTGCGCTCGAGCGCGTCGATCGCCAGCCGGCGGCGCTCCAGCGCCCTGCTGCCCGCGCCGAAGGCGCCGAGCACCAGCAACGACGTCGTCTCGGGCTCTTCAGCCGCCAGCGTCGCGAACGCGCGCATCGCCACGTGCAGGCGCTCGTCGGCGGACCCGTCCGCTTCGTAGGCATCTATCACCGTGCTCGCCGTCCGCTGGGCGACCTCGTCGTAGGCGCTCAGGAACAGGTCTTCCTTGTCCGCGTACAGGTTGTAGAACGTCGGCTGGGATACGTGCGCGAGCTTGGCCAGATCGACGATCCGTACCCCCGGGAAGCCCTTCGCCGCGATCAGCTCGACCATCGCCTTCTGCAGACGGCTGCGCTGGTCGCGCTTGACCAGCTCCGGGTCCAGGCCGTGCGTGCCGGTAGGCAGCGGCTGGTAGCGCTCTGCGGTTCCGTTGCGGATCCGCCCCGGCCCCTTCTCGCTACGCGGCGGCGCGCCGCCGGTCTTGGGCGGCGTAGGCCTGACATCGCGAGTCGCCATTCAGAGCACCTCTCCACTTGACTCCGAGGAAAGTCGAGACTATCAAACTGTGCGCACAGACTAACCTGACCATTGAGCCTTGAAGCCCAATCTGTCTCAAAAGGTCAATGACCGGAAACCAGCAGCTGTGAGCGCAGATCGCGGCTGGGCCACGCCTGCTGCGACGGCCTTCGTCAGCCGGCGATCGTGCGCGAGGTACCGATCACCGCGCCCGCCTGGTTGAGCGCCTGCACGGCCACGTAGGACTCGTGCGCGGGGGTGCTCAGCTCCGTTTCGAAGCCGGTGCGCACGGCCGTGGCAACCGGCGCCAGCTGCTGCTGGGAGGGTCCTGCGAGCAGGCGCCAGCTGGCGACTTCCGTGGCGCCGTTCCAGCTCGTGTGGACGCTCACCGGAGCGGTTGAGCTCGTCGAGGAGGCCACGATCGCAGGCGGTTCGCTCGGCGTCGCAGCCCACGGGAAGCGGTAGGTGCGGTAGGACTGGTAGGAGCCGTGCATGTGGGCGTCGTAGATCATCTGCCCGCCGGCCGTGAATTCCGAGAAGTACGGCTCCGCGCCCCAGCCGACGAACACGTTGCCGTCTTCCAGCGACTGCACGTTGCCCTGGCTGGCCGCCGACAGCGACGGGGCCTTGTGCGTGTACTGGGCGACCACCGTCTCCGTCTTCGTCTGCGGGTCCACGCTCAGGATCAGCGCGCGCGATTCCGGCTGCACCTTCGGGGTGGCGCCGTTGTCGAACACGCTGATCGTCCCGCTCGGCAGCACGCTCGCGTCGTGCTGATAGGCCGTCGCGGCGCCCGCCGACTGCTTGTAGGTCGAGTGCTTGCCGCCGATGCTCGTGAGCACCTGGCCGGTCTGCGTGTTCAGTTCGTACAGCGCCGAGGTGTTGCGGGAGGAGATCAGCGTCCTGCCGTTCGCCAGCGGGTCGATCGAGTTCAGGTGGAAGTAGTCGAACGGCCACGCCATGCTCGACCCCGTGGCGGTGCTGTAGGAGGCCGACAGCGCGACGTGGTTCAGGGCCGACCATTCGCGGCGGACGAGGCCCGTCTTCAGGTCGATTTCCTGGTAGCTCGCGTCGGTGACCGCCGCGCCGCTGGGGCCTCCCACCGAGGAGAGGTTGCACTCGATCGGGTTGAACACGGTCAGCACCGCCGTGTTGTTCGCCGTGATCCGGAATTCGTGCAGGTCGGCGAGGAAGCCGTTGCCCGCGCGCACGTCGCCGATCTGCTGGTAGGAGGTGTTGTCGATGATCTCTTCGCCCTGGCCAAAGCCCTGCGGCGGGATGTGGCCCTGCCACCAGGTCAGGACCGTCTGGCCGTCGTACTGCTGCACCTGCAGGTTCGTGGCGGCGAGGCCCGAGGCCAGCGGGTGGAACCAAACGAGGTTGCCGTTGCCTTCGAAGATCATCGGCCCGCTGGGGCCCGGCCCGCTGTACGGCGCCGCGAACAGGTCGCCCGGCGTCGTGCCCGAGGACTGCGTCGTCGCCAGCACCACCGGAGCCTTCAGCTCCGGCGCCGACTGGAAGTGCTGCCACTCGTCCGGATCCGGCGGGTTGGCGCTCGCGGCGGCGGCAGCGGCGGCGCCCGCGAGCTGCGTGTCCTCGTGGGCGACTACGAAGTGGAAGGCGAACGGCTGGGACTTCGAGCCCACGGTCAGCTTGCCGCGCACCGTCACCGTCTCGCCGGGCGCGAACGGCTTGGCGAGCACGAAGCTCGCGCCGTCGCCCTGCGAGTATGCGGCCAGATGCCCCGCATGCGAGCCGGTCTCAGAGCCGCTCACGTGGATCGCGCTCAGCGCGCTCGCAGGCTCTCCCAGGAGGCTGATCTGCGTCGCTGGGGAGGCGCTGTAGGAGTCCGGCAGCGGCGACACCGCCAGGCTCGTGCCCGGCAGCACGGCCGAGACGTTCAGCGTGCTGGGGGTGCAGCGTCCAGCGCTCGGCGCCGTGTACGCGGACTGCTCCGCCGAGATCCGCCGCGCCCCCAGCGCCAGCGTCGTGGCGCTGGCGAGCACCACCACGATCATGGCGCAGAGTAGGGCTTTACGCAGCCGCATGGTGGCGATCGTGGCTCATCGGAACTGGAGGGACTCCTCTTGGCGTGACAGGGCCGCGGGCGCAAAGGCCGAGCAGGTCGAGGGGCAAGGGACGATCCTAGGTGCTGGACACGTCCGAGCGCTAAGAAGTTGCGAAGAGGGCTCCTCGCCGCGCTGAGCGCCCGCGGCCCGGACGCAGGAGCCGCGACCCCCTGTTTGGGGGGTTGCCTGGGGTTGACCTGGGGCGCGCGGACTGTATTCGTGGGATTCTCCCCAGATGCCCGGCGACGCTTCGCCCAGCCCCATCGAGGTGCTCGAGGTCATGTCCGACCTGCTCTCCGGCGTCGGCGAGGGCTCTCCGCCGGACGCCTTCTTCAGCAGCCTGTGCGAGGCCATCTGTCGCCTGGCCTCGATGAAGCGCGCCGTCCTCGTCCGCTACGACAGCACCCGCCGGCGCGTGCGCGCCGTCGGCGCGCACGGCATCGAGCTCGAGGCCTTCGCCGACCTGTTCGTGACGATCGACTCCGTGCCCGTCGCTCGCCGCTCGCTGATGGAGGATCGTGTCCTGGAGGTGCTCGGCGCCGAGGACTTCAAGGTGCCGCCCGACGTGCGCGAGCTGCTCGAGGGCGTGTGCATCGTCTGCACGCCCATGGCCGCAGCCGGCCGCTACGTCGGCGTCGTGCTGTCCGAGCGCGAACCCGGCGCGCCGGCGATGGACGACGACGAGCGCCACCTGCTGTGGACGCTCGGCAAGGCGATCGCCATGGCCTCCGTCGCCCGCGAGGTGACCGCCTACGACGAGCAGCGCCGCCAGCTGCAGCAGCGGATCGACCTCGCCCGCGAGATCCACGAGGGCGTCGTGCAGCGGCTGTTCGGGATCTCGCTCGTGCTCTCGCGCGAGGAGGCGCTCGACGCCGACAGCCAGCGCCGCTGCGCCGCCGAGGTGCAGATGGCGCTCGCCGAGCTGCGCACCGCGCTCACGCGGCCGCTGGGGCACCTCTCGCGTCCCACCACCGTCACGTTCGCCGAAGAACTCGCGCGCGTGCGCGCCCTCTACCCCGCCCTGGAGATCGTCCTCGACGGCCACGCCGAGCAGGTCCCCGCGAGCCTCGAGGCGCTCGCCCAGTCGGTGCTCGTCGAGGCGATGCGCAACGCCGCCAAGCACGCCAACGCGACCACCGTCGATGTCACGCTGCGCAGCGACGACGGAACGTTCGTGCTCTGTGTGCGCAACGACGGCGCCCCCACGCGCGAGCGCCGTGCCGCGCCGCACGGCGGCCGCCACGGGGGCGTCGGCCTGCGCCTGGCCACGCTCGAGGCGCTGCAGCACGACGGCGTGCTCGAGTACGGAGAGCTCGAGCGCGGTGTATGGCAGGTACGCCTGATGGTCCCCACCGGCCAATGAGCACGCCCATGCCCAACCCCCAGCCCGCATCCGAGACCCTGCCCGAGCCCGCATCCGAGACCCTGCCCAAGCCCGCCTCGGAGGCGGAGCCCGAGACCCTGCCCGAGCCCGAGCCCCGGCGGCTACGCATCCTCGTCGTGGACGACCACGACGTCGTGCACTGGGGGTTCCGGCTGATGCTCGGGCAGATGCCCTGGGTGGACCGCTGCCTCAGCGCCCGCACCGGCGCGGAGGCGCTCGCCGTCTGCCGGCGCTACGAGCCGCACGTCGCGCTCGTCGACCTGTTCCTCGGGCCCGAGTCCGGGCCTGAGATCTGCGAGCGGCTGCGCGCCGAGGCGCCCGCCCCGCGCGTGCTGCTGATGTCCGGCGCCGGAGGCATCTCGCCGCGAGCCGCCCGCGCCGCCGGCGCCGCCGGCTTCATCTCCAAGGACCAGCCCGCCCCCGAGATCGCCAAGCTCGTGCGCATGGTCGGCGACGGCCAGGAGGTCTTCCGCGACCTCGGCGGGCCCGCCACGCCGACGCTCACCGACCGCGAGGGCGAGATCCTCGCGCTGATCGCCGGTGGAGCCACCAACCGCGAGATCGCCGCCGAGCTGTTCCTCTCTCCCCACACCGTCAAGGAGCACACCAGCACGCTCTACCGCAAGCTCGGCGCCCGCAACCGCGCCGATGCCGTCCAGCGAGCCCAGCGCCTCGGGCTGCATCGCTGAGCGCCGTGAGCCCGCAGGGGGGCGGGGCCAGGCGCGCATGCTCAGCGCTGCCGCTGGAGCACCCCACAGGCGCACGGACTGCACCCCCCATTCGAGGGGTTCGCGTCCGGCGCCCCCGCGGCCGGAGGTGATGGACAGGAAGTCTGTCGGTGTGTCTACAGCTGTCATCGCGGGGCTGTTCCCCGGCCAGGGAAGCCAGACCGGCGATCTCCGCGCGCTCGCCCGGGGCGTCGTCCCCGAGCTCCTCGCCGAGTGCGACGCGCTCGTCGGCGAGGACCCGTTCGCGCGTGTCGGCGAGAGCACCCGCTTCGCGCAGCCCGCCATCTACTGCGCGAGCATCGCCGGCTGGCTGCAGCGCCCCGACATCGTGCAACCCGTGGCGCTCGCCGGACACTCGCTCGGAGAGCTCAGCGCGCTCGTCGCCGCCGGCGCGCTCACCCAGTCCTCCGGCCTGCGCCTGGCGGTCCGCCGCGGCGCGCTCATGGCCGGCGCCTGCGACGGGCAGGAGCAGGGCATGCTCGCAGTCCTCGGCGCCTCAGAGGTGCAGGCCGCGCAGCTCGCTACCGACAACGACCTCGTGCTCGCCAACGACAACGCGCCCGGGCAGGCGGTGCTCGCCGGGCCGACCAAGCAGCTGCGCGCCGCCTCCAACCAGGCGCGCGCCGAACGCGTGCGCGCGATCGCGCTCGACGTCGCCGGCGCGTTTCACTCGCCCGCCATGGCCGGCGCCGTCCAGCCGTTTCGCGCAGAGCTCGACCAGGTCGAGTTCCGCGAGCCCGCCGTGCCCGTGATCTGCGGCTCCACCGCCCGGCCGTTCGCCGACGTGCGCGCCGAGCTCGCGCAGGCGATCGTGCGGCCGGTGCGATGGCGGGAGACGATGCTCGCGCTCGCCCAGCTCGGCGCCCACACGTTCGTCGACTTCGGTCCCGGCCAGGTGCTCGCCAAGCTCGTCGAGCGCAACCTCCCCGATGCAACCGTGCTCGATCTCGCGTCCGCCGCCGAGACCGACGGCACAGGCGCTCCGGGCAGCCGTACCGGGGCCGGCAATGTCGCCTGAGCCCGCGCTCCGTGCGCCGGAGCCCACGCTCGAGCCGCGTGTGCAGCCCGACCTCGACGGCCGCTCCGGCCGCTCCGTGCGCACCGCCGGCATCGCCGGGATCGGCTCCGCGCTGCCCGAGCGGCGGGTAACCAACGCCGAGATCGGCGCGCGCCTCGGCGTCACCGACCACTGGATCGAGCGGCGCACGGGGATCCGCGAGCGCCGCTACGCCGCTCCAGGACAGCGCGTCAGCGACCTCGCCGCGAGCGCCGGGCGGATGGCGCTCGCCGACGCCGGGCTCCACGCGGATCAGATCGACATGGTGCTCGTCGCCACGCTCGCCGCCGATGAGATCACCCCCTCCACCGCGCCGCTCGTCGCCCACGAGCTGGGGATCCGGGACGCCGCCGCGTTCGACGTCGGCGCCGCCTGCACCGGCGCGATCGCCGCGCTCGCGCACGCCACCGCCTGGATCGAGGCCGGCCGCGCGCGTCACGTGCTCGTGATCGGCGCCGAGATCCTCACGCGCTTCGTCGACCACGAAGACCCCCGCACCGCGCCGCTGTTCGGCGACGGCGCCGGAGCGCTCGTCGTGTCGCTCGACGCCGCCGGGCAGATCGGGCCGTTCGTGCTCGGCAGCGACGGCGCCGCCGCCGGCGCCATCCGCGCAACGCGCGCCAAGGGCGTCCTCGAGATGGAAGGCCACGAGACGTTCCTCATGGCCGTGCAGCGGCTGACGGAGTCCACGCGCCAGGTCCTCGAGCGTGCCGAGCTGGAGCTCGAGGACGTCGACCTGTTCGTCTACCACCAGGCCAACGCGCGCATCCTCGCCTCCGTCGCCGAGCGCCTGCAGCTGCCGCGCGAGCGCGTGTTCGACGCGATCTCAGAGCTCGGCAACACCAGCGCCGCCAGCGTGCCGCTCGCGCTCTCCGAGGCCGTCCGCCTCGGGCGGCTGCAGTCGGGCGCGCGCGTCGTCCTCGGCGCCGTCGGCGCCGGGCTCGTGTGGGGGGCCACCGTGCTCGAGTGGGGCGAGTGGTGAGGGCCATCGCTGTCCTGGACTGGGGTGAGTGGTGAGCGCCGCCGCCGGATCCGCCAACGGACGGCAGGGCTGCGCCCTCGTGACCGGCGCCTCGCGCGGGATCGGCTCCGCGATCGCCTGCGCGCTCGCCGCCGACGGCTGGCCCGTCGCCGTCAACTTCCGCTCAGGCCAGGACGCCGCCGACGCGGTCGTCGCCCAGATCCAACAGGGCGGGGCGCGCGCGCTCGCCGTCGGCGCCGACGTCACCTCACAGGTTCAGCTCGACGCCCTGTTCGAGCGCGTCGAGGGCGAGCTCGGCCGCGTGCTCGTGCTCGTCAACAACGCCGGCGTGCGCGCCGACGACCTCGCGCTGTCGCTCACCGACGAGGACTGGGGGCACGTGCTCGACACCAACCTCACCGGCGCCTTCCGCGCGACCAGGCGGGCGCTGCGCGGCATGATCCGCGAGCGCTTCGGGCGCGTCATCAACGTCGCCTCCGTCGTCGGTCCGCGCGCCAACGCCGGCCAGGCCAACTACGCCGCCGCCAAGGCCGGGCTGATCGGCATGACCAAGACGATCGCCGTCGAGGTCGCCCGCCGCGGCGTCACCGTCAACGCCATCGCCCCCGGGCTGATCGACACCGACATGACCGCCGACCTCGGATGGCGAGCTGCTCGACGCCGTGCCCGCCCGCCGCGCCGGCACGCCTGGCGAGGTCGCCGCCTGCGCCTCCTTCCTCGCCTCCGAGCAGGCCGCCTACGTAACCGGCTCCACCCTCTACGTCGACGGAGGCCTCGCCGCCTAGCCACCGCCCGCGCGCCACGCCCCCGCTTACGAGCCCACCGACCCAATCGCAGCCAAACGCCATCCAACTCATAAAAAGAGAAGAGAAAGGAACCGCATGAGCACCACCGTCACCGAAGCGCAGATCGAGACGCTCGTCGTCGAGTCGCTGCAGACGTTCGGCGCAGACGCCGACGCCATCACGCGCGAGGCCACGTTCGAGGCGCTCGACATCGACTCGCTCGACCTCGCCGAGCTCTCGCAGATCGTCCACGAGCAGTACGGCGTCGAGCTCAAGGGCTCCGACGTCGCCGAGGTCAAGACCGTCGACGACGCCATCAAGCTGATCGCCGAGCGCATCTAGCCGGATGGAGCCGATCGTCGTCACAGGTGTCGGAGCCGTCACGCCGCTCGGCGTCGGCGCGCGCACGCTGCACGAGCGCTGGAGCGCCGGCGTCTGCGGGGTCGTCGACGGCGAGGCCCCCTGCGCGGACTTCGACCCGCGCGAGTTCCTCTCCGCCAAGGAGGTCCGCCGCGCCGACCGCTTCACGCAGCTCGCGCTCGCCGCCTGCCAGGAGGCGCTCGCCGACGCCGGCTGGGGCTCCGGAGCGGACGGGGCGAATGGCGGGGTGGGCGGGCATCCATACCCTCCCGAGCGCATCGGCTGCGTGCTCGGCACCGGCATCGGCGGCATCGGCACGCTCGTCGACGGCCAGGACACGCTGCGCGAACGCGGCGGGCAGTACGTCTCGCCGCTGTCCGTGCCGCTGATGATGAGCAACGCCGGCGCCGGCGCGCTGTCCATGGCGCACGGCCTGCGCGGGCCCTCCTTCGCCGTCAGCTCCGCCTGCGCCTCCGGCGCGCACGCCGTCGGCAGCGCCCTGCGCATGCTGCAGACCGGCGAAGCCGACGCCGTCGTCGCCGGCGGCTCCGAGGCCGGCCTCACGCCGCTCGCCCGTGCCGCCTTCAGCGCTCTGGACGCGCTCTCAAAGGTTGGCATCTCGCGGCCCTTCGACGCCCGCCGCGACGGTTTCGTCATGGGCGAGGGCGCCGCCGTGCTCGTGCTCGAGCGCGCCGACGCCGCCCGTGCGCGCGGCGCACGCGTGCTCGGGGTGATTCGCGGCTACGGCGCCAGCTCCGACGCCCACCACCTCACCGCGCCCCGCGACGACGGCGCCGGGCAGGCCGCCGCCATGACCGCTGCGCTCGCCGACGCCCGCGTCGCGCCCGAGCAGATCGACTACGTCAACGCGCACGGCACCTCCACGCCGCTCAACGATCGCGCCGAGACGCACGCCATCAAGCTCGCGCTCGGCGAGCACGCCAAGCGCATCCCCGTCTCCTCCACCAAGTCCGCCATCGGGCACCTGCTCGGCGCCGCCGGCGCCGTCGAGGCCGTCGCCACGCTGCTCGCCCTGCGCGACCGCGTCGCCCCGCCCACCATCGGCCTGACAGAGCCCGACGAGGGCCTCGACCTCGACTACGTGCCCGGGGCCGCGCGGCCGCTCGCGCTGGGCGGCAACGGCAATGGGGACGGGTCCGTGCACGGCGAGGACCGGCCTGTGCTGGCGCTGTCCAACTCGTTCGGCTTCGGCGGGCACAACGCCGTGCTCTGTCTGGAGGCGCCGTGAGCCTCGCGCTGCTCGAGCGCCCCAACGAGCGGCTGAGCCCGCTCGAGCGCCTGGAGGTGCTCGCCGACCCAGGCTCGCTGCAGCTGCTGCGCACGCAGGTGCGCTCGCGGCGGATGGGCGAGCGCGCGGTCGCTGGCGACGGCGTGCTCGCCGCGCACGCCCGCGTCGACGGGCGCCAGGTCTACTGCTACGCCCAGGACGCCTCCTTCGCCGGCGGCTCGCTCGGCGAGGCGCACGCCGCCACCATCGTCGAATTGCTGCGTCTCGCCGGCCGCGCGCGCGTGCCCGTGATCGGCTTCGTCGAGTCCGCCGGCGCGCGCATGCAGGAGGGGTTGGCCGCGCTCTCCGGCTACGGCTCCATCTTCCGCGAGCACGTGCGCCTGTCCGGGCTCGTGCCGCAGATCTCCATCGTCTGCGGCCCCGCCGCCGGCGGCTCCTCCTACGGCCCCGCGCTGGGCGACTTCGTGATCATGGCCGGGAACGCCTCCATGTTCCTCACCGGCCCCGCCGTCGTCTCCGAGGTGACCGGCGAGGCGCTCGACATGGCCGCGCTCGGAGGGCCGCGTGTGCACGAGCGAAACGGCGTCTGTCACTTCACCGCCCCCACCGAGGTCGACGGCGCGCTGCTCGCACGCGACCTGCTCGACTATCTGCCCCAGCACGCCGGCGTCGAGCCGCAGATGTGGCCCACCGTCGCCGCGCCCGACGGCCCCGCCGACCGCGCCGTGCCGCAGCAGGCGCGCAAGGTCTATGACATGCGCCACGTCGCCGCCGCGCTCGTCGACGGCGGGCGCACCATGGAGGTCAGCCCGCGCTGGGCGCGCAACGTCTTCTGCGGCTTCGCGCGCCTGGAGGGGCGCTCCATCGGCATCGTCGCCAACCAGCCCAAGTATCTCGGCGGCGTGCTCGACATCGACGCCGCCCAGAAGGCCGCGCGCTTCGTGCGCATGTGCAACTCCTTCGGGCTGCCGCTGCTCGTGCTCGTCGACACCCCCGGCTTCCTGCCCGGCTCGCGCCAGGAGTCCGGCGGTGTCATCCGCCACGGCGCCAAGCTCGTGCACGCCTTCGCCGAGGCCACCGTCCCCAGCGTCACCGTCATCGTGCGCAAGGCCTTCGGCGGCGCCTTCATCGCCATGAACTCCAAGGCGCTCGGCGCCGACTACGTGTTCGCCTGGCCCGGCGTCGAGCTCGGCGTGATGGGCGCCGAGCAGGCCGTCGGCATCCTCAACCGCCGCGAGATCGCCGCCGCCGAGGACCCCGGTGCTCACCGCCGCCGGCTCGCCGGCTCCTACTCCTCCGAGCACCTCGGCGTCGACGGCGCCAGCGCCGACGGCTTCGTCGACGAGGTCATCGCCCCCGACTCCACCCGCCAACGCGTCGCCTCCTGCCTCGAGTCGCTCGCCGGCCTGCACCGTCCCGAGTCCCGTGCAACCAACGTCCCGCTGTGAGCATGTCCTGGTCCGCCCCCTTCGAGGAGCTGTCCGTCGGGCAGCGCTTCGCCAGCCCCGAGCGCCCCGTGCGCGACACCGACGTGCTCGTCTTCGCCGCGCTCACCGGCGACTGGCACCCGCAGCACTGCGACCCGCAGTGGGCGGCGGACAGCCCCTTCGGCGAGCGCATCGCCCACGGCATGCTGATCCTCTCGCTCGCCGTCGGGCTCGTGCCGCTCGACCCCCAGCGCGTGCTCGCGCTGCGCCGCGTCGCAGACGTCGTCTTCAAGCGGCCCGTGCGCTTCGAGGAAGCCATCCACGTCGCCGGCGAGATCGCCGCGCTGCGGCCCATCGACGAGCGCGCCGGGCTCGTCGACTTCAGCTGGCAGATCCGAAACCAGGACGACGCGCTCGTCGCCCGCGCAGGCGTGCAGGTCCTGTGGTCGTGCGGGGTCCCGCTCGACGTCCCGCTCGGCGATCCCGCCGCCTGGCAGGAGCCCATCACCGGCGGGCGCGCCCCCGGCGAGTTCGTCCCGTTGCCGCTGTGATGCTCGAAGGGCGCAAGCTGCTCGTCACCGGCGTGCTCGATCGCCACTCGATCGCGTTCGCCACCGCCGCCCGCGCGCAGGAGCTCGGCGCGGAGGTCGTTATCACCGGCTTCGGGCGCACCAAACGGATGACAGAACGCGCCGCCGGCCAGCTCCCGCAGGCCGTTGACGTGCTCGAGCTCGACGTCAACAGCGCCGAGGACATCCAGCGCGTGCGCGCCGCGCTCACCGAGCGCTGGGGCGCCCTCGACGGGCTGCTGCACGCCGTCGCCTACGCGCCGCCCGACGCGCTCGGCGGCGGCTTCCTCGACACGTCCCTGGAGAGCGCCGTCGTCGCCTACCAGACCAGCGCGTTCTCGCTGAAGGCGCTCGCCGCCGGCCTGCTGCCGCTGCTTGCCGCCGCGCCCGACGGAGCCGGCGTCGTCGGGCTGGACTTCGACGCCAGCATGGCCTGGCCGTCTTATGACTGGATGGGCGTCGCCAAGGCTGCGCTGGAGGCCGTCTCGCGCTACCTCGCGCGTGAGCTCGGGCCGCGCCGGATCCGCGTGAACCTCGTCTCCGCCGGGCCCGTCGAGACGCTCGCCGCCGGCGGCATCCCCGGCTTCTCCCAGCTCGCCGAGGTGTGGTCGCAGACCGCACCGCTCGCCTGGGACGTCGAGGACCCCAAGCCCGTCGCCGACGCCGCCTGCTTCCTGCTCTCGCCGCTAGCCCGCGCCATCACCGGCGAGATCCTGCACGTCGACGGCGGCTACCACGCCATGGGGTGCGCGTCGCCCGCCGCTGTCGCCGTCGGCGCTGAGGGCTCGTGAGCGGCGCCATCCTGCTGACCGGGGCCACCGGCTTCCTCGGCATGGACGCGCTCGCGCGGCTGATCGAGCGCGACCGCGAGGATGTCGTGGTGCTTGTGCGCGCCTCTGATGACGAGGGTGCCCGCGCACGCCTCGACGGCGTGTTCGCGCGGCTGTATGACGAGCCGCCCGCGGGCGCTGCGAGGGTGAGCGCGGTGCGCGGCGATCTGCTCGAGCCCGGGCTTGGCCTGTCGGCCGGCGACCGCGCCCGGCTGGTGGGGTCGGTCGACCGGATCGTCCACTGCGCCGCCTCCATCTCCTTCGAGCTGCCGCTGGAGGACGCACGCGAGATCAACGTGCGGGGCGTGGAGCGCGTGATCGAACTGGCACGCGAGATCGCCTCCGCCGGCTCGCTACGTCGCTTTGTGCACGTCTCCACCGCCTATGTCAGCGGGCGCCACGCGGGCGAGTTCAGCGAGGACGACCTCGACGTCGGTCAGGAGTTCCGCAACACCTACGAGCGCTCCAAGAACGAGGCCGAGCGGCTGCTGCGCGCCGCCGCCGGCGAGCTGCCTCTGGCGGTCGCCCGCCCGAGCATCGTCGTGGGGCACAGCGTCAGTGGCTGGACGTCCGCGTTCAACGTCCTCTACTGGCCGATGCGCGCCTTCGAACGGGGGCTGTTGCAGGAGGTGCCTGCGCGCGCGGACTCGATCGTGGACTTCGTGCCCGTCGACTACGTCACCGACGGGGTGCTCGCGCTGCTCGACGACGAGGCTGCTGTCGGGACTTACAACCTGGTTGCCGGCGAGCTGGCGCTGAGCGCCGGCGAGCTCGTGGCGCTGCATGCTTCGCTGACCGGGCGCGAGCCCGTTCGCTTCGTGGAGGTTGGCGGGCTCCCGGCCGGTGCGGAGACGTTTGCTCCTTACTTCGACGTGCGTTGTCGCTTCGCCGATGGGCGGGCCCGCGGCGTGCTCACCAGCGTCGGTGTCGAGAAGCCCGACCCGCGGGAGTACCTGGGTCGGCTGATCGCGTATGCGCAGGCGAGCAACTGGGGAAAGCGGGCGGGGACTCGGGAGGGGGCTTTCGTGTCGAGATGACGATTAGTCCGCACCACGTTGTCTCGGCGTGGACGTCGGCTACCGCCCCAGCGGAAATGCGAGTTCCAATTACTGCGAGAAATGGGCGGTTATCGGTCGGTGCTGGTGTCTAGGATCAAACGGCTTTGTGGCCAAAGAAGCTCAAACACCAGGGCGGAGCAAGGGACTCGCCCGCTCCGACAGACTCCGATCAGAGCGCCCTCTTGGATTCAGCTCTCGCGCTCTCCCGGACACAGCTCCAGCTCCAGCTCGCTGACGAGGCGAGTCTCGACGGTCGATCTATGGGCCTCTTGGCGTTCAACGGCGCTCTTGTAGCGGCCGACATCGGCGCAAAAAGCTTCCTGCACCAAGACTGGTGGACCATTCTGCCTGCAGTCGGTTTCTCGGCATCTCTCTGCTTGAGATCAGCCCTTGCCAAGACCACAGATGTAGGCATTGAGGCGTACGAGTTCTTCACGCAGTTCGGAGGTGGTCCATCGCTCGATACGCGAGAAGCATTGCTGGCGGACCTCCACATCGCCTTCGAGACTAACGCCAAGCGAGTTAGACTGAAGACGTGGTCGCTGCGCGTATCGCTCGCAAGCCTCGCTATTGGCTTCGCCGTTGCAGCGTTCTTGATTTCCGATGATCTGACGACTAGAGTTGAGACATGTCGAGCACCGCACCTCGCCCTCAAATCAGACCAGCGCCAGTGCCGGCCCCCCAGCCAACGGGCCTCCCGCACATAGGTCCCGCTGGCAGCATCCAGTAGAGCTGCTCCCGGTCGTCTTTCGGCGGCGTCTCGGGCGGACCGACCTTTCATACCCGCCAGGGCGATGTCGGGCTCGAGCAGTGGCGGGGCAGCCTGGATGTACGCTTACGTCTCCGGATGGCGCAAAGCGACAGACATATCGCCGAGAAGGATCGATGCCAGGTCTGCAGCGGCGCGGGCTGGACGTGGCACGACGGCGAGCCGGAGGGCATGTGGATCGTGTGCCGCGAGTGCATCGGGACGGGACGCGCCGACCACAAGGGGCGCAAGCGGTTGAAGCCGGAGGAGGCTCCGGGCGCTTAGCTCAGGCTCGCTCGCCTCCCCAGCTTGATCAACTTGACCAAGTTGGCTAACCTGATGCCGATGTCCTCCACGTACAGCATCGGCGAGGCCAAGACGCAGCTGTCGAAGCTGGTTCGTCAGGCTGAGGAAGGCGAGGATGTGGTGCTTCGCCGAGGCTCTCAGCCGGTGGCGCGTCTCGTGGCTCTCGCAAGTGATGACGAGGCTGCCAAGCGAACGCCGGGACGGATGCGTGGGCGTGTGAGCGTGCCGGAGGACTTCGACGAGTGGCCGCAGGACATCGCAGCGGCGCTCGGCATCTCGCCGTGACCCGCGTGCTCGTGGATGCCCATGCGTTGCTCTGGTGGCTTGGCGGCGACGAGCGTCTCTCGGGAACGGCGCGGGCGACAATCGAAGCTGCCGAGACTCCGCTGGTAGGCGCTGGTACTGCCGTCGAGATTGCGGTGAAGCGATCGATCGGCAAGCTGCCGATCGATGCGGACTGGCCGGCGCAGGTTCAGGCAGACGGCTTCGGTCTGCTGGGGATCTCGTGGCCACATGTGGCGCGCCTTCAGAGCCTCCCGTACCCGAAGGTCGGCGGCCGCGAGCACCGCGACCCATTCGATCGAATGCTGGCCGCGCAAGCGCTCAGCGAGCGCCTGCCGATCGTGACACGCGACGCCGCGTTGACTGCGTATGGCGTAGCGGCGCTTTGGTAGTGACGCGTATAGATCGCTAGCGTGATCGGCGCCATGCGCAGAGAGCTCAGTCGCCTGATCGGCTCAGATCACGTCTTTGACGCTCCGCCGCCGCGCTCCCCGTACAACGAGGACACCTCACACCGCGCGGATATGCAGGGCCGAGCGGACGCGGTGGCGCTGCCGGCAGACGCGCAGGAGGTGGCGGCGGTGGTGAGCTGGTGCTACGAGCACGACGTGCCGCTGGTACCGCGGGGCGGCGGCACGGGCCTGGTGGGCGGGGCGGTGCCGACGCAGGGCGGCGTGGTGCTGTCGCTGGAGCGCTTGCGCAGGGTGCGCGAGTTGGAGCCGGGGCTGTGGCGGATGCTGCCGGAGGCGGGGGTGAGCACGCGCGACGTGCAGCGCCTGGCCAGGGAGAACGGTCTGATGTTCGCGCCGGACCCGGGGGCGGCGGAGCAGTCGCAGATCGGCGGCAACGTGGCGACGAACGCGGGCGGCCCGCACGCGCTGAAGTACGGCGTGACGGGCGCGTGGGTGGCGGGCCTGGAGGCGGTGCTGGCGCCGGGGGAGCTGGTGCAGGTGGGCGGCTGGGCGGCGAAGGACGTGGGGGGCTATGACGTGAAGAGCCTGTTGATCGGCTCGGAGGGGACGCTGGGCGTGATCACGGCGGTGCGGCTGCGACTGCTGCCGGCGCCGGAGGCGGCGCTCCCGCTGATGGTGTTCCTGCGCACGCGCGCGGAGGGCTGCGCGGCGATCTGCGAGGTGTTCGCGTCGGGCTTGCGCCCGTCGGTGCTGGACTTCATGGACGGCGAGACGCTCAAGATGACGGCGGGCGCTTATCCGGGCGAGGTGCCGGCGGGAGCGGGCTTTGCGCTGATCTGCGAGGTGGACGGCTCGCGCGAGGAGGCCCGATCCCAGCGGGAGGCGCTGCTGGAGCTGATGAGCGGCCCGTCGGTGCGGGCGCTGGCGATCGAGGAGCCGCCGGACCCCCGTGCGCTGTGGCGCTGGCGCGACGGCACGAACCCGGCGGTGGCGGCGGCGCGCGGGGGGAAGGTGAGCGAGGACGTTGTGTTCCCGCTGGAGCGGCTGGCGGAGGGGTTGGAGCGCTTCGAGCGGATGGCAACGGCACATGGCCTGCGCTCGTGCGCGTGGGGCCATGGCGGCGAGGGCAACGTGCATGCGACGGTGCTGGTCGACCCCGGGAGCGCGGCGGAGCTGGGGGCGGCGGAGGCGGTTGGCGATGAGCTGTTTGGGCTGGTTGTGGAGCTGGGCGGCGCGGTGGCGGGGGAGCATGGCGTGGGCTGGCTGAAGCGTGGTCGCCTGGAGTCCCAGTGGGACGCGAGGACGCTCGAGCTGCACGAGCAGATCAAGCGCGCGTTCGACCCGAAGGGCCTCATCAACCCAGGCAAGAAGCTGGCGCGGTACCCTGCGCGCTCGCTTGGCGCAACGCTGGGCTGACAGCTGGCATGTCTACTCGAAAGGAACAACGCATGAACAAGTCGCAACTGATTGAGGCGATCGCGTCGGACAGCGGCCTGTCGAAGGCGGACTCGGGTCGCGCGGTCGACTCGCTGCTGGACACGGTCACGAAGACGCTGAAAAAAGGCGACGAGGTGAGCATCACGGGCTTTGGCAAGTTCTCGGTTGTCAAAAGGGCGGCACGCCAGGGCGTGAACCCGCGCACGGGCGAGCGCGTGAAAATCAAAGCGTCGAAGGCCCCGAAGTTCTCGGCTGGAGCGTCTTTGAAGCAGGCGGTGAGCCCGAAGAAAAAATAGGTCCGAGCCGCCGCCCGCCGCCACCCGCCCCCCACGATGACGCTGGTCAGCGATCTGGAGCTGCCGGCGTTCGACTACACGGATCCGTCGCTGCGCGGAGAGCGCTTCCATGCAGCGATGGCGCGCGTGCGGGGCGAGGGTGAGGGCTGGCTGGCGCAGGGGCCGTTCGGCTACATGGTGCTGGACCGCGAGGCGGGCGAGTTCTTCCTGCGCACGCGCTCGGCGACGTTCCCGGGCATGAAGATCGCGGAGATCTTCGGCGTGAGCGAGGGGCCGCTGTTCGAGCAGATGCGGCGCAACATCCTGCATGTGAACGGCCCTGACCACGCGCGGCTGCGCAGCCTGGTCAACCCGGCGCTGTCGCCGCGTGCGGTGGAGCGCTACAGGCCGGCGATGAGGGGGTTCCTGGAGGGTCTGCTGGAGGAGGCGTCGGGCGCCTCGGAGGAGGGGATCGTCAGGTGCGAGTTCGTGGAGGCGTTCGCGAAGCCGTACCCGTCGCTGACGATTGCGACGGTGATGGGCGCGCCGCTGGCGGACGCGCCGAAGCTGCACCACTGGTCGAACTGGATCCAGCGGCAGTTCGACGCGACGAGCATGGCGAGCGAGCGCGAGGGGATCGAGCGGGCGGTGCAGGAGTTCTACGGCTACGCGGAAGCGCTGATCAGGGCGCGCCGCGAGGAGCCGGGCGACGATCTGGTGTCGATGCTGATCGAGGCCGAACAGGACGGCGACCGTCTCTCGGACGTGGAGTGCATCAACCTGGTGTTCAACGTGCTGGCGGGCGGCGTGGACACGACGCAGAGCCAGCTGGCTCACGCGGTGAGGCTGCTGGCTGAGCACCCGGAGCAGTGGGCGCTGCTGGAAGCGGACCCGGAGCTGGCGCAGGCGGCGGTGGACGAGGCGCTGCGCTTCGAGCCGATCACGCCGTTCACGGCACGGATGACGACGGAGGATGTGGTGTTCCGCGACGTGACGTTCCCGGAGGGGACGATCGTGATGGTGTGCGCGTTCACGGCCAACCGCGACGTCCAACAGGACGAGCGCGGCCCGGGCGGCGCGGACAGCTTCGACATCGCGGCGCAGCGGGGCGGCGCGCGCGAGCTGACGTTCGGCGCGGGCGTGCACTACTGCGTGGGCGCGAACCTGGCGCGCGCGGAGCTGGGGGAGGCGCTGGCGTTCCTGGCCCGGCGGGCGCACGGCCTGGAGCTGGACGGCGAGCCGGAGCTGGAGAGCATCACGGGCATCTACGGCCTGTCGCGACTGCCGGTCAGCTTCCACATCTGAGCGCGGGCGGCGCGGGGGCGGTCGTTCGAGGGAGACGCGTTCGCGCGTCCCTGCTCGAGCGTCGCCGGCACCGGTCACCACAGCTGCGCCGCCGCGGTGGCCCGCGAGGTGGAACAATTTGGGAGGGGGGCCATAGAGGGCCGCCGACCGACATGAGGTTGGGATGGTGTCTGTGTTCGAGTGGATGTCGAAACGGGCTAGACGCACGGCGAGGACGCCGCTGGCGGTGACGCTCGCGCTCGTGGCGATGGCGGCCGGCGGCGGGGCGATCATTCCGGCGAGCTCGTGGGCGGGCGATTTCCACGTGTACGCGTGCGAGACCCCGTCAGGGGAAAGCGCCCCGGCGGATGGGTGGAGCGGGTCGAACACGGGCCCTGCAACCCTCGTCCAAGACACGTGCGCTCAGCCTGGGGGAGCATTGATCGCGGGCCTCCGCGCGGAAACCAACCGGACGGCCAACGCAGATTCCGCGACCTGGACGTTTGCGGCACCTTCAGGTGAGACGCTTGCGGGAGCGACGCTTTGGCGGGCGGGAGATGCAGCGGGTGGCGCCGCCGTCAATGCCAGCTACCAGTTTTGGCTGGCGGGTCCGACCGAAATTGACATCTTTGATGCGTGCTCGTATCTGTCTGGTTGTCGCGATGGAGTAGGCGAAACGAGTCAGCCGCTCTCCTCGGCGAACCGGGTGATCGCGCCGGGCGACCTGGGCTCAAATCTGTACGTGAAGGCGTCGTGCGGCGGCATCGCGGAATACAACTGCCCGAACAACGCGGGCGACTCGGCCGGCTATGCAGCGGTGGTCTATCTGTACGCGGCGGACCTGATTCTCGAACAGGGCGTTGGTCCGACGGCGACGAACGTGAGCGGCGAACTGGCGACGGCGCCGACGGTGAGCGGCACGACGGACGTCGCGTTCAGCGCGAGCGATCCCGGCTCGGGCGTGTACGAGGCGGTGTTCACGGTGGACGGCCAGGTGGTGCAGAGCACGGTGGTCAACGAAAACGGCGGGCGCTGCAGGAACGTGGGTCAGACGACCGATGGGCTGCCGGCGTTCCTGTACGTGCAGCCGTGCCTTCCGTCGGTGAGCGCGGACGTGGGCTTCGACACGACGAAGGTCAGCAACGGGACGCACCACCTGGTGGTGAGCGTGATCGACGCGGCGGGCAACGCTGCGACGGTGCTGGATAGGACCATCACGGTCGACAACGCGCCGCCGCCGGGCGCTCCGAACGGCACGAACGCGTCGGCGCAGGCAACGATGGCGGTGGCGTGGAAGGGCACGACGAAGGCTCGGCTGACGACGGGCTACGGGCGCGCGGAGACGATCGTGGGCCGGCTGACGAGCCCAGGCGGCGTGCCGATCGTGGGCGCTCGCGTGGCGGTGCTCGCCACGCCGGCATACGCGGGCGCGCGAGTGGCGGCGATGGCGAGCCCGGTCACGAATGCCGATGGACGCTTCAGCATGCAGCTTCCGGCGGGCCTGTCCTCGCGCTCGCTGCGCTTGGAGTACAGCGACGCGATGGGTTCCTCGCCTGCGGTGACGAAGACGCTCACGCTGAGCGTGCGGGCCGGCGTGGCGCTGAGCATCGCGCCGCGCGTGTCGAGCGTCGGGCGCAGCATCTACTTCTCGGGCCGCCTGCGCGGCGGGCCGGTGCCGAGCACGGGGAAGCTGCTGGTGCTGGAGGCACGCTCCCTGGGTGGCGCATGGCTGGAGTTCGACGTGGTCCGTACCGACGTGCACGGCCGCTACCACGCGAGCTACCGCTTCAAGTTCCCGGGCCCTGCCAACTACCAGTTCCGCGTGCTTTGCGAGGCGGAGGCCGACTACCCGTTCGCCACAGGCTCATCCCACGTGGTGGGTGTGTTCGAGCGCTGACGGCAACAGGCTGACACTAGTGCTACACTTCTCGGAGTGCCGACTGACGAGGCTCCGTTACTCCATCACGGGGACGCGGCGGTCGAGTTCGCGCTCCGCGAAGTCGGAGAGCTTCCCGCCCGGAACCTCAGATTCAAAGATCCTCGCTGCGCTCGTCAGCAAGGGCGAGGTGGCGCTTGAGCAGGGGAGCTAAGCGGAAGAAGACTACGAGCAGCGCCGGCGAGCAGCAGCCAAGCGCCTGGGCGACCGTTTCCGTCGGGGAAGGCTCGACTCTGCGAGCACTGCGCGAGCCCGCGCCGTGGCAGCACGGGTGAGCTCTGCGTTCAAGACAGCAGCTCGTCGTGGATAACTCGCGTTCAGCGCGGTGGGAGCGAAGCGTGCGTGCCGGCTGGCTCCGGCGCCGAGACAGATTCTGTGCCGATCGCCGCGGAGTTCGAGGTCCGATCAGCGCTCGCAGCGCCCGCGAGCACGCGGAGCTGAGGAGGAGCGGCGGTCCGCCCGGCTGGGATCTGGGCGAGGCCGTGGTTGAGCGCAGCGATGTAGTTGGCGGTCTCCTGGGCGTCCTCACGCAGCAGCCCTGGGGCAGCGTCGTGCTCGAACAGCAACAGATCCGAGAGCGAGGACTGAGTGCCCTCGATCTGAGAGGACAACACAGCCTCCTTGCGCACGAACGTGTAGATGAACTGGTCTGGATCTGGCAGTAGGAGCGTGACGCCGTCGAGTCGGCCCAGAGCCTGGTTCGCACGATCCAGCAGCGTCTGCATCGCGACATCGACGTGTAGCGGCGGGTCGGGCGGCAGTGGTCGCGGATGAAAAGCCCAGAAGCCGTCCTCGCCGGTGGCGGCAAGACGGAACTCGCCGGCTCGCGGGTTCGCCTGCGGGTGCTGGGTGCCAGATCTTCGATCACTTACCACGCCTGCAGCTTACTAAGCGATACGGTCTGAACGTTTATTAGGTCGACGCCTATTGAAGCGGTCGCTGCATAGGCCGACCCAACGCATCGCGCGGCGCGCGCTCTGTCAGCTCCACTACGGGGTGCGGAGGTCGATCTCCTCGGCGAGGAGCTGGAAGTCCTTGGTGTTGTAGGTGAGCAGCGGCACCCCGAGAACGTTGGCTGTCGCGGCGATCGCCAGGTCGAATGCCCGTCGCCGGGGCTGGCCGCCGCGCTTTGCGACGAGCGCGTGCAGCCGACCACACTCTCGTGCCGCGGCGGCGTTGAACGGCAGAGCGTCGAAGTGGGCCTCGATGGTGCCGAGACGGCGCATCCGCAGCGAACGCGTCTCATCATCCCGAGCGACGAGGACACCGAAGTGCAGCTCGGTCAACGAGACGACGCTGATCGCGGCGTCCTCGTCGGGGCCTTTCTCGGCGGCGATCAGCACCGAGGTGTCAAGCAGGACGGCCACCGGTTAGGCGGCCCAGGGGTCTGTCAGCTCTCCGCCGAGCTGCGCCAGGTCTTCATCGAGCGTTGGGTCTGGCGGTGCGCTCCACAGATCGGCGAGCTGGCTGCTTGCAACCCACTGCCGCGCGCGGATTGGACCGAGCTCCGCGACCGGGCGTCCGGAGACGGTGATCGTGATGTGCTCGCCGGCCTCTGCGCGTCGCAGTACCTCGCCGACATGGTTGCGTAGCTCCTTTTGGGGGATCGTCGCCATCGCCCGATGGTAGCAGTAGTGCTACCAAGTGAGGTCGCTGTCGCCGGATCGAAACTCGGGGGATGCGGCCCTATCGCCGTCGCGGTCGTAGTGCGTTGATCCGATCTACGAGTTTTTGGTCGATTGGTGCCTTGTCGGGCTCGTCGCAGCAGGGAGGCTGGTCCATACGGGGACGCCCGATGTCTGCCAGCTCGGGTATTTCTGTCGCTCCGTCCACGTGCGGGTTCTCTTGGTCGGTGTGTTGTCCGACCCAGGAGACGACGATCTCGTTGTGCTCGGCGAACACGATGTGCATTCGCCAGCCGGCGTAGAAGCGCAGGCCGCACACGTGGGCGTCTGAGCCGTCGGGCGCCCGCATCCGGTAGTGCCCGGCGGCGCAGCCTTCGTGCGCCAGTCGGTTGACCGCCTCCCAGAACTTGTCCTTGGCTTTCCCGCGAAGCGCTTTGACGCGCGGGTTGGCGCGCGGGGCCACCGTGACGGTGAACGTCACGTGCGGATCAGCGGCTCTGCGTTGCCGGCGACAGCTTCCGCGAAGCCCTCGCCCGCGCCATCCTGCGCGAACTCACGTTGGTCGGCGGCAGCGGCCAGTAGCGATTGCCAGCGCTTCTCGCTGCCGGCGGTCTCACGCAGTCGCTCCAGATCGCGACGCAGATCGACGACGCTTGCGAAGTCCAGGGTCATCGGCTGCTCTCGCACGACGTCTATCAGCCCGCGCCGGGCCCAGGCCCGAACCGTCGGCTTGGAGACACCGAGCGCAGTGGCCGCTTGTGCGACGTCTATCTCAGCCGGGCGCATCGTCGCGATCGCGTGCTGGGTCTCCTGGAGCTCTGAAAGCGCCTGCTGGACGCTGCCGTTCTGAAGGGCGTCTTCGGTCCTGTGCAGAGTGTCCTCGAGCGTGATGAACCCGGCCGCCAGTGCCCGCTGCTCTCGCTTGGTCATGAACTCAGGCTAGCATTTCTTTCCGATAAGGCCTAAATGTAGGAAAGAATGGCCGACGCTGAAAGCCGACCACCAACCAGGCGACTCAGCCACGACTACCAGCCCCGTAGGGCCAACTACGCATCATGAAAGTAGCCTGAGCGGCTACATCGCTGACCAAATTCTTACGTGAGCAGAGCGGTTTTCATGGCTACCTTGCTCGATGTATCGGTGTTAGGACTGCAGTTGACGCTTGCGGTTTCCCCGACGTGCTCCTCTGCAACGAGCCGATCGGCTGGAGCGGCTCGAACTGAAAGGCAGAAAATTGAGGACGATCGTGGGACCCGGGAGACTGGGCTATGGAGTCGCTGCGTCGCTCGGCGCGCTGGTGTTGGCGCTGGTGGCGGCGATGGCGATCGCGGCAACGGGGGCCCAGGCGGCGCCCGCGGTGGCGGTCTCGCCGCTCAACGGCACCCCTGACGCCTCGCCCGAGAGCCAGATCAGCTTCCTGGGCGTGCCCGCCAACGAGATCTCAGACATCTCCGTGGTGGGCTCGCGCAGCGGCGGCCACAGCGGCAAGCTCGAGTCCTACGCGAGCAGCCCCGGCGCCAGCTTCCTGCCCACGCGGCCGTTCACGCAGGGCGAGCGCGTCACAGCCAGCGCCACCGTAGGGCCCAAGGGCCACACCGCGCGCGTGAGCACCACCTTCACCGTCGCGCGGCTGCCCGACTATCGCCCCGCCGCCGGCAAACCTGTCGAGCTGAGCAAGCCCGGCCTGTCCCAGAGCTTCGTGTCCGCACCCAACTTGCAGCCGCCGATCCTGCAGGTCACCACCGACTCGCCCGAAGCATCGCCCGGCGACCTGTTCCTGACGCCCACCCACGGCTACGGCCAGTCGGGCGCCATGATCGCCAACAGCTCCGGCGGGCTCGTCTGGTTCCATCCCGCGCCCACGGGCGAAATCGACACGAATCTGCAGGTGCAGAGCTACGAAGGCAAGCCCGTGCTGACCTTCTGGCAGGGCGATGTCCCCCAGGCCCTCGGCGTGGGCTTCGGCAGGGATGAGATCTACAGCACCGCCTACACCCCGATCGCCACAGTGTCCGCGGGCAACGGCTACTACGCAGACCTTCACGAAATGCAGATCACGCCGCAGGGCTCCGCGTTCATCACCGCCTACTCGCTCGTCGACGCCAACCTCTCCGCCGAGGGCGGCTCCAGCAACGGGATCCTCCAGGACGCGATCCTCCAGGAGGTCGACATCAAGACGGGCCTGGTGATGTTCGAATGGCACGCCGACGGGCACGTGGCGCTGAGTGACTCCCACTCATCGCCGTCCACCGACGCCAGCCAGCCGTGGGACTTCTTCCACATGAACTCCATGTCGCTGGACCCGTGGGGCGACGGCAACTTCATCATCTCCTCGCGCAACATGTGGGCGGCGTATGAGATCAACCACGTCAGCGGCGCGATCATGTGGCGCCTCGGCGGCAAGCACTCGAGCTTCAAGATGGGCGCCGGCACGGGCGTTGCGTGGCAGCACGACGTGCAGTGGCAGCCCGACCACACGCTCACCATCTTCGATGACGGCGCCACGCCCAAGGAGCACTCCCAGTCGCGCGCCATCCGCGAGCGGATCAACTGGGCCAACCGCTCCGTCGAACTGATCGGCCGCTACGTGCACACCCCGCCGATCCTCACCGGCAGCCAGGGCAACGACCAGGTGCTCGCGGACGGCAACTCGCTGGTCGGCTGGGGCGAAGAGCCCTACATCACCGAATTCAGCACCTCCGGGCAGATGCTGTTCGACGCGCACTTCCCCTCGCCCGGGCAGTCCTATCGCGCGTACCGCTTCCAATGGAACGCACAGCCGGCGGCGCCGCCCGCGATTGGGGTGCGCACCAGCGGCGAAGCCACCACGCTGTACACGAGCTGGAACGGCGCCACCGACGTCACCGGGTGGACGATCCTCGGGGGCGAGTCGCCCACGACGCTTGCGCCCATCGCCACCACGGCCGCTACCGGCTTCGAGACGTCCATTCCCGTGGGCAGCGATGTCGCCTACTACGCCGCGGAGGCGCTTGGGTCCGGGGGGCAGGTGCTGGGGACCTCTGCCACCGCTAATCGCTAGCCGCATTCTCCGCGGGTTGACACTGTTGGGGTCGTGTGGGTGTAAGCGTGGGCGTGATTGCCTGGTTGTGTGGGGGTTGGCGTGGCGATGTCGGCTCAATCAGCGGCGGGTACGCCATCGCGTGCTGCGCACACTCGGGCGCGAGGACGAGCTGAAGGCGTCGGGCCAACTCGAGCAACTCGCGGGCTCCTTTGCGCGGCTTGATCCGCCGCCTCTCGGGATACGCCGCGAAGTCGGACCGATCCTGCTTGTGTGGCACAAGTGGGCCACGGTCACCAGCGATTGGCCGCTATTTCCATTCGGCGCCACCCTAGTTTCTTGCAGTCGGAACCCGGTTTGCGAACGGCCGAGACTTTCGGACCGTTAACTCTGTGAACAGGGAGATTCTCTCGCAGTTAACTCTTGCGCCTATCCAATCGGTCGGATAGAAAGCCCCCGGCGACGAGATCGCCAGTCAACCGACCAACACCGGGATATCCCTTTGGGAAGAGACGGGATCCCGACCAGACCGATTGGATGAGGAGGTAGGGATGTCAAGCCAGGGGCGTGCAGCATCGACAGTGGACCGGCGCGGGTTGCGCAGCAGGTACGGGGCGGCCCGTCCGGCGCGTCGCACGGCGCTCATGGTCTCTCTGGCTCTGGTGCTCTCGCTGGGTGTTGTGTCTGTGGCGAGCGCCTCGTCGAGCTTCTACTGGTACGGCGAAAACAACTCAACCTGTTGGCAGACGGGCCAGCCCGGCGCGTCATCCTCCACATGCGACGGCGTGGGGGAATGGTTTCTTAATAGCAGTCCTCCGGTTCGCACGCTGGAAGGAGCTTTGAACGGGAACCTCGCACTGACCGAAAGTGGGGATTACTGCAACGCTTATAACCTTAACGAGGGGCACCTGTACACCAGGGATACGAACAACGAAAGTGGCTTGACCGGCTTCAATCCGTCGCCGGCGGACACGATGACTGACGGGCATGGTGATGTGTGCCAGGCGATAGGCGCGCAGTGGGGGCAAGGGCTACGGCCAACCGCAGCCGATAAATACTGCGTGGAACCTACCACACCCAAAGTTTACGAACCCTGTGGGATGCAACACTATGTCTCATTCGCTAGTCAGAAAGGCAGCCTTCGCCCGTGGAGCAGCGCATTCGCCGGGCCGGCGCTTGTCGTCGAAGGCGCCGCATATCCGGGCAAAGTCAACGTGCCCGGCGGTGCCTGGGCGTATCTTTGTCCTATCTTGGAACAGGTCGGTTCCCCGCACGGCAACCTGCTTGAGTATTGCTTTGTGGAGTGGCAGACAGGCGACTATAACCAGATCGGGAAGGTGAGCCAGGCGACCGAATCAGGTGATGCCGACGGTCACATCATGAACTCGGTGATGACGGCCTTCCAGCTTGGCACTAGCTTCTCCACCGAGATCGCCGGCTCGGGCAATAGCTACACCTATGGCGAAAACCCCTGGATCGGCCCCTTCAAAGCGGCGATTACGGGAGAAAACTTGAAGGCGGCAATCAAAGCCGCAAACACAAAGTACGGTACTGGCTTCTCCGAAAACCTTGCGGAATACGCAGTCATTGGCGTTGAACAAGGGGTCGAGGGCGAAAAAATCACTGAACTCGGTGAGAAAACCGAAAACCTCAAACTCTACACCGAATACTCCAACTACCAGCCGCCCGAAGCATCCACGAACGCAGCTACTGAAGTTCATCAGGAACAGGCAACACTCAACGGCACCGTCAACCCCAAAGGGACGGACACGCATTACTACTTCCAGTACGGTCCGACCACGGCATACGGTTCGTCAACGGCGTCAACTGATGCCGGTGCGGGCACAAGCACACTAAACGAGAGCGCGACGGTCACGGGCATACAGTCGAGTACCACTTATCATTATCGCCTCGTCGCAACTAACGCAGGAGGTACCGTCTACGGGAGCGATCAAACATTTACTACGCCTAGTCCAACGATCGCTTTTCAGAACAAAACAAACGATCTGGCTCTGTCAACTAACGGGGCGGGTGCGTTCACTGCTTTGGGGATGGCGCCGGGGACGAGTCCGAGCGTGGCGGCGTTGCCTTCAGGCGGGTACGAGGCAGCGTTCCAGGCGAATAATTATGCGCTGTGGCTTTATTCGTCGTCCAGTGGTACCAGTGCGGCTACGAAACTTGGTATGGAGGAACGTACGAGTCCGAGTATCGCGGCGTCGCCCGGCGGTGGGTATGACGTGGCGTACCAGACGAGCAGTGGCAATGATCTCGGGGTTTATTCGTCCGTGACTGGGTTGGGTACGAATACGGAGCAGGGGATGTTGGGGGGTACGAGTCCGAGTATCGCGGCGTTGCCTGGCGGCGGGTATGTGGTGGCCTTTCAGGACAACAATTATGACTTGTGTATTTGGTCGTCATCTACGGGGACGAGTGTTTGCACGGTCCTTGGGATGGAAAAAGGCACGAACCCGAGCATCGCTGCGGTCCCCAATGGTGGGTATGAGGTGGCCTTCCAGGCGGGCGGCGGCAACGACCTGTGGGTGTACTCTTCGTCCACCGGGACAGGCACGAACACAGAGCAGGGGATGCTGGGCGGCACCAGCCCGAGCGTCGCCACCCAAGCCAACGGCGAATACGATGTGGCGTTCCAGGACAACGGGTACGACCTGGCCATTTACACGCCGTCGAACGGGGGCAGCACCGTCACGAGCCTCGGGATGGAAAAAGGCACAAGCCCAAGCATCGCGGCGTCCGGCAACACATATGAGGCGACGTTCCAGGCGAACAACGGCGTCCTCTGGACCTACTCTCCATCGACCGGGAAAGGCGCGAGTACCTACCTCGAATTGGACCGGGGCACGAGCCCGGTCGTCACGGCACTACCGGGGGGCGCATTTGTCGTGGCGTCCCAGAACCAGAGCTATGACCTGACCCTGTCATCGGGGTCGAACGTGAACACGCAGCAGGGGATGGCGCCGGGGACGAGTCCGAGCGTGGCGGCGTTGCCTTCAGGCGGGTACGAGGCAGCGTTCCAGGCGAATAATTATGCGCTGTGGCTTTATTCGTCGTCCAGTGGTACCAGTGCGGCTACGAAACTTGGTATGGAGGAACGTACGAGTCCGAGTATCGCGGCGTCGCCCGGCGGTGGGTATGACGTGGCGTACCAGACGAGCAGTGGCAATGATCTCGGGGTTTATTCGTCCGTGACTGGGTTGGGTACGAATACGGAGCAGGGGATGTTGGGGGGTACGAGTCCGAGTATCGCGGCGTTGCCTGGCGGCGGGTATGTGGTGGCCTTTCAGGACAACAATTATGACTTGTGTATTTGGTCGTCATCTACGGGGACGAGTGTTTGCACGGTCCTTGGGATGGAAAAAGGCACGAACCCGAGCATCGCTGCGGTCCCCAATGGTGGGTATGAGGTGGCCTTCCAGGCGGGCGGCGGCAACGACCTGTGGGTGTACTCTTCGTCCACCGGGACAGGCACGAACACAGAGCAGGGGATGCTGGGCGGCACCAGCCCGAGCGTCGCCACCCAAGCCAACGGCGAATACGATGTGGCGTTCCAGGACAACGGGTACGACCTGGCCATTTACACGCCGTCGAACGGGGGCAGCACCGTCACGAGCCTCGGGATGGAAAAAGGCACAAGCCCAAGCATCGCGGCGTCCGGCAACACATATGAGGCGACGTTCCAGGCGAACAACGGCACCCTGTGGGTCTACTCTTCGCTGACCGGACGCGGCACGAGTATCTATCCTGAACTGGACAGAGGCACGAGCCCGAGCGTCTCGGGGTGAGCGGGACTAGCCTCAATACCGTGGAGTTAAGCGTCCGGTGGTGGGGATAGTGTGCTGGGCGTGCCGCGTGCTGGGTAGGTCAAGCCGCAGTCTGATCAGCGTCTGTCTGGGTGGGCTACGCGAGCGCGGACAGGATCACGACTGGCTGGAGGCGCTCCTGGACTACCTCCACGATCTCCAGACGCGCCGCAGCCCCGCACTAAAAGAGGGTCTCCAGCAGTTGGGGCGCGGCGAACTCGGACCGGCCTGACGGCCTTCGAAGTTCCTCCGCGCGCCGCGGGTGGTGGGTCAGGTGATCTCCACGCGGTGCTCGGCCGGCCACTGCACGTAGGAGGCCGTGAAGCTCGGTAAGAGTTTCAGCAGAGAGTGCACCGTAGTGTGCACGTCGTCGGCGTCCACGTAGGCATACGCGTGACGCAGTCTGTCGCAGAGCTCCTTGAGCTGCACGAGCTTCTAGGTCTGCTCGCCGTTCAGTGCGCCGTCGGCTCGCAGCGCCTCGATGTCGGCGTTTGCGCTCGGCCGGCGCCCGGTGCGACGCACCCCGGTCAACGTCGCCGCGAGGCGCGCCAGCTCCACAGCGTTGTCCACAAGGGCGCGAAGGTTGCCGGTGACCTGCACGACCCAGTTGTGCTCGTCGGCCGAGAACGCCTGGTATGCCGTCTGCCACGCGTCGCGGTCGAAATCCACCGACCTCGACTATTACGCCGCGCAGGCGCTCGCGTCCGGCGGGCAGGTGCTTGGTACCTCCGCCACCGTGAAGCGCTAGCCGGAGCGCACCCGCGGGCACTGGTAGTGCGGATTCGCCACCGTCGGATTGCCGCGCACCACAAACAGGCCCGTGCCGTCGGGGAAGCGCCCGCAGGGCTTCGGGCCGCCGGCGGTGATCGGCTGCCTCAGCAGGTACGCGTCGCTCGCAGTCAGCTGCTCCGGGGATAGTCCGGGGGGCACGGGCAGCTGCTCATAGGCGGCGAGGTGTTCGAGGCCGACCGGCTGGAAGAACAGGGTGTCCGCCGAGGCGCGTTCGAACTGGAGCGCCTTGACGCCTTCCTGGCGCAGCGCGAGCAGCACGCTCAGCAGCATCGCTCGAGTCGGGCCGGTGATTTCGGGGTGCATCTGGATCTGCGTGCCCAGTGACAGCGGCGCGGTGCGGTGGTAGATCTCGGGGTGGCGTCCGGGGCAGATGAGCGTGTAGGTCTCGAACGGCTTGACCGGGTTGCCGAGCTCCACGTACACGCCGCTGCCGTCCAGCAGGCGCTGGCACGGCGGGGCATCGCCGGGTTCAGGGAAGTGGCGCAGCATGAACGCGTCGTGCGGGCCGAGCGCCGTCGGGTCGTACACCGGGGTCGGCTTCAGCCCGGCCTGGATCGCGCGGACTTCCAGACCGTAGGTGTCGAATTCGGCGACGTCCGTGCTGGCCGCGTCGAACGTGATCGACTCGATTCCCGCACGCTTGAGTCCGCGCATGAGCGCGAGGATGTTGCCGTCGTGCTCTGGCCCGCCGCGGATGTAGCCTGCCGGCGAGTACAGCGTCAGCTGGCGCGTGTACAGGCCGCTGTTGGCCGGCGCGCTCGGCAGCGCTATGCGCACGGTGGTGCCCACGCCGGTCGAGACGCCGATGAAGTTGGCGGCCAGGACAACTCCCAGGACGGCCGTGGCCGCCAGTCGCACACGCGGCCGGGCGAGCACGATCCAGCCGGTCGCGAGCACCGCCACGTAGACCAGCGCGGGCATCATGAAGCGTACGTCCTTGTGCCTGATCAGCGTGATGCCAAGCCATGAGACGAACAGTCCCGCCAGCAGCTCCGGGCCGAGGTTCTCGGGCTTCCAACGCCCCACGCAGGTGCGCAGCGTCGCCAGCGCGCCGACGATCAGGAATAGCAACAGCGGAGCGAGCAGCTGGAAGTTCAGCGCCGCCCAGAAGTACCAGAGCAGGCTCGCCCGCGAGAACAGCGGCGGCGAGGATTCGGCCGTGAGCGCTGCGCCGGTGCCACCCTGACCTTCGACCAAGCCGCCCAGCTGGGCCCGATGGTAGAGGTACCAGGGCAGCGAGATCGCCGCAGCGATGACGAGGAAGGCGAGCAGTCCCCTCCAGTTGCGCCAGCCCCCGCGCAGCAATGTAACGGCCACGAGGCCGACCAAGAAGATGACGCTGGTCTGCTTCGTCATCAGCGCAAGCCCCACGGCGACGCCGGCCGCCGCAGCGATGCCCACCCGCTCGAAGCGTCGCGAGGCGAGTACCGCCCACACGCTGGCAGCGACCATCGCCGCCTCGGGTGGGTCGATCATGAACTCGTGCATCTGGGAGACGAAGATCGGCGTGCCGAGGGCGAACAGCCCCGCCAGCAGACCCGCGCTGCGTCCATAGGCCAGTCGCCCGATGCCGTAACAGCTGACCGCCATCAGCGGGACGAAGACGATGTTCGAGGCGATGATCACCGACATCGGGCTCTTGCCGCCGATGAACACCCCCATGGCCCCGATCACGTGCACCAGCGGCGGGTAGGTGTTGAATTCGGTGAACCAGCCCGTCAGGTTGCCGGCCGCGAGCTGGTCGTGGATCCCGAAGGAGATCAGCGTGTGGTAGCCGTTGTCCCAGTCCTGCACCCGGTCGTCCTGGGTCAGCCACCACACCGTGACGGCGATGAACGCCACGATGCCCGCGATCAGGATCGAGATCTCCGGCGGGCCAGCGCGGCGCGCAGCTCGACCCCCCGTGCGCATCTTCGTCCCTTGTGGCGTCGCGGCGTCTGTCGATGTGTGAGCGGCGATGCACGGCAACCTAGCGAAACCATCGGTGGTCTCGCGCGTTCGTATGCCGGAATCAGTCGGTAGGACGGGGAACGGCGGCTTCGGCGCGGTCCGAGAGGAACGGGCTGGGCTGCAGCGCCTTCCAGAGCAGCGGATCGCTCGATCGCGGGTCCTCCTGATGACCTGTCCGGCACAGGCAGACGATGTGGAAGGGACGCTTGGCGCGTAGCGCGATGACTTCCAAGCCGGCGGCCCTGCAGAGCTCCAGCACCGAGCGGGTGACGAACACGTGGTGGTGCATCCCCCGGATCGCAAGGTTGTCTCGACAGCGCTGCTCGAAGGCGAAGCGGTCGGGTGCGCCGGGGTCGCGGTCGAGGTCGTGCAGCTCGAGGACCTCCTCCAGGTGGGTGAGATCGTCCTCTCCGGTTTCGAGCTCCGCGTCACGGCGCATATGCTCGAGCGTGGTCACCGGTCGCCGGTGATCGAAGGTGCCGTCGCGGTGGGGCACGACGAGCAGCAGGTGCCCCCCCGGCCGCAGCACCCGCTGCCATTCCGCCAGTGCGCCGAGCGGGTTGGCCAGGTGCTCGATCACGTGCGACGCGAGAAGCGCGTCGTAATCGCCGTCTGGTACTTCGTCGAGTCGGCCAGCCTCTCCGATCAGGCGCCGTCGGGGTTCGATGTCACTTGTGCTCGAGGCAGACCACAGCGTGTTCTCGGAGTAGTCGAGCGTGTCGAGCGCTGCCAGGCGCGGGTATACGGGGACCAGGCCGATACGCCCGAACAGCGCGCTCGGTCCTCCCGGCTCAAGGGCGTCGGCGCCGCGGAGGGTCTCCGCCACAGCGACCAGCTCGTGCTCTCGCGAGACGGCGTCGAGCTCGGCCCGCAGCCTCCCCACCGCGCCCAGCAACCTGTCGACTGTGGGCGCCGCGAGCGTCGTAAGGAGCTGTCGTGAACGTGAGCCCCGGACGCCGGCACCGTCGAGGAGGTTCGCGACGATCACCTGCTGGGTTCTAGCATCCCCGGCCGTGATCGCGGTTGTGCATCTCGTGTGGGGCCCTCTCGGGCCGGCGCCCCTGCGCGAGTTCCTCAGGTCCTACGAGCGGCACGCTGCGGGCGCCGAGCACGAGCTGGTGGTCGTCTTCAACGGCGTGAGCGCCGCTCAGCGCCCGCTACTCCAGGCGGAGCTGCACGGGACCGAGCATCATTTGATCGAGCTTGCCGAGCCAGCGATGGACCTTGTGGCCTATGGGGCGGTGGTCGGCGCGATCGAGCATTCACACGTGTGCTTCTTGAACTCCTACAGCGTGATCCTCGCGGACGGCTGGTTGGGTCATCTGGCTGCGGCGGTGGAGTCGCCGGGCGTGGGGTTGGCGGGCGCGACGGGCAGCTGGGAGAGCAGGGCCGAGCTGGTGGGCGGTGGTCTGGAGCATGTCGTCTATCAGCTGGTGAAGCTGCGAGAAAAGCGGGCGCAGTACCAGCGCTTCCCCAACCCTCACATACGTACGACGGCGTTTATGCTCAAGCGCGCGATAGCGCTGGAGCTCGGCCTCGAGCGCCCGCGTGACAAGGCCGAGGCCTACCTGCTGGAGAGTGGGCGCGACGGCATCACTTGCAAGGTCTGGGCGCGCGGTCTGCGCGCGGTCGTGGTGGGTCGCGACGGTCGCGCGTATGAGCCAGCGGACTGGCCGCAAAGCACGACGTATCGCAGCCGCGCGCAGCGCAACCTGTTGGTTGCTGACAATCGCACGCGCGAATGGGAGCACGCGTCGACGAAGGAGCGTAGGAGCCTCTCGCGTCGCGCCTGGGGCGACCCGCTCGCGTGAGCCCGGGCGCGAGGACGTAACCTGTGGGCATGGCCCTGCCCCGTCGCGTGGGGATCAACGCGGTGTTCCTCGAGCCGCGCATGGGCGGTCTCGATACGTATGTGCGCGCCCTCGTCCCCGAGCTCGTTCGCCTCGCGCCCGAGGTGCGCTTCAGCGTGTTCTGCAGTCCCGGCGGGCGCGACTACCTGCAAAGCGAGGGCTGGGGAGAGCAGGTCAGGCTGGTCACCCATCCGTTGCTCGGCCGCCGCGGCCTCAAGGCCGCCAGTGAGCTCACGTTGCTCGGCGTCCTCGCCGGCCGTAGCGTCGACCTCCTGCACAGCGTGGCGATGACCGCGCCGCTTCGCACGCGTGCGGTCAACGTGGTGACGCTCGCGGACGTGACGTGGATCGTCGCTCCAGACCCGGGCGAGCGCTGGACTGCGCTCCTTTGGCGCCTGCTGGTGCCGCGTGTCGCGCGTCGGGCCGACCGCGTGATCGTGCTCTCCCAGGCCGGCGCGGAGCACGTGAGGCGATACCTCGGCGTGGCACCAGAGCGTATCGACGTCGTTGCGTTGGCGGCCGGTCGCAACGACCTGGTCGACCCGACTCCCCCACAAGAGCTGCGCTCGCGCCTGAGGCTTGGGGAGGGGCCTGTGATCCTGACCGTCTCGGCGAAGAAGATCCACAAGAACCTCGAGCGCCTCGTCAGGGCGATGGTCGCGGTGGCGGCGCGCTGGCCCGACGCGACGCTGGTCATGCCCGGTAACCCGACGGCCCACGAGCGCGAGCTGCGCGAGCTCGCGGGCGAGCTGGGGATAGCCGCCAACGTCTGCTTCCCGGCCTATGTAGATGCGGCCGACCTGGAGGGTCTGTATGCGCTCGCCGGCTGCTTCGTCTTCGCCTCGATCAACGAGGGCTTCGGGATTCCCATCCTCGAGGCGATGCGCCGCGGCGTGCCGGTCGCGTGTTCGCGCGCCTCGGCGCTGCCCGAGGTCGCGGGCGACGCCGCGCGCTACTTCGATCCCTATGACGTCCAGGACATCGCTGCTGCGGTCACGGCGCTCGTGGGCGATCGCGATCTGGCCGCCGAGCTGGCCGCACGCGGGCGCGAGCGCGAGTCAACGTTCACATGGGAGGCGGCCGCAGCCGCCACGCTCGAGACCTATGAGCGGGCGTGGGCGCAGTCGCGCGCGTCGGTGCCCAAGGCGACGGCGACCAGCCGATGAGCTCCCCGCTCGAGAGCACCGAGCCCCAGGTGGCATTGGTGATCGTCAACTACCGCACGCCGGCGTTGGTCGAGCGCTGTCTCGAGACGGTCCGATCAGGCAGCCCGGAGTCGCGGCTGGAAACGGTGGTCATCGACAACGCCTCAGAGGATGGGAGCTTCGAGCGGCTGAGTGCCTCCCTGGCCGGAACGAAGGTGATCGCAATGTCGGAGAATCGCGGGTTCGCGGCGGGCGTGAACGCGGGCTTCCGCGAGACGCGGGCCGAGCTGGTGATCGTGCTCAACCCCGACACCGAGGTCCGCGCGGGCGCCCTTACAGCGTTGATCGCGCGCCTGCGTGAGCATCCGAGGGCCGGTGTCGTCGCCCCGACGCTCGAGGGTGCCAACGGCGAGCTCCAGGCAAGCGGCTACCGACGCTTCCCCAACCTGCTCACGCTCAGCCTGGAAATGTGCGTCCCGCTCTCGTACGCGCTGGCCTACCTGCCGCAGCTGCATCCGTACGCGCTCGCGCCCAGGGCGCTTGCGGCCGGCGGTCCGGTGGCCCACGTGTGCGGTGCGGCGATGGCGATCCGCAGAGCGGCCTATGAGGACGCCGGGCCGCTCGACGAGGAGTTCTTCATGTACCTCGAGGAGACGGAGTGGCAGCGACGTGTAGGCGAGCGCGGCTGGCTGGTCGAACTGGAGCCGGCGGCGCACATAAGCCATCTGGTTCGCGGTGGCGGCGAGGAGGCGCTGGCGCCGCCGCTTTACGGCGTGAAAAGCGCCCTGCGCTACCTGCGGATGCAGGGGGTGCCGCCGCTCATCTCCAGGGCAGTGCTGGGCGCCACCCTCGTCTCGTCCTGGATCACGCTGCGCCTGATCGCCTGCCTACCAGGCAAGCGCGTCAGGGCGGCGGGGCAGGCGCGCGCCTATCGCCGGCTGCTGCGCGCGCTCTCATGAGCGCTCCCGAGTCCACGTCGAGCGTGCTGGACACCCCAGCCGCCGGCGGTCTGATCATCCGCGGCGGCATCTTGAGGCTCGCCGGCTACGGCGCGGTGGTGGCGCTGTCGCTGATTCCGGTCGTGCTGCTGACGCGCTACCTGGGACCGGGCCGCTTCAGCCAGTACACGACAGTGGTCTCGCTGGTGACGGTCGTCTCCACGGTCACCGACGCCGGGATGTCGAACCTGGCCACGCGTGAGTACGCGATGCTCGAGGCCGCAGAGCGAGAATCGCGGATGCGCGAACTGCTCAGCCTGCGTGTCGCGCTGACCCTCGTAGGGGTGTGCCTGGCGATCCTGTTCGCGGTGCTCGCCGGCTACAGCCTGGCTCTTCTCGCCGGGACCCTGGCGGCGAGCCTGGCGACGGTGGCGCTGGTGTTCCAGCACACGCTCTCCGTGCCGCTCGCGGCCCGGCTGCGCCTGGGGACGATGGCGGCGCTCGACCTCGCCCGCCAGGCGCTCACCGTGGTCGCGTTGGTCGCGCTGGTGCTCGCGGGGGCAGGCCTGTTCCCCTTGCTTGCGGTGACGTTCGTCGTCTACATGCTGCTGATGCCGGTGACCACCGCGCTGGTGCGCGGTCAGATCTCGATGCGGCTCGAAATGCATCCGCGCAGGTGGGCCTCGCTGCTGAGGCTGACGGTGTCCTTCTCCCTGGCGACGGCCGTGGGCGCGATCTACGTGTACACCGCCCAGATCCTGACCAGCCTTGTGGCGAGCCCCTACCAGAGCGGGCTGTTCGCGGCCGCGTTCAGAGTCTTCATAGTGGCGGTCACGGTGCCGGGACTGCTCGTGGGAGGCGCGCTGCCGTTGCTGGCGCGAACCGCACGTGACGACCGCGAGCGTCTTGCATACGGGATGCAGCGGATCTTCGAGGTCTCGCTGATCATCGGTGTTGCGATCGCGCTGGGGATCTTCGCCGGAGCGCCTTTCATCATTTCCGTCATCGCCGGATCGAAATACGCAGCAGCCGCCGGCGCGCTGCGTCTACTCGGGCTCGCCCTGGCCGCGTCGTTTCTCGTGGCGGGGTGGGGGTTCGCGCTCATATCGCTCGAGCGCTACCGCGCACTCCTCATGGTCAACGCCGCCGCATTCGCGGTGAGCGCCACGCTCACGCTGACGCTCGCGGCCACGCAGGGGGCGCAGGGCGTGGCTCTGGCGACGCTCTGCGGCGAGTCGACGCTGGCCATCGGCTACCTGCTCGTGCTCGTCCGGGGCCACCCCGAGCTGAGACCGCAGGTCGGAGTCGTGCCGAAGGTGGTGGCCGCTGCGATGCCTGCCGCCGCGGTGCTGCTCGTGCCGGGTCTCTCGTCGTTCCTGAGGAGCGTGATTGTCTTGGCGGTCTACGGACTGTTGATCCTGGTCACGCAGGCCACGCCGCAGGAGATCACAGAGCTGATCCCGCTCCGCCGTCGAGCATCGAGATAGCGTCACCACCGCATGCGCGACGAGCTCAACGCTAGTCCTCGGCCCCTGCGCGTCGGACTGAACCTGCTGTTCCTGGGCGAGCGCGCCGGCGGGATTGGCCGCTACGCGCGGGAGCTCCCCGGTGCGCTGCTCGCGGCCGAGCCCGACACGGAGGTACACGTGTTCGTCTCGCGCGAGGCTCCGGCGGGATTGCGCGCGGAACCGTGGGCGCAGCAGGTCCGCTGGATGACGTTGCCGGTGGGGGCGCCTCCGGCCCGCATGCTGGCCGAATTCGCCGGTCTGCCGCCGCTCGCGCTCGCGCAGCGGCTCGATGTGCTTCACAGCCCCGCGAACACGGGACCGGTGATCGCTCCCGGTGTCGCGACCGTGGTTTCGCTGCACGATCTGATCTGGTGGCATCGAGCCGCTGAATGGGAGGCCAGTACGAGCGTGCAGCGGAGGATGCGTCTCCTGGTCCGCCACTGCGTGCGCCACGCCGATCGCCTGTTGACGGACTCGAACGCCGCTGCTGAGGACATTGCGCAGACGCTCGCCGTGCCGACGGAGCGGATCGGGGTCACGCCGCTCGGAGTGCGCACCCCGTCGGGATCGCCTTCCGTGTCTGAGGCGGCGCTACGGGATCGCCTGCGGCTGGACGGGCGGCGCGTCGTGTTGTGTGTCGCGCAGAAGCGTCCGTACAAGAACCTTCACAGCCTCGTGCGCGCGCTCGCCGAGCTGGACGACGACGTGATGCTCGTGCTCCCGGGCTCGCCCACCGCCTATGAGGCCGAGCTGCGCGCGCTTGCCGAGGAGCTCCACGTCAGCGCTCGCGTTCGCTTCCCGGACTGGCTCTCCGACGACGAGCTCGAGCGGCTCTACGCGCTAAGCGACGCCTTCGTGCTGCCGTCGCTGCTCGAGGGGTTCGGGATGCCGGTGCTCGAGGCGATGGCGCGCGGGCTGCCGGTCGCCTGCTCGAACGTCTCCGCGCTGCCTGAGGTCGCCGGCGACGCTGCGCTGCTGTTCGATCCAGATCGCCAAGAGGAGGTCACAGCCGCCGTGCGTCGCCTGCTCGACGATCGCGAGTTGGCCGAGGGTCTGATCGTTCGCGGGCGCGAGCGGGCGGCGCACTTTACTTGGAAGCGGACGGGCGAGGCGAGCCTCGCTGGCTACCGCCGCGCGATCGCTGCGCGTGGCTCGAAAGACGCGACGTAGTCGAGGCGACGCGCGAACCTCCTTACGCCCGAGCGACGAGGATCGCTGCATGTCCTTCGGGTGAGTGCCCATGGTCCCACTCGATGTCGCGCAGCATCCTCATCGGCGCGAGCCAAGCGCGGACTTCCTCGAGGTTGAGCGTGTGTGGCTCTGTGTCCGTGGGAGCGTGATCAACGTCAAAGTTGAGGATGAGTACGCCGCCTCCTCGGAGGAGTCTTCGAGCCTCAGCTACGACCTGCTCGGGATCGTCAACATGGTCGAGACTGTTCCGCGCCGTGACTACATCGACCGAGCCGGAGGTCAGCGGGATCGACTCCGCGCCCACGGGCAGGTAGAGCGCGTTTGACCGCAACAGGAGCCCAGCGTCGGCGAACCGCTCTGCGAGGGGCTCGACGCCGATACTTAGCCGGGCCGGGCAAGCATCAGGGAATCCGAGTGCGCCTGGGCCGATGTCGACAACCACCTTGCCGTCGAAGAATGCTCGATCCTCAATCTCTGCCTCGATCAGGACGCGCAGCACCTCGGCACGTGCTTGCTGCCAGCGCCGTCCCTCGTAGCTCGTCGCAGTTGGCTCGCCGCAGAGGATCTCTTGAACGTCCGCGGGATTGAAGCCTCCTCCCCGCAAGACTGGGTCCCACTGCTCTATCCACCAGCGCAGCTCGGCCTCCCTCTTTATCGCGGCGCGAGGACGTAGGCGTTGGCGAATCCGCAGGGCCGCCCTGATCTCTGCTGCTCCCGGCACCGACCAGATCCTACCTAGAGCCAACAAGTTGGAATCGTAGCGGCGGAACTCGACCCAGTCCGTGTGTTGGGTCTCGACGAGCTTCAGGAGTCGCTCGGGGCCGTTGCGGAAGTCCTCGCGCTGCAGGCCCACCTAAGGTCGCTAGAGAATGAGCCATGGTCGGCATTTCAACACGCGTGTCAGGGCAGGATCCGACCCCGGCCGACCCAGCGTGTCTAGAGTGCTCGGCCAGTGCCTCGCATCCTGATAGTCCGTGGCCACCTCGTCACGCCCTGGGAGCTGCGTCCATGGCGGGAGCTGCCCGAGCGCTTCGAGGTTTCCTACCTGCTGACTCGTTCCAACGGCTTTGCCATCCCAGAGGGGTTGCGGGCGATCCCGGCGCGCGCTTTGCGCGACGTCCTGCCGCGAGGGCCGCTGGGCGAGCTCGGGGCGGGTGTGCTCGGCGACCGCTACTTCTCTTCCGAGCACGCGTTTGCTCAAGCTGACGTGGTGCACGCGGAGGAGCTTTCGTTCTGGTTTGCCGCCGAGGCTGCGAGACGACGCCGCCGCCATGGGTTCAAGCTCGTACAGACGGTGTGGGAGACCCTCCCGTTTCTCGCGGCCTTTCGCAATCGCCACGCCCGGCGCAACCGTGAGCTCGTGCTCGCCGAGACCGACCTCTTCCTGCCGGCGACCGAGCGCGCCGCTCAGGCCCTGCGCTTGGAGGGAGTTGAGGAGGAGCGGATCACGGTATGCACGCCGGGGATCGACACAGAGCGTTTCCGTTCACCGCCTTTGGCGCAGCAGCCAACAGAGCATACGATCGTCTCGCCTGGCCGCCTGGCCTGGGAGAAGGGGCACCAGGACGTGTTGCGTGCGCTCGCCGTCCTGCACCGCGGCATCGTGAAGCTTCCCGACGGGTCGCTCGCAAAGCCGCGCCTTTTGATCGTGGGGTCAGGGCCGGAGGAGAGCAGGCTGCGCGAGTATGCAGCGGAGCTCGGGCTTGCAGAGGCGGTCGAGATCGGCGGCGTCCCGTACGAGCAGATGCCGGCAGTTTTCGCTGAGGCATCCGCGATGGTGCTTGCGAGCCAGGCCTCGGCGAGCGCCGGGTATCACCCCTTCGACATCCCGCACGCGTTCTGGGAGGAGCAATTCGGGATGGTGCTCGCGGAGGCGATGGCGGCGGGGCTATCGATCGTCACGACCACAAGCGGAGCGATCCCCGAGGTCGTGGCCGGCGCGCCGGTGGATCTGGTGGCGCCGGGCGACTGGATCGGCATCGCGCGGGCACTCGCCTCGGGGGCGCTCAACAGGCCCCCCGCCACGCGGGTTCAATATCCGCAGGATCTCGTCCGCCACTATTCGACGGGCGCGGCTGCCGAGCGTCTGACTGCGGTCTACGACGGGTTGCTGGCGTCCTGAGCGGTTCGGACTCAGCTCTTGCCGCATTCCCGCAGGCTAGCCTCCCGTGGACGGTGAACATCGGCTTGAACCTCATCTTTCTGGTCCCCGGCGAGACTGGTGGGATGGAGGTCTACGCACGGGAGCTGATCCCGGAGTTGCTCGCGCAGGCGCCACCAGGCACCCGCTTCACGGCGTTCGTCAATCGCGAGGCGGCGTCGGTGCGCGACGGGCCATGGGGCGAGTTGCTGCCCGCTGTGACCGTGCCCGTCAACGCGCGTAACCGCGTCCAGTGGGTGCTCGGCGAGCAGACGCTGTTGCCCCTCCTGGCTGCCCGTGCTGGGATCGATCTGATGCACAGCATGGCCAGCACGGCGCCGCTGTCGGGACGCTTCCTGCGTGTCGTCACCGTCCACGACCTGATCTACGCGCATTTCCCCGATACGCACGCGGGCATTCGCGACAAGGGCATGAGGGTGCTCGTACCGGCCGCTGCGCGGCGCGCCGACCGCGTGATCGCCGACTCGCAGAGCACGCGCGACGATCTGGTTGCGCTCCTGGGGATCCCCCCCGAGCGCCTTGACGTCGTGCCACTCGGGTTAGGGGCGATTCGGCGCCAAGAGCCGACGCCGGAGCCCGAGGTGCGCGCTCGATTTGAGCTTCGAGCGCGCCGCGTGGTCCTCAGCCTCTCTGCCAAGCGGCCTCACAAGAACCTGCTCGCGCTGATCGGCGCGCTCGCTCAGATACCTTCACTGGCGCGTCCGGTGCTCGTGCTGCCGGGCTACCCGACCGTGCACGAGGCAGAGCTCCGTGCGCGCGCCGCGCTGCTGGGGGTGTCGGACGACGTTCGCTTTCCCGGATGGCTGTCGGCCGCTGACCTGGAGGGGTTGTGGGCACTGGCCGAGGTGTTCGTCTTCCCCACGCTGTACGAGGGGTTTGGCTTGCCACTGCTGGAGGCGATGGCGCGCGGGGTTCCGGTCGCGTGTTCGGACGTCGCAGCGCTACGCGAGATCGCAGACGACGCAGCGCTGCTGTTTCCTCCCCATGAGGAGCCGGAGATCGCGCGCGCGTTGCAGCGGCTCTTGACCGACCCCGCTCTCGCAGAGCAGCTGCGTCAGCGCGGGCTCGAGAGGGCGCGTGCCTTCACCTGGGAGCGCACGGCCCGCCTGACGCTCGAGAGCTACGCGCGCGCGTCCGGAAGCGGCGCCTCGACGGTAGCGCGGGCGACTCCCGAGGGGCCGCTGGCCGCATAGGTCTCGAGCACCTTCCGCAGCGAGGACTCCAGCGACAGCCACTCGAGGTTCTCGGCGAACCAGCGCGTAGTGCTCTCGCGCAGCGAGAGTCCGGCGTCGTGGACGCGGACGATGGCGTCGGCGACCGCCTGCGGCTCGGCGCTGTGCGCGATTGTGCCGTTGACGCCCTCCACGATCAACTCGGTGGCAGCGTTGTCCTCTGCCGCCACGACCACGCTCGGCGTGCCGCGCGCGGCGGCCTCAACCACGACCAGGCCGTAGCCCTCCCGGCTGGAGGTGACCAGCATGCACATCGACTGGCGCATCTCCGCGTCGACGGTCTCGGTGTCGGTGAACCCACGCGCGGTCACCGTGCCCGCCAGCCTGTGCTCGATGATTGCCTCTTCGAGCGCCGCGCGCTCGGGGCCTTCGCCGAGGAACTCGCCGCGCAGACCCGCAATTCGCTGTACGGCGATCGCCATCGCGGCGACCGCAAGCCCGACGCGCTTCTCCGGTATCAGCCGAGCGGCGAAGAGCACTCTCGGCTCGACCGCGCCCGCCTCGGGCGTCCCGGCGCCGTCGGCCCACAGTCCCCGCAGGACTGTTATCGGGCCGCGCAGGCCCGCGTGTCGCAGGCGCTCTGCGTGCAGTTCGGAGAAGCAGAACGCACGCTGCGGCACGAACGCGCAGAGACGTTGGACGAGCTCGCCCACCCGTCCCGCGGCGCCTCCCAGGTACTCGCGCCAGTAGGAGCGGCTCCAGACCTCGAACCAGTCGACCACCACCTCGTAGCCGAAAATCGGCCGCGCGGCGGCGGCGGCGAGCAGCGAGAAGTATGGGAAGGAGCAAGTGTGCACGACGTCGTAGCGACGCCCATGGCGCAACAGATGGGCGAGCACCCCCAGCCCGAACACCAGGGGCGGCAGGATGCGCCGGCGGCCGTCTGCGGTGTACAGGCCCATGCGCGGGCCGGCGCTCACGACCCGCACGCCGTCAACCTGAGCAGGCGCGTCCCTGTCCCATTGGCGCAGTGTGAGGTAGGTGACCTCGTGGCCTTCGCCGGCCAGACGCTCCGCGAGGTTGCGATACCAGCGCTCGGCTCCCCCCACGGTGTGGGGGTACAGGCAGTCGTACACGAGGCAGATGCGCATCCCGCTAGCATTCCAGACGGCCGCACCCGGTCCGGCCGGCGGCGTCCGTCGCCGCGCAACACCTACTCGGCCGCCCGAGCCGTCATACCGAATCAGGTATGATCTAGCGCGATGACGCTCGACAGCGTAATCCGCACCGCGCGCCGCGAGGCGGGCCTGACTCAGGCAGAGCTGGCGCTGCGCGCCGAGACCTCACAGCCTGCTGTAGCCCGCTATGAGCAAGGGAGCACGGTCCCTACGTTGAGGACGCTCGAGCGGCTATTGGCGGCATGTGGCCGACGGGTAGTCATCTCCGCGGTCGCGACAGACGACGCCGACTCGGAGAGCAATGGGTCCACGCCCGATGTGCGACTGCTGCGCGGTCATCGCAAGGCTCTGCTCGCGGCGGCCGCACGGTGTGGCGCCCGCGATGTGCGGCTATTCGGATCAGTGAGCCGAGGAGAGCAGACTCCCGACAGCGACGTCGACTTGCTAGTCGATTTGGCGCCGGGACGTACGCTGCTCGACCTCGCTGCGTTCCGGCGACAGGCACGCGGGATCCTCGGTGTCCCAGTGGACGTCGCCACGGCGGACATGCTCAAGGAGCGCGTCCGCAACGAGGCTCTCATGCAGGCAAAACGGCTGTGAGCCGAGCCGAACATGAGCGTCTGCGTGACATCGCCAATGCGATCGCCGCGATCAAAGCGCACGTCGAGCGTGCCCGCAACGAGCCGTCACTCACGAAAGATCCACTCCTGCACGACGCGCTGCTGTACGAGTTCATCGTCATCGGCGAGGCGGTAAAGCACGTCTCAGCTGAGACGCGTACCCAAGAGCCCGAGGTGCCGTGGCAAGATGTCGCCGGCCTTCGCGACCTGATTGCGCACGAGTACTTTCACATCGAGATCAGCCGGGTTCTGGAGATCGTCGAGCGCGACCTGCCGGCGCTCGAGAAGGCACTCGACCGGCTACTCGCCGAGACGAACCCGCGTGAGCGGGAAAGCGACGATAACTCACACGACCATGAGTCCAGCTAGTCGAAGCCCGGACCGCGTTCGCGCTCCCAATCGAGCTTCCAGGGCTGCGATATCATGCTACGTCCGGATGGGGTCCGCCACTTTCCGCCCCCGCGCGCGTTATAACGGCATCACCCGGCCGGCCCTTCTGCGAGAGGACGGGGCGAGAAGGGCGATTCCCTGATGAGCACACTCGTCCCCACAAGCGTCTCTCCCGCGACGTCCGATCCACAGGACGCCGAGCTGCCGCTGGTCTCGGTGGTGATCCCGTGCCTCAACGAGGCCGAGAACATCGAGTCCTGCGTGCGTGCCGCGCTGGAGGCGATCGTTCGCATGGGTGTGCGCGGCGAGGTGGTCGTGGCTGACAACAACTCCGAGGACGACTCGGCGCGCCTGGCTGAGAAGGCGGGAGCGCGCGTGGTGGTGGAACGCAGGCGCGGCTACGGCAGCGCCTACCTCGCGGGCTTCGAGGCCTCGCGCGGGCGCTACATCGTGATGGCGGACGCCGATCTGACCTACGACTTCGAGGAGATCCCCCGCTTCGTGGAGGCGCTGGAAGAGGGCGCGGAGATGGTGATCGGCGATCGCATGGACAACATCCAGCCGGGCGCGATGACGTGGTCGCACCGCTACATCGGCAACCCGATCCTCACCGGCCTGCTCAACCTGTTCTTCCGCACCGGTATCAGCGACGCGCACTGCGGCATGCGCGCGCTGCGCCGCGAAGTGCTGCCGCGCTTGGACCTGCGCACGACCGGCATGGAGTTCGCCTCGGAGATGGTCATCCGCGCGTCCAAGGAGAAGCTGACGATCGCCGAGTTCCCGATCGAATACCACCCGCGCGGGGGCGAGAGCAAGCTCTCGACCATGCGCGACGGCTGGCGCCACCTGCGCTTCCTGCTCGTGCACAGCCCCAACCACCTCTTCATCCTGCCCGGCGCTGTGCTCGCCGGCCTGGGAACCCTGATCGTCGTGCTCGTGGGGGCCGGCCTCGACTTCTTCGGTCGCGCCTGGGGAGTGCACGCCCTGATCGGCGGCGCGCTGTTGATGATCGTCGGCACGCAGGTGCTGGCGCTGGGTCTGTGCGCGCATGCCTACGGCACCTACTTCATGGGCGAGCGCGATCCATGGTTCGATCGCATGCGCGCGCGCTTCCGCCTCGAGCATGGTCTGATGCTGGGAGGCGTGTTCATGCTCATAGGCGTGATCATGGGCGGCCTGATCCTTGCCACCTGGATCGCTCACGGGTTCGGCTCGCTCGCCGACGAACATCTCGCGGTCATCGCCGTCTCGGTGTTGATCGTGGGAATTCAGATCTTCTTCTCGTCGTTCCTGCTGAGCATCCTCGGTCTGCGCCGTCGCTGACGTGCGCGTCCGCGTGGTGCTAGCGGTGGCGCTTGCGCTGGTCGCAGGCGTGCTGATACTCGACATGTCCCGGAGCGCGCCGCGGCTGGCGGGCACCGACCACACCTACCCCGTCGGCTTCGTGGCCACGCTGCACGCCGACCAGGAACTGTGCCAGCCGGGGATGGTGCTCCCCGGCGATGCACAGCGCGTCCAGGTCTTGGTCGGCACCTATGGGCCCCCCGTCCCGGAACTCACGGCGCGCTTCCTCGGGTCCGGCCCACACCCGCTCGCGACCGGGCGTCTGCCGGCCGGCGCTACCCAGGGAGACGTTGCGATCCCGATCTCCTATCCCCACGGCGGCGCAGCGGCGGGCACGCTGTGCATCGCCGTCAAGGGTGGAAAGAAGACCGTTCTCGGCGGGGACATCTTCACCGCGGGACCTGCCTCCGAGGAGGTCGCTGGCGTTCCGCAGCCTGGCCGGATCACCGTCTCGTATCTGCGCCCGGGGCGCGAATCGTGGTGGGAACTGCTGCCCACGCTGAGCGAACGCTTTGGCCTCGGCAAGGCTACGTTCTTCGGCGATTGGACGTTGCCGGTGGCTGCGCTGCTGCTGCTGGGCGTCTGGATAGCCACCGTGAGGCTGTTGAAGCGAGAGCTGACGTGAAGGCCTGGCGCGCATGCCTCACGCGCTGGCGGCGAATCCCCCGCGCGGGACGGGTCTGCTTCCTGATCGCATTGATCAATGCGGCGATCTGGGGGGTGGTGGTGCCGCCCTTCCAGGTTCCCGATGAGATCTCCCACTTCGGCTACGCGCAGTACTTCGCACAGACAGGCAAGGCGCCGCCTCAGGGGCCGGTAGCCCAGTACTCGCCCCAGGAGCAGACTGCGCTAGAAAACCTGTTCTTCTTCGAGGTGGTCGGGCACGCGGGCGAACGTGGGATCTTCACCTCCTCAGAAGATCACTCGCTCCGATCTGCCCTGGCCGGCAAGAGCCCCGTCGGCGAAGGTGGTGGCAGCGCGGTCACAAACCAGCCGCCGCTGTACTACGCGCTGGAGGCGATTCCCTACTGGCTGTCGCCGTCGCATGAAATCCTGAACCGCCTGGCGCTCATGCGCCTGCTCTCCGCGCTGATGGCGGCGTGCACGGTGCTCGCCGTGTTCATGTTCCTCCGCGAGCTGCTCCCCGGATCGCCCTGGACCTGGACCGTTGGCGCCCTGATGGTGGCCTTCCAGCCGATGGTCGACTTCATCGCCGCAGGCGTTCAGGGGGACAACCTGCTGTTCCTGACTTCGGCGCTCACCTTCCTGATGCTGCTGCGCGCTTACCGGCGCGGGCTGACGAGGAAGCGTGCGGTCGTGATCGGACTGTGCGTGGCGGCGGGGGTGCTCGCGAAGCTGACGTTCATCGCGCTGCTGCCGGGGATTGCGCTCGCCGTGCTATTGCTCGCGTGGCGTGCGCTGCCCGAGGGCCGCGCGCAGGCGCTGCAGGCGCTCGCCGTGGCGGTGCTCGTGGCATTTGTCCCGGTGGCGCTCTACGGCGTGCTGAACCTCACCGTTTGGCATCGAGGAAGCATCACCGCGGGGGGCGTTGCAGGAGCGACGAACAGCGCGCTTCCCGGCGGAGGCGCCGTGACGCTGCATGAGACCCTCGACTACGTATGGCAGCTGTATCTGCCGCGGCTGTGGTTCATGAAACACACCTACTTCACCTCGTATCCAGTGATCGCGATCTGGCTGAACGAATCGATCGGTCACTTCGGCTGGCTCGACTACAGCTTCCCGGCGTGGGTCTATCAGTACGGCCACTACATCTTCTATGGGCTGGCTGCGCTGGCGCTGGTCGGGCTTGTGCGCGCCCGCTCGCGCATCGGCTCGTTGCTGCCGATCTTCATCTGCTTCGCCGTCATGGCAGTGGGACTGTTGGGCGCGATCGGCTACACGGGCATCCGCTACAAACTGCAGACGGGCGAGCAGTTCGAACAGGCGCGCTATCTGTTCCCGCTGCTGGTGTTCTATGCGTTGTTCATAGTGTTGGCCGCCCGTGGCGTGGGCCGTCGCTGGGCCCCCGCGCTCGGTGCCGCGCTGGTCGTGCTGGCGATGGCCCACGGCCTATTTGCCGAGACGCTGACGATCTCGCGCTACTACGGCTGAGCGATGGCCGCCGCTTCACGCTCGCGCAGTGCGTGGCGCAGGCCGGCTTCGACCTCGTCGGTCGCGTGATCCCAGGTGTGCGACGCGACGAAGTCGATTCCCTCCTGGGACCGACGCTCCCAACGCTCTCGGTCGACCAGCAACTCCTCCATCGCATCGGCGATGCGATTGGGGTCGAGCGGCGCGAGCTCCAGTGGGCCGTCGGAGCCAAAGATCGACTCGGCGCTGATATTGGCCAGCTCCACGCACGGCAGCCCGCAGGCGAGCATCTCCTTGGGCATCAGCGAGAAGTTGGTCAACGACAGGCACAGCCCGACTGTGGCTTCCGAGTAAAGCCAGGAGAGCTGTTCGGGGCTGAGCACGTCGACATGCTCGTACGGGAAGGACGCGTCCAGGATCTCGCCTGTCCCGAACAGCACGATGCGCACATCGGGCCGGCGGCGCTTGAGCTCGGCGAGGGCCATCAACCCAATTGGCACAGCACGCCGGGGAGTTACGTAGCGTGCATAGTAGATGACGGTGTCGCGCCGCCTGGCTACGGGGCGCGGCCGGTAGGTGTCGTGTTCGACACCGAGCTGAAAGGCCTCTGCGCTGGTCGCGTACCGCTCGATCAGCACGTCGCGGAGCCACGGGCTCGCCGCGATGCAGTGCAGGCCGTGGCGGTAGGTGTCGGCTGCGAGCGCGTTCTCGGCGGAGACCGCATAGAACTCTGGCTCGTGGTCGTTGACCACATAGGCGCGCGCACGGCAGTTGTCGAGCTGGAGCATCGCGTGGACCGTCTGCCAGCCGGTCGCTATTGCCACATCGGCGCCCTGCCAGGCGTCGAAGCCCTTGTAGACCGGGCCGTTGAAGGGTGCGAAGAACTCGTTGATTTCATGGCGTAGCACCGCCGGCCACACGTCGCGGGCGTAGCCGTGGTAGTCGGCCAGCCACACGCTGCAGGTGTGCCCGCGGCGCTCCAGGCGCGAGAAGATCTGAAACAGCGTGTTGTGCCCGCCGCTGCCCCGGCTGAATGGTGGGATGACCATCGCCAGGCGCAGCCGCTCGCGCTCGGCCATGCCCTCGACCGGATGGCGCAGCGGCGCCGGTCCGTCGTGCCAGACCTGTCCGATCACGTCGTAGACCTCGCCCGAGAGCTTGCGCTCGATCTGCGTTCCCGGAGACACCGGTGAGACCTCGCTCGCCGCAGTGTCCTGCGGGGCGTCTGAGCGAGTCCTTGCGCCGGCGCCCTCCAAGGACAGCCGCGCGCTGAGCGCGCTCGGCAACCGCTCCGAGCGCGAGCCGATCGCAGAGAAGACGCGCCGTCCTGCATGGTGGACGAACGACCGCGTCGTCCAGCGCAGACGCTCGGGCCCATCGATCCCCCGTTCGGCCATCCAGCGGCGGTCCGCGGAGACGCCGCTGAGCACCTCACGGGCGGTCGCGCGCGCCTGGAACGCCTCGACGTGGCCGGTCGACTCGCGCAGGCCGCGGTACTCGTCGAAGTAGCGGCGCATGAACTCCGTGGCGCCGTAGTCGTGCGCGTGTAGGACCGCGGCGCAGGGGTGGTAGACCTTCGACCAGCCGGCGGCCAGCATGTCCGCGCCGAACGCCTGGTCCTCGGAGTAGCGCACGTCGCGGAAGCGGATCTCCTCCCAGCAGGCGCGCGCATAGCAGGCGTTGACGTTCGACAGAAAGCGCGGATCGCCCGCGCGCTGCACCACCGGCCGGGCACTCCCGCTCCCGTTTGCGGGGAGCGAGTGGGCCTCGAAGCCCGCGAAGAACTCGGTCAGCTCGCGCGCGATCATCGGGCTCGTCTCGGCGCGCGGCAGGTGCGGGCCGTAGGCGGCGCCCACGCGCTCATCGAGCGCGAAGGCCTCGCGGTAGGCGTCGAGCCAGCCGGGACACGGGGTGGCGTCCTGGGTGAGGAAGCAGATGAGATCTCCTGAGGTCCGTTCCGCGCCCAGGTTGCGGGTGCGCCCGTGCGCGAACTCGCTTGGCTCGATCTCCAGGAGCTCCACCCCCGCCGCGCGGGCGATCTCGAGCGAGCGGTCGCTGGAGCCCGAGTCGATCACGAGGATCTGATCGACTCCCTCTCTGGTGAGCGCGTCCAGCAGCTCCTCGAGGTAGCGCTCCCCGTCCTTGACGGGAACCACGGCGGAGACGGTGCTCACGATTTGCTCAGGCTGCGCCTGGCCCGCCTGAACGCACGCACGACCGAGCGCACGGTCCGTACGCCTGCCCGCATCTCCGCGGCTCCCGGCCTGCGCATGAGGGCGTTGAGATCCAGGTGCCAGCGGTCCAGCCAGTAGGCACGCTCCTGCCATTGCGCGATAGCGGCGTCGGTGCGGGCTTGGACCTCCACGAGCTCGGACTCAAGCGCGGCCACGCGGGCACGCAGGCGCTCGTTCTCGGCCGCCAGTTGCTGTTCGGTGGATGTCTCTGCTGCGCTCATCGTCATAGCTTCTCTGAGATCAGGGGGGCCTCGCGGTTGAAATACCATAGCCCCAGCACGAACAGTCCAGCGATGATTCCAAGCGGGATCAGCAGGCGCACATAGCCGCCGAGTGCAGCCGCGGCCGAGGGCGCGCTCGGTTGTAGCAACGCCTTGCGCGCCTGCGTGAAGATCGCGCCGAGCGGGTTGAGCACGAGGATGCGGGAGAAGGGGATGTTGAGGAAGTGATGCTTGGCGGCCGTCTGCACCGTGTAGAGGATCGGCGAGCCGTAGTACAGCAGTTGCAGGAACACTTCCCAGATCGGCTGCACGTCGCGAAAGCGCACGTACAGCGCCGAGAGCAGCATGCCGACCCCTGCGGCGAAGATCACGAGCAGCCCCACCAGCGGGATCATCTCGAGCCAGCTCCAGCGCGGGTCCACCCCACTGGCGAGGATGAAGATGAAGACCACGACCAGGTTCATGCACAGGTTGAACAGGCAGAACAGCGCCACCGACAGCGGAACGACGAGGCGCGGGAAGCGCACCCGGCGCAGCAGGTTCTCGCGGCCGACGAGGCTCGGCACGGCGCCGGAGGTCGTTTCCTGGAAGTAGGTGAAGAGGATCAGCGACGTGAGCAGATACTCGGGGTAGTGAGGGGTGGGGTTGCTCTTGTTGATGTTGAGGATGTCCGTGAACACGAACAGCATCACGCCGAACAGCATCAGCGGGCGCACCAGCGTCCACACGTAGCCCAGCACCGAGCCGAAGAAGCGCAGCTTGAATTCGGTGCGCGCGAGCATGAAGGTAAGCGACCAGAAGCGGTGCAGGCCACCACCGAGTGCGGAGGGCCCGTACACGCGATGGCTGGCCGGCGAACGGCGCGTGGGGGCGGGAAGGCCGACGTCCGGAAGCGTGCTCACAGGCGCTCCAGCTTGACGTCGACGGGGAGCTCGAGGATCCCGCCGGTGGCGGAGCCGTGAATCACGATCGAGGCCATGTCCGCGACCAGCGCGAGCGCGGCCTCGCCGGTGCCCTCGCGCGCGAGCGACGGCGTCAACATGTAGCGGCTGGCGGTCAGCCAGTTCGGGATCGCAAACCTCGCAACGACGCTTTCCCCCGCTTTGAACGAGCCGCTGGATTTACCGTGCTGGTCTGAGCGCGCGACGACGATCGTGTGCCCGAGCTCGGTGCGCAGCGTCACCGCGAACACCGGATCGTGTAGGTCCTCGCCAAGGTGCGCCTCGAAGCACATGCCCAGCGAGTCCTCCTGGCTGGCGCTCGTCACGCGCTCCCCATCGGCCTTCTCGAACCACGCCTCGGCGATCGTTGTGCCGCTGGCAGGCCCGCTCTCCTGCGGAGCCTCATGGGCGAGCTGGCCGAAGTTCAGCTCGTGGTAAGCCCGCCCGATCGCTCGCGGCTCGCCGATCTTGGTCACGACACCATGCTCCATCAGCATCGCGCGGTCACAGAAGCGCTCGACGGAGAACATGTCGTGCGAGACGAACACGATCGTCCGGCCTTCGCGCTTGAGCCGGAAGAACTCCTCGAAGCACTTCTGCTGGAAGGCCGCGTCACCGACGGCGAGCACCTCGTCGATCAGCAGGATCTCCGCGTCGACCTGGATCGCCGTGGCGAAGGCGAGACGCACGAGCATCCCCGAGGAGTAGTTCTTGAGGCGTAGGTCCATGAAGCCCTCGAGTTCGGCGAACGCGACGACGTGTTCGAAGCGCTGCATCGCCTGCTTGCGGCTCAGGCCGAGCATGATCGCGTTGATCACCACGTTGTCGCGCGCGTTCAGGTCGGGGTTGAAGCCGACGCCGAGCTCGATGAACGGCGAGAGCCTGCCCGCGATCGAGATCCGTCCTGTATCAACGCGATAGATGCCGGCGACGCACTTCAGAAGCGTGCTCTTGCCACTGCCGTTACGCCCCACGATCCCGAAGAATTCGCCCTCGGCGATCTCGAGCGAGACATCCTTGACGGCGTGCAGTTCGTCGTAGGTGGTGCTGCGAAAAGGATGCAGCGCGCGCTCCTTGAGCGTCGAGTACTGCCGGTGCGGCAGCCGGAACGTCTTGCTGACGTGCTCGATCGAGACGGCCACGGGCGCCGTCGGCCGGCTGGCGGCCGGCAAGTCTGCCGCTAGTGGAGTCGTGGTCGACAAGGCTCGGTGAACGCTAGCAACGCGGCTACGCGGCAGATCAGACGCGCTGGAGCACGAGATCAGACGCGCTGGAGCACATATACGTCCTGGTTGTACTGGTTGCGCCCGGGTGCGAACTCTAGAACGCGCCACTGCGGACAGAGTTGCGCGAGCATCCACTCCGGCGAGAGGAACGCCGTGCCCCAGTCGGGGTTGACGACGCCCCAGTCGCCCTCCTCGCCGAACTCCGGCGCGTACCACCAGCCTCTGCGGTAGAGCGCCGCGGCGATCTCCTTGGACTGCTCGGGGGTGCGCAGCTCGTGCAGCGCGTAGTACGCCACCGAGATCAGCCCGTGCGTCGTGCACACGAGGTGGCCGCCGGGCCGCAGCACGCGCCGCATCTCCTCGAACCAGCGCAGGCCAAGCTCCGGCTCGAAATGCGACCAGATCGAGATCGCGTAGACGAGGTCGAGCGAGGCATCTGCCAGCGGCAGCGGCGGGGCGTCGTCGTTTACGAAGAGCTCGACGCCCGGTAGATGCTCGGCCGCCCACGCGATCGCCTCCGCGTTGGGGTCGCAGCCGTGCAGGCCGATCTCGGGGTGCGCGGCGGCGATGGCGCGCAGTACCCGTCCAGAGGAGCAGCCGAAGTCAAGCGCGCTGCCGACCGTCGCCAGCTCGTCGCCGACGCTCGACAGCGCGCCCGCGATGAGATCGGCCTCGTACAGACCTCCCGCTGCTGCGAGTGGTCCGCGGGCCATCGCGTGCACGTCCTCGGGCGGTTGCGCCGATGTCAGGCCGGTCTTGTCTGTGACCGCGTTCACGCCGAGCCACACGCCGGCGATCAGGATCACGGCCTCGCGGACCGTCTGCGTCGGTGCGGCGGCGTAGTGCGCCTGGAGCTCCGGCGACTCCGGCAGGCGCCGCTCCACCTCGGCGACGTCCTGTGCGCTCAGGCGCTCGAACAGCAGGTGGGACACGGACGCTCGCTCGACTGCGAACGCGCCGGGCGCAACCTCGCGCCCGAGATCGGCGGGCGTGGGCGCGGGCGGCTCAGGCGGGGGCGGCGGCTCGGGTCGCGGCGGGGCCGGCGGCGCGGGAAGCGCCAGCTGATAGGCCGAGCCGACGCGCCAGAGCGCGCCGCTGGACGCGCGCTCGACAAGGCGGCGCATCCGCGGACGGTTTCTCAGACTCACCACGGGCAGGAAGCTAGCAGCCGCCCTGGTGCGGACTCCGAAGCGGGCCAACATACAATTCGGCCGTGAACGTCTGCACGATCGCAAGCCGGCGGCAGCTTGCGAGGGTACGCGTGACGGCGAGCACGTTGCGCGCGCATCACCCGGACGCCGAGCTCACGGTGCTGCTGCTCGATGGTGATCCGCTGAGCGTCGGCGAGATCGCACACGCGCGTCTCGTGGGATTCGATCAGGTGGCGGGCGCGGATGCGGGGCTGCTGGCGGGCACGAACGCGCCGGCGGCGCTGACGTTCGCGGTGCTGCCGCACCTCGTGCGCCACGTGCTCGAGGCGGGCGCCTCCTCCGTTCTCTACCTCGGAGCCGGCCAGCGGCTGCTAGCTCCGTTGCAGGAGTTGCTCGCGCTGCTGCCCGACCACGACATCGTGCTCGTCGGTCGCGCGCGCGCCGGCGACTACCCGCTACGCGTCTTCGGCGATGAGCCGACGCGAGGCGCGTTCAGCCGCCACTCGCTTGGCTTCAAAGCGGGGCCCGCGAGCGCGGCCCTGCTCGCCGCCTGGCCGAGGTACTTCATGATCGCTGGCGATGAAGGCGGGGGCGCGGTCCGCCGCTGGCTCGATGCCGTGCCCGCCGTCGCCGACGGTGTGGCGGTCCTGCGCGACGCTGGCTACGGGGTGGACCCATGGACGCTTGCCGAGTGCATCCACAGCGGCGCCGTCGGCGAGCGCGCGGACGAGCTGCTGATCGACGGGCGCGTGCCGCGTCTTGTGGATTTGAGCGAGCTCGACGCAGATGACCCGCCGGCGTGGCTCGACGGCGGCGAGGGCATCGGGCTGAGCGGCATGCCGGCTGTCAGGCGGCTGATCGAGGATCAGGTTCGCGATCTGCAGGCGGCCGGCTGGTCAGCCGATCTCGCTTGTCCCCCACCCTACGCGGAGCTCGAGGACGGACTGCGCCTGACCGACACGATCAGGACGCTCCTGGCAACTGCCATCGTCGACGGAGAGGTGACGCGCTCGCCGTTCACGGCGGCCGGGCGCCGTGAGCTCTACGAGTATTTGCAGCAGCCCGGCGACCGCGGCGCCGCCGCCGGCCTCACCCGCCTGCACATCGCGATCTGGCGGGCGCGCGATGACCTGAGCTCGGGCTACCCGCACATCGATGGGCCCGACGGCGCGGGCTACGCGGGCTGGCTGTGCGTGCACGGCGGCGAGCAGGAGGGGCTCGTGCAGGAGCTGTTGCCGCCGACTCCCGAGGTGGCGTATCGCGACGCAGACCCGCACGTGCACGAAGGCGAGCCGCGGTGGGGAGTCAACGTCGTCGGCTTCTTCACGGCCGAGCTCGGCGTGGGGGAGGCGGCGCGCCTGCTGATTGCCGGTCTGGACGCGCGCCAGATTCCGGCGCTGCCAATCCAAGGCCATCTGATGCCGCCGAGTCGCCGCGGCATCGACTTCTCCTACATGACGCCAGACGATGCCGCCTACCCGATCAACATCCTCTGCATCAACGGCGACGGCATCCCCGTGTTCGCGCGCGAAGCCGGCCGCGCGTTCTTCGAGCGGCGCTACTCGATCGCGCTGTGGTGGTGGGAGGCGGGGGAGCCGCCGGCGAGCTGGACGCCAGCCTACGAGCTGATCGACGAGGTGTGGGTCGCCTCGCGTCACATCTACGAGGCGATCGCGCCGAGCTCGCCGGTGCCGGTCGTGCAGGTGCGGCTGCCGCTCGTCGCCCCGGAGGTCGCCGATCGCTCGCGCGCCCAGCTCGGCCTGCCGCAGGACGGCTTCCTGTTCCTGTGCGTCCACGACTATCACTCGGTGGCGGCGCGCAAGAACCCCGTCGCCGTGATCGACGCCTTCCGCCGCGCGTTCCCGCCGGGCTCGGGCGCGAAGCTCGTGGTCAAGTCGATCAACGCCAGCACGCATCCCGGTGAGCACGCTCGTGCGGTGCTCGCCGCCGGGGACCACGCGGACATCGTGCTGCTCGACCACTACGTACCGGTCGCCGAGAAGAACGCGATAATCGCGGCCTGCGACTGCTACATCTCCCTGCACCGGTCCGAGGGCTTTGGTATCCCGCTCGCCGAGGCGATGATGCTCGGCAAGCCGGTGATCGCGACGCGCTACGGCGGCTCGCTCGAGTTCATGAACGACGAGAACTCCTATCTCGTCGACTACACGCCCGTCGCGGTGGGCGACGGCGCCTACCCATACGCGCCGGACGCGGTGTGGGCCGAGCCCGATGTCGAGCATGCCGCGGCGTTGATGCGTCACGTCTTCACCGACCAGCAGCACGCGCGTGAGCGCGGTCAGCTTGCGCGCCGCCAGGTTCTCGAGCGCCACGCGCCGGCTGTCGCGGGCGAGACCATGGAGCGGCGTCTCGAGCTCGTTCAGCGGCGCCTGCGCGAAGGGGGGGCGCGCACGCTGCGCCTTGCTCACATCCCGGCGTTGAGCCGCGAACGCGAAATGCGCGAGCTGATCGGCGACGCGCCGGCGCTCGACATAGGTCGCGGTCGGCTCGGGCGCCTGAAGGCACGCGTCTACCGACCGGTCACGAATTGGGCGCGTGCGAACGTCGAGCACCAGCGGCGCCTCGATGCCGCGATGCAGCTCAACGTCGAGCGACTCGACGACCGTCTGCGGGAGGTCGCCAGCACGCTGCAGGACCAGCAGCGGGGCCAACACGCGGAGACGCTGGCGTTGCTGCGCCGCCTGGCGGCTGAGCTGGCGGAGCTGCACGGCCGTCGTGGTAAGAGCTAGCCTGCACCCAGGCCCAAGTCGAACGGCCCCTTGCCACCCAAGCAAAATGAACGATGATCGCATTCTCATAGTGGTGCCTGCCTACAACGAGGCTGGCCGCGTGGGCGCCGTCGTGCGCGACGTCAAGCGCAACCTGCCGCTGGCGGACGTGCTGGTGGTCGACGATGGCTCGGCCGACGGTACGGCAGCCGAGGCCGCGGCGGCGGGCGCGATAACGCTGTCGCTGCCAGTCAACTCGGGTTACGGCGCGGCGCTGCAGACCGGTTACAAGTACGGCGTGCGTGGCGGATACAAGATCCTTGGCCAGATCGACGCCGACGGCCAGCATCGAGCCGAGTTCCTTCCAGTGATGATCAAGGCTCTGCGTGAGGGCGAGACGGATGTCGTCGTGGGCTCTCGCTTCCTGGATCAGGACGGCCATTACCAGCCCTCGCTCGCTCGCCAGGTAGGTATCGGGCTGTTCGCGCGCATTGCCACGCGGGTGACTGGTCAGCACGTCTCGGACCCGACCTCGGGTTTGCAGCTGATGCGAATCGAGGTTGCGCGCTTCTTCTGCTCCGATGTGTACCCCGCCGACTACCCCGATGCTGACATTCTGATCCTGCTGCATCGCTCGGGCTACCGCGTGCGCGAGGTGCCGGTACAGATGGCACCCTCGCCGGGACAGTCCATGCACTCCGGACATCGCAGCTTCTACTACGTGTACAAGATGATGCTCTCCATCCTGGTAACGATGCTACGCCCACGCACCCAGAACTCCGTCAGAGTCGAGGCTCCCGGTGATTAGCACCAACACACGAATCGTGGCGATCCTGGGCAGCGTGATGCTGCTGGGGCTGATCGTCGAGTTGGTCAGGCGTCGGCGCATGAAGGAGGAGTACTCGGTCCTCTGGGTGGCGACCGCGCTGGTCCTGATCGTACTGGCGGCTTGGGGTGGGGCGCTTCGCACGCTCACGCATGCGATCGGTGCCATATCAGAGGCAAGCACCCTGTACTTCTTCGGCCTGCTCTTCGTCTTCTTTCTCCTCTTGAATTTCTCCATCCGGGTGAGCCAGCTCGAACGTCGCCTGACGGCCTTGGTACAGGAGATTGCGCTGCGCACCGGAAGCCAAGCTCAGTCAACTCCAGAGGAGACGCCTGCCGAGCACGACGAGCCTCCACCGGAGGCAGTGGCGATCTCGAGTGTGCGTCACGAAGACGCATGAGAACTTGACGCGTCTCGCTGTCATCATCCCGTGCTTCAACGATGGACAGCTGGTCGAGGAAGCTGTCGCCTCGATCAGCGAGGACGAGCCGGTTGAGGTGGTGGTCGTCGACGATGGCTCCACCGATCCCGAGACGGCCAGGCGCCTGGATGCCCTAGAGGAGGGTGGGGTCATCGTTGTGCATCGGGAGAACGGCGGGCTCGGCGCCGCGCGCAACACCGGACTCGCTGCCACCTCGGCTCCGCTCGTGTATCCGCTTGATGCCGACGATCTGCTCGAACCCGGCGCCCTTCGCGCTATGGCCGAGGTACTCGAAGGTCATCCAGAGGCGGGATTCACCTGGGGTGATTACGTCGTGTTCGGCGATTACGACGGTCGTTACCGTGCACCAGACCGGTTTCTTCCCTGGACGCTGACCTATGTGAACCCGTATCCGGTGTGCTCGCTTTTCAGACGAACGGTGCTTGAGCGTGCCGGTGGCTGGCAGCGGCCATGGGGCTATGAGGACTGGGACCTGTGGCTCCGACTGATCGAGCTGAACGTGGCCGGCGTCTACAGTGCTCGTGCGGTCTACCGTCGCCGCATCCACGGAGACAGCCGTATGCTGGTGATCGCCCGTCGCCGGCACAAAGAGCTATACGCGGAATTGGTACAACGCAATGCCCGTCTGATGTCGCGCCGCGAGCAGCTGCGCGGACTGGAGCGGCCCGCCGTGTGGAAGCGCGTGCTCTATCCGGTCGTATTCGGCTCGCGCTCGGTCCTGCCGGTGCGGTTCGAGGTATTTCTGCAACGCTCGATGCTGCAACTCGGCGGCGGCCTGCCCGGGTAGGCGGTCAAAGGCCGATACTGTCGCTGGATGCCTCAGGCCGCCCGCCCACCGTTGGCTTCCGGTAGCCCGGCCGCGACGAGAACGCCAAGCGGCAGGGAGACGGCGCTGGTCGCTGTCGGACAAGGGGCGCTCATGGTCCTGGGCGGCGTGCTCGCGGTCCTGGTCGCCCAGATCTTTGGGAAGAACGCCAAGACGGACGCGTTCTTCGCCGCCTACAGCGTCTACGCGGTCGGCCTCACCTTCGCTCAGACGTTTCGACTGACGGCCGTCTCTCGTCTGGTGCGGGCGCCAGGCCATGAGACGACGACCCGGCTGCTCGGGGCGGTCGTCGTAATCTCCGTCGTGATCGCCCTGCCAATGGTCGTGTTGGCGGGTCCACTCGGCCGACTGCTCGTCACCACTGACCCGCATGGGATCGCGGCGACATCTCTGCGGATCCTCTGGATCGCCCTACTCGGGCAGCTGCTGGCGGCGATGCTCGCGACGGCCTTGGCCGTGCGCGGGTCCTTCGCTGCCATCGGGATCGGCATGCTTCCATCGGGCATCGTGAGTATCGGCACGTTCCTGCTGGTCCGCTCGGAGGCCGGCGTGACGGGCGCCGCGATCGGACTAGCCGCGGCCGCTGTGTGGCTAACTCTCGTGTTCGGTGTGACGCTGCTCAGGACGGGATGGCGACCAACCCGTCCTTCGCCCGTATTGGGGATGGAGATGGGGGCGGAGGCGGGCAAGCTCACGTATGCATCGGCGACATTCATCGGCACAAACGTCGCGTACGTGGTCTGTGTGGCAGTGGCAGCACGCGTCGGTCGCGGCGAAACGACTCTGTTCGCCTACGCGTACGTGCTCGCCTCGATGCTCTTGGGCGTAACGGCGAACGTAACGGCGATGGTCCGCTCACCAGCCCTGCTCGCGAGCAGCAATCGCGCCGAGGACGCGGCCGCGGCCGGACTGTGGAGCCTTCGCTTCACAGTTGTGCTCGTGGGGCCGGTGGTGGCGATGGTGATGCTGATCGGAAAGCCCGTCCTAGGCTTCGCGCTCGGGTCCGGCTTCCACGGCCAAGACGTTACCCGGATCCTGCTCACGTTGCTGTGTCTGGTGGGCTGGATACTGGCTTCGGCCGCCGGCATCTTCGCGGTGGTCGAGCTTCTGGCGCGATCCGAGCTGCGAAGGCTGGCCGGCCTGTCCGCGGCGCTGGTGCTCGGCGTCACCGTGCTCGCGGCGGCGGTCAGTTCGGTCGCCGGCATCGAGGGGATCGCGGGAGCCCTGTCGCTGGTGACGATCGGCGTGTCGCTCGTACAGATGCGCTGGGCGTTCGGCGCTCGATGGCGCACCGTGGTCGCCGGCATGTTGCGCGCGACCGGACGCGAGGTGATCGTTCTCGCCGGCGCGTTCGCCCCGTCGACCGCGCTTCTCCTAGCGCTCGGAGACGGCCTCGCAAGCTACCTCTGTGCAACCGTGTTGGCGGCACTGCTCGTGACGGTCGGCTCGCGCATTGCGTGGCCGCGCGAGTGGGAGGCGCTGCTCGGGGTGGCCCGGCGCTCATCGCGGTTGTCCGCGGCACAGCCCCAGGATCCGGCCTCAGAGTCGGACGCGGAGGCGGAGGGGGCGAGCGTCCTACGCGCGTAGCCGACGCCATGCGGCGTCCAAGAGGCAGCGGCGGTGATCCGTATGCTCTCCCCCGCCATGGTTGTCCTCATCCTGAGCGCCGTCGTGACCTGTGTCGGATCTCTGGCTCTCGGGCAGGGGATCCTGGCCATCTGCGGTGCGCATCGTTGGAACTGGCTGGCGCCGCCCGTGGGTCTGGCCGCGCTGATTCTGCTCGCGGTGCCGGCGATCCACGTGCCAGGCCGAGCGTTGACCGTCGCGGCAGTCATCGCCCTGCTGATGGTCGCGGGCCTGGCGCTCTGGATCCGCAGACCTCAACATCGTCCGCCGCTGGCCGGGCTGCTCGCTGGGCTGCCCGTCGCCCTGCTCGTGCTCGTGCCGTTCGCGGCGTCGGGCCGAGCCGGCACTTTGGGGATGTCGTTCGACAACGACATGGGCGAGCATCTGCTCCTCGCCGAAGCCTACCGATCTGCCGCCGTAGCGACGGTTTCGCCGCTATTGCCTTCCTATCCGCTGGGCCCCCACGCGCTTGCGGCAGCCCTTGCCGAGGGTCTCGACATCCGTATCGATCTCGCGTTCGCAGGACTGACGGCGGCCATTCCGGTGTTGTTGGCATGGACCGCCCAGGCTTGCCTTCCTCGGGTTCGCTGGCCGGCGCGCGTGCTGGTGGCAACGGTGACCGGCATTCCCTTCTTGATTGCCGCCTACTATGGCGAGGGCGCCTTCAAGGAGCTGATGGAGGCGCTGTTTACGCTTGCCGCGGCGTTGATCCTGAGCGGCTTCCAGCCCGACGAGCTGAGCTGGCGACGCTGGATACCGCTTGCCTTCGTGATGGCCGGCGCGGTGTCGGTCTACTCGTTGCAAGGTCTCGCCTGGCCGGCTGCCTTCGTCGCTATATGGCTGGTGGGGCGCGCAGCCGGAGCGCTGTGGACCGCTGGCCTGGGAGCTGCCTGGCGTGCGCTGCGAGCCGAGTTGGTGCCGGGAGCGATCGGACTCGGAGTCTTGATCTTCGTGTTGGTACCACAGATACCGCGCGTCGAGAAATGGGTTTCGCAGGGAGCGAGCGCCGCCATCCCCCAGACCAGTCTCGGCAACCTGATCGCCCCGCTTCCTGTGTGGGAGGCATTCGGAACGTGGAACACGCCCGATCTCCGGTTCCCGGCCACCCCCGCGTTCACCGCCGGCATGTGGACCGCATTCGTGCTGGCGCTCGTGATTACGGGCGGTGTCGCGATGGTGCGAAATGGGCGCTGGATGCTCGCGGCTGCGGCTGGCGCATCGGTGCTCATATGGGTTGACGCGAACCACAGCCAGTCGCCGTATGTCGCCGCCAAGGCGCTGGTGATCCTCGCGCCGCTGCTGCTGCTCCTGGCGTCGCTGGCCCTGGTAGGGCGCTCGTTCCCGCGGAGCTCGGGCTGGAGGGTAGTCGTCCCTCTGCTTGCCCTGGCACTGGCGGCGAGAGTGGTGGACTCGAGCTGGGAAGCGCTGCGCTACAGCAAAGTTGGCTCGACCGCGCACCTGCTCGAGCTGCGCTCCCTGCGGCCGCTGCTCGGTCATGAACCGACACTCTTTCTCGCTGATGACGACTTCTACGCGTGGGAGCTCGCCGGTGCCCGGGTCACTGCTGCCTTCTACGCTGGCGTTCCCGAGGTCGAACTACGCCCGGAAAAGGACTTCCAGTACCCGGAGCCGCTTGACTTCGACACGGTGACCGCGAAATCCATCAACGCCTTCGACTGGTTCATCACCACGCGCGACGCTGCCGCGAGCGAACCACCGCCGCAGATGCATCTCGTGCGAACGACGCGCGATTACGAGCTCTGGCGGCGCGTGGGGGAGGTGAGCCCCCGTAAGATTCTCGCGGAGGGTCCGAAGGCGGCGGCCGAACTGAACTGCTCGACGCCCACCGGGCGCGCGATCGTACGTGCGGGAGGGATCGCTGCCGTCAGACCGCCCGCGCCTGAAGTTCCCGTGCCGCCGATCGGCCCGGGAACTACCGTCACCGTGAGCCTCCATCTGACTCCGGGGACGTGGGCACTCGAGGCGCCGTACTTCAGTCCGTTGCCGATCCAGGTGACGGGCGGCGGCCTGGCGACGACCTTGCCAGCGAACCTTGAGCGCCCCGGTCCGCGCTGGCCGATCGGGCGAATCGTGGTGTCGCAGCCCGGTCCTGTGACGCTCAGGCTCCACGTCGTCAAGTACTGGCTGACGCCCGACTCGGACGCGGCGGAACTCGGCACAGTGATCGCCACATCTGTAGGCACGGAGCGGATCGTCCCCGTGCGAGCGGCCTGCGGTCGGCTAGTCGACTGGTATCGAAGCGCCTGACGCGCCGGTCGCGGTTCCGCCGCGTCGGCGCCCGGCCCGCTGCTAGCTTGCGTCCGTGGACATCTGCACGATCATTGCCAAGAACTATGTGGCGCAGGCACGGGTGCTGGCCAGCTCGTTCGCCGAGCATCACCAGGACGGGCGCTGCTTCGCGCTGGTGATCGACGACTACGAGGGCTACATCGACCCGGGCGAGGAGCCGTTCACGATCCTCACTCCCGAGCAAATCGGCTGCGCAGAGTTCGAGGAGATGGTCCTTCGCTACACGGTCCTGGAGCTCTCAACAGCCGTGAAGCCATGGCTGCTAGCGCACCTCCTGAGCGAGGGTCGCCCTGCGATCACCTATCTGGATCCGGATATCCGCATCTACTCCTCGCTCGAGCGGCTCGATGCGCTCGCGCGCGAGCATGGCGTGGTGCTGACGCCGCACAACGTCGAGCCGCTGCCCGACGACGGTGAGCGCCCGAGCCAGGTCGACATCCTGCTCGCCGGCGTTTACAACCTCGGCTACGTATCCCTCGGCGCGCGAGAGGAGGTCGACACGCTGCTGCGCTGGTGGCGCGAGCGGCTGCTGCGGGACTGCCGCGTGGACCCGCAGAACGGATACTTCGTTGATCAGCGCTGGTTCGACCTCGCTCCGGGGCTGGTCTCCGACCACGCGATCGTGCGCGAGCCGCAGTACAACCTCGCCTACTGGAACCTGCACAGCCATCGCTTCGAGTACGACGGCGCCCGCTACACGGCGGACGGCGTGCCGCTCGCGTTCTACCACTTCAGCGGCTTCGACCCGGAGCAGCCCAACGTGCTCAGCCGCCATCAGACGCGGGTGCGGCTCAGCTCGATCAGCGCGCTCGAGCGGATCTGTCGGCAGTATGCGTCGGAGCTCGATGCAGCGGGCTACGCCGAGACCAAGGGCTGGCCCTACACGTTTGGCCTACTTCCCTCCGGCGCCCCATACAGCCCGCTGCTGCGCGGGCTGTACGCAGCCGCCGTCGAGGAGGGCGAGGTCTACGGCTCGCCGTTCACCGCGGCCGGCGAGAAGCAGTTGCTGCGCTGGATCTCCGCGCAGGCTCCCGGCGGTCCCGCTGGTGTCAGCCGCGTCCTGGCCGAGGTCTACCGGAGCCGCCCCGACCTGCAGCAGGCGTACACGAACCTCGACGAGGACACGAGCGGGCTGCTGCGTTGGGCTGAGGAGTCTGGAGTGGTCGAGGAGCCAGGCCTTGCCCTGCTCTCGTCGACACCGCGACCCGCGGTATCGCCGGGTGCCGACGGCGAGGGCGACGACGGCGAGCGGAGTGCGCTCGCGCTGCAGCCCGCCAGCCCCGGAGAGCCGCGCCAGACGCCCGCGTGGGGCGTGAACGTGGTCGGCTACTTCCGCTCGGAGCTGGGCACCGGCGAGGCGGCGCGCCAGCTCGTCAGCGCGCTCGACGCAGGCGGTGTGCCCCTGCTGCCGGTGCACGGACGCACGATCCCGCCGAACCGGCAGGGTCACGGCTTCGCGCAACTCGACTACACGGCGGCGCGGTTTCCGGTGAACCTGATTTGTATGAACGCCGACATGCTGGGGGAGTTCGCGGCCCAGGCCGGAAGGGCGTTCTTCGACACGAGGTACTCGATCGGGATGTGGTTCTGGGAGGTCGACCAGTTTCCGGCGATCTGGACCTCCGCCTTCGACCACGTCGACGAGTTGTGGCTCGCGACCGATCACATGGCGCACGCGATCGGCGCGCTCTCGACGGTGCCGATCACCAAGATCACACTGCCTGTCGAAATGGCTCCCCTGCTGCCAGCAACGCGCGCTGAACTAGGGCTCCCCGAGGGGTTCATGTTCCTGTTCTCCTTTGACTACCACAGCGTGTTCGAGCGCAAGAACCCGCTCGCCGTAGTCCAGGCTTATAAGCGCGCGTTCGGCCCGGACGACGGTGCCGTGCTGGTGGTGAAGTCGATCAACGGCGATGCCGACGCGGAGAACCACGCGCGGCTGATCGCGGCCGCAGGGACGCGTGAGGACGTGCACATAATCGACAGCTACCTCGCGCCCGACCGCAAGAACATGATGGTGGCCGCGTGCGATTGCTACGTGTCCCTGCATCGCGCCGAGGGCTTCGGCCTGACGATGGCCGAGGCTATGTACCTGGACAAGCCGGTGATTGCGACCGGCTATTCGGGAAACCTTGACTTCATGAACGAGCGCAACAGCTTCCTCGTGGATCACAGACTCGTCGAGATCGGGCAGGATGCCGCTCCGTATCCGGCGGCGGGACGGTGGGCCGAGCCGGACGTGGAGGACGCCGCGCGCCTGATGCGCGAGGTGTTCGAGCAGCCGGCGCTGGCGGCCGAGCGCGGCCGCCGCGGTGGTCAGGACATTCGCCGGACACACTCGGCACAAGCCGCCGGGGAGATCGTGGCAAAGCGCCTGGACCTGCTCCGCGAGCGCCACGAGGAGCGCCTGTCCAAGCGCGCGCTGGCGGTGTCCTCGACAAGCGCGCTGGAGCAGCTGGTCGCGGCGGGACCTGCGTCGAGCCCGCGCCTGCGCCTCGGGTTGCCGGGGCGTATGGTGCGCCGGCTCGTGCTGCGGGCCATGAGGCCGTACACGGCCTACCAGCAGCAGGTGAACGTCGATCTGGCGCGCGCGGTGAACGTCGATCTGGCGCGCGCCGTGGGCTCGCTCGAGGCGGGCTTGCAGCGCCTCGACCTCGAGGCCAGCGAGCGCCATGCGACGGCGCTGGCGGAGGCACGCAGCGAGGCCTCGCGCCGCGGACTGTGGGAGCACATCGCGGGTTTGATGCGCTCGACGCAGGGACTCGAGGCTGCTTTCACCCGCTCGACCGGCGCGCTCGAGTCGGCGATGGCCGAGCTCGCGAGGTCGGTGCAGCAGATGGAGTGGGAGGGTCACGCTCTCCCGTATATGAGCGGTCAGCCGTTCAGTGAGATCGTTCACCCAGGCGTTGGGGTCATACAGGGGTATCGCGGCGACCCAAGGATCGAGGACGGCGACGCCTACCGCTCGTTCGAGGATATCTTCAGGGGCTCGGAGGAGTTCATCCGCGACCGCCAGCGCGCGTATCTGGAGCTGATCGGCGCTCGCGCTCCAGTGCTTGACCTGGGTTGCGGGCGAGGGGAGTTCCTCGACCTCCTGGCCGATCGCGGAGTCGCCTACCTGGGTGTCGATTCAGACCCGGGGATGGTGCGCCGGTGCCATCAAAAGGGCCATACCGAGGTCGTCTGCGGCGATGGCCTGGACTATCTTGATGCGCTCAAGGACGGGTCGCTCGGGGCGATCTTCTGTGCCCAGGTCATCGAGCATCTACCCTATGACGCACTGCTACGACTCTTTCGCTTGGCGCGTGAGAAGCTGGACGAGGACGGGATCTTCATCGCCGAGACCGTCAACCCGCACTCGCCAGCTGCGCTGAAGGCCTTCTGGGTGGATCTCACCCACCAGCATCCGATCTTCCCCGAGGTGGCGCTGTCACTGTGTCGGGCGTCGGGCTTCCCGGCGGCGTTCGTGTTCCATCCGAACGGGGACGGCGATATCGAGCGCGACCGCTTCGTGGCGGGCGAGTACGCGGTCGTTGCGGGCGGGCAGGGGCTGCTGGCTACGAACGGGTCTGGCGAGACGCCGGCACGCTCGGCGGCAGATCAGAGCGACGCGCGGGCGGTCACGCTAGCGCTCGGCGAGAGCGTCCACCCTGCCGTCCTGCCCGAGGCCGGCAACTGAGGTGGACAGCGGCCGCTCGTAGGAGAGCGTCTGGTACTCGGGCACACGCGCGGACGAGGCGGTAACCATGGCTCGCTGCGGCGCCTCCGGGGGCCACGCGGTCACCCTGGTGGGCTCGAGCCCAGAAGAGTGACACCAGTCGGAAAGAGTGCGAACAGTCGGGGCAAACCAGTTGCTACTGTCGCCGGCAAGCTCGTCGCGGCGATAGAAGCGCGCCACGGGTTCGGCGGCTAGCTCGACCATTTCTGAGTCGCAAACGGCCGTCTCGACGTATGCCGTGCCACGCGTGACCGCATGTACGTTGTCAAGCGCCAGGAGCGGGTGACGAAGGTGATAGAGGACGCCCCAGAAAATGACGTAGTCGAATTCCTCTCGTATGACCCGCGAGAGCTCGTACACGCTGAGCTGCCGAAACTCGACGTCCGACCCCAGTGCCCTGCGGATCGCCTGGAAGCCGAAGTGCATTGAGTCGACGATGTCCGTTGCGAGCACCCGAGACGCGCCGCGACGCTCCAGTGCGAACGCCGCACCACCGTTGGTGGTACCGATGTCAAGCACGCTGGCGCCAGCCAGGTTGCGTGGGACGCCGGCAGTGTGCAGCAGCCAGTCGACGTCGTTGGCGCCAGGCGCGAACACCCCTGGTGCCATTTCGAAGCGCTGGTGCCATAGAAAATCTGTGCGGGCAACCAGGGCGGCGAGGTCGTCGGAGGTAGATGGCATCGACACCTAGCCGTAGTCTACCGAGCCGCCGCCGAGCTGGACCCAGGTGGCTACCCTGGATCGATGTCCGAACAGGGTCTCGAGCAGCCGGCTCTCAATGTCTCGACTGGCGACCTCCGAGCAGAGGACATCGCGGCCGTATTCAGGGAGTTCCTCGGCCGAGAGGCGACGCCAGGAGACATTGCGGTCTCCATGCAGAGCGCGACGTTGCGCGCCTTCCTGGACGGAGTCATGAGCTCCGAGGAGTATCGCCAGCGCGTCGCTAGACGGGAGATGAGCCGGTCGAGCATGCGGATTCCGTATCTGAACTGCTGGATCGATGGATGGGAGCCGTTTGCGCGGCCGGTCGGCGAGCTCTCGCCCGACGGAGTGGTGATCATCGGCCAGCGCGGATACCTGTTCATCTACGGGGGCACCAACAACAACGTTGCTTCGCATCGCGGCGAAGTGCCGGCTCCCGAGGGGTGGCTCGAGGCTTGGCAGCGGCTAATCGCAGAGCGATGCGACTTTGCCCGTAGGACGGGTCGGCGCGTCGCATTCCTGGTGGTGCCAGAGAAGCTGGCCGTCTACGACGATGTGTTCCCCCAGGACCTCACCCCTCGCGGACAACGACCGGTACTCTCGCTGCTCGAGCAGGGCGGGCTGGCCCTCGTCTACCCCGAGCAGGCTCTACGCGGAGCTCGGCCGGGGGGCGAGACCTATCTGCGCACCGATAGCCACCTGACGCCCCGCGGCAACCTCTTGCTGGCGCTGGCCACGCTGAGAGAGCTGGGCGTTCCGACAACAGCCCTTCCCGAGGAGCTGCGATATGCACCGCATGCGCATCTCGGCGCAGGAGATCTCGGTCAGCACTTCGACCCGCCTGTCCTGGAGGTCATGACGCCGCTAGCGGACGGCTCGCTCGCGACTCTCGTATCTGACAATTGGGCGGAGATCACAGCCATCGGGGGTCATATAGGCACCCGCAGGATCTTCCGGCACAATGACGCTCCCGATCACCGGACGGTCGTCGTCTTCGGGGACTCCTATAGCTTTGGCGACGAGGCCTACCAGGGTCTTTCCTGGTTCCTCGCCCAAGTGTTTCGCGAGGTGCACTTCATTTGGGTGCCATTCGGCTGGGATCCTGACTACGTGGACACCGTTGGCGCGGAGTTGGTCGTGTGCCAAACCGCGGAGCGGTTCATCGGTCGCGTGCCGGAGCGGTCTATCGATGTCATGGCGCTGATGCGAGAGACGACGAGCATACGTAGGCCGCTCACCGAGGAGCGGATCTTTAGCGATCGGGCGGGCGAGAGCGATTGAGTGCCGCTGTCAGCCGTCTGTCGATGTTGAGCGGTGTCGGTCAACTCGGTCAAACTTGATGCCGACGTAGAAGACGTGCTCGTGACTGCATCTTCGCCGGCCCGCGCACCGAGTGCGGCTGGGGCTCGACGGCTGCTACTGGCCGGTCTGGCTCTGCTCGTCGCAGGCGTAGTCGCCTGGACTGGGACGCCAACGGCGTCAGCCGCCGAACCCGGCGTGAACCTGGGCAGCGCCACCCCAGCGCAGATCGACGACATCAGTGCCCTGGGCACCCACTGGGTGCGCATGTTCATCACGTGGCCCGACATTGAGCCCGAGCGAGGGGTCTACGCGGCCAACTGGCTGGAGAACTACGAACAGACCTTCCGCTCATTGCCTGCCGGCACGAAAGTGATCCTCGATGTGGTCGATACGCCGGAGTGGGAGACCGGCTCGAGCAACGAGAACACGCCTCCGGCGAACCCGCAGGAATATGCCGCGTTCGTTGGGTCGCTCGCCCAGCGGTTTGGCACGCGCGTCAGCGCGTACGAGATCTGGAACGAGGAGGACGCGCCCGCGTGGTGGGGAGGCGACCCGAACCCAGCGGCGTACGCCCAACTGCTCCAGGCCACCTATCCGGTGGTCAAGGCCGCCGACCCAAGCGTCACGGTCGTGCTCGGCGGCCTCACCGGCAACGACTTCGAATTCCTCGAAGGTGTCTACGCGGCCGGCGGCAAGGGCTCCTTCGACGCGGTGGGAGTGCACACGGACACGGCCTGCGACATCCTCTCGCCCTACGACTTCGTTCGCGGTGCGGGCAACCGCATGATCGCCGACTCCTTCCTGGCCTACCGCGAAGTCCACGCAGTGATGCTCGCAAACGGCGATAACAAGCCGATCTGGATGACAGAGGCGAGCTGGCGCACCACCAGCGCCACCTGCACGGAAGGCGCGTTCGCCGGCCAGAAGGCGGGCGGCGTGAGCGAAGAACAGCAGGCCACCTACTTGAGGCAGGCCTACCACTGCTTGTCGCAGGCCCCCTACGTGCAGGTGGCTCTGTGGTTCCCGCTCGAGGACGAAGGCGCCGTCACCTCCGGGCTGCTGCGAGCCAACGGCTCGCACAAGCCCTCGTTCGCCGCGATGCAGGCCTACGTCCGCAACGGCGACCAGCTGACCGAACCGTGTGGCATCTTCACGGGGCCCAAGATCACCGTGCACTCGCCGGCAAACCACGTGACCTACCGTGGCCCGCTGCCGATCAGCGTGTCCGCGAAGAGCTCCGAGGGCGTGTTCCGGATCCGGCTGGAGATCGACGGCAAACTGATCCGCAACTACGACAGCAACGACTTTGCCCCCAGCCTGTTCGGCGCGCTCGACTGGCAGGGTGCCAAGCACATTCCCTACGGCTGGCACACGCTGAGCTTCCTTGCCTACGACAAGGAGAACAACGTCTCGGAAACCAGCATCAGGATCTACCACGCCAGGCCCCGGCGGGAGCGGCGGCACAAAGGGCGCTAGCGTCCGTGCACATTCTGCCGAGCGCAGCGCGACCTGCGCGACCAAGGGGGGCTACACACGTCGTCTCGGCTCGCGCAAGGGTTGGTCCAGGGGCTTGCGGTCTTCGGTCTCGATTGACTCCGCGAGGATCACGAGCTGGGACAAGCGCCAAGCAAGTGCTCGAGCGAGGCGGTCTGCGGTCCCGTAAGCCGGGTTGGCGCGGCCGTTCTCGATGTGCGAGATCCATCCCTGGTCGTAACCGAGCTCGAGCCCGAGGTCTTGCTGGGAGATGCCGAGTTCTTCCCGGCGTAGGCGAATCGCGCGACCGAGGGCGACTTGGGGGCTCTTGGCGGTGTTTGCCACGCATCGAACCCTCCGTGCGGCCCGGCCTTAGCGCCATGTAGTAGGTTCCATATCGATGGATTATCTACTCTCCGCAACTCTCGTCTGGCCGACATCGTCCCAGCCCACCCCCCTGCTGCTTGCTTCAATTCGCACCCCATCCTGGATGGATTCGTCCAGTGATATCGTGACGCAGTTCAGTGAGTATCAACGCGTCTTTATTTGAGTAGCTGGTGCGGCCATAGTTGATGCAGCCCGCTGAAGATGACGAAGCGCGCGCGAGGCGCAGGCTGGGTTCGCGTGCGCAGGCCCGGGAGATTCAGCGAAAACGCATTCTCGACGCTACGGTGGGCGAGGTCGGTGAGCGAGGATTGCGTTGCGCCACCGTTGCAGGAGTGAGCGCGCGCGCGGGCGTTTCGCGCTCCACGTTCTACGAGTTCTTCGAGGATCTGGAGGCATGCATCCTGGTGGTCCTGCGACAAGTTGTAAGTCGCTCGAGAGCGTTGATGTCTGACGCGTTCAAGCGCGAAACTAGCTGGCGGGATGGTGTCTTGGCGGCTCTCGCGGCGTTGCTGGTGTCCCTGGATCGCCAACCGCTGCTGGCACGTGTCTGTTTGGTCGAGACGCTTGGTGGGGGCCCTGGGGTGCTGCAGCATCGCGCACGCGAGCTGGCGGCGCTAAATCCCCTGGTCGACGTGGGCCGAGAGCAGGCGCGCGCAAACGGCGAGCCGCCCGAGCTGACCGCGGAGGGATCGGTGGCTTCGGTGGCCGGGATCCTCCATACTCGGCTAGTGACGGGCGAGGCTCCGCCGTTCATTGGTCTGCTCGGGCAGCTCGTCGGCCTCGTTGTAGCGCCGTATCTCGACCCGCATGAGGTCGTACGAGAGATCAAGAGAGGCGAGGACGTAGCGCGTACGATCGCCCAGAAGCGCGCCTCCAGCTCGTCATCGGCTCCTGCAAGAGCACAGATACCTGCCGCCCTACGCCACCCCGGTGCGCATCGTGCGCGCTCATGTGTGATCTTCCTAGCGGCGAACCCGGGCGCGAGCAACACGGCGGTCGCGGCCGGCATCGGCGTATCGCATCTCAGCCAAGTCTCCGAACTCCTGTCACGCCTAGCGGCCGTCGGCCTGCTCACCAAGCAGTCGGGCGGCCCCGGTCGCGCCAACGCTTGGTGGCTCACTCCCCACGGCGAACAGTATGTGCAGGCGCACGAGATGGGAAGGCATCACATTATTGGACGGTCGTGGTCGTAGCACTAATCGTCCATAACTACATACGGTTCCTATACCTGACATCTTGACGTGTCGCGGCCACGCCGGTTAAGTGTTGCGTCTTGTCTGCGGCTGCGCCCGACGAACGGCACGACGCGTCGCCAGTAGGAGGGCCGTCTTCTTGTGGCCGCCGGCCAGTACCGGCCGGCGACTCGCTAACCGGCGGTCGCGCCGCGCGGCCGCCGATCTCGGGCGACGCCGCCTGGAGTAGGATCGCGGCGCAGCGCGAACGGATCCTGCGTGCGATGGTGGAGGTGGTAGCCGAGCGAGGCTACTCGGGCGCGTCGGTCGAGCTCGTAGTGGCGAGGGCGGGCGTGTCGCGGCGAACGTTCTACGGATGTTTTGAGAGCCGGGAAGCATGTTTCCTGGCGTTACTCGACCTGGGGTTGGAGCGCGCCGTGCAGATCGCCAGCGACGCGTTCGAGCAGAAGGAGACCTGGCGGGACGGAGTACGCACGGCGCTGGCCTCGTTCCTTGTGTTGCTGGACTCCGAGTCGCTGCTGGCGAGGGTCTGGCTGGTGGAGTCGCTGGCCGCCGGCTCGTGGGCGCTGAGACGCCGCGAGCGCAATTTGGCACGGCTACGAACTCTGATTGTCTCGTCCTGGCCGATAGAGGGGCCATCGAGCCCTCCACAGTTCGCCGCTGACGGTGCGATGGCGTCGGTCCTTGGGATGATCCACACGCACATCCTCTTCGGGAAGTCGGCGCCGCTCATCGAGCTGCTCGGCCCGCTGATGGGTCTCATCGCGGCGCAGTATCTTCCGCCAAGCGCGGTTGCCCGCGAGGTAGAGCGAGGAGAGCACCTAGCGCGCGAGATCCAGGCCGCGGCGCCGCACACCCCGCGATCGGAAGTGGCGATTCCAGCGCTCCTGAGCAACCCAAACGCGCACCGTGCGCGGCGGTGCATGCTGTTCCTGGCAGATCACCCGCAGGCGAGCAACCGCGAGGTCGCGGTGGCCGCCGGTGTAGCGCACCAGTCACAGATCTCAGCTCTGTTGTCGTGTCTTCTACGAGAGCGTCTGGTCGCCAAGCGCTCTACGGGTCTCGGCAAGCGCAACTCGTGGCGGCTGACATCCCGTGGCGAGGCGATCACGCGGGCGCTCCAGGGCATGGAGCCCGGCCAAATCGCTCTCAATCCAGCGGCAACTGCCCGAATCTCCCGCGCCTGACACTCGAAGTCGCCGCGACACGCCGTCACCGGTATTCACATGCTGGGCGGCGATCGGTACATAGCTATTAATTCTTGACGGCGCCCACGTCGCCCGTATAGAAATGCGCTGGACGCGAGCTGACCAAAAACAGTGGCGTGCGAGCGATAAGAACGGTGCCCAGGCGTTCCTCAACATACGAGGATGGTCACGCTGCACGGCACCGCGAGCGACGGACGACTGGAGGATCACGCATGAGATTCACGGGGCAACTGGGGCGTGATGCACTGGGAGCAACGTCGGTCGGGCATCGGACGGTACAGGCGATGCGGCGTACCACGCTCGCGGCCGCGTTGGCCGTCGCGCTGCTGGGCGTTACGTCTACTGCGAGCGCTGCGAGCTTCTATTGGTACGGCGAAAACGACTCGACGTGTTGGCAGGAAGGGCAGCCGGGATCACCGTCGCCCGACTGCCGCGAGGCCGTCGGGGAATGGTTTCTCAATAGCAGTCCTCCGGTGCGCACGCTGGAAGGCGCTTTAGACGGAAACCTCGCCCTGACCGAAAGTGGGGATTACTGCAACGCGTATAACCTTAACGAGGGGCACCTGTACACCAGGGATTCAAGCAATGAAAGTGGCTTGACCGGCTTCAACCCGTCGCCAGCGGACACTATGACCGATGGACACGGGGACGTGTGCCAGGCGATAGGCGCGCAGTGGGGGCAGGGGCTACGGCCGACCGCGGCCGACAAATACTGCGTGGAACCCAACAAACCCAAAGTTTACGAACCTTGTGGGATGCAGCACTATGTCTCATTCGTTAGCCAGAAAGGGAGCCTCCGGCCTTGGGGTGACTCCTTCGGTGCCCCGTCCCTTGTCGTCGAAGGTGCCGCATATCCGGGCAAAGTCAACGTGCCGGGTGGTGCTTGGGCGTATCTCTGCCCCATCTTGGAACAGGTGGGATCCACGCACGGCGACCTGCTCGAGTACTGTTTTGTGGAGTGGCAGACGGGCGACTATAACCCGCTCGGAAAAGTGAACCAGGCGACCGAATCAGGTGATGCCGACGGTCATATCATGAACCAAGTCATGACGGCCTTCCAGCTTGGTACCAGCTTCTCCACCGAGATCGCCGGCTCGGGCAACAGCTACACCTATGGCGAACACCCCTGGATCGGACCCTTCAAAGCGGCGATCACGGGAGAAGACTTGGAGGCGGCGATCAAAGCCGCAAACACAAAATATGGCACCGGCTACTCCGAAAACCTCGCCGAATACGCACTCATAGGCGTTGAACAGGGGATAGAGGGCGAAAAAGTCACTGAACTTGGGGAGAAATCCGAAGACCTCAAGCTCTACACCGAATACACTCCGCTGCCACCCGAAGCGACCACGAACGCGGCGTCCGGCTTGCAGCCGGTGCAGGCAACGCTGAACGGGACGGTGAACCCGAAGGCCACCGACACGCATTACTATTTCCAGTACGGACCTACTACGTCTTACGGGCTAGAGGCGCCGGCATCCCCTGGAACTGACGCGGGCTCGGGCACGAGCACCCTACCTGTAAGCACTACCGCAACACGATTGCAGCCAAACACGTACTACCATTATCGCCTGGTGGCGACCAATAGTCTAGGTACGACGGTCTACGGTGCCGACAAGACATTCACGACACAGGTTGAACAAAGTGGTTCGAGCTGGGCACAGCGTGAAACAAGCACGCAGGAAACCTGGCTCTACATCCCCGACTCCAGCGCCGGGGTGTCTGCATGGTATTGGGACGACGGCTGGAGCGAGTCTTCTCTAGCGTCCCTGGCAGGGAAAACAAAACTGACGGCCGAAGACGAAATTGCGCCGGGTACCGTGCCGACGACACTGCGTGAACCGAGCACGTCGGAAACCTGGGTGTATTTCCAGAACAAAAATCACGGCATCTCCGCCTGGGGTTGGTTTCCCGGTGTGGGCTGGACAGTGACGGAACTGCCAAAAGCCAGTCTCCCCGAAGGCGAGAGCGAAGCGGCTGCGGGCACCAGCCCAACAGCGACCCGTGAACCGAGCACATCGGCAACCTGGGTGTACTTCCAGAACAAGCAGGGCGGTATCTCGGCTTTTGAATGGTCTCCCGGCGTAGGCTGGACCGAGTCGGTCCTGCCCGGAAGCAAAAAAGAAGAAGCGGCACCCGGAGCCAGCCCGACAGTGATCCGTGAGCCAGGTACCCAGGAAGCCTGGGTGTATTTCCCCAATAGGACGGCTGGTGTATCGGCCTGGTACTGGAAAGCTGGTGCCGGTTGGAGCGTGACGGAACTCCCCAAAACGAAACTACCAGAAGGCGAGAGTGAAGTCGCAGGAGGTACGAGTCCGACTGTGGTGCGCGAACCGAGCACATCGGAAACCTGGGTGTATTTCCAGAACAAGCAAGGGGGGATCTCTGCGTTCGATTGGGCTCCGGGCGTCGGCTGGGGTGAGATGGTGCTTCCTGGCAGTAAGGAAGAAGTGGCTTCTGGCACTAGCCCAAGCGTGGTGCGCGAACCAAGCACATCGGAAACTTGGGTATATTTCCAGAACAAGAACCACGGCATCTCTGCCTGGTATTGGAACGACGGCTGGAGCGTGATGGAACTCCCCGGGGGTAAAGGGGAAGCCGCTGTCACTGCGAGTCCAACGGTGCTGCGCGAAGACAGTAACGCGGAGACTTGGGTGTACTTCGAGAACAAAGCCGGAGGCATGTCCGGATTCAATTGGAGTATCGAAGGTAAAGGCTGGCACCTGGGTACTCTGTGATGGTGGCACGGCAATGCGAGGGAGCCAGTTGATGCGCTGGAGGATGACCGGCGAGCCTTACGCCGTGTATGGCTATGGCGGTAAGCAGGTGCGCGACAACATCCACGGGCACCGAGGCGGGGAGACCAGTCTCTTGTCGGCCGTCCCCGAGCGCGAGCGCGCACGCGCGGGGAGCGAAACGGGATGGTGAGACCAGCAAGCACCAAGCCGAGGTCGGATGCCGACAAAGTGACGGAGTTGCTTGCCGAGGAGGCTCGCTACTGCCGTGAGTTGGCCGACGAGTACGAGGACGGTGGTTTCGACGCGGGCGCGACGACCGCGTCGCCGACGCGAACGCGCGATGGTGCGCGGAGGTGGCCTAAGGTCGAGGACGCCTTGGAGCGGTTCCAGCCGGCGGGGCAAGTGCGAGGGCAGGACGTAAACTACTTCCGGCTGCGATGTACGAGATGGTGATCTTCGACCGCGACGGGGTGCTCGTTGACTCCGAGGAAACTTCGGCCTCGCACGTTGCGCTGCGCTCATCCGGCACGCGGCGCTCGGCTACCACGGTTTGCTGGCTGCTGTGTACCGCGCTTCTCGCGCTCGCCAGCTACGCTGTCGCCGCCGGGAGCGCGTTCGCGAGCGAGATCCCGACAGGATGTCCTCTCGCGTCCAGCTCATCGGTCGGCCCGGACAGCGAATCAGCCGCACAAGGGGACGCCGTGTCTTTGCTTGCCGAGCTCCCGCTGCCGCCGGGATCGAGCGAGTCCTCGACCGAGCCCGCCGAAGATGGTTCGCTGCTGGCGCGCCCGGGGATCGGCCCGCCGGCGACCCCCAACGCGGTTGACGAGCACGCCTGGTGGCTCGTCCCCGTCGCCCCGGCGGAAGCGCTCGACTACATATGCGCGCATCTCCCGGCTGGAACGACACGCCCCGTCTCCTTCGGCCGGGGCCTCGGCGGACCGAACGTGCCAGAGAACGAAATCGCGGCGTTTACGCCGCCCGGAAGTCCCGGCAAGCTGGTCATATGGGCCGTTCGGCTTCCCAGCGGATCCACGGCGCTGCGCGCGGACGCACAGGTTGTGTGGATCACCCTTCGTCCGGCCTCCGAGACGATCCCCTCCGACGCGCACCTCCTGCGGGTCACCGTGCACGACAGGAACAGTAGATCCTGGGACCCAGAATCCAGGTCGCTGGCATTACTCGAGCGGCTGCCGCGGAAAACAACATCCGTGCGACAAATCGATGGAATCGTCGCACTGCTGAACAAGCTCGAGGTGGTTCAGCCGGGACTCAGGTCCTGCCCGCTCGACGTTGGCGACAGCACCGTCGAGTTGACCTTCTACGCGAGTCCCCACGCGGCGCCGCTGGCGGTCGCGGACATCGAACCCGGAGGGTGCGGTGGAGTGAACTTGACGATCGGAGTGGTATCCCAGCCGCGACTCCAAGGAGGATGGTCCCTGATCGATCAGATCGGCGATGCGCTCGGTGTCAACGCGGCCGCAGGTCCGCCCGTTGGCGCCAAGCCACGCGCGCGACGCGCTGCCGACTCGCAGTGCTGAGGGCGCACAACACGAGTGGAAGCGCGCGAGTGGGCCGAGCAGGGCTGCGCCGCCTTCGACGGCACGCCCGTCTCTGGAGCTCCAGACGCACGGGTGACCGGGGCCGTGCGTAGGATCGCGGCGTGGAAGACAACAACCCGCTGCCAAGTCGCGTGCACGCGCAGATCGAAGCCGCGCCTCCCGCCGACATCGAGGGCGCGGTGATGATCAGGTCGAAGGGCACCGCTTACGGCGAGCGGACTGCCGTGCGCATCGACCATCGTCTGCCCGAGCCGGGACGAGGCGGACCTGCGGCATACCGCGTCTGCACCCGTGAGCAGTTCCTGCCGCGAGCGCACTTCGATCGGTCAGTGCGGGAGATCCTCAACCGGGCCTCCTGTGAGACGGGCCGCCGGATCTACGCAATCGAGCTGCAGAGCCAGCAGGTGATAACAGTGCTCAGCTACCACCTGCACGACAGTCCCCGCCGGCCGCTGCTCATCACCGCGCTCGGCGCGCGAATCGACGCTGGCGCCACATCGGAGCTATATGCGAGAAGCCTCGCCGTGGTGTGGCTGCTCAAGCAGTATGCGCACGCGATCAGCAAGCGCACGCGGCGCGGTGGCTATGTCGACATGGATGCTGCCAACCGTCCCGACGTGCTCGCCGCGCTGCGACAGTGATCGTGTCGGACGGCGGCAGCTCGTCATCGAAGTGAAACTCCAGCTTCACCGTGAGGGCATCGATGCTCGGGTTGGGATCGAAAAGCTTGGGCACGTGGACCTTGTAGGCGAGTAGCGGCAGCTCTTCGGCGCCCTCGGGCTTGGGGATACGCTTCGGCTGCAGCAGCCCGGCGGGCATGCCGGAGAAGCGACGCGCGAGAGCGTCGAGAAGCGCTTGGACGTCGCGTGGGCTGGCGCTGGTCAGATAGTCGTTGTCGGCGCTGCCGCGCAAGCTGGCGAGGTCCATGCGCAGCGCGGCGCCGTTGCCGCCCATCAGCAACAGCTGCAAGCCCATATCGCGAGCGAGCTCCTGCAACTGCTGGTGAAGCTCGACGCACCATGCCGCGATCTCGGCGGTGTATTGGCTCGTGATCCCGGTCACGTTCTGCTGCTCGGCAAGCAATGCCGGGTTGCGTACCCAGTCGAGCTTGAAGAGGTGTTGTTGCGAGGCTGGGATGCTCACGGTGTTCGGTAGCCGCTGCGCAGGGCGGCAATCTCGGGATTCTCCTGTACTGGTCTGGCTTGCTCGATCCCGTCGAGCCAGGCGTCGTAGCGCATCCGCTTCGCATAGCGGCGAAGGCGGCTCTCGTCGCAGCCGGATTGCCGCAGGGCGCCCAGGATGCGACCGAGCTCGCCAAGGTCGAACGGCAGGCTGCTGCGCCGTGTCTCGCGCAGCAGGTCGACCCAGGCCTTCTCGGGCGAGGCGACGTGCCCGATCACGCCGTAGCGCCGGGCTGCATCGCCCTGCCCTCGCAACACCACGACACGGGACAGGTCTCCCACCTCCACGCTTCCCTGCCGACCGGCTTGCACCACGACAAAGCCCGCGTCCGCGAGCGCACGTGCTGTCTCGCTCACTGAGTAGGGCTCGGCGTAGACGACGTGCGGGTACGCGTAGACGAACTGGTGAGCGAACCGAGCCAGCACGTCGAACGCCGTAATGTGCGCTTCGACGCCGGCACCTGCCAGTATGCCGACGATCTCCCGGCCCGTGTCGGGGAGCGGCAGCGACCCTGTCGCGGCGAGCGCGTACTGTCCGTGGCCATGACGGACCACGTGACCGCTGTCCACCAGCTCTGCCAAGCGGCGGTGGATCGTGCGCTCCGTCCAACCCAGACGCCGGCGCAGATCACGCGGCGTCGCCGCACCGCCTGCGCGACAGATGTCGTCGAGCACTGCTAAAGCACTCTGGGGCTGTGGGGCGCGCAGATGCATTGGCACGAGTGTACCGCATTATAGGTTATGTGGTACTTACCGGCCAGTTGAGGGACGGATCAGGTATCGCCACCCGGATCACCGCCGTCGTCGGCGGGCAGAGCTTCAGCCAGACCGTCTCAGTGAAGATTCTCTAGCCCGACCACGCCGATCAGCAAGCGCACGAGGCGCGGTTAGACGCGCGCGACTTCCTCGTACAGCTCGGCTGGCAGCGCCCGCCTCTCGGCGTTTGCTCTCGGGTGACGCTTCGTGTGGTGACCGGCGCCAACTCGGCTGTACGAAGGGGCTCGCGAACGTGTCTCCCGAAAAGGACAGCCTTCGGAGACGCGCGCGGGGGGCGGGATGACAGCCGCCGGAACGCATGCGGCGGGGCCGCTCTCAATGGTGCAACTGTGGTGTTACACTCGCCCGGTGTCGACGATTCACCCCCGCATAGCGCTCACGTGTGACCCGGAGCTCGATGAGGCGCTGCGTCGCGCTAGGCCGTTGCTCGGCGAGCGCAAGCCGACGGCCACGCTCGCGCGTGAGCTGATCCTGCGCGGCGCGCGCGAGCTGCTCTCCAATCAGGGCACAGCGCTCGACCAATGGCTCGACCAGCGGAATGCCTACCCAGCCGCACGCTCCACAGAGGAGGTGCTGGCGGCTGCCGCCAAGTTCGGCGCTCCCGACGCGAGCAGACCGTACGCCACCTCGCAAGCGCTGGAACAGCAGCGCGAGGAGCGGCTCTGAGCGACGTGGCGGACGAGGAGCTCGTATACCTGGACTCCTCAGCGTTCATGAAGCTGGTGATCCCCGAGCCAGAGACCGCCGCGCTGGTCGCCGCTCTCACCGCCAGCGCCCGGCTGGTCGCCTCGGAGATCCTGGAGGTCGAGGTGTTGCGCGCAGCACGCACGGCCAACGGTCATGACGGCGCTGCCGCCGCACGCGCCCAGCTCGCCGGCGTGCGCCTGCTGCCACTGACAGATGAGATCCGCGGGCGGGCGTGCGAGCTGGAGCCCGCCACGCTGCGCTCACTCGACGCGATCCACATCGCCACTGCGTTGGATCTCGGTGAGCGCCTCGCCTCCGTCTACGCGTACGACACGCGGATGGCCACCGCCGCAAGCGACGCCGGCCTGCGCGTCTACGCACCCACGCCCGAGCAGCCCGCCGGCGAGGACGCTCACGCCGACCAACCGGCCTTGCGAGCGAGGACCTGATGCCTGTAGCGATCGTCACCGGATCGGGGGGCCTGATCGGCTCGGAGTCCGTGCGCCACTTCGTCCAGGACGGATACGAGGTGATCGGCCTGGAGAACGACATGCGCGCCCGCTTCTTCGGGCCGGACGCCTCCACGGCGCCCACCAGCGAGATGCTGGTCCGCACCTATCCCGCGGAGTTCCGCTCGCTGGAGATCGACATCCGCGACGCGGACGCCGTCTCACGGGTGTTCGCTGAGCGTGCCGCGGAGATCGAGCTCGTGATCCACGCCGCCGCGCAGCCCTCGCACGACTGGGCGGCCTCCGATCCGCAGCTCGACTTCGCGGTCAACGCCAACGGCACGCTCAACCTTCTGCAGGCTGCCCGCCAGCACGCCCCAGGTGCGACGTTCGTGTTCTGCTCGACCAACAAGGTCTACGGCGATCTGCCCAACCAGCTTCCCCTGGTGGAGGAGGAGAAGCGCCTGGAGCTGCCGGATGGCCACCGCTACCACCGCGGGATCGACACGACCATGTCGATCGACGCGTCCACCCACTCGCTGTTCGGGGTCTCAAAGACCGCTGCCGACCTGCTCGTGCAGGAGTACGGACGCTACTTCGCCATGCCCACCGTCTGCTTTCGCGGCGGCTGCCTGACGGGCCCCAACCACGCGGGCGCGCGGCTGCACGGCTTCCTGTCCTACCTGATGCGCTGCACCATGACCGGCGAGCCCTACACCGTGTACGGCTACGGCGGCAAGCAGGTGCGCGACAACATCCACGCCGCCGACCTCGTGGCCTCGTTCGCTGCCTTTCATCGCGCGCCGCGCTCGGGTGCCGTCTACAACATCGGCGGCGGGCGCGCCAGCAACTGCTCCATGCTCGAGGCGATCGAGCTGTGCCAGCAGATCGCCGGTCGCGAGCTCGCCTGGAGCCTGGATGAGCACAACCGGGTGGGCGATCACCGCTGGTGGATCAGCGACCTCGAGCCGTTCAAGCGCGACTACCCCGACTGGGACATTACGCTCGGGGTGCCCGACATCCTGCGCGAGATCCACCATCGCAACGCCGAGCGGTGGGTCCTGCGGGTGTGACGCCGGTTGGAGTCGGCGATCAAACGACGCGACCTACTCGGCACGCCCGAGCGGGCACGGGATCTGCCGGTTGGAAGTCCTCAAGCCGTGCCTTTACGGCTGGCGTGGCGTCGGAGCGTGAACGCGTCGGTTGCCCTGATCGATCGCTCGTTCGGCGGCGTAAAGACGGCTTCGGCGATGAGCCGTGCCTGGTCGCGGTGTCTTAGCAGGGCGATCCCGGCCTTCGTGAGACCGATCTGGATCGTCGCGGTTGAGCCCGCGGACACGGTGCCTTGACCTCGGGCGAGGAGCAGCCCCCGTGCCGCGCGGCGCGTGGGCGCCTGCCTCCCGCCGGATGAGAGAAGCCAGCGAATACGGACGCTCCCGGCCGATGGCGCAGTAAACGACAGCGCAAGCACTCGGCGGCGTAGCAGGGTAGCGATGCGCGATGCTGCGGCGCTTGGGGTGAGCTCACCCCGCAACGCTGCTTGGACTTGGGCGCGGGTGAGCGGCGGGGCATGCCCAGCGATGACGTTCCCCCCTCGATCATCTGCAACACAGAGCAAGTCCGATGGGCAGGAAATGCCGTTGACGTATGCGCCGCAGGTCAGGTCGTCACGGGGACACGCGGCGCTGCTGTCGGCGAGATGTGGAATCCATGCTGTGCCACCAACAACGCCTTCGCTTACATAGATATCGGGGGAGCCGACGCCCGCGCAGAAGGACAAGCACCACCCGCCCCCGTTCCACAGCGCGATGCAACGCGAAGACGAGGGACACGTGACGCTGAAAAACCCGCCGCTGCCCGACGGCACGGCGCGGGTCATGGCCCAGGCGGAGGGCCCCCCTGTCGGGCTTCGCGAAGTGAGGACACCGCCAACAGAGTCGCTCGCCACGCACAGCGACACCGAGGGGCACGCAACGCTGGTGATTTCTGCCTGAGATAGCTCGTGGATCCCAAGTTTTTCGTTGTGGTCGACATAGGACACGCTCCAAGCGCTGGCGCCTGCGGCGGGGTTGGTCGAGGTGATCACGTTCCCATCCGCGTCGCTAGCGACGCACAGCGCAACCGAGGGGCACGAGATCGCCTCCATACCGGGCGCCTTCCCCTGCCCAAAAAACTCACAATTCACCGCCGGGCACGGACCGGCGTCGATTGTCGCACTGTGCCAAGCCCCTGCACCGCCCGTGGGATCAACAGAAGTGATGGCTTCTCCTTCCCCCGCAAGCGCCACGCATAGCGATGCCGACGGGCAGGACAGAGCCCTGAGACCGTATTCGTAGCTGATCTTGGCGCTGCCCCAGCTCGCGGGTCCGCTCGATGGGTCGGTGGTCCAGAAAACATAGCCGGCTGTGTCCAGCGCCACGCACAAGCCTGTCGTCGGACAGGAGATCGCGACGAGCGACGCGGCACATTTTGACGATTCGCAGCCGGTATTGCCGTCAACGTGAGCAACCTGCCAGGCCCCGGCGCCGCCGGTCGGATTGGTGGACGTCGCGATGCTCCCCGGCCAGGCGATCGCAGCGCAGAACGACGCCGACGGGCACGAGATCGCCCCCAAGCCTTCGTGCTGTTCCGATTGCGGCTGTGGGGGCTCGACCAGGACCGGCGACTGCCACGAAAGCGGCCCGACTATCTGACCAGACGCATCTGCGCCACACAGGGCCAACAACAGAACGACGGCCAGTGTTGCGCCAGTGCTCGCTCTTACCGCTACGCCCGCTCGTCCCATCATCAGCCCGATTTTCGGCATCACGCCCCACCCGGTTGTTTCCCACCGACTGAAACAGGACGTATACGGCAGAGTTGCGTCGAGCGTGTGTCGGCGGTAAGCAGAACGCTACGAACCCGCGGTGTTCGGCGGCTCCGCCCAAACTTCGGTCTCGCCGTTATTCGGGGGCAAAGTCCGGGACACACCCCGTCTCCTGCGAACTCTACAACCACCCGTAGCCACCGGAAAGGGAAGGGCGCGCGGCGGTGCAGCCAATAGCGGTCACGCCGGAATCGGGCGTACGATTGTGGAATGTCTCCACAGTCGAAGTCGCAGCTGGCGCGCCCTGTCGACCGACCTGAGTCCAATCCTGGAGCTGCTGAACCAGGCTCGCAAGGACGCCGGTTATGAGGGCGAGGCCCCGGACTTCGGCGACTTGACTTCAGAGGATCTCCTGAGCACCGTCGAGGACGCCGTACGCATCGCGGAGGAGGCGGCGCACACCGCAGAAAACGAGACAGACACCGCCGAGGACGCGGCACAGAACACCCAGATCCTCGCAGACACCGAGGAGGAGTCGATCCCTTGACCCCATTCGACGTGGCATTTCGGGGTTCGACCGATGCTCGTTGGGGGACGCGCGTGCGAGAGGATCGCCGACGAGCAGCTGAGCTCCAGACGTCTTCCCAGTGGCAGGCTACCGAAACGATCCTCCAGCGCGCGCTTGCCCTTGGTGCCGAGGCCGTAGCGCTTACCGGCTCGACCGTCCGCGCTCGGCGAACGGCCATGAGCGATTTGGACTTCATGGTCGTCGGCGTGCGGCCTGAGCTCAGTGGTGTCCACGAGGACGTAGACGTGTATGCGGCCAGCGCGAAGGCGTTCTGGGAGCGCTTGCTCGCCGGCGATGATTACATTCAGTGGACGCTGCGCTTCGGCTGCATACTGCACGACGACGGGATCCTGCAGGCAGCCGGTCGCCACATCCAGGACAGCGGCCTCACACCGTCGGCTGAGCGCAAGCTCACCCAGGCCCATCGTGGACTGAGCCTCGCCCGCCCCGTCCTCGAGAGCGGGGATGTCGAGGCGGCCCGCGAGCAGTGTCGTGCGGCGCTAACCACAGTCGCACGATGGCTGTTGATCGCAAACGGGGTCTTTCCGCTCTCCCGAGACGAGCTCTCTGACCAGCTACTCACGCTCGGCTGCTTCGATCTGGCTGCGGCACTGGACCGGCTGATCCACGCCCAGCCCCGCAGCGACGAGCTGCGCACCGGTCTGGAGCTCGGCGAACGGCTCATGAGCGCGGGACTCGCTGACGCGCGCGTGGGGTCGGCCGGTTCGCCAGAGCAATAGTCGTCGGCTGCTCAGATTCGGGTCCAGAGCCGATCGATGGGCATTGCGTAGAGGCGGTCCTCGAGGCTGTACGCCCGCGGGCCCATGTAGAGAGCGATGCCGGCCAGAAAGCGTTCCCCCAGGGCGTCTCGGAGCTTGCGTAGATGGCGCGCATCGCGACCCGCGACCTGGCCAGCAGCCTGCACCTCGAACGCGAGCACGCCTCCGTCCTCGCGTTCGAGCACCAGGTCGATCTCGTCGCCGTCATAGGTGCGCCAGTGTCCATGAGCTGCGACCTCGTCCAACCACGAGGCCTGCCTCACGAGCTCGCCCACCACGAACGTCTCCAGCAGGTGGCCGAACTGCGACAGGGAGGTCGCGTCGCGCCGGGCGAGCCTCTCCGGCGTGACATGCAGCAGACGTGCAGCGAGACCGGCGTCCACAACGTGCACCTTGGGCGCGCTGGTCGCTCGTGCCCTCACGGTCGTTCCCCACGCCGGCAGGCGCATGATCAGGAACACGGCCTCGAGCAGCTTGACGTAGTCCGCCGCAGTGGTGCGGTCCAGCCCGGCCTCGCCCGCGGCCCTCGTGACGTTCAGGACTCCCGCGGTCTGCGCCGCCAGGCGGCGGAGCAGCCCCGGCAGCTGCTCACGCTGGCGTAGCCTGGACAGCTCTCGCACGTCGCGCTCCAAGACAAGCTCCACGTAGTCGTCGAACCAGCGGTTGCGGGCCGCTGGGCTGCGCCTCGCTAGTGGAATCGGCATGCCCCCGGCCGTTATGCGCGCTATGTATTCCTGCCTGCTCGTCGCGGAGACGGTCCCGCGGGGAGCCGCCGCCGTCGGATCGTCGAGGAGCGCTGCCAGGAGATTCTCCCTGACGCCGTTGATCTCGCCCTGGGTGAGAGGCCACACGGTCAACAGGTGCAGGCGCCCCGTGAGCGATTGCGCGGCGATGGGCAGCGCGTCGTAGCGGGTGGATCCGGTGATCACGTACCGGCCAGCTCGCAGCTCGCGGTTCAACTCAGCCTTGATGGCGTCCAACACCGCCGGTACGTGCTGATACTCATCGATGCACACCGGCGATGCACCGACAACGAACGCGCCTGGATCGGCCGACACCGCGGCGCGCGTGGCAGGCTCGTCGAGGTCCACCACTTCCACCCCGTGAGAGCTCGCCAGCTCGCCCAGCATGGTCGACTTGCCGACAGTGCGCGGTCCTTGCAGCGCGATCACCGGCTCATCTTCGAGGCGTTCGCTCGCCACCTCCAGAAGCCTGCGTGCGACGACCCCCGAGATCGGCGAGAAAGCTTCGTTCATGAACTGACCGTAGCATCAAGTCCCCGATTCCGAGGGGTCCGAATCCCCGATTCCGAGGGGTCCGAATCCCCGATTCCGAGCCGCTCAATCGCCGAGCGGTGGGTTGCCCGCGTGTGAGCCTCAGTGTTCGCTCTCGGGTAACGCTTCGTGTGGTGACCGGCGCCAACTCGGCTGTACGAAGGAGCTCGCGTGCGTGTCTCCCGAAAAGGAGGGCGTTTGGTCAGCTGTGCGCCCGTATCGTCGTAGCGGATGTTGTGGCCCTCAGGCGCGAAGCGCCGCGAGCTCAGGCGCCAGGTCCGCCCAACGAGTTTCAAGCGTCGCGCTCCACACCCCGCCTGCATCGGAACAGCACGGCCGATCAATCCGGAATAGATAGGCACATCAAATCGGATTAGTCAACTTGCCCCGAGCTCAGCCCCTCCTCGAACCCCTCCAGCGGATGGTTCTCCGTCAGGTACTCCGCGAACAGGGGCACCGTGAAGTCGAGCTGGCCGCGTCTGGGGCTCCAGATCAGGCCCTTGTGGATGAGCGCTTCGCGGTGGACGGACGCTCCGCGCTGGTCTTTGGCCCGAAGCGGCTGGCGATGTCCGCTGAGCGGTAGGGGGCGCTGCCGCCCGCCGCCATCGCGGCGAGGTAGCGCTGCTCGGTGTCCGTGGCCATCTGCAGGCGCGTGGCGAAGAAGTTGCGGGCCAGCGAGTCCTTGACGATCTCGCTCACCGCCTCCACGTCGGCCTCCCCGATGGGAGAGCTCTCGGCGTAGTTCCACAGCTCCAGGCCGTATTCCTGGATGAAGTACGGGTAGCCAGCGGAGTCGCGCACGACCCTCGCGGCTGCGTCCTCGTCGTATTGCACGCCACGCGTGGCCGCGGGTCGCGGCCTCCCATGCGGATTTTCTAAAACTTGCTTTAGAAAGCCTTAGAACCGGCGGCGCTGCAAGCGGTGCCTATGCCGGCCAATCCCAGCAGAGCAGTTCGCGCGCCCGGCGCTCGGTTGCCACCGCCGCGCCCGCGGTGGGACCGAGCTCGAGCTCCTCCACCCAGGGCCTGTGCCCGGCAGGCTCGGCGCCCGCTTCGCCGATGCCGACACCCAGGCACTTCAGCTCGGCCTCGTGGCGGGCCCACGCGCGTAGGAACTCCCGCTGACGGGTGGCCGGGTCGAGCGCCTGCAGCCTCTGCGCCACGTCCTCGCCGAGCATGCGAGCGGCGATCGCAACCTCGTCCACCGGCCGGCGCGCGAGCTCCACGTCCACGCCCACCGCCCCCGCGTCGCTGAACGCGTACAGCGCGAGCTCCCCCGAGTGCGACATGTTGAACGGCAGGCGATCCCGGTCGAGCGCCGGCTTGCCGTGCTCGCCCACAGCGAAGTGCAGCGAGGCGGGCTCCAGCCCCAGGTAGCGCCCGAGCAGCTCGCGCAGCAGCCCGCGCGAGCGCCTCCACAGCTCGCCTTCGTGCTTGTTTACGATGCGCTCCGCGCGTGCGCGCTCCTGCTTGCACAGCAGCTCTCCCAGATCTGGCGCCACCGAGGTGAGGTCCGCCCGCCAGACGTGCACTGCGCCCTCTCCGAGCGAAGGGCGAAGCGGGCCTGGTGCCCACGATCCCCCTGTGGTCGCTTTCACTCCAACAGCGCTTCGATGGCCGTCAATACTCGCTCGTCGGTGAGCCTCACCCGATCAACCCCACTCTGGGCGCAGTTGGCGCACGGCTCGGCCGAGCTCGCCACCCGTTCTCAGACAGCCTGCATACTCCTCGCGGAGATCGTCCACACGTGTAATCAGGACACGTCCGCGACCCTGAGCCTTGATCTGCACGACATCGCCCTTGCGCAGCCCCGCCTCGTTGAACGCTTGAACCGGGATCGTGACCTGGTGCTTGGCGGAAACCCGCGAATGGCTCGCGGTGCGCCCTGCTTTCTTTACATCTACGGCCATCAGCAAAGGATAGGCGGGAGGCAGCCCGACCCTTGTGCCGTTCTCTGCGACTGAGGTGATGCCGCGTGGTGTGACCTCTACCGCGGTGGATCCGCGAGATAGTCGCCGAGCATCTGACCCAAGAGCGTTGCCATTGGCGTGTGCTGTCCCGACATCGATGCCAGCGCCGCGGCTGCGTATGGGAGTCCCGCGGGTCGTGGCTCGAGACGGATAAAGGGCGGCAGGCTGTAGCGCGCGGCTACCCAGATGACCCACAGCCGCGCGATGCGCCCGTTCCCGTTGGCGAATGGGTGGATGCGCACCCACTCGCCGTGCAGGTTGGCCGCGAGCAGCAGCACCGAGCGCAGCTCGACTGGTGTCGCCGGCGGATTCCCGACGGGTATCGCACCGTCGGGTCCCGCGACGGCGTTGCGTGCGCGGGTCTGCAGGATTTGAAGCTCAGCGGGAACCTGCGCTGCCGGGACGCCGCGTAGACGGCCGATCTGCACCTCGTAGCCGATCAGCTCTGGGAAACGCCGATCGCTGTCGCGAACCTCGCCGGCGTAGTACGGCACGGGCAGCTGCACCCCTGCGTAGACCGCTCGGTGCCAATCTTGGGCGACGGTGAGCGACGGCGGCCGGCGATGCGACGCGTCGCTGTAGATCTGCGCGCCGACAGTGCGAATGTTGGCCGCGATCCGGGTCTCACTACCGGGCGGCTCGTCGTTCCAGGCGACCGCCATCCACTAACAGAACGCCTCGGCCACTCCAAGAGCGTCGGCCGTGTCGGGTTGGAGAACCATTCGCGCCTGCAGTGGATCGGTCTGCTCGACCTCCGCCTGCGCAAATGCGGACAGTCCAGCCTCGATGTCCTCCGCGCGGTAGCGCTGTAGTAGATCCAGTGTGCCGTACAGGTCCTGCTCGATCGTCAGGCCGATCGCCTGCAGCTCGCGCGCGATCATGTCCTCCGCGAGCGCGTTCATCGACGTTCCAAAATGATCCGCGACGATGCGCAGCAGCTCGTGGGTCTGCTGGTGCTCGAAGCGCAGGGTGAACTTGGGTGACGTGGCGCCGGCCATTATGTGCCGTCAAATCTAGTATCTGACGGCACGTACGTTAGCACGTGGTGGTGCTACGGCGCGCAAGGCGGCCTTGGCGACTACCCTCTTGCGCCCATGCGCACCGTGTCCGTGCACCTCGAGGGCCTTGTGGTGATCGAGCCGACCGTCTTCCCGGACGAGCGCGGCTTCTTCTGCGAGACGTACAGGCGCGAGTGGCACGAGCAGGTTGGGATCCCGCGGGAGGAGCTGTTCGTGCAGGACAACCACTCGCGCTCCACGCGCGGCGTGCTGCGCGGCATGCACTTCCACGTAGGCGACGGCGTGGCCAAGCTCGTGCGCTGCGCGCGCGGGCGCATCCTGGACGTGGCGGTGGACCTGCGCAGGGGCTCCCCCACGTACGGTCAGTGGGAGGGGGTGGAGCTGGACGAGCAGAGCATGCGCGAGCTGTACGTGCCGGTGGGCTTCGCGCACGGCTTCTGCGTGCTCAGCGACGTGGCTGACGTGATGTACAAGCAGAGCGCCTACTACGACCCGTCTGTTGAGCGGGGGATCGCGTGGAACGACCCCGACGTAGCGATCGAATGGCCGCTGCCGGTGGGACAGCTGATCGTTTCCGAGCGCGACGCGGCCGCGCCGCTTTTGCGCGAGGTTGCGGACGAGCTGCCGTTCGAGTGGCATCCTTAACGGCGATGTCCGCCCGTATGCAGCGCCTGCGCGAGCGCACCAACGGCTACACGGTCACCCCTGAGCAGTACCTGCCCTTCGCCTACGTGGCGCTTGGCGCACTGACGCTGATCGTGCTGACGGGCGCCGCCGTGCGCCTGAGCGGGTCTGGCCTCGGGTGCCCGACGTGGCCGAAGTGCTACGGCAACGTGTATCCGCCCCTGAAGACGCACGCGTTGATCGAGTTCTCCAACCGTCTGGTGACGGTGCCCGTGTGTCTGGCGGCGGGCTTCGCATGGCTGGCGGCGGTGCGCAGGCGCCCGTACAGGCGCGACCTGGTGTGGCTGGGCGCGCTGCTGCCGCTGGGCGTGGTCGCGCAGGCGGTGCTGGGCGGCTTCACGGTCAAAGGCGAGCTCGACTACGGCTGGGTGATGGGCCACTTCGCGCTGTCGATGCTGATCCTGGTGGCGGCTGTGGCGCTCGTGTGGCGCGCCGGCCACGAGCGCTCGGAAGCCAAGCAGCTCGACGCGGGCACCGATCGCGCGATCGTCCGCGCGCTGCGCTGGCTGGTGGGGCTTGGCGCGTTGACGATCTTCGCGGGCACCGCCGCCACCGCCGCCGGCCCGCATGGCGGCGGCGAACCCGGCCAGCAGATCAACCGTCTGAAATTCGACGGGCGCGCCACGATGGACTTCGTGATCCACCGCCACGCGGAGATCGCTTTCGTGTTCAGCGTGGCTGCGGTGTTCGTGTGGTGGCTCGCGCGCCGGCGTGAGGCGCGCAAGGAGGTGCAGCAGCCGCTGACGGTGCTGTGCGTGCTGCTGGCTTTGCAGGGCGCGGTGGGGCTGGACCAGTACTACACGCACCTGCCCACGGAGCTCGTTTGGGTGCACGTGGCGCTGGCCAGCGGCGTGTGGGTGTGCCTGCTGTGGTCGGCCTGCGCAGCGGGCTCGCTGGTGCCGTTCAGGGCCAGGAAGAGCGCCGAGCGGCCCGCGGAGGCGCCTCTGAGACCGGCGGCGCCGCTCGAGTTCCCCGGAAATTAGGGCTTCTTCGGGGCGCGTGCGCCCGCTATTTGCGTGTCGTCGTCCTCGCCAGCAGTTAGCCTGCTCGCAGCAACGACACTAGAGAAGGGAGTGGCATGACAAAGAACGAGCTGGGCGAGCAGGTCGCGGAGCGCACTGGGCTGGCCGCCAGCCAGGCACGTCAGGTGGTCGAGGCGGCACTCGAGGTGGTCTCCGACGAGCTGGCCGCCGGGGGTGAGGTCGCGCTTGCCGGCTTCGGCAAGTTCAGCGTCAGCCACCGTGCTGCACGCGAGGGACGCAACCCGTCCACCGGCGAGACGATCAAAATCGCAGCCTCCAAGGCAGCGAAGTTCTCCGCCGCGAGCGCGCTGAAGAAGCGCCTCAACGGCTGATCTGCTGAGGCGGGCAGTGCGTCACCGGCCGCTGTGGTCGGTGGCGCACCACCGCTGGGCGCACCACCGCTGGGAGCGCCGCCGCTGGGCGCATCGCCACGCTTGGGTCTGACCGGACCTGTCCGCGCGACCGCGCCGCAAGTCTCGCCAATCCTTACCGGTTGGTAACCCGCCATTTATGCGCGCGCAGGAGGCTTCTCCACGAGCCCTCCTTCGAGAAAGCGGGGAAGTTCGATGAGACGAGCAGCTACCTCCAGACGTGCCCAGCCGCGCGAGCAGTATCGCTCGCTTGCGAGCTTCTACAGAGCGGACGAGCGCCGCATCCACTCACGCGAGCTCGACGTGGGCCTGTGGTGGCGCGAGGACGGCGATGGTCCGCTGCACCGCGCGGCATGGGTCAGCGACACGGGGGAGCTGTACCTGGTGCGCCTGGGCCCCGCGGCGGAGGGCGGCGGGAGCGTTGAGATCCTGGGCACAGTCGAGGACCGCGAGCGCCTGGAGACGGCGCTGGACGGTTGGCGTGAGCGCTGCGGCGAGCCCGGCTCTCTGAGCTGGCTGCGCGAGCGGGCCGCGCTCAGGCTCCCCGCGAGCGCGGATGACGCTCGAGCCCGTCCTCGGGAATCGGCTCCCACGGCGCGGCTGACTCGACGAACTGCCGATGTTGCGGACGGATACCAGGATCGCGGTCGAGCGCTCCCAGGCGGACCGCGACTTGCTCATCGCTCAGCGGCTCTCCGCTGAACAGCGCCGAGCCGCAGGTTGCGCAGAACAGCTTGGGTACGCCGACGGGCGGCTGGAAGGCGCGCAGCTGCTCCTGTCCCTGCAACAGCTGGAAGCCCTCCTGGGGCACGCGGCCGTTGGCGGAGGAGCCGGTGCCGGTGCGCCGCTGGCAGTGGGTGCAGTGGCAGTAGCCCGCTGAGATGAACGGCGCGGTGATCTGGAAGCGCACGGCCCCGCACAGGCAGCCGCCCTGCAGCGGCGTCTCGGGAGAGGGTGGGCCTGCGGGCTCGGGGGGGATTGGCTCACGATAGCCGTCGGCAAGCACGCTCGGGCGTGCCCGCTCGATAGGATGCGGCGAAGCATGAGCGGCGCTCCACAGGGCCACAGGAACATCGGCCGGGCGAGCGGACTCGGAGGCGTCCGATGACCCACTACCCAGGCTGGGGCTCCTGGAGCTTCCAACCCGTCGCGGTGATCGCGCTACTGGCCGCAGGCTGGCTGTATGCGCGCGTGTACAAACGCGCAGCAGCGCGCTCCTCGACCTCGGCGCCGAACGCCGGTCACTGGGTGCCCTACGTGGCGGGCCTGCTGACGATCGGGGTGGCGCTGATGTCGCCGCTCGACGCGATCGGCGACAAGTACCTGCTGTCGGCGCACATGTTCCAGCACGTGCTGCTGTCGGACATCGCCCCGGCGCTGCTGGTGCTGGGCCTGCGCGCGCCCGTGCTGCCGCTGGGCCTCTCGCGCGAGGCTTTGATGGCAGTGGCCCCCGGCGGAGGCAAGTCGGGCCGCTGGCTGGCGCGGCTGACCTCGCCTTGGGTCGCGGTACCGCTGTGGGCGCTGGCCACGTGGATCTGGGCGATCCCGGCGGTGTTCGACTTCGCGTCGCAGCACTCGCTGGTGCACGCGCTGGAGCACGCCACGCTCTTCTACACGGGCCTTGCGATGTGGTGGCTGATCATCGATCCGCTGCCGCGCGCGCGCCTTCGCCCGAACGGCCAGCGCCTGGCGCTGCTCGGCTTCACCCGTCTGGCCAGCGCCTGCGTGTGCCTGCCGCTGACGTGGATCACCACCACGGAGTACCCGCTGTATGCGAGCGCCCCCCGCGCGTTTGGCCTGTCGGCCATCAACGACCAGCACCTGGCCGGCGCGAGTATGTGCTTCATCGAGGCGCTCGTGTTCGGCATCGCCTTCGCCGCTGTCTTCATCAGCATGCTGGACCGCTCCGACTCGCGTATGACGCTCGCCGAATACGCCGCTGGCGGGCAGCTGCCTACCTGAGGCTGGGGCTCGGGGGGAGCGATGCGGCGACGGTGCTGCACGGTGTTACACTGCCATTGTGCCGACTGCTCACCCGCGTCACACCATCACAGAGACGCCGTCCGTACAGGAAGCGCTCGACGAGCTGCGCTCGCGCTTGGGCGGCGAGCGAATCGATTACGCCGAACTGGTGGTACTAGGTGCGCGGACGAAGGCCCGTCAGCTACCGGATGACGCCAAGGCTGCCCGTGCGGCGGCGCGGCGACTGGCCGGGATGGTCCGTGGTCGTTCGATCCCGGTTGATGTGCAGGCAGCCGACGAGGTCAAGCGTCTCGGTCTGACGGCCGACTGAAGACGCGGGCTTTGCTCCTGCTCGACAACTCGGCTTGGGCTCGCCTCGGGTCCAACCGTCTGGAGACCCAGCGGGCGGAGACGGTCGCCGGATGGATGGAGCAGCTACAACTGGCGACATGCCTACCGTTTCTGCTGGAGGAAGGCTATTCGGTGCGGTCGGGCACGGAGCACGCGGCCATGATGTCCGACCTCGCCCGCCTGCCGCGCGTGGCAATCGATCGAGACGTTGAACGCCTTGCGCTCTCGGCCCAGCGGAAGCTTGCCGAAATCGGACATCATCGCTTGGCCCCGACAGACGTGATCATCGCCGCCTGCGCGCACGTCGCGGGTGCGGGCGTGTTGCACTACGACCACGACTATGACCTGCTCGGCGAGCACACGAGCCTCGAGTTCGAAAGCGTGTGGCTCGCTCCAGCAGGCGCCCTGTGAGTCAGCCTGTCCCTCTGTTGGAGCGATGAGCCCGACTCAAGCCTCGAACAGTTCCCGCAGGTAAAGGCATTCGCCGCGCTGCCACTGCGCGTCGAGACCGGGCTCGCAGGCGAAGTGGCTTGGCGTCACAGTGGGCGATGGGAGGGTCGCCGGCTTGGCCACCGCGGTCCTCGCCGGTGGCGGCTCCGACCCGAAGATGACGCTGGCCGCAGAGCGCGCGAGCAGCGGCCCGTTCAGGCTCGTGGCCGCGTAGAGCGCGGTGTCAGCCTGCCCGTCTCCGCAGGGCGGCGGTTCGTCGTATCGCCACGCGAGCTCGTAGTAGAAGACGTGCTCGGGGTGGAACTCGGGCATGAGATCGTCAACCAGGAAGCGCGCCTGCTGTTCTTGGGTGCTTTCGCCGTAGGTGGTGCCCGCCTCGCAGTAGTAGGCGCCGACCTCCGTGAACCAGATGCGGTCGGTCGCGGAGTCCGGCAGCGCTTCTCGAAAGCTCTCGATGGTTTCGGCGGTCATGTACTTGACGGCGTGGTAGGGGTGGATGCCCCAGTTGACGGGGTCGCGCGGCTGTAGGTAGCTCTCGTATTGGCGCTCGTATTCGAGCATGTTCGCTTCGGAGTCCAGGAGATCGCCGGCGACCGCCGTGCAGCCGTATTCCCGGCAGAACGCGTAGGCGGCGTTCATGAAGCCGGCGGCGAGAACGGGTGCGACGTAGGAGCTGTAATGGGAGTCGTTCGGCTCGTTCCACGCCTCCACGATCTCGATGCCGGGGAACGCCCGGAACAGCGCGTGGAGCGCCGCGGAATACTGCGCCGGCGTCTGCGGTGCCGTGCAGCCTTCGCAGTTGTAGTTGTCCAGCGCCACGTCCGGGGTCAGCCCGAGCGCCGTCGCGTGCGTGTACCAGCTCCGCAGGTTCGCCAGTTCTTCCGGATAGCCGGCGCCGCTCATCACATCCCACTGCACCACGTAGCGCGCGAGCTCGATGTGTGCGGACGTGCTGTGGACCCACGAGCTATCGAGGCTCTGGTCGGAGACCCCGTCCACATACGCCGTCCCTGCCCAAGCCGGTGTGCAGGCGCACGCCAAGCTCAGGCAGACGGCGACGAGCGCGACTAGCGCGCCCCGACTATCTCTTCTCAGCCGCAGCCGGTGTTGTTGCCACAACTACTGCAGGTGTAGCAGGAGCCCGTCCGCTGCATCATGCCTCCGCACTGGTTGCAAGCCGGTCCGAGGTCTAGACCATGCAGGCGTGCGGGCACCACCGGCGGGGATTCCGTCAGCGCAGACGCGGCCGGCGTGCCGTGGACGGCCTCAGCCGCGTGCGCCTCCGGCGCGCCGTTTCCGGATGATCCGTTGCCGTTGCCCGGGCTGGCGGTGTCGGAGTAGCTGACGGACTGCGCGGCGTCCTGTGCTGCTTTGCGCGCGCGCACGGCCGGCGTGAGGATGCCCAGCTCCTCCTGGGTGTCCGCGTCCAGGAAGCGCGAGGCCAGCCAGCGCATGATGTAGTCGGGCATCGACTTGGCGAACGGGATCTCCGGGTTGCCGGTGATCCCCTCCGGCTCGAAGCGCATGTAGCTGAACTTCTGGACGAGCGTCTCGAGCGGCACGCCGTACTGCAGCGCGATCGAGATCGCTGTCGCGAACGAGTTCATCATGCCGCGCAGCGTCGAGCCCTCCTTGCCGATGTCGGTGAGGAAGATCTCCCCAACCGAGCCGTCCTCGTACTTGCCGGCGGTGATGTAGCCCTCGTGGCCGCCGATCGAGAACTTGTGCGTGAGCGATTCGCGCTCGCGCGGCATCCGCTTGCGCCGCGGCCCCGCCTCCGCCAGCGCCTTGCTAACAGCGGCCTCGACGATCGCGTCGACGTCCTCCCCCTCCGGGGGCGATGTGACGCCCTGCTGCGCGTCGGTGCGCAGCGCCTGTGCGGTCTTGGAGCCGTCGCGGTAGATCGCCAGCGCCTTGACCCCCAGGTGCCACGCCTGCGTGTAGGCGTCGGCGATGTCCTCCACCGTCGACTCCTGGGGCATGTTGACGGTCTTTGAGATCGCGCCCGAGAGGAACGGCTGCACGGCGCCCATCATCTTCAGGTGGCCCATGTGCGAGATCGCGCGCTCGCCTACCGCGACGTCGAATACCGCCAGGTGCTCATCGTTCAGGCCGGGAGCGCCCACGATCGTGCCGTGCTCCGCCAGGTGCGCCTCGATCTGCTCGACCTGCTGCTCGGAGTAGCCGAGCGTCTGCAGCGCCAGCGGCACCGTTTTGTTGACGATCGTCATCTGCCCGCCGCCGACGAGCTCCTTGAACTTGACCAGCGAGAAGTCGGGCTCGACGCCGGTGGTGTCGCAGTCCATCAGGAAGGAGATCGTGCCGGTGGGTGCCAGCACAGTTGCCTGCGCGTTGCGGTAGCCGCTGTGCTCGCCGAGCTCCACGGCCTCATCCCACGAGCGCCGCGCCGCTGCCAGCAGCTCCGTGTCCACGCTGGCGGCGTCCGGGATCGCGTAGGAGGCGTCGCGGTGCATGCGCATCACGTTGTTGTGCGGCTCGCGGTTCTCCTCGTAGCGGTCGTAGGGCCCGAGCGCGCCCGCGATCTCCGCCGAGCGCCGGTAGGCCCTGCCGGTCATCAGCGCGGTGATTGCAGCGGCCGCCCCCCGTCCGTGGTCTGAGTCGTAGGGCATGCCGTTGCTCATCAGGTAGGCGCCGAGGTTGGCGTAGCCGAGGCCCAGCTGGCGGAAGGCGCGCGCGTTCTGTCCGATTTCCTCCGTGGGGTAGCTGGAGGGCCCGACGACGATCTCCTGAGCCAGCAGCATCAGGTCGATCGTGTGCTCGAACGAGCGCACGTCCAGGGTGCCGTCGGCGCGGCGGAACTTCATCAGGTTCAGCGAGGCCAGGTTGCAGGCGGAGTTGTCCACGTGCATGTACTCCGAGCACGGGTTCGACGCGTTGATCCGCCCGCTGTTGGGCGAGGTGTGCCACTGGTTGATCGTGGTGTCGTACTGCACGCCCGGGTCCGCGCAGCGCCACGCCGCCTCGGCGATCTCGCGCATCAGCTCGCGCGCGGGGATCGGCTCGCCCACAGGCTCGCCCGTGGTGCGGGAGGTCAGCCGCCACTCGCCGTCCTCTTCGACCGCGCGCATGAACTCGTCGGTGACGCGCACCGAGTTGTTGGCGTTCTGGTACTGGATCGACTTGAAGCCCTCGCCGTCGATCGACATGTCGAAGCCCGCGTCGCGCAGAGCCGCAGCCTTGTCCTCCTCTTTGGCCTTGCACCAGATGAACTCGCGGATGTCCGGGTGATCGACGTCCAGCACGACCATCTTGGCCGCGCGGCGGGTCTTGCCGCCGGACTTGATCGTGCCCGCCCAGGAGTCCGCGCCGCGCATGAACGACACCGGCCCCGACGCAGTCCCGCCCTTGGCCAGGGGCTCCATCGAGCCGCGGATGTTCGACAGGTTGATGCCCGAGCCGGAGCCGCCGCGGAAGATCATCCCCTCCTTGGTGTTCCAGTCGAGGATCGACTCCATCGTGTCATCGACGCTGAGGATGAAGCAGGCGCTGCACTGTGGCGACTCCTCGAAGCCGACGTTGAACCACACGGGCGAGTTGAACGCCGCCAGCTGGTGCAGCAGGATGTAGGTGAGCTCGTGATTGAACGCGCGCGCGTCGTCCTCGGCGGCGAAGTAGCCGCCGGCGCGACCCCAGCCGGCGATCGTGTCGGCCACGCGGCCGATCATCTGCCTGACCGAGCTCTCGCGCTCGGGCGAGCCGAGCTGCCCGCGGAAGTACTTCTGGGCGACGATGTTCGTCGCGTTCTGCGACCAGCTCTTGGGGAACTCCACGCCCTGCTGCTCGAACGCGACGCGGTCGCCGTGGCCGATGCGCGCGTCGCGGAGCTCCCACTCGACCGTGTCGAACGGGTGCGTTCCGGGCTCCGTGAACAGGCGTTCGATAGTCAGCGCCCTGCCGGACCGGACAACTTCAGCTACTGGGCTCTGCGGGGCGCCATCCATCTAACTATTCTCCTCGTCTTGGGCCGCTCGAAAACCCCATTTTGCGGCGCGAATACGGTGTTTTTAGGGGTAACAGAGGATGATCCGCTTCCGGTCGGACGGACCTTTGCGAGGACCGCCTGTGGACCCGATTCGTTACCTACAGGATAGCCGCAGACCGGCCTGCGGCCTGGTTTTGCAGCCCCCAAATTGCGGCTTCGAAGATGTTTCTTTGCAGGCTTTTTTGCAGCGGCGGCGCGCTAGTGGCCGAGTCGCGCCCAGTCGCTGAATTCGGCCCACGTCGCGGACGCGCGGAAGCGCGCCTCGGCGAGCGAGTGGCGCAGCGAAAGCGTCCAACGAGGCTCGTATGCGCTCATCCGGGCGAGGCCCCACGTAACGATGATCAGCACCACGATCGCGGCCACGACCGCGACTGCGATGGCCGCGTGCGACGGGCCGCCGCCGGAGCCGGCGCGGGCTGGCGCAGTGACGACGGCGAGCGTCAGGCGGGCGGTGATGAGCAGAGCCATTCCAACGTCCATGCTAATGGCGGGCGCCGTCGCCGAGGGGCAGGTCCTCGAGCGCGGCCAGCGCGTCGCGCAGGACCAGCTCGGGTGCCTGTGAGGCGTCGATCACGCGGATCCGTTCGGGCTCCGCGACCGCCAGCTGCTCGTACGCGGAGGCGATCGCCGTGAAGAACCGCTCGCCCTCGCGCTCCAGGCGGTCGGGCTCGGCCGCGCGCTCGTCCTGGCGCGCGCGCCCGTCCGCGGGGGTGATGCGCAGCAGCAGCGTGCGGTCCGGGGAGAGGCCGCCGGTGGCGAACAGGTTGACCTCCCGGATCTCATCGACGCCCAGCGAGCGACCCGCGCCCTGGTAGGCCAGCGAGGAGTCCACGAACCGGTCCAGCAGCACCACCGCGCCCTCGCGCAGGAGCGGCTCCAGCAGCTGCTCGACGAGTTGCGCGCGCGCGGCCGCGTACAGGAGGGCCTCCGTGCGGGGCAGCACATCCAGGGCAGGGTCCTTGACGAGCGTGCGGATGCGCTCCGATACCTCCACGCCGCCCGGCTCCCGCAGCAGGCGCACCCGCGCGCCGCGAGCGGCCAGCTCTCGCTGGAGCCCTTCGGCGAGCGTGGTCTTGCCCGCGCCGTCGAGCCCCTCGATGGTGATGAGCGTGCCGCGGGCCACGCGGGGACGGTAGCGCCCAGCGCAGGACTGAGGCAGTTATCCTCCGCATCGGTGAGGGGGCTGAGCGCGGAGGTGCAAGTCATGCTCTCCGTGCGCATCCTGCCCGGACGGGTAAGACGCTTTTGGTGGCGGGCTCGCTGGTACGCGCGCCGCGCCGGCGACCACTTTAGTCTGCGCTCGGCTGCTCGTCCGGCCGAGCTGGCGCAGCTGTTGGCGCTGGCACGCGGCCGCACGGCTGTCGTCGAGCTCGGCACCGGCACGGCCTGGAGCGCGATAGCGCTGGCACTCGATGATCCCGCGCGTCGAGTCGTAAGCCTCGATCCTTGCACGCGCCCTGAGCGCGAGATCTATCTCGATCTCGCCGGTGTGCGGGTGCGCGAACGCATCGATCTGCGCGACGACCCTGACAGCGTGGGGCCACGGCCCGGCGACCCGCCCGTGCAGTCTGCTCTTCATCGACTCATCGCACGAGCGCGAGTGTGTAGTCGCTGCCTTCCGCGCATGGCGAGCCGTGCTCGCGTCGGACGCGGTGGTCGTCTTCCACGACTACGGCCACCCCGACTACCCAGGTGTGCGCGACGCCGTGGCCGATCTCGACCTGTCAGGGCACGAGAGTGGCGGAGTATTCGTCTGGCGACCAGTGTGACGAAGCCCGCCTCTAGGATGCGAAGCCATGCCCGCCATGGCCCAGTCAGCTGACCAGACCGACTCCGACCCGGCCGCCCCGACCATGCTCCCGGGCCTCGAAGCCCACCCCCACGCGCGTGCGGTCCTGACTCCGGCATTGGCCCCGGGTGCGACTCCCTCGCACGCGTACCTGTTCCACGGCCCGCCGGGCACGGGCAAGCGCACGGTGGCGCGCGCGTTCGCTGCGGCGCTGCTGGCGGACGGCGCGCGCAGCCCGGGCACGGTGGCGGAACGCGTGGCGCGCGACAGCCATCCCGACCTCACGTGGGTGCGGCCGTCGGGCGCGGCGGAAATGCTGGTGGCGGACATCGAGGAGCCGGTGGTGGCGGCTGCCACGCGCACGCCGTTCGAGTCCGCCCGGCGCGTGTTCGTGATCGAGGCGGTGGACAGCATGAACGACCAGGCGGCCAACCGCATGCTGAAGATCCTGGAGGAACCGCCGTCGTTCACGCACCTGCTGCTGCTCACCGATCGCCGCGAGGACGTGCTCCCGACGATCGCCTCGCGCTGCCAGTCCGTGCGCTTCGACCCGCTGGCGCCCGCGCTGCTGGCCGCGCGCCTGCAGGCCGGGGAGGGCGTCGAGGGGGCCGACGGTGTGGACGCCGACCGCGCGCAGGCGTGCGCGCGCCTGGCGATGGGCGACGCCGGCCTGGCCGCGCGCCTGGCCGGCAAGGAGGGAGCGGCGCTGCGCGCGCGGGCGGAGGAGTTCGTGCGCTCGGCGCTCGCCGGATCCACCGCGGCGCGGCCGTGGCTGGGGCTGCTGGAGGCGGCGAAGGCGGCTGGCGCGGATGCTGGCGAGCGCACGCAGGAGCAACTGGAGCGCGAGCTGGAGTTCGTGCCCAGCAAGGAGCGCAAACGCTACGAGCGCGAGGGCGCTGACGCGCGCCGCCGCGGCGAGCGGCGCGTGCGCACGCACACGCTGGATCTGGCGCTGCGCCTGGCGGAGCTGTGGCTGCGCGACCTGATGTGCGTCAGCGAGGGCGCCGGCGAGCTGGTGTACGCGGCCGACCGGCGCGCCGAGCTCGAGTCCGACGCTCGAGGGCGCGACGCGCAGGCGCTTCGCAGCGCCGTCGAGCTGGTGGCGGGCACCCGCCTGAGCCTGTCGCTGAACGTCTCCGAGGAGCTCGCGCTGGAGGCGCTCGCCTACCGGCTGCAGTCGCTGCTGGCCGTCTGAGTGTCACAGGACGGCGCCCGCCGCGAAGTAACCGGTGTGGCCCACGGCGAGATCGACGACGATGCGTTGCTGGTCGCGGCCGCGCGTGGCGAGCAGGCGGCGTTCGAGACCTTCTACCGGCGCTGGCTGCCTGTCGTGATGGGCTTTCACCTACGCCGCGTCGGCGTGCGTGAGACCGCGTTCGACCTCACCGCGGAGACGTTCGCGGCGGTGGTGGTGGCGTGCGGCGAGTTCGACCCGGAGCGCGGCTCCGCGCCCGCGTGGCTGTTCGCGATCGCCGATCACAAGCTGCGCGACAGCTTGCGCCGCGGGCGCGTCGAGGCCTCCGCGCGCCGTGCGCTCGGACATCAGCCGGTGGTGGGCGATCGCAAGCTAGCTGCGCTGCTCGGAGGCCGTCGTGCGCCAGCGCGTGCATCGTGGCCTGCGCCGGCTTCGAGAACGACTCGAGGAGACAGCGTGAGCGCGTTCGACGATCTGCAGCGTCAGCTGCTGGAGAGCGTCGTGCGGCGCCAGGTAGGCGCGCCGCGGTCGCGCCGCTGGCGGCGTCCCCGTGGCGCCAGCCCTCGGCGCTGGCTTGCGCTGATCGCGATCCCGCTCGTGTTCGTCGCCGCTGCAGCCGCTGCGAAGATCGTCACGCAGTCCGGCGAAAGCCCCGAAAATGTGCTGTTCAATCACGTGGTCGGGTACGCCGGCAGATCGGCGGCATGCCGCATGAGCGGCCCGCGACGATCCGGGCTGAGCAGCGAAGCGCCCGACCCGATCATCACAGCGACGCTGCCCGCGCTCGCGCGTGCGCCTCACGATCCGCCGCCGCCGGCGGTGGTCGCGCTGGCCGAGCGCAACAGCGGTGGCGCGGTGCTCGCGCGCACGATCCGCGTGGTACAGCTCCCCGACGGGCCCAGCCTGATCGAGTACGTCGCACACGGGCAGGGACCGTTCACGCTCGTCGAACCACGCCGCTGCCTCGCTGCCCGTCTTGCTCGCCTGGCCGAGCTGCGCCCGCGCGCGCACGATCGGCTGCGCGAGATCGTCGCGCAGGAGCTCAGGCGGATGCCGGAAACGAACCCCGGCACGCAGTCGCTGACGCTGACGCGACGCGAACAGCGCGCGGGCGCGCCGCTCGACGGCGGCGGCGCCTCGTTTCCAGTGCTTCCAGGCGAAGCTGCGCTCGCGACCGGCGTGCTGTTCTCGGGCTCCGGCTGCGAACCAGCGAGACCTGGCCATCCGGCGTACTGCTCGCCGATCTACTACGGCGGCATCGTCAAACCACAGACCGCCTACCTGACGCTGCAGCCGGCGCCGGCCACGGCGGCGACTGCGAACGCGCGTCGCATTCGCCGGCGCATCGGCGTGCGCGAAGGGCTGTTTCTGTTCACCGTGCCGCGCGGCACCGGGCCCGAGCTGGTCGTTCAGCGCGCGCGCGACGGCAGGCCGCTGGCCGAGAGCCGGTTGCGCTAGCCGGCTGAGTCGATCGGCCCCAAGTTGGGCTCGATGCCGTACGTGTCGAACGCCATGAACTGCGAGAACTGGCGGTTCTCGGGGCCGTGGAAGTCGGCGGAGCCGGTGGTGAGCAGCTCGAGCTCGGCGCAGCGGTTGGCGATCAGCTCGGTGTTCTCGCGCGTGTGCGTGATGTAGAAGGCCTCCACGCCGTCGATGCCCAGCTCGTTGAAGCGGTCGATGCTGGAGAGCACTTCGTCGGGGTCTGAGATGTCCCAGAAGGGGTGGGCCCAGATGGCGACGCCGCCGGCGTCGTGGATCGCCTGGACGGCCTCGGCGACGGTGGGCGTCTCGCGCAGGCGGAACGCGGCCTTGCCCTCGATCAGGTAGCCGCGGATCAGCGAGCCGACGTCGTCGATGCCCTCCTGCTGCAGGCGCTCGGCGTTGGCGGGCGCGCGCAGCACGGCGCCGGCGAGGTGCGGGCGGCCGATCGGTTTGCCCTCGGCGATGCGCGCGTCGATCTCCGCTTCGTCGAGGTCGAAGCCCACCTCGCGCAGGCCGTCGCGCATGCGCAGCGTGCGCTTCTCGCGGTCCGCCAGGAAGGCGGTCAGCCGCTCGGTCATGACCTGGCCGGTGTAGTCGATGCAGTAGCCGAGGATGTGCAGTTCGCGGGGCACCGACGAGCCTGCATCGACGGCGGAGATCTCGACGGCGGGCACCACGCGCACGCCCACGCGCTCGCCCTCGGCGATGGCTTCGGAGACGCCGCTGATGGTGTCGTGGTCGGACAATGCCAGCAGCTGCACGCCGGCGGCGGCGGCGCGCTGCACGACCTCGGCGGCGGGCAGGGCGCCGTCGGAGTGGGTGGAGTGCGATTGCAGATCGAAGCGCGGTGCCACGCGCGCAGCGTATGCGATCGTCTCAGGAGCGGGCGTAGCGGTGCGGGTCGGGCCAGCCCACGGGCGTGTCGCAGGGCAGCCCGGTGATCGCGGACACGCGCCGGCCGACGGCGGCGCGCAGGCGGCGCACGGCGGCGTGGTAGCGGCGTGCCTTTTCGTACAGGATCTGGTCCGCGGCGGCTTCGCGGTCGAGCTGTTCGCGGGCGGCATCGGTCTCGGCCGCTCGCCGGCAGGCGTCCAGCCAGAGGACCTCCAGGTAGGCGAGCGCGGCGCCCACCTGGCTCTCGTCGATGACGTCGAGCTGCTCGAGCTGGCGAACTGTGGGAACGAGCTCCGAGATCAGCCAACGCTGCTCGCCGTGGGCCCTCAGGATCAAGCAGATGTCGGGTGGGTGAGGGCTGTCGGGCAGGTCGGTCATTTGAAAGCGTTCGTATTGTGGAAAGACGGTGGGGCGGCGTTGCGACTGCTTTGGGCTTCGGCGGACAGGCATCGCTGCTTTAGGTGGACGGCGGCGCTCTCCACGCTTCTCCAGTCCATCGGTGCACTTTGCGGCGATTCAAGGCGAGGGCGCGCTTGGGCCGATGAAGGCTGTGGGGGTTACGGAGAACAGCGGACAGGAAAGCGAGATGTACAGAGTCGACACCGACGACCCGACCAGACGTACGCCGGGGCAGTACGCGCGGGCGACCGTCACGCGGCTGAGCGTGCGTACGCTGGTCACTTTGGGGACGCTGGCGGTGGCCACGGCGCTGCTGGGTCGGACGTTCGGCCTGCAGGACCCGCTGTTCCTGGCATCGGAGGTGGCGCTGCTGGTGAGCATGTTCGTGATCTCCCGCTACGTGCTGCCGCTGGTGGACCGCCACGACCGCGGCGCCACCGGCGAGGAGCAGGTGGGGGCCCTGCTGGATGCGATGTGTGACCGCGGCTGGCTGGTGATCCACGACGCGACGCTGGGCAGGGGCAACGTCGATCACATATTGATCGGGCCGCCGGGGATCTTCACGATCGAGACCAAGAGCCACCCCGGCCCGATCCGGGTTGCGCGGCTGCACGGATCGATGCTCAGCCAGGCGCAGGCTCAGCGCAAGACGATCGAGCGCGTGACCGGCGTGGAGGTGGAGCCGCTGATCGTGTTCAGCCGCGCGTGGGTGGATCGGCCGACGGCGCGCCGCAAGGGCGTGCGGGTGATCCCCGCGCGGATGCTGCTCCGCTACCTCACGAGGCAGCCGGTGAGGCTGTCGCGCGAGGAGATCGAGCGGCGCCATGCGCTGGTAGCGCAGGCGCTGATCGAGCATCACGCGCGCACACGCGCGGTCGCCGGCAGGCGCCCTCGCGGGCGCCTGCCTCGTCCGCCGATAGTGCGCGGGCGCGGCTGGCGCTAGCTTTGTTCTCAGCGATGGCGATCTCACCGTTCAACGCGCGTCCGGTCTCCCCGGAGGGGGAACGCAGGCGCGCGCGTCTGGCGCTTGCGATCGCCACGGTTGGGATCGTGGCGACGCTGCTCGCATACGCGATCTCACCGAGCGTGCGCCACGCAGTTGGACACGCCGCGCACAACGTCAAGCACGCGGTCAGCCACGTGTTCGACCCCGACAACCCTCAGCACGCGGCCGGCACGCAAGCCAAGCAGCGGCTGCATCTGGTGCAACCGCTGAGCTCCGCGCACCATACGAGCACCGGTGGCTGAGCCCGCGCGCGGCCTGCCGCCGGGCCCGCGGATGTCGCCGGCTGCGCAGACGCTGGCGTGGGCGCTGGCGCCCACGTGGGTGATGGACCAGTGCTCGCGCAGGCTGGGCGAGGCGTTCACGCTGACGATGGCGCCGAGCGGTCTGAAACTGGTGCTGTTCAGCGACCCGGCCGCGATCAAGCAGGTGTTCACGGCGCCGCCAGAGGTGGCGCCGTCGGGAGCGGGCAGCTCGGCGGTGGCGCCGGTGCTGGGTCAGAGCTCGGTGCTGACGCTGACGGGTCCGGAGCACATGCGCCAGCGCAAGCTGCTGCTGCCGCCGTTCCACGGCGAGCGGATGCGCGAGTACGAGGACGTGATGGTGCAGGCCACGCGCAGCGACATGGCGAGCTGGCCGCTGGGCCGCCCGATGCAGATGCAGCGCCACACGCGGGCGATCACGCTGGAGGTGATCGTGCGCGCGGTGTTCGGCGTGGAGGCCGAGCGGATGGGCCCGCTGAAGCAGGCGATCAGGGAGCTGGCTGAGCCGGTGCGCGTGACGGCGGTGCTGCGGGCGCTGATGCGCCGACCCACGGGCGAGCGCCCCACAGGGGCGCTGGGCAGGGCGCTGGAGCGCTTGGACGAGCTGATCTACGCGGAGATCCAGCGCAGGCGCGGGGCGAGCGACGTGGAGCGCCGGTCGGACATCATGTCGCTGCTGCTGCTGGCGCGCGACGAGGACGGCGCGGCGATGACGGACGTGGAGCTGCGCGACGAGCTGGTGACGCTGCTGCTTGCGGGCCATGAGACGACGGCGACGTCGGTGGCGTGGGCGCTGGAGCGCCTGGTCCGCCACCCGCAGAGCCTGGCGCGGCTGGTGGCGGAGATCGACGCCGAGCGGGCGGGCGCGGGCGCGGGGAGCGAGGGCAACGGGACGGGGCCGGGCGCGGGCGAGGAGTACATGACGGCGGTGATCAACGAGACGCTGCGCGTGCGCCCGGTGGTGCCGATCGTTGTGCGCGTGCTGACGCAGGAGCTACAGGTGGGCTCCTACGTGCTGCCGAAGGGCACGCGGGTGGCGCCGTCGATCTACCTGACCAACCGCAGCGCGCGCGTGTACGAGGAACCGCGCGAGTTCCGCCCGGAGCGCTTCCTGGGAGCGTCGGGTGGGCGGGCGATCAGTCCGTTCTCGTGGATCCCGTTCGGCGGCGGCATCCGCCGCTGCATCGGCGCGTCGTTCGCGCAGATGGAGATGAAGGTGATGCTGAGGACGATGTTGAGCGAGCTGGAGCCGCGGGCGCCGGACGGCTGGCGGGGGCGCAGGGACGAGTGGACCCGCAGGCGTGCGGTGACGCTGGTGCCGTCGGCAGGCGCGAGCGTGGTGTGGGAGCGGCGCGCGTAGAGGCCTTTTGATGGCGCCGCCTGGCGGCGGCGGGGTGCGTTGGCGTTGCGCTCAGCAGGCGGGTGCGGACGGCCGAGCCGTCCCAGCCGCGTTGACAGGTAGCGTGGAAGAGGTGCATGCGATGACGGCGACGCCAGTGAGACTGGACTCGGCTGAGGGCGCCTGGCGGGCGCCGGCGCCTGAGCAGCTGCTGGCGCGCTTCGGCCTGGAGCGCTTCCGCCCTGGCCAGCGCGAGGCGGTGCAGGCGGCGCTGGACGGCCGCGACAGCCTGGTGGTGATGCCGACGGGCGGCGGCAAGTCGCTGTGCTACCAGCTCCCTGCGCTGGCGGGCGAGGACGATCCGAAGCGGCCGCTGGTGGTGGTGGTGAGCCCGCTGATCGCGCTGATGGCGGATCAGTGGCGCAGGCTGCAGGAGGCGGGCGTGCGCGCGAGCATGCTGGCGTCGGGGATGGAGGACGGCCACAACGAGCAGGCGCTGAGCGAGATCGAGTCGGGCGCGACCCAGCTGGTGCTGGCGGCGCCGGAGCGCTTCGCCTCGAGTGCATTCAGGGCGGCGCTGGCGCGCAGGCGGGTGGGCCTGTTCGTGGTGGACGAGGCGCACTGCGTGGCGGAGTGGGGCCATGACTTCAGGCCGGACTACCTGCGCCTGCACGACGCGATCGCGTCGCTTGGCCGCCCGCCGGTGATGGCGGCGACGGCGACGGCGACGCCGCAGGTGGCGCAGGAGATAGCGCAGCGCCTGGGCCTGCGCGAGTGGGTGTCGATCCGCTCTGGCTTCGACCGCCCGAACGTGACGTTCGACGTTGTGAGCGTGGAGGGCAAGGGCGCGGTGGCGCGGAAGCGCGCGGCGCTGCTGCACGTGCTGAGCGGGGGCTCCTCCGCCGATGGAGCTTCGCCTGGCGAAGGGGTCCCGCCGGCGCTGCCGGCGATCGTGTACTGCGGCACGCGCAAGGACACAGACGAGCTGGCGGCGGACATCAAGGCGCACGGGATCGCGACGGTCGCCTACCACGCTGGCATGACCCCGGAGAGGCGGCGGGAGAGCCAGGCGGCGTTCATGGAGGGGCGCGCGCAGGTGGTGGTGGCGACGAACGCGTTTGGCATGGGCGTGGACAAGGCGGACGTGCGCACGGTGGCGCACTGGGCGCTGCCGACGAGCCTGGAGGCGTACTACCAGGAGGCGGGCAGGGGCGGGCGCGACGGGGAGCCGGCGCGGGCGCTGCTGCTGGCGTCGCGCATGGATCTGGGCAGGCTGATCAGGTTCATCAAGGAGCGGGAGATGACGGTGGCGGATGTGAAGCGCTTCGTGGCGCGCCTGCGGGCGGGCGCGGACGCTGCGGCGGGCGCGGGCGCGGGCGGGCAGGAGCTGACGATCGGCCATGGCGAGCTGGGGGAGCGCGAGCGGGTGCTGCTGTCGGTGGCGGAGCGCGCGGGCGCGGTGCGGCTGAGCCCGGCGGGCCGCGACGGGCTGCTGGTGGCGCTGACGGGGCAGGGCAGCCCGCGGATGGCGCAGACGGCGATCGCAGCGGCGCGCAACCGCGGCTGGGAGGCGTACCGCTCGATCGAGCGCTTCAGCTCTGACGGGCAGACGTGCCGCAGGCGCCAGATCCTGGACCACTTCGGCGACAGGGCGGCGGGCGCGCCGACGGGCCGCTGCTGCGATGTGTGCGACCGGGACGAGGAGCTGGAGCGTGTGCTGCGCGAGGCGCCGACGAGCACCGGCCGCACGCGCGGCGCGCGTGGAGCAGGCTCCGCTGGGGGTGCGGGCGCGGGTGCGGGCTCGGCCGCGGCGGCGAGGCGCGAGCGCGCGGCGGCAGCGGCTGCAGAGGAGGAAGCGCTTGACCCGGTGGACGAGCGCGAGTTCGAGACGCTGCGCGCGTGGCGGCTGGCGAGGGCGGAGGGCAAGCCGGCGTTCACGGTGGCGGCGGACTCGGTGCTGCGGACGCTGTTGCGCAAACGCCCGAGGAGCACTGGCGAGCTGCTGGACGTCAAGGGGATCGGACCGGCGTTCTGCGAGAAGCACGGCGAGTCGCTGCTGGAGACGCTGGCTGGGTTGTAGCCACCGCTCGGTGGCTTTCTGCGCTTGCTACCGAACGGTGTCTCTTGGGTTTTGCCACCGAACAGTGGCATGATATGCTTGCTACCGAACGGTGGCAAGGGAGATTCGGATGGCTATACGCTCCACACGAGACCTCGCGGCGGTGGTACGCGGCCGTCGCATTGACCTGAGCCTGAGCCAGGCGGACCTGGCGTCGCGCGCGGGGGTCTCGCGAAAGTGGGTCTATGAGCTCGAGGCCGGCAAAGCCACAGCTGAGTTCGGCCTGATCCTGAGAGTCCTCGATGCGCTGGGCCTTGCACTGGACCTGGCCGCCACCGACGACGCGAGCCCGTTGCCGAAGGGCTCGGCGGTCGACCTGGACGCGCTTCTAGATGAGTACCGCGGCCGATGACCGAGACTCTGGCGGTCGTCCTGGGCGACGCCTTCGCCGGCACCCTGACTCGGCTTGCTGGAGGCCGGTTGCGGTTCGACTACGACGACCAGTACTGCGATACCCGCGGCGCCACTCCCTTGTCGGTCTCCATGCCCACGGCCGTGCGGTCGCACCCCGACGGCAATATCAGCCCTTGGCTTTGGGGCCTGCTTCCCGACAACCAAGCGGTGCTCGAGCGGTGGGCGCGCGACTTCCACGCGTCCGCGTCCTCTCCCTTCTCTCTGCTGGCAACTCCGATCGGGCACGACTGCGCAGGCGCGGTTCGCTTCACGTCTCCGGAGGACCTGGACGAAGTCATCGCAAAGCCAGGAGCGGTCACCTGGCTCACAGATGAGGAGGTGGCACAGCGTCTGCGCGACCTACGCGAGGACACCACCGCTTGGCTCGGCAGGGACTTCACGGGGCAATTCAGCCTCGCCGGCGCTCAGGCCAAGACCGCACTGCTCTTCAAGGACGGACGCTGGGGCGTCCCGTCGGGCTCGGCAGCGACAAGCCACATTCTCAAGCCTGCCGTCGCAGGCTTGGACGACCACGATCTCAACGAGCATCTCTGTCTCGACGCCGCTGGCCGTGCCGGTCTCGTTGTCGCCCGGACACGGGTTGCGCGGTTCGGCGAGGAGAGCGCGATCGTCGTCGAGCGCTACGACCGGCGCCCAGCAGACGGAAGACTGGTCCGCATCCACCAGGAGGACATGGCCCAGGCGATGGGCGTCCACCCAGCGCGCAAGTACCAGAACGAGGGAGGCCCGGGCCCACGCGAACTGGCGCGGTTGATGCGCGATGTGATGCCTCCACGCGTAGCGGACGACGCCGTCTGGCGCTTCTTCGACGCGCTGGCATGGAACTGGCTGATAGCTGGGACGGACGCCCACGCCAAGAACTACTCCCTTCTGCTCGCCGGCGCAGACGTGCGTCTCGCGCCGCTATATGACGTCGCGTCTGCCCTGCCATATGGCACGCACGAGAGGAAGCTCAAGTTCGCGATGAAGATCGGCGGCGACTACCGCGTGTATCCGCACCACAACACCTGGCCGGCCGCCGCACAGGATCTCGGTCTCGACGTCGCCGCCGCACTCGATCGCGTCCTCGCCCTCGCCGAGCGCGCTCCGGGCGCGTTCGCAGAGGCCGCCGGCGCCCCCGATGTCGCGGCACTCGATCGCGCGCTACCCACCCGCCTCGTCGACCTGGTGGCTGAGCGCACCGAGCGCTGCCAAGCGATCCTGCTCAACCCCGCCCGCGGTCTAGCGACCTGACTCCGGCCGGTAACATGGCCCGCGTGCCGACGTAGCTCAGCTGGTAGAGCACTTCACTCGTAATGAAGGGGTCCGGGGTTCGAGTCCCCGCGTCGGCTCTGAAGGCTCCGCACATCGCGCGGCGCTGCCCGTGTGGGCTCGACCAGCTTTAGCGGACCACCGTGAAGCCAAGCGTCAAGGGTCTCGAGCGCCCAGTCGCGGTGCTCGCTGTCAATGTTGCCTCGTAGCTGCCAAGGGCAAGTGGTCGATCACCGATGCGCCCACTGAAGGCGATGCGATCGGCACCATGACTCTCGTGGGCACGCGTCAGCGTCGCGATGGTGCGGTTCAACGTGCAGCGCTTGGCATGCTTCTGCTTCAACCGCGCGGTCGGCGTTGTGCAGGTGCCGCCGTCGCGAAGGCCGTTTGCCGGGGCGGCGATTGCGACGCGCACGTTCGCGTCCGCCGACAAGGTGAAGAGGAACGCTGTTCCCTGGTGTGTCCTTGACGCGGATATCGCGGTTCGGCGTCGGGCTACGCTGAAGCGCTTGTGCGTCATCCTCGCCGCGCTGATCCTTGGCGGTGCGGCCGCTGGCGGACCGCCGTTGAGCGGAGGCGCTGATTCGACCGTGATCGTGGTCGATGAGTTGCTCGTGTTACCGAGCGCGTCCGCGCTCGTGAGCGTCACTTGGTAGGCGCCGGGGCCTGTGTAGGTGTGTTCGACGGTCGTCCCGCTCGTGCTTGCGCCATCCCCGAAGCTCCACGTCGTGGTCCCCATCGAAGACCATGGATCGAGCGGCGAGACGGAAAACGTCACCGGCTTGCCGGCGACGGCTCGGGTGGGGATTTCGAGTGTATCGAGCATCGGACCCGCGCCGTCATAGCCCGTAGCTTCAACTGTGACATTCGCGGATTGCACTTCCCAGGCAGCGACGGCATTACCCTGAGGAAAGACGGCGACCCACGGAAGATATGCATTTAGTCCCGGGGCCGACAGCGCTGCAGGCGTCTGCCAAACACCGGTTGCGGCCGGCCGCTCCGTCGCTTCGACGACGTAGTTGCTGCCGTTCGAGTGGTCCCATGCCGCCACCGCATCGCCCTGCACATCGACAGCAACTTCGGCGAACTCCCCGATGTTCGGTTCTCGCACGGGGCTGGTCGAGAGAATGACGGGAGCCTGCCAAACGCCCGTCGCCTGAGGCCTGGAGGTCGTTTCGATTAGGTTTTCGGTGCCGCTAACACTCTGCCACACAGCTATGGCTTCACCGGAACCGTCGAGCGCCACTCTCGGTTCAGCTGCCTGCTTGCCGGGCGCGGAAAGTGCAACCGGTGCGGCCCAAACGCCGCTGTTAGCAGGCCTGAGGTCGGCTTCGACCACGCCGTCGTTTTGCCAAGTCACCACGGCATCGCCCTGTGGGTCCGCGGCAACCCGCGGTATGTAGGCGCATTCCGTCCCGCCACTGCCTGACAACGCCACGGGCGGTTGCCAGACACCTGCTGAGCCATGCCTTGTGGCCGATTCGATCCTGTCGCAGCTTCCGTATCGTTGCCAGACGGCAAACACGTCGCCGTTGGCGTCCATGGCCACGTGGGGAGACCCGGCGAGATCGCCGCCGCCAGACACGGCGACCGGAACCTGCCATGTTTCGCTTTCCGCCGGCTTGCTCGCCGCTTCGATCACTTCGTTGTTGCGCGTCCAGATCGCGATTGTGCTGCCACCGGGATCAACGGCCAGATCGGGCAGCCCCAGCGAGTCACCGCTGCCAGTTGTGAGTTGAACTGGAGTTGTCCAGGCACCGCTGCCGGTCGGTCTAATCGTCGCTTCGATATCCGACTGGCCGCCATCGCGGCTCTCCCACGCCACCGTTACGTCTCCCTCGGCGTCGATCGCGAGGACAGGCCATTCGGAGTCCGATCCTGCTGGTGAAAGGCGTACGGGCGTCTGCCAGCTGCCGGTGGCGGCTGGCTTCATGGAGGCTTCAACAACGGCGTCGCCGTTGAATTCTGGCCGGTGGGACCAGACGGCAAACGCGTCGCCTCTCGAATCGACGGCTACCTGCGGATTTGCACCGCTCGTCCACGATTTGCCAGCAAGTACTTCAGAGGTGAGCCACGCCTGCGCGCCAAACGCAGACGATGGAACCATAAAGGACACCGCTAGAAGCGGCGCGATCAACGCAATAGATGCACGGGCCGACGGCCTGGGCCGCGGTGCCTTTTTGATCAGAGCTCCCGGGGTCACCATGCGCACGCCTCCTCTGTTCCGCGTTTTGTCGTGGTGCGACCGGCAAGCTCGTCGCGAGTCCGGATTTCTACCAATAGGATCTAACCCGCGGCTGGGCTCATCGGAGCGCTGCGCAAGATAGTTTGCAAGTGCCAATAATAATACGCGCTTGCGTAGTATCCTTCGTACATGGACTTTGGTCATCCGCTGATGGTCGTGACCCCAACCCTCGACGGGGACGTGCTCGGTGCGCTCGCTCGCGCCGACGCGGAGTTCAGCGGCCGAGAGCTCGCACGACGTGTCGGGCATGGCAGTACCGAGGGCATTCGACGAGCAGCCGACCGGCTCGTCGCACAAGGCGTCGTCTCGCGGCGTGCAGCCGGGGCGGCACATCTCTACCGGCTCAACCGAGAGCATCTCGCTGCTCCTTGGATCGAGGGGCTGGCCGGTCTGCGCCAACAGCTGATCGACCGGTTGAGAGGCTTGCTCGCGAGTTGGGATGAGACTCCGCGCGTGGTCCTCCTATTTGGCTCGGTGGCGCGAGGGCGGGCCAGTGCGGCGAGCGATCTCGACGTGCTCGTGATTCGTCGCTCCGATTGTGATCCTGAATCGGACTCTTGGCGGGCGCAGCTCGCGGAGCTCCAGAGCTTGGCTACAGCGTGGACTGGGAACGACACCCGTGTGCTCGAGTTCGGCGAGGGCGAGGTGTCCGGCTCAGCGGCAGCGTCGGTGCTGAAGGATGCGCTGGACGAGGGCATCGAGTTGCTTGGGTCGCGGCGCACGCTACAGCGACTGATCAGTGCGAAGGTCATGCAATGAGTAGGCGAACCCGGGCATGTGACGACGCGGTGACCGCAGGGCGGCTGCGTAAGGCGGAACAGTTCGTTGACGCCGCCGAGACCGTTCGTGAGTTCGCCGACGACGAGCTGGACGTGGCCGACGCCTACGTCACTCTGTGCGTCCACGCCGGGATCGCAGCCGCGGATGTCATCTGCTGTGTTTCGCTGGGAATGCACGCAGTCGGCGAGAGCCACAGCGAGGCGCTCGCGTTGCTCGAGAGTGTCCGACCGGACGGCGCCGAGCTGGCCAAGTCGCTGCGAACGCTACTCGGCATGAAGACGCGTGCCGGCTACGCCGCCGAGCCGGTCGCCGCCCAAGACCGTAGGCGCGCTCAGCGCCAGACGGAGAGGCTTGTCCGTGCTGCCCGCGATCGAAGTACGATCCGGTGACGGTCACCACCGCGACCACGACTGGGTTGGTGCGGGAGGCGGATCCGTGTCCCGAACTCCGCAAATCTGAGGTGACTTCCGGAGAGTTTCTAGAACAGGCTTGGCTCCTACAGAGCCGATATCGCCCGACAGTGGGCAGCTCGTAATGAAGGGGTCCGGGGTTCGAGTCCCCGCGTCGGCTTCGATAGGTGTCTCGAATGATCAAAGAGCTGCTCCTGCGAGCTCAGGGAACGGGTGGTGTGAGCATGAACAGCTCGACCTCGATGTCGGGGCCGATGTGGCTATCGGAGATGAACGCCACGACACCGCGACCGGAGAGACGCTCCACCTCCTCGATGAACTTCTGTTGCATGGCGCTCTGGAAGGCATTGCGTGTGTCCCTTACGGTCGGAGCGCGCTCAAGCTCGATCATCGTCTTCTCGACATCCGTGTAGACGCCGCCGAGCACACAGGCGAGAAGATCATCACCGAGCATCCGGGTCTTGGCGGTCACCGGCTTGCGGTGGTAGTAACGGCGATGCAGCTCGACCATCGCCTCAGTCACGGATGAGAGCAGCTCCTCACCGTGCAGAGGAGGTTCGGGCGCCGACATGCGGCCTGTCTCTCTCGTCCTCCGGTGGGGTCCGCGCGCGAGGCAGAAGGGCGAGAACCCAACGAGCGATCAGCCCCCAGCGTAGCGCGACGCGGTCGGCATCCGAGTGCACAGCCCAGCGAGCTAAGGTTCACGAGCGATGAGTCCGCAACGCATCCTCGAGGGCGAGCGAGCGGCCACGGGGATGTGCTGACGTCGATCTCTGACGGGCTGGTCGCGCTGCTGAAGGAGTTCTACGGGCGGGGGCCTACTCGCGCGAAGTCCTACTACGAGGACGATTTGGTGGTGTGTGTGCTGCGCGGAGGCTTCTCGCGCGTGGAGGAGACGCTGCTCGCGGGTGGCCGTGGCCAGGCGGTGATCCAGCAGCGCATGGAGTTCCAGGAGGTCATGCGCGACCGGTTCGCCAAGGTCATCGAAGATGCCACCGGCAAGCGGGTGATCGGCTTCATGAGCGGCAACCAGCAGGCACCTGACCTGATGTGCGAGGTCTTCATCCTGGCCCCCACCGATCTCGTCGACGACCACGAGATTCCGGACATCGGAACATCCGTCATCGACCATCCGGCGGGCTCGACCGACGCCGCCTGACATCGCCGAGTATGCTGGGCGTTGGAGGGCATACATCGTGAGGTCCGCCCACGGCGGCGGGCAACACGGACTGACTTTCGAGGGTCACCAACTTCGGAGGTTTCTATGCCCAACACGCTGGCTGTCACCGATTCGAGCGCTCGCCCCGCTGTTGATGAGATAACCGAGCGCTTCGATCCGATCACCTGCCTCGACGACCGTTTCCGCCTCCGCGGCAAGTCCGATGAACCGGTTGAGCCGGGCCGCTATATCCAGCTCCATGGACGCGATCGAACGGTTCTGATCCCGCTCGGCGCCGAGGTCACCCACATCGGTCGCGGTCTTGCGGCCGACCTGCATCTCGACGATATCTCCGTGTCGCGGCGCCACGCGGTCCTCGTCCCGCGGTCCTCCGGCCACCGCATTCTCGACGACCGCAGCTCAAACGGCACGTTGGTCAATGGCCAGCGCATCGAGCAGTTCGACCTGCGCAATGGTGACGCGATCGTGCTCGGCAGAGTCGAGCTGCGGTATCTCGAGCATAGGCCCGACGGGAACCTCGGCACGGGCAGCAGCGCTCGCTGGCCCCGGTTGGCCAGCGAGTGACTGGAGCCCAAGCCATTCGTGCAAAACCTGCTCCTTCAGCTACAAACGTGCTACTGAGTGCGAGATAGAGCAGATTCCTCATGCCCCGCTGCGTACGGACGCTGCCGACCTCGAGCAGCCGCGTCGTGCAGGTTTTGTTTTGGACGGGTGCTTACCAAAGGTAACCGTGTCCCGAATATGTCCCGAGCCGGGCTGGGTGTCGGAGAAGGAAAGAGCAATGGCCCTGCCGACCAGCAGCCAACCCTGGAGACCTGATGCGAACTAGCAAACTCCTCGGCGTACCTCACACCTGGCTCCTCGCGCATGCCCGCGCCGGACGCATACCCCACCACCGCCTCGGCCACTACGTCCGCTTCAATCCCGAAGACCTACACGCGTGGCTCGCCGAAAGCCAGATCACGCCTGGCGCGAACAGTCGGTTCTCCTGACTTCGGTACATCCAGTCAATGCCGGTGCGGCATCGTTGGCGTCACTACGAGACTGCCACAGGCAAGCGGCCCGTCCTGGAATTCATCCGCGAGATTCCTGACGCCGACAAGGCGGCGATCCTGGCTGCGATGCAAGACGTGCGACGCGACGGGACACGAGCTGCACGGCGCCTGCACGGCGGTCTCTACGAGGTCCGTGTTGACGGCGAGCGCGTGATCTACCGCATCCTGTTCGCCCGTGAGGGCGCACGCGGACAGGTTCTACTCTCCCTCGTCGCGTTCAACAAGAAGACACGGAAGACGCCGCCCCAGCAAATCGACCTGGCACTTCGCCGCTTGCGGGATTGGCGCTCGCGTGGTCGCTGACCACGCTCAACTCGACGTCAGCCGGTTTCAATAGCTTCTATGATATATCAAATAAAGCATGATAGGTTGCGTGCCGTGACACGAAACGCTCGACACAGGGGAGACGAGCCCGACGCGCTCGACGAGATGATCGCCGAGTTCACCGAAGTCAACCCGGACTTCCCGCAACTCCTGCTCTCGGCCCAACGCCGCCGTGCTCTGCTGCGCGCGCTCGCTGAGGAGCGCAGGCGCCGGGAGCTTTCCCAGACCCGCGTGGCAGCAGCCATGCGCACCTCCCAGCCCACCCTCGCTCGTCTGGAGACGACAGCCGCCGACACCAAGCTCTCAACCGTGGAGCGCTTCGCCGGCGCCCTCGGCTACGCGATCGAGTACCACCTCGTGCCCATGAGCAAGTCCAAGCGCCGACAGGGCATCGTCATTGAGAGCTGACGCGGCTACGGCAGGGCTGTCTCGCGCATCGGTATGCGCACGCCTCGCTCGAGCGCGACGGCCACGGCGCGGTCGTAGCCGGCGTCGACATGGCGTATGACGCCGGTGCCGGGATCGCAGGTGAGCACGCGCTCGAGCTTCTCGTGGGCCAGGGGGGTGCCGTCGGCTACGCACACCATCCCGGCGTGGATCGAGCGGCCGATACCGACGCCGCCGCCGTGGTGGATGCTCACCCAGGAGGCGCCGGAGGCGGTGTTGAGGAGGGCGTTCAGCAGTGGCCAGTCTGCGATGGCATCGGACCCGTCGATCATCCCCTCGGTCTCGCGGTAGGGCGATGCGACAGAGCCGGCGTCGAGGTGGTCGCGGCCGATGACGATGGGTGCTTTCAGCTCGCCGCTGGCGACCATGTCGTTGAAGCGCAGGCCGAGCTGCGCTCGCTCGCCATAGCCCAGCCAGCAGATCCTTGCGGGCAGCCCCTGGAAGGAGATCCGCTCGCTCGCTGCGCGTATCCAGCGCGCGAGCTGCTCGTTGTCGGGGAACTCCTGGAGCACCGCCCGGTCGGTGGCGGCGATGTCGGCGGGGTCGCCGGAAAGCGCAACCCAGCGGAAGGGGCCACGCCCCTCGCAGAAGAGGGGTCGCACGTAAGCGGGCACGAAACCTGGGTAGTCGAACGCCCGCTCGAACCCTCCCAGCCTGGCTTCGGCGCGCAGGCTGTTCCCGTAGTCGAACACCTCCGCGCCCCGGTCCTTGAAGCCGACGATCGCAGCGCAATGAGCCGCCATGGCGCGTCGCGAGCGCTCGATGTAGGCAGCCGGGTCGGCTACGCGCAGCCGCTCGGCCTCCTCTGCGCTGAGCAAGTTCGGGACGTAGCCGTTGAGCGGGTCGTGGGCGCTCGTCTGGTCGGTGACTATGTCCACTGCCACATTGCGGGCCAGCAGTTCCGGCAGGACGTCAGCGGCGTTGCCCTGCAGCCCCACGCTCAGCGCCCGCCCCTCCGACCTGGCGGCCTGACACCGACGCAGGGCGTCGTCCAGGTCGTCTGCCAGCTCGTCGAGGTAGCGGCTGTCGAGCCTGCGCTCAATGCGGTCGCGCTCGATCTCGATGCAGAGCGCAACGCCGCCGTTGAGCGTGATCGCGAGCGGCTGGGCGCCGCCCATCCCGCCGAGGCCGGCTGTGACCGTCAGCGTGCCGGCCAGCGAGCCTCCATGCAGGCGCCGGGCGATCTCCGCAAAGCACTCGTATGTGCCCTGGACGATTCCCTGGCTGCCGATGTAGATCCACGACCCGGCCGTCATCTGGCCGTACATGGTCAGGCCCAGATCTTCCAGGCGCCTGAATTCCTCCCACGTGGCCCACTCGGGCACGAGGTTGGAGTTGGCGATGAGCACCCGCGGCGCCCACTCGTGCGTGCGAAAGACGCCCACAGGCTTGCCCGACTGGACGAGCATCGTCTCGTCGTCGCCCAGGGTGCGGAGCGTCGCCACGAGCGACCGCACGGCCTCCCACGAGCGCGCGGCGCGACCGGTGCCGCCGTACACCACCAGGTCCTCCGGGCGCTCCGCGACCTCCGCGTCGAGGTTGTTCATCAGCATGCGCAGCGCCGCCTCCTGAGACCAGCCGCGACACGTAAGGCTGCTTCCACGCGGCGCGCGCATGGACCTCCCGAGCTGCTCCGAGGCGCCAGCGCTCACGAGAGCGCTCCGACTGCCAGCTGCACCGCGGCCACCAGCTCGCCGCTTCCCACCAGCGTCTCGGTCAGGGCCAGCTCGGGCGCCATGTGGCGGTCGGGTCCGACGCCCGGGACGCCGGCGCGCCTCAGTGCGTGCACCGCTGCGCCGGTACCAACGGCGGGTGCCAGGGGCTCGCGCAGCTCGATCCCGCGAGCGGCCACCAGGCACTCGACGGCGAGGATGCGGGTGAGGTTGGCGAGCACCGCGCGCAGACGGCGCGCGCCGCCCCAGCCCATGGAGACGTGGTCCTCCTGCATGGCGCTCGTCGGAAGTGAGCCAATGCTGGCCGGGGTGGCCAGGCGCCGGTTCTCGGCGACCATGGCGGCCTGCGTGTACTGCGTGATCATCAGCCCGGAGTTGACGCCCGCCTCGGAGGCGAGGAAGGCAGGCAGCCCGTGCGAGCGCGCCGGGTCCAGGAGGCGGTCGGTGCGACGCTCGGATATGCCCCCCACCTCGGCCGCGGCGATCGCCAGGAAGTCACACACGAAGGACAGCGGAGCCCCGTGGAAGTTGCCACACGACTCGACCCTGCCGTCGGGGAGGACCATGGGGTTGTCGATGGCCGAGCGCAGCTCTGCTGCTGCGACCTCGCGAGCGTGCGAGAGGGTGTCGCGGGCGGCGCCGAGAACCTGGGGCGCGCAGCGCAGGGAGTAGGCGTCCTGCACTCGTGGGTCGCCCTCCCGGTGACTGGCGACGATCGCCGAGCCTGACAGCAGCAGGCGCATGTTTGCGGCGCTCGCCGCCTGCCCGCGGTGCGGGCGCAGTGCGATGAGGTCCTCGGCGAATGCGCGATCGGTTCCCAGCAGTGCCTCCACTGACATTGCCGCGGCAATGTCAGCGCAGATCAGCAGGCTCTCCAGGTCGTGGTTGGCCAGCAGCAGCATCGCCAGCATGCCGTCTGTTCCGTTGATCAGCGCGAGGCCCTCCTTGGCTGTGAGCCTCAGCGGCTCGATGCCAGCCTTGGCGAGGCCTGTGGAGGAAGGCACGAGATCGCCGGCCGCGTCCCTGAGCTCGCCCTCGCCGAGCAGCGACAGCGCGCAGTGGGCCAGCGGGGCGAGGTCTCCGCTCGCGCCCACCGAGCCGTACTCGGGCACGACCGGCGTCAGGCCGGCGGCGAGCATTGCCAGCATGGTCTCCGCGACCACAGGGCGGGCACCTGAGAAGCCCATGGCCAGCGACCGGACGCGCAGCAGCATCATGGCGCGGACGACGTCGCGCTCGATCTCTGGGCCCATGCCCGCGGCATGGGAGCGCACGAGCGAGCGCTGCAGCTCCTCGCGCCGCTCCGGTGGGATCCTGACGGTGGAAAGCGAGCCGAACCCTGTCGACACGCCGTAGACGGCGTGGTCGGAGGCCGCCAGTCGCGCCGTCACCGCGGCGCTGTGCTCCATCGCCTCGCGGGCCTGCGGTGAGAGCGTCGCCTGCGCCCCGTCGCGCGCGACCGCTACGACGTCCGCCGTGCTCAGCTGCGGCCCGACCGTCACGGTTGCGCTGCGCCCTGGGCTAGGCGTCGATGCGGTGCTCGGGCGATCGGGTGCGTGCACCGCAGGGATTCAACGTGGCGGGGCCCCGGAAGGCAAGCGCCAAGGCTCGCAAACAGTCTTGGATCACAGACCGGTACGTTTGACCGAGATGGCTCCAGGCTTTACGCTTGCTCGTGTGAGCGGAGATTTGCCGTCCTTGCATCCGTCGCGGCGTCTGGAGATCAAGACGATATGACCTCGTCCAGCTCGGTCAAATCCGCCGAACGCACGATCGACGTGCTGCTCCTGCTCGCCCAGCACGATCGCCCCTTGCCGACCATGTCGATCGCTCGACGCTGTTTCATCCCCAAGTCGAGCGCCTATCACCTGCTCAACGTCCTGCGCAGCCGCTCCTTTGTCGACTACGACGAGATCCGGCATGGGTGGCGGCTGGGGGAGCGCGTACGCCAGCTCGGCGCCGACGTGGCGACCGTCAGCGAAGTGTTCAGCGTGCTGGACGCCTTCGGCGCGGACGTGGGGCCCGTGGACGTCTCCGAACTGGCCCGCCGGACCGGGCTGCAGGTGAATCGCGTCGGGAGGGCGCTCGAGGCCCTGGCGGAGGAGTCGCTGGTCACGACCGACGGACGCGGGCGGTTCGCGCCGGGAATCCGCCTGGCGAGCTTCTCGCGTCACCTGAGCCCCCTGGCGAAGCTGCGGGTGGCGGCCCGCGCATCCCTGGTGGCACTCCGCGATCGTACGGGTGAGACGGCCAACCTCCTGGTCCAGGACGGCCAAAATGCCGTCTACCTCGATCAGGTCGACAGCTTCCACGCGCTCCGTCACACCGGCTGGACGGGCCGGACGGTGCCGCTTCGCCGGAGTGCCGCAGGCGCCACGCTGACAGGCGCGAGCGGTCCCCATGTCGTCGCCGACGGTGTCGAGGAGGGCGTCACGGCCGTCGCCTGCAGGATCGACGGGCTCGAGCTCGCAGCCGCCGTCAGTGTGACCGGGCCGTCCGCACGCATGGATGCGAGGTCGATCGCTGCGATCAGCGACGCGGTGAGCGAGGCCGCCAGCCATGTTGCTGAGAGCCTCGGGCGGCTCGAGGGAGCGATCACGAGCGGGCATCGCCGAGCGCGCGCTCAGCCGGGAGCCAGGGCCTCGCACAGCGAGGCGACGTCGCCGCTCAGCGGCGAGATGATCGGGTAGTCGGCTCCAGCATCCACCCACTCTCCGAGCCGGGCGCGGCACTCGTCGGCGGTGCCCACCAGCACGAGCTCCTCCACGAGCTCGGGCGAGACCATGCGCCGGGCGCTTCGCACGTCGGCCTCCCGCGGAGGCCAGCCGCCGACGGCGCTCGCCAGAGCATCCGCCAACTCGGGGTCGAGCCCGGCCGCACGCGCGATGTGCGGTTGCCCACCCAGGTACATGGTCGCCATGAGGTGGGCGATCTCGAAGGCCTCGCCGCGGTCGGGGCTCATCGCGACGTTGATCAGCTGCGCGCACTCGACGTGCTGGGTGCGGCCGGCGGCCCGAGCACCCTCCTGGACCCACCGCACGGCCTCACGCGTGTAGCGGCTGGCCATGAACCCGTTGAGCAGCACCCCGTCGGAGATCTGGCCGGCCAGACGCAGCGTCGCGGGGCCGGTGGCGCCGATGTGGATGGGAACGGGGATCGGGTTGCGCGAGACCCCGTGGCCGAGGTCGAGCTCGACGTCGCGAACGCGGATCAGCTCGCCCTCGAGGCTGACGGGGCCCTCCAGCGCGAGCAGGCGACGCACGACCTCCACGTACTCGGTCAGCTGCCGCAGCGGGCGACTGCGGCGCACGCCCTGGTTGGCAGCGATCGGATCCGAGTAGGTGCCAAGGCCCAGCGCGACCCGCCCAGGAGCCATCTCGTGCAGCGTCGCGAACGTCATCGCCATCAGCACCGGGCCGCGCGTCCAGCTGTTGACCACCGCCGCTCCAAGTCGGATGCTGTCCGTCACGGTGGCGAACGCGGCGAGCACGGACACCGCGTCGCGCGTCAGCCGCGTCTCCGCCACCCACGCCGAGGAGTAGCCGAGCCGCTCGACCTTCGCTACGAGCCGAAGCTGCTCGGCGATGGAGGGACGATCGAGGAACTGCAGGCCGATCGGACCGGTGTAGGCGGAGCTCATGCGCGATGCGCGGCGATGAAGCGGCCGCTGCCGCGGCTCCCTTTGATCGGTTCCTCCACGCCGTGCTCGTAGACGGTGTGACCGCGACGCAGCGTCCTCACCACGCGCCCCTGGAAGCGCATGCCCTCGAACGGCGTCCAGCTGTGGGCGCCCAGCAGATCGCTGCCGCGGACCTCCCAGCTGGCGTCCGGGTCGACGATCGCAAGGTCTGCCTCGCAGCCGATCGCGATCGATCCCTTACGCGGCGCCAGGCCCCAGAGCCGGGCCGGCGCTGTCGCTGTGAGCTCGGCTATCCGCTCCCACGAGAGCCCTCTGCGGCGCCCCTCGGAGACGATCGCCGGAAGCATCGTCTGCACCCCCGGTAGGCCGTTGGGCGCCTGCCAGATGTCCTGTTCCCCGCGCGCCTTGGACTCCGCTGTGAAGGCACAGTGATCGGATGTCACGCAGTCGAGCGTCCCATCCTCGAGAGCCTCCCACAGCGCCTCGGCGTCAGCGCGCGTGCGCAGCGGAGGCGCGCAGCGAGCGTAGCCGGCGAGCCGCTCGAGGTCATCGCGCGTGAGCAGCAGGTAGTGCGGGCAGGTCTCGGCGGTAACGCGCGCACCCGCCTGCTTGGCCTGCCGGACGCACTCGGCGGCCTTGGCGGTGCTCAGGTGGACGATGTGGACGTGAGCGCCCGTGTGCCGTGCGAAGAGGATCGCGCGTGAGACCGCCTCGTACTCGACGAGCGCCGGGCGGGAGTCCGCGTGAGCGAGCGGGTCGTGCCGGCCCTCGGCCGCCATGCGCGCCAGGCCCGCTCGAAGCAGCGCGTCGTTCTCGGCGTGCAGGCCGATCAGCACCGGGGTGTCGGCCAGCTCGCTCATCGCGTCCACCAAGCGGGCGTCGTCGATCCCCGGCAGCAGCGGATCCGACCCGCACATGTAGGCCTTCAGCGCGGCCGCGCCGGCGGCCATCTGCTCGGCCAGCGCGCTTGCGCCCTGCCCCGGCACGACCCCTCCCCAGAGTGCGAAGTCGACCAGGGCGTCCGCTTCGGCCAGCTCCCGCTTGCGTTCGAAGGAGGCGCGATCGGTCGTCGGCGGCGTCGCGTGGGGCATCTCCACGACGCATGTCACCCCGCCGCCGGCAGCGGCTCGGCCGCCGTTCCAGAAGCCCTCGAACTCGTCCGGGTCGGGGGACGCCACGTCGGGGTCGTCCTGGATGAAGTGGGTGTGAGCGTCGATGGCTCCAGGCAGAACGAGCATCCCTGTCGCGTCGATCGTCTCGTCGTGCTCGGTCGCGGCGGCGACCTCGCCGCCGGCGAGCAGCTCGCTGATCGCCTCGTCGACGATCGAGATGTCCAGCCGGCGCACGCCGCTTGGCGTGACGACGCTGCCACCGCGGACGACAGTGCTCACGACCGGCCCCCGCCGAGCCCGTAGGCCGTCGCGAGGTGGGGCGTGGCGCCCGCGAGCTGCTTGGGCTCCGGCGCGGCGAACGCGCTCGCCTTGGACGTGCTCAGGCCGCATGCGACCAGTGCCTCGACGAGCGCCACGGCGCAGGACACGCTCTCGATGACGGGCACCCCGAGCGCGGCGCCCAGCGGCGCGGCCACCGGCCCGAGCCCGGCGCAGCCGAGCAGGATCGCTTCGGCGCCGTCCTCGTCGATCGCGCGGCGAGCCTCGGGCAGCAGCAGCTCGACCGTGCGCTCGTGGTCCTCGCCGGCTCCGGCTACGCCCAGCGACACGGCGCGCACGGAGGCGCACCGCCGCTCGACCCCGTGGCGCACGAGCAGATCCTGGAGGATCGGCTCGAGCCTCGGCAGCAGGGTCAGCACGCTCCAGCGGTGGGCGATCAGACAGGCCATGTGAAACGAGGCCTCGGCGATCCCCAGGACAGGCGCCGCCACCAGCTCCCGGCACGCGGCTACGGCTGGGTCGCCGTAGCAGGCGATGACGTAGCCGTCGTAGCCGCTGCGCCGGCCGGCAACGAGATCGATGGCGTGATAAGCGGCGATCGCCTCATCGGTGTGGCCCTCGATCGTCTCGGGACCGTGCTCGGGAGACAGGCACAGGATCTCGGTGTCGGGACGTGCGCCCTCCCGCGCGGCTTGCGCGATCTCGGCCGTCATGCGCCGGCTGGTGTTGGGGTTGACCACCAGGATGCGCATCTCAGGCGATCGCTCGCGGCGCTTGCGGCCGATGGGGCGCCGCTGTGCTCATACCTTCAGGTGGGCGGCGGCGAGGGACTCGCTGCGAATGGCGTCCAGGACGCGGCCGGTGAGCTCGCTGAACTCCGGGGTCTTGACGAGCTCGTGCGTTCGCGGACGGGGGAGGTGCACGGGGATCTCTTCCTTGATGCGGCCGGGGCGGTTGGTCATCACCACGACCCTGTCGGACACATAGACCGCCTCCTCCACGTCGTGCGTGACGAACAACACGGTCAGGCGGTGGCGCTCCCACACCTGGGTGAGCAGCTCCTGCATGACCCCGCGCGTGAGTGCGTCCAGAGCGCCGAACGGCTCGTCCATGAGCAGCACCTCGGGACGGTAGGAGAGCGCTCGGGCGATCGCCACGCGCTGCTTCATTCCTCCCGAGAGCTGGCTCGGATAGGCGTCTGCGAAGTCGCCCAGCCCGACGAGGTCGAGGTGCTCGCGCGCGATCTCGGCGCGCTCGGCACGTGCGCCGCGCAGCGCGAACTCGACGTTCTGCGCCGCTGTCAGCCAGGGAAAGAGCGTGTAGCTCTGGAAGACCAGCCCGCGGTCGCGTCCGGGTGCTTCCACCGGGCTGGCGTCGATGAGGACCTCGCCGGCCGTGGCCTGCTGCAGTCCGGCGGCGATCGAGAGCAGCGTGCTCTTGCCGCAGCCGGAGGTGCCGACGAGCGATACGAACTCGTTCTCGGCGAGCGCCAGCGAGCAGTCTTCGAGCGCGACCACGGAGGCTCGCCCCTGCACGAACTCCTTGCTCAGGCCGATGATCTCGAGCTTGCTCACGCGCCCCTCAGCGTCGTGTAGCTGAACAGGCGCCGGCCGATCGCCTTCATCAGCTGATCGGTGAACAGGCCGAGCACCCCGAGCACGAGGATGTAGGCGATGATCGTGCTCGTCTCGAAGAACCGCTGTGCCAGCACGATTCGGTAGCCGAGCCCGGACGTCGCGGCGACGACCTCGGCGAGCACCACCCACGTCCAGGCCCAGCCGAGCGTGATGCGCATCGAGTCCCAGATCCCTGGTGCGGCCGCCCGGAAGACGATGCGCGCGATGATCGAGCGGTCGCGCATCCCGAGCGAGCGACCGATGTCGACGAAGTCGATTGGAACCCGCTTGGTGTTGTCCATGAACAGCAGCACCTGTTGAAAGAACGTGCCGATCCAGATCACCACGAACTTCTGCAGGTCGCCCGTCCCCGACCAGAGGATGGTCAGCGGGACGAAGGCAACGACCGGCATGTAGCGCACGAAGTCCACGAGCGGCTCGAACAGGGCTTCGCAGAACCGGTAGCAGCCGATCAGGATGCCGATGGGGATGGCCATTGCGCTCGCCAGCGCGAAGCCGACCAGGATCCGAAAGATCGACACGGAGGCGTCTTCCCACAGCTCGCCGTTGCTGACCTGTCCAGAGAGCGCGTTCCACACCGATGCGGGGGAGGGCAGGAACAGCGGGCCAACCAATCCGAGCCCCGTGACCAGCCACCAGGCGGCCAGGATGGCGACGAAGACGCACGACGCGATCAACACGAAGTGAGACGTCCGGATGGTGCCGCCGATGCGGAACATCTCCGGGCGCCGCCGACGCGCCGCCCGCCTGCCGGTCGATGCGGGCTGCATCAGGGGACGAGTCGACGCGTCCGCGCCAGAGACCGTGGAGCCAGCCGGCTCACCCACCGGCTGCCTTGAGGAACTGCGTGTCGATGAACTGACTGGGGGCTACGGTGTGCGGGAGCTCGCCGGCCGAGACATCGGCCGACTCCGCCGCTTCGGTCTCTTTCGGGAATGGGCCTTCGAGCTGTTCCAGCGCGCCGCGCAGGCTGTAGAGGGTCACTCCCGCGAACGAGGGAGCGAGGCTTGCCAATGGGGTGCCGAAGGCGGTGGCGATGATGCTCTCCGCCTTGGTGTGGTTGGAGTTGTAGAAGTCGATCGCTTCCTGCCACGAGCGCAGCAGCGCGGCGACCTGGCCGGGCTTGGACTTCAGGAAGCTCGTCTTGACCATGAACACGTCCGTGATCAGCCCCGGGGCCTGGCCGGAGTCATAGATGACGTGAAGACTCTTGTCGTTTTTCGTGGCGGTCGTGATGTAGGGCTGATAGGTCACGGCCGCGGCGACCTTGCCGGCGATCAGCGCGTCAGCGGCGGCGGCGGCGGTGGAGGGAACGGCATGGATGTCGTTGAGGCTCATGCCGTTCACCTGCAGGGCGTGCCGGATGAGCTGGTCGCTCGTCGATCCCACTTCGTAGGAGACGGACTTGCCCTTCAGCTGCTTGATCGAGGTGATGCCCGGTCCCGCGAGCACTGCGTCGGCGCTGACGCTGTGGTCCATGAGCAGAACCGCGGTCAGGGGCACGCCTGCTGCGATCAGGCGCGTGGCGATGTTGGTCGGCAGGTTGGCGGCGTCGAACTTGCCCTGCTCGAGCGCTGCGTCGTTGGTTGCGTTTTCGCCGAAGTTGGTGCTTTCGACGTTGATCCCCTGCTTGGCGAAGAAGCCCTGCTTCTGGGCGACGATCCACATTCCGTAGCCGATCCACGGCTGGGTGGTCATCGTGATCGTGCCCGACTCGGGCTTGCTCGGGATCGCGACCGTTCCGGCCGTGGTGGTTGCGCCCGAGCTGCTGCTGCCGCAGGCGGCGAGCAGAAGGGACAGCGCTGAAAGGAGGACGCACGCGAGCGCCCACCGGGAAAGCTTCTTGGACATGTGACTCCTCCGCCCTGGTAGGTGCCTGCGGTCTGGGTCGTGAATACGCGGCGCGAGATTACAGCATGGCTCTTCACAGCGACAACAGGGAACGTGCGTGTTCTGTCTCGTATTCTAGACAGCCGACACCGTAAGCTGATGCCGTGCGAGAGCTGATCCGCGATCTTCAGACACTGAGCCGGTTCGGCGGCGACGGCGAGGGCGTCTCGAGGCTGGCCTGGTCGCCGCCGCTGTTGGAGGCCTCTCGCTGGCTGGTCCAGCAGGCGCGGGCGATCGGCCTCGACGCCGACATCGATGCGGCCGGCAACGTCGTGGCGGTGTGGCCGGGAAGCGGCGAGGCGCTCGTCGTCGGCTCGCACCTCGACACGGTCCCGCACGGCGGCAGCTTCGACGGCGCGCTCGGCGTCATGAGCGGCCTCGCCGCGTTGCGCCGGCTGCGCGAATCCGCCTTCCAGCCGGAGCGGCCGATCTGGCTGGTCTCGTTCATGGACGAGGAGGGCGCGCGGTTCGGCACGCCCATGTTCGGCAGCCGCGCGTTTGTCGGTGAGGACCTGCAGCATTTGGGCACACGCACCGACGGCGACGGCACGCGGCTCGTGGACGCCATGTCCGGCGCCGGCTTCGCGCTGGGGGCCGTAGGCTCGGCGCGGGCGATCGATCGCGTCCACAGCTATCTCGAGCTGCACATCGAGCAGGGGCCGGTCCTCGAAGCGGCGGGGACGGACATCGGCGTTGTGACCCACATCGCCGGCTCGATCGACCTCGAGGTCAGCGTCAAGGGCGAGGCCGGACATGCCGGCACCACACCGATGGACCTTCGCCGTGACGCGCTCGTGGGGGCAGGACGGATGATTGCGCAGATTCGCGACGCCGCGGCCGAGGATGGGGACGTGCGGGCGACCGTGGGGACGATTGCCGTCTCGCCGGGCGCCGGCAACGTGATCCCCGCGAGCGCCGACTTCACCGTCGACGTCCGCGCAACGCAGGAGGCGGCCATCGACCGCTTCGCCGATCGCCTGGCCACGCTGATCGCCGTGGTCGCCGGCGAGGAGCGTCTCGAGGTCTCAATCAGCGAGTCCGCCCGGCTGGCCCCGCTGGCGCTTGCGGCCGATCTGCAGGAAGTGCTCGAGGCGGCCGCGCGGGAGGCCGGCGCGTCGTTCACGAGCATGCCCAGCGGCGCCGCCCACGACGCGATGGTCATCGGGCGCCACGTCCCCGCCGGGATGCTCTTCGTACCCAGCCGCGGCGGCGTCAGCCACAACCCGGACGAGTACACCTCGGTCGAGGATGCCGTCCGCGGCGCCGACGTCCTGATGCGAGCGATCGCGCTCCTCGCCGCGCCCAGTCCAGCTCACGAGACGGTTTGACGCGTCCGGGACGGCCGCGCCGTGGCATGATCGATCGGTGAGCGTCGCGATCAGCATCGAGGGCGCCGCTCAGGTCCTGCGCCCCGCGGTCGAGGGTCTTCCCTACGTGCGCCTGGACCGGGCCGGTGAGCTCACCCTCGACCCCGGGGACGTCCTGATCGATGGCGGCAGCGTCGCCGGCTTCGCTGCCAACGGCTCGGCGCACACCCACATACGAGCCGACGGTGCGGCGGTCATCCCGGGCTTCGTGGACTGTCACACCCACCTGCCCTTCGCCGGCTGGCGGGCGGACGAGTATGCGATGAAGGTCGCCGGCGTCGCCTACGCGGACATTGCGCGGACGGGAGGCGGCATCCTGGCGTCGGCCCGCGCGCTCGCTGACGCCAGCGACGAGGACGTGCTCGAGCAGGCGCAGGCCCTCGCAGCGGAGATGCTCGCGCTCGGCACCACCACGTTCGAGTGCAAGAGCGGCTACGGCCTCTCCGAGGAGGCCGAGCTGCGCTCGCTCGCGCTCGCCGAGCGTCTTGGCGGTCTCGTGGAGCAGACGACCACGTCGACTGCGTTGCTCGCACACGCGATCCCGCCGGGCTGTGAGAAGGACGAGTGGATGCGAGCTGTCGGGCGCCTCGCGCCGCGGACCTCCGCGAGCGCCTTGGACATCTTCGTCGAGTCGATGGCCTTCGACCTGGACGATCTCGCGGCGATGGGCCGACTGGCTGAGCTCAGCGGCAAGGCGCTCCGCGCGCACGTCGAGCAGTTCTCGACCATGCGCTCGGTGCCGGTGGCGCTCGATGCGGGCGCTCGTTCGCTGGACCACCTCGTGGCACTCCACCCCGACGACCTCCCGCGCCTCGCCGCCGCCGAGTGCGCAGCGGTGCTGCTCCCGGGCGCAGAGCTGATGGGGGAGGAGGGGGTCGCCCCCGGGCGCGCGCTCGCCGATGCCGGTGCGATCGGCGTGCTCGCCACCGACGCCAACCCCGGCACTTCGCCGATCGTCTCGATGCCACTGATCGTCGGCCTCGCGGTGCGCCGCTACGGCTGGACGATCCGGGAGGCCCTGTGCGCGAGCACCCTCAACGCCGCGTGGGTGCTGGGCCTGGCGGACCGGCTCGGGTCGCTGGAGCGCGGTAAGCGCGCGGACGTGCTCGTGCTGGACTGTCCGGTCGAGCACATCCCGTACAGGCTCGGCCACAACCCGGTGGCGGTCGTGATCGTGGGCGGACGCATCGTCCACGTCCGCGCCGATCAGGCGTGGAGGGTCACGTGAGCGCCGACGGGTCGATCACCGCGGCGGAGCTGGCGGCGCTCATGCGCGACCTGCTGCCGATCGGGCTCGACGCCACCACCGGGGCGACGACGCGGCTGGCCTGGTCGTCCGAGGAGGAGCGGGCGCGGCGCTGGTTCGGTGACCGGGCACACGAGCTCGGCCGCCGCGTGGAGCGTGATCCGGCGGGCAATCTGTGGGCCGTGCCGGATGGACCGGCACCGTGGTGGGCGGTGGGGTCGCACCTGGACTCGGTCATCGCCGGCGGCCGCTATGACGGCGCCCTCGGCGTCGCGGTCGCATTCGCCGTCGGTGCGAGGGAGCCCGTCGCGGTCGTCGCGTTCGCCGACGAGGAGGGCGCCCGCTTCAACACGCCGACCTTCGGCAGTCGGGCGCTGGTCGGCCGGCTGGACATCGACGACGCGATGCAGCGCAGCGACGTGGACGGCGAGCTACTGCGGGACGCGTTCCTGGCCGGTGGGCTGGACCCCGATGAGCTCGCCTCCGCTTCACGCGGGCTGGAGCGCGTGCGGGGCCTGCTGGAGCTGCACATCGACCAGACGCGGGACGTGGCGCACATGAACGCGCCTGTGGCTGTCGTCTCGGGGCTGGCGGCGCGCATGCGCATGCAGGCCGTGGTGCGAGGACGCGCCGACCACGCTGGAACGACCCAGCGCGAGGAACGCCACGATGCGCTGGCGGCGGCAGCGCGCCTGATCGTTCGTGGCGAGGAGCTCAGCGAGGGCGGGATGCTCTTCACGGCGGCGCGCATCGAGGTTGAGCCGAACGCGCCGAGCACTGTGCCGGCCCGCGTGCGGCTGTGGCTCGACGCCCGAGCTCCCAGCCCCGACACGATCCAGTCGTGGCGCGGGCGATTGGACGACTGCGCCGCGGTCATCGCGCGGGAGTACGGCGTGACGGTCGAGCTGCGCACCGCCGCCATGTCGGCGGGAGCGCAGATGTCCGAGCACGTGCGCGATGTGCTCCGCGACAGCGCGGAAGGCGCGGCCGGGGTCGCCTCGGTGCAGGAGATCCTCTGCTGGGCGGGTCACGATGCTGGCGTCCTGGCGGAGGCGGTTCCCACGGGGATGGTCCTCGTGCGCAACCCGACCGGCGTCAGCCACGCACCCGAGGAGGACGTTTCGCTGGAGGACGCCGCCGTGGGCGCCAACGTGATCCTGCAGGCGGCGAGGGCGCTCGGCTGATGCGGCCCTTGGAGATCCCAGCGATGCCAAACGTGCACTCGCACGCGTTCCAGCGCGACCTGCGCGGTGTGGGCGAGCGCGCCGCGCCGGAGGCGCATGCGCAGGACGACTTCTGGAGCTGGCGCGAGTCGATGTACGCGCTCGCCGCTCGCCTCGACCCCGAGACCATGCACGAGGTGGGCCTGCGGGTGTACGAGGAGATGGCGGCCGCGGGCTACGGCGCGGTGGGCGAGTTCCACTATGTCCACCACCAGTCCGACGGCACTCCGTATGAGGACCCCAACGAGATGGCCAAGGCGCTGGCCCTCGCCGCGGAGCGGTGCGGGCTCGACATGGTTCTCCTGCCGGCTGCCTACCACCGCGCCGGCTGGGACGGGACCGACCTCCCTCCCTCCACGGGTCAGCTCCGCTTCTGTGATCCCACCGTGGAGGCATTCCTGGCCAGGGTGGACGCGCTGCGCAGCTGGGCGGCGGAGCATGCGGGGATCGAGGTGGGGGTGGCTGCCCACAGCGTGCGGGCGGTGCCCGCCGACTGGCTGGAGGCGATCGCGCGCTACGCCGACGCGCACGCGCTCCCGCTCCACGTCCACGCCCAGGAGCAGCCGCGCGAGCTGGTCGAATGTCGCGCCGAGCATGGTTGCACGCCGATCGAGCTGCTGGCGCGCACGGGCTTCCTATCGAGTCGCACGACGGTGGTCCATGCCATCCACGTCAGCGAGGAGGACATCGAGCTGATCGCTTCCTCCGGAGCGGTTGTAGCCAGCTGTCCGACCACGGAGGGCAGTCTCGGTGACGGCGTGTTCCCGGCGCTGCGCTACCGCGACGCCGGCGTTCCGATCGCCCTCGGAAGCGACTCCCAGGTGATCGTCGATCCGTTCGAGGAGGCCCGCGAGCTGGAGACGCTCGCGCGACGGGAGCGCGGCACCCGCCACGCGCTGCTTGCCGGCACGGGCGACCTGTGGGGGTCGCTGGTCGCCACCGGGCGCACGAGCCTGGGCCTGGGCGGGTCGCGGACGGGTCGCAGCGTGAGCGTCGACCTCGACCATCCACGGCTGGCCGGCGTCGACGAGGGCGACGCCCGCCTGGCCATCGTCACCTGTGCAAGCGCGGAGGTCCTGCTGCACTGAGCCTCTCGGTGCCCTGCGCTCCAAGCTGTCAGCCGGAGGCGGGCGAGCTGCGCCATTGGGGAATGCCCAGCGTGATCATCCGCAGCTGGCGTCGGGCGGTTGCGACGATCTCGGCCTCCGCGGTGGGGTTGTTCGGCGGGGCGTCGAGGATCGCCTCGGCGGTTGAGACCATCGCGTTGACCATCAGCCCGGCCAGCAGCTGGAGGTCCTCGGTGCTCCAGCGCTCGAGGTAGGGCAGGCGCGCGAGGTCTGTCGCGAGGTCGCTGGCGAAGAGGCGGATCTCGACGCGGATCGCTTGGCGCAAAGCGGCGACGCCGCCGAAACGCTCGCGCGCGATGAAGCGGAAGTGGGTGTCGTGCTCGTGCACGTAGCCGACGAGGAGCTCGACCGAGTTGCGGATCATGCGATCGTTCGTGCGCGGGTCCGTGCGCGCCGCCCGGATCATCGTCCGCAGTGTCCGGAAGGACTCGTCGATCAGTGCGAGCCCGAGCTCCTCCATGTCATCGAAGTGGCGGTAGAAGGCCGTCGGGACGATGCCTGCCGAACGCGTCACCTGGCGCAGGCTGAGGCTCGAGAAGCTCTGATCCTCGAGCAGCTCGAGCGCGGCGTCGAGCAACGCCTGGCGGGTGAGCTGCTTGCGTTCTTGGCGCGTAGCGCTCTCCGGTGTACGAATGTTCACGTTCACGCACTCACTGAGTCGAGATGTGTATCGATTCCCTGCTCCCGGGGTAAGTGTACTCTGTGAACATGTGTGCACCCAGTGTGGCGGGCCGATGACTTGCCTCCCGTGACCTCGCCCGGTCGCGTTGGCCGCCTGCTGCTCCGGTCGAGGCTGCTCGACGCGCTCGCGTATCCGCATGGCGTCGACCGCTACGTCGAGCTCGTCCGGCCGCTGCTGGTCAAGCACCAGGTGCGCGCCGAGGTGACGGCCGTCCGCTGTCAGACGCCCAAGAGCGTCACGCTCCGACTCCGCCCAAACGAGAGCTGGCGCGGCCTGCGCGCCGGCCAGTTCGTCGGCCTCAGCGTGAGCATCGACGGCGTCCGCGAGACGCGGCCGTACTCACCCGCCGGCTCCCAGCACGCTGCCGGCGGCGTCCTCGAGCTGACCGTCTCGACCCATCCCGAGGGGAAGGTCTCGCGCTACCTGCGTGACCGCGCGCGGCCGGGGATGATCGTTGGCCTGACCCAGGCGGAGGGCGACTTCGTGCTGCCCGACCCGCTGCCCGATCGCGTGCTGCTGATCAGCGGCGGCAGCGGCATCACACCGGTGATGGCCATGCTCCGCACACTTTGCGACGAGGGCTTCGCGGGCGAGATCGGGTTCCTCAACTACGCGCGCTCCTCAGCGCTCGCCCTTTACGGCGCCGAGCTCGATCGGCTCGCCAACCGGCACGAGCGGCTTCGGGTCGCCCGCGGATTCACGCGTGGGGGACGCCTGCCGCTCGACGGTCGCTTCCATCGTGAGCATCTGGGCGCTGTCATCTCCGAGCACGCGGACGCGGCGACCTTCGTCTGTGGCCCGCCGACGCTCATCGATGCGGTGCGCGCCGTGTGGACCCAGGACGGTCTCGCCGAGCCGGTGGTCGAGACGTTCACACAGCCGGCGTTGAGCTTCGACACCGACGGCGCGGAAGGCTTCGTCAGCTTCCTCGCCAGCGGACGCGAGGCCGCCAACAGTGGCCTGCCGCTGCTCGAGCAGGCGGAGGACGCCGGCCTCGCCCCCGAGCACGGGTGTCGGATGGGCATCTGCAACACCTGCAGTTGCCGTAAGACCGCCGGCACCGTCCGAAACGTCATCACCGGCGAGCTCTCGACCGCCAGGGACGAGCACATCCGTATCTGCGTGTCCGTGCCGGTCGGCGACGTCGCACTCGACCTATGAACCCCGACATCGAGAAGGAGTCAGTCATGTCCACTCCAGCGCCCAGTCTCACGCCTGAGCAGCTCGAGGCGTTCGGGCAGGAGCTCGACGCCATCCGCGCCCGCGTCGTCGCCGACCTCGGCGAGCGCGACGCCGACTACATCAACAAGGTCATCCGCACCCAGCGCGGACTGGAGCTCGCAGGCCGCGGGCTGCTGTTCCTCGGCTTCCTGCCGCCCGCGTGGATCGGCGGCACCGCCGCCCTGTCCCTGTCGAAGATCCTCGACAACATGGAGATCGGGCACAACGTGATGCACGGCCAGTACGACTGGATGAAGGACGCGCGGCTGAACGGCAAGACCTTCGAGTGGGACACAGCGTGCCCCGGCGACCAGTGGCGCCACTCACACAACTACATGCACCACACTCACACCAACATAGTCGGCAAGGATCGCGACATCGGCTACGGGATCCTGCGCATGTCCGAGGAGGAGCGCTGGCATCCGTACTACCTCGGCAACCCGCTGTACGCGGCGCTGCTGGCGATCTTCTTCCAGTACGGAGTAGCGCTGCACGACCTCGAAGCAGAGCGGCTCGCCGCGGGCGAGACGACCTTGGCCGAGAAGCGGGGAATGCTGGGAGACATCTGGCGCAAGGTGCGTGGCCAGACGCTCAAGGACTATGTGCTCTTCCCGCTGCTGTCCGGGCCGTCGCTGCCGTTCGTGCTCGCCGGAGACGCGACCGCGAACCTCGCTCGCAACCTGTGGTCGTTCACGATCATCTTCTGCGGCCACTTCCCCGATGGGACGCAGCAGTTCACCGAGGAGGAGGCCGAGAACGAGACGCGCGGAGAGTGGTACTACCGTCAGCTGCTCGGCTCGGCCAACCTCACCGGTGGCAAGCTGTTCCACATCCTCGCGGGCAACCTCAGCTTCCAGATCGAGCACCACCTGTTCCCCGATCTTCCCGCCCACCGCTACGCCGAGATATCGACCGAGGTCAGCGAGATCACCGAGCGCTACCGCATCCCCTACAACACCGGCCCGCTGCACAGGCAGTTCGGCAGCGTCGTGCGTAAGATCGGCAAGCTCGCGCTGCCATCGCTACCAGGCCGTGGTGGCGGCGAGCCCGGTCGTGTCAAGGACGCCGTGGAGGCGCGCGAGCGGGAGCTTCCCGCCGCCGCCTGACGCGGATCGCGCGTACGATCCTCCGATGCCGCTCGCCACCGCGACGCCGGCGGTGGCGGCGCTTCCCGGTGCCGTGCCCGATCGGCCCGACCCGCTCGAGACGCTCGCCCGCGAACTCGACGGCATTCGCGATGCCGTGCGCGCCGACCTGGGCCCCCGCGACCGCGCATACATCACCCGGGTCATCCTGGCCCAGCGCCGGCTCGAGCTCGCCGCGCGGGCGCTGCTTCTCGGTGCACGGTTCGCGCCCGCGGCCATCGCCGGCACCGCGCTGCTGTCGCTGTCGAAGATCCTCGAGAACATGGAGATCGGCCACAACGTGATGCACGGTCAGTGGGATTGGATGCGCGACCCAACGATCAACTCGAGCGCCTGGGAGTGGGACGCAGCCTCGACGGCCGCGTCGTGGAAGCACGCACACAACTTCAAGCACCACGTTTACACGAACGTCCTCGGCCGCGACCGCGACCTGGGCTACTCGGCGATGCGGGTGGAGCCCGCGCAGCCCTGGAATCCGATCTACCTCGCACAGCCGATCTACTTCTTCCTCATGGCGGTGGTCTTCGAGTGGGCCATCGCCGTTTACGACATCGAGCTCGACGCGGTGCGCCGCGGCGAGAAGTCCCGGGCCAGGGCGCGCCGAGAGGTCGTCGCGCTGCTGCGCAAGGCGCGCGGCCAGCTCCTCAAGGACTACGCGCTGTTTCCGGCGCTGGCCGGTCGCCGGGGCGCGCGCCGGGCGCTGGCCGGCAACGTCGTCGCGAACCTCGTTCGCAACGTGTGGGTACACACCGTCGTCTTCTGCGGCCACATCCCGGAGGGCGCCGAGACGTTCACCGAGGAGCAGTACCGTGGCGAGACGCCAGGCGGTTGGTATCGGCGCCAGCTGCTCGGCTCGTGCAATCTCGAGGGCAGTCGGTTGTTTCACCTGCTGACCGGCAATCTGTCCTTTCAGATCGAGCACCACCTGTTCCCCGACCTACCGAGCAACCGCTATGCGGAGATCGCACCGCAAGTTCGGGCCGTGTGCGAGCGCCACGACCTGCCGTACAACAGCGGCCGCCTCGGGCGCCAGTACCGATCGGTCTATCTGAAGGTCCTTCGGCTCGCCTTCCCCGGCGGCTGAGAACCGCTTCGCCCGGCGCAACCTCCGCTCCATCGCGTACGTTTGTACAGGCATGGGGCGCTTGTCTGTTCTCGCCGTGGGGGTCGTGGCGCTTGTATGCGGCGCGCTGGCGTCGTCGGCCGCCGCCGAACCTCCGGCGAGCCCGATCGCGAGCGTGACCGCGGAGACTCCGATCTCGGCCGGCGGCGGCTGGCTGCTCTGGAGTGTCTCCGTCAGCGGCGGCTGGGGACTCGAGGCTTTTCACGAAGGGCGCGTCGAGTCGCTGGCAGCGCCTCCCCGTCCGCAGCCGTTCGATGTGAGCGTGGGTACCAACGCTCACGGCGCTCGAGTCGCGACGTTCTCACGTTGCCGCCGTACGCCGAAGATGCGTGACGTAGGCGAAACGCAGGCGCCCGGTGGATCCCTCATGGAACCGCAGTCGGGCGCGGGCTGTCGGATCCACGTTCTCGAACTCGCGAGCGGACACGAACGTCGACTGCCGATCCCCGACCCCGCCGGCGCCTCCGACACGACTCCCTCGATGTGGCGCGGCAATGTGGTCTTCGCGCGCAGGGCGCCCGGCCATGGCGATGTCTGGCAGGTGATGCTGTGGTCGCCCGCCCATCCTCGTGCTGTGAGCACGCTGCGTCATGGGGCGATCCCATCACGGTGCCCAGAGGAACGCGGCGGATGCACGGTCAGGCCTGCACACGGCGAAGTCGAGGCGCTCGACCGTGACGGCGGACTGGTCACGTTCCTGTGGGCGGTCAGCGGTCCCGGAGTCGTCGGCGAGGGGGCTTGGGAAGTTCGCGTCGACAACCTCGCAACTGGTCGCAGCAGCCTCGCGGCGGCGGGGTTTGGGCACGAGGCCTGCACCGGACCGCCGGTCGGCCTCGAATACGTATGGCCGGAGGCGCCAGTCGCAGCTGGTGGGCTCGTGCTCTTCCCGCAGCTCCAGGGCTACGCCTGCTTCAAGCGGTTCGCGTCTGTGCTAGGCAGCTATCGGCCGGGCGCCAAGCACGCGAGCTCCGGGGACCTCGCGGACATCACGTTGGGGCTCGCAAAGGAAGGCAGCACGATCTACGGCCTCGTTCCGCCACCCGCACAAGCAGGAGTAGACAGCCCGAGCTGCTCCGCCGCTGCTCCGTGCACCCTGGAGCGGCTCACGGAGCCGTCGCTGAGCGCGGAGAAGTACACGCCCACGCCGCCTTTCGAATAAACAAATCAGCGTGGGCGGTACACGTCGGCGCGATGCGCGACGGCCAGGACCGTGACCGAGCGAGTCGCGTCATCGATGCGATAGATGATCCGGTATGGCCCGCGCCGCGCGGACAGGCAGCCCTCCAGCTCGAAACGCAGAGGCTTACCGAGGCGTCGGGGGTTGGATGCGATCGCGTCGAGCGTCTCCATGACTGCCGCGGCGACCGAGATGGGCAGGCGGTCGATCTGGCGACGCGCGGGGGGCGCCACCAGCACCTCCCATGGTCGCTCGCTCACGCTGCAGCGTTGCGGCGGCTCTGGAGCGCAGTACGCAGTTCGGCGAGCGTGGTGGCGTGCTCTCCGCGGTCGAGCGCCTGCTCGCTCTCGTGGATCTGTGCCATGAGTGCGGGGTCGGACAGGATCGAGAGGGTTTCCTCGAGGCTCTCCAGGTCGGCGTGACTGATCAGTACTGCGGCCGGCTTGCCGTTACGCGTGAGCACCACGCGGTCGTGCTGGTCCTCCACACGATCGACCAGCTCAGAAAGATGGGCCTTGACGGAAGAGAGCGGCAAAGTCTCGGACATGACCACTATTCTAGTCATCACTGCCGTGGGGGTCAATGGTTGAGCTCACGGACGGAGCCAACTCTCAGCGAGCCGTCCAGCCCCCGTCCACCGCGATCGTCTGCCCGGTCACATAGGTGCTCGCGTCGCTGGCCAGGAACAGCAGCACCCCGTCCAGCTCGTGGGCGTCTCCCATACGCCCCGCCGGCACGTTCCTACGCATCCACTCGAGGGTGCGCGGTTCCTCGAACATCTGCGCTGTCATCTCGCTGGGGAAGAAGCCCGGTGCGATTGCGTTCACACGCACGCCCTTGCGCGCCCACTCGGCGCCCAGCTCGCGCGTCAGATTCACCACGGCCCCCTTCGATGCGCAGTAGCTGGCCTGCTCGATCGGCGCAGCCGCTACCAGGCCGAACATCGAAGCGATGTTCACGATGCTGCCTGAACCCTGCTCGATCATCGTGCGGCCCACGAGCTGGCTGAGCGCAAAGAGGGCGTTGAGGTTCACGTCCACCACGTGGCGGAAGTGCTCCAGCGGCTCCTCCTCGGCCGGGTAGGACTGGCCCACGCCCGCGTTGTTGACGAGCACGTCGATGTGCCCGAAGCGCTCCGTCGTGAAGTCCACCAGGCGCTGCAGGTCCTCGTCGCGGCTGACGTCGCACACGCAGCTCACCACGCCGTCCACTTCGCCGGTCAGGCGCTCCAGGCGATCGGCTCGTCGGGCCGCCGCCACGACATCCGCGCCCGCCGCCCGGAGCACTCGCGCGAAGCGCTCACCGAGGCCGCTGGAGGCGCCGGTCACGATCGCCACCCGCCCCTCGAGGTCGGGCAGTACGCCGCGAGGCGCCTGCGCAGCGGCGGGCCCGTCAGACACGTTCCAGCAGCATCCCTGTGCCGAGGCCGCCGCCGCAGCACATCGTCACCAGCGCCAGCGTGCCGTCGCTGCGCTCGAGCTCGTGTATCGCCTTCGTCAGCAGGCCCGCGCCCGTCGCGCCCAGCGGGTGGCCCAGCGCGATCGCGCCGCCGTTGGGGTTCACGCGCTCCATGTCCGCGTCCAGCTCGCGCTGCCACGCCAGCACCACCGACGCGAACGCCTCGTTGATCTCGATGACGTCGATGTCCGCGAGCGTCAGCTGGTTGCGTTCGAGGATCGTGCGCGTCGCGTCGATCGGTCCCGTCAGCATCAGCTCCGGGTCGCTGCCCACAAGGCAGCTGTCCACTATCCGTGCGCGCGTGCTCAGCCCCAGAGCGCTCGCCGTCTCCGCGCGAGCCAGCAGCACAGCCGACGCGCCGTCGGAGATCTGCGAGGCGCTGCCCGCCGTGTGCACGCCGTCAGGCTGCACCGTCTTCAGGGCGCCCAATGCCTCCAATGTCGTCTCGCGCAGGCCCTGGTCGCGGTCCACCAGCTGCGAGGAGCCGTCGCCGTTCTCGCCGGGGACCGGCGCCTGGATCGGCACCAGCTGACCGGCGAAGCGGTCCTGCGAGTAGGCCTGGTGTGCGAGCTGCTGCGAGCGCAGCCCGAACTCGTCGCAGTCCGCGCGGGTGATGCCCCACTTCTTCGCGATCCGCTCCGCGCCCTCGAACTGGGTCGTCGACTCGTAGTGCTCCTCGTAGCGTGCAGGGATCGGGTCGCCGTAGTCGCCGCTCACCGCCGCGCCCATCGGCACCCTGCTCATCGCCTCAACGCCGCAGCCCATCGCCACGTCGACCACGCGTGAGCCCACCAGCGCGGCCGCGAGCGCCGTCGCCTGCTGGGATGAGCCGCACTGCGCGTCGATCGTGCTCGCCGCCACCGTCAGCGGCAGGTCGGCCGTCAGCCACGCCGTGCGCGTCACGTTCTGCGTCTGCTCGCCAACCTGGTCCACGCAGCCGCCGATCACCTGACCCACCTGCTCCGCGTCGATGCCCGCGCGCTCGATCGTCGCGCGCTGCACCTCGCTCAGGAGAACCGCCGGGTGCATCGCCGAGAGCACGCCTCCGCGCTTGCCGATCGGGCTCCTCAGCGCCTCCACCACCACCACATCAGACGTCTCCGGCATGCGCTCGCTCGCTTTCCCTTGGGTGTCTCGCGCTTGGGTCTCGCGCCAACGTAGATCGCAACCTCGCCGGCGCGCGGCGCCGAGTCCCGCTCGTGCTGTGGTTTGCTCCAACCCCGCCGCTACGCGATCCCCGCGAAGCCCGCCGCCTCGCGCAGCAGCGCCGGCACGTCGCGCTCCAGCGCCCGGCTGTACTCATTGTCCATGCTGCCCCTCACGTTGTGGGCGTACGCGCCCTCCACGATCGCCGCCAGCTTCCAGAACGCGAGCGTCATGTAGAAGTCCAGGTGCTCCACCGAGCGCCCGCACGCCGCCGCGTAGCGCTCCGCCAGCTCCGCGCGAGACGGCGCGCCCGCGACGCGCGAGACGCCCTGGAGCTTCGGCATCGCGGGCTCACGCGGGCGATCCTCGCCCCAGAAACCCAGCAGCAGCCCCAGGTCGAGCAGCGGATCGCCGATCGTCGACATCTCGAAGTCGATGATCGCCCTCATCCGCACCGGCGGCTCGATCGACATCAGGCAGTTGTCGATGTGGAAGTCGCCGTGCAGCAGGCCCGGCGTGAGACTCGGCGGGCGGTTGTCTCCCAGCCACAGCGCCAGCGGCTCGAACAGCTCCAACTCGCGCACCGCATAGCTTTCGTACTGGCTGCGCCAGCGGCCTACCTGGCGCTCCAGGAAGCCCTCCGGCGAGCCAAAGCCCTCCAGCCCGACCTCCCGCCAAGGAACGCTGTGCAGCGCCGCCAGCGCGTCGACCGCCGCCTCGCCGATCGCTCGCACGCCCTGCGCGCCCGGGGGATAGCCGGCCGGGGCCGTCGTGGTCAGCGACACGCCCTCCACGTACTCCATCACCAGCAGGCCGCCCGGCGCCAGCTGTGGGTCGGAGCAGAACGCCAGCGGCCGCGGCGCGGGGACGTTCGTCTGCGCGAGCGCGCTCAGCACACGGTGCTCGCGCTCCATGCTGTGCGCGCGCGGGTCGATCGTCGCCCGCGGCGGGCGGCGCAGGATCCAGCTCGAGCACTCGCTCCGCACGAGCAGCGTCTCGTTGGAGTTGCCGCCCGTCAGCACCTGCTCGCGAAACGGCCCCGGATCGCCCAGCTCCGCGGTGAGCCAGCGGGCGAGCGCCGCCTCCATCAGGCGGTGATGTCCAGCACGATCCGCGAGCCGCCCGTGTCGCCGCGGTGGACCCGCTCCAGGCCCTCGCGCACGCTCTCCAGCGGGATCACGTCGCCGATCACCCGCGGCAGCTCCAGACGTCCATCGGCCATCATCGCGATCACCTCGCGCACCTCATCCGGCTCGTTGCCGTAGGCGCCGACCAGCTCTCGCTCCAGGATCACGAACGCACTCAGATGGCTCGCAGCCAGCTTGCCGTCGCCGATGCCCACCGCCACTGCGCGCCCGCCCGCGTCCAGCGAGCGGACCGCCGACTCCACCGTCTCCGGGCGCCCCACGAACTCCAGCGCCACGTCCACGCCGCCCAGCTCCTTGATCTGTCCCAGCGCATCCTCGTTCGGGTCGAGTGCCTCATCCGCGCCAGTCTCCAGCGCCCAGCCGCGCGCCTCTGCGCGCGGGTCCACCGCGATCACCTGCTCCGCGCCCAGCGCCTTCGCGATGCCCACCGCGCTCAGCCCCAGGCCGCCCGTGCCCCACACCGCCACGCGCGCGCCCGGTTGCACGCCGCCGCGCGCGGCCACCGCGTGAAAGGCGGTCGCCACCGAGTCCGTCGCCACCGCCGCCAGCTCGTCGCTCAGACCGTCGGGGATCGGAACGAGGTTGCGCACAGGTAATGACACCAGGTCCGCCCAGCAGCCGTGGCGCTCCGCCCCCAGGCACTCGCTCGAGCGGCAGATCACCGTGCGTCCGCGCGCGCAGCGGTCGCATTCGTGGCAGCTCACCAGCGGGATGATCGCCACCCGCGTGCCCGGCGCGGGGCCGTCCGTGTCCGGCCCCAGCGCCTCCACGCGCCCCGCCGGCTCGTGGCCGAGGACGATCGGGCGAAAGCGCGTCTGCATCGAGCCGTCGATCACGAAGTGAACGTCAGAGCCGCAGATCCCCACCTTGCTCAGCGCCACCAGCGCCTCCCCGGGGCCAGGCTCGGGCGCCTGCCACTCGCGGACCTGCAGGCCGCTGTCGTCGAGCACCGCCGCACGCATGTCCGCGATTAGAGCAGCAGCCCGACACTCGCGCGCGCGCCGAGCGCAACGCGCTTGGAGATAGCTCCACCGGTTGCGCCCGCGCACGATCCTCTCACTCGCCGCCGTGTCTATCCAAACCTGGACGCTTCCCTAAAAATCAAGAGAAAGACGCGCGATGGGACCGGACACGCTGCTGATCGACTTCGGAGGTGTGCTCACCACGAGCGTGCTCGACTCGTTCGCCGAGTTCTCTCGCAGCGAAGGCCTCGAGCACGACGCCGTGCTGCGCTGCGTCAGCAGAGACAAGGTCGGGCGGCGGCTGCTCGTCGAGATCGAGGAGGGGCGGATCTCCAGCGAGGACTTCCAGGCCCAGTTCGCCGCGCGGCTGTCCGAGCTCGGCGATCGCGCCATCGAGCCCGCCGGGCTGCTCAGCCGTCTGAACGCCGGACTGCGCCCCGAGCCCGCGCTCGTGGCAGCCACCGAGGCGCTGCGCCGCGCCGGTGTGCGCACCGTGCTCGTGTCCAACTCGCTCGGCGAGGAGGCCTACGAGTGGTGCGATCTCGAGCTGCTGTTCGACCACGTCGTGCTGTCCGGTCAGGTGGGGGTGCGCAAGCCCTCCCGTGGCATCTTCCGTTACGCGCTCGAGCTCAGCGGCGCCGTGCCCGAGGGCGCGCTGATGATCGACGACCTCGAGCAGAACCTGCTCGGCGCCTCGCGGGTTGGGATCCAGACATACCTGCACCGCCAAGCCGACACGACCGTGCTCGCGCTGCAGCGAGCCTTCGGCGTAGAGCTCTGACCCTCAGGCTCTCAGTCGCCCGCGGGCGCCAACGCGAGCTCCGACACGTCCGGCAGCCTTCCCTCCAGGCGCAGCACCAGCAGCGCGAGCTGCGCCGTCAGCTGGTCTGTCGAGTCACCGCCCACGCACAGCCCCGTCATCTCCTCGATGCGCGCCAGGCGGTAGCGGATCGTGTTCTCGTGCACGCCCAACGCAGGCGCAGCGCGGCGGACGCTGCGGGCGCACTCGAAGAACACGTACAGCGTCTTCAGCAGCTCGAGCGTCTCCTCGCTGCCCAGCAGCGCGCCCAGCGTGTCCTGGGCGAAGCGGTCGGCCGCCGGGCGGTCCGAGGAGGCCAGGAACAGGCGTCCCGGACCCAGCTCGTCGGCGCTCAGCACACGCGATCCGCTCGGGCCGGAGAGCGTGTGCAGGCAGCTCATCACCTGCTGGGACTCGCCATATGCGCGCACGTAGTCGTCCAGATCGCAGCAGCGCGTGGAGATCGCGCCGGCCAGGCCCGCGTTGCGGTCCAGACGCTCCAGCGCGTCAGCCATCCGCCCGCGCACCTGCGAGACCGCCTCCAGCGTCGAGGACCCGCCGTCGAGCTCCACCAGCGCGACCACGCCCTCCGCGACACCCGCCGCCAGCACCGAGCGATCCCCGCCCGGCCCCGCGATCGCCAGCGACAGCTCGCTGCACGAGGGCAGCGCGCCCGTGCCCGTGCCGTCCGCTGTGATCAGGCAGAGCACCCGTGGCGCAGCGAGATCGACGCCCAGGTACTCCGCGCGGCGTTGCAGCGACAGCGCGTCGCGGTTGCCGCGGATCAGGTCCGCCGCCAGCGACGCGCGCGCGTCCCACTCGGCCTCCACAGCGCGCTGCTCCGCCGCAAGCTCCAGCGCGATGTTCGTGGCCGCGCGGCGCGCCACGTGCAGGTCCAGCGAGGCGAAGCGGCCCCGGTACTCCATCATCACCAGGTGTCCCCAGCGCTGGTCGCGCATCGTCACCGGCACGAGCAGGAAGCGGTGCGGTAGGCCCAGCGCCGGCAGCGGCCCCACCACGCCGCCACGCTTTTCCTCCAGCGCCCCCAGCGCCTCGATCACAGCCGGCTCGCTGCGGTAGGGCTCCTCCAAGAGGTGCGGCGTCACATCCTGGTCGAGCCAGCGCGGCGTCGCGGCGGCCAGGCGGCGGCACTCCGCGTCGTGGATCGACGTCGGCTTGCCGGTCAGCTCTGCCACCGCGCCCGCGATCTCGCGCAGGCTCGTCCCTTCCAGCACCAGCGCGTTCAGGCGCTCGTCGATCGCCGCCGCCCGGCGCAGCAGGTCGTTCTGGCGGGCGACGGTGCCGAGGCTCGCGCGCAGCTCCGCCGTCATCTGTGTCTGGGAGATCGCCACCGCCGCCAGGTCCGCGAACGTCGATGCGATCTCGTGCGCGCTCGGTTCGAACGTGTGCGGCTCCTCTTCGTTGTCGAGGAACACGATGCCGATCACTTCGCCGTGCAGAACCATCGGCACGCCGAGCATCGAGCGGATCTTCCACGCCCGCATCGCCGCGCGAATCGGCCGCGGGTCCGACAGGGCGTTGCTGACCAGCACCGGTTGTTTGGTCTCGACGATCTCCCGCGTGAAGCGGTCCGCGTCGAGGCCCGCCACCAGCCGCTTGACCAACGCGTCGATGTCGTGGTCGGCGTGGCCGACCTGGCCGTGGAACAGGCCCGTCTCGGCGTTGCGCAGGTAGACGCTGCAGCGCTTCACGCCCGCCAGCTCGCAGATCCGCTGGGCGATCAGATGCAACAGCGTGTCCAGGTCCGTGACTTCGCTGAGTGCCTCCGCCACGTCGCCGAACGCCCGGATGGCGGCACGGTATGAGAGTGTCTCCGGCGGCCTGTCGACGCCCGTGCGTGCCGCGTCGCTGACGACTGCAAGTTGAGCCATTGCTGATTTCTCCCTCTCGAGCCATCGTAGCGCGCTCGGTCGCGCTCACCGCGTTGTGGACTTCTCCAAGAGAACCGGCCGCGTGTCCGGCTCATCGCTCACGCGCGCTCTCGCCGCCAGCAGCCGCGCCGCCCACGTGTGCTCGGGGGAGGTGACGATCGTCCGCCACGGACCCGGCGGCAGCCGCAGGTCGCGCTCGATCGGCGCCTCCGGGAGCCGCAGCGCCAGTGCGCCCGTGCCGCTCCCCAGCGCCGCGCGCACGACGCCGCGCAGCGTGCCCGAGCTCGCGGCGGGTACGGGGGAGAGGTCGATGACCGCGTCCGCGCCATCGACGGCGAGTGCCTGCTTGCGTGTGCTCACGCTCGGCCAGCCGCTGGGAGCTCGATCGCTGATGGCGACCTTGCGCCGTTCGTCGCACCACATCAGCAGGCGTCCGAGTTGTGGCACGGTGGCGCTCCCGGTGCGCCCGCTCGCCGTGCGCTGCAGCCGATCGAGCGCTGACAGCGAGATCCGCTCGAACGCCTCGTCGAGCTCGATCAGGCCTTCCTCGACGAGGTCCACCGCGACTCTGATCGCAGCCGCTGGGCTGCGCTCGGCCGGGTGCGTGTCGAGCATCCACAGCTCGCCGTCATCGATCGCGAACTCGACCTCGCACATGTCCCGGTAGGCCGACTCGATCAGCACGCCTCCGTCGCTCAGCGCAGCGTATGCGGTGGGCTCGGCGAGGCGCAGCGCCGCCAGCGAAGCGTCCTGCGGCACCGTCGTCGAGCGTGCCGCGGAGGCTGTCGAGCTGAAGCAGCCGATTGCCCCCGGCACCCCCGTCTCGGGGTCGCGCGTGATCAGCCGCCCGCGCCCGGAGCGCTCGTTGGCATCGATGTCGATCGCGTGCTGCACGACCACTGCGATGCCGCGCTCGCGCGGTGGCGAGGCAGTGCGCAACTCCGCATATGCGGGCTCGGGATTCCACGCCCGCCAGATCGCCTCCACCGCGTCGCGCACCTGCGTCAACAGCTGCGGTGGCAGCATGCGATCGGGTTCGTCCACGGGATCGAGCGCCAGTGCCAGCAGTGTGTCCGGCGGCTCGTGGGGGACGCGCACCGGCGGCGAGGGACGCACGGCGAGCCGCACCGGCCTACCGGTCGGGTGCACCGCGGCGTGCTGGTGGACGAGGTGGACGAGCTCGCTGCGCAGGGCGCGCGAGAGGTCGAGCGGCATCTGCGCGCCCACGCGCTGCCACGCGCGCCACGCGTCCGTCGTCAGCGTGAAGCCGCCCGGCACCGGCAGGCCCAGGCGGTGCATGCGCGCGAGGCCCGCGCCGCGTTCGCCCACGACGAGCGGGTTCTCGACGCCGGACTCGATCCGCGCCACGTACCTGCCGCTCGCTCTCCGCCTCGCTTGCGATCGCGAAACGGGCATCCGCTCAGAGCCCCAGCGAGCGACCGACGATCTCGCGCATGATCTCGCTCGTGCCGCCGTAGATGCGGGTCACGCGGGCGTCGCGCCACATCCTCGAGATCTCGTACTCGTCCATGTAGCCGTAGCCGCCGTGGAGCTGCATGCAGGCGTCCATCACGCGGAACTGCAGCTCCGTGGTCCAGAGCTTCGCCGCCGCCGCCTCCACTGCCGTCAGCTCGCCGGCCGTGTGCTCGGCGATGCAGCGATCGACGTAGATGCGCCCGATCTCGACCTCCGTGGCGATGTCCGCCAGGGTGAAGCGGCTGGCCTGGAACGAGCCGATCGGCTGCCCGAAGGCGCGCCGCTCCTTGACGTAGTCGAGCGTGATCGACAGCGCGCGCTCGGCCGCAGCCACCGCGGTGACCGCCATCGACAGGCGCTCCTGGGGGAGGTTGCGCATCAGGTTGCGCAGGCCGTCGCCCGGCTGGCCGATCACGTTCTCCGGCGGTACCCGGACCTCGTCGAAGAACAGCTCGCCCGTGTCCTGCGCCTTGCGGCCCACCTTCGCGAGCTTGCGCCCGCGGCTGAAGCCCGGCATGTCGCTCTCCACCGCGAACAAGCCCATACCCTCGCTGTCGCTGCCCCGCAGATACGCGGCGACGATCGCCAGGTCGGCCTGCGCCCCGTTCGTGACGAACGTCTTGGAGCCGCTCAGCGCGTAGTGGTCGCCGCGCCACGTCGCCGTGGAGGAGATGCCGCGCAGGTCCGAGCCGGCGCCAGGCTCTGTCATGCAGATCGCCACGATCGTCTCGCCCGAGGTCACCTTCGGCAGCCAGCGCTCGCGCTGCTCGGCCGTCGTCAGGTCGAGCAGATAGGGGATCACGATGTCGTTCGTCAGGTTGAAGTTGTCGCCCACCGCGCCGCTGTAGGCGACCTCCTCGTTCAGCACCGCGTTGAAGCGGAAGTCCGACAGGCCCGCGCCGCCGAGCTCGGCCGGGGCGGCGAACCCGACGAGGCCCTGGGCGGCCGCCTTGCGCCAGAAGCCGCGGTCGACCAAGCCCGCGCTCTCCCACTCCTCGGTGTGCGGGACCGCCTCCTTCGCCAGGAACCCACGCACCGAGGCGCGGAAGTCCTCGTGCTCGTCCTCGAAGATCGTCCGTCTCATCCCGTACCCGCCGGTGCCAGCTCAGCCAGGACCTCCTCCGTGTGCTCGCCCGGCCGCGGCGCGCCCCCGCGGATCGAGCCGGGCGTGCGCCCGAAACGCGGCGAGGGCGCCGGCTGAAGCACACCGTCGCGCTCCACGTACACGCCGCGCGCGCCCAGGTGCGAATGCGCGCTCGCCTCCTCGATGCGCAAGGCCGGGGCGAAGCACACGTCCGTGCCCTCCAGCGCCTCGCTCCACTCGCCCATCGTGCGTGTCGCGAACACCTCCTGCAGGCGTGAGCGCAGCTGCGGCCAGCGCACGCGATCCCACTGCGGCCACTCGTCCTCGTCCAGGCCCAACGCGGCCAGCAGCTGCGAGTAGAACTTGCCCTCCAGCGAGCCGATCGTGACGAAGCGCCCCTCGGCCGTGCGGTAGGCCGCGTACCACGGCGCCGATCCGTCTAGCCAGTTGCTCGCGCGCTCCTGCGACCACTCGCCCGCGGCGTCCAGCTCGCAGACGCTCGCCAGGAGCGTCGCCACGCCGTCGACCATCGCCACGTCGATCACCTGCCCGTGGCCCGAGCGGGTGCGCTCGTAGAGGGCGCACGCGATCCCGAAGCCGAGCAGCATCCCCCCGCCGCCGAAGTCGCCCACCAGGTTCAGCGGCGGGTGCGGCGGTGCCTCCGCGGGGCCCATCGGATGCAGCGCACCCGCCAGCGCAATGTAGTTGAGGTCGTGGCCCGAGGCGCTCGCCAGCGGGCCGTCCTGCCCCCAGCCGGTCATGCGCGCGTAGATCAGCTGCGGGTTTCGCTCGAGGCACTCGTCGGGGCCGAGGCCGATGCGCTCGGCCACGCCCGGGCGATAGGGGTCCACGAGCACGTCCGCGGCGTCGATCAGGCGGCGCGCCACGTCGAGCTGCTCGGGGTCCTTCAGGTCGAGTGCGATCGAGCGCTTGCCGCGGCCCATCACCTGGCTGTCCGTCCCGCCCTTCAGGGGCTGCGCGAGCGCGCTCGGGCGGTCGATCCGGATCACGTCCGCGCCGAGGTCGGCGAGCAGCATCGTGCCGAACGGGCCTGGACCCAGCCCCGCGAGCTCGACCACGCGGACGCCGAGCAGCGGGCCGCTCGGGGATTGCTTCGATGCCTGCAAGAGCCTCCTATCTCTGTGCCAACGTTGCCCGCCTACGATGAGGCGGCGCTGCGCGCTCGGCGAGTTCTCGACAGCGGAGGAACTGGAGCATCCTCCAACCGTTTGGCGCGCCCACGCGCTCGCGTGGACTCGATCTGCGCTGAACTGGGCGCTGGATGGCCTGGGACTTCTCAACCGAGCCGGAGTTCGAGGAGAAGCTCGCGTGGATGCGCGACTTCGTCCGCGAGAACGTCTACCCGCTGGAGACCCTGGAGATGGACTGGCGGACCTTCTGGCGAGTGATCGAGCCGCTCAAGGCGCAGGTCAAGGACGCTGGGCTGTGGGCCGCGCACCTCTCGCCGGAGCTCGGCGGCCAGGGCTACGGCCAGGTCAAGCTGGCGCTGATGCACGAGATCCTGGGCTCCTCCGAGCTCGCGCCGCCGGTGTTCGGCAACCAGGCGCCCGACTCGGGCAACTCCGAGCTGATCGCGCTCGCCGGCAGCGACGAGCAGAAGCGCCGCTGGCTGCAGCCGCTGCTCTCCGGGGAGATCCTCAGCGCCTTCTCGATGACCGAGCAGGGCACGGGATCCGACCCGCGCCAGTTCAAGACCTCCGCCGTGCGCGACGGATCCGGGTGGGTCCTGAACGGGGCCAAGTGGTTCGTGGGCAACGCCACGCGCAGCGACTTCCACATCGTGATGGCGCGCACAGACACCGGCCCCGACGCGGACCCCTACAGGACGATGTCGATGTTCATCGTGCCCACCGACACGCCCGGCATCGAGATGCGCGAGCTCGGGCTGATGCACGACCCCGACCGCAGCTCCGTGCTGTACGCCCATTGCGAAGTCCGCTACGAGGGCGTGCGCCTGCCCGCCGATGCGCTGCTCGGCGAGGAGGGCGGCGCGTTCGTGCTCGCGCAGAAGCGCCTGGGACCCGGGCGCATCCACCACTGCATGCGCTGGGTCGGCGTCTGCCGCAGGGCCTTCGACGCACTGTGCGAGCGCGCCGTCAGCATGTCCGTCCACGGCGGCCCGCTGTCCGAGAAGCAGACGATCCAGAACTGGGTCGCCGACTCGGCGGCCTCGATCGAGGCCTTTCGCCTGCTGACCCTGAAGGCCGCCTGGACGATCGACCGCCACGGCTCGAGCGGGGCGCGCAGCGAGATCGCGATGATCAAGTACTGGGGCGCGCCGATCATGCACGACGTGCTCGACCGCGCCATCCAGGTCCACGGCTCGCTCGGCTACTGCGATGACATGCCGCTCGAGCAGATGTACCGCTGGGCGCGCGCCGCGCGGCTGTACGACGGTCCCGACGAGGTGCACCGCGCGACCGTCGCGCGGCGGATCCTGCGCGAGTACGAGCCGCGCGAGATCCCCACCGACCACGTTCCCACCCGCCGTGCGCAGGCCGTCGCTCAGTACGGCGAGCTGCTCGAGGCGCTGGCAGCTAATGGCTGAGCTGCGTTCTCAGTTTCGTTGAGCGCTCGGCGCGCTCAAGCCGCGTCGTCGGCGGTGCGCAGCGGCGCGAGCTGCGGCTCGTACAGCGGCTGCTGAGTGACCGCGTCGCGGCCGGCGAAGTGCTCCGCGATCTGCTCGACGCTCCAGCGCGGGCGTTCGCGCACGTCCTCCTCACGCGGGTGCGTCCACGTCGCGATTCGACCGCCGTTGAAAGTGACGATCTGGTGGTTGAGGTGCGCGGCGAGATCGCTCGCCAGGTACACCAGCAGGGTGGCCACCTCGTCGGGGTCGCCGAAGCCGAGCTCTGCCGCGCTCGGACGCTCGCGACCATCGGCCTCGGCGGCCGCTCCGGCCCGCTCGATCACGACCTCGGTCATGTCCGTCAGCGCGATCGGCCACACGGCGTTGGCGCGGATGCCGTAGCGCTCGAGCTCATAGGCCCACGCGCGCGTCAGCGCCACCACGCCAGCCTTGGCGGCCGCGTAGTTGGACTGACCGACGGAGCCCTGGAAGGCAGCGTTGGAGGTGATGTTGATGATGTGACCGCCCGACTGCTTCATCGCGCGTGCCGCTTCGCGCCCGCACAGCCAGGTCCCGCGCAGGTTTGTGGCGATCACCTCGTCGAACTCGTCGGCGCTCATGCGCAGTGTCGTGCGGTCGCGGACGACGCCCGCGTTGTTGACGAGCGTGTCCAGCTTGCCGAAGCGCTCGACGGCCGTCTCGACGATCCGCTGCGCCGTCGGCTCATCCGCGACCGAGCCTGGCACCGCCACCGCGTCCGCGCCCCGGGACTCGAGCTCCGCGACGAGCGTGTCCAGCAGCTGCGCATCGCGCCCGTTGACCACGAGGCTCGCGCCCGCGCCGGCCAGCGCCCGCGCGATCGCACGTCCGAGCCCGCGCGTAGCCCCCGTGACCGCGACCGACTGCCCTGCGAGCAGCCCCGCCGCGTCGGCGTCCTGCGCTCCGGTCTCAGCACTCGTCCCCATCGCCTCGTATTCAGACCGATGCGGGCGCTCCGGTCCAGCGCCGCGCCCGCGCGGCATGTGGCTTTCTCCATCGCGCCGAGCAGCCTCTGCGCGTCCGACATGGATCCGGCGCCTACGATCCAGACGTGAGCGACGGGCTCGATGCATTCGACCTGCGCGGGCGCACGGCGCTCGTCACCGGGGGCAGTCGCGGGCTGGGACGCGAGACGGTGCTCGCCTTCGCGCGCGCGGGCGCCGACGTGATGATCGTCAGCCGCAAGCTCGCCGCGTGCGAGGAGCTCGCCGAGGAGGTTCGCGCGACGACGGGGGTACGCGCCTTCGCCGACGCCTGCCACGTGGGACGCTGGGAGGAGCTCGACGGCCTGGTCGAGCGCGCATACGAGCAGTTGGGACGGGTGGACGTGCTCGTCAACAACGCCGGTTCCTCGCCTCTGTACGACGACCTCGGCTCGGTCTCGCAGGAGCTGTGGCGCAAGACGATCGACCTCAACCTCACCGGGCCGTTTCGACTCTCGGCGCTGGTCGGGCCGCGGATGGCCGCGGACGGCGGCGGCTCGATAATCAACGTCTCGAGCGTCGCCGCGGAGCACCCGCTGGCGGATGTCGTCCCCTACGCGGCGGCGAAGGCCGGGCTGAACGCGATCACGCTTGGCTGCGCGCGCGCGTTCGGTCCGAGCGTGCGCGTCAACGCGGTGCTGCCGGGGACCTTCATGACGGACGTGGCCGGGCATTGGGACATGGAGCGCTTCGAGCGCGAGGCGCGGGCATTCGCGCTGCAGCGCGGCGCGCAGCCCCAAGAGATCGCCGGCACGATGCTCTACCTGGCGAGCGACGCGTCCAGCTACACGACCGGCGCGCTGCTGCGCGTCGACGGTGGCTACCTCCCCCACGGCTGACGCGCGGCCGAGCGGCCGGCCTGGAGAACGCGACAACGCCGCGAGTTGACGCTCGGGTGCGGCGCGGGTCACCGTGGCACGCTGCCCGCGCCGATGTCAACTACCCCCAAGGCGATCGCCGGGATCGACGCCGAGCGCGTCAGCGCCTGGCTGCTGGAGCACGTCCCCTGGCTGAAGGCGCCGTTCACGTTCGAGCTGATCGCCGGCGGGCGCTCGAACCTCACCTTCCGCGGCGGCGACGCGGAGCAGCGGGTGTTCGTGCTGCGCCGCCCCCCGCTCGGGCACACGCTGCGGACCGCCCACGACATGGCCCGCGAGTACCGGATCATGAGCGCGCTGAAGGACAGCGACGTCCCCGTGCCCGAGACCTACGGCCTGTGCGAGGAGGAGGCGGTCAACGGCGCCCCGTTCTACGTCATGGAGAGCGTGGAGGGCGCGGTGCTGCGCACTCCGGAGGATGTCCTCGGGGCGTTCGCCGAGGAGCAGCGCCAGGCGCTCGCCGACTCGCTGATCGACGTGCTCGCCACGATCCACAACGAGGACCCCGACGCTGTCGGCCTCGGTGAGCTCGGCCGGCGCGAGGGCTACCTCGACCGGCAGCTCAAGCGCTGGAAGCGCCAGTACGACGATGTCCGCTCACGCGATCTGGCCGTGATCGACGAGGTCCACCGGCGCCTGGTGGCGGCCAAGCCCGCGCAGCAGCGGCCGGGGATCGTCCACGGCGACTACCGCATGGACAACGTGATCTTCGCGCGCGAGCCACGGGTGGCGGCGGTGCTCGACTGGGAGCTGTGCACGCTCGGCGACCCGCTCGCAGACCTCGGCGGCCTGCTCGTCTCGTGGGTGCAGCCGGGCGAGGACGGCGAGCACATGCTGGGGCGCACGCCCACGACGCTGCCCGGCTTCCCCGACCGGGCGAGCATCGTCGCTCGCTACGCCGGGCGGACCGGTCTCGACGTCTCGCGGATCGACTACTACGTCGCGTTCGCCTTCTGGCGCCTTGCCTGCATCGGCGAGGGCGTCTACACGCGCTACCGCGAGGGAGCCATGGGCGAGCCCGCCGACACCTCCGTGCAGGCGCTCGGCGAGCAGGTGCTGATGCTGGCGGACCTCGCGCTCGAGCGGATCGAGCAGGAGGGCTCGGGCTGAGCAGGGCGCTGGGCGCCGCTCAGCGCTGAACGAGCGCGCCGCCCTCGACGGGCAGCGTCGCGCCGTGGATGTGCGCGGCGTCGTCGCTTGCCAGGAACACGACCGCCGCGGCGACCTCCTCGACCGTTGCGGGGCGCCCGGCGGGGCTGTCGCGCGTGAGTCGCTCGAGGACGTCGGTGTGGCGTTCGGTGCGCTCGGTGAGCGTGGGGCCGGGCGCGACCGTGTTCACGCGCACTCCTCGCGGCCCCAGTTCCGTGGCGAAGGACTCGGTCAGCGAGTGCAGGCCCGCCTTGCTCGCGCTGTAGAGCGCCGCCTGCGCCATGCCCACGACGCCGCTCGTGGAGCCGATGTTCACGACGGCGCCCCGGCCTGCCTCGATCATCGCGGGCGCCAGCGCAGCCGTCAGCAGGAACGGCGCCTTCACGTTCAGCGCGAGCACGCGGTCGATCTGCTCCTCGGTCGCCTCCAGCAGCGACTGCGCGCGCACGAGCGTGCCGGCGTTGTTGACGAGCACGTCGATCGGACCCGCCGCCGCGGCAGTGGCATCCCGCGCCAGCCTGCAGCACGGCCGCTCCGCCGTTCGCGAGATCGGCGCCGACGAACGCGCAGCGCCCGCCCGCGCGCTCGATCTCCGCCACGACCTCCGCGCCGAGCGCGTCGTCGCGTCCGCTGACGACGACGGTCGCGCCCTGCGCCGCGAGCGCCTTGGCGACCGCGCGCCCGATGCCTCTCGTCGAGCCCGTCACCAGCGCGCGGCGTCCAGCGAGTCTGCCGGTCATCTCGACCGGAGTCTCTCAACGTCGCACCGGCGGCGCTGGGGGCCGGTTGGAGATCTCCACATGCGAGCGGTCGCGCGTACGCAATGCGGCGCCGACGGAGTCGTCTATTAATGGCCCTGATGAGCCAGCCCATGCTCCTCGGGGACATCATCCGCGTGAACGCCCGCCATCGTCCCGACGACGAGGCGCTGATCTACGACTCGGGTCCGGTCACCTACGCGGAGCTCAACCGCGGCGTGAACCGCGTGGCGCACGCGCTGGCCGCACGCGGCGTCGGCCACGGCGACCGCGTCGCGGTGCTCGGCAGGAACTCGCTCGAGTACGTGCATCTGTACTTCGCCGTGGCCAAGCTCGGCGCGATGCTCGTGCCGCTCAGCTTCTGGCACCGCACCCGCGAGCTCACCTACACGGTGGCGGACTCCGAACCGGGCATGATCTTCGTCGAGCCGGAGCTGATGGAGCCGATCCGCCCGGTGATCGAGGAGACCGCGCACCCGATGCAGTTCGTGGCGCTGCCCAGCCAGGACGGCGACGACGCCGACTGGGCCGCGTTCGTGGCGGCGGGCGCCAGTGACGAGGAGCCCGACGCCGAGGTCTCGCCGGACGACGCGCACATGATCCTCTACACCTCCGGCACAACCGGGCAGCCGAAGGGCGCGGTGCTGTCGCACAGGCGCACCGTCGAGGACGCGTTCTCGATGGCGCTCAGCATGGGCATCAACTCCAGCGACACGTTCATCAACTACTTCCCCTCGTTCCACGTCGCCAACTGGGATCACATGAAGCTCTATCTGCTCGTCGGCGCGCGCACGGTGGTGCTGCGCGAATTCGACGAGGACGCGGTGCTGGCGGCGATCGAGCGCCACCGCCCGACGATCATGCTCGGCGTGCCGACGATGTTCCACAGCCTGCTCGGCCACCCGCAGTTCAAGGACACCGACATCTCCTCGGTGCGTCTCATCTACTACGGCGCGTATGACCCGAGCGACGTGATGCAGCGCACCGCCGAGGCCTTCGGCGCACTCGACGGCAGCGCCCAGCTGCTGCACACCTACGGCCTCACGGAGGCCGGCCCGTTCGTGTGCTTCTGCCCGCCGGACGAGGTGTTCGCGCACTGGGGCTCGATCGGCCGGCCATGCCCCGGCGTGGAGGTGGCGCTGCTCGACGACGACCAGAACGAGGTGGCGGTCGGCGAGCCCGGCGAGATCTGCGTGCGCGGCCCGCGCATGACCGGCTACTGGCGCAAGCCAGCCGAGAGCGAGGCGGCGCTGGCCGGCGACTGGCTGCACACCGGCGACATGGCGGTCCGCGACGCTGACGGCTACTTCATGATCGTCGACCGCAAGAAGGACATGATCCGCAGTGGCGGTCAGAACGTGTACTCCAAGGAAATCGAGGACTGCCTGTCGCTGCACGACAGCGTCGACGAGGTGGCCGTGATCGGCCTGCCCGACGAGGTCTACGAGGAGCGGATCTGCGCGGTGATCGTGCCGATGCCCAGCGTCGAGGCCGGCGACGAGCTGGCCGAGGAGCTGAAAGCGTACGTGCGCGGGTCGCTGGCGGGCTACAACTGCCCGAAGGAGGTTCGCTTCGTGCACGAGCTGCCGAAGAACGCGGTCGGCAAGACGCAGAAGCACCGCCTGCGCGAGCAGTTCGGCTCGACGTTCACCGGCGCGCCGCGCCAGCGCCAGCCGATCCAGCGAGACTGAGGTGGCCTCCCAGCCGGGAGCCGCCGAGCCGGGCGCCTACTCGGGCCTGAGGGTGATCGACTTCACCCACGTCGTCGCCGGCCCGATGTGCACGCGCCTGCTCGCAGACCACGGCGCCGACGTGGTCAAGCTCGAGCGCCCGCAGGGCGACATGATGCGCCACCTGCCGGTCCGTATCGGCCCTGACCTGAACACGCACTTCGCGCAGTACAACTGCGGCAAGCGCTCGGTCGCGCTCGACCTGCGCTCACCTGACGCGCGCGAGCTCGTATTCGAGCTCTGTGACGGCGCGGACGTGGTCGTGGAGAACTTCAAGCCGGGGACGATGGAGCGCCTCGGGCTCGGCGTCGATGTGTTGCGCGAGCGCAACCCGCGACTCGTCGTCTGCTCGATCTCGACGTTCGGCGCCGTCGGCCCCTATGCGGAGATCTCCGGCTTCGGCTTCCTCGCCGAGGCCTACTCCGGTCTCATGTATCTCAACGGGGACGGCGACGATCCGCCGAGCTTCTTCGGGACGGCGCTCGCCGACATGACCGCTGCGGTCCACGCGTTCGGCGCGATCGGCGCGGCGCTCTACCGCCGCTCGGTCTCCGGCGTGGGGACGTACATCGACCTGTCCTCCTTCGACGCGCTCGTGACGATGATCGACCACGCGATCCCCATGTACAACCTGACCAAGGGCGAGAGTCGCTTCGGCCGCTACGGAACCCGCCACCCGATCGTGGTCCCCAACGGCGTCGCGCGCGCGGGCGACGGGCGCTACGTCGTCTACGGAGTCACCACCGACGCGCTGTTCGCGAGCCTGTGCGAGCTGATGGGCCGTCCCGAGCTCGCGAGCGACGCGCGCTACGCAACGGCCGTCGCGCGCGTGGAGAACCGCGAAGAGGTCTATGACATCGTCGACGAGTGGGCCGCCACCGTCGCCAGCGCCGACGGGCTCGTCGAGATGCTCGGGGCGGTCGCGATCGTCTCAGCGCGCGTGCGCGAGTACACGGAGATCGTCGCCGACGAGCACCTCGTCAGCCGCGGCACGCTCGCGCCGGTGGACTTCAGCGGCATCGGTGAGGTGCTGATGCCCGCCGCCCCGCACCCGATGGAGGGGTTGCGTGTGGCGCCTCAGGGCGAGGCGCCACGGCTGGGGGAGCACACGCGTGAGGTGCTCGTGGGGGAGCTTGGGGTGTCGGATGCTCGGTTCGAGGAGCTGCTGGGTGAGGGGGCTGTTGTGCAGGCCGGCGGCTGAGGCTCGTACCACGAGCGCACTGGACCTTCCTAGTCATCTGGCCCGAGCGCCCCGACGCCTTCCGGCGTGGCGAACTCAGAGACGTACTTCCATGCCTCGGCCGCAGCCTCCTTGAACGAGACTGCCTTGGATGGCGACCGCTCGTGGGGGATTTTGCCCGAGCAATGCCTGTGCACCGGCGGGCTGTGGCTCGAGTGGCGCTCGTAGCCCCCAATCTCCATCCCGTCAATCACGAGAAAGTAGGCGTAGCGGGGGCGAGTGATGCCGGAGCCACGCACGATGACGACCTCGTGCATCTGAAAGTAGACGGCCTCCTCGTCGTACCCGTCGAATGCGAGCGTGCAAAATACGCGCCCGCGCTGATCGTTCCCGTCCTCCTCCGCGAAGGGGTGAACGTCCTCGCAGATCCGCATGGAGCATTCGCTGATCTCGCGTTCGCGCGCCTGGAAGTACTCCCAGACGTCCACCGGCGGTGGCTAGGCGCAGGTAAGGGCTTGGCCGACGCGCGTCATGATCGGCTGACGCTCGACGCCTGCGCCATCGGTCATCCGCAGGACATCCTCGTAAAAGGACGCCCAAGCGTGCTGCGTGAAGCGCGGGATGGCTAGCTCGTCGCCTGCGGAGTAATGCGCGTAAAAACCCTCAGACGACATGCCGTACTCGCCCTCGAACTCACGGATCGCCCGGTCTAGTGACACCGCGCTGTAGAAGTACTTGTCCATTTTGCGCCTCCTTTCGACGGAGCCTTCGTCTTCATCGGCCCGCCCCCTCCCAGTGCTTTAGCACGATACCAGCGCTGGAAACGACTGTTCTGCCGATGCTTCAATCGCGTGGGAGGACTGACCCCTGGGCTCGGTGACGGTCCCTCAGCTGATCGTGCCAGCGAGGTAAGAGCTCTCGATCTTCTCGAGCTGACCCTCCATCTCCTCGGAGCTGCCCTGCAGCACGATGCGACCGCGCTGCAGGACGCACACCCGGTCGGCCACTGCGAGCGCCTGCTTGATGTGCTGCTCGACGAGCACGACGCCCATGCCGCCGTCGGCGGCGTCGCGCACGGCCGTGAGCAGCCTTTCGGAGACGAGCGGCGCGAGCCCCAGCGAGAGCTCGTCGGCGAGCAGGAACTCACCGCCGCCGCTGAGCGCGCGTCCGAGCGTGAGCATCTGCTGCTCGCCGCCGGAAAGAAGTCCGACGCGGCGGGTCGCCAGCGCCTTCAGCTCGGGGAACAGCTCGAAGCAGCGCTCGGGGTTACCCCGGCCGAGCAGCAGGTTCTGCTCGACGGTCATCGACATGAACACCGAGCGCTCCTCGGTGATGTAGCGCAGGCCCTCGCGGGCGCGCTGGTGAAGCGGCGTGGCACGGTCGCTGCCGCGGTAGACGATCCGCCCGGCGAGCGGCTTCAGCTCCCCGGAGAGGGCGAGCAGCGTGGTCGACTTGCCGGCGCCGTTGGGGCCGATCAGCGCCAGCACCTCGCCGCGTTTGACGACGAGGTCGAGGTCGCGCACGGCGGGCACGGAGTTGTAGCCGAGCGTCAGGCGCTCCGCGACGAGCACATCCTCGCCGCTGTCCTCGCCGGTGCCGGTCGGGCCGACTGCGTCCGCCCCCGTCGGGGTGGGGGTCGCGCGGCGCCGCCGGCGCGCCTGCCCGTCCTCGCTCTGGCTGTCGCCGAGATAGGCGGCGACCACGTCGGGGTTGTTGCGGATCTCCTCAGGCGTTCCGCTGGCCAGCTGCTCGCCGAAGTTGAGCACGTAGATGCGGTCGCACGTGCGCATCACGAGATCGGTGTCGTGCTCGATCAGCAGTACGCCCATGCCCCAGTCGCGGCTGAGGCGGCCGAGCAGGTCGGAGAGCTCGACGCGTTCGTGCTCGTCGAGGCCGGCCGCCGGCTCGTCGAGGCAGAGGATGCTCGGTTCGGTGGCTACCGCCCTGGCGATCGCCACCAGGCGCCGGCGCCCGTAGGGGAGGTCGGTGGGCGGCTTGTCCAGCCACTCGGCGAGGTGGAACTCGGCGATCACAGCCTGGACGATCGCGCTCAGCGGCCGCTTGCGCGGGTAGATCAGGTCGGTCAGGAACGAGCGGTTGTCGCGCGGCTCCGAGGCGGTGCGCAGGTTGTCCAGCACGCTCATGTCGTCGAACAGCTCGAGCGATTGGAAGGAGCGCGCGATCCCCGCTCGCGCCACGCGGCTCGGCCCCTTGCCCACCAGCGAGGTCTCCTCCAGGCGCACGTCGCCGCTGCGCGGGCGGGTGAAGCCGCTGATCGCGTCGATCATGGTCGTCTTGCCGGCGCCGTTGGGTCCGATCAGCCCGACGACCTCGCCCGGCTCCACCGTCAGGGAGACGTCGCGCAGCACGCGCACGCCGCCGAACTGGACGCTCACGCCGTCCACCTCCAGGCGCCTTCCCTGGACGCGGTGCGTCGTGATCTGCTCGAGGCTCGACAGCTCGCGCGGCGGGCGCTCGCGCTGTGGCACGACCTTGCGGTAGACCCACCGCAGCTGATCGGCGATGAGCTCGGCGGCCCCGTCGGGGGCCTGCGTGATCGTCACCAGCAGCAGCACCCCGAAGGCGAGCGGCAGGTAGTCGGCGACTTCGCCGCCCAGCGGGCTGAGGATCTGGGAGAGCAGGCCGCCCACCTGCCCGACGGCGCCGATCAGCGGCCCGACGATCCAGCCGACGCCGCCGACGACCGCCTGGGCGACCAGCTGCACGGAGGCGAGCGTTTCGAAGTTCGTGTAGACGATGAACGGGTCGCGGAAGGAGATCAGGATGCCGCCGAGCGCGGCCACGCCGCTCGAGAGCCCGAATGCGAACAGCCTCGCGGTCAGCGGGTTGACGCCCAGCGAGGCCGCGGCCCGCTCGTTGGCGCGGGAGGCGACCAGTCGCCGTCCGCTGCGGCCGCGGCGCAGGTTCGCGAGCGCCAGTGCGACGAGCGTGAACGCGACGATGCACACGGTCGCGTAGGCGGCGCCGTGGGTGATCTCCGAGATTTCGATCCCGAACAGTTTCGGGTTGCCGACGATCGTGCCGGTGCTGCCGCCGGTCAGGTTGCCGTTCTCGAAGACGAGGTCTTGCAGCGTCACCGCGAGGCCGAGCGTCGCGATCGCGAGGTTGATGCCGCGCGTTCGCAGACAGATGACGCCCAGCAGGATGCCGAGTGGGACTGTCGCCAGCACGCCGATGACGAGCGCCAGCAGGAAGGTCATGTGATCGGTCGCGACGAGCCGACCGGCGACCCAGGCGCCGAAGCCGGCGAACGCGAACTGCGCGAGCGAGAGCTGGCCGGTGTAGCCGGTCACCGCCACGAACGACAGCAGGATCACGCCCACGGCGAACGTGGTCACGATCGCTTCGACCCAGTCGGCGGAGATGCCGGCGTGCACGATCACGAGCGCCGCCACGACCGCGGGGATCACCAGCTGCGGCCGCACGCGCCCGGTGCCCAGGCGGGGCAGGCGCTCGGCGATCTGGGTGCGCAGCCCGCGGTCCTGGCCGCGGATCAGCAGCACGATCAGGATCAGGATGAAGGGCGCGGTGTCAGACCAGCCGGGAGCGCTGACGTAGCGGCTGATCTCCGACTGGATCACGCCGACGAGCAGGCCGCCGACGAGCGTCAGCGAGAAGGAGCGCAGGTTGCCGACGACGGCGGCGGCGAGGCCGGGGAGGATCAGCAGCGTCAGCTGGGTCACCTGCACGCCGGTGCTCGGCGCGAGCAGGATCCCGGCGACGCCCGCGATCGACCCGCCCAGCGCCCAGCTGATTGCGGCGAGCCGGTTGGAGGAGTAGCCGAGCGCGGCCAGCGCGCGGCGGTTCTCGTTGGAGGCGGTCGTCGCCCACCCGAAGCGGGTGTAGCGGTAGAAGGCCGAGAGCATCGCCACGAGCGCGATGCTGATCCCCAGCAGGATCAGCTTGTCTTCGCCGATCGTGGCGCCGAGGATGCGCACCGTTCCCGTCGGCAGCGCCGAGGGCGCGATCCGCGGGATCGCGGAGAAGAGGTGCACCGCCGCCTGCTCGAGCACCGTCAGCAGGCCGAGCGTGGCGATCATGCGCGTCACAGGCGCGGCGCCGCGCAGCGGGCGCATGACGAAGTAGTGGGTGATCAGGCCGATCAGCGCGCACGCGAGCACGCCGACGACGAACGCGGGGAGGTAGGGCCACCCGTCCTTGACGTCTAGTTGCCAGAACAGGTAGGTCCCGACCATCCCGATCGCGCCGTGGGCGAAGTTGACGACGCCCGAGCCGCGGTAGACGACGACCAGTCCCAGTGCGAACAGCGCCAGCAGGGCGCCGGAGGAAAGACCGAGAATTCCGAATTGAAAGACTTCACTCATTGTCGTTGTCCCTCGCTGCGGACGTCGAAATGGCGGGGCGGGCTCGACGCGAGCCCGCCCCGCCGCTTCACAGCTAGCCGGCGATCGCCGAGCTGAGGTCGATGAACCCGTTGCTCGACAGTTTCTCCTTGCCGCCGGTTACTTCGTAGACGAGGATGTTCAGGCTGTGGATCTTCGGCTGGCCCGGGATCGGACCGGCCGTGGTGGTCGTGAACGGAGCAGCCAGGCCCGTTTCGTAGTTTTCGAGTTTGCCCATCTGTTCCAGGACGGCGCTCGCGGTTACGTTGCTCCCTGCCTCTTCGATCGCGTGAGCGACGATCTTCACCGCGGCCACTGCGGCCACGCTGAAGGTGTTGATTTCACCCGACGGTTCGACCTTCTTGATGGCGGCGATCGCTTCGGTGACGGCCTTTGGTTCTTCGAGGCTGCCAGGGATGTAGGACGCCGATCCGATGACCATTTTGTCGGCCTTGCTCCCCAGCGTTTTGAGGATTTCGGTGGGCACGCTGGCCGCCGTGCTGCCGACGGTCAGGTTCGGCTTGCTGCTCTGTTCGATGCTGGCGAACAGCTTCGGGAATTCGTCCGGAGGCAGCGGCGCGATGATGCATTCGGCGCCTGCGCCGATCATGGTCGCCACCTGCGGCGCGTACGTCGTGTTGGTCGTGCCGACTTCGATTCGCTTGACGACCTTCCCACCTTTGGAGGCAGCTTCGAAGCCCTTGTCGGCGGTCTTGTCCTCGGTCAGGGTCGCCGCGCCGTAGTTCTCGGTGATCAGGGCCGCCGTTTTGCAGCCTTTCGAGCCGGCGGCATAACCCATTGACGCGTACAGCTGGTACTGCGATTCGAGCGGGAACGAGACCGGGCTCGTGCCCTCGACGCTCTGCGTCGCGTCCGCGCCGACGTATGCGATGTGCGCCGATTCGAGGATCGGCAGGAAGCTCGCCGCCTGCACCGAGTAGGAGCCCATCGTGGCCACGTCGCCCTGTTCGACTGCCTGGCGAGCGCATTTGGCGGCGACTTCAGGGCTGCCCTGGTCGTTGCAGATGGTCAGTTCGAGCTTGCGGCCTTTTATGCCGCCCGCTGCGTTGATGGCGTCGACCTCGGACTTGAAGGCGGGTGGGGCCTCCGGGTAGGCGACGGTCGCCTGGAAGGTGCCAAGGCCCATGATCTTGATCGGGGTGCCGGAGCTCGCGCTCGAGCTGGACGAGCTGCTGCTCGAGCCGGACGTGCTGCTGGACCCGCAGGCGGCCAGGAGCAGCGCGACGGCAACACTCCCCAACACGACCTTCCAGCTGGTGCCAAAGCGGGTTTTCGCGCCCCGCCGGCGACCTTCAGATGTAGACAACAACCGCACCATCCTCCTCCTCTTCGACTGCTTCGATTCCCGGTTTCCGGGCCTTGACCGAGACAATGGCACCTGCCGTCCGGGGCGTTGTGCGACGACCATGCGCGGATTGTGGCTTTCTCCATTTCTGCGCATTTGCAGGTGGATTCGCCGCGTGTGGTCGCTGTGCGAAGGAAGCCCGAGTGGCGATTGGGCGACGCTGCTACCAGGACGTCGGCCAGGAGGCGAGCGGGCGCTCGCAGCCGGGCTGGAACGGGCGTCCAGAAACATCCTCTAGCGCCGCGCTCAAGACCTCGCGCGTGGACTGCGGCGCGATGATCTCATCGATCCGCATCGCGCCCGCCGCGCCGTATGGAGCGATGTCGAGAGCGATCTCCCGGGCGCGCTGGTTGCGCGCCTCGGTGTCGGCCTCGCCCGGGAACAGCACGTTGGCGGCTGTCTCCGGATCCATGAAGCCGATCTCCGCCTGCGGCCACGCGCACAGCAGGTCCGCGCCCATGCCGATCCCGCACATCGCGTAGTCGGCCACGCCGTAGGACTTGCGCACCACGACGGCGAGCTTGGGCACCTTCGCGAGGGCCACCGCCTCCCACAGGAGCATCGCCTTGTGCAGCAGGCCGCGGTGCTCGACGCCCGTGCCGACCATGAAGCCGGGGGTGTCGTGCAGGAACACGAGCGGCAGGCCGTAGGCGTCGCACAGGCAGATCAGCCGGGTCGCCTTGTCACATGCGTCGGGGCCGAGGACGCCCGCCTGGCGCATCGGCTGGCTGCCGATCACACCGACCGGACGGCCGTCGATGCGGGCGAGGAACGTGACCACGCTGCGCCCGAACTCGGGCATCAGCTCGAAGGCGCTGTCGCGGTCGCAGATACCCTTGACGAGCTTGCGCATGTCCCACGCGCGACGGCGGTCCTCGGGGACGAGGCTGCCGACGTCGCCGTCGGGAGCGTCCACCGATTCCGCTCGCGGCGGTGGCGTCCAGCTGTTGGACGGAAGGTATGAGAGGAAGCGCCTGGCCATCGCGGCGGCCTCCTGCGGATCCTTGGCCGCGAGGTCGATCTGGCCGGTCGTTTTGGCGTGGACGTCGGGGCCGCCGAGGTCGTCCATGCTGACCTGCTCGCTCGTGGCGAACTCGATCACGCGCGGCGAGGTGATCGCCAGGCAGGTGCCGGGCAGCTGAATCGTGAGGTCGCTTGCGGCCGACAGGAACGAGGAGGCGCCGAACGATTCGCCGGTGATCACCGTGACCACCGGGAAACGTCGTACGCGCCGGCACATGTACGCCGGTGGGGGCATCAGCGAGAAGCCCTCCGAGCCCATGATGTCGGGGATGCGCGCACCGCCCGTCTCGCCGAAGTAGACGAGCGGGACGCCGTCGCGTTCGGCCAGCTCCCATGCGTGGTGGACCTTGCGCGCGGAGACGATCGAGGTGCTGGCGCGCTTGACGGTGATGTCGTCGGCGATGACGGCAACGGTGCGGCCCTCGATCTCACCGCGCCCGGCGATCTTGCCCTCGCCGGGGGTGCTGTCGCGGTCCTCGGGTCGCTCGGAGCGCGCGAAGGTGCCGAGCTCGCGGAAGCTGCCGGGGTCGAGCAGTCCGTCGATGTGCTCGCGCGCCGTCAGCCGGCCGGCCTCGTGCATCGCTGCGATCCGCCGCTCGCCGCCCATCTCGCGGCGGATGCGCTCGGCTCGCGCGAGCAGCTCGTCCGTGGGAGAGGTCTCCGCGCCGGGCGCGTCCTCGGCGCCGGCCGCGGCCGTGGGCTCCTCGGTGGCGCTCATCGCAGCGCCTCGCCGGACGTGGCGACGGCGCCCTCGCCGAGCAGCTCCTGCAGGCGCGCGTCGCCGACGCCGAGCTCCTGCGCGAGCACCTCCGCGGTGTGCTCGCCGACGAGCGGGGCGTCGCCGCGCGGGGCGGAGCGCAGCCCGCTCATCCGGTGGGGGGCGCTCGGCATCATCACCTCGCCAATGCCGCGGATCTCCACCGGCGCGAGCGTGCCGCGCGCGATCAGGTGCGGGTCGACGGCCGTCTCGCTGTAGTCGCGCACGCGCGCGGCCACGATCTGCGCGCCTGCGAGCACCGAGACGAGCTCGTCCGCGGTGGCTACCGTCGCGGCCCACGCCTCGATCGTCTCGTAGATCTCATCGCGCGACTCGATCCGCGCTTCGGCGGTGGCGTAGCGGGGATCCTCGGCGAGCTCGGGGCGGCCCATCAGGCGCGAGAGCGCCGCGAACTGCTCGTCGCGCGCGCAGCCGTAGACGACGTAGCTGCCGTCGCCGGTGCTCACGGTGCCGTTGGGGACGATCATCGAGTGGCGCGTTCCGTACTTGCCGAAGCGCCGCTTGCCGCCGGTCATGTTGTGCAGGACGATTGCGTGGTCGATCACGCTCAGGAGCGCGTCGAAGGAGGAGATGTCGATGTGCGTGCCGCGGCCGCTGCTGGCGCGATGGTGCAGCGCGGCGCCGATTGCCGCGAACGCATGGACGCCGGCGTTCATGTCGGCCAGGGCGGTGCCGAACGCGCTGGGTGGCTCGCCCTCGTCGCCGTTCATGCCCATCAGGCCCGAGTAGGCCTCCGCCACGAAGCCATAGCCGGAGATGCTCGACCAGGGCCCGAACGCGCCGAACGTGGAGATCGAGCAGACGATCAGGCGCGGGTTGCGCCGCATCAGCTCGGGAATGGCCAGGCCGAGGCGCTCCATCGCGCCGGGGCTGAAGTTCTCGACGACCACGTCCGCGCGGTCGCAGAGCTCGAGCACGAGCGCGAGGGCGCTGGGCGCGCGCAGGTCGAGCGCGACGGAGCGCTTGCCGCAGTTGAACTGCGCGAACTGCGTGGAGAGGTCAGGTCCGTAGGCGACGGGGAAGCGTCGGCACATCTCGCCCTCCGGGCGCTCGATCTTGATCACCGTAGCGCCGTGGTCGGCGAGCATCCGCGTGCACAGGGGGCCGGCGACGACGTGCGAGAAGTCAACGACCTTCAGGCCGTCATACGCGCCGGGCTCAGCTGTCATCTCGCCGCCGAAGAAAGGTCCACATTGCCGTGAGGATTAGATAGAGCGTCAGGGCCGGTGCTCGGCGCGCGCCGCCCGCTGCGCTATGTGGAGTTCTCCAAGCTCAGGCCGGCGAGATCCAATGCTGCTTGGGGGGTATGAGCTTCAGGCGCCGGCCGGAGTTGATCCTCAGCATCGCGATCACCTGGCGGCGCGTGTCGGCGGGGTCGATCACATCGTCGACGCCAAAGCCCGAGGCGGCGCGCAGCGGCGTCGATTTCTCGTAGAAGCGGCGGATCAGCTCCTCGCGCTTGGCGGCGGGGTCCTCGGCGGCGGCCACCTCGCGGTGAAAGACCACGTCGACCGCGCCCTCGATGCCCATCGCGCTCATCTCGGCGGTCGGCCAGATCAGCGCTCCGTCGACGCCCGTGCGCCCTCCCCCCATCGCCAGGAAGCCGGCGCCGTAGGCCTTGCGCAGGACGACCGTCACGAGCGGCACGGTCGCGTGTGCGAGCGCCAGCAGCGGCTTGGCGGCGTGGCGCACGAGGCGCTGGCGCTCGGCCATCGGGCCGATCAGGACTCCGGGAACGTCGATCAGCGAGACGATCGGCAACCCATAGGCGTTGCACATCTCCACGAACCGGGTCGCCTTTTCGCAGGCGGGCGTGTCGATCGCCCCGCCGAGGAACTTGGGCTGGTTGGCGATGATCCCCACGGGCTTGCCGTCCAGGCGCGCCAGCGCGATGACGAGGTTGCGCGCGAACGCCGGCTGGAGCTCGAACACGTTTTCCTCGTCGACGATCCGGCGGATGATCTCCTTGACGTCGTAGGGCTTGCGCGAGCTCTCGGGGATCACGTCGCGCAGCTCGGGGCTGAGGCGGTCGGCGGGGTCCGAGGTCGGGCGCGTGGGCGGGGCCCCGGAGGAGTTCGTGGGCATGAACGAGAGGAATTCGCGCACCGCGGCGATGCAGGACGCGTCGTCCGCGCACTCCATGTCGGCGTTGCCGTTTCGCATCTGCACATCCGAGCCGCCCAGCTCCTGGGTGGTGAGCGTCTCGCCCATGGCGGCCTTGACGAGCTGGCGCCCGGCGATGCCCAGCGAGGAGGTCCCCTTGACCATCGGCACGAAGTCCGAGAACGAGGTGAACAGCGCCGAGCCGGCGAACGCCGGTCCCATCACCGCGCCCACCTGCGGCGCCCACCCGGAGACGAGCGCCTGGCGCCAGAAGGGGCCGCTGTCGCCGCCGAAGGCGTAGGGGCGGGCGTCGATCTCGTGGATGCGGTGCCCGCCGCCGTCGATCAGCATCACGAGCGGGATCCCCCGCTGCAGCGAGAGGTCGACCATGCGGATGATCTTGCGCATGCCGGTGTCGCCGAGGCTGCCGCCGAGGACCGTGAAGTCGGTCGAGAACACCGACACGGGGCGACCATCGACCTCGCCCATGACCGCCACGAGCCCGTCCGCGGGGGCGGCCTTGGGGTCGACGTTGGGCACATCGGGCGTGACGAGCGCGCCGACCTCCAGGGCCGAGCCCGCGTCCAGCAACAGCTCGACGCGCTCGCGCGCGGTCAGCTTGCCCAGGCTGTGCTGGCGCTCGACCGCGGCGGGCCGGGCGTCGTCATACAGCTCCTCGTGGCTGCGCGCGACATCCTCGACAGTCGTGCGCACGTGATCTTGCTCGATGGCGGGATCCTCCGGATGCTTTGGCTGCAGGGCGCGCACAGTCTCGCACGCCTCCTGGCCTGCGCCGAGCTGGCGCGAGGGCCGGCTGTAGGGGACTCCAGCGAGCCTTCGCAGCGATGGAGAAAGCTCCATGTGCGGGTGCGGGGGTGGCGCGGCGGCGATCCACCACGCTGCATCATCTCCGGTCATGGGCGATCAGAGCGAGGTGGATGCCAGGTGATCACCGGCGAGCAGTACCGCGAGTCGATCGTGGATGGCAGGAAGACATACATAGAAGGACGGCGCATCGAGGATCTGGCGAGCGATCCCACCACGCGCGTGGCCGTCGAGGCGGTCGCGCGCGGCTACGACGCCGTGTACGAGCCCGGCGAGGACAGCCGTAACCCATTGCTGACGCCGCCGCGCAGCAGCGAGCAGCTGCGCGAGATCGTCGGCCTGTTGCGCGGGGTGGACATGCTCGCGCACACGACGTTCACCTCGGTGATGACGCTGTTGACGGTCGCGCCGTCGCTGGCCAAGGAGCACCCCGAGCTGGCCGAGCGCATCTACCGACACTGCGACGAGGTGCGCAGCCGCGACCTGCGCGTGACGGAGTGCATCACCGACGCCAAGGGCCACCGCGCGCAGTCGCCCGCCAAGCAGGAGGACCCCGACGCGTACGTGCGCGTCGTCGAGCGCCGCCCGGACGGCGTCGTGATCCGCGGCGCGAAGCTGCACATCACCGGGGCGTCGCTGGCCCATGAGCTGTTCGTGATGCCCACCAAGAAAATGAAGGCCGGCGAGGAGGACTACGCGATCGCGTGTGCGATCCCGGCGAACGCGCCGGGGGTCTCGACGATCAACACGACGTTCGCCCCGCGCGTGGACGACGATCGGCACTTCCCGATCAGCCGCCGCAAGCAGATGCCCGACTGCTTCGTCCTCTTCGACGACGTGTTCGTGCCGACCGACCGCATCTTCCTCGACGGCCAGGTCGAGTTCTCGGCGGTGTTCGCGCATTCGCTGGGGCTGTGGGAGCGCCTGGGCGGCGTCGGAGAGATGGCCACCGACGGCGACCTGCTCGTCGGGCTCGCGCAGCTGATCGCCGAGGCCAACGGCCTCGCCCGCGTGGAGCACGTGCGCGAGAAGATTTCCGAGATGGTCATCTACGCGACGCTCGTGCGCAGTGGCCTGGAGGCGGCGATCCTCAACTCCCACAGCACCGAGGACGGCTTCGTCTACCCGGACGAGCTCTACACGAACGCGGCCAAGTACCACGGCGCGGCGAACTTCAACACGATGGTGCGCCACCTGCACGACATCGCCGGCGGCGCGGTGCTGACGGCGCCGACGATCGGCGATCTCGAGAACCCGGAGCTCTCGCCGTTCGTGCACAAGTACATGACCGCCAACCCCGAGGTCTCCGGCGAGGAGCGCACGCGCCTGTTCCACGCGATCCGCGACATGACAGCGGACGCCTTCGGCGGCTGGCACCTGGTGACGAACGTGCAATCGGGAGGCGGGCTGTACGCGCAGCGGATCGTCACCCGCAAGCACTACGACATGGAGGCCGCCAAGGAGATGGCCAGGCACGCGGCAGGGCTCGATCAGCCGGTCACGGCATGACGGTGGTGCTCGACGGCGTGGACGCCGTCAAGGAGCGCATCGGCGAGGAGCTCGGCGTCAGCGACTGGCACGAGGTCGCCCAGGCCGACGTGGACCGCTTCGCGGACGTGACCGGCGACCACCAGTGGATCCACGTCGATCCCGAGCGCGCCCGCGACACGCCGTGGGGCGGCACGATCGCCCACGGCTACTTCACGCTGTCGTTGACGCCATGGCTGGCGGAGACCGTGTACGCGTTCGAGGGCTTCGCGCTCGGCTTGAACTACGGCCTGGACCGGGTGCGCTACCCGGCGCCGATGCCGGTCGGCAAGCGCGTGCGCATGCGGGCGCTGCTGAAGGGCGTCGATGACGTGGACGGCGGCATCCAGGTAGCGCTCACCCACACGTTCGAGTGCGAGGGCGGGGCGAAGCCGGTGTGCGTCGCCGACGCGCTCGTGCGTCTCTACCCCGCTTAGCTCAGCCGGCCAGCGGCGCCGCTCATTCAAATTAGCTCAGCCGGCCAGCGGCGGGAACTCCGGGGCGCGGCGCTCGGTGAAGCTGGCGGCGCCCTCGGCCAGGTCGGGCCATGTGACGGAGTCGATCGCGAGCTCGTCCGCTTCCGCGGCCGCGGCCGAGAATGGGCGGTCGAGGTCCTTCCAGGCCTGGGCCTTGATCGTGGCCATCGCCCGCGGCGAGCAGTTGCGCGCGATCTCATCGGCGTAGGCGAGGGCGCCGTCCAGGAGCTCGGAGCGGGGCAGCGAGAACTCGGCCAGGCCGATCGCTGCCGCCTCCTCGCCGAGGATCGTCCTGCCGGAGATCAGGAGGTCGAGGGCGCGGCCGCGCCCCACCGTGCGCTCGAGCAGCCAGGCCATGCCGTACTCGGCGATCAGGCCACGCCTGACGAAAGCGGTGGTGATCTTGGCCTCGGCGGCGACGAAGCGCACATCGCACAGCAGCGCCTGCATCAGCCCGACAGCAGCACAGCCGCCGTTGATCGCGGCGACGATCGGCTTGCGTGTCTGTAGCGCGTAGCTCGTCGGGCGCGTGCGGTCGAGCTGGAGCGGCTCATCGCTGCCGGCGAGCGCGTCGAGCTGCGCCATCTCCGCCCCGGCGCAGAAGCCCCTGCCGGCGCCGGTGAGGACGATCGCGCGAACGTCGGGATCGGCGTCGGCGGCATCGAGATGGTCGAAGTACTGCTCTTCCATCGCCTTGCTCCAGGCGTTGTAGGTCTCCGGCCGGTTGAGCGTGAGCAGCAGCACGGCGTCGCGGCGCTCGGCGAGCACCGCAGGCTCTTGGGCCGCGTCTGGAGAGGGTGTGTCGGGCGTGGCCCCGCTGTCTGGCATGGCCCCCACGCTACGCGCGCGCTGTCGGGAACGGCAACCGGTGTGCGCACGGCGCCTGTGCGTCCCTCCAAGCTCGGCGCTGCTGGAGAAGCCGACAGCGTGCCGGTTGCGCGAGGCGGTGCCTGCCCGCTGTTCCGATCATGCTCGCAGGGATATGCGAGCCGTCCAGTGGGAAGCGCCGGAGACGCTCAGCAGTGTCGAGCTGCCCTTGCCGCATGCGCGGGAGGGCGAGGTGGTGATCGAGGTCGCCCACTGCGGGATCTGCGGCTCGGACCTGCACAGCTTCAAGAGCGGCTTCGCCGCGCGCCCCGGGCAGGTCCTCGGTCACGAGTTCTGCGGAACGGTCGTGGAGGTGCAGCAGGTGGCCGGCGTCGCGGTCGGCGATCGCGTGACCGCTCGGCCGCTGATCCCCTGCGGTCGCTGTCGCTCGTGCCTCGCGGGAGAGACCCAGCTGTGCGAGGACGGCGCGAGCCAGGGAATCGGCTACGGCCTGCGCGGCGCCTTCGCCGAGCGCGTGCTCGTCCCGCGCGCGGTTCTCGGCAGGACGCTGTTCGCGCTTCCCGACGAGGTCGAGGATCGGGCGGGCGCGCTGGTGGAGCCGCTGGCGGTCGGGCTGCACGCTGTCGGGCAGGCCGAGGCGAGCCCGGGTGACAGGGTCGTGGTGCTCGGCGCCGGGCCGATCGGGCTGGCGGTGCTGATCTTCCTGCGCTTGGCGGGTGTGGATGGCGTGATCGTCGCGGACCCCTCGCCCCTGCGACGCGACGCCGCGCAACGACTGGGCGCAGAGCTGACCGTCGACCCCGGCGCCGAGAGCACGATCGACGCCGTTGCCGCCGTCACCGGCAGAGGCTCGTCCGGGACGTCTGCGCGGGCGGACGTGGCGATCGACTGCGCGGGCGTCCCGGCGGCATTCGAGGATGCCCTGCGGTTGGCGCGGCCGGGCGGCCTGGTGGTGCTGTGCGCGATGTACGCGCGCAAGGTCGAGATGCGACCGGACCGGTTGACGGGCAACGAGCTGACCCTGCGCGGCTCGGTCGGCTATCGCGACGAGTTCCCCGCGGTGATCGCCGCGCTGGCGCGGGGTGACATCGACGCGAGCGCGCTCGTCTCACACGAGCTGCCGCTGGAGCGGATCGACGAGGCGTTCAGGATCCAGGCCGATCCCGGTCGCTCGCTGAAGGTCTTGGTGACGCCCTGAAGCTCGTCAGCCGGGCTGCCTCGCCCTGAAGCTGCGCGCGAACTCGACGAGCGTCTCGACGAGCGGGTTGTGCCGGTCCTCGGATCCCACGAGGGCGATCGTCGAGGGCTTGGCATCGAGCAGCGGAATTGCCGCAAGCTGCTCGGAGAAGCTCGCCATCAGCTTCCCCACAGACGCCGGGACCGTGGTGATCGCCTCGCGGACGCTCAGCGACGCCAGCACCTCCTGGGGGTTGATCGCGCGGTCGGCGGTCACCAGTCGCGGCGGTGCGCCGCGCTCGTCGTCGAGACTCCAGAAGCCGGCCCAGGAGGGCTCGACGGCAGGGTGCAGACCGATGAACGTCTCGTCGATCACGTCTGCCACGCTCAGCTGCTCGCGGGCCGCCAACCGGTGTCCACTCGGTGCGATCACCGCGCGCGCCTCCGTGCGCAGGGTCTGCGCCCAGACGCCCGGCTCGGAGCGGGGCGTGTGGCAGGCGGCGACATCTACATCCGAGAGCCACGAGCTCGTGGGAGAGGAGGGGAACTGGAGCTCCTGGAAGCGCAGCTCGATGTTCGGATACGCCTGCGCGAAAGCGGCGACGGCGTCCGGGCTGTCCAGCGCCGGTGCGCTGCCGAGGAATCCGAACATGATCGTTCCCTCGTTGGCACGCGCAAGCGACTCCGCGACGAGGGCGGCCTCCGAGTCGGCCTCGACCGCGCGTCGGGCGGGCTCGTAGAACCGCGCGCCGGCGGGTGTGAGCGTCACCCCCCGCCCCGAGCGGTGGAACAGCTTGAACCCGAGCTCGCTCTCGAGCTGGGCGATCGCCTGCGAGACCGCGGGCTGTGTCATGAACAGCGTGCGGGCCGCGCCGGTCACCTGGCCGCAATCGGCCACAGCCACGAAGCAACGCAGCTGTCCGCGCCTAAACGGCGGAGAGCCCCCCATGCGCAGACTCTATACGAATGCTCCAAACATCTATTGGACTCGTTTGGTCCAATGCGTCAAGCTGGGAACAGCAGGAATCGTGTGGTGCGATGAGCAGTCTGGTGCAAGCAGTCCGGTGCATGGACGGGGGGGTAGTGCTCGCAGAGCTGATCGTGTCGGCTTGGATGGCGGTAGCTGCCGTCGTGGCGTGTCTTTGTGTCACGGCGGCGCGCGCGGACGATGCGCTGTTCGGCGCTCAGTACTTGGCGTTGAGCGGGGCGGAGCGATCGTAGGCCATCCATTTTCGCGAGAGCTTGGACGGGTAGACCGGCCCGCGCCGGTCCCGTCCGAGGGTGGTGTCGCGGAGGTATCCCTCTCCTCCTAACGCACTGAAGCGGCGCGGGGACCTCCTCTCCCCTCCGGGGTCCCCGCGTCGGCCTCCCTTCCATGGCCAAGCGGCGTCGGCGCGGCCGCGGTCGCTAGTAGGGTGGGCCGATGCCGGACGAGCAGGGCTCGATGACGAGCGGGCGAGCCGTGGCGGGCTACGTCGTGGCGGTCGTGTTGCCGATCGTCGGCTTCATCGTCGGCGTCATCCTGGTCAATCGTCCCGAGAAGGCCTCGATCAAGCAGGGTCTCTGGATGATCGCGCTGTCGGTCCTCGCCGCGTTCGTGCTGTTCGTCGTGCTGATAGTCAGTTCGCACTCCGCGCTCGTCGAAGGCAACGGGTAGCGGGCGAGCAGCGTGTCAGGGCTCCTCTATGCCGATCGCGGCACAGGCACTGCGACCACCTCGAGTCCATCGATCCCGCCAAAGTCCGCCGGGTTGCAGGTGTAGACCGGGAGGTCGTTGGCGAGCGCCGTCGCAGCGATCATCGCGTCGTAGGCGCGTGCACTCGACTTGCGGCCGGACCGACGCAGTGACGCAGCGACGCGCCCGAAGGCACGGGCAGCGCCGGCATCGAAGGGAAGCGGGTCGAAATCCGCCTCGGCCTGTTGGAGGTGGGCTTGCCGGGCGACCCGCTCGTTGTCATCGTCCGTCACGAGCGGTCCCGCCGAGAGCTCGGCCAGCGTTACGGCCGTGATCGATGGCTCGCTGGGTAGTGCCGTTGCATCTGTCAGACGCTGCAGGAGGATGACCGTCGAAGTGTCGAGGATCCCACGCGTCTTCGTTGGTTTCTGTAGCGGCTCCTCGCTCATACGCGGACGTCCAGGAGGCTGTCGACGTCAGAGCGCAGACCAACCGGGTCCACCGGGGGCAGGTGACGACGCCGGGCGAGCAGAGCCTCTGCGGAAAGTGGGGGATGCTGCGATATCGCCCGCAACTCCGCGACCGCTTTACCAGCTCGCGTGACGGTGATCTGCTCGCCGCGCGCCGCTCGGTCCACCACATCGCCGCCGTGGTTGCGCAGATCGCGGATGCTGACATCAGCCATGCTCAGGAGTGTATCACGCGTGATACTAGGACCGCCTGGCCACGCGGTCGGCCGGCGGGATCGCTAGGCGCCGACGCCCTCGGCAGCGGCCGGCGCGAGGACCGGCTCGTCGCGCCCCAGCTCGGTGCTGCTCAGTACGGCCGCGCGCTGCTTCGGCACGAGCATCCCGGACAGCAGGCACACGAGCAGGAACCCGGTCGCCATCCAGAACGTCTTGGTGAAGCCGGTCACGGCGGGGTAGCCATGGGCGAAATGAGCGGCGATGAAGGTCGCAGAGAGCTGGCCGCCAAGCGCGCCGCCAAGCGTTCGCATAACCGTGTTCATGCCGCTGGCGACGCCCGTCTGGTGGCTCGGGACAGCCTGGACGATCAGGTTGCCGAGCGCCGCGAAGGCGAGGCCGATGCCGACGCCCAGCAGGCCGGCTGCGATCAGGAAGTCCACGGGGTGGCCGTGTTCGACGGCGAGCAGCGCGAACGAGAACGTCGTGAACGCGGTTCCGACGATCAGCGCCGCGCGCGAGCCGAAGCGCGCCGAGATGCGACCGGCGAACAGGCCGAGCGCAGTCATGCCGACGGTTGACGGCAGCAGGTACAGGCCGGAGACGACCACCGACGCGCCGAAGCCGAAGCCGGTGCTCTTCGGCAGCTGCGCGAACTGCGGGAAGACGATGAACGATGCGTACATGCCGGCGCCGAGCAGGAACGCCGCGAGGTTGGTCGTCCAGACGCCGCGGATCCGCATCATCGCCATGTCGACGAGCGGGTTCTCGCTGCGCGCCTCGAAGGCTACCCAGCCTGCTGTGATGATCGACCCCAGGAGGATCAGGCCGAGCGTCTTCGGTGACCCCCAGCCCCAGGTCGTCGTCTCCGAGACCGCGAGCAGCACCGTGGACATGCCGATCGTCATCAGCGCGGCGGCAGTCCAGTTGACTTTGCCGGGTACGCGTACCGGCGACTCCGGGATGAAGCGCCACGTCGCGACCGCGGCGAGCACGGAGGCGAGCAGCGGCAGCCAGAACAGCCAGTGGTAGTTGAGGTGCTCGACGATCACGCCCGAGAGCACGATCCCGATGCCGGCGCCGACGCCGAGGATCGCGGAGAGCAGGCCGATGCTGCCCGCCACCTTCTCGCGCGGGAACTCGTCACGCACGATCCCGAACGCGAGCGGGAAGATGCCGCCGGCGGCGCCCTGGATGAAGCGCGCTCCGATCTGCAGCGCCAGCGTGCTCGACACCGCCGACAGCAGCGTTCCCCCGCAGAGGATCAAGAGCGTGACCAGCAGCAGGCGCTCCTTGCCGTACATGTCGCCAAGCCGGCCAAGGATGGCCGTGCCGACCGATGCCGAGAGCAGGTAGGCGGTGAGCAGCCACGCGACGCCGGTCTCGTTCGTGTGCAGCGCGTGCTCCAACGTGGGCAGCGCCGGGATCACCGCCGAGCTCAGCATCGCGTAAGCGACGCCGGCGAGCGACAGCACGGCCAGGATCAACGTGGGGTGTGTGCGCTCTGTCGTGTTGGAGCTCATGCGTGCGGAAGGCTTCGACGGTCGCGGAGAGGCTTGGCCGACGCCCCCCTCCAAACGGAGGAGGCTCCGCTGGTGGCGCGAGTCTAACACTATACGGAGGCATCCTCCGTATAGGCCGCTCAGCCCTGTTGCGATCAGCGCTGCTCGACGCGGTAGATCGTCCCCGTCCGCCAGTCGCGTCGCCCCACGTGCCGCGCTACGCGCTGGCGAAGAACTCGGGGTGGATGGCTTCGATGTCCGGGAGGCTGGAGAGAACCATCCGCAGGTGGTGGCGCAATGCCTTCTCCCCCTGCGCGGGCTTGCGGGTGGCGATGGCGGCGAGCACGGCGTGGTGCTCCTCGATCATCTCGGGGATGTAATCCGGCTGGGCGAGGCTGAGGCGGCGGATGCGGTTCAGATGGCCGCTTGCCCGCTGGCTGAGCTCCCATGCGATCCCGCGGCCACTGAGGCTGCACAGCGCGTGATGGAACTCGTCGTCGAGCACGTAGAAACGATCGAGATCGCCGCCGGTGTGCGTCTGCGCCTGGCGCTCCAGGATCGTCTCCAGCTTCTGCACGGCCTCGGCGTCGGAGCGCTGCGCCGCGAGTCGCACGGCTGCGCATTCCAGCGACTCGCGAACGAACTGCGCATCGGCCAGCGCGGCGGGGCTGATGCGGGTGACGAACGTGCCGAGCTGCGGGACGATCTCCACCAGGCGATCGTCGCGCAACCTGACCAGCGCCTCGCGGATCGGTGTGCGGCTGACGCCCACCCGTGCCGCGAGGTCGTTCTCTGAGAGCTGCTGACCGGGCTCCAGCTCGACGGAGACGATCGCGTCGCGCAGGAGCGCGTACACGTGCTGCCAGGTCGCGCCGCCGCGGAGGCGGTGGGCACGGGTGAGCGTCAGCTCAGGCACGCGCGGGCGGCAGGTCGGTGACGGTCCCCTCGGCGATCTCGGCAGCCAGCGCGAAGGTCTCGGCGAGTGTCGGATGGGCGTGGACGGTCAGCGCGATGTCCTGGGCGTCCGCCTCGAGCTCGAGCGCGAGCCCAGGCTCGGCGATCAGCTCGCCGGCGCTCGTGCCGGCGATGCCCGCGCCGAGGACCCCGTTGGTGTCGGGGTCGACGATCAGCTTGGTGATGCCCTCGGTGGCGATGCTAGCCAGGGCGCGTCCGGAGGCGCTCCAGGGGAACGTCGAAGCTCGATAGGGCACCCCGCGGAGCTTGGCCTCGGTCTCGGTGAGACCGACCCACGCGATCTCGGGATCGGTGTAGGCGACGGAGGGGATTCCCCGTATGTCGAGCTCCACGTCGTGGCCGGCGATCACCTCCGCGGCGACCTTCGCCTCGTGGGTGGCCTTGTGCGCCAGCATCGGCGGACCGACGAGATCGCCGATCGCGTGGATGTGCTCGACGTTCGTGCGCAGCTGGCGGTCCACCGTCACGAAGCCGTGCTCGTCGACCAGGACTCCCGCCCGCTCGAGTCCGAGCGACCGACTGTTGGGGACGCGTCCCACGGCGACGAGCACGCGGTCGAACGTCGCCTCCTGGGCGTCGGTCGCGAGCGCCTGTCCGTCCGCGTCGAGCAAGCTCGCGCGCAGGCCGTCTGGACCGGGCTCGAGCGACCCCACGCGCGTGCTCAGGTGGATCGCCTCGTAGCGCTCGGCGATGCGCCTGCGCAGGGGCTCCACCAGGTCTGGATCGCAGCCGGGGATCAGCTGCTCGGCGAGCTCGACCACCGTCACACCAGAGCCGAGCGCGTCGTAGGCGGTCGCGAGCTCCAGGCCGATGATGCCGCCGCCGATCACGAGCAGGCGGCGGGGGACGTCGACGAGCTCCAAGGCGTCGGTCGAGTCCATCACCCGCGGGTCCTCGTAGGGGATGCCCGGCAGCCGGACCGCGCGCGAGCCGGTCGCGAGGATCGCGTGATCGAAGGAAACCGTGGCCCCGTCCACCGCCAGCGTGTGGGGGTCCACCAGCTCGCCGACGCCCTGCAGCACGCGCACCTTGCGCCGCTTGGCGAGTCCCGAGAGTCCTGTCGTGAGCCTGCTGACGATTCCCCGCTTCCACTCGCGGAGCGTGTCCAGATCGATCTCGGGGTCGGCGAAGGACACGCCGCCGGCGCGGGCGCGCTCGGCCTCGGCGATCACCTTGGCGACGTGCAGCAGCGCCTTGGAGGGGATGCAGCCGACGTTCAGGCAGACGCCGCCGAGCGTCTGGTGGCGCTCGACGAGCACGACGTCGAGGCCGAGGTCCGCGGCGCGGAAGGCCGCCGTGTAGCCGCCAGGCCCGGATCCGAGGACCACCAGCTGCGCGTGGCTCACAGCAGCAGCCTGCGCATGTCGGCGAGCAGGCTCGCGAGGTGTGCGCAGAAGCGGGCGGCGCTCGCGCCGTCGATCACCCGATGGTCGTAGGAGAGCGACAGTGGGAGGAGCAGTCGGGGCTGGAACGCCGAGCCGTCCCACACCGGCTTCGTCGCGGCGCGCACCACGCCGAGGATCGCCACCTCGGGGGCGTTGACGATCGGCGTGAACGACGTGCCGCCGATGCCACCGAGGCTCGACAGGGTGAACGTGGCGCCGCTCATCTGCGTGGGCGTCAGACGCCCGGCGCGCGCCACCGCGGAGAGCTCGCTCAGCTCGCCCGCGATCTCCAACAGCCCCTTGCGATCGACGTCTCGCACGACCGGCACGACCAGCCCCTGGGGCGTGTCCGCGGCGAAGCCGAGGTGGTAGTAGCGCTTGAGCACCAGCTCCTCGCCGTCGAGCGAGGCGTTGAACTTGGGGAAGGCCTGCAGCGCCGCCGCGAGTGCCTTCAAGAGCAGCGCGACCATCGTCACCTTCACCTCCGACTGCTCGGCGTTCAGCTGCCTGCGGAACGCCTCGAGCTCGGTGATGTCCGCGTCCTCGTTGTGAGTGACGTGCGGGATCATCACCCAGTTGCGCGCGAGGTTCGCGCCGGAGAGCTTCTGGATGCGGCTCAGCGCCACCCGCTCGATCTCGCCGTACTTGGCGAAGTCGACGCTCGGCCACGGCGCAAGCCCTCCCAGGTTCATGCCAGAGCCGCCCGGCGCGGGCGCCGAGACCGTGTTCTGCAAGTCCTCGAGCGTGATTCGTCCCCGCCTGCCGCTGCCCCGCACCTCCCGCAGATCGATGCCACGCTCGCGCGCCTGGCGGCGGACGGCGGGCCCCGCGTAGACCGAGCTCCAGTCGCCGAGATCCGCCGAGAGCGGACCCGCGCCGTTCCCGGACCCGCCGGTGGGCGCGCCCACCTCGGCTGCGATTGTCGACTCGGTGCTTGGCGGTATCGGCGAGCCCGGCTCTTGCCCGGCCGTCTCAGGCCCCGGCTCGCGCGTCTCGCGCGTTGCCTCACCCTCGGTCTCCTCCGCACCGACCTCCACACGCGCGATCGGGGTGCCCTCTGAGACCTTGTCGCCGACCCCGACGAGCAGCTCGCGCACGACGCCGGCGACCGGCGTGGGGAGCTCCATGGTGGCCTTGTCGGACTCGATCGCGACGAGCGGGTCCTCGACCGCCACGGTGTCCCCGACTGCGACCAGCAGCTCGACGACGGGGACGTCGGAGAAGTCGCCGATGTCCGGGACTGCGACCTCTGTCAGCGTGTCCATGGGGGAGCTCCCTCTTGGTCGATGCCGTATCGCGCGATCGCGGACTCGGCGTCCTGGGTGCGGCCGAGCGCATGCAGTGTGGCGAGTGCCACGTGGTGGCGGTCGACCTCGAAGAAGCTGCGCAGGACGCGGCGGTAGTCGCTGCGACCGAAGCCGTCGGTGCCGAGCGTCGTATAGGACCCGCCCGCACCGTCGATCCACGGGCGAATCTGCTCGGCGACCGCGCGCACGTAGTCGGTGGAGGCGATCACCGGCACCGGCCCCTCGCCCAGGCACTCCTGCACGTACGAGCGTCGCGGGGCGCGCGAGGGGTGCAGCCGATTGTCGCGCTCGACCTCGATCCCGTCGCGCTGCAGCTGCGAGAAGGAGGTGACGCTCCACACCTCCGTCTCCACGCCGAAGTCCTCGCGCAGCAGCTCCGCGCCGGCGATCACCTCGCGCAGGATCGCGCCGGAGCCGAGCAGGCGCGCGGCGGGCGCATCGGCGCTCGCCTGGATGCGGTGCATGCCGCGCAGGATGCCGTCTTCGGCGCCGTCGGGGATGGCGGGCTGGGGGTAGTTCTCGTTCATCACCGTCAGGTAGTAGAAGGCGTCCTCCTGGTCCTCCAGCAGCCGGCGCAGCCCGTCGTGGACGATCACCGCCAGCTCATACCCGAACGCCGGGTCATACGCGCGGCAGTTGGGGATCGTCGAGGCGAGCAGGTGGCTCTGCCCGTCCTCGTGCTGCAGGCCCTCGCCGTTGAGCGTCGTGCGCCCGGAGGTGCCGCCGATCAGGAAGCCGCGGGCGCGGCTGTCGCCGGCCGCCCAGGCGAGATCGCCCACCCGCTGGAAGCCGAACATCGAATAGAAGATGTAGAACGGGATCATCGGCGTCCCGTGATTGGTGTAGGAGGTCGCGGCGGCCAGCCACGAGGAGAACGCGCCGGGCTCGTTGATCCCCTCCTGCAGGATCTGCCCGCGGCGGTCCTCCTTGTAGAACATCAGCTGCTCGGCGTCCTCGGGCTGGTAGAGCTGCCCGACCTGGGAGAAGATCCCGAGCTGGCGGAACATCCCCTCCATCCCGAACGTCCGCGACTCGTCGGGCACGATCGGGACGATCCGCTGGCCGAGCTGCTTGTCGCGCACGAGGGTGGCGAGCACCCGTACGAACGCCATCGTCGTTGAGATCTCCCGCTCGCCGGTGCCGTCCAGCTGGGACTGGAAGGCCGACAGCGGCGGCGCCTCCAGGCTCTCCGCACGTCGGCGGCGGCTCGGCAGTGCCCCACCCAGCGCCGCCCGCCGCTCGCGCAGGTAGCTCAGCTCGGGGCTGTCTGCCGCGGGCATGTAGAGGTCCGCGGCGCGCGCCTGCTCGTCGGTGAGCGGCAGTTCGAAGCGGTCTCTGAAGGCGAGCAGCGCCTCCTCGGTCATCTTCTTCTGCTGGTGGGTGATGTTCTGGCCCTCGCCGGAGACGCCCATGCCGTAGCCCTTGATCGTCTTGGCGAGGATCACCGTCGGCTGGCCCACGTGGGCCGAGGCCGCCGTGTACGCGGCGAACACCTTGCGCGGGTCGTGGCCGCCGCGGTTCAGCGCCCACACCTGCTCGTCGCTCAGATCCTGTACGAGCGCGCGCAGCTCCGGGGAGGTGCCGAAGAAGTGCTCGCGCACGAAGGCGCCGTCGCGGGACTTGTATGTCTGGTAGTCGCCGTCGAGCGCCTCTTCCATGCGCCGGCGCAGCAGCCTGTGCTCGTCGGCCGCCAGCAGCGGGTCCCAGCGCGAGCCCCAGATCACCTTGATCACGTTCCAGCCGGCGCCGCGGAAGTTGGTCTCGAGCTCCTGGATGATCTTGCCGTTGCCACGCACGGGGCCGTCGAGCCGCTGCAGGTTGCAGTTGACGACGAAGATCAGGTTGTCGAGGTGCTCGCGCCCGGCGAGCGAGATCGCGCCCATCGACTCGGGCTCGTCCATCTCGCCGTCGCCCATGAACGCCCACACCTTGCGTCCGGCGGTCTCCTGGATCTCGCGACCTTCCAGGTACTTCATGAAGCGCGCCTGGTAGATCGCCATCAGCGGCCCCAGCCCCATGGACACCGTCGGGAACTGCCAGAAGTCGGGCATCAGCCACGGGTGCGGGTAGGAGGACAGCCCGTGCCCGCCGACCTCCTGGCGAAAGCCGCGCACGCGCTGCTCGTCCAGGCGTCCTTCCAGGAACGCGCGCGCGTAGATGCCGGGGGCGGAGTGTCCCTGGATATAGACGAGGTCGCCGCCGTGGCTCTCGTGCGGCGCGTGCCAGAAGTGGTTGAAGCCGACCTCGTACAGCGTGGCCGCGGATTGGTAGCTGGCGATGTGACCGCCGAGCTCCGAGGACTCGCGGTTGGCCTGCAGGACGAGGGCCATCGCGTTCCAGCGGACCAGCGAGCGCAGGCTGTGTTCGATCTTGCGCTCGCCGGGAATCGGCGGCTCCTCGGCTGTCTCGATCGTGTTCAGGTACGGAGTGGTGAGATCGCCGGGGACGCTCACACCGTCGTGGCGAACCTGCTGGAGCAGCGCCTTCAGGAGCTCGCCCGCGCGCTCGGGGCCTTCGACGCGCAGCACGTCCGCCAGCGCCTGCAGCCACTCTGCCGTCTCGAGCTCCACGTCGCCGTCGAGCTCCCGCGCTGCGGGATCAGGCATATCCACGGCACTAGTATACAAGTGTTCAGCGGCGCGGGGCGTGTTGGGGGAGGCGCGCGGCGCGTGGGGGGAGTCGGATCGGAGCATCCAGGGCGTTCTATCGGCACCGCACCGCGCCGATCCGAGCGCTGCACGCGCGCGTGGGTACCTGCCTGCGATGCTTGTGCCGATGGCACAATATGTGCGATACTCCGAATGTCGTATTTCCGAGCATTGGGGAGCTGACGTCGGTGGCTGTTGATGCCGTGCCCACGAGCGTTGTCCCGACCTCCCACGAGGAGTGGCTGGAGGTCTACGGCGTGACGCCCGAGCGCGACGCCGAGTTCGTGACGCTCTCCGGCGAGCACGTGCGCCCGCTCTACACCGAGGCTGACCTCCCGGAGCGCTCCAACATCGGCCTGCCGGGCGGCTTCCCGTTCACGCGCGGCGTCTACCCGTCGATGTACCGCGGGCGCCTGTGGACGATGCGCCAGTTCGCGGGCTTCGGGACCGCCCAGGAGACCAACGAGCGCTTCCGCTACCTGCTCGATCACGGCCAGACGGGCCTCTCGACGGCGTTCGACATGCCCTCGCTGATGGGTCACGACTCCGACTCGCCGCTATCGCTGGGGGAGGTGGGTCGCGAGGGCGTGGCGATCGACACGCTGCAGGACATGCGCACGCTGTTCGGCGGCATCGACCTGGGCGAGGTCAGCGTGTCGATGACGGTCAACGCGCCGGCGGCGATCATGCTCGCCTACTACGTGGTGGCGGCGGAGGAAAGCGGCGTGCCGGCGCAGCAGCTGAGCGGCACGATCCAGGCGGACATCCTCAAGGAGTACATCGCCCAGAAGGAGTGGTGCTTCCCGATCGACCCGGCGATGCGGCTGCTGGGGGACATGATCGAGTGGTGCTCTGGAAACATGCCGCGCTGGCACCCGGTGTCGATCTCCGGCTACCACATCCGCGAGGCGGGCTCGACGGCCGCGCAGGAGCTCGCGTTCACGCTGAAGGACGGGCTGACCTACGTGGAGCAGGCGCTCGAACGCGGGCTGGACGTCGACGACTTCGCGCCGCGCCTGAGCTTCTTCTTCAACGCGCAGATCGACTTCTTCGAGGAGATCGCCAAGTACCGGGCGGCGCGGCGCATCTGGGCGCGCGAGCTGAGGGACACGTTCGGCGCGAAGAACCCGAAATCGTGGTTGATGCGCTTCCACACCCAGACTGCCGGCGTGTCGCTGACCGCGCAGCAGCCGTTGAACAACATCACCCGCACCGCGATCGAGGCGCTCGCGGGCGTGCTCGGCGGCACGCAGTCGCTGCACACCAACTCCTACGACGAGGCGCTCGCGCTGCCGACGGAGGAGGCCGTCAGGATCGCGCTGCGCACGCAGCAGATCATCGCCCACGAGACCGGTGTGGCGAACACGATCGACCCGCTCGGCGGCAGCTACTTCGTGGAGGCGCTGACGGATGAGATCGAGGCCAAGGCGTATGAGTACTTCGCCAAGATCGACGAGCTCGGCGGGATGGTGGCAGCGGTCAAGCAGAACTACCCCCAGCGCGAGATCGCCGACGCCTCCTTCCAGCTTCAGTGCGAGATCGACGCCGGCAGGCGGATAGTCGTGGGCGTCAACTCGTACACGGAGGGCGACGACAGCGCCACCCCGATCCTGCGGATCGACCCGTCACTGGAACGCAAGCAGATCGATCGTTTGAGATTGGTGCGTGCGCAGCGCGACTCGGTGGCGGTCGAGTCCGCATTGAGCGCGCTGAAGCAGAGCGCGGCCGTCGAGGGGGAGAACCTGATGCCCGGCCTGCTCGACGCCGCGCGCGCACACACCTCGGAGGGCGAGATCGTGCAGGCCCTGCAGACAGTGTGGGGCGACTACCGCGAAAACCCCGTCTTCTGAGGAAGCCGTCGGGGGGAGAGGCTGTGGCAAGCTTGCGTCTGGTGGCCCCGCTCGAGTTCGATCCGATCGCCGAGGCTTCTCGCCAGTGGCGCGAGCATTGGGGGCCCGCCGCGGTGCCGGCGATGGCGACGGTGACCTCGATCATGCGCGCCGAGCAGATCCTGATCGCGCGCCTGAACGAGCTGCTGCGGCCGTGGAGCCTCACCTTCCCTCGGTACGAGGGCCTGATGCTCTTGTTCTACAGCCGTAAGGGCTCGCTGCCGCTGGGCAAGATGGGCGCGCGCCTGCAGGTCCATCCCACGAGCGTCACCAACATCGTCGACGGTCTGGAGGGCCTGGGGTTCGTCCAGCGCACGCAGCACGAGCGGGACCGGCGCACGACCCTGGCGCTGATCACAGACGCCGGTCGCGAGGCGGCCGAGGCTGCCACGGTTGCGCTCAACGAGGCGCGCTTCGGCACTGCGCCGCTTGGCAAGGACGCGTTGGAGGAGATCTCAGAGGGGCTGCGCGCGCTGCGCGAAGACGCCGACAGCTTCCACGTCTCCGAGGATTAGCCCGCCTGCGGGTACTCGTAGAAGCCACGACCGCTCTTGCGCCCATGGTGGCCTGAGACGACCATGCGCTTGAGCAGCGGCGGCGGGGCGTACTCGGGACGCTTGAACTCCTCGTAGAGCGAGTCGCAGACCGCATAGAGCACGTCGAGGCCGATGAAGTCGCAGAGCGTCAGCGGGCCCATCGGGTGACCGGCGCCGAGCTTCATGCCCTCGTCGATGTCCTCGCGTGAGGCGAAGCCCTCCTCGATCATCCGCACTGCGGCCATCAGGTAGGGGACGAGCAGCATGTTGACGATGAAGCCCGAGCGGTCCTTCGTGCGGATCGCCGTCTTGCCGATCGCGACCATCAGGCGTTCGGCGCGCTCGACGTGCTCGCCGGCGGTATCGAGGCCGATCACGATCTCCACGAGCTTCATGACGGGGACGGGAGAGAAGAAGTGCAGGCCGAGCACGCGTCCTGGGTGGCGCGTCCAGGAGGCGAGCTGCGCGATCGGGATCGAGGACGTGTTCGAAGCGAGCGTCGCGGTGTCGGGCAGCAGCTCGTCGAGCGTCCTGAACAGGGGGCCCTTCACGCCGGCGTCCTCGTAGACCGCCTCGATGACCACGCTGCAGCCGGCGAGGCTCTCGATCTCAGAGGTCCAGGCGACGCGCTCGAGGACCTCTCCGGCCCCCGTGCCGGGCAGCTTGCCGGCCTTGGCGGCGCGGGCGAGGGAACGCTCGATCTGCGCTCGCGAGCGATCCAGCGCTGCCTGCTCGGGCTCGTGGAGGACGACGCCCAGTCCAGCCTTGGCGACGGACTCGGCAATTCCGGAGCCCATGAAGCCGGCGCCGACTATGCCCACAGTCTCGATCTCACGCGCGTGCTCCACGAATCTCTCGCTTCCGCTAGGTGGTGGTGGCTTGACGCTAGCAAATGTGCGATGCTCCGATTATCGTGCTTCCGAGCTTCACAAGACTTGTTGCCAGCCCCTCGACCCCGGGATGGCAGCGAGGCTCGCGTTACCCACGCGAGCAGCCGAACCGAAACACGCACCATGCAGTCGTCCAACGCTGAGACGCGACGGACGAGAAGCGTGCAACAGCGAGCCGGGGCCGTCCCCTCTCCTCCTCGGCCCCGGCTCGCTCGGTTCCTCGCACCTGGCGCATAGCGCCATGGGAGTAGGCTGGCGGGTCAGTGCGCGCCCACCACGTCCATGTCGAGCACGACTTCGCCAAGCCGCCGCAGCCGATCTTCGCCTACCTCGCCGAGCACGAGAACCTCGCTGACGTGTTCGGCGCCAAGATCGAGCGGCTGCGCGACGGGCAGGACGGCGAGCGCAACGGCGTCGGCTCGGCGCGGCAGCTGAAAATCGGACCGCTGCCGCCGTTCGAGGAGACCGTCACCGAGTTCGTCCCCAACGAGCGGGTCGTCTACCGCATCACCAAGGGCAGCCCCTTGCGCGGTCACGTCGGTGTGATGACCTTCGCGGCCACACCCAGCGGGACTCGCTTCGTCTACGACATCCGCCTGGCCTCGCCGATCCCAGGGCTCGCGCTGCTCGTGCGTGCGGCGCTCACGCGTTCGATCACCCAGTCGCTGGCCAAGGTCGAGCGCGGGGCCTGATCGTCCTCACGCCGCGGTCGTGAGCACCACCCTGGAGCGCGCTGCCCCGCCCACCACCCGCTCGTAGGCTTCTCCTTCTCCATCCCCGCGGATGCCTATCGTGCACTGCTCATGCCCCCCGCGCCCTTCTCCGCGACGCTCGAGCACGAAGAGGCGGTGCTGCGCTTCCCCTACGACGAGCGTCTGCGCCAGCTGTTGCGCGCGATCCCCGGCCGGCGCTGGGACCCCGTCGGGCGCGTGTGGTGCCTGCCGCTCGAGCCCGACCAGGCCGAGGCGCTCGCGCGTCTGCTCGCCGGCGTGCCCGGTACCCCGGATGTCAGCGACGCGCTCGCCCGTGCGATCGAGCGTCGCCGCGCGCGCCGTCCTCGCGACCGGTGCCTGGTGGACCTGGCGCGACCCGACGAGGACTGGTGGCTGAGCTTCGCCACCGACGTCGCGCCTGAGGCCGTCGCGGCCCTGCTGGAGCACCCTGGCGCCTACAACGTGCCGGCGATCGGACGCGCGCTCGTGCCTCTGGACGACAGCTCCGCGGAGCTGGTCAAAACGCTGCTCGAACGCACGGACAGCGTGCGTGTCAGCGTTGCCGCCCGTCAGGCGCTGACTGCCCGCTCGGAGAGCGAACGCGAGGGCCCGGCGCGTGAACGCCGGGCGCAGGACGCGCCCAGCCAGGGCTATGACGTCGAGTTCCGCCGCGACCGCCGTGGCGAGCACTGGCTGCTGATCTCAGCCGAGCGTGCGCCGCTGGCGCGCGTGCTGGCGAGCCGGGCTGGGCTGCGCGCGCTGGAGGGGCCGGGCGCGACCGTGGGTCTGGCGGCAGTGGAGCACGATGCGCAAGCGCTCCTGGAGCTGCTGGGCCACATCGAGGACGCGAGCGTCGACCCGCGTGTGAGCGCATGGCTCGAGCGCGCCACGACCTGGCGCGGCAACATCGATGTTGGAGGCCCGCCCTCCCCGCCCGCCCCGGGCGAGGCGCCCGTGTTCGTGCTGCTGGGCGAGCGCGAACGCCTGCCGGCGGCCCTTCGCGAGCAGGCGCTCACCGCGGAGGGCGGGGCGACGGTGCCGCTGACGCTCGCCTCCTGGCAGCTGATGGGGGACCTGGACGCGTGGATCAGCCCCGCCGCCCGACGCTGCATCGCGGCACTCGAGGACGGTCGTCCCGCGCCGCCGGCCGTCCTCGAGCTCTCGAGTGCGCACGAGGACCCCACGTTCGTCCTCGCGCCCGGGCACGACCCGGCCCTCGTGCCCCGGTTCGCGGCCCTGCGGGGCGCGCTCGCCCCGATCAACCGGCGCGGGGCCGGTCGCGAGCACGCCCAGCTCGCGGCGATCTGCGCGGACCCGTTCTGCGTGCCGCAGCTCGATCGCTTCCTCTCCGACGGAGACGTCTGGGTCGAGCCGGACGCGCTGGCGGTGCTCCAGGAGATCCGCGAGGAGCACGCTCGCGCAGCCGGGTTGGTGGCACTGTCGGCTGCCACCGACGGGGCGTTCGATGACTTGATCCCGCCCACCCTCGGCGGCGAACTGAAGCCGTTCCAGCGCGCCGGTGTGAGCTACCTGCTCGAGCGCCGACGTGCGTTCCTCGCCGACGAGCAGGGTCTCGGCAAGACGATCGAGGCGCTCGCCGCCGTCGAGGCGGACGGCGCCTACCCGGCGGTGGTCGTATGTCCGGCGAGTCTCAAGCTCAACTGGCTGCGCGAGCTCGAGCACTGGCTGCCCGGCCGCAGCGTGCAGGCACTGTCCGGGAACGGCGGCGCGCGCCGGGCCGACGCGGACGCGGGGCTGGCAGATGCCGACGTGACGATCGTCAATTACGACATCGTCGCCGCGCGCCTGGATCAGCTCTGCGCGCTGCAGCCGCGCGCGCTCGTGCTCGACGAGTCCCACTACTGCAAGAACGCCGCCGCCAAGCGCACCCAGGCGGTGCAGCGTCTGTCGGCGGTCGTGCCACGCGAGGGTCTGGTGCTGGCCCTGACGGGTACGCCGGTGATCAACCGCCCGGCGGAGCTGATCTCCCAGCTGCGCATCATCGGGCGCCTCGAGGACTTCGGCTCGGGCGCTCGCTTCGGCCAGCGCTTCCGCGGCCCGGATGCTCATCTGCGCCTGCACTGGCACCTGCGCGCGCGCTGCTTCGTGCGCCGGCTGAAGGCGGATGTGCTTCCCCAGCTGCCGGCCAAGACGCGCGCGATCGTGCCCGTGGAGCTCGACAACCAGGCCGAGTACCGGCTCGCGGAGCGCGACCTCGTGGCTTGGCTTCGCAGCCAGCCGCTGGACCTGCGCGAGCTCGACGCGAAGGTCGCGGCGGCGCTGCGGGCGGAGCGTCTGGTGCGCCTGAACGCGCTCAAGCTGCTCGCCGCGCGCGGCAAGCTGAACGCGGCGCTGGGTTGGATCCACGACTTCTGCTCGTCGGGCGAGCGGCTGGTCGTGTTCGCCGGTCATCGCGAGGTCCAGCGGGCGGTGATCGCGCGCTTCCCCGCTGCCCTGCACATCCTGGGCGAAGACACCGCTCTCTCCAGGGACGCGGCCCTGCAGGCCTTCCAGGCGCCAGACGACGATCGGGCCAACCAGCTGATCGTCTGCTCGATCGAGGTGGCCGGTCACGGTCTGACGCTGACTCGCTCCTCCAACGTCGTGTTCCTCGAGCTCGCGTGGACGCCCGCCAAGCACGACCAGGCGGAGGACCGCTGCCACCGGATCGGCCAGCAGGACGCCGTCAACGCCTACTACCTGCTCGCGGCCGAGACGATCGACGAGACGATCTCAGAGCTGCTCGAGCGCAAGCGCGCGGTCATCGGCGCGGTCACCGACGGGCACGAGGAGGACGAGGAGGGGGTGGTGGACGCGCTCGTTCGCGAGTTGCGGGGCGCTCCCTACCGTCACCTGCGCGCGGTGGCGTGAGCGCCACGCCCACATCTCAGGGCTGCAGCACCAGCTCGTTCATGATGTCGCCCCACGTTTCGACTTCGAACGCTTCGAATTCTGTCCACTTTTCTTCGAGCTGTGTCGTGCGTCGGGCGAGAGTCCGCTCCTGCGGGCTCTCGTAGGTGGCGAGGGCCTTGGGCAGATAGCCGGGGGCGACCCATGACGGCATGAAGCGCTGGTCGAAGCCCACGGTGCTCGCCGGCAGCGTTCGGTAGTCGCCGGCGACCCAGGCCTCGATGTCCGCGCACAGGTGCGGCACTGCAAGCGAGGTCAGCGTCCTGCCCTTGGCGACGTAAGCCTGGACGCCCTTCGTCAGCGCCTGGTTGCTCCAGCGCAGCGACGCCACCGCCCGGTCGAAGCTTCGCGTCGGCGGAAGGTTGCGCTGAGCTACCGTGGTCACCATCGTGCCGATCACCTCGTTGCTGAGCTGTTCGGAGTCGACGTCCTGCGGGGAGTCGGCGGCAGCCTGCGGACATTCGCGTCGAACCCCGGTGAGGACGCCCGCGATCTCGGCTCTCGCGGTCGGGATGTGCGACGCGAAGTAGCTCACGAGCTCGTAGTTCGCCTGGAGGTAGGCCTGCGTGGCCGCGGCATCGCCGGAGGCTGCCCGCGCGCCTGCCGGCGCGATCGAAAGCCCCGCGAGCGCAGCGGTCACCACACAGCCGAGAAGCCAGCGCACCCTCATCCCTTCAGAGCGTACGCCATGCGCGCGCCCGCGATGCCGCGAAGAAGTTGGTAAGGATGCGCGCTTCCCCGAAACCTCGCGCCGGGACGGGTGTGGGCTACCAAGTATTGTCGCCTCGGGGCTGCACCCTCACATGAAACGCAACGCTTACATCGTCCTGTCGGCCGCAGTCCTTGCATGGATCGTGGCCGCGATCGTCACCGGATCGCTCAGCCTTGGCCTGTCTGGCGGCAGCACCGCCACGACGACCACCGCCAGCGCGAGCTCGCCCGCCTGCCTGCCCACCACGTTCGACCACAGCGCGAGCTTGCCTGGGACCGACGTCGATGTCTCCCCCGAGCCGGAAAGCGTCACCGCCAACCCGGACACCCAGATCAGCTTCCTCGGCACGAGCGTCGCGAACATCCGTGAAGTCTCGGTCGTCGGCTCGAAGTCGGGGGACCACGCCGGGAGCCTGCATGCCTACTCCCAGGGCGACGGCGCCAGCTTCGTGCCCGCCAAGCCGTTTCAGGCCGGCGAGCGCGTGGTCGTGAGGGCTGTGGTCGGGGCGGGCGCCGGCGGCAAGCCGGTCACCTTCGGCTTCCGCGTCGACTACCCCTATCCCACGGCCAACGTGCCCGAGTTCGGCAACCCGCAGGCGGCGCCCGCGGACTACCAGAGCTTCGACACGATGCCCGGCGTGCAGGCGCCAGTCCTGACCGTCACGGTGCCCGACCGCGATCCCGCCGCCGGCGACATCCTCACGACCAACGGGCCCGGCCCCGGGCAGTATGGGCCGTTGATCTACACGCCGCAGGGCCGGCTGGTCTGGTTCGACAAGCTGCCCGCGGGCGAAACGGCGGAGGACCTCAACGAGCAGACCTACGAAGGCCAGCGCGACTTGACCTGGTGGCGGGGGCGGGTGCTGTCGCTGGGCTTCGGCCAGGGCGAAGACGTCGTCACGAACTCGAGCTATCAGACCGTCGCCACGGTGCGCGGCGGCAACGGCCTGCACGCGGATCTGCACGAGTTCCAGCTCGAGCCTCACGACGTCGCCTACGTCACCGCGTTCAACCCGATCCGCTGCAACCTGTCCTCGGCGGAAGGCCCGCGCAACGGGGCGATCGTCGACACGGCGATCCAGGAGATCGACATGAAGACGGGGATGGTGCGCTGGGAATGGCACAGCCTCGACCACGTACGCGTCGGCGAATCGGAGACCTCGCCGCCGCCGTCCACGCCGTGGGACTGGTTTCACCTGAACTCGATCGACCTCGAGCCCGACGGGGATGTATTCATCTCGGCGCGCAGCACGTGGGCTGGCTACCAGCTGGAAGGCGCCAGCGGCAAGATCCTGTGGCGCCTGGGCGGTACCAACAGCTCCTTCGAGATGGGCCCGGGAACCAAGACCGCGTGGCAGCACGACGGGCGCATCCTCGCTGACGGGGAAGTGACGTTCTTCGATGACGGCTCCAACCCGCCCGTGCACAGCGAATCCCGCGCGATCAGGGTGGCGCTCGACTTCGCGACCCATGAAGCCCGCCTGGTCAAGGCCTTCACCCACCCCGACCCGCCGCTGCTCTCCTCCAGCCAGGGCAACATGCAGACGCTCGCCAGCGGAAACGTCGTGGTCGAGTTCGGCGGGGTACCGGAGATGACCGAGTTCGCCGAAGACGGATCGCTGCTGTTCGACGCCCACCTGCCCTACGACATGGCCTCCTACCGCGGCTATCGCTACCCGTGGAGCGGGCGCCCGCTCAGCCCCCCGGCGGTGCTCGCCACGCTCAACAACACCAGCGAAGAGACGATCGTGCACATGAGCTGGAACGGCGCGAGCGAAGTGGCGTCGTGGCGCGTGCTCGCAGGCCTTCACGAAGGGTCGCTCACCGCGCAGGCGACGATCGTCCCGACCGGCTTTGAAAGCTCGACGATGCTGCCCAAGAAGTACGAGTACGTCGCGGTGCAGGCGCTCAGCTCAGACGGCCGCGTGCTCGGCACGTCGCACACGACCCAGATCCGCCCCTACACCGCGTCGCTGGCGTCCGGATGAGGGCGCCGCTGTCGTGGAGCCGCCGGCCCGCCGACTCAGTAGCCGTTGGATTTGGAGACGGGCTTTTTGTGCGTCGTCGTCGTCGTGGTGCTCGTGCTGCCTTCCTTGCTCGAGCTGCTCGTCCCGGAGGTGGTCGACCCTTTGCTGCCGCACCCTGCCACTGCCACCGCGACGACCAGCGCTAGCATGGCGGTCGGTAGCGTACGTTTGCTCATGGGCTGCAACTCCTCTTGTTGCTCGACGACTTCGGCCCATCACACTACCAGGCGTTCTTGGCGTCAAACCCCCCTTGGGCCGGGGTGTCGGACACTCATGAGCTCGGACGAGACCAAGGCTGATGCAACCCCCGATCACAGGGCACAACAACGCACGATGAGGTGGCACAGGTGAGCATCGCGACGCCACCGATCTCGGACGCGACGTCCCCGCAGTCGGGCGGACGCCTGGGGCTCTCGCGCTCGGGATGGCTGCTGGTCGTCTGCTGCGTGGCGCAGTTCATGGTCATCCTCGACCTGAGCATCGTCAACGTGGCGCTGCCCTCGATCCAGTCGGCGCTCGGCTTCTCCGCGCCGGAACTGCAGTGGATCGTGGATGCGTACTCGATCACCTTCGCCGGCTTCCTGATGCTCGGCGGCCGTGCCGCGGACCACTTCGGGCAGCGCCGGATGTTCGTGCTGGCGCTGTTCGTGTTCGCGGCGGCCTCGCTGGCCGGCGGTCTCGCGCCGGATCGGGCGACGCTGGTCGCCGCTCGCGCGGTGCAGGGCTTCGGCGGCGCGCTGATGGCAGCATGCTCGCTGGCGGTCATCACCTCCTCGTTCGCGCCGGGCGCGCAGCTCAATCGCGCGATCGGCGCGTGGGCGGCGATGAACGGTCTCGGCGGCGCCGCGGGGATGCTGTTCGGGGGGATCATCACCCAGGAGCTCAGCTGGCGCTGGGTGCTGCTGATCAACCCCCCGATCGGGCTTGCCGGCGCGCTGATCGCCTACGCGGTCGTCAGCGAGCGCCGCCGGGCGCCTGGTCGCAGCTTCGACCTGGCCGGCGCGCTGACGTTGACGATCGGCCAGATGGTTCTCGTCTACGGGATCGTGGAAGCGGGCCTGGCGGGGCTGGGCACCGCCGCTGCGCTCGGCCCGATCTTCGGCGGCATCGTCCTGCTGGTGGCGTTCGGTGTGATCGAGGCGCGTTTCGCCAAGGAACCGCTGATCCCGTTCAAGGAGCTGACCAGGCCGCTGCGGGTCGCCAACAACATCGTGCTGCTGTTCAGCGCGTCGCTGTTCCCGATGTGGTTCGTGAGCTCCTTGTATCTCCAGCAGGTGCTCTACCTCTCGCCTCTGGACACGGGCCTGATCTTCCTGCCGATGACGCTGATGATCATGCTCGTCGCCTCGCGCGCCGGCAAGCTCGTGAGCCACTTCGGCGTACGCCCGGTGCTCGGCGGCGGGCTCGTGCTGTTGACGGGCGGGATGCTGCTGCTCGCGAAAGTCGGCTCGAGCGGCAGCCCGATCGTCTACATCATGCTTCCCGGGCTGCTGACCGCCGCGGGGATCGCGATGTCGATCGTCCCGTCCACGATCGCAGCCACGCAGGGCGCCAAAGAGGGTCAGGCCGGGCTCGCCTCGGGGCTCGTCAACACCTCACGACAGATCGGCGGAGGGCTGGGGCTGGCGATCCTGGTCACGCTCGCGACCTCGCGCAGCAGCCACCTGATCGGCGACGGCCACGGGGTGGCGCAGTCGCTGACCGACGGCTTTCGCCTCGCCTACCTGATCGGCGGCGGCCTGGCCGGCGCGGCGGCGCTGGTCACGTTCACGTCGCTGCCCAAGCCCGACGGCGTTCTGCTGCCCGCGGCACGACGCCTGACGGTCGCGGTGCTCGTCGTCCTGGTGGGCTTCGTCGCTGTCGACTTCGCGTTCGCCGGCTCTCATGGCGCCCCCGTCGGCGCCTACACGACCAACGGCGCCTACAGCTTCGTCACCGCGCCGACGCTTCACCCGCCGAAGCTCCGCATGGAAGGCGCGGCCACCCCCGCCGGAGAGCTGCAATCCGGCTACATCTTCACCGCCAACTTCTACAACCTCAACTATCCGCCGCTGATCGGCCAGAGCGGCCCGCTGATCCTCGACAACAAACTGCAACCGGTGTGGTTCGAGCCGGTGCCGGAAAAGCTCGTCTCCTCCAACCTGAGCCTGCAGACCTACGAAGGCAAGCCGGCGCTCGCGTGGTGGCAGGGCGTGGTCACGAGCACCGGCGCGACGGAAAGCGGCGAAGACGTGGTCGTCAACCAGCACTACCAGACGGTCGCGAGGCTGCGTGGCAAGGACGGCTGGAAGCTCACGCTGCACGCGATGGTGATCTCAGGCGTCGACGCGTGGGTGACGGCGAACAAGAACATCGCCAAGAACCTCTCCAGCTACGGCGGCGCCTACAACGGCGCGCTGATCGACTCGGCGGTGCAGGAGTACAACCTCGAGACTGGAAAGCTGTTGCGCACGTGGGACGCGCTCGAACACATACCGCTCGGCGACTCGCGCGCCACTGTGCCCACGAACGGCTTTCCGTGGGACGCCTACCACGTCAACGCGATCGACCTGACGGGCGAAGGGACGTTCCTGGTATCCATGCGCAACACGTGGGCCGCCTACATGGTGAACATCGACACGGGCAAGATCGAGTGGACCCTCGGCGGTCGGCACTCGAGCTACAAGTTCGGCCCGAATGCGGAATTCCAGTGGCAGCATGACGTCGCGCTGGAGGCGGGCGGGCATACCGATCTCACCGTGACGATGTTCGACGATCACTGCTGCCAGCTGACCGGCGGAGGCACCTCCGTGCCCGCGACCGGGCCCTCGCGCGGGCTGGTGCTCGAGCTCGACCAGCAGACGCACACGGCGACGATGCTCCACCAGTACACGGGCAACGACGAATTCGAATCGGAATACATGGGCGACACGCAGCCGCTGGCGAACGGCAACACGTTCATCGGCTGGGGCTCGGAGCCCTACTTCACGGAATACGGGCCGTCGGGCAAGCGGCTGCTGGAAGCGCGCTTTCCGGGCAACGACCTGAGCTACCGGTCGATGAGGGAGCCATGGGTCGGTGAGCCGCTCACCTCGCCCTCGGCCGTCGCCCGCCAGAAGAACGGCAGGACGACCGTGTACGTCAGCTGGAACGGCGCCACCCAGGCCGTCTCCTGGAGGGTCCTCGCTACAGAAGGCACCCACCGGACGACCGTCGTGCCGAGCTCCGCCAAGACGGGCTTCCAGACGGCGATCCCCGTGCCGGGCAGCTACAAGAGCCTCGAGGTGCAGGCGCTCGACTCTGCCGGCAAGGTGATCGGAACTTCCTCCCCGTTCTCGGGTTCGACCCAATGATGACTCGCGCGAAAGTGCTGCTCGTGACGCTGGCGATGGGTGCCGGCCTGTGCGCGTGCGGCTCCACCTCCTCCACATCCTCGGCCAACTCGACGAGCGCGGACCCGCCCGCGGCCAGCCCTGCCAGCGCGCGCTCCGCCGCCTCCAGCCCGATCGCGGTCTCGCCCCAGCCCGGCACCCCGGACGCATCGCCGAGCACGCAGATCAGCTTCCTCGGCCCCGCCGGCACCCACGTCTCCGACGTGCACGTCGTGGGGTCCCACAGCGGCACGCACTCGGGCGTGCTGCGCGCCTACTCGACGGGGACCGGCGAAAGCTTCCTGCCCGCACACGCCTTCGTCGCGGGCGAGCGCGTGAAAGTCACCGCCAAGGTCACCGTCGGCTCGGCCTCATACGCGGTGAGCACCGACTTCACGGTCGCCCATCAGGCGCCGGTCAGCCAGAAAGAGTTCCCGATCAAACAGGGCAACTCCAGCGAAGTCCAGCACTACAGCTCCGCACCGTCGCTGACGCCCTCGGCGGTTCGCATCACCACACCCGCCAAGAGCGGCGCGTCGCCGGGCGACCTGTTCCTGGCCCCCTATCAGGGCGACGGCTCGCCGGGGCCGATGATCACCGAACAGAACGGCCATCTCGTCTGGTTCCACGCGCTGCCCGCGGGCGAGGACTCGACCAGCCTCAAACTCCAGCAGTACGAAGGCAAGACCGTGCTGACCTGGTGGCAGGGCCGGATCCTCGAAGTCGGCTTCGGCCAGGGCGAAGACGTGATCTACAACACCAACTACCAGAAGGTGGCCACGGTCAGGGCCGGCAACGGCTACCACGCCGACCTGCACGAATTCCGGCTGACACCGGAAGGCACGGCGTGGATCGACGTGTTCGACCCGATCGACATGAACCTCTCCGCCTACCACGGCCTCTCCAACGGGATCATCACCGACTCCGTGATCGAGGAGGTGGATGTCAAGACCGGTCTGGTCATGTGGCAGTGGCACGCGCTGGGCCACATCGCGATCAGCGAATCGCACAACCCGGCGCCCAAATTCGACTACCCGTGGGACTACGTCCACGTCAACTCGATCGCCCCGGGTCCGACGGGCCAGGAACCGGCGGCGGGCGCCGATCAGCCGGGGGACGTGCTGCTGTCCTCGCGCAACACGTGGACGCTCTACAACGTGAACATCGACAGCGGCGACGTGCTCTGGCGCCTGGGCGGCGATCACTCGAGCTTCAAGCTCGGGCCGGGCACGCGCACCTACTGGCAGCACGACGCCGGTTGGCAGCCAGGCGGCCTGATCTCGGTGTTCGACAACGGCTCGGATCCGCCGATGGAGAAGCAGTCGCGCGGGCTCGTGCTCGACCCGAACCTGTCCAACCACACGGTCACGCTGGTCAAAGCCCTCACGAACCCGACCAAAACACTGCTGGCCTCCAGCCAGGGCGACATGCTCAGCCTGCCAGGCGAAAACTGGCTGATGGGCTACGGCGGGCTGCCGAACTTCACCGAGTACGACAACGCCGGGCACGTGCTGCTGGACGGCACGCTCGGCAAGAACGTGCAGGACTTCAGGACCTACCTGTCCCCGTGGAGCGGGCAGCCGACGAGCTCGCCTTCGGTCGTGGCCTCGCCGGGCTCCGCAGGCACCATCTCGGTGTCGGTCAGCTGGAACGGCGCCACCCAGGTCTCCTCCTGGCGGGTGCTCGCGGGAGCCTCCAGCGGCGCGCTCAGCCCGGTCAGCACCGCCACCAGGGCGGGCTTTCAGACGACGATCTCCGCCTCTGGCGCGGGTCCCTACGTGGCCGTGCAGGCGCTCAACTCCGCGGGCGAAGTGATCGGCACCTCGCCGACGATCAAAGACTAGTGAGCCGCTCGCGCGGCCGCTCGCGCGTGGCCGCCACGCTGGCCGCGGTGAGCGCGCTGGCGTTGCTCGCGGGGGTTGGGCTGGTGGCGCTCCTGTCCGCGCATTCAGCGAGCGGACAGCGGGTCCGGTCGCCTTCCTGCGTGCCGCCGAGCCTCAACATCTCCGCCGCGCTGGCCGGCGAACGCGTGACTGTCTCGCCCGGTCCGGAAACGAGGGATGCGTCGGCCGAAACCCAGATCAGCATGCTCGAGCGGGCGGGCGGGAACACTGGTCTGAGGCTTGCGGACGTAACCGTCACCGGCTCGCGATCGGGCCGGCACCGCGGCCGCCTGCTCGCGTACTCGCAGGGTGACGGCGCGAGCTTCGTGCCAGAACATCCGTTCGCGGAAGGCGAGCGCGTGAGCGTCCACGCCGAGCTCGTCCAATCCGGGCACGCGATCCCGTTTGCGTGGAGCTTCACGGTGGCAGTGCGCGACCACCCGGGCTCGTCGAGCGCCGCGGTTGTGGGCGTCGCGAAAAACCCCGCCGCGCGCGGCTCGACTCCGGTGGACTATCAGAGCTTTCACTCGCGCCCCGGACTGCGACCGCCCGACGTGACGGTCTCCTCGACGGACCGTACAGCGAGCGGTGACCTGTTCCTCGCCCCGTATGCCGGCATCGGCCAGTACGGGCCGATGATCCTGAACCCTCATGGCCAGCTCATCTGGTTCAAGGCGCTCTCGCCCGCGGGCACGCGAGCGGGCAACCTGCGCGTGCAGTCCTACGAAGGCAAACCGGTGCTCACCTGGTGGCAGGACCCGCTGATCGCGAACGGCAGCCGCACCGCCGGCGATGTGATCGCGAACAGCGCCTACCAGACGATCGCTGTCGTGCGCGCCGGCAATGGGTACCAGCCGGACCTGCATGAATTTCAGATCACCCCGCAGGGCACGGCCCTGATCACCGTGTATGACGCGATCGACTGCAATCTGTCGGCCGTTGGCGGCCCGCGCGAAGGCGCGGTCGCGGACACGTTGATGCAGCAGATCGACCTGAAGACGGGCCTCGTGATGTATGAATGGCACAGCCTCGACCATGTGCCGCTCGAGAGCTCTTACTCCTCGCCCGCGACCACGAGCCGCGCCGACCCGTTCGACTACTTTCACATCAACTCCGTGAACGTCGAGCAGAACGGCGACCTGCTGATCGACTCGCGCAACACATGGGCGGCATACAACGTGGATCCGACGACCGGCCTCCTCCACTGGGAGCTGGGAGGCAAGCACTCGAGCTTCGAGATGGGCCCCGGCACGGCCACGGCGTGGCAGCACGACGCGGTCCAGCTGCCCGACGGTGCGATCACGTTCTTCGACAACGGTGCCTCCCCACAGGTGCAGCACCAGTCGCGCGCGATCGAGGTCGCGCTCGATATGCAGGACATGACGGCGACGCTGGTGCGCAGCTACGAACACGAGAACCCATTGGTGGCCGACAGCCAGGGCAACCTGCAGGTGACCCCCGAAGGCGACTGGATGGTCGGCTGGGGCCAGGCCGGCTACTTCTCTGAGCTCGCGCCCTCCGGTCAGGTGCTCTTCAACGCCCACCTGCCCCCGAAGTGGGAGTCCTACCGTACCTTCGTCTTCCCGTGGAGCGGCGATCCAACGCAGCCGCCGGCGGTGGCTGCGTCGCGCTCATCGGGGGCAAACGGCGCGGCCAGGGTCTACGCCAGCTGGAACGGGGCGACGGAAGTTGCCTCCTGGCGGGTGCTCGCGGGTAGCTCCGCGACGTCGCTCGAGCCTGTGGCGAACGCGCCCAAGAGCGGCTTCGAGACGGCGATCTCGCTGCCGCGCAGCGTCTCGGGCCCCTACGTGGCAGTCCAGGCGCTCGACTCGGCGGGGGCGGTCACAGGGTCCTCCGCGGCAGTGGAGATCCCAGCCCCCTCCTCCTGAACGGGTAGCCGTTGGGGCCTTCCCGGCCAGGTTCCCCCGTTTCGCGTTCGGAGCGGAGTTTGCGTCGGGCGGCGGCTGCTGTCGCCGAGCGCCGGGCCGTCGAGAAGTAGTCGGCGAACCCGCGCGCGTGCGCTTCGACCAGAGGCGACGGCAGCGGCCCCCTCAGTTCGTGTCTGATCGCGTTCGAGAGCTGTTCGCGCAGCCCCGCCTCGAGCGGACTGTGCCCGGCCAGGTTTTCCAGCTCCAGCCGGCCGCTCTGGGTGCTGTAGTCGTAGAGCTCGACTTCCTCCCCCACGGAGAGCGGCGCGATCCCGGTTTCAGGCCAATAGGTGTAGGTCGCGTACTTCGCCTGTGGCGTGCGGATCGCGATGATGTGCAGGGGCGCGTTGGCGGCATACGGCTCGATCGCGAACTCGGTGACGGTCTCGTCGGTCGCGTGCAGCACGTAGGGCCGGCCGGCCGCGGCGGGGTCGGCGAGGAGTTCCACCAGGTCCAGGCGATCGGCGAGATAGGAGTAGTGGGAGTCGCGGCGCCAGTCGCTGGAGCCGGTGCCGATCGTCAACAGCATCGGCGCGATGTCGACGCTGGAGGTGAGCTGCGTGCGCAGCTGCGCCGGTTCGCTGGTCAGCTGGCCGCGGAGGTCCTTGACGAGCAGTGGCACCCGCAGCGCCTCTTCGTAGGCGCTCGCGCCCTTGCCGCGCAGGCCGTGCGAGGCGCCGTACTCGCCGTGGTCGGAGGTGAACACGATCACCGTGTTGGCAGCCACCTCCGGCCGGCTTTCGAGCGTGCGCATGACGTTGCCGATGTGGAGGTCGACCTCGAGCTGGATCTTCATGTACAGGTCCAGGAATTCCAGCCAGGTACTCGTGGCTTCCGGCCCGGTGAAGGCCACCGGCCCGAACGACGCGGCGGCGGTTTCCTGGAAGGAGTGCTGCAGGCGCGGCTTGTGGCGCGCCAGCAGTTGCTCGGGCGTCTCGTAGTTGGGCGGCAGCCGATGCACGGTCGGCCTGGCGCTGGACTCCGGCGGGACGCGGTCGGTCCACTTGTACCACCAGGCGATGTCGTGCGGGTTGACGAACGAGACGGTCGTGCACCATGGCTCGGAGCCGCCCTCCTCGCCGTACCACTCGGCGAATTTGTCGGCGATGTGCGGGTCCACACGCCAGCCCTGACCGGGGGCGCCGTCGGGCGAGGGGAAGATGCCGCCATCGAAGCCGTAGCGCTCGAGCGCCTGTTCGCCGGTGAAGTACGTCCAGTGGTTGTCGCCGTGTGTCAGATGCCACTTGCCGAGCCAGCGGGTGCGATAGCCGTGCTCGCGCAGCATCGTCCCCCACGTGGGGAACCCGGGGTCGAGCGTGCTGCCGCCGGTGATCATGCAGCCGGTCTGGTGCGTGTACAGGCCCGTCAACAGCGTCGAGCGGGCGGGCGTGCAGTCGTTGGACGCGGTGTAGTGCCTGGCGAACGACACGGCTCCTTCGCGCAGGCGCCGCAGGTTGGGCGGCAGCCCGATGCCGCTCGGGTCGGGCGAGAACCACACGGGAAAGCGCAGCTGGTCGACCATGATCACGAGGATGTTCGGTTTTCCCCGTCCGGCGCCGGTGCTCGCCGGCTTCGGCGAGGGGCTGGTGGCCGAGCCGGTCCTCTTCGGGGTGCTCGAGCCGCCGTCGGGATCGGCGGCCGCGCCGATCGCCAGCCCGGCGCCGGCGAGCAAACCGCCGGCCACGAGACCGCCCTTCAGCAACGTCCGTCGATCGACTCTCCTATCCTCTCCGGGGTCGATGCCGTCCATACGCGCTCTCATCCTAGGGCCTGCGGTGGCCGTGGGGGTGGGGCTCTCCGCGCAGGCCGCGCTCGCTGTGCAGATCGCTCCGGCGTGTGCTCCGTCGACCCTGGACAACTCCGCGCTGCAGGACGGCACCGTGACGGTGTCCCCGCTGCCCGGCAGTCGTGTCGCCTCTCCGCAGACCCAGATCAGCTTCCTCGGGGTGCCCGCCGGCGATCTGAGCGCGATCAGCGTGGTCGGCTCGGAGACGGGCGCCCACAGCGGACGTCTGGAGGCCTACTCCCAGGGCGACGGGGCCAGCTTCCTGCCGGTGCGGCCGTTCGCTGAAGGCGAGCGGGTGACGGTCCACGCGAGGCTGCGGCTGGGCAACTCCGTACAGGCGCTGAGCGATGTGTTCGCGATCGCGCACGAGGACCACATCACCTCGACCCCCGCCCCGACATATCCCGGCAGCGCCTCCGAAGCGCAGAGCTTCAACTCGCGTCCGGAACTGCACCCGCCGGTGCTGACCGTGACCGCTGCGTCTCCCGCCGTCGCCCCGGGCGATGAGTTCGTGGCCCCCTACGCCGGTCCCGGCCAGGCGGGGCCGATGATCCTCGAACCGGGCGGCGGCCTCGTGTGGTTCAAGCCGATGCCCGCCAACGTCGCCGCCACGAACCTGCAGGTGCAGGAATACGAGGGCAAACCGGTGCTCACGTGGTGGCAGGGGAACGTCACCGTGCACGGCTTCGGGCTGGGGGAAGACGTGATCTCCGACGACACCTACACGGACATCGCGCACGTCAAAGCCGGAAACGGCTTCCAGGCCGATCTTCACGAGTTCCAGCTGACACCGCAGGGCACGGCGCTGATCTCCGTCTACGACCCGATTCTCTGCAACCTCTCATCGGTGGGCGGACCCGCCTACGGGGGGCTCACGGACAGCGTCTTCCAGGAGATCGACGTCGAGACCGGCCTGGTGATGTACGAATGGACAGCCGTCGACCACGTGGCGATCGGCGAATCCTACGAACCGGCGGACCGCTCGAACACCGCCGAGCCGTACGACTTCTTCCACCTGAACTCGATCGACCGCAACCGCGACGGCAGCCTGCTGATCTCCTCGCGCAACACCTGGACGGTCTACGAGCTCGATCCCGCCACCGGCAAGATCGTCTGGCGCCTGGGGGGCAGGCACAGCAGCTTCAAGATGGGCGCGGGTACGGGCACCGCCTGGCAGCACGACCCGCGGGAACTCGAAGACGGCTCGATCAGCATGTTCGACAACGGTGCCTCCCCGAGCGAGCACAGCCAATCGCGAGCGATCGTGGTGAGCGTGGACGGGCAGACCGGGACGGCGACGCTCACCGGGCGCTTCGTCCACTCGCCGCCGCTCCTCGTCGAAAGCGAGGGCAGCGTCCAGGCGCTGCCCAACGGCGACTGGTTCGTGGGCTGGGGGCAGGAACCGTACTTCTCCGAGTTCAGCCCCGAAGGCCAGCTCCTGTTCGAAGCGCACTTCCCCGCGCACGTGCGCTCATACCGCGACTTCCGCTTCGCGTGGACGGGCACGCCCGCGCACCCTCCAGTGTTCGCCTTCCAGACCGGCGCTGAAGGGCAGGGGACGGTCTATGCGAGCTGGAACGGTGCCACCGAGGTCGCCTCCTGGCGCGTGCTCGCAGGCTCGAGCGCATCGAGCCTGAGCGCCGTCGCGCAGGTGCCGCGCAGCGGCTTCGAGACCGCGATCCCACTCCCCGCCGGGACCGCCGGACCGTATCTTGCGGTGCAGGCGCTCGGGGCGAGCGGCCAGGTGCTGGGGAGTTCGGTGGCGGCTTCGGAGACTGGGCTGGGTTGACGGAAGGGGGGAGATTCGAACTCCCGAGACGGGGGGTACCCGCCTGCCGGTTTTCAAGACCGGTGCATTCAACCGCTCTGCCACCCTTCCGCGATCCATGAAGGCTACTTGGCCGGAGCCCAACTCATCTAGAAGCACTGAGCGGCGGCTCGCGGCTGGCCACCCGGCCGCAGCTCACTCGATCCCCCCGGCGCCGCCGAGGTAGCGGAACAGGCTGGGCACCGCCTCGGCCGGGGCGGTGCCCAGTATCGGCACGTAGGGCGCCGCGCCGTTTCGAGCATGTCCCGCGTCGGACGGTCGGCAATGCGCTTCGTCGATGGCCCTCAGGTAGTGGGCGTTGAGGAGGTGACCCCAGGCGCCGTTGTGCCTGAAGCGCGGGCCGTCGATCTGGATATCGCACTGGCGCGGATCGGGCGCGAGCATGCCGAGGCGCGCCACGAGATCGTGCTCGTTGCCGTAGCTCTCGATCTTCGGTAGCTCCCGGCCCGGGTCCAGGTAGCTCATCTCGCTCGCGCAGTTGGCGAAGCAGTAGACCTCGAGCTTGGACAGCTCGGTTGGGGTCACCGGCTTCAGGCGCCGCGCGTCGACGGTCAGCCTCTCCGCGGTCGCCTGCCGGCGGATGGCCTCGCGATCGGACTTCGTCAGGTCCCTGCGCCTGCCGGTCATCGTGTGCCGGTACACGCCGCCGATGAGCCGCAGCAGGACGGCCGTGATCAGGGTCCCCCGCGAGTGCGAGATCAGCACGACGCGCTTGTTCTGCGGGCTCGAGATCGCGTCGAGCAGCGGGTGAAAGGCGCTGTCGACCTCCTCGTTCGTCGCGCCCAGCCTCTCGGTGGCGCACTCGAGCAGGTCCACGCCGATCCCGTCGGTCGAGTCCCACAGCACGTTGATCGGCCGGTGGAAGAGGTGGACGAGATATGCCGCGTTCATCCGGGCGACGTCCTGGTTGGTGAGGATGCCGTTGATGAAGAACCAGCTTTCGCCTGGGAACGGCTGCGCGTGGTCCTTCCCCGCGTCCTCGAGCTCGTGTGAGCGATGGAAGAACAGCGAGGACAGCGGCGGGCGAATCCACGCGGGCGCCCTGTCGGGGAATGACGGGATCAGCGTGTCTGTCAGGTAGCGCGCGAGGCGCGGGATGTTCCCCGACCAGAGCAGGTCGTACTCGGAGTACGGAGCTTTCCCCATCGAGCTGAGGTTGCCGAACACCGACCGTGGCCACTCCAGCGGGTTGAACCACGCGGCGTCCTTGACGCTCTCGATCAGCTCGCCCAGCTCGGGTACGTGGCGGATCGTCCAGTCCTCGGGCGATTCGGTGATCTGCGGCTCAGCCTGGCGGCTGGCGTTGGTCTTCGTAGTGACCATCTGCTCTCCTTCACTCTCAGCCGATCGCGTCGGCGGTGTCGTGGGCGATCTCGCCGGCCCGCTTCGGACGGACGCCGTGGGCGGCGTGCAGCTCGCGACCGTGGATCATCAGGTACGCGGCGCGCTCGGCCAGGGCGCTGATCGTCGCGGAAGGGTTGCGCGAGAGCGCGGTGGGCACGACCGATCCGTCGACGACGAACAGGCCGGGATAGCCGTGAACCTCGCAGCGGTGGTCGACGACGCCGTCCGAGGGATCGGCGGCCATCCTGCACCCGCCGAGCGGATGCGCGGTCAACAGGTCGCCCGTGAAGGAGAGGGGGCTGGGGACGTACTCGCCATGGAGGACGTCACTGAGCTCGCGCAGGGCCCCCTCGAGCTCCCGGAAGCTCTCGGCGCTGGCGGCCGGATCCCATTGCAGCTCCAGGGCGCCGGATGGTTCGAGGGCGAGCGTGCCGTCGGCCGCGTCCTCGCACATGCCGAGGTAGGGCAGGAAGCCGCGCGTGCGCCCGCCGCCGAACAGGCGCTCGCGCTCGCGGGCGACCCTGCGCGTGGCGCCGGGGAGCCGCAGCTCGCCCTCGACGAAGAGCTTGACGAGCCGCAAGGCGTCCCGCGCCCCGGCTGCGTCCGCGAGCATCCCCTCGAGGAACCAGAACAGGGGGCCGGGCAGACCGAGATCCTCGACGAACATCTGCCGCGACGCAGAGGCGAAGTCGGCGCCGGCGGTGATGCTCGGCCCCGGCCCGGCGTCGATGTCCATGTCGGTCAGCGTGCCCGCGAGCAGGAGATCGCCGTTGCCCGAGAACCCCTGCCCGAGCGCCGGGCTCAGGTCGGGCAGCGTCTCGAGGCGATCCCGGCAGCGCAGCAGCAGCTCCGCTGTCCCGAGCGTGCCGGCCGCGACGATCACGGTGTCCGCGCGGACCTCGCCGGCGGTGACCTCTGCCGCCACGCCCTCGACGTGCCGCTCGTAGCCCACGCGGTAGCCGGCCCCGCGCTTGGCCGGCGCGATCTCGCTCGCCTGGTGCAGGGGGTAGACCTCGGCGCCGTGCTGTTCGGCGAGCGCGAGATAGTTCAGGTCGAGCGTGTTCTTCGCGTGGGTGGCGCAGCCGATCATGCAGTCGCCCGAGTAGTCGCACGGCTGCTGGCGGACCCCTCCGTGGGGGATGCGGCGCCCGGGGCCGGTGTAGACGGCAAGCGGCACGAGCTCCGCGGGGTGCCGCGCGTCCTTGCAGGCTTGGAGGAAGGCGGTCGTGCGCGTCGGGAGGCTCCGCCCTGCCGGCGGGGAGAGGGGCGCGGCGTCGAGCATGTCCGCGGCGAGGCCGTAGTAGGGGGCGAGCGTGTCGAGGTCGATCTCGGCGGGCCACCGGGGATCCTTGAAGATCGCCGCGGGCGGTGAGAGATGGACGTTGAAGTAGTGCAGCGATCCGCCGCCGACGCCGCACCCCTGGATCACCTGCATGCGGCTGAACACGCGGTAGTCGAGCAGTCCGAAGCGCCCGTGTTCGGGGTCCCAGAACGCGTTCCGGGCGATCTGGCTGGGCGAGCGGGGAAAGTCGACGTTGCTCCAGCGCCGGCCGCGCTCGAGCACGCACACGTGTCGGCCCGCCTGCGCCAGCCGGCACGCCGTGATGCTGCCGCCGAAGCCCGAGCCGATCACGACCACGTCGTAGCGGCGCCTCACGCTTGCCGAAACCGAAGCGAGAAGTTGATGGTCTTGGCGCCGACCCAGTAGACGACACCTAGATACAGGCCGGGCGCGACCTCTCGAATCTCGTCACGGATCGCGCGGAACGGCAGCGAGCCAACCGAGTAATCGAGCACGATCGCCTCATGACCGTCCATCCAGCTCGCGTCGCGATAGACCCGGGCACGAGCAACAAGGAGTCCGAACGGGCCGACCCTGTTCAGGAGGTCGGCCTGCTCGGCATAAAAGACCTTCCCTTGCCAAGCGAGGTGGATCAGCGCCACCAACCCCGCAGCGACCGGCGTCCCGGGGGCGACGATCGCAATACCGTCTCCGACGCCGCTTGGTGTTGGTCCGGCAGGACTGCGTGAGAAGAGCGCGTCGAGCTCTTCTCGAGACATCCGCGGCAGATCGGCGGGACCGATCGCCAGCGGTGCAGTGCTGGTCAGCCTGCGCCTGGGGCTCGTCGTCGCCACGTCCTAGCCTCCTGTCGGTCAGATCACATTAGATGCCGACCTCTCCTCCGACGGATGCTGGCGAAGCCACGGTACTCTTCCAAAACGCGGAATGCAAGCCTCGATTCACGGGCTTCGCCAATCGGTCTCGCTGACCCATTCCGCGAAGCTCATCCAAGCGATCTCGGGATAGCGGTCTCTCAGCGCTGCCGTGTCGATCCCATACCCCTCATCGGCGAGGAACTCATACATCGCTGCCAGGTCGGGGCTGCGGTCGCGTACGTCCTCGATCGGGGTCTCCTCTGCGCGAACGCCGAGTGCCCGCGCCATCTCTCGCGGCGTCGGAGCGTAGCTGGCGACCTCGATCCGCGCCGAGAGATGCTCGTCGCGGCGTCCGAGGATGAGAGCGACGAGCGAGCCGAGATCTCTCAGCGCGACTTGGTCCAGCGGCGTGTCAGTGGGCAGCGCCATTGGCAGGGCTCCGTCACGGATCGCGTCAGCCGATCCGAGCACGTTCTCATAGAAGTAGCTGGGCGCGAGAATCGTCCAAGGTACAGGCCCTGCCCGCAGTTTTTCCTCGATTCGTGCCTTGCTCTTGAAATGCGGCACTGGCGCACGTGCCGCGGCAGCGACCGACGCGAAGATCAGCCACGGAAGCTGCGCTCGTGCCGCTGCTGCGATGATCGCATCGCCCTGACGGACCTCCTCATCGGCCCCCCGCTCGAAGGGTGTCGTCACCGCATATGCCACCGGCACACCCGCCAGCGCTCGTTCGATCGAGGTGACGTCCTCCAGGTCGCCGACGATCAGCTTCGCGCCACGACTTGCGAGTGCTCGCGATCGCTGTGAGCGGGGATCGCGAACGAAGGCGTAGACCGGGAAATCCGCGGCGAGAAGCTGTTGTGCGACGGCGCCTCCTTGAGTGCCGGTCGCACCGAACACCAGCACCGGATCGCCTGCCATGACTACCCGACTGTACCTCAGGTAACGGCGCTGTTACGGGACGGCGATGCCGTAGAGATCGACATCGACCGCCTCGGGACGCTCGTCAACACCGTTGGCAGCGAATGTCTGCAGTACGACGTGGCGAAGCAGACGATCGGTCGCGCCCGTGAGCCGCTCGTCCCACAGCCAGGCGAGCACCTCGTGTGAGGCTATCCGGAAGGTGTCACGGGGGAGGAGCGAGACCACTTCGGCGCTGAAAGCCGAGCACCAGTCATCGGCGAGCAACGGGTCGTGCGCGCTGTCGTAGAGAACCGACCAAGCCAGCTCTCGCGCCGAGGTTCCTGACCGCCCCCAGCTGAAGCTCCAGAGCGGATCGTGGGTTCGCGCCAGAAGAGGACGCACCTCCGGCCCCTCCACGACCACGACACGACACCCAGCCGTACAGCGCTGGCCGACATACCACCGCTCCGCGGGAGCACCGCCGCTCCCGATCATCTCGGAGTCGAACAGGCCGTCGGCCTTGGGATATGGGGGTGCTGCGCTTATCGCCATCACGTGGCAAGCTCGTAGATCGCGGCCAGGTCCTGGTCTCCGAGAGCCGGGCTTGTGGCCAGGAAGCGCTCGAGAACCACGTCGAGCACGGGCATCGCCGACCGGGAGTCCTGCTCAACCTCGCGCACGAGCTCCAGGTCCTTCAAGGCCAGCCGGACCGGAAAGCCGGCCGGATACTCGTGGCGGCGCATCTCCTCGAGCTTCTGCAGGGCATAGACGGAGCCCAGTGGCCCGCCGCGTCACGTTCACAGCGAGGCGGACGTCGGCCCCGGCCTGGTCCACGAAACCAGCGCTTCGATCCCATGGTGAGGCGACTCACCCGGCCGGGCCGACAAAGCGACAGAAAGGCTCGCCGATGAGCGCGGACGCACCAATCAGGCCGACCTTCCATCACTTCAACCTCAAGACCACGCGCCTGCAAGAGCTGATCGACTGGTATGCGACCGTCGTGGGAGCGGAGGTGACCTTTCAGGACGCGACCGGGGCATGGCTGACCAACGACGTCGCCAACCATCGCATCGCCCTGCTGTGCTTCCCCGGTTTCGTCGATGACCCCGAGCGCGAGACTCGAACCGGGATGCACCACAGCGCGTTCGAGTACGACAGCTTCACCGACCTGAACTCGAGCTATCTGCGCCTGCGCGATGCGGGGATCGAGCCCGACGTCTGCATCGACCACGGGATGACGCTTTCCTACTACTACACGGATCCCGACGGGAATCGCGTCGAGCTGCAAGTCGACAACTTCGGCGATTGGCAAGCCTCCACGGAGTGGATGCGCACGAGCCCCGAGTTCCGCGCCAACCCGATCGGTGTGCTCGTGGACCCAGCCCGCATCGCCGAGGTAGCCGCCTGCGGCGAGTCGTTCAGCGAGATACACGGCCGCGCGATGGCCGGTGAGCTGGGCCCGCCGCAACCGCCGATCGATATTCCAGCCGAGGGCTGAGCTGACGTGCGCCTGCTCAACGGCGAGCTACAGGGACGCTTTCTGCGTGACGGCGACACCGTCGAGGTCGAGATCGACGGGCTGGGCACGCTCGTCGATCCAGTCCGCAGCGAACGACCGCCCCCATAGCCCAACCCCTCCAAGCGCCTCAGCCGTGCGGAAAGCCGCGGTCGTGGCTCCGAATCGGGTCTCGCTCCTAGGCTGGCTCGTACTCCCACTGCCGACATGGTCCGCTGCGGTCGCAGTAGGGCTGGTTCGATGACTGGCCACAGCGGCAGATGGCGGCACGGGTCTCCCTTTTCCCTTCCAGCTCGAGGTCGCCCTCGAGTAGCAGCGGTCCGCCCTCCGGTAGCCGGACTCGCGTCGGGACCGAAGGTCGCTCGGGCTCGCCCTCCCGCAGCGTGTAGTGCAGCGCGCCCGTGGGGCATCGCCGGATCACGGTCGCGATCGCCTCCGCATCGCCGGCGTCAGGAGCAATCCACGGACGTTTCGTCGTATCGAAGACGGCCGGCATGCCGCGCACGCATTCGGCGGCGTGAAGGCACCGCGCCGTGTCGTAGGTCACCTCGATGTGCTCGCCTTCGTAGCGCTTCACAAGCCGAACTGCCCCCTGTAGGTCTCCGGAACCAGCGCCTCGAACTCCCTGTGACGTTCGATGAACGCTTTGACGAACGGACAGAACGGCAGTACCGCAAGACCTCGTGCGCGCGCGTCTTCCAGCGCAAACCGGATCAGCCGATCAGCGAGTCCGCGACCCTGGAGGCGCTCGTCGACCTCGGTGTGGACGAACGCGATCAGGCCGGGGCGTACGCGATAGGCGGTGAACCCAACCACCTCGCCGTCGATCGACAGCTCGTAGCGGTCACGCTCAGGCGCGTCAGCCACGTCGATACGCTCCGCGACAGCCATGCCCTGAACATTAGAACGCAAGCGACCGCGACAACTACGAGAAGCGGTGTGCGAGCTGGGTGCGTGACTTCACCTCGAGCTTCCGGAATACCTTGCGGAGGTGGTACTCAACGGTGCTCTGGGTGATGAAGAGCTGAGCGGCGACCTCGCGGTTCGTCATTCCCTTCGCGGCAAGGCGCGCGACCTGCTCCTCCTGTGGAGTGAGCTGGTCGAGCGTATCCACGGTCCGTTTGCGGGCGCGCTCGCCGGTGGCCAGCAGCTCCCGTTCGGCGCGGCTCGCGAACGCCTCGGTGCCCATGCTTGCGAACATGTCAAGGCTGGCGCGCAAATGCTCTCGGGCGTCGAGGCGGCGGCGTTGGCGTCGCAGCCACTCCCCGTAAAGGAGGTGGGCCCGGGCGAGTTCGAGCCGCACACGCGTGCGGGCGAGGTGCGTGATCGACTCGCGGTACAGGCTCTCAGCTGTCTCTCCTTCGCTCAGCAGCGCGCGCACACGCGCTTCGATTCCGATGGCCCAATCTGAGGAGATCACGGGGGTGCGTTCCGAGAGCCACTCCAGAGCGAACTCGAGCAGCGGTCGGTCACCGGTCCGCGATGCCGCCTCGGCCAGCTTTCCCACCAGCAACGAGCCGTACCCGATCGGATCGGGCTGGAACGCTTCCCAGGCCGCATCGCGCGCGGCGTCGTGACGGCCGAGGCCGTTGTAGAGCACGCATCTCGCGTAGTTGTTGGATGTCCACCGCCGCGCGGCCGCCTCCTCCGAGGTGGCTTGAATCAGCTCAGACGCTCGAGCCTCGTGGCCGCGCCAAGCAGCAAGGATCATCGGGGCGTTCACCGGCGCTGGATTTCCGGTCGCCTCAGCGATCGAGCGGGTTTCGTCGATCGTCAGAGTGGCCGCGGTCAAGTCGCCGGCGAGCATGTGGCTCCTGGCCAGGAAGCTGAGCGCGAACTGCAGGTGCACGAGTGCGCCAGCGTCGCGGGCGACCTGCACTTGGCGAGCGGCGAGGCCATGCAGGGCCTCGTCGTCCCACATCTCGAGAGCAACGATGTTGCCGTTTCTACTGCTGGAGAGTGACAGCCGTCGTCCGACATCCTCGTCGGAGACGTCCATCGCGAGTAGCAGCTCGAGAGCCCTGGCGAGTGTCGGCGCGGCGGCCGCGTATCCCTCCGTCAAGCGGATCGCGAAAGCGTCGAGCAGCACGTCAACCGGCCGAGGCGGGGCAGTGCCGGTTGGCGCCGCCCGCGCGGCCTTCGCGACCGCCGGCGCGCCGCCGACGACTTCAACGTCGCTGGACATGGCGCCCGCGAGCGCATCGAGGTACGTCTCGCGGGCCAGCTCGGGGTCGAGGAGCTCGAGGCGTCTCGCCGCGCTCAGCAGCAGGCGACCGGCTTCGCCGCCGCGCCGCTGCTCCAATGCGATCTGTCCTCGCAACAACTCGACGCGCGCCCGCCCGAGCTCATCGAGCAGTCCAGCCTCGACGCCTGCCAATAGCCCGAGCGCAGCCTCCGGAGCGCCGGCATCGCGCTTGGCGCCAGCGGCCGCGAGCAGGCGCTGCGCACGGTGTGCGGGCTCGGGTGTGAGCGCGGCCGCGCGCTCGAGGAAGGCAGCGACGGCCGCCAATCCGCCGCGCGCCTGCGCCCGTCCAGCGGAACGCTCGAGCTCTGCGGCGACGTCCTCGTCGGGCATCGATGCCGCCTGCGCCCGGTGCCAAGCGCGGCGATCCGGATCGATCTCCGGATCGGTTGCCTGCGCCAGGGCTCGGTGGACAGCCCGGCGCTCCGGCAGCTCGGCCGCCCGATAGACAGCCGAGCGAACCAGTGGATGACGGAAAACCACTCGGACACCAAGCTCCAACAGGTCTTCCGCTTCGACGGTATCCGCAATGGACTCGGGGATTCCGAGCTGCCGGGCTGCCCGCCATACGACCGCAGGGTCGCCCATTGGATCGGCCGCCGCAATGAGCAACAGGCGACGCGCATCGCCCGGAAGTCTGGCCAGGCGCCGCGTGAAGCTCTCCTCGATGCTCGCGGACAACGGCACCGCCGCGGGCAGTCCGAACCCGCCTGCGAGCTGTATCGGCGTCAGCCCGCGTGGCAGCTCCAACAGAGCGAGCGGGTTGCCGTGCGTCTCCAGAACGATCCGATCCAGCACCTGCTCATCCAGGCGAGCGGGCAAGACCGACTCCAACAGCGTCCGCGCATCACGATGCCCGAGCGGCTCGACGCGAAGCTCCGGCAATCCGGCGAGCGCATCGCCCAGCTCACGAGCAGCGAACACGATCGCGATCTTCTCCGCCAGTAGGCGGCGGGCCACGAACGCGAGCGCGCGCGCCGACGCCCGATCGAGCCACTGCGCGTCATCGACGACACACAGCAGCGGGCGCTCCTCCGAAGCCTCTGACAGCAGGCCGAGGGTCGCCAGTCCGACCAGAAACGGACTCGGAGCCTGTCCCGCATTCAGCCCAAAGGCGACACTGAGCGCATCGCGCTGCGGATCCGGCAGACGGTCCGATCGATCGAAGATCGGCGAGCACAGCTGCTGAAGCGCCGCGAAAGGGAGCTCCATCTCTCCCTCGACCCCGACCGTCCGCAGGACCCGCAACTGCCGCCCCTCCTGGACCGTCCAATCGAGCAGCGCAGTCTTCCCGACGCCTGGCTCTCCATGCACCACCAAGACCCCGCCGTCGCCGCCGCGCGCAGCGTTGAGCAGGCGGACGAGCACCTCGCGCTCGCGTTGCCGGCCGAGCAATTGGGCTCCCGGCGGCCTCGTGAGCGTCCGAACGTGTGACGGCGAACTCATTTACGGCGGACAGCATGACTCGAGACGATGCCCGGGGCACGAACTCGTGCGGTGAGCGCCGAGACGCTGAGGACGACACTCGGGTCGCTGACTAAGGATTTCAAGGATTCGATCGCGCGCTCGTCGCTTCACGATCGCGTCCATGAACACACCGGACACGACAACTGAGGCATACGCCAACACCCGCCCGAGCAGCGCCGAGGATTTGCCAGACTACGCGCCGATCCCCCGGCCGGCGCTTGGCCCCGCCCTCAACGAACAGGGCTACTACGTCGGACGTGTCGAGCAGAACCTCTACTGGGTCACTGACGGTACCTACCAGTCAGCCTTCCTGACCACAAAGGACGGCGTTGTCCTACTCGACGCGCCGCCCACCATCGGCCACAACATCCAGCGCGCGGTGGACGAGATCGCCGCGGCAAACGGTGTGAGCAACAAGGTCACCCACCTCGTCTACACCCACCACCACGCCGACCACGCCGGCGCGTCATCGCTGTTCGACAAAAGCGTCGCGCGCATCGGGCACGAGGAGACGCGGAAGCTCCTGTTGCGTGACGACGACCCCGCAAGGCCCGCACCGGAGGAGACCTTTCAGGACCGCCGCGCGCTGGAGATCGGCGGCGAGCGCATCGAGCTGGCCTGGCATGGCACCAACCACTCGCCGGACAACATCTTCATCCACCTACCGGACCACGACGCGCTGATGCTCGTCGACATCGTCAACCCGGGCTGGGCGCCGGTGTACCAGAGCAACCTCACCGAGGACGTGCAGGGCTACATCGAGGCTCCCGCCACGGCTCTCACCTACCCGTGGAAGCACTTCATTGGCGGCCACATGGGCCGGCTCGGCACGCGCGAGGACATCGCGGTGCACCAGCGGTACATGGCCGACATCGTCGAGCACTCGAGGAAGGCGCTCGACACCGTCGACCCAACCCCGTACTTCATGAAGTACGGGGAGAACACCTGGGCCGGGGTCAGGGGCTACCTCGACGCGATCACCGCCGCCGCTGCGACGCCCGTGATCGAGAAGTACGCGGGCGTGCTGGCGTCGGCCGACGTGTTCACCGCGAGCACGACGTTCCACGTCATGCAGTCGCTACGTCTCGACCTGGGCTACGGCTCACAGGTTCACCCCTGAGCTCGGGCCAGAGGGCCGAGAGCCGAAATGGTCACCGTCGCAGACGGTGACTCACATGCCCGAAAACGGGCCACAAGAGGGAGATAGACGATGAACAAGGAGCTAGGGGTCTGGACGTACGAGGACTGCGCGCTCGTGCTGATCGACCACCAGAAGGAGATGTTCGAGGTCATCCGCTCGGAAACCGATGCAGACCTGGTCGAGCTGAATGTGAGGCTGTTGGCGAAGACCGCCAAGGCGCTCGACATGCCGATCGTGCTGTCAACCGTGGGGGTTGAATTCGGGCTCAACGGCCCGACGCTTCCCTCGATCCTGTCCGAGTTGGACGGCATCGAGCCGATCGACCGGTCGTCGATGAACGCTTTCGAGGACGATGCCTTCCGTGAGGCGGTGAAGGCGACCGGGCGCAAGCGCCTGATCATCGCCGGGCTCCACACCGAGATCTGCCTCACGTTCGCGACGGTCCAGGCTCTGAAGGACGGTTACGACGCGATGTTCGTCACCGACGCGGTCGGTGGTCGATCTCAGGTCGCGCACCGCACCGGGATCGAGAGGCTGTCGCACGCCGGCGCCGTGCCGACTACGGCACTCGCGGTCAACACCGAGCTCTTCCGTGACTGGGCGACGCCGGCGGCCGGCCCCGCCCTCGAGGTCATCCACTGGTATTTCACGGAGGTCCCGAAGCTCACCGCCGCTGTCGGCGTGGCTGACGCGGAGAAGCAGGCCGCGGAGGCTGCTCTCCAGGGAGCAACGTGATGTCGGGGAGGCTGTCCGGGAAGGTCTGCGTCGTCACGGGTACAGGCGGAAGCATGGGGCGCGCTACTGCCCTGACGTTCGCTCGGGAGGGTGCGTTGCTCGTCGGCTGCGACGTGGCGGTCGAGCCGGCGGAAGAGACGCTCGAGGCTGTACGCGCCGCCGGTGGTCGAGATGGTGTCGCTGCAGCCGTGTCGCCTCAGCGATCCCGCCGAGTGCGCGAAGCTCGTCGAACGGGCGGTAAGCGAGTTCGGCAGGATCGACGTCCTGTACAACCTCGCCGCCAGGTCCCACTTCCACCGGCTCGAGGACTTCACCGACGAGGAGTGGGCTGCCGCGCAGAAGGAGGAGATCGACCTGGTGTTCTATCTCACGCGCGCTGCATGGCCCCATCTGAGGGCCAGCCATGGCGTCATCGTGAACATGGCGTCCCTGAACGGCTCTCTCAGCTTCAAGCTCCTCGCGTCGCTGGCCCACACGACGAACAAGGCGGCAATCATCGGGATGACGCGCCAACTCGCACTGGAAGGAAGCGAGCACGGGATTCGCGTCAACTCGATCTCGCCGGGCTTCATCGAAAGCAATTCGACTCGAGGCGAGCTGAAGGACGAGGAGTGGGGTCGCGAAATGCTCGCCAGGACACTCATGGGCCGCTTCGGTCAGCCGGAGGACGTCGCGAACGTCGCACTGTTCCTTGCCTCCGACGAGAGCGCATACGTAACGGGCATCGACCTCGTGGTCGACGGCGGAATGAAGGTCTGGTGACGCAGGGATGAGCGTCCAGCAAACACCACCAATACACCGCTCCGCCTTCTGGGTCGTGGCGTTCGCCTTTCTGATCGTCATGGCGTCCGCCACGCTGCCGAGTCCGCTCTACGGCCTCTACCGGATACGAGATCACCTCTCGGCGTTCACGGTGACCGTGATCTACGCCATCTACGCAGGCTGGGACGATCGCCGCACTGCTGTCGGTCCGCTTCGTCGCCGCACGCATCGGACGACGCGGGGTGATGCTCGGCGCGGTGGCGACGATGATGGCAGCAGCAGGTCTGCTCGCGGTATGGAAGGCCCTGCCTGGCCTGCTCGTCGGGCGCTTTATCACCGGACTGGCGGTCGGGCTGGCCGCCGGGACGGCGATCACGTACCTGATCGAGCTGCGTGCCCGTGAGAACCCGAACGCGTCGGTGATCCGCGCCCGGAACATCGGCACAGCGGTGAACGTCGGAGCCCTGGGAATCGGTCCGCTGATCGCGGGCTTCCTGGCTGAGTGGGTGAGGCTGCCCTTGACCTTGCCCTACCTTCTCTGGGTCGCGCTTGGGGCGATCGCTTTGATCGGCCTGGCCACGGCGCCCGAGACCGGCACTCCAGCTGCTGCGGCTTCGGCCGAGAGCCGCGCGAGCGGTTCGTCACGCTCGGTCAGGGTTCTGGTTCCAGGGGCCGTAGCGACTCTCGTAGCGTTCTCGGCAAACGGACTGTTCGCCGGGCTGTCCGGGCTCTTCCTGGCCACCACGTTTCACCATCCTTCGCACGCGCTGTCTGGCGCGACGCTGTTCCTGGTGTTCTCCTCGGGCGTGGCGTCTCAGCTGGCAACGAACGGCCTGCCCGCGTCGCGCGTGTTCGTGCTCGGCACGATCTCCATGCTCATGGGTCTCGCGCTGCTCGTGACCTCCGTGCGTCTTTCCACACCCAGCCTCGCGCTGTTTCTGGTTGGTGGTGCGCTGATCGGCGCGGGCGCAGGCGCCGTCTTCAAAGGGACGACCGGTCTGGTGCTCGAAGCAACGGCGCCGGAGAACCGCCTGGCGATGACCTCGGATTTGCTCATCGCTCTCTTCGTGGGGCTTTCGATACCGGTTATCGGTGCAGGAGTCGCACTCGACCACGGGGCCAGCGCACCAGACACCGTGCTCGGCTTCGCCATCCTCGTCGGGTTGGGCGTCGCCGGTGCGGGGGCGCTGCTCGGACACGTCCTGAGAAGCGGTCAGCGACCTGCGGACACCTCATCCATCAAAACGCCACACGCATCGATCTGAAGGAGGAACCAATGGCCAGTGCACCGAGGTTGTTGAAGGGATGAAGAGCGTCGGGATCATCGGCGCCGGCCGGATCGGTCAGGCGATGGCGCAGACCGCGCTCCGCGCCGACCGGCAGGTCGTGATCGCCAACAGCCGAGGGCCCGAGTCGCTGACCTCAGTGGTCGAGGCGCTCGGCGAAGGCGTGACCGCGGGGACGGTCAAGGACGCTACAGCCGCGGACATCGTCGTGCTCGCAGTGATGTGGCCGGACGTTCCGCAGGCCGTCGAGGGACTGGAATGGGAAGGGCGGATAGTGATCGACCCGACCAACGACTTCGACCCAACCGACCTCGACGGGCGCACATCCAGCGAGGTCGTCGCCGATCTCGTCGCCCCCGCGCGCGTGGTGAAGGCTGCCAACACCCTCGGGGCAGCCGTGCTCGGCTCCGACCCCCACCAAGCGGGCGGCCAGCGGGTGATCTTCCTGTCGGGTGACGACGTCGAGGCCAAGTCTGAGGTCGTCGGGCTGTTCGAGGACGCCGGTTTCTTCGTCGCTGACCTCGGTGGTCTGCGTGAGGGCGGCCAGATGCAGCAGGCTGGGGCCCCACTGGCCGGCCACAACCTGATTCGTCTCCCCTGAGCCAGACCCCCGACCGCCGCGCCGATGAGCCTGGCGTCCAATTTTTCGGATTCCGCGACGGGGGTAGCGGCCTAGTTACGTCAGGTGTCCGCAATCAAAGGAGCAGACCCATGCCTTTCGTGACGGTTGGAACCGAGAACAACTCGCCGATCAAGCTCTACTACGAGGATCACGGCAGCGGCCGGCCGGTCGTCCTGATTCACGGGTATCCGCTGGACGGACATTCATGGGAGCGCCAGCAGCGCGCGCTGCTCGACGCCGGCTACCGCACGATCGCCTACGACCGCCGCGGCTTCGGGCGCTCGAGCCAGCCGACCATCGGCTACGACTACGACACGTTCACCGCCGATCTGAAGGCGCTGCTCGACCACCTCTCGCTCGAGGCCGACGTCGTGCTGTGCGGCTTCTCGATGGGCACCGGCGAGGTGACCCACTACCTCGGCACGCACGGCTCGGCCGGCGTCAGCAAGGCGGTCCTGTTCGGAGCGATCCCGCCGTTCCTGCTGAAGACAGACGACAACCCGGAGGGCGTCGACAAATCCGTCTTCGACGGCATCGAGCAGGCGGTGCTGGCCGACCGCTACAAATGGTTCGACGAATTCTTCGCCAACTTCTACAACACCGACGAGCTGGCGCCCGAGCGGATCGGCGACGCGGCCCTGCGCGCCAGCTTCCAGGTTGCTGCGGGGTCCTCGTGGTACGCGAGCTACGCGTGCGTCGACACGTGGCTCACGGACTTCCGGGCGGACGTCGCGAAGATCGACATCCCCACGCTGGTCGTCCAAGGCACCAAGGACCGGATCCTCCCGTTCGAGAACACGGCGGGTCGTCTGGAGGCGCTCAACTCCAACATCCGGGTCGTGCCGGTCGAGAACGGCCCGCACAACGTTGGCTGGACCTTCCCGGAGGAGTGCAACCAAGCGCTGTTGAGCTTCCTCAGCTGAGAGCTCACCCGTTGGCGTTGACGGCTCGGGGATGTGGCCTATCGATGAACGCAAGGGAGCGCATACTCCACCTAGGTGCTCCGCGGTCACGACAGGAGTAAGCCGATGTCACACACCGTTCCAGAGGAGCAGAACACGGAGCAGCGGATGCTCGGCGCTGTGCCGGGTGTGGAGGCGCTGGGACGCGGACCGGCTCCGGAGGGCGGTTACTCGCGTCACGAGTACCACCATCCTGCTGCTGGGTGGGGCGCGTCGCGGAGTGTCGGGAAGGTGCTCGAGCGCGCGGGGGAGCCGGTGGAGGGCTTTCGTGCGTTGTTCGTGATGAATCACGAGGATGGCGGGTTTGATTGTCCGGGTTGCGCGTGGCCGGACGATCCGAGCGGGATTCACTTGGACATCTGCGAGAACGGTGTCAAGCACGTCACGTGGGAGCTCGCGCCCGCGAAGGCCGGCCGTGAGTTCTTCGCCGAACACACCGTGAGCGAGCTCGCAGGGTTCAGCGACTACGACCTCGAGGCGGTGGGAAGACTCGCCGAGCCGATGAGCTATGACGCGGCGAGCGACAAGTACGAGCCGATCTCCTGGGAGGAAGCGTTCGCGCTCGTCGGCAGCACGTTGCGCGGCTTGGAGAGCCCGCACCAGGCGTCGTTCTACACCTCCGGCCGGCTCAGCAACGAGGCGACGTTCCTCTACCAGCTGTGGGTGCGCGAGTTCGGGACGAACAACCTGCCGGACTGCTCGAACATGTGCCACGAGGCGAGCGGTCGCGCCATGACCGCTGCGATCGGAAGCGGTAAGGGCACGGTCGATCTGCACGACTGGGAGCAGGCGGACGCGATCTGGCTGATGGCCGACAACGCTGCGACCAACGCGCCGCGGATGCTCACGTGGCTGGCCGAGGCCGACCGGCGCGGCGCTCAGCTCGTGCACATCAACCCGCTGATCGAGGCGGCCTCCCGGAGGACGATCGTCCCGCACGAGTTCCTCGATATGGCGACCTTTCAGGCAACAGAGATCGGCACCATGAACGTGCAGGTGCGTATCGGCGGCGACCTGGCGCTGTTGCGTGGTGTCGCGAAGGCTGTCTTCGAGGCGACGCAGAGCAGGCCAGAAGTCCTCGACCGGCAGTTCATCGAGCACTTCACGCACGGAGTCGAGGACTATCGCGCGCTCGTTGAGGGGACTTCCTGGGCCGAGCTCGTGCGTGGCTCGGGCGTGGATGAGGCCGCAATCCGAAAGCTCGCCGACAGCTACCTGGCGTCGGAGCGCGTGATCATCGCTTGGTGTCTGGGCCTCACGCAACACGAGCACGGCGTCGACACGATTCGCGAGATCGTCAACCTCATGCTCCTGCGAGGCAACATCGGCCGCGAAGGGGCGGGGCCGTGTCCGATACGCGGGCACAGCAACGTGCAGGGCAACCGCACTTGCGGGATCGACCACCGTCCGAGTGAGGCGTTCCTCGCTCGGCTCGGCGAGGTCTGCGGCTTTGACCCGCCGCGCGAGCACGGGCTGGGCACCGTGGCGACGATCGAGGCGATGCACAAGGGCGAGATGAAGGTGTTCGTCGCCCTGGGCGGCAACTTCGCGCTCGCCACGCCCGACATCCCGTATACGTTCGAGGCGCTGCGCAACTGCGAGCTGACCGTGCAGGTGAGCACCAAGCTCAACCGCAGCCACATCGTGCACGGCAAGCGTGCGCTGATCCTGCCCTGCCTGGGGCGTACGGAGAAGGACCGACAGGAGAGCGGCGAGCAGGGGATCACAGTCGAGGACGCGATGTCGATGGTGCACATCTCCTACGGCATGAAGGAGCCCGTCTCGCCGCAGCTGCGCTCGGAGTGCGCGATTCTCGCCGGCATGGCGCAGGCCACGCTCCCGGACAGCAACACGCCGTGGCAGGACTACGCGGACGACTACGATCGCATCCGCGACACGATGGCGGACGTGCTCGAGGGGTTCGAGGACTTCAACACCCGCGCCCGCCACCCGCACGGCTTTCGGATCCTTCAGCTCGCGCGGGAGCGCGTCTTCCAGACTCCCTCAGCCCGCGCCGAGTTCTCCAGCGCACCACTCCCCGACGACGTCGACCCGGGCGAGGGCCGCCTGCTGCTGGCGACGATCCGCTCGCACGACCAGTTCAACACCACCATCTACTCCAACGACGATCGCTACCGGGGCCTGAAGGGCCTGCGCACGGTGATCTTCATGAACGAGGACGACATGCGCGACCGCGACCTCGACGAGTTCGACCTCATCGACGTCACCAGCTTCTCGAAGGACCGGACCGAGCGCACGGTGCATGGCTACCGAGCCGTCCGCTACGAGATCCCACCCGGCTGCGCAGCCGGCTACATGCCCGAGCTGAACGTCCTCTGCGGAATCGCCGATTTCAGCACGCAGAGCGAGCAGCCGGTGACGAAGCACCTCGTCGTCGAGGTGGCACACAGCGCCGCAGCCGGCTAAGCGGCCTATGTTCACAATCAACAACCCATCTCGACGCAAGAGGAGCGACCATGCATCAGACAGCACTTCAGAGGACACAGCTCGGCCGGACCGGCCTCGAGATCACCCGCGTCGGGTTCGGCGCGTGGGCGATCGGCGGCGGGGGCTGGGAGTTCGGCTGGGGTCCGCAGGACGACGAGCAGTCGATCGCCTCGATCCACCACGCACTCGAGCTGGGGATCAACTGGATCGACACCGCCGCGGCCTACGGCTTCGGTCATTCGGAGGAGATCGTCGGTCGCGCGCTGGAAGGCCTCGCCGAGCGGCCCTACGTGTTCACCAAGTGCTCGCTGCTCGAAGGCCCCGATCGCACGGTCGCGCACAGCCTCGAGCGAGACTCGATCCTGCGCGAGGCCGAGCACAGCCTGCAGCGTCTGGGCGTCGAGGCGATCGACCTCTACCAGATCCACTGGCCGATTCCGGCGGCGGACATCGAGGAGGGGTGGGCAGCGCTCGCTGAGCTCAAGCAGCAAGGCCTCGTGCGCCACATCGGGGTTTCCAACTTCGACGTCCGGCAGCTGCAGTTGATCGAGCAGATCGCCCCGGTCGAGACGCTGCAGCCCCAGTACTCGCTGATCGAGCGCGAGATCGAGCAGGAGCTCCTGCCATTCGCCGAGCGTGAGGGGATCGGGGTGATCGTCTACTCGCCGATGGGCTCCGGACTGCTCACGGGGAAGATGACCCGGACGCGGATCGAGCAGATGGCGGACGACGACTGGCGCAAAGACGACGTGCGGTTCCAAGAGCCGCAGCTCTCGCGCAACCTCGCTCTGGTCGAGCGCCTGCAGGCAGTCGCCGCCCGCCATGACACGACCCCGGGTGCTGTGGCGGCTGCCTGGACTCTGCGCAACCCCGCCGTCGACGCCGCGATCGTCGGCTTCCGCCGTCCCGACCAGGTCGATCCGATCCTGCCCGCGGCGAGCCTCGAGCTCACCGAGGCGGATGTGGCCGAGATCGAAGGGGATGCCGCTGGCGCGTGAGGAGACCGATAGCCGCCACGTGGCCGGCCGCCGGCGGCTGCATGGCGTGCGATCCTTGTGTTCATGAGCGTTGCGGCGAAACCGCGGGCGGCGGACGCGTTGCGCAGCGGGCGACGCAGGTTTCTCGCTCCCGAACGTATCGACATGGGCGTGATCGCGGACGAGCTGGGCGTGAATCGGGTGACGCTCTACCGCTGGTTCGGCTCGCGCGATGACTTCATCGTCGAGGTCGTGTGGTCGCTCGCGCTACGAACCTTCGACTACGTCGAGGCCAAAGTGGACGCGAAGGGCGCCGAGCGGGTCGTCGCGGTCATCACGGGCTTCCTCGACACGATCATCAACAACGCCGGCGTGCAGCGCTGGCTGGGCGAAGACGGTGAGCACGCAATGCGCCTGCTCACCGGTCGTAGCACGAGCTTCCAGCGGCGCCTGATCGACGCCGTCCAGGGCGTGCTCGAGGAAGAAGCGGATGCCTCGAGGCTCGAGCTCCCGATCGATCTGCACGAGCTCGCGTACGTGATCGTGCGCTTGATCGAGTCCTACACCTATCTCGACCTCATCACAGGCGAACGGCCGGACGCCCAGCGCGCCGAGCCGATCCTGCGGATGCTCCTCAGGGTTTAGAACCGCTTTCAAAATAGGCGGTGCGGTCGGGGCGTTCATGGACCAAGCTGGGCGACGCGGGCCGGTGAAGGCCGTGCTGGTAGCACGGCCAAGCCGGCACGTGGCGATCCAGCGCCGTGTCCAGGGACGCATCCGGGCGTGCCGATCTTTTTGAAAGCGGTTCTCAGGCGAACGGGGGCGGCCGCGATCCGGCGGCCGCCCCCGTTCATGCTCAGCCCAGCGTGTGGCCCGCTGAGCCCAGCAGCGCCCTCACCAGCTCAGCGGTGGCGGCGGTGTCGCCGCCATTTCGATCGTGTTGCCCGGTCCGGACATGGTGGCCGAGAGGATCGGCCCGAACAGGCCGCAGCCGCCGAATTCCGGGACGGTGACGGTCGTCTTGAACGAGAAGCCGCCGGTGACGAGCTCGTTCACGGGCTCGGAGATGCTCAACGGCAGCTGGATCGGTTCGACCGTCGTGCAGCCGATCGGGACCGTGAAGATCCCGACCCCGACCGAGCCGACCAGCTCGTTCGCTGATCCGCTGGCGCTCTCGCTGAACACGCCGCCGTTGGTCAGGCTCACGGTGCCGTGGATCGTCCCGGTAGGTGTGAGCGCGCCCTTGACCGTCACCGGGATCAGGCCGATGTCGATCGTCTGGTCGATCGGCGGTATCGACAGCGTCGCGGTGAGCGCACCCGTGGTGACATCGCCTTCGGCGCTCAGCGTCGAGCCTTTGGGAACTTCGACCGAGATGCCGCTCTTGGCCTCGGTGACCTTGCCTTTCAGTTCCCATGCCGGCAGCGGGATGATCAGATCGCCTGTCTCGGGCGTCAGGCGAGCCGAGGACGGGAGCGTCGCGCTCGCGGAGTGATCCCCGCACGTGCTCGGCGCCGTCTTGCCTGCCACCCGTTCTTCGATCCACTTGATCACGTTGGGGATCGCCGTCGGGTCGGTCAGCAGGTGATCGCCCGGGTACAGCTGGAAGTCGTCCTTGACGCCCAGTTCGCACCATTTCTGGTGCAGTTCCACATCCTGTTTCACCGGAACGAACTCGTCCTCCAGGCCGTGGTAGTGGTAAACGGGCACGGGAACCGCTTTGGTGCCCAGCTGCTGTTCGGAGATGATCGTTTCGATCGCCGGGTGTTCGGCCTCCAGCTGCGTGAACGACTTGTTGCCGATCGTGTATTCGGCGCTGTTGATGTCACGGAATTCCCGCAGCGACTGGATCGCGCACTCGCTCAGCAGCTTCCCCGCAGCTTCGAGACCGGCGGCGTTGGAGAACGAGGCGAGGTTGAACTCTTCGGGGTAGGCGGCGCTGAGGCCGATCAGCCCGTCCAGCCCGAAGGCGGTGCCGACGGACGCGTTGTCGAATTCACCGATGGCCTGCAGGTTGGCGGGGACCCCGCCCGCGGCGAGCCCGATCATTTTCACGTCGGGCGCATAGGTCGGCTGCAGCTCAGCCGCCCAGCCGGCGGCCTGGCCACCCTGGGAGTAGCCCCACAGGATCGCCGGATCTTTTTCGGTGATGCCGGACCCCGGGACCTGGCGTCCCGCACGTACGGCGTCCAGCACAGCCTGACCCTCCGCCTTGCCGGCCGAGTAGGTCGGAACCGCGCCGTTGGTGTAGCCCTGGTAGTCGGTGACTGTCACCGAATAGCCCTTTTTCAGGGATTCGACGATCGCGCCGCCGTCGTACTCTGTGCCTTCGGCGATCTGCAGCGACGGCGCGCACTGGTGCGCAAGCCCCTGCGTGCCCTCGGCGTAGCTCACGACCGGCCGTTCCCCTTTTCCGCTCCACTTCGCGGTTGGCACGATCACGGTTCCCGTCACCCAGTCGGGCTGGCCCTGCTGGCCCGTCGACTGATACAGCACCGTCCACGCTTTGATGCTCGGAAGCGTGACGTTCAGGTTGACCGTCGCCGGCCGGTACCACACGAGTTCGCCTGCCGCGCCCGCCGGAGTCGGCGACGGCGGTGTGTAGAACGCCGATCCCGACGGCCCTTCCACTGGCGACGCCTCCGCCCCGGACGGCGCCACCAGAACCACGAGAATCGAGAGCGCGAGCGCAGCCCGCGCCAAACCCCTTACATGCATCGACCCCATCTCCTCTGTCTCACTCCGTTGTATTGATCGAGCCTCGATCGCGCGGAAGGACCCGAACCATCGACCGTCCGTGAAAGCAGGCGCCCCCGCGCGAAATGCATCATAAGCGGCATCGCGTTGCATTGCAACCCCTCGGAATTCACGTTACATCCGACCGGGCACGCTTGGACGTGCTGGGCGCGCCGGCGAGCGAATAGGCGAGGCGCCTACGACACGTCAGAAGCCGGGAATCGCACTTCAGCCCGCAGGCCGCCCTCAGGCAGCGGCTGAAACGCGAGCGTCGCTCCGTGTGCGGTGGCGATCGCGTCGATGATCGAAAGTCCGAGGCCGTGCCCGTAGCCGTCTCCGTGGCCGGTTCGCCCGGCGCGCCGGTAAAAGGGTTGGGTCAGCTGCCGGAGCTCCTCGAGCGCGATCGTCGGCCCGCTGTTGCTGACACGCAGGACCGCCTGCCCGTCCTCGAGGGTGCTCGTCGCGGCGACCCAGCCGTCTGTGGCGTTGTGACGGATGGCGTTGTCGATCAGGTTCGCGACGAGCCGCTCGATCAGCCGTGGATCGCCGCTGGTGCGGGCGTCCTGGAGCTTGGTCTCCAGCCGCAGGCCGCGGCGAGCGAAGTCATCGCGGCGCTCGGCCAGCACAGCGCTGAGAACGCTCTGCAGATGCAGCGGATCGCGGCGTTCCAAGCCTCGCTCGCTGCGCGCCAACGTGAGGAGCGCGTCGATCATCCGCTCCTGCTCCCCTCCGATCGCGAGCACCCGCTCGCAGGCCGCGCGTAGCGCGCCGGCGTCCGCGGACGGGTCGGCGAGCGTGACCTCGAGGATCGCCCGCTCGAGGGTCAACGGCGTGCGCAGCTCGTGCGAGGCGTTGGCGACGAACTGGCGCTGCGCCTCGAACGAGGCCTCCAGCCGTCCGAGCAGCCCGTCGAACGTGTCGCCGAGCTCGCGCAGCTCGTCGTTGGGGCCTTTGAGCGCGAGGCGCTCGTGCAGGTTGGAGGCGGAGATGTCACGCGCAGTGGAGGTGATCGTCTGCAGCGGGCGCAGCACACGACCGGCGAGGAACCATCCGAGCGCCATCGAGGCGATCGCCATGATCGCCAGTGCGACGGCCGACAGGATCAGCAGATGATGCAGATCGGTGTTGTTGACGTTGACCGCCACCGCCCCGAGTTGATGCGCCCGCCGGGCCGTGGCGCTTTCGGGCACGACCGAGAGCGTCGACCCCGGCGACACGTGTACGTGCGCGTGTCGTTCCACGAGCCTCGCCGCGACCCCTTCGCCGGCGGAGACGGCGCTGTGCGAGGAGTAGCGCACGGTCAAGAAGACGAGCGCGAGCAGCAGCGTCCCCGAGATCGAGAAGACGCCGCCGTACAGAACAGCGAGGCGCAGCCGGATCGTGTAACGGGGCAGGCGCAGGAGCGCTCAGATCCGATAGCCGCCGCGGGCCACGGTCTCGATCAGCGGCGGCTCGCCGAGCTTGGCGCGAAGCCGGCGGATCGTCACCTTGACGGTGGTGGTGAACGGGTCGGTGTTCTCGTCCCAAACTCGCTCGAGCAGCTCCTCGGCCGAGACGACGCGGCCGTCGGCGCCGAGCAGGTACTCGAGCACGGCGAGCTCCTTGGGGCTGAGCGCCAGGCGCTGCCCGCCGCGGCTGGCGAGGCGGTTTGCGGGGTCGACGCGCAGGTCGCCGTGCACGAGCGCGGGCGGCAGGGCGGTGCCGGAGCGGCGGGCGAGCGCCCGCACCCGCGCGACGAGCTCGGCGAAGGCGAACGGCTTGGGCAGGTAGTCGTCGGCTCCGAGGCTGAGGCCGTCGACGCGGTCTTCGATCGTGCCGGCGGCGGTGAGCATCAGGATGCGCCCGTCGCGTCCCTCGGCGACGAGCGCGCGGCAGATCCGATCGCCGTGCACGCCTGGCAGGTCCCGGTCGAGCACGAGCACGTCGTAGTCGGTGAGCGCCAGGTGCGCGAGCGCGTCGTGCCCGTCGAGCGCGACGTCGACGGCCATGCCCTCGCGGCGCAGCCCTGTGGCGACCGTGTCGGCAAGCTCGGCGTGATCCTCGACCAGTAGCACTCGCATGGACCACCCAGCGTGGCGCATCCGCGGTTACAGCGCGGTGACAGCTGCAGTCACCGTGGTGTAACCAGCCGTCCCGTAGAACAGCCTCGCACGCAGCATCCAGCCAGCGCGAGGAGACGACGGGATGAAGGCGATACGACTGATTGCGGGGCTTGCGGCGTTGGCGCTGCTGGTGGCAGGGTGCGGCGGCGGCTCCAAAAGCCCCTCAGCGGCCGGGTCGGAAGGCGGCGGATCCTCGGAATCGGCGTCGCCGGCCAGCCAGGGCGTGGCGTACGGAGCGTGCATACGCGCGCACGGGGTACCGGACTTCCCCGATCCGAAGGTCTCGACCAATGGCGGCGAAGTGAAAGTGGCGGTCGGGGTCACGCCGGCGATCACGGGCAACCCCCACTTCAAGTCCGCCCAGCAAGCGTGCCGTAAGCTTCTGCCAGGCGGCGGACCAGGCTCGGGCCCGGCTGCCCGGCTGAGCACCGCCGAACAGGCGCAGGTCTTGCAGTTCGTGGCGTGTGTGCGCAAGCACGGCGAGCCGAGCCTCCCCGATCCGACGTTCTCGGGCGGCGGGGTGCACCTGCCGCAATCGTTCAACACCAACACCGCGGCGTTCAGGTCAGCGGAGCAGGCATGCAAGTCGCTGATTCCGCCCAGTCTGCGCGGCCGCTCATGACCCGGGCGGGCTGGAAAGCTCGGTGCGCGGGAGAGCGGCGGGGCTGCGCCACAGCGGCGGCGTTGGTGGCGGGCGCGCTGCTCCTCGCCGGCTGCGGCGCCAGCTCCCCAACCGCGGGCGTGGCACACCTGGGTTCGACGAAGACAGCTACGACGAGCGCCACCGGCGGGTCCGCTGCTTCGGGGTCCGGCAGCCCGGGGGCGCAGGCGCTGAAGCTCTCCGCGTGCATGCGCTCGCACGGCGAGCCGGACCTCCCGGACCCGACGTTCACGGGTGGCGGGGTGCACCTTCCGCCCAGCGTGGACACGCACTCCGCGACGTTCGAGTCGGCGGAGCAGGCCTGCCAGTCGCTGATCCCGAGCAGCCTGCGTCCGGGCGCAGGCGCGGGCACACGCGCGGGCGGCTAGTGAACGCCTGGCGGAACCCGCGCCCGATCGTGCTCGCGGGGATGGGGCTAGTGCTGGTGGCGGTCGTGGTCTTGGTGCTCGTCGTGAGCGACCCGTTCGCCGGCCCGAGCAAGCCCGGCGGCGTCGCTGACAACACGGCGGCGACGTCGCTGGCGACGGTGACGCAGCGGCCGCTGTCCTCGCAGACGCCGGTGACGGGGACGCTCGGCTATGCAGGTGCGTCGAGCATCCGCATGCTGTCCGGCACCCCGCCGTCGGCGGTGGCGCAGGCCGAGCAGTCCGTCACCGCGGCTGAAGCGATGCTGCAGACGGCTAGTGCATCGCTGGCGGCTGACGCGGCAACGCTCTCTGGACTGCAGGCGACGCTGTCGGCGGCGCGTGAGAAGGAGTCGGTGGACTGCGCCGGCGAGGGCGCCGCGGAAAGCGCCTCCACCGGATCCGCGCCGGGCGGCGAAGACGTCTCGGACGGCGCCTCGCCGGGCGGCACGAGTGCTGGTCTTTGCACGGGCGACGTGGAGACGGTCTCGAGCGATCGGCAGGGCGCGAGCACGGCCGCGGTGAAGGTCGCTGCAGACAGAACGTCCCTCGCCTCGGCGCAAGCGGGCCTGACGCGCGCCCAGGAAAGCCTGTCGGCTGCGCGCTCCTCGGAGGCGGTGTACGGGCCGAGCTCGACGTTCACGCAGCTGCCGTCGGTCGGTCAGGTGATCTCGAGCGGACAGACCCTCTATGCGATCAGCGGCCGGCCGGTGGTGCTGCAGTACGGCTCGCCGGCGACACGCGAGCTGCCGCTTGGGTCGGTGGTGTTCGAGCGCGGGGCGGTGCGCGTGACGAGCGTGACGCCGACGGTCGGAGCGAACGTGGCGCCGGGGCCGGTGCTGGACATCAGCTCGACGGTTCCCCAGGTAACGATCCAGCTGAGCGCGGCGCAGCAGTCGAGTGTGAAGGTGGGCGACCAGGTGACGATCACGTTGCCCGACGAGCAGACGACGCCCGGGGTGGTGAGCTCGGTGGGGACGGTGGCGAAATCGCCGTCGAGCAAAGGCGGCGAAGGCGGTGGCGAAGGCGGCGAAGAAGGGCCGACGATCGAAGTGCAGGTGGCGCCAAGCGACCCGAGCGCGATGGGGCACCTGGACGAAGCGCCGGTGACGGTGGCGATCACGACGGCGAGCGTCCCCAGCACGCTGGTGGTGCCGGTGGACGCACTGCTGGCACTGGCCGGGGGCGGCTACGCGTTGGAGGTCGTGGAAGGCCGTGCTCACCGCCTGGAGGCGGTGTCGCTGGGCCTGTTCGACGACGCGGAAGGACTCGTTCAGGTGAGCGGGCGAGAAGTGGCGGTGGGCCAGCGCGTGGTGGTGCCGTCGTCATGACCCCGGCCTGGCCGAGCGTGCTGGAGCTGCGCAGCGTGAGCAAGACCTACGGCGCGCAGGCGCCGGTGTACGCCCTGCGCGATGTGAGCTTTGCGGTGGGCGACGGCGAGCTGGTGGCGATCGTGGGTCCGTCGGGCTCGGGCAAGACGACGCTGTTGCACGTGATCGGAACGCTCGAGCGCCCGAGCACGGGCGTGGTGGCGATCACGGGCCTGGACGTGGCTGAGCTGTCCGACCGCGAGCTGGCGGCCCTGCGCGCTGTGCGGATCGGCTTCGTCTTCCAGCAGTTCTTCCTGGCGGAGCACTCGACGGCGCTGGAGAACGTGGCGGACGGGCTGCTGTATGCGGGGGCGGGCGCGGCGGAGCGGCGTGAGCGCGCGGGGGAGGCGCTCGCGCGGGTGGGGCTGGCGGACCGCGTGGGGTTCCGTCCGAGCAAGCTCTCGGGTGGTGAGCGCCAGCGGGTGGCGATCGCCCGCGCGCTGGTGGGCCGCCCGGCGATCGTGCTGGCGGACGAGCCGACGGGCAACCTGGACAGCGCCTCGGGCGCGGCGATCGTGGCGCTGTTGCGGGAGCTGAACGCGCAGGGCGCGACGATCGTGGTGATCACCCATGACCGCGAGCTGGCGCAGCGGCTACCCCGCCAGGTGCAGATGCTCGACGGACGGATCGTGGCCGACTCGGCGGGGGTGGAGCTTTGATGATCGGGATGGCGTGGCGGCGGTACGGTGCCAGGTGGGCTCGTCACGGGCTGCTCGTTGCACTGGCTTCGGCGAGCGTGGTTGGCACGCTCGCCGCGGCGCCGCTGCCGGCGCAGGGCGAAACGGAAGCGCCGGGCGGCTCGGCGGGCGCGAGCTGTCCGTCGTCGAATCCGCCGAACGAGCTGACGCTGACGGCGGGCACCCCGCAGACATCGCCGCTGGAAGCGGCTTTCGCGACCAGCCTGCAGGTGGCGCTGGGGAACAGCGACGGCTGCCCTGTGACGGGGACGGCGGGGGTGGCGGTTACGTTCAGCGCACCGTCGCGCGGCGCAAGCGGAGTGTTCGCGGGCAGCGGATCGCACACGGTGACGGTCGGCAGCGACGCCTCGGGGGCGGCGATGGCGCCGACGTTCACGGCGAACGACACGGCGGGCAGCTACACGGTGACGGCCAGCTCGCAGTACGGCTCGGTGTCGTTCTCGCTGACGAACACCGCCGCGGGGATCCCGGCGCGGATCTTCGCGACCGGCGTGGCGCCGCGCCGGGCACGCGTCCTGCATACGTTCGCGCAGGCGCTGCAGGTGAAGGTGCTGGACGCGAACGGAAACACGGTGGCGGGCGCGACGGTCACTTTTACGCTGGGCTCGGGCACCGCTGGCTCGAGCGCGTGCGGCGCGAGCTCGACTGCGGGCGCGAGCTTCATCGGCGGTGGCGCCCAGGCGACCGCGACGACCGACTCCTCGGGAGTGGCCATCTCGCCACCCCTCGTGGCGAACGCCGCGGCGGGCCGCTTCACAGCGACGGCCGCCGTGTCGGACGCTGGCGGTGCGGCGAGCCCCGCCGGCGGGTCGGGCTCAGGTGCGGGCGGGTCGAGCGCCGCGATCCAGACGAGCTTCGCGCTGGCGAGTCTCGCGGGCGCGCCCGCGAAGATCGCGGCTGGGGTGGCGGCAACGGAGTCGACTGAAGCGGGAGCCCGCTTCCCGATCGGACTGGCGGTGACGGTCACGGACGCGCAGAAGAACCCGGTGCCGGGCGCGCTGGTGACGTTCGCGGCGCCGGCGAGTGGCCCGAGCGGACGCTTCACGATCCGCTCTGCGGGTCGCGGGCAGGATCGCCCCCGCGTCTCCCATCCGCGCGCGGTGAAGGTCAAGACGGACGCGTGCGGGATCGCGCTGGCACCGCCCCTCACGGCGACGCGCGAGCAGGGCGGCTACATCGTGAAGGCGACAGCGGGACGTGCCAGGCCGGCGGCGTTTGCGCTGGTCAACGAAGCGCCTGGGCCGCTGCTGTGAGCACGGCGGCGAGCCTGGTCCCGAAGAGGCTGCGCCCTGGCGATCTGGCGCGCGTGGCGAGCGTGGGGTTGCGCACGAGGCGGATGCGGGCGGGTCTGTCTGCGCTGGGGATCGCGATCGGGGTGGCGGCGATCGTGGCTGTGCTGGGCCTTTCCTCCTCGAGCCAGGCGGGGCTGCTGAGGCAGATCGACCGGCTGGGGACGAACCTGCTGACGGTGACGAACGGCCAGAGCTTCACGGGCAAGACGGCGGAGCTGCCGCTGGCGGCGCCGGCGATGATCGCCCGCATCGACCCTGTTACGAGCGTGGCGGAGACGGCGAAGGTCACGGCGGCCGTCTATCGCACGCCCCTGATCCCGGCGATCGACACGAACGCCCTGACGGTGCAGGCGGCGAGCGTCGATCTGCCGGCATTGCTGTCGATCAAGGTTGCCCAGGGCGAGTTCCTGAACGCGGCGACGGCGACGGAGCCTGTGGCGGTGCTGGGCTCGGCGGCGGCGCAACGTCTGGGCATCGACCGCCTGTATCCGGGCGAGCGCATCTGGGTGGCGGACCAGTGGTTCTACCTGGCGGGCATCCTGGGGCCCTCCGAACTGACGCCGGAAATAGAAAGCTCGGTGCTGGTGGGCTTCGCTGCCGCGCAGCGCTACCTAGCCTCCGACGGGCATGCGAACACGGTGTACGTGCGCGCGGAGGACGAACAGGTTGGAGCTGTGCAGTCGGTGCTGGCGCAGACGGCCAACCCGGAAGCGCCGAACGAAGTGGACGTCAGCCAGCCGTCGGCGGCGCTGGTGGCGCGCGCGGATGCCAAGAGCGCCCTCAACGGCCTGTTCCTGGGGCTGGGCGCGGTGGCGCTGCTGGTGGGCGCGGTGGGCGTGGCGAACATCATGGTCATCTCGGTGCTGGAACGCCGCTCGGAGATCGGCCTGCGTCGCGCGCTGGGCGCGACCAAGGGGCAGATCCGCACGCAGTTCCTCGCGGAGGCGATCCTGCTGGCGCTCGGCGGCGGCGCGGTGGGCGTTGGCATGGGCGCGCTGGCAACGGCCGTGTACGCGGCCACGAAGGGCTGGGAAGTGGTCGTCCCGGCGACGGCGTGGGCGGGTGGCTTCGGCGCGGCGCTGCTGATCGGCGCACTCGCGGGCCTGCTGCCGGCGATTCGGGCCGCGCGCCTTGCTCCGGCGGACGCGCTGAGGACGGTTTGAGGCGCAATCGGGGCTGCGCGCTCACCGGCGGCGCCTGCCAGCCTCTACACTGGCAGGCCGATCCATGCCGATCCCAGGGAGAGGTGGCCGAGAGGCTGAAGGCACTCGCCTGCTAAGCGAGTATGGGGGTTAAACTCCATCGCGGGTTCGAATCCCGCCCTCTCCGTTTTGGGCCGGTGTTGGGCGGTCGTTCGAAATCTGGCCGTATGCTTGTCCTATGACGGTCAGCAATGAGTCGTGTCGCCTTGTTGAGGAGAGCAGCCGGAGGCTTGCGGCGATGGCTCCCGAGGCTCATCTCAAGGCTGCCGAGCTGCTGCGCGAAGTTGTGCCGCGACTGACGGACGGACGGCAGCGCGCGCTCGCCGAGGCGATGGCGCGTCGCTTCGAGGGACGGGCGGCTCAGCGCTCATCGTCCTCATCCACCTGATTGGCCCCTCGCCGCAAGCGCTTCATCCTTCAACTCGGCAAGTCTGCTCGTGACCCGGTGGAGTGCGGCAAGTGCATCTCGGTCGCCACTGGCGGCGAGTATCCCGAGCGCCTCGGCCTCACCGAGAAGCTCGATCACGGGCATCGTGTAACGCCGCCGCACATGCTCGATGTCAGTGTCAGACAGGAGCAGCTCGCCCGCAACGCCCATGACCTCTTCGGCCAGGCTGCGGGCGAGCTGTATGGTCTGCTCTGGGTTGCTCATCGGATAAGCATCCTCAGGGCTGCGGTTACTTTTCGACATCCGATCGATGGGCGCAGCGGACCGACGTACCGCCGACCGGATGAGTGATCCGCCTCGTTGCTTCGGCCCGACCGGCCATCCGTCGCCTACTAGCCGCTCGCTGGCCCCAAATCGCTCCCTATGGAGCCGCCCGATCAAGGCCCACGGAGATTTCGAGGACTTTCCCGCCCTCTCCGTGCCAGTCCCGCGTCACCGTGCCGCTCCCGCCCGGCGAACCCAAGCGGCGTCGAGACCCCGGTGAAATTGATGAATGCATTCTCACCCCGCGCTAGTGGTCCGCTTATGGCAGCGGGGGTAGGTTTGGGACCTTGGAGGCGGGAGAGCACAACCCGGGCGGACACGGTGGGCTGGAGGACACGCCTGACGGTGTCGGTGAGAGCACTCGTCCGGGCGTGCTCGATTCGCCGGATGCGGTCGACTCGGCGTGTGGAACCGATTCGCTCGCCGGTCTTGCGGCGAGCCGCGAGCGTCGGAGCGCGGCCGCCGCCACGCGCCGGCGGCGACGGCGACGCCTGTTGTTCGCGACGCCCGTCCTCGGCCTGCTCTGCTGGGCGATCGTCTCGTACGCGATCTGGATGCTGGAGCCGACGAGTATGCGGTTCGGGGCGCGCAGCGTCGAGTGGGTCAGGGCCGAGGTGCCGTTCGGCAACTCGCTGGTCGACAAGATCGAGCACATCTACTACACCGCGGACGCACCGAAGAAGGGCGGACCGGCGCCGAAGAGCCTGCCGGCAGTCGGGCTGAGCCTGCCGCGACGTAGGAGGGTCGCCGCCTGGCCACGGCCGATCAACCCGGTCTTCGCCCACCGGCTGCCTGGCGAAGGAATCTGGAAACCGAGCGGACCGTCGATCGACGGCGGCCCACCGGTGCTGGTCACCACCTTTCGCCCCGAAGCCGAATATCCGGAGCTTGTCGCCTATGTGGCCTGGTTCGACCACACGCGCACCGCGATGGGGTACTACCCGGGCCGCTACGAGCCGCCAAACGCGGCCCTCCGCGGACCGATGATGGTGCCCTACAGCCAGCGCTGGCGCCTGCTCGCCACCTTCAACGGCGGCTTCACCTACGAAGACGGCGAAAACGGCTCGAACGTAAACGGCCGCGTCAACGAGCCGCTCGAGGACGGCAAAGCCACCCTGATCGGGTATCGGGACGGTCGGGTCGACATCGTCAAGTGGAGCGGCGGCCCGAACGCCGGACCGGAAGTCGCATGGGCGCGCCAGAGCCTTGCTCCGATCGTCTGGAACGGACGCCTCAACCCCGCGCTCAACGAAGAACCGAACAGCCCCGAATGGGGATACACGCTCGGCGGCGTCACCCGGGTCTGGCGCACCGGCGTCGGCATCGATCGCCGCGGCAACCTCATGTTCGTCGCAGCCGAAGGCCAGACGGTCATCACCATCGCGAAGATCCTCCAGCACATCGGCGCCGTGCGGGCCATGGAGTTCGACATCAACCCCGACTGGCACACGCTCATCACCTACACCCACCACAACGGGCTCACCCCGCGGATGGTCGAGCCTCAGCCCAACCAGTCGTCCGACCGCTACCTGGTTCCCGACGACCGTGACTTCTTTGCCGTCTACAAGCGTCTGCCTGGTCCGATCGCGGATCCCCTCGAATAGCAAAGTCGCAAATCCCGTCAGCAGCTACTATCCTGAGTGATCGAATCCATGCTTGGCGTGCATTCGAGTTGATCAACGTCGGTATCCGGCATCAGGGGGCGGCTCGTTCGATGCGTACGGATCGCGCCCGCTAACAAGAGAGCGAGGATGGTTATGGGCTCTTATGGCTATGAGCCGTTCGACGAGGCCAAAGCGACATACGTATGGACGGGGCTCGGCGGGCCCGGCTTCTTCTCCGTCGAGGTGTCGGGGGAGGTCCAGAACTTCACCTCCGGAATCCAGCTCGTACGGGACCCGCACTGGGTCGGCGGCCTCAAGGTCGACGTCATGGGTTGGACCGGGCCGATCGGCCAAGGCACGAGGCCTTACAGCGTGTACGGCGCGTTCCCGGGGGAGTATCGGGAGACGATCGTGGTCCACGGCTCGAACGGGTCGCGCGTGATCAAAGTGGGACAGATCCCTCAGGACCAGTCCGAGGACTACATGCAATCCCTCGCTGCCGTCGGGTAGCTCACAAGCCGTCAGGCTGGGCGCACCCGCCGCCGGCATCGGCTGGGGCGGCGGCTGCGCCTCGTGAGGCTGGTGTTGCCCGCTTTAGCCTTGCTCGGCCGTCGAGCTGGGTTCGCCAGTCGCCGGCAGATGCGGCGCGAGCCACGCCTGCAGTTGAGGCAGGGGTGCCGCGCCGACGAGCCGGTCGGCCTCCGATCCTCCCTGGATCAGCACCAGCAGCGGGATCCCCTGCACGCTGAAGCGGGCGGAGATCGCAGGCGCCTCGTCCACGTTGAGCTTCACCACCTTCAGCCGACCGGCGTTCTCCCGGCCCAGGCGCTCGACGAGCGGTGAGACCATGCGGCACGGGCCGCACCACGGCGCCCAGAAGTCGACCAGCACGGGCACCGAGGAGGCGGTCTCCTGCTCGAACGTCTCAGGACTCGCATCCACGATCCACGGCAGCAGCGTGTGGCAGACGCTGCAGCGCGGAACACCCGCGGCCGTGGCGGTCACCCGGTTCTTCGTGCCGCAGTTGGCGCACTGGATGATCGTGCCTCGGCTCACCGTCACACTGTAGGCCGCGATCAATCGCCGGCGGACAGCTCGAACCACAGCGAGCAGGCGACCTGCTGCTCGCCCAGCTCGGTCTCGGCGCGGACGTGATGGACGGAGCCGCCGTCGTCGATCACCGCCTGGGCCAGCTCGTCGATCACGTCGGGCGTCTCACGCGTCGGGTCGCCGCAGATCGGGCAGCGCTCACCCGACAGCGCGAGCCAGCGCGAGCGATCGCAGACGACGCCGGGGGCGGTCGCTCCTTCCTGAACGTAGAGCTCGTGCACGGCCGCCATCGAGGCTGCCCACAGGCACCGGTCCAAGCCGACTGCCGCTGGTGCGCCGGCCTCGGCGTGTTCGAGGAGCTCGGCGACGCGCCGGCGCTGCTGCTCCAGCTCGTAGCGCTCGAGCACCGCCTCCACCTGCTCGAGGATCGTCCCCGAGGTGACGGCGGAGAGGTTCACGGTGAACGTCCCAGCGAGGCGCCGTTGCAGCGGCTGCGCGAGGCTCTTCTGCAGGTGTGAGAGCTCTTCCTCGTGACCGCCCAGCGTGAGCACCGCGCCCGCGTCGTCTGCGAGGAGCTCCTCCAGCGCGCCGGCATAGAGCCGGAAGCGGCGCTTTTCGAGCTCTTCCGCCTTGCGCGGGCTGCGGCGCTCGTTCACCGCCGCCAGGTTCGCCCCTCGGGTCTCGCGGCCGTGCAGCAGCGGTCCCGCGTCTCGTATGCGCCCCAGGTACACCTCCCAGGCGTGCGCCGACTCGCGATCCGCAAGCACCGCAAAGCAGCGCCGGTACTCGTCGAGCACCGCCAGCATCGGTCGCGTCCATGGGGTCTCGTCGACCACGATGCCGTCGCGGGTCCCACGCGGCAGCCAAACGACCTCGAGCAGTCCCGCCCCGCTGCACGAGAGGATCGCGAGCGTGCCCGGCCTTCCGGAGGCGTGCTCGAGGACCGCTTCGATGTTCTCGATGTCGCCGCGAAGCGACAGTCGAGCGCGGTGATCCCGCGTCCGGTCCTCCGCTCGCGGGCGAACCTCGTGCAGGAGACTGTCGGCTTTGCTGACGGCTTGCGCGTGCAGGTCGCCGGGCGTGGCCGGGATCGCCAGGTACATGGAGACGACCGGCAGCCCGCCGCCGCGAAAGCGCAGGATGCGCTGCAGCCGCTCGCTTTCCAGAAGCTCGTCTGCCTCGGCCAGCGCGATCTCTGGAGATCGCCGTCTGTTCGAGGCCCCCTCGGCTGGACGCACGGACACGGTCGCTCAGCCTCCGATGATCGTGTCGAGGATGGCGAACCGGCGCAACGACCGGCCGGTGCGGCGCCAGCCCCGGGGAATGGGCTGGCGCCGCGGTGGGGAGAGGACGGTCACGTTGGCTGGAGATAGGACGCGGCGGCAGAAGACAAGTCGTGGCGGTCGTGGCGTCTCGCCCGCGTCGTGCTCGAGGCGTGCGGGGCTGAGCGCCGTCAGGGTAGGTAGTAGTCGATCACCGAGCCAATGCTCTGCTCCTCGAGGCTCCGAGTGGAACTCAGCGGGTCGGTGCGGCCAAGGCGAGACTCCACCCCGCGGTGGGCGCTGATCTGCATCAGGTAGAGCTCGACCAGGTCGAGTTCCCGCCGGCGCACGCGCTGGGCACCGGCCAATGCTGCGCGCTCCGCGGCACGGCGAGCGCTGCCGGCGCGAGTCTGCTGTGAGCGGTTCATGCCGCGGTACCTCCCTGGGATGTGGATGGCGTGAGTGGCGCCGGCCGCTGCGCCGTTGGGCGCGCCCGTCGTGCGCCGACGCGATGGCTCGAGCTCGGAGAAAAAGCGGCTCGTCTGCGCATCTTCTCGAGCGCCGTCTCCTCGATCTGGCGGACGCGCTCGGCGCTGATGCCGATGCTCTGGCCGAGCTCTCGCAGCGTGCGCTCCGGGCCGGCCAGGCCGAAGCGGGCTTCGATCACCATCCGCTCGCGCTCGCTCGCATGGTCGAGCAGTCGCGGCAGCTGGCTCGCCTCTGACTGCGTGGCGAGATCCTCGTACGCCTGCTCGGCACGGGGGTCGCTCAGCAGATCCCCGAATGTGGCGGCGCCGTCGGACAGCTCGTGCACCGGCTCCTCGAGGCTGCGCGGCTGGCGGTCGGCGGCGGTGAGCCGCTGCAACTGCTCCACGGTTAGCTCGCTGGCCTCGGCGAGCTCCCGCAGATTCGGTTCGCGTCCATGCGCGGCGTGGAAGGTCCGCCGCGCGCCGCGCACGCGCGAGAGCTGGCGCAGCGCGCGATCGGAGAGCACGACCGGACGGGACAGCTCCGCGACGAGCTGCTGCATCGCCTGGCGAACCCACCACGACGCGTATGCCCAGAACGGCGTGCCGAGCTCTGGGTCGTAGCGCTCGAGCGCTCGCAGCACGCCGACGACGCCCTCCTGCATGAGCTCGGACCGATCGACCGCCGGCACGCGGGAATAGATCCGCGCGACGCTGCCGATCAGCGGCATGAAGGACTCGACCAGCCGGGTCCGCGCTCCCGGCCGACGGGAACGGGCTGCGAGCACGAGCTGGGCCTGTGTCTCGCGTGTCGGCAGCTTCCAGGCCGCCAAGGAGCGATCAACTGAGACCTCCGCAGACATTTGTCAACCTCCGTCGATGAGGTGTGTGCGTTGAAAGACCCGTGCGCGGAGTTCGTCCCTCTTTCACGCGATTGGGGACGATGGGTGCCATTAGGTCTACCCCTCGTTGGTCGTGCCACTCTTGTCGTAGTTGCCGAATCTGGCTCTCGGATTAGTCGCTTGTGCACAACAAGTCACCGCTGGCGGCCTCGAGGCGACGCTCCGAGAGAATCAGGGTTGACTACAAGCCCACAATTAGGGTTGACTCGGAAGTCCAGCGAGGTTGGGGCTCACTCCAATACCCACGATCGAGGTTGACTCCACCACGCGGCGGCCTATGGGCAGCAGCGGACCGACCCTATGAGCACCGACGAATCCGATCTCGCTATAGCGATCCGACCGGGGGAGCACGCGTGCTGCCGGTTCGTCCGTGCGCAGGACCGGCTGCGGGCGGCCAAGACCTTCGTCCACGAAGGGTTGCGCCGAGGCGACAAGGTCGTCTACCTGCTCGACGCGGACGACATGGACGGGTTGGTGAGCGAGCTCGCCGGCGAAAGCGATCGGGTGCGCCCGGCGATCGAGAGCGGACAGCTGGAGGTTCGTCCCGCGCGCGGCGCGTACCTGCCGGACGGCTCCTTTGACGTCGAGCGCACGCTGCAGACGATGCGCGAGGAGCACGACCGTGCGCGCGCGGAGGGATATCCCGCTCTCAGCATCACCGGCGAGACGAGCTGGGTGCTGCACCTGCCGCCCGGTCACGAGCAGCTTGCGGAGTACGAGCACCGGTTCGGCGACGTGGTGGAGGGCCGCGAGATCGTGGCGCTCTGCCAGTACGGGTACGGGCACTTCGACACTGCGACGCAGGTCGACCTGGCGACCGCCCACGAGGTCGACCTCTCGCCGGAGCTGGCAGCGCTCGCGCAGACGGGCTGTCTGGCTGGAGCGCGCATCGACGACGGGCAGACGCTGCGTCTGGCCGGAGAGCTGGACTTCGCGTGCGCCGATGCGCTCGTGTCGCTGCTGGACGCGCACTTCCACGGGCCGCTGCAGGTCGACCTCGCCGACCTCAGCTATGTGGACGTCACCGGTATGCGCGCCCTGCGCGGGCGCACCGGGCAGCGCTTGAGGATCGCCGCGGCATCCGGCGCGGTGCGCCAGTTGCTGACGCTGCTCGCTTGGGACACGGACCCCGCGGTCGAGCTGGTCTGGTGAGCTCGCCGGCGCTGGAGCACTCGCTGTTCGTCTACGGCGGCGACGAGGAGCTGGCGGCGCGCATCGGGCCGTTCCTCCGCGAGGGTCTGGAGGAGGGGAGCGAGGCGATCATGGTCGTCGACGCCCGCAAGGGCCGGCTCCTGCGCGACGCGCTGGACCCGGCCGCTGCTCGCGTCGAGTTCATCGATTGCGCCGAGCACTACACGCGTCCCGAGGCCGCGCTGGCGGGCTACGACGCGACCCTGCGGCGTCTCGTCCGCGATGGGGCGTCCTCGGTGCGCGTGTTCGCGGAGTTCCCGGCGCTCGACAGCGAGGCCGAGTACGACCGCTGGATCGCGTATGAGGCGATCGTCAATCGAGCGTTCGCCCATCACCCGGCGTGGATCACGTGCGGCTATGACACCCGCGTGGTGCCCGAGGCCGTGGTCGAGCACGCGGGGTGCACGCACCCGCGGCTGCTCGCGGAGGGGCTGCTCGACAGCCCGTCCTACCTCCCGCCGTCAGAGGTGGTGAGCGCGCTGACGCCGGAGCCGGCCCCGCCCTTGGCGGGTCTCGAGCCGCTGGACTTCGACGGCGATGTGCGCGCGTTGCGCCGCCAGCTCGCCGCACGGATGGCGCGCGCCGACGTCGCCCGGCCCGACGTCGAGGCGATGTTGCAGGCCGCCGGTGAGGTGCTGGCCAATGCCGAGGGTCACGGCGGCGGCATACGGGAGCTGCGAGTCGGCGAATGCGACGAGCGCTTCGTGCTCGAGATCTCCGACGGTGGGCCCGGGCTCGACGATCCCGCCGCCGGCTACCTGCCGCCGACTGTGGCCGGAGTCGATGGCGCCGGCTTGTGGGTCGCGCGCCAGCTCACGCGCCGGCTCGAGCTCGTCCCCTGCGCCGATGGCCTCACCGTGAGGCTCTGGATCTAGACCGGCGGCCCAGCGGCCCTGGCCCTGATGCGCACGGCCGGTTCCAAGACGTAGGTCAGGGGGATCTCCTGCACCTCGACGATCTCGACGCGGTCGGGGTGGGCGCCCGCGTGAATCGCGCGAGCGAGCGCCTCCGCTCGCGCCGCCTCCATCGTCGTCGCGCGGATGCCTGGTCGATTTGCGCAGATTCGATCCGCCTCGCCGCCGGCGGGAGCGACGAGGAGACCAACGGCGTGAGCGACGCCACCGTGCTTGGGGAAGATGATCTCGCCGACATTGTCGAGGCGATCGCGCACGAGCTCCGCGGCCTCGCCGATCACCAGGAGCGCCGCAGGCGCGTCGGGGCGCCGGACGTTCTCGAGCGCCGCGCCGAGTATCTCCTCTCCAGCCGCGTCGACCCCATATGGCAGTGTCAGCAGGTCCGGCACGCGGAAGTTGGCCCGCACGCCGGCGATCTCGTTTGGGGTGGCACGCTCGTGCGGCAGCCCGCCCACGAGCGCACCGATCGTCGTGCTCTGCGCGGCCACCTCGACGACCGCCGCGTCGTGCACGCCACTCAGCCACGCGGCGCCGCGCATGCCACTCGCCGGCCCGCTGGCGAGCATCTGAAACGGATAGCGGACCGCGTGCTCCGGGGTCATCACGGTCCCGTCGCCCTTGGCGAAGAACGGGTCTGCCTCGATGCCCTCGGCCTCGAGCGCCTCACGCAGATTGCCTACGACGCCTTCGGCCACCCCGGAGAGCGCTGCGTTCAGCACGGTGGCGTTCTCGCGCTCGAGCAGCCCCATGGTTCCGATCTCGTGGCTGAGCGACACGGGTATGGCCGGCCCCAGCTCGCGTCGCACGATCTCTGCCGCTGCGAGCTCGTGGTCGGGCGCCACCGGCGAGAACACGCTTGTGATCGCGACTGCCTCAGCCGCTCCACCGAGCGTTGCAAGGAACCGCGCCAGCGCCTCTCCATCGAGTGGCGCGACCATCTCGCCGTCGTATTCGGCGCCGCCGCCGACGATCGCCTCTCCCGCCGAGATCGCGCTGCGCAGCGGCTCGGGCCAGGTGGCGAGCGGTGGAAGGGCGAGCGTGAGAGGCCTGCCGACGCGCGCGACCGCAACCCGGCGCAGCCCACGCCGCCGCTCGAGCGCCTCGTCAACTGCCGCGGAGCGCAGGATGGCGCGGCCGATCGATGCCTCCTCGACATCGCTGGTCACGTCGAGGGCGCGGATCGCAGCGCCGATCGTCGTGCGTTCGTCCTTCTCGCAGGCGAGCTTGGCGTGCGCGAGTATGCGCGAGCGCTCGTCGAGCAGGACGGCGTCCGCGCCGCCGCGATGCAGTCCGATGCCGAGTCCAAGCTCAGGCATGGCGCGGCTGAGCTCCCCCGGAAGGAGGCTCGAAGTCGTAGCCGAACGCCGCGGGTCCCGCGATCGCGAGCCCCTCGCGCGAGCGCCACACGCTGGGCGCGGGAGACGTGAGAACGATCACATGCTGGCCGTAGCGAAGATCCTCGACCCCCAGGGGAGAGCCCGTGTCCGAGGAGAGCACGGCGATCAGATCCGGAACCGCCGCGCACGGCACACCGTCCTCGAGCGCGAGCAGGAACTCGTTCTGGAGCTCCAGGTGCAGCTGTCGTCCGGTGTCGCCTGCGGTCCCTGTGACGGTCGCGGACCCGCTCATGAAGCCGGTGTCCGAATGGCGTTGCAAGGCGCGAATTCGGCCCTCGATCAAGACGGTGCCCCCGAGCGTCTCGCAGGCCGCCCACACCTGCTGGTGGACGTCGTCGGCCCGCATCGCCTCCCCGAGTGCGAGGGCGAGCGAAACCGAGCTCGCGATCGTCGCGCGTGGAGCCTGCTCGCCGGTCATGCAGTAGCACGCGCCGGCACACACGCCGCCGAGGCCCGCCAGTGCGCTGCGCGCGAGCCGCTCCGCCCATGCATCGTCGGCCGGATCGAGCAGCAGCGTGTTGCCGCGACCATCCGTGAGGACCACGGGCCCGGGTGCGATGCCCGCGAGACACATCGCATGCTGATCCAGTCGCGGGAAGGCTCGGCCCGCCCCGTCGGCGTCCAGGAGCGCCAATCCCAATCGAGCGGCCCACATCACCGGCAGCAGGCCGTTGGCGCCTCCTATCTGCAGGGCCAGCAGGGCATCGACCGGATGGCCTCTGGCACCTGCGATCACCTCGCACAGCGTGCGCCCCTCGTCTCCGTTCCAGATGCGCTCTTCGGCGATCGTCGGCGCGCCGATCATCCCGCACGGCAGAACGACCGCATCGGCCTGCAGTCCTCCAGGGTCGAGGACGTCGACCGGGCCGTGCTGGCGCACCGCGTGCAGCGCCATGGTCAGGGCAAGCGCCGGGTTGCCCCCGCCACCGCCGGCCAGCAGAGCACAGCCGCGCGCAAGCGATGCAAGGTTTCCCGCGTGGAGTTGCATTCGGTACATAGTCCAGTAGGACAACGGATTGGGTTTACGATGAGTGCGTGACCTCCCTGGGGGAGTTGGTCGCTTCGCCGGCGCTGAGCCCGCTGCTTGGATACGTCTCGCGCCCGCGCGAGGACCCGGTGGCAGAGAGCGTGTCGCTGATCGAGGACCTCGGCCATCTCGAGCATGTGCCTGCGCACAGCGTCGTGCTGTTGACCCGCGGCGTCTCCGCGGTGGTGAGCAGCTACCGCTTCGACATGGCGCTGCGGGTGGCGCGCAGCCGCAGCGTGGCGGCCCTGGTGTTGCACCGCGCCGACGTCGCCAGCGTCGCATCGACCACCACCGCGATCGCGCACCGCTCGGGTACCGCGATCCTCGGCATGAGCAACGACATCGACCTCGCCGAGCTCGTGCTCGCGATTGGGCGCGAGCTCGCCGGGGACGCCGACGTGGCGCTTCTGCGCGCGCACACGGCGGTGCGTGCGATCGAGGCGCATCCTGCGGACGGCACGGTGGAGTCCCTTCTGGAACGGGTGAGCGCTGCCCTCGGCGCGCCGCTCTCGATCGCCTCGCGCGAGCCGCCCGGGCTCGTCTCCCGGGCGGTGATCGTCGATGACCGCGTGGAGGGCTGGATCGCGGCACCCGCGCAGGAGGGCGACCTGGCGATAGGGCTGGAGATCGTCCTGCACGTGGCGGTCGCGAGTGTCGCCGACGCTCTGACGCGCGCGCGGCGCATGCAGGAGCTGCCGCGCCAGTCTCGCCAGGAGGCCCTGACGGATCTGCTGTCGGCGGCACCGAACGGGAGGGAGCAGGTGGTGCTGCGCGCGCGCAGCATGGGATTGCCGATCGACGCGTGGCATGTCGTCGTGAGGCTGGACTTCGAGAGCTTGACCGACCCGCCCGAGGGCAAGGAGATCGCCGCCTACGAGGCGCGCATGCGGCTCGGAGGAGCAGCCCTGCAGGCCGCGCGCGCGGCGGGAGGCACCTGGCACGAGGCGCGTGCCGGCGATGCGTTCGTGCTCGTCAACACCTACCCGGAGGACCCGGGCCCGATGGCCGCCGGACAGGTGGCGATCGTGATGGAAGGGATATTGCTCGACCTTCGCGCGAGGATGCCGGAGGCCATCGTGCGCTGCGGCGTGGGTATGGCCGGCATGGGCCCGAGCGGCCTGCTGGCCTCGCTGGCGGAGGCCAAAGCCGCGGCGATCGCCGCCCGCACCTCTAAGCGCGCCGACGTGGCGGTGGCGTTCGACAGGTTTGGGCTGCGCCGCGCGCTCGTGGACTGGTACGCCTCGGACACCGCTCGCGAGGCGGCCAAGTCGGTGCTCGCACCGCTGTCCGCGCTCGGCGGCGTGCGGGCGGAGCGATTGATCCAGACGCTCCACGTCTACCTGGACGAGCGCAGCTCGTTGACGCGGACCGCGCAGCGGCTGAACCTGCACCGCAACGCCGTCGCCTATCGCATCAACCGTGCCTTCGAGCTGCTCGACGTCGACCAGGACAGCCCCGACGACCTGCTGCTGCTCCAGCTCGCCTGTCGCGCCCGCGAGCTGTCTTAGCGACTAGCCGCGGGCGCGCAGCGGGCCCGGATTACTTGCGTGGGCAGGGCGCCTTGTACGTTGCGTCCACCGTCTCCGGCTTCGACAGTTCCCCATTTTCAGCGAAGATCACTTCGGTCTTGATCGGGAAGCCGCCTTTGGGGCACTTGGTGGGAACGCGGCCGTAGTAGATCGTTTTCCCGTGCGACTTGTATGCCGAGCCGGCCTTGACCTTGATCGACGTGACCGACGCGTAGGGTGCCCCGGGCACGCTGGCGACGAGCGGGATTTCGGTGATCAGCTTCGGTCCATATCCGCCACCGCCGCCGAGGTTCGTGTAGTGGCCGTTGGAGAGGATTTCCAGCGACACGGGCGAGTGGCCGTCGCTGAAGAACTCGATGCCGCCACCCGGCGCGTAGTAGGAGGAGATTTCAAGGTTCTCTACGACGCGTTCGCCGCCGAACGTCACGAAGCCGCTCGCCGTACCGACCGGGCCGGCCGCCGAGCCCTTCGAGCACTTGACGGGGCCGAACTGTTCGAGCGTCGCCTTCGAGCACGTCGGGAAGCCGGTCGTGTGCAGCTTCGTGCCGCTGGGCAGGAAGAAGTTGATGCCGATCAACGGCGGCGGCGAGTTGTCGTATTCGGTCCCCGAGATTTTGTATTCGGCCTGCACGGCCGCGCCAGCGCCAAGGATGTTGCCTGTGTGCGGGAAGCCCGGTATCGGCACTGCCTCCGCTTTGAAGCTGACCGTCGGCGACGCCGATGCAACCGCCGGCAGCGCCAGCAGGGCGAGGCCCAGGGCCACCAGACAGGTGGATGCTCTACGCATCAGGTTCTCCTCCTCGTTTCGGATGGGCAGGCTGGTCGCGGTCCCGATGCAGTGGGATCGATCTGTCGGGCCTACCCCTTGTCGAGATTTACAACACGTCAACTTCCGTCTAGTTGCGGGCCGGCATGATCGCGGCATGCGATCGGCGCGTGGCTTGACAGCTCGGGTGCACGGCGAGCGGCGGAGTAGCATGGCCTCGACATCGCGTGGCACCGACAAAGGGGACGGCCGTGGGACTCGCCGACAGACTCAACGAGCTCAAGACGAAGGCCCAGGACACGGTCGCCGAGCACAGCGACCAGCTGCACGACGCCGTCGGGAAGGCAGCGGCGGCGGCCGACCAGCATACGGGCGGGAAGTACAGAGAGCGCATCCAGAAGGCTGGTACGAAGGCGGGCGAGCTCGTCGACTCGCTGAAGCCGACCGATGAGTCCGCCGGCACCGAGGGCGAGGAGCGCTCCAGCAGCGAGTAGCCGGTCCCGCGGGACCGCAGGTTTGAGGCCGAAGACTCCAGCTGTCTTTATTTCTTGCCCCGGGGAGTACGATTGGTGGGGTCATGGATGAGAGGGTTCGCCGTGGGGAGGCGGAGCAGACAGGGAGTCGAGGCCGCCCGGCAGCGGCGTTGCTGGCGCTCGGCCTCCTCGTGGCGCTGACGCTGGGCCTGTGCTCGAGTGCGCTCGCGGCCCCTGGGTCCTCGGCGTTCAGCGTGCACCGACTATGTGGGGTGCCTCGTCCCGGTAACGCCGAGTGCCTCGGGATGAAGCTCGTGCCCGCATCGCTCACAGCGGCGGATCTCCAGGCCGATGCGGCCGTGCAGGCCGGCGAAGCGGCCGGCGGCGCGAGCCCCGCGGTCACCTACAAGCACCCGTTCGCCGGGTATCTGACGGCGCAGAGCCTGCACGCGGCGTACTCGCTGCCCACCGAAACGGCATCCTCGTCGCTGCAGACGGTCGCCGTGATCGACGCCTACGACGACCCGAGCGCCGAAGCGGACCTGGCGGTCTATGACGAAACGTTCGGCCTGCCGCCGTGCACCACCGCAGACGGCTGCTTTCGCAAGATCGACCAGGAAGGCCGGGCGAGCCCGCTTCCCAAAAAGGAAGGCGAATGGGCCTCAGAGATATCGATCGACGTGCAGATGGCGCACGCCGTCTGCCAGGGCTGCCGCATCCTGCTGGTGGAGGCCGACAACGAACAATTCGTCAACCTCGGTGCGGCGGTCGATGCGGCTGTGAACGCTGGTGCGACGGAGATCAGCAACTCCTACGCCGGCCCCGAGGAACCCACGCTGTCGGGCGTGTTCGCCGAATACAACAAGGACTACTACGACCACCCGGGAGTGGTCGTCACGGCCAGCTCCGGCGACTGCGGCTATCTCAACGAAGCGTGTCTCGGCGAACCCGGCAACGCCAACTTCCCTGCCGACTCTCCCGACGTCGTCGCGGTCGGGGGGACCGCGCTGAGCGAATCCAAGGAAACGTGGAGCAGCACTGCGTGGGAAGAAGGCGGCAGCGGCTGCAGCCAGATCTTCGGCGCGCCGCTGTGGCAGACCACCGTGGCCGACTTCTCCGCCACCGGCTGTGGCGAGGAGCGCTCGATCGCCGACGTGGCCGCGATCGCCGACCCGGAAACGGGCGTGGACGTGTATGACAGCACGCCCGAAGGCAACGGCAGCCCGACCGGCTGGGGCGTGTGGGGCGGCACGTCCGTTGCCTCGCCGATCGTCGCCGCCGAGTTCGCGCTCGCGGGCGGCTCGCATGGCGTGCCCTACCCGGCGGCGACCGTGTACTCGCATGCGGGCCAAGCAGATGCCCTCTACGACGTGGTCGCGGGCGCCAACGGGACGTGCGCAGGCACCACCGCCTGCCGAGCAGCGGTCGGCTTCGACGGGCCCACCGGGATCGGCAGCCCGGTGGGGCTGGACGCGTTCGCGATTCCCGGCAGCCCGGCGAGCCTCTCCCTGCCAGGCATCTCCGGCGGCGCGGAAGTTGGCCAAACGCTGAAAGAGAGCCCGGGCGCTTGGAGCGGGGCCCCCACCGCTCTGAGCCGGCAGTGGGAGCGTTGCAACGCCTCCGGCTCGGGCTGCTCGGCGATCGCCGGCGCCACCGGGTCGACGTACACGCTCACGGCGAGCGACGCCGGCTCGACGATCCGTGTTCAGGAAACGGCGAGCAACGCGGCCGGCGCCGGCCCGCCGGCCGCCTCCGCCCATACCGCGGTCGTCGCCTCCAACGTGCTCGCGGTGAGCGGGTTCACACCTCCCTCCGGGATCACCGGGAGCTCGGTGACGATCGACGGCTCGGATCTCAGCGGCACGAGCGTTGTCGAGTTCGGCAGCCTCGCGGCGCGGTTCACCGTGCTCTCGAGCACGCAGATCGAAGCCGTCGTGCCCGACGGAGCCCTGGCGGCGGCCATCTCCGTCAAGGGCACCGCGGGTACCGCCACGAGCGCCGCCAAGTTCACGCCGACGCTGTCTGTAGCGTCGTTCAAGCCCGCGAGCGCCAAGCCCGGCAAGGTCGTCACGATCAAGGGCGTTGGCTTCAGCAAGCTCTCGATAGTCACCTTCGACGGCCAGGCGGTGACGGTCCAGAGCGCCTCCGCCAAGAAGCTCAAGGTCAAGGTGCCAGCGGGCGCGCACGCAGGTCCCATAGCTGTGACCAACACCCAGGCTCCCGTCGGCACCGTCTACAGCGCCGGCGATTTCACCCCCTGACCTCACCGCGCCGGGCGGGTAGCGTAACGTTGTTCAGTCGATGAGTCGGGAACGCGCGGCTACGCGCACGAGCTAAGGAGCCCAGATGGCGCGCATCCTGCTGCATGAGATCGAGATCGAGGTCGCTGAGGACGTCGCGGAGACGCTGGGGCGCATCGTCAACGCCAGAGATGGCCTGCGCAGCAGCAACGGCGCGATCATGGCGCCCCCCGGCTGGGTGATCCTGACGGCCGCGGACACCAGCGAGATCTTCGTGCAGGTGTCGCGCATCGGCTACGTGCGTGAGGATTAGCGCGCGACGGTCGAGCTAGGGCGCTTCCTCTGCTGCGACCGCGAACACGATGTGCCGGCGAGCGAGGCTCAGGTAGTCGTGCAGCTCGATCGCCCCTCCCTCCAGCGGCGCGACGGTGACGTCGGTGAGCGTGATGAAGTCGCGCTCGGACGCGTTCAGCACATCTGAGACGCGGCTGCGATAGCCGTCGCGCGCCAGCGTGAGCACGCCCTCGATGCGGTGGCGCTCGGTCTCGATCCTGATCCGCTCGCGGCGCTGGTCGATCGCTGCTGGGTCGCTCTCACGCACCGGCTCGTTTGCGCTCATGAGCCCATTATCGACGCTGCGCGCACATGGTGGCGCCGCGCCCCTCCTGCCGGGCCGCTCAGCGGCTGACGACGAAGCTGCGCGTTAGAGTCGTGCGCAGGCCGGTGGGCCCGGCGGCGACGATCGTGACACGTGCCCGCATCGTCCTGCGCCCGCTCAGCTCCTTGCGCAGGCGACGCACGGCGGTCGGGTCCACGAGCAGTCGCACGTGACCGGTGACCTTCGCCGGCAGTCCCCGCGCCGCGGAGATCAGCGCCACAGGGCTGGGGTGGCGCACGACGGGCGCGAGCGTCGCAGTAGCGAGGATCTTGCAGCCGCGCTGGCAGCTCACCGCCAGCGCGAGCCCGCGTCTGGCCAGCACTCCCGCCACGCGCGGAACGCTCACGTGCAGGACCGGCGCCACGTTCAGCGGGGGCGGCCAGGTGCCGGGAGCGAGGCAGCCGCTGCCAACCGGCGAGACCATGTCGAAACGCTGCACGCGGTTGTTGTCGGTGTCGGCCACATACACGTCGCCTGCGCAGTCCACGGCGATCGCCGCCGGCTCGGAGAGTTCGCCGACACCGTCGCCGCGAACGCCCCACTTGGCCAGGAAGCGCCCGCTCGAGTCGAACTCCTGCACGCGGTTGTTTTCGCTGTCGAGCACGTACACGTTGCCGGCTCCATCCACCGCCACGCCGACCGGCGAGTGAAAGCGCCCGTCGGCGCTGCCTTTTGAGCCCCACACCGCGAGGACGGCGCCCGTGGGGGAGAGCTCGACGATCCGGTCGTTGCCGGTGTCCGCGACGTAGACGTCGCCGCCCGGGGCGATCATGAGCGCGTCGGGATGGTCGAAGTCGCCCGGGCCGTTACCCGCCGAGCCGTCGCCTTCGCCGACTCCCCACTTCGCCTGCAACGTCCCTTCCGGGCCATACACGAGCACGCGATTGTGGTTCGTGTCGGCCACGTATGTCTGATCGGATTCGCTGGACACCGCCACCGAGCCGGCGCCCGCCAGCTGCGCCCCGCCGAGCTCGGCCGGGCCGCCGATTTCGCCCAGGTAGCTGCCTTCTCCCCACAAGCGCACCAGTCGTTCGTTGCCCACGTCGGCGACGTACACAGATCCGCGCGGGTCGATGCCGATGCCCTGCGGGTAGTAGAAGCCGGCGGCGTGGCCGCCCGCGACCGTCCATTGCCCGGTGTAGGCATCGCTGCCGGGGGCGAACTCCTCGATGCGGTTGCCGTCGGTGTCCGACACGAGCAGCTGGCCGGTGGGGTCGATCGCCAGGCCGCGCGGCGCCGTCAGCAGCCCCGGGCCGTGGGCGGAGATGCCGATGGTGCGCAGGTAGTCGCCTTCCGGGTTGAAGACCTCGATCCGGTCGTTGGCGGTGTCGGCCACGTAGGTGTCGCCCGCCGGGTCGCTCGCCACCGCTCGAGGGAACGCCAGCTGGCCCGGTTTCGTGCCGAAGCCGCCCCACGCTCCCGCGAACTGCAGCTGGGGAGTGAGCTCGACGATGCGGTCGTTGCTGTCGTCCGCCACGTACACGTCGCCGGCGGCGTCCAGGGCGACGCCGTAGGGGAAGGCGAACTGGTTCGGCCCGTCGCCCTGCGTTCCTGCCTGCGCTTCGAAGGCGCCTTCCGGGCTGAATTTCTCGACGCGGTGGTTGTCGTCGTCGGAGACGATCACCTCGCTTTCGTTGGCTGCCACGCCGCGGGGGTATGAGAACCGACCGGGACCGTTGCCGTAGGAGCCCCATGCCATCGGTTCGCCGCCTTCGAGGTTGAAGCGCTCGACGCGGTTGTTACCCGAGTCCGCCACGTACACGTGCTCGCCCGCGACGGCGATCCCCCCGCCGGGAGGCTGCGTGTAGTTCTGGGAGGAGCCGAATTCGAACTCGCCGAGCCCGGTGCCCTTCCGCCCCCACTCCGTGATGAACACCCCGGAGGGAGAGAACTTCTCGATGCGATCGTGGCTGGAGTCGACCACGTAGACGTTCCCCGCCGCGTCGGTTGCCAGCCCGCCGATCGGCCCGAACTGGCCCTGACCGGCGCCGTAGGAGCCCCACTGCGTCTCGAACGCGCCGCTCGCGGTGAACTCCTGCACGACGTAGCTCAGCTGGTCGGCGACATAGACGTTGCCTTGCGTGTCGACCGCCACCGCCTCGGGGAAGCGCAGGACGCCTTCCGCGCGCTGGCCGATTATCTGTGCGCTCGTGTACGGGCACGCGGCGCCGCTCGACCCGGGGCACGTGCTCGCTTCTTCCGCGCGCGCCACGCCGGCCGCGGCCGCAGCCAGCGAGGAGAGGGCGAGCGCGACGGCGAGAGCGAGGGCCGCGGCGAGCCCGGCGGGTGGCAGGCAGGCTCTGGCAGAGGAGCGCCAGGCGCAACAACGCATCGGTGCATGAAAACAGGTCCAGAGCGAGGCCGCGCAGATCGGCGCCGCTGCTTCACGTTCTGGTAACAGCCGCTACAGGACCTGCTCGGGCGTGCGCGCCCCCAGCCCGGCGCGGGCGCCGGAGTGCGCCACCATCCGACCGGATGACGCGGTCGGGCGATTGCGCTCCTCGCGCACGATGTACAGCGGCCGGTGCTTGACCTCGTCGTAGATGCGACCGACGTACTCGCCGATGACGCCGAGCGCGATCAGCTGGATCCCGCCGAGCAGCAGGATGGCGATCGTGATCGAGCCGAAGCCGGGCAGGTAGGAGCCGGCGATTCTCAACGCGATCACGACCGGGATCGCGATGAAGGCGACGCCGGCGGACAGCAGTCCCGCGTAGGTGGCCAGCTGCAGCGGCAGGTGCGAGAAGGAGGCGATCGCGTCGAGCGAGAAGCGCAGCATCTTGCGCAGCGTGTACTTGGTCTCGCCGGCGTTGCGCGCTTCGCGCTGATATGAGACGGCGGTCTGCGTGAATCCGACCCATACGGTCATGCCGCGCAGGAAGCGCGAGCGCTCGGTCATCGACAGCAGCGCGTCGAGCGCGCGGCGGTCGAGCAGGCGGAAGTCGCCGGAGTTCGGCTCCAGGTCCACCTGGGCGAGCTTGTCGAAGAGCTTGTAGAACCAGGAGGCGGTGGCGAGCTTGAAGGCGGTCTCGCCTTCGCGCTGCTTGCGCACCGCGTAGACCACGTCCGCTCCCTGGCTCCATTGGGCGACCATGTCTGGGATCAGCTCCGGCGGGTCCTGCAGGTCGGCGTCGATCATCGCCACGACATCGCCCACCGCGTGCTCGAGACCGGCGGTCAGCGCCGCCTGGTGGCCGAAGTTGCGCGAGAGGTGGATGACTCGCACGCGCGGGTCGATGGCTGCGATGGCGTCCAGCAGCTCAGGTGTGCGGTCGGAGCTTCCGTCGTTGACGAGCACGAGCTCGAACTCGAAGTCGGCGACGGCCGCGATCGCGCGCTCGACGAACTGCTCGACGAGCTCCTCCTCGTCGTACACGGGCGCCACGACGCTGAGTAGGTTGGGGGTGCGGAGTGGTATGTCCGACATGTGATCTCTCTACTGCGGCCGACGCTGGGGGCGGCGCCGCCTAGCATGCATCTTCGGCGAGCGCGTTAAGCGTGCGCTCAATTTATCGTTGATTGTGCCCATGGCGCCCTCTGAGCAAACCAACACGCACGAGTCGGACACCAGCCTAGCGCGAGCCTGGCGCGGCGTGAACGCGCCGATGCTCGTCCAATTCGTGAAGTTTGGCATCGTCGGCGTGTCCAACACCCTGCTGACGCTGGTCGTCTACACGGTGCTGCTGAAGGTGTTCGGCGTGTGGTACCTGGCGGCGTCGGGCATCGGCTTCGTGGTGGGTGCGGTCAACGGGTTCCTGCTCAACCGTCGCTGGACCTTCCGTGAGCACGTCGGCGACGCGCTCACGCCGGTGCGTTGGGGCATAGTGCAGACGTGCGGCCTGGGCGTGGACGAGGGCCTGCTGTACCTGTTCGTGCACGACGCCCACCTCGACAAGCTCGTGGCGCAGGTGTGCGCCACGGCGGTGGTCACCGTCAGCACGTTCTTCGTCAACCGCGCGTGGACGTTTCGCGAGCACTCGCCGGCAACCGCCGACGCGCCGCCCCTGTAGCGATCTAGCGGAAGACGGCCAGCAGGGAGAGCCCCGCGGGGATGCGACCGCCGCGGGCGATCAGTGAGGCCTCGAGCGTGAGCGGACGCTCGAGCAGCCAGTTGAGCGGTTCCGGCGGAACCCACAGATCGAGGCTCGACTCGGTGGTCTTGGTGTTGAAACGGTCGACTACCCGCAACAGGATCGCGACCGGCAGCAGCAGCGAGTTGAAGTACGTCGTGCGTACCTGGCGCCAGCCGGCCTGCTCGGCTACGCGCTGCAGCGCGCGGCGGGTGTAACGGCGGTGGTGGTGGTTGATCTCGTCGTGGCCGCTCCACAGCCACTGGTAGGCGGGCACGGTTACCAGCAGAGCGCCGCCGGGCGCGATCGTGCGACGCAGCTCGCGCAGCGCGCCGAGATCGTCCTCGAGGTGCTCGATCACGTCGAGGCTGACCGCCAGATCGAAGCTGTTGTCGGCGAAGGGCATCTCCAGCACCGAGCCCGAGATCACCTCGCCGAGCTGGCGCTCGCGGGCGAGCACGACGCTCGTGTCCGACAGCTCCACGCCTGTGACCGTGCCGAGCTTTGCGAGCTCCACCATGAAGCGCCCGCTGCCGCAGCCGGCGTCGAGGATGCGCGGATCGGCGGGCAGGCCGAGCCCGGCGATCACACCATCGAGCACCGTACGCCGGCCCCGATACCACCAGTGCCGGTCCTCCGCCTGGTGGGTCTGATGCTCGTAGTCCCTATCCATTCGACGAGCATCTTTTCCTAAAGTCCCGCCGGGCGCGGCGCGCCTGCTCGGCGGAGGCGCTCACGAGCCGGCGTCGGGGCTGCGTACCGAATACTCGATTGCGCCCGCTTCGCCCTGCCAGACGGCCACTGCGGCGTCGTCGTCCGGATCGATCGCGACGGTGGGGTCGCTCACTGGACCGGGCGCGGCGACGGACTCCGGTTCGTCGAACACCGCGCGGCTCGCGCCCGCCTCCGTCCCGCGCGCCGCGAACAGTGCCTGGCGGGCCGGGTCGGGGGTTCCGCTCGCGCTCGGCGCCGGCTCGGTCCACAGCAGCACCGCGTCATCGTCGGGGCCGGGCGCCATGCCGGCGAGCAGGGCGTCGGCGCCGGGCGCGGCGATCGTGCCCACCGTCAACACGCCGCTCAGATCGACCGGCGCCGCGCGTACGACCCAGTGCCCGCCCGCGGAGCCCGCCCAGGCGAGCATCACGCTCTCGGAGCTCAGCCGCACGAGGCTCGGCGAGCCGGCCGGCGAGCTCAGCCCGTCGGGGTCGCTGAAGCGTTCGAGCAGCTCCGGCTTCACGAAGCGCACGCCGAACTTGGAGCGGTCGATGTAGACGCTCGTCTCGCTGCCGTTCTGTTCGGCCCAAGCGACGATCCCATGGTCATCGTCGCTGAGCAGCGCCGCGATCCGCACGTGGGCGCCCACCGACGCCAGCCGCTCGATCGGCCGCGCGGCGCCTCTGTTGGGGACCAGGCGCGCGTAGATCGCCCCGTGCTGGGCCCACACGACGAGCGCTTCGCTGCGGAAGTCCATCGCCAGCGTGAGCGCTTCCAGCGGGCCGCCGCCGGCGGAGCGCACGGTCACGTTACGTGCGAAGCGATGCGTGAAGAAGCGCTCGACGTGAACATTCAGGCCGCTCCCCCCGCTGGGAGCGGCGGGCGGCGAGGCGAGTGCCACGTCGCCCAGGTAGGCGGTGGTCAGCGCCATCGGCGCCGCTGAGCCTCCGGGGGCGAGCAGTGGCGAGAACGGCCCGCCGGCGGCGCCCTGGATCAGCAGCCCGTTGGCGCCGGCGATCACGATCTGCCCGTGCGGCGCCCCGCTCGCCACCAGCGTGCCGTGCGGGGCGATCGCCTGCCCCTTCGAGTTCCTGGGCACGATCGCCGTGCCGGGGAGATCCCCTGCGCCGATCGGGGCGACGCGCGCCCCTTCGCCGCCGGGACACGCCGGGGAGTCCTCCCAGACGATCGCCCCAGGTCCGGTGCCCTGCGTGGGCTTGTCGCTCGGGAACACGACGCGAGCGGAGGGAGCGGCCGGACAGCCGCTCAGGTTCGCGGGCGCCGACCAGCGTTCGGGCGGCTGCGGCGCAGACGGTTGCGGCGGTGGGGCCGCGGGCTGCTGCGCCGCGGCGGAGACGTCGGCGGCGGGCGTCGCGCGCGCGGTGGGCCCCTGCGGTCGGGCGAGCGCCGCGGCGACGGCAAGCGCGGCCGCCGCGAGGAGCGTGACGATCAGTCTCGACAAGCTGGCTGGAAGGCGCCGCGCGCTGCCCCGCGCCTCAGGAGCCGAGCGCCGAGCGCAGGAAGCTCACCGTGCGCTCCCAGGAGGTCTGTGCGAGATCGGGGTCGTGGGTGCCCAACCGGTTGGTGTCGTTGAAGAACGCGTGACCGGCGCCCTCGTAGTGGTGGAAGGTCACGTCGACACCGGCGTCCTTCAGCTCGGACTCGAGCTTGTCGGCATCCTCCTGCGGGATGAATTCGTCGGCCGTTCCGAAGTGACCGAGCACGGGGCCTTTGATGGCGCTGAAGTCGGGCTTGCCGTGCGGCATCACGTAGTAGTAGCTGACAGCGGCGGCGATGTTGGGGCACGTCGCGGCGGCCCACACCGCCAGCCCGCCACCGAGGCAGAAGCCCACGGCGCCGACGCCCGGGCCCTCGAAGCCGGGCTGCGAGGCAACGTAATCGGCCGCGCCGCACATGTCCTTCTCGGCCTGGTCCATCGACATGGCCATCATCTTCTGCTGGGCCTCGCTCGGCTGGGCGGTCGTCTCGCCACGGTAGAGATCGGGGGCGAGCGCATAGAAGCCCTCAGCGGCGAAGCGGTCGCACACAGAGCGGATGTGGTCGTCCAGGCCCCACCACTCCTGCATGACCACGATCCCAGGGCCGTGGTCGGCGGCGGGTGCGGCGAGGTATCCGGGTGCGCTGCCGGCGCTGGTCTGAAACTCGACGTCTGGCATGTGTGGCTCCTTGGGTGCGTGGCGGTGGCGGCGAAATACTCTCACGACAGGCGCCCCCGCGTGTGCATCTACCCTTCAGCGCTTGCGCCTCGCGCAGATCTCTGTCGGACGCACCCCGGATATGGTGTCCTCAGCAGGTGGGGGCCGCTCCACCGCGACGAGGAGAGGGCCATGCCATGGACGCCGTGAACCATCAGTTCCGACTTGCCGTCCGCCCAGTGGGCCTGCCCAAGCCCAGCGACTGGAGCTACACCGAGGAGCCCGTCGGCGAGCCCGGTGACGGCGAGGTGCTGGTCGAGGTCGAGTACGTGTCCCTGGACCCGGCGATGCGTGGCTGGATGAACGAGGGTCGCTCGTACATCCCGCCGGTGGGCATCGGCGAGGTGATGAGGTCGTTCTCCGCCGGCGAGGTGATCGCGTCCAACGACCCGGACGTCGCGGTCGGCGAGCACGTGGGTGGCCTCCTGGGGGTGCAGGAGTACGCGATCGCGAGCGGCAAAGGCGTGTTCAAGGTGGACACCAGCCTGGCGCCGCTGCCGGTGTATCTGGGCACGCTGGGGATGCCCGGCGTGACGGCGTACTTCGGGCTGCTCGACATCGGGCGCCCCGAGCCGGGCAACACGGTTGTGGTGTCGGGCGCCGCGGGCGCGGTGGGCGGCCTCGTCGGTCAGATCGCCAAGCTGAAGGACTGTCGCGTCGTGGGGATCGCGGGCGGGCTTGCCAAGTGCGAGCACCTGCTCGAGGACCTGGGCTTCGACGCGACGATCGACTACAAGGCCGAGGACGTCGACGCGGCCCTGGGAGAGCACTGCCCCAATGGCATCGACATCTACTTCGACAACGTCGGCGGGGAGATCCTCGACGCGGCGCTCGCGCACCTGGCGCGCAGGGCCCGCGTGGTGATCTGCGGCGCGATCTCCCAGTACAACTCCACCGAAGGGCTGCGCGGGCCCGCCAACTACCTGTCGCTGCTCGTGAACCACGCGAGCATGACCGGCTTCGTGATGTCCGACTACCTCGACCGCTACGGAGAGGCCGTGCAGGAGATGGCCGGCTGGTTGGCCGAAGGCAAGCTGATCTCGCGCGAGGACATCGCGGAGGGTCTGGAGAACTTCCCCGCCACGCTGCTGCGCCTGTTCAACGGCGAGAACACGGGCAAGCTCGTGTTGAAGATCTGACCCGCCGGCTCAGGATCGGGGACTGAGCCCGTGGCGCACGCTCTCGAGCTCGACCGGCGGCGCGCCGTCGCCGAGGCGCTCGAGCATGCGGACTTCGCGCGGGAGTAGACCGAGGGCGAAGGCGACGACGGCGAGCGCGGCGCCGCCGATCAGCACGTGGACCGCGCCCAGGCTGGCGGCCAGCGGCCCCATCACCGCGTAGCCGACCGGCATCAACCCCAGGGAGACCATCCAGTCGTAGGAGGTCACGCGCGAGAGCGAGTGCGGCGGGATGCGCTCGGCGAGCGCGGTCAGCCACCACACGTCGAACAGCGCGAAGCCGGCGCCGCCGAGCACGGACGCGGGGATCACGACGAACAGAGTGACGCCGGCCGCGTACAGGATCGTCGACAGCGGCCACAGCAGCGTGGCGAGCATGGCCAGGCGCATCGGGTAGCGGGGACGCCAGCCCACACCGGCCACCGATCCGATGATCGTCCCGAAGCCGATCGCCGCCTCGACGAACCCATAGACGGAGTAGTGGCCGTACTGCTCCTGGGCGACGATCGCGCCGAGCACGAACCAGGACGCGAGGCCGAAGAACAGCGCCACGCAGAACGACGCGAGCGTCGCCCACACCCACGTGCGCGAGCGCACCTCGCGCGCGCCTTCGCGGATCGACTCCCACACTCCGACGCGCTCCGCGTCCTCGCCGCCCGCCGGCTCCTGGCCCCGTGCGCGGGGATGCACCTGCGAGAGGAACGCGGCGCTCACCAGGAACGTGCCTGCGTCCAGCGCAAACGCCCATCCCGCACCGGCGCCGAGCACGAGCGCCACCGCCAGCCCGGGACCGGCGAATTCGGCGAAGTTGTTGGCGATGCCGGTCACGGCGGTCGCCGGCTGGATGTCATCCTCGAGGACCGTCTGCGGCAGCAGGCCGTTGGCGGCAGGGCGGAAGAACGCCTCTGCGCTGCGGTAGAGCATCTCGATCACGATCACCTGCCAGAGCGCCACCGTGCCGGCGAAGATCAGCGCGGCGAGCAGTGCGTGCAGCGCGAAGCGCACAAGGTCCGTGGCGATCATGACGCGGTGGCGCGGCAGCCGGTCTGCCCAGACTCCCCCGATCAGCAGGAACGCGACGAGCGGCACCGCCTGGGCGGCGAGGATGAAGCCGAGGTCGGTGGCGCTGTGGGTGCGCTCGATGATGAACAGCGCCAGCGCTACCAGCACGATGTTGTCGCCGATCACGCTCGCGGACTGCGCGAGCCAGAACATGCGGAAGTTGCGGTACCCGAGTACCCGCCGGATATCTCTGAGGTCGCTCATGCCGCCCGCCGCCTGGGCGCAGGCGAGGCGCCCCAAAGGAGCTGCGGGAGCTGCGCGCTACGTCTGCGCCGGCGTAGTCAGGTCTCGCCGTCGTAGTAGTCGACGGCACCGTCGGCGCGACGCAGGATCACCTGGTCATCGGCGTTGCCCGGCCACACGCCGATCTTGTCGCTGTCGGGGTAGACGGCCACCGACGGCTCGCGGGCGCTCGAGAACATCATGAGCCGCGCGGGCGCATCGCCGCCGTTGCGGACCTTGTGGGCTCCTGTAGGGCCCGCGGGGAAGTGCACGATCTCGCCGCGCTGGAGCGCCTCCTCGCCGTCGGGAGTGCGCACGAGCACGGAGCCGTCCAGCACCACCAGCCACTCCTCCTCGTACTCGTAGTGGTACGGGCACAGGCTCTCGCCGGCGGGGATCTCGAAGACCTTCACGGCCAGCGCCTGGGCGCCGATCGCCCTGGTCACGTGAACCTGGCCCGAGCGGTAGCCCTCGGGATCGCTCGAGTCGAACTCCATCTCGCCTGTCAGGAAGCTGGCACGCCGCAACATCCAATGATCTTCGCAGGCGCCGGCGCGGCGCAGGTGATCAGCTGCAGCCGGTGATGCCGCCGTCGAGCGGGATGACGGTGCCGGTCATGTAGGCGCCGGCGCGTGAGGCGAGGAACAGCGTGAGCCCGGCGACGTCGTCGGGGCGCCCGATGCGCCCGAGCGGCACGCCGGCTTCGACCGCCTGGCGCATCTCGGGGTCGTCGAGCGCGTAGGCCATCATCTTGCTCTGGAACGGCCCGGGGGCGATGGCGTTGACGGTGATGTGCTCGGAGGCGAGGCGCTTGGCGAGGTGGCGCGTGAGCATGTGCACGGCGGCCTTGCTGGCGCTGTAGCTGTAGTTCTCGACGGGCGGCGGCTGCATGCCGTTGATGGAGCCGATGTTGATCACGCGCGCGGGGTCCTCGACGCTGGCGGCGGCGCGCAGCTCGGGCAGCAGCGCGATGGTGAGGTGAAAGACGCCTTCGACGTTCGTGGCGAGCACCTTCTGCCAGCCCGAGGCGGGGAACTCCTCGAGCGGCGCGCCCCAGGCGGCGCCGGCGTTGTTGACGAGGATGTCGAGCGACGGGAAGCGCTCGCGCGTGGCGGCGGCGAGCGCCTGGGCGCCCTGTTGTGTGGATATGTCTGCGGGGATCGCGTGGCAGTCACCCAACGCGCTGAGCTCCTGGGCGGCGGCTTCGACGTCGGCGCTCTTGCGCGAGGAGACGATCACGCGCGCGCCGCCCTGCACGAGGCCGCGGGCGATCATCAGGCCGATGCCGCGCGAGCCGCCGGTGACGAGCGCGGTCTTGCCGGATACGTCGAACAGGTCGCTCATCGTGTGGGCCTCGCTAGTCCTCGAAGTTGGCGGGACGCTTCTCCAGGAACGCCCCGACGGCCTCGGGCACGCCGTTGCTGAACGTGGCCATGATCTGCTGGCGGTCCTCGTACTCGATTGCGGCCTGCTCTGAGGGGATCTCCAGCGCGCTCCACATGCCGCGCTTGGTCAGACGCACGCCAAAGGGCGCGAGCGCTGCGATCTCCTGCGCGGCCTGCACGGCGCGCTCGAGCAGCTCGTCCTCCTCGACGACGTCGGCGAGCAGACCGATGCGCAGTGCCTCCTGGGCGTCGAAGCGTCGTCCGGTGAGCATCAGCTCGTGTGCGCGGGCGGCGCCGATGAGGCGGGGGAACAGCCAGCTCGTGCCCATGTCGCAGTTGGACAGGCCGATGTTGATGAAGGCGGCGCGGAACACGGCGTTGGTGGAGGCGAAGCGGATGTCGCTGCCGAGGGTGAGCGCGAGGCCGAGGCCGGCGGCGGGGCCGTTGACGGCGGCGATCACCGGCTGGGGCAGGGCGCGCAGGCCGAGCACGAGCTTTGCCATGTGTTCCTGGTTGTCGAGGCGATCGCGGGGCAGATCGCTTTCGTTGTTGGCGGGCGCCGCGCCATAGCCGCGCAGGTCCACACCGGCGCAGAAGCCGCGTCCCGCTCCGGTCAGGATCACCGCTCGGCACGAGCGCTGCAGGGCGATCCTGCGCAGCTCCTCGTGCAGCGCCTCGCACAGCTCTGCGTTCATGGCGTTGAGCTGCTCGGGCCGGTTGAGCGCGAGCTGCACGACGTGTGGGGCGGGCTCCTCGACGAGTACCAGTGGCTCCATGGCGGCCATCCTATGTCCTGGGGTGTGTGAGACTGGTGCCCGTGGCGAAGAAGCCGGTGAGAGTGGCGGTGGTGGGCCATGTGGAGTGGGTGCAGCTCGCGAGCGTGGAGCACGTGCCGGTCGCGGGCGAGGTGGTGCACGCGCGCGACCCGTTCGAGGAGCCGGCGGGCGGCGGGGCGGTGGCGGCGGTGCAGCTCGCGCGCCTGGGGGGCGAGGCGCTGTTCGTCACTGCGCTGGGCGAGGACGAGTACGGCCGCCGCTCGGTGGAGCGCCTGAGCGAGCTCGGCGTGAAGGTGCAGGCGGCGTTCGTCGATGCTCCCAGCCGCCGGGCGGTGACGCTGGTGGACGCGACGGGGGAGCGCACGATCACGACATTCGGCCCGCGGCTGGATCCACGCGGCGACGATGGACGGGAGCATTGGGAGATGCTGGATGGGGCGGACGCGGTGTACTTCACGGCGGGGGACGTTGCAGCGCTCCAGCGTGCGAGGTCGAGCGCGCGCGTGCTGGTGGCGAGCCCGCGGGCGCGGGGCGCTCTCGGACATGGCATCCCGTTGGACGCGCTGGTGCTGAGCGACGACGACGAGATCGAGCTGGGCGAGATGCAGGACGCGCAGGGCGAAGCGCGGTTGGTGGCGTGGACGGAGGGTGGGCACGGGGGCCGATACCGTGAGGTCTCGGGGGTGAGCGGCAGGTGGGCGGCGGTGCCGCCGCCTGGCGAGGTGGTCGACTCCTACGGCTGCGGCGACTCCTTCGCGGCAGGGCTGACCTACGGCCTGGGTGCTGGCCTGGACGTGCCGGACGCGCTGGCGCTTGCGGCCCGCTGCGGTGCGGTATGCCTGACCGGTCGCGGGCCATACGGGCGCCAGCTCGGCATCGAGGAGCTGTAGCAGCGCTCTGCAGCCGTGCTCGGATCCGGCTATCTGGCGGCGGTGAAGACGTCGGAGCTGAAGATCGACACGCCGGCGGCGTCGGCCAGCGCCGGCAGGTGGAACAGCGACTCCCAGGTGGCCAGCGAGGAGTAGTGGTTGTAGGGGGTTGTGCTGACGGTGCCGGGCTTGATGAACGGCGAGAGCAGCACGGCGCCGATCTTGCCACCGCCGGGTCCGGTGATGCCGGGCAGCGGGGAATCCGGACCCGCCGTCTCCCCGCAGCAGGATGAGGAGTCCGACTGGGGTCCGTCGGACTCGTCGAAGGTGATCTCCAGCAGCCCGTTCTTGCGAAACGCGGGCGAGCTGGCGATCTTGGGAACCCAGGTTTCGAGGAACGTGTCGATGTCGGCCAGAGCGGATGCGCCGCTGGGCCGGTTGGTGCACGGGTAGTCGTGACCGTCGTTGCAGAGGTCGGGTGTGATGAAGGAGAAGTCGGGGGTTGTGCGGGCGGACTTCAGGTCGGTTGCGAGCCCCGTCTCGCCGCGCAGCGCGTCCGCGGGCATCGTTCCGGTGGGCGAGCCCATGGCGACGACGTGCGCGTCGCAGTAACTCTGGTTGTCGATCACGGATTTGAAGTAAACGAAGGGGTCGTGGCGCGTGGCATAGCCGTCGCCTTCCACGGCGTCCTGTGTTTCGTCCTTGGAGTTCAGCGCTGGGTGCCCGCAGGCGGCGGCCTCGCGGTTGGGGTCATTGCCCATGTCCTGCTCGTAGGCCTTCCAGGTCAGCTTGTGCGCCGAGAGCTGCGTGCCGATGTTTTCCACGTTTTCCGGATACACGCAGCCGATGCCTTCCCCCACCCCGTCGGAGAGCATTTTCGGAGCGAGGAATTCGTTGAAGTCCTGGCAGTCGGCCTGGTTGTCGGGATTGGGTGGCTGGCCGGATATGAGCGAGATGTAGTTGTCGTTGCTCTCGTGGCCGGTGGCGTAATAGCTATCGAGCAGCGCGCCCTGCTCGGGCAGCGTCGTTGCCAGGTAGGGGTCGCTGGCGGGTTCCCCGAACGTGCTCGCGTAGTCCTCGTTCTCGAGCACGATCACGAACACGTGGCGGATCTTGGGCTGCTTGTAGGCCTTCGGCTTGGAGCGCTCGGCGGCCGCACGCGCGGGGGTGGAGCGTGCGGCCGCCAAGGTCAGTGACGGCTGACGCGCGGACGCGCCGCCGCTGGAGAGCAGACCGGCGAGCGTGGCGGCCCCGGCGATGCAGGCGAGCAGCCCGACGAGGCGCGCGCGGACGCTCACGGCGTGCCCAGCGCTTCGACCGGGGCGGGCGGTTCGGCGATGGTGGGCGGTTCCATGAACGCCGCCCGCCCGACGGCGAGGAAGTCGGCGACCGTCCGCGCGTTGGCGTCACGGTAGGTGAGGGCTGGGAGGTTCCACTGCGCCTCGATGGTTGCGAGCACGGAGGTGTGGTCGTACACGTGGTTGGTCACGGCGTTGGGCTTGGAGTAGGGGGAGGCAACGATCCCGGGGACCCGGGGGCCGTAGATGTCATACCCGCCGGGGATGTCCCCGGACGTCAGTTCCGGGGGAATCGAGTCGGGCGCGATGGCGGCGGGCGGGGGGACGTGGTCGTAGTAGCCGCCGTGCTCGTCGTAGGTGTAGACGAGCAGCGTGCGCGGCCAGGCGGGGGATTGCAGCACGGCGTTGACGATCTGGTAGGCCCAGTACTCGCCGTAGTCCATGTTCTGCGGGTTCTCCTCGTCGCCGCCGGTCGATTCGAGCTTGGCGCCGATCGCTTCCAGGCCGGGGACGCTGGCCAGCGGGCCGCCGATGTCGGACAGGACGCCGAACTCGGGATCGACGAAGCTGACGGAGGGCAGCGTGCCGGCGGCGCAGTCCGCATAGAACTTGGCGACGGGCGCGAGATTGGTGGGGTATTTCTCGATGATCGAGGGGATGATCGCCGTCTGTGGCAGGTCGGTGAAGTAGTTCGTCCAGCTGATGCCGTAGGCGTGCAGCCGGTCGAAGATGGTGCCGTTGGGTGGCGGTGGGTCCTCGAGGCTTTGTTCGTCGGTGGCGATATCGCCGTAGGCGGTGCCGGCCATCAGGAAGCGCCGGTTGGGGTATGTCTGGCAGGGCGCCGAGCAGAACCAGCGGTTGGCGAGCGTGAAGGTGCGCGCGAACGAGTAGGCGAACGGCAGCACGTCCTCGGTCCAGTAGCCCATCGGCTGATCGGAGTCGACGGAGTGCACGAAGCCGTCCATCCTGCCTTCGTCGATCTGTTCGTGCGTGGCGTTCCAGCTCTGGGAGACGACAGGGCTCTGCGCGGTGTTGGGGATGGGGAACGACCGCACGGGGCCTTCCGGTCCGGGGTTGCTGTTGCGCGCGACGCCCTTGGAGTCGATCGTGAGGCCCTGGGCCTTGGGCTGGCCGGAGCGGTGCAGCGCACCGAGGAGGTTGTCGAAGGAGTGGTTCTCCATCATCACCACGACGATGTGGTCGAACGGGAACGCTTCCGTGAACGTGCCCGCGGGCAGCTTGCGGTAGGGCAGGCTGTCGGGGGCGCGTTTGGTCGCGCCCGCTGCGGAGACGGCCCTCCAGAGCCCCCCGCCGGACATGCCGGCGACGGCTGCGCCGACAGATCCGCCGTAGCGCAGGAACGAGCGCCGCGTGAGGGATCGGTCGAAGTTGGGATCTGTGGGCGGCTTGCCTGGGTCGCTCAACGGGGCTCCTCGTGGCAGGGCTTGACGGCGCTCAGCTGCTGCGCTGGGTGAGTGCTTCCCGCGCTGCCGAGCCAACTCGTGAAGATCCTGTTAGCGCTTACCGGCGCCGGAGAGCCCCGCAGGGCCGCGCCGTGGCAGGCCGCCCGCATATGATCCCGAGGCGAGATGGACTTCGAGCAGATAACAACCGAGGTGGCCGACAGCGTGCTGACGATCACGCTGAACCGCCCCGACAGGCTCAACGCGTGGACGGCGCAGATGGGCGCGGAGCTGCGCGCTGCGTTCGACGTGGCCGACGCGGACGACGACGTGCGCGCGATCATTGTCACGGGCGCGGGCCGCGGCTTCTGCGCGGGCGCTGACCTGGCGAGCGGAGGCGACACGTTCGACGCCCGCAAGCGCGAGGCGGTCGCGGGCGCCCAGCGCGACAACGGCGGCGAATTCTCGCTGCGGATCTTCGAATGCAAGAAGCCGGTGATCGCGGCGATCAACGGCCCCGCTGTGGGCGTGGGCGCGACGATGACGCTGCCGATGGACATCCGCCTGGCGGCTGACGACGCGCGCATGGGCTTCGTCTTCGCGCGCCGCGGCATCATCCCGGAGGCGTGCTCGAGCTGGTTCCTGCCGCGAGTGGTGGGTATCAGCCGAGCGATGGAGTGGGTATCCACCGGGCGCGTGTTCTCCGCTCAGGAGGGACTGGAAGGAGGGCTGCTGCGCAGCCTGCACCCGAAAGCGGAGCTGCTCGACGCTGCCCGAGAGCTCGCACAAGAGATCGCGGAGAACACGGCGCCGGTGTCGGTGGCGATGGCGCGGCAGCTGATGTGGCGGATGCTCGGCGCGGAGCACCCGATGCTCGCGCACCGCGCAGACTCGCTCGGCATGGTCTTCCGCGGTCAGTCCGCTGATGCGCGGGAGGGAATCACCGCGTTCCTGGAGAAGCGTCCCGCGCAGTTCCCCGATCGCGTCAGCGATGGACTGCCCGACTTCATGCCCGGGTGGAGCGCTCCGGAGTTCGAGTAGTACCGCGGTAGCTCAGGTGGTTTCATCCTCGCTGGTTAGCCGGCGCGCGCGGGATATTGCTCCATCTAGCAAGCGATCTGCCTGGAGGAAGAGCGTCGCGGAGAACCTGTAGGTAAGCCATCCGATCGCGGCGGGCACGGCTGAGAGGAGAATGAGGTGTACATATGACCAGATCAGATGTTGGTCCAGGGTCAAGGCTGCGAGGACGCCGCCCACGGTGATCGCTGGACATATGAGTCCGGTGTAAAGAGCGACCGCGCCGAGTCCTCCACGCAGTTGCCACTCATGGGCAAACGGCTCAAAATGCACAAGCCACGCGTAGACGAACAGGAAGCCCGCGGCGCCCCTTAGGAGCGCGTCGGATTCGGCTCCTAGCTGTTTGTGAAGAGCCAGCAGAAGTGTTGTCGCCGCGTACCCTCCCATCACGAATGAGAGCGCGGTCAACGCCCGTTCAAGCCACAGCTGGCTTTCCTCGGAGTCGGCGGTTAGCTGCTCAACCCAACGAAGCCTCGGTCGGGTAAGGACGATCGTGAGCATCGTACCGCCGACGATGGCGACAATCACCTCGCGTCCGTTTCTTGGCTTTAGCCGGGCAGGTCTTGAACCAGGGGCAGCGCAGGGGCGACCATCGCTTGCGTTGCTCAGGTGCTGCAGTCGAGCACGACTAGTTCGTGCCGCGGCTCCGCCGTCGGCCCGTACTCGAAGCCGAGGACTGCGCGGGCCTCCAGGGCCTCGGCCAGCCGCATCAGCGTGCGTGTGTTGGTTGCATGCTGTCCGCTCTCGATCCGTGAGATCGCGGATGCGGTGGTGTGCATGCGTCTGGCGAGCTCCGCTTGGGAAACGCCGAGCGCGGCCCTGCGCATGATGACGAGCCGCGCCAATGCCTCGAATGGGGCGAGGCGCTCGTGCTCGGTGCGAATCTCGATGTCGGCGAGCGATGCCTGAATGTCGTCTGCGACAGAGGTGCCGACCGGGTCCTGATTCTGGAGACGTTTGGCTCGACGTGGCATAGCGGTCTGCGCTGAGGTTAGCATTTTTGTGAAGTGGCCTATCAGGGAGCGTCGTGTCCCGCGGCTCGTGGCCTGCGGCTCGGCTTGGCGTTCATGCGCGCTTGGAAGTCTCTCCACCGCACCACGGCGATGTCGATCTCGGAGGCGGGCAACTTAGGGCAGCACTTGCACGAACGAAAGCACAGGCGCGAACAGATCTCCCCGCTCGTCGACCCGCTCCAGCACCTGACCGGCCTCGAACGTAAGGCTCGCCGCGTCCTTCGAGTCGCGCGTGGCCCGCACCTCATCCCAGTCCACGGGCGTGGAGGCCGTCGGTCGCTCCAGCGCGCGCAGCGAGTACACGCACACAGTCGTCTTCTTGGCGTCGTTCTGGCTCCAGTCGACCAGCACCTTGCCCGCGCGGCGCGTCTTGGTCATGCGTGAGACGACCAGGTCCGGCTGTGCCGCCTCCAGCGTCTCCGCCACCGCCCTCGCAAACGGCTTCGTGCGCTCGAACGTGACGTTCTCAGAGTTGATCGGCACGTACACCTGCAGTCCCTTCGACCCCGAGGTCTTGGCGAAGCTCTGCAGGCCGAGGCCCTCGAACATGCCCTGCAATTGCAGGGCCACGCGGCAGCACTCCACGATGCTCGCCGGTGCGCCCGGGTCGAGGTCGAACACCAGCGCCGTCGGGCGGTCCACCGACTCTGCGCGCGCAAGCGGCGCATGCAGCTCGATTGCCGCCAGGTTCGCGAGCCACACGAGCGTCGGCAGGTCCTCCGCGACGACGTAGTCGATCGGCTTGCGCTCGCTCGCCAGCGTGGCCGTCTTCACCCACTCCGGTCGGTGTGCCGGCGCCTGCTTCTGAAAGAACGACTTGCCCTCCACGCCGTCCGGCCAGCGGGTCACCGTCAGCGCGCGACCAGCCAGGTGTGGGATCAGCACCGGGGCGATCGTCGCGTAGTAGTCGATCAGCGCGCGCTTCTCAAAGCCCGTCGCCGGATACAGCACCTTCGCGAGGTTGGACAGCTTCAGCTCACGTCCCTCCACCGTCGCCTCCGCGCTCTTCGCTGTCTTCTCGCGCACGACCAGCGGCGCGCCGTTCTCGCCCGTCTCGGCCTTCCGCACGGCGCGCCTACCGCGAGGCCGCTTGCTCGGTGGCGCCTCCGTCACCGGCGGCTCCTCGCGCACCACCTCCTTCGGGTCCTTGTCGTCGCGCAGGCCCTTGTAGCGCGGCTGGCGCAGGCTTCCTCCCGACGTCCACTCGCTGAACTCGACCTCCGCCACCAGCTCCGGCTCGCAGAAGACCGCCTCGTGCGGCGGCTTCGCGCCCGCCCCGAACGGCGAGCTGTCCCGTCGTAGCGGGCCGAGCAGGCGCGCGAGCCGGTCGAGCTCCTCCTCGCTGAAGCCGCTGCCCACCCGGCCCACGTAGCGCAGCGTGCCGTCCGGCTCGTACACACCCGTCAGCAGCGCTCCGATGCTTCGCTCGCGCTTGCCCTTGCCCGGCAGCCAGCCGCCCACCACCAGCTCCTGGCGGCGGACGCTCTTGATCTTCACCCAGCTGCGGCTGCGCGCTCCCGGCTGATAGATCGAGTCCAGACGCTTGGCCATCACGCCCTCCAGGCCCTGCTCCGTGCTCGCCTGTAGCAGTGCACGACCCTCTCCCACCGTGTGCTCGGGCGTCTGCCAGCTCTCGCCGTTCAGCTCCAATGCGCTCAGCAGCTCGCGGCGCTCGGCATATGTGAACCCCATCACCGAGTGGCCGTCCAGCCACAGCAGGTCGAAGATCATGTACGTCACAGGCGTGTCCTTCATCAATCGTCTCGCCTGTGCTCTGGAGCTCACCTGCATCCGCGTCTGCAGCGTGCCGAAGCTCGGGTGGCCGCTGCCGTCGAGGGCCACGATCTCACCGTCCAGGATCACGCTGTGCGAGCTGAGCGCCCGGCCCAGACGCGCGAGCTCCGGGTAGCGGTCGGTGACGTCGTTCAGGTTGCGGCTCTCCAGTCGCAGCTCACCCGGCTGCGAGTAAGCGATCGCGCGCACGCCGTCCCACTTGATCTCAAACGCCCATCCGTCATCCGGATCGGGCAGGGAGCCCGTGGTGGCGAGCATCGGCACCAGGTGCGCCGGCATCGGTTCGCGCGGGTGGGCGGGATCCGATTCCGCCGGGTCCATGCGGTGGATCATCCAGTCCTTTGGGTCCTGACCGTCCTCGATCGCGAACAGTGCGTAGCGCGCGTCCACCCGCTGCCCGTGCAGCGCCACCTCGATCTTGCGCCGCTCCCACTTCAGGCAGTCGTACGTGCCGCTGTCCCAGATGCCCATCGTGCCCGCGCCGTACTGCCCCTTCGGGATCTCACCCTCGAAGTCCAGGTACTCGAGCGGATGGTCCTCCGTGTGCGCCGCAAAGCGGTTCTCCTTCGGCGCCTCCGGCAGGCCCTTGGGAATCGCCCACGAGGCCAGCACGCCGTCGCGTTCCAGACGCAGGTCCCAGTGCAGCCGGCTCGCGCTGTGCTCATGGATCACGAAGCGCGATCGAGCACTCGTGCGAGTGTCGCCGGCGTCTGGCTCAGGCGTGGCAGCGAAGTCGCGTTTTGCCCGATAGCTCTTCAGCCGGGCGGAGGGCACCTAGCGCTTGGCGGGGGTCCGCGACGCGCCTGCTTTTCTCGCGGCTGGCTTCTTCGCCGCTGCCGCTGCCTTCGCCGCCGGCTTCTTCGCCGTCGGTTTGCGTCGTTTGCCCGCGCCGTCGCCTTCGCGTGCGCGCACCGCTTCCAGGCTCGCCTTCAACGCGCTCATCAGGTCCGGCGCAGGCTCGCTGATCTCCTCCGGCGCCGGCTGCACCGCGATCTCCTCGCCCTGCGCCTTGCGCTCGATCATCGCCAGCACGTCCGCGCGGTAGGTGTCGTGGTACTTCTCCGGCTCGAAGTCGCCCGCCAGCGACTCCACCAGCTGCTTTGCCACGTCCAGCTCGCGCTTCGTCGTCTTCACCTCCGCCGCGTCCGCCAGCTCGTCGATCCGATCCGCCGGCAGCACTTCGTCCGCGAACAGCATCGTCGCCATGCCCAGAGCGTCGCCCATCGGGCGGACCGCCACCAGCTGCTCCTTCGAGCGGATCACCACCCGCGCGATCGCCACCTTGTTCGTCTCGCGCATCGCCTCCAGCAGCAGGCGGTATGGCTTCATGCCGCCAGGTCCCGGCGCCAGGTAATACGGGTGGTCGTAGTACATCGGATCGATCTGTGAGAGCTCTACGAAGTCCTCGATCTCGATCGTCTTCGTCTTCTTCGGCTGCAGCGTCTCCAGCTCGCCCGGCTCGATCACCACGTAGCGGTCCGGCGCGATCTCATAGCCCTTGACGATGCTCTCGTAAGGGACCTCCTCGCCCGACTGCGGGTCGATCCGCTTCTGCGACACGCGCACCCCGCTCTTGCCCGACAGCTGGTGAAAGCGCACCGTCTTGCGGTTCACCGCGCTGTACAGCTTCACCGGCACCGTGACCATGCCGAAGCTGATCGCTCCCGTCCAAATCGCGCGAGGCATGTTTTTAGTAGTACCACCTCAGCACCTTCCTAACCAGCGCTGCAAAACGCGTGCCGGCGGTCGGCCTCAGTGCGCCGACGTGTCCCCGCCGCCCGCGGGCAGCTCCGCGCTCAGCGGCTCCGGCGGAGCGTCGTTGCCCGCGAGGCCCGCCGTGCGCTCCGACCACCAGCTCAACGGCGCGATCGCGTAGGCATATTCGCGCGACTCGTAGTCGAGCTTCGTCGCCAGGGTGACGATCGCCAGGATCTGGTCGTGCAGCCACTCGTCCGTACCCAGCTGCTCGGCGTGCTCGGTTGCCACCGCGCTGCGCGTCAGCGTGCGATCGGCCCGGCTCTGCCCTTCCGGCGGTTCGTTGTGCGTGAGCACGTTGTTCAGCCACTCCAGGCGTGTCGCCAGCTCCACGTGTCGGTCGAGCATCTCGGCGTAGGGGCCTGCATTGATCATCACCGGAGACCATTTCGCGATCACATCCGACGCATGATTGGAGAGCCTGCCGCTGGCGCGCAGCAGTCGCGCGCGACGCTCCTCGTCGTGCACCAGCTTCTCGGCTGCCTGCGACACGCGCGTCGCGTCCAAGGCGACTTCCTTGCCTTCGATCAACGACTCCACAGAACCGCTCTGCACGTCTGCCAGCTCGAGCACGTCGAGCATCGTCGTCCACGTCGCCCGTGCGCTCTGGATCAGCGCGAACAACACCGTTTGCGCGAGCAGGCTCCAGCGCCGTCGATCGCGCCCTTCCACGACCTGGTTGAAGACGGCTACGGTCACCCCGACCACGATCAGGTTCGCCACCAGCGAGGTCAGCATCCCGTGGCGCTCCCAGAAGCTGCCCACCACGAAGTCCGACGCGCCCGCCGCCAGGACGAGCACGAGCCCCGCCGCGGCGGCCACCTGCAGACGACGGTCCTTGATCATGGCTCCAGGTTATGGGCAAGCGAGTCCGGGACCACGTCGCTGGGGGCCTCGATGTTCAGCTCGTCGGTGGGCTCGATGCCGTCATCGCGCTCGCCCGGCGTCGTCTGACTCCGCTGCGCCTCCCGCTCCGGCGCGGCCGAGATCCGCGCGGAGTAGATCGACGGTGCGCCGAGCACCCGGGCGAGCACGGTTGCCTCGACGATCGCCAGCAGGACCGGCACCATCAGCGAGTCCGCGTGGTGCGTGAGCTCGAGCAGCAGCACCACCGCGGCCAGCGGTCCCTGCATCGCGGCGCCGAGCACCGCCGCTCCGCCGATGATCGCGTAGCTGCCGAGCGGCGCGCCCGGCCACAGTTGCGTCCAAGCCTCGCCGAGCAGACCTCCCAGCAGCACGCCGAAGGTGAGCGTCGGCGTGAACAGCCCGCCCGGCGCGCCGCTGCCCAGACACGCCGCGGTGGCGATCGGCTTGAGCACGAACAGGATCGCCAGCAGCGCCACGCTCAGACGCCCGACCAGCGCCAGCTGCACGACCGGTTTGCCGTTGCCCAGCAGCTGCGGGTAGGCGATCGCCACGGCGCCGAGCGCCGTGAAGACCACGATCGGGGCGGCGAGCCTCATCCATCCACGCGGCCGCATGGCGTGCGCGCGCGCGATCAGACGGATGTAGGCGACCGCAGCCAGGCCGGCGATCGGGCCGATGAGCAGCGCCCACACGATCAGCGAGGCGTGCACGTGGTAGGTCGGGATCGTGTAAGTGGGGCGACTCGGCAGCGCGATCCAGGCGACAGCGGTCGCGATCAGCGAGGTCGCCAGCGCTGGGAGCACCAGTGGCAGCGTCAACGTGCCCAGCAGCACCTCCAGCGCGAACAGCGCGCCACCGAGTGGCACGTTGTAGACCGCCGCCAGCCCTGCGCCCGCGCCGCAGGCGACCAGCAGGCGACGCTGCCACTCCGGCAGCTGCGCCCACTCGCTGAGGGCGCTCGCGACGGCCGCGCCGGCCTGCTGGGGTGCGGCCTCCCGTCCGAGCGACGCGCCCAGTGCGACCACCACGATCGAGTGCACGCCGCGGGCGATGCTCGCGCGAAACGGCACGCGCGCGTCATCCAGCCAGATCGCCTCCGATACCTCGCTTGCGCCGCTGTTCGCAAGCAGCAGCGCGCCGCCTCCCGCGACCACGCCACCGATCAGCAGGACGAGCACACGCCGCGTCGAGGAGGTGTGCTGTACCCCAGTCAGGAAGTTCCCCGACTGGTATGACCAGGCGAAGTGCTGGATCAGGCGCAGCAGCTCCATCAGGGCTGCGGCCCCGAGGCCCGCGGCCACTCCGATGAGGACCACCAGCATCCAGAAACGCACGCCGTAGGAGGCCACGATCCCCTGGCCTGGAACGTTCGGTTGCGGGGTCGGTCGGGTCACACCTCCGCGCAGTCTGACGGGGGGTGCAGTTGGCAAGGAGTCCACCCTGTTATCGCACCGACCGGCTGAGGTTTGCGTCATCGCCGCGCTGGCGGAGCAGTTCGATCTCCTCGACACCATCCTGGCCAGGCAGCCAGTATTATCCGCGAACCATCCGGCGGGCGAGACTTGGAGGGTCGAAATGGCCACAGCAGAGCGGGACATCGAGAAGCTGGAACTGACCGAGCGCGAGCTGTGGCTCGACGGCCCGCCGTATGAGACGTTCAAGCAGATGCGCGGCAAGTGCCCGATCCACTGGACCGAGAACTTCGAAGAGTTTCCCGAGGAGGCCGGCTTCTGGTCGGTGACGACCGCCGAGGACGTGCATACGGTCAGTCGCGACTGGAAGACGTACTCCTCCGAGCTCGGCGGCGTGCTCGTCGCAGCCGCGGGCTTCCCGATCGAGCTCGCGCGCGCGATGTTCATCGGTATGGACCCGCCCAAGCACGACCGCCTGAAGGCGCTGTTCCAGGCGGGCTTCACCCCCAGGCGCATCGCCGCCCACGAGGACGCCATTCGCGCGATCGTGATCAAGGTGCTCGACCGGCTCGACGGCCGCGACTCCTGCGACCTGGTCAGCGACGTCGCCCAGCCCGTCGTCTCGCGCGTGATCGGCAGCTTCATGGGCATCTCCGAGGAGGACGATGCGATCTGGGCGCGGCTGATGAACTCGACGCTCGGCGCAGCCGACCCCGACCTGAACCCCAACGGCTTCGAGGGCGCCGTCGAGAAGGACCTCCCGGAGATCTTCGAGCGCTGCCGTCAGCTGATCGCCGCGCGTCAGGAGAACCCCACCGAGGATCTCACCAGCGTGCTCGTGCACTCCGAGGTCGACGGGCAGAAGCTCGAGGAACACGAGATCGTGATGGGCTTCTTCCTGCTGATGGCCGCCGGCAACGACTCGACCAAGGCGACCTACTGCAGCGGCATGCGCGCGCTGATGGAAGACCGCGAGCAGATGCAGCTGCTGCTCGACGACCCTTCGCTGATCCCCGATGCCGTGGAGGAGTCTCTGCGGATGTTCCCCGCGTTCGCCCACTTCCGCCGCACCGCCACCTGCGATACCGAGCTGCACGGGCAGACGATCCGCGAGGGGGAGAAGGTGGTCATGTGGTACGTCTCCTCCAACCGCGACGAGACGCGCTTCGAGGACTCCGACCGCTTCGACCTGCGCCGGAAAGCCGAGCACCAGGCGTTCGGCGCCGGAGGCAGGCACTTCTGCCTCGGGACCGCGCTCGCGCGCCTGGAGCTGAAGGTGATGTTCGAGGAGACGCTCAGGCGCTACCCCGAGATCCAGAGCGACGGCAGGGTGGGCGGGCCTCGATCCGTCGAATCGCTGTTCATCAACCAGCTGAAGTCGCTCCCGGTGCGCCTGTGAACGAACAGGGCGCCTAGCTTCACCCGCCCGCAGCTGCGGGCGATGGGCGAACATGTGTGATGGATCGCCGGCCCGCCACGTAGTGAGTGTGATGCGCACCGCGCCCGATCGACACGACCGCTCGCCGCGCCTGCCGCCGGTCAAGGGTGCGGGTCTCGACGAGGCCGCGTTCGATGGCCTCTTCCGCGAGTGCCTGGGCGACGTCCACGCCTACGCCATCTCGCTGCTCGGCGACAGGGCCGCGGCCGAGGACGTCACCGCGCTCGCGTTCGAGCGGCTCTATCGCTCGCGCTCGCGCCTGGACCGCCGGCGTGGAACCCCGCGGTCGTGGCTGTTTGCGATCGCGCGTAACGCCGCGCTGGACGAGCTGCGCCGCCGACGGCGCCAGCCGAGCTTCGAGCTGGAAGGCGACCGTGCGGGCGATCACAGCGCCGAGGAGGCGTTCGAACACGTCGAGCGGCGCGCGACCGTCCGCCACGCGCTCTCATCGCTGCCGCTGCGCGAGCGCGAGCTGGTGCTGCTCAAGTTCCACGGGCAGCTCTCCAACGCCGAGCTCGCTCGGGTGCTCGACATCAGCGAGTCCAATGCCGGCACGCGCCTGTATCGCGCGCTTTCACGCCTGCGCGAGCAGTGTGTCGAGCTCGACACAGAGGAGGTCGCATGAGGATCGTCCCATTCCCAGCAGGGCACGACGACGACGGTGCCGAGCAGGCGTGGCTTGCCGAGATGGAGTCCGCGCTCAGCGGCGCTGCTCAGGGGCCCGCTGCCGAATCCTGGCGCGAGCTGCGCGAGGACGTGCGTTCGCTGGCGCCGGCGATGTCGCCCGGCTTCGAGCGCGAGCTCAGGGAGCGGATTCTCGAGCGCGACGCCGCCCGTCGTAGGCCGAGGCTGCGGCTTCCGCGCCCCGGTCGTCCGGAGATCGCGGTCGCATTCAGCGTCGCGCTGGTGGTGCTGGTGGCGCTCGTGGTCGTTGGTCCGTGGCGCAGCGGCCGACCTTCCGAAGCAGTGCCGGTGTCCGAACACCTTTCCACCGGGGCCCCGGCGAGCTCGCCCTCGGTGGCGGCTGCCACGCGGTCGAGCAAAGGGCCGGCGGAGGCGGCCGGCGAAGCCGGCTCCTCGGCGAGCGTGACTGCGACACCCTCCTCCAACGGACCTGCATCCGCGCAGGGTCGCCTGCAGGAACTCGGTGCCAGCGTCACGCTCGCGGTGACGCCAGCGAGCGTCCAGGAAACCGCCGACCGCGTGTCGCTCCTGGTCGTGCGCGACGGTGGCTTCGTGCAGAGCTCGCACGTGCAGGTCCAGCAGGGACACGGCGGCGAAGCGACACTCACACTCGAGCTGCCGAGCGAAAAGCTCAGCGCCGCCCTCGCCTCGCTCGAACAGATCGCCCCCGTACGCGACGAGAGCCAGTCGCTGCAGGACATCACCAACTCCTACAACGCAGCGCGCCAGCGGCTGACCGACGCCAACGCCGAACGCCAGGCGCTGCTTCACGCGCTCGCCAAGGCCACCACCGAAGGGCAGATAGACAGCCTGCGCGAACGGCTCGCGCAGTCGCGCGGCGCGGTCGCAAGCGCGCACGCCGCACTCGAAGCGGTGTCGCGCCGCGCGAGTACCTCCGACGTGGAAGTGACCGTGCTCGGCGACGCCCATGCGGCCAGCGAAGGGCTGACCTTGCATCGCGGTCTCCACGACGCGGGCCGCGTCCTGACGGTCGCACTAGTCGTGCTGCTGATCGCGCTCGCGGTGCTGGTTCCGCTGGGGCTCGTGCTCCTTGCGCTCCTCGGCGCCCGGCGCGTCTGGCGACGCCACGAGCGCGAGCAGGCGCTCGGCGCGCCATGATCGACGCGTCCTGAGCGCTGCCGCCTCCGACGGCGCTGTTAGCTTGTGCCGGTGCCCGATCAGCGCGCCGGCGAGTGGGAGCGCCTCAGTCGAGAGCTGATCGCTCCGCGCACCCAGCATCTGCTCGCGCTCGAGTTCGGCTCCAAGGCCCAGTTCGACGACCCCAGCCAGGAGTGGCGCAGGCTCTTCTCGGAGGTGCTCGGGACGTTCATGCTGGTGCTGGTCGCCGCCGGCGGGGGGATTCTCCACGGCGAGGGCCAGATCGGCCTGCCCGCGGCTGTGGTCGCGCCCGGGCTGATGGTCATGGCGATCATCCTGTTCATGGGCGCCGTCTCCGGTGCTCACCTGAATCCAGCCGTCTCGCTGGCGTTCGCGCTGCGCAGGGACTTTCCCTGGAAGCGCCTGCCTGGCTACGTGCTGGCGCAGCTGATCGGCGCGACACTCGCGTGCCTGTTCCTGGACGCGGTATTCGGCAACGTCCAGCATCTCGGCGCTACGCTGCCCGGCCCAGGCTATGCGGACTGGCAGGCGCTGCTGATGGAGGTAGTCCTCACCGCTGTGCTGGTGAGCGTGATCCTGGGGACCGCCTCGACCGCCCAGAACGTCGGCCGCGTCGCCGCTCTGGCGGTCGGTGGCTACATCGCGCTCGCCGGTCTGTGGGCGGCGCCCGTCAGCGGGACCTCCATGAACCCCGTCCGCTCGTTCGGTCCTGCGCTCGTCAGCGGCGACTTCAGCAGCTACTGGGTGTACGTGCTGGGGCCGATCGCAGGGGCGTGCATCGCGGTGGGTTGCGCGTATGTCCTGCGTGGCGGGGGCGGGGATCCGCTCGCCTACGCCGCCGCCTCCGGCACGCTCGGCGCTCCGGCCGCCGTCGAGCCGCCGCCAAGCTGACATCGACTCGCCCGGCGCGCTCCGGCGCGCTCAGACTCCCGTCTCGGCCTTGACCCGACCCGAGTCGGCCGCTGTCTTCAGTGCCCGGTAGTCACGCTCGTTCTGCTCCGCGTAGGCGGCGGAGAACTCCACGAGCGCTCGATCGAACTTGGCGCTCTCGCCGAGATACGACGCGATCGCGATGCGGTCGCCGCTGCGGGCGTGCGCGCGGGCGAGCGTCCACCCGCACAGCTGGCCGTAGCGGGCCATGCCGTTGGCGGTCATCTGCTCGATCTGCGCCGAGCCCTTCCAGTCGCGCAGCTGGCGCACGTACAGGTCGCGCGGCTGGCTGTCCAGACCTGACTCGACGTGCAGCCAGCCGAGGAAGATGTCGCTGCTGGCCTGCATCAGGCGCTGGCCGGTGACCACCCGCTCGGCGTGGTTCTCCAGCTCCGACGGCGCGAGGAAGCGCTCGAGCACCGACGCCTGCGCCTCCTTCAGCTGCAGGAACAGCGGGTCCTGCTCGTCGCGGCCGAGCAGCAGCGCGATCCACGCGCGCATACCAACGCTGCCGACGCCCACGACCTTGCGCGCGAAGTCGGCGATGCCGAAGCGGTCCAGCAGCACGCGCCGGTCGCGCTCGAGTGTCTCGCCGTAGGAGCGCAGTTGCCCGTGCAGCAGCTTGGACATCTCCGCGCGTTCGTCATCGCTCTTGGCGAGGTCGTCGAGCGGCACGATCAGCGGCGGGTCGGCGAGGATCCGCGTGCGGCCATCGACGACGTGCGTCAATTTCGACAGCGCCGACATGCTGTCGTGCGTGCGCGCCTTCGCGAGCGTCTTCTCGGCGCTCTTGGCCACCTTCGGCGTCAGCTGCGGCCCCAGCTCCTGGACCGCCGTGTCGACGTCCAGGTGCGCGTACCAGACCGCGAGATCGCCCATCGCTGCGAAGCGCGCCATCGCTCCGCGGTACTCCGCGACGGTTTCCAGCACGATTCTGTCCTGCTGCTTGGCCGCGAAGCTGTTGTTGCGTGCCGCGATCATCACGCTCGTCGCCAGCCGCTTTACGTCCCACTCCCACGGCCCCGGCAGCGTCTCGTCGAAGTCGTTCACGTCGAACACGAGCTCGCGCTCGGGCGACGCGAACACGCCGAAGTTCGCCAGATGCGCGTCGCCGCAGCACTGCACCGTCAGCCCTGAGCGCGGCGTCGCCGCGAGATCGCTCGCCATGATCAGCGCCGCCCCGCGGTAGAAGCTGAACGGCGAGACCAGCATCCGCCCGTAGCGGATCGGCACGAGCTCCGGCACGCGCGTCGCGTCCTGGCTCGCCAGCAGCTCGACCGGATCGGGCCGCCCCGGCGCCGGCTCGAAGCCGGCGTGGCTCGAGCGTGGCGCCCGCGAGCGGGCGGCCTTGCCGTGTGCGATTCGCTCGGCGGCGCTCAGATGCTCGACCGTGGAGCCCTTCATGTTCGTGCTCGCCATCCGCAGACGATACGCCACCTCGCGTGCAGGCTCGCGCAGTCTTACATTGTTGGCATGACTACTTCCAGCAGTGCCCAACTCCCTGACATGACCGGTCGTACGGTCATCGTCACCGGCGCCAACAGCGGCATCGGCCGCGCCGCCGCCTCCGCGCTCGCCGGCGCTGGCGCGAATGTCGTGCTCGCCGTGCGCAGCATCGAGAAGGGGCAGGCTGCCGCCGCCGGCATGCCCGGGAACACCGAAGTCCGCCGTCTCGATCTCGCGAGCCTGGAGTCCGTGCGCGAGTTCGCCCAGGGCTGGACGGGCGAGATCGACATCCTGATCAACAACGCCGGCGTGATGGTGCCGCCGCTCAGCCGCACGGCGGAGGGCTTCGAGCTCCAGTTCGGCACCAACCACCTCGGCCACTTCGCCCTCACGAACCTGCTGCTCGAGCAGGTCACGGGACGCGTGGTGACCGTCTCCTCCACCGGCCATCGCATGGGCAGGATCGACTTCGACGACCTCAACTGGGAGCGCAAGCCCTACCGCGCCTGGCGCGCCTACGGGCAGTCGAAGCTCGCCAACCTACTGTTCACCAGCGAGCTCCAGCGACGTCTGAGCGACGCGGGCTCAGCCGTCCTGGCCATGGCCGCCCATCCCGGCTACGCCGCCACCAACCTGCAATTCCACAGCGGAAACAAGCCGTTCGAACTCATCGGCGCCTTGGGCAACCGCGTGCTCGCGCAGGACGAGGACGGCGGTGCGCTGCCGACGCTCTATGCCGCTGTCGCCGATGTTCCCGGCGACAGCTACGCCGGCCCGGGCAGGTTCATGGAGCAGCGGGGCCCCGCGAAGCTCGTCGGCCGCTCCGGCGCCGCCAAGGACGCCGCGGTGGCTCGGCGGCTGTGGGAGGTCTCGGAGGAGCTGACCGGCGTTCGCTTCCCGCTCGGCGCCGGCGCCGCCGCCTGATCGATCGAGAGTCGCCGTTGCGGCCGTAGGAACTACCCGGTCTCCGTCGGCGATCGACCCCGGATCTGGGAGAAGCATGCACGGTGGTAGCACGCGCCTGTGAGCAGCGACTCGTCGTGCTCGGCGGCGCGCGAGGTATGGCGAGCCTCTCCCGCGTTGCACACCACCATTGGCTCGTAGACGCCGATCACGTCCTCGCAGTGCTGGCACCTCAGCATTCGGCCCACCTCCTGCCGCGAGGCTAGTCCGCCCGCCCGAGCCCGCCATCGCGGCCGACCCGCGCCGATGTGCGGCCAACTACTGAGCGGAGCTGGCCGAGGTTTACACTCGGCTGCGATGGGGGACGTGACCGAGCAGTCGATTCGCCGCCTGCTGGATGTAGGGCGGGTCCTCACGAGGGAGCTCGACCAGCGCATCGTGCTCGACCGCGTGCTCGAGGCCGCGCGCGAGATCACCGGTGCCCGTTATGCGGCGCTGGGCATCCTCAACGAGAAGCACAGCGGGCTGGAGCAGTTCCTGACGTCCGGCGTCGACGAGGACACGCACCGTGCGATCGGCGATCTGCCGCGCGGACGGGGGGTGCTGGGCGTGCTGATCGAGGACCCCAAGCCGTTGCGTCTGCGGGACGTCGGCGAGCACCCGAGCAGCTACGGGTTTCCGTCGTGGCATCCGCCGATGCACAGCTTCCTGGGCGTTCCAGTGGTCATTCGCGGAGAGGTCTGGGGCAACCTCTACCTGACCGAGAAGACCGACGGGGAGTTCACCGAGTCCGACGAGCAGGCGGCGGTGATCCTGGCGGACTGGGCGGCGATCGCGATCCACAACGCGAGGCTGTACGAGACGAGCGAGCGCCGCCGCCAGGAGGCTGAGACCGCCTTCCGCGGGCTGGAGGCGACCCGCGACGTGGCGGTGGCGATCGGCGGCGATACCGGTCTCGAGCACGCGCTCGAGCTGATCGTCAAGCGCGGACGCGCGCTCGTGAATGCCAGGAGCGTCGTGATCATGCTGCGCGAGGGTGAGGAGCTGGTCGTGCACGCGAGCGCGGGGCACGTCACCCCGACGCGCGGCGTGCGCCTGTCGATCGCCGAGTCGACCTCGGGGCAGGTGCTGGAACGGGGCCTGCCCGAGCGAATCTCAGACGTCGGCTCGCGCCTGCGGATCGATCCGCAGGCGTTCGGGGTCTCCAATCCACGTACGGTCCTGATGGTGCCGATGCTCTACCGGGGCAGCGGCGTGGGCGTGCTGGCCGCGTTCGACCGTCGGCCGGACAGCGCCCCCTTCACCGGGGACGACGAGCAGCTGCTGCGCACGTTCGCCGCCAGCGCCGCGACGGCCGTGGCGCTCGCCCAGAGCGTCGAGAGCGACCGGCTGCGCAGCTCGATGGCCGCCGCCGATGCCGAGCGCCGGCGCTGGGCGCGCGAGCTGCACGATGAGACGCTGCAGGGCCTGGGCGGGCTGCAGGTGCTGCTCTCCTCGGCGCTCCGCCGCGGGGATGCGCAGCGGCGCGAGCAGGCGATGACCCAGGCCGTGGAGCACATCGCGCGCGAGATCGAGAACCTGCGCGCGATCATCACCGAGCTGCGGCCCGCGGCGCTCGATGAGCTCGGGTTGGCGACCGCGATCGAGGGGCTGCTCGACCGCCATCGCGAGCAGAGCGGCTTTGAGATCGACGCAGAGCTCTCGCTGCCGGGCCAATCGGAACGGCTGGACGACGAGCTCGAGAGCGCCGTGTACCGGCTGCTGCAGGAGGCGCTCACGAACGTGGCCAAGCACGCCGGAGCGCACAGGGTCCGCGTGGTCGTTGGGGAGAGCGGTGGGCGCCTGCAGCTCGAGGTTCACGACGACGGCACGGGCTTCGACCCCGATACGGTCAGCCGCGGCTTCGGCCTTGCCGGGATGCGCGAGCGGGCGGGTCTGGCTGGCGGCACCATCAGCATCGACTCCGGCGAGGGCGGCACCCGGCTGCAGGCCTCGATCCCGGCAAGACGCGCCGGTGCGCCGCAGGACGAGCGCCGGTTCGCCGAGGAGGCGTCCTAGCGTCCGCGGGACTCAGTCGCGGGCGCCGCGCTCGCGCCGGTACGCCAGCAGCCACTGCTCCCAGTCCTTGGCCACGATCCGCTCGCCGGTGAGGCCCTGCGCCTCGGGCGAGGCCAGGAACACGATCGGCGGCCCCATCACCTCCGCGGGCAACAGCGCGTCGCGGGCCTGCGGCGCCAGCCCGTCGGGGATCATGCCGGTGAGCGTCGCGCCGCCCGGCAGCAGCACGTTGACCGCCACGTCGTGCTCGCGCAGATCCTCGGCCATGATCACGCTGAGCGACTCGGCCCCCGCCCGCGAGGGGCCGTAGGGGACGAAGCCGCGCCGGCGCATGGTCTCGCGATTGACGCTTACGTTGACGAGCCGACCGCTCCCCTGCTCGAGGAACAGCGGCACGAACGCCCGCGCCACGAGGAAGTATCCGGTGAGGTTGGTCGCGATCACCTCGCGGAACCCGTCGGGTGAGACCTCCCAGAAGGGCTGCGGGTCGCTCAGGAAGCGGGGGTTCACCGTGCGCATGCCGATGCCCGCGTTGTTGACCAGCAGCTCCAGCGACGGCCAGCGCTCGCGGATCGTCGCCGCGGCTCGCTCGGCGGATCCCGGATCGCGCACGTCGAGCTCGAGCGCCTCGGCGGCCAGCCCCAGATCGCGCCAGCGCGCGACGGCTGTCTGCAGGCGCTCTCCCGGGCGCGCCGCGACCGCGACCGTCGCGCCCTCATTCATGAGAGCCTGCGCCATCGCCGCGCCAAGCCCGCTGGTCGCGCCGGTTATGACCGCACGAACGCCATCCAAGCTGCCCATCGGTCCACCATAGCCGGCGTCCGCGAGCCTCATCCGAGGCGTCTCCGGCCGCTTGTCATAATCGGATGGTGCCCTTCGATCGAGCACACGCGGTGGCGAGGTATCTCCCCGACGAGGCTCGCTACGAACGGATGTCCTACCGCCGCGCCGGCGCCAGCGGCATCCAGCTCCCGGCCGTCTCGCTCGGCCTTTGGCAGAACTTCGGCGAGGACAGGCCGCTCGCGACGGCGCGCGCGACCCTGCGGCGCGCGTTCGACCTCGGCATCACGCACTTCGACCTCGCCAACAACTACGGGCCGCCATACGGTGGCGCCGAGAAGAACTTCGGGCGCATCTTCGGCGAGGACTTCCGTCCTTATCGTGACGAGCTGATCGTCTCCACCAAGGCGGGCTATGACCAGTGGCCGGGGCCCTACGGAGAGTGGGGCTCGCGCAAGTACCTGCTCGCGAGCCTCGACCAGAGCCTCGAGCGGATGGGGCTCGACTACGTGGACGTGTTCTACTCGCACCGCTTCGACCCGAACACGCCGCTGCGGGAGACGATGGGCGCGCTCGACAGCGCCGTGCGCCAGGGCAAGGCGCTGTACGTGGGGATCAGCTCCTACTCGCCGCAGCGAGCCGAGGAGGCGATCGAGATCCTCACGGACCTCGGCACGCCGCTGTTGCTGCACCAGCCGTCCTACTCGCTGCTGAACCGCTGGATCGAGCACGAACTGCTGGACGTCCTCGAGCGCCACCGAGTGGGCGCGATCGTGTTCTCGCCGCTCGCTCAGGGCCTGCTCACCGACCGCTACCTGCAGGGCATCCCGGAGGACTCGCGCGTGCGCCGCGGCTCGGACTTCGAGGAGAGCATGCTCAGCGAGGAGAACCTGGCGCGGGTGCGCGCACTGAACGAGATCGCGCAGCGTCGCGGGCAGTCGCTTGCGCAGATGGCGATCGCGTGGGTGCTGCGCGACCCGCGTGTCACCTCCGCGCTGATCGGCGCCAGCAGCGTTGCGCAGCTCGAGCAGAACTACGCCGCGCTGTCGAACCTCGAGTTCTCCGCCGATGAGCTGGTCGAGATCGAGCGCTACGCGATCGACAGCTCGATCAACGTGTGGGCGGCGTCCAGTAACGCCTGAGCAGCGGGCTGGCCTGGCTCCAGCGCTGCACCCGTCAGGCAGGCGGCGGTGCAGCTGCCTCTTCTCTGTGGGTCTGTTCGCGCGCTCGGCGGTACTCGTTGACGACGATGTCCGTCAGCTCCTCCACAGAGGTCTCGGCGGTCGGCTTGTCCAGCGCGATAACGCCGTCCTGGATCATGCTCACGCGGTCGCACGCCTCGAGGACGTGGACGTAGTTGTGCAGGATCATGATGATCGAGACGCGCCCCTCGGCCTTCAGGCGTGCGACGAGATCGAGGATCTGCGCTCCCTCTTTTGCGCCCATCGCCGCCAGCGGCTCGTCGAGCAGGATGATGTCGGCGTCCGAGTTGACGGTGCGAGCGACCGCAATCGCCTGGCGCTGGCCGCCGGATAGCCGCGCCACGGACACGTCGATCCGCGGGATGTTGATCCCGATCTGATCGAGTGCCTCGCGAGCTTCGCGCTTCATGCGTCGGTTGTCGAGTATCGGCAGCGGCCGCAGCAGGCGCTCGCGACGCAGGAAAAGGTTGTGGTAAACCGACAGTTCGTCGATCAGCGCCAGGTCCTGATAGACGGTGTCGATGCCTTTCGCGCGCGCGTCGTCGACGCTTTTCGGCTGATAAGGCTCGCCGTGCAGCCACATCGTGCCCGAGTCCTGCTTCTGGAAGCCCGAGATGATCTTGATGAGCGTCGACTTGCCCGCGCCGTTGTCGCCGAGCAGGCCCAGCACCTCGCCCTTCTCGAGGTGCAGGTTGACGTCGCGCAGCGCCGTCACCGGGCCGAAGCGCTTGGCGATGTGTTCGACGCGCAGGACATCGTTCGGCGCCGAGGTCGGGCCGACGATCGCGTGCTCGATGACCGGGTCAGCCACCGCCGGCGTGCCCCCTGCGCACGCGCCCGACATAGACGTTGGCCGTCATCGCGATGACGATCGCGAGGCCGGTGTAGAACAGCAGGTAGTTGGCGTTGACGCCTTGCAGGATCAGCCCATCCTTCAGGATGCCCAGGAACAGCGCGCCGATGAATGCTCCGACGACGGTACCCGAGCCGCCGGTCAACAGGGTGCCGCCTATCACCGCTCCCGCGATCGCGATCAGCAGCAGTTCGTTCGGTCCCGACGGGTCGGGCTGGATCGTCTGTGAGCGGATCGCCTCGAGCAAGCCGACCAGCCCCGCCAGCGACGCGCACAGCACGAAGTTGCGGACCGTCACCAGCTTCACCCTCACGCCCGCCTCCGCCGCGCCCAGCTTGTTCGATCCGATCGCGACCGTGTAGAGGCCCCAGCGCGTGAACGTGAGCACGACCTGCAGAACCACCACGATCACCACAGCCCAGATCAACTCGGAGTAGACGCCCGCGCCGAAGATTTTCGCGAACGTGCCGACGTGGTTGACTTTTTCAGCGAGCACGATGTTGTGCCCGTTGATCACGTGGTGGACTTTGACTTCCGTCTGTGTCACCTGGGCTCCGGGCGTCGCCACGGGGGTGCCGTGGGCGAGAAGCAGGCTGAGCCCCTCGAAGGTGAACAGCATGCCCAGCGTGGCCACGAACGAGCTCACGCCGAGGAACGCCACGAACGCGCCGTTGACTGCGCCGACGACCATGCAGATCAGCAGCGCGATGATCGCCGAGGCCACCAGGCCGAGCCCAGCGGTGTCGAGCTTGTAGAAGACGATCGGGGCGAACATGTACATGCCTCCGATCGAGAGATCGATCTCGCCGAGGATCATCACGAACACCTCGCCCGCGCCCAACAGCGCGAGCGGCGCGAAGTACGGCAGCAGCGTCTTGAAGTTTTCGCCGGTGAAGAACGTGCTCGTGTTCGCGGAGAAGTAGATCGCCACGACGATCGTGACGATGATGATGCTGCCCTCGCGCAGCGAAAGGGCGCGCTCGAGCATCTGACGCGGCAACGAGGGGGCGGCCTCGCGTGCCTGCGCCGAGCCACCCCCCGACGTCGTCGGTTTCTCGGGCGAGGCGGGCTCTCCGGCCACCTTCGCCATTGTCTACGCTGCCGTACCCGCCGGGATCGGGACCACCTTTGCTTCGGATGACGTTCCCTCGAAGCGGCTCTTCGAATTGACGTACGGAGCGACCGTTTCCTTGTTGAGGAACTTGAGGCCCGTGTCGACTTCCGCGGGGCCGGTCAGCGACCCGGACACCTGCCAGAGGAACAGCTCCAGAACCGGCAGGAACCCCTGCAGATAGGGCTGCTGGTCGATCGTGAATTCGATGTTGCCTTCTTTCAGCAGCTTCTGCGTCTGTTCGGTGAGGTCGAAGCCGCCGGCGTGGATGCCTTTGCTCACGAGCCCGAACTTCTGCATGACTTTGGCCAGCGATTCGGTGCTGCCGCCGTCGACCGAGTACATGCCCTTCGCTTCCTTGTGGCTCTGGTACCACGCTTCGATCGCCGGCTGCTCCTGCGCGACGGCAGCACCCGTTGCGACCGAGTGCACCGTGATCGCCGCCCCCGAGTCCTTGATCGCCTTTTCCGCGCCTTCGATGCGCGGCTGCAGGTTCGCCGAGCCCGGCGTGGCGATGAACAGGCCGACTTCGCCCGAGCCGACGGCGGCGACGATCCGCTTGCCCATTTCTTCGCCCGCCAGTTTCAGGTTCTGGCCGACGTAGGCGAGGCGAGCGTTGCCGGGGGCGTCAGCGTTGTAGGCAACTACCGGGATTCCCGCCTTCAGAGCCGCTTCGACCGGGGCGTTGAACGCGTGCAGGTCGATCAGCGCGACCGCGATGCCGTGCGCGCCGCTCGTCACAGCGGTGTTGAGCGCGGTGACCATCTGGGCCACGTTGCTGTTTTCCGAGCCCGTCCACTGGTATTCACAACCGAGGAGTTTGGACGCGTCCGCGGCGCCGTACTGCGTGGGCGTGAAGAACGGGTTCGTCGTGACGTGGTTGACGAACACGAACTTGTATGTGGGATGCGAGCCGAAGACGCTCGCGGAACCCCCGCTGCCACTACTCGAGGCGCTCGAGCCGCAGGCGCTCAGCAGCGCGCCCACGGAGCCCGCGGCGACGCCGGTGAGCGCCGTGCGGCGCAGGAACGAGCGCCGGTCGAAGCCCGGCTCGTCGACATCCGGTCCATCGAGGTAGTCGAGATGCTCTGCGAGTTCTTGTGCCTGGTCGGTATCCGGCATGGTCTCCTCCTCTTTCGCGGGGCCGCAGCGTCGCGGCGTGGAACCACCTTCTCTCTAAACCAACCCCAACCTCAGTCAACCCCAACTGCGGTACCTCCATAGTCTAGTCCTCGGAATAACGACGTCCGGTGTCGCGGACGGTGGGAGCGTGCTTAGGGGGTATACCCTCGGTGCGATGGCCGGGAAACCCCCCGAGACTCCCCCCGAGGGCAAGCACGAACACGGTCCGCGCGAGCAGACAGATGAGACCGAGCGCATCGGGCCGGTGGCGGTCGCGCGCCACGTGAAAGACGACGGGCGTGCGCTGATCCTCTACAGCCGCGACCGGCACGAGCGGCCGTGAGCGACCGGCGCTTCGAGGAGCTGCGCGGCGAGGAGATCACCTACGCGATCCACCGCCAGGACCGCACGTTCCTGCCCTCACGCGAACACTGCCCGCTGGACCCCACCAGGCCCGGCGCGGAGCCGACGGAGATCCCGTTCCCCTCATTCGAGATCGCCGTCTTCGACAATCGCTTCCCTGCCTACGAGGCGCCTCGGGGCGCGGCTGAGGTGGTCGTCTACACCGACGACCACGACGCCTCGTTTGCCACGCTCGCACCAGAGCGCGTGGAGGACCTGATGTGGGTGTGGCGTCACCGCTACATGGAGCTGGGCGCTCGCGAGGACGTCGACTACGTGTACATCTTCGAGAACCGCGGCGTGGAGGTCGGTGTCACCCTGCACCACCCGCACGGTCAGATCTATGGCTACCCGTTCCTGCCGCCGGTGCCGAGGCTCGAGCTCGAGGCGGACCGCAGGCTTGGGGGCTGCGCGCCGTGCTCGCTGTTGCGGCGCGAGCTCGAGGACGGGCAACGCATCCTGATCGAGAACGACGCAGTGGTCGTCTACGTGCCCTACGCCGCGCGCTGGGCCTACGAGGCCCACGTCGTGATGCGCCGCCACCGCGCGAGCCTGCAGGAGTGCGAGCCGGAGGAGCTGCGGCTGCTGTCGAGCGCTCTGCAGACGCTCGTGCGCGGATATGACGCCCTGTTCGACCGTCCCTTTCCATACGTGATGGCCGTCCACCAGGCGCCTACCGTCGCCCCGTCGCGCCCGGGCGCGGAGAGCGCCGGTCAGGGGCACCTGCACGTGGAGTTCTACCCGCCGCTGCGCACGGGGGACAAGCTCAAGTACCTGGCGGGCTCGGAGCAGGGCGCCGGGGTGTTCATCTCGGACACGCTCCCCGAGGAGTCGGCGGCCACGCTGCGCGAGGCGCTCGCCCGTGCCGGCTGAGCGCAGCCGCGCGTTCGCGCCCGGCCGCGTGAACCTGATCGGCGAGCACACCGACTACAACCAGGGGCTCGCGCTGCCGTTCGCGATCGCCGAAGGCGTCACGGTGAGTGCCGAAGCCGAGCCCGCCGGCGCTCCCGGAGAGGGACGTGTCAGCTCCTTTGCGCGCGACGTGGACGAGCGCGACGAGTTCGCGCTGGTCGAGCCCGCGCCGGCGTCGGGGTGGCGGGCGTTCGTGCGCGGGACCGTCGCCGAGCTCGCCCGCGCCGGGTTCCCGCTGGTGGGCGCTCGCCTGGAGATCAGCGGCGGCGTCCCGCCCGGCGCGGGCTTGTCCTCCTCGGCTGCGCTCGAGGTCGCGCTGTGCCTCGCGCTCGTAGAGCTCGGATCGCGCCACGCGCCGAGCGAGGCCAAACAGGTCGGCAGAACCGAGATCGCCCAGCTGTGCGCGCGGGTGGAGAACGAGTGGGTAGGAGCGCGCACGGGGCTGCTCGATCAGCTCGCCTCTCTCTACGGCGAGCCCGACACCGCTCTGTGCATCGACTTCCAGATGCTCTCCGTGGAACCGGTGCCGCTGCGGCTGGGCGATTGGCGGCTCGTCGTGCTCGACTCCGGCGAGCGTCACCTGCACGCGAGCTCCGGCTACAACGAGCGACGCGAGGAGTGCGCTCGCGCCTGCGGCCTGCTGGGCGTCGAGTCGCTGCGAGAGGTCAACGAGGACGCGGCGGACGGATTGCCCGAGCCGCTGCGTCGGCGCGCGCTGCATGTGATTGGCGAGAACGAGCGGGTGCGTCAGGCCGTGGCTGCGCTGCGTGCGGGCGACCTGCAGGCGATCGGAGCGCTGCTGGACGCCTCCCACGCCAGCCTGCGCGACCGCTACGAGGTCTCCACGCCGGCCGTCGAGATGGCCGTGCAGCGCCTTCGCGAGGCCGGTGCGAGCGGCGCCCGCCTGGTCGGCGGCGGCTTCGGCGGCAGCGTGCTCGGCCTGTTCGCGCCCGGCGTGCCCACTCCCGGCGATGCGCGGGAGGTGCGCCCAGGCGCGGGCGCGCACCTGCTGGACGCCTGACGCGCGGAGGGCGCGGTCGGGTATGAGGTGCACCCAGCTCTAGCTCGCGGCCGCTGTGAGGTGCGGGCTCACGTAGGACTGGCCGCGGACAGCGGCTCGGACGGCCTGCACGAGCTCGCTGTCGGCAAGGTCCTTGAGCACGAAGCCGTAAGCGCCCGAGGCGATGGCCTGGCGTGCGAACGCCTGATTGGCGCGCATCGACAGGGCGACGATCCGCGTGGCGGGCGCGCTGGCGCGAAGCTCGCCGATCGTCTCCACGGAGGAGCCGCCCGGCATGCGCAGGTCGAGTACGAGCACGTGGGGTCGTTGGACGTGCACGGCGTGGATCGTCGAGGCGATGTCGTCGGCCTCGGCGACCACCTCGAGGTCACGCTCGCCTTCCAACGCGAGACACAGGCCTTGGCGCATGAGCTCGTGGTCGTCGGCCACGACGACACGGATGGGCGATGGAGCGGGCTCCGCCGCTCCGTTGGTCATGTCCGGCACAAGCCTTAGATGCGAGTCCATCGTTCAAAGCTAGCCGCGGTCTGCTCGAGCGCCCTCCGTGTAAACACGTCGAGGCGCTGCGGCGGAGCACTCAGCGTCACCGTGCTGCTCCCACAGCGCGACGAGCAGGATCGGCCGTAGAGTCCTATCCGAGCCGATCCACGCCAAGACCGGAACGAGGAGCAAGCCAGATGGCACGAGTGGGACTGCTGACGGGGGGTGGCGACTGTCCGGGCCTGAACGCGGTCATCAGGGCGGTGGTGCGCCGCGGCCTTTCCGAAGGAGGACACAGCTTCGTCGGCTTCCGCTACGGCTGGGGAGGGGTGCTGGAGAACGACGCGCTCGAGCTGGGGATCGAGAGCACCGCCGGGATCCTGCCGCGCGGCGGCACGATCCTGGGCACCTCGCGCACGAACCCGTTCGCGCCCGGGTGTGGCGGCCTGGCGGCGATCCGTGCGAGCCTCGATCAGCGCGGCGTCGACGCGCTGATCCCGATCGGCGGCGAGGACACGCTCGGGGCGGCGCTCGCGCTGCACGAGCAGGGGATCCCGATCGTGGGCGTGCCGAAGACGATCGACAACGACATCGCCGCGACCGACTTCACGTTCGGCTTCCAGACGGCCGTGCAGATCGTCACCGACGCGATCGACCGTGTGCACACCACCGCCGAGTCGCACAACCGGGTGATCGTCGTCGAGGTGATGGGCCGCCACGCCGGCTGGATCGCAACGCACGCCGGAATCGCCGGCGGCGCCGACGCGATCCTCGTCCCCGAGCGTCCGTTCGACATCGACGAGGTTTGCGGCCACCTGCGCCGTCGTCACGAGCGCGGACGCAGCTTCTCGATCGTGGTCGTGGCCGAGGGCGCCACGCCCCGGGAGGGAACGCTGCAGATTCGCGAGGATGCGCCGAGGGACGCCTTCGGGCATGCTCGGCTGGGCGGGATCGGCGTGTTGCTCGAGCATGAGATCGAGGCGCGCACGGGCTATGAGACTCGCGTGACGATCCTGGGCCACGTCCAGCGTGGCGGCACCCCCGTCGCGTTCGACCGCGTGCTCGCCACGCGGTTCGGCGTCGCGGCGATGGACGCGGTGGCGGGAGCTCGCTTCGGCGCGATGGTCGCGCTGCACGGCACCCAGATCGTCGAGGTCCCCCTGCAGGAGGCCCTTCACGAGCCCAAGCTGCTCGATCCGGCGCTCTACGAGACGGCCGAGCTGTTCTTCGGCTGAGCGCCGGCGTCGCCGGGAGCCCCGTGTTGCGCCGGCTCGTCCTGGTGGAAGCGCTCGTGTGCGAGCCGCCAACCGGAGGTGAGGAACTCGACCCGCTCCTCCGTACCTTCGCGGCGGACGACCCGGGCGTCGAAGCCCTCCCGGAAGACGTCCAGCATCGCGCGGTTTTCGCACAGCACCTCCGCCACGAAGCGCGTGATCCCGTGCTCCTCGGCGACCACGGCGAGCAGCTCGATGAGGATCGTGCCGAGGCCGCGGCCGTGCAGATGGTCGGCCACCTCGACCGCCACTTCCGCGCGCACGGGGTCGAGCTGCACGTATGTGGCGTGCCCGACGAGCACGCCCGCTTCGTCGTGTGCCACGAGCCCGTAGCGCTCGACGCCGGTTGCGGAGCCGAGGTGCGCGGCGTACGCGAGATCGGCTGCGGCCGAGAAGAACCGCAGGCGCCTGGCTTCCAGGCACAGACCCGCCAGGAACGAGCAAAGCGCGGGCTCGTCCCGCGGCCTGGCCGGGCGCACCGTCACGTTCGACCCATCGCGCAGGCGAACGAGTCGCATCAGGCCCGGGTCCAGGGCCTGTGACTGTTGCTGCGCTGTGGCGGTCGCGGCTGCACGTTGCCCGGAGCGTCTGGCCAAGCTCACACAATCGCTGTGGCTCGCTCCACCCGTGTCACCGCTGAGTTGGTGCTGGCGCCCTCGAGCACCACCTTCAGGGCTTTTGTGTTGGCCGCGTCCGCGAACGTGTCGTATGCGTCCATCGTGTCGCCGAGCGGGAAATGATGCGTGGCGAACAGCGACGGGTCCAGGCGGCCGCTGGAGACCAGCCTCATCAGCTGGGGGATGCTGAACGTGTCGACCAGTCCGGTCGTGATCGTCACGTCGCGGGTCCACAGCTTCTCCAGATGCAGCGTGACGGCTCGACCGTGGACGCCGATGTTGGCCACGTGCCCTCCAGGACGGATCAGGTCGGCTGCCAGCTCGAAGGTCTGCGGCACGCCCACCGCCTCGAACGAGACGTCGGCGCCGAGGCCGCCCGTCAGCTCCATGACGCGTTCGAGGGCGTCCTCGCGACCATTGTTGATCGTGGTGTCAGCGCCGAAACGCGTCGCACTTTCCAGGCGGCTGTCGGCGAGGTCGATCGAGATGATCCGCCCCGGCGTGTACAGCGTCGCGGTCAGAATCGCCGCGAGCCCGATCGGACCCGCGCCGACGACAGCCACGACGTCGCCGGGCGAGACCATGCCGTTGAGCACGCCGACCTCGAAGGAGGTCGGCAGGATGTCGGCGAGGAACAGCACCTGCTCGTCGGTCAGCTGCTCCGGCACCTTGTAGACGGAGTTGTCCGCGAAGGGAACGCGCGCGTACTCGGCTTGCAGGCCGTTGATCAGGTGGCCGAAGATCCAGCCGCCGCCGCCCAGACACTGGCCGTAACGGCCCTGCTTGCAGTAGCGGCAGCGTCCGCAGGAGCTGACGCACGACATCAGCACTCGGTCGCCGGGTGCCAAGGTGCTCACCGCGGCGCCGACCTCCTGCACGGTCCCCACGGCCTCATGGCCGAGGACGGTGCCCGGCGTCGTCTCGGGCACGTCGCCTTTGAGGATGTGCAGGTCGGTGCCGCAGATGGTCGAGGTGTCGACCTGCACGATCGCGTCGGTGGCATCGATGATCGTGGGATCGTCGACGGTGTCCCAGCCGCGCTGCCCTGGGCCGTGGTACACGAGTGCCTTCATCATGACCTCCTGCTTGGGATGAACTGGTCGGTGGCGGGGCAGCTAAGTCCGCCGTCTATCTCCAAGTTAGGTCGGCTCGGGTCTCCGCACATCGGTAGCTCGTGCGCGTTTCATCAGTAGTCACCACGGAGCGGCGCGGCCTGCTCGGCGAGTCGGGCGTAGGCGTCGGGGCGGCGCGTGGTCAGGAACGGGAACAGCTCGAGCCAGTCGTGGCGCTGGTCGAGGTCGAGGTCCGCGACGAGCACGGCGGGCTCCTCGCGGGGAGCCTGCACGAGCTTTCGACCGTAGGGGTCGCAGATGAACGAGGAGCCGTAGAAGCGCAGCGGCGCCTCGATGCCGATGCGGTTGACGGCCACCATGAACACGCCGTTGGCGATGGCGTTGCCGACGATCACCTTCTCCCACAGCGGCTGCGTGTCGAAGTCGGGATGGTCGGGCTCGGAGCCGATCGCGGTCGGGTACACGAGCACGTCGGCGCCCTCCAGGCTGTACGCGCGCGCAACCTCGGGAAACCACTGGTCCCAGCACGTGGGCAGGCCCAGTCGCGCCTCGCCGAGCCTCACCACGGGGAACGGATCGGAGTCGCCGGGTCCGGGGCGGAAGTAGCGGTCCTCGTGGTAGCCGGCGGTCACGGGGATGTGCAGCTTGCGAGTCCGTGCGAGCAGCTCGCCGTCGGGGGCGACGAGGATGGCGGTGTTGTAGCCGAGCCCGTCCTCGACGTCCCCCTCCGGGGACGATGCGGCGCGCTCGTAGAGCGAGGCGTGGACGTGGACGCCGGTCTCGCGCGCGACGCGCGCGGCGAAGCGGTGGGTGGCGCCGCCGGGGAGCTCCTCCGGCTGCACCCCGGCGGCGCGCGGCCCGCCGGGGTCGGTGGCGAAGTAGCGGCTGAGCGTCAGCTCCTGCAGGCACACGAGCTGCGCGCCCTCGCCGACGGCGAGCTCGATCCCCGCCTCGAGCGCGGCTTCGTGCTCGGCGGGGTCGGGGTGCCAGCGCTCCTGCACCGCGCCGATCCGTAGCGGCGCCCGGTCGGGCGGGCGTGTGCGGGCCGGGGAGCCATGCGGCTCGCCCGCAACGATCAGGCGGATCGCTGCCATGCGACGGACTCTAGCCATCGCGCGCTCCGCTGACGCGGACACGGTGGGGAGGTCATGCTGTTGCGGATGAGCGCGACGCTCGCCTCCACGCCCGCCGCCGACGGCTACCGCATGCCGGGGGAGTTCGAGCCGCACTCCGGCTGCTGGATCGCCTGGCCCGAGCGCGCGGACAACTGGCGCCTGGGCGCCAAGCCGGCGCAACGGGCCTATGCGGCGGTGGCGGAGGCGATCAACGTCTCCGAGCCCGTGACGGTGGCGGTCTCCGACGCGCAGTTCGAGCACTGTCGCTCGGTGCTCTCCCCGTCGATCCGCGTGGTGGAGGTCTCGACGGACGACGCGTGGATCCGCGACATGGGCCCAACGTTCCTGCTCGACGGCAACGGCGGACGGCGCGGCGTGGACTGGCGCTTCAACGCCTGGGGCGGTCTGAAGGGCGGCCTGTACTTCCCCTGGGATCGCGACGAGCGCGTGGCGCGGAAGGTCCTCGAGGTCGAAGGCGCGGAGCGCTACCGCGCCCCGATCGTGCTGGAGGGCGGCTCGATCCACGTGGACGGCGAGGGGACGGTGATCAGCACGGAAGAGTGTCTACTGAACCCGAACCGCAACCCGGAGCTCTCGCGCGAGGAGATCGAGCAGGCGCTGTTCGACCATCTCGGCGCCGAGAAGGTGATCTGGCTCGGTCCGGGCGTGTACAACGACGAGACCGACGGCCACGTGGACAACCTCGCCTGCTTCGCGCGGCCGGGGGTGGTGCTGCTCACCTACTGCGAGGACGAGTCCGACCCCCAGCACGCGATCTCACGCGACGCGCGGGAGCGCCTGGAAGCTGCGACGGATGCTCGCGGTCGCCCGATCGAGGTGATCCGCCTGCCCTCGCCGGGCCCCGTCACGATCACCGCGGAGGAGGCCGGTGGCGTGGATGCCGTCGAAGGCAGCCTGCCGCGCCGCGCGGGCGACCGTCTGGCGGCCTCCTACGCCAACTTCTACATAGCCACTACGCGGATCGTCTACCCGCTGCTCGACGAGCGCCACGACGAGCACGCCGGTGAGGTGCTCCAGGCCTGTTTCCCCGAGCGCGAGATCGTGGGCGTGCCGGCGCGCGAGATCCTCCTGGGCGGCGGCAACATCCACTGCATCACCCAGCAGGTCCCGGCGATCGCCTGAGCCGACGCCACGAAGCGGCGTTACGTGTCGAGCCGGCTGAACCATCGCCCGCCGGAGCTTCACTAGTACAAACGTCCACCCGAGTGGACCCAGGCCGGCGCGAGGTGTGGACCTGTCCGAGTAGTACGAACGTCCGCGTTCCGCGTATCCAAACGCCACTGCGTGACGCGGCCCTCTATAACTATGATGGCTACGCGGGCATAGGAGGAGCAGATGGGTTTTTTCTACATCAGCGACGAGGTTGGAGACGGGGCTGCGGCGTACGGCGACGATCTGGCCGTGCTGGTCGCGGGAGGCGAGCTGGACTACGCCGTGAGCCCGCAGCTAAAGGAGCGCCTCGATGAAAGCATCGACTCCGGCGTGAGGCGCCTGGTGCTCGACCTGTCGATGGCGACGTTCATCGACTCGACCGCCATCGGCGTGCTCGTGGGAGCGGTCATGCGACTGCGTGAGGCCGGTAACGGCTCGCTGACGGTCGTCTGCGCAGAGGAGAACCGGCGGGTGCTGCGGATCTTCGAGATCGCCGGCGTGGACAGCCTGATCGCGCTGCACCGCTCCCGCGAGGAGGCCCTCTCGGAACTTGCCCCGGCCGGCTGAGGTGCGCACGTTGTTCGAACAGGAGGCGACGAGCGCAGTGACGGGCGAGCTGCGCCTGCCGGCCCAGCCGGCGAAGCTGGCGATGGCGCGGGAATACGCGCATCAGGCGGCTGCGGCGTTCGGTCTGGACGCCGATCGCCGCTACGAGTTCGTATGCGGGGTCAACGAGGCGGTGACCAACGCGATCCGCCACGGCGCCCCGGACGAGGACGGGCACATACGGCTCAGTGTCCTGAGTGAAGGAGACCGCCTGACGCTGGCGGTCAGCGACTACGGCACGTTCACTGCGCGCGAGGAAAGCCGTGGCGCGAACGCGGAAGGGGGCCGGGGGTTCGCGCTGATGACGTGCCTGATGGACCAGGTGCAGCTGTGCGTAGCGTCGGGAAGTACCACCGTGCGTCTGTCCAAGGTCCGTGTGTGAGCGCTGACCAGCACCCAGGGCAGGGCGCCTGAAGATGGTGGCCACGCACCGCAGGCCGGGTGTGGTGGCGATTGCCGTGACGCTGATCGCCGCGTTCGCTGGACTGCTGGCGGGTGGCTACGCGGATGCCCAGGCGAGTGGGCTGCTGTCCTTGCCGAGTGTGCCGTTGCTGGGCGAAACCTCGGTCGGCGTGTCCGTGCCGAGTGTCACGGTGACGGTTCCCAGTGTGACCGTGACGCTGCCAGGAGTGAGCGTGTCGACGCCGAGCGTGAGCGTCTCCACCCCGAGCGTGGGCGTGTCGAGCTCGTCCAGCGGATCCTCGCCGAGCACGCCCGTCACAGGGCCCACCGAATCCCCCGCCACGGGCACCACGGAATCGCCGGCCACGGGCAGCTCACCGAGCAGCCCGAGCGGCGGAGGTACCTCGACGTCCCCGAGCGAAGCGTCCTCCTCGACGGTCACCAACTCCGACAGTTCGCCGGTCGCGCACGCGGCATCCACAGGGACCGTCGGGTCGCCGTCCGCGTCCGCAGCGGCGACTCATACGACGGCTGTGAAGCGGACTGCGTCCAGCGGCGGCAGGGCCCAGCGGCAGCTGGGCGATCCGCGCGCCGGAGGCCGGCGCCACCGGACAGCCGCTGCGGTCGTCGGCGCTGGCGCGGGCGGCACAGGCGCCACGGTCCCCGTCCCGCTCAGCGCTCCGCGCGCAGGCTCGCGCGTCGCACCAGACGACGGATAACACGGGCAACCCGCTGGATTCGATCGGTAGGCATATCCCGCTGCCGCTGCCGGTGCCGGACTGGAGCAAGCCGATCATCCTCGCGCTGCTGCTGCTGGCGCTGTGGTTCGGCGTCCGTGCCCGCGTGGCGGCGCGCCGCGCTCGACGCCTGGAGGATCAGCGCGCGGCGCTGCTGGAGGATGTGGGCGTCATGCAGGCCGCGCTGGTGCCGCCAATCCCCGCCCGCGTGGGCGGTCTGGCCGTGTCCGTCGCCTACGAGCCGGCGGACGGTCCGGCGGCGGGCGGCGACTTCTATGACGTGTTCGTCCCAAAGCGGGGCAAGGTCGCGATCATTCTCGGAGACGTCGCCGGACACGGACACGGCGCGCTCGCGCAGGCGGCGCTCACCCGCTACACGTTGCGCGCCTATCTTCAGGCCGGCTTGGAGCCGCGCGCGGCGCTCGCGCTCGCCGGACGTGTCCTGGCCGACGCGACGCTGGAGCACTTCGCCACCGTTGCGATCGGCGTCTACGACGCGCGCGAAGGACGACTCGTGTATGCGAGCGCCGGCCATCCTCCGCCGATCCTGCACGGCCTGCAGACGCGCCAGCCGGTGTCGGTGTGTGCCTCTCCGCCGATCGGTTGGACAGTACCGACCGGGCGTCGGCAGACGACGGTGTCGCTGCCACCGGGCGCGGTCGCGTGCTTCTTCAGCGACGGCCTGATCGAGGCTCGCTGCGAGGACGACCTGCTCGGGCGCGAGCGCGTCAGCGAGATGCTCGGCGCGCTTGGCCCCAGGCCGAACGCCTCGAAGGTGCTGGCCCGGGTCAAGGCGGCGGCGGTTGCCACGCCGGATGACATGGCCGTGTGCATCGTCGTGCCGCAGATGACCGTCATCCCCGAACGCATCCACATCGAGGAGCTGGAAGCGGATGTCAAAGCGCTGGCGACCGGTCAGGTCCAGCGCTTTCTGGAGACCTGCCAGGTTCCCCCGCACGACGTCGCGCGGGCGGTCGATCGCGCGGGCGACATCGCTGCGGCCTTGGGCACGGCGCTGCTGCGTGTGGAGCTCGCGCCGACGACCGCCACCGTCACGGATGTCGTTCCCGGCTCCGGGGGGCAGACTGAGACATCCGAGCGCTCCGCACGCCGTCCTCGCGAGCCATCCAGCACGCTCTAGCGAGCGGAGACGCGCAGCAGCACGGTGCTGTCACCGGGCACCTGGGCGCCGATGGGGCCGCCGGTGGAGCCGGTGGTGTGCGTCCAGACGTTGCGCAGCGCGTAGCTGGGAGCTGAGGGTAGCCCGACGGCGCCGGCGCTCGTTTGGATCTCGATCGGGCTGGAGCCGCGATTGAGCAGCGCGACGGCGCGCGAGCCGCCGACGAGCGGCTTGACCCAAACCTCGCCGTTGCCGGAGGAGGACAGCAGCGTGCCCTGCACGCCGGCGGGGTCCTGATCGATGGCGATCACTTCGGTGTTCTGCACGGCGGCGAGGCTGTTGGCGCTGATCTTGGTCAGGTTGTCGCTGATCATCAGTGGCGCTGCGAGCATCGCCCACATGCTCAGCTGGGAGCGGAACTGGGTTGCGGACATGCCCTGATCGGGCGCGAGGTAGTCGGGGTCGTTCCAGTGCCCCGGCCCGGCCGCCTGCGGCGCGGCCGCGTCGGCGTCCATGTTGCGCAGCACGTTTGAGAAGTACACGTGGCCGGGACTCCCGACGTCGGTGTCGGTGCGCCAGCTGTTGCCGACGCTGGGGCCGAACGAGTAGGAGGCGAACGCCGATTCGTCCAGCGGCGGGCGGCCTTCGCCGTACTCTTCCGGCTGCTGGAAGTTGCAGATCGACAGCAGCATCGGTCGGTGGCTGGAGTTGTGCTCGATCGCCTGGTGGAATTCGGAGTACGCGGTGGCGGGGTTGAGGTGATGTTCGGCGCCGCCGCAGAAGTCGACCTTGACGGCGTCGAAGCCCCACGCGGCGAACGTGTTGACGTCCTGCTGGTAGTGGTCGTAGCTGCCCTGCCCGGCTCCGCCGCAACCGTTGGGGCCGGCGTCGGTGTAGAGACCGACGAGGAACCCGGCGGCGTGCAGCGTGCGCGTTAGCCACGCCAGCCCATGCGGCCACTGGGTGGGGCTCACAGTGATTTCGCCGCTGGAGTTGCGCGTTCCGTGCCACCAGCCGACATCCAGCCAGATGTAGCGATAGCCGCGCTTCTCCAGGCCGAGGGAGAGCATCTGGCTGGCCTGCTGCAGGATGCTCGCCTCGCTGTACTCGCCGCCGAGGGCGAAGTACGTGTCCCAACCCATGTACGGGGTTGCCGCGAGGATGCTCGTGGACGCGGCGCTGGCGCTGCTCGAGCGCGCGCGATGAGTCGCTTGTGGGCTCGCCGTGCGCGCTGCAGCCGCCCCGGCCGGCGCGAGCGTGAGCGCCAGCGTGGCCGCCAGCAACCCCACCGCGAGTCCCGCGCGGCTAGCGGCGGCGAGCGGCATGGGTCGAGGCGGCGTGGGTCGTTGCCGTGTGAGCGGAGGCGTTGAGCGTCAGCAGCTGCTGGGCGAGCTGGGCTTCGATCACGCCGACGACGGTGCCGCGGACGGTGGCGTATGCGGTGAAGCGCCGCCTGGAGGCGAGCAGGCGGCGGGCGCTGGAACTCAGCGCGGCGGTGAGCGTCACATGGGCTCCCTTCGCGAGGTGCGCGCGGATGTTGGCGAGCGTGAGTGTCACGTGGCGCGATGCCGCCGCGCGCCCGTGCGCCTCGGTCTTGGCCCGCGCCGCGACCGCCACGACGCGACCGCCGCTGAGCGTCTCGACCGCCGTCACCTTCAACGCCACCTCGCAGCCGCCGCTGGCCAGGGTCGAGCAGGCGATCGGCGCGCTGACCTTCCCGCTCTTGAAGACCGCTTTGCCCACGGAGGTCTCGCCGGCCGACGCGGGCACGCCGCCGACTGGGATGGTGACGAAGCCGCTCACGGCAGTGGCGCTCCCGCCACCGTCGGTGGCGGTGACCTGGCATTGGAGGTGGTGTCCGCTGTCCTGGCCTTTGATCGCGTAGGTCGACGCGGCGGCCCCCGCTATCGGGATCTGGTCTCGCAGCCAGGCGTAGGTCAGGTGCGGCGAGGTGCCTGCCGGCGTGCCCGGATTGCACGTGAGCGTCCGCCCGACGGCGGGCGTGCCGGCGATCGAGGGGTTGGGGTGGACGATCGCGACCTGCGAGGAGACGGCCGTGGTGAACGTCTCGTCCGCTCCTGCGCCTGTGCCCGCTGGGCTCGACGCGATCACACGGTAGTGGTAGGTCGTGTTCGCGGACAGCCCTGAGATCGGTGCGGATACGTCCTGGATGCCGCCGACGGCCACGGGCGTCACCGAGCAGGGGATCGACTGCGTGTAGGCGACGGTGGTGCCGTATTCGAAAGAGCATGCGCCCAGAACCGCGTCGTTGGGGTCGACCGCGCCCGCGAGCGTGGCGCCCGCGTCGGTCACTTCCGTAGGTGTCAGCGTGGTGGCTGCCGGCCCGGGGACGCGCGCCCCGACCGAGTGCCCGCCGGTGTCGAGCGCCAGGCAGAAGCCGCCGGGCAGGCAGGAAATCCCGGCGAGAGCCTCTGAGTCAGCGCTCGACGGGCTCCACGTCGGGATCGAAGCGCTCGCGTCGTCGCTCGCCAGTGCTGCTCCGTGCTTGTCCACTGCCACGCACAGGCCCGAGGCTGCGCAGGAGACCGCCGTCAGTTCCGTGTCGATCGGGGTGAGGCTCCAGGTCGCGGGCCTGGTGGTGGGGTCGGCGCTTGCGAGCGCGTTGCCGGCACTGTCGAGGGCGACGCACGAGCCGGCCGTCCAACAGGAGACCGCGAGCAGTTCGCCGCCGAGCGGGTCGCCGGAGTCGACTTTCTGTTCGGACCATCCTTCGGCGGGCCCTCGAGGGTCGGACGTAGCGAGCACGTAGCCGCTGGTGTCCACGACAACGCACGCAGTCGAGGATGAGCACGACACTGCTGTGAGATGGTGGCCGGCGTGGGTGCTGGCGAGCGTCCAGGCTCCCGTCGCGGGGTTGGTGCTCGTGAGCACGTCCCCTTCTTTATCGACGGCGACGCACAGCGAGGCGTTCGGGCAGGAGACGCCGGTGAGGGCTATGCCGCCGTCGATCGATGTAGGCGGCGACCATGACGAAGCGCTCGCTCCCTCGCTGACGACGGCATCTCCGTGCTCGTCAACCGCCACGCAAGGGCCGCCGGGCGCGCAGGAGACGGCGTTGAACGACTCGCCCGAATCGGTCGCTGTGCGGCTCCAGTGAGGTGAGGGGCCGGTCGGTTCGGTTGTGCTGAACGCATCGCCCTGTTGGTCCACGGCCACGCAGAGCGATTCGGAGGCACACGACACTGCGCTGGGCGTACCTGAGTCGAACGAATCGGGCGATGACCAGCCGAGCGAGGATGCAGCGAGCGCGGAGGCGGGCGCGAGGACGGCGGCGAGCGCGAATGCGACCCCGAGTGCCAGCGCCGCGGGCGTGGCTCGTGGTGTGCGCGCGAGGCGCTGAAGGCCGCGCTGCAGGAGCTCAGGGGGTCTTGTCATCTATCTCACGCCCTCCGTCTCTAGGCGCCGATGGCGGCGCTGATTGCTCGCAGTGCCTCGAATGTCCTGCTTGGAACGCCAACCCCCCGCGCCGCCGGGTGTTGCGGTTCCCGCCGCTCGAATCGGTGGGGCGGATGACCGGGGCGGGGTCCGGCGGTCGGGCGCTACCGTGGGTCGGTGTCGGTTGTGCATGCGCGCGGTGAAGACCAGGATGGCGCTTCTGCTGATTTCGGGGAGCCGGTGTTGCGCGTGGAGGCGCTCGAGAAGCGCGTTGGTCGCGGTCGCGCCTCGCGTCAGATCTTGAGCGGGGTGGATCTGGTGGTGCGCGCCGGGGAGATGGTCGCGGTGCTCGGTCAGTCGGGCTCGGGCAAGACGACGCTGCTGCACCTGCTGGGCGGGCTCGACCGGGCGGATGGGGGCTCGATAGAGGTCGACGGCGAGTCGCTGACGGGCGCCTCCGAGCGCGCCCTGAGCCGGATCCGCCTGCGACGGGTCGGCTTCGTGTTCCAATCGTTTCAGCTGATCGACGAGTTGACGGGCGCAGAGAACGTGCTGCTGGCGGCGAGGCTCCCCGGCGCCCCGGCGGGCGGCGCGCAGCGCGCAGCGCACCTGCTCGAGGAGCTTGGCGTCGCGGCCGTCGCGGATCGCGTTCCACATGAGCTCTCCGGCGGCGAGCAGCAGCGCTTTGCGATCGCCCGCGCGCTGGTGAACGATCCGACCCTGATCCTCGCCGACGAGGCGACGGGCAACCTCGACGCAGAGTCGGGGGCCGATGTGCTGGAGCTGCTGCATGCACTCACGGTCAGGGGTCGTGCGGTCGTGCTGGTCACGCATGAGCCCCAGGCGGCGGCCGCCGCCGACCGTGTTCTGCGTCTCACGGACGGCCGCCTGCAGCCGGTGGCGCTCGAGGTCGGAAGGCCTCCGGCGGGGCGTCGGCGACTGGCGTCGTGAGCGGCGCCCTGCGCGAGGCGCTCGCCGGCCTGCGCTCGCGGCGCGGGCGGGTCGCGCTCAGCGCGCTCGGCATCGCGCTCGCCGCGGCGATGCTGGCGGTGGCGGCGACCGTCGGCTATGAGCTGCGAACGGGCTTCTCGCGCAGCGCGCAGGCCGCCCACCTGCCGGACGTGATCGCACGCTTCGACGCTCAGCCCGCCGCTGCGATTGCCCGCCGTATCCGCGCGCTCCCCGACGTGGCCGCGTACTCGCTGCGCGAGGAGGTCACGAACGTGGGGCTCAGCGCGGGCTCGCATTCGGCGGAAAACGGGGTTGTCGAGGTGATCGACGGCGGTCCCCGGGGATACGCGGTGGTGGCCGGGCACGACATCTCCAGCGCTCCGGGGAGCGTGATGCTCGAACAGGGCGTGGCCCGCGCATGGGGGCTCGCCCCGGGCGAGACGATCGAGGTGGCGGGGCTCGGGCGCGAGCGCATCGCCGGTCTCGCGCAGGCGCCGGACAACGTGGCCTACCCACTGGCGACGCCGCGCCTGTACGTGTCGCTGGCGGCGCTACGTGCCCAGGAAGGCGCCGGCGAAGAAGCCGGCGGGTCTGGCGAAGAAGCGCATGGGTCGGGGGGTCTGCGCGAACCGCGGGTGGACCTGGCTGAGATCTGGCTGCGCGACCCGGCGCAGCTGAGCGCGGTACTCGTGCAGGCGCGGCTGTCGAGCTACGGCCTGCGCGATCTGAGCATCGTGACGCGCGAAGGCGTGCGCGTGCTGATCGACGAAGCGGCGGGGATCGTGATCGCGTTGCTCGTGGCTCTGTCGCTGGTGGCGCTCGCGACGGCGACGGTGATGCTGGCCGCCTCCGCCCGAGCGGAGGTTCAGCGGCGCCTGCGCGCGATCGGCATACGTCGCGCGATCGGCGCCTCGCGAGGATACGTCGGGATGGTCTCCGCGCTGGAGGCCCTGATCGTTGCGGTGCCTGCAGCAGCGCTCGGCGTTGCGGCGGGGGCGCTGTTGTCCGCAGGTCCCAGCGCGCGGCTGCTGTCGCTGCTCAACGAGACGACTGCGGGGATGGCCGTTGCGCTGCCGTTGGCGGGATGCTTCGTGGTGGCGGTGGCGATTCCGACGCTCGCCGGCGCCTGGCCGGCGTGGCGGGCAGCGGGGCAGCCGACGGCGGAGCTGCTGCGCGGCGCGGAGCTGCGCGGCGGCGCTGGACGCCGTCGGCATAGATGGACGGCGGGGCACCGCGTCTTCGGCGTGGCCGGGCTGGGCGCGAGGCTGGTGGCCGCTCGACGGGTGCGGCTGGCGAGCACGCTGGCGATGCTGGCGGTCTCCTCGGCGTTCGTGCTGCTGATGCTCGCGCTGGCGAGCGAGCTGAGCACGTTGTCCAACGACCCGGCGGCGCTGGGCAAGCGCTACCAGCTGACCGTCTCGCTGCCGGCTTCGGGGGCGGGGCGCGTGCGCAGACTCCCGGGCGTCGCGGCGGCGGCGCCGCGCTATGAACTGAGCGCATTGGACTCCTTCTCGCTGGGGGAGGTGATCGACGTGATCGCCTATCCGGGCGGTGCCGGGAACTTCGAAGACCCACCGTTGGTGGCCGGTCGACGGCCCCGGGGCCCTGACGCGGCGGACGTGGGCGCTGGCCTCGCTCAGGTCCTGGGACTGGAAGTCGGCTCGACGCTCGCCCTGGCGCTTCCATCCGGGAGCGAGATGCGCGTGCGAGTGTCGGGCATCGTCTCCTCGCTTCAGCACGAAGGGCGCATCGCATACGTGGCGGCGGCGGCGCTGCTCGCGCAGGACCCGGCCGCGCCGGAGCAGCTCGCGGTGCGCCTGCAGCCGGGCGCCAGCGCGTCGGCACTCGTTTCGAGGCTGAGCAGCGAAGGCGTTGGTGTGTCCTCCAGCAGCACGGCCACAGGCAAGGGTCAGACGCTGGTGGGGGCGCTGAGCGCGCTGCTGCGCGCGATCGCGTTGGTGGACGGGCTCGTATGCCTGTACACGCTGCTGCAGGCGCTCGCGTTGACGGCGAACGAGCGGCGCGGCGCGATCGCGCTGCTGCGCGCATGCGGTGCGGGGTCGCGCTCGGTGCGCACGCTGCTCGCGGGCGCGGCGCTCGCGGTGCTGGTGCCGGCGGTGCTCGCGGGGATCGTGCTGGAGCGGCTGCTGCTGGGTCCCGCGATGGCCGCGATCGCGGCGGGATACGCGTCGCTGCCGCTCCAAGCTGGCGCCGCGGAGATCGCGATCCTGCTCGTCGGACTGGCCGTGCTCGCATCGGGCGCCGTGTGGTGGGTGGCGCGACGCGCAGGTGGCGAGCCGATCGCAAGGGGGCTCGCGTGAGCCGCCACGTGAGCCGCTTCGAGGCCAGCCTGCTGACCCGCCGGCAGGTGCTCGTCGCCGGCGCAGGCGGTGCGCTGGCGCTGGTGCTCGCCGGTTGCGGCGCCGGCACCCAGTCGGAGGGCAGCGGCTCGACGCTGCAGAGCACGTGGGCTGACCCGAACGGCAGCGGTGTTCTGAGCGTGGAGGCTGGGGCGCGGCTGCTCGACCGAACGGATCTGGCGCCCCGCGCGCGCACGACGGCCGTGCTGGGCACCATCGCGCACCTCACGGATGCCCACGTGCTCGACGCCGAGTCACCCGCTCGCGTGACGTTCCTCGAGCGTCTGGGGCCACCCTTCACATCCACCTTCCGGCCGCAGGAGGCGCTGACGGCGCAGGTGCTGGACGGGGCGGTCCGAGCGATCGACGCGCTCGAGCCCGACGTGGTGATCCAGGGCGGCGACGTGATCGACAACGCGCAGGCGAACGAGCTGGAACGCGCCCTGGCGGCGCTGCGCGGTGGTGCGGTCGATCCGAACAGCGGGGCGCCCGGCTACTTCGGGGTGCAGTGGGAGGGGGACACCGACCCCTTCTACTACCGCCCGGACATCGACGCGCCGCGCCATCCGGGGATGCTGGCGCTGGCCACTGCCGGCTTCCGCGCGCACGGCCTGCGCGCGCGCTGCTATCCGGTCCTGGGAGACCACGACCTGCTCGTTCAGGGGGTGCTCGCGCCGAACCCGCTCACCAACGGGGTCGCCGTCGGAGATCGGGCGGTATGGCAACTGCCTCAGGGGCTCTCACAGCCGGCTGCGGCGGCGCGGCTGACCGGTGCCGCGCCGGACGGCCTCGCCGGCCCAGGGCAGATCGAGCCGCTGATCGGCGAGCTGCTGTCGGCGCCCTCTGTCCGCGTCCCCGCGGACTCGCGCAGGCGCGAGCTGGACAGTGCGGAGGTGCTCCAGCACCTGCGCGAGCATGCGGGCCTGCCAGCGGGAGGGGCGCTGCTGGACTACTACATCGATGTGGGCGATCGCGTGCGCGTGATCGTGCTCGACCTCGTTCGCCGCGAAGGCGGCTCGGGAGGGATCGTGCACCCGGGCCAGGCCGCTTGGCTGGCAGAGCAGCTCGGCGCTGCGGGCGATCGCTGGGTGCTGGTGTTCTCCCACCAGCCGCTCACCAGCACTGCCGGGGCGCAGGCGCTGCTCGAGCTGCTCGACGGCCACCCTCGCGTGCTCGCGGCGATCTGGGGGCACACGCACCGCAACCGGATCGTCCCAAGGCCGAGCGCGGGTGGCGGCTACTGGCTGATCAGCACCGCCTCGCTGATCGACTACCCGCAGCAGGCGCGTGCTGTGCGCGTGCTCGAGACCGCGGGCGGCGGTGCGGCGCTGCAGACATGGATGATCGACCACGTGCCCGGCGGTGTGCACGGCCTGGGGGACATCTCCCGCGAGCTCGCCTACCTGGACGCGCAGGGTGGGCGTCCGCAGGGCTTCGCCGGCGGAGCGCTGGATCGAAACGTGACGCTCTACAGGCGTCCACCCGCGAACACGGTCTATCAGTAGACGAACGCCGACAGCGCCTGCGCGATGTCTGCCGCCGGCAGCGGCCCGAACCGCAGCGTCCAGGACCCGTCGAGCTCCTGGCGGAAGGTGTGCGGCACCCCGTCGCGTTCGAGCTCGGTCTGGTGCTGGCGCGCCCGTTGGTATCCGGAGCCGCCGTGGAACGTCGCGTCGAGCCCGTAGCGCCCGTCGTCGACGGGCCAGATCGTGAGCCGATCGGGCACCGGTCCGGCTCGGCTCGGCAGCAGGGAGCCGGAGCTCATCAGGTCCCCAATATGGCACACCCCTCTACTACGCTCCGCACCTCGCGTGTGCCGGCGAGGCTGATGAGCTGCAGCGGCTACTTCTTGCTGTATTGAGCTTCCAGGGTGCGCGATCGAGCGGACAGTTCCTCGATGCGCAGGATCGACTTTGCTTCCGCTTGCCTTTCGGCGATCGTCGGCGGCGTGGTCGTGCTCGAAGCGCTCCCGCTGGGCGCGATGCCGATCAGGATGCCGACCCCGATGGCGAGCACCAAAGTTCCCACGAACTGTGGCGTCGCCGAGCCGTTGAAGTAGGTGGACCAGATGTGGCGCAGGTGGCTGACCCAATCTGGGCGCGCCTCGGCATGCTCGGTGGTGCTCACAGCTCTCTTATACCAGAGGGCCTACCTGACTCGGCGCAACACCACGGGAGGCCGCCATGCCAGCGCGCGCCGCCACATCGCCGGCGGGGCTTGGGCCCACGGAGAGTTCCATGCGCCCAAGCCTTTGGCGTGTTCTTGGTGGAGGCTGCCTACGCTTCCGGACCGGCGACCGGGCTCAGCTGGTCCTTCAACGCCGGGTTGCTGGTGGTGCGCAGATACGGCTGGACGCGCGGGTCGAAGAACACTTTGATGAGCTTCTTCACCTGGGGGTCGTTGCGGTAGGCATCACCCACGACCAGCTGGCCGGCGAAGCTGCGCGGCGCAGGGGGAGCGTAGATCTGGTCCTTAGTGGGTGTGCCTGCTGCGATGAACTGCATGTTGTAGGCGATCACGGCGTCTACCGAGCCCAGGGTGCGCGGCCCGGCGCCATAGTCGACGAACACGAACTGCAGCTTGTGCGGGTTGGAGGCGATGTCACTCGTGGTCGCTTCCCACGGGACGGTGCCGGGCTTGAACGTGATCTCGCCGGCCCGCTCCAGCAGCCACAGCGCCTGCGCCGTGTTGGCGGGATCGTTCAGCAACGCGATCTGCGCTCCGCTGGGCAGCGCTGACAGGCTCGGGTACTTGGACGAGTACACCGAGTAGGCCCATTGGAAGACCGGTCCGATTGCCGTGAGCTTCATGCCCGTGGACTTGACGACCTCGTTGAGCCAGTGAATGTGCTGGTAGATGTTCGCGGCAAATTCTCCATGGGCGGTGGCTTCGTCGAGCTGGTTGCCGTCCTGGATCCCCACGGGTTCGATCTTGATCCCGTAGGTGGGCGCGATCGCCTGGTTGAGCCACACCAGCAACGCATGCTCCGAGCTGCTCGAGGCTTCGTATGCGACGGGGAGCGTGGTGCCGAAGTGACTTCCGGCGACGGTCTTCGAGGACGACCCTTTTGCGAGGAATACGACGAGCAGCACGACTATCACCCCCAGCACCGCGGCTGCAGCCAGCCAGTTGCGGCGGTTGCCACCGCCACGCAGCTGGAAGTCCTGAGGTGGGAGCTCCGGGGTTGGTGGCCTGGTCTTCACATCGCTCGACATTTGCCTGCTCCTTTGCTGGTCAGTGTGTGAGCGACCGGACGATGCGGTCGCCGCCGAACTGCACGATTTGAACGATCAGCACGAGCACGACGATGCAGCTGATCATGATGTGACTGTCGAACTGCTCGTAGCCGTAGTTGACGGCGAGGTAGCCGAGACCGCCGGCCCCGATGGCGCCCGCGATCGCCGAGTATTCGATCATCGCGATGACGTTCAGGGAGAGCCCGGCGACGATGCCGGGGAGCGCCTCGGTGAGCTGGATGGTCCGTATCACCTGCAGGACGCTCGCGCCGGACGCGATGCCGACATCCAGGCGCGTGCGTGGGATCTCGCGGATGGCGTTCTCCACCAGCCTGGCGAAGAACGGGATGCCGGCGAGCGACATCGGGATGATCGCTGCCTTGATCCCGATCGTCGTGTTCACCACAAGCTGGGTGAAGGGGATGACCGTGGCCATCAGCACGAGGAACGGCAGCGAGCGCCCGAGGTTGGCGATCCAGCTGATGGACGCGTGCACGGTCGTGTGTGGTGTGAGCCCGCGCGGCGAGGTGTTGAAGATGAGCAGCCCCAGCGGCAGGCCGAGCACGACGACGATGCTCATCACGATGCCGACCATCGCGGCCGTCTGCCCGAGCGCGGGCAGCAGTAGCGAGGAGACTCCGGACCAGGGCGTTGCGGTGGCGAGGATCATGCGGCGCTCCTGACGAGTGTCCCGTGCGGCTCCTCGTCTGACTCGACCTCGTCGTCCCTTGCGATGCCCTGCGTGGCGTGGATGCCGCGCGAGGCGAACGCCGCTCGCACCTCGGCGCAGGACAGCGGGCGCTCGACGCGTACGGTCAAGCGTCCCGCGGCGCCGCCATCGTCGATCGTCTCGATCAACCCGGCGAGCACGGAGATGTCCGTATCGAGCTCGCGGCCGATCGACGTCAGCCAGGCGGGGTCGACGTCGGGGCGCTCGTAGCGCAGTTGCCACACCTCGGGCTCATGCTGGGGCGCCGGTCCGGGCGGCAGCGGCAGCAACGCACGCGCGAGCTCCGAGTCCGACGAGCGCACCACCTCGGCGACAGGGCCTCGCTCGATGATCCGCCCCTCGTGAAGCCTGGCCACGCTGTCTGCGACGTTGCGCACGACGTCCATCTCATGTGTGATGAGCACAACCGCAACCCGCAGCTCGTCGCGCAGCTCCGCGAGCAGCGTCAGGATCGAGGAGGTCGTCTGCGGGTCGAGCCCCGAGGTGGGCTCGTCGGCGAGCAGCACCGACGGTTTGAGTGCGAGGCCGCGCGCCAGCCCGATCCGCTGCTGCTGCCCACCGGACAGCTGCGAGGGGTAGTGGTTGGCGCGATGCAGCATCCCCACCCGCTCGAGCAGCTCGCGCACACGTCGCACCCGATCGCCGTGCGACATGCCGATGTAGCGCATCGGCAGCTCCACGTTCTCGGCTGCCGTCAACCGCTGCAGCAGGCCCGCCGACTGGAAGACGGTGCCGATCGCGCGGCGGGCGCTGCGCAGCTCCCGGCGCGAGAGCCGCGTGAGGTCCTTCCCGTCGACGAGGATCGAACCCGAGGTCGGCTTCTCCAGCAGGTTGATGCAACGTGCCAACGTGCTCTTGCCGGCGCCACTCGGCCCGACCACCGCAGCGATTTCGCCGGCCTGCACCGCGAAGTCGACCCCGTCGAGGACGGTGAGCGATCCGTAGCGTTTGGTCAGCGCGGTCACTTCGATCATCGGTGCGGCCCCCTTTCGCGAAACGCCTGAGGAGAGGTTCCTAAGAAACTCAGTCGGAAAAGTCCGCGAAAGCATCCCTGCGCAGGGGGCAGCCGTCCAATAGACGTTCGCGAACTGGTGATAGGGGTGTCCTATCGGGGCTTCTCAGCTGGCGGTGCCGTTCGCCGTTCGCAATGCAGCAACGAGACCGCCTCATCCGGCTCCGGCTTTCACTTTTCGATCACTGCCTCCCAGACGTCACCGACGACTGGCGATGAGGGCCACCGGATTGGCCCACCTCTTGGCAGGCGGGGTAATCGCTGACATCCGAAAGAGGTGAGTCGCTTCGCCGTGCGCTCGCTGCTCACCTCGACAGATGGGCTGCGTCCCCCGCGGTCATTTGGGATGCGGCCCCCATTCTTGGAGCTGCGTGTTCCATTGCCCGCCGGCCGTCCCGGAGAGCATGGGGTCGAGGAAGGCGGCGGCGCGGGCGTATGCCGTGGAGAGATCAGGCGCGACATCCACTGTTTCAGCCAGCCGTCTGTATGGGGCGGCCCACATCGTCGGGGGTGCCTGCAGGCACGCGGGCAGGGGCTGGAGGGCACGCTCGCTGAATGTAGTCTCGAGTGCGTGTCGCAGAGCGGCGGCTTCGATTGTCGCGGAGCCCTCGATCAGCAGGATGTCTATGAGGTCCTTGGGCCGCGTGCTAGGCAGCCCCGATCTTCCATAGCTGCGCGTGTAGGCGTGTACCTTCTCTGCGAGGTGTTGCGCTAGGGGAATGGCGGGGAGTGTGAGTGGCTCGATTCCGGCGAATGACAGCAGGTCCGAGGTCTCGATTATGTCTGGCTTCCAGGAGTTCGAGTCGGTGAACGCTATGTCGACGAGGAACTGCTCGAACGTGCGTCCGGCCAGCTGGGCGGTGACATGGAAGCGGATGGCGGAGAACTCGTCGGTGCCATCCAGCTCGTCGGTCCTGGTCGCCGCGAACGTGAAGAAGTCGTCCAGTGCGAGCTGCTGGGCGGCGGTGATGTCGTGGATCGCGGCCTGCTCGTCGTCCTCGCGTCCGAGATCGATGTCCTTGGTCGCGCGGGTGGTGACTGCGAGGCGAAAATCCAAAGCGAGCGCTCCCTTGAGTACCCAACGATCTGGCGCCACGGTGAGGAGCCGGCGTAGGAACAGTTCGAAGGCAACTCGCTTACGCAGGCGCCCGACGCCAAGACCGCTGTTGGCGGCTTCGTTCTTGAGGCGCTGATCGAGCGCCTGGCGGAATGCGGCAGCGCTCGTGTACTTCATACGTGTGATTCGGTGGCCAGGATGGCGTCGATCAGTTGGGTTCCGCGGCGTTGTGCGGCTTCCTCTTTCAGCTGTCCGCCCGTGGCCAGTCCGCGGCGTAGCGCCTGTCGCACGGCCATCGCGAGTTGCTCGGGTTGGAGTTGATTGGCGACATCGAGCAGGGTTCGCGCTGGGGCGGTCAGAGGAAGACCGTCGCGCCAGACCGCGGCGATGTCTTCGCTATCGGGGTGGGTGTGGACTATGACGCCAGGTGGCGGCCGCAGCCCGCGATGGCGGCGCGGAACAAGGACGTGGGTGGCGTTGGGGATGTTGTCGCTGAGGTCGAGTAGCGCGAGCGCGCTCTCGTGGGATAGGAGAGCATCGGGAATACCGACTGTCATCCACGCCTCGCGCATGTCGTCGTGCTCGACGCTGGGGAAGCCCTGGATGCGGTACAGCCCGCGGCGTATACGCTGAAAGCGCCCGCGACGCACGTGGTGCTCGAGAAGCTGGCGACTGACCCTGTGAGCACGGGCTTGGGTGGCGTTGAAATAGCCGCTCTGCTGATATGCCTCGGCCTCGAGCCCAAGGATGTCTGGTGCTTGCGTGTCCTGCATAAGACAAGTATAGCTTGACTTTTGCGGACATTTAGGTCCTGGACGGCGGTGACTGTCCATCCCCTTGATGTCGAGTCGGCGACCGCTCGTTGCCGCGACGATTAGAGCCTAAAACTCCCGATTTTGGCCCACTATTTGGCCCACCAAGCGATTTTGGCCCCTCAACGGACATTCCCGCTGGGTCGGAGATTGGCTTGGATACCCAGCGGAAACTGAGGATGGGCGCGGCGGGTTTCGAACCTGCGACCTCTCGCGTGTGAAGCGAGCGCTCTCCCACTGAGCTACGCGCCCTGGGCCGTTGATTCTATTGGGCCTTTCGCTCCCCCGCCGGACCAGCCAAATCCAAGTGAGCACCGCCCGCTGCACCGGCATCGTCCTCGAGCGGCCTGCGCAGGCGTCGGGCGATGGATCGTCAACGCAGCAGCGAGAGGAACTCGACGAGCGCCTCGAGCTTTGCGGCGGGCAGATGCCTGAATGACGGCATGGGCTGCCGCGGGTTGATCAGAGCGTGCTCGAGCTGCCGTTCGGATAGCCGCGCCCCGATGTGAGTGAGCGCCGGGCCAGGACCCGAGTTGCCCTGATCGCCGATCCGGTGGCATGCCTCGCAGCCTGACTGTGCGAACACGAGCCGGCCGTGCTCGAAGTCGCTCAACTTCCGCTGCACGATGTGGGTGACGGTCCAATCCGCTGGAAGGCTGGCCGAAGCGGGAGGTTCATAGGCAGCCGTCAGAGCGAATGCTTCGGCCGCTGCAGAGCTTCGTAGGGCGCGCGCACCGCTCGCGTCAGTTCCTCGCGGACGAACGATCCCCCAGCGGCCGCTGTCCCCATAGCCACGATGGCGACGATCGGGAGAGCGAGGAGATGCCAACGCGACATGACGATCGGAGGCTACACACCGCGAGAAGCAGTGAGACGGTCCGCGCAATCGGTCTTCGCCCGCCCGCAGCCCCGATCTGCGCTCCGAGGAACTTCCGCGTCTCTTACGCGCAATCAGTAGGGTCTCGCGTCGTGCGCTGGACACCAATGCTGCGTGACGAGCCGGCAGGCGCGGCCGGCAACGATCGGGTCTCCAGCGAAGCCGAGTCGTCCAGCCGCGTCGGTGCGCAGGGGTTGGCTGCGACGCCACGGCAGCTGCGCATAGTGTCAGTGCAGACCTCGGGCGAGCTCGGTGGCGCGGAGTACGCGAACGTGGAGCTGCTCAAAGCCTTACATGGTCATGGGGCGGACGTGAGGCTGCTGGGCGACCAGCCGGCTGTCGTGACTGGCACGGACGTCCCGTTCGCTGAGATAGACCTCGGTCCGAAGATCAAACGCTCCACTCTGCGTCGCGTTGCGCTGGGCTTTCATCGCTGGCTGTGGCGGTTGCGCCGAGCGTTGGAGGAGGAGGCTCGTGAGAGGCCCATCGACGTCACGGTGCTGCACTTCAAGAAGGAGCAGCTGATGTCGGCGCTGTTGCCGAGGCGGCTGACGGGCGCTGTGGTGTGGGCGGAGTGGGGTCCGCTGCCGGAGCCGCTCAGGCACGGGCCTGCCCGCCTTCTGTACGTGGCGGCGGCGCGACGCGCGGATCTGATCGTGGCGGTCTCGGAGAGCACGCGCGTGTCGCTGACGAACGCGGGGGTGCCGGCGGCGAAGGTGACCGTGATCCACAACATCGTCGACGGCGGCGAGGTGGCGTTCGACGTGACCGCGCGCGATCGCTACAGGCGCGAGTGGGGGGTGGACGAGCGGACGCTGGTGCTCGGCTGCGTCTCACGCCTGAGCGCGAGCAAGCGCAACGATGTGATCGTCGATGCGATGGCCCACCTGCCGCAGGACGTGACGCTGGTGATCGCCGGCGACGGCGACCACGAGGCGGCTCTGCGTGCTCGGGCAGCCCCCTATGGGGAGCGTGTGCGCTTCTTGCCGACGCCGCGCGGATACGTGCAGGAGGTCCTGTCTGCGTGCGATCTGACGGTGTTCGCGCCGCAGCAGCTGGAGGGGGCGCCGCGCGCGATCATCTTCGGTCAGCTGTGTGGGCTGGCGGTGATCGCGAGCGGCCCGGAAGGGGCACGGGACATGGTCCCGCCGGGCACCGGCGTCATCGCCTCGCCGGCTCACGACCCGCGTGCTCTGGCGGCGTGCATCGAGGCCTATCGAGTCGATCCTCAGCGGCGCGAGAGCGAGGGGCGAGCAGGTCGCGCGCTGGCGCAGGCTCGCTACGAGCGCGGCGCCGTCGTCGAAGAGTGGTTGACGCGCGTGAGCGCCCTGCGGCGCTGACGCTCAGGCGAACGCCAGCTGCAGCACGAGCAGCGCGGCGATGGCGATGGCGCAGAAGATGTGCTGGCGGCAGATCGAGCGCGCGAGCGCGCTCTGGCGCTCGGTGGGATCGTGGCGCGCTCCCAGGCGCACGGCGCTCGGCACGGTGCGTATGCCCGCGAGCGCGATCGGCGCCGCGGCCGCTACCAGCGACGCCCAGGCCACCCACAATTGCGTGTGCCGGCGGAGCAGCTCGATGACGATGGTCGCGAGCGTGCCGAGCATGACGAGCGCGATCAGTCGGTTCATGGGCCGCGCGGTGGTGGTAACACGCCGGTAGTACGCGGAGATCGACGCCAGCACCTCCTCCGGGAGCACGGCTCCACGGTGGGGGATCGTCTGGACGTCGAACATCAGGTCGAACCACAGCACTGCCAGCAGGAAGCCGGCGCCGGCGCCGGCGAGCGCCCTCACGAGCCCAGCTTGACGGCGGCGTGCGGGTAGAGCCGATCGCTCGGCTCGGAGTACGTGTGCGCCAGGCTGTTCACTTCGGCCTGCGTGAGCGACCGACCGAACGCTTCCGGCCAGCCGTGGGACATGTAGCCCTTGAGCAGCTTCTTGCCGATCTGCGCGAGGTCGAAGTGCCCGTCGTACACGCTCTCTATGTACAGGGCCGACGTTCGCGCGGGCGAAGCGGGCGGCGGCGGGTGAGCCATGTTCGATCTCTTCGATGGCGGCGCCGATCAGCAGCCAGCCACGGGTGATGAGGCGGCTGGAGCTGCGGAACAGTGCTGCGATGGTCGAGCCCGGCCCGGTGATCGAGGCTGCTTCTGCTTCTTCGAACAGCGCGGGCACCTTCAGCTCGCGCGCGCGTTCGACGGCGAGCTGGATCTTTGGACGTGGGAGCGTGCGAATGTCGGCGGGCAGGCCATGCAGGATGAGCGGCCACGCGGCCTTGGTGGCCGCGACCTCGCGCTGGACGGCGGGCGCGGCGGCGCTCAGCGCGTGGCTCACGTCCACGAGGTCCGCGCGCTCGAGCTGTTCCGTCTGCGGCGTGGCGTGGTGGTGTGACCCGCAGCCGGCCATCCCGACGGCGACGCCCCCCAGCAGCAGCAGCGTGAGGGCGCTGCGAAGGACCGCTGGGAGTCGGCCAGGGAAACGGCCGACGCCGGCTCTGGCGTCGGGTCTGGCGCCAGAGGACGCGGGCTTGTGCGGTGTGTCCGTCGCTTTGCCTACACGCCGAGCAGGTCGACCACGAACACGAGCGTTTCGTTCCCGGGGATGCTCGGCGGTGAGCCCTTGGCTCCGTAAGCGAGCGCGGCGGGGATGATCAGCTCACGCCTGCCGCCGACCTTCATGCCGGGTATGCCCTGGTCCCAGCCTGGGATCACCTGTCCCTTGCCGAGCGTGAACGTGAACGGCTGTTTGGCTTCCCAGGAGGCGTTGAACACTTTGCCGGTCTTGTAGAGGACGCCGACGTAGTTGACCGTGACGGTGTCGCCGTTTTTCGCTTCCGCGCCGGTCCCGGCGATCAGTTCTTTGGTTTCGAGCTTGGTCGGGGCGGGGCCCGTCGGGGGTGTGACCTTCGGTTCTTTTGAGAGCGGGCCGCTGGTGGGTGTCTTGGCTGCGGTCGTGGAGGTGCTCGTCTTGGGGGTCGTTTCAGTGGATTTGATCAGTGCGTTGTCAGCGCTGTTCTCGTTGCCGACTGTGATCGTGCTCGAGCCGCCGCTGGAGCCGCAGCCTGCGATCGCGATCGCAGTGAGGAGCGCCGCGCCTGTCATGCCTGCGCGGGAGCGAAGTGGGGAGGGGAGCGTCTTGAAGTAGGTCACGGCGGGGCAGCCTACCGGAACTTGGCCGAGCTGTGGCGCATATGCAGGCAGATTGTGTACCTGGCGCGGCCGCCGTGCGCTACGATCGCTCGCGGACCGTGCTAGGCGGGGAGGTAGCGGTGCCCTGTACCTGCAATCCGCTCTAGCGGGGCTGAATTCCCTTCCGAGGGATTCCGGCTCCGGTCGCTCCGTCGCTCGGGGCGTCGATGGTTCGGGTCCCGCGCGGTGTCGGCTTGCGAACCAGGTCAGGTCCGGAAGGAAGCAGCCTTAAGCGATCACCGGCAGGCGCAGCGGGAGCTCCCGGACCGGAGTCGTGGGCGGCGATCGGCGCCGGGTGCAGGGGATCTCGACGAGGGGTGCACGGTCCATCGAGTGTCCGCGGCCTGTCGCTAAGCGCAGCGCTGGAAGATCAGCCAGGAGCGATTGGTGGCGGACTCGGTGAAGCCGGGGGGCACGCTGACAGGCTCGACGGGGTCGTGCGGGTCGAGCACGTAGTCTTTTTCCACTTCCTTGCTGGCGGGATCGACGTAGACGCCGGCGGCGATGTGGCCGGCTTCGGGGCTGACGATGTTGCGGGGGCTGGTTTCGAGGTAGAGGGCGAGCAGCGGCACTGGCGCGTGGTTGGGCACGCCGACGGGGCCGCAGCGCAGGTTGATGGCGCCGTCGTCGACGAGCGCGAGCAGGTCGCCTTCGATCCCGTGCTGGCGTGAGAGTTCGTCCAGGTGGCGGTGGGCTTCGCGGTAGTCGGAGGGGGCGAAGGCGAGCAGCAGCACGAGCACGAGCGCGCCGCCGGCCATCCACCAGCGCCGTCGCGGGTCGTCGCGTTTCAGGGATGTCCAGCCGAACACGCCGGCGCCGGCGAAGATGCAGAGGATGGCGGCGGCGAGGAAGGCGTAGCGGGTGTTGATGGGCAGCCCGACGGAGGCGAAGGCGGCGAACACGACGACGGCGAGGACGCCGGCGCCGGCTCCGAGCAGCGCGCGGCGGCGCAGCCACAGCAGCGAGAGCACGCCGCCGAAGGCGGCGGCGACGAGCACGGCGGGGCGCAGGATCTCGCCGATCCGCCGCGGTATGTACTCGGGCACCTTGGCGATGCCGGTCTCGCGGTCGAGCGCTTCGGCGGTGTGCTGGGTGTTGGTCAGCGACCACAGCGGATCGCCGGTGATGGCCAGGTCGCTGAGGACCCAGATCAGCGGCGCGGCGGCGGCGAGCAGCGTCAGGCGCACGATCTCGCCGCGTGGCCGCTCTCGCCAGGACGCACCGCCGCCGATGCGCGCACGCATCCAGGCCGGCACGAGGCCCATGAGGTACAGCCAGTAGAGCCCGGAGAACGCCCAGGCCTCGGGCCGCAGCAGCCCGGCGAGGGCGAGCAGCGCGAGCACGGGCGCCCCGGCGGGGCCGCTCCGCATCCGCTGGTGGCGGGACTCGACGAGCAGCGCGCCGAGCACGAGCAGCAGGTAGGGCAGATCGACGTAGGCGCGCACGCCATAGGAGAGGACTTCGGCGCGGGTGAGGAAGATGAGCGCGGCGAGCGCGCCGGCGGCCCACCCGAACCACTGGGCGCCGAGCCGGTAGATGACCCACCCGCATGCGGACAGCGCGAGGAAGCCGAGGGCGACGGTGACGTCCTCGACGGCATGCGGGCCGAGCGGGGAGAGCACGAGTCCGAGCAGCTCGACGAGCGGGTGGGGCGTGGGGGCGATGGGCACGCCGTAGGCGGGGTCCTGCCCGCGCGAGAGCTGCCCGCCCCAGGCGAGCGCGTAGAGGGTGTCGTAGTTGGCGAAGCCGACGGCCGGCGATGAGGCGCAGCGCGACCGCCCCGACGGCGATCGCCAGCGGCGCGCGCAGGCGCGCCCCGAGGCGCTTGCGGGAGGGGCTCATGGGCGCGGACGCTACCCGGTGGCGAGGCCGGCGGAGCCCGCTCGCGCGTGGGTAGACTCAGGCGAACGGTGTCAGACGAGGAGCAGCCACAGGATCAGCAGCGCTCGCTGTACCGCAGGCACCGGCCGCGGACGTTCGCGGAGGTGGTCGGTCAGGAGCCGGTGGTGAGAACGCTGCGCAATGCGGTGCAGGGCGGCAAGGTGCACCACGCGTACCTGTTCGTGGGCTCGCGCGGCACGGGCAAGACCTCGATGGCGAAGATCCTGGCGGCGTGCCTGAACTGCGAGCACGGCCCGACGATCGAGCCGTGCGGCGTGTGCGACTCGTGCGTGTCGATCGCGCGGGCGACGTCGCTTGACGTGATCGAGATGGACGCGGCGTCGAACAACTCGGTGGACGACATCCGCGAGCTGCGCGAGAGCGTGGCGTACGCGCCGGTGAGCGGGCGGCGCAAGGTGTACATCCTGGACGAGGCGCACATGCTGTCGACGGCGGCGTGGAACGCGTTTTTGAAGACGCTGGAGGAGCCGCCGCCGAACACGGTGTTCGTGCTGGCGACGACGGAGGCGAGCAAGGTGCCGGCGACGGTGGTGGACCGCTGCCACCGCTTCGACTTCCACCGCCCGACGGTGGAGCAGATCGCGAGCGTGGTGCGCCGCACGGCGCAGGCGGAGTCGATCGAGATCCCGCCGGCGCGCGGTCGCGGCGCTGGCGCGCTCGGCGACGGGCAGCTTCCGCGACGCGCTGGGCACGCTGGAGCAGATCGTCACCTACAGCGGCCAGCAGATCGCGCTGGAGGACGTGCTGGCGGTGCTGGGCGTGGCGGATGCGCGGCTGCTGGAAGCAGACGGTGGACGCGGTGGCGAGCGGCGACGCGGCGGCTGCGCTGCGGGCGCTGGAGGAGTGCGCGGAGCAGGGCCGCGACGCGGGCTCGTTCGCATCGGACCTGGAGGTGCGCGCGCGCGAGCTGCTGGTGGTGCAGACGCTGGGCGAGCTGCCGGAGGAGCTGTCGCTGACCCCTGAGGCGGACGCTGCGCTGCTGGCGCAGTCCGAGCGCGTGGAGCACGCGACGGTGGTGCGCCTGCTGGAGCTGCTGGGCGAGGCGATGGAGGGCGTACGCGCGGGCGCCGATGCGCGCACGCGCCTGGAGCTGGCGCTGGTGAAGGCGGCGAGGCCGGCAGTGGACGGCTCGATGCGAGCGCTGCTGGCGCGGATCGAGCGCCTGGAAGCTCGAACGGCTGACGGCAACGTTTATGAGGGGCCGCCGAGGGCGGCCCGGGAGGCGAGCGCTGCTCCGAATGAGGTGGCTGTGGAGCGTGGGGAGCGCCCGTCGCAGACGCCACCGAGCGCCGATCAGGCATCGGCGCTTGCGTCGCCGGTGCCGCAGCCCGCGGGGACGCCTGGCCCTGCGCCGGCCGCCGCCCCCGCGCCGAGCTCGACGCGTGCGCCGGCCACGGTCGCTGCGCAAACTGCGGAGCCGACGGCGGCCATCGCTGAGCCGACGCCTGCCCCTGCGAGCGTGCCGGAGGCCGTCGCTGCACCGGCGCAAGTCCACGAGACCGCGGCCGCGGGCGCGGCCGAGCCTGCGGTGCGAGACCTGGAGTCCGTGCGCGCGGTGTGGCCGGCGGTGGTGGAGCTGGTGCGCGGCGAGAACGGGCTGCTGGGCGCGGTGATCTGCGAAGCGCAGCCGGTGGCGGTGGACGGCGACGATCTGACGCTGGCGTTCGCGTCGACGGCGCAGTTCCTGAAGAAGAAGGCGGAGGACCCGAACTACAGGGCAGCGGTGGGAGAGGCTCTGCGCGCTGTGGCGGGCGGGCGCTGGCGCCTGTCGTATGAGCTGCGCGACGAGCTGGCGGCGGCGGATGGGCCGGACTCGCCGGAGCGCTCGGAGGAGGAATGGGTGGCTCGGTTCATGCGCGAGTTCGACGCGGAGGAGCTCACCGAGGACGGGGAGCACGCGGACGCGCAGGACGCTCGCGGAGACGAGCGCGGCGCACAACCTGTGATCAGCAACGAGAAAGGCGCCTGATGGCAAAGCAGCCGCGGATGCCGAACATGCAGCAGATGATGCAGCAGGTCCAGAAGATGCAGAAGGACATGGAGGTGGCTCAGGAGGAGCTGAAGAACGAGGTGGTGGAGGCCTCCGCCGGCGGTGGCATGGTGACGGTGAAGGTCAGCGGCGACCTGGAGATACGGGAGGTGAGGATCGACCCGTCGGCGGTGGATCCCGAGGACGTGGAGATCCTCGCCGACATGGTGCTGGCGGCCGTCAACGAGGCGCTGCGCATGGCTCAGCAGCTGGCGGAGAGCAAGCTGGGCGGCGCGACCGCCGGCCTGGACCTGGGCGGCCTGGGCGGGCTGGGCCTGCCGGGCCTGTGAGCGCACCTCCTATGCGCCGCCGGTGCAGCGGCTGGTGACGGAGCTGTCGAAGCTCCCGGGCGTGGGCTCGCGCACGGCGCAGCGCCTGGCGTTCCACATCCTGCGCTCCTCCGGCGAGGAGGCGACGGCGCTGGCGGAGGCGATCGTGGACGTCAAGCAGAAGATCCGCCTGTGCGAGGTGTGCTTCAACCTCACGGATGAGACGCGCTGCAGGATCTGCCAGGACCAGCGCCGCGACCACGGGCTCATCTGCGTGGTGGAGGAGCCCAGCGACGTGATCCCGATGGAGCGCACGCACGAGTACCACGGCGTCTACCACGTGCTGGGAGGTGCGCTGTCGCCGATCGACGGTGTGGACGCGGAGGACCTGAAGCTAGCGGAGCTGTTCACTCGCATCGCCGCCTCGGAGACGGGTGTGAGCGAAGTGGTGCTGGCGACAAACCCCACGACGACGGGGGAAGCGACGGCGCTGTACATCGCGGAGGAGCTGCGCGGCCGCGCGCCGGAGGTCAAGGTCACCCGCCTGGCGAGCGGCCTGCCGGTGGGCTCGGATCTGGAGTACGCGGACGAGGTGACGCTGGGCAAGGCCTTCGCGGGGCGCCGCGCCGTTTAGGCTCGCCGGCGCTGCGTCGCTGCAACCGCACTCTGGCCGGCTGACGCGGCGGACTGTCTCCAGCCGCTGGGCGCGATGCGGCCGGCCCAATATCCTGCGCAGCCATGCCTTCCCTGATCGTCATGAAGTTCGGCGGGACCTCGGTCGCCGACGCCGAGCGCGTCAAGCGCGCGGCGCGGCGGATCGTGGGTAAGCGCGAAGAAGGCCACATGGTGGTGGCGGTGCTCTCGGCGCGCGGCAAGACCACAGACGAGCTGATCGCGATGGCGGAGGAGATCTCGCCGGCGCCGGATCCGCGCGAGATGGACATGCTGCTGTCCACCGGCGAGCGGATCTCGTGCGCGCTGTGCGCGATGGCGATCAACGACCTCGGCCACCGCGCGATCTCGCTGACGGGCTCACAGGCGGGGATCTTGACGGACGAGTCGCACACGAAGGCGCTGATCGTGGACGTGAAGGCGGATCGCATCCGCGCGGCGCTGGAGGAGGACAACATCGTGCTGGTGGCGGGCTTCCAGGGCGTCTCGAGCAACGCCAGGAACGTCACGACGCTCGGCCGCGGCGGCTCGGACACGAGCGCGGTGGCGGTGGCGGCAGCGCTGGGAGCTGAGGTGTGCGAGATCTACACGGACGTGGCGGGCGTGTACTCGGCTGACCCGCGGATCGTGCCGAACGCGCGCAAGCTGGAGACGGTGTCCTTCGAGGAGATGCTCGAGATGGCTGCGTCGGGCGCCGGCGTGCTGCAGCTGCGCTCGGTCGAGTACGCGCGCAACCACGGCGTGCGCATCCACTGTCGCTCGTCGTTCGACGAGGAGCCCGGTACCTTTGTGGTTCCAGAAGGAGAGACGATGGAGCAGCCACTGATCACAGCCGTCACACACTCGACCTCGGAAGCGCGGGTCACGCTCACAGGCGTGCCCGACACGCCGGGGGCGGCGGCGCGCATCTTCGAGGCGATGGCGCAGGCGAACGTGAACGTGGACATGATCGTGCAGAACGAGCCCGTCTCGGCTGGGGGGCAGGCGGAGATCTCCTTCACGGTTCCGCGCGAGGATCTGCGGGTGGCGCGGGCGGCCCTCGAGCCGCTCACAGGGGAGGCGTTCGCGAACCTGACAACGCACGAGGACATGGGCAAGGTCTCGATCATCGGCGCGGGGATGCGCTCGCATCCGGGTGTCGCGGCGAAGGTGTTCGGCGTGCTGGCGGGCGAAGGGGTGAACATCGACATGATCTCCACCTCTCCCATCAAGATCTCCTGCGTGATCGACCGCGACCGCGTCGAGACGGCCGTCCAGGCGCTGCACAGCGCCTTCGAGCTCTCGGGCGAGGGCACGGTCAGCGTCGAGTAAGCGGTTCTAAGCGCGCAGGATTGGCGCATCTGTCAGAATTCCTACGCATCCCTCAGCTTTTGTGGGATGGTGAGAGCGATGACCATGCGCACGACGAAACGACCACGCAAGTACGTTGCCGGCCACTGGCTGCTGCTGATGCGCCCACTGATGCGCTACAGCGGCGCCCGCGACGCATACGTGCTGCGCCTGGTGGGCAGCAGCTGGGGCCCCGTTCTGCGCCGCGAGCGCCGCCGCCAGCAGCGCTTCGAGGGCGCGGAGCGTCGGCACACGGGCGTCGCCGCTTAGCGCCGTCGACGGGCGCTTCGCTTCAGCCGCGGTCGAGCGAGCGCTGGAGCGCCTCCAGCACGCGAACCACCCGTAGGCCGCTGTGTCCGTCCGAGCGGGGGGTGGCGCCGGTGCGGACGCACTGCAGGAAGTGCTCGCACTCGATGCGCAGCGGCTCGACGTTGGGTATGCGCGGGGAGAACGTGTCGCCGGAGCGGGCGATGTACTCGCCCCACGATCGCGTGTCCTCGTCGAAGCCCTTGTCGTAGATGGTCAGCTTCCCCTCGATCAACATGTCGTCGAAGGTCGCCATCCGGCGTGAGCCCACGACGGTGATGCGACGCTCCTTGTGGGGGTCGAGCCAGGAGAGATGCAGGTGGGCAACGATGCCGGAGGGGAAGCGCAGGTAGCAGAACACCACGTCCTGGACGCCTGCGCGCACGTAGCTGGCGCCGTTGGCCAGGCACTCCTCGGGCTCTTCGCCGATCAGGTGCAGCGCCACCGACACGTCGTGCGCGCCGAGGCTCCACAGCGCGTTCTCGTCCTCCCGCAGCTTGCCGAGGTTCAGGCGGTTGCCGTAGATGTAGAAGAGCCTGCCGAGCTCGTCGGAACCGATCAGCTCCTTGAGCTTCGCCACCGCCGGGTGGTACTCGAGCAGATGGCCGACCATCAGGATCTTGCCCGCCTTCTCCGCTGCGGCCACCGCGCGTTCGGCGTCAGCAGCGTTGGTGGCGAGCGGCTTCTCCACGAAGCAGTGCTTGCCCGCTTGCGCCACGGCGATCGCCAGCTCGGCGTGGGTGGGCACCGGCGTGGCCAGCACGACAGCGTCCAGCTGCGGGTCTTCCAGCAGGTCCTGCAGCTCGCCGGTGGTGCGCGCCCCCGGCAACGATCGCTGCAGCTTGGCCAGCGCCTGCTCGTCGCGGTCGCACAGCCATGCGAGCTCGCAACCGGGGATCGCTGCCAGGTTGCGCGCGAGGTTGGGGCCCCAGTAGCCGAGACCCACCACGCCCACGCGGACGATGTCGGGCTCGCTCATGGCAGCGGCTCTCCTGGATGTGGCGTGAGTTCGGGCATCGGCTCGGGGCATAGTCTCCCGTTTGCGTCGGCGGGAGGGCGAGCCGCTCGCCGGCAACGCCGCGCCCAGGCCTCTGCGAGTCACGACAATCTGGGTATATATCCATATGCGTGGGGGACGACAGGCGGACTCGGGGCGGGCGGTGAGGCCAAGAAGATGACGATTTCGGGCACGCTCATACCGGCCCACCCGGAGGAGCCGGCCAGCCGGCGCGAAGCGCGTGCGGCGGTGGCGATCGCGGGAGGCCTGTACTTCGTGGGAGCCCTGCTGTGCGCGAGCGCCGCGCTGCTCCCGCACGTGAGCTCCCCCGCCGGCGTGATAGCGGTGGCCTGCGATGCGCTGCTGACGGCTGGCCTCTTGCTGCTGGCCGCCGGCCGCGGCTGGGGCGGCCTCGGGCTGGCGTGCATTGCGGAGCTGTGGGGCGTGGTTGTGATTGCGGTGCTGTGCGCCTCAGCGGGAGGTCCCGACAGCCCGTTCGCGTTGATCTACTTCTTCGCGCTCGGTCACGCCGCCGCGTTTCAGCCCCGAGGGCGGCTGCTGGGGGTGGCGGTGGCGACGCTGATCGCCTTCCTCGCGCCGCTCGTCTACGAACCGCACGTCTCGATGACGTTCGCGGCGATCGCCTGCGTGGGAATCGTGCTGGCGCTGCTCGCCGCGGTGGTCATGCACGCTGCCCTCAACCGCCTGCGCGAGCAGCGTCGGCGGATGGAAATCCTGGTCGCCGCCACGGCGAAGCTGGACAGCTCGCTGGACCCTGCGGAGACGCTGCGCACGATCGCGAACATGGCCGTCCCCGGCCTGGCGGAGCTGTGCGTGATCGACCTGCTCGACGACACCGGGTCGGTGGCGAGCACCGTCGTTGCCGCGGTGGATCCGGCGGTCGCCGCCGGCGTGCGACGCATGCGCGAGGAGTTCCCGCTGGACATGCGCAGCGAGCATCCCGTGGCGCAGGTGCTCGCGGGGCACGCACCCCGCGTGATCAGCGACCTGACGCAGGACGGCGCGCTCGAGCGCGCCGCTCAGAGCGTCGAGCACGAGCGGTTCATGCGGGAAGCGGGATACGCCCGTGCGGCGGTTTTCCCGCTCGTCGCCCGGGGCCGCACGCGCGGCGCGATCTCGTTCCTGCAGCTGCGCGGCGACGCTCGTCACGACCGCAGTCTGCTGGCGGTCCTCGAGGACATGGCCGGCAGGGGAGCGATGGCTTTCGACAACGCACGACTGTATGCCGAGCGCGCTGAAGTCGCGCGCACGCTGCGGCGCAGCCTGATGCCGGCCCTGCTGCCGGCGATCCCCGGGCTCGAGCTGGCCAGCCACTTCCGCCCCAGCGGCGCCGGCAACGAGGTGGGCGGGGACTTCTATGACGTCTTCGGAGGCCCGGAGGGCTGCTGGCTGGTTGTGGGCGACGTGTGTGGCAAGGGAGCTGAGGCGGCGGCGCTCACGGGCTTCCTGCGCCACACCACCGCTGCGTACGCGCGCGAGGGCATCGGTCCAGGCAGGGTGCTCTCGCAGGTCAACCGGACGATGATCGACCAGGACTTCGACGGTCGCTTTGCCACGGCGATCGTCGCTCGGATGCGCTGGCGCGGGCCGCAGGTGGAGCTGACGGTCGCGCTCGCCGGCCATCCCGCGGCGCTGGTGGTGCGGGCGGCTGACCGCAGCGCCGCGGAGCTGGGCGGCAGCGGTGCGCTCCTGGGTGTGTTCGCGGACGCTGCGATCGAGGAGGTCAGCACGATGCTCGAGCCGGGCGACGCGCTCGCGCTCTACACCGATGGGCTGCCCGAGGCCCACGCTCCCATGCGCATGATCAGCACGGGCGAGATGATCGATCGGCTCTCCGCGAAGGCGCCCGTGTCGGCGAGGCAGGCCATCGACGCGCTGCTCGAGCTGCTCGGCTCCGAGGACGGCGTGCGCGACGACATCGCGATCCTCTCCGCGCGGGTGAGGCTCGGCTCGGCCTCGGGCTAGGTCGCGAAGCGCCTTCCGCGACCACTCGAGCAGCCTCGAGCGGGACACGCAACCTCTGGTTGCTATTCTGACCGGTACGTCCCGCAACCGTCGGTTGCATATCAATGGAAGGAGCCACGCGTGGCCGCTGACAGCGTCGAACGAGAGATCTTGATCGAGGCGAGCCCAGAGGTGGTCTGGGGTGTGATAACCGAGCCCGAGCAGATCAGCCGCTGGTTCAGTGACGAGGCGGAGCTCGAGGGGCGTGCCGGCGTGGACGGCACGCTCACATGGAGGCGCGGAGGCCGCGGCGGGGACAGGGAATCCGACATGATCGTGCCAATTCGGGTCGTGGAGGCTGAGCCGTTCCGCCGTTTCTCGTTTCGCTGGAACCATCCGCAGGGCGCGGGACCGGATGAGAGCAACTCGGCGCTGGTCGAGTTCAGCCTCGTGGAGGAGGCCAATGGCACACGGTTGAAGGTCGTCGAGAGCGGTATCGACGCCGTGACGCATGGCGAGGAGGGCAAGGCCCGGTACCGCAAAGAGCACGAACACGGCTGGGAGAGGCATCTCGGCGAAATGCTCGATTACGTAGCCTCGAAGGCGCGCGGGGCGACGCGTTGACGGTCACCGCGGTCGCCGAGGACGACGCCCTGTGGGCGGCGGTGGCCGACCCCACGCGCCGACGTGTGCTCGACGCGCTGCTCGAGCACGGCGGGGCCACCACCACGACGCTGGCAGCGGAGCTGCCCGTCACCAGACAGGCAGTCGCCAAGCACCTGACGGTGCTGAGCCGTGTCGGCCTGGTGGCCGGCCGGCGGAGCGGCAGGGAGGTTCGCTATGCGGTCCAGCCCGACCGGCTGGACGATGCCGCCGAAGCGATGGCACGCGTGGCTGCGCAATGGGACAGGCGCCTGGCACGGATCAAGCGGCTCGCCGAGTCCGTACAGGCCGAAGCCGAAATCGATTCCTAACACCCACAAGGAGAACGCAATGACCGAGCACAGGACCGGAACTCGTGAGGAATGGCTCTCGGCGCGGCTCGAGCTGCTCGACGCCGAGAAGGAGCTGACGCGACGCGGCGATGAGCTGGCTCGGCTGCGAGGAGACCTGCCATGGGTGCCGGTCGACAAGGAGTACTGCTTCCAGACGGATGAGGGAGCCGCGTCCCTCGCCGACCTCTTCAAAGGCCGCTCGCAGCTGCTCGTCTACCACTTCATGTTCGGCCCCGACTTCACGGCCGGGTGTCCGTCCTGCTCCGCCATCGCGGACGGCTTCTCCGGCTCGGTGGCGCACCTGGTCAATCACGACGTCGCGTTCACAGCGGTGTCGCGGGCCCCGCTGGCCAAGCTGCAGGACTACAAGCGGCGGATGGGCTGGAGCTTTCCGTGGGCGTCTTCGTTCGAGAGCGACTTCAACTACGACTTTCACACATCGCACACCGAGCAGGAATGGCGGTCGGGCGCCGTCGATTACAACTTTCGCACCGCTGACTTCCGGCCCTCCGAGGAGAGTCCCGGACTCATCGAGATCGCGTCGGGCTCCGGCACCGATCCCGTGACCTACAGAAAAGAGGGGCCCGGCATGAGTGCATTCGCCCTCGAGGACGGCGTCGTGTACCACACATACTCGGCTTACGGACGAGGCGTCGATGGCCTCTGGGGCATGTACTCGTGGCTCGACCGCGCCCCGCTCGGGCGCAATGAGACCGGCATGTGGTGGCGCCGCCACGACGAGTACGGAGGGGGTTGAGCCTGGCGCGAAAAGTGGAGAGGGCCATACGTTGCGCAAACCTCGTGGTCGTACGGGCGCCGATGCGGTACACCTGAGCCGATCGACCCGCTGCCGTAAAATGAGGAGATGAACTTCGTAAGGGTCACATCCGCACAGGTGCTGGGCCACTACCGGCTGAGAGTCGGCTTCAGCGACGGTAGCTCGCGTGATGTCGATCTCACAGGAGAGTTGCACGGCCCCGTGTTTGAGCCGCTTGCTGACCCCGACTTCTTTGCGCAGGTTCACGTGGACGACGAGCTGGGGACCGTCGTGTGGCCCAACGGAGCGGACCTCGATCCCCTTGTGTTGCACGGCGACTTCGAGCCGGCCTCGCGCTTCGTTCATCGCTGATTGGCACGCCGCGACCGACTGCGAGCGCGGCACCCGCAGTCAGTTGTCGGTGGACTGCCCGGGAATTGAACGCCACCTCTCGAATACCACCTCTGATAGAAGTCCAGGCGTGTCCGATCTCGATCCGAGCGACGCGAGCGCTCAGCTGCGGGCACGGCGCGAGGCGGTCGTGCGCGAGCACATGGAGTCGGAGAACCACCACGACTTCGACACGACGATCGCGACGTTCGATCACCCTCGCTATGAGATCGTCGCTACGGGGGACGTGTATGACGGCGAGCAGGAGGTTCGCCGCTACTTCACCGAGACACGCACAGCGTTCCCCGACCAGCGCAACGAGCTGATCGCCCTGCACCACGCCGACGGCGCGGTGATCGCCGAGTTCGATCTGCTCGGCACGCATCTCGGCCCGCTGCGCTCGCTGCCGCCCACCGGTCGCTCGTTTCGCTGCCGCATGGCCGCGTTCTTCCTGTTCGAGGGCGATCGCATCACCTGCGAGCGCGTGTACTTCGATCAGACGACCATCCTGCGCCAGCTCGGCATCGCGCACGACCCGAGCTCGCTGGCAGGCCGCGCTTCGATGGTCGTGAACCATCCGCTGACCGTCGGCCGTGCGCTGCTGAAAGCCCGTAAGGCGTAGGTCGGGCAGGGGCCCCGGCGCTGCGGGCCTACCTCACCTCGCAGTGCCGGTCCGCACCGCCCCCATCCCTCCTACAGCGCCTCGATCGCCTCCACGCATCGCTCAGCCGCGTGGCCGTCGCCGTACAGCTCGGGGCGCTCGGCGGGCGCCCGGCGCTCGAGCGCGGCCAGCGCGGCGGCGGCGTCGAGGTCGACCAGCGTGTTCCAGCCGGACTCGACGGTCTCCACCCACTCGGTGCTCGCCCTCAGGGTCACGCATGGCACCCCCGCCAGGTAGGCCTCCTTCTGCAGCCCACCGGAGTCGGTCAGCACCGCGCGCGCCTGACAGACGAGCGCGCTGAACTCGACGTAGCCGAGCGGCTCGCTCAGCGCCAGCCCGCTGGTGCTCTCCAACCGTGCCAGCAGATCCGCTTCCTGCAGGCGGGCGCGCGTGCGTGGGTGCAAGGGGAACAGCACCGGCGCAGGCAGCGACTCGATCAGCTCGACCAGCGCGCGCAGGCGCGCTGGGTCATCGACGTTGCCCGCTCGATGCGCCGTGAGCAGCAGGTAGGAGCCCGTCTCCAGTCCGTACGCCGCCGGCACTGTGACGTCGGCGCGCGCGGCGGGCTGCCAGCGCAGCGCGACGTCCACCATCACGTCGCCGACGACCTCCACGCGTCCGGCAATCGACTCCGCGCGCAGGTTCTCGGCGGCGCCCTGCGAGGAGCACAGCAGCAGGTCGCTGAGATGGTCGGTGAGCACGCGGTTGAGCTCCTCTGGCATCGCGCGGTCGAACGAGCGCATGCCCGCCTCCACGTGCACGACCGGCACGCGCGCCTGTGCCGCGGCGAGCGCACCGGCGAGCGTCGAGTTGGTGTCGCCGTAGACGAGCGTCGCGTCCGCGCGCACCTCGCTCAGCAGCGGCTCCAGCGCCGCGAGCATCCGCGCCGTCTGCGAGGTGTTGGAGCCGCCGCCGATCCCCAGCTCCCGGTCGGGTCGCGCCAGTCCGAGCTCGCTGAAGAAGATGCTCGACAGCGAGTCGTCGTAGTGCTGGCCGGTGTGCACGAGGATCTCCTCGTGTCGCTCGCGCAACGGTCCTGAGACGGCCGCCGCCTTGATGAACTGCGGCCGGTTGCCGACGACGGTGAGTATCCGCACGCAGCGCAGCCTAACCCGCGCGGCTTGCGAGCTCCTCGCCGGTCAAGGTGCGGTCGCGGCCAAGCCGCTTGGCGCTGTACAGGGCCTTGTCCGCCAGCTCCAGCAGATCGATCGGGGAGGTCTCTCCGGCAGCGGTCGTGGCGACGCCCGCCGAGCACGTGAGCGCGCCGCCGGCGACGGGGATGCACGCGATCGCGGCACGGGCGCGCTCGGCCACTTCGTGGGCGTCGTGCGCGGCCGCGTCCGGCAGCAGGATGGCGAACTCCTCGCCGCCCATACGCGCGGCCGTGTCGTGCTCGCGGATCGAGCTGCGCAGCGCGTCGGCCGCCTTCAGCAGGATCTGATCGCCGTAGGGGTGGCCGTGCTCGTCGTTGATCGTCTTGAAATGGTCGAGGTCGAGCATCGCGATCGATATCTCCCCGCCGGTGCGCTGCGCGCGGTTGAACTCCGCCGCGCACTCGCGGTGGAAGGCGCGCTGGTTGGCCAGTCCCGTCAGTGGATCCTCCGCAGCCTGGCGTTCCAGACGCTCGACCAGGCGCGCATTCGACAGTGCGATCGCCGCGTGCGCCGCGTACGCGGAGAGCGTGGCGTCCTCACCGGGCAGGAACACGGTCGAGCCGTGCGCCAGCGCCGCCAGCACGCCGAGCAGCTCGTCGCGGAAGAGGAGCGGCGCTGCGCAGATCGAGCCCAGCGGCATCCGCTCCTGCGAAGGCAGCTCAGCCAGCGTGGCGTCCGTTGCCAGGTCGTCGATCACCACGGTCCCGCGCTCAACCAGGTTCGTGCGACGCTCCTGCGCCCACGACTCCAGCGCCGCCAGCGACACTGCCGGGATGCCCGAGTGCCGATCGGCGCGCATGTGCCTGCCGTCGGCGAGCAGCAGCACGAACTCCTTGCCGCCGACGGCCGTCTGTGCCCTGGCGGTGATCTGGTCGAGCACCTCGTCCAGGCGCAGGTCCGAGGAGAGGTCGCGCAGCGATGACAGCAGCCGCTCGGCCGCGTCGTCCTGCTCGCGCACACGCAGCTCCAGCACGCCAAGCCGTCGCTGCAGGAAGCGCATCGCCCGCGCCCCGATCGCCAGCTCGCCGAGCGCCAGCGCGCCGCCCGCCAGTGGCACGAGCACCGGGTCGGCGAACGCGCCCACCGCAGCGACGCCGCCTGCCGCGGCCGCGAGGGCGATGGCCGCGCGTGTGAGATCCCGCGTGCCGGACGTCCAGTGCACGTCGAACTCGCACCACGCATCGCCGCGCGCGCCGCACAGGGGGTGCGCCACGTGGGCGAGCGGCAGCCCGAACAGCTTCGGCACCGTCGCAAGCAGCCCCTTCGTGTAGCCGCAGTCGTGGCGGTCATAGCCGACGCCGCAGGCGTCCATGTAGCGCATCCGCACGCTCGTTGCGCTTTTGTCCAGTACGACCAGCTGATGGGCCCAGTTGAACTTGCCATTGGCGCGAGCGACGTTTCCGTACACGAAGCCCGGCGTTCCGAGCGCGCGCAGCGTGTGCTTCAGGCCCATCGCCACCGACAGGTCGAGGGCAGCGGCGCCGGCGTGCTCGCCGACGTCCGGGTCTTCCAGAACCTCCGCCGCCGCGCGCCACAGCGCCAGCTTGGTGTCATATGAGAACCAGTGGTTCTCGTCGCGCAGCGGCTCCTCCGCGCCGGCGAGCCCCGCCCGCTCGAGCAGCCGCTTGACGGCCTGCCCGCCGGCTTCGCGCTCGACGTAGGTGAGGATCAGGCGGGAGGTCAGCCCGGAGCCGGCGTGCTCGCGTCTCCACGCCCAGCTCATCTCGGCGTCTTGTGTGCTTTCCGCGGCTATCGGCTTGTCGCTGGCCATCATCGACCGGTATCGGCGGCGCCGGGAAGTTAGTAAAGCTCTCGAGCAGCCGTGTCAGTCTGCCTTGACAACCAAACGATGTCAGGCTAGATTGACAGATATGAAGCTCGACGAGCTGAGGACTGCTGTCGTCGCCGAGGATCCGTCGGTGGGGCTGCGTGCCGTGCTGGCGCTGCGGCGGCTGTCCGAGCGCGTCGAGGCCAACCAGGTCGCGCTCGCTCGACGCCAGGGCTGGTCGTGGCAGCAGATCGGCGATGCGCTGGGGGTCACGCGCCAGTCGGTGCACGCCAAGCACGGACACGCGCGCTGATGGGCGGGCCGGCCTCAGCCGAACGGGACGGCGAGCGCTATCACCCCTGGTCCACGTACATCCTCGCGCGCGAGGAAGCCCGCCGCCGCGGCGACCGCAAGGTGGGCACGGAGCACCTGCTCGTGGCGCTGCTGACGGACCCGGCGGTTGCCGGTGTCCTCGGCTCCGACGCCGAGCGCGCGCGCTCCGCGCTGGAGGCGATGGATGACCAGGCGCTCGCAGCGATCGGCATGGAGGCGGTGCCTGCGGTGCCCGCGCTGGCGCCCGCCGATCCCAAGTCGATCCCCGCGCGGCCGACGCTCGCGACGGTTCTCCGTGGGCGCCTGCCGCTCACGCCGTCAGCCAAGCGCGTGCTGCAGGCATCTGCCAAGGGCATGCGTCGCGGGCACCCCCATCCCGGCCCCGAGCACGTCCTCGCGGAGCTGCTCGAGCTGGGGTCGCCAGATCCGGTCGCAGAGCTGCTGGGCTCGCTCGGCGTCGAGCCGGGCGCCGTCAGAGAACGCCTGGCAGGCGCATGACGGCGGTCGTACGCGCTGAGTCGCTGTCCAAGCGCTTCGGTGAGGTCCTGGCGGTCGAGGACCTGTCGTTCGAGCTGGAGGCGGGCACGATCACCGGCTTTCTCGGCCCGAACGGCGCCGGCAAGACGACGACGCTGCGCATGCTGCTCGGGCTGGCGGCACCAACGAGCGGCCGCGCGCTGGTGTTCGACACGGGTTACGCGGAGCTCGAGCGTCCGGCGCTGCGGATCGGCGCGGTGCTCGAGGCGACCGACTTCCATCCCGGCCGCAACGGTCGCGACCACCTGCGGACGCTCGGCCGCGCCGCCGAGCTCCCCGACTCGCGTGCCGATGAGGTGCTGCGCCTGGTCGAGCTCGACGATGCGGCGGGGCGCCGTGTCAAGGGCTACTCGCTGGGCATGCGCCAGCGGCTGGGGCTGGCGGCGGCGCTGCTGGGCGATCCCGAGCTGCTGATCCTGGACGAGCCCGCCAACGGTCTGGACCCAGAGGGGGTGCGGTGGCTGCGCGACTTCCTGCGCGCGTTCGCCGCGGGGGGACGCACGGTGCTGATCTCCAGCCACGTGCTCGCTGAGGTCGCCCAGACGGTCGACCAGGTCCTGATCATCAACCGCGGGCGGCTCGTCGTCGAGTCCTCGCTCGAGCAGCTCACCGCCCGCGTGGGCGGCTCGGTGCGCGTGCGCACGCCGAACGTCGAGCAATTGCGCCACGCCCTGGATCGCGAGCAGCTGCAGACGAGCGCCAGCAACGAGCACGTGCTGCTCGTCCACGGCACCACCAGCGAGCACGTCGGCGACGTGGCCTTCGCTACCGGCATTCCGGTACACGAGCTCGTCACCGAAGGCTCTTCGCTCGAGCAGATCTTCCTCGAGCTGACCACGGACACACAGACTTGATCGCGCAGACCAAAGCGGAGCTGCTGAAGGTGCGCTCGACGCGTACCACGCTCGGCCTGCTGCTCGGGATGACCGCCCTGATCCTCCTGTTCGCCCTGCTCACGGGACTGCTCAGCCACGCGGGTGGGCTCGCCACCAAGGAAGACCAGCGCCAGCTGCTCAGCCTCGGCAGCCTCGCGGGCCTGTTCTCGGCGCTGGCGGGCGTGCTGCTGGTGACCAGCGAGTATCGCTACGGCACGATCCGCCCGACGTTCCTGTTCACGCCTCGCCGGGAGCGCGTCCTCGCCGCCAAGCTCACAGCCGGCCTGCTCGCGGGGATCGCGTTCGGCGTCGTCGGCGAGGGGGTGGGCTTCGCGATCGGCTACTTGCTCCTCGACGCCCGCGGCATCTCCTTCGCGCTCGGCGGCGGCGACGTGGCGCTGCTCGTGCTGGGAACGCTCGCCTCCACCGCCCTGTGGGGCGCCATGGGCGTGGGGCTCGGCGCGATCCTGCGCAACCAGGTGGGCGCTGTGATCACGCTGCTCGCCTGGGGCTTCATCGTGGACAACCTGCTGTTCGGGCTCGTGCCGTCGGTGGGGCGCTTCACGCCCACGCGCGCCCAGGACGCGTTCATCGGTCTCACCACGACGCACCTGCTCTCACCCGCCGCCGGTGGCCTCGTGCTCGTTGCCTGGGCGCTCGTCCTCGCCCTCGTCGGTCTCCCGTTCGTCACACGCCGCGACGTCACCTAGCGAGCGCTGCTCGCGCGTGTCGTCCTACGCGGCCGCGGCGACCACCGACGTCGACCAGTCGATCACTGACCGTGGCTTGACCACGTGGCGGCTGAGGCCGAGCTCCTTGGGGTCGAGTCCGAGCGCGAGGCCGACGAGCTGCGGCAGGTGCAGCACCGGCATGTTCAGCTCGCGTCCGACGACGCCCGCGGCGAGCGGCTGCTGCAGGTCGAGGTTGAGATGGCACAGCGGGCACGGCGTCACCAGGCAGTCGGCGTCCGCGTCCACCGCGTCGCCGAGATGACGCCCGGCCTGCTTGAGCGAGGCCTCCTTGTTCATGGTGATGATCGGGAAGCCGCAGCACTTGCGCATGCCCGCGTACTCGATCACCGTGCCGCCCAGGGCGTCGATGACGCGCTCGAGGTAGTGATCGCGGGGGTGCTCCTCGTCGATCCCCAGGCGGTTGCGCGGGCGCACGATGTAGCAGCCGTAGAAGGGGCCCACCTTGAGGTTCGTCAGCGGACGCTTGACGCGCGCATGGAGCTTGTCCAGGCCGATCTCCTCCACCAGCAGCCACAGGAAGTTCTTGTTGGTAAGGCCGGCCTCATACGTGAGGCCCTCCGCGGAGAGCGTCGTGTTGACGTGCGCGCGGTACTCGGCGTTGGCGTCCAGGCGCTCCTGGCACTCGCTCTGCGCGCCCTGGCAGGTGGAGCAGATGTTCATCATCATCGCCGCACCGTCGACCTGCTGGGCGAGCGCGAACGTGCGCGCGTTGAGTGTGTCCGCGAGCTCCTGGTTGTGCTCGGCGATCACGCCGGCGCCGGTGCAGCAGGCGCGGTCCAGCTCGACCAGCTCGATGTCCAGCAGCGGCGCGACCTTGGCCATGGAGCCGTGCAGCTCGGGGGTGAAGCCGCGGCTCACGCAGCCGGGCCAGTAGGCGACCTTCATCAGTTGCTCCCTTCAGGGCTCGCCGCGACGGGCTCCCCCTCCGTGGACGATGCCGGTGCCTCGTCCTCGCCGACGATGTACAGGTTCAGCTCGTAGCGCTCCGGGCGGCTCTCGATCTTGTCGTAGATCGCCTGCACGGCTTTCAGGTCCTGGCTGGGGATCTTGTGGCCGAAGAGCGCGATCTTGGGGTTGAACTTGCCGCGGAGGACGCCTTTGAGCACGACCGGCAGCGAGGACAGCAGCTCCTTGCCGGCGGCGGGGGCGAATTTGCCGAACCACGAGTTGCCGCCGTAGGAGCGCGGCAGGATTTCGGCCTCGTGCAGCAGGCCGTAGTCACGGATCAGCGTCACGAACGCCGCCTCGTGGCGCTCGCCGTTGTTCTTGTCCACGATGTGGTGGTCGCCCGTGGCGATCCTGCGCAGACGCATGATCTGGCCCATCGGGTTGACGTCCTTGGGGCATGCCTCCACGCACTTGAAGCAGTGGGTGCAGTCGAAGATCCCCTGCGGGTCCTGTGCGAGGTCGTTGAGGCGCTCGAACTGCTGATCGTCGCGCGGATCGCCCACGAAGCGGTAGGCCTTGGCCAGCGCCGCCGGCCCGATGAACCCAGGGTCCACCTCCATCGCCAGGCAGTCCGACACGCACGCGCCGCACTGGATGCAGCCCATCGTCTGGGTGACGTCGACCATCGACTCTTTGGAGACGATGTACTCGCGCTCGGGCACCGGCTGCTTGGCCAGCAGCCACGGTGTGACGCGCTGGATCTTCTTCCAGTGGACCGCGTCCATGTCGACGATCAGGTCCTTGATCACCGGCATGTTGCCCATCGGCTCGATCTCGATCACGCCCTCGCGCGCGCCGCGCCTGGCCGCGTCCAGGTGTGTGTGGCACGCCAGCGCGGGTTCGCCGTTGACGCGGATGCCGCACGAGCCGCAGATCGCCTGGCGGCAGGAGCAGCGGATGCCGATCGACCCGTCGAAGCGGTCGCGCGCCTGCAGGATCCCCTCGAGCACCGAGCGGTGCGGCTCGAGCTCGATCGTGTGCTCGTCCCAGTACGGCGCGTCGCCGGACTCCGGGTCGTAGCGGCGCATCTTCAGGGTGAACTGCTCGGGTGGGCGGTCGTGCACTTCAGCCATCTGTGGCGCTCCTGCGGTCGTGAGGTGGGTATGCGCTGGGGGCCTGCGCGAGCATCAGTATTTCCTCTCCTCCGGCTGCCACTGGGTGATCGTGACGGGCGAGTAGGAGACCTGCGGGGTTCCCTCTCCGTCGAGTGAGATGTCGATGTGCTTCAGCCACTGCTCGTCGTTGCGCTCGGGGTAGTCGGTGCGGAACTGCGCGCCGCGCGACTCCTTGCGCTCGAGCGCCCCCACGAGGGTTGCCTCGGCGCAGTCGACCATGTAGCCGAGCTCCAGCGCGCCGAGCACGTCCTGGTTGAAGACCGTGCCGTGGTCGTCGATCCACGCGTGCTCGGTCTCCTCTTTGAGGCGGTCGATCGTCTCGAGCGCGCCCTGCAGCCCCGCCTCGTCACGGAAGACCGCCGCGTGGCGGTTCATCGTCTCGCCCAGCTCGTTCTTGATCTCAGACACGCGCCTGCCATCGCGCGAGCGGGCGATGATCGCTTCCAGCCGGGCGGCGTCCTCGCGCAGCTGGGCGTTCGCGTCGACCTTCGGCATACCCATGCTGGCGGCGCGCGCGGCCGCGTGTTCGCCCGAGCGCCGTCCGAAGATCAGCGTGTCCAGCAGCGAGTTCGCGCCGAGCCGGTTGCCGCCGTGGACCGACACGCACGCCACCTCGCCCGCCGCGTACAGGCCCTCGATCGGGGTGCGGCCTTCGATGTCGGTCTTCACGCCGCCCATGATGTAGTGCTGGCCGGGGCGGATCGTGATCGGTTCGCGCGTGATGTCCACGCCGGCGAAGTCCTTGCCCAGGTTGACGATCTCGCGCAGCGCCTCCAGCGTGCGCTTGCGCGGCACGACCGTCACGTCCAGGTAGATGCCCTCGCCGTTCGGGCCCACGCCGCGGCCCTCGTTGATCTCGATCTGCTCCGCGCGCGAGACGACGTCGCGTGAGGCGAGCTCCATCTTGTTGGGCGCCGATTTCTCCATGAAGCGTTCGCCGTTTGCGTTGAGCAGGTGTGCGCCCTCGCCGCGCGCGCCCTCCGTGATCAGGATGCCCGTCTCCACCAGGCAGGTGGGGTGGTACTGGACCATCTCCATGTCCATCAGCGGCGCGCCCGCGCGATAGGCCATCGCGATCCCGTCGCCGGTCACGATCAGGCCGTTGGTGGTCGGCTTGTACGCCTGTCCAGCACCGCCGCACGCGAGGATCACGTTCTTGGCGGTGAACGCCTCCATGCGCCCCGCTGCGCACGTCGCGCGCGATCGCTCCCGCGCAGCGTCCCTCCTCGTCGCGCAGCAGCGAGGTCGTGAACCACTCCTCGTAGCGCGCCACCGTCTCGTGGTGCTTCATCAGCTGCTCGTACAGCACGTGCAGCAGCGCCTGGCCGGTGATGTCCGCGACGTAGGCGGTGCGCTTCATCGAAGCCCCGCCGAACGCGCGCAGGTCCATCTCGCCCTTGTCGTTGCGGTGGAAGGTGACGCCGATGTGCTCCAGGTGCATGACCTCCGCGGGCGCCTCCGAGCACATCACTTCGATCGCGTCCTGGTCGCCCAGGAAGTCCGAGCCCTTGACCGTGTCGTACGCGTGCGAGTGCCAGTCGTCATCGACGCTGATCGCCGCGTTGATGCCGCCGGCGGCGGCCACCGAGTGCGAGCGCACGGGGTGGACCTTGCTCATGATCGCCACGTTCGCTCCCGCCTCGGCGGCCGCCAGCGCTGCGCGCTGGCCCGCGAGACCGGCCCCGATGATCAAGACGTCGTGTTCTGGCATGGCTCCCTGAGGTCGCTTTTGGAGGGACGGAAGAAGGAACTGGGGACTGGGGAGGGGACTGCTGGGGGTCTGCGACCGGGGACTCTATAACGTGACGAGCGCGCGGCTCGTCACATGGCGGGGCGCGCCGGAGTGGACGGGCGCAGCGCCTGGCGGACCTGCGCCAGCGTGACCACGCCCTGCAGGACGCCGTCCTTGTCCACCGCCACCATCGCGCCCAGTCGGCCCAGGCCTTCGGAGCCGAGCAGCGATTCCAGCGGCGCCTCTTCGCCGATTCGCACCGGCATGTCCTCCTCCAGGACGTCCACCACCGGCAGTGCCGGCCTTCCCGCGGCGATCTCGCTGTCCACTCGCTGCTGGCGCACCACGCCCAGGAAGTGGCGGGCAGGGTCCACGACTGCGAACCACGGCCAGCGGTAGCGCAGGAAGAACTGCTCCTGGACGTCCAGGAGCGTCGCCTCGGCGGGGATCGTCACCGGCTCGCGGTCCATGATGTCGCCGACGGTGATGTTCTGGATGCGTCTGCCGAGCGCCCCCTGCACCACGGCGGCGCTGGCGGCCTGGTAGAGGAAGAACGCCAGCAGCATCGTGATCAGCCCCAGCGAGTTGCCGCCGCTGGCAAACGACCACAGCCCCAAGAGCCCCAGCGCCAGCGCGAACGCCTGCCCGGAGCGCCCCGTGGCGTGCGTTGCGCGGTTGCGGTCGCCCGTGCGCCACCAGACGATCGCCCGCGCGATCCGCCCACCGTCGAGCGGGAACGCGGGCACGATGTTGAACACCAGCAGCGCTGCGTTGATGAAGCCCAGCCAGCCGACGAGCGCTAGCACCGGCGTGGTCTTCACGCCCGCCTGCGTCAGTGCCACGTCGCTGACCGTGCCGCTGCTCGCCAGCAGGTACACCGCACCCAGGCACAGGCCGAACAGCAGCAGCGTCACCGCCGGGCCCGCCGCTGCGATCTTGAACTCCTCGCCCGCGGTCCGCGGTTCGCGGCGCATGTGCGAGAGGCCGCCGAAGAACCACAGGTCGATGCCCGCGATCGGGATGCCCAGCCGTCGCGCCACCAGCGCGTGCCCCAGCTCGTGCAGGATCAGCGAGGCGAAGTAGCCGATGGCGCCCAGCACCGCAACCAGGTAGGCGGTGCTCTGCGAGCCACTCATCACTTCCGGGAAGTAGTAGTTGGACAGCCAGTAGATGAGGAAGAACAGCACCACGAACCAGCTGGCGCTGACACCCACACGGATGCCGAAGATGCGGGCCAGCTGGAAGTTGGTGCGCGGGCGCATGCTTTCTCAATGGTAGGCCCCGTGGGGCCACGGGCCGGTGGCTGCGATCTCGATTCGCGGGGCGGCTCGCGCCGTGCGCGTCCGCGCCGGCGTCCAGGTGGGGCTAGACGTGCACCCGCGAGCGCTCGATGATCGCCTCGAAGTCCACTCCCGCGGGCAGCGTGCCGTACTCGAGGCCCGCGTCGCCGGCCAGGCGCGAGGCGCAGAACGCGTCTGCCACCGCGGGCGCCCCGTGGCGCACGAGCAGCGAGCCCTGCAGGCACAGTGCCATGCCTTCGACCACACGACGGGCGCGCGTCTCGAGCGTCTCGGGCTCTGAGAACTGGCTCTTCAGCGCGCCCACCCGCGCGTCCAGGCGCGCGTCCGCCCCGCGGGCCTGCTCGACCTCGTCGAAGAACACCTCCAGCGAGCGCGGCGAGCGCGTCAGCGCGCGCAGCACGTCCAGGCTCATCACGTTGCCCGAGCCCTCCCAGATCGATGCCAGCGGCGCCTCGCGGTACAGGCGCGGCATCCCCGACTCCTCCACGTAGCCCGCACCGCCCAGGCACTCCAGCGACTCGAACGCGTGGTTGGGGGCACGCTTGCAGCTCCAGAACTTGCCCACCGCCGTCGCCAGGCGCTTGAACAGCTGCGCGTCGCTGGCGTCTTCGCCGGCATCAGCGTCGGCGTGCGCCTCGTCGTAGGCGCGCGCCAGGCGCATCGCCAGCGCCGTGGTCGCCTCGGACTCCACGCACAGGTCAGCCAGCACGTTGCGCATCAGCGGCTGGTCGATCAAGAGCTTGCCGAACGCGCTGCGGTGCGCCGCGTGGTGGGTGGCGCTGACCACGCCCGAGCGCATGCCGGCGGCGGCGCCGATCACGCAGTCCAGGCGCGTGTGGCCGACCATCTCGATGATCGTCGGCACGCCGCGTCCCGGCTCGCCGACCATGCGCGCCCAGGCGCCGTGGAACTCGACCTCGGAGGACGCGTTGGAGTGGTTGCCGAGCTTGTCCTTCAGGCGCTGGATGTGAAACGCGTTGCGCGAGCCGTCCGGCAGGATGCGCGGCAGCAGGAAGCACGACAGGCCGTCGTCGGTCTGCGCGAGCACCAGGAACAGGTCGGACATCGGCGCCGAGCAGAACCACTTGTGCCCGACGATCTCGTACTCAGCGCCCGCACCGCCGCCGTTCAGCGCTCGCGCCACGGTGGTGTTGGCGCGCACGTCCGAGCCGCCCTGCTTCTCGGTCATCGCCATGCCCGCGATTGCCGAGCCCTTCTCCGACGCGGGGATCGAACGCGGGTCATAGCTTGTGGACGTCACCAGCGGCTCCCACTCCGCGGCAAGCTCGGGCTGGGCACGCAGCGCGGGAACGACCGCGAAGGTCATCGTGATCGGACAGCAGAAGCCCGCCTCCGCCTGCATCGCGGTCATGTACAGCGCCGCGCGTGCTGTGTGCGCGAACGGCTCCTCGCTCGTCCACGGCAGCGAGTGCAGCTCGTGCTCCACGCCCATCCGCATCAGCTGGTGCCAGGCGGGGTGAAACTCGACCTCGTCGATGCGGTGTCCGTAGCGGTCGAACGTGTGCAGCACGGGCTTGTTCTCGTTGGCCAGGCGGCCCCATTCGATTGGAGACCCGCCCACCCCGTCCTTCTCGCCCACGAACCGCCCCAGCGCCGATGCGCGCTCGGTTACCCAGCCGGCGCCCTCGCGCTCGACCGCCTCCACGAGCGGCGTGTTCGTGGAGAACACATCCACGTTCTCCAGCGGCGGTGCCTGGTTGAACACCGTGTGCGTCTGCCAAGGCGCGTCCCCCGCGGCTGTTCCCGACATAGTGCTGGCCATCACATGACAGTCAAGCAGAGAGTAGGCTGCGGCGCGATGCGCGAGGCGCTCACCACCCGCTGGGCGGCGGTTGCGGCAAGCACTGTGTTCCTGTTCCTTGCCGCCTCCTGCACCTCGGGAAGCGCCGGCGCGGAAGTCGTGGCGGACCTCAACCCCGAACCGCCGCGGTTGGCCTACCTCACAGAGACGGCGGCCGGTACGCCAAAGGTGTGGATCGCCGCAGCCAACGGCAGCGACGCAAAGCTGCTCGGCCTCGGTCAGCAGCCGCTGCTGGCACCCAACGGGCAGTCGGTGGCAGTAGCGCTGTTCGGCACTGCGACCGGTCCGCAGGAACACGGCCCGGCGATCGGCGTCTACCCGTCCTCGGGCGCAGCGGTCGCGGACTACCTGAGCCTCGAAGCGGCGACCGCGACGCCGCTTGCCTGGTCGCCGGACTCCCGCTACCTGGCGGTGTACGCGCAGTCCAACGAGACCGCCGGCATCGCCGCAGGCTCGAGCCTGGACGTCATCGACACGCAGACCGGAACGGTCACCACGATCGCGCACGGCGCGATCTACGGCGCGAGCTTCGCGCCCGACGGCAGCGACCGGCTCGTGTTCGCGCTGGCGCACTCGCTGTCGCCGTCCGCCAGGACCAACCTGTACGTCGCCGAACCCGACGGCGCCGGCGTGCATCCGATCACCAGCGACGGGCGCAGCCTCTTTCCGATCTGGGGGCCGACGTACATCGCCTATGACCACGAGCGCCTGCGCCACCTCTCGCCCGAATACCAGATCTGGCTGGGCACGCTCACCGACCCGCGCGTGCGCAAGCTCACCCACATTCGCGTCGGCTCGCTCCTGCAGGGTCTCGTGCCGCTCGAGTTCTCCGCCACGGGCAGCAGGCTGCTCGCAGAGTTCGAGGGCGAGGACACCAGCGAAGCCTTCGCCGTGAACGTGGCCAACGGTCGCGCGCGCGCCGTGCACGTGGGCAGGCAGGAGGTGCAGGGCGCCGGCATCTCCAGCGACGGCAGCACGCTGCTGCTCGACACGGACTCCTTCGAGCAGCCGCCATCGCACGGGCGAATCGTGACCGTGCCGTGGGCCGGCGGTGCCCCCACGGTGCTCGTCGCGAACGGCGCTCAGGCCAGCTGGAACAGCTGAACGCTGCGCCGCAAACTGTGGTGACCGGCGCCTGCGACGCTGGAGGGAGCAGGAGCGGACGTGTCTCCCGGAAGTGCCCGGGCGATAGCATCGGCCGCCCATCCCCATGCAGGCATCTCCCTGCGTAAGCAGAGACAGCAAGGACCCCATATGGCCAAGATCAAGGTGAAGAACCCCGTCGTGGAGCTCGACGGCGATGAGATGACGCGCATCATCTGGTCGTTCATCAAGGAGCAGCTGATCCTGCCCTACCTGGACGTGCAGCTCGAGTACTACGACCTCGGCATCGAGCACCGCGACGCCACCGGCGACCGGGTGACGGTGGAAGCCGCCGAAGCGATCAAGCGCCACGGCGTTGGCGTCAAGTGCGCCACCATCACCCCCGACGAGGCTCGTGTCGAGGAGTTCGGCCTCGCGGAGATGTACCGCTCGCCCAACGGCACCATCCGCAACATCCTCGGCGGCGTCATCTTCCGCGAGCCGATCGTCATCGCCAACGTGCCGCGCCTGGTGCCCGGCTGGACCAAGCCGATCGTGATCGGCCGCCACGCGTTCGGCGACCAGTACCGCGCCACCGACATGGTCGTTCCCGGCGAGGGCAAGCTGACGCTCACGTTCACCCCAGCGGACGGCTCGCAGCCGATCGAGCTCGACGTGTACGACTTCCCCGGCGGCGGCATCGCGATGGCGATGTACAACCTCGACGACTCCATCCGCGACTTCGCGCGCGCGTCTTTGCGCTACGGCCTCGAGCGCGGCTATCCCGTGTACATGTCCACCAAGAACACCATCCTCAAACGCTACGACGGGCGTTTCAAAGACATCTTCGAAGAGGTCTACGAGGGCGAGTTCAAGAGCGACTTCGAGGCCGCCGGCATCACCTATGAGCACCGCTTGATCGACGATATGGTCGCCTCTGCGCTGAAGTGGGAAGGCGGCTACGTGTGGGCGTGCAAGAACTACGACGGCGACGTGCAGTCGGACACCGTCGCCCAGGGCTTCGGCTCGCTGGGGCTGATGACCAGCGTGCTGATGACCGCCGACGGCAAGACCGTGGAGGCGGAGGCTGCGCACGGCACCGTCACCCGCCACTACCGCTCCCACCAACAGGGCAAGCCCACGTCGACCAACCCGATCGCGTCGATCTTCGCGTGGACGCGCGGGCTGTCGGCGCGTGGACGAATGGACGACACACCCGACGTCACAGCCTTCGCCGAGACGCTCGAGCGTGTGTGTGTCGAGACCGTGGAAAGCGGCAAGATGACCAAGGACCTCGCACTGCTCATCGGCCCCGATGAGCCGTGGCAGACAACCCAGGAGTTCCTCGCTTCGATCGATGAGAACCTTCAAAAGGAGATGAGCTTGTGAGCAATCCAGTACGAGTAACAGTCACCGGCGCAGCCGGGCAGATCGGCTACAGCCTCGTGTTCCGCATCGCCAGCGGGCAGCTGCTGGGGCCCGACCAGCCCGTGGATCTGCGCCTGCTGGAGATCCCTCAGGCGATGGGCGCGCTGGAGGGCGTGGCCATGGAGCTCGTCGACTGCGCCTTCCCGCTGCTGGCCAACCTCGACCTGCACGACAACCCCGCGGAAGCCTTCGATGGCACGAACGTCGGGCTGCTCGTCGGCTCGCGCCCGCGCACCAAGGGCATGGAGCGCGCCGAGCTGCTCGCCGAGAACGGCAAGATCTTCACCGTCCAGGGCAAGGCGCTCAACGACAACGCGGCCGAGGATCTGAAAGTGCTGGTTGTCGGCAACCCAGCCAACACCAACTGCCTGATCGCCATGAACAACGCACCCGACATTCCTCGCGAGCGCTTCACAGCGATGCTGCGCCTCGACCACAACCGCGCGATCGCACAGCTCGCCAACAAGATCGCCGTGCCGGTGACGGACATCAGCCAGATGGGCGTGTGGGGCAACCACTCGCCCACCATGTACCCGGACCTGTTCCACGCACAGGTGCGCGGCGAGCAGGCCGCCAAGGTCGTCGACGACCAGGAATGGATCGAGAACGACTTCCTGCCCAACGTCGGCAAACGCGGCGCCGCCATCATCGAGGCGCGCGGATCGTCGTCTGCCGCTTCCGCGGCAAGCGCCGCCATCGACCACGTCAATGACTGGGTCACCGGCACCAGCGACTGGGTTTCGATGGGAGTGCCCTCAGACGGCTCCTACCGCATCCCTGAGGGTCTCATCTGCGGCTTCCCCTGCACATGCTCAGGCGGGGAGTACGAGATCGTCGAGGGCCTCGAGCTCGACGCCTTCTCACGCGAGAAGATCGCCGCTTCAGTTGCAGAGCTCGAGAGCGAGCGCGACACCGTCGCCGGCCAGGGGCTGATCTAGGCCGACAGACCCCAATGCCCCGCGCCCGACCCGTCCCCCGCGCTTGGCGGGACGGCGGGCGCGGTGTTGCTCTCACGCGGTGGTCCCGCCGTCCACCACCATCTCCGAGCCGTCAGCTAAACGCAGGTGAGAGAATGCGCCGGTGAGCGCGCGGGTGAGTGTCGGCCTCGATCACGTGGTGATCCACGTCAGCGACTGGCTGCGCTCCAACCGTTTCTACGGCGAAGTGGTGGGTGTGGAGGTGATCGAGCGCGGCTCCGGCTACGCGTACCGTCTTGGCGAGCAGCAACTCAACTGCCACGGACCGGGTGTGGATGCCGGGCCGATGGCGCGGGTGCCGGTTCAGCCCGGCAACTCAGATCTGTGCTTCGTCTGGCAGGGGCCGATCGACGACGCGATCGCTCATCTGCGAAGCCACAACGTCGCCATCGAGGAAGGGCCGGTGGAGCGTCATGGCGCCCGCGGAGCGGGAACGAGCGTGTACTTCCGGGACCCCGACGGCTCGCTGCTCGAGTTCATCTCCTACGAATGACGCCCCTGCCTCGTCGCCCGTGTGCGCCGCGACGCGGTGCAAGCGATCCCCAATCGCGCACCTGAGCGTCGCCTTTGGAGCTTCTTACAAACAAATTAGGGGGAGTGGCCACATGTGCCACTCCCCCTAGATGTTCAACTCAGCAAATCCGAGCGCCAGTGATGATCAAGGGCGACGGATCGTCGTGCCTGACAAGGACGCAGGAAGCGTGGCGTGCTTCGCACGCGAGCGACCGAGGACGCCGTCAGGGACGACGAGACTAGCCCTTGGGGTACCAGCCGCGGCCTTTCTTCTCTACCTTCTTTTCCTGCTCGAGCCCGGGCAGAACCCGGTAGAGGTAGTTCTGCTTGATGCCCATCTTTGCGGCCAACTCGGGGATGGTGATGCCGGGCTGTCCCTGCACGAACGACCGCGCCTCGGCTGCGCGCGTGCCGCTGCCTTTGCGCCTGCCTGCACGCCGTTTCGCTGGGCGGCCAGGTTTGCCGGCGGGTTTGGGGGCTGCCACGGTGGCTGTCGCTGGGGCGGCGCTTTTGGCTTTGCCGGACCCACGGGGGCGTCCGGGTCCGCGCCTGCGAGTGGCCACTGCGGCGACGGTTGAGATGGCTGATCCGCCTACGCCGGCGAGTGCCGCTGCGGCGGCCTCCAGGCGGGCGTACTCGTCGACCAAGGGCTTGAGCTCTTTCAGTCGAGTTGTGATCTCTTGGCGCTTCTCGTCAAGGAAGTCGGTCACGATTTGATCCTCTTCACTAGTGTCGATGCGGTATTGGACTCACATCACGGGTTGCTTCACCTTACACTAGTTCTGTTCGGTAACCCGCTCGACGTGTGCACGAAGACGTTCAAGCGTGCGGTTGGCCTCTCGCTCTGGGATGCCGCCCACGAGCGCGCGACTGACGAGCGCGCCCACTGGTCCCAGCGGTGTTCGGAACTCGTTGCGGTAGTCAAACCGTGTGCCACCGTCCTCCACCTCCAGGACGTATTCGCTGTGCGCACGCGAACGGGCGGGGCCGCGGCCCTCCCATACGGCCAGCGCTGCAGGCTGGCACTGGACCAGCTCCCAGTGAACCTCCAGGCTCACCCCTCGCAGATGGATCTGCTGGTCCATCCTGTAGCCCACGCGTGGAGGGCCTTCGTCGGCGTGCACGAGCTTGCGGTGAATCGTGACCCACTCTTGTAGGCAGAAGGGGTCCATGGCCACCTTCCACACATCTGAGGGCGGCGCTGCGATGAGGATCGAGGCTTCGACGAGGCTCATCGGAGGCGGCTGTCGCGGTTTGGCGACCGCACAACCGTAGCCGCTCGATCCTCAACGTGCGGCGAGCGTCTCGAATGACTCCCATTCGGCCAGGGCGTGTTCCACGGATGAGTCAAATGAGTGCAGCCGCACGTCGCAGCAGCTCGGCCGCGTGGTCCTCGGCGGGCAGTAGATCGCCGTGCAACCCCTCCATCAACGGAACCACCAGATCGGGATCCTCGCTGGCGATGGCTGCTGCCACGCGCGCTGTGATGGCTGTCAGATTCACCCCGAGGCTGAGCGTTGGACGGTTGACGAGCATCAGCTCGGCGATGGTGGTGAGCATCTCGCCATAGGTGAGTACGTCGGGGCCGGCGATATCGAGCGAGCGGCCGGACAGCGGCGTGGTGGCGCACGCCGCGAGCATCGCGGTGACGTCCCTGGTGTCGATTGGCTGGGTGCGGTAGCTGTGCCAGGCGGGCAGCGTGAGTACTGGCATCCGCTCCACCAGGTGCACCAGCAGGCGGAAGGATCGCGAGCGCGCTCCCACCACGATGGACGCGCGCAGCGCGAGCGAATCGGGCACAGCCTCCAGCAGCACCGTCTCGACGTGCTCGCGGCTCGCCAGGTGGCGCGAGGTCGGCGCTCCCGCGTCGCCGTCGGCCGGTGCGCCGGTGCGAGCGTCCGCGCGTGGCACTAGCCCGCCGAGGAACACGATCCGGCGAACCCCTGCGGCTGCGGCTGCCGAGGCGAAGCTCTCTGCGGCCAGTCGCTCGCGCTCTTGGAATGACAGCACGTCCCCGCGGGAGCGCTCCATGGAGTGGATCAAGTAATAGGCGACCTGGACGCCGTCCAGCGCCTGTGGGAGCCCCTCGGCGGTCAGCGCGTCGCCGCGCACCACCTCCACCTCGTCGTCTCGGTGGAGCGTCGGGGGCTCGTCTCGGCGCTCGCGGCGTCGGGTTCGCTGGCGGGCGCCGGTGCGCTCGAGCGCCACGCGCACGCGCGCCGGGTCTCGACCGAGCGCGCGAACGGCGTGGCCTTTGGCGCACAGCTCGGGGATGAGCAGCGAGCCGACGGAGCCGCTCGCGCCGGTGACGAGGATGCGCATGTGAGCAGATGATGACGCGAGGCGGCGCTCCGCCCGAGGAACGTTCGGAAAGTGCGGCGAGATCGCGCTGATCGTCACAGGAACGTGACTTCTTGCAGGCTAATTCCGGGCAAAAACGGATTTGTCTGCGATTTGCGGGGTGGCGCTGGAGGCGCCCTTGAGCGGCCGGCTGAATGGTGCTTTGATCGCGACTCGTCCATTCAATCCGATCGCAGGGCGGGGGTAGTTGCTGTGCAGGCAATGCAAACGAGGCGGGCGCCCAAGCGCGCCGCCAAGAAGGTCAGCTGTGAGGAGTGCTACTTCCGCGTCAACCTGTTGTGTGCGCTGGAGCTGTCAGAGCCGTGCGCGACGTTTCGACCCAATGAGGCGCAGCTGAAACCGCCGCAGCAGTTGCGTTTCGTGTTCCGCCAGGAGCGCCGCACGCGCGCAGCGTGGGCGTTTCCGTCTGCTCAGGAGCAGGCCGCGCTGCACACATAGAGCGATGGCCGGCACCGCCATGCGGGTATATTGATCGTGGACCTGCAAGCTTTCGGCGGAGGTGTTGGCAATGGCAGCGAAGGACAAACTCGGTAAGGCCGGCGACGCCGCGCGCCAAGCGCAGCAGAGCCGGTACCTCCAGCGCCTCCTGGAAGACGAGGATCTGCGCTCGAACCTGCTGGCCGCCTACGGCGCCGCACGTGGCGTGTATGGGCGCATGAGCAACGGCAAGCCTGCGGCGCAGGCGCTGCTGCAGGACCGCAAGCTTCAGCGTGAACTGAGGGAAGCGGCGAACTCTCTGCGTGAGGCGAGCATTTCGTTGCGCGAGCCGCCCAAGGCGGAGCGTCGTCGCCGCGGCTTCGGCCGCTCGCTGATGCTGCTGGCCATCGGCGGCGTGCTGGCTGTGGCTCTGAGCGAGAGCCTGCGCACCAAGGTGCTCGACCTCCTGTTCGGCGCTGAGGAAGAGTTCGACTACAGCTCCACCACCGCTCCGGAGACGCCTGCGCCGGCGGGCGTCGCCGGCGGCTGACCTGCCGGCAGGCTGAGGCGAGGATGAACCCGGTGGATGCCGCCGTCGCGGAGGAGAGCGGCGTAGCTGAGCAGGTGAGCCAGCGTCCGCGCCCTGGTGAAGGCGGTGGCGCCGGGCGCTCGCTGTCCGGCGAGAAGGCCCAGCGGATCATCGACGCGATGCGCTCGAGCGTTGCCCAGCGCGGCACCGCCGGCTCCACCTTCGATGTGGTCTCGCGCGAGGCCGGGGTATCGAGGGGCCTGCTGCACTACTACTTCGGCACCAAGGAGCAGCTCCTGGCGGAGGCGGTGCGCCGCGACTGCGAGTTGCGCCTGGAGCGGCTGCAGAGCCAGTTGTCCACCGCCAAGACCGCGGACGACTTCATCAACCTGATGGCGCAGAGCCTGCACGACACCGTCCGCGAGGACCCGGAGTTCGTCACGCTCGTGTTCGAGCTGTTCACGCTTTCGCGGCGCAACGCCGAGATCGCGATCGAGTACGAAGGCCTGATGCGCAGCACCCGCGAGCAGGTGGCGGGCATGCTGGCTGCGGCGCAGCGGGAGGGCGTCCTGCGCCTACACGCTGAGCCCGACGCTGTGGCGGAGGTGCTGTTCTCGCTCGGCGACGGCTTTGCGCTGCGCATGCTCACCGAGCCGCACAGGGACTTCACGGCGACCACCCGCGCTGGAATCGCCTGTGCGCGCGCCTTGCTGACGGATTGACGCACCTATAATCGGCGCGATGCCGATCTACGAGTACAGACGACCCGACGGTACGACGTTCGACCTTCAGCAGTCCTTCAGCGAAGATCCGCTGAAGGTCGATCCCGACACGGGGGTGCCTGTGGAGCGCGTGCTGCACGCCCCTGCGGTGCACTTCAAGGGCAAAGGCTTCTACAACACCGATTACGGAACGCGCAACCGCCAGCGCGAGACCGCAGCCGCGGCGGCTGAGAAGAAGTCCTCCTCCTCAGAGAAGTCCTCAGGCGAGAAGTCCTCGGGCTCGGGGGAGAAGTCTTCAGGCTCCGGCGAGAAGTCCTCGTCATCGGGAGACTCCTCGTCGTCCTCCTCCTCGAGCGCCAAGAGCGACAAAGGCTCCTCCAAGTCGGGCGACTCCAAGCCCGTCGCCGCCAAGGGCTGAGCGCGGCTCAGCTGAGGAGGTTGGCGGTGATGCTGCCGGGGTTGGCGGTGGCGATGTCAGCGGGCTGCTCGGGCGCGTGCGCGGCGCGCACCGCTGCGCGCTGGCCGCGGCGGCGCGGACGCCAGACGCGCATGTACTGAGCGGCGACGTAGGAGCCGAGCACGAGCAGCAGCGCGATCGCCTGGCCGATGAACGTCTCCCAGTTGGGGAACAGCGAGAACCACGTGCCCATCCAGCCGGGGATGTAGAGACCTTGGATGGGGGTGGTGCCGATCCAGCCGGCGAGCTGCATCTCGTTGACCTCCTCGCCGACGGACACGACCAGCACGGACAGCAGCATCACGCCGGTGATGATCAGCAGGCGCTTGTACGGCAGTCGCTGGTGCAGGCCGAACGTGAGCACGCCGGCGGCTGCGGTGAACAGCAGCCCGATGACGACGCCCTCGAGCACGACGCTGGAGCCGTAGAGCTCGCGGAGGTTCTGCAGGAAGATGACGACCTCGAAGCACTCGCGGTAGACGGAGGTGAAGCCGAGCAGCGCGAGCCCCATGAGCATGCGGCGCTTGTTGGTCTCAGCGTCCGCTGACAGCAGGCTGCGCCGGCGCTTGTGGTGGTTTGAGATCCAGCCAGTCCAGTAGACCTTGTGGAAGAACCAGTTCATGACGATCAACAGCACGATCAGCGAGGGCAGGCCGGTGGCGGCCTGCACGTCGAACTCGCCGCCGTGGAACTGGCCGATGAACCACACGACGAGGAACCACGTGCCGACGCCTGCCGCAAGGGCGCTGGCGCCCCCTCCCACCACGGGGCGCCGGTACACGCGGTTGCCGCCGAGGAAGCTGGCGGTGACGGCTGCGAGGACGAGGATCGTCTCGAGGCCCTCGCGCAGCACCAGGATGGCGCTGTTGATGACGACGGTGGTGTCGCTCAGCCGGTGCCCCGGTGGCAGTTCGGTGGGGTTGGTGGTGCCGCCGCGCGCGTGCCAGCTGAGCACCACTGCGACCACGGCGACGGCCAGGACGATGGCCGTCCACACGTAGAAGCTGACGCGCTCGTTGAATCGCTTGGAGACGACCCTGTTGGGGCGGTCCGCGCCCTCGGGGGGCGGTTCCGCGGTTGCCTGACTGTGCGCCATCCGAAGCTGCTCTCGGTAAATCCGACCCTTGCACTCGGTTATCGTCCGGGGCGAAGGCTAACACAGATTAGGGTGCCCTAATCGCAGGTGCGCAAAACCGTTTAGAGCGATGCGTTCGCGCCGCTTCGCCGCGGCGCGGCTGTCGAGCGGGGGGCGGGGCGCGTCAGCCGCTCATGAACTGGGCGACGTCAGCCTTGCGCGCTTCTTCTGAGATGGTCAGCCCTTCTTCGCCGCTGGGCAGCGTCGTCTGCCCGGTGGGCAGCAGCACGTGCGTGGGCGGCGTGCCAGTAATGGCAAGCGAGGCGAACATGGCGAGCAGTTCCGGTCCGCTCATGTCGGAGATGATGGCCGGCGGGGCGTTCCAGGCGATCAAGGGCAGGCGGAAGAAGCTGGACACGGACAGCAGCTGGTTCTTCATGTCGGTGAACAGGGCCTGCTGGTGTTCCTCGCGTTGGATGTCGGTCTCGTTGGGCTCGCACAGGTTCTCTCGCGTGCGCGCGATCGCCAGCGCTTCCTTGCCGTCGATGTGGTGGGTGCCGGCCTTCAGGCGCAGGGTGAAGCCGCCGTCGGCGGAGCCGCCGTCGAGGTTGGAGACGATGCAGCCGCCGGTGTAGGTGACGCCGCCCATGGCGTCGATCAGCTGGGGGAAGTTTTCGAAGTTGACTTCGACGACGTGGTTGATGGGGACGCCGAGCCAGTTCCTGATCACGGAGACGGACTCGGCGGGGCCGCCGTACTCGTGCGCGGCGTTGATCTTCTCTAGGCCGTGGCCGGGGATTTCGACGACGGTGTCGCGCGGGATGGACAGGCGGGCGGCGTGTCCGGCGCCGGTGCGAATCAGCATGATCGTGTCCGATCGCCCGTAGCCGGTGGTTTCGGCTCCGGGTTCCTTGCTGTCCTTCTGGCGGCGGTCGGAGCCGAGCACGAGGATGTTGTTGACGGAGGTGAGCGGGTTGCCGGTGTTGTTGAGCACGCTGGCGACGTTGGCGGGCAGCGGCGTGCGCTCCAGGTGCGAGCTGACGAGGAACAGGACCAGCGAGAGGAGCAGCCAGCCGATGACGAGCCCGACGAGCGAGAGCAGGATGCGCTTGGGCGTGGCCCAGCGACGCCAGCGCGATCGGCTGGCCCCGGGGCCGGAGCCCGCCCCTGCGGCTCCACGGCCGCCGTGGCGGCCGTCGGCGGACCCTCCGGTGAGGCGCTCGGGCTGCACCTTTCCCTGCTCCCTGCGGTGCGGCAGCCGCGCACCGGCGCGATAGCGCGTGTATTTCGGCTGGTCGTCGCGGTCGTTGGCCATCGGGGACAGGACCCTATATTTGCGAGATGCCCTCCCCGCAGGCGCCGGTGGGTCGCCTCTTAGTATGCGCGACGCCGATCGGCAACCTCCAGGACGTGACGATCCGCGTCCTGGACTCGCTGCGCGCGGCTGACGTGGTGGCGTGCGAGGACACGCGCCACACGCGGCTCCTGCTCGAGCGCCACGGCATATCCGCGCACACGGTCAGCCTGCACGAGCACAACGAACGCGCGCGCGCGGCTGAGATGGTGGAGCGGATCCGCGCGGGCGCCACGGTGGCGTTGGTGTCGGACGCGGGCACCCCGCTGGTGTCCGACCCCGGCTACGCGCTGGTGCGCGCGTGCGTCAGTGCGGGGATCGAGGTGCAGGCGCTGCCGGGTCCGAGCGCGGTGCTGGCGGCGCTGGTCGTGTCGGGGCTTCCGTCCGAGCGCTGGCGCTACGTGGGCTTCCTGCCGCGCGCGCGGGGCGAGCTGACCGCGCTGCTGGCCGGCGCGACGGACACGCTCGTGGCGTTCGAGTCGCCTGGGCGCCTGGCGGGAACGCTGGAGCTGCTGGCGACGCAGGATCCCGCGCGGGCGGTGGTGGTTTGCAGGGAGCTGACGAAGCTCCACGAGGAAGTCCGCCGCGGCTCGGCGGCGGAGCTGGCGGCGCACTACCGGGAGACCCCCGCGCGGGGCGAGGTGGTGCTGGTGGTCGGAGCAGCCGCGGCGGAGCACGCGCCGCTGAGAGATGCGCTGGCTGCGGTGCGCGAGCTGATCGACGCGGGTGCCAAGCCACGACCGGCGGCGGCTGCGGTGGCGAAGCTGACGGGGCTGCGGGCGAACGAGCTGTATCGGGAGATCACTCAGGCTGCTGCACGATAAGTGTCGAATCGTGTACCATAGGGCCGTGGAGCAGACGAGCACAAGACTGAACGTGACGTTGGACTCCGAGCATGCGGCCAAGCTGTCGATGTTGGCCGAGCGCACGCATGTTCAAGAGGGAACACTTGCTCGCTCGCTGCTGTCGAGCGCGCTCGACGACGCGGATCCCGATCCGCGCACGATCACCGCGCTGCTCGATGGGATCCCGGGGGCGTTCGAGGAAGCACAGCTGGGCTTGCAGCAGGGTAGGGAAGGCAAGACCGTCCCGCTCGACGAGCTCTAGTCGTAGTCGGCACTGTGGCCCACGTCGAGCTGAGCAGCGCGGCGAGCGAGCGACTCGACCGGATGATCGTAACGCACAGCCTGCCCGCGGATACACGGGCGCGTGTCCAGCGATCGCTGCGTGCGCTGGAGCGATTTCCTTCGATTGGACGCAACCTGGATGAGCGCTGGGGGGATCTCCGCTTCATCGTGGGGCCTTGGCGCTGGCTGCTGATCGTTTATGCCTATGAGGAGGCTGTGGATCGGGTGCTCGTCGTCGCCATCCAGGACGCTCGCTCGTCCACGGCGGTGACCAACCTCTCCGGCTCCCGCTAGCGTCCCCTCCGTCCCGCCGAACGCATGTCCTTCTACGTAACCACCCCCATCTACTACGTCAACGCGGCGCCGCACCTCGGCCACGCGTACACGACGATCGCCGCGGACGTGATGGCGCGCCACCACCGCCAGCGCGGCGAGGAGGTGTTCTTCCTGACGGGCACGGACGAGCACGGCGAGCCGGTGGCGGACGCGGCCCACGCGCTCGGCATCGAGCCGCAGGAGCTGGCGGATCGCAACGCGGAGCGCTTCAAAGCGCTCGCGCCGCAGCTGTCGGCGACGAACGACTTCTTCATCCGCACGACAGACCCCCAGCACGAAGCGGTCGTCCAGGAAGTGCTGGCGCGTGTGCGTGAGAACGGATACGTGTACGAGGGCACCTACGAGGGCTGGTACTGCCCGCGCTGCGCCGACTTCAAGGCCGACAACGAGATCGACGAGGGCAACCGCTGCCCGATTCACCACATCGAGCTGACGCGCGAGCAGGAGGACAACTACTTCTTCGAGTTGTCCGCCTTCCAGGAGCGCCTGGAGGCGCTCTACGCGCAGCGCGAGGACTTCGTGATGCCGCGGACGCGTTACAACGAGGCACTGTCGTTCATCCGCTCCGGCCTGCGCGACGTGCCGCTCACGCGTCACAAGCTCACGTGGGGCGTGCAGGTGCCATGGGACCACGAGCACGTCTTCTACGTGTGGTTCGACGCGCTCTTGAACTACTACTCAGCGCTCTCCTACGCGCCTGCGCCGGCGGGCATCTCCACCGCGGAGGAGTCGCTGACGCAGCGGATGTGGCCGGCGAGCTATCACCTGATCGGCAAGGACATCCTGCGCTTTCACGCGGTGTACTGGCCGGCGCTGTTGATGGCTGCAGAGCTCGAGCTGCCGGAGCACGTGTTCGTGCACGGATTCCTGCTGATGGACGGCGAGAAGATGAGCAAGTCGCTGGGCAACGTGCTGGACCCGTTTGCGGTGATCGACCGCTACGGCCCGGACGCGTTGCGCTTCTACCTGCTGCGCGACGTGCCGTTCGGCCAGGACGGCTCGGTGTCGACGGCTGCGTTTGAGCTGCGCTACGAGAGCGAGCTGGCCAACGACCTGGGCAACCTGGCCAGCCGCTCGATCGCGATGGTCCACCGCTATCGGGGCGGTGTCCCGCCGGCGGTGGCGCTGGACCCGCAGCTGCACGACGAGTTTGCGGGGCTGGCGCAGGACGTGGAAGGCATGATCGACCGCGCTGAGCTGACGGGCGCGTTGGAGGTCATCTGGCAGCGGGTGCGGCGACTGAACCGCTACGTGGAGGAACGCGCCCCGTGGCAGCTGGCCAAAGACGACGCCCGCGCGGAGGAGCTCGACCGCGTGCTCGCCACGCTCGTGGCCGGACTGCGCGTGCTGGGCGTGCTGCTGTACCCGTACATGCCCTCCAGCGCCGACAAGCTGCTCGGCGCGCTCGGCTGCGAGGATCGCTCGCTCGAGTGTGCGCGCTGGGACTCCACGCAGGCGCTCGGCCAGCCGATCGGCATGCTCGAGTCGCTGTTCCCGAAGTCGGCGTGAGATGACCGACCACCTGTACCGTCGGTGATCGACTCACACACTCATCTGCATCTTTGCGAGCAGCCGACAGCCGAGCTCGTGGCGGAGGCGGAGGCTGTGGGGGTGACGCGGATGCTGACCGTGGGCATCGACAGCGCATCCTGCCGCGCGGCACTGGCGGCGGCAGAGGACTTCCCGCAGGTGTATGCGGCGGTCGGTCGCCACCCCACCGCGGCCAAGGGCTTCGACGACGCGGACCTGGCGGAGCTGCGCGCGCTGGCGGCGCACGAGCGCTGTGCGGCGATCGGCGAGACGGGCATGGACTTCTACCGCGACAGCGCCCCGCCGCGCGAGGATCAGCAGCGCGCGTTCGCCGCGCAGATCCAGCTCGCGCGCGAGACGGGCAAGCCGCTGGTGATCCACACGAGGGCAGCCGAGCAGGAGACGCTCGACCAGCTCGCCGCTGAAGCCGACGGGGTGAGCGTGGTGATGCACTGCTTCTCCATGCCCGAACGGCTGCGGGAGTGCCTGGAGCGCGGCTACGCGATCTCATTCGCCGGCAACGTCACCTACAGGAGCGCCGCCGATCTGGCCGAGGCGGCGCGGCTGGTGCCCGAGGATGCGCTGCTGGTGGAGACGGATGCTCCCTACCTGACGCCGCAGGCCGTCCGTAAGGAACGCAACCGGCCGGCGCTGGTGGCGCACACCGCAGCCTTCCTGGCGGAGCTGCGCGGCGTGAGCGCGGACGCGCTGGGGGTCGCGGTGACGCGCAACGCGGCGCGCGTGTTCGGCTGGGCGTGAGCGCTGTGGCCGCCGACGTCCCCGGTGGGCCCGGGTCCGAGCCCGCGGAGCCGTCCCAGCCGAGCCTGCGACGGATGCGCCGCTTTGGCGTGCGCCCGGATCGCGAGCTCGGCCAGAACTTCCTGATCGACTCGAACATCCTGGGTGTGATCGGTCGCGCGGCGGAGCTCGCACCGCAGGACGTGGTGCTCGAGGTGGGGGGTGGCCTGGGCGTCCTTTCGGAGTACCTGGCGGAGCGGGCCAGTCACGTGCACGTGGTTGAGATCGACGAGCGCCTGCGCGAGGCGCTGTCGGACGCAACCGACCGGCACCTCAACGTGACCGTGCACTGGGCGGACGCGGTGACGCTCGACCTCGGCGCGCTTCACCCGTCGCCGACCAAGGTCGTGGCCAACCTCCCGTACGGCGTGGCAGCGAGCGTGCTGCTGCGCACGATCGAGGAGCTCCCGGGCGTGTCGGTGTGGGTGGCGATGGTGCAGCGCGAGGTGGGCGAGCGGCTGGCCGCACGACCGGCTGGGAGCGCTCGGCGCACGGACAAGGGCTCCTACGGAGCGCCGTCGGTGCTCGCGCAGCTGGTGTGCGACGTGGCTGTGCTGCGGGCGATCCCGCGCACGGTGTTTCACCCGGTGCCGAACGTGGACTCGGTGCTCGTGGGGATGCGCAGGCGTGAGAGTGCGCAGGTGGGCGGCGGCTCGGAGGCAGAGACGGTGGGAGCGGGGCTGCGCTCGCTGGTGGCAGGCGGGTTCGCCCACCGGCGCAAGACGCTTGCGGGGTCGCTGGCGCTGTCGGGTGGCGCGCCGCAGCGCTCGCGCGAGCAGGTGCGCGAGGCGCTGGTGGCGCTCGGTCAGCCGGCGGACGCGCGCGCGGAGCGTCTGGCGCCGGAGGAATTCAGGGCGCTTGCACGCATATTGCAACTATGAGGCGCGAGCGATGAGCAATGGCGGTGCGTTCGCGCCGGGGGTGCATCGTGCTCTGGCCCCCGCGAAGATCAACCTGGGGCTGTTCGTGGGCCCTGTGCGCGAGAGCGACGGCAGACACGAGCTGGTGAGCGTGATGCAGTCGATCTCGCTCGCGGACGAGCTGACGCTGGAGCTTGGCGACCCCGACAGCGAGCGCGACGAGGTGGTGTGCCCGGGCGTGCCTGGCGACCCGGCGCAGAACCTTGCGGCCGCTGCGCTGCAAGCGTTTCGGGCGAGCACGGGCTGGGGGGCGCCGCCGCTGCGGCTGAGCATCGTCAAGCGCATACCCGTGGCTGCGGGCCTGGGAGGCGGCTCAGCCGACGCGGCCGCGGCGCTGCGCCTCGCCACGCATGCGTCCGGGCTGGGCGACGAGCAGCTGCTGCGAACGCTGGCGTCGGAGCTGGGGGCGGACGTCCCTGCACAGGTGTCCCCGGGTCGCTGGCTGGCGAGCGGCGCGGGCGAGCGCCTGCAGGAGCTGGCGCCGGCGAGGTCGCGGTTTGGTGTGCTGGTACTGGCGCTCGAGGAGTCGCTGTCCACCGCGGCCGTGTATGCGGAGGCGGATCGCCAGCGATTGGCGCGGAGCAAGGAGGAGCTGGGCGAGCGACGGATGGAGCTGCGCGCGGCGCTGGAGCATGGAGCTCCGCTGCCGGCGGCCACGGAGCTCCTGCACAACGACCTCCAGCGCGCGGCCGTGTCGCTGTGCCCGCCGATCGCCCACGCGCTCGAGCAGGCGCGAAAGGCTGGGGCGGAGCCTGCGCTGGTGAGCGGATCGGGCCCGACGGTGATCGGCCTGTTCCCCCACGCGGGGGGCTCGGCGGACAGCGGTGTCGTCCTGGCACGTGCCGCCGCCGCGTCGCTCTCCGACCGTGTCCCCGCACCCATTTGCGCCGTCCCGGTGGATGCGGCGTTCGCACGCGCGGCGAACGACGGCCCTGTGCGTCACAATTCCGGCGAGATCGATGACTAAAACGCAGATCAACGAGCTGGTGGGAGCGGCTGCGGCGCTCGTCAGCCTTGGGCTGTTCACGGGGCTGATCCTCGTGCCCGTGTGGTCGTCCTACTCGCGCATATGGGAGCGCTTGGCGGCGACGGTGCTGTCGCTGTACGTGCTGGTGGTGCTGCTTGGCGTCGGGGTGGTCGGCGCGCTCGCAGCCGTCTACTACTGGGGCTGACCCGCATGTCAGACCTCGCGGCCTTGGACGCGATCACCGAGGCGGTCGAGTCGGGAGCGGGCTTGCCGGAGGTGGTGCGCGCCGCCGCGCGGGCGCTGGAGGCGAGCTTGGCGGTGACGGACGCATGGGGCGCAACGCTCGCGGTGGCGGCTCGCTCGCCGGCGGAGGAGCGGGCGCTGCTGTCTCAGGGCGACGGCGTGATCAGTGCGCCTCTGCGGGTGGCGGACACGGTGGTGGGGACGCTGCACATGCGCGTGAAGACCGAGCCGAGCGCCTCCATGCGCAGGCTGCTGCTGACGATGATCGCCTCGGAGGTGGAGCGTGTGCGGGCGCCCGAGCGCGTGTCGGAAACGGCGTCGGCGGACTTCCTGGGCGCGATCGTGCGCCGTGAGCTCACCGAGCGCGAGGAGCTGCTGGGGCGAGCCAAGGACCTTTCGCTGGCGATCGAGGACGGCGCGAGCATGATCGTCGCGCGCGCCTATCCGCAGACGCCCACCGACGAGGGCTGGCGCGGGCGCGTGCGCGCTGTGGCCGAGCGCGGCGTGCGCGCCGTGGCCAGCCGCTCGATCGCCGCGCTGTCCGACCGCGAGGGCATCGTCGGCGCGGAGGTGCTGGTGCTGGTGCCGGGCGGCGACGAGGCCACTGCGGCGCGCGCGGCGCAGGCGGTTCTCAACGAGCTGGAAGCGAGCCTCGCGGGCTACGTGTTCGCGCTGGGGCGCAGCCGCATCACGGAAGACCCGTCCGAGCTGCCACGCGCGGCCAGCGAGGCGCTGCTGGCGGCCAACGTGGCGCAGGGCTCGAGCGACGGCGCCTCGCTGGCCTTCGACCAGACGGGCGCCTATCGCCTGCTGCTGTCGGCGATGAGCGAGAACCCCAGCGAGCTGCAGCGCTTCTACGGGGAGACGGTCGAGCCGCTGGTGGCCTATGACGAGCAGTACGAGACAGATCTGGTGCGCACGCTGGAGACCTTCCTCGAGGCCGATGGCAACGTGGCGGGCACCGCGCAGCGACTGTTCACGCACCGCCACACCATCTACTACCGCCTGGAGCGTGTGCGCGAGCTGTCGGGTCTGGACGTCAGCTCCAGCGACGGCCGCGAGAAGCTCAGCCTGGGTCTGAAGGCGATGCGTGTGCTGGGGATCGCCTCCGCGGGCGGCCCCGCGCTGGAGGCCGGAGCGGAAGCCGGCCGCGTGCCGCGCCGCTCGGGTGGCCGGCGCTCATAGCTCCTAGAACCTGTTGAGACAGGTTCTTAGAAGAGCCGCATGCCGAACTCGATCGCGTACGTGGCGCCGGCGCCGCTGGGGTCCAGGATCGTGGGGACCGCCGGCGTCACGGCCACCCCCGCGTTGCGGTATTCGCTGCTGAGCATGATTTCGCGGTGCGGTGGAGATGCCATCCATTCGGCGACGATGTGCGCGGGCGTGGTGAAGCTGCCGGTGCCCCACGCGATGTTCTGGCCGACCGCGAACTCCGCGGCGTGCGCGGGGTAGCGGGTCACCGCCACGAGCGCCAGTGGCGTCTGCCCGGTGGGACGGACGTCGGCGAAGTAGTCGTGGCGGACCATGGCCGTGACCTGGCTGCGGGCCACGCGTCCCAGTTCGCGGTTGGCTCGCAACGGGCGCAGGCTACGCGAGGTCCTGATCTGGTTGACCAGGCACAAGGTGGCGGCGTCGGCGGCGCGCACGTTGGTGGCGCTGGGGTGCAGGTTCGCGCCGGCGCAGACCGACGAAGCCGCCGCGGTTGGCGCCCCGATCGCGGCGAGTGCACCGGCGCACACCAGCACGACCGCCGCCAGCGACGCTCCCAGTTTGCTCCCGCTTCTTCTCCTGGCGTCCGGCAAGCGCAGGAATAGTTGCAGGCGGCGAGGATGAATGTGTTGCTTCATCGTTATCCCCCGCTAATCGGCAGGTGTTGGCGGTCCGCCGATCGCCTGTAACCGCCCGCGACTATCCTGTTAGGCCCTTTGGGGGGTCGTCCAACGGCAGGACATCAGGTTTTGGTCCTGAGAATCGGGGTTCGAGTCCCTGCCCCCCAGCTGCGGAGCCGCGGGAATCGCGCGGCAAGCGAATAGCATCCTGCTTGTGAGCGCCCCCACCGTTCTGATCCTCGCTGCGGGACAGGGCACGCGAATGCGCTCGCGGACGCCGAAGGTGCTCCACGAGCTGTGCGGGCGGCCGATGATCCTGTGGCCGGTGAGGGCGGCGCTGGAGGCGGGTGCGGGCCGCGTGGTCGTGGTGGACTCGCCGGCGAGGGCGCTCGAGCACCTGCTGCCGGAGGGGGTCGATCTGGCGGTTCAGGAGCGCCCGGACGGCACGGGTGGCGCGGTCGTGGCCGCGCTCGAGGCGCTGGGCACGGAGCTGGACGACGAGCAGCCGGTGGTGGTGCTGGCGGGCGATGTGCCGCTGCTGACGGCGGCGGCGATCGCAGAGCTCGTCCAGGCGCACGCGGACAGCGGCGCGGCGGCGACGATGGCAACCACGATCCTGGAGGACCCGACGGGCTACGGGCGCGTCGTGCGCGACTCGGGCGGCGCGGTGCTGCGGGTGGTGGAGACGAAGGAGCGGGGCGACTCCACGCAGGCCGAGCGCGAGATACGCGAGGTCAACGCGGGCATCTTCGCGTTCGACGCGAGCGCGCTGCGCGAGGCGCTGCCGCGACTGAGCACGGACAACGCACAGCACGAGCTGTACCTGCCGCAGGTGCTGGATCTGCTGCGGACGGACGGCGCGCGGATCGTGGCGCACGTCGTCGAGGACGAGCGGGTGGTGCTGGGTGTGAACGATCGCGCCGGGCTGGCGCGCGTGCGCGCGATCGCGCAGGCGGCCATCCACGAGCGCCACATGCAGGCGGGCGTGGGCATCGTGGATCCCAATGCCACTGTGATCGACGTGGACGTTCAGATCGGCGAGGACACGCTGATCGAGCCGTTCACGACCATTCGCGGCGCCACGCGGATCGGGCGCGAGTGCACCATCCGCCACTCCTACCTCGTGGACTGCGTGCTGGAGGACGGCGTCAGCGTGGGGCCGTTCGGCTACCTGCGTCCGGGCACGGTGCTGCGCGTGGGCGCGCGGGTTGGCACGTTCGTGGAGGTCAAGAACTCCGACATAGGGGCGGGCGCGAGGGTGCCGCACCTGTCCTACATCGGCGACGCGGACGTCGGCGAGGGCACGAACCTGGGCGCGGCGACGATCACAGCGAACTACGACGGTCGCGCCAAGCACCGCACCACCGTGGGTGCGGGGGTGCGCACGGGCGTGGACACCACGCTGGTGGCCCCGGTGAGCGTGGGCGACGGCGCGTACACGGGCGCGGGCTCGGTGATCGTCGATGACGTGCCGCCCGGCGCGCTGGGCATCGCGCGCGAGCGTCAGAGCAACATCGAGGGCTACGCGGAGCGCCAGGATGACTGATCGGACACAGGCGTTTACACTGGCAAGCGAGATGAGTGCGATCGACACGCGCACCGACTACTCGCGGGCCAGCCTGCCGATCGATTACAACAAGCGCCTGATGCTGTTCAGCGGGCGCGCGAACCCGCAGCTGGCGAGCGACATCGCGGACAAGCTGGGTGTGGATCTGGGCCCGGTCGAGCTGAAGACGTTCTCCGGCGGCGAGGTGTACTGCCGCTACGAGGACTCGATCCGAGGAGCGGATGTGTTCATCGTGCAGCCCACCAGCGGCAACTCGCAGACAGGGGTCACCGCCAACGACTCGCTGATGGAGCTGCTGTTCATGATCGACGCCGCGGTGGGCGCCTCCGCCCACAGGGTGATTGCGGTGACGCCGTGGTTCGGCTACTCGCGCCAGGACAAGAAGTCCGCGCCCCGCGAGCCGATCTCCGCGCGGCTGGTGGCCCGCATGCTGGAGGCGGCGGGCGCCGACCGGGTGCTGACGATGGACCTGCACGCCGGTCAGATCCAGGGTTTCTTCCAGATCCCGGTCGATCACATGACGGCGCTGTTCATGCTCACGCAGTACTTCGCCGACCTGGGGCTGGCGGACCTGGTGGTGGTGGCGCCGGACGCCGGCAGGGTGAAGCTGAACAAGAACTTCGCCTCCAAGATCGGCGCTGAGCTGGCGATCCTCGACAAGGAGCGCCCCGCCCAGCAGGTCGCTGAGATCGGCTACGTGATCGGTGACGTGAAAGGCCGCACGGCGGTGATCGTGGACGACATGATCGATACGGCGGGCACGCTGAAGGCGGCGGCGAAGACGGTCATGGAAGAAGGCGCGGCGCGCGTGTACGCGGCGGCCACGCACGCGGTGTTCTCAGGCGACGCGTTCAAGAACCTGGAAGAGTCGGGGCTGGAGCAGATCGTGGTCACCGACACCGTGCCCATTGCCACCGCCGGGCGCCCGGACAACGTGCGCGTGCTGCCCTGCGCGGAGCTGCTGGCGGACTCGATCCGGCGGATCTTCGTCGATGACTCCGTCAGCGAGGTCTTCGGCGGCGAGAACCAGCTGTTCTGAGCCGCAACACGCCGATTGCTACAGTCTGCAGTCGCTCATGGCCAGCACAACCACCAAGCTGAACGTCAACAGCCGCGAGGCCGCCGGCTCGCGCGCGGTGCGCCGCCTGCGTCGCAGCGGACGCGTTCCCGGCGTGCTGTACGGCGGCAGCGGCGAGCCGGTGGGCTTTGACGCGGACGAGCGCGAGCTTCGCCACGCGCTCGCTGGCTCGGGCGCCGTGCTCGACCTGAGCGTCGACGGCCAGAAACCGACGCCTGTGGTGCTCAAGGAAGCCCAGCGCCATCCCGTGCGCGGCGAGACCGTCCACGTTGACCTGCTGCGAGTGAACCTCAACGAGGCGATCAGCGCGGTCGTGCCGCTGGAGCTCACGGGCATCGACGATGCCCCTGGCGTCAAGGAAGGCGGCGTGCTGGAGCAGATCACCCGCGAGCTGAATGTGGAGGCGCTGCCGACGGCGATCCCCGAGTCGATCGTCCACGAGGTCGGCGAGATGCAGATCGGCGAGACGATCCTGCTGGGCGCGCTCGCGCCGCCTGAGGGCGTGACGCTGCTGGACGACCTGGAGGAGACGGTCATCGCGACGCTCTCGCCGCCACGCCTGCAAAGCGAAACCGCCGATGAAATCGAAGCTGAGACGGAGGTCGTGGGCGAGGACGCGCAGGCGGACGACTCAGAGGGCTCCTCTTCCGAGGAGTAGGGGCCTCTGCGACGCCCTTTCGGCGGCGGTGGCAGTGGCGGCACGATCGACTGGCTGATCGTCGGACTGGGCAACCCTGGCAGCGAGTACGCGCGCACCCGTCACAACGTGGGCTTCATGGTTGCTGAGGAGCTCGTGGACCGGTGGGATCTGGGACGCGGGAAGGATCGCTTTCGCGGACGTATCGCGGAAGGGCGCGTGCCGGGCGGCGACCCGGGGGCCGTGCCTGGTGCTCCGGCGGGCTCCAAGGCGCCGCGCGTGGCAGTTCTGTGCCCGCAGACGTTCATGAACGACGCGGGACGTTCAGTTGGCCCGGCACGCGGTGCTTTCAAGCTGCCGCTGGAGCGGGTTGTGGTGGTGCACGACGAGATCGACCTGCCGTTCGGCGACGTGCGCACGCGCTTGGGCGGCGGGCTGGCGGGTCACAACGGCTTGAAGTCGATCAAGCGCGAGCTGGGCGGCGCTGACTTCATGCGCGTGCGTGTGGGCGTGGGGCGCCCGGACTCGACCGACCCGGAGATCGTCTCCGCGTACGTGCTGGGCCGCTTCCAGGAGCCCGAGGAGGATGTTCGGGGCCTGGTCAGTCGCGCCCGCGAGCACGTGGAGCGGCTGGTTCTCGAGCAGCCGGCGCCGCCAGCAGGCGATGGCGGGTAGGGAGTCTCACATGGCCGGCGACACTGGCGCCCTGCGCACGCTTCTAGGTCTCGTCCAGGAGGACGAGTCGGCGCTCCGCCTTGCTCGCGAGGGCGGTCACGCGTTCGTGTCCTCCTCGCTGCGCCCGTACGTGATCGCTGCGCTGAGCGAGATCGACGAAGCGGCCCTCACCCATCCCACGCTGGTGGTGGTTGGCGACGACCGCGCGGCGCGCGACCTGGCGGGCGACCTGCGCGCGTGGCTGGCGCCGCGGCGCGTGCGCTACTACCCCTCCAGGGGCGTGGCGTACGAGTCGCACCTGGCGCCGCCCGCGCACCTGGTGGGCCTTCGCGTGGCCGCCCTGGACGCGTTGCTCGGCTCGGCCTCTGGCGCCAAGCAGGATCCGGGCGCTGAGCAGCCGGTGGTGGTGGTGAGCGCGGTGGCGCTGTCTGAGAAGGTGCCCGACCCGGAGCTGCGCCCGCACTCGTTCACGCTGCGCGTGGGCGAGCTGCTGGACCTGGACGAGTGCGCGGCGGAGCTGGTGAGCGCGGGGTACGAGCGCACCGACCAGGTGGAGGAGCGCGGTCAGTTCGCGCTGCGGGGCGGCCTGCTGGACGTGTTCCCGGCGACGGAGGAGCGCGCTGTGCGTGTGGACATGTTCGACGTGGAGATCGAGTCGCTGCGCTGGTTCTCCACGTTCACGCAGCGCTCGCTGGGGGACGTGCAGGAGGTGGAGATCGCGCCGGCGGCGGAGCTTGCGATCGAGCACCGCGAGCTGGCTGAGATCGCGGTGGAGCAGCTGCCGTCCCGCCGCGTTGCAGGAGGAGATGATGTTGAGGCGTTCGAGCGCCCCGATATTGCGGAGCTGTTGCCGGTGGAGCGCTTCGGAGCCCTGCTGGACCTGGTTGGTGAGCACACGCAGCTGGTGGTGGCGGCGGAGGAGGACCTCGATCCGGTGCTGGCGGACCACTGGAGCGACGTGTGCGCGGCGTTCGGCGACGAGGACGCCCACCACCTGTACGTGAGCCCGCAGAGCATCCGCGAGACGCTGGACGAGCGCGCGCGCATCTGGCTGTCTTCGCACTCCAGCGGCCAGGAGATCGAGCTGCGTGCGCAGGCGGCTGACACGGCTGCACGCTCGATCGGCGAGGCGGAGCCGGAGCTGGAGAAGCTGGTGCGCTCTGGCTACAGGACCGTGGTGGCCTTCCCCAGACGCGGCGAGGGCGAGCGCGCGGCCTACAACCTGGGCCGTCTGAAAGCCACGTGGCTGCAGGGGGAGTCCACCGCCGGAGCGTCCGGTGTGGGCCACCAGGTGCTGGAGCCCTCGCTGCGCTTCGCGGCGGCGTCGCTGCGCGAGGGCTTCGTGGCGCCGCAGCTGAAGCTGGCTGTGTACCCGGAGCACAGGCTGCTGCGCCGGCGCAGGGCCGATCGAGCACCGGATGGCGCGCGCACGGGCGGCGGCATCACGGGCACGCGCCGGGGCGCGCTGCGCTCGTTCACGGAACTGCGCACGGGCGACATCGTGGTGCACGAGGACCACGGCGTGGCGCGCTTCGCGGGCTTCGAGACGCGCACCGTCGCCGAGGTGACGCGCGACTACCTGTACCTGGAATACCAGGGTGACGATCGCGTGTTCGTGCCCACCGACCAGCTGGCGAAGATCTCACGCTATGTGGGCGCCGGCGGGGATCACCCGCCGCTGAGCAAGCTGGGGGGCACGCGCTGGGAGACGATGAAGGCGCGCGCGCGGCATGCGGCGCAGGAGCTGGCGGGCGAGCTGCTGAACCTGTACGCGGAGCGCCGCCGGCGCTCGGGGCACGCGTTCGGCACGGACTCCGACTGGCAGCGCGAGTTCGAGGAGCGCTTCCCGTTCACGGAGACGCCCGATCAGCGCGAGGCGATCGAGCTGGTGAAGGCGGACATGGAAGCGCCGCGCCCGATGGACAGGCTGATCTGCGGCGACGTGGGCTACGGCAAGACGGAGGTGGCGCTGCGCGCGGCGTTCAAGTGCGCGGCGGAGGGCAAGCAGGTGCTGATGCTGGTGCCGACGACGATCCTCGCCCAGCAGCACTACGGCACGTTCGCGGAGCGCCTGGCCGACTACCCGTTCACGCTCCAGCACGCCTCCCGCTTCCGCACGGCAGCGGAGCAGAAAGCGGCGATCAAGGACTTCGCGGACGGGCGCGCGGACATCCTGATCGGCACGCACAGGGTGCTCTCGCGCGACGTGCGCGCGAAGGACCTGGGCCTTTTGATCGTGGACGAGGAGCAGCGCTTCGGGGTCAAGCAGAAGGAGCTGCTGCGCCAGCTGAAGCTGAAGGTGGACGTGATCTCGATGTCGGCGACGCCGATCCCGCGCACGCTGCAGATGTCGCTGGCGGGGCTGCGCGACATCTCCGTGATCGAGACTCCCCCCGAGGGCCGGCGGCCGGTGCGCACGTACGTGGGCGAGTACGAGGAGGAGCTGGTCAAGCGCGCGATCGAGCGCGAGCACGCGCGCGGTGGCCAGGCGTTCTTCCTGCACAACCGCGTGGACTCGATCGAGGAGACGGCGGAGCGCCTGCGCGCGCTGTGCCCGGGCGTGCGCTTCGTTGTGGCCCATGGGCAGATGGGCGACGGTGAGCTGGAGGCGGTGATGATGGACTACCTGCGCGGCGGCGCGGACGTGCTGGTGTGCACGTCGATCATCGAGTCGGGCATCGACATCCCGCAGGCGAACACGCTGATCGTGGAGCACTCGGACGCGTTCGGCCTGGCGCAGCTCTACCAGATACGCGGACGCGTGGGCCGCAGCCGCGAGCGCGCGTACGCGTATCTGCTGTACGACTCCGCCGCTGCGCTCACACCCGAGGCCGCCCAACGTCTGTCGGCGCTGTCCGACTACACGGAGCTGGGGGCGGGCTTCAAGATCGCGATGCGCGACCTGGAGATCCGCGGAGCGGGCAACCTGCTGGGCGACGAGCAGTCCGGCCACGTGGCTGCGCTGGGGTTCGAGCTGTACATGCAGATGCTCGACGAGGCTGTCAGGGCCGCGGAGGCGCTCGAGGAGGGCGAGGAGGAGTCGGCGCTGGCCGAGCCGGTGCGCCTGGACGTCAACGTCGACGCGTACGTGCCGGCGAGCTACATCCCCTACGAGCAGGCGAAGATCGAGGTGCACCGCCGCGTGGCGGGAGCGTTGGAGGTGGCGGACGTGGAGCAGCTGCGCGAGGAGCTCGAGGACCGCTTCGGCCCGATCCCGGAGCCGGTGGAGAACCTGCTGGCGCTGCAGCGCGCGCGCATCAAGTTCGGCCAGGCGGGGGCGCGCACGGTCAGCTTCCGCGGCGATCGCCTGGCGGTGGTGCCGATCGAGCTGGACTCCGTGCGCGCGAAACGCCTGCGCGAAGAGCTGCCGGGTGCGCTGTACGAATCGGGGCGCTCGCAGGTATCCGTGCGGATTCCAAAGGACGGGAACGAGCGATTCCCCAGCGTGGTGAGGGCGGCGGATGCGCTGCTGGCGGTTGTGCGCGAAGCCGCTTAGGAAGTCGTTATGCGCCTCTTAAGCACAACACATCTGCTTTCCGCTAAAGTGCCCGCCGTCGTGTCAAAGCCTCTTAGGTTCCTCTCGGCGCTTGGCGCCGTTTTGTTTGCCCTCGTCGGGTTGTCGGCGTGCGGTGGCATCCCCGGCGACGCCGTCGTGCAGGTGGCGGGCACCCCGCTCACCAAGGAAGCGTTCGACCACTGGATGAAAGTTGCGTCGGCCTCCAGCTCCACTGGAACGACGGAAAAGCCGGTAGTCCCGGAACCGCCCGACTACACCGCGTGCATCGCCCATCTGGCTGCGACCACCGCCAAACCGGCCAAAGGTCAGAAAGCTCCGACGACCGCGCAGCTGAAGTCGGAGTGCGCGACCGAGTACAAATCCCTGCAGAGCGAGGTCCTGGGGTTCCTGATCTCCTCGCAGTGGGTCGTTGGCGAAGCCAACGCGCTGGGCGTGAAGCTGAGCGACGCGGAAGTCAAGAAGGAATTCGCGAAAATCAAGACGGAGGAGTTCCCGAAGGCCTCCGAATTCGAAAAATTCCTGTCCACGTCGGGCCAGACCGTCTCGGACCTGCTGCTGCGCGTGAAGCTCAACCTGCTCTCCCAGAAAATCGAGAAAAAGATCATCAAGGAAAAGAGCAAAGTCAGCGAAGCGCAGATTTCCAAGTACTACAGCGAAAACAAGTCCAAGTACGGCACGCCTGAAAAGCGCAACGTGCAGATCATCCTCACCAAGACCGAAGCTCAGGCGAAGAGCGCGAAGAAGGAAGTCGAATCGGGCAAGAGCTTCGCGAGCGTCGCCAAGGCCGTGTCGATCGACCCGACCAGCAAGGCCAACGGAGGCCTGCTCAAGGAAGTGGTCAAAGGTGAGGAGGAGAAGGCGCTGAGCGAAGCGATCTTCTCCACCGGCAAGAACGTGCTCAGCGGCCCGGTCAAGACGCCGTTCGGTTACTACGTCTTCGAAGTGCTCAGCGTGACCCCCGGCACCCAGGAGCCGCTGTCGAAGGTGAAGGCGACGATCAAACAGCAGCTGATCTCCACCGGCGAGCAGTCGGCGCTCAGCAAGTTCACCAAAGAATTCAAAACGCGCTGGCAGGCGAAAACCGAATGCCGCTCGGGCTACGTGGTCGCCGACTGCAAGGGCTACAAAGCGCCGAAGACCAGCTCGACGTCCAGTACGTCAAAAACTGCCGAATAGGCCGCTGCGCCGGCGCGCCTGACGCATGAGCCAGATCGAGCGAATCCACGCGCGGCAGATACTGGACAGCCGCGGCAACCCCACGGTCGAGGTCGAGGTGGAGCTCAGCTCCGGCGCGCACGGCCGCGCGGCGGTCCCGTCGGGGGCCTCCACGGGAGAGTTCGAGGCGACGGAGCTGCGCGACGGCGGCAGCGAGTGGGGCGGCAAGGGCGTGACGCAGGCGGTGGCCAACGTGGACGGCGAGATCGCGCGCGAGATCGCCGGCATGGACGCCGCGGACCAGGAGGCCCTGGATGGCGCGCTGATCGCGCTGGACGGCACTCCCAACAAGTCCCGGCTGGGCGCCAACGCGGTGCTTGGGGTCTCGTTGGCGGCTGCGCAGGCGCAGGCGGCAGAGGAGGGCCTGCCGCTGTGGCGCTACCTCGGCGGCGAGGCTGCGAGCGTGCTGCCGGTGCCGATGATGAACGTGCTGAACGGCGGCGCGCACGCGGACAACAAGGTCGACTTCCAGGAGTTCATGATCGTTCCGCTCGGCGCGGAGAGCTTCTCCCAGTGCCTGCGCATGGGCGCTGAGGTGTTCCACGCGCTGAAGGGCACGCTGCACGATCGCGGGCTGGGCACGGCGGTTGGCGACGAGGGCGGTTTCGCGCCCGATCTGAGCTCCAACGAGGATGCGCTGAAGATGCTCGTGGCGGGCATCGAAGCGGCGGGCTACCGGCCGGGCGAGGATGTGGCGATCGCGCTGGACCCGGCGGCCAGCGAGATCTACCGCGACGGCTCCTACGTGCTCGAGCACGAGGGGCGTTCGCTGAGTGCAGCTGAGCTGACCGACTACTGGGCGGAGCTGGTGGCGCGCTATCCGATCGTGTCCATCGAGGACGGCATGGACGAGGAGGACTGGGACGGCTGGGCGACGCTCACGCGGCGCCTGGGCTCTCAGGTGCAGCTGGTGGGCGACGATGTGTTCGTCACCAACACCGAGCGCCTGCAGCGAGGAATCCAGGCGGGCGTGGCCAACTCGATCTTGATCAAGGTGAACCAGATCGGGACCCTCACGGAGACGCTGCAGGCGGTCGCGATGGCCCGCGACGCCGGCTACTCCTCGGTGATGAGTCATCGCTCGGGGGAGACGGAGGACGTCACCATCGCCGACCTGGCGGTGGCAACCGGCTGCGGGCAGATCAAGACGGGCGCCCCGTCGCGCTCGGATCGCGTGGCCAAGTACAACCAGCTGCTGCGCATCGAGGAGCAGCTGGGCGCCGGTGCGCGGTTCCCCGGCCGCAGCGCGTTTCGCGCCAGCGCCGGCTAGCGGCAGGAGGTTCACAGGCGGCAGCGAATGGGGCTGGGTATGCCCGCGATCTCCGCCTCCGGCGCGCGCCGGCGCTCGAGCAGCCGCCCGGTTGGTCGCGTGCGCTGGGACCGAATCGGCCGCATGGCGATGCTGTGCGTGCTGGTGGCGCTGGTGTACCTGTACGCAAGCGCGGGCCTGCACATGCTCTCCACGTGGCATCAGTCGCGCCGTGACAGCACGGCGGTGGCGAGCATGGAACGCGAACACTCTCAGCTGGTGCGCCAGCACCAGGCGCTGACGGCGCCGGGGACGCTTGAAGCGGAGGCGCGCCAACTGGGCATGATGAAGCAGGGCGAGCAGCCGTACGTGATCGGCGGACTGCCGGAAAACTGAGCCCGTTGCGAGCGATCTCGCCAGGCTCGGTCGATGGCGAGCGCTCGCTGCTAGCCTCGCGTGATGTCGTTCGAGACGGCGATCTACCAGTGGCAGCAGGGCGAGCGCAGACTGCAGGCCTCGCCGGCGGAGCGCAGCGCGCTGCTGGAGCGCGTGACGGGGGCGCTGGTGGCGGAGCTGCGCCGCCGGCTGGGAGGACGCTTCTCGGCGCAGGAGCTCGTGGAGCTGTACGACGCGGGCACGATGTGGTGCCTGCAGCTGGCGATGAAATGCGCGCCGGAGGACCCATGGGCGTGGGACGCGGGCGTGGTGGTGGACGCAGCGTTCGGCCGCTACCTGCGCGAGGCCTCCGACTACGCAGGAGGCCGCCGCACCCTGTCGGAGGCGTAGCGGTCGGAGACGTGACGGGCGTAAGAAACGCCCGGAACGATCAGCGCGCGCTAGTCGTCGTCGCCGGTGCGGCGAATCACGATGCGGTCCTCCTCGACCTCGACCTCGACGGGTCGGTGTCCGGCCCAGTGCTCCGCATAGATGGGATTGTCCTGGATGGCGGGGTCCAGCCACAGACCGTAGCCCTCCTCGCCGTGGTCGAACGTGCCCTCAAGCGGGCCGGTGTTGCGCGCGCCCGAGCGCGACCGACCGCGTCCCCCGCGGCGACTGCGCTTGCGGGTGCGTGTGCCGCTGGCTCCTTCGTCGTCCTCCTCGCTGGGGCTCTCGCCGGCCTCCTCGGCGAGCTCGCGCGCGCGCTCGGCCTCAGCTTCGGCCGCCTCGAGCTCTGCTGCGATCAGCGCGTCGTCCTCGGCGCGAAGGTCGATCTCCTCGGGGTAGTCCCCTGCTCCGCTGCTCTCGGGCGACTCGTCGTCGCTGACGAGCTCGTTCTGGCGCTTGAACTGCTCGATGTCGCGGACGGTGACCTCGAGCTGATGGGCGACCCAGGCATCGGTGCGACCCTGGCGTACCCAAGCGCGGATCTGGTTGAGGTGCGGTCGCAGAGATTTCCGGGGCATCGACGGTCCGGGAGACTAGCGCAAGCGCCCGCGCGACGCGCCAGGGACGCGCGGCGGGCACCTGCGGCGCGCGCTGAGAGGGGCTTTAGGAGGACGTGCGAAAAATTGGGATCGCGTTCCCCCGGTCCTGTGACTATGCTTGATTCACCGGCGGTTTGGGGTTGCGCCGGCTCGCCAATCGGCAAAGAGGAAGGTGCACCCAAATGCTGGTTCTGACGCGCAAGTCCAACCAGAGCATCATGATCGGCGACGAGATAGAGGTCTCGGTGCTGTCGGTGATGGGCGAGAAGGTGCGCATTGGCATTCAGGCGCCGCAGCGGGTGCCGGTGTTCCGCAAGGAGATCTACCTGGAGATCCACAGGGAAACGGGTGCGGCGCCGCCGGCGACAAAGCAAGGCGTCACGGGCGAGAGCGCCGGGAAGAGCACGGCGGACGTCGACGAGTCGCTGCGCGGGCTGGGCGACGCCTCTTAGAGCGCAGGCCGGTTGAGGCTGGATCAGCCGAGCAGCAGGTAGAGCGTGCGGAACATGACGACGGTGACGACGACGACCGTGAGCATGAGCACGAGCACGAGCACACCGAAGCGCAGCGAGCCGCGCTTGTGACGCTTCTGTAGGTCGCGCTTGAAGGCGCGCTGCTCGGTGGTGCGGCGCAGCGAGTCGCGCCGGTGGCGGTCGAGCGTGACCTCTTTGACGAACGCCTGCTCCCAGTCGGCAAGGCTCTGTCGCATCTTCATGTTGACCGACCCACCCGTCGATCGGCGCTCATGCGGAGTGCGCGAGGGCCTTGCCGCGCTCGTAGACGGCGACGAAGCGGAGGTAGTTCTCGGCGATCTTGCGCGCGCCTGCGGATCGCTCGATCTTGCCGTCGACGTAGGCCTTGAGCGGGTCCCACCAGATGGAGCGTCCGATGGCGAAGCCGATGTAGCCCTGGACGGGCGCGGCGGCTTCGAGCCACTGGTCGACCTTGGCGTCGTCGGCACCGCGCCCGAGCACGACGCACTTGACCCCGTCACGTCCGCCGACACGCGATTGCGCGGCGAGCATCTCGCAGTCGGAGCGCTCGTCGACACCCTCGATCTTCCAGATGTCGACCTCGATGCCGGCGTCTTGGATCTCGGCGATGGTGCGGCGCATCAGCTCGGGGCGCAGCTCGGCGTCGTAGCGCTCGACATCCTGCTGGACGGCCTGCAGCTGGGCGTCCTCAGCTGGTACGAGCAGCTCGAACAGGAACTTGCGCTCGTGAGTCTTTAGCCAGTCGCTGAGCTGGCGCAGCTTGCCCAGCTGCTCGCTGTTGGCCTGGCGGTCGCCGTCGGGGTTGTAGCGGACGAGCACCTTGGTGAAGTCGGGGTTGAAGCGTTCGATGTGCTCGCCGAAGTCCTGGCCGTACTGGAAGTCGAACATGTTCTGGCCGGAGCGCTCGGCTGGCATGGCGAGCTTGAGTCCCTTCTCGTGAGCCTCTTGGGGGACGCTGGAGCCGAACTGCTCGTCGACGAGCACGCCGGTGACGGCGGGGTCGGCACCGGCGCCGACGGCCTGCAGCATGCCCTCGAAGATGAGGTGCTTGGCGTCGGCGATGATGGCGGTCTGCTCGGAATCGGGCTCGCCGTCGATCCCGAAGAACTTCTTCTGGAAGGAGCCGCGGTGGTCGAAGGCGAGGACGTAGAGCTTTTGGTCGTATCCGAGGTTCATGGCCCTGAGTATTCCAAAGCGGCGTGGCCAGCGTGCGGGAGGGCCATAGAATGGGTTGACGATGACCTCAGGGGCTGATCTGTTCGTGGTGTGCAAGCAGTGCGGATCGGAGGTGAGCCCGTACATCACCGAGTGTCCGTACTGCGGGAGCCGTTTGCGCAGGCGCGCGCCGAAGCTGCCGCGGATGCACGGGCCGGCGCACGCACCGACCGGCGGCGGGCGACTGCGGGCGCTGCTGGGTCGCCGCAGGCCTGCTTCGGCGAGCTCACGGCGCAAGCGCGTGGCGCGCGCTCGCGGGCGGTGGGCGGCCGATCGCCCGTACGCGACGATGCTGCTGGTGGCGGTGGGCTGCGCGGGCTGGATCGTTTGGCACGCTGAACCGAGCCTGTATGTGCGCGCGGCGGTGATCGGGCCGCTGAACGGCGAATGGTGGAAGCTGCTCACGAACGGGTTCGCGTATGCGAACGGCGTGGTTGCGTTCGTGGTGCTGCTGACGGTGGCGATCTTCGGTTGGCTGCTGGAGCGCAGACACGGGCCGGCGGCGGTGCTGGCGCTGTTCTTTGGCGCGAGCGCCATCGGCGCACTGGTGGCGCTCGCGGTGTACCCGTTCCCCGTCGTCAGCGGCGGCACCGCCGCGGCGCTGGCGCTGCTGGCGGCGTGGGCTGTGCCTGATCTGGCGGCGGCGCGCGCGGGTGAGGACTATGAAGGCGATCTGCTGGGCGTGGCGGCGATTGCGGCGCTGCTGCTGGCGATCCCGTTTGCGCGCCCTGAGGTCAGCTGGCTGGCGGGCGTGACGGGCGGCGCGCTGGGGCTGGTGGTCGGCCTGGGCATGCACCGGCTGGTGGGGACGGAGTCCTGATTGCGAGCAGCCCACGGCCCACCGGGCGGGCGGGCGCGTGGTGCGGGTTCCAGCGTTGGCAGGCCCGCTGGGGACCTATGATGAGCGGGCGATGACGATGACCAACGCGGTGGTGCTGATCGAGGCGGAGCGCGACGCGCTGTCGAGCCTTGGCGGGGAGCTGGCAGACATCGACGGCGTGGCGGAGGCGTACTCGGTGACGGGGGAGTGGGACTTCGTGGCGATCGTGCGGGTTCCGGACCACGAGCAGCTGGCGGACGTGGTGACGGGGCAGATTGGAGGACTGTCGGGGGTGTCGCGCACGCAGACGATGGTCGCGTTTGCGGCATATTCGCGCCACGATCTGGAAGCGCTGTTCTCGCTGGGCGAATGATCGGCTGAGGCGATGGTGGCGTTGCCGATGAAGCGGGAGTACGGCCCCACGCTGGGGCGCCTGCTCGAGCCTCGCTGGAACGCGGCCTCGCGGCTGGCGCGCCTGGCGGTGATGGGCGCGGGCGTTGGGCTGGTGGCGCTGCTGCTGGCGGCGGGCCTGACCCTGGAGAACGCTCACTACTCGCACGGCGGCCCGGTGCCGTTCAGCTTCAGCTACCGCGACCTGTATCGGGTTGCGCCTGAACCGGGCGGCTACGTGAGGGTGCAGAGCCACTGGCCGAACGGCGAGCTGAAGTACTCCTACGCTGTGGACCCCCTGCGCCTGCCCGCTTACTCGGGCGCTTTGACGGGCGAGATGCCGTTGTTCGCGACCAGCTACGTGCGCGCGCTGCGGGCCCGCTCGCTCGACTTTGCGCTGAGCGGGGAGGGCAAGTCGAAGATCAACAACACGCTGACGGGCTACCAGGTGGCGTACTCGGCGGAGGTGGACGGCGAGGAAATGTACGGGCGGGACGTGCTGATGGTGCCGGAAGGAAAGGGCGTGCGCGAAGGCGTGGTGATCCGGATGCTGACCTCGAAGAATGCGAGCGCACAGGTGACCGCACCGCTGGAAGTGGCGCAGACGGGCGTCCTGCTGCGGCCGCTGAAGACGTTCTCGTTCGGCTAGTGGCGGGCGCGTGGCGCGTGGCCGCGGGGACGTGATGCACAGGCTGGCGCTGTGGGACTTCGACGGGACGCTGGCGTTCCGCGACGGCCTTTGGTCCGGCTGTGTGATGGAGGTGCTGGACGCGCACATGCGGGGGCATGGGATCGGCGTGGATGACGTGCGCGCGGGGCTGAGCAACGGCTTCCCTTGGCACCGGCCGGACGACGGTCATGCGTACCCGGGAGACGCGGAGCGCTGGTGGGATGCGATGGAGGCACGCATCGCGGATGCGCTGGCTGGCGCGGGTGTCGTGCGCGGGGAGTGCGCGGCGCTGGCGAGGGCGACTCACGCCCGCTTCGTCGATCCGACGGTGGGCTGGCGGCGCTTCGATGACGCGGTGCCGGCGCTGACGGCGGTGGCGTCGGCGGGCTGGACGAACGTGATCGTGTCCAATCACGTGCCGGAGCTGGCGGATCTGGTGTGTGGCGTGGGCCTTGGCCCATACGTGGATCGCGTGTTCACGTCGGCGCTGGTCGGCTGGGAGAAGCCGAACGCGCGGTTCTTCGGCCACGTGCTGGCGAGCTACGGCGATGTGGACGAGGTGTGGATGGTGGGCGATAACCCGGTGGCGGATGTGGCGGGCGCTGAAGCGGTGGGCGTGCGGGCGATCCTGGTGCGCACGCAGGCTGGCCGGGCGCGCCTTCACGCGCGCGGTCTGGCGGAGGCGGCGCAGATCATCCTGGCGTCGGGCGGGACGCGCGGCTGATGGAAGCTCGGTGGAGCGCTACTGCCCGGCTTCGCCGCTGACTGCAGCGGGAGCTTCGGTGCCGCCGCTCTTGCTTGGCGGAGCTGGCGTGTCGGAGGTGCCCGGGGCGGGATCTTCGGCGGGCGGCACGGATGTGGTGGTCGTTTCAGACGGCGTGACGGACGTGGTTTCGATAGTTGTGGTTGTGGTGGTGACGGGCGTGGGAGCGGTGGTGGGTGGCGGCGTGGTGGGTGTTGTTGTCGTCGTCGTCGTGGGCGTTGTGGTGGCGGTGGTGGGAAGCGCTGTGGTGGCGGTGGTGACCTCGGTGAGCTGTGTGGTGGGCTGGGGGTCGGTGGGCTTGGGTGTTGTGGCGGGCGTGGTGGTGGCGGTGACGGGTGCGGTGCTGGTGGGGGTGGCGGCGCTCTTGGCGGGCTTGGTGCTCTTGGCGGCGGGCTGCGAGCGGGTGGGGGGCTGGAGGGGGGCTGTGGCGCTGGCGGTGACGGGCTGCAGCGACTGGTGCACAACGACGGGCGGCGCCTGGCTGACATCGGCGGTGACGGGCACGCTGGCGGTGAGCGCGACGCGCGGGTGAGGGTGGTGGTGCACTACGACGGCGTTGTCGGCGGCGACGGCGCCGGCGGTGACGATGGCGGCTGCGGCGAGCCCGGCGACGGCCTTGGTGGCGAGTGCGCCGGCGCCTGCGGTGACTAGCCCGCCGGCCATGCCGCCTCCGCCGGTGGCGGCGCCTGCGGCGGCTGCGGTGGCACCGACTGTGGCTCCGGCGCCGCCGGCCACGTGGGCGCCGCCGGCGGATGCGGTGGAGCCGAGCTTGGCGAACAGCAGCTTCTTGGCGATGAGCAGCGGGGCGACGGGCAGGATGAGCGCGAGCGCGTGGTTGTTGCTCTTGAGCTGCTTCTTGAAGAAGGTGCAGCGCTCGCAGCTGCGGACGTGACGGCGGGCGGGGGTGCTGAGCTTGCCGAGGCCCTCGGCGGCGGTGCCGAGCTCGAGGCGGACGTCGTCGCAGCTGAGGTTGCGCGCCTCGGCGGCCTCGGCGAGCGAGATGCGGGCGCGCACGAGCAGCGACTTGACGGAGGGGATGGTGGTCTCCATGGCGTGTGCGATCTGGTCGTAGGAGAGCGCGTCGATCTCGCGCAGCAGCAACGCGGTGCGCTGGGTCTCGGGCAGCTGGTGCACGTCGGCGATGAGCTCGCGGAAGCTCTCGCGGCGCATGACCTTGTCGCCTGTGGAGATGCCCTGCTCGGCGTAGTGGACGTCCATGGAGTCGACGCCGATGGCAGAGGCGCGGCGCAGGTGGTTTAGCGAGCGGTTGCGCGCGATGCGGTAGAGCCAGGGGCGCACGTTGATCTCGCGCTCGTCGGCGAGCACGGCGTTGAACGCCGCGGCGAACACCTCCTGCAGCACGTCCTCGGCATCCTCGCGTGAGGCGAGCATGTGCCGGCAGAAGGACAGCAGGCGGCTTTGGTAGCGCGTGCAGAGGACCTCGAAGGCGGCGTGCTGGCCGCGACGGGTGAGCGCTATGAGTCGCTCGTCGGACTGCAGACGCAGCAGCGCAGACGGCCCGCGCAGGCCGGGGATGCGACTTGGATGTGAGAGTGCGGAAGCCTCCATGGACAGACCGGTAGCTGCTGTCGCTATCCAACGACACGCTAGCAGCGCCAAAGTTGCGCTTTATAAAGAGCTTCCCGACCCGGATGTGGCCCAAACAGGTATGGCCGGATCGTGCGTTGGCGCCCTGAGATAGCGTCCGGGCAGCGACGCTGCCCGGGTGGCGAAATCGGTATACGTAATCGACTTAAAATCGATGGTCCCCTACGGGGGGCATGTGGGTTCGAGTCCCACCCCGGGCATGTTGTGCGAGCGGCAGAGCGCGCTGCGAGGGCGACGAATGGATAGAGTCGCGCGCGCATGTCCACTGAGAGCGCGGAGAGCACGCAGGAGACGAGCACGTTCCACGGCGGCCGGCTGGTGGCGAGACGCTTGAAGGCGCATGGCGTGAGCAAGCTGTTCACGCTGTCGGGCGGGCACCTGTTCTCGATCTATGACGGCTGCCGCGAGGAGGGCATTGACATCGTGGACGTGCGCCACGAGTCGACGGCGGCGTTCGCGGCGGAGGGCTGGGCGAAGGTGACGCGCGAGCCGGGCGTGTGCGCGCTTACGGCTGGCCCGGGGGTGACGAACGGCATGAGCGCGATGGCATCGGCGCAGGCGAACCACTCGCCGATGGTGGTGCTTGGCGGCAGGGCGCCGGCGCTGCGCTGGGGCCAAGGCTCGCTGCAGGAGATCGACCACGTGCCGTTCGTGCGTCCGCTGACGAAGCTGGCGGCGACGCCGGGGAGCACGGAGGAGATCCAGGCGCTGGTGGACGACGCGTTTGCGGCGGCGTGCGCGCCGCATGGCGGCGCGGCGTTTGTGGACTTCCCGATGGACTACGTGTTCATGGAGGCGGCGGAGCAGGAGCCGCAGGACAAGGGTGGCGCGGACGCTGTGGGTGCGGCGGCGGGCGCGAGCGCCAGGGGCGCGTCGGGCGAGGGCGTCGAGCGGGCGGCGGCGCTGCTGGCGGGCGCGGAGCGCCCGGTGATCATGGCGGGCACGGACTTGTACTGGGGTCGCGGCGAGCAGGCGCTGCTGGAGCTGGTTGAGACGCTGCGGATCCCGGTGTTCTTGAACGGGCTGGCGCGCGGGTGCGTGCCGGCGGACCACGAGCTGTTCTTCTCACGCGCGCGCTCCCAGGCGCTGAAAGGTGCGGACGTGGCGCTGGTGGTGGGCGTACCGATGGACTTCCGCTTGGCGTTTGGCGGCGCGTTTGGCGAGGACACGGAGATAGTGGTGATCGACGCGGTCGAACCGGAGCGAAGCCACCCGCGGGCGCCGACGGCGGAGTGCTACGGGGCGATTGGGCAGACGCTGACGGATCTGCGCGCGGGCGCAGGCGCGCAGGCGCTGGCGAGCGAGAGCTGGATTGCGCAGCTGCGTGCGGCAGAGAGCGAGCGCCGCGAGGCGGAGCGCGCGGAGCTCGAGGACGGCCGCTCGCCGCTGCACCCGATGCGGCTGTATGCGGAGCTGGGAGCGGCGCTCGATCGCAACGCGATCGTGATTGGCGATGGCGGCGACTTCGTGTCGTACGCGGGCAGGGTGGTGGACAGCTACGAGCCGGGCTGCTGGCTGGATCCAGGCCCGTTCGGCTGCTTGGGCACTGGCTGCGGTTATGCGCTGGCGGCGAAGCTGGCGCATCCGGAGCGCCAGGTGGTGCTGCTGGTGGGCGACGGGGCGTTTGGCTTCTCGGGGATGGAGTTCGACACGCTGGCGCGCCACGGGGTGAACGTGGTTGCGGTGATGGGCAACAACGGCATTTGGGCGCTGGAGAAGCACCCGATGGAGTTCCTGTACGGCTACTCGGTGGCGGCTGACCTGCGACCGGGCACGCGCTATGACCAGGTGGTGCAGGCGCTGGGCGGCCATGGCGAGCTGGTGGAGCGTGCGGAGGACGTGCGCCCGGCGCTGGACCGCGCGTTCTCGGCGGGCGTACCGGCGCTGGTGAACGTGCTGACGGACCCGACTGTGGTGTACCCGCGCAGGTCGAACCTGGCTTAAGCGGCGCGGGCGAGCTGTAGCGCTCCGCCGTAGAGGATGTCGTGCTCGGACACCTGGACGCGCTCGAGCGCGAAGGCGTGCATGGCCTCCTGCAGCAGGATCATGCCGGCGACGATGGTGGGCGCGCGGTCGGGGTGCAGCCCGACGACCTGGCGGCGCTGCTGTTCGTCCATGTCGGCGAGGCGGGCGAGCAGCAGTTCGACGGTGCCGAGCTCGAGTTGATAGCCATGCACACGGGAGTGGTCGTAGGGGTCGAGCTCCTGGTCGATGGCGGCGGCGGAGGTGGCGGTGCCGGCGACGGCGATGCCGAGCTGGACGGGGTCGCGCTCCTGTTGGGGCAGTCCTGTCAGCAGCGTGGCGCGCACGTCGGCGCCGAGTGCTTGAAGCTCGTCGGGGCTGGGTGGGTCGGAGTGGATGTGGCGCTCGCTCATGCGCACGACGCCGGCGGGCAGCGAGGTATGGAAGCCGGCTTGTTGGCGGATGCCGACGACGAACTCGGTTGAGCCGCCGCCGATGTCGACGACGACGATGGGCTGCGCATCGGCGTTGGCGTCGTCAGCGGGCCGGCCGCTCATGGCGCCGAGGAAGGTGAGCTGCGCCTCTTGATCGCCGCTGAGCACTTTGGCGTCGAGCTGGAAGTCGCTGCGCACCCGCTGTGCGAAGTCGGGGCCATTGCTTGCGTCGCGCACGGCGGAGGTGAGCACAGCGAGGTTGGCGCTGACTCCCGCCTGGTCGATGGCGGCGCGGTAGTCGGCGAGGGTGTGGAAGACCCGCTGTATGGCGTCCTCAGCGAGCGATCCGTTGGAGTCGACGCCGTGCCCGAGACGGGTGACCTGCGAGCGGCGCAGCACCTGGTCGACTGACCTGCTGCTGGGATGGACGTCGGCGATGAGCAGCCGCGTGGAGTTGGTACCGATGTCCACAACGGCGACGCGCACGGGCGGGATCCTAAAGGGCGCGGCGCTGATCCCCCCTGGCGCCCGCCTGCGCTTGCTGTAGCGAAGCATCTGATTTGGACCGCACGCTTCTGGCCAGAGGCGCTGTTCTTTGCTAGAACATAAGGAGCGACGCGGGGTGGAGCAGTCTGGTAGCTCGTCGGGCTCATAACCCGAAGGTCGCAGGTTCGAATCCTGCCCCCGCTATAAAGCGAAAGCCCTGGAAATCCAGGGCTTTCGTGCTTCTAGGACTCGGGCGCTGGTGGAGCTTCCTCCCGAGATTTCCTCCCAGGATCGGGCTCGGGCTGGGGGCGCGTCGCGTCAGCGAGTAGCGACGCTGCCCAACGGCTCGCGCTTCCGGCCGCTGCGAGCGCGGCGGCGCGATCGAACGCGATCGGCTCGTCGTAGCGGAGTTCGGCTGCCCAGGGCGTGAGCCACGCGGTGTCCAAGATGTCCTGTGGAGGCTCTGTGCCCGTCTCGCGTACTTGACGCACGAGGAACTTGAGATCGTGGGTGAGGGGGAGGTCGGCGTCGGCGAGCACGAGTGCGACCTTCATGGCCTTCTCGACCGCCTGCTGTGCGTGAAACCCGACGATGTTGTCGTCGATGTCTGCGTTGTCGGCGAGCACTCGGCAGGCTTCGAGGTCGCCGTTGGCCCGGCGCAGCAGCAGCTCGGCGTACTCGATCTGTTCAGGACTCGGCGAGAACACGACCCTCGCGCAGGGCTCGGTGCACCATCGTGCCCCGCACCTTCGCCCGCCGTTCGGCGAGTGCTGCGTCCATGACGATCACGTCAACGGGTGCGTTGAAGTCTCCGAGAGCGTCGCGGAGCCTGACGGCCTCAGCGAGACGATCCGGGACCGTCTCCTCGATGACCAGGAAGTCGAAGTCGCTCCCGTCGTTGGCCTCGCCGCGGGCGTGTGAGCCAAACAGGATCACCTTGGCCGGCGCTGGCGCAGCGTCGATCAGCGCACGGCCTGCATGCTCGATCATCGCCTCTGCGGTGACGGCGTTCATCTTTGCCGCTCCTCGGCTGCGGCTTCATCCAGCGCGACGGCTGCCAATGTACGCATAGCCCGGTCGATTGTAGCCCCGCCTGCGACGGTGCCATCTGTCTGAGGTCGAGCCAACGAGACCGCCTTCGAGCGGTCGGGATGTGCCGTAACAAGGAGGGCGTAGCCCGACGCCTCCGGTGCAGGTAGCGGCGGCCACCGCGCCGCAACCCGTAGCGTTTGTGTGACGGTCGCGGCCACAGCTCGGGCTGCCACGAGTTCGGGTATGCCGCTTGACGATCCTTCGCCCCTCGGTGCTCGTCGTTGATGGCTTTGGCGGCTGGGGTGCGCGCGTCGCCTGGGGGGCTGGACCGAAGTTCGTTGGCCGGTCTGGGGCCGAAGGGGTCTGTACACGGTGATGGGACACGACTGCGCCGATTCGCATGGGGCGCGGCGTCCCGCTTTCCGGCGAGCGAACAGGAGGGAAGGCAGATGGCGAGGCTCAACAAGACTTCTGGACAGGCCCGGGCTGGCGGCGGTGAGGTGGTGTCGTTGGACGAGCCGCTGCTCGACTGCGTGGCCGCGGCGGCGCTGCTGAACGTGCGGGTCTCTTGGGTGCGTGACGCGGCACGGCTCGGGCATTTGCCGTGCGTGCGCGTGGGGCGTCATCTGCGCTTCACGCGGGTGATGCTCGAAGACTGGCTGGTGGTGCAGCTGGCGCGCCCGCCTGCGGCTGGGCGTGCGTACGCGGCAGCGGCCGCCACGCCGCGTGCGAACGCGAGCCCGTTCAGGCGCAGCACCCAGGCGGCACTGTTGGCGAGCTTGGCGGAGAGGCCGAATGGCAGCGCGGTTGAGCGCGAGGGGTAGCGATTTCCGCAGGGGATCAGGGACAGGGCCGCGTCGGGCATGGTGGATCTCAGCGGCCGCGGCTGGTGCTGCGCTCGGGGGTGTCGCGCCGGAGCGCTCGCGTGAGCCAGCGGGTCGGCGAGAGGATTCGGTTAATGCGTAGCGGGTCGCGGCTGGGGCTCCAGTCAGGCTCGGGGCGCACTCGGTGCGCCAGCGACGGGATCTGTGAGCGGCTGTGGCGGATGTGTTCGGCGAGGCGCCGGACGCGGTCGGGGTCTTGTCCTTCGAGGCCGAGCTGGTCACGCGCGAGGAACCAGTCGGTGCCGTGGCGTGCGCGTGTGGCCTGCACGTAGGCGCTCTCCTTGCTGGTCTGCCAGCCGCCGGTGAGCACGACCGAGCGCTGCACGGTCGCGCCCTGCTGGCGATAGACGTGTTGGGCGTAGCCGAGCCGGATCGAGCCGAGGTCCTCTGCGGGGAGGTTGACCTGGCGGTTCGAGCCGTCGAGTGCGATCCGGACGCCGCGGGGGTGGATGGCGGTGATCTCGCCGCGGGTGCCGTTCTCGACCCTGGGCTGGCCCGGTGGCCGGTGCTGGCTGGTGAACGCGATCAGGTCGCCTTCGCGGATCGGGTAGTGGACGTCGGGGTGCTGGACCTCGTGGTGTCCGAGTTCGCCGTGTTGGGCGCGGAGGTGTTGCGCGCGGGCGTTGAGCCGGTCGATCTCCTGATTTGACGCGTCGGCGATCAACGCGACCTCGCGGACGCCGTGCTGCTGGGTGAGGGTGTGCCAGCGTTGCACCGCGGCCTCGCCGGCCTCGTCGCGGGTGTCCTGGAAGTGCAGCTGGCTGCGAAGGACGTAGTGCGCCATCGCCCGCTCGGGTTCGCCGACGCGCAGCGCCTGCCAGGCGCGCTGCTCCGCGGGGTCCCGAGTCCTGTAGACGTCTTGCAGCTCGGCGGTGGGGGCGTGTCCGCTGAGCCGGTCGAACATGCCGCCGGGGCCGATCGAGGGGAGCTGCTTGCCGTCGCCGACAACGATGAGCTTCGCCCCGGAGTGCTCCACCAGCTCGGTGAGCGCGTCGAGGCGGTGGTGGTCGGTCATTCCCGCCTCGTCGAGGAAGATCGTCGTGGCGCGGTCGACTTGGATGCTCCCGGTGCGAGAGCGCGCCGCGAGCGAGTCGAGGGTGAGTGTTCGCCTGGCGAGCGCCGGGCTGTCGGCACCGAGACGCTCCGCGGTGCTGCCGGATACCGCGATCCCGAGGACCGTCCTGCCGGCGTGCTGCTCGGCACGGGCGGCAGCGTCGATCACGACTCCCTTCCCGGTGCCGGCGGGGCCGATGAGCACGGCGAGCCGCTCGGGGCCGGTGACCGCCTCCAGCGCATGGTGCTGCTCGGGGCTGAGGGGTGCGGCGATCCGCTCGGCGACCTCTCGCACCGCGCCCTGACGCGCGCGCTCGCCGGCGTCCCTGCCTGCGGGCTGGGCGAGCGCGGCTACGCGCCGCTCGATCGCCTGCTCCTGCGCGCGAATAGCGAGCGTCGTCATCCGTCCGCCCTCAAGGGTGAGGATGCGCCGGTCGCGGACCATTTCCCGGGCGATCCCGAGCGCCACGTCCGGCGGCATCTCCCCGGCGGTCTGCTCAAGCGCGACCGCTCGCAGATCACGCGCGTCGAAGATCGCGTGATGCTCGGTCAGGTACGCCTCGATGCGGTTCTCCACCGACCCACTGCGACCGACGCGCTCGGATCCCTCCAACAGCCGCAGCGTCTCGTCGGGGCCGAACCCGTGGCGGCGCCCGGCCTCGGCCCATGTCTGCTGAAGGTCTGCCCGGGTTGTGGACTGCTTGGCGCGTCGGTTCTCGAGCGCCAAGCCGCGCAGCTCACCACGCTCGGGCGCGCGGCCGTAGCGCGCACGGAAACGCTCGGCGGCCCTGGCGACGTCGCGGCTGCGCCCGGAGAACTCCTCCAGCAGCGTCCGCGGTACCCCGGCCAGCTCGAAGTAGCGGCCATCCTTCCCCGTCCCATAGCTGATCTGGTAGCCGTCGCTTGCAAGCTCGTGCGCGAGCTGGGAGCGGTAGAACGCACCCAGCTCCCGTGCGCTACGAAAGATCGGCCGGGAAGCGACCGCGACGATGCGCTCGTCCTCACGGACAGCGGCAGTGATGACGACGTGGCTGTGCAGCTGTGGGTCCGGTGCCTGGGCGCCGGCGACGCCTCGGGCGGTGGTGTGCCGGTACTCCGCGGCGATCACGTCCTTGGCGTTCTCCTCGACCACCTGTCCGCCGTAGCGCCGCCGGACGACGGGGACCTGCTCACGTAGGTAGAGGATCGTCTGCTCGACCGCGCGGGCGTGCGCGGCCTCGATCTGCTCACGCTGCCACGGGTCCCCCAGCGCCCACACCGTCGAGACGGACTTCGGAGCGCTCAACGTCACGTCGATCCCGCCGCCCCTACCGCCGCCTGCGCCCTCGGGTCGCAGCCAGCGCCCTGTGCCCGGGTGTCGGCCGTCCATCAGTGCGATGAAGTCCGCGCCATGGACGGGCTCGCCTGCCTGCACCCCAAGCGCCGCCAGCGTCTCCTCGTCGGCGAGCCAGCGGCCGGGAGCCTGTGCCATCTCGCCATCCGGGGTTAGGTAGTAATCCCCGCGCTCGGGCGTTACGGTCTTGCTCTCCAGGTAGCGGGCGTACCCGCCGCCTCCGGACGCAGGGATGCTCGATGCGGTCATCACATGGGTGATGACCCTCAGCGCGCCGAACCGGCCATGTAGTTTCTTCAGTGCCTGTTGGGGCCCTGTGGAAAGCGGGCTGACCGGCGCGTAGCGGAGCCCGTAGGGCGCAGCGAAGCGGCGGTCATGCAGTGGCGTCCGGTGCCCCGTCGAGGGTGTGGCAGACGGCGGGATGACTCGATTAAAACGGCTGGCCCCAACTGGGTGCCCTACGTTGGATTTGTCTCCCGTCGTCTGCCACGGACGCCGCCATGACTTCATAGAAGCGTGCTGCTTGCTCGACATGGCTTTGTCTGGCGGCCTCCACATCACCAGCGCCAACCAGCAACAAAGGAGACCGCAAATGATGATCGCAGTGGGCGTGGACACCCACAAGCACCAGCACCTCGCCGTCGCCGTGGACGCTCTCGGACAGCTCCTCGCCGAGATCACGATCACCGCGACTCTCGCCGGCTATGGCGAGCTACTCGCATGGCTCGCGGCACTCGAGGGAGAGATCCGTGTCGGGATCGAGGGCGCCGGCAGCTACGGCGCGGGCCTATGCGAATACCTCCAGGACAACGGCATCACCGTGTTCGAGGTCGAACGGCCACGGCGCCGCGAGCGACGCACCGGGAAGTCCGACCGGCTCGATGCGCTGCTGGCCGCAAAGAAGGTGCTTGCCGATGATGGGCTCTCCACACCAAGGGGGCACGGCAAGCGCCTGGCGCTGCAGATGCTGCTCGTCGCTTACCGCTCTGTCATCAGCGAGCGCTCACGGCTCTATAACCAGCTGCAGGCCCTCCACGTCGGAGCACCAGCGACGCTCAGGGAAAGGGTCGGGCCCGCGAAGAACGGCGCGAAACTCGCACAACGACTCACCGGGATGCGGACCCGCCCGAACGCCAGCCTGCAAGAGAACACCACCCTCCAAGTACTCCGCGACCTCGCCAACCGCACCCGCGCGCTCGACCAGCAAGCCCAGGACTACACCCGTCAGATCGACGCGCTTACGCGCGAGCTTGCACCCGCGCTGATGGACGAACCCGGCGTCGGGCCGATCTGCGCGGCGAAGCTGATCGCGTTCAACCCAGCACGCTTCAAGAGCGAGGCGGCATTCGCGCGAGCTAACGGCACCGCCCCGCAACCCGCGTCATCCGGCAAAACAGTCCGTCACCGCCTCAGCCGCGGAGGCGACCGGCAAATCAACACCGCGATCTACACGATCGCGCTCTCACGCTCCGTCCACCACGCCCCGAGCCGTGCCTACATCCAACGCCGAATCGACGAAGGCAAGACCAAGCGAGAGGCCATCAGATCCCTCAAGAGATACCTCTCCCGCGACCTCTACAACCAGCTCACAAAAACGCCCTTGACAACATAGAAGCATCCAACGAGTTGCACAGCGCTCGCACAGCGATCGCACCCCCGTGCATCTGGTCTGTCGGGCTTTTCGCGGTGCTGGTCGGGTTGGGCCTACCGCTAGCGCTGGGGGCTGGAGGCACGCCAAGAGGGGCTACATGCGACGGTCAGCAACAGTGCACGAACGATGCAGCGAGCAGACGCGCTGCCAAGCTGCAGCCGAGACGCGGACGGACGGATGCCGTAGAGTCTGAAGCCACGAGCAGACCATGCGGCGACCATCCCTCGCCAGTCCCTCCTGTCGAGCTGGTCAGCGCTCCCCCGTGCGACCGGGTTCCGTCCGCGGTGGGCATCCGAGATGGCAGAGCCTATCGCCGGCGATGGTCGCCTAGTCCTCGCGCACGGCGCGGTCGACCGCGCCGGCGAGCTGGTGCAGGTCGGCATCGAGGACTCGCAGGAAACGCTGGAGGGTCTGCCAGCGAATACCACGTTGACCACGCTCGATTCGCCCGACGAGTGTTGCGTCGCCGCGAGGCGGTCGCCCATTGCTTCCTGGGTCATGCCGGCGCGGCGGCGCAGGTCGCGGAGTGCACGGCCGAGAACGATCTGGTCTCGCTCTGCCGTTGAGGTGTCGTCGTGGCGTTGCGCGAGCACTCGCACCGCTCTCTCTCTCTCTCTCTCTCTCTCTCTCTCTCTCCACCTCGTCTCTCGCAGATGGCGTGAGCCGCGCGGGCACCAGCGTCACATCACAGACGGATGTACGGCGGCGCGACGAGCCACCTGACTTCCCGCGCTGCCGCCCACCGTCATCGCTAGACCGGACCAGTCCGAAACGTCCAGTAGCCGTCGTGCTGGCATCCTGGACTCAAGCGGGCAGGAGAACTCGGCGACTATCGACGTGCCGACTGTCCGCCTCGGGCGGTACCGTCAACGCAATGTTGCAGTGGCCCGCTATCGAACCTGTCCTCCGCAGAACATATGAGCTGATGGAGAGCAGCGGCAGGACGACGGGGCAGGCCGTGATGGCTGATCTGGGCATCGGCGACAACGACGCGGCGAGCGCGTTCGACGCACTCGCCTGCAGCGGATACATCACAGTCGAAGGAGAAAACGCACGTCGCATCCCGTTCGTGATCGTACCGTCGCAAAAGGGTCTCGAACGTTGCTCGGGCTGGCCGCCCGCCTCCGGCGCGTCCACCTTTATGGCTGTGTTCCTAGAAGCAGTTCAAGCTCGGGCTGAGGACGATGCCGCTCCCGCGGAGGAGCGAAGTCGGTTGGCGGAGTTTCTAAAAGCTGCCGGCGGAGTGGGCAAAGACACGCTCACAGAGCTGGCTGCCAAGGTCATCACGTCTGGCCTGTAGAACCCCGACCGGCCGCTGGCCGGGCCAAGGAGCATCACTTTCGGAGAAGGTTACTTCTAGTCGCTCCGCACCGAAAACGGACACCCACGGTTGACAGAAAGGTTGCTTCTATTCGTCAGACGTGCGGGGTATCGCTATCGGCTTGGCGCGGCCAACCCGGACGGCGGCGCTACGACGAAGCTGATTGCGGGCACCGCCCACCGTGAAGCTGGTGCTGCTCAGTCCGATGACTGTTCCGGCGTGTCCCGCTCCTGCTGCTCCTGTTCCTGTTCTTTCGTGACCTGTTCCCAACGCTCACGCTCACGCCGGTCGCGCTCATCGCCGCTGTAGACCAGCACGTGCGAGTAGGAGCGGTCGCCCCGGTGTTTGTACTCGTCGCGGATCTCTCGGATGGCGGTGGCCAGCGCGTGCATCCCGTAGGTGACGATCCAGCCCCGGTCGATGATCTGGTTCCAGTCGAGGTCGAACGTGTACGGGCCGAGCTGATTGCCGCGCATGTCCTTGAATGTGATCGTCGCCGTGTAGTGCTCGGGCAGTCCGGAGTCTTTGCGGTGGATGGCCGTATCCCACAAGGTCGTCCACTCTTGGCCGGGAACGAGCGTGTGGATGATGCTCGGCACTTTCACGTCCTCGGGGGCGAGCGACGATTTGAGGGGAGGGTCGAAGCTGATTTCGACCTCTCGGGCGGCAGTCGCGCCGTAGTTCTTGACGATGAGGTCCACGGCGTTCGGGTCGGGTTCGGTCGGCTCCATGGAGATGGCGACGTAGGGCTGTGCCTGTTCTTCGCGGAGCCGCTGCCCCAATCGAAGCTGGAAGAATGCGACTATCGCCGCGGCGGCAAGCAGCAGCAGACCAACCCAAGCTGCGATAGCAGCCCACCCGCCGCTTGAGACTTCTAGGAACGTGTGCGCCGTGGTCGCAGCCATCGCACCAGCCTAACGCCGACCCCAGCGGTTTCCCCGCGCGACCGAGCACGCCCGGACACCTGCGCCAGCGCTCATGGCGTCGTGATTCCGGCGATCGTTCTCCAGGGCTGGGTCTTGTGCCAGGGCGTGAGTCCGAGGAGGCGTAGGGCGGGGCTCTCGGGCTCGGAGCGCACGAGCTTGATGAAGGCCGAGGTGTCGAGGTAGTCGGGCAAGCGCTCTTACGGGAAGCTGATCCGCGTTGAGGAGCTTCCCGGGACAGACGAGCCTGAGCCGGACGACAGCTCACGCGGAGAGTATGCTTCCTCGCGATGAATCGGGGCGCGCTGATCGGGATAGTCGCCCTAGCTCTTGCCGGATGCGGTAGCGCTAGCAGTACCACAACGAGCACGACGAAAACGTCCGCTGCAACGCGGGCGCAGTACATCGCCACAGTTGATCCCATCTGCCGCGCAAGCGATGCCGCTGAACGTCCCTTCAGCGAAAAACGAGAAGCAATACTTGCGATGCATCTAAGCGACGAAGCATCCGGCTCCAAACTGGCACCGCTCTATCGCAACAACGTCGCGGACTATCGGAGGTTCATCAAGCAAGTGGCTGCAGTGCCTCCGCCGCCGGGCGATAAAGAAATACTAGGAAAAATTGCCATCGCCCACGAAGACGCCGCCGCCGGTTACGAACGCGAGACTCAAATCTTGGAACACTTCAATGAAGAAGCATGGAAAACGGCTACCGCCGAAGAGCGCGAAATTATCAAGCACCTTTACGCGCTTGAGCAGGGATATGGTTTCAAGGTCTGTGGCTCGGAGGCCAGCACGCAAACTAAGTCGCACACTGCTACGCCCCTCGGCTTGCGAATCGGTGAAGCCGCCACCATAGGATCGCTCGTCATCCGTCCTACCTCATTTGTCCGGTATAGAAGCAATGGAACCGAAGCGATATGGCGAGCCACGATTACTGCCACGAATAACGGCTCCACGGGCGTGACTCCGTTTTGCCGGATTGCCGAAGAATGGGCGTCACTGATCGATAGCAAAGAACGAGTCTATGAAGCACAGCACGAATCGCAGTTCGAGGGTAGCTGTGAAACCATTGAGCCGGGCTTGTCCAACAGCCACATCACCGTGGACTTCAAGATGCCTGCCGATGCCAAGCCCGCAACGCTCGATTTGTGGGGCGAAAAGCAATATGAAAGTCAAGCAAGAGCATGGAGCGTCGGCTAGTAGGAGCGCTCGCAGACCCGCACGGGCGTGGCGTGTTGACTGATGAGGAGTTTGCTGCCGCGGAAGTCGAAAATGATTGAACGCATGTAGGTCTTCGGGAGTGGAGATGGGAGAGATCTTGTCCGATGCAGGTGGGTCGCCCGCGAGCGTGGTGCCGATGCGACTTGCCGTAGGCGGTACAAGGAAGCGCCTGCCGAGGTCGGTGGCCGACGAAGACCACGAGCGCGTGGCCAAGCAAGCTGGCGAGTGGCAGCAGACGGCAGGGAACGCAAGGTCCTGGGAGCTGGGTGCGGTGGTCCGGGGAACGGACAGGGATAGGTGCTACGAGCTTGTGGGCCTAATGGCGTCGGCCGGCGAGCAGCTAGCCCTGGCTCACGCTGCGGCCGTCGAGGTCGCCCTGTGGCGCGATGTTCGAGAAAAGGCGGAACCGGACCCGGCACACGAGATGAGCATGCGGGCGATGGCCGAGGCTCAATCCCTATTTGTGATCGGCACTGGGCACGGCCTGGCGAACCTTACGGTCCGGGCGCTGTGCCTCGAACGGAAGCTCAGAGCTGACTTGATCAAGAGGTTCACGCATGTAGGCTCGTCGCCGAATTTCGGGCCCTTCTCCGAGAAACCTGTTGACTGGCTATCCATGAACGCAAAGACCTGCAAAAAGATTCGAGCCGTGGCGAAGGCCAGCGCCGCGCAGGAGGTCATCAAGCTGGTTGAACCCGTGGCGACCCTTGGGAAAGGGCAGCCTTGGCGAAACCTCGTTGACCGCCGGGGTGAGGACTTCCACCGTTGGCGCCCGCAGAGCCACGGGATAGAGTGCGTGCCACGAACCTCGCCGTGGAAACAGAAGGACAAGAGCCAAGTTCTGAAGCTAGGCCACTCACCCTACGAGGAAACTGCGAAACGCGCGGACGAGACCGCACGCGTGGCAACCGAGGCGATGCTGGAACTCGCTCGGTCGATGGAGGCGTTCATGGACCGATGGCCCGCAGCGAGCGGTCATCTTGGGGGCCCCAGGTTCAAGTCGGATTAGTTGAGCAACTCGAAGGTCAGTCCGATGGAAGCCTGCTCAGTCACGCCGCAGCGCGCACGCGAGGACCGCGCTTCTTGGTGGGCGTCGAGCGCCTGGCGGCCGGCTTGCGATTCTTGGGACGGAAGGCGGCAGAGAGTAGCTGGGCGTCGTCGGCGCGGCTCTTGTGGTGCAGGTAGCGCATCGTCGTCTGGATGTCGGCGTGACCCATCCATGCCTGGACCTGGACGATGCTGGCGACATTGATGCTCAACGATCCGAAGGTGTGGCGCAGGTCGTGGAAGCGCAGCCGTCGCAGGCCCGCGGCGTCGAGCGTGGCGTGGTAGCGCCGCCGCAGCGCGGAGCCGTCGACGTGAGTGCCGTCACGGCTGACGAATACGAGGTCGCCCTTGGCGTTATGGGCGCCGCGCTTCTTGAGGGCGCCCAACGTGTCGGCGACCTTATCGACCATCGGGAGGGTGCGCGACTTGCGTGACTTCGGCTTGCCGGCGCGGTTGGCGCTGTAGCCCTCGAACACGCGGATCGAGGACTGCTCGAAGTCGACATCTTCCCAGCGCAGCGCGAGCAGCTCGCCGCGGCGTAGGCCGCTGAGCGCGGCCGTCAGGTAGATCGCGGCGTCCTGGCGATCCTCGGCGGCTCGTAGGGCGCGCTCGGTGTCGCTCACGGCTGGGCGGCTGGGGTCGCGGTGGGCGCCTGCGGCGGCGGTGGCGACGAGCTTCTCGATCTCCTCGGGGGAGTAGAAGTCAAAGCGCGCGGCGTCGTAGGACTCGCGCAGCCGCTTGACCTTGGCGACGGGATTGAGGATCAGGCCGTGGTGATCGACGGCGTGCTGGAAGATCGCGTGTAGCTGGGTGACGATCTTGTTGACCGTGTGCCGGACCCGCGTGCCGTCCTCGGCGAGACGGTTGCGCCAGCGCTCGATCTGCTCGGTGGTGATCGTCTCGACGCGCTTGGCGCCGAACTCGGGCAGCAGATGCGCGTCGAGCACCGAGCGATAGTCAACCTGCGTGCTGGCCGACCAGTCGCGCTCGAAGCGCCCGCGCTCGAACCATTCCTCGGCGACGTCGGCGAACGTGACGCCGGTACGCTCCTGGCGCAGTTGCCCGCGGCGCGCGTCGACGAGCAGTGCGTCGAGTAGCGCCTGTGCGTCGCGCTGGCGCAGGAAGCCTGGCGGAGGTGTCCCTTTGCCGGCCCATGCCGTGCCGAGGCGCTTCTCGTGCTGTCCGTGCTGGTCGCGCCACTTGGCGCACCAGGTGTTGCGGCGCTTGCCCTCGTACAGCCACACGTGGCCGCTGATCGAAGCGTGCGGATCGATGGTTGCGGGTGGCATGAGGGGCTCCTTCCGTGGGGGTGGCTGGCTGCGAGCGAGCGGTGCGGACTCAAGAACCGTAGCGCGTCGTGCGGACGGATATTTCCTCCCGAGATTCCTCCCCAAACAGCCTTGCCTTACTCGATCTACTGCACCAAAATGGCTTGAATATACGGCATGTGTGCCATATCACGACTGGCTTGAGCTAGCTCATAACCCGAAGGTCGCGGGTTCGAATCCCGCCCCCGCTACTTGAAAAAGCCCTCCAAATGAGGCTGTTGCGCAAACCTGGTCCGTTCTTGGGTTTTGCTGTCCGGCGGGCTTAATAGTGCTTTGTTAGGTTCTGGGTAGGATTTCGCTGTTGTTGCGGCGAACCCTTGTGCGTCCGTGGTTCTCGACGCGGGAGGGCATCATGGCTGTGATGACGGTGGATGTGGATTCTCCGGTGGCGGTGAAGGGGCGGCTGGAAGCGTTCGCGGGTGAAGTGCTGGCGGAGGCGATGAACCGTCCGGTGCAGCGGGTCAACGGCGGGCTGTATCTACGGGGGCTTTTGGAGCAGGGTCCTCGCAAGTCGCTTGAGCCGATGGTCGGGCGGCTGGCCGGGGACGCTGACTATCAGTCGATGCAGCAGTTCCTGGCGGATAGTCCGTGGGACCCGGCGCTGGTGGTCAAGGCGGTGGCCGAGCGCGTGGTTGCGGAGATCGATGTGGAGGCGTGGGTGCTGGACGACACCGGGTTTCCGAAGGACGGCAAGGACTCGCCGGGGGTCAAGCGTCAGTACTCGGGGACGTTGGGCAAGACGGGTAACTGCCAGATCGGGGTATCGGTGCACGCTGTCGGAAAGCAGGGAACGGTGCCGCTGGGGTGGGCTCTGTATCTGCCGGAGGACTGGTGCGCAGATGAGCAGCGGCGGCAGAAGGCCAAGATCCCCGACGAGGTCACGTTCAAGACCAAGCCAGAGCTCGGGGTCGAACTGGTCGAGCGCGCCGCCGGCTGGGATATGCCGAAGGCGCCGGTGCTCGGCGACCAGGCCTACGGGGAGAACACCTGGCTGCGTGATCGTCTGCACAAGGCCGGGTGCGAGTACGTGCTGTCAGTTGGGCCGAAAGCGAAGGTGTTCAGGCAAGGGACCGTGTTCGCGGTGCCGCCCAAGAAGCCCAACGCGTCGCGTGGTCCGGTTCGGCCGCGGCCGGACAGCAAGCCCGAGTCGATCGGCGAACTGATCGGCCGGCTCGGAGCAGATGCCGCTCAGACGGTCACCTTCCGCGATGGTCCTGACAGCGAGCCAGTCACTTCCAGGTTCGTCTTCGCGCGTATCCACGCCGGGCATGGCTGGCGCGAGGATCAGCGCTGGACCGGGTGGCGCGAGGGCACTGAGGTTCCCCCGCGCGAGGAATGGCTGATCGCCGAATGGCCCGAGGACCAAGAGGAGCCGACTGACTACTGGATCTCAGACCTGCCCGCCGACACTCCGCCCGAACGGCTCGCCCGCCTGGCACGCATGCGCTGGAAGGTCGAGCTCGATTACAAGCAGCTCAAGGGCGAACTCGGACTCGACCATTACGAGGGCCGCTCGTGGCTGGGTTGGTATCACCACACAGCGCTGGTGAGCGCCGCGCACGGGTTCCTCACACTCGAGCGGCTTCACCCTTTTCACCCGCGGCCGGCCTGACACTCCCGAAGGCCGTGCTGCTATTGCAGCCGATCTTCAAGTGCTGGGCCGGCCGCTGCCAAACCTGCCAACAGGTAGTCCATCTCGCCCGGCTGCCACTCCCACCCACCAGACAAGATGAGCGAACCTAACAAAGCACTATTAAGAGGATGACGGTGTCCCCGAGCTTTGGAGGTCGGTGGTGCCGCAGAATTTCCTTGTGTGTGATCGGGACCAGGAACTGTTGCTGCCGCCGAGCCTGCGTGACTGGCTGGGCGAGGATCACCTGGCGTGGTGCGTCCTTGATGCGGTCGAGCAGATCGACCTGAGCGGGGTCTACGGCGCGTATCGCGCCGACGGCTGGGGTCGCGCGGCGTTTGACCCGCAGATGATGGTCGCACTGCTGCTCTACGCGTATGCCGTCGGGGAGCGCTCCTCGCGGATGATTGAGCGCCGCTGCGTGGAGGATGTCGCGTTCCGCGTGATCAGCGCCAACCAGGCCCCTGACCACGCGACCATCGCGCGCTTTCGCGCTCGCCACGAGCAGGCGCTCGCTGGCCTGTTCACCGCTGTCCTTGAGCTGTGCGCCAAGGCCGGCTTGGTGTCGGTTGGCCTGGTCGCTCTGGACGGCACGAAAATCGCCGCCAACGCGGCGCTCTGTCAGACGAAGACCTACGAGTCGATCAACACGGAGATGAAGCAGATCCTCGAGGAGGCCGCCGACGCCGACGCCCAGGAGGATGCAGAGTTCGGAGTGGGCTCACGCGGTGATGAGCTGCCTGCGGAGCTCGCCGGCCGTCGCAGTCGCCGCGCTCGTCTCGAGCGTTGCAGGGCCGAGCTCGAGGCCGAGCACGCGGAGCGCGAGCGGACCTTCCATGAGCATCTTCGTGACCGCGAGCGCTGGGAGCAGAAGGCCGGCAAGAAACTCGGCGGACGAAAGCCACAGCCGCCCGCCCAGCACGAACTCACCCAGGCGAAGCTGAACGTGACGGACCCTGACAGCCGCGTGATGAAGGACAAGATGACGCTCATGCAGGGCTACAACGCCCAGGTCATCGCGAGCCCCGAGCAGGTGATCCTCGCGGCCGCCTTGACACAGGAACCAAACGACTCACGCCAGCTGCCGCCGATGCTCGCCCAGGCATCACGAGCGATCCAGAGTGCGGGCATCAGCGAGCCGATCGGGACCGTCGTCGCAGACGGCGGCTACTGGAGCGAGCAAGCCGTGACGCTCGCCGGGCGCAAAGGCGTCTCGGTGCTCGTGCCACCGTTCAGCCAGGCCAACGCCTCCAAGCGCAAGACCGCAAAGCCACACAGCGAGACCGCAAAGCGAATGCACGCCCTGCTCCAGGAGCCAGCTGCCGTCCGTGCCCATCGCCGGCGAAAGCAGATCGTCGAGCCAGTGTTCGCCAACACGAAGACGATCAGACGGGCGGATCGCTTCATGCGCCGCGGCCTGCCCGCGTGCGAGGCCGAGTGGCAACTCATCGCCACCACCCACAACCTCCTAAAGCTCTGGCGCCACCGCAGACCGAGCGGCTAAAGCCAACGGATCTGGGTGCGCCCACGCAAACCACGCCCGACCACCCAGATTCAATAGAAAAGCCCGCCCCGTCAACCGATACGCACTTTGCGCAACAGCCTCAAATGGAGGGTTTTTTCGTTGGAGGGGAGGGCTCGGAAGCCCTGCGTGGGGCCCAGTTGGTGCCCAATTTAGAAAAAAAATGTGGGCGAAACCGGGTGGCTGACGTACGTCTCGGTGGCACTTTTGCCTGCAAGCCACTCGGCCTCGACGTTGCGGCAGGCTCCTCGCGAGAGTGCGGAATCGCATTTATGCAACGGGCCGTTGCACAAATGCCTCGCGGGCTCCTACGTCGTGGCTGGCCCCTCATCGTCGTAGACGGCGTTGGCAGCCTCGACGATGCCTGACGGCTCGCTGGCCAAGGCGGGCAGATCCGGGAGCGCCGGCTTCATCGCCTCGGGCGGTGTCTGTGTCAGCTTGACCTCGCCGGTCGTATAGCGCGCAACGGCGACCGGGAGTGTCGATGCTGCGTAGCGCCCATTCGGTCACCGGTCCTGCTACGGCCGGGACAGAGCACCAGCCCGATCGACGGCTTATCGCCCTCCTGTCGCCCGCTCTCCGTATACTGTCACCGCAATGAACGGGAAAGTCGAACGAATAGGTGATCTTTTCGGTCCCGATGTTCTGTACCGGCTTGCCGAGCGCCAGGCCGGCTATCTCACCGCGCGCCAGGCCGTGGCGACGGGGATGCCTCGATCGACTCTCGCCCATCACGCCCGTCTGGGCGGGCGGCTGCAGCCGGTGTCCAGGGGCGTGTATCGCCTGCGTAACTTCCCGCCATCCCCCCACGAGCACATCGTGGCGGGATGGTTGCGCACCCCTCCATCCGCCGACGCGGTGGTCTCCCATCAGAGCGCCTTGGAGTTGCACGATCTCTCCGACATCATCGCCGATCAAATCCATGTCAGCGTTCCCCGCAACCGCCGCCGTAAGGCCGTGGCCGGGCTGACCCTGCACGTCACTCAGCTGCCGATCCTCCCCACTGAACGCCGCGAGATGCTCGGCGTACCTGTCACTTCACCGGAGCGAACGATCCTCGACGTTCTGCGCGACGGCGGCCCAAACGAGCAGATCGAGCTCGCGATCGCCCAAGCCCTGCGGCGCGGCCTGACGACGCGTCGGCGACTGACCAGCACCGCAAAAGCATTTCCAAAGACCTCCCAGCACCACCTCGCCGCGATACTGGAAAAGATCATCCAATGAGATATTCGACACCCGAGGCATTCCGCGCCGCGCTGGAGGATCGCCTCAAGGACGCCCAGAACGAGCAGGTGGGTTTGTCGCGACTGCGCAAGCGTGTGGTCTTCGAGCGGCTACTGGCTCGCCTGACCGTACATGCCGCGGACGAGTGGGTCCTGAAGGGCGGCTTCGCGCTCGAGCTGCGCCTCGATGAGCTCTCCAGAAGCACGAAGGACATCGACGTCGACTGGCGCCTGGGGGAGGAGGACGCAACCGAGGTACTGCTCGACGCGGCACACCTGGACGTGGGAGATATGTTTGAGTTTCGCTTGCAGCGAGCTGACCCGGACGAAGATCTCGAGGGCGGCGGCCAGCGCTGGGGGGCGATCGCGCTGCTCGACGGACGCGAGTTCGAGCGCATCCTCATCGATGTGACGTTCGCGACGGAACCGATCCTCGCACCCGACACGGTGATGTCCTTCGGGCTTCTCGCGTTCGCCGGTCTCGGCCAGGTGCAGGTGAGGACACTTGCGATCGAGCAACACCTCGCTGAGAAGGTCCACGCCTACACACGCACCTATGCCGGCGATCGGCCGAGCTCACGCGTCAAGGATCTCGTCGACATCGACGTCATCGCCGCCACGACCCAGGTCGACTCAGTCCGGCTACGAGCAACACTGGACACCGTCTTCGCCGAGCGTGCCACTCACCCGGTCCCCTCGAAGCTGCCGCCGCCACCCCAGAACTGGGCCGGCACCTGGTCAAAGCTCGCGGCGAATCTGCCCATACCGCCCACGCTCACCAGTGGACACCAAGCAGGGGCGACGTTCCTCGACCCGGTTCTCGCAGGCACTGTCACAAACCACAAATGGGAGCCAGAAGCGGGCTGGCAGCCGTCCTAGAACGATCAGGTCGTCTCGCCCATACCTGCGTCCTCGCCGCTCGCCATGTCTTCGTGGCTCTCCGCGGCGTTCTGGCCGTCCCCGCTCCCCTCGACCGCCTTCACCGTGAACGCGCTTTCCGCAAACGCCCCCCGTAAGCCGGATCGGGCGAGTAGTCCGCATAGATTTCCGTCGTCGCGAGGTTGCGATGGCCCATCCACTCCTGCAAGGTGCGCATCGGCACCCCGGCCGCGGCCATCCGCGTCCCGAACGTGTGGCGCAGGGAGTGGAAGGTGATCCCGTCCTTGCGCCCGCAGCGCTGCCCCATCCCGGCGGCCTCCATCGCGGCGTAGAAGCGCTTGCGGATCTGCGAGGCGTCGTAGGGCTCGCCAGTCTGCGGATGGCAGAACACCAGGTGGTCGTCGCCCTGCTAGAGCGAGCGCTTGAAATGGCAATCGAGCTCGCCACCGAGCCGATCGGCCATCGGCAGGGCGCGGGAGGAGCGCTTGGACTTCGGCGTGCCCAGGCGCCCGCGCGTGTAGTTGCGCCGCACGCGGATCACCGACGCCGACCAGTCCACGTCGCGCCAGCGCAGGGCCACCAGCTCGCCCTCTCGCAGGCCGGTCATCGCCGCCAGCACGCCGAGGAGCTGTTCAACGACCGCACGATCTCGAGCCGCGCCGGCGTCGATCGCCGCAAGGAGCTGATCGCGGGGGTCACGCGCGAACGATCGATGATCGCCGAGCGCGAGCTGCGCGCCAAGGCATACGAGCTCTCAGCCGGCGTCTGCCGCCCCGCCGAGGCGGACCGCCTGCTCAGCGAGCTCGCACGCTCCGGGGAGCTGGTGAGGTTGGAGGGCGGGCTGTGGAGCACTCGCGAGCTTCGCGAGATGGAGCAGAGCACTGTCGAGATCGCCGGGCGGCGCGCCGGCGAGAACGCGGCCCCGGTGAGCGACCGGTCGCTCGAGCAGGCGCGCGGCGAGATCGCCCGGGAGATCCACGGCTCGCTCACCCAGGAGCAGCGGCAGGCGCTCGAGACGATCACCGGTCCCGGCGGCGTGAGCGTGCTCGTCGGGCGTGCCGGCACGGGCAAGGGCGTGACGATCGCCGCGGCGGCGAGCGCGTGGCAGCTGGAGGGCAACGAGGTGATCGGCACGGCGATCGCGGGAGCGACGGCCCAACGGCTGCAGGCCGACGCGAAGCTCGAGCAGGCGTTCACGACCGACGGGCTGCTCAACGGGGTCGAGAAGGGCAACGTCCGGCTGGACTCAAAGACGGTCGTGATCATGGACGAGGCTGGCATGGCGGACAGCGACCGGCTCTCGCGGCTCGTCAAGGTCACCGCTGAGCGCGAAGGCAAGCTGCTGCTGGCGGGCGACGCGGCGCAGCTGTCCTCGATCGGCCCGGGCGGCCTGTTCAAAGAGCTGGAGGGGAAGGTCCCCACCGCGGAGCTGACGGAGGTGCACCGCGCACACCACGAGTGGGAGCGCGAGGCATGGGAGCGGATACGGGCCGGCGAACCCGGCCCGGCGCTCGCGCAATACCAGGCGCACGACCGGCTGCACATCCACGACACCCGTGCGCAGGCGACGCAGGCGATGGTCGAGGACTGGGACAGGACCCGCGGCAGCATGCCAGGCGCGCAGGCAGTGATGATCACCGACGCGTCCAACAGGGAGCGCGACCAGATCAACGCGATGGCCCAGGAGCGCCGCGCGCAGGCAGGCGAGCTCGGGTCAGACCGCGTCGAGCTCCCCGGCAAGCCCTACGGTCTGGCAAGCGGCGACGAGGTGATGTTCACCGGCCAGTACCGCATCCCCGGATCCAAACGGGTAGAGAACGGCATCACCGGCACGATCGTGCACGCCGCCCGTGACGAGGACCGCGTGACGATCAACACCAGGGAGCGCGAGCCGCGCGAGGTGGAAGTGAACACGAGCGAGTTCTCCGGCCTCTCCCTGGGCTACGCCGTGCACGTCCACAAGGCCCAAGGCCTTACGGCCGAGACCAGCGGCATCCTCACGGGCGCCTGGCAGACCGACCGCGAGCGCGCGTACGTAGCGGTCAGCCGCGCGCGCGAGCAAACCCAGGTCTACGTCTCCCGCGAGGACCTCGGCGAGCAGGGCATGGACACCGGCGCGATCGAACGCCTCGCCCAGCGCGTGCGCCAAAGCCGCGCCCAAGAGGCCACGATCACCAAGCAACTCGCCGACGACGAGAACGTCATCGCCCAGGAACAGCCCGATCGGTCCGACAAGGAGCGCATACAGAACGACACGCCCTCCCGCGACGCGCCAGCCTCCCGCGACAGAACACAGGGCCCGATCGACATCCACGAGACCACGCCGGCAGACATCAAGCTCAGCACGCTCGACGTCGAGAACATCAAGCTCGCGTACTCCCAGGTCTATGACCTGAAAGGACACACGGGCGAGCCGACGTACGCGCTGTTCGGCGGCTGGCAGACCGGCCGCGAGCAGGGATTCGTCATCGCCACCCAGAGCCAGGACCGCACCGACATCCACATCACCACAGAGGACCGCGGCGAGCGAGACATCGAGGCCGAGCTGACCGACCGCATCGGGCACGTCATCGAGCAAAGCCAAGCCCGAGAGCCGGTCACAACCCAAGAGGCAAACACACCCCAGGCAGACCGCGAGGGCCAACCCGACCAACCGGCCCAGCCCGAACCGCCCGGCAGCGACACCGCCAACAGCCAGGCCAAAGACACCGACCGCGACCCCTACATCGACCAGGTCATCCAGGAAGCACAAGACCGCCAACAAGCATGGGAGCAAGGCACCGAGCCAGACCGCGACAACGACCGCGGGTTCGGGATCGAATAGCCCATCCCGGAGCACTCATGCGCAAGGACCGGGACTGGTGAGCGATCGCGAGCGCTTCCGCAATAACCGACCGCGGCGAGCATGAGCCGATCGTATGCCCGCGCATCTCGTCCCGTGCGGGCGTGTCGTCGCTGCGAACGAACACGCCTGCTGTTGGCGGATACCAGGGCCTGGATCAGGGAGCCCGAGACACCTGCTGTCCCTCGGGGTTGCACTAATCCATTTGAGCGGCGACGCAAGGGCTCGATTGTGCTGGCTGGACCGCCCCTGGATCACAGCCCAGCCGATCCATCTGCATGGGAGCAGGCCTACCTCGTTCGTTGTTCTCGGCGGCCGATGTGGCAGCATTATCCCTCCAGCAGGGCGCTCCGCGCATTCAGCCCGGTTCTATCGGTCCCCAACCACGCTCCGTGCACACGGGACGACTGAACCGCTGGCCGACAAAACGGGGAGGTGCGGTGGCAGAGCTTCTGGACATTCAACCCGTCCTCGACGACCTTAAGTCCCGCTCCCTCCAGCTGCTCGAGGCACGGTCACGGTGCCTCGAAGTGATCAACCAGAATTTCGAGAGCGGCGGTGACGTTGCGGCTACGGTCGCCGGTCGGCTTCAGCGCTACCGCGATGCGGACAACGACCACGATCCAGAGCTCGTCCAGAAGGCCGAGTCTGTCGAGCAACAGGTCGCCGCTTGGCTGCCCGTCCTCATCGCGGTCCAGGGGATTGTGGCTGCTGTGTCGGTGGATCAGTTCCTGACGACGGCGCGTACCGCGGAGGGTGGCGTCGCGGCACACCAGAAGACCGTCGAGGAGAGCCGTGGCGACATCGAACGGATTCTTCTTCCCTTCGTCGACCGGTTGGCGAATGCCCAGACGGCGGAAGCCCGCTTTGAGGTTTTCGCAGCCCTCAGCGACCAAGAGCTTGAGGGGCTTCGACGTGTCACCGACATGTCGGGGAGGTTTAACGTGGAGCTCGCGAAGCTTCAGGGGATCATCGAGCGTGAGATCGCTGCCGAGACCGAGATCGCAGAGACTTTCGATGCCGTTCGGGACTTCCTCGAGGCGCGTCAGGAAGTCCTCGAGAATTACATGAGGGCGACTGACTACTTCAGTGGACTTGAGCCAAAGGAGCAGATCGGTCGCGAGGCGAGTTGGGAGGCGGCCAAGCAGGCCGCAAAGACCGGAATCGAGTTCGTCGCCACCAAGGCAGGTCCGAAGGTCCTCCAACAGATCCCGGCCGCGGGCATGGTCTTCGCCGGCGGGGAGCTTGTGCTCGAGATGCGCAAGAAGCGCAAGGAGTTTCGTCGAAGGGCCGAGGAACTCCGGAGACTCGCGACGGCCCGCGAAGCTCGCGGGGCGACCGACGAGGTCTGGAAGCTCGGACGGAACCTCACTGCCGACCTAACGAGCTTGGCTGAGCTGAAGGCGTTGGTCGAGGCGCTCGGGCAGTGGCTCGACAGGTTGGTCGAGAGCGTCGGAGATAGCGATCACCCCGCGACAACAGTCGGGGGGACCGACTAGTGCCAGCTCACGGATCGAGCGTGGAGCAGCACGCCCGCACGGCTGCTGACACGGACTCCCGACTCTGCAAGTGATGGCGTATCTCTACCAGCCGTCGGCTAACCGTATGGGGACGAGGGTTGCATACAGTACCCACTGCAAGGAGCAGCCGAACTTCCGGGTCGGCGACATCCACGACGCGTTCAGCGTCGACAAGTCGATCAGCCGCATCAGGAGGCTATCGGCGGCTACCTGTTCTTCGAGGCCGACGACCTCGACGCGGCGATTCGCGCTGGCCGCGCGGATCCCCGCGGCGAGCATGGGCGGCGCGATCGAGGTACGCCCGCTCGCGGATGGTTAGCTAATGGCTTACCCGGCGCGCCAGACGGCGTCGAGACGGACGGCCGGCCGGGGTGCGATCAGCCTACGCGATGAGCCAGAGCAAACGGCCCGCCGCTTGATCGAGAGACGGCTGCCCGCTTTTTACAGGGATGCTGAGCGTCCTCGCGATCGTTTCGACACGATCGCGCCAGCCGCTCAAACGTCGCGTCCCGGGTGATACGGACCTTGCCGAGTCTCTAGATTCCTCGGGTGTGCACGCCCCCGACGCGCAACCAGAGTACGTCCACTCGCGTCTCTGGAAGGAAAGCCTTGGTCCCAATGCCGACACGATCGACGTCGAACAGCGCGATCGGCTGCGGGCGGCACTCGATAACACGCGCGGAAACGTCCTGCCTATGGCCGCCCAGATCAAACGGGACCTGCCTGACTTCACGGTTCATGACGAAGGCCACCTTGACGCGCTCTGGCTCCTCGCCGACCTCATCGGCGGCGAGGATGTCCGCTTCAATGCGGCCGAGGGCTTCGTCTTCGGCATCGCAGTCCTACTTCACGACCTCGGCTTGGCTGTCGCCGCCTATCCCGGCGGCATGGAGGAACTGCGGGCCAGGCCTGAGTGGCGCGACGCGCTGGGCCGGATTCTGCGCGCCTCGCTGGGCCGAGCCCCCACCACTGCCGAAATCGAGGCCCCTGGCGCCAAAGCTGCCACGGCAGCCGACAGGATCATCCTTCGAGAGCGCCATGCGCAGCAGGCTGTCGACCTAGCCGGCGTCGCGTTTGGGAAGGAGCCCAATCAGACCTTCCTGGTCGAGGACGAGGATCTCCGGGACCGCTTCACCCACCTAACCGGACAGCTGGCGGCCAGCCATTGGTGGTCTGTGTCCGAGCTTCGCAACCTGGCCGGGATCCGGATGGCCATTGCCGAGCTCCCCATGAGTGGGAGGTCGACGCGCTAAAGCTCGCTTGCCTCTTGCGGCTGGCCGACTACAGCCATCTCGATAGCCGCCGGGCGCCCGAGCTTCGCCGCTTGCTACAAGATCCCCAAGGCGAGGCTTTGCTCCATTGGGACTTCCAGGGTCGCCTGGCGAGGGCTGGCGTTGAGGGAACACGGCTGCGATATCAAAGCGTCTCGCCGTTCGGCCGGGACGAGTCGGACGCTTGGTGGTTGGCCGCGGACGCGCTCGTGTCCGTCGACCGAGAGCTTCGTCAGGTGGACTTGCTCCTACAGGATCTCGGACGGCCGGCATTCGCCGTCAAGGGTGTACTGGGCGCCGGCGATCCTGAACGTCTACGGCAGTCGGTCAAGACGACCGGGTGGGAACCGGTGGATGCTCGCCTGACCGTCTCCGACGTCACCTCGCTGGTGCGGAGAATGGGGGGTCGCCAACTCTACGGGGCCAAGCCGACGGTTCCGATCCGCGAGATGATCCAGAACGCTGCGGATGCCATCAACGCTCGCAAACATTTGCAGCCCGGCTGGGAAGCCGAGTCGGTCGACATTGCCGTCATCGAGCGTGACGAATGGCTGGCCGTTGAGGTCCGTGACAACGGCGTCGGCATGGCGCCGGAGATGCTCGCTGGACCCCTCCTCGATTTCGGGCGGTCGCTGTGGCGGGATCCGGCGGTCACTCATCTTCTACCCCGACTGGCAGCAAGCGAGTTTGAATCTATTGGTCGCTTCGGCATCGGATTCTTTTCGGTTTTCATGTTCGACCGACCCGTGCGTGTGCGCTCCCGCTTTTACACAAGCGGCGTTGACCAGACCTATGTCCTTGACTTTCCTGCCGGGCTCAGTCGGAGGGCCCTGCTGCGCCTCGCTGAGCCTGCCGAGCGAATGGCCGAACCAGGGACGATCGTCAGTTTCGAGGTCCACGATCCTGAACAGAACGACGAACCCTCGGCTTTGCGTAATGAGACCGCGGTCGCGCTGGGTCAGCTCTGTCCAACGCTCGAGGCCAACCTTCGAGTGGTCAGCGGCAGCCGTCCGCAGCAAGTTCTGTGCGGGGGCGATTGGTGCGAGATCGACGCCGCAGCACTCATCCGGCGAATCGGCGGGCAGGCTACGCCAGCTCAGATCGACCGCCTGCGGCCCCTTTTCGGTGAGCACGGCGAAACGCTCGGCCGGCTGGTGGCGATCCCGGCGGCCCTCTATTTCCGAGAGCTCCAGTCCGGTGTCTTGACCGTCGGCGGGTTGGAGGCTCGTCGTGGCGGCTCGATGATCGGCGTCCTGTTGGGAGGGGAACCAAATCTCGCCCGCTCCCAAGCGCGAGCGCTCGTTTCGGCTGAGGCCTTCGCGCGCTGGGCCACTGAACAGGCCGCGCTATGGCTCGGCGCGGGCCTGACGGAGGAAGAGAGCATCGGCTTGGCCGCTGCGGTGGCACGTTACGGAGGCGATATCGGCGATCTGCCGATCTGCTTCGGCGCCGAGGGACCAATGAGTCGATCCGAGCTCACCGAATGGGCGTCTGAGCGCGAGCGCATCTTCTTCTGGGAGCACATCGACAATGACGAGTTGCGTATTCCGGGGGGCTACGAACCGAAGTTTATGCCGGGGCCGGATACGATCGTCATAGGTGCGCCGGTCCGTTCTTCAGACCTCGGCGAGACAGTCACCTCGTCAGCCTCGCTCGCGCTAACTGACTGGGTCCGCGAGTCCATCGCCCAGGCCTGGAATCAAACCGCCAACGGGGTCATGGAGAATTCCGCGGTAGCCAATAACGAGGTCATCGGCGAGTCTGAAGTCGACGACATCTTCAGCTCCACGGCGCTCGTCTTTCAGCGCTCGCCGGACTAGCCGGACGGCCCGATCGCACCACAGCCTTCGTATACGCTCCCGCACCTCCTCTCGATACCTCTTGCCCTTGGTCGTCATCGCCCAATCCTCTCAAGCGATCAGGTGATCTGACCCGGGTTGAGCCTGAATCCACCCGACTCGAGCGAGCAATCGACGCAACCACGACGGTGGCGTGGACAGGCCGACCCGAGGGCGCGAAACGCAGAGGATGGGCGATCATGTCGGCAGCGAAGCTGCCGACTGCGAGCATGATGGGGCTGGCGGCGGGCTCGGCGTCGCCGGCGTCAAGGCCCTTCGGCCCCTCCGGGGCGGCCCTGCGGGCCGGCCTTGACCCCAGCTCAACAGTCACCTTCAGCGCCTTTGAGCGAACGTCACGGCGGCTACGCCGCAGAATCGCGCGCCGGTCGCTTCGCGACTCCCCCCGGCGCGCTCTGCGAATGCCCCCACGTCCAGCCCGATCGGTGCGTCGCGACCGGCGGGCCAGCGCCCCGACGGCCCCAAGCGCGCCTGCGCCTCGGGATCGGCCAAGCCGGCCCTCCGGGAAATCGAGTCGCTCGAGCGTCTCCTCGAACGCCCGCGCAGCCCGATGCGCTGGGAGACACCCGCTCGACCCGCGCTCGCTGGCTCTTGATCGCAGTCGGGAGGCAGCGTCTCGTGCGAGCTTCAGAGCGGGGCCCAATTTGGGGCCAATTTGAGCAAAACTGGGGGATACTGAGAGGCACGAAAACTGCTCTAGCAAGCCAAATCGACACCCAGCGAAACCCCCTATTTCGACCTCATAACCCGAAGGTCGCGGGTTCGAATCCCGCCCCCGCTATGGAGGAAAAGCCCCGCTCCGGCGGGGCTTTTTCGTGGGACGGTGGGGTGGCCGGAGAGAGCCAAGGTTCCAATAGGGTTCCGTTTGCGCTCGTTGGTGCACACGGGCGATAGGGGCAGGCAGACCGAAGCGCCGTAGGGGCGCTGCCGTTTGCGCCGGCCCCCACATCGCGCGCTCGCCCGGCTCCGGAGGCTTGGGCCGGCTTCCGCACGGTTCCAGCCCTCAGATTCAGTCGCCGTATGCTGCAGCCATGTATGAGCTTGGGAGCGAGGTCACGGGCCTCCGCGGACTTGCTGAGGTGTTCAATCGTCTACGTCTCCGGATGATCGTCGCTTGAACGCGTTCGGCGGAGTCCGCTACCGTCCTAAGCCGCTGCGCGAGGCGCCGGCTCCCGCCGTGGCTGCGCTCGTAGGCGATGGCTCCCACGGGCACCTAGTTCTCTATTTGGGCGCTGGTCTGAGCATCCCGTCGCCGGCCTGCGGTCCGCGCGGCGACGATGTCGCCGACAGGCTGCGCCCAATCGTCGCCGAGTTGCTCGGCGTGACGGAAGCCGACCTGCCGGAGTCCGATCTCGAGTCGCTAGCGGCACGGTTCGAGCGTGACGCGCCCGAACGCCTTGGCCAGCTCAAGGGCCGCGCCGCGCAGGTATGGCCCTTTAGAGAGATGGAACCCACATACGGCCATGAGATTGTCGCGCTTCTCCTCCGCGAGGGGTTGGTGCACGCCGTGTCGGCGAATTGGGATTGCGGCGTGGAGAACGGCGGGGTCCGGGTGGAGGTCCCCATTGAGGGTGTCTCGCGCGCACGTGACGTACTCGACCTCGCCGATGGGACCCTATGTCTGTTCAAGCTCCACGGTTGCGCGCGTCGTCCCGAGACCCTCGTCCTAACGCGCGACGAGGTCGACACGCCGCGCCGCTGGGCCCGCGCAAAGGTCGAGAGCGCGCTCACGGGGGGAACGGTTGTGTTCGTTGGGCTTGGGACAGTCGGTACCTATGTCGGCGAGCCGGTGCAGGAGCTGGCAGACGTGTGGACTCATGAGACAACCACGGTTCGCGTGGTCGACCCGTTCGGTTTGTCGCAGGCGTGGAAAACCGTCCTGCAGGAGCGCGCAGACGAAGTCGCGATGCGCATGGGTGCTGATGAGTTTCTTGACGACCTTCTCCGCGCAGCCGTTAGCGAGGCGCTCTCCCGCGCGGGCGAGGAGGCACGTAAGCTGCACGACCGCGAGCAGCAGAACTGGTCGGAGGCGACCGTCACTGGGCACGCGGCGCTCGGCGCGGCGCTGGCCGACACGCCCGCTGATGCCGTCCTCCGCTGGTGGCGCGACGGCGTAACTTCGGCGCTCCACGGTCGCCCCTTCATATTCGACGGTGCCGGACAGACTGCTCTCATGTGCATCGCGCAGCTCGCCGCCAACGACGGGGGCACGGTATTCGCCTCTGGGACCGACGGAAGCCTCACGATCCGCACCGAGCACCGTTACTTCGAGAGCGTCTGTCGCCCGATGGAACATTGGGGCAACGTCGCGACAGCCGCGCGGGCGCGGATCGCTCGCCGCCGTCGTAATGGCTGGTACGTGCCCGGAACCCCGATCACCGTGGTGATCCCGGGCGCCACCGGCAAGTTTCCACCCTTTTCGGCGCCCACGGAGATCGGAGCCGGGGTCGAACAGGACTCCGACATTGGCGCAGGCAGCGAAGATGCGATCCAAATAGTCTGTGCTGAGGATGCGCTAAATGGGAGGCTTGCCGCATGATCCGGCCTGCAGATGCGCTAGAGCACTGCCGCGCCGTCCTCGCGGTAGGTGGATACGACGTCGACTTTTCCGATGAGGAGGCGCTCGGCTCGGTGCTGCTCGCCGAGACGCTCTACGCGCTCGTCATGGCCGTCGTCGTACCCGACGACAACACCGAGCGCTTCGTCGAAGACGCCCAAGCGACCCTGACGCGCTACGCCGCCGTACATCCCTCCCCGCGCAGCTGGGACCTGTACCTAGTCCTCGTCGTTCCAGGTGACAACCAGCGCTACAACGAAGTGCGCGACGCCGTGGAGTCGGACACCCGCTATGCCCGAAAGCTCGTGGTGACCGGCGACCGCGCTACCACTGAGCGCATCCTGCGCCTGCTGCTGCCACTGCGGCCCGTGGCTCAGATTGAGCTCACGGAGCCGCTCGGTGCCATGCGCGCCATGCTCGTTGACGCTCATATCGAGGTGACACTCGCGGACGCCGCGTTGTCATCGTTCGCGGAGAGGGGCGAGGTGCACATCCCGTGACTGTCCGCCTTAAGGATCTAGGGATCGAGGGGTTCCGCGGCTTTGCCAAGCGCCAGCCAATCGATCTTGACGCTGATGTGATCGTCATTCGCGGTGACAACGGTACCGGCAAGACCTCAATGGTTGACGCGCTGCTGTGGCTGTTCTGCGGTGAGCTCGGGCACCTCGTTGAGCGGGTCCGTGGCCTGCGGCGCACCGAGGACGCGGTGACCAACCGCTTCAAACCCGACGGCGCGACCGTGGTGCTCACCGTGGACGTAGACGGCGTCGAGCACGTGATTACGCGCACCGGGAACCAGGATCGCACCCACCTCACGGTTATGGTGACCGACGAGCTGCTTGAGGACGCCGCCGCTGAGAGCCGCCTTGCCGACGCATTCGGGATCAGCTCCGCCGCCGAGCTTCGCCGGGCTGTGCCCACCTGGGGGCTGCTGCGCCAAGACGCCATCCGCGACGCGCTCAACACTGCCGGCGGCGAGCTGCACGAGCGCCTCTCTGGCCTCATCGGGCTTGAAGAGGTCACAGCTTTCGCGTCGGCGACAAAACGTGCTCACGAAGGACTGGTCCGCGAGCGCACGGCGGCTCGCGCGGCGCGCACCCGGGCCGCGCAACGTCACGTAGAGGCCCTTCGCCGTCGTGATGAGGCGCACCAGGCCGCCGGCTCGGGAGCCGAGATCGCCGCGCTACTAGCCGACGGGATGCGCGCGGTGCAGGTGCAACTGCCCGCGACGGTGGAGCTAATCGTCAACGACGCTGTCGACGTCGAAACGGTCACCGAGCTGAGCGCGACTTCCGGCCGGGTCGTTAGGGCTGTGGAGGCCGTCCGGGAGGGCCTCCAGACACTAGTCAAGCACCCGACCGACCCGGCACAGTTGGCACAAGACGCCGAAGCGGCCACGGCAGCCGCTGAGCAGGCGGCTAAGGAGTCCGCAGAGCAGGCGCCGGCCCTCGTGCAGCTCGCCTCGTCGGCTATCAATCTTCTCGGTGACCGCTGTCCGGTCTGTGACCAGCCCATCGACGAGGCTTCTGTCCGCTCCCATCTTCAAGAGGTGCTTGACCGGTCGCGTGCGCTGGCTGCCGGTGCCCAGGCGTCCCAGGACGCACTGGTCCGGGCCCAGGCCGACCTCGCTCGTGTTCGCGGTGCGCTAGCGGATCACCGCGCCGCCCTTGACAGCCTCGACGCCTCGCAAGCGGAGCTGAGCAAGGTGCTCGCCGACGTCGGTGATCGCCTTCGCTTCAACGTCGGCGTGCTCGACGCGCCAACCGTAGACTCGCTGCTCGAGGCGCTTTCGAGTGCCGTGGCCCGGATGGACGAGCTCGTACGGGCGGTGAACCAGGCTTCCGGTGCACACGTCACGCGGCTGGCCGATGAAGCCGATGCTGCAGGCACGGAGCTCAACGCTGCCGACGAGCAGGTCACTTCGCTTGAGGAGCGGTGTGATCGGGCGCAGGAGCTTGTCCGTGCGGCGCACGAAGCCGCCAAGGACATCTTCAAGGACGCCCTCGACCGACTGGGCCCGAGCTTCGCCGAGGTCTTCGACCGCCTCGCGCCCAGCCCAGCCTTTACTGAACTGGTGGCCACACAGGACGTGATGCGCAATCGCAATCAGATCGTCCCGATCGTCCGTGACCGCGATCGGGACATCACAGCCAACCCGCTCTTGGTCTTCAGCGAGGGCCAGCTCAACGTGGTCGCGCTCTCCTACTTCCTGGGCATGGCCCTCAACGCGCGTGGCGCCGCGCTGCCATTCCTTGTGCTCGATGACCCGCTGCAGGCACTGGATGTCATCGCAATCCTTAGCTTCGGAGACCTGTGCCGCCAGATCCGCGAGCAGCGCCAGCTGATCGTTACGACTCACGACCGTCGCTTCGCCGATGTCCTGGTTCGTAAGCTCGCGCCACGCGACACCGGCCAGACGCTGCTCGTCCACGACTTCCAGGCCTGGTCACGCGAAGGCCCAGTGATCGAGACATCGCGCCCGGAGCGCGAGACTGTGATCCGCCTGCTCCAGCAGAGGGCGTCATGAGGCGGCTCCGCGATCTCGAGCCGGAGAAGCCCAGGACAGGTCCCTGAGCCGGGCGAACGACGCCCCCACTCGCGATCGTGGGTCGGGGGCTGCGTAACGTGGCGGGGGTCGAGCGAATCGCTAGGGTCAGTGACCGCCAGCTGCGTCGAGGCGTGCACCTCGGAAGCGATTCGCCTCCTCGGGCGAGAACCGTCAGTATGGACGCCCGTGCGTCTCCTCCACCTCGGCGATCTCCATCTCGACAGCCCGATGCGCGGCCTCTCGGCGCATGAGGGCGCGCCCGACACGGCGGCGAGTTGCACGCGTGAGGCATTTGAGGCGGCTGTGCGGTTTGCGCTTGAGGAGGATGTGAACCTCGTCGTGATCGCCGGCGATGTGTACGACGGGGACTGGCAGGACGTCAGCACCGGGATATTCTTCGCCCGCCAGCTCGCCCTGCTCCGCGGCGGTGGGATCCCGGCCGTCGTGATCTCGGGTAACCACGATGCTGCGAGCAGGATCACCCGTCAAATCACGCTTCCGCAGGGAACGAGCGTCCTATCGACCAAGAAGCCCGAGACCGTCGCCTTCCCTGAGCTCGGGGTTGCGGTGCACGGCCAAGGCTTCGCAACGCGCGAGGTGACTGAGAATCTCGCTGCCGGTTATCCGACGGCTTTGCCCGACATGATCAATATTGGGTTGCTGCATACGAGCCTTGCGGGCCACCCCGACCACGACTCATACGCGGCCTGCTCGGCACAGGATCTCGAGCGGCTCGGGTATGACTACTGGGCGCTCGGACATATCCACATTCGCGGGCGTGCGTGCGACGGGCCGCCGGCCTTCTACTCCGGCTGTATCCAGGGGCGCAGCATCCGCGAGTGTGGCCCTCACGGCGGCCTCTTGGTGGAGCTGGAGCGCGGCGAGGAGCCAGTCGTGGAACCGGTCAACTTCGATGTGCTGCGGTGGTCGACCGCCGAGATCGACTGTACGTCGGTGGGAACGCTCGACGGTCTGCTCAAGTGTGCCCGCTCTGCGCTCGGGGGTCTTCTCGGTGATGCCGACGGGTTGCCGGTGGCCTGCCGGGTGCGGCTGACTGGCGAGACGCCGCTTCACAACTGGCTGCTCGCGGAGAGCGAGCAGTTGCATGCCGAGCTCGTGTTGGCGGCCAATGATGTCGCGCCGGACACGCTGTGGCTCGGAGGGGTGTCCGCGGCCACAACGTCGCCGACGAAAGGTGGCGCTGCTCGCGACCCGGAGCTCGTCAGCGCGCTTGAGGCCGTCGTAGGGGATGAGCGCACGGGCAAGGAGCTCGATGGGGCGCTGGATGAGCTGCTTGCGCGCATTCCATCCGAGCTACTTGACGCGGCCGGACCGCTGGCGTGGCTCGCGGATCGCGATGCGGCTCGCGAACGTGTGCTCGACCTCGGCCGGGCGCGTCTCAGCAGGGATCTCGATGTCGACCCGGCCGGGCGCGGCGACTAGCGTGCGCTTTCACGAGCTTCGACTGGTCGCGTTTGGGCCCTTCACCGACCAGGTGATCGACTTCGGTGAGCCCGCAGAGTGCGACCTGCATGTGGTGCTCGGTCTCAACGAGGCCGGCAAGAGTTCGGCTCTGCGCGCGATCCACGCGTTGCTGTTCGGCTTCCCTCACGTCACTCCCGACGCGCACGTGCACCCATACGAGCGTCTGCGCGTGGGTGCGCTGCTGGACACCGCCGATGGGCACAGCGTCGAGCTAGCCCGTGTAAAGGCACGTCAGCGCGATCTTCGCGATGCCAACGACGAGCCGCTCGATGACAGCGTGCTGCGCCACGTACTCGGCGGGATCGACGAAGCGCTTTATGACCGCCTGTTTCTCGTCGATCACCACGAGCTGCGCGAGGGCGGCGCCGGCCTGGTGGTCGGTGGTGGCGACTTCGGTGTGTCGTTGTTTGGCGCGACCCTCGGCGCCGGCAACCTTGCCACGGTGCGTCGCGAACTCGGTCGACGCGGTGAAGCGCTGTTCAAGGCGGACGGGAAGGCGCGCAAGCCGCTCCTGAACGCGGGGCTGCTCGCCTACCGCAACCACATGGAGCAGGCCCGCGCCCTGTCTGTCAAACCACGCGAATACGAGACGGCCTCGGCCCTCGTTGACCAGCTCGCCGGCGTGCGCGGCGAGAAGACCAGCGAAGTGGCTGGGCTTGAGCGCGAGGAGCGGGCACTCGAGCGTCTGGCCTCGGTCACCGGTGCGCTCGCGCGTCGCGAGACGGTCCTCGCCGACCTTGAGCCGCTCGATGACGTGCCCGTCTTGGCGCAGGATGCGACGACGCGGCGTGAGGTTTCGCTTGAGCAGCGCGAGCGCTCAACCGGTCAGCTCACCACAGCGAACAACACGCTCGAGCGGCTCCGGAGCGAGATCGCTGCCGTAGAAGTTCCCGAGAAGCTACTCAAGCGAGCCGCGGAGATTCAGGCGCTAGCCGGACACATCAATACCCACGAGACGGCACTCGGAGACTGCGCCAATCGTTCGCGCGAGCTTGAGGCACAGAAGGAGATCGCCGTCGCGTTGCGCAAGCAGCTTGGAAGCGCGGCACCCGAGCACCCAGCTCCCGTCGATCGGGCGCTCCGCGCGTCAATAGCGAAACTCGGCGATGAGCAGGTGAAGCTGCTTGAGCGTAAGCGGGTCGCGGAAGAGCGTCTACAGGAGTGCAACGAGGCCAACGATCAGGCGGTGCGAGCGCTGAAGGACGCCCCTACGTCCCCTGAGGCCCCTGACGTGATCGCGACGTGGACGGCCGCGGCTGCCGAGCAGGTGCCACTCTCGCTCGCCGCCGCCAAGCAGAAGAGTGCCGCTGATCGTGCGATCGCGAAGCTGGTCGCTGCCGCAGCCACAGTCAGTCCGCCCTTCGACACTCGCGCCCCGCTACCCGCCGAGCCCCCACCGGCGGCCGTCATCGCCACGCACCGGGCGAAGATCGAGGAACTGGCTACGCAGTTCGCCGAGCTACGCAGCGAGCGCGATCGCCTCGCACGCCAGCGAGACCAGTTACAGCTGCAGCTCGCGACGCTCGGCGCAGAGGAGGTCGAGAATGCGAGAAAACAGATGGTTGCGGCCCGGGGCCAGCGTGACCAGAGCTATGTCGATCTTGGCACTCACCTCGACGAGTCTGATCTCGAAGGCGCTCACCGCACCCATGCAGAGCTCGGGGTAGCGCTCACCCAGGCCGACGAGTTGGCGGACCTGCTCCTCACGCAGGCCGACCAAGTCGCCCAACGCGGCCATCTGACCGCCGAACTAGAGGAGATCATCAAACAGCACGGTGCCCGCGAAGAAGAGCTCACGAATGCTGCGACACCGCGCGACCAGCTTCTCGCGGCCTGGCACGAGCTTTGGCAGCCCTGCGGCATCACCCCCCTCGACGACGCTGATGCCATGCATAAATGGCGTGCGCGCTACGACGAGCTCACTGCGCAGCACACGGACCTCGCACTGGAACTCGCCGAACACCAAGATGTCCTCAGCCGTGCCGAGCAGACCGCGGTCAGCCTGCGCGCGGCGCTCGACGCCGCAGGTTCACCTGCCGACGCCGATCTGCCGCTTGAGCAGCTGGTTGAGCACGCCCACTTGATCGTCGAGCGCACCCGATCAGCGATCGACGGGCACCAGCAGGTCGTCGCCGATGCCAACGAGGCTGCCAACGCGTCCGTCACGGCGAAGCGCGCCGCGCAGCAGGCCGAGAAGAACCTCAAGGACTGGAACAAGCGCTGGGCAGAAGCTCTACAGCCGCTCGCCCTACCCGTCGACATGCCGCCGGAAGCTGCCCGCGACACGATTGGCTTGCTCGACGATCTTGCCGCCAACGAGAAAGTCGTCGCCGATCTCGGCCATCGCATTGAGCGCATCACTGCCAACTACGACGCATACGCCGGCACCGTCACCGCGCTTGCTGGCACACTCGCCCCGGACCTACAGGAGACCGATGCGCTCCAGCTGATCCGCACGCTGAACCAGCGCGTCGAAGCTGCCAAAACGGCTGCGGCGAAGCGCTCACAGCTTGAAGACCGCGAGGGCGTCGCTGTGGAAAGGATCGCTGAGCTTGAGGAGGAGCTGCGCGACGCTGAGGGCGTGCTCTCGCGCCTGTGCAAGCAAGCACAATGCGCCGCCGCTGAGGAACTGCCAGAGATTGAGGAGCGTGCCACCCTGCGCGATGAGCTTCGACACGAGCTGGACGAGCTCGACAAGCGCATCGTCGAGCAGGGCGAACAGCCGGTAGCCGAGCTTCAACAGCTCCTTGACGAGCGCACGGGCGACGACCTTGCCGCCGAGCTTGCCACCCATCACGACACGCTTCAGTCCGCCAGGAACGAGCTTGAGACGCTGGTGGAACAGCACACAAAAGCCATCACGGCACTTGGCGAGCTCGACCACGGCACCGAGGCGGCGCTTGAGCGCGAGCGAGCCGAGCACGAGGCTGCGCTCATCGCAGAGCTCGCCGAGCGCTACCTCGCTGAGCGTGCCGCCGCAGCCCTGCTCACTCGCGCAATCGCGTTCCACCGCGAGCACAACGCTACGCCAATCCTCGAGCGGGCCGAGCAGTTGCTTCCTCAGCTCACGGCCGACTCGCTCAGCCGCCTCTTCGTTGACGATGAGGACGGCGATCACCCGGTCCTCATGGCACGCCGCGACAACGGCGGCGAACTCGGCGTCAACGGAATGAGCGACGGCGCCCTCGACCAGCTCTACCTTGCCCTACGCCTTGCGGCGCTCGAGCACCATCTCGACGCGCTGCCACCTCTCCCGGTCCTACTCGACGACATCCTCGTCAACTTCGACGAGCAACGCGTCGCCACCACCGTACCCGCGCTCGCGGAGATCGCGCAGCGCACCCAGGTAGTCGTGCTCACCCACCACCAGCACGTGGCCACTATCGCTCAAGAGACGCTCGGCGATCGTGTACGTGTTCACCGCCTATAAGCGGCATCGGCCGCTGGAGATCCAACCCGCGGCCCTGCCAAGCCTCCCGCACTCTTGAGTTCCCGGCACTCGCCGCGGGACCACCTTGGCCGGAGGTACGCTGCCTGCGTGCGACTTCGAGACGTGGCATGGTGAGACTGTTCGGTCGACGCAAGGACGATCGCAACCCCGCAGCCCGCCGCAACGCCCACGGGGATAACGCAAGCTGGTTGGCGTGGCCGACGCTTAGCGCCGGAGGTGGCGGTCAGATCAAGACGGCCGGCGTGTATTACCACAAGGCCACGTTACGGAGTGCTATCGCACGATTCGGGTCGCTCGCGATGGCCAAGCTAGTGATCGAGCTCGAGGGCGAGTACGCGGGAGCGGTCCGCGTGACAGTCGGCGGCAAAGAACTTGGCTCGATCCCACACGGCCTTGCCCCCGAGTTCCGTGATGCTGTCGAGCAGCTCCACAAGGAGGGTCTGCCAGCGACGTGTCGTGCCGCACTTGAAGCGGAAGACGACAGCGACGAGGCATACGTCGACGTGTTCCTCTGGGCGAGCCCGACGCCGCGGTCCGACGACGAGCCGTTCTTGCCGCCGGGCCTCGGACCGACGGTGCGGCTCGACAACGGAGAGGCCGAGCGCCTCGACGAGGCGCTCCACAGCAGGGCGAAATCCAAGCGCGTCGCGAAGGTAGGCGAGCTTCTGCCCGTGGACGATGGATGGCGCGTCGTCTTGGACGGCCGCCCCGTTGGAACGCTCGAGCCCGGCGCCTACCACCGGCTCAGTGAGGCACGCGCCGCCGGGTTCCCGCTGACCTGCCGGGTGCGGATCATCCGCGAGCTCGGACAGCCGCTGCGTGTCGTTGCGGACCTGCCGCCCGATTAGGGCAACTGCGCATCAGCCATCACGTCGCTTGACCTTGAATACGCCGTTCGGTACCGACGGCTGTATGAGCCGACAGCCAAGCAGGGGTTCGGAAATACGTGCCCATCAGGGCACGCTGTCCGGCTTCACCCAGCCCAGCGGCCATTGGGCTTAGCGTCCAGCACTCGGGCGATAAACTCGCCACGCGACTGGTTGGGCGCGGTGAATTCGTCCCACACTGTCGCCGTGCATGCCGAATAGCTCCACTCGACGCCATCGGGAAAGCGCACGAGGATCGTCTCTTGTTCGGGGAGGTACGCCTCGGCCACGATGCGTCCAGAACCGACCACTGGAAGCCACTCGATCATCGCGTTACATCATAGGCGCCCCTCCAGGCGGCGATGGCCGGTGCCAGATCGGGCACCGTCGCTGTCTCCCGCCACGGCGCGAGCGTCGGGTCTTCGGCTAGGGGCATCGGGTCCGGAAGATCGACGAGGACGCGTGCTGGGAGGACGACCGCCTCGCCCGTAACGATTGCCTCGCCCGTTCGCAGCGACGGAAGAATATCGGCGAGCCCGGCCACGGTGTCCGGCAACGCAGCACGAATCGTTCCTTGGTCGGCGGAATTTGAGAGTCGCAGCGCGATCAGGCTGCCGCACTGCGCCAGAGCAGTGTCTGGAAGCTCAGACGGTCGCTGCGTGATCAGCAGCAGACCGACGCCGTACTTGCGGCCCTCGCGTGCGATGCGGTTGGCCGCCTCACTCGCCATCGCCGCTGCGTCAGCGCCGAGATAGCGGTGGGCCTCCTCGAGCGCGATCAGGACCGGGCGGGGACGGCCGATGCCAACGCCGTCGGCGGGTGTGCGGACCGCTGCCTCGAAGATGAGATTCAAGACGACGCCGATCGCCAGCTCGCTGGCGCGGGAGGGCACACCACTGAAGTCGAGCACCGAGACAGGCTTACTGCCGCCAAGCCATGACGCCATTACGTCAATGAGGGGGTCAGGCCCGGCGGTGTCGGCCACGGGCTCTTGAAAGAAGCGCAAGCGAGCGTCGAGCAATCCGAGTCGCAGTCGCTCGGGCAGGCTGCCATGTGTGCCGTGCATTGGCCCCTTGAATGGCGCGGCGCCACCCTGCCCGTATGCGGAAAACCGTGCCGGCACGAGAGTACTGGGGTCGCCGGAATCCTCCACACAGGCCGTCTCGGCTTGCTTTGGTTCCATCCGCGTCTCGTTGTTCTCGTAGTCGAGCCGGTGCCAGATAGGCCGGAGTTCGAACGGGACAGGTGTGTCGGCGGTAACGGCGGTGGGGTCGAGCTGCAGCCAGTCTGCATCGGCCACAAAGGCGCGCCGCGCCTCCGCAACGAGCTCCTCAAAGCGACTCCGGGTTGTTGGTCCCCCGTGCGAGCCGGCGAACACGTCAAGGATGTCGACTGCGGGAAGCGCCCAGTAGGGCACGCGAAGGCGGCTTTGGTCCTCGGCGGAGAGCACGGAGAGGACCGACGCGTCGTCTCCGAGGGCCCGTGGGTACTCGCCGTGCGGGTCGATCACGACGACGTTCGCCGCAGGCCACCCGCCGCGCGCGAAGCGTTGCAGGATGCTTGCTACCGCGCTTGTCTTACCGGACCCGGTCGATCCAACAACCGCGGCGTGGCGGATCACAAACCGCCCGGCCTGAAGACACAGCGGGACATCCTCGGCAGCCGCGAGTCGACCCAGGCGCAGGTGATCCTCGCCAACCGGAGGAAAGACCGCGTGGAGGTCCTCGGCGGTCGCGAAGTGCACCGGGTCGTCGAGGCCCGGATAGGAGCCGACGCCCCGTTGAAACCGGCGGGTCGCTCGGTCGATCTCTCCGAGGAGCTGGACCTGTAGCCACCGCTCGCCCGTCTGCACGACCTCCGCCGGTGCTTGGGCTCCCGCGAGCTCGGAAATGCCGAGCAGTGAGACCTGACCCAGCAGGTCCACGAGACCCTGAGGGAACCGGACGAGCGATCCGATTTGGCCGATGGGCTGTAGCCGTCCTCGGAAGATTGGCGCCACTCCGGCGAGATCGGCGTCCAGCGCAACAGTGATCTGGGCGCCGAGCACATGGCGCACCCACCCGATCTTTGTCGGCTCACTGTCAGGCATCTGCCTGCTCTGCGGCAACGGCGAGAAGCTCAGCCAATCGAGCCTGCAGCTCTCCCTGTGGCGGGGAGCTTCGCGCCAGGAATGCGGCGAGCCTCCTGAAGTCGCCAAGTCCGAAGGCGTCGTCCGCCCATAGATCCTCGGGAACGTCGCTTGGCGTGCTCCAGTCCGCGCGAACACCGCCGAGGATCGCCTCCTTGCCGGCAAGCGCTTGCAAGTTCGGGGTCGATGTTGCCTTCTCGGCGAGAGCGTCAGGAATCTCACCGTGGCAGAAGACCGCAAACTCAGATCGCGGCCGTCGCCGGGCCGCGTCGAAAACCAGCTCGTTGAGGTGCTCGTCGCGAAACGAGTATCCCGACACGATCATCAGCGTCTCCGGATGCTGCATTGCCCGTCGGAAGCGATCCTGCAGCACCACGAACGGCACGCGTCGAGACTCGTCGTACTTCGCGTCCGACGGATAGATCGCCGCAGGCTGCTGATCAGCGACCGGCGCCCCCAGGCGGACGACCTCGGTGTCCTCCCACGCCCAATGGACCGATCCGTGAAGCTTCCACACGCGCACCATGAACGCAGGTAGAGCCGCCGGGGAACCCGCGTCGGCCTCGACTACCTCCGTCCGAAACCGGGCCCGGAGCGCACCGGAAAAGCCGTCGAAATACGGGACGCCCAGTGCCTCCAACGCGGTCTCCAAGAGGAGGTCGTAGTTCACGGTGAACAACTCGAGAGGAAGCAGGTAGTCGGCGCGCGCTGCCCACGCTGCGAGCTTTAGCATCGGCTCGCTATCGGCGCCCTTGAGATCTAGCGCCGAGACGATGGCATGACACACGGCGCGGTCGAGCTCCGCTGCCTTGGTGCTTGTCAATCCGGCGACCTCTTCATCGCTTCCATCGAGCAGTGCGGCGATTCGCCGCAAGCGACTCAGCGCCTGCTCTAGGTCCCGCCCGTTTAGCTGACTCTCGAACGCCGCGCGCTCCTCCGAATTCAAGGACCCGAGAACTGTCTTCTGAAGCTCTGCGACATCTGGGAGCCCACAGGCCCTCGCGGCGCCGGCGCCTAGAAACGCGCATACGTGTCGTGAGCGCGTCGCGAGCTTTGCGCTCAATCCATTTGCAAACGGGGCGATGTCGTGTGAGAGCACACGGTCAACACTACGGCACAGTCTGGCCGTACCCCGCCTTGGCGCAGCCGCCGTTAGTCACCCGCGCGTCCTCCCGCGCCGGCATGCGAGCACGCCCTCAACCATGTGCGTTGCTCTGCGTTCGCGACCGCTTTTCCGCCGACCTTCCCGCGTCGTGCGACGCTGCGGGTCCACTGGCCGCTTCGCCTGCAGCTTGACTCAATGCGGTACCGCATTCGTCAGAACAGACCATATGCACGGGGGTGCGGTCGCTGTGCAATTCGTTGGATGCTTCTATGTTGTCAAGGGCGTTTTTGTGAGCTGGTTGTAGAGGTCGCGGGAGAGGTATCTCTTGAGGGATCTGATGGCCTCTCGCTTGGTCTTGCCTTCGTCGATTCGGCGTTGGATGTAGGCACGGCTCGGGGCGTGGTGGACGGAGCGTGAGAGCGCGATCGTGTAGATCGCGGTGTTGATTTGCCGGTCGCCTCCGCGGCTGAGGCGGTGACGGACTGTTTTGCCGGATGACGCGGGTTGCGGGGCGGTGCCGTTAGCTCGCGCGAATGCCGCCTCGCTCTTGAAGCGTGCTGGGTTGAACGCGATCAGCTTCGCCGCGCAGATCGGCCCGACGCCGGGTTCGTCCATCAGCGCGGGTGCAAGCTCGCGCGTAAGCGCGTCGATCTGACGGGTGTAGTCCTGGGCTTGCTGGTCGAGCGCGCGGGTGCGGTTGGCGAGGTCGCGGAGTACTTGGAGGGTGGTGTTCTCTTGCAGGCTGGCGTTCGGGCGGGTCCGCATCCCGGTGAGTCGTTGTGCGAGTTTCGCGCCGTTCTTCGCGGGCCCGACCCTTTCCCTGAGCGTCGCTGGTGCTCCGACGTGGAGGGCCTGCAGCTGGTTATAGAGCCGTGAGCGCTCGCTGATGACAGAGCGGTAAGCGACGAGCAGCATCTGCAGCGCCAGGCGCTTGCCGTGCCCCCTTGGTGTGGAGAGCCCATCATCGGCAAGCACCTTCTTTGCGGCCAGCAGCGCATCGAGCCGGTCGGACTTCCCGGTGCGTCGCTCGCGGCGCCGTGGCCGTTCGACCTCGAACACGGTGATGCCGTTGTCCTGGAGGTATTCGCATAGGCCCGCGCCGTAGCTGCCGGCGCCCTCGATCCCGACACGGATCTCTCCCTCGAGTGCCGCGAGCCATGCGAGTAGCTCGCCATAGCCGGCGAGAGTCGCGGTGATCGTGATCTCGGCGAGGAGCTGTCCGAGAGCGTCCACGGCGACGGCGAGGTGCTGGTGCTTGTGGGTGTCCACGCCCACTGCGATCATCATTTGCGGTCTCCTTTGTTGCTGGTTGGCGCTGGTGATGTGGAGGCCGCCAGACAAAGCCATGTCGAGCAAGCAGCACGCTTCTATGAAGTCATGGCGGCGTCCGTGGCAGACGACGGGAGACAAATCCAACGTAGGGCACCCAGTTGGGGCCAGCCGTTTTAATCGAGTCATCCCGCCGTCTGCCACACCCTCGACGGGGCACCGGACGCCACTGCATGACCGCCGCTTCGCTGCGCCCTACGGGCTCCGCTACGCGCCGGTCAGCCCGCTTTCCACAGGGCCCCAACAGGCACTGAAGAAACTACATGGCCGTTCTGGGGCGCTCAGGGTCATCACATATGTGATGACGGCAGCAAGCATCCCTGTGTCCGGAGGTGGCGGCTACGCGCGTTATCTGGAGAGCAAGACGGTGGCGCCCGAGCGCGGGGATTACTACCTGACCCCGGACGGCGAGATGACGCAGGCGCCGGGTCGTTGGCTCTCCGATGAGGAGACGCTGACCAGGCTCGGGGTGCAGGCGGGCGAGGCGGTCGATGGCGCGGACTTCGTCTCGTTGATGGATGGTCGCCACCCGGGTACCGGCAGGTGGCTGCGACCCGAGGGCGCCGGCGGCGGCAGGGGCGGCGGGATCGACGTGACGTTCAGCGCTCCGAAGTCCGTCTCGACGGTGTGGGCCCTCGGCGACCCGTGGCAGCGCGAGCAGATCGAGGGCGCGCACGCCAGGGCCGTGGAGAGCGCGGTTAGGTATCTCCGCGAGCAGGTTCCGGTGATACGCCGCCGCTACGGCGGCCAAGTGGTGGAGGAGCACGCCAAGGATGTGATCGCCGCGGAGTACCGGCACACGACCGCGAGGGGAGTCAGCGGGGCCGAGGCGCCCGACCCGCAGCTGCACAGTCATGTCGTGATCAGCGGCGCGGTGAGGGAAGACGAGAGGATCGTCGCGGTCGCTTCGCGGTCGATCTTCCGCTCGGCCCGCGAGCTGGGGGCGTTCTACCGCTCATCGCTTGCTGAGGAGCTGTCCGGGGAGGGCTATGAGATCGAGCGCGGGACAGGTAAGGACGGCCGGTACTTTCAGATCGCGGGGGTGCCGCGTGGCCTTGCCGAGGAGTTCTCGGGACGCAGCCGAGAGGTCGCCCGAGCTGCGGAGCGTTTCCGTGCCCGTCGTGGCCGGGCACCGGAGCGCGGGGAGCTGCGCAACCTGGCGCTCGAGAACCGTCGCGCTAAGAAGCTGACGACCCGCGGAGACTTGCAACGGGTGTGGAGCGAGACGGGTCGTCGCCACGGGTTCGGGCCCGACGAGGCCGTGCGTCTTATCGGAGCGCCCGAACGGCCAAGGGTCGAGCGCCCCGTCGAGGATCGCATCGAGGCGAGACTGACCGAGCAGCACGCCGTCTTCCAGGCGCGTGATCTGCACGCCGTCGCGTTGGAGCAGACAGCCGGCGAGATGCCACCGGAGCACGCGCTCGCGGCAGCTCGCGGGATGGTCCGTGACCGGCGGGTGCTCACCCTGGAGGGCGGGCGGATGACCACCCTCGCCGTGCGCGCTCAGGAGCATGCCATCGAGCGCCGTGCTGAGCTGCTCGCTCAGCCAGCGGGCCAGGATGTCGGCGAGCACGCTCGCGTAAGCGCTGTGCGGATGGTCTCCGAGCGTATCGGAGGACCATTGAGCCCGGAGCAGAATCACGCGCTGCGAGTCCTCACGGGTCCCGAGCGTGCCGCGGTGCTCGTTGGCCCGGCGGGGACAGGCAAGGGCGTGGTGATCGACGCTGCCGCCCGCGCCGAGCAGCACGCGGGGCGCCGCACGATCGGGATCGCCGTGTCCGGGTCCACCGCTGAGCGGCTCGGAGCCGACAGCCCAGCACTAACCGACCGGACGCTGACGCTCGACTCGCTCGTCGCCCGTGCCAAGACCGGGACAGCCGAGATCGGCCCGGCCACGACGGTCTTTCTCGACGAGGCCGGGATGGTCGACCACAAGCGCATGGATGCCCTCACCGAGCTGATCGAGCGCTCCGGAGCAAAGCTGATCGCCGTCGGTGACGGCAAGCAGCTCCCCTCGATCGGGCCGGGTGGGATGTTCGACCGGCTCGCCACCCATACCCCAACCGCAGAGCTCACCGACATCCGCCGCACCCAGGACCCCGACGAGCGCAGGGCATGGGCCGCCCTTCGGGCCGGCGAACCTGAGCGTGCGATGGCGCACTACTTCAAACGCGCACAGCTTCACTTCTCGAACACCCGCGACGAGGCCGGCGAGGCGGCCATCCAGCGCTGGATGGCACTCGCAGAGAAGCACGGGATACGCCAGGTCGCGTTGATCGCCGACGCCTCCAACCAGGAGATTGACCGACTCAATGCTCGCGCCCAGCACCTCCGTACTGAGCGCGGCGAACTCGGCCACCGAGAGATCCCGCTCGGACACACCCACTACGGGCTGCGTGAAGGTGACATCGTAGCGTTCACATCCCAACACCGCCCAGCAGGCCAGCTACGGGTCGAGAACGGAAGCCGCGGCAAGGTCACACGCATAGATGAGGACGCCAGGCTGACGGTGGAGATGGACGGCTCAGGCCGTTCGGTGCGGCTCGCCGGCGAGGACATCGACTCGCTGCGGCTCGGCTACGCCCAACACGTCTACCGCCAGCAGGGCGCAACCGTCGAGCGGACCGTCGTGGTGACCGGCGGCTGGCAGACCAGCAAGGAGAGCGCCTACGTCGAGGCGACCCGCGCCCGCCAGGGCACCGACTGGTTCCTCGCTCGCGAGGAGCTCGGCAGCCAGGGGCAAGACGCCGACCGTGTCATGCAGCTCGCGCGCAGGATGGGCACGAGCCGAGCGCAGAAGCCCTCGCTCGCCTACGAGCCCTACGACTCTGCGTTCGGCCCCGGCTACGACCTCGGGCCGCTGCGAATCCTCCGCGTCCCGGCCATCCTGATTCGCTCTAGCCGCAATCACGACCGCTCGATGGCCAACCGCAACGTCGATCGCGGACGCTAACGGGGCCACTCCGGACGGCGTCTGTGCTACTTGATGCCGGCGAACAGATCCGAGGGCGGAACGTCGAGCGCCGTCGCCAGGCGCACGATCAGCCGGAAGGAAGGAGTGGCCTTGCCGGTCTCGAGTCGAGAGATATACGTGTACAACACGTCGACCTTGCGCGCGAGGTCGGATTGGCTGAGGCCGCCTCTCTCCCGGGCACGAGCGAGATTGGCGCCGAACTGCTGCTCGGGGCTCATGGGCGGGAGCCTACAACCAAGCTATAGCACTCTACGTGCTACATTTTACCGTGCGATAGCGGTCGCGTGTTTGGTTCGCTCAGAACATCGCGACAGACACCACAAACTAAGTGGCCCCGGCGCAGTTGAAGCTGCCCGGGGCCCGGCAAAGAAGGAGTGACCCTTCCATGCAAGATCAACCTAGCCGAGTGCTGGGCGAGTGCGACCCGCGGATCGAACGGGCGATCATCCTGCAGTTCCTTCGCGATGATCACGGGGATCGCTGGTCGCGCGCAGAGCTGGAGGTCGAGATCTCCAACGTACAGCCGCCCGACATCAGCCACCCACTCGCGAGGCTCGATCAAGATGGCACCGTGCATATCTCCGGCGAGTCGGTCTCGGCGTCTCGCGCGGTCAGGCGGGTGGATGAGCACGGGCTGATCGCGATATAGGCGCTTCGGGATGCCCCGGCAGACACCCAGCAGCAGGGTCGGCGGCTCCGACTGCGACGAGTCTCGCGCGACGCGCCAATGCGGTTCCCATCTACTCCTCGCCCAACTCGTTGGATGCTTCTATGTTGTCAAGGGCGTTTTTGTGAGCTGGTTGTAGAGGTCGCGGGAGAGGTATCTCTTGAGGGATCTGATGGCCTCTCGCTTGGTCTTGCCTTCGTCGATTCGGCGTTGGATGTAGGCACGGCTCGGGGCGTGGTGGACGGAGCGTGAGAGCGCGATCGTGTAGATCGCGGTGTTGATTTGCCGGTCGCCTCCGCGGCTGAGGCGGTGACGGACTGTTTTGCCGGATGACGCGGGTTGCGGGGCGGTGCCGTTAGCTCGCGCGAATGCCGCCTCGCTCTTGAAGCGTGCTGGGTTGAACGCGATCAGCTTCGCCGCGCAGATCGGCCCGACGCCGGGTTCGTCCATCAGCGCGGGTGCAAGCTCGCGCGTAAGCGCGTCGATCTGACGGGTGTAGTCCTGGGCTTGCTGGTCGAGCGCGCGGGTGCGGTTGGCGAGGTCGCGGAGTACTTGGAGGGTGGTGTTCTCTTGCAGGCTGGCGTTCGGGCGGGTCCGCATCCCGGTGAGTCGTTGTGCGAGTTTCGCGCCGTTCTTCGCGGGCCCGACCCTTTCCCTGAGCGTCGCTGGTGCTCCGACGTGGAGGGCCTGCAGCTGGTTATAGAGCCGTGAGCGCTCGCTGATGACAGAGCGGTAAGCGACGAGCAGCATCTGCAGCGCCAGGCGCTTGCCGTGCCCCCTTGGTGTGGAGAGCCCATCATCGGCAAGCACCTTCTTTGCGGCCAGCAGCGCATCGAGCCGGTCGGACTTCCCGGTGCGTCGCTCGCGGCGCCGTGGCCGTTCGACCTCGAACACGGTGATGCCGTTGTCCTGGAGGTATTCGCATAGGCCCGCGCCGTAGCTGCCGGCGCCCTCGATCCCGACACGGATCTCTCCCTCGAGTGCCGCGAGCCATGCGAGTAGCTCGCCATAGCCGGCGAGAGTCGCGGTGATCGTGATCTCGGCGAGGAGCTGTCCGAGAGCGTCCACGGCGACGGCGAGGTGCTGGTGCTTGTGGGTGTCCACGCCCACTGCGATCATCATTTGCGGTCTCCTTTGTTGCTGGTTGGCGCTGGTGATGTGGAGGCCGCCAGACAAAGCCATGTCGAGCAAGCAGCACGCTTCTATGAAGTCATGGCGGCGTCCGTGGCAGACGACGGGAGACAAATCCAACGTAGGGCACCCAGTTGGGGCCAGCCGTTTTAATCGAGTCATCCCGCCGTCTGCCACACCCTCGACGGGGCACCGGACGCCACTGCATGACCGCCGCTTCGCTGCGCCCTACGGGCTCCGCTACGCGCCGGTCAGCCCGCTTTCCACAGGGCCCCAACAGGCACTGAAGAAACTACATGGCCGTTTCCGGCCACTTGGGGTCATTAACGGGGATGAGCGGGACAGAACCCACAAGCGCCGCCGTAGTCGAGTCGATACTCGCCGAGGGGCCGCTGCTGTGTCCGCAGGAGGCGGCCGCGTTGCTGTCCGTGAAGCCGAGCTGGGTCTACGAATCCGTGCGCGCCCGCCGGATACCGTGCCTCCGCGTCGGACGGCACATCCGCTTCACCCGCGCGATGCTCGAACAGTGGCTCGCCGAGCAAGTCGACGGCTGATGCCCTGCACGACATCGGACCCCGACACATGGGTCGCCGGCGATGAGTAGGCGCTCCTACGGCAGCGGTCGTCTCTTCGAGCGAGCCGACGCGGCTGGGCAGGTGAGCTGGTACGGCTCGTGGTGGTCCGGCGCCACGCGCGTCAAGCGCAAGATCGCCGCTAAGCGCACCCCGGGCACCGCGGACGGACTCACGCGCGCCCAAGCCGAGAAGGAGCTGCGCAAGCGCATCGAGCGTGATGTCATCGTGTCCACAGCCGCCCGGCGCACATTGGAGGAGGCCGGCGGCGCTTACGTCGACCACCTCGAGAACGTGATGGAGCGCAAGCGCTCCACGATCCAGGATTACCGCGGACACCTGCGCCGTCATCTGGTGCCTTTCTTCGGCGAGCGCCCGATCGACAAGATCGAGCCAGCCCAGGTCGCGCAGTACCTCAAGCGCAAGCGCAGCGACAGCCTGTCCTCAAAGACCGTCCAGAACCACCTGAACTTCCTCCACGGCGTGTTCGCGTTCGCGATCAAGCGCGGCTGGGCACAAAGCAACCCGGTCGCCTACGTCGACCGTCCCAAGAAGAACCGCTCTCCCCACCAACGTGTCCGATTCCTACAGCCAACCGAACTGGACAAGCTGATCGACGCCGTGCCCGAGGACACCCTCGGCGGCGTCGAGCGGGCGCTGTACCTGGCCGCCGCGCTCACCGGCCTACGCCAGGGCGAGCTGCTCGCGCTGAAGTGGCTGGATATCGACTGGCACGCCGGGCGCGTCCGCGTCGCCGACAACTTCACGCGCGGGAAGATGGACACCCCCAAGTCTCACGAAGGCCGCTCGGTCCCGATGGCTGCACGGCTCGCCCGCGAGCTCGAAGACCTGCGCCGACGCTCCCGCTTCCCTGCAGACAGGGATCTCGTCTTCTGCCACCCCGACACGGGACACGTCCTCGACCCTTCCAAGATGCGCAAGCGCTTCAAGGATGCGGTCGCCGAGGCGGGCGTACACGAGATCACCTTCCACGAGCTCCGCCACACCTTCGGCACGCAAATGGCTGCTGCAGGCGCCCCGCTGCGCGCGATCCAGGAGTGGATGGGCCACGCCGACGCGAAGACCACCGAGATCTATCGCCACTACGCGCCCGACCCATCCAACGGGGCCGCGTTCGTCGAACGGGCGTTTGGCAGCGGAGATCACGCTTCGTCAGACGCCGCCTGATTGAAACTGGTGCGCGTGCTACGCCAACCAGCCTGTCGAGCCGTACCCGTACCATCCGGCACGTGCCGCTCAGGAACTTGGTCAGCTACGCCGCTTGGCGCTCGTCGGCGCGCAGCGCGTCGGGGAGCGCCATCTCAAAGCCGAGCTTTCGCAGCGCCGTGACGAGCGTGAGGAACTTCTCGCGCTTGTGCTCAGCGTATGCCGACGGGTCATCAGCGAGCTCGGCGATGCGCACGGCGTGGTACTTGGCGTACCACGCACCGGCGGCGCGAAGTGCCTCAAGCTCCTCGGGTGCTAGATCCTCGGTGGTGATCAGGGAGTCCATGTACCGGACAGTAGCCCTCGCTGCGGATGCTTCTCTCGCTCCGGGTCCTGCTGTCTCGCTCCTTGCGGGATTCTGATGTCTGCCACCTCGATCTCGCCGGGGCTCCATGCTCTCGCGGCGCTGCTTGATGAGCAGGCCGGGCGCTACCGAGAGCTCAACGGGGCGCGGCACCTCGGGGAATACCTCGACCGCGCGAGAACCCGCGAGGACGAGGAGCTGTTGACTGAGCCCATCCTGGCGGCGCTCATCGAGCGCGTGCTCGGGTTTCCTCCAGACGCCTACTTCCCGCAGCTGGGCCGCAGCGGACTGAAGCCCGACTTCACGCCCATCGACCTCGTGGCGCACCGGTTCGTGCTCGATGCCAAGAGCTCTACACAGGAGCTCGGGGCGCACGAGCGCCAGATCCGCGCATACATCGACCAGCGCCATCTCGACTACGGCGTGCTGTTCAACCTTCGCGAGCTGAGGGTCTATCGACGCGGCGCGAGCGGACACGATCCCAGCCTTTCCTTCGATGTTCGACGGCTCTGGCAGGTGGCTCACGGCGAGGCGCTCGACATCGACGAGGTCGATCGGTTCGTCCGCTTCTGTGGCCTCTTCGGCTTCCGCGCGATGGGACTCCCGGAGAAGATCGCGCTCGTCGCGGAGGCAGAGCCCTGGCGCGAGCGGGCGGCCGTGGATGAGGCGCTCCAGATCGACGTGGAGTTCCTCGTCAGCCAGCTGCGCTCGCTGTCGAGACAGCTCGCCGAGGACGCAGCCGCCCAGCACGATCGGCTCTTGGCTGATCTCGACCTCAACCCCGACCACGAGCAGCGGCTGCGCCTGGAGCTTGAGACGCTCGCCCGAGAGATCGAGCCAAGCGTCGATGTTGCGGCTCTGCCCGCCACGGTCGCCGGCTATCGAGACGCAGATGGGATCGCCCGCCGGGCGTTCTCGCAGTACCTGATGCGGGTCTCCCAGCTCGCTCTGACCCGTATTCTGCTCTACCGGTCCTGGGAGGACGCCGGCTTCGTCGAGGACTGCCTCTACGACGGCGGCTTCGAGCAGGTCTACGAGCGCATGGGGCGCAACCTCCAGCGCGTGCTCGATGAGGCCTTTCAACGCGGCCGTGCGCGCTACCGCTGGCTGTTCGGCGAGGACAACAACTACGACTGGTTCCGGCCACGTGATGAGGCCCTGGCGGACGTGCTCTACGCGCTCGTGCCGTTTCCGCTCGCGCGCCTGGGAGCGGACGTACTCGGCGGACTGTACGAGTCCTACGTCGATGAGATCGACCGTGACCGACTCGGCCAGTTCTACACCCCGCGTGCGGTGGTCCGGTTCATGCTCGACCGCGCTGGGTTCGCCGGACCCGAGGGAGTCTTCCGGATCGAGGGTGACGAGCGGCACGAGCGGACCATCTTCGACTTCGCCACCGGGTCAGGAGGCTTTCTTGTCGAGGCCGCCCGCCGTGTGATCGACGACGGTGGGCTTGACCTGAGCAATCCACGTGATCTGCGCGAGGGTCTGCGGGCGATCGTGCGCGGATTCCACGGCTGCGAGATCAGCCCATTTCCGTACTACCTGACCGAGGTCAATCTGCTGCTTCAGGTCTCGCGTCTGCTCGGGCGGCTCCGCGAGGTAGGAGAGGAGCCCGGCACGTTCACGCTGGGCGTCGTGCACACAGACTCGCTAGGTGCCCGTCGCGGTCCGGACGACAGCTTTGGCGAGCTCGATGCGACGCAGCGCAAGGATGCCGCACTGCTTGCGTCCGACGAGCGTTACGGGATCGTGCCGCTCGACGCGGCCAAGGAGCCACGCTTCGTGGAGATCCGAAAAAACGAGGCCTTTGATCTGGTCATTGGCAACCCGCCTTACGTCTTCGAGTCCGGGAACAAGGTGCTCTTCGACCGTCTGCGCGCGCTGCCCGGATGGCGCGACGACTACCACGGCAAGAGCGACTACTTCTACTACTTCCTCGCGATGGCGGCCGAGAAGGTGGCTCCAGGTGGACGGCTGTGTGTCATCACGCCCGCCGGCTGGATGAACGCTGGCTACGCGGACTGGCTTCGTGAGAGGATCGCCTCGAGCCTGCGGCTCGACGAGCTCTACCTCTTCGGGAACATGCGCCTGTTCGCGACCGAGCAGCAAGAGCGCGACACACGCACCGGGATGACGCCGCCGACAGTCGAGAGCGCGATTCTCTTGGCGACGAAGGCGCCCGCGCCCAAGAAACATCGGATGCGTGTGGTGCTCCTGGAGGATGAGGGCGAGGCGGCTGTGGCGATCACCGGCGACCCGGCCGCGCGAGTACCACCCCGAGAAGCACTACTTGCGACCATGGCGGCGCGCGCGGACGGACGCGCTGGTCGCTCGAAGGGAATCCTCGTCCACGATGTCGCGCAGCAAGAGCTGCGCTCGACTCGCCCTTGGCCGATCAAGCACGCTTCGCGCGACGTGGCGGCCCGTGTCGTCGCGCATCTCCAGACGGCGCTGGACGATCCGACGACGCCGGTCGAGAAGATGGCCGATCGCTGGGCGGTGGCTCAGGGTATTCAAACCGGGGCCGACGCGTATTCGGCCCGCGTGCAACGACGGCTGTCCGAGCGGACCCGCTCAGAGCTGGCCGCGCGTGGACACCACACTGGTGACCCGATCATGGAGCTTCCGCCCGGCGCTGAGCAGAAGCCACCGTGGAGCGACTACCCGCAGTTCCTCGCGCACTCGGTCGAGCCGCGGGCTCTGCTCTACGGAGCGATCGACGAGGCCGACTACGCGAGCCTCGTGTGGCTGCGCTGCGAGGACAACCCGCCGGCCGAGATCACCGAGACGCTGGAGCCCTGGCGCGAGGTGCTGCGGACGCGGGCCGAGTTCGCACGAAACGCGCGCCGCAAATGGTGGGAAACGGCGTGGCCGCGCGACCACGAGGCGCTCACGGGCCCGAAGGTAATCGCGCTGTACCGCACGGACCGCGGACGCTTTGCGCTGGACGAGCGCGGCGAATGGCAGCCGTCGATCAAGACAACTATTGCTACGCCGAAGGAGGACGGCCTCTCCGTGGCATACCTCTGCGGCTTGTTGAACAGCGAGCTACTCGACCTCTGGTACGCGGTGCGCGGCAAGACGCCGCGTGACGTGTGGAGGAACTACGAGCCCAAGCCCATGAACGAGATTCCGTACCGCCACGTGTCCGCGCCGGACGGATGGGTGCGCAGCGACCACGTGGACACGCTTGCTCACGCGGCCGCGACGACTGATCTCAAGACGGTGAGCGAGGAGCTGCGGACATTGCTTTCGGCCGTCGGATCGCAGGCCGGCGCTGCGGACGCCGCCGCGGCGATCGAGCATCTCGTGCGCGCCGTCGCAGCCAACAGGCGGGCGCTACTACCACTCCGCTCGATCGCGCCGGAGTTGCGGCGCGCAGTGAAGAATCCGTGGAGAACGCATGGAGTCGAGGTCGCTCCTGGCGCTGTGCTTTCTGAGCTGCCCGGGACGGACGTACGGTCCGTTCGCCTCGATCCCGAGCTCGCTGTGAACATCACGACCGACGGCGTGCTGGGTCGCGCCCGTCTGGAGGAGGGAGCGCTCGTCTTCACGCATTCACGCCGAGCAACCGCGCGCATAGACGGGCCACACGACCGTGTCGCGCTTCTCCAGGAGCTGCTCGGCACCGAGCGGCTGATGCCCGATGATCTGCTTTCCGCGCGCATGCCCGCCAGCCTCGGCGCGTTCAGCGAGGAGATCGCCCGGCGACAAGGCGAGATCGACGATCTGCTCGCAGTCGGGCGGGAGCTGGTCGAGGTCGTCGAGCGGCTGGTGTGCGCCCTCTATGGGGTTCCCGATGCCTTGACGGACTTGGTGGTCGAGAGTGCGGTCACGCGAGCCGGAACTGTTGCCCAGCAAGAGGAGTGAGCCGCTTCCCCGGGCACGAGATCGTGAACGGCGCTGCTCGCCGAGCTGTAGGGGGCGAGGGTCGATTGCCACCGGTTCCAGTGGGCGGACACGGCCGGTGCCCGTGTTGGACCTTTGGCGCGCGCGAGTCGGCTCTGCCGAATAGGCTTGCGCCGTGGCTAAGACTCTCTTCAAGCCGGTGTCATACGAGCTGAGCCAGCTGCTGGGCGACATCGACCTCGGGAAGCTCGCGTTACCCGAGCTTCAACGCCCCTTCGTTTGGAAGAAGGCGGCGGTGCGTGATCTGCTCGACTCGATGTATCGAGGCTTCCCCGTTGGCTACCTGATGCTCTGGAACGCCGCAGAGGTGGACGCGAAGTTGATCGGCGTCGATGGCAAGCAGCACACTCCGACGGAATTCATCGTCGATGGGCAGCAGCGGCTGACAGGACTCTATGCCGTGATGAAGGGGGCTGAGATCACTTTCAAGGACTTCAGCAAAGGCCGGATCAGCATTGCGTTTCGACCTCGCGACGGGCAGTTCGACGTCACCGATGCTGCCATCGAGAAGGACCCCGAGTTTCTGCCCAACATCACCCAGCTTTGGACCGGCGAGGACTGGGAAGTCATCGAGACGTTCATTGAGCGCTTGCGCGCCTCGAAACCGGAGGCGCTCGAGGAGGGTCGGGAGAAGCAGTTGCGGACCGCGCTCGGACGCCTGAGCGGCCTCGAGGACTTCCCGTTTCTGGCGGTCCAGATCGGCCACGAGGTTGACGAGGAGCGCGTGGCCGAGATCTTTCTGCGCGTCAATAGTGGCGGCACGATGCTGACCCAGGCCGACTTCATCCTGACGCTGCTCTCGGTCTTCCGCGAGGAGGACCGGCGGCGCCTTGAACACTTCGCCCAGGCAGTCCGGATTGTCCCGGGTGACGCCACCCCGAGCCCCTACAACCACCTGGTCAAACCCGCCGCCGATCAGCTACTGCGCGTCGCTGTATTGGTCGCGTTTCAGCGTGGGCGACTGCAGTCCGTTCTTGCGCTCCTGCGCGGCGGCAGTCTCGACGGCGACACGACGCTCGTCGAGGGCGACCGCGAGGCTCAGCTGGACAAGCTGACCGCAGCGATCGACGTGATCCTCGATCTCACGAGCTGGCACGAGTACATAAAGACGCTCATGTCGGCGGGCTTCCGGCGCTCCAATGAGATCTCCTCGGAGAACAACGTCGTGCTCGTCTACGCGCTGTACCTCATAGGGCGTGGCTATGGCCTCTCGCATAGCGACCTGAGGACGACGATCGCCCGTTTCTTCTTCATGTCGTCGCTCACCGGGCGGTACACGGGCTCCTTCGAGGCGCAGATAACACAGGACGTGCAGGCGTTTACCCAGGCGACCGACGGGCCCGACTACCTCGAGCGACTACGGCAGGCGATCTCCACGACGCTCACCTCGGACTACTGGACGATCACGCTGCCCCAAGGACTTGCGACTTCCGCGGCCCAAGGCCCGGGGCTATTCGCCTACGCGGCATCGCTGTGCCTGCTCAACGCGCGGGTCCCGCCGTTCGTCGAAGAGGGTCCCGACCACGAGCAGAAGGCGGCGCTCTTCCTACGCGATCTGTTCGATCCCGTCCTCCAGCCCAAGAAGGCGCCCGTCGACCGCCACCACTTGTTTCCGCGCAAGTACCTCGAAGGCCAAGGCGTCCGGGGCACGTCCAACATCAATCAGATCGCAAACCTGTCGTACGTGGAGTGGCCTGAGAACATCGAGATATCCGACACGGCGCCGTCCGTCTACTGGCCGCGCTACGCAGATCAGTTCTCATCTGATGATCTGTTCCATCACGCCCTGCCCGACGGCTGGGCACAGATGGTTTACGACGAGTTCCTCCAAGAGCGCCGCAAGCTCATCGCTCAAGTCATACGAAAAGGCTTCGAGGCGATCGGTGCCGCACCGGCCATCGCCGACCAAGCGGAGGGCCCGGCGCTCATGCCCGACGCCCTTGCCGACACCTACCTCCACCCCGATCGACCCTTCTCGAACGACCTCGCGATTCGGAGGGTCGTGCGGCAACTGCGGGGGAACGTCCTCTGGTACGAGCAACACATGGACCGCAAGGCCCTGGAAATCCTCTCCGACGAGTTGTCCGTCGATCAGATCGACGAGCTTCGGCTCCTCTCGGGACCGGCGAACCTGTCAGCCAAGACCAAGAAGGCGTTTGAGCGTTTCTCGACGGAGCTCGAGAAGCGGGGCGTCGTCTGCCAATGGCGCGTGCTGCCGGCCGATGAGGCCCGGGCGCTCCACGCCCGCGTGATCTCGGACGACCACCAGACGTTCGAGGTCCCGCCGCTTAATGCCGTTCTGGCCGGAACGGTCGACTCGATCCGGGCGTCGGAGATGCCGATGGGGACCTTCGAGGACGCCTGGGCCGGCGAAACCGTCTCCCTGGCGGAATACAATGCGGATTCGTGATCCCCGGATATCGAACTTCGGTCGGAAGTTAGTAGTGCGTTTCCGTGTCGCGCAAGTCCGCTCCGCCGAGCGTGCGCTACTCCGAGCGAGGATTCACCGCCAGACTCGACTGGTTCGACGGTCGTAGAGCGACCATGGCTCCTCTTGCCCCAACTCTTCAGGCTCCGCTCGAAGGAGCGCTCGCCGGAATCGTCAAAGAAGCTAAGGCCACGGCTAGGGCGAGAAGCTCAGGTCCGGACGAGGTCGACTGGATCGAGAACTTCCATGCCCTGGTTGAGGCGAAGCTTGCCGGGCACATGCGGGCCGCCGTCCGAGGCCAACACCTTTCGCTGTCGTTTCGGGTCGATACTGCGCTGGTCCATGGTCAGCCGTTTCAGGTGCGGCCGAGCTGGAGATATGGGGAAGTCCCCACGGTTGAGATCGGGGACGTTCTGGTGGTCGGCGAGCAACACGACAAGACCGAGAAGCTCATCGAGCGCCAAGGGCTTCTGCTTCAGATGAAGGTTGGGCAGCCCGCCCTGCGACAGTACCCCAAGGAAGGGTCGACGCGACAGGCGGCTCTATTCGCGGAGTGGCCACCTTTTGCCTGGGATCACAAGTCCACGAGCGCCGGCCTGCCTCCTCCGTTTCCGCGCACCCCCGCACCGCGCCCGTGCGACGCGGCGCAGTTCGGCATCATCCCGACCAGGCCGGGGGGAACGTTCGACGCGTTGTCGCTTAGACCGCCTCGCGGATCAACTCGGCCTGTCTTCGCCCGCACTCGGCCGCTCGTCGCTGAGATCGCGCGCGTCATCAGGCTCGACCTCGGAGTCGATGCCACGCCTGATGGCTCGAATGGCTGGCCGCGAATCGTGCAGGACATGCTTGATGTAGCCGCCCGCAAGAGGTTCCGGTATACCGCTCGGACGCCGTCCGTCAGTCGAGCCACTCAACGACACCGCGCCGGTGGTGCCTGGCGCAGACGGTTCGTCGTGGTTGTCGTAGCGCTCGGCCCGCCCGGCGTTTTCGACTAGCGGGCCGCAGGTCTCTCGGTGATGCATTGCCGCACGTAATCGCTTGGGAGTTCCATTCAAGGTTCCGTTATGAGCAAATCCGACCCCATCTAACCCGAGCCAACCCCAGCAAACACGGGCCACCTGACCCCACCTGACCCCGCTTGGGCGACCTCATAACCCGAAGGTCGCGGGTTCGAATCCCGCCCCCGCTATGACAGTTGTCTGAGCGTGCGTGGGTCGTCGCGCTGCGATCCTTCGCGCTCGTTTGTATATGATTCAGTGGGCGAACGCCGCCGGCGGTCGAGCTGTCGGTACTTCGGGCCTGGCGTCTGGCTCTCGGATCGATGATCGCGGCGAAGATCGTGGCTTACTTCAAAGCTCAAACAGGCTGCTTCGCTGATCTGCTGGCATCTTCGTCGACCGACGCGTCGATCGGGGACGAAGTGTTCGTGGCACGCAACTTCCTGCTCGATGAGCATGTCAGCGAGGCACGGGGAAGTGAGTATCTGCCGAGGGTAGCTTCGCCGGGCACCATCAGCTCGTGGCGGGGTCGGCACAATGACTACCTAGACGAGCTTGTCGCGTGGCAGGAAGCGAATGCGCCTCGTGGCTATATCGATCCTGGCGACCCCAAGTGCCCGCGGACATTCGGCCCTGACGCAAGCTTCGCATCCTACGGCGCCAGCTCGGCCGAGCTCAAGCTGGTCAGCATGACGCGCACCGACCGGCTCGCGGTCGCAGCGAGCGTTGACCTTGCAAAGATGGCCTCCGCTGTGTCGGCCTTCGAGCACGATGGCGACCGCGAGCCGCTCGATGGGATCCTGTACCTCCGTGGGCGCCAGCGCGGTCGTTGGCCTGTCTTCGCGACGTTCTGGGCAGACGTGAGCGATCTTCTCCCGGTTGACGTCGCGGCGGCTCCGGCTGATTGGGCGAGTCGACTGCGAGATCGATTGGGACTTACTCGCGTTGGATCCGATTCGGTCGTCCATCAAGTTCTCGTTGAGGCCTATGAGGTGGCGATCGTGCCGTGCATACGAAAGCGTCCAGGTACGCGCGCGCTCACCATCCCTACAGTTCTCGACGGAGCTCACTACGACGCGTTCTGTCCGGCCCCTAGAGGCGAGTCATGCGGGTGCGTAGTCGATCTGGCAGCCAGCTTGGAGCAACCCAAGCGGGAGGTGCTTCATCCTCCCGTGGACACCAGTCGCCAAGCGTCCCTGCGAGTCGGATATGTGACCTCTGCGCCTCCACCGTTGCGACCTGCCCGCGAAGCGCATCTGATGTATGTGCGGGTGGCGATGGGGGTGCCAACCTATGGTCAGGACACCGACGGAGATCTGCTTTGACTGCGAGCTTCATCGATGTCTTCCTTCCCGAAGCGGTTCCGAGGTGGCTCGGAGATTTCGAGATGGACCCAGTGGAGGCCATCGATGAGCTTCTGCGTGGCGCCACATATCTCGAGGCTAGTGAGGACCCGGCTCTAACCCTGCTTGACTATGATCGGCGCATACCGGGAGAGTTCGGCTTTCATAGTCTGCTGGACTCGGCACTGGCGAGATGGATCTCGACGCATGCGGATGGACGTTTGCATCGCGAGGATGTCTACAGCACCGCGCGAGCATGGGTGACTGCCTTGGTGGTCCTGAGATACCTGCCCGATCTACCCGAAGCTGCCTCCGCACTGCGGTGTCTCGTCGACGACTACGAGCGGCGATTCGCTTCATTGCGAGGGGTCCGGGGTGATGATGTCATCGAGAGCTTTCTTCACGCGATCGCCAGCACTCAAGTGGATAGGACACTGGCTCCGCTCTGGTGGAATCTCGCTCGGCTATCAGGCACTATCCACCCCAACCTCGGCTACATCGGTGTTGTCGGCATCGAGAAGCTCCCGCCGATCGAGGGTGAAGAACGCGGCGGCTTTCGCGAGGATGTAGCGGGAGCGCTGTTTACGTACGGGCAGGGACTCCTTGCCCAATCAGACAACGGCGTTCTCGCTGTCGAGACCGCTCGCAGGAGCTTCGAATCTGCGCTTGCCATCTTTCGAGCGTCTTACCCATTTCCGGAGCGGTGGCGAGAGGCCTTCGAAAGGCCGGTCGGCGGCGATGGACGGGTGGCTGAATGGGTGAAGGTCGACAGGCATGAGACTGCGCCCGAGTCCCGGCGCGGCCCGCAGCGTCGAGTTCCCGGAGCAGATGCGCTGCTGGCGGCATCTGCCGAGAGCGCGGATCACATCTTGGAGGCGCGCTCACGGGAAGTTACTACTCCGGGCCAGTAAACGTCCGACGGTCCTGGTAGGTTTTGGTGTGTGAGGACTCGGGATGCGAGGCGGTTGGGGCAAGAGGCTCAGGAGGAGCTTCGTCGGCGTGCCGTGGCGTTGGTCGGTGAGGGGCGCTCCCAGACGGAGGTTGCTCATCTGCTTGATGTTTCGCGCCAGTCGGTGAGTGAGTGGACACGCGCTCAGCGCCTTGGCGGGGACGGGGCGCTCGCGGCAGGTAAGCGTGGCCGTCGCCCTGGCGAGAAGACGGCGCTGACGGCCTCCCAGCAGGCGCAGATCTCCAAGGCGATCCGGGAGAAGAACCCTGACCAGTTGCAGCTGCCGGGGTTTCTGTGGACGAGGGCGCTGGTGTGCGAGTTGATCGACCGGCGGTATGGGATCCGTGTCGCTGAGAAGACCGCGGGCCGGTATCTACGGGCGTGGGGTTTCAGCCCGCAGAAGCCCGCCAGACGCGCGTTTGAGCAGAACCCCGAGATGGTCACGCGTTGGCTTGATGAGCGCTACCCCGCGATCAAAGAGCGTGCCCACCGCGAGAAATCCCTGATCTTGTGGGCGGATGAGATGGGTTTGCGCTCCGATCACACCGCCGGCAGATCGTGGAGCCCGGTCGGGAAGACCCCGGTGATCGAGGGCACCGGTCAGCGGTTCGGCGCGAATGTGATCTCCGTGATCTCCAACAAGGGGCACCTGTCCTTCCGGGTATTCAAGGAGAAATTCGTGGCAGCCGTGTTCATCGACTTCCTCGGGCGTCTGATCCGCCAGAGCAAGGGGCAGAAGATCATCCTGATCCTTGACGGGCACCCCGTGCACCGCGCGAAAAAGGTGAAAGGCTGGGTAGAAGCCCACGCTGATCAGATCGAGCTGCAGTTCCTACCCGGCTACGCACCAGAGCTCAACCCGACCGAGCTGCTCAACCAGGACGTCAAGACCAACGCCCTCGGCCGCCGCCGACCCCACACCCAGAACGAGCTGATAGACGACACCCGCAGCTACCTACGCTCAACCCAACGCCGCCCCGACATCGTCACCAACTACTTCAACGAGAAACACGTCACCTACGCCAAAGCCGCCTGACGGCTATTTACTGGTCCGGGGTAGTAGGACACAGCTCGAGGCAGATGCATTCGCAAGAGACCTGATCGACACCGCCCATCGCTTCCGCGGGCCGCATCCTGAGCTCGCCGTCAGGTGGACTTCAAAAGCCATCTGCTGGGCACCGTGGAACTCTGTTGGCTGGAACATCCACACAAGTGCGTTGCGCCGAGTCAAGGATGCAGAGGCCACCTTGCCGCTCGCTTGGCTTGCGCTCGAACGGTTTCCCGAGAACGCTGTCTGCTGGCAGGAGTTGGGTACTTCCCTTGCGGAGTCTGGGCGGCCGCTCGAGGCCGAGGAGATATGGCGCGACACGCTCGAGCGGTTTGATAATCCACACACTCTGAATGCGCTGAGCAAACTGCTGGTGGATCAGGAACGCCCGAACGAGGCGCTACTGCTAGTTGAGCCGTATGTAGGCGAACGTCCGGAGGATCGCAGTATGTCCTCGCTGCTCGGGCATATTTATAGAGCGCTTGCTCGATACGATGACGCGGAGGAGCATTTCCGGTCATTGCGAGACGCTGCTCCAAATGATTCCTATGGATGGTACGGATTGCTGAGCGTGCTTCGCGACCAGAGTAGGCTCGACGACCTGACTCCAATCCTCAATGAAGCACGCGAGCGGTTTCCGGACGTGGAGCTGATTCGCAAGTTCGACCCCAAATGGTCTATTCCGTCCCCAGTTGGCATTCAAAGTCCGGTTGAGCCGCGGTCTGTCGCTGAGGTGCGCACACGGCGTCGTCGGCTCGAACGCCTTGCAGATGGTGGTGAGGATGTGAGGGACAAGGCAGCGAGCCTGATCGGCGCTATAGATGCGATTGGTGGCGGAGCCCCATTGGAGCTCGACCGATCGGCGGAGAAGGGTTTGCTAATGGCTCAAAGTGGTGGCCTTGATGATGCAGTGGGGTTGCTCGGTTCGTTGTTTGAGACGTTCCGTCAGTCGCCGCGAATCGCTTATACGCTTGCGCGACTGAATCGAATGGCCGCGGCCAAAGACACCGTTAAGTACGACAAGGCGGAATTTTCACGACTCTATGCGCCTATGCGCCAGTTTCGCGAGGAGTCGCCAGGCTCACGACTCGTCGGTATGCTCGCTGGTGTCAACCTTACTGTTTCGATGAGTGATGGAGAAGCTTTGGCGCGACGCAGGGACGAACTCGTGCAGGGACTACTTTCGGAGAACGATCGGCCACGAGCGTCGATGTCCAATTTCGAGAGTTGGTGGCTTGGTTGTGTGGTTGAGTGGGAACGGCGGTTTGATCTGGCCCCACTGCGGCGGTCTCAACTGGCCCCACCTCCGTCCGACTCGCTGCTGACTGTTTGAGGCTCATGGAGCTCGAGCGGGAGGCGGCAGTGAGGAATGGGATCACGAGTGGAGACGTTCGAGCAGATCAGGCGGGATCGGGACCGGGAAGGCACCTCGACGAGGGCGTTGGCGGCGAGGTATGGGGTGCACAGGCGGGCTGTGCGTCAGGCGCTGGCAGCGCCGTTGCCGCCGGCCAAGCGCTCGCCTGTGGGTCGGCCTGCGCCGAAGCTGGGCCCATATCGGGGGTTGATCGACTCTTGGCTTGACGCGGATCGCTACGCGCCGCGCAAGCAGCGCCACACCGCCAAGCGGATCTGGGAGCGGCTACGTGATGAGCACGCCGCCGATGTTGGCGAGCGCACGGTCCGGGAATACGTTCACCGTCGCCGGTCCGAGCGCGGTGAGGGTGTTCAGGCGTTTGTGCCGCAGGTGCATGCGGCGGGTGTGGAGGCCGAGGTCGACTGGGGCGAGGCGCAGGTCGCGATGGCCGGGTCTGCGCGCAGGGTCTATCTGTTTCATATGCGTGCGTGTCATTCTGGTGCGGCGTTCGCGATGGCGTTCCCGCACTGCTCCCAGCAGGCGTTTCTGGAGGCGCATGTCGAGGCGTTCGACTGGTTCGGCGGGGTATTCGGGTTGTTGCGCTACGACAATCTGAGCAGCGCGGTCAAGCAGGTGCTGCGCGGCCGCCGGCGGGTTGAGACGGATCGCTTCATCGCTTTGCGCTCGCACTATCTCTATGAGTCGCAGTTCACGACCCCGGGGATCGAGGGCGCTCATGAAAAGGGCGGCGTCGAGGGAGAGGTCGGGCGTTTCCGCCGCCGTCACCTGGTCCCCGTCCCAGACGTCGCATCGCTCGGCGAGCTCAACACGCGGATGCTCGCCGGCTGCGAGAGCGATCTCTCACGCCGGATCGCGGGGCGCCAGGAGAGCGTTGGGGTGGCCTTCGCCAGGGAGCGCCCGCTGCTGCGCGGCCTGCCAGCTGAGCGGGCCTCCACGGCTGAGCAGGCCACACCCAGGGTGGACGCCAAGGCACTGGTCACGATCAAGCAGAACCGGTATTCGGTGCCCGTGCGTCTCGCCGGGCTGCGTGTTCACGCGCGCGTGGGCGCACGCGAGATCAGCTGCCATCACGGCGGGGAGCTGGTCGCGCTCCACGAGCGCCAGCAGGGCCGCTTCGGTGTCGCAGCCAGCCTGGATCACTATCTCGAGCTGCTCGCGCGCAAGCCGGGCGCGCTGGCCGGATCGCTCCCTCTCTCCCAGGAGCGTGAGCGCGGCTGCTGGCCCTCAGCGTTCGACGAGCTCTGGGAGAAGATCGCCGAGCGCTATGGCGCCTCGGAGGCCGCCCGGCAGATGGTCGACGTGCTGATGCTCGCCCGCGAGCACAGCGCCAGCGAGGTCGAGCAAGCGGTGCGTGGCGCGCTGAGCGCTGGTGCCCACGACGGGCGCGCGGTCGCCGTGCTCGCCAGTCGCGGTTCTCGCGTGAATCCGGGAACACTCGATGAGCTGCCCTCGCGCCTTGCCGGGCTCGGGTCCCCGCCGCCGAACCTCGACCAATACGACGAGCTGCTCGTGGCGGGAGCAGCTCGATGAGCGCACCGGCGAAGGTCCAGGCGATGGAAGCACTGATCGACGCGCACGCCCGCGAGCTTCACCTACCCAGCATCCGGGATCGCTTCCGGCCGCTGGCCGAGGAGGCGATGCGCGACCAGCAGACCCCGCTCGCCTATCTCGCCGCGCTCTTGGAGGCCGAGGTCACAGAGCGCGCTGAACGCCGCGAACACAGACGGCTCATCGACGCCCGGTTCCCGCTCACCAAGCGTCTCGAGGATTTCCGCTTCGAGGAGAACCCGAAGATCCCCCAGGCCACAGTCGCCGCGCTCGCCCAGGGCTCCTGGATCGATGACCGCGAGTCAGTCATCCTCCTCGGCGACAGCGGCACCGGCAAGACGCATTTGGCGATCGCCCTCGGGGTACTCGCCTGCCAGCAAGGACGAAGAGTCAGATTCACGACCCTCGCGGCCTTGGCGAACGAGCTGCAGGCAGCCGAGTCCCGACGCGAGCTTGGCCGCGTCATCGCACGCTACGCCCGCACCGAGCTTGTCGTCCTTGACGAGCTCGGGTATCTCGCCCTGCCCGAGGGTGCTGCCGAGCTCGTCTTCCAAGTCATCTCCGAGCGCAACGAGCGAGCCTCGCTGATCGTCACCACCAACCTCCCCTTCGGGGAGTGGACGAAGGTGTTCCCCGACGCACGCCTCGCGAAGGCCGTCGTGGACCGCATCACCCACCGAGCGCACATCATCGACACCGGCCAAGAGTCCTGGCGCTTCCGCCACGGACTCGCACGCACCAAGCAGAAAGGAGCCGTCTGACCCCACAACGCGAGCCGCGCCGGCGGCATCTCGTTCCGCTACGCCCTACGGGCTCCGCTCCACGAGACGCCGCCGCACCCACCAATCAGAGAAGATCAACCACACACACCAACCGACGCGAAGTGGGGCCACTTCAAGCCGCCGCGCCGGGGCCACTGCAAGCCGCCGCGCCCAGTTGAGCGGATCGAGCCCTCGGACGAGCCTCAAGGGCCCCGCGATCCGGCTGCTTCTGTCGTGGCGAATCGGCGTGTACTCAATCAGCTGGAGGAAGACTTTGCCAACCGCCTCCTTGCGCCTGCTGGTGTGCCGTCGTCTTTGCTTGCATACTCCTAATGGTCAGCGGGCGCGGCTCGTTCGCGGTGCCGGGCTGGGTGTATTGGATGTCGATGACGATCTCCGCGTCGTCCCATACGCTCTTTCGAGTGCGACGCGGACGAGCAGCAGGGTCGTCTCGCTTGCCCTTCTTGTGTTCCGGTTTCTTCGCTATCGGCCTTTGTGCCAGCGACAACTGTCTGCGCGACGATCAGAGCAGAGCCGGCGGCGGATTGCAAGCCACCACCAATGGCGATCATGCAAAGGGACGTTGCGACTGGCGGCCTCTTGGGACGATATTGCTCGTTGAAGGAGTCGATGGGCCCTGGAACATCATCGCGAGTCACGATCTCGGTCCAGGTCGCGTGATGGATGCCGGGCGGGAGACTCCCCGCGCGCCGAACCCTGGGGACATAACACAACGGTATCGTTGGGGTTGGGACGAAACTCTCGTCACGTTCCGGGCCAGGGGAAGACTCGCTCCACGGAGACCGAGCGGTCACCGCGAAGGCCGAATCGCACCCCCGCTATGCCGTTTAATCTGCGACCGCCCCTCGGGGCGGTCGCAGTCGTTGGGGAAATCGGGCATCGGGCGGTCAAGCGTTATCCCCCGCAACCCGTTCCGCGTTCCAGGGATGACGACCGATCGAGCGTTCAACCAGCTGTTCTACCGCAGACTCCGTTAGCGTGGCCAACCGCTGTATGTGGTTGTTGAAGTTCTTGACCGTGGTCTTAGAAGGTCTTTCAAAATGAGTTGAGGCGTCGCCAGCAGAGGATGCTGCAGGCGAGTGTGAGGAACGCGGTGTGCATGTCGGGGTCGCGCTCGTAGCGGATTCTGAGTCTGCGGAAGTTGTGGAGGTGGGCGAAGCCGCGCTCCACGACCCAGCGCTCGCGGCCCAGGCCGGAGCCGTGCGCTGTCGCGCGTCTGGCGATCACGGGCGTGATCCCGAGCGCTCGCAGTAGCCGGCGGTGCTTGTCGTGGTCATAGCCACGATCGGCCAGGAGACGGTCGGGCTTCTGGCGTGGCCGGCCGATCTTCCCCGTGACGGGCCGGCGGTGGAGGTCTTCGATCAGAGGGAGCAGCTGGGTGACGTCGTTGCGGTTCCCGCCAGTCAAAGAAACCGCGAGCGGGATGCCGCTCGCGTCGACGAGCAAGTGGTGCTTTGAGCCCGTGCGGGCACGATCTACCGGGGATGGCCCCGTCAGGAGCCCCCCAAAAGAGCACGTATATGGCTGGCATCAACCGAGGCGCGGGACCAGTCGATCTTCCCCGCGGCGTTCAGCTTCACCAGCAGCTTTTGATGCAGCGCATCCCACACCCCGGCCTTCTGCCAAGTCCGCAGCCGCCGCCAACAAGTCACCCCTGAGCCGTACCCATACTCGCGTGGGAGGTCCTCCCACGCGATCCCGGTATGCAGCACGTGCAAGATCCCGTTGAGGACCAGCCGATCATCGATCGCCTTACGACCAGGGTTCCTGCGACGACGAACACGAGCCGGGATCAACGGCTCGACCTCCCGCCACAACTCGTCAGTGATCTCGAACCTTGAGGGCACCTCCACCGCCTCCAATCCTCGGGGACACACCCCAAAGATTCAAGACCCCAACCCACAACCCTCCATTTTGAAAGACCTTCTTAGGCACGACGTCATCACCCGGCCCGCGATGGGCTATCGCGTTGCGCAATTCGATGAAAGTGTCAAGCCTGGAAGCGTTCTCTTTGGCGCTGGCTTGAGTCGTAGCCCAATTCGAGGACATCGCGTCGATGCCAAGCGCTTGCTTAAAGAATTCGTCGATATTTGTGGACGTGGGTGTGTTGAGCCGCCGATTTCGCTCCATCTGCAAGTGGCTCAGGCGCGTATGAAGCACGTCCTGCCAGCCGTCCCCAGCAAGGCGCCAGACCGCCAATTCATGGGGCGATTGCTTGAGCTCTCGAGCAACGATCCGTTGCAGGGTAGTTGGCAATGCGGCAGAATCTGGAGCTCCGTCAACGAGTAGTAGCAGCGCCTCCGCCGTGAGGTCCTCGCAAAATCCCTCCCAGATAGCCGATAGCAGCATGATCGTGCCTTTGTTCAATATGTCCAGCTTCCGGCGAATCGCTGGCATGTCCTTCGCCAGCTGGTGAACTGCATAGAAGTCGCGAACCTCCGATCCGGTCCGCTCTAGATTGAATCTGGCCATGCTCGGCATCGAGATATCTTGCCTATGTAGATCGTAGTGAGTCTCGCCGCGAAGAGCTCGCCGCATGACGCCGCCGAGCAGGCTCAGTCTACGAGCAGCGTCTGCTGGACGGCTGGGGGAGGGGTCTCGGCTTCAACGCGAACGCGGCCGTCGTAGACGGCGTCGTCGAGGAATGCTCGCATGAGCTTGTCGTGCGCACGGTAACGCAGCGCCTGCGTCTCACGCCGGACGGCGGCCGCATAGTCCTCGGGGTCCGCGGGCCGCTCTTCGGCGAGTCGGCGCGCGAGGATCTCCTCGGCGGCCCACGTGTAGAGCGTGTTGGCTGCCACCTCGACCTCGAGCATTCGGTATGGGAGGTATTCGCGCACGCGCGCCGTCGGTAGCCCTGAGCGACGCGCAGCTTTCTCCAGAGCCTTGAACTCACGTCGGCCCTCGTACACGGTGACGACGCCCGTGTCGGGGTGGAAGTGCGCCTCGATCTCGGCGTCCTCGTCCTTGCGGGCGATCTCGCGAACCCAGCCCGTCGCGCGATGGCGCACCACCAGCACGACCAGCTCGGCGGTGTGGCCGCCGGCCTCGGCGAGCACGCTGATATGAGCGCCCGGCTCGCCGGACACACGGCATCGCAGGTTCGCGTCGATGCGCGACCAGCCGCTGCGGTTGGGGGCGGGGACAACCTCGGACGACAGATTGATTCCCAGGCCAGGGTCGAGCGCCACGTGCACGATCGTGCCCGGGGCGATCCGGGCGGGGTCGACGAGGAGCGAGACGCCGCGTCGATCGCCCGGGTGCAGCCGCACGAGCGCCTGCTTGAAGCGAAGCGGCGCCTTCTCGGCTGCCGGCATGTCGCCGCCGGGGCCGGCTGACAGACCGGCTCGCGTCTCTGCGGTCTCGCCGTCATCGACCACTGGCGGGGTCGCTGAGGGCTGCTCGCCAGCCTCGAACCCCGCCTTCCCGGGAGCGTCGAACGCGTTCTTGAGCGCGTCGTTGAGGGCGCGCAGGCCGACCTGGTCGTGTGCGCGAAGCGCCCCTCCCGCGCGCACGAGATGAGCGCCCGCGCGGCGCTCCTCTTCGGCGACGATCGGTCGAAGCACGCGGTCGATCGCGCCATACAGCGCCTTGACGACTGGATGGTTCTCGTTGAGTCCGCTGCGATCGACCTTGACGACCACCTGCGGTCTGGGCCGGTCGAGCGCGGCGCGCTGGAGCTCCTCGAGCTCATCGCACCTGACGTCGCCGTACAGGTGCCTGGTCCCAGGCAGGCCCTCGAGTCCGGCGAACGTGGACTCGTGTGCGGCGCGGTCGGAACGTACGACCAGGCCGCCGAGGCGGGTTGCACGTGAGGTTCCCGGGGGGAGCGGCCTTGCGCTGCGGCGCACAGTCACGTGCGCACTGACGCCACGGCTCACCTCGACCTCGCCATCGAACAGCGCTCAGCCTGGTGCTTGTGGGGCTTGCAGAGTAGACAGCCCGCCCGCGTGCTCTTCGGTCCCTTGCGCTTGTGGTGTGCCATCTCGTTGGTCGCTCGACGGGTGCTCCTCGTGGCAGCATGGCCGCGAAGAGCACCCGTGTACTTCGTCGTCTGTCCTTCTCACAGTCCCCTAACCCACTCTCACCGCCAGGTCAACGTCTGGTAGTGCCCGATCCTGAGTGCAGGGTGCGCGCTGTGGGTTGCTGGGCTGACGGTGCGCGAGTTCCGGCCCCGTTTTGCGCCTGCCCCCGGCGCTCCTGTCCAGGGATTGTTGGTTGTGCGGCCATTTGACCGGGTCGCGGGCCTTGACGCTCGCTCCTGTCGGCTACCGACTGGGCTCACTCCATCAGGGTCGCCTGCCAGTTGTGTGCCTGCAGCCTGTTGTCCAGCTCGCGTCGTTGCCTGCTGAGCGCGTCCAGCTGGTTCTGCAGCTCGCCGACCTTGACCTGTCTCACCATGCGGATCTCCGAGCGGCTGTAGCGCGCCAGGCCGAGACCGGCGCCGAACAAGCCGCCCGTGGCGGCCTTGATTGCCGTGCGCAGGGCGTTCTGGCGCAGCGTGATCACGTCGCGACGCGCGAGGCACTCGGTCACCGTCTCGCCGCTCGCCAGCCGGGCGTTGGCGTTGGTGTGGTTGATCTTCGCGATCAGTTCCTTCAGCTCATCGCAACGTCCGGCCAGGTCGGCAAGCAGCTCATCGGGGCTCTCCGGCGGCTGCTCGCCCTCCTGTGCGAGGACGCAGGAGGGCAGGCGCTCCTGCAGGTGCGCGATCCGCTTTTGGAGGTCGGCCCGGCGGTTCAGTGCTTCTCCAACGATCAACGTCATACGGCTCAATATTGCACACTATAAGTAGCATACAAGGGCCACCATGGGGACAGCTATCGGATGCTCTTCCTCAACGCATCGGTAGGCTGCGGCTCGTCCGGATTGCGCGACCATGTCAGCCAGATCTCCACAGCACGCAGCGCTCGGACTGGCCATCCGGCAGCTTCGGCGCGCCAGCGGCATCTCGCAGGAGGCCTTCGCCGCGAGTTGTGGCCTTCATCGCACATATATCGGGGGCATCGAGCGAGGCGAGCGCAACGTCAGCTTCGCCAACCTCCTGCGCATCGCCGATGCGCTTGGCGTGCGCCCGTCAGAGCTTCTAGACCGCTATGAAGGCTTCCTACAGGACGTCTCGCAGCCCGCCGCTCGCGGGAGGCGTCCGCCCGGGCCGTGAGGGTCGGGATCAGCGCTTACGCCGCGCTGCTGTACGTGATCGTCTCGTGCATCTGTACGCCGAGCGCCTCGGCAACGCTCTGGAGGCGGTCCAGGTTGACGCCGGTGTAGTCGTTGGCCTCCCAGCGCTGGATCTGCTGCTCGGCGACGTCGACCCGTTCGGCGAGCTGACGCTGAGTGAGCCGGGCGGCGATGCGGGCTTCGATCAGCGCCGTGGGTAGTTCACGTAGAGAGGTGATCTCGCGGCTGGTGATCCGCCCGTCGCGCAGCTTCTCGTAGTGCTCGATCTGCTCGCGGAGCGTTTCGATCCAGCTGGCGATCGCGTCGTGCATCAGCTGGGGCATACCCGGGTCGATGCTCGGAGGGAGATCGCGAGGGTCTCGCGCGTTGTGGGCGGTCAGGCTCTCTTCGAAGCGAGCGAGGTCGGTCTTGGTGGTGCGGTATTGACGCTGATTTTGGATGATCATGCGAGCCCTGTCAGGTCAATGGCAACAATGCCCTTGGGCTGCTTGGTGACGGCGTCGCGTTGGAAGTGGTCGAGAAAATGCATGCCGCCAGGCTCGGCTGCCCAGTCGGCGGGATAGAGCTCGCCACCGTAGCGTGCCTTCTGTGCGGCGCATTTCTCGCTGAAGTCCTGCAGCTCTGCGTCCAGGTGGCTAAGAACGACTCCTGCGGGCTCCCAGCAGGCGTCGAAGTCCCTGGGGTGCTCCTTGGCGGTGACGAAGCCGCCATCGAGATAAGCGACGCGGCACCCGGCCCCCTTCAGGGAGCGCAGTGCGTCGAGAAGCCCGTCGAGCAGATCTCGGCGATGTGGGCTCGTCGCGTAGCGAGTCACGATTCTCGGTCCAAGTCGCGTGATAGATGCCTGGAGGCAGGCTCCCACTCTCATCGAGGTCCGGAATCATAACACAACGCTATCGTTGTGTTGAGACGAAACTCTCGTTACGTTTTGGGCCAGGGGAAGAGCTGCACCACTGACGTCGAGCGGTTCCCGCTGAGGACGAATCGCTTGCCCGCTACGGGGCAGGTGCTCGGTGCACTGTCCTCATCGCACGGAGTGTCAGCGACGAACTCAGTCCCCGGCCAGAACGGGCCGGTGATGTGGTTGACGGTGTCGGCGCTGTTCTGCTTTTCGTCGCCCTGACTGGTGAGTATGAAGTCGCCGGCGAACCGCGGGGGCCCAGAACGGCACGACCTCGTTTGAGTCCGGGTCGGTCAGCATCAACTTCGTGGTCGTGCCCTCGGGGCTGCCGGCATTTGCCACAGTCGCGCCCGACTCGTCGAAGAACAGCGGGTGAATCTGTGCGATATCGGTCGCCGGTTGGAGTGAGACCTGATAGACGGCCGGGTAGGTGGGCTGAGGCGCCGCGGTGCCGGTCGTCCCCGGCGCGGAGGCGCTGATCAGGATCATGCCGTTGTAAATCGAGATCGTGTCGGTCCAAGCTGTTGGGCAGGCGTGACCAAGTCGTGAAGGTGGGTCGAGCTCAGATCCCCTCGTAGGCCGCGTGCGCGCTGCCGTACTCCTCGTCTGTGACGTGCCGACCCCATGCGACGGGGCTGCCGGAGTCATCTGTCTCCTGCATCGCGATGTGGGTCATCAGGCGGTTGGCTGCAGCGCCGTGCCAGTGGTTCTCGCCGGACTCGAAGTACACGCTGTCGCCTGGGCGGATCTCCTCGACCGGTCCGCCCTCGCGCTGGCAGCGGCCGATGCCCTCGGTGACATGGATCGTCTGCCCGAAGGGATGGGTGTGCCATGCGGTGCGCGCGCCCGGGGCGAAATGAACGCTGGCCGCGCTGATGCGTGACGGCGGTGAGGGGGTCGCAATCGCGTCGATGTAGACCTCGCCCGTGAACCAGTCGGTGGGTCCGGGGTTCGAGTCCTGAGAGTTGCGGGTGATCTGCACGGTCTTCTCCTTCTCGTTGGGATGGGCAGCTATTCGGGGTTGCGGTGCGGCGTTTCGGCCCAGCCCTCGCCATATAGTTCTCTCGGCTGAGGCCTCGCCAAGCGCCGGAGGGGCGGGTCTTCTTGCCGCAACTGACACCAGGGACGGTAGCCAGACCGCGGGGGCCCGAAGGGCCCCGCCGGCTCGAGGGGGGCCGGTCTCGGCACTGACCGCCGTCATCCAAACGGAGGGAAACCCGAGCATGAGAAACCTCGAGCTGACGATCGCGCTCGCTGCTGTCGCGTGCGTGCTCGGCTGCATCGCCTCGAGCGCCTCGGGCTCAGCCACTGCGAAGGCTCGACGCTGCTCGGCGGGGAGCCCATACCGCGCGCTTCGCCGGCGGTTGCGGCGGCTTGCAGTCGATCGACGACGGCAGCTACAGCGGCGGCCTGTGGGTCTCCATCCCTGCGGGCAACCTCCGCTACAACGCCTCCGACGGCTCCGAAGAAGGCTGGAACCGCGTGAAAAACAAACAGACGGAAGGCGAACCCATCGTTTAGCCGCCGGGTTCACACGGTCCGCAGCGCTTCGGTGGGTGACAGGCGGGCGGCGCGCAGTGCGGGGACGAGGCCGGCGACTGCGCCGATGACCAGCGCCGCGCCGAACCCGCCCGCCCAAGCGAGGGTGGGGATGACGATCGCCCAGCCCTTGGTGGAAGCGTAGATCGCGGTCGCGAGCGCCCCGGTGGCGACACCGGCGGCGCCGCCGCCGAGCGCGAGCAGGATCGCCTCGGCCAGGAACTGGGTGCGGATCTGTCCGCGGGTCGCGCCCAGCGCGCGGCGCAGCCCGATCTCTGAGCGGCGTTCCAGCACGGAGATGACCATGATGTTCGCCACGCCGACCGCGCCCACCAGCAGCGCCACGGCGCCGAGTCCCAGGAACAGCCCGTTGAACGCGCCTTGGGCGTCCGCGCGCGCTGTGAGCGCTGCCGAGGGTTGGCTGACGTTGACTTCGTTGGGGGCTTCCGGGTCCGCGGTGGCGGCGAGCACCGACTGGACGGCCGCCACCTGGCTGTTCTGGGCGCGCAGGTAGACGGTGTTGGGGTGCCCGTTGAACTGCAGGTAGCGTTCCGCCGCCTTGAAGCCGACGAGCACCGAGCTTTCGATTTCGGGTGCGAGCACCGATGGGCCAAGGATCCCCACGAGGTACAGCCACATCCCGCCGGCCCAGATCCGCTCACCGGGGTAGATGTGGTCGATCCCGAGTCGCTGCGCGGCCGCGGAGCCCAGCACCGCCGCCGGCTCCTGGGCGGTGGCGGCGTTCAGATAGCGGCCCTGCACGACGTCGATGCCCAACGTGTGCAGCAGGCCGAGGCTCGCCGCCTGGACATTGAGGGCGTTCGTTTCGACGGCGGGGATCAGTGGAGAGCGGTAAACGCTGCCGTTGACCTTCCCCGTCGCCGCGACAGTTTCGACCGGGTCGATACGGGCGATCGTCGCGGGCGCGACGAGCGGCAGCTCGGCTGTTTTGCCGGCGAAGCTCTGGCCGTTGGTGACGGTCAGGAGGTTCGTCCCCAGGCGTTCGATCTCTGACAGTAGCCCAGCTTGGCTGGAGGAGGACAGGCCGAGCACGGCCACGATCGCCGCGACGCCAATCGCGATCCCCAGCGCCGAAAGCCCGGCGCGCATGCGCCTGGTACGAAGCCCCACGCTCGCCACGCGCGCGAGATCGGAGGCCCGCAGCCGCAGGGGTGCGAGGTCCGCGGCGCCCGCGTTTGCTCGTTTGCGGTTCGCGGCGATGCTCACCGCGCGCTCACGGGGCAACGTTTACGAGCGCAAACGCCGCCGGTCTGGCCGGCTTGGCGCTGGCCTCGACGATGTAGCCGCCCGGCTGGCGGCTGGCGGTGAAGGGCGGCGCAACGGCGATTCCGCAGGCGCTGGTCTCGACCTCGACCGTACGGGCATGGGAGACGTGGGCGCGGTGGTCATGGGTGCCGGGTGAGTGGACCGTGAAGCGTCCGCTTGGGCCCGCCGGCGGCGCTGAGAACGTGATGAGCGCACCCGGGACAGGGTTCTTCTGCGCGTCGGTGACCGTGACCGCGAGCCGGATCGGGAAGGTGGTTCCCGCGGGGGTGGATTGGGTGGAGCCGACGCCGGGGGTGAGCTTGGCGGGCTTGCCGGCGAGGTTCGACAGGGAGAAGCTCACAGGTGTCGGCCCGTCGCCACCAGACGTTCCAGAGCCTTCCCTACCCGACCCTCCGGTGGGTTCTTTGCCCGAGACGGCGGCCGTCGCGGTGAACGACCCGGCCGTGTTGTTCGCGGTCAACAGCGGCGAGCTCGCCACGCCGGTGGCGTCGGTCGTCGCGCTCGCCTCGGTGGCGCCGCCGGCGAAGGTCGCGGCCGCGCTCGAGGAGGTGGTCGCGCCGGCGCTCGCGGAGCTGGTCGTGCCACACGCGCCCGAGCCGCCGGAGGCGAGTGTGAACGTGACAGTGGTGCCCGCGACCGGGTTGCCGTCCGCGTCGAGCACCTTCACCTGCAGCGGTTGGGGGTAGGGGCTCATGACCCTCGCCGATCTGCTCTTCAGTGGGGTCGCCACGATCCTCGCCGGTGTGCCCGCGGCGGTGTTGGTCAGCGAGAACGAGACCGAGCCGTACTGCGAGGTGGCGGTGACGGTGTAGCTGCCGGCGGCGGTGTTGGCGGTGAACGGAGGCGCGGCGACCGTGCCCGAAGCATCGGCGCCGACGACGGCGGTGTTGGCCTCGCTGGAGGAGAACACTCCGCTCGCGCCACCGGAGGGTGCGCTGAACGTGACTGGGATCCCCGCGGCGGCGCTCGTCACGGGGCACCCATCGCTGTTGCTGAGCGCCACCTGCAGGCTGCTCGCAAAAGCGCTCCCGAGCGTCGCTGTCTGCGGTGTGCCCGCGACGAGCGTCATCTCGTTCGGCGGGTTCGACGACGGGCACGTCGTTCCGCCCGAGCCGCCCGGCGTGCCCGTTTCGCCCGCGGCCTGCAGCGGCGCGCCTGCGAACGCACCGAGCACGGCGACGGCGCCCGCGCTCACCAGCACCCCGTGACGAGCCCACCCGGCCGGGCGGCGCAACCACGCGATCCCCCTAAACATCTGCAGTCCCAGCGGTGTCCGTCACGATGCGCCCGTCGAGCACCTGCACCTGTCGCGGCAGGCGGCCGGCGAGGTCGTGGTCGTGGGTGATCACGAGGATCGTCGCGCCATCGGCGTTCAGCTCTTCCAAGAGCACGAGGATCGCTTCACCGGAGGAGCTGTCGAGGTTTCCCGTGGGCTCGTCGGCCAGCACGATCGCCGGGCGGCCAACCAGCGCGCGTGCGATCGCGACGCGCTGGCGCTCGCCACCGGAGAGCTTGCTCGGACGGAAGTGGGCACGATCGGCGAGCCCCACCCGTGCGAGCGTTTCCGCGGCTCGCTCGCGGCGCTCCGCGACAGCGACCCCCGCGTAGAGCAGGCCTTCGGCGACGTTCTCCAGCGCGGTCGAGTGCTCCGCCAGGAAGAACTGCTGAAAGACGAACCCGATACGCGTGGCACGCAACGTCGCCAGCTCGCGATCGGCGAGGCCCGCCGCGTCCAGGCCCGTGATCGAAACCACCCCCGAGCTCGGGCGCTCGAGCGTACCCATCACATGCAGCAACGTCGTCTTACCCGAGCCCGACGGGCCCACGATCGCCACGAGCTCACCCTCGCCCACCGCGAAGCTCACTTCCCGCAGCGCGTACACCGGCGGCTCGGCGCCGTAGACCTTGCTCACCCCGCGCAGCTCCAGCACCGCCGGCGTCACGCCGCCGTCCGCGTACGCGACGGCTGTCGACTGCTCGCTCATGATGTCGCTGGCACCACGACGCGTTGCCCGGCGGACACACCCTGGCCGCTCACCTGCACGAGACCGTCGGCGTCGTCGAACAGGCCAAGGCTGACCGCCTCCAGACGATGCACGCGCCCTTCGGCGACCTCCACCGCATAGCCGCCGCCGGCGAGCGCGAGCAGCGAATCGATCGGCACCGCGAGCGCGCCCTGGACGCTTTCGGTGGTGATCTCGACGTTCACCGGCGCCTGATCCAGGTGACCCGTCGCCGCGGGATCGGTCGGTGTGGCATCGACTTCAATCGTCGGCGAGCTTTCTTCTTCGCCACCGCCCCTGCCAGAGCCGGAGCTGGACGGCGAGGTGGCGACGCTGGATACGTAGGTGATCCGCCCAGGCGTGGTCTGGTTGTCCGGAAGTGTGATCGTGACCGTGTCGCCGACCTTGACACTGGCCTGCTGGGCCGCGTCGAGCGCGACCTTGACCTGGCGAGCGGTCGAGGTGATACCGAGCACCGGGCCAGGCACGACCGCCTGGCCGATCGTCGGCGTCACGCTCGTCACGCGCACCGGCCCGGGCTCGAACACGACCGAGCCGAGCGGCAGCTCGCGTGTCGCCGGCGAGCCGTAGCGCAGCACCACCGGCCGACCGCCGATCGCATAGAGGGTCTGTCCGCGGGAGATCACCTGACCGACGGACGGCAGCTTCGTGAACGTAGAGCTCTGCCCGTACACCGTGGCCGATGCGCGCACGCTCGCCAGGCTGGCCTCGGCGTTCGCGAGCGACTTTTCGGCCGAGGAGACCTGTGTCCGGTCGCCTTTGACCTTCACTGCAGCACCCGATGAGCTCTGCTCGGCGCTCGAGACCGCCTGCACATCGCTCGCGCACACGCCCGAGCCCCCGCCTTCGGCGGCGGCGCTGGACGCGCTTTCCGCGGCGCCATCGCCAGCGCAGTCGACCGCCTCCTTCGCGCGGGCGGCCGAGACGGTCGCCTGGCCACCCGCGAGCGCTTCGCTGTCAGCCGTCAGCGACGCTCTCGCCGTGCTCAGGATTTCCTCGGCGTTCCCGACCGACTGCTGCGCCTGCGACACGGCGGACGGCGCCGTCCCCGACGGCACACGGATGCTCGACGTGCCCGCAAAGCCAAGCGTCCCACTCACCTGCGTCTGCGAAGACAGCGACTGGCTGGTCACCGTCGCCAGCGAGGTCGCAGTCGCGTTGTTGCCAACACCGCTGCCTGGCTTTGTCGAGCCGGCAAATGGATCGGTCACGATCAGGGCAACGACAGCCACGACGAGCACCAGCCCCGCTGCCGCAAGCACCCTCATCGGGTCGGTTTTACGCGCTGGGTTGTTTCGGCGTTGTTTCGCTCTCCGAAGCCTCGGTGGATGCGGCCCGGATCCACGGCTTAATGTCCCGCGACGAAGCGGGCCACGGCGGCCTTGGTGAGGGCCCCATGGGTGACGCCGACGCAGGCGTCGGCGGCCTTCAGCACCGCCGGCTGATGCAGGTTCACCCCCGCGCTCGCGAGCATCTGGTGGGTCAACTCGCCGCCGCTCGTCGGGTCGGGGAAGTTCTGGATCCCGTGCGTGCGTATACAGCCGGCGAAGGCCAGCAGGTCGCTGAGGTGCTGGGCGAGCTGGGCCCGGTTCGGCTCACCGCCATTCGGCTGCAGGTGCTGGCAGGCTGTCTGGGCCGCCTCGACCTGCGAGTTGCTGACCTCTTTGAACGCCTCGATGGCGGCTTCCTTGGTGATCGCTCCGCTGCCGTTGGGGTCGGGGAAGTTCGGCACGCCGTGGGTGCGCACGCACTGCGCGTAGGCGAGCATCTTCTGCTGGGTGCTCGCGCTGCTTTCCGGGGAGGATGAGCCGCCGCCGCCGCCGCCGCCGCTCGCCGGCGAGCTGCCGGATGTGCTGGTCGAGAGCTGTGCGACCTCCGAGCGCGATGAACCGCCACCGCAGCCGGCGACAGCGATGCCGACAGCGAGGATTGCGCCTGCCGTCACCGCGGCGCGGGGCAGTCGACGTCGCCATCCGGCGTGTTCGCGGCGCTTCAGGCCGCCCCGGCGACGGACCAGCCAGACGGTCGTGGCGATGAGCAGCACCGCCAGCGCGAGCAGCCAGCCGCCCTCGATCCACTGGAACGTCCAGAACCGACCGGCCCGCTGATAGGTCGTCCACTGCGTGTAGCCGTGCTCGACGAGGTACTGCCACGAGCCGAGGGCCTTCGGGACCCCGCCCTTCCCGGCCAGCTGTGGTCCCCCCTTCTCGAGGACCCGGCCGAGCAGGGACTGGCTGACCGGCTGTCCGCCCCTGGTCGTCCACCGCTGGCCGATGATCCACGCGGAACCAGGCACGTTCAGCTTGCTGGTGACGATCGCCGTCAGGTAATGCCGGCGCAGGTAGGACCCGGCCGCGAAGGCGAGCCCGCCGTAGGCGATCAGGGTGGCGATGATTGCGGGGACGACCCGGCGGATGAGGATGCCGGCGAGGCCGCCGATCGCGAAAGCGGCCAGCGTCCAGGCGGGGAACGCGATTCCGCGCAGGTCGAACAGGCCGGGAGTCAGCGGGGACGCCTCGGTGGGGGAGAGGCTCTGGTTGCCGGCGGTGAGGTATGGCTGGTAGTACCAGGAGAACAACGCGCTGAGGGCTCCCGTTGCGACGGCCACCACGACCGCGAGCGTCACCAGCTTGGCGAGCGTCCAGCGCCACGGCCCGAAGCCCTGGGTCCAGGCGTAGCGGAAGGTGCCGGTCTCCAGCTCACGGGCCAGCAGCGGCGCCGCGACGAACGCCCCGATCAATGCGGGCACCGCCTGCAGGACGTAGCCGCTCGCCAGGAGGTGGCCCGTGCTGTTGAAGCTGGCGACCAGTCCTTCGCAGGCGATCGAGCCCGCCGGGTGGCACGCGGTCGCGGCCGCGTGCGCGTGATGCAGCTGCCGCCCGACGATCCACACGCCCACCGCCAGCGCGCCCAGCAGCGAGGCCAAGCCGCTCAGCGCCAAGCGGTGCGCTCGCCAGGTCACCCAGGCCATCCGCCGCCACGGCACCGGGCGCAGCTCCGACGGTTTGGCGGGCCGGCCGCGGGCGGGACCCGGCAGCGCGGCTGCTCCTGGCTCGCGCAGGTACGCAAGCGCGAGTTCCTCCAGGCCCAGCGGGTGCGCCTGCCAGCCCGGTGGGACCGGATCTTCCGCGGTCGCCCGGACCAGCAGGTGGGCCTGTGCCGCGGCACGGCGGACATGCACCACCGGCCGCTGCGCATATTGACTGGCCTGGGCGGCCGGGCCGGTCAATATGCGGTGGCCGGCGAGCAGGTCATCGATCTCGCCGGCCACCTGCACCCGGCCGCGGGACATCAGGATGAGGTAGTCGGCGACCCGCTCGAGCTCGGCGAGCACATGCGAGGACAGCAGTACCGACACGCCATCGTCCGCGACTGCCGTCATCACCGTCGCCATGAAGTCGTGTCGCGCAAGCGGGTCGAGCTTTGCCATCGGCTCATCGAGCACGAGCAGCCGCGGACGCCTGGCCAGCGCCAGGGTCAGCGCGAGCTGCGCCTGCTGGCCGCCCGACAGCCTGCCTGCCTTCCGCTTCAGCGGAATGCCCAGCTCGGCGAGCCGGGCCTCGGCGGATGCCTGGTCGAAGCGCCGGTTGAGGTTGCGCGTCAGGTGCAGCATGTCCGCGGCCGACAAGTTCCTGTACAGCGGCGTGTCCTGGGCGACGAACGCGATGCCGTCCAGCGCCGCGGGCGACCCAGGCGGCTGTCCGCCCAGCACGGTGAGCTCGCCGGCGGACGGCGCCGCCAGGCCGACCGCCAGGTTCAGCAGCGTGCTCTTGCCCGCGCCGTTGGGGCCCACCAGCGCGACCACGTGACCGGCGGGGATCGCCAGTGAGCACTCGCGCAGCGCCCAGGTGCCGCCGTAGCGCTTGCCCAGGCCTTTGGCCTCCACGACGTTCACGCCACGTCCTCTGTTGCGCCATTCGCCGCGCGGCCGCCGGTGCGCGACCCGCTGCGGCGCTCATGGAAATCCCGCAGCGCGCTGGCGAACAGCGCCACCATCCCGTCCTCGTCCAGGCCCGCCCCGTCCGCGGCGGTCAGCCAGCCCGACAGGGAGCGGCGAAGCGCGGTCAGCTCCGGCAACGTGACCTGGCTGAGCGAGGCTTGGATGAACGTGCCCTGGCCGGGGCGACCGATGGTCAGGCCCTTCGTCTCCAGCTCGCGGTAGGCCTTCAGCACCGTGTTCGGGTTGATCGCCAGCAAGGCGACCACATCCCGGACCTTGGGAAGTTGATCGCCAGGCTCGAGGTAGCCCAGCCGCAGCGCGTGCTCGACCTGGTGCACAAGTTGCAGGTAGGTCGGCACGCCCGTGGCGGCGTCGAGCCGGAACTCGATCGGCGAGCCCTCCGCAAGTCTGAACCCTTTATCTACTGTCATATGACAGGATTACAGCACGTCGCCAACTCGCCGTCAACCCTCCAGCACGCGAGCCGGCGGGATCACCGCAACTTGCACGCGGCCGCCGCCCGCTGGAACGCCTGCGAGCGCGTGTCGATCGAGCTCGGGATCGCGAGGTAGTACCCCCCGCTGCCGATGATCCCGCTGTTGCCGGCCGAGCTCGATGGAGGCGAGGTGCTCGGATCGGGGAACCCCGAGATCCCGTGCTTGCGCATACATGCCGACACCTCGAGCATCTGCGCTTGCGCCTGCGGGGACGGGGGTCCGGAGCCCGGAGGCCCCTTCGGCAGCAGGCGCTGGCACGAGTGCGCGGCGGACTGGAACGCCGGCGACTGCAAGGTGGCCGCCGAGCCCATCCGGATCTGCTGGCCGCTGAGCTTCGGGTCGGGGAAGTTCGGCACCCCGTGCGAGCGGATGCACCTGGCGAACGCGACCCCCGATTCGACGGCGCTCGCCGCGGACGCTGAAGTGCTCGCGCCGCCCGTCGGGCTTGGAGAGCTTCCCCCGCATCCCGCTACCAGCAGCCCGCTCAGGAGCGCCGCGGCGGTGAGCAGTCGGGTTCGCTGAGGGGTGAGCCTCTTGGTATGGGGGGAGATCCCCATCGGGTTGCCCGCGCTGAGCTTGGCGTCCATCAGTGGTTGTGCAGCGGGAACGCGCACGCGGCCGCCGCCCGTTCGAACGCCGGCGACTGCTGGTCGATCGTGCTTCCGAACACAAGGATCACTCCTTCGATGTCGCTGATCACGCCCGCGCGAGGGGGGAACGGGTTGGGCGGGACCGAGGTCCGAGGATCGGGGAAGTCGTAGACGCCGTGCTCGCGCATGCACTGCGCGATTTTCAGAAACCGCGCCAGCGTCTGCGCGGAGGGTGGGGGTCCTGAGCCGGGACCTGGCGGCAGCAGCTTGTGACACTTCGCCTGCGCCGCCTTGAAGGCGGGCGAGTCGATCAATCCACCGCGCGCGTGGAAGAGGAAGCCCCCGCCGGCGTTCGGGTCGGGGAAGTTGGGCACGCCGTTGGAGCGCATGCACTGGGCGTAGGCGAGCGCCGCCTGCTCGAGCCTCGCGGGGCCTTCAGGCGAGGAGCCGCGGCTTTCGGAGCTCGCCGATGCGGCATGCTTTGCTGAGGGGAGCTGCGCGACGGTGGGGCTCGACGAGCCCCCGCAGCCGGCGAGCGCCAGCGTGACACTCAGGAGGGCTGTGGCGGTGAGCAGGCGCACCCGACCGGTTCTACGCGGTGCGCTGTTTCGTCCTTGTTTCGCTCTTCGAGGCAGGCAGAGGTTTTTGTTCGACCGATCCAGCGAAACAGCGTTGAAACAGTGCGTCGCTTACCTTGATCACGACAAGGAGCTAAACATGCGGGTGCTTGTGATCGAGGACGACGAGGAGCTGGCCGCAACGGTCGCCGCCGGTCTGCGCCACGCGCAGATGGCGGTCGATGTCGCGCTCGACGGCAAGGCCGGCTTGGCGCGGGCGCTGATCAACGATTACGACGTGATCGTGCTCGACCGCGACCTTCCCGTGCTCCACGGCGATGAGGTGTGCGCGAGGCTGGTCGCCGCCGGCGGGCGCAGCCGGGTGCTGATGCTGACCGGCGCGACGGCGAACGACGATCTGGTCGACGGACTTGGGTTGGGCGCGGACGACTACCTGGGAAAGCCGTTCGACTTCCCCGTGTTGGTGGCGCGCATCGGCGCGCTGGTGCGTCGCGCGCAGCCGAGTATCCCGCCCGTACTGGAGCACGGCGATGTCGTGCTCGATACGGCCAAGCGCCGCGCGCAGCGGTCTGGGCGCGATCTGGAGCTGACACCCAAGGAGTTCGGGGCGCTGGAGCTGCTGCTCGCCGCCCAGGGCCGGGTCGTCTCCGCCGAGGAGCTGCTCGAACGCGTGTGGGACGAGAACGCCGACCCGTTCACAGGTGCCGTGAGGATCACGATGAGCCGACTGCGCGCCAAGCTCGGTGATCCCCCCGTGATCGAGACCGTCGCAAAGGCCGGCTATTGCATCGCAGGCCAGCGATGAGCGTTGCGCACCCCCGACTCGCGCCAGCCTCTTGGCTGCGGTTGCCTCGCCGTACGGCTCGGCTGCGGCTCACCGCTCTCTACGGCGGCCTGTTCCTCCTCTCCGGTGTCGCGTTGGTCGCCGTCACCTACGTCCTTTTTGAGCGGGCGACCGAATACAAAGCGCCTCACCTACCGAAGGTCCCCCGCACTGCCGCCATCGAGCATCTCCAGCTTCCGCTTCCGCTTCCGCCTGCCAAGCCTCCCATCGCTGCAGGACAGTCGGTCGTTATCGAGCACCCGCATCAGTTGGCACAGGCTCAGCAGGATTTGGGGCAGGCCTATCAGGAGCTGGTGCAGGCGGGACCTCGGCTGATGCTGGGTGTGCCCGCTGAGCTGGCACGAATCCGACATCAGCTGACACAGGCCCAGCATCAGCTGACAGAAGGCCAGCATCAGCTGGCAGGCGCCGTGCACGAGCTGGCACAGGTGGGGCCCGCCCAAGCGGCACAGCGCGCTGCCGACTCGCACGAGCTTTTGGTCAACTCGGGAATCGCCCTGGCGATCGTGGCTGTACTTGCCCTCATCACCGGCTGGCTCGTTGCCGGCAGGATGCTGCGACCGATCCGGACGATCGCCCGCACGGCCAGAAGAATCTCCTCTACCAGTCTGCACGAGCGCCTGGCCCTAGACGGCCCACAGGACGAGCTCAAGGAACTCGGGGACACCCTCGATGACCTGTTTGGGCGACTCGATGCCGCGTTCGAAGCGCAACGTCACTTCGTCGCCAACGCCTCGCACGAGCTGCGCGCGCCGCTGACACGCCAGCGAGCCCTGATCCAGGTCGCGCTCGCCGACCCGGACGCCGACTTCACATCGTTGCGCGCAGCGCACGAGCGCGTGCTCGCCTCCGAGCAGCACCTGGAGCAGATGATCGATGGGCTGTTGGCGCTCACGCGCGGTCAGGCCGGATTGGAGCGGCGCGAGCACCTCGACCTCGCGACCGTCGCCGCCCAAGTCCTGCGGGTGCGAGACGCGGAGACCACAGACCTCGGCCTCGACGTCCGCGCGACGCTCGCCCCAGCGTCAACCGCCGGCGATCCGCGGCTGCTGGAGCGCCTCATCGCGAACCTCATCGACAACGCGATCCGGCACAACATCCCCCATGGGCACGTCGAGATCACGACCGGCACCCGGCACCAGCGTGCCTTCCTGATGGTCACCAACAGCGGAGCGACGATCCCCCCCGAGGAGGTGCCGCGCCTGTTGCAACCATTTCAACGTCTTCAGGGAGCCCGCACCAACCATGCCGGCGGGAGCGGGCTCGGCCTCGCGATCGTCGATGCAATCGCCGCCGCCCATCGCGCGACACTCACCGCCCATCCGGGCGCGGACGGCGGGCTGACCGTCGAAGTCACCTGTTAGGAGCTGTGAAACAGGTCATTAGAGGTCGCGCTCGTAAACGACCATCGACGTCAGCTGGCCCACCGTGTCATACAGCGATCGCGCAGGGCCGTTGAACTGCTGCGTTTGCCAGTACAAGCGATCCACTCCGCGCGCGCGTGCCGCGGCTGCGGTGGCCTCGATCAGGCGCTTGGCCACGTCGGTGCCGCGAGCTGCCCGCGCGACGAACAGGTCCTCCAGGTAGCAGTAGCCGTTGAGGCTCCAAGTGGAGGGGTGTACAACCGAGTGAGCCAGCCCCACCAGTTGCTCGTCCGCGTCCACAGCCACCAGCGCGAACATGCCGTCTGTCTCCTGGCAAAGGCGCTCGAATGTAGCGGCCGTCACCTGCTCGCCGACCTCAGCGCGGTAGAAGCGCAGAAATCCAGCCCAGAGCTCGATCCAGCTGTCGTAGTCCTCACGTCTGAGCTCGCGGATGGTGATGCTCGACAGGCTCGCAAACGCGCCGGTCGGTAGAAGGCTTCGATGTCCTCTGGCGCGCCCTGGTCGAGTCCGTGCCCGCGCTCTCCGGTGGCGCCAAGTATTAGAGATCGCTTACCTTTAGAGAGCGCTTAAGGGACTCCAAATACGCTGCCGCCGGTGAGCACCCAAACCATCGACGCAGGCGGGCGTCGTTCTGGAGTGGACTGGCGACGCGCGGAGTTCGTGCTGACGCTGCTCGCGTTCGTGGGCTTCCTCACGCTGCCCATCCGCATCACCACGATCTACGGCGGCCTGCCCGCCCATCCGCTGTTCGTGCACGTGCCCGTGGTGCTCATACCCACCACCGTGGTCGCGGCCATCGTGTTCATGGTCAAGCCCGAGTGGCTCACGCGCTATGGCATCGCGCTCGCGCTCGTGTCCATTGTTGCCATGAGCTCCATCTTCATCACCATGCAGGCGGGCGCTGCGCTGCGTGCTGCCCTGCACCTGGAAGGCCAGGCCGCGAAACTGATCTCCGAACACTCGCAGGCGGCGCACATCCTCGCGGTCGTCTATGTCCTGTTCACAGCTGTTCTGATCGTCACCTTCGCCGCGCGACGCATCTCCGGCGGCATGCCCACCGGCCTTGGCATCGTCGACGGGCTGCTCTCCTCGAAGGCTGCGTTCGGCGCGCTGCGCGTCCTGCTGGTGGTGCTTGCCATCGTCACCGGCTACATGGTCTTCCGCACGGGCGACCTTGGCGCGAAAGCGGTGTGGGAGGGTCGGATCGAGGCCGCCCAACATCACAGCTTCGGCGGTCCCGGCGGCTTTGCCGGACCCGGCGGCGCGCACGGCAAGTTCTCGCCGCCCGCCGGCGCCGGCGAACCGTAGCCCAGCCTCTCCAGCTCGTCCGCCAGTGCTGTTGCCAGCGCGTGGACGTCCGGCTCGGTGAAGATGTGCTGGTGCTCGCCCGGGATCGGCCGGGTCCTCAGTGGTCCGGTCGCGTGTCTGGCCCATCCCAGATCTCGACCGCCCAGCGTGGTGCTCAGTGGTGTGTGCAGCACCGTCACCGGCGCCGCCAGCTTCCGTGGTCGGTAGCGGCGCATGATCCGCCCGGCGCCCGCCTGGTCCCAAGGGTCGTCGAAGCCGCGCGGCCAAGCGCGCAGCACCCGCTCGCCGCGCGCCAGCGCCGCTGCGTCCACAAGCGCGCCGCGTGCCAGGTGCGCCTGCCCGCGCGCGCGTCGCACGAGCGATTCGCCCGCCAGCATGCGGTCGCGACCTGCCATGCGCCCGCGCCAGCGGAACATCTCAGGCGCCAGCGTGTCCAGCAGGATCAGCAGATCCACGTGCTCGCCGGCGTCGGTCAGCCTGCGCGCCATCTCGAACGCCACCAGCCCGCCCAGCGAATGTCCGCCCAGGCGGTAAGGCCCGTGTGGGTAGCTTGCGCGCAACGCGTGCAGGCACGCCGCAGCGATCTGCTCCACGCTCGAGCTGCGCCATGACGGAAGCGTCGGGTCGATCGCCTGCATCGCATATACGGGCTGGTCGCTCAGCATCGCCGGCAGCAGGTTGCGCAGGCCGATCACGCCGCGATGGTCCGTCAGCACGCACATCCACGGCGGCTTGCTGCCCGCTGGGCGGACCGGGATCAGCGTGCTCGACGCCCGCTGCGAGCGAGCAGCGTCGATCGCCGCCGCCTGCGCCGCGAGTGTCGTCGCCGAGAACAGTGTCGCCACCGGCAGCCGTCTGCCGAAGCGATCCTCCACCTCCGCAAGCAGGTGCAACGTCTTCAGCGAGTCCCCGCCCAGCTCGAAGAAGTCATCGCCCGGCCCGATCGCCGCCGCCGGTCCGCCCGTCCCGTCGGCTCCGTTCGCAGCGTTCAGTTCCAGCACATCCGCCCACACCTCCGCCAGCGCGCGCCGCGTGGCCTCGCTGCCACCGCCAGCCGCTACATCGCCACCGCCGGCCGCTACATCTGCCGCTCCTTCCCCAGCCACAGCTCCGGCGCGATCGGCAGCCCCGCCGGTGGTGGCGGTGTGCGCCGCCGGCTCCGGCAGCGCGCGCTTGTCGAGCTTCCCGTTGGGCGTCAACGGCAGCGCGTCGAGCGCCACGATCGCACTCGGCAGCAGCGCCTGTGGCAGTCTCGCGGCGAGCGCCTGCTGCAGGACGGATGCGTCAGGCGCCTCACCCGGCGCGGCGACCACGTAGGCCACCAGCCTGCGTCCTGCGCCCTCGCCGCGCACCACCACGGCAGCGTCGTCGATCGAGCCCTGCTCGCGCAGTGCGTGCGCCAGTTCGTCCGGCTCGACGCGCACGCCGCGGATCTTCACCTGGTTGTCCACCCGCCCCAGGTAGTCCAGCTGACCGTCCTGCGTCCACAGCACACGGTCGCCCGTGCGATACACGCGCGTGGGAGCTGCGTGAGCGAACGTCAGCTCGCGGAAACGCTCAGCTGTGAGCTCAGCTCGATTCAGATAGCCGCGGGCGAGGCCCATGCCGCCCAGCAGCAGCTCGCCCGCCACGCCCTCACCGACCGGGCGCAGGTGGCGGTCGACCACATACGCCTGCGTGCCCGGAAGCGGTCGGCCGATCAGCGGTCGCTGCCCCGTGACGCAGCGATACTCGGTCGAGTACGTCGTGTCCTCGCTCGGGCCGTACAGGTTCCACACCGCATCGATCGACTCGTGCGCGTACAGCCGCTCGACCAGCGACGCCGGCAGCGCTTCCCCCGCCAGCGCCACCGTGCGCACGCAGCTCGGCAGTTCACCCGCTCGCAGCAGCTCGCTCAAAGCCGACGGCACCGTGTTCACGAAAGCGATCTCCTGACCGAAGTCGGGGTCGCTGAGCGCGAGCACGTTCTCGACCAACACGATCCTGCCGCCCAGCGCCAGCGTCACCAGGATCTCGAACACCGACAGGTCGAAGCTCAGCGAGGTGGACGCCAGCATGCCGTCCCGCTGTGCGTCTGTGAACGTCGCATGCGCCCAAGCAGTCAGCTGCGCCACCGCCCGGTGCTCCACCATCACCGCCTTCGGCACGTCCGTGGAGCCGGAGGTGAAGATCAGGTGCGACAGGTCCTCCGGCGCGATCGCTGCCTGCGGCGCCTGGCCAGAGGGCGCCTCGCGCTCCGAGTCCACATGCGGCGCGTCGCCGATCGACTGGAGCTCGTCAACCACGAGCACCGCGCAGCGCTCCAACGGCGGGAGCGAATCGCGTGAGCGAGCGTCGCTCACCACCACCTGCGCGCCGCTGTCCTCGAGCATCGCTGCCAATCGCTCCGCCGGGTAGCGCGGATCCAGCGGCACGTATGCCGCGCCCGTGCGGTGCACCGCCAGCAGAGCGCAGATCAGCTCCGGCGTCCGCGCCATCGCTATGCCCACGCGCGTGCCGCTGCCCGCGCCCAGCTCCGCCAGGCGCGCTGAGAGCTCCTCCACGCGAGCTCCCACATCTCGGTAGCTGAGCCGCTGCTCGCCGTGCTCGACCGCGATGCGACCGGGATTGGCCGCGATCTGCTCGCAGATGCGCGCCGGCACGAGCTCCTGCGCAGTCGCCGGGCGGGTGTCCTCCAGCTCTCCCGACAGCAGCCTTCGCCGCTCTGCGCTCAGCTCGCAAACCGACGCAACGCTCGCCAGCGGCTGCGCCACGCACGCCCGCACGAGCTCCTCGTACCGCGCGCCGATGCGCTCGGCCTCCGTGTCCGGCACGCGCGTGCGGTCGTACAGCACGCGCACCACGATCTGCTCATCGCCGAACGCCTCCAGCGTCAGCGGGAAGTCCAGCTGCTCGATCAGTTGCACGTCGCGTCGCTCCCACGCCGGATCGGCAGCGCGCAGGAGGCTGTTCATCGACGCCGTCTCGTAGGAGAACAGCGTCTGTGCGATCGGCACCGGACGCGGGATCTCGCTCCAGCGCCGCACGTCGGACAGCGGCGCGTGCTCGAAGTCGCGCACCGACACGTTGAACTCGCGAACCCTCGCAAACCACTTGCTCACAGACTCCTGCGGCTGTACGTGCAGCCGCACCGGCGAGGTCACCATCAGCAGGCCCACCATGCCCTGCGTGTCAAACGGCGCCGAGCGCCTGCCCGCGCGCGTCGTCGCAAACAGCACGTCGTCGCTGTCAGCCTCCTGGGACAGCAGCAGCGCGTAGACGCCCTGCAGGATCGTCGCAGGCGTCAGCTCGTGTGCTGCGGCCGTGTCACGGACCGCCTGCGACAGCTCCGCATCCAGCGTGCGCAAGACGCTGCCGCCACCACCACCGGAGCGGTGCGCGCGCGCCTCCTGGGATCCATCGACTGCTCCTGTGCCAGGCGCGGGCGTGGGGCCGTCGAGGCCAGCGAGAGCATGGCGCCAGAACACCTCCGTGCCGTGCGCGCTGCCGCGCTGCGCGGCCCAGCGCGCGAACTGCTCGAACGGCAGCGAGGCAGGTGCTGCGTCGCCCTCGCCCGATCCCCTCCCGTCGTATAGCTCGAACAGCTCGCGCAGGAGCGCCAGGCGCGAGCGCCCGTCGAGGATCGCGTGGTGGTAGCTCCACAGCATTCGCGACTGCGCGTCTGTGACGTGGCAGACGGCCACCCGCATCAGTGGCGCGTGCCCCGGCTCGAAGCCTGCCTGGCGTTCGGCCAGCAGCAGCTCCTGCCAGCGGCGCTCGCGCTCCTGCTCATCCAGTGAGCGCCAGTCGGCGACCGCGATCCCCAGCTCAACCTCTTCGTGCACGCGCTGCAGCGCAGTCTGCCGACTCGCCGATCGCGAAGCTCGTGCGCAACGCACCGTGATGCCGTGCAAGCGATTGCCACGCCTGACGCACAGCGCGGTCATCCAGCCGGTGATCGCATGCGATCGTCACCTGCTGCACGTATGCGCCGCTGCGTCCGCTCAGCGTCTCGTACAGCAGGCCCGCCTGCATCGGCGCGCACGGGAAGCTGCGCGGCGCGGGTGTCACCCGTCTGTGGGTATCGCCGCCGGCTTGCTCATCGCGGGGAGGCCCAGCGCCGCCCTCGTCTCCGCCACTGCGCTGACGGCGCGCCCGGCCACGTGCGCCAGCTCGGCGACGCGGCCTACCAGCTGGGCGTTTGTCGCGGGGGTTCGCGTCAGGTGATCGAGGTGGGGGTTGTCCTCCAGCCCGGTGCGCACGTGGCCACCCGCGAACACGGCCATCGCGTTCATGGGCAGCTGGAATGCGCCGATCCCCGCGGCCGCCCACACAACGTCGCTCGGCAGCGCGTCCACCAGGTGCGCCAGGTCGCCCATCCTCGCCGGCGCCGTATTCGGCGAGCCCAGCAGGATGTTCGCGTACATTGGCTCAGGCAACAGGCCGTCCGCGTGCAGCGTGTTCGCCAGATACGCCATCCCGCTGTCGAAGATCTCCAGCTCGGGCCGGATGCCGGTGGCGGCCATCCGCTCAGCCAACGCGCTGATCGTCTCCGGTGCGTTCACACTGGCCACATCGCGGAAGTTCAGGGAGCCGAGCGTGAGGCTCGCCATGTCCGGCTTTGCGGCGCCTTCCAGTGAGAGCACGTCGGCGCGCTGCTCGAGCTTGCCGAACGTGCGGCCACTGGTGGTGGCACACACCACCAGACCGGGGCACAGGCGTCTTATCTCCGGGATGAACGCCTCATACGCCTCGCGTTTCCACTCCGGCGATTCATCCGCGGCGCGAGCGTGCAGATGCACGATGCTCGCGCCGGCCTGGAAGCACGCGTGGGCGTCCTCGATGATCTGCTCTGCTGTGACCGGGACGTGCGGCACCCGCTCACGGCGCGGCACCATGCCGGTGAGGGCCACGTTGATGATCAGCGGCGCGTACGGGCGCAGCGGCGGTGGGACGTGCACAGGCTGCTCCGAGCGGCGCATGCCGCCGCCGTTCAAGCCTGCACCAGCACTGGATTGGCCACCCCCCAAAGTCCGAAGGCTAACCCTACGTTTACGGGTAGTCAAGTTCAGTCATCGGCGCCACGGAGCACAGCCACCGCCGGGTCGCTGAGCAGCGTGACGGTGAAGTCGGTCAGCGGGATCTCGCTCAGCGCCGGCACGGAGAACCATTGCGCGTCGAGCGTCTCCTCGCCGTCGGGCCGCGGGACGCCGTCGACGACGCGCGCGTCGAACACGATCGATACGTAGCCGACGAGATCGCCGTTGGGGTAGCGCAGCCGGTACTGCGCTCCGCCGGTCACCGCGCGGACGCGATCGAGCTCCACGTGTGTCCCGGTCTCCTCGAGCGCCTCGCGCACGGCTGCGTCGTGCGGCGCCTCGTCGGGATCGATGGCGCCCCCGACCGTCTGCCACATGCCGGTCTGGGACTCGCGCACCATCAGCAGCCGGCCGGCGTCGTCCCACGGCAGCACGGCCACCGCCGGCAGCAGCACCAGGTCGTGGCCGATCCGCTCGCGCAGGCCCTCGAGGTACGGGGAGATGCCCAAGGACGCCAACCTACCGGTATCGTCGGCAGCGTCAGATGGGGTCCTGACGTGAGCGCTGGTCTGGCCAGGTGCGTGGGCCGCTCTCCCGAACCGCCCACAGGAAAAGGGCTGATGACTCCTTTCGCGAAAGACCGTGCACTTCCACGCGAGAGGAGCCTGAACGTCGTGCTGAGCCGTCCCGGCAGGGCTGTCCGAGTACTGCGGCCTGACAGGCGCGAGCTGGCGTCGATCTTCGCGGGTGGCGCAGTGGGTGCGCTCGCGCGCGTGTGGCTCGGCGAGACCTTCTCCGCGGGCCCGACGGCGTGGCCGTGGGCGATATTCGCGATCAACGTCAGCGGCTCGTTTGCACTGGCGTACTTCGCCACGCGCCTGCAGGAGCGCCTGCCGCAGTCGACCTACCGCCGTCCGCTGCTCGGAACGGGGTTCTGCGGTGCGTACACGACCTTCTCGACGATGCAGGTGGAGATCCTGGAGATGCTCGACCACGATCGCTACGCGCTGGCGGCCGGCTACGCGCTGGCGAGCATCGCTGCGGGATACGCGGCGATCTGGCTGGCCACGGCGATGGTGCGACGAGTGCGGGTGATCGTGTGAGCTGGTGGGTGTGGGTGGGCGTGGCGGCGCTGGGCGGCGCGGGCGCTTGCGGGCGCTTCCTGGCGGACCTGGTGGTGGCGGCGCGCGCGGGTGGCGACTTCCCGGTGGGGACGCTGACGGTGAACGCGTCGGGCGCGCTGCTGCTGGGGTTGCTGACGGGCCTGGCGGTGGAAGGCAACCTGCTGGTGCTCGCGGGCACGGCCACGCTGGGCTCGTATACGACGTTCTCGACGTGGATGCTGGAGACCCACCGGCTTGCCGAGGACGGGGAGGGCCCGAGCGCGATCGTGAACGTGGTGCTCAGCCTGGCGGTGGGCGTCGGCGCGGCGGCGCTCGGGCGAACGATCGGAGCGAGCGCATGAACGACGACTGCCTGAAGCTCACCACGTACTTCGGCGAGCGCGATCGCACTCCCAACGGGCTGCTGGCGGACGAGCTGGCTGGCATCTACGGTGCGCATGGCGTGCAGGCGAGCGTGCTGCTGCGCGGTGCGGAAGGCTTCGGGCGGCTGCACCACGCGCGCACGGACCGGCTGCTGACGCTCTCTGAAGATCTGCCGGTGGTGTCGATCGCGGTCGACACGCGCGAGCGGATCGAGTCGATGCTGGACAGCGTCCTTCGGCTCGAGCGCCGCGGGCTGATCACGCTGGAGCGCGCGCGCCTGCTCTCAGGGGAGGTAGGCGCGGTGGAGCTGCCTGAGCAGCTCGTGGAGGCGACCAAGCTCACCGTGTACGTGGGACGCCGCGGCCGCCCGCGGGAGGCGCCGCCGTTCGTGGCCGTGTGCGACCTTCTGCACCGCCGCGGGATCGCGGGCGCGACGGCGCTGCTGGGGGTGGACGGCACCAAAGGCGGACGCCGCGCCCGCGCGCGCTTCTTCGCGGGCAACGCGGACGTGCCGATGATGGTGGTGGCGGTGGGCTCGGGCGAGCGCATCGCGCGGGTCCTGCCGGAGCTGGGCGCGCTGTTGCGCGAGCCGCTTGTGACGCTCGAGCGGGTACGGGTGTGCAAGCGCGACGGGGAGCTGCTGGCGACCCCGCACGAGCTGCCTGGGACCGACGAGCACGGACTTGCGCTGTGGCAGAAGCTGATGATCTACACCTCGCACGCGGCCACCCACGACGGCCGCCCGCTGCACATGGAGATCATCCGCCGGCTGCGCGAATCGGACGCGGCGGGAGCAACGGCGGTGCGCGGCATGTGGGGCTTTCATGGCGAGCACGCGCCGCACGGCGACAAGTTCTTCCAGGTCCGCCGCCATGTGCCGGTGGTGACGATCGCGATCGACACCCCCGAGCGCACCGCGAGGTCGTTTGCGATCGTCGACGAGCTGACCGCCGAGCACGGCCTGGTCACGAGCGAGATGGTCCCTGCGATGAGCGCGATGAGCGCGACCGAGCAGCGCGGCGGCCTGCGGCTGGCCAACCACGACTTCTAGCGCCGCGCGCGCACGGGTGTGGCAGGATCAGGTGCATGGCAGACGACGTGGAGCGCCAAGATGCTGCAGAGCCGCTGGTGTGCGTGGTTGAGATCCCGAAGGGCACGCGCAACAAGTACGAGTGGGACCCGGAGCTGGGCGGCATCAAGTTCGACCGGCTGCTGATGAGCGCGGCGACGTACCCGACCGACTACGGCTATCTGCGGGGCACGCTTGGCGAGGACGGCGATCCGCTGGACGCGCTGGTGTGCCTGTACGAGCCGACGTTCCCGGGGTGCTTGATCCCGGTGAAGCCGCTGGGGATGTTCATGATGCGCGACGAGAAGGGCATCGACGACAAGGTCATCTGCGTGCCGCTGCACGACCCGTACTGGAACCAGTACGAGGAGCTGGAGGAGCTGCCGCTGCCGCTGCGTCAGGAGATCGAGCAGTTCTTCACGATCTACAAGGACCTGGAAGAGGGCAAGACGGTGACGGTGGACGGCTGGCGCTCGCGCGAGGAGGCGATCCTCGAGATCGCAGCGTCGCGGGTGCGTCTGCAGCAGTCGGACGGCTGACGCTGGGGCGCGCGGCTCACCCCCGCGCGAGGTACAGCAGCCGCCAGGACGAGGTGTCGCTGCGGTGCACGTCGACCTCCTGGAAGCCGGCATCGCCGAGCCAGCTGGTGAGCTCGCGCTTGGTGTAGTTGCGGGTGCCGCTGGAGGCGAAGTACACGAGCCCGCTCATGGCGCCGTTGAGGCTTGGCGGCTCCCCGTGCTCGGTGCGCTCGGTCTCGCCGACGACCAGGCAGCCGCCGGGGGTGCGCAGCGCGGCGTGGGCACGGGCGAGCAGTGCTTGCACGCCAGATGGGGGCAGGTGGTGGAGCAGGTTGAACATGGAGATGACGTCGAGCTGCTGGCCGAGCTCGTCGGTGGTGGCGTCGCCCTCGCGGAAGGAGACGACCTCGTTGAAACCCTCCTCGGCGACGATCTTGCGCCCGACGTGCGCGCTTGCGGGCAGGTCGAGCACGGTGGCCCTCAATGTGGGGTGCAGGCGGCACATGGCCATGGCGAAGCCGCCGTGGCCGCCGGCGACGTCGAGCATGCGCTGTGGCTCCGAGACGGGGACCAACTGCGCGGTCTCGTCGTACTCGCTGCGGGCGAGCTGGAACAGCCCGCGGATGTAGTGCTCCCAGAACGGATGGCCGGTGGCACGCTCGTGGGAGTCGGGCACGCGCCGGCCCTGCAGTGCGCTGTCGAGCCCGCCGAGCATGTCCCAGGCGTAGGCGCTGTATGCGCCGACGAAGTGCGCGACGGAGCTGGGGGCGTCGCTGACGAGCGCCTGCCCGGCGTCGCTGGGTCGGTAGGTGTCGGCGCCGTCGTGGCTGTCGTCGCTGATGTCCAGGTATCCGAGCGTCTGCAGCGCGGTGAGCAATGCCTGCACGCCGAGCGGGTCGAGCTGGAGCTGGGCGGCGAGCGCGTCGGCGGTTGCGGGCTGGTGGGCGAGCGCGTCGATGACGCCGAGCTGCGTGGCGCTGATGACGGCGCGCGCGGCTGCGATGGCGACGAAGGTGTCGTTGAAGGGGTCTGGGCGGTGCTCGGTGGACGAGCTCACCCTTGAGGGCTTGACGCCTTGAGCTGGCGCAGCTCCTCGGGCGTGGGCGCGCTGGCGGCGAGCGTGGCTGGCGGCGTGGCGCTGGCATCGGTGCAGATGCCGGAGAAGACGATCTCGAAGTAGCGCTCCCACAGCGCGGGCTGTTGCTCGCGGGGGGCGATGTCGGTGGCGCTGACGGCGCAGAGCAGCAGGGGGATGTCCTCGGGCGTAACGTCCGCGCGGATCACGCCTGCATCCTGCGCGCGGGCGAGCAGCTGGGCGGCGACGGCGAGCAGCTGCTCGTTTGCGGCGATCACGTCGGGGTCCTCGTGCACGATCGAGTTGGCGGTGGCGGACTTGAAGCCCTGATTGCTGACCATCAGCTGCGAGCCTGAGTGCAGGAGCGTGCGCAGCGCGAGCAGCGGGTCGGGCTCCTGCAGCTGCTCGAGGGCGGTGGCGGTGATGCGGTCGAGCATGTCGCGCACGGTGGCGGCGATGAGCTGCTCCTTGGTGGGGAAGTGCCGGAAGGCGGTGCCCTGCCCGACACCGGCGCGAGCGGCGATCTCAGCGACTGTGGCGTCGAGCCCGCGCTCGCCGAACACCTGCACGGCGGCATCGAGCAGCGCGCGCCGGTTGCGCTCGGCGTCGGCACGCTGGCGCCGCGGCTGCGCGTCGTCGCTGGGCGTAACCGCCTGGCGGGTACTGGTGGCACTCATCTCTGCTGGCTCTCTCCCTCGACTACGACTGATCAGGAGTATGGCGCAGCGGCGGCCTGTGCTGGTGGGCTGGTCCCAGGGGCGGCGTGCCACGCGGTTGCGTTGGCGTGGCACGCCCGGGGGATTGCCAGCTCCATCAGGCGAGCACCGGCTGCGCGTCGAGGTCGAGGGTGGCGACGTGGTGGCGGCGCAACATGACGAGGAGCAGGACTGCAGCAAGGGCGAGCAGCCCGGCGCCGACGCCGAAGGCGAGGTGGAAGCCTCCGAGCAGCGCGGCGTGCTGGCCGGAGCTGGCGCTGGCGCTGAGCAGCGAGCTGGTACGGGATGCGGCGAGGGTGGAGAGCACGGCGAGCCCGAGCGCGCCGCCGACCTGCTGGGCGGTGTTGTAGAGGCCGGAGGCGAGGCCGGCGTCATCGCGGTGCACATTGGCGGTGGCGAGCAGCGTGATGGGGACGAACGTGAGCCCCATTCCGAGCGCGAGCGGGACGAGCCCGACGAGCAGCTGCCCGGCGTAGTTGCCCTGGATGGTGGTGCGCAGCAGCAGCGCCATGCCGACGGCTGCGAGGCTGAGCCCGCCAACGGCGATGGCACGCGCGCCGACGCGTCTGATGAGCGGTTGCGCGAGCGCGGCGCCGACGCCGATGAAGACGGTGACGGGCAGGAACGCGAGCCCGGCCTTGAGCGGGCTGTAGCCGAGCACCTGCTGCACGTACAGGGAGGCGAAGTAGAACATGGACATCATCCCGGACATGACGAACAGCAGCGAGAGATTGGCGGCGGCGAGCGTGCGGATGCGCAGGATGCTGAGGCGCACGAGTGGCGCGGGGCTGCGTTTCTCGACGAAGAAGAACGCGCTGAGCAGCACGGCGGCGACGGCGAGCGTTCCGAGTGTCTGTGCGGAGCCCCAGCCGTACTGCTGAGCCTTGACGATTCCGTAGACGGCGATGACGAGCCCGGAGGTGACGGAGAAGGCGCCGGCGAGGTCGAATGTTCTACGCGACTCGGGGCCGCGCGACTCGGGCACGTAGCGCAGGGCGGCGAGCAGCGCGCCGACGCCGACGGGCAGGTTGACGATGAACACCCAGCGCCAGGAGAGCAGGTCGGTGAGGACGCCGCCCATGAGCAGCCCGACGGCGGCGCCGCCGGCGGCGATGCCGCTCCAGACGCCGAGCGCCTTGGTGCGCTCGGAGGGGTCGGTGAAGGTGGTGGTGAGGATGGACAGCGCGGCGGGAGAGACGAGCGCGGCGCCGAGACCCTGCAGCGCGCGACCGGCGATGAGCACGTTGGAGCTCTGCGCGAAGGCGTTGACGGCGGAGGCGAGCGAGAAGAGGGTGACGCCGATGGTGAACAGCCGCCTGCGCCCGAGCAGGTCGGCGGCGCGCCCGCCGAGCAGCAGGAAGCCACCGAACAGCAGCGTGTAGCCGTTGATGACCCACTGCAGGTCGGCGCGCGAGAAGTTCAGCCCCTTCTGGATGGAGGGCAGGGCGACGTTGACGATGGTGGCATCGAGCACGACCATGAACTGAGCGACGCAGACGATGACGAGCGTCAGCCAGGGGTTGAAGTGGCGTTTGTCGGACGGCGCGTTGACTGCTGCGGAGGAGGGGGAGGAACCTGATGGAGCGGCGGGAGCGGACGCTGTGGAGGCCACGGCTGACACCTTCCTGCATAGAGGACTGAGCGGTCCGCTTAGGCTAGCACAAGCGGACCGGCGAGTCCGTATAGGAGGTGTGAAGCGCCGGCGCTACAGCTCGATGGCCCGCATGGTGTGCTCGTCGGGCAGCTTGTCGAGGATGTTGTGAAGGATCTGGCGCTCGTCGTCCTGCTCGCGCTGCAGGTCGTTGAGCAGCAGCCGCAGTGCGCTGTGCGTGATCTTCATCTGCTTGGGCGTGAGCGAGACGGTGAGCGTGCCGTGCTCGTCGGGGTCGGCCTCGAGGCTGGCGATGACTTCGCGCGCGAGCTGGCGGATGTCGTGCTCGTGTGCCTCGTCGGAGATGAGCAGCCTGAGCGCCTGTGCGGCGACGGGTACCTCGGGCTCGTGCAGGAACAGGTGGTACGGGGGCTCGGGCTCCTGGCTGGGATCGCTCATGGCGCAGCAGCCTACCTGTGGGCGCCGTCGTCGAGGGTTGCGGCCCTGGTCGCTTCGCTTGGCGCCGGCGCGCTGTCTGCCCGCGGTTACTCCATGGGACCGGCGGTGTGGCTACCGCCGCGCCTGCGGGGACGGCTTGGCGCGCTCTTTTCTCAGCTGTCGGAACAGCACTTCATTGGACGCGCAGAAGGAGTCGTCGGTCGTTCCGGGCGTGTGCTGGTCGCTCGAGATGAGCAGCCTGCAGGGGCGGGTCGATCGAGTGGCCGGTGCGCACTCGCCGGCTCGAGCGTGTGTGGGGGTCACGGCGGCGATGGGCAGCAGGCAGCCGCTGACACAGCCGCGTTTGGCGGTGGAGCAGATACCGCCGCTGGCCGCCGGTCGCACGCTGGCCACGCGGGCGGGCAGCTGGTGTGAGGTCCTTGAACGGGCGAGGACGCCGGCGAGCACGGCCGCTGCGGCGAGCAGGCCGCAGGCGATGACGATCACTCGCTTGTGCCTCATGGCACGAAAATAGCGCGTGGGCTGGAGAGCGGCTTGACACGAGCATGGGTCGCGGGCAGCGCCGCGGTGGATGGCGGCGTGACCCTCGTAACGTAGGAGGGGCGATGTCGAGCGAATCCCCACGGCTGCGCCTGTCGGTCCTGGACCAATCTCCGATCTCGGAGGGCTCGACGGGCGCGCAGGCGCTGGCGAACACGTTGGACCTGGCGCGCCTGACGGACGCGCTTGGCTACCACCGCTACTGGGTGGCGGAGCACCACGGCGGCCCGATGCTGGCGGGGCCGAGCCCGGAGGTGCTGATCGGCCCGATCGCGGCGGCGACGAGCGCCATTCGCGTGGGCAGCGGCGGTGTGATGCTGCCCCACTACAGCCCGTTGAAGGTGGCGGAGTCGTTCAGCCTGCTTGCGGGCTTGTTTCCGAATCGCATCGACCTGGGGCTGGGCCGCGCGCCGGGCACTGACCCGATGACGATGTTCGCGCTGCAGCGCGACCGCCGCCAGGCTGCTCAGGATGACTTCCCGCAGCAGCTGGCCGAGCTGCTGGGCTACCTGGACGACACGCTGCCGGCGGACCATCCGTTTGCGCGTCTGGCCAAGACGCTGCCCGGCCGCCCGGAGCGCCCGGAGCCGTGGCTGCTGGGCTCCTCGCAGCAGAGCGCTCTGTGGGCTGCTGACTTCGGCCTTCCGTACGCGTTTGCGGACTTCATCAACCCGAACGGCGCGGAGCTGGCGAAGCTGTATCGAGAGCGTTTCGCCGAACGCGAGCATACGGACGCCCGCCCGCGCACCGCTGTGGCGGTGTGGGTGATCTGCGCCGATGACGAGGATGAGGCGCAGCGGCTGGCGGCGAGCGGACGGATGACGTTCACGCTGCTGCGCCGCGGAGAACTGATCGCGGTGCCGCCGCCGGAGAAGGCGTTGCGGTTCCTGGCGGCGGACGACGCGGGCGCCGGGCAGCCGCGCTCGGAGCGCCGGGCGCTGGTGGGCGCCCCGGAGAAGGTTCGCGACCAGCTGCGGGAGGTGGCGGAGAGCTACGGCGCGGAGGAGGTGATCGTGGTGAGCATCACCTACGAGCACGAGGCGCGCAGGCATTCGTATGAGCTGCTGGCACAGGCGTTCGATCTGCAGGCAGGTGACACGCGCGCGATGAGCGAGACGGCGCCTGCCCGATGAGCGCGACAGCGCCCGCGCGATGAGCGAGACAGCGAGCGGGCGCTGAGCGGGCGTTGAAGCCGTTCGCGGCGCTCGAGCCTGCAGACGAGCGCGCGCTGCTCGCGGACGGCGAGCAGGTGCTGGCCTATCTGGGCCTGGGGCGCAAACGCTCGCATTGATCCGGATTTGGGGGTCGGCCGTATTCACAGAAACAGCGGTCGTGAGCTCTGGAAACGCACGCGGCCCACCCCCAAACCCCGAGACAGGGAGACACAATGAGTTACGAGATCAACCTCGCTGAGGTGGATGTAGACGGTGCGGTCCGCGAAACGGCGGACGCGGTTTCCGGCGACACACGCCTGGGCTTCCTGAAGAAGGCCGGCGTTGCAGGCGGCGCGATGGTGAGCGGCGGAGCGATTCTGTCTGCGCTGGCGCCGCAGGCGTTTGGAGCGACGTCGGTCGGGCGTCCCCCTGCGAAATTCGGCACCGGTGACATCGGCATTCTCAACTATGCGCTGACACTGGAGTACCTGGAGGCGGCGTTCTACAACGGGGCGACCGCGGCCAATCTCCCATTGAGCCCGCAGGCTGCTGCCTTCTTGAAGGTGGTGACGAGGGACGAGAACGCTCATGTTGCGTTCCTGAAGAAGGCCCTGGGTCAGAAAGCGGTGAAGTCGCCGGTGTTTGAATTCGGCGAAGCCAACAAAAACGCTGAAAAATTCATGGCGACGTCATACGTGCTCGAGAACACGGGCGTTCACGCCTACCTCGGGCAGGCTCCGAACATCAAATCGGACGCCTACCTGGCGGCGGCCGGCTCGATCCTCACGATCGAGGCGCGTCATGCGGCGGTCATCGGATTGTTGAACGAAGCGGCCGGCAGCGACATCGCTCCGTCTGGTCCGTTCGACGTTCCTTACACGGCGGGCAAGGTCCTGACGGCGGTGGAAGGCACGAAATTCATCAAGTAGCGGGCAGGACGGGCAGGCGTCGTCTCGCGGAGGGGTCGCGGGTGAGGCCCCTCCGCGTAGAAGTAGTTATCGGCCCGCAAGACGGGCGCACGGAACTCGATCTCAGGAGGAACCGACAACCATGGGACTTGACAACCCAATCCACATAGCCTTTCTGCTGATCCTGCTGCTGCTGGTCTTCGGCGCCAAGCGGCTGCCGGAGATGGGCCGCTCGCTGGGAGACGGCATGCGCGGCTTCAAGGACGCGATCGGCGGCGAGAGCCCCCCGGTCGAGCAAGCTCCGGCTCCGGTACAGGCCGTACCGACTCCCCAGCCGGTGAGGGAGAGGCTCCCCGCATAGCGGGGGCCTCTCCCCGAAGTACCTACCATCGCGCACCAACCACGAAGATGAACACCAACACACCGGAGACAGCGAGCACGCAATGGCAATGGCAACGGCTGTAGGCAGCATCGGACATGAAGACCGCCTGAGCGTGGTCGACCATCTGGAGGAGCTGCGCGGCCGTTTGATCGTGTGCTTGGCGGTGGTGGCAGTTGCGTTTGGCTTCTGCTTCTGGCAGAACAACGCGCTGCTGAGCATCATCAACGCGCCGCTGGCCCACCAGACGCAGAAACAGGTGAAGGCGGGCAACGGCCCGCTGGGCTCGACATACACGGTCCAGGAGAGCGCCCGCACGGTTGCGAGCGAGCTGAAGTCGGTCGTGCAGACGCTGGAGCGCCCGGGCAGCGGCGCGTCGGCGGCGACGAAGACGTCGCTGTCGAAGGTGCAACCGCCGCTGAACGAGGCGATCGCCCATCTGTCGGCGGCGCCGACGGGCAACAAGCCTGTGACGTTGGGGATCGGCGAGCCGTTCACCACGACGATCGGCATCTCGTTCATCTTCGCGATGATCCTGTCGCTGCCGATCGTCCTGTATGAGCTGTACGGCTTCCTGCTGCCGGCGTTCGGCCCGGAGCAGAGACGGGTGACGAGGTCGCTGATGCTGTCGATCCCGTTCCTGTTCGTGGCGGGCGTGACGTTCGGCTACTTCGTGGTGCTGCCGGCGGCTGTGCGCTTCTTCCAGAACTTCAACAGCGGCGAGTTCAACGTGCTGGTGCAGGCGAGCCAGTACTACCACTTCGCTGCGGTGGTGCTGCTGGCGATGGGCCTGGTGTTCCAGGTGCCGGTGGGGGTGCTGGCGGCGACGCGTGCGGGCATCGTGACGACGAAGCAGCTGCGCCACAACCGCCGCTACGCGATCCTTGCGTGCGGCGCGGTGGCGGCGTTCCTGCCGGGCGATGCGATCACGCTGCTGCTGGAGACGGTGCCCCTGTACCTGTTGTTCGAGCTGAGCTTGACGATCGCGAGGGTCATCGAGTACCGCGCGGCGCGGCGCCCGGCGTAAGAATGGTCAGCATGTTCAATCCCTTGCGCTCGGGTGGTGGCAAAGGTTCGACGGAGCGCCTGCGGGTTCTCGCGGACGAGGAGCTCATGCAGCTCGTGTACCGCAGCAAGGCGGACGCGTTCGAGGTGATCTATGACCGCCACGCGGATGCGGCGTTCTCGCTGGCGTACCGAATCTGCTCGCAGCGGGCGTTGGCGGAGGACGTGGTGCAGGAGGCGTTCCTGTCGCTGTGGCGCAGCCGCACCCGCTACGACCGCAACCGCGGCAGCGTGCGCACGTGGCTGCTGGGCATCGTGCACAACCGCTCGATCGACGCGCTGCGCCGCCGCTCGGTCCGCGACCGCGGGCTGGTGCGCGAGGAGGGAATCGAGGAGCGGGTGGCGGCGCCGGACCGCACGGACGTGGACGTTGCCCGCCGCGAGGAGGCGCGCGAAGTTCGCGAGGCGCTGGACGGGCTCCCTGACGAGCAGAGCCGGGTGATCGAGTTGGCTTACTTCGGGGGAATGACCCACGTGCAGATAGCGTCGATGCTGGATACGCCGGTGGGCACGGTCAAGGGCCGGATGCGCTTGGGTCTGTCGAAGATGCGCATGGCACTGGGAGATCCGGCGGAGATGGTGCGATGAGCGCGGACGATCGACACCTGTGCGGCGACAACGCTGCGCCGTACGTGCTCGGCGCGTTGGAGGAGCACGAGCACAAGGAGTTCTGTAGGCACCTGGAGTCGTGCGCGGTGTGCCGCGAGGAGGTGGCGGCGCTGCAGGTGGCGACGGGCGCGCTGCCGGCGGTGGTGGCGCAGCGCAGCGCTCCGCGGGAGCTCAAGCAGCGGGTGATGGCGAGCATCCAAGAGGATTTGCGCGGCGAACAGGAGCGCGATCCGGCCTGGGCGCGGGCACGCTCCTCGCGCCGGCCGGCACTGGCTTGGCTGAGCTGGCGTCCGCTGCTGGCGCCTGGCGCGCTTGCGCTTGCGGCCATAGTCGTGGCAGCGATCGCGCTGTCCTCGGGTGGTACCGGCTCTACGGGCACGCGCGTGTTCCACGCGCAGGCGCCGGCGGGCGCGGACGTGTCGCTGCGAGTGAGCGACGGTCGCGGGCAGCTGGAGATCGCGGGCATGCCGCAGACGCCGCCGCAGCGGATCTATGAGGTGTGGATCAAACGCTCGGGCGGGCCTCAGCCGACGGACGCGCTGTTCACGGTGACGAGCAACGGCGATGCGACGGTGGGCGTGCCGGGCAGCCTGAAGGGCGCAACGGCGGTGATGGTGACCGCGGAGCCGCTGGGCGGAACGAAGGTCCCGACGACCACGCCGGTGATCGTGGCGAACCTGAGTTAGCCCGCTCGCACCCGCTCGGACGCGCCCGATGCCGCTCGCCGGCACCCTCGCCGGCATCCGTCTGGCATCGGCCGGGCCGGCCCTGCTACTGTTAACCACATGGCTAACAGTAGTCAGCTGGACAGGACGTTCCAAGCCTGCTCGCACCCCATTCGCAGGGGCATCCTGGAACGCCTGACGGAGGGCGAGATGAGCGTGGGCGAGGCGACGCGCGACTTTGGCGTGTCCAAGCCGGCGATCAGCAAGCACCTGAAGGTGCTGGAGGAGGCTGGGGCGATCGTGCGGGTGATCGACGGACGCACGCACCGGCTGCGCATGCGCGAGGAGCCGCTGCGCGAGGCGGATGACTGGCTGGCGCGTCAGCGCGAGCTGTGGGAGCGCAAGCTGGATGTGGTGGAGCAGTTCTTGAAGGAGCAGCGGGCAAATGACAAAGCGAAAGAGGAGAAGCGATGAGCGCGACCGATTCGACGACGCTGCGCCTGGAGCGCACGTATGACGCAACGGCGGAGGAGGTGTTCGACGCGTGGACGAACCCTGAGGTGCTGCGCCGCTGGTGGATGGTGGACGAGGCGAGGCGCACGCCCGAGGCGGACGTGGACCTGCGCGTGGGCGGCTCCTACCGCCTGTCGACTCGAGACGCCGGGACGGGCGGCAGGCTCGCGGTGCGCGGCGTCTACCGCGAGGTGGCCCGCCCGCAGCGTCTGGTGTACACGTGGGCGTGGGAGGCAGAGGACGGGAGCACGGGCCACGAGAGCACGGTGACGGTGAGCTTCGTCCAGGAGGGCGAGCGCACGACGGTGGTCGTGGATCACACGGGCCTGCCGGACGAGGCCTCGCGCAAACTCCACAGCGAGGGCTGGGAGGCGTGCCTGCGGATCCTGGGCGCGCGCATGTTCGAGGGCGTTGCCCAACCGTCCTGAGCGGTCCCGCGCGGGCCGCGGAGTGAAACGACGAACGACGAACGACGAACGACTCAAAAAAACGACGACGAGAAGGAGATGCACAGCGCGAATGGCTAACTACCTGCTGGCTTACAAGGGTGGATCGATGGCGGCGACGGATGAGGAGCGCAAGTTGGCGATGGCGGCCTGGGGCGCCTGGTTTGGCGGCCTGGGCGCGGCGGTGGTCGACCCCGGCAACCCGTTCGGCCCGTCGGCGACGGTGGCGGGCGACACATCGGTGAGCGACGGCGCGCAGTCGGCGCTGACGGGCTACTCGGTGCTGAGCGCCGACAGCCTGCAGGCGGCGGGCGAGCTGGTGAAGGGCTGCCCGGTGCTGGTGGCGGGCGGCTCGGTGGAGATCTACGAGACGATCCCCGTTATGTAGAGCTCCTCCTCGCCGACGACGACTCTGTCGCCGACGCTCAGCTGGCGTCCGCGGCGGGTCTCGGGCTGGCCGTTGACGAGCGCGGGCTGCTGGGCGAGCAGCGCCTTGACTTCGCTGCCGCTGTCGACGACGCCGGCGAGCTTCAGCAGCTGCCCGAGCCTGATGCTCTCGCCGCGGATGGGGATCTCGACTGCCATGGAGACTCGAATCTAGCTGGTAACAAACGGCGCGCCGCAAGTGCGGTAGTCTCGCGAGCAATGGGTGAGCGCAGCGGCTACGCACCGGGTACGTTCTGTTGGGCTGAACTTGCGACGAGCGACCAGGACGGCGCGAAGGCGTTCTACTCGGCGCTGCTCGGCTGGGAGTCGGACGACAGGCCGGTGGGAGAGGGCGCCGTCTACTCGATGCAGCTGCGCGACGGCAAGCAGGTGGCGGCGATCGCGGGGCAGCCCCAGCAGCAGCGTGACGCGGGCGTGCCGCCGCTGTGGAACTCCTACGTTTGGGTGGACGACGCGGATGCTGCGGTGGCACGCGCGGTTGAGTTGGGTGCGACGGCGCACGCTCCGGCGTTCGACGTGATGCAGGCGGGCCGCATGGCGGTCATCCAGGATCCGCAGGGCGCTTACTTCATGTTCTGGCAGCCGCGCGAGCACCGCGGCGCGCAGCTCGGTGAACGCTCCCGGCGCGCTGGTGTGGAACGAGCTGCAGTCGCCGGACCCGGACGCTTCGGGCGCCTTCTACAGCGCGCTGTTCGGCTGGGAGGTGGAGCAGTTCCCGGGGATGGACCAGGTGTACCTGGCGCTCGAGAACGCCGGCGCCAACAACGGCGCGATCAGCCAGCTGAGCCAGCCGGGGGCGCCGCCCAACTGGCTCGTGTACTTCGGCACGGAGGACACGGAGGCGGCGCTGGCGCAGGTCGTCGAGCTGGGCGGCAGCGTGCTGGCGGGCCCGATCGACATCGGCATCGCGAAGATCGGCGTCGTGTCCGACCCGCAGGGCGCGGTGTTCGCGCTGTACGCGGGCGAGCTGGAGGAGTAGCGCCGAGCGACCGCGCGTCGGTGGTTGGGCGCGCGCCGCGGCCACGGGCGCGGCGCCCGGGCGGATCAGTCGAGCGTGTGAGTGCCGGTGCCGTTGCGATGCTCTGCGAGGTCGGCGCCGGTGGTGGTGGTCATGACCTTGGCGGCGGGGCCGCCGAGCGCGCGACGTACGAGTGCTGGTGTGAGGATGCGCAGCGCGGCGGCGAGCGCGTAGGGGCGGGGCACGTAGCGTTCCGGTCGGCGGCCGATGCCGGCGTCGTAGATCGCCTGGGCGCCCTGCTCCGGCGTGGAGACGATCCAGCGAGTCCACGGCTTCTCGGTCAGCTCGGACTGGGGGAAGCCCTCGGTGGAGATGAAGCCGGGCAACACGAGTCCCACGTGTACGCCGTGCGGGCGCTCCTCTGCCCACAGCGCGTCGGACCAGCCGGCGAGGGCGAACTTGGAGGCGCTGTACGCGCCGGAGCCGGCGCGCGCGACGCGGCCGGCGGTGGAGGCGACGTTGACGATGGCGGACGGCGCGGATGCGCGCAGCAGGGGCAGCAGCGCCTCGGTGAGTCGCACCTGCGCGTCGAAGTTGATGGCCATGGTGCGCCGCACGTTCTCGTAGCCGCCCTCGGCGAAGCGCGCGCGCCAGGCGGCGCCGGCGTTGTTGACGAGCAGATGCAGGCTGCCGTGTTGCTCGAGCACGTGCTCGCGGATCCGCTGGGGCGCGTCCTCGTCGAGGAGATCGGCGGCCACATAGCTGACGCGCCGCTCGCCCAGCTCTGCGGCCAGCTGACTCAACCGCTCCTCGCGGCGGGCGACGAGCACTAGCGATGCTTCCGGCTCGCGGGCGAGCCGGCGCGCGGTGGCCTCGCCGATGCCGCTGGATGCGCCGGTGATGAGCATGACCTTGGTCATCGAGCGTTAGCCTGTCAGATCGGCGACACGATGAGCACGCCCGCATTCAGCGACGTCGACGGCGTCGCTCCCGACGATCAGGCAACGCCGCGCAAGCGCGAGGCGCTGGAGCTGTTCCGCGGCCTGCCGCGGCGCTACGACGCGCTTTCGGCGGCGCTGAGCTTCTGGCAGGACCCGCGCTGGCGGCGGGCGCTGGTGAGCGCTGTGGCGCCGGGCGACGGCCAGCGGGTGCTGGATGTGGCGACGGGCACAGGCATGGTGGCGGCGGAGCTGCTGGCCCGCGCTGACTGCTCGGTGGTGGGCATCGATCAGAGCGCTGAGATGCTGGCGGGAGCTCGTGCGCGCTTTGCGGCGCTCGCGAGCTCGCGCGTGGAGCTGTTGCAAGGGCAGGCGGAGGCGCTGCCGTTCGCGGACGCGAGCTTTGACGCGCTGACGTTCACGTACCTGCTGCGCTACGTGGACGATCCGGCGGCGACGGTGCGCGAGCTGGCGCGCGTGGTGCGCCCGGGTGGACGCGTGGCCTCGCTGGAGTTCGGCGTGCCGCCGTGGCTGCCCGCGCGCATGGCGTGGCGGCTGTACACGGCGATCGGCCTGCCCACGCTGGGGCGGCTGGCCTCGCGCGAGTGGGCTGAGGTGGGGCGGTTCCTGGGGCCGAGCATCCGCGGCTTCTACGCGCGCCATCCGCTCGAGCGGATCGTCGGCTATTGGGAGCAGGCGGGACTGCGCGACGTGCGCGCGCGCCGCATGAGCCTGGGCGGCGGCGTGGTGATGTGGGCGGTCAAGGGCGGTGAGCGCGCATGAGCCGCGAGAGTCCGGCGGGCGGCACACGCGAGCGTGTGGGCAGAGAGCTCGGGCGTGGACCGTCGCCGGCGAGGCAGACCGGCGAGCGGGCGGCCAATGGCAAGGCCACGAATGGGCAAGCCCACAGCGCGGGCGCAGGCAGCTCCCACCAGCGCCCTGCCTTCTACGCGCGCGGGCGCGGACGCGTGGGCGATGTGCTGACGCTGCTTCACCCTCCTTACACGGCGTGGCACCTGAGCTATTTCGCGCTGGGCGCTGCGGTGGCGCCGACGCTGCACGTGGATCGCCTGCTGTGGGGTGTGGCGGCGTTTGCGCTGGCGGTGGGGGTTGCAGCGCACGCGCTCGACGAGCTGCACGATCGACCGCTGGGCACGAGCATCGGCTCGCGAACGCTGGTGGGCTTGGGCGTGGTGGGCCTGGCGGGCGCGGTGGCGATCGGCGTCGCGGGCGTGCTGAGCGTGTCGGTGTGGCTGGTGCCGCTGGTGCTGGCGGGTGCACTGTTCCTGCCGGCGTACAACCTGGAGTTGGCGGGCGGGTGCTTTCACAGCGACCTGTGGTTCGCAATCGGCTGGGGCGGCTTCCCGGCGTTCACGGGGTACTTCGTGGAGGCGGAGAAGGTGGCGCTGCCGGGCCTGCTGATGGCGGCGGCATGCACGGTGTTGAGCGTGGCGCAGAGGCGCTTGAGCTCGCCTGCGCGCGAGCTGCGCAGGCGCACGCTGGCGGTGAGCGGCACGCGCACGTTGCGCGACGGCAGCAGCGAGCCGCTGACGCTGGGCGCGGTGCTGGCTCCGCTGGACGGCGCGCTGGCGGCGCTGTCGCTGGCGATGGCGATCACGGCGTGTGCTGTGGTCGCCTCGCGCCTGTGACGGCGAGCTCTCGCGCGGCGCGCGTTCAGTGGGCGCTTGGCTGGGCTGCGATCAGCTGCTGCAGGTAGGGCCTGAACAGCGTGGCGACGGAGGCGGCTGTAATGTCGGCGGGGCCTTTGGGCAGCGCGGCGTAGCTGATCGCCAGTCGCACGAGGCACTCGCTGAGCAGCTCGGCGTCGGCGCGCTCGAGCGGCGGCCAGCTGTCGAGCATGGCGGCTGTGAGGCGCTCGGCGGCGCGCTCGACGATGGGCTTGCCCTGCGTGGTGAACAGCGCCAGCAGCTCCTCGGCGCCATCGCCGTTGACGATGATGCGCACGATGGGGTTCTGTGCGGCGCCCTGCAGGAACACGTCGAACGCGGCGGCGAGCGCGCTGGCGGGATCGTCGAGGTGCGCGGCGATGGCGCCTTCGACGGCGAGCAGGAAACGGTCGGCCTCGCGCATGAGGAGCACCTGCGCGAACTCCTCGCGCGTGCCGAACTCCTTGTAGAGCGTCTGGCGGCTGACGCCGGCGGCGAGCGCGATGTCGGCCATGGTGATGTCAGCCCAGCGCCTGCTCTGGAGCTCCTCGCGGGCGGCGTCGAGGAGCGTGTTGCGCAGCAGCTCGCGCGCGGCGACGGCGTAGGGGACGCGTTCGGGTGTGCTGGCCATTGCGTTTGCGGCGCGGTCGAGTGCGGCCCCTGGCGAGCCGCCCATCATGGGTCGGGCTGGAAATCGACCTTATCGCGCACGCCGCAGTCCGGACAGGCCCAGTCGTCGGGCACCTCGCTCCAGGGCGTGCCCGGGGGAAAGCCCTCGTGCGGGTGGCCCTGCTGCTCGTCATAGACGTAGCCGCAGGCGGGGCAGCGGTAGCGGCTCACGGTGTGCCCTGTGGGTGTGCGGCGATCCTGTAGCGCTGGAGCGCCCTGCGGCCGAGCCGCGGCCTGAGGTTGGCGCGCGTGGGCTCGCCGCTGTAGTGCTCGAGCACGCGGTGGTCCATGACGCGCCGCCACACGGGCGGGATGACGGCGAGCACGATCATGCCGGCATAGCCGGTGGGCAGCTGGGGCGCGTCCTCGACGTGGCGCAGCGCCTGATAGCGGCGGATGGGGTTGGCGTGGTGGTCGGAGTGGCGCTGCAGGTGGTAGAGCAGGACATTGGAGGCGACGTTGTTGCTGTTCCAGCTGTGCTCTGCGCGGGTGCGCTCGTAGCGCCCGTCGTCTGCCTTCTGGCGCAGCAGGCCGTAGTGCTCCAGGTAGTTGACGACCTCCAGCAGCGAGAAGCCGAGCACGGCCTGGATCAGCAGGTAGGGCGCCACGACGAGTCCGAAGCCGGCGACGAGCGCGCCGTAGAGCACGACGGTCATGGCCCAGGCGCCGAGGATGTCGTTGCGAAGGCTCCACGGTCCCTTCTCCATGCGCTCGAGGCGTATGCGCTCGAGGTGCCAGGCGGATCGCAGGCTGCCGATGACTGTGCGGGGAAGGAACGCGTAGAAGCTCTCGCCGAGGCGCGCGCTGGCGGGGTCCTCGGGGGTGGCGACGCGGACGTGGTGGCCGCGGTTGTGCTCGATGAAGAAGTGCCCGTAGCCGCTCTGCGCGAGCGCGACGCGGCTGAGCCAGCGCTCCAACGAGGCGCGCTTGTGCCCGAGCTCGTGCGCGGTGTTGATGGCGATGCCGCTGACCATTGCGACGGTGAGCGCAAGGCCGACGCTGTCGAAGGTGGACAGGTGCCCGTGCGCCCACAGCCAGCAGGCGAACACCAGCCCGGCGTACTGGATGGGCAGGTACAGGTAGGTGCACCAGCGGTAGTAGCGGTCCTGCTCGAGCCACTTGATGACCTCATCGGGCGGGTTGCGCCGGTCCAGCCCCAGCGCGAGGTCGAGCGGCGGGAAGACGCCGAACACGAGCATGGGGCCGTAGAACCAGAAGACGCCGAGGCCGGTGATGTGCACGAGTGCCCAGGCGATGAACGGAAGCGTGGGGATGAACAGCCCCAGCAGCCATGCGTGGCGCTTGGGGTCGCGCCAGTGGGGTGCGTCCTGGACGTATGAGGCAGCGGACATGGATGGGGGCCTCCTCGTTGTCGTCGTGCCCTCTTGTGTCCGAAGACTTTACACGGATGGCCTATGGTGTCAAGCAAGAGGACATACAGCAATCCGACGACACGCGCGAAGGGCTCGGCACTGGCGCCGCGAGAGACGGACGCGCGGCAGGCTTCTAGTTCAAGAGCAGGGCGGGCCGGCCGTTGCAGGCCCAGCCAGGGTCAGACGCTTGGGGGCCGCCGAGACGCGAGGTATTCGCGGTTCTCGCGGCGCTCGCCTTTGACCTGGATGACGATGTAGACGACGATGATGTTGACGACCACGCCGATCCCGCCGAACGTGAAGATCAGGCCGATGGTCTTGTCGAAAGCTTCGCTGGCGGCGATGAGCATGCGGGGAGCCTAGCAACGGATCGGGCGTCAGTGTCGTAGCCTTGGGTGGCCGCCGTCGACAGCGATCGACGACCCATCATGTGGAGAGGTGCCGGAGCGGTTGAACGGGCGCGACTGGAAATCGCGTAACGGGGGAAACCTCGTTCGGGGGTTCGAATCCCCCCCTCTCCGCCATTTTGACGAAGATCGAAACAGCAGCCATCGGGAGGCGGCCCGGAGGGGCCCTCTTCTGCGTCTTGCGCTGCCTGGACCTGCTGGGCGGCCTCCTTGGCTTTGGCTACGAGGCGACGCTTAGAAGGGCCTGAAGGCTCCGACCGTACGATGAGCCGGAGCCACCGCTAGAGTTCCGACCACCGAACGGCATAGAAGGCTGAGTCAACAGCCACGTCGAGCGGGGCCGGAGGTTATCTCATCGGCGATAGCGCCGGATTGCTTCGGCGACCGCCAGGACCTTTAGCAGCCAGTTGGGTAGCAGCCAAACGGCATACAGCTTGATGACCAGCGCCGCCTCCGGGGGCGTCAGATGCGGCCACATAGTGAGCCCGCTTTCTCGGACAAATATCTGTGCTCCATCCCCGAACCGTGCTGCGACCACCTTTCGCTTGGTCGGCTCGGACGTTGCTCTACTGGCTCTATTGGGATGCCGGACATGACTGCCTGCCTTACTGGCCGGGTTTTTGCCGGGCGGACGATGCAAGGCGTCCATCCGGCCCTGTACCTAGCTGTCGTAAGCGGGCAGCGTTTTCCCCCCAACGGATTTCAGGCAGCCTGGAATTTGCGGTAGCGCTCGCAGGGCCAGTCAGCCCTTATTGGGTGCTCAGGTAAGGTTCCTGGCGACCAAAGACGCGGCTCTCACTGCGTCCTAGCCAGTCGGACAGTCCGAAAGGGAAGGAGATGCAAGGATGAGGCGCGCTCGGGGCATTGTTGGCGGGGCGCTGCTGGCGGCTCTGGCCGCGTGGATGGTCTGTGGGGTCCTTAGCACGGCCGCTGCCCACGAGCACGGAGGGCCGTCCTACCCTCCGAACGGAGGATCCCCCGGCCTTCCGAACGGCGAACCGTGCGCTGGCCAAGAATTGACGTTGAAGATCAACGGCCAGCCTGGCTCGCCGATCCTCCCCTATGGGCCGGTCACGATCCAAGGCGTGCTCCACTGCGGCACGGTCCCAATCCGTAACGCCCAAGTCGCGGTTGCCCCTGTTGGCTACGTGGCTGGCGCTCCGCCCATCGCTTTGTCGATCACCACCGGCCTCGACGGCTCATTCACGTACACGGTGCCGCCGGGACCAAACCGCGTGCTCAGTTTTAGCTACACGTCCTACAGCGGCGACCCAGGCCCGTCTGTAAGCGCGACGGCCACACTTTGGGTTCAGCCAGCGATCACGCTGCAGATCAACCCACGCAAGGTTCGTAACCACCACAAGATCTTCTGGACCGTCACGGTGCTCGGCGGTCCCTTTCCGCCTCAAGGCATCACGCTCGACACCCAAGTCCACATCGAAGGCCGATGGAAAACCTTTGACGAAGCCGTGGTCCACCAAGAAGGCACCGGCCGCATCTACTGGTATCGCTTCCTCAGGACGTACCGACCGTGGACCTATGCGTTTCGTGTGAGCATGCCCGCGACCGGCTCGGGCGAATATCCGTACAGCCCCACGACGAGCAACGTCGTCAAGGTCCACGTCAATCCGTAGACGCGCCGAAGCGCTCGGCGCGCAGTTCGCGGATGCGCGCCAAACGGGGTCGGTGTTCGAACATCGTCCCTCGACCCCCGTTTTTCCAGGTGTTTGGACGTCGTTCGAAACCTGAAAGTCCAAGCTGCGAAACTTTACGCCCGAGTCTGGTGTTGCTAGGGCAATGCGGCGACATCCTCGCTGCCTATGAAGGGGGATGAGATGGTTCAGATCAGCCAAAGACTGAGTTTGAGCGTCGGACGGCTGCTTCTCCTCTCGCTCCTGGCTGCGGGGCTGGTTCTCGTCCCTGCCGGCACCGCCAGCGCGGACAGTCTCGGCTGGTCTGCGGAAGTCCCACCAGAAAGCACCGGCGGGTCCGCTATTCGAGCCGATGCGCTGGCCTGCCCGTCGACGGCTCAGTGTACCGCCGTCGACACTCAGGGCCAGGAGGATACCTTCGACCCGCAGCAGCCGAACCCGCCTGAGCCGGTGACGATCGACTGGGGGAGCGCGCTCTCGGGCATCGCGTGTCCCTCGACCTCTCAGTGCACCGCTGTGGACAACCATGGCAACGAGTTCACCTTCAACCCTCAGGAACCGGCTGCGCTTACATCAAGGCGCACCAGCTCCGTGAGCCTCTTTAAGGTTGCGTGTGTCTCCGCAAGCGATTGCGTCGCGGTGGGCAACCCTCAGGACGCCGCGGTCGTTTTCGACCCGCTCGAGCCGGTTGAATCGATCAACCTGCCGATCGAGGAGACCGACGGACTCAGCGCGGTCTCATGTCCTACGAGCTCGCAATGTACAGCGACAACGCTCGGGAACGAGATCACCTTCGACCCGCTCGAAACCGGCGCTCCAGAACACGGCCAAGAACTCGTGCCGCTCGACTCCGGTGGTTGGATCGGCGGTGTCGCGTGTCCTACAAGCTCGCAATGCACGGCTGTTGAAGACGAAGGAGCTGCGATCACATTCGATCCGTCCTCTCCGCTTACTCGCGAGACCGTCGCGATCGGCACGTACTCCTGGGGAGTCGCATGCCCGTCCAGCGAACAGTGCACGGCGGTCGGCGAAGCGGAGGCGGTGACCTTCGACCCGCTCGATCTGGGCTCTGCGCTGATACCGAATGACTCCGGAGGCGGATTCTCCAGCGCCGTAGCGTGCCCGTCGCTCACACAGTGCACGATCGTCGCGGGTGACCAGGAGACCACGTTCGACCCGCAACGGCCGCCCGCGGAAGCTCCCGGCCCAGCCGGATCGGGCGCCTCCGAAGAAGCTGACGGCTCTGCCCAAGCCGGAGGGGTCGCGCGGCAGGAATTCTCAATAGCGCGCACTGCCAGAAGTCTCATACGCTCATCGCCTGGATCTGTGCTGAAGGTCTCGCATGGTCGGACAGCGATCTCGCTGCAGTGCGTGGGTCAGTCGGCGTGCCAGGTCGAAGTGACTCTCCTAAGTGGTCAGCCAGGCGGTGCGGCGGAGGCTTCCAGTGACGTCGGCTCGTTGGCCCGCGCGCGCCGTACGATCCCGGCTCACCAGAGCTGCGGGATCTCGATCGCACTGACCCGTTCGGGCCTGGGCCAGCTGCGTGCGCATCGCGGCCGCGTCGGAGCGCGGCTGGTGATCGACGGAATGGCCGGAGCCGCTCCCATCCATCTCAACCGAGCCGTGTCGCTGGTGGTGCGCTCGGCTGCCCACTAGGTCTCCACAGAGACACCCCGCCCGGATAGTCGACGCCGAAGCGCCGGATTCGGCAGATGCCGGCATATAGAAACGAGACGGCTGGTTTTGTTATAGTGCTGCTTGATGCCGAGCGAAGAGACAGCCGAGACTGCGCCTCGCCGGGGGCGGCCGCGCAGCGAGCGTTCGCGGCAGGCGATTCTGCGCGCGGTGAACGAGCTCGTGCTGGAGCGCAACCTCAGTGAGATCAGCATGGAGGCGGTGGCGGAGCATGCGGGGGCCAGCAAGGCGACCATCTATCGGTGGTGGCCGTCGAAAGAGGCACTCGTCCTCGACGCGCTGCGCAGCGAGTGGGACAGCGCGGCGACGGAGGTAACCGACACCGGATCGCTGGCCGGGGATCTGCGGGCGCTGATAATCCCCTGGACGCGTGAGTTGGAGGCGAAGCCGTACGGTCGCGTGATCGCGTCGCTCATCACGAGGGCGCAGGCCGACCCGGAGTTCGCGAGCGAGTACCGCACGCACTTCGTTGCGCGGCGCCGCGAGCATGGGCAAGCAGCCTTCCTGCGCGCGATCGAGCGTGGCGAGATCTCCGGAGACACCGACGTGGAGGCTGCGCTCGATCTGCTCTACGGCCCCATCTACCATCGGCTTCTTCACGGCCACGCTGCGGTGACGGACGGCTTTGCGAGCACGATCGTGGATTACGTGGTAGCCGCGGTCTCCGGGTCGGGCGGGGGAACCCGATGAGTGCCTTCGACCGCTCCGGCCTCGACGGGCTTGTGCTGGCGATCCCGCAGGCGTGGCGGGCGTTTCTGAGCTCGGGTGAATATGCAGGAGCGCGGGCCTTGGTCCACGCCGGCGGATCGCAGGTACCCGTGGACGTGCTGGCTCGCTTGGAGTTCGTGGATGAGCGCAATCTCGCGATCCACGTAGCCCTCGTTGACGACGCTCCTCTCGTTGCGAGCGCTCCTGGGCGGGGTGCGGTGCAACTGCTTACGGCGCGCGAGCGGGCGGTGATCACGCTGATCGCGATGGGTCGCGAGACCGAGGACATCGCTGAGGCGCTGCACGTCTCGCCCTCCACAGTGCGCAGTCACGTGCGCAACTCGATGTCGAAGCTCGGGGCGCATACCCGCGCGCAGCTGGTCGCGATCGCGATGGAAGGTCAGAGCGCGCTTGACATAACTCATACGGACGATGGCACCACAGGCAAATCGTCCAACTGAGCTATCGACCAACGTCCCGGCTGCGTCGAGAGGTTAGGTATGGAGCTCGGCACTCGGCGTGGCCGTTTGCGGCGTATTCGCCAGTTGCTCAGTGAGGAGGGGCATCTTCTCGACGTCCTCCTCAACAGCGTCGATGTCGCTGTTGTCGCCTGCGGGCCGGACGGCCACCCGACGCACATCAACCGCCGTGCGGTTGAGCTGATGGGAATGGACGGCTCCGGTGGCACTCACCCGGACACGTGGATCGGGCAGGTGCTGCCGCGCACGCCCGACGGTCGCCAGCTGGAGCTGAGCGAGCTGCCGATCGTCCGAGCGCTGCAGGGCGAGGTCGTGCGAGATGTCGATCTGCTCGTACGGACTGCGCACGGGGACGTGTTGATGAGCACCACCGCGAACCCTGTCTATGACCAGAGAGGTGCGTCTCTGGGTGCGGTGGCTGTGTTCGCGGACGTCACCGAGCAGCGTGCCAGGGAAGCCTCTATCCAGGAGGAGCTACGGGCGCTCGACTTGGTCCACGGTGCACAGGAAGCGCTCGCGGAGGGCCGGCTGCTGATCTACTCCCAACCCATCATCGAGCTGTCCTCGGGGGAGACGATCCTCCAGGAGCTGCTCCTGCGTATGCGGTCCCGGGACGGAGCGATCGTGGGCCCAGCGGCGTTGCTGGCAGCTGCGGAGCGGCATGGCACCGTCACCGAGATCGACGAATGGGTGTTCGAGCAGGCGGCGAGGATAGCGGCGACCGGTCAGCCGGTGACCGTGAACGTGTCCGCCCAGACGGTCGTGCGCTCCTCGTTCGTCCAAGTCGCCGAACGCGCCCTGGAGCGCACTGGCGCGCTGCCGTCGCTGATCACCTTCGAGATCACTGAGACGGCTGTCATCTCCGACATCGTCGGCGCCTCCCGCTTCGCCGACCGGCTCGAGGCGATCGGCTGCCACTTCGCGCTCGACGACTTCGGCACTGGGTATGCGGCGCTCACCTATCTCAAGCACATTCCGCTCAGCTACCTGAAGATCGACATGGACTTCGTTCGCGACCTCCGCCAGAACGACCGCTCCCGAGCAGTCGTATCCGGGGTCGTGGCACTCGCGGCAGGCTTCGGCCTGCGGACGATCGCAGAGGGGGTCGAGGACGAGGCGACGCTCTCGCTACTGCGCGAGCTCGGTGTCGACCTCGCGCAGGGCTATCACATCGGCAGGCCCGCGCCCACCGGCGAGGGACACTGCTCGAACCAGCGCGCCGACGCCGCCTGACGAGGGTCTCTCACGCGGTGATCGTCACGTGCCCCGGCTGCTCGGCCACGCGCGCGAGCCACGCGCGAACGGCGGGAAACCCGGCGAGGTCGAACCCGCCCTCTTCGGCCACGTGTGTGTACGCGTACAGCGCAATGTCGGCGATCGTGTAGCGCTCCGCGACCAGGAATTCGTTCTGCGCCAGGTGGCGCTCCATGGCCTGCAGCGCGGCGTAGCCGCCCGCGCGCTTGGCGTCCAGCTCGTCTTGCGCGGGTGGCGCCTTGGCGACGGCCACCCAGAACCTGACAACCGCTATGTACGGCTCGTGGCTGTACTGCTCGAAGAACAGCCACTGCAGCACCTTTGCGCGCTGGAACTCGTCCTGAGGGACATACTCGCCACCCCCGGCGATATACCAGAGGATGGCATTGGACTCCCCCAGCGAGCGGCCGTCGTCGAACACGAGCGTGGGGACGCGCAGCGCGGGATTGAGATCTCCGAGGAGCTGGCTGCGGTTCGAGCGGTCGACCACGTCCACCTCCTGGCGCTCGTAGTCGAGTCCCAGCTGGGCCGCCAGCAGTCGAACCTTGTAGCAGTTGCCTGACACCTGCGAGTTGTAGAGCAGCATGCGCGGGGAATCTAGAGCATGCCCTCGGGTGGGCCGATCGTGGCGGCGTCCGGCCCGAACTCAGCCACGTATGTGGGGTGCACCTCGCGCCAACTGTCCATCGCGTCGCGAGGATTGTTTTTATGGTCGAGGAGTGCGGTGAGGCCGTCCAGGCAGGTGTGCCAGCCGGCCCCGTCGCGCGCGGCCTTCCCCAGCTCCTCCAGGGTGTCCAGCAGGATCAGCAGCGTGCCCTGATCGACCGGGTGCAGCTCCAGGCGCAGCGTGTCGGGCCCCCAGCGCAGCTCCATCGCGCGCGGCGGGTCGAACACCAGCATCTCGCCGTCGAATGGCGGCGCCTCGCCCTTGGGGAACTGGAACCTCAGGCGCGCGCCTGCTGCGCGCTCGCCGTCGATCGTCGTGGGGAACCACTGGGCCAGATGCTCCGGCTCGGTGATCGCACGCCACACCGTCTCCGGCGGGTGGGAGAGCACGCGCTCGAAGCGGATTCGCGGCTGGCCACCCTCGGCTGTCTCGAGCTTTCCGTACACGCAACGGAGATTAAGCGCTGTTCGCGTTGGGTGCGCTCGCAGCGGGCCCTGGCAGACTGTCGGCGATGGGCGGCGACCCTCGATCGAACGTGTGGGGCACGCTGAGCGCGTACGAGCAGGGCGTCGACGCGTACATCCGCGACTCAGCGCGCACGCCAGGGCACGAGGACTTCCTGCGGCGTGTGCTCGAGCTGCTCCCGCGCGACGCCCACATGCTCGAGCTGGGCACCGGTCCGGGTCACGACGCTCTGTTCTTCGAGGCCGGCGGCGTCAGGGTCCGGCGCACCGACGGGGCGTCCGGCTTTGTCGAGCGGCTGCGCGCGAGCGGTCTGCAGGCGGAGGTGCTGGAGATGACCAGCGAGGAGTTCGGCGGTCCATACGACGCCGTGTTCGCCAACGCGGTGCTCGTCCATCTGACCGAGGCCCAGCTCGACCTCGTGCTGGTCAAGGCGTCTCGCGCCGTCCGTCGCGGGGGTCTGCTGGCATTCACCGTCAAGGAGGGCGACGGTGAGGCGTGGAGCACCGCCAAGGTCGGCAGGCCACGCTTCTTCAACTACTGGCGTGAGCCTGCGCTGCTGGAGCATCTCGCGGCCGCCGGTTGGGATCCGCTCAGCGTCAGCCACGTGCACGGTCGAACCGAGCTGTGGATCAACGTCATCTGCGCAAGCAGCCGCGACGGTCAGGTGGCGTGGTAGCTCTCGGCCTGTGAGTTCTCGGACTGAAACGGCAACCGCTCGAGCAGGCCGGTGATGTCGAACAGACGCCTGACCTGCTCGGGTCCCTGGATGAGCATGAACTCGCAGCCGCCGCGCTGGCAGAGCTCGCGAGCGAGCAGCGTGATGCGCAGCCCGTTGGAGTCCATGAACGACAGGCGGCTGAGGTCCACGATCACGCCGCTCGTCTCGCTCGTGCACACCTCGCGCAGGCAGCGCTCCAGTGCCGGCGCGGCCACCATGTCGAGCTCGCCGCACAGGACCAGCCTGTGGTGGCGGTCGGTGACGATGTCCTGCAGCGAGAAGTGGCTCGACGCGTCTGTTCGGTCTTGAGCTATCTCGGCCTCCCCCATACTCACCGGCGCAGCCAACCAACGCGCAACCCAATCAGCGCGCAATCAACATGTGCAGTGATCCCCCCCGAGCCCCCCGTGTGGCTGCCCGACGTGTCCCACCGTCGACTCCTGTTGCTCGGTACCCCGACGGGGTACTGACGCACCGGGGCCAATCATATCGCGCAATTGTCAAGCCCTTGTCGGGCGGCCGGTCATTCGGCGGCGATGCAGTCCTTCATCCCATACGCCTCAGCCAGGGCCAGGTGTTCGTCGATCGTCTTCCTGAGTGCGTCCTGAGCCTCTTCACCGGGCGTGCTTTCCTGTTTTCTGGCAGCCTGCTCGATCGCCTTGACGTCAGTGGTCTCCTGCGAGAAGCTCGACAGCAGCTTTTCGATCGCCTGGGCATCGCCTGGCGGTCGCGCCAGCGCTTGGAGCTTGCCGGCGGCGGTCTGCGAGTACGCAACCACCTTGCCCACGATCGACACGAACTCCGCGTCCGCCACTTCAGGGGCGAGCCCCTTCAGCGCTTCCTGACGAGCCTGCAGTGGCTTCTCCTGTGCGCTGAGCGTGCGGCAGATCGTTTCGGCCTGCGCCACGAACTGGGCCTTCGTGGTGGACGCAGTCGTGGGCGTCGCTCCACCCGCATGAGTGCCCGTGCTGCTCGTGGACCCGCTGCCGCCACAGCCGGAGCACAGCAGAGCCGCAAGGGCAGCCGCCAGGCCAAGCGTGCCTCTGAGCTGGCCCCGCATGGCAGGCATGTTCCCACACGCGCGCGGATAAGCTCGACCGATGTGGCTCCAGCGCGAGCTGACGCTCGAGCCGCGTCAGCGCGGCTTCCACCTCGTCACCGGCGAGGTGCTTTCCGCGCTGCCCGAGCTGCGGGGCATGGCAGTGGGTCTGCTGCACCTGCTGATCCGCCACACATCGGCGTCGCTGACGCTCAACGAGAACGCCAGCCCGGAAGTGCGCCGCGACTTCGAGGCGTGGTTCAACGACGCCGTGCCAGAGCGCAGCTCGCTGTGGACGCACACGCTGGAGGGCAGCGACGACATGCCCGCGCACATCAAGGCATCGCTGCTCGGCCCATCGCTGACGCTCCCCGTCGGCGGCGGGCGGCTCGCGCTGGGAACCTGGCAGGGCATCTATCTGTGCGAGCACCGCAATCGAGGCGGCGCGCGCTCGCTGATCGCCACCCTGTGGGGGGAGGCATAGAACCGTCGGTAGACTACGACGCTCTGCGCCCGTAGCTCAGCTGGATAGAGCGTCGGTCTACGGAACCGAAGGTCGGGAGTTCGAATCTCTCCGGGCGCGTCCGCACAATAGGTAAGCGTTCAGTGGGTTGGCCGGCTCAACTGAGTAGCGGCACGGGATGGCCGCGCGCGTGCGCGGTGATCGCTTCGGTGAGGTAGACGAACAGCGAGCGCCCTTGTAGCCGGCAGGTCGTGTGCGCGGAGAACAGCCGTGCCGTCCGCAGCTCCCCGCTCTCGGACTGGCTGCCGAGGCTGAGCTTGCGGTAGATGACGGCTGAGCGCAGGGCACGCTCGGCGTGGTTGTTGGTCGGCTCGACGTCGGGGTGCTTGGCGAACGTCCATAGCGCGGGCCAAGCCTTCAGCAGGTTGCGTGCCATCCCGCGGCAGTGGCGGTTACGGGCGCTTTTCGCGGCGTAGCCCCGGATGATCGGCTTGTATTTGCGTTGCAGCCGGCCGATCGTGAGCTGGAGGGCCTTGCGGTCTGCGGTGTGCCGGTAGACCTCCCACGCCCAGAAGACACGCTCGCAGAGCTGAAGACCCTGTTCGCCGAATTCTTTCTCTGCGCCCAGGCCCTCCGAGTGCGCAGTGAAGTCGCGCTTCAAATGAGCCCAGCACAGCTGGCGACGCGCGAGCGGCAGATGAGAATAGGCCCACCAACGGTCGGAGGTCACGATCGCCTTGGTGTCTGACAGGAGCTCTTTGGCGTGATCCTCGTGGCGGCTGTCGTGCACAGCGAAGTAGGCGTGACGGCGGTCGAACATCCCCCACAGCGCGCGCCGCTCACCGGCTGTGCGCCAGCCGGTCTCGTCCATGTTCAGAGCGCCCGATGAGCGCAGCCGCCGCAACAGACCCTCGTGAGGGCCCTGAAGCGCTTGCGCCGTTCGGCTGAGGATCGAATCGACGGTACCGGAGCTGATGCGACCGCCGAATAGCTCTTCGATGAGCTCAACAGCGTCACCACGCGAAACACGGTTTCTGACCGAGAGCGTCGCCACGGCCGCTTCCAGCCGCGGCCCGAAGCAGCTACGGGCGAGATCGTTCGGAAGCGTCGCCCGCGTGCGCTTGCCGCACGCCGGGCAACGCAGCCGCTCACAGCGGTGCTCGATCACCCCGACGTTGATCGACGGGAGCTCTTCGACCTGATGACGCGCCGGCTCGCCCACCGCCCGCGCATCGACGCAGAAGACGTGACCACAGCCGCAGCGCGCCGGACGGTGCACAACGATCTCGTCGACCGCCCACGCGGGCAGCAGCGGACGACCACGGCCCTCGTGGCCATCCTGGGCGCCCCGCTTGCGGCCCGAAGGATCCTTGCTGCGCACTGCGGAGCTGGGCGGATCCGAGCTCGGCGGCCGCGAAGAGTTACGCGAGCTCTTGCTCAGCTCGCGCTCAAGCTTCTCGACACGAGCCTCCAGCTGCTGGATCTGCCGATCCATCCGCAGCAGCACCTCAACAACAACCTCCCGCCCAGCGTCATAGATCGCCTCAGCCTCCGCGCGCTCCACACCCCGATATTCGACGGAGCAGAGTTATGTCCCCCAACCCCACTGAACGCTTACCACAATAGGCTCATTTACAGGGATTTCGTGCTTTCGCGGCGACGGCGTTAGAGGACTGGTGCAGTGTGGGTACCACGAATGGGTACCAGTCAACGGTCGAAAGCGTTCACGGACATATGCGGTGCTGGGCGTAGCCGCCTGCCGCTGTGGCGCGCGGGGCTGCTGCGCCGCACCAAGGAACATCGAATCGGGCGTCGGATCGTTCGGCGTTCTGCGGGCGAGCCTACATCTGGCTGGCCATAGTCGTGTTTCCGTCTCCGCCCGAGGCTACGGTCAGCCTCCGGAATGTCTTCCCAAACCGCGCCGCTGCCGTCTAACCGTGAGACCGTGCCTCTGCCTCGGGACGGATTCGAGGTCATCGTATGGATCGACCCTGCCCTTAGAGTTGGCCGAAGCGCGGCCGGAACGAGCTACGAGGTGACGATCGGGGGGCAGCCGATGGCCCTGGACATCCCCCGACGGGGACCGAATAAATTCAGGGGTGGGCGTCCAACGGGTGAATTGAGGGAGATCCCGGACTTCGCCGGACCACCTCTCGCGGAGCCGATCTTGTGTGGGGCTTGGCTCACGGCCAGGTCAAAGGGGCGGCCAGGAGGAAACCCGTTGCTCCTCGAAGCGATTCGGTTTAGATGGATTGACCCCGCGCGACGACGTCGCGTCCGAAAGAGCCTAGAGGCGGCGTTTGAGTTCGACAAGGAAGTAGCGGCGTGGCTAGCCATCGCTCATGACTGGCTCGCTGCGTGGCGGTACACAACCCGCCGATACGTGGCGGTCGAGAGGACTCCCCAAATGCGTATGGCTGTTTGCGGATATGAGGGAGCGATCGGCGGCGGCGAGAGCCCAACCTTCGGCCTCTACTTTCCTTCTCGACGGGAATCCAGTCCCCGCGCGCTTCGAGCGGCGTTTATCGCCGCCTCTCAGGGCTGCGATTTGCCGCTGGAGCGGCAGCTGTTTGCCGAGGCCCTTGCGTATGCCGAAGCAGCGCTGTGGCGGCAGGCGATCATTAGCTCATGCTCGGCGGCGGAGGTCGCGCTCGACCGAGAGTCTCGCCGCCTCCTATCTCGAGCGGGATACTCCGAAGAAGACCGCGACGCAATTCTGCGGCGCACGTCCGGGGTCATGGAGCTTTACCGCATAGCCGCAACCCGGCGGGGCCGCCTCCCGGTGTCGTTTCGCCGCGTCTCGGACCAGTTGGCGAAGCCGCGCAACGATGCCGTCCATGCAGGTCAGTCCGCCGACGAAGCGACGACCCGCGGGGCGATCGAGACGGCGAAGCGTCTAATCGACATCGCACCGTTGCGCACTCCTGAGAGTTTTATACGGAGCTAGTCTCCGTTGCAGCAAGGGAGGTAGACGACTGAGCAGAGATCTGGTCTGGATTCGACTTGTCGGGCTCAGAGGGGCGACATCTCGGCTTCCCGTCCATCTTGGTCGCAGTGCTGCGTGGCGCTACGGCCGTTGCTGCGCTCCCCTCCGTCCAGGCGCGTCAGTCGGCGTGGTGTGGGTACTCCTCGGCGAGGTCGGTTAGGTCGAGGTCCAGGGCGCGCAGCATCCGCATGACGGTGGCCCAGCGGACGCCGCGATGGCCGTTCTCCAGCTGGGAGAGGTACGTGGCGTCCATGCCGGCGCGCTCGCCGAGCTGCTCTTGGGTGAGTCCGGCGCGTTCGCGAAGCGCGCGGAGCGCTGAGCCGAGGATCGCCTGGTCGCGGGCGGCGTCGTCGGCGTCGGGCGCGGGGTCCTTCATCGGGAGCGACCCTACAGGCGAACTTTATGACATCAGCCAAGTCCTGTATGGTGGTTGGCGCACAAAAAGTGGGGCCGCGCGCTGTGAACGCCGGCCCCGTGGCACCGAGAGCTACGAACTCCCGGCGCGCTGGCAGCGTACCGTCGTGCACCCGCTGTCGGCTTGCTAAGAGCCGTCTTTCGGAGCCTCCATTACTAAGGAGGAACCGATCATGAGCAGCAGCGAAGAAGCACCGACCGCGGAGCTCGTCCTGGCAGCGATCGATCGAGCGGTCGTCCAGTCGGTCAGGCCGGTGAGCGATGTGTCCGGCGGCGCGATCGCCGATCACCTGGCGCTCAGCCGCAAATCAGGCGCATGGCGGATCGCCCGTCGCCATCTGCTGACCCTCGTGGTGGAAGGAGCCGTGAGGCAGGGGAAGCGCAACGGTGTGGTCGTTTGGGGGCTCACATCCTCCGGCCGCAGGCGTCTCGCTCGCAGCGTTCGTCCGGGCGAGCGGCCCGAGTTGCCGGAGTCGCCCCAGCATCGTCTGTGGAGCGACTCTCGACGGCTCGCAGATCAAGAGATCGATCGCATCCGGCACGAGCTGGCGGGGGCGCTGGGGGATGGGACGCGGCTGCTTCGGGAGGCGGCGGTGCCGGCCGCAACGTGGCTGGAGCTGGCGCAGCGCCTCTCCTGCGCTGCCGAGCGGCTCGGTGCGGTCGTCTACTGCGTCGCGGACTGGCCCGAGCCCGGTGAGGATGGACCAGACCCAAGCCGCGGACCGAGGCTGCGACGACTCGCTCGCTTCGGCAAGCAGCCATGAGTGCGCCGCACGCACCTCGGCCCGTGCACTCTGGCTCTCGTCTGGCATGCCGTGACGCCCGCGGCCCGCAAACCCTGTCTCCGATAGGTACATGCAGGTAAGGCTGCGGTCGTTCCCCTCCACCGACCGCAGATGGGCACCTCCATGCCCGTTGCTCCTATGTCAAGGCGAACTCGTATTTTGCGAGTTTCGAGGGCCTTGAGGCTCCTCTGGCTGATCGGTGTAGATCATCGCGCTGCTCACTGCGATGCGGTTCCAGGCATTGATAGCGGTGATCGCCAGGATCAAGTTCGCAAGCTCGCTCGGCGCGAACTCAGCCGCGGCATGGTGATAGACAGCATCTGGCACACCGCTCCCAGCGATTGTTGTAATCGAATCCGTGAGATCTAGGGCGGCCCGCTCGCGCTCCGTGAACAACGGGCTCTCCCGCCATGCTGCTAGCGCGTAGATCCGACGCTCGCTCTCCCCGGCGCTGCGCGCTGCCCTCGTGTGCATGTCGATGCAGTAGGCGCATCCGTTCACTTGTGACGCGCGGATCTTCACTAGCTCATGGAGCGTCGCATCGAGCTCGACTGACCGGTCAAATGCGGCCATCGCCCGATAGGCGGCCTGAGCCTCCTTCCGAAGATTGACCCGTTCAGATTGCTCGGTCGTCGACTCGCTCACGGAACTGGATATTAGTCATCCGAGACCCCTCGCTTCGCCGCCGTAAGACGGACCAATCGAACTTCTAATGAGTCAAGAGCGAGGTCGCAGAGGGAGTCGGCGTCGCGCTGAGCAGCCGGTGATATCGGCGTGCGAGGTGGCGCTTGAGGCAGCGCATCGCCTCGATGCGGGTCTTGCCCTCGGCTTCCTTGCGCTGCAGGTAGGCGCGTGTCCCGGGGTCCAGGCGCCCGCGGGTGATGGCGATGATGTGCAGCGCGCGGTTGAGCTGGCGATTGCCGCCACGATCCAGGCGATGGCGATCTGTGCGGCCGGATGAGACGGGGATCGGTGCGACGCCCGCAAGCCTCGCGAAATGAGCGTCACTCTTGAAGCGCTGGGCTCCAGCGGTTTGTCCGATCAGGATCGCGGCGGTGAGGGGACCGCAGCCGGTCTCGTCGAGCATCTCGGGACGGTGCACACGGACGAGGTCGCGCAAGTCACGCTTGAGCTGCTCTGCGTCGCGGGTGAGCGCTCCGATCCGTTTGGCTTGTTCGCGGGCAATGCGGACCCTCGCGGTCTGCGGCATCGCTCGCAGTCGCCGGGTGATGCGCTGCAGCTGACCTGGGTAGTCGAGCTTGCGAGCCGGGATCGTCGCCTCCAGCTCGGGGTCGAGGATCACGAGGTTGATCCGCAGCCGGTTGATCAGCCGCGTGCGCTCGTTGACGAGCACTTCGCGGTGGTCGCACAGCAGCCGGATCTCCACCGCGTCCCCGTCGAGGAACGCGGCCGGGAAACGCTCGATGCCCTCACGCAGAACGGCTCGGGCGATCGCGCGGGCGTCGATCTGGTCGGACTTCCCTGGCTCGCGTTCGCCGCGGCGTGAGGCACCCATCAGCTTTGGCGCGACGCGAATCACGCGCTCGCCGGCACTGATGAGCGCGTTCTCGAGGTGGTGGGACAGGTCTCGACAGTCCTCGATCGCCCACACGATCTCGGTGTCGAGCTCGTGCGCCCAGCGCAGCGCGTCGAGATGGCCCTGTTCCTTCGCGGGGATTTCCTTCTCGCCGAGGAGCTGCCCGGTGTTCGCGTCGACGGCCGCGAGGGCGTGGGTGCTCTTGTGGACATCCGCTCCGATCACAATCATCCAGCACGTCCCTTCGATCGATGGGTTCGGTGAAGTGGACCTCGGGCGGACAGGCCTTCCTGGGGGCGGTTGCCACGCTCCTATTAGGTCACGCCAAAGGTCCCGGGTGGTGGCGGACGACACAACGGACGTTCGGTCAGGCCAGAGCAACGGCCGACAGACAGACTACGAGTCAGTCCGTCACCAGCCCGGGACCCAACCCGACCAACCGGACAGCACCAACGGCAAGAAACCTCCCTGCCAGCGACGGCCGATCAGCCGGCCCTTCCGACCGGAACCAGCACCCGGTCTCCACAAGCTGGCAGGAAGGCACCTCCATGCCCATACAGACTAGATGCACCGGTCCGTGCGGACCCTTAACAGGGCCTCAAATCCGTTGGATGCTTCTATGTTGTCAAGGGCGTTTTTGTGAGCTGGTTGTAGAGGTCGCGGGAGAGGTATCTCTTGAGGGATCTGATGGCCTCTCGCTTGGTCTTGCCTTCGTCGATTCGGCGTTGGATGTAGGCACGGCTCGGGGCGTGGTGGACGGAGCGTGAGAGCGCGATCGTGTAGATCGCGGTGTTGATTTGCCGGTCGCCTCCGCGGCTGAGGCGGTGACGGACTGTTTTGCCGGATGACGCGGGTTGCGGGGCGGTGCCGTTAGCTCGCGCGAATGCCGCCTCGCTCTTGAAGCGTGCTGGGTTGAACGCGATCAGCTTCGCCGCGCAGATCGGCCCGACGCCGGGTTCGTCCATCAGCGCGGGTGCAAGCTCGCGCGTAAGCGCGTCGATCTGACGGGTGTAGTCCTGGGCTTGCTGGTCGAGCGCGCGGGTGCGGTTGGCGAGGTCGCGGAGTACTTGGAGGGTGGTGTTCTCTTGCAGGCTGGCGTTCGGGCGGGTCCGCATCCCGGTGAGTCGTTGTGCGAGTTTCGCGCCGTTCTTCGCGGGCCCGACCCTTTCCCTGAGCGTCGCTGGTGCTCCGACGTGGAGGGCCTGCAGCTGGTTATAGAGCCGTGAGCGCTCGCTGATGACAGAGCGGTAAGCGACGAGCAGCATCTGCAGCGCCAGGCGCTTGCCGTGCCCCCTTGGTGTGGAGAGCCCATCATCGGCAAGCACCTTCTTTGCGGCCAGCAGCGCATCGAGCCGGTCGGACTTCCCGGTGCGTCGCTCGCGGCGCCGTGGCCGTTCGACCTCGAACACGGTGATGCCGTTGTCCTGGAGGTATTCGCATAGGCCCGCGCCGTAGCTGCCGGCGCCCTCGATCCCGACACGGATCTCTCCCTCGAGTGCCGCGAGCCATGCGAGTAGCTCGCCATAGCCGGCGAGAGTCGCGGTGATCGTGATCTCGGCGAGGAGCTGTCCGAGAGCGTCCACGGCGACGGCGAGGTGCTGGTGCTTGTGGGTGTCCACGCCCACTGCGATCATCATTTGCGGTCTCCTTTGTTGCTGGTTGGCGCTGGTGATGTGGAGGCCGCCAGACAAAGCCATGTCGAGCAAGCAGCACGCTTCTATGAAGTCATGGCGGCGTCCGTGGCAGACGACGGGAGACAAATCCAACGTAGGGCACCCAGTTGGGGCCAGCCGTTTTAATCGAGTCATCCCGCCGTCTGCCACACCCTCGACGGGGCACCGGACGCCACTGCATGACCGCCGCTTCGCTGCGCCCTACGGGCTCCGCTACGCGCCGGTCAGCCCGCTTTCCACAGGGCCCCAACAGGCACTGAAGAAACTACATGGCCGGTTTCGTGGACTTAGGGTCAGTAACCGACAGAAAGGGGTCAGAACGGCCCTCGATGTCGATACGGGAGGTTCCGCAATGAGCAGTCGAATCAAGATCACGCTTTCCGACGAAATCGCCGGACGCTTGGACGAGATGGCAGCAGCGTCCGGGGAGCCCGTCGCGCGTGTCGCTGGCCAGATGGTTCGGGACGGGCTGGCGAAGTTCACTGCCGCAGCTCGCGGGCAGGGGAGCACACAAGTGGACGAGCTGAGCATCACGCGGCCGCCGTGGCTAGAGCCCTACGGCGGAGACCGCGAATGGCGACAGTTCACGTGGGGTGCGATCATCGCGCTTCACGGCCGGTATCCGGGCGAGCTGGAGGGACTCAAAGAGGGCTGGTGGAAGGACGACTCCCTGTTCGAGACGCTGTGCGCGTTCGTTCAGTGGCGGCAGACGCTCGACGACGCGGGCCGCGACCCGCGCGAAGAGTTGGACTTCCAGTTCAGCCTCATCGAGTTCGGGCGAAGGCTGAGGGAGGCAGGCGGGGGAGTGGCAAAGGAGTGGAAGCCGGGGCCAGCGCCTGTCGGTTGGCTCTGAGGCGTCTCCGAAGGGACAAAGCCAGGGGCACCGAGGGCGAGCCCGTGTCGCTGATGACGGCGCGCAAGGGCAAAGGGGCTACGCCGGCGTCGGGAGTCGTTGCGGCCGGGTGGCCGCCGCTACGGGCGCCGGAGGCGTCGGCTTCGCCTCCTTCCCCGCGCGGCGGTCGGCTCGGCCTAGCGCCGCTCAAACTCGTTGGCCGGTTGCCGGCCTTAAGGGTCTATACACGTGTGCGACAGACGAGCTCACACGCCGAAGCAAGAGAAAACCGGCTGGACCCGCCGGACGGCGGCCACGGCTCCCGGCTGGAAGGTCAGACGCAGCCCAGACGGCTGACGGCCGACGACGTGATGCTGGCACGCGAGGTCGCCGGCTTGCTGCACGCCCCGGTCTCGACCGTCGAGGACTGGGCACGCCGCGGCATCCTGCCGAGCGTCAAGATCGGCAGACGCAGGCTCTACATCCGCGAGCAAATCGAAGCGGTCCTGACTGAACGCAGTTGACAATCAGGCGATACGACCGCCGGCAAGCGTGGGGAGGTGCCCCACGCGACGTTCTCGCTGAGTGCTCTGGCTCGGAAGTTCGGCGACGTATTCGGCAGACGGACACCCTCGCTCTTGGCGGCCAGCAGGAGCCCGTCCGGTGCCGAGACAGAGGGCTGCTTGTCGTCCAGGGGAGCACTGTTGACGGCGTCGTTACCGATGACCGCTTCGCTGGTGCAGCAGGCATGATCGCCGCCTGATTCCAGGCCACCAACTCCAAGAAACTCGGGCCAGATCAAAGCCTTCGCCACAAAGCCTTCGCCAAATACAGGATGGTCAGAACGTCGAGTCTGGGTTCGTAGGCTATTGAATCCAACCGGACATTTTGAGGCGAGATCTCGCCTTGACTATGGCAAGCTTGCGAAGCCAGCTTGCCCAAAGGATCGCGGCCGTGCTGACCGGCGCATGCGCTAAACCAGTCGATCATGGTGTGCGAGCCAGAGTTCACGAGCAAGGTCCGTGAGGCCACGGTCGCGCTGCTGCTCAGTTTCGCCGCCGCGCCGATCGACGACGCTGCTGCCGCCGTGTTCATGAGCCGCAGCACATTGCAGCGCAGGCTCGCCGCGTGCGGCATGAGCTTTACGGATGTTCGGAGGCAAGCTGCCGTCAGCATCGCACTCGGCCGTCTGATGTCGGGCGCTTCGTGTGCAAGCGCGGCCAGGACGGTGGGCCTCAGCGTTGATCACCTCTGCCGGCTCATCACCGCTCACGTAGGACTGCGCCCTAGTGAGATTGCCCGGGCCTGCGAACTGGCTGAACGCGCCCGGCGCTGGAGGAGCTCGACACCGCCTCGTTCGGGTACCCGGCTGTATGCGAGCCGGGTCAACGGCTGGCGGGCCCTTGAGGCCGAGCTGAAGGTGCTCCTCGCCCCGATCCCCGGCTCCGGCCACCCTCTGTCGGGCTGGGCGCTCCGTGTTGCCCGCTCATCTCGCCGGCCGGACTATCGGGCGGGTTCCTACCGCCGAAGGGTCCGTCGAGCACGGCAAGGCGAAAGAGCTGCTCGCGCTGCGGAGCGTCGACGGATGGACGCCTGGTGGGCCGAGTTCCAGCGCACGCACCTCGGCACTGATCCCCGCGATGTCATCTCGTTCGAGAACCTCGATGTCTACATCGCCAGGGCGGTCGAGCCGCTCGCCGTCGCCGGCCGCGCCACCTCCCTGAACGACCGGAGCGTGCTTGCGTGAGCCTCCAGGACGACATCTTCGCGTCTGTGCGGAACACGCCACCGTGGAAGCAGGAGCTCTACCTGCGTGCTGCCGTCTCGCCCGAGCTCAGCCCCGAGGATGTTCGCGAGGTCACCGCCATGTTGCTCGGTGAGGCTGTGAGTAGTCCTGGCCCGCGCCTTGTCTGTCGCGAGGATCTCCCGGGTGCCGACGGCGCCGGTGAGCCGATGTGCATCTGCTCGCTTTCGGATGCTCACGGCGTGAACCTGCTCGCCGACGGCGAGACGCTCGCTTTCGAGCATACGGGTTTGAACGTGGTGTACGGCAAGAACGGAGCTGGCAAGACAGGCTACGCACGGATCGTCAAGCACGCCGGTCGAACTCTTCGCCGCGAGACGGTGCTCACGAACCCGGCTGAGCCCGGCGGGCCGCCGCCGAGCGCCACGATCACGGTTGCGATCGGTGCGGCCGAACACCCGATACCTCTCGATCTCGAGGCCCCGGCGCCGGCTCTGCTCGCCCGCATCTGTGTTGCTGACAGCCTCGGCGGTGACCAGTACCTGACCACCGACACGGAAGTCGACTACGCGCCCGCTGCGCTCGCCAGCCTGACCCGTCTCGCGACCGGCTTGAAGGCGGTCGGCATGGAGCTGGCGGAGCGGCTCGCCGCAGCCCAGCCGAAGCCGTTGGACCTGAGGCCTTTCGGGGAGGGCACTGGCGTCTCGCGCGTGCTCGGCTCGCTGTCGGCTGCGACGACCGACGACTCGATCACGACCCTCGCGACACTCGACGCCGAGGAGCTCGAGCGCATGACGGACCTGCGTCGCAAGCGCGGGGAGATTGACGCGATGCAAGCACCAACGCTCCGCAAGGCCGCCGAACGCTCAGCGACAAACGCCGAGCAGCTTATGGCCGACTTGCGCCTGATCGAGACGGCGCTGGGCGCCGTCTCCGTCAAGGACGCTTGTACCCGCCGCGACGCCCTGCTGAGCGCCCGGCGAGCCGCAGACCTCGCGGCCACGACCTTTTCCGCCGAGCCGTTGCCCGGGGTCGGGTCCGAGACGTGGCGGCGGCTGTGGCAGGCGGCGCGCGCGTTCGCCGAGCACCACGACCAGCAGATGCCGCCGACGCACGAGCCTGCTTCATGCCCGCTCTGCATGCAGGATCTCGCTCCCGACGCGCGCGCGAGACTCACCCGCTTCGATGAGTTCGTAAAGGCCGAGATCAGCGTGCAGGTCGAGAATGCCGAGCAGGCGATCGTCCGCGCACACGACGCCCTGCCAGACATCACTGCGGTGCGGGCGCGCAACGCCGAGGTATTGAGCCTGCTCGCCGACGATCCTGACGGGATCGGCACGGGCGTTGAACGCTGGCTGGTGGAGGCCGAGACCGTCGCGGGCGGTTTGCGCACCGGCGATCTTGACGGACTGGGGCCTGTGGAGCAAGCGCCGTTGAAGGCGCTCGAGACGTGGCGCGCCGCGCGTACCACGGAGGCTGTCGGGCACGCAGCGCTCCAGGATGCAAGCGAACGCCAGCGGGTGCATGCTGCGCTCGCCGAGATGGAGGCGCGCGACGAGCTCAAGAGCCGCATCGGTGAGGTGCTAGCCCACGTTGCCGCCTTGCGTGAGATCGAGCGTCTCGCAGCGGCGAAGGGCCAGGTCGGCACGACCACGCTCAGCTCGCTGATCACCCGTCTCTCCCATCAACTCGTCGAGGCAGATCTACAGGGCTCACTGAACCGCCATCTTCAGGCGCTAAATTTCCAGGGGCTCGAGGTCGCCGTGAAGTCGAAGACCGTCAAAGGGAAGCCGATGGTCTCGCTGCGTTTCAAGACGGTCGCGGATGTGCCGTTGAGCAGCGTTCTCAGCCAGGGTGAGCAACGTCGTTTGGCCCTCGCGATGTTTCTCGCGGAGATGGACGTGCTCGGCGAGTCGAACCCGATCGTCCTCGATGACCCTGTCAGCTCGATCGACCAGGAGGGACGTCGCCATATCGCGCGTACCTTGTGCGAGCTTGCGCGCGACCGCCAGGTGATCGTCTTCACGCACGAGCTGTCTTTCGTGCACGAGCTGCGCCGTCAGGCCCACGGCGGTGTCCCGGCGCATTTCCAGCACGTCTGCAGGCATGGTCGCCGGGTCGGACATGTGCGCGCGGGCTTGCCTTGGGAGGGCCAGCCAACCAAGCAGCGCCGCCAGGCCCTGTTCGACAGGCTCGGAGAACTGCGCGCCCACCACGAGGCGGGCGACCTCGACGCTTACCGGCGTGACGTCACGGACTTCTGCTGGATGCTGCGCTCATCTTTCGAGCGAGCCGTTGAAGAAGACCTCCTCGGGGGGACCGTGACCCGCCGCGACGACACGATCCACACGAAGAACCTGCACAAGATTGTTTTGGATCGTGAGCTGTGCGCGCTGGTTGACCGAGGGGTCGATGACTGTTCACCGTGGGCTCATGACCAGCCGCTCCCTGACGGCGTGGACCCACCTACACCGGCCGAGCTACGTAAAGGCGTTGACGTGTACTGCGAACTGCTCGACAGGGTGAAGGACCTCCGCCGTACCGGTGGCGGGTCGACCGCGTCGAAGCTGAAGGCGCTCGATCCGACCGACGATGTGACCGCGGCGCGCGGCCCGGCGCTCACCGCCGTTCCCGACGAGCCGGGCGCAGGCGTCGATCAGGAGCCTCCGTCTGTGTCGCGCTCGGGCTAGTGACATCACTGTGGCGGCGCACTCTATCCCGCCGACCGACCAGCTGACAGCATGTCCGCGCCGTGAGTCTGAACGGTCGCCCGGGACAACTTTTGAGCTGACGCGAGATGGCGAGCCCATCGCGTAAGGATAGGTCGAGCCGTGGCCACACGCACTCCTGCATAGCTGGCCAAGCGAGCGAGTCAGCAGACATCGCTTGCGCTCATGCCTTGGACGACAAGCAGCGCTGCGTCTCGACACCGCCTAGGCGCTTGCTGGCCGTCAAGAGCGAGCGTGTCCGTCTGCCGAATACGTCGCCGAACTTCTGAGCCAGGGCTCTAAGCGGGCAGCAGCTCGCTCATGAGGTTCGACTTGAAATAGCTGGAGTGCGTCCGCTTGATCGTCTCCAGCGAGTCCGCGCTGAGAAGCACGACATCGAGATCCCGCCGCACGGCGGCCTCCCGCTCGGCTGCGCCGTAGGCCACTTGTGCCGCCTCGTAGTCGTTGCCGAACGCCTTGACGGTCGTGCGACCAGACGCGATGTCGCGCGTGACTAGGAAGTGCTGGATCTCGTCGGTGGGGCTCATTTGGTCTCTCGTTCTAGCCGTTTTGCTAGCTCAATGATCGCAGCTCCGATCGCGCCTGCGCTCAAAAGTTCGGTGGCGGAAAGCTTGCCCTCCTCAACGCCTGCGATCAGCGCCGCGGCGCTCACGAAAGCGGCGCGCTCTAGCTCCGGCCCCTCACCGAACTTGAAGTGGACGCCGGTCTGCCGTCCCGCCTCCTCGATCGCGTTGGCCCAAAGATCCTGTCCGCGGGTCCGCACCTGCACCTCGATCGGGAGGCCAGCCCGACGCACGACCAGGTGCAAGGCGCGGTAGCCGTCGTCCTTCGGGCTTGCGATGTAGTCGCGCTCGCGGACGATCGTCCATGACTTCAGCAGCCTTCGCCGCACGCGATACACGTGGGGCACGCTCGGAACCACCGCGCGCACGCCGCCGATGTCCTGCATCTGCGTGACGTTCCCGCGCTCGCGGTCGAGCTTGCCAACGAGCGTGTCCTGTCGCTTGAGGCGCTGCGCCACCTCTACCCGCCCATCGACCTGCGCCTCGGCCTTCGAGACGTGGTAGCGCAGGTTTGCAGCGACCATCGACAACGGTCGCGCGTGCAGGCTGCGCCACCAATCCAGTGCCTCACGGGCGGCCTCGATCGCCGCCTCATCCGTTGCCCGTAGCGCGCGCTCCGCACCTTCGATCTGCACCCGCTCGCGCAGCTCCAGAAGGAACATCCCGGCTCGGTTCACCTGCCCCTTGGAGAGCCGCGGAGCCTCCACATCTTTCGCCCCCTGCTTCACGAAGCCACCGTATCGGCGGCATCGGGCAAGCTCGGCGTGAATGCCGCCGTGAACACCTGCGCCTGCTCAGACGCCGGCCGTGCGTGCAGGTAGCGGCTCGTCGTGGCGAGCGCGCTGTGCCCCATCGCCTTCTGGATCGTGACGACATCGACGCCGCCGGCGGCCAGCAGTGACCCAAACGTATGCCGTAGGTCGTGGAAGCGCAGCGGCCGAACGCCCGCCGCGACCTGCGCGCGCCGGTAGCGGCGGCGCAGCGCCGAGTCATCCAGCGTGCGCCCGTAGACGTTGCAGAACACGAGGTCATCGGGCGCGGTGTACCGCTCGCGCCTGCTCATGCGCTCGAGCGCGGCGGCGGCCTGGTCGGCCAAAGGCACGCGCCGCACTCGCCCCGACTTCGTGGAAGCCTCGACGCGTGCGCTCATCGCGCGAGCGATCGTCAACGCGGAACCCGCGAAATCCACGTCGCGCCAGCGCAACGCCAACAGCTCGCCGAGGCGCAGCCCAGCGTATGCCGCGACCCGAACGAGCTCGGCGTCCTGCTCGTCGTCGGCCCGGCGTGCGGCCCTCTCGCTGCCGGTCATCGCGGGACGCGACGGGTCGCGGTGCTCGCCAGCAGCGAACGCGCGAGCGACGGCCTCGACCTCCTCCGGCGTGTAGAACACGAGCGCGTCCGGGTGACGTTCGCGGCGCCGGTCGGCGTCGCTGGTCGGGTTTGCCGGCAGCGCGAACGTGGAGGGTTTGCGGCCGTAGTTGAAGACGGCGGACACCACGCAGCGGTACTTGTTCACCGTGCGAGGCGACGCACCCGACGCGCTCACGGTCGCCAACACGTCCTCGACCTCTCGCGTGGTGATCTTGGATGCCGGCCTATCCCCAAGGCCCGCCATCACGTGCCCCTTGGTCGTGCCGTTCCCGCGCCTGTAGGCCACGCCGGGCTCGGCCAGGATGCTTTCGTGGTCGCGCAGCGTCGACGGCTTCGCGCCGCGCACATCCTTGAGCCAGCCGAGATAGGCGCGGGCGATCTCACGGAACGTCACGCCGCGCGTCCGGCGTTCCTGCTCGATACGGTCGCGGTCGGCCGCTTCGATCACGTACTCCCCCGCGATCCGAGCGGCGGCCACGATCGCCGCCCGCTCGCTGTAGGTGCCATCTGGCACGCGGCCACGGCGCGCACGCCAACCGCCGCTGCTGGGATCGCGCTCAAGCCACGCCGGGCCGATGCGCCGCTTGACCTGGCGCCCGTAGTGGCGGAACTTCGCCTCGTAGAACGGCTGCCCGCCCTGCTCGCGGACGATGACGTTGGTGTTCGGCGTGGTACCCATGCCGCCATCGTACACGGCTTGGGTACCACGTGGGTACCACTTTCTACGACAGTGGCGTGTGGGTACCGCTTTGGGTACCAAACGGGCCGAATCTCATGTAACAGAGCCAGGTCTAGCCGCGCTAGATCGGCCCAATCTACGCGGCTCGGCGTGAGGCAATCGGTCTATGGAACCGAAGGTCGGGAGTTCGAATCTCTCCGGGCGCGTAGCGAACTGCCTGCTCATCACCACTTTTCTGGGCGGAGAGCGGTTGGGTGCTTGCCGCCAAGGCAACGGACCGTGGCACTCGCGGCAACTGCCGCCGACGCCCCCCGCGCTTGCCCAGCCTCGTGGTAGCTTGACGGCCGTGCCGCCTGCCAGCCGTTCCCGGTACCGAGCGCGATGGGTGCCGGTGGTGGCGCTCGCCTTCATCGTCATTGTTGTGCTGGTCATCGCGGTGAGCGCCAGCTCGTCGCCGGCCACTGGTCATGACGTCTCCTATCCGCAGTGCTCGGGTTCCTATCCGTCGAATCCGCTGTTCGGGATCGTCGGTGTCAATGGCGGGCTGGCGAACACAGCAAACCCGTGTATCGGCGGCGAGCTGCACTGGGCTCGCGACGCGCCGGGACAGAAGCGGCCGAAGCAGCCGCCGCTGTCGCTGTACATCGACACCGGTAACCCTGGCGGTCATCACGTTGCAGACTGGCCTCGCGTCGGCACCGCGCCGGCATACGGTGCTTGTAACGGCCTGCTGACCGACGCCTGCTCGTACGTCTACGGCGAGCAGCGCGCCGCCCACTCCTACGGGCTCGTCGCCGCGCTCGACCCGGTCGCTGCCAAGACCGCGCCATGGTGGCTGGACGTCGAGCTGATGGCGAGCTGGGCCGGGACCTACCAGCTCAACATCGCCGCGCTGCAGGGCTTCATCGCCGGCCTGAAGGACGCCGGCGCGACCGGACCGATCGGGATCTATTCCACCAGCGCCCAGTGGAAGGAGATCACGGGGCTGACGGCGCAGACAACACCGACGGCCTTCAACGGCCAGCTGCCCGACTGGGTGGCCGGAACCAACGCAACACTCACACAGGCGCGGCAGAACTGCACGAGCGGTGGCTTCACCGGCGTGGCGCCGAACCTCGCGCAGTACCGGATCGGCCCGCTCGACGCCGACCTGCGCTGTACCGGCACACGCTGACCGCACCCCTAACGCGCCCGACGGCAGACATCGATCGCGTTGCCACCGCCACGGTCACACTGACGGCTTGCCACATAGCCCCGCCTCAACTCTGCCCGTTGGGTAGTTTTGCCTTGCCCAGGGTCACGGTGCCGACTATGACCGATTCGTGGGGTGCGCCGGCGGAGGGGCCCTGCAGGTTCAGGTAAGTGACTTCGAACCCCTCGCTCGATAGGCAGGAGGGCGTGAGCACAAAGAGCCCCAGCGAGGTGGTTCGGATTGCTTCGTGTGCCTTGACGTTGCCTCGGAGGCCCCAGCTGGTTTCGGGGCGGCCACCGGCCTTGCACGTCGCGAACCCCTCGATCGAGTATTCGGTGGACCTGGAGTAGCGGCTCGCCGCAGAGGTGACCGCATAGGGAGCCGTGAATCCGACCTCGCCCTTGTAGCACGGGTAGAGCAGGAACGCCGCGTTGCACGCGGCGCGGGTCTGGGGCAGTAGCGTGAGATGAACCGCCGCGTGCAGGCTGCGTGTCGGGTTGGACCGTCTCCTGAGTTCGACAACGCGCCTCGGTAGTGGTACGGGGTGCGTGCCGGGCGGCTCGTGGATCGTGATGCTGCCGAGGCGCGTGGGTTGTGGCAAGCCGCCGATGAAGCGGACGTAGTCGACGGTGAACTTCACCGCCCGGCTGCATGCGTCGGAGAGGACCCCACCGACGGGTATGGTCACGAGCGCGCCGCGCGCGACGTCGGCGCGAGAGCTTTCCCCGCCGAGGCCGCGATGGCAGACCGGCGCCATCAACGAATAGCTCTCGTCGGCATTCGTAACGGGGTAAGGCGCGCGGAAGCTGATCTGCGCACTCGTGATCACGTGATCGTGGATGTCCAGATGTGCGCGCAGCGGCTCGTGTAGGACGGGCAGCGCAGCCGGGCGTGGTGGAGGCACTTCCGAGAGACCGCATGAGGCCAAGCGCAGGTTGCCCCGGTCCACGCACGTCCGTCCCGCGTAGTCGTAGGTGATCGCGGTCAGCGCTCCGTTCGGGCCGGCCGGTCCGCTGTAGTTGCCAGGTTCGTCTCTGCCGTCAGTCTCGCTGACACTTCCCAGGGGCCTGCCGCTGGTGTAGCGCTGCACGATCAGATACGCACCCAAACCCGGGAGCACACGCTGGGTCCGTGTCGTCGAGCCTTCGCGGTAGGAGATGCTCACCGCGTGCACCCCCAGCAGCCCGAAGGAGATCTCGCGGCGGTCGGCCGGAACCCCCGCGCCCGGGCGAGGGCTCGTGGTCGCGCTGAGCTCGACCCCGACGCTGTCGCCCGCGTAGATGTCTCCCGGGCTCGCGCAGTTGCCGGTCATCCATCCGCTCATGTTCGCGAGGGTGTCCGGGAGCGCGTCTGTGGGCAGCGGGTGGAAAAGCCCGTCGTCGTGAAACGCGCCGTCGACGCCGAGCTGTCCGAGCTGGTCGTTGTCGACGCGGCCGATCTGCACGCAGATGAGCCCGCGTGTGGTGTGGATGATCCGCATTCCCCACGGCAGACCGCCCGCCGGGTCTGGCGCTCGCAGGGGGAGCAGCCGTGCGCCGCCCCGCACGGGGATGCCCTCGCCGGCGGTGGCGATCGGAGCTTGCGCCGTGCCGACCGGCGAGCCCTCGAGGATCACTCCGGTCGCCGCGAGTGTGATCGCAGCCGTGGCGAGCACGAGCGCCAGCGCGACGAGTGCGACGCGCACATGCGCGGATACGCGGCGTCGCGACGATGTCCGCGCGAAACGTGTCCCGAAGAGCGCTGGCAGCCGCCGCGTCTGTTGGCGCCTCCCGGCGAGCACCAGCTCCTGCCCGAACCTGTCGATCGCGTCCATCCTCAGGCCTCCTTCATTCTCGTGCGGAGCTCAGCGAGCCCGCGGCTCACGCGCTTGCGGACCACCGACTCCGAGCACCGCAGGCGTCGGGCGAGCTCGTCGTATTCGGTTTCTTGGAGTACCCGTCCTTCGATCGCGCCGCGCTGCTCAGCTGACAGCCGCTCGAGCTCGAGCAGCGCAGCGCCGCCGTCCGCCGCCGCCGCCCGCTGCTCCACGCGCTCGATGTCCTCGTCGCTGAATACGAGCGGCTCGAGGCCAAGGCGCCTGCGCGCCCGGTCCTCGACCTGCCCGCGGCGGATCGAGTCCACCATCTTGTGGTGTGCGATCGTGAACAGCCACGCCAGCGCCGAGCTCTGCCGCGGGCTGTAACGCGGCAGCGCGGACAGCGCCGCGGCGAACGTCTCCGCGGTCAGGTCGGCGGCGAGCTCGCGGTCGCCAGTGCGCCGCAGGAAGAAGGCGAGCACCGCGTCCACGCGCCGTCCATAGAAGAGCCCAAACGCCTCCGCGTCGCTCCTCCCCGCAACAAGAAGCGCCTCATCAGCATGGTCATCATCGACGCCCACAACCAGTACATCGTGAAGGCCGGCAGTTTGTGACGCGAGAGCGAGGCTGCCTGACCTGTACCGGGCTCACGCCTCAGGGATCCACAGCTCGCCGCTGCGCACGCGCTCGAGCCCGGTCCACAGCACGTTCATCGCGATTGTGACGATCTGCGCGCGCGGCACGTGGCGATGCTCGTACCACCAGAGCGCGAGTGCTTGCAGGGCCCCTCGGATGACCTCCCAAGCCGCCTCGAGCAACTCGCTCTCTTCGCCACCCACCAGATCCTCGACGCCCTGCTCGCGTCCCAGCAGTGGGAGCACGGCAGCACGGCTGCGAGCCGCCACATCGCGTCGGATCGCCTCGACGTCAGGGTCGCCGCTGTCGTCGCGAAACAGCATCCGCCATGCATACGGGTGCGACTCGACGTACGCGAACCATGCGTCGAGCGCGCGCGCGGTACGTCGCTCGGGCGGATCCTCGCCGGCGAGGTTCTCGCGCCAGACCACGCGCAGGTCCGCGTAGTGGCGCTCGAGCAGGGCGCGGTGTAGCTCCTGCTTGGAGCTGAAATGGTCGTACAGGACCGGTGGCGAGATGCCCGCACGGCGCGCTATCTCGTCGATCGACGCGCCGTTGTAGCCGCGCTCGGCGAACAGCTCCGTGGCGGCCTGCTCGATTATCTCGCGTCGCCGCTCGGCGCTCAGCCGCCGACGTGGTGCAGTGCTTGACAACCTAACGGTCCCTAGGTAGATTTACCGAATCACCACTAGGTTAGGTCAGAGAGGAGACGCGATGACCGAGGCAGTGATTGAGGACCCGGCTCTGCGCCAGCGCTACGTCTTTCGCCGCGTCGCCGCCGAGGACGGCAGCGAGATCCTCGAGGCCGAGGTATGGGTCGAGCCCGGCGGCGGTGTCGTGCCGCATTCGAGGAGCGCTTCCACGTTCTCGACGGAGAGGTCACGTTCTGGGTCGATCGCAAGCGGATCGTCACTCGTGCCGGTGAAGTCGCCGTCGTGCCCGCGGGAGCTCGCCACACCTACGCCAACCGCAGTCGCTCGCCAGCTCACTTCAAGACGCACGCCAGCCCTCCCGATCCCGAGCTCCAGGAGTTCCTCGAGGATGCCGCGGCGCTCGGACGCGCGCGTCTCTCCACGCGGCACGCGATGCCGCGCAGCTGGCGCGGCCTGCTCGGGATGGCCGTCATGGCCGACCACTACAAACGGACTACCGTGATCATGCTGCCGCCGCCGTGGCTGCAGCGCGCCTTCCTCGGACCGCTGGTTCCGATCGCAAGGCGTCGCGGCTGGCGACCCGGTAGCTACGCCGCCGGCGGGATGCCCTGACCGGAGCCAGCTCTCCGTAGGCGCTATCGCAACGCGAAGCTGAAACGCCCGATCGTCTCGTCGCGGCTGCCCAGCATGCGCAGCGCCCCCGTCTGGGCTCCGAGCACGACCTGGCCCTTCACCACGCCGTGGCAGCCGGGTGGTTGCGGGACGAATTCGCTGACGTGGAGCGTCTGGCCGCGGGCGATGTCGCGTTCGATCGACTGTCCCCATATGCCTCCCCGACCGCACGCCAGCGAGCTCGGCCTGGTGACCTGGACGCCGTAGGCCACGCTCGCATTCGTCACCGCCGCGGGCGCCGTGAACGTGACCTGCAGGTCATACCCGCCGGGTACTCTGCGGGCGTTCAACGAGACCGGCGTGTGCAAGCCGCGCGGGATCTTTGGGACGAACACATGTCGACCGGCGATCTGGCTCCTGCACTGCGGCGGCCCGTCGGGCCGGCGGTCGAACCCCGTCTGGCAGAGGTGGCCGTCGAAGCGGAACTCCAGCCGCGAGACGATCTCCCCTTTTCCCGCTCCGATCGGGAAGCCGCCCATCAGGCCGTCTTTGCCCCCGAGCGTGGGGGCGTTCTGCTGGAGCTTCGCCGGTACGCGCAGCACGATCAGGTAGGCGCCAAGCCTGCCGGCCGTCGCGACCGTGTGCAGGTGACCTTCGGCCATGTAGGAGACGCTGACGGCATGGGGGCCGAGCACCCCAAACCCGATCAGCCGCTCATCGCCCGCGGGGCAGGACGGTGGGCTGGAGGCCCGGGTGCGCTCCCATGGGGCCAGACACGGCGGCGGGTAGTCCTCGAGCGCTCCGGCGGCGGGTACGCCGACGTCGCTCAGGATGGTCCATAGGCCCGGCGCGATACACGTAGTCGGTTCGAGGACGCTCGCCGGCAGTTCGTGGAAGAGCCCGTCGTCGTCGAACTCGCCGTCCTGGCCGAGAACCCCCAAGCGCCCGTCGAGCAGTCGCCCGACCTGCGGACACAGCAAGCCCCTGGTGGTGCGCACGATCCTCATCCCCCAGGGCAGCCCCCCGCCGGGGTCGGGCACCGAGATCGCAAGCGGCTGCACCGAGGTGGGGCTGCCGTTGGCGCCCGCCACCGGGATACCGACGCCGGCTGTCAGCGACGGTCGTTCCTGTCCCGGGGCGGGGGAGGACCTCACGGGGGTGCCGAAGCCGACGATCTCCGTTGCGGCCAGCGCAGCGGCAGCGAGCAGCAGCGCTGCCAGCACGATCGTCGCCAGCAGCGGCACGCGGCGCGGACGGCCGAACCTGCGTTGGGGCCTTGCGGTCGGCGCAGCGAACAGCGCCCCGGCTGCCGTCACCAGCTGGTGCTTGTAGTCGCTGTGGAAGTCGCTCATGCGCTTGCCTGCCTGGCCTGTCGAAGGGTCGCGATCGCGCGGCTGACCCGCTTGCGCACGACCGCCGCAGAGCAGGCGAGCTCGTGCGCGATCTCCTCATAGCCACGTTCGTCGAGGATGCGCGCTCGAAGCGCGTCGAACTGGTCGGCCGGCAGCTCCTCCGACAGGCGGATCAGCAGGTCGGTCTCGGCAGCTACTCGCAGCACCTGCTCCACGTCGCTGTCGTCGATCTCCACCGGATCCAGAGCCAGCCGTTCGCGTGCGGTGCTCTCCACGCGGCCGCGACGGTAGCTGTCGATCATCGTGTTGCGTGCGATCGTCAACAACCACGGCGCCGCCGACCCGGCGATCGTGGGCGGCCTGTCGAGGAGCGCCACCAGCGCGGACGCGAAGGTCTCAGCCATCAGGTCCATCGCCACCTCCGGGTTGCGGGTGCGCTTGAGCAGAAACGCCAGCACCAGCTCGTGGCGGCGCTCGTAGAGCACGCCGAACGCCTCTCGATCTCCGGCACGGGTGCGCTCCAGCAGCTCTCCGTCCGTCCGTGCCTCCGCGTGGTGCGCCACACAACCCATATCGCTCGAGCGAGCTGGTTTGTGACCGTGCACGTTTTGTCGGTGGCGGAGCAATTGCGCTGCTGCTGGTGGAGCGGCGGCGGACTGGGACTATTCAGCGGGCAGCAGCCCGGGGTGCGCGTTTTCGTAGGCGACTCGTCGTTCGATCTCACGAATGCGCGCTTCGTATGGCTCGAAGGGGGCGCGCTCCCGCTGGACGCGGGCGCGCTCGCGCGAGCCGCGCGATGAGCGCGAGCGGGCTCGCAACTGCGTGAGCGTCTGCTCGAGTTGGCGCAGTTTCACGGGGAGCGGTTCGGGCTCGTACGCGCCCGGGCCGTAGTCGGCGATCTGCTCGGTCTGCACACTGCCGTTGCGCAGTCGCACGGTCGCAGTGAGGTTGCCGCGTAGGAAGTAGCCGTCGTAGACCGCCAGGATCGCGTGCAGCGGACCGGAAGGCCGCAGCGTCCGCACGTCGCTCGGGGTGCTGAGCGTCACCGAGACCACGTCCGGACGGGCGACGCCCGTGACGATCGTCCGGCCCGGGAGTGTGCGCCACTCGATTTCAGGCCGGCGCAGTGGTTCGTGTTCGTGCAGGAACGGGTCTTCGCCGGTGCCCACCTGCTGCTGGTTGAATTCCACAGGCTCGCGCAGCTCGGCGGCGGGCTCGAACGCTTCGGGGTGGGTCGCGCAGCTCGAGCGCCATCCGCTGACCTCGGATCCTGCTTCCAGCACCCCGTCGAACAGATCGATGTGAGCCAGACGACCTGCGACGATGCGCCCGACGGCGGTGGCGCAGTTGCGGGTGGCGGCGAATCCCCAGGGCGCCGCGCCGTCTGGGTCTGGCGCACGGACCTGCGGGACCGGTGCTTCTGTGCCGCGCCGATAGAACCGTGGGCCGGGTCCACCTGGGAGCTTGCCGACACGCCGACCGTGCAGTACGTAGGAGATGCGCGGACGTGCGTTCCAGTAGTGGCCGGGGAGCACCACGAGGAACGCGTTGTTCGCGTCGACGGGAAGCGCTCGCGCCGGTCCCACGCCGAGCAGCACCGGATCTCTGGCGCCCGGGGGCAGCATGCCGCTGAGGACGGCGCGCGCCGGATGGGGCGTGTATTCGTAGGGATCGTCGAGGAAGCTTTCGAGCGCGAGCGTGTAGCGGATGCGTGTGAGGGCCTTGGTCTGGTCGCAGCGGCCGCCTTCGGCTGTCAGCGGGCGGCTGCGAGCGGATGGCGTTGCGCTTGGTTCCACCGGCCGGCCGTGCCACATCACACCTAGCTCGGCGCACAGGAAGCGTTCATTCGTAACGCCCTTGACGCTCTTGTTGGCTGCTCCCTGCCAGCTGCGCAGCACCCACTCGGGTCCCCCCGCGGGATCTGCGGCATGGAGGGTTTCCGTGACGGTGGAGGCGATCGGAAACTCAAACGGCGGCGGCAGCGTGGCTTTGACCGCCACCGGCGAGCGATAGGCCGGTACCCTCTGCGGGCCGATCGGCGTGTTGCCATGGGAGGTGAGGAGACCGGTCGGGTGGCGGTAGGTGAGGGTGGCGCCAGTGCTCAGCTTGGCCGTAAGCGTTAGCGAGCGCGGATCGACGTGCCCATTCAATACAGCCATGAAGGCTCCGCCGCTGCGGTCGATCGCCAGCGCCCGCGCGGCCCCTGCGCCGGTGAGCGTGAGGCTCTCCACGCGTGGGGCTGCCACGCCGTAGACGATCGTCCGCGAGGGCGAGTTGTCCCACGGGAAAGGCGTTGCATCTTCTCCTGGGACGAAGCGACGCATCTGCACGAACAGCGGGCTCGTGCTGAGCCGCCCACAGATCTCGGGGGTCAGGGGCAGCTGGATGCGCATCGGTTCGCTCTGGCTTGGCTCGCGGATGGCCTGGACACAGTCCTCGTCCGGGAACGCATCTGGTTCGAGGTCGGGTTCGGTGCTGGCGGCCCATGCGGAGCCGCCTTCGGGGTCGGGCACTTCAAACGCGCCGGACTGCTCGAGCGCGATCGTGTGAGCGTGCCCGTCGCGCGTCACGATCACCACGCGCGGGCGCACTTCTTCGGCCTCGCCCGCATACACCGTTATGAAGCTGCCCTGAGGCCCCAGCTTCAGCTGCCGTCGAGTGCCGGCGGTGTAGACCGTCACCGATCGCGCGCCGCCGCCGGCGACCCCGCTGACCACCGTACGGGCTTCGCTCGGCGTGGAGCCGACGAAGCTCTTGGCTCCCACCAGGACCGGCCCATATCCGCTCTCGATGCCGCAGCTGTCCACCGAGCCGAGGGGCAGGGCCCTGAAGACGTGGTCGAGCCCGACGATCCCAAAGCGCCCGTCGAAGACCTGGCCGACCGCGGTGCAGGTCTCGCCGGTGCGCGTTCTGGACAAGCGCAGGTCCCAGGGCGGGCTGGAGCTTTCGGGATCGGGCGCATCGAGTCCAGCCAGATGCGCGCTGCGAGCCAGCGGGATGCCACTCGAGCGCAGGTCCTGTGGGTGGGGCGCGGGCAGCGGTGAGCCTTGCTGGATCAGCAGCACTGCGGCCGCCGCCGCGGCCGCCAGCAGCAACAGCAGGACGCACACCGCCGCCACGCTGAGGCGCCCCACCGGCGCCCGTCGCAATACGCGGCGGGAGTCGTTGCCGTCGCGCAGCGCAGCGCCGGCAACGCGGTCCAGCTCGTCCCCGAGCTGCTCGAGAGCCTTCGGACGCTCGTTCATCACGCGCCCTCCGCCGCTGTGTCGTGATCGACCACGCAACCCTCATGGGCAGCGTGATACGGCTCGAGCGCATGCGCGAGGGCGCGCAGCCCCCTCGATACCCGGGCGCGGACGGTCTGCTGTGAGATCCCCAGCTGGAGTGCGATCTCCTCATAGCTTCGCTCCTCGATCACCCGCAGGTGCAGCGCATCGCGCTGAACCGGGCTCAGCCTGGCGAGCTCCTGCTCGAGCGCGTGGCGTAGCTCGGGCAGGCCGGCGCGACGCTCGATCAGCAGCAGATCGTCGTGATCGACCGTCGGAATCTGCATACCCAGTCGGTGCACGGCCTTGCGCTCGACGCTCGCGCGGCGGAGGTAGCGGCCAAGCTGACGCCGCGCGACAGTGAACAGCCAGGCACGCTGTTGCTCGGGCTCCAGCGTCCGCAGCTTGCGCCACGAGCGCAGCGCCACCGCGAAGGTCTCCGCGGTGAGCTCGAGAGCCGTCTCACCGTCCCAGGTACGCCGCGTGAGGAAGATCAACACGGATTCTCCCTCGCGCCGATAGAGCTCGGAGAAGGCATCGGCATCGTCCATCACCACAAGAGTGCCGCGAGCGCCGATTCTGTGACGCTGACTCGATCGATTCGGCCGCGCGTGTTAGGCGGCGCGTGCGAGCCCGGCGGGAACGACCGGCCAGACTCGCTCAACCTGCTCGTTGCGTCCCTGCTGGCGGAAGTAGTCCTCCAGCGACGCGGCCTGCTCGGCAGCCCAGGAGACCTGTTCGCGGTGCAGGTCCTCGAGCTCCATCTCGCCCAGCTCCGCGACGCTCGTGGCGAGCCTGAATGCCACCCGTGCGGCGGCAAGCGCGTCCGCGTTGGCCGCATGGGCCTGAGCGAGCGTCACGCGGTAGTGCTGGCAGACTGCGCCCAAGGTCCGCTTGCCCGGCCTGAAGCGGTCGAAGTGCTTGTCGAGGACATACGGGTCGACCACCAGCATGCGCTGCGGTCCGCCGACGCGCTCAACCAGTCGCCGCAGTCCGTGGCGCTGCGCTTCGCGATCCAGGATGGTCAGGTCGAAGCGTGCGTTGAAGGCGATGATCGGCACACCCAGCAGCAGCTGATCGGCCAGCGCGGCGGTGATCTCATCGACCGCCTCGCCCGAGACCCGTCCCTCGGCTCGCGCGACATCGGTGGTGATGCCGTGCACGGCGGTTGCGCCCAGCGGGATCTCGATCCCGGGATCCACCAGCCAGGAGAGATGCTCCGACGGTCGACCGTCGCCAACCAGGCTCACCGCCGCCGTGACGATCCGATCGGACTCGGGATCCACCCCGGTCGTCTCGATGTCGAACGCTGCAAGACGTCCCCTGTGCCAGTCCATTGCGCCAACCGTACGGACGCATCCGGACGGCTCTCACACTCGCCGGGCCTCCTCGCGGGCGGGCTGAACCAACGCAAGGTGCGGCCGACGCGCACACGAGCCGCCCGCCCGGCCAGGGAGAGCCGGGCGGGCGGGTTCACGTGTGCCTGCGCGAGCGGCAGTGGAGGGGAGCCGCTCGTTCGTCGACGGCTGGGGTGCCTGCCGCCGGACGCTTGCCGACGAGAAGTTGCTCGTCTCAGTTGGATCCGCGGACTCCAGCCGTCGCGCGACCGCGTCGGCTCGAGCGGCCGATCTGCACAGGGCGATCGTGAGCGCCAGCAGCGGCACCGCGGTTGTGGGGATGAGGATCGGGAGAAGCGAGCCCATCATTCGGCGAAGTCGCGCGATCGCTGGGCTTCATCCGAGGCGGAGACCTTGCCGGTCAGATCTCCCACGTCTACTCGCCGCCGGCAGCGGCGCGTGGCGATCATCTGCGCGTCTGCGCGGTCGAGCAGCGCCTCGATCGTGTCCTCTGCTCGACGCTGGCTGACGCCCACGCTGACGCTGGCGCCGGGCCTCGCCTGCTCGAGCGCGACGCCCACGCGCGCGAAGCGCCTGCCGATCTCCTCCAGACCGGCGCCCGAGAACGAGCACACGAACTCGTCGCCGCCGAAGCGGAACATCAGGTCGTATGAGCGGAACTCGTTTGTGACGAGCCCAACGACCGTCCGCAGCAGCGCATCGCCCGCCGAATGTCCATCGCGGTCGTTGATGGCCTTCAGGCCGTCGACGTCGACGAACGCGACGACCAGCTGCTCACCCGTGCGCCTCGTGCGGCTCATCTCCCGCTGCAGAGCCAGCAGACCGACGCCGCGCCGTAGGGCTCCCGTCATCTCGTCGGTCGCCGCCGCCGCCAGTTCGTGGGCGTAGGCCATTCGGTCGAGTGCCGCCTGCTCCCGATCGCGTGCAGCACTGGCCCGATCGCGCGCCGCGCTGGCGCGATCGTCGGCGGCCGCCTTGCGCTGGAGCGCGGCGCGCGCTCGCGACTGGGCGACCAGCCGTCGTACCAGGGCGACCCGCAGCTGGGCACCGTCGCCGCTCGAGCGCCCGTTTCGCTGCGGGGAGTGCTCGCGCTCGAGGCGCTCTATCTCATCGTCGAGGGCGGTCGCGAGCTGGTCTCGAGCCGCGCTGGCGATGTCTCGCGAGGCGGCCAGCCCGTCTCGTCGCTCGGCGACCCGGTCTCGCAACGTTGAGACGGTGCTGCGCGTCTCGTCGGTCGTGTGGCGTTCCAGTGTGCTGTCGGCGCGCATTCTGCGCGTCCGCTCATAGACGGCCGAGTCCTCGTCCAAGGGGTGCCGTTCCGCGCTTGCTGCCTGATCCATGTCCGCCGCGGCCTGGTCTCGGTCGGATGAGATCTGGTCGTGCTCCGAGCCGCTCCGGTCGGACTCGGAGAGGCTCTGCTCGGTCTCAGCGCCGGACTGCTCGACCGCGGCAAACGTCTGGTCCAAGTCGTTGACGCCCGGCTGTTGCTCGTCGGGCATCACGCTCGTCCCTCGTGAACCGTTGCAGCCAAGATCTGCTCGTGTCGCAATGGTGGCTCCAGACGTGGTCTCAACCTACGAGCGCCACCGAGGTCTGGAGCGACGCATTTCCTACGGTAGCACACTACCGGCGCAGAAGCCCAATCCTTGGAATCGATCGGACCGAGCGCCGACTCGAGCCCGCTGGCAGGACACCGCCCGTCACGCGGTGTCGCGCGAGAGCTCGGCGAGCGCAGCCGCATCGAGGCGGCCGTCGATCACATCGCGCGCGACGTCGCTGAGGCGGCTGTTGCGCGCTCGCGCGTAACGGCGGATGCCGGCGAACGCCACGTCCACGCTGACATTGCCGCGCTCGGCGAGAACGCCCTTGGCCTGCTCGATCAGAACACGGCTGTTGAGGGCGCTCTGCAGCTGCTGCACGACCCCGCGCGTCTCACGCATCGCGCGCTCCTGGATGAGCGCCACCGCCGCGATGTCCGCCATGCCCTGCCCCAGCTGCCTATCGCGCTCGGCGAGCAGGCCGGTATCGGCGCGAAACAGGTTCAGCGCTCCGATCGTGCGGCCGTGTACCCGCATTGGGATCGCGTGCACCGAGTTGATCCCGCTCTGCACGGCAGCGGGCGCGAACTTGGGCCAGCGATCGCCGTCCGCCCGCAGGTCCTCGCTGAACACGGGCCTCGAGCCGCGAAAGCAGTCGAAGCAGGGTCCCTCCTCGTTGCGGGACTGCAGGAGCTCGAGCGCCTCGGTGCGCTCGCTCGAGGAGGCCATCACCTGGAGGCTGCCGCCGGCGTTCGCGAGCAGCAGCCCGACCTCGGCACAGTCCATCAGTTCGAGGCTGCGCTCCACCAGGCGATGCAGGAACTCGATCACGTCGAAGTGGTCGACCATCGTGTCGGCCAGTTCGACGAACGTCTCGACAATTCGTTCTTCCCTGGTAATCGTTCGCTTTCCCTCTCTCCCACCCACTCGAACAAATCGTATTATGGCGCAGTCTGCGGCGCCGATCCGTCCACCTCGTACTGGTGGGGGAGGCGCAGGCGACGCGCGACGACGTCCTGTGCGACCTCCCGCAGCGGGCGGTCGTTGGCAAACGCGAACGACCTCAGGCGCACGGAGGCCTCGTCCAGCGACACCTCCAGCTGTGCGGAGGTCATGCCTGTCGCCTGATGGATCTCGGCCCAGTGCGCCGGCTCGTCCGCCAGCAGGACGTGCAGCTGATCGGGAGGGGCCCCGGCCTGCAGGCCGAGAATCGTCTGGGTGGCGACCTCGGCGAGCACCAGCCCGAGGGCCAGCTCCTCATCGCCCAGCGGCGCCGGACGATCGCGGTACAGCGCCAGCACCCCAAGACCCACCGCGCCCAGCTGAAGCGGGAACGCGAACACCGCGCGCACGCCCGCCTGCACGCCGGCGTGGGCGAACGCCGGCCAGCGCGCTCGAGCCGGATCGGCCAGGTCCGGCTCCAGCACCGGCTCCATGGCCCGCCACGCATCGACGCACGGCCCCTCCCCGAGGGTGAGCTGGAGCTCCTGCACGGCTGCGATCCCCGGCTCGCTGACGCCCGCCGTGCCGCGCAGCTCGCCCTCCGCCATCAGCGACAGGCCGGCGCCGCTCAGCGACAGCAGCTCTACCGCCGCTCCGCACACGCGGTCGACCATCGAGGCGTGCCCGCCCCGATCGGCGTCCGCCATTGCCCTCAGCACCACGCTCAAACGATCGCTTGCCACCGGGCCACCATACGCGTCGCTCCTCGCGCGCATGCCCTGCCATCGCGATCGCCGCGCGAGATGAAGCCCCGCTGTGACCATCGTCGGGCGACGTCATCCGCAGACGTCTCCGACGCAGGCCATGAACGCATCGACCACGTCCGCGTCGAACTGGGCTCCGCTTGCGCGTGTGATCTCTGAGATCGCGTAGTCGGCGGGAAGCGCCTGCTTGTAGGGGCGCTCGTGCGTGATCGCATCGAACACGTCCGCGACCGCAACGATCCGTCCCGCGATCGGGATCGCCGACGCGCGCAGGCCCGCGGGGTAGCCGACGCCGTCCCAGCGCTCGTGGTGGGTGAGCGCGATCTCCCTCGCCATGACGAGCACCGGGTACTCGCTCTCGCCCAGGATGTGTGCGCCGATCGTCGTGTGGGTCTTCATCACGGCCTGCTCGTCGTCGGTCAGGCCGCCCGGCTTCAACAGGATCTGGTCCGGGATGCCGAGCTTGCCGATGTCGTGCAGCGGAGCAGCGAGTCGGACCGTCGCCAGCTGCTGAGCGCCCATGCCCAGCTCGCCGGCGATGAGCTCCGCCAGCGTCGCCACCCGTTCGGTGTGCTGGTGCGTGCCGTCGTCGCGGCACTCGGCTGCGAGTGCGAGGTGCGCGAGATCCTCGAGCCTCGCCGCCTGCAGTTCCTCCTCGGCGAGCGTCTGCGCGGTGGTGTCGCGCGCGATCGCCGCGATGCCGATGAGCTCGCCCGAGGGTCCGTTGATCGGCGACATGACCAGCGCGACGTTCAGCAGCCTTCCGTCCTTGGCCACACGCTCGGTGTTGGTTCGCTCCACGCCGCCGCCGGCGAGCATCCTGCTGAGGCGAGATGTCGCCTCCTCACGGCCGGCGGGAGGCGAGAGGATCGTCGCCCGTTGCCCAACCGCCTCTCTCTGGGAGTAGCCGAACAGCCTCTCCGCGCCGTGGCTCCAGCTCGTGATCTGCCCGTCCAGAGAAAGCACGATGACCGCGTCGTCGGAGGACTTCACGAGTGCCGCGAGCTGCAGCGCCGTCGAGAGCTCGAGCGCGCGGAGGCTGCCAATGCGAGAGAAACCCGCCGCGGAGAGGCCGCGCGCGCGGCTGGTGCTGCTCAGCTTTGAATCGGAGTGCACGCACAATCTCCAATGGCAACCGTCGCCTTCACAGGTGGCCCCCTCCGCACACCATACGCTCATTCAGAAACAGTTCGGACAATCGATACCACGACGCCCGACGGGCGACCGGCTCAGCTCAGCCGATGGTCGCGACGTCGATCACGAAGCGGTAGCGCACGTCGCTGCGCAACACGCGCTCATACGCGCCGTCGACCTCGTCCGCGCCGATCAGCTCGATCGCCGGCCTGACGCCGTGCTCGGCGCAGAAGTCGAGCATCTCCTGGGTGTCCGGCAGGCCGCCGATCGAGGAGCCCGCCAGGCTGCGCCTTGCGCCGATCAGCGAGAACGCGTGGAACTTGTCGGGCGCCGACGGCGCGCCCACGTTCACCAGCGTGCCGTCCACGCGCAAGAGGCGCAGGTACGCGTCCACATCGAGGTTCGCGGAGACCGTGTTCAGGATCATGTCGAAGCTCGACGCCAGCGTCTTGAACGTCGCGCGATCGGATGTCGCGTAGTAGTGCTTGGCGCCGAAGCGCAGGCCGTCGTCCTTCTTGCTCAGGGTCTGACTCAGCACCGTCACCTCAGCGCCCATCGCCGCCGCGAGCTGCACGCCCACGTGTCCCAGGCCGCCCATGCCGATCACCGCCACCCTCGTCCCATCGCCAACGTGCCAGTGCTTCAACGGCACATACGTCGTTATCCCAGCGCACAGGAGCGGAGCTGCGTACTCCAGCTCAATGCTGTCCGGGATGCGGACCACGAAGCGATCCTTCACCACGATCCGCCGGCTGTAGCCGCCATACGTCGGCTCGCCGTCGTAGTCGCGGCCGTTGTAGGTCAGGATCGCGCCCTTCGTGCAGAACTGCTCCTCGCCCGCCAGGCAGTACTCGCACTCCTCGCACGAGTCCACCAGGCAGCCGACGCCCACGCGGTCGCCAACCGAGACCTTGCTCACCGCGCCGCCGACCGCCGTGACCACGCCCGCGATCTCGTGGCCGGGCACCATCGGGTAGATCGAGCCGCCCCACTCGTCCTTGACCTGGTGGATGTCGCTGTGGCAGATGCCGCAGTACTTGACCTCGATCTGCACGTCGCGCTCGCCCAGCTCCCGGCGCTCGATCGTCGTGCGCTCGAACGGCGCGCCCACCGACGGGGCGCTCAAGGCAGGCGTGGCGGCCATCAGGAGGGGAGCTCCGACTCGATCGCCTCGGTCAGCTGCTGGGACTCGGGCTCGACGGTGGGGCGAAAGCGCGCCACCGGGCGCCCGTCCGCGGAGATGAGGAACTTCTCGAAGTTCCATTGCACGTCGCCCGCCTCGCCAGCGTCGTCTGAGGTGGCGGTCAGCGCGCTGTACAGCGGATGGCGCTCTGGGCCGTTCACGTCCAGCTTCTCCGTCATCGGGAAGCTGACGCCGTAGGTGGTCGAGCAGAACGTCTGGATCTCCTGCGCGCTGCCGGGCTCCTGTTCGCCGAACTGGTTGCACGGCACGCCCAGCACCGTGAAGCCGCGCTCGCCGTAGCGCTCCTGCAGCTGCTCCAGGCCCGTGTACTGCGGGGTCAGCCCGCAGTGCGAGGCCACGTTCACCACCAGCACCGCGCGCCCCTGCAGCTCGGCCTCGTCCAGCGGGGCGCCACTCAACGTGCTCAGGTTCTCGAAGATCGCCATGTCGCCCACCCTAGGCGATCGCCGAGGCGGGGCTGCGCTTGGCCCATCCCTGGCGCAGCAGATCCAGCAGCTCCTCCGGCGGCTGCGCGCCGGAGGCGCCGAGCTTGCGGTCGAGGACGAACGTCGGCACCGCGCCGATCCCCAGCTCGCCCGCCGCGCGCTCGTCGGCGCGGACCTCATCCGCGTAGCGATCGCCCGCGAGCAGCTCGCGCACCTCCTGCTCATCCAGCCCCACCTCGCCGGCCAGGCGCACGAGCGTGTCGTGGTCCGACATCAGCTCGCCTTCGGTGAAGTACGCGCGCAGCAGGCGCTCCTTCATCGCGTCCTGCAGGTCGTGGGTCTCCGCCAGGTGCACCACTCGGTGCGCGTCGAAGGTGCTGCCACTGCGCGCGATGTCGAAGCGGAAGGGAAGGCCCTCGCCCGCCGCCACGCCCGTCAGCTGCTGCTCGGCGTCGCGCGCCTGCTCGACGCTCATGCCGTACTTCTCAGCCAGGCGCTCCGCGCGGTCGCCCGTGCGCTCAGGCGGCGCGCCCGGGTCCAGCTCGAAGCTCCTCCATGTCACGTTCACGTCATCGCGGTGCTCGAACTGCTCGAGCGCGGCCTCGAAGCGGCGCTTGCCGATGTAGCACCACGGGCATGCGATGTCAGACCAGATCTCCACGTCCACAGCTCACTCCTTTGTTGAGCAGACAACCAATCTCACTATAGGCGCCCTTCCGCGCGATCCAAATCGCGCGTTCAGCGGGGCCGCGGGCGGGCATAATCACCGGTGATGAGCCTCGTTGCCCTCTCCGGGGCCTATGGCGCCGGCGGCAGTCGAATCGGCCCTCAGCTGGCCGCGAGGCTGGGCGTTCCGTTCCTGGACCGCGCGATCCCCGCGGGTGTGGCCGAAGAGCTGGCGGTGCCTTTCAGGGATGCGGAGGCGCACGACGATCAGATGAGCGCCAGCTGGCTCGAGCGGATGCTGAGCGGCTTCGTCTGGCACGACGTCGCGGCCGCTGCGGCGATCCCCTCGCCGGAGTCCTCGGCGGCCGACTTCGCTCGCGCGACAGAGGCGGTCCTGCTGCGACAGGCGGCAACCGGACGCGGGGTCATGCTCGGCCGCGGCGCGGCGATCCTGCTGCGCGGGGATCCGCGCGTGCTGCGGGTGCGCCTCGAAGGCCCGCCGGAGCGCCGCGTGCAACAGGCGATGCTGTTGGAGAGCATCGACGAGCCAACCGCGCGGGCGCGGTTGCGCCAGCTCGATCGCGCCCATGGGACCTACGTCAAGCACTTCTACGGCGTCGACATCTGCGATCCGCGCTCCTACCACGTGGTGCTCGACTCCACCTCGATGGCAATCGACGCCTGCGTGGAGATGCTGGTGGCGGCGGCGCGCTCCATCGCCCCGGCGGCTCACCCGCGCTTCTGAAACACGAGCCGGTAGTGATCGAGCAGCTCGCGTTCGAAGCACACCTTGTTGGCGCTCACGCCTGAGGTGAACGCCAGCCGGAAGTCGGCGCTGAGAAGCCATCGCGGCACGAGCTGGAGCTTCAACAGCGCCTTCCTCACACTGCGTGTGCCCGTGCGCCTGCCCCACTCGGCGATCGTCTGTATGTAGTCGAGGCGGCCGTTGCTCGCCGACAGCAGATCGAAGCGATCCTCCGCGCAGCGCACCACCTGATCCCTGTTGAGCGGCAGCCACGAGCCGGGGAACTGGCGTGCCATCAGCGCCAGGTACCACGCGTCCGAGTCTCGTGGCGCATGGATGTTCACCTCCTCCAGCGGGATCATGTTGCGCCCGAACACCATCGTCTGCAGGTACAGCCGCCCTTTCGCAGGCAGCACGTCGGCGATCCGGGTGAAGATGTCACGGTAGACGTCCTCCTGGCGTCCCGCGCGGTACTCCTCCGGCGAGCAGAAGTGCTCGAACGCGCCCAGGCTCGCCACCGCGTCGAACTCGCCAAAGCTCGCGCGCTCCAGCAGCCGCGCGTCGAACAGGTGGACGTCGAGGCCGTGGCGGCGGCAGGCTGCCTCCTGCGCTCGTGACAGCGTCACGCCCACGCCGCTGGCGCCGCGCTCGCGCACGAAGTTCAGCAGCGGTCCCCAGCCGCAGCCGAGGTCCAGCACCCGGCGATCGGGTGCGATCCCGATCTGCTCGGCCACGTACTCGTGCTTGCGTCGTTGAGCCTGCTGGAGGCTGAGCGAGAAGTCGCCGTCGTACTTGGCTCCGCTGAAGTCGGCCAGCTCGCCCAGGCTCAGTCGGAACACCCGATCGGTGATCGAGTAGGTGAAGTCGATGTCGGCGCGGTCGGCCATGGTGTGGTGTGCTGCACTGCCGCCGCGGCGCCCCCGCGAGTCTCTGGGCCCTCAGCCGCCGGGCGGCCGGTCGAGCGCTACTCCATAGAGCCTGCGCACCCGCAGGCGCGCCACCAGTCGCCTGGCATCGATCATCTGCTGGAAGAACTCCGCCTCGTCCAGGTCGCCGTAGAAGGCTGAGTGGACCTCCAGCAGCTCGCGGCACGCGTCGTCGCCCGGCGTGGTGGCGACGGCGGAGGTCTGTGCGTCGCACTCCGCCACCGCGTAGGACCAGAAGTGGGGGCCGGGGACGTGCAGCGCTGCGCGGCGGTCGCGCTGGAGGATGCGGGCTTTCACGCGATCGGCGGTGGTGGAGATCCGTGCGGTGCGTTCCTGCTCGTTCCACACGTAGAAGACGTTGCTGAGGTGCGGGTAGCCGTTGGCTTTGACGACCGCCAGGATCGCCTCACGGCTCTCGGCGATCAGCTTCAGCAGCTCCTGTTCCCCGGTCATCGAGTCGCCCCGCTTCCTCCGCTGGATCCAAAGCTCTCCCACAAGCATAACCCGGCGCGCAAGATCGGCTAGCATGCCCGGCCGCCAGGTTGTGTTAGCGACCTGTGACTGTCCAAATCGAGGGCGCGTCCGCCGCGCTCCCCCCATCGGCACGCGGCCCTGGAAACGCGCTACTTGCCCCTATGGGTTGGCAATACCGACGCCTGCCCTTCATGATAATGTTGCGCCCTCTATCTCGGGGGGCGCTTATGGAGGGGAGCCCAGCGACCTACGGAGACCGGAAGAGTCGGCCGCATCGCAATCCAAGCTATACGGGTCTTTCACGCGAAAGCGAAAGCGAGGAACTTAGGAGAATGAGACGAGTCAGGATTTTGGTTGGGGTGATGGTGGCGGTGTGCGCGTTTGGCGCGCTCGCCGGCACGGCCCTGGCCAACAAGCACAAGGCGCACATGATCTTCGGCAAGTTCAGGGCGGGCTACCCGCTCGGTCCCGCGATCAGCCCGACCAGTCCTGCGCTGGCGACGGGCGAAGGGGAAATGTCGGAACTGGATCTCGCCGGCGGCGGGCTGCTGATTCACGCATGCAAGAAGGTCACGGCAACCGCGAGCGTCACGGAAGAAAAAGCGGAAAACTTCGTCGCCAACACCAAATTCAAGCACTGCATCGGGCGCGTCTCAGACAACGGCAACGGGTTCGTGAAAAACGAAAAGGTCAGCAACTTCTCGATTCGCATGGAATTCCACTCGAACCACTCGGTGAAAGTCGGCGCGGAAGAAGAAGGGGAAGTGGTCATCAAGCCGACACACGTGACGGTCGACCTTGGCAGCAAGAAAAACGCCTGCGTGATCTCCCTGCCGGAACAGACGATCACGGCGAAGGCGGCGCTCAAACCTGAAAAAGAATACGAAACGGCGTCCTACGAAACGGAAATGGAACCCGCCAAGCTGAAGAAGTTCCCGGCCGGCTTCCAGGAAAAGCTGGACATCGAATGGGAATTCGACAAGATCGTCTCCTGGGAGAAGCCGTCCCCGGGCTGTGACTTCGTAGGCGGAGGAAACGGGACGAAAGACAACACGCCGGAAACGCCGGCGTACGGCCAGATCGTCTACCAAAAAGGCACGTTCGAAGCCGAAATCGAAGAATTCTCGATCAAGAACGGGAACCTCGGGTTCGAGTCCAAAGCGGAAGTGGAAGCTGAATAGCTGCACCTGACAGCGACCGATGAGCTGCCCGGGTTGGGCGGCTGCGAGAGGGGCGGAGACCGGCGCATGGAAGCGCGGTCGCCGCCCCTTTTGCTTGCGGTGCGTGGTGCGTGGCGGGCAGCCCGAGCTGCAGCCGGATGCTGAGACTACGAGTTGGCCAGCACGGGCACGCACTGCCCCTGCTGCTTGGACTCGTACATGGCTGTGTCCGCGCGCTTGACGAGATCCTGGGAGCTGACCTCGTGAGCGCCTCCTGAGCACGCCACGCCGATGCTCGCGCGCAGCTCGACGTCGCCGAAGGTGAGCTGGAAGGTGTCGCACAGCGCTTCGGATATCCGCTCGGCGGCGCGCATGGCCATCTCCGGCCCGGGGATGTCGCGCAGCACGACCAGGAACTCGTCGCCGCCGAGGCGCCCGGCGACGTCGGTGTCGCGACTGGCGAGCTTGAGGCGCTCGGCCACGAGCACCAGCAGCTCGTCGCCGGCGGCGTGCCCGAGCCGGTCGTTGACCGGCTTGAAGCGGTCGAGGTCGACGTACACGACGCCTGTGCTGGCGGAATCGGCTCGTTCGAGCTCGACCTCCAGGGTGCTGAGCACCGATGAGCGGTTGTAGCAGTGGGTCAGCGGGTCGAACGTCGCCCGGTGCTCGAGCTCCTGGCGAGCGCGCGCGCTGTCGGTGATGTCGAGCACGCATGTGATCGCCCCGCTGACCTCGCCGCTGGGCCGCAGCAGCGCCCGCAGGCTCATCAGCGCGCGCCGCCAGGTGCCGGCGGGCAACGTGATGTCCACCTCCACGTCGCGGTCGACGCCCTCGTGGAGCACCTGCTCGAGCGCGGCGTCCAATGTGGCCATGCTCTCGTCGGTGAGCGTGCTCAAGATCGCTGTGCACGAGGTGCCGCTCCTGTCGGGCGCGGAGGGCTCCTCGGCGGCTGCGCTGAGCACGCGTGCGTGGGTCCCGTAGAGGATCTCCAGCAGGCGCGCGTTGTTGTAGACGACGTTGCGCTCGGTGTCCACGTGGAGCAGGCCGACGGGCATCGCGGCGGTGAGGCGGCGCAGCAGCTCCTCGCGTTCGGCGAGCGCCTCCTGGGCCTGCATCTCGGCGGAGACGTCGACGATCTCGACGAGCACGTGGTTGCGCTCGGGGTGGTTGAGCAGGTTGCGCAGGGTGGTGTCGACCCACAGGTAGCTGCCGTCCTTGCGCCGGCGGCGCAGCCGCGTCTGCTGGTCGAGGCCGGTGGACAGCACGGCCAGCCAGCCCTCGACGGCGCGGCCCTGGTCCTCGGGGTGGATCTGCCCGAGCACGGACTCGCCGATGAGCTCCGCGGCGGTGTAGCCGAACATCTCGGTGAAGGCGTCGTCGCAGTCGAGCACGCGGGCGCCCTCGTCCTCGGTGAGCCAGCAGAACCGAGGCGCGGCGGGCGCCTGCTCCTCGGCGGGGGTGTCCTCGCCGGCGTGCTCGTCGCTGGGGATGATCACGCCGAGCAGCACGCCGTGGATTTCGCGCATGTCGATGAAGTGCAGCGTCGTCCAGGTGCCCGGCTGGCGCAGCAGGCGCACTTTGTCCGAGGCAGCTCCCTCCTCCTGAGCTCGCAGCCACACTTTGACGACGGTGCTGCGGTCGCCGGCGACGACGTTGTCGACGAGCGCGCGACCCTCGATGAGGCCCTGTCCCCACAGCCCCACGGACTGGGGCACGGGCACGATCAGCCCATTTCCGGCGAGCCCGCAGACGAGCGCGTCGGGGTGCTCGCGCAGCAGCGCTTCCGCTCCCGATGTGACGGCCTGGCCGTCGTGAGTGGTCGATACCCCCATGGTCCTTGCGAGGATCGGCGCGGGAAGGCGTCGGCATGAGCGTTGCACGGGTCGCTAGACACCAAAACAAGAGCAGCTGACTGCTGTTCTCTATGATTTTGGAGGCGTTCGCGTGGTCCTACAGGCGGCTTGGGAAACATCTCGAGGATGGTCCTTGACATTCCCGAGAATGCTGATAAGTTAGATGAACATTGTCGATCGCGATTCGGCGTTTGGGCCGAACGTGAAGGGGCAATGTAGTCCTGACGTTTCTCTCCTCCTGAGGAGCGGCTTGCTGTTCCTCAGACCCTCCACTCGACTGGGCCGGCATCCCCTCGCCGGCCCAGTCGCGTTTTAGAACCGCTTGGGCGCGCCTGCTGGAGCCGATCCTGGGAGGATGCGCGGATGCTAGGAGATCCGCTCGTTCGGATGCCGGACATCCTTACCCAGCCGCAGGCCAGTGGGGGCGCGCGCTTCCTGCTGGGCGTGGACGGCGGCGCGACGAAGACGCTGGCGGCGGTGCTGGACCTGCGGAGCATGGCGCTGCACCTGGGTCATGGGGGCCCGAGCAACCAGGACGCGGTGGGGGCGCAGGCGGCGGTGCAGGCGCTGCTGAAGGCCGCTGACGAGGCGATCGAGCAGGCGGGCATCGATGCGGGCGAGGTGGGGGCGGCGGTGCTGGCGATCGCTGGAACGGACACGGAGGACGTGGCGCGCAACGTGCGCGCGGCTCGCACGGACAATTGGATCGTGGTCAACGACGTGGTGGGCGCGTGGGCGAGCGCCACGGGCGGCGGCCCGGGCGTGGCTGCGATCGCGGGCACGGGCTCGAACGTGTTCGGCGTGGCGGGAACGGGCGCCGACACGCGCTCCTGGCGCGCGGGGGGCTGGGGGCATCTGCTGGGCGACGAGGGCTCGGGCTACTGGCTGGGCGTGCAGTCGATCAAGGCGGCGCTGCGCGACAGGGAGCGCTCGGGGCCTCAGACGACGCTGAGCGAGGCGGCGATGGAGTTCTTCGACGCGCCGAGCGTGGAGGCGGTGGCGGCGCGCGTGTACTCGAAGCCGCTGACGAAGGGGGAGATCGCCGCGTTTGCGATCCGAACGGCCAAGCTGGCGGAGCAGGGCGATGAGGTGGCGTGCGAGCTGTATGAGCGGGGAGCGCACGAGCTCGGCGAGCAGATCGTGACGGTGATCCGCCAGATCGGGCTGGACGGCGACTCAGCGGCGGCCGCGGCCACGGCGGAGAGCGCGGCCGAGTTCCCGGTGGGCCTGATCGGCAGCGCTTTCAAGGCGGGCAGGGTGTTCGTGGAGCCGCTCACGCGCGCGATCCACGAGTGCGCGCCGCACGCGCAGGTGGCCGCTGTGGAGCTGGCGCCGGTGGGCGGCAGCCTGCTGCTCGCCGCGAAAGCGTGCGGCCAGGACGAGGCGATCGACGCGGGCGAGCTCACCAAGCTGATCGACGGCGCCGCGAACGGCGCGATCGATCAGGCGTCCGCGAGCGTCTGAACGCCGGCCTCCGGGGCGGGCTGCCCGGATCCCGTTGGGGCTGACTCGCCGGGCGCTGCGTCCAGAATGTCGTCGGGAGCGTTGGGATCGTGTGCCGGCGCCAGCTTGCGCGCGTCCTTCCTGGCCTGCTTGTCCAGCCGACGCTCGCGCAGCCGGCTTTCACGGGTGAGCTTGGCCATCGTCGTCTTCTTCTTGCCGCTCGAGGCCATGCTAGGCCAGCTGGACGTTGCCAGCCTTGGGTCCCTTGTCGCCGGGCTCGGCGTCGTATGAGACCTTCGCGCCCTCGGCGAGCGAGCGATAGCCGTCACCGACGATCGCGCTGTGATGAACGAACAGGTCCTTGGACTGGTCATCGGGCGTGATGAACCCGAAGCCCTTCTCGTCGCTGAACCACTTCACGGTTCCTGTAGCCATGGTGTCTCCTCCGGCCTCGATAGTGCTGCGAACGCGGAGATTGCTGAGCAAAGGCTACGAGCGCGGGCACTGCGATGTTGGGCAAACCGCCCAACCTGAAGCCCCAACGCTAGCAGCAGCCGAGATCGGCCGCTCTCACGGTGCGCCGGCGCCGGCTCGGATCGGACGACGGACGGGCTGTCCGCGTGATATTGAAGCGGCATGCTCGAGACCGACGAAGCCCTGCTCGACAACCCGGCGTACGCGGCGCTGTGCGGGGCTCACGCACGGTTTGCGCAAGTGCGGGGGCGCGCACGCCGATATCGAGGCGATGTCGCACCATTCCTCGGTCTGCCCTCGTCGCCCTCGGCCGAGGACTGGCGGGACGCGGCCGATCTCGTCGCACCGGGCAGCTACGTGGCCGTCCGCCACCTCGGCGCCGAGCTGCCCGACGGTTGGCAGGCGGTCGACTCGTTCGATCTGGTGCAGATGATCGGAGAGCGGGTCGCCGGCGTCGATTGCCCGGAGGCGATCCCGCTGGGCGCCGGCGATGTGCCGGAGATGCTCGAGCTCGTCGCCCAGACCCAACCGGGGCCGTTCCTGACCAGGACCGTCGAGCTCGGAAACTACCTGGGGATCCGCTCCGACGGGGCACTCGTGGCGATGGCCGGCGAGCGGTTTCGTCTGGACGGCTGGACCGAGATCAGCGCGGTCTGCACCAAGCCCGACCATCGCGGCCGGGGGCTGGCTTCTCGGCTCGTCGGCGCCCTGACAGCGGGCATCCAGCTTCGCTCGCAACGCGCGTTCCTGCACGTCCTCGCGACCAACACCGGGGCGATCCGCCTCTACGAGGAACTTGGCTTTCGCGTACGGCGAACCGCGACGCTCACCGTTGTGACGCGCGAGCCGACGTTGGCGCTCGAAGATAGATGAGGCAGTCGGTCAGCTGCTCCTCGGCGATCTCGAGGATCGCTGCGACCAGCGGGCCGCTGCCGGCGGCACGGCGGGAGAAGCGGGACGAGAGCGCGATCAGCACGCCAGGGTGATGGCGGCCGGCGAGGAGATGCTCGGCAGAGATGCGCGTGAAGTCGGCGACGTTCTCGGTGAGCAGAGTGCGCCCCTGCGCGATCGCCGCCTCGAGGACCTCCGGGTCGGCTCCCCCCGCCAGTCCGAGCTCTACGACCGTCGAAGCATCGATACCGGCCGCTCGAAGCGCCTCGGCAGCGCGGGGCGAGTACATCTCGTCCAGCAGCAGCTTCAATGTCTGTCGGCAGCCGCCGTTTCGCCGCGGTGCAACTCGATGCGCGCAGCGATCTCATCCGGGTAAGCGGCCCGATAGCGAAGCGCGGCGTCCACATGCGAACGCGTGAGGACCGAATCCTCGACGAGTGCGGCGACCGGATCGGCCTCCGCCGCGAGGTCGTCCACCCACATCGCGACCTCCCACACGTCGGGGCCGCCAAGCACTCCCGCACGCCGGCCGGCCGGGCCGTCGCGGAAGGTGATGAGCGGATGCTCCTCCCGGCGCGCTCCTTCCTCGGCGTAGCGACGAAGTCGATCCGAGAGCGTCTCGCCGGCTGCACGCGCACGCAGACGGAGCTGCTCGGCAAGGGCATCGTCGAGGCGCACCGAGACGTTGACAGACATGTATGCAACGTAGCACAGCGTGCTACAGACCGCCCACGTGTGTCCTCGCCTCGATGTCATTGATGCCGCCGACGGCGACGGCCCCGCGGCCGCTCATCCGCACAGCGGCGGCGGCGTTGCCGAGTCGTGCGGCCTCGAGCGCAGGCCGCCCGTCAGCGAGCGCGACGAAGAACGCGGCCGCAAACACATCCCCGGCTCCGAGATCCTCGACGGGCTCCTCGATGAACGGCACGGCCAGCTCGAGGGTGCGCCCGCCGGGCTCGAGGATCGTGTTGGGGCGCTCGCCGGCGGTGATGGCCACGACGGCGCCGGCGTCGGCGGCGCGCTCGATCAGCCGGGCGCAGCAGGCGCGCTCGTGCTCGCTGACGACGATCGCGTGGCACTGCTCGGCCACCAACGTGGCGGAGCGCGACGGCGCATGAGCCCGGATCAGTTTGCGCGGGCCGCTCCAGTCGCGAACGAGCCCCTGGGGCGTGAGCCCGAGGAACGCGGCACTTCCGCGCCAGCGGGTGGGGGTCTCGCGCGCGACGGGCGCGAGGTGCAGGATGGAGGTGTCGAGCTCGAGGTCCTGAGCGATTGGGCCCGCCCAGGCGCGCACGCGCTGGCTGCGCTCCTCGCCGTGTCCGCTGGTGTGCAGCGTGGTGGTGTGGCGCGCCGGCAGGATCCTCAGCTCGAGCTCGTGGCTGTAGGGCTCGAGCGCCTCCTGGATCTCCCGCTCGAGCCCGCGCGTGACGATCAGGGTCCGCAGGCCCAGCCTGGCAGCCTGTAGCGCGCTGTAGAACGCAGCGCCGCCGGGCTGTGAGGAGCCGTCGTCGAACACGTCGATGGTCACGTGGCCGACGGTCGTGTAGTCGAAGTGCAAGTCGGCTTTCAGCCTATAGGCGGGGCCTGTGGAAAGATCGAGCGGCACGCGCCCGGCGGGCGGCGGCGAACCCGCGACGGGCCTGTGGGCGGGAGACCAAATCGAATGCCGCCGCCGGTTGTTTTGCTTGCTTGAGTCGATGCTTCGCCTTTTCAGCCACCGGCGCGAGCTCGCTGCAGTCTGGCGCTCGCCGCTCCACCCCCTTTTGACGCTGCTGCTGGCGGCTGGGCTCGCGCTTTGCGCGGCCCCCGTCGCAGGCGCCGCAACGGCAACCGGTGCAACGAAGGCCACCGCGGGAAAGACGCACAGCGCCTCGCGATACCCAGCGGGCGCGACGCGCGCGTCCAAGCGGGTCACCGAGCTGGCGCACGCGACTCGACGGGCTCGGGAGGCGAGTTCCAGCGGCGGCGCGCAGGCGCCGGGCTCCTCGACGTCGACGACGACCTCGAGTAAGTCCAAGGCGAAGAAGCCGAAGAAGCCGAAGAAGCCCGTCCTGCACGGCAACCCGGCGCGGGCGCTCGTGGCCTTCGAGGCGATGCAGCAGTACTACTACATACCCGGCTCCGACCTGTATGCAGGCGAACCGTTCTCCTACCTGTGGCCCTTCTCTCAGGCGCTGGCGGCGACGGTGAGCATGGCGTACATCCCCAACCTGGGCGTGTCGCTGGGCAAGGAACTGGACGCGCGCCTGTCTGGGCTGAACTCCTACCTGGACACGAACAACTCGGGCGCTCCGGAAGGCCTCTACACGAGCACGCTGGCGGCGTTCGACGGCACCGCGGCGCCGCCGGTCGGCCCCGGGGGCACCAAGTACTACGACGACAACGACTGGGTTGCGATCGAGCTGGTGCGGCTGTACCAGCTCACCCACGCGGCGGCGCTGTTGGGCAGCGCGGAGGGGATCATGGCGTTTGAGATGGCAGGTTGGGAGGAACGCGCGGGGCTGGCGTGCGAGGGTGGCCTCCCGTTCTCCAACGCCGCCACCAACGGCGAACGCAACACGACGACGACGGCGCCGGCTGCGGAGCTGGGAACGCTGCTGTACAAACTGACGGGCAACGCCCAGTACCTGCAGTTCGCCGAGAAAGCGTACGAATGGGTGCGTAGCTGCCTGCAGCAGCCGGTGAACCTGTACGCGGATCACATCGGCAACAAAGGCGTGGTGGAACCGAAGCTGTGGAGCTACAACCAGGGCTCGATGATCGGCGCGGGCACGCTGCTCTACCAGGCGACGGGCAACTCGGCCTACCTCTACCAGGCGCGCCAGACCGCGAAGGCGGCGCTCGAACACTTCACGCCAGAAGTGCTGGGCTCGGAAAGCCCGTTCTTCGTGTCGGTGTACTTCCGCAACCTGCTGTACCTGGACTCGGTCACGCACGACCCGCCCGGTCCGGCGATCGCGCAGGCCTACGTGAACTACGCGTGGGAACACCTGCGGGGCGCGCACTACATCTTCGTGGCGGGCTCGCCGGCGTCGGCGCAGCTGCTCTATCAGGCGGCGATCGTGCAGATCTATGCGCTGCTTTCGACCTCCCCGAGCACCTACTTCTGAGTGGCGGCGGGGCGAGGGCGCTGGAAGAAGTAGGCTCTAGGTAGATGACCGAGCCAACGAACATGACAACGGCGGACGGCCTGCAGACGCTGGAAGACGAACTGGCGGTGCTGGAGGGCGAGGGGCGCAGGGAGATCGCGGAGCGAATCAAGACCGCCCGCGAATGGGGCGACCTGAAGGAGAACAGCGAGTACCACGACGCGAAGAACGAGCAGGCGCACCTGGAGACGAAGATCGCGCGGCTGCGCGAGAAGATCTCAGGCGCGGTGGTGGTCAAGGACACGCCCGACAAGTCCGCGGGCGTGGTGGGCTTCGGCTCCACTGTGGTGGTGCGCGACCCTGAGGGCGTGGAGCAGACGTGGCGAATCGTGAGCTCGCACGACGCGGCCCCGCGCGACGGTCGCCTGTCGGCTGAATCGCCGGTGGCGGTGGCGCTGCTGGGGCGTGCGCCCGGTGAGCAGGCGGCCGTGTCGCTGCCGAAAGGCAAGCGCACGCTGACCGTCGTCAGCGTCTCCTGAGCCTCCCGAGCTGGGCGCCTGCGGAGCTAGGCGCGCAGTGCGCCGATGAAGCGCTTGGGCGGGCGGCGGTAGAGTCGAGCGCCGTCGCGCAGAGCGCGCTTGCGCAGCTCTCGGCGGCGCTTGGCGATGGCCTTCAGCAGGGCCTTGCGCGTCTTTCGCCCGGTGTGCCAGGCGTCCTGGCGAGCGGCTCGACGGCCGGCGCGCAGGCGCTGGGCGAGCAGTGCGAGGTCGTGGTCCTCGCCGAGCAGTTCACCGAGCGCGTCGGCGCGCTTTGACAGCTCGCGCAGTCGCTCGTCCGTGCGGCGGCGCTTGCTCGAGCCGCGCCGCTGGAGCATTTCGGATGCGTAGCGCAGGTCCTTGACGCGTTTGCGCCACTCGTGCATGGCGTGCACCTGATCGCCCGTGCCGCGCAGCACCCGCTGGTGGCGCTTGCGCCCCTGCCGGTACAGCCGCTGAAGGTCGCGCTCGACCAGCTGGATGCGGGGGCGCTCGGGCAGGCTCCAGGCGGCGATGCGGCCACGCAAGGCGCTGAGCTCCTCGATCGCGGCGGCGCGCGCGGCGGGCGCTCCCAGCGTGAGCTGCTCCATGCGCGCCTGCTCGTGGTGCAGACGCGTGCGCAGCCGGCGCACGCCGGCGCGGCGGCCGACGCTGCGCGGGTGGCGCGCGATGAGGCCGTCCAGCGTGCCGAGCATCACCTGCGCGTCGCGGGCGCCGGACAGGCGCTGGGCGATGTCGCGCAGGGCTTCGCTGTCGCGAGCGTAGGCGTTCGCACCGAGCCGGTGCTCGAGCAGGCGCAGCAGCGCACGCAGGCGCTTGAGCGCCTTGCGCGTCTCGTGCACCACGTGGGCGCTCGGCGCTCGGCTGTCCGTGGTGAGCAGCTCCAGCGCGAGGTCCACCTGCCCCAGGGCCATGCGCGGCAGCGCGTCGGCGAGCGACTCGCCGGGCGCGAGCCCCAGCCGGCGGTCGCGCTGGCGCTGGCGCGCGCTGCGGCGCTCCTGGCCGGCCTTGGCGAGGATGACGCCGACACCGACTGCCACGGTCGCTGCGACGGTGGCCGCGAGCGGCGCGAGAATGGAGCGATGCCCAGCCTTCCACACGCCCCGTGGTGGACGGTGCGCCCGGCCTCCAACCGTAAGCCGGCGACGTATCGCTGTCCGATTTGTGGTCATTCGTTGCCTGCCCTGAGCGAGCATATGCTGATTGCGCCCGAGGGCGACACCCGCAGGCGCCGCCATGCGCATACGCAGTGCGTGCTGAAGGCCCGCTCGCGCGGGCAGCTGGTGCTGAAGGACGAGTGGCTGCGCGCGCAGCCGCGCCAGCCGGCGCTGTGGCGACGGCTGCTGCGGCGCGGCTGAGACCGGCGGGCGAGCGGCGTGCGGGTCAGCCGGAGACGTGCACGTGCTCGGGCTCGACGCGGATGATGATGCGCGTTTCGCCGGGCTGGCGCAGCGGGTACTCGTCCACGCCCATGTACTTCTTGGCGAGAGCGTCGATGTGCTCGTCGGCGCCCTCCGTGATCGGCTTGGCGGCGCGCCCGCGGATCTCGAGGTACTGGTAGGGGTTCTCGAGGTTCTGCACGGTGAGCGTGACGCGCGGGTCGCGTTCGAGGTTGCGCGGCCAGGCGCGCCCCTCGTGCGGTGTTGAGCACGGGCTGCCCGTCCTGGATGTCAACCCATACCGGCACGCCGTGGATGGTGCCGTCGGCGCGCAGGGTGGCGACGTGGCAGAAGTTCTTGGCCTTCAGCAGCTCCTCTGCGCGGCCATCGATCGTTGCGCTCATCTGATCAAGCCCCTTCCTCGTGTAGACGGTCGTTTCGACTCACGATAGAGGGACTCCGGAGGACGGAACGAGCACGAGCTTGCCCGTGACGTGGCCGGCCTGTCCCTCACGGTGGGCGGCAGCGACGTCGTCGAGCTCGAACGAGCGTGTGCGGATCTCGAGCCGTCCCTCCTCGACGAGTGCGGTGAGCTGCAGCCGGGCGGCTTTGCGCAGCTCGGTTCCGGGATCGGCGCCGGGGCCGCCGCCGAGCAGCTTGATCCCTGCTTCGCCGCCGCGCCGAAACGCTGCGATCGTGGCGATCCGATCGCGATCGGCGACCAGCTGGAGGGACACGTCGACCGCCTCGTCGGTGCCGATGCAGTCGATCGCGGCGTCCACGCCATCGGGGGCCAGCGCACGCACCCGCTCGGCCAGGCCGTCGCCGTAGGTCGTCGGGACGACGCCGAGCTCGCGCAGGTACTCGTGGTTCACCTCGCTCGCGGTGCCAACGACGCGGGCTCCGCGGACGATGGCGAGTTGGACGGCCATCAGCCCGACCCCGCCCGCTGCGGCGTGCACCAGGACGGTGTCGCCCACGCCGACGCTGGTCGCCTCTAGCGCGTGCACGGCGGTCGCGCCCGCCAGCATCAGCCCTCCGGCCGCCTCCCAGCTCATGGCCGGCGGCTTGGGGACGACCGTCGACGCGGGGACGAGCAGATCGTCGGCGTAGCCACCGTCGACGCGATAGGCGATGACCTCATCCCCCACGGCGATCGGTCCGGCCGGGCCGATCGCGTCGCTGCCGATATCCGTCACCACGCCGGCGACCTCGAACCCCAAGCGCATCGGCAGCACGACATCGCCGCCCATGGCGCCGCTGTAGCGCTTCCAATCGACAGGGTTGATCCCTGCGGCGCGCACCGCCAGGCGAGCCTCGTCCGCCGCGGGCGCCTCGACGGCCATCTCGACGACTGAGAGCACCTCCGGTCCACCGAGCGCTGTCGCCACGACAACACGAGCCATGCCCTCCACGCTACCCCAAATGAGCGACCACTCGGTCTCCCATTTCATGTAGACAGATCAAGCGCCTATATAGTAGACTGGGCGTATGAGCACGACCATCAGGGTGAGCGAGCCAACCCGTGATCGCTTCGCCAGATTGGCGCACGCCACCGGCCGTCCGATGAGTCAGCTCGTCGATGAGGCCGCCGATGCGCTCGAGCGACGCGTGTTCTTCGATCAGCTCTCTGCCGGCTATGAGGCGCTACGCGCCGACCCAACTTCATGGGGCGAGATCGAGACCGAGCGCACGCTCGAGGGCGGCACGCTGGCTGATGGCTCGTCGTGAGCGCTCGCCGCAGCGAGGTGTGGCTGGTCGACTTCGGCGACCCTGTCGGCCGGGAGCAGTCGGGCAGGCGCCCAGCGGTCGTCGTATCGGCTGACGCCCTGAATGAAAGCCGCGCCGGAGTGGTCGTGGTGGTCCCGATCGCCACGACCTATCGTGGCCTGCCGTCTCATATAGAGATCGATCGCGGAAGCTCAGGGCTGGACGAGGTGAGCTACGCGAAGTGCGAGGACGTCAAGTCTGTGTCCGAGCAGCGTCTGATCGCCCGACTGGGCGCCGTCGGTGACGACGTCGTGTTCCAAGCCGCTCGCGCGCTGCGCTTCCTGCTCGACCTCTGAGCTAGTTGCGGCTGAGCCCGGTGGAGGAGCTCGCGGGGGGGATGGTCCCCACGGGCGTGAGTTTGCCGTCGTTGAGCTGGAAGTGGACGGTGGCCTGCCCGCCGGTGGGGTTGGCGAGCGGGTCGCCGGTGCGGTAGAGGGGGTAGCTGAGCGTGACTTCGGTGTCGCTCTGGGAGAGCACCTCGACGGTGGCGCTCGGTTCCTTGGTGTCGGTGCCGATGTAGCGGCCGTCGATGAAGAAGAACGCCTGCTGGCCGTAGCCGTCGCTCGAGCCGGTGCGCGTGCCGACGAGCACCCGCAGCGTTTGGTTGGGGTGGTACTGGGATGGTTCGCTCGGCGTGTAGCCCCTGGATTCGAGCACGGAGACGGCTTCTTTGGTCGCTTCCGACTGGGTTTCCTGGTGCGTGAACGCGGGCTCGGTGGCGGTCCTGGTGGTGGCGGGCGCTTCGGCGCCTCCAGCGGTACCGGTGGGGGCGGTGGTCGCTGTGGTCGTGGTGGGGGGCGTGGTGGCGGTCTTGGTCGTGGACGCGTGTGTGCTCGTGGTCGTGGCGCTCTGCGAGACGGTGGGCGTTTCGGCGACGGTTTCGGTTTTGGTCTGCGAGCTGCCGCAACCGCCGAGGATGGCGCCGGCGCCTGCGCCCAGGATGAGCGCGCTCAATGCCGTGGTGAGCTTGCGAGGCATGCCGGCCATGGTATTGGCCGGCGCCCGTGCGCTACGCCAGCCCGCTTGCAGCCCGCCCCGCGCGCCGCGCGCCGTACGGACCATCGCTATACAGAGTTTTTCCGACAGGAATGTCCAAGACGGCGCCCACAAGGGGGTACGATCAGTACAGGCGATGTCGGCTCCACCAGCACAGATCCCGGGCCCAGCTTCGGGCAAGCGCAAAGGGCGCGAACACCGCAAGGTGTCCGAGCGCGCGAAGGCGGTCTTCCCGCTGGTGCTGGCGGCGCTGGCGATTGCGTTCGCGGTGCTGAACCTCAACCAGGTGAAGGTCGACTGGATCGTGGGATCCGGTCACGCGCCGCTGATCATCGTGATCGTGATCTCGCTGCTGGTGGGGATCGTGTTCACGCACCTGGCCGAGCGCGTCGGGCGCAGGCGCCGCTAGCGGGGGCTGTCCTCGGTCGCCATCTCGACGGCGGCCTGCGCGCCGATGTAGGGCGCGAGCACCACGTAGGCGAGGTGGTCGGAGAGGGCGGCGAGCAGCTGGATGCGCCCGGCGGAGACTTGGCAGCGGACGGTGTGCCAGATGGCGCCTGCGACGGCGTCGGCGGTGAGGGCGCCGTGTGGCTTGGTCGGCGCCCCCTCGGTGAGCAGCGTGGCGACGGTGCGCGCGAGCTCGGCGGTGCGCTCGAACGCCTCGGTGCCGGAGAAGAGGGCCTCCTGCGCGAGCGTGCGCGCATGTAGCGGGTGGTCGGCGAGGTGGCGCATCAGCTCGCCGAGCACGCGGCGTACGGCACGCGGCCAGTCGCCGCCGACGAGCTCGGGGTCGGCGGCGATCTCGAGCAGCTGCGCCTGAGATGTCCTCGAGCGCCTCCAGGAAGCACTGGTCCTTGCCGTCGAACAGCTCGCAGAAGGCCTCCACTGCCACGTTGGCCTCGTCGGCGATCTGCGGGGCGCTGAGGTTGCGCAGTTCCTCGCGGGTGACCAGCCGCAGGATGCCCTGCAGCAGACGCGTGCGCTCGTCGCGCGCCGGTGGTTCGGCGCCGCCCAGGCCGTGGCCGTAGGTGGATGAGATCTCGCGCATGCGCGTGTTGAGTCGGGCGGCCATGCGCTCGCCGAGGAGCTCGGCCTGGGATGTCTGGAACAGCAGCGTCCAGCGGAGCATCTCTTCGGCGAGGTCGACCTGCGTGTCGCCGTGGCGCTCGCTGAGGAACGACGCGGCGGTGCCGTGCAGGCCGCCTGCGATCCCCCTGACGATGGGCATGGGCAGCGGCTTCGAGTTGGGCGCTTCGGCGAAGCTGTGCGCGAGCATCTGCTCGCAGGCGCCCGTGGCGCGGCGCACGCGCATGGCGCCTGCGCGGCTGGAGCGCTGCGCCTCCACGACCACCAGCGCGGTGGCGTTGCGTTCGTCGGCGGTGCTCTGCGCGAAGCGCTGGAAGACTGCCCCCGCGCGCTGCTCTAGCGCCCCACGGGAGGCGAGGTAGACGTCTTTGATCTGCTTGAGGTCGCGCCGCACGATCAGATCGAACGTCGCCAGGAAGCACTCCTCCTTGTTGGCGAACTGTTCGTAGAAGGCGCGCCGCGAGACGCCGGCGAGTCCGACGACCTGCTTGATGCTGGTGGCGTCGTAGCCGTCTTCGGCGACTGCCTCTATGAGCGCCCCGTGGATGCGCGTGCGCTGGTGCAGCACCACCTGACTGCGATCCATCCTGTGCGGCCCGTGTGGCAGGCGCTTGTATAGGGGGGCGACCTGCGCAGAGGATTTGCGAGTGCTCTTCTTGGCGCGTTTCGCACGTCCGTGCGCCGACAACGACGATCTTCCCCTCGGTGCCATATTCCTCTCTCCGAATGCGTTTCGGCCAGCTAACCGCTGTCATCTGGTCTGGCAATCCGGATCATTCCATGTCAGCGATCTTTTGTCTACACCGAACCTGCGGCGCCGCGCGGAAGGCCCGGTTGCGATCAGTGCAGGACGATCTTCAGCAGCAGGATCCCCACGCCCATGGCGGCGCCTACGCACGCGTCCAGCGCGAGCTCGCGCGGTGCGGCGCGAGAGCGAAGTCCTGCGAACAACTCGAATACGACCAGACTTGCGATTGCGGTCCAGAGCGCAGCGGTGACTGCGCTGTGCAGCGGGGCGCCGGCTGCCCATGCGAGCAGCAGCGCGAGCAGTGGCAGCGCGGCGCCGCGCATGATCCCCCAGTCGTGGGCAAGCGCCTGCGCGAAGGCGCGGGCGCTCAGTCGCTCCTGCTGCTGCAGGCGGTCGCCGAGCACGTCGGCGTAGGCGTGGGCGAGCCAGTAGAGCGCTGCGGCGATGACGGTGGAGACGACTGTGTCCAGGTAGGTCTCGTGTCGTCCGCTCTCCGCGGCCAGCAGCGCGCCGATGAGGATGAGCCCGTACACCACCCCGGAGGCGTCTTGCGCGGGCACGACGCGCTCGACCGCCCGCGCCAGCCGGCTGCGCTGCTTCTCGGGCGGCGGCGAGGGTGCGGGCTGGGTCTGGGGGGCGCTGTGGGCTATCCGGGGATTATCCGCCGAGGCCCAGCGGATGGGCGCCTGAATCGGACGTGCAAGGGTTGGCGCTGCGCTTCGTCAACCTCTCTCGGCGATTATTGACGACTGCCAATAGAAGTGGATAACGCCGCGAACGACCTTCCTCGTTGGCATACACGATGGCGTGCCCCTTCGACCAGCCGTTGTGGCGCCGGTCAGCACATGCCTAGCGGGTGCGACGCGCTCCGCGCCTCGTCAGTGCGGCGATGCGCAGAGCGAGGCTGCGCGGCATCAGCGAGGGCCCGGTCTGCACGACGTCTTGGGTGATTGGCAGCTTCTCCTGCCCTCTGCCACGTTTCTGACCGTCGGAGCGATGCGTAATCGCGGTGCGTGGGGTGTCTGTCGCCATGGCTCGAATGTTAGTCCCTCTAGCTGGCGAGACCTCTGATCGTCTCCCAAAGCCCAGGCAGCAGTTGCGCGATCCCAAAAAGAGCCATGCTGCCGCTTGGGATGGTCCTCTCGCTCAGCCGGTGTGCTCGAGGATCGCGCCGCAGATCTCCGGCCAGAGCGGCTCGGGACGATCGTGGCCCATGTCCTCGACCAGCATCAGACGCGCGCCGGGCACGAGCTCCGCGGTGCGCTCGCCACCGCTGGGCTGGATGAGCGTGTCGTCGAGTCCGTGCACGACGAGCGTGGGCACGGTCAGCTGCGCGAGCCCATCGGCGCGCGAACCGCTCGAGATCATGGCGGCGAACTGGCGTGAGGTGCCCCGGGGGCAGTAGCAGCGGTCATAGCTTTCGCCTGCGAGCTGGCGCGCCTCGGCGAGTTCGGGATAGCGCTTGGAGCGCCAGGTGAGCGTGCGCTGGGCGGCGTCGACGAAGCCGGTGCGGTCGCTGGGAGGCGGGGTCAGCAGCGCCTCCCTGGCCTCGGGCGTGGAGCGTCCGTACTGGGGCTCGCCGGTGGTGGACATGATGGAGGTGAGTGTGAGCAGCCGCGCAGGGCGCTCGATGGCCATCGTCTGGGCGATCATGCCGCCCATCGATGCGCCGATCGCATGTGCGCGCTCGATCCCGAGCGCGTCGAGCAGCGCGAACCCGTCGTCGGCCATCTCGCTGAGCGTGTAGGCGGCGAGCTCCCTGGCCTTGTGGAAGTCGCCGGACGAGGCTGCGGCGATGACGGCGCTGGGCTCGGCGCCTTGGCCGTCGAGCTTGGTGGACAGGCCGCAGTCGCGGTTGTCGAAGCTGATTACGAACCGCCCGCCGGCGGCGAGGCGCTCACAGAAGGCGCGCGGCCAGGCGATCAGCTGCGAGGCGTAGCCGTTGACGAGCAGCAGCGGCGGGTCGCCGGGTGATCCGGCGGTCTCGTACTCGAGCGTCACGCCCTGCGGTGTGGTGGTCTGTGGCATCCGCGCAGGATGTCATGCGGCGCACCCGTGCGTCAGCGGCTGGGTGCAGCGCGGCCGAGGAGCGCACGCATTCGTGCTGCAAGTCGCTTCCAGCCAGGGGATAGCGCGAAGAACGGTGGCAGGCTCAAGGACTCGATGTCAGGCGCGAGCTTGGTTTCATCCTCGGCATCGTGCGCGCCGGGGCGCGTGTCGGCTAGTCGTGTTGTGCCCGATTGCTGGCTGGTGGCGGAACGCTCCATATCGTCAGTGTACGCCAGCGATGAGGGCGATTGTGATGGCGAGCGCGAGAAAGATGAACGAAGCTGTCAGTCGTGGGGCCTTGCGAGCCAACGCTTGGTGATTCGCTTGTACGTCCTCAGCAAGACCCTTCAGGAGCGACTCTTCGAGGACATGGGGGTCGTCGATGTCGTTGGACGAAAGCAAACCGAGCACCGACGGCCCGATCTCATCGGATCCTCCGAGAAAGACCGACCGCCCGGCAATGCCTGCGGACAGCCCGAGTATCGCAAGCGCGGCGATCGTAGGTTGATGCCCGAGACCTGCGCCGAAGACCAGTGTCGCGACTGCTGCATCGAATCCGATGACGCCGATTGCGCGCGCATCCAGGGTTGCGGATCGTGACGCCTGGATCTGTAGCTGAACCTCCGCAAGCGAGCGCAGAACAGCCGCGACCTCTGGTGTCAGGACTCGAGCGCGTGTCTTCTTTGCTTGCTTGCTGTTCGGGGCCATCCTTTCCTGACGCTACGCGTGGCTTGGGATGGCTCTCTCGAATAGGGGCGGTGGCTGGCCGCAACACTCCTCAGCGAATCAGCACAGGGTTGCTGTAGGCGGAGACGTGCGCGCCTTCGGCGACCTGGATGAGCGCCTTGTAGAGGCCGCGCTGCACGCGCACGACGCGGCTGAACGTGGAGTAGTTGGGGCTGGCTGCGGCTTTGACGACGGTGCCGCCCTTGTTGACGGACTTGCCGGGCCGCAGCAGCTGGAAGCCGACGAGCGCGCCGACCTCTGCGGGGGTGACGGTCCCGTACAGGCGCGCGTAGCCACGGCGCTTGGTGGAGCGCACGTGGAAGGACACGCGCACGGCCACTTTCTCGAGGATCACGCTGCTGGTGACTTCGGGTTTGCCGACGGTGACCACGCGCAGCTGGGCGTTCTCGGTGAGCCCCAGGTAGGGGAACGAGAAGGTCCCTGTGGAGCTGGTGACCTCGGGGTTGCCGATCACCTGGAAGCCGGTGGTGTAGGGGAAGGCGTTGGCCTGCAGCTCGACCTCGTGGTCGGCTGAGTTGGTCCCCGACAGCGTGCCCTCGACGAGCAGCGGGCTGCCGAACGGCACGGGGTTGGGCACGCCGGCGATCGCCAGCGACAGGGGCACGCGCGGCGTGGTGAACGTGCGCTCTGGCCCGGCGGTGGCGCCGGAGGGGTTGGTGGCGAGGATCCGGTAGTGGTAGGTGGTCAGCGGCGCCAGGCCGGTGATCGTCTGGCTGACTTTCACGACGGCGCTGCCGGCGCCGACGGGCGCGAGCGGCGTCTGGGAGCCGTATTGGCGGGTGGTGCCGTACTGGAATACGTAGTCGGTGGCCTGGCCCCGTGGGTTGACATTGCCGTTGAGCGTCGCTGAGGAATAGGCGATGCTGGAGGCGGCCAGCGTGTTGGCTCCTGGCGCGGAGGCGGCTTGGGCTGCGCCGGCGGCGTATGCGCAGGCGCCGGCGCACACGCTCAGCGCGAGCAGGGCGCGCGTCGTGCGCTTGGCGTGGCTGACCACGGAGCGAGGGGCTCGCATGCCGGTGAGACTACCCGGTGTGGGGGGCTCGCAACCCCGCTTCGATTCGTCTCGCTCGGGACAGCTGCCGCTCATGACGCGACTTCACGCCTCCGTAACATCGTGCGAGATGGACCAAGTCTATTATTCGGGATCAGGCAGGTTAGGCTTCTACGTAGACCACCGCAGAAAGAAGGGTGAACACGGGGTCGTCCATCACACATAGGTGCATGCGTGTCCTTGCGGTGCTCGCGTGCGCCGGCGCTGCTGTTGCAGCGTTCGATTGCTCGCGGGGGGCTTGAAATATGTCAGCAGGATGCCGTACTACCTTGGTGCGCCTGTTCGCATGCGCATGCTTCTTCGCCGTCGTGTTCGCCACGTCGAGCTTCGCAGCCGACGCGGGCGCCCGCCGCGCAACCGCCTCGAGCCACCAGAGCGACGCCATTTCGCTCACGCGGGGCGACGGCGACTGGGGCAATTGGAACGGCGGCGGCTCGGGCGGCACGGGATGTCAGATGCCGTGGAGCTCGAACGCCGGCGTGCGATCCGCGACCTTCGACCGGCCTTTCCCGCCCCACCCCTCCGGCACCTGCCTGACGATCGAAAAGCTGCAGAAGGTCGGCAGCTCAGGCTTCACGAAGTCCGAACTCACGGCCAACGTGGGTGAAACGGTCGACTACGAGATCGTCGTCAAGAACACCGGTGCAACTGGGCTGACGTTGTCGAACTTCACTGACGCCAACTGCACGCACTTCGCCGGCGGCGCGACCACGCTCGCTGCGGGCGCCTCGACGACGTGGACCTGCGAACACGAGCTCACGGCTGCGGGCAAGTACGCCAATGTGGCGAGCGTGCAAGCCAGCGAAGGGACGGGCTGCGGCCACTATGGGGGCTGCTGCGGGCACGGTTGGGGCTCGGTCGGGCACGGCTCCGACGACCAGGGCGCGGGCTGTTGCGGACAGGGTCCAGGTCAGGGCGGCCACGGCTGGGGCAACCACGGCTCGGACGACCAGGGCCCCGGCTGTTGCGGACAGGGTCCGGGCCAGGCCGGCCACGGCTGGGGCGATCACGGCCAGGGCGACCACGGCTGGAGCTGGGGAGGCGAGGCTGGTCGCTGCTGCGGACAGGGCGGAGGCTGGGGCCACCAGCAGGACGGCGACTGCTCCCAGACGGTGACGTCCAACACGGTTACGGTCAACGTCAGCACGTCTACTTCCGGGCTGACGATCGAAAAGCTGCAGAAGGTCGGCAGCTCGGGCTTCACGAAGTCCGAACTCGCGGCCAAAGTGGGTGAAACGGTCGACTACGAGATCGTGGTCGAGAACACCGGCGCAACCACGCTGACGTTGTCGAACTTCACTGACGCGAACTGCACGAACGTCGCCGGCGGCGCGAGCACGCTGGCTGCGGGCGCCTCGACGACGTGGACCTGCGAACACAAGCTCACGGCGACCGGGGCATACAACAACTCCGCCGCCGTGGAAGCCAACGAAGGCGTCGGGGCCGTGACATCCAACATGGTCACGGTCAACGTCACCGCGGCGACTTCCGGGCTGACGATCGAAAAGCTGCAGAAGGTCGACGGTTCGGGCTTCACCGAGTCGGAACTGACGGCCAAAGTGGGTGAAACGGTCGAATACGAAGTCGTGGTCGAGAACACCGGCGAAACGACATTGACGTTGTCGAACTTCACTGACGCGAACTGCACGAACGTCGCCGGCGGCGCGAGCACGCTCGGCGCGGGCGCCTCGACGACGTGGACCTGCGAACACAAGCTCACGGCGACCGGGGCATACAACAACTCCGCCGCCGTGGAAGCCAACGAAGGCGTCGGTACCGTGACATCCAACACGGTCACGGTCAACGCGGAAGTCCCAACAGGTTCGTGCGAACCGTCCAGCTCACTTGGGGCGCTCATATTCGGCAACGACGTCGTCTCGTACTTCCCGCAGGGCAGTTGGGACGGCGGAACGACGGGGATCGCTGTGGTGAACGTCGAAGGCAGCAGTGTCACGCCCACGATCATCCCGACGCCCAGTGTGGTGAACTCCTGCGCTTCCAACTCGCAGACCGGCGTGACCGTCTGTCTTGCGAATACCAACGAAGTCTACATCGTGGAAGGCACCAAACTGGTGCACACGCTGACGAGTGGCGGCAGCGGAAGCAGTGGCTTCTCCGGCGGCTCTTGCACGAACTGCGGAGTGGCGATGGACTCGCTGCACGACCGGGCGCTCATCAGCATGAGCATCGACGGGGAAGCGGGATTCCAGTTCCTCAACCTCGCGACGCTGACGTTCGAATCGCCGTTCAAGGCGGCCTCGGGCGAGGTCTCAGAGGATCCGCTGATCGATCCCACCCGAGAACTGATCCTGTCTCCGGCTGAGAACAACGTCTACGAACTCATCAACGTCACAGACCCCGGCACGCCGTCACTGTTCGAGAACGGGCCGATCTCGGCGAGCGGTGAGTTCGATTCGGCCGCCGAGGACTGCTCGACGGGGATCGCGCTGGCAAGCGTGGAGGGCTCGGACCCGTCGCAGCTGTTCATTACGGATCTGACCCAAGCGACATTCACGCCGGGCACGCCGGCCGGCACATGGACAGCCCCCTCGCAGGTCAAGACGCTTGAAGAATCGGTTCTGTCAGCGGGCTCGACTGGGCTGGCCGTCGCGCAGGGAACCCATACGGGAGTCACCACGGGGGAGTTCGGCGGCGATTCGCTGACCGCGCTGGCACTGCCTGAAACCTCAGGCAGCGGCACTCCGGAACTCCGCGATTACGTTTCCTGCGAAATCGGGCATGGGTGGGTCCAGGGGCTCGATCCTCACGTTGTGACGGCCTACAAGAGCCCGAGCGACGGCGATGCGATCGCACTGCTCGGAAACGAGGAAGCGAACTCGCTGGCGATCGTCGACCTGACCAAGCTGCTCAATCCAGCCCTGGTGCCGCGGACCGCGGGCGGGCATGCTTGCGCATCCGGGACGTTGCCGGCCGAAGTCGTGAGCTTTGTCAGCGTCGCGGGCGGCGCTCCGCAGTTCACGGCGGATAGCCCGCCCGATACGGCCACCGTGGGCACCCTCTACAGCTACACGTTCACGGCCTCGGGGTCGCCGGCGCCCACATTCAGCGTGGCGTCAGGTGCTCTGCCACCGGGCCTCTCGCTCGACGAATCGACCGGCGAACTGTCTGGAGAACCTACCGAAGAAGGCACGTTCACCTTCACGATCAGGGCCAGCAACGGGGTGAGCCCGGAAGCCCTCACGCCGACGATCACGATCGACGTGGCAAGCTAGACGGAGGTTCGGCGCAGCTGCGACGGCCTCCCCCGGCGGGAGGCCGTCGTCTGTGCGATCGCTGCGGTCTGAGCGTGGCTGTGAGGAGCGGCCCCGGCTGTCTGTGTTGACACGAGAGACACAACGGAGGGGTGCGATCAAGTAGAGTTCTCCGCTCGGGGAGCGTGCGCGCGTCTCATTCACTGAGGTCGGGGGGGTCAGCCGTGAGGTCCGGTTTGATGCAGTCTGGCGGGCGCGATGTCCGCGGGGCGCTCGTGCTGATCGCGGCTACAGCCGCTGTGTTCGTCTGCGCCGCGCAGGCGGGCGCGACGTCGCTCACCCCTGGCGACGTCGTGGTCGAGCGCGACGGAACCGGCGCTGAAGCGCTTGCAAGCTCGGCGACGCCCGTATACCTCAACGAGTTCCAGCCGACCGGCAGCCTCGTCACGTCACTCGCGCTCCCGACCACCGTCAGCGGCTCGAACAAGCCGTTGCTCGACAGCGGCTCTGCGACCTCCGACGGGGAGCTGACGCTGTCCGAAAACGCTCAATGCGTGGTGATGGCCGGCTATGACGCCCCGGTCGGGACCGAAAAAATCACCGAATCGAACGACAAAACCGACCCCCGCACGGTCGCGCTCATCAACGAAAAAGGCGAAATCAACACCACGACGGCTCTGACCAACGTCGTCAACGAAGGCAACACGCGCGGCGCCACCTCGAGCGAATGCAAAAAGATCTGGGTCAGCGGCAACGGCACCAAAACCACCGGCGGGGTGATCTACGCGAAACTCGGCGAAACCACGGGGACCCAGCTCGACGAAGCCGACACGAACGTCCGCGGGGTGCAGGCAGTCGATGGCCAGCTCTACACCTCCGCGGACCCGACGAAAGCCCCTGAGGTGTCGATCGCCACAGTGGGCAGCGGACTGCCGGAAACCAAAGGACAGACGATCACCAGCCTGCCCTTCGAAACGGCTATGGCCCCCGAAGAGCCCTACGGCTTCAGCCTGCTGACACTCAGCCCCCTCGGCGGCAGCACGCCGGACACGCTCTACGTCGCCGACGAGAAGCGCAGCGAGGTGGTCAAGTACGGCCTGACCGGCGGCAAATGGGTCGAACATGGAGCGGTCGAAATACCGGCCGAACTCACCGGGGTCACGGCCAACGACGTGGGCGGCGTCGTCACGATCTATGCGACGAGCAGCGGCTCGAACGGGAAGACGGGAGCCCTGTACAGGATCTCGGACGTGAGCGGCGTCAACGGCACGCTCAGCGGGATCCCGGTGGAAGTCGCCAAGGCTCCGGCCAACGAGGCCTTCCGCGGCGTCGCCTTCGCGCCCGGGACCACAATCGGCTCGGGCGGCACGCCGCCGCCGGCGCCGACGATCTCAGCGGCGGAAACCGCGCTGGCGGCGGCGCTCGAGGATCCGACGAACCCATCGATGTCGCTCACCGTCGGGGACTCCGGCTACGCGCCCAGCGAACTGACGGTGACGGTCTCCTCCTCCAAGGAATCGGTGGTCCCCGTGAGCGGGATCGCTGTCACGGGGACCGGTACCGAACGCACGCTGAGCGTGACACCCGCTGCCGTCGGTGTCTCCAAACTCACTCTCACCGTCGAAGCACCCGACGGGGTGTTCACGAGCACGCAGATCAGCTACGGGGTCTCCGAATACGAGGGCAGCCCGAGCGACCGCTACTACTCCGGCGCCGCCGACTCGGGCGCCTCGGTCGACGTCGGCGGCGGCTACGTGATCGTCGCCGGGGACGAAGTGAACACGCTGGCGCTCTACCACGAGCGGGTCTCCGGCCCGCCCATCAAGACGTTCAACTTCAACAGCGAACTTCCCTACGGCGCGACGGAAGTGAACATCCACGCCATGGCGCGGGCGGGCAGCACCCTCTACTTGGTCGGCAGCCTCGACAACACCAACAGCGGGACAGTCGTGCCGTCGCACGACACGATCTTCGCCGCCACGATCACGGGCTCGGGCGCCAGTACCGAACTGACGTATCTCGGCAGCTACCTGGGCCTGAAGGAAGACCTGATCGAATGGGACAACGCGAACGGCGCTCCGCTCGGGCTCGCTGCGTCGGCGGCGCCCGGCCAGGCGGGCGAGTCGCCCAGCGGCTTCAAGGTCGAGGGCGTGGAGTTCGCGCCCGGCTCGAGCACCGAAGCGTATCTGACCTTCCGCGCGCCGCTCGAGCCCCCAGGGGAAGGGGCCGGCGACCGCAACCTGGCCCTGGTCATCCCCGTCACGAACTTCTCCTCGCTGTTCACCGACGGCAACCCCGGCACCACCACCCATGCGACCTTCGGCACGCCGCTGGAGTGGAGCCTCGGCGGCCTCACCATCCGCCAGATCCGCAGGAACGCGGCAGGCGAATACGTGATCGTCGCCAGCACGGCGAACTCGTCGGACACGGTCTTCCAGCTGTGGGGCTGGGACGGGGAACCCGAAGACGAACCGGTGCTGCTGAACTCGTCGATCCCACAGGTCGCCGAAGGCGTTTGGGACGCGATCACCTCGGTGCCGGAACCGATCGCCAACGGCGACGAAGTCGAACTCCTGCAGGACGACAGCAAGGTCGTGTGGTACGGCCCCGGCACCAAAGACGCCGAAAAGGGTCTCACGACGGGCCTTCAGAAGAGCCTTGGAGCCCTGATCCCGCTCGAGATCCCGCTTCCGGGAGCGCCCAACCCGCCGCATCTCTCGCAGGGGGCGACTCCCAACAAAGGCGAGTTCACGCTCAGCTGGAAGCCGGCGGCGACCCTGCGCGCGAGGTTCACGCTCCAGCACCAGAACGCCCTCGGCGGCTGGAGCACGGTCGCCAGTGGGCTGTCTGAGCGCAAATACACCTTCGCGGCGGGCAACCCCGAGGAAGAAGGCACCTGGAACTACCGCGTCAGCGAGAGCAACGAAACCGGCGAAAGCTCCTACTCCGCGGAATCGGAACCGATCAAGGTCGACAGGACCCCGCCGTACACGCCGACCGCGACCGCCTCGCGCGCACTCGACTACGCCGGCAAAGGCGGCTGGTACAAGAACAGCGTCACGGTGGACTTCACCGCCAATGGCGACCCGGTGCTGTCCGACGGCAGCCCCGGCAGCGGCGTCAACCCCGCAACCCTCACCGCACCGGAGACCTTCGAAACGAGCGGCTCGCACGAAGCGTGCGGGACGGTCGCGGACAACGTGGGCAACGTATCGGCGCCGGGCTGCCTGACCGTGCAGGTCGACGCGACGCCGCCGAGCCTCGAGATCTCCTGTCCGGCGACGGCTCTGGTCGGCGAAGCGGGCGTGACGGCGACCGTGATCGCCTCCGACGCCTATTCGGGGCTCGCCAGCGACCCGAGCGGGACGGTCACGATCGACACGAGCATCGCGGGACCCCAGACGATCACGCGCACGGCTGTCTCACACGTGGGCCTCGAAACTACGAGCTCGTGCACCACGGTCGTGGGATATCCCACACCGGGTGCGCCGGCGGTGATCGTCGGGAGGAACCCGAGCAAAGACGGGCTGTTCACGCTCGGCTGGAGCGGCGATGACCCGCTGCGCTACCTCGGCCTGAGCTACACGCTGCAGGCGCACAACGCCGCCACCGACACATGGACGACCGTGGCCAGCGGCATCGAAGCGTTGAGCTACGAGTTCTCGGGTGCTGGTGAGGCGGAAGGCACGTGGGTCTATCGCGTCCAGGCGACCGACCCCACCCACGACCAGACGACCGAATACTCGCCTGCCTCGACCCCCGTCGTGGTCGATGAGACCGCGCCGTACCCGCCGTCGGCGACCGCCTCCCGTGCCCCGGACTACGCCGGTGGTGGCGGCTGGTACAAGAGCGGCGTTGAAGTGCTGTTCAGCAAATTCGCCGACCCGAGCCTGGCTGACGGCAGTCCGGGCAGCGGCATCGGTCCGGCGTCGATCCCGGCGACTGAGACGTTCAACACGAGCGGCTCGCACGACGCGTGCGCGACGGTCGCCGACAACGCGGGCAACGTGTCGGCGCCGGGCTGTGTGACGGTGCAGGTCGACGCCACGCCGCCGAGCCTTGAAATCGCCTGCCCGGTCTCGGTGCCGGTCGGCACCGCGGGGGTCGCGGCCACGATAACCGCCTCGCACGGCTATTCGGGGCTGCGAACGAACCCCAGCGGGACGGTGCCGATCGAAACGAACAAAGCGGGGGCCCAGACGATCACGCGCACCGCGGTCTCCAACGTGGGCCTCGAAACGACGAAGTCGTGCACGACCGAGGTCGGCTATACGCAGGTCATCACCGGTCACGTCAAGGGCACCGTGGTCGTCAAATCGGGTGAGGCGATCGAGCTGACCCCCACGGCCAAAGCGGCGGGCGTGGAAGTGCAGGCCGGCGGCGCGCTCGACGTCCAGGGAGCGTCGACCAAGGCGATCAGCGCCAACGGAGCGTCGCTGATCCGCATCTGCGGGGCGAGCGTCCGCGGCGCCGTGACGATTCTCAACGGCAGCGGTTCGGTCGTGATCGGCGAAGGAACGCCAGAATGCTCCGCGAGCACGTTCAAGAAGGCAGCCACTCTGCAGGGCAACAGCGCAGGCGTATCGATCGAGCACAACGTCTTTCGCGCGTCGCTCGCGGTCATGGGCGGCTCCGACGCAACGACGGTGATCGACAACGACGTGAGCAAGAATCTCACGGTCACCGGCAACAGCGGGGAAGTCATCGATCGACCGAACGTAGTCAAAGGAACGTCGAAACTGCAGTAGTTGTCGATTCCGTCGGTTGGCCGGGATCGATTGTCCAGGACGCACGGCTCTGTTTTCGGACCGCGGGCCAGTGCACTCTTGGCCCACGCGCGCGAAGATGAGGCGACGGTCAGCCATGGCAGTTGTGTTTTTTTGGTTGCCCGGGTTCGTCCTGCGGTCGCGCTGGGTATAGCAAGCGGATATCCGGCCGCCCAGCATTGAACGGCATGTCCGCGAACTGCAGAGAGGATGTTTCGATGCCCGACGGGGTGCTGCTGACGGGCGCGACCGGCTTCGTCGGCATGGAGGTACTGGCCCGCTATCTGGAACACACCGACCGCCGTGTGTATGCGCTGGTGCGTGGCGCCAGCGAGCGCGACGTCACGGCTCGGCTGAAGCACACGCTGCGCTCGCTGTTCGGCGCCGGTCATCCTTACGCGCGGCGCGTCGTGGCGGTTCGCGGCGACATCACGCGTCCCGGACTGGGTCTTGGTCGCAAGCGCGACCAGCTTGCCGAGCGGGTGAGCGAGGTTGTGCACGGGGCGGCGTCCGTGTCCTTCGAGCTCGGGCTGCAGGACATGCGCCAGATCAACGTGGAGGGCACGCGGCGAGTGCTGGAGTTTGCCGAGCGCGCTCAGGAGCGGGGCGGTCTGCGGCGCCTGTCCTACATCTCGACCGCGTATGTGGCGGGGGAACACGCGGGGCGGTTCAACGAGGACGACCTCGACGTTGGCCAGCGCTTTCGCAACGCGTATGAGCAGTCGAAGTTCGAGGCGGAGCGTCTCGTGGGCGGCGCGCGGCTGCCGGTCACGGTGCTGCGTCCGAGCATCGTCGTCGGCGAGCGCGACAGCGGCTGGACGCAATCGTTCAACGTGCTCTACTGGCCGTTGCGGGCGTTCTCACGCGGAGCCTACGTCGCGTTGCCGGCCCGCGGAGACGCTCCGGTCGACGTGGTTCCCGTGGACTACGTCGCCGATGCGATCTTCGCGCTCAGTCAGGCACCGGAGGCCGAGGGCTCCACCTACCACCTCACCGCGGGGTCGAATGCGACCAGCGTGGGTGAGCTCGTCGAGCTGGCGGCGGCGTACTTCAGGCGCCCGGCGCCGCGCCTGATCTCCCCTGGCATATACCGCCGCGTGGTGCACCCGCTGCTGCTGAAAGGCGCCCGCGATGAGCGCAGCCGCCGAGCGCTCTCGCGCAGCCAGGTCTTCTTCCCCTATTTCGAGATGGCGGTCACCTTCGACGATCGTCGCTCTCGTGTGGCGCTTCGTGGCACCGGCATCACAGCCACACCGCTCTCCCACTACTTTGAGCAGCTGGTCGAGTTCGCGCTCGCCGCCGAATGGGGGCGACGGCCGATACCACGCGTGGGCGTTGCCAAACGTGCTGAGTCGGGGCCCGATCGGTGGACGGCGCGGGTCCGCCGTCCACAGGAAGTGCGCCCACCGGAAGTGCGCCCACCGGAAGTCCGGCCACCGGAAGTCCGGCCACCGCGAGTCCCCGCAGCTCGAGCCGGCGTGGCGGGGTGATGACGAGCAGCTCCCGTCTATCGGCGCTCGACGCGTCCTTCCTCGCCGTGGAGACGCCCACCGCGCACATGCACGTCGGCTGGGCCGCGACCCTGTCGGCTCCCGCGCAAGGACAGCTGCCGCACTTCTCGCAGTTGCGCGATCACATCGAGCTGCGGCTGGCGCGCGCCCCGCGCTACCGGCAGAAGCTCGCACCGGTTCCGTTCGGCCTGCACTCCCCGGAGTGGGTCGATGACCCGGCGTTCTCCGTCGATCGTCACGTCTACCGGGCACCCGGCCCATTCGACGATCTCGCCGATGAGGTGATGTCGATGCCGCTGCGCCGCGACCGGCCGCTGTGGGAGATGTGGATCTGCGAGGACCGCGAGCGCCAGCAGATCGGACTCGTGGGCAAGGCGCACCATTGCATGGTCGATGGCATCGCGGCCGTGGAGCTGGCCTGCCTGCTGCTGGACCCAACGCCCGATCCGCCCGCCTGCTCGAGCGATGACTGGCAGGCGGCGCCGGCACCGGGCGCCGAGCGTCTGCTCGCGCGGGGGGTGCGCGACCTCGTGGGGGAGCAGCTCGGCTTGCTACGCGGACCACTGCGGGCACTCACCTCTCCCGCCCAGACGGCGCGCCAGGCGGCGGCGGGGGCACTGCAGATGACCCGAGCGTTGAGCCACTCGGTGTGCGCCGCGCCCGCGAGCGTGCTCAACACAGAGCTCTCGCCGCTGCGCCACCTCGTCCGTACCCAACACCCGCTCGAGGACCTGCGGGCGGTGAAGGAGGCCTATGGCACGACGGTGAACGATGTCATGCTCGCCTCGGTGGCGGGCGCCTTGCGTGCCTACCTGATCCGCCGGGGCGAGCGGCCTGTCGCGCTCAAGGCGATGGTCCCGGTGAACGTGCGCAGCTCCGGAGATGTGCTCGGCAACCACGTCTCGTTCGTGTTCGCTCACCTGCCCTGCGACGAGCCCGATCCGCTGATCCGGCTGCGCAGCGTGCACGACACGATGAGCCGGCGCAAGCACGATGGCGAGCCAGAAGGAGCGGACCTGGCGCTGAAGGCCGCCGCTCTCACCCTTCCGGCCGTGCAGCACAGCCTTTGTCGTCTCATAGCCAGCCCGCGTACGTTCAACCTCGTCGTATCGAACATCCCAGGTCCCGCGGAGCCGCTGTACATGCTCGGCTGTCCGCTGCAGGCCACCTACCCGGTCGTTCCGCTGGCCGACCGCCACGCCCTGTCGGTCGGGATGACCACGGTGCGCGATCTCGCCTGCTTCGGTATCTACGCCGACTACGCCGACCGGGAGACGCTTCCCCACGCGGACGGACTCGCCCGCGACATCGACGAGGCGATTGCCGAGTTGCTCGCACTGGCGCGCTCAACGACGAGGAACTCTCAGGTGAGGCCGCCGACGGCACAGACGCGGCGCTGAGCGGGATCACCTGCCGGCTGTCAGGACGCGTGGCGGGCGTCGAGGACACACATCTGGAGGTGGTGGCGCAAGCGGCGATGAGCCAGTGCATGCAGAGGCTGGCCATGCGCACGGAGGGGATCAGTGTCACGGTCGAGGCTTCGCTGGAGGAGCGTTAGCTCATCGTTGCGGGCACCCCGAGGACGTGGCGCCTGGCGGTCCTCTGTATCATTATGCTACGCTGCGTAGCAGTCTTCTACAAAGGAGTTTCTCATGGCTACCACCGCCGACCGGCCAACGCGAGTTGCATCCGACCTATTCGACAGCGCGGTCGTTGAGGCCGCCAAGGAGAATCGGTCTGCCAAGCAGCAGCTCGAGCACTGGGCGCGCGTCGGGAGGTCGGTTTGCGCGCGACAGACAGTTTCCAGGCATCGGGTAGAAGCCGCGTTGGCAGGGGGTCTCCCAGTCGAGCATCTCTCCGATGAGGAGGGAATCGTGTTCGATTCTGAGGTGCAGGCCCGGCTGGACGCGCGTCTGCGAACGACAAACCTCGGCGCGGTCCTTGCCGCGCGCGGGGTCACGACCGTCGCGCTGAACGGGCAAGGCGAACTGACGGAGTATCGGCCTGACGGAACGAGCGCGTCCGTTTGAAGCAGCTGCATGTGGTCATCGGACCGAATGGCTCGGGCAAGACCACGTTCGTCACAGAGTTTCTCGCGCTCGAGCTGCCGGGCTATGCGTATGTCAACGCGGACGAAATCGCCAAGGCCAGGTGGCCCGCCGACTCCGATGCGCACGCCTACGAGGCCGCTCAGGTAGCTGCGGAGACTCGAGCACACCTCATCGCCAGCGGCCGGTCGTTTATCGCCGAGACCGTCTTCTCCCATCCGTCGAAGCTCGACCTGATTCGTTCTGCGCAAGAGGCGGGCTATCAGGTTGTCCTCCATGTGATGCTCGTGCCAGAGGAGCTGGCGGTCAGGCGCGTTGCGTACCGGGTGCAGGCGGGCGGGCACGACGTACCCGAGTACAAGATTCGTGAGCGCTACCACCGGTTGTGGCGACTCGTAGCGCACGCTATCCCAGCGGCGGACAGGGCCGTTGTGTATGACAACTCGCGGTCCGCTGGTCCAGTCAAGATCGCGGAGTTCTTCGTGGGACTGCCAATCGGGGCTGCCACTTGGCCGAAGTGGGCGCCTGAGCCCATGGTCTCCCGCTGGGGGGAATAGAGCCGGGCCAGTCTCGCGATCGAGCGACTGGTCCGCCGCTCGTGACGGCCTAGAGCAAAGGATCGACAGCAGCCCGCAGACTCGACTACGGAAGAGAGGAATCATGCTGCCTCTGCCACTTGCGACGATCTTCAGCTTCCCGTCCTCGACCTCGGCGTTCGCACCACTGGCCGTCGGCTTCTTCGGTCTCGGCACCGGATATCTGATCTACGGGCCGCAGGAGCTCTTCGGCTTCCCCAAGCGAGACAAGGCGGTGGACCTGATAACCGGCATCTGGGGAGTCTGGATGCCCGGCTTCATGCAGTTCCTGGCGGGCACTTATCTGTTCGGCGCGCTCGTCTGGTTTGGCACGCTGTCCGCAAAGCCGCTCTACATGGCCGCGCTGGCATTCACCGCCTACGGCGTTCACTGGTGGGCGATGGGGATGGGACGGGCGCTTGGCGGGGATCCCAAGCCGAACGCGTTCATGTCGATCGCGTTCACGAGCATCTCCGCACTGGGCATCGTGGTCTTCTTCCACCACAGCGCCGACCCCCCGGTCGGGGGACTGTTCATCGGCCTGACGCTCGTCTACATCTGCGACTTCTTCGCCAGTCTCGGATCGACGCTCGGCCTGCGAGCGCTCGGCTTCTTCCACATCGCGGTCGGCGGCTGGCTGATGTACCTGACGTGGGCCGTCGCGCTGAACTACGCCGCCGGCTATCACCTGACGGTGTAGTGGGAGGCCGCGGCGCGCCGGCTGGTGCGCGTGATCTCCCGCTCGAGCGCCTCGACCGAACGCTCGAGCTGCTGGATGCTGGCGGTGTCGACGCGCTGCACCCCGACCGTGCGGTTGACCCAGGCGTTGATCTCGCGGTGGCTGCGACCGTCGCGACGGTGCAGTTCCCCCACGAGTCGGCTGCGCTCCCGGCGCAGCTGGGAGTTGCGTTCGAACGCCGGGATCGGCTCGGGCTCGGGCTCGTGCGTGGGCGGCGATGGCTCGAGGGGCGGGGGGGACGGGGCTCGCTGGGGCGCACCGAACAGCGTCATCTGGGCGGCGAACTCGGCGCTCAGCGGGACGAACTCGGCGCTCGGCGAAGGCTCGCTCGCGCGGCGCTCGACGGGCTCCTCCCAGCCCGTCTCGGGCTCCTCGCGCACCAGCGCGTGGCGCAGCTCCGTTTCGATCTCCGACGCGTGGTTGCTCAGCGTCTGCTCGGCAGGCAGGTACACCCAGCTCGGCTCGGCCTGCCTGCCGGCGATCGTGCGCACGAACCGCCCCACGATCTGCCGGAAGATCAACGGTGTCTTTGCTGCGCTCGCGTACACGCCGACGCGCAGCCGCGGGATGTCGACCCCCTCGGACACCATGTTGACGGCCACGATCCACGGATCGCGAGAGCCGCGGAAGTCCGCCAACTTGCGCGCTGCGTTCGTCTCCGTGTGGAGCACCACCACAGGCACACGTCCGGTCACGTCGCGCAGGATCTTGGCGATCTGGCGGGCGTGCGCGGCGTCGGCTGCCACCGCCAGGCCGCCCGCGTCCCGATGTCCCTCCTCTCGCAGAGTGCGCAGCTTGGCGTCGGCCTCGCGGATTATGCGCGGCAGGCCGTCCGGCAGCTCGGTGGAGATCGCCGTGCGGTAGCGGCGAGCGGCCTCGCGCGGGGTGAGGACCGTCTCGAAGGAGGACTCGACGACGTCCTCGCCGCTGCGCCACGACAGCGTCCCGTCAAAGGTGACGAACGCGACCGGGCGACACACACCGTCGGCGACGGCTTCCGCGTATGTGTAGGAGACGTCCGGCACCACCAGCCCCTCGGTGTCGTAGCGAACGCCTGGGATCGGCGTCGCGTCCGAGCGAAACGGGGTGCCCGAAAGCAGCAGCCAGCGTGGCGTCGAGGCAAACGCCCGCTGGAAGCTCGCGCCCCAGGCGAGGTCCTCGCCGAGGTGGTGGGCCTCGTCGACCACCACCAGCGTGTCCGCCGTGACCTTCGCCGCCCAGCGGCCCGGATCGCTGGCGACCCGCGCGTAGGTCACCGCCACGCCGTCGAAGTCCCGTGTGGGGTTCGGCCCGGGGGCGTCCGGCTGCAGCTGCACCCCCAGGAGCGCCGCCGCGGCGGCCCATTGGCGCGTCAGCGGCGTAGTGGGGCAGAGCACCACCACGCGCCGTGTCAACCGCTGCGAGAGCAGCCCGCGGGCGAGCTCGAGCGCGGGGCGTGTCTTGCCCGCTCCAGGCGCGGCTGAGATCAGGAACGGGCCCTCCTCCCAGCTCGCGAGCCGGTCGAGCGCGCGGCGTTGCCACGCGCGCAGAGGTGTCGAGGAGGAGCGCGTCAAAGAGCCCGGCATCCTGCGGCACGGCACGGACGGATAGATCCACGCACGCGCCACGCGCCCTGTTCGAGCCGGTTCCACGGGACACGGCCGAGCTCCTCGGCGTCATCGCGATTACTCCTGCGGGCCGGTGAGCCGTGGGTTGTAGAGGACCTCCCACAGGTGTCCGTCGGGATCGCGAAAGTAGCCGGAGTAGATCCCCCATGGACGGTCGTGCGGTTGGTCGGTGAGGGTGGCTCCGGCGGCTTGGGCTTGGGCGAGCATTGCGTCGACCTCGACTCTGCTCGCCACAGCGTGTCCGATGCTGAACTCGCCCGTTTTCGGCGGACCGAACGGGACCTTGGCGTCCTTCGCCAGCTCGGTGCGAGGGTAGAGCGACAGGAACAGCCCGCTCGGCAGCTCGAACAGGGCGACGGCGCCTGCCGGGTCGACATCATCACCGACGAACTCCGTGCCGATCACCCCGCGCGACTCCAGGCCGAGGCCGTCTCGGTAGAAGGCAAGCGCCCGCTCCAGATCGGCGACAGCGAGCGTGATCATGTCGATCCGTGCTTCCATCGTCCGTCCTTCTCGTTCGGGCTGAAGCTCAGTCGTCACGATCGTTGCACGCGGTACTGGATGAAGGTCGCGTGCTGCGACTGTCGTACACCGAGCTGCTCGAGCTCGAGCGGCTGCGAGAACCCGTCGAAGAGTCGCTTCCCCGCGCCCATGACGACCGGCGCGATGATGATCGTCAGCTCGTCGATGATCCCGGCCGCGAGGGCCTGGCGGATGATCTCCGCTCCGCCCATCACGTGGACGTCCTTTCCGGCTGCCGCCCGCCGGGCGCGCTCCACGGACGCCTCGACGCCTGAGACGAACGTGAACGCCCCGCCGGGCGGCTCCTCGGTCGGGCGGTGCGTGACGATGAAAAACGGTAGCCCCCAGGGATTCTGCTCGCCCCAGTGCCGCGCTGCCTCATATGTCGCGCGTCCAGCGACGACCGCCCCGATCCTGGACATGGTGTCGGTCAGCCAGGCTGCGTCCTCGCCGGCCGGCGGGCGGCGCTCGTCCTCGGCGTAGGTCCATGGGCCGCCGAAGACCCAGTAGTGCAAGCCCTCACCGTTCTCACCGAGGCCTTTCCCTGGGCCGTCGTCGGGTCCAGTGATGTACCCGTCGATCGACGTGGTGATCCCTGCGAGAACACCGGCCATCAGCTCATGCTCGCTTCAGGAACCTCAAATAGAACGCCCCGAACACCAGGACGATCCCGACGTTCACCGTCAGGCGCTCCCAGAATCGATGCTGGAAGAACAAGATGTCCACGCCGACTACGACGGTGACCAGCGCGAGCACGTAGGGCACGACGCCCGCCTGCTTTCCCATCGTTCCACCCTACTGCTCGATGACCGCGTCGCGGCCACGGATGACGTCGTCACAGCGCGAGGATCAGGTCGCGGACGGCGGCGGGCTGGGAGAGGAACGGGTGGTGGCCGGCGTCGAGTTCCACGACGCTGCCCGCGCGACGGGCGAACTCGCGCTGGGACTCGGCGGGGGTGCCCCGGTCCTGCGCGCAGAGGAGGTACGTCGAGGGCACGTGCTGCCAGGCCGCTGACTGCACCGGCTGCTCGAGAACCGCCATGCTCTGGCGGGCCGTCTTGTCGGTGGCCTCTCGCTGGATCTCCGGGTCGCAGTCCTGCAGGAACGTCTCGGCCAGGGCCTCCGGTCGGACAGTGAAGGTGCCGCCCTCGGGGTCGATGTCGAGGAACGGGGCGGGCTCCTCACCGCCGAACGAGGAGAGGCTCTGCCCGATCTCGGGCAGGTAGCTGGATACGAGCAGCAGATGGCGCACAGCCTCGACGCCCGCCGCTGCCTCCGCGGTGACGATCCCGCCGTAGCTGTGGGCGACCACCACGGTCGGCTCGTCGCTCGCGGTCAACACTTGCCGGACCGCGGCGACGTCCTCGGCCAGCCCGGGTCCTTGCGCATCCGTCGGCTCACCCGCCTCGCCGCAACTAGGCAGGGCGGGCGCCTCGCTGGCGAGGCCCCGCTCGGCCAGCAGCTCACCGGTTCGGTGCCACCACCACGACCCGTCCTTCACGCATGCCCCGTGCACGAAAACGATCCTCATCATGATCTCCTCTCCTCGGGGGTCGTGCTCTGCTCGAGGGACTGGCTACTAGGCTGCCTACCGTGCTTTTGTTCGACGCAGCACACAAGCATGGTGGATCGAGTGCCCTCGCCATCCTCATCACGGTCGTCGTTGTCGTCATTGTGCTCGTCCTGCGCGGTGGCATGCTTCTCCGACTCCTCATGCGCGCTTGGGCACCTCGTGGCAACCGCCACGACTGAGGCTCGCGCTCCAGTTCGCGCGTGACTCGTCGGTTCATCTCGCGCGCTAGCACCCTGCTCGACGGGCGACCGTCCGATGGTCTAGTATTCAACCGGCTGGTTTATCAACCGCCATGATGAGTACGCGATGACGACCGACCAACTCGACACCACGTTCGCGGCCCTCGCCGACCCGACTCGTCGCGCAATCCTTGCGCGGCTCGCTCAGGACGGCGAGGTCACGGTGAACGAGCTCGCCGATCCGTTCCCCGTCAGCGTGCAGGCGATCTCCAAGCATCTGAAGGTGCTCCAACGGGCCGGGCTCATCACGCGCGGGCGCACCGCCCAGCTTCGTCCGTCCCGCCTCGAGGGTGCCCCCCTGCGTGACGCGGCGGACTGGCTCGAGCAGTACCGCGATATCTGGGAGGGACGTCTGGATCGCATTGCAGATCGTCTCCAAGACATACAACGAAAGGCTGGCAGCGATGGGTGAGCAGTTTGAGATGGCCGAGCGCACGATGGTGATCGAGCGCGAGTTCGATGCGCCGCGCGAGCTGGTGTGGCAGGTGTGGACCGATCCGGACGAGGTGACAAAGTGGTGGGGGCCGGAGCACTTCACGACGCCCCGCGAGAAAATCGAGTTCGACCTGCGCTCCGGCGGCGTATGTCGGATGACGATGGTCGGGCCCGACGGAGTGGAGTATGCAAACGACGGTCGCTTCGGGGTCGTCGAGCCGCCCGCGCGGCTGTCGTTCGCGCAGGAGACCACCGACAACCCGATGATCGAGTCGGGCGAGACGACGGTCGAGTTCATCGATCTCGGCGAGGCCCGTACGAAGCTCGTCATCACATCCCGCATGATCTGCGCCGAGCAACTCCTACCCATGGCCCAGGCCGGTTGGAGCAGTCAGCTCGACAAGCTAGAGCGCCTGCTTCGGTAGATGAGCAAGCTGGTGGAGGCGACCCACGTGACGCTGGGCGGTGAGATCGGCTCGCCCGACACGTGGGCGCGGCCGTACCTCGACGACGAGCACACGCGCTACGCGGACAAGCTCCTGACTGCGGCGGACGCTCTCCTCCTGGGCCGGCTCACATATGAGGGCCTATCCGTCGCGTACGCCAGCATGGCGAAGGAAGCCCAGCCGGGGGCGCCGACGAAGTTCATCGACCGGATGAACCAAATCCCCAAGTTCGTAGCATCGAGGACGCTGCGCGAGACGACTTGGAACGCGACCGTGATCGACGACGATGTCGCGACGTTCGTCGATGACCTCAAGCGGAGGTCCGGGCAGAACCTGTTGAAGTACGGAAACGGTCCGCTCGACGCCACGCTGATGCGGCACGGACTCATCGACGAGTTCCATCTCTTCCTCACGCCTGTCGCCGTCGGCAAGGGCAAGCACCTCTTTGCGGACATCGACCCAGCGCCCCATCTTGCCCTCGTGAACGTCACCCAATTCGATAGCGGCGTGGTCGTCCTCGTCTACGCGCCGAAGTAGGTCATGTAACGCACCTCGCCTGAAGGCGTCGCTATCGGGATCGCGCCTGCAGCTCCTCGGGCGATGGCACGACGATTGGTCCCTCCGGCGGCTGGGTGAAGCGGATCGGATTACCGGACGGATCGCGCAGCGCGCAGTCGGTCCCATAGAAGCGCTCCGTCGGCTCCTGCGTGAACTCGACGCCCGCAGCCAGCAGGCTCTCATAGGTACCGCGGCAGTCGTCGGTCTCGAAGATCACGCCGCCGCCTGCGGCGCCCTTCGCCACGAGCTCGCGGATCTCCGCGGCGGTGGCGTCGTCGTAGGCGGGCGGTCCCGGGAGCATCAGGACCAGCAGGACATCGGGCTGGTCGGGGAGGTTCACCGTCAGAAAGCGCATGACGCCCAGGTCGGCGTCGTTGTGTACGACCATCCCGAGCTTGCCGACGTAGAAGTCGAGCGCCTCGTCCTGGTCGAGAACGTGGATGAAGGTGTGGCTGATTCGCTTGAGCATGGGCGTCACGTTAGACGGCGCCGTCGCGGCCCGCTACTCCAAATCTGCTCTCTTACCCGGCCGGGCGCAGCCACGCCATCGCCCAGCAGGCCGGCACGCGCAGCGCGGCGTCATCGCCGGCGAAACGCGCGCGGTACGCCGTGGTCGGCTCGCCCACGATCTCGCGGAAGGTGCGAGTGAACGTGCCGAGGCTGTTGAATCCGACGTCGAAGCAGATCTCGGTCACGGGACGGTCGGTCTCGCGCAGCAGCTCCATCGCACGCTCCACCCGGCGGCGCTGCAGGTAGCGGTGCGGCGCCTCGCCAAACGTCGCCCGGAACTGGCGGCTGAAGTGCGCCGGCGAGATGTGCGCGACGCGCGCGAGCGCGGGCACGTCGAGCGGCTGCGCAAACGCACGGTCCATCGTGTCGCGAGCACGCAACATGCGGCGGTTGCGATCCTCGATGGCGCGCGACATCTGCTCGAGCCTACGACTTGCCCACGGGCCGCGGTCACAAACTGCTGGGCTGAGCCGTATACACCCCAGGATGATGAGCTCTGTGAGTGACGAGGAGCTGCTGGCAGGCGGTGACGCCGAGGGCTTCGCGGCGCTGTACGAGCGCCGCTATCCGCTGATCCGCGGATATCTGCGCTGCCGCCTGGGCGGGCACCCCGATCTGGTGCTGGATCTCGTCGCCGAGACGTTCGCCCGTGCGCTGGAGCGCCGCGGGCAGTTCGACGGAGATCGCGGCCCCGCGGCCGGGTGGCTGATCGGGATCGCCCGGCACCTGCTGCTCGACGCGGCTCGCCACCGGCGGGTCGATGACGCCTCCCGCCGGCGCCTGGGCATGGAGCGGATCTCCTTCGAGCAGCAGGAGCTCGAGCTGCTCGAGCGCGACAGCGCCTCGGAGCTCGAGCGGTCGTTGGCAAGACTTCCCGACGAGCAGCGGGAGGCAATCGAAAAACGCGTCCTCGAGGAGGAGTCCTACGAGGCGATCGCGGCCGGCATCGGGTGCTCGCAGCAGGTGGTCCGCAAGCGTGTCTCGCGCGGCCTGGCGACGCTCAGACGAGAAGTGAAGGAGCAAGCATGAGAGACCCATATGAGACCCTCGCCAGCCAGCTGGCCGCGGCGGCGGAGCGCCAGCACGCGGGCGCGCCTGAGCGCCGCCGGCGCTGGTTCTCCAACCGTCTGCACGTCCTCTCCGTGGCAGCCGCCCTGGTCCTCGGCGGCGGCGCCGTCGCGCTGGCCGCCACCGGCGTGTTGGGCGGCAGCGCCGTCAAGCCGGAAGTCCCGCTGAACGCAGCGGCCGGCAACGGCCTGCCGCTGACCGGCGCATCGGCCCATCTGGCGCTCCTCGAGGCCGATCCCGGCGGCGGCTTGCCGTGGGGGATGAGGATCGAGCACACGACCCGCGGCGAGCTCTGCCTGCAGGTCGGCCGTGTCTACGGCGCCCAGCTCGGCGAGCTCGGGCTCGACAGCGCCTTCGGCGACGACGGGCGCTTCCACGCGCTGCCAGCGACCGTGCTGCCGCCCGGCTACGGCGGCTCTGCCGGTCAGGTCGAATGCGTCCCCGACGGGCAGACCGTGATCTTCGAAGACCTCAACGCGGACCGCAGCGGCGTGCGCCTGCTGCCCGGGGAGTCCATGGGCCTGCCGAAGCGCCCCGGCGAAGCACTCCACCCGACAGGGGTGCCGCCCGTCGGCGACCTGCGCGCGCTCGCCTACGGGGTGCTCGGCCCGCACGCCGTCAGCGTCACCTACAGGACGCCCACCGGCATGCGGACGATCCCCGTAAGCCGGCCCGACGGCGGATTCCTGATCGTCGAACCGGCCGGTTACATCAAAAGACAGGACACGATCGGAGAATCGATCGACGGCACGGCGGAGCTGGGCTCGGTCGACGTGGGGCTGACAGATCGCAGTGTGCTATCCCGGATGATCGCCGCAGCGACGTTCCGGTTTGGAGGCGAGTTGTGCTCGCAGGGCGTTGGCGCCCCGGTCACCAGGTCCTGCCCGATGCGCAAGATCAGCGTGCCTCGCCAGCCCCACATCCGGCGCTTGAACGAGCCCGTGCGCCTGACGCTGCTGGCACAGTCACACGCGGCCTGCCACGCCGCCTTCCTGAAGTTCCCTTGTTACAAGGGCCAGGTCGAGTTCACGGCCCCCTACGCCGTCAGCTCGACCGGCAGCGAATACGAGATCGAAGGCATCGCCAGCTGCAAGATCGGCGGCCGCGTCGAAACGAGCTGGTCGCTGGAACGCGACGTCAAGGCTCACGAACTAATCAGGACCGACTCGCTCGGGCGGTTCGTCTACGCGCCGTCCTGCGCCTCGACCGAGAAGTTCCAGGTCAGCTATCAGAAGCGTCCAAGTGTCCTGACGGCGGGGCCCCCCGAAAAGGTGATCCTCGGGACCGTGTCACTCCGCCAGGCGACGCTCCCCGGGGGCGGGAAGCCGTAGCGCTGCCGCTCACGCCGGCGCGGCTCCGCCAGGACGCAGCCGGTCGAGGCCGTCGAGGAGGAGATCGAGCCCCCATGCGAACTCGGCGGCGCTGTCGTACCCGAACTCGGGGAGCTTCGTGGCGATCTCGACGAGGTGCGGGTAGTCCTCGAGCGCGCCGATCGTCTGCGCCCTGCGCTGCGCGGCCTCTCCGGCACTGCTGGGGGTCTCGAACGCCAGATCCCTGTCCTGTAGGGCGAACCCGTAGATATAGGCGTCCTGGAGCGAATAGGCGTGGATCGCCATCTCGAACGGGAAGCCCGCGTTGCGCAGGCAGCCCATCACCGCGTTGTGGTTTTGCAGGTTCGCCGGCCCCGGGTGTCGCGACTCCATCATCCCGATCGCCCAGCTGTGGCGCATGAGCGCCTCGCGCGCGGAGATCGCCCGGCGCCGCATGGCGGACCTCCAATCGAGGTCCTCGGAAGGCAGCTCGATCTCGCTGAAGACGATGTCGACCATGCCGTCGAGGAGCTCCTCCTTGTTGGCGACGTGCTTGTACAGCGCCATCGGCACGACGTCGAGCTCCTGTGCGAGCCCGCGCATGCTGAACGCTTCGAGCCCGGCATCGTCGGCGAGGGCGACGGCGGCCTGCAGCACACGAGCTCTGCTCAGCGGCTTCCGAGTGGCGATCTTCCGTTTCGTCATTGGCCTTGACAAGTGTACAGCGTACACCTATAGTTGCCCCCACGAGTGTACGCCGTACACCTCACCGAAAGGCACCACATGAACCCCGACGCTCCGTATCCGGTCCAGTACTCGGTCGACTACCCGGACCGGCCGCTCAACCGCATGACCACCGTCTTTCGCCTGTTCATGGTCATCCCCATCGCGATCGTGCTCGCCCTGATCGAGGGCAGCGCCTCCGCCTACGGTGGAAGGGCCGGCGGGACCGCCGGCGCTGTAGGCCTGGTCGTGCTGCCCACGCTGCTGTTGATCGTGTTCCGGCAGAAGTACCCGCGCTGGTGGTTCGACTGGAACCTCGAGCTGATGCGGTTCTCCGCCCGGGTCGGCGTCTACCTGGCACTGATGGAGGACCGCTATCCCTCCACCGACGAGCATCAGGCGGTGCATCTCGAGTTTGCCTATCCGGACGCGCGCAACGACCTCAACCGCTGGCTACCGCTCGTCAAGTGGCTGCTGGCCATCCCGCACTACGTGGTGCTGTTCTTCCTCTACATCGCCGCGTTCTTCGTCGTGATCGCCGCCTGGTTCGCGATCCTGTTCACCGGTCGCTTTCCGCGCCCGATGTTCGACTTCCTCGTCGGCGTCGGGCGCTGGACCAACCGGGTGATCGCTTACGCCCACGTGCTGGTCACCGATCGCTACCCGCCGTTCCGCCTCGCCCCGTAGGTTGCGCGGGCTGCTGCGGGGGCGCGACCACGACTCGAGCATCATCGCCGCGTCGCGCCCCGCTCTGTGAGTCACTGCCAGACTGTCGAGCACCTTGGCCGCTCTCGAAACCGCCATCGCCGTCGCGTGGATCGTCTTCTGGGTCTACTGGCTCGTGTCGGCCGTCGGCGTGAAGGAGGGCAGAGGCAGCAGGCGTCGGATCCCCCTGACCGGCCTGACCGTCCTGTCGGTGGTGCTCCTCGTCCGCGTGTTCCGCGGCGGCAGCCTGGCCGTCCACAGCCCGGTCCTCGGAGTGGTCGGCGCCGTCGTGTTCGCCTCCGGGATCGCGCTGGCGATCTGGGCTCGCGTGCATCTCGGGCGCAACTGGGGGATGCCCATGTCCCAGAAGGCCGAGCCGGAGCTCGTCACATCCGGGCCTTACCGGTTCGTCCGCCACCCGATCTACACGGGACTCCTGACCGGGCTGCTCGGGACCGCACTCGCGACCAACCTGCTGGGTCTGATCGTCGTCGCGGTCCTCGGTGGGTACTTCTACTACTCCGCGTCGGTGGAGGAGAAGAACCTCGCCGCGACGTTCCCCACCGCGTATCCGGCGTATCGAAGCAGAACGAAGATGCTCGTTCCCTTCGTCCTCTAGCCGCGAAGCTCGCGGTTTTCGGTCTTCTTCAACCCCACTGTCATACAGGTCCGATTTCCGCTAGACATGCGCGCGGGGGCGTGTCAGGGTGCGTGCGTGAACCTCGACTCCGATCGCGTGTGGCAGGCCATCGAGGCGTGCGATCCGCGCTTTGACGGGTGGGTGTTCTGCGGGTGAAGACGACCGGCATCTACTGCCGCCCGAGCTGTCCGGCGCGCACGCCCAAACGCGAGAACGTGCGCCTGTTCGTGTCCGCCGCCGCCGCGCAGTCGGTTGGCTTTCGCGCTTGCAAGCGCTGCCGCCCGGACGCGACGCCGGGCTCGCCCGAGTGGGATCTGCGCGCGGATCTCGTCGGGCGCGCGATGCGGCTGATCGCCGACGGCCTGGTCGACCGCGAGGGCGTCGTCGGCCTCGCGCGCCGGCTCGGCTACACCGAGCGTCACGTGCACCGCCAGCTCGTCGCGGTCGTCGGCGCCGGCCCGCTCGCGCTCGCCCGCGCCCAGCGCGCGCAAACGGCGCGCATCCTGATCGAGACGACGGAGCTGCCGATCGTCGAGGTGACGTTCGCGGCGGGCTTTCACAGCGTGCGCCAGTTCAACGCGACGATCCAGGAGGTGTTCGCGCTGACGCCCAGCCAGCTGCGCGCACGCGCGCGCAGATACGGGCGCCTCGAGGACAGCGGCGCGCTGTCGCTGCGCCTGCCCTACCGCGCGCCGCTGGACGCCGACGGACTCGTCTCGTTCCTGGGGCTGCGTGCCGTCGCGGGCGTCGAGCAGGTGCTCGACGGCGCCTACCGGCGCAGCCTGCGCCTGCCGCACGGCGCGGGCGTCGTCGAGCTGCGCCCCGCCGACGGGCACGTCCACGCGCGCTTCCGGCTCGAGGACCTGCGCGACCTCGGCGCCGCGATGCAGCGCTCGCGCGCGCTGCTCGACCTCGACTCCGACCCGGACAGCGTCACCGAGGTGCTCGCCCCGACGCTGCTCGGAGCGCTCGTGCGCGGCGCGCCGGGACGCGCGTGCCCGGTGCGTCGACGGCCACGAGCTCGCCGTGCGCGCGGTGCTCGGTCAGCAGGTCTCCGTGCGCGGCGCCGCGACGCTCGCCGGCCGTCTGACGGCCGCGCACGGCGAGCAGCTCGAGCGACCGCTGGGCACGGTCACGCACGTGTTCCCGTCCGCCGCCGCGCTCGCCGACGCGGACCCCGCGACGCTCGCGATGCCCGTCGCCCGCAGGCGCGCGCTGCTCGGGCTGGTCGCTGCGCTCGCGAACGAGGAGATCACGATCGACGCGGGCGCCGATCGTGTGCACGCACGGGAGCGCTTGCTGGCGCTGCCGGGGATCGGCCCGTGGACGGCCGAATACATCGCGATGCGCGCGCTGGGGGACCCCGATGCGTTCCTGCCCAGCGACCTCGGTGTGCGCCACGCGCTCGAGCAGCTCGGACACAGTGGCGAGCCCGCGAGCGCCACGAGGCTCGCCGAGCGCTGGCGGCCGTATCGCGCTTACGCGGTGCAACATCTGTGGGCGTCGCTGCCCGCGCCGACGCCGGATCCTTCGGGTCAGAGCAGGCCTGCGGCTTTGGCCGTGAGGATGGCCGCGAGCACCCCCGACTCGAGCGCTCCCTCCATGAACCCGAACCACGCGGGCGAGGTGTGCTCGCCGGCGACGAAAAGGCGGCCCTTGTACGGCGTGAGGTAGCTCTGCTGCTGGTTCACGACTTGGCCTGGTTCCGGGCACGAGTAGCCCATCTGGATCGCCGGGTTGCCCGGCCAGTTGACGAACGTACCCCCGGGTGTCGCAAACCCGGGGTACAAAGCGGAGATGAGCGGCTTGAAATAATCATCCGTGCCGCCGTTGTCGATCGCGTTCACGGCTGTGTTCCCGCCGGCGAACACCGTCAGATCGAATCCGGCCGTGTCGGCTTGATTGTCAGTGCCCTCCCACGTCATTCCGAGCGCATCCGACATGCCTTCCGGCGAAAGCCATTGCGGAATCCAAAAACGCGTGTCCACCGGCGCGAGATACTTGACCGCCGGCCCGTTGCCGATGCCGGTCTTTGGAAATCCCGTTCCGTCGACGGCGATCTGCGGCCACATCGCGACCGGCACGGCGACGATCACGTAGTCGAACGGCCCGGCGTGCTGTTCTCCGGCAAACGTCAGCGTCACAGTATCCGTCACCGCGATCGCCGTGATCGTCTTCTGTGTTTCAATGGCTACATCGTCGAGAAGCCAGTCGGTGAGCGCCTGATTACCGGCTGAGCACCGGAAGACCTCTGTGTCTTCGAAGAAGCCCCAGCCGCCCCCAGCGCTGATCTGGGCGAGGACGGCCAGCCAGCTCTGTCGCGAAATCGGGATGGTGTTGTCCAATTCGAATTCTGTCGAGATCGCAGCGATGACATCGGGCGAGGTGCCAGTGGGATGTGCTGCAAGGGATTCTGTGAATCCAGGGCGGGAGCGTTGGGCGTGCGCCAAGGCTCCCATGGATCTGTCACGACGCACGCTTGCTCAGCCCACGACTCGAAGACCGTGCGCATCCCTTCGTAGAGCTCTTTCTGTTCGCTTGGGCCGTATAGGCGGCCATTGAGCTCGAGAGGGGACTCGAGCAAACCGCCGCCCTGCTCGTCCTCGGGGGTGACGACGGCGAGACCCAGCCCGGCCGCGTTGGCGAACAAGATCCAGAACGGGTGGTTGAGCCCGATGAGCTCAGCGCCCATCTCGAGGATTCGCCCGGGAACGATCGAAGACGACGACTGCACGCGGCCGCCTGCCCTACCCATAGCGTCGAAAACCGTGACCTCGAAGCCGCACATCTTGGCCAGCCACGCCGCCGCGCAACCGGCAAACCCCGCACCGACGATCGCCACCGTCGGCGGGGATGCGAGGGCGGGTGGGGGGGCGCGCTGAATATCGAACGGGATCGTCCCGCGCGCACGCTCGAGGTGGCCGAGCGCCCTGCGCCTGCGCTCGATACCGGAAACCCCGGTGCCATAGCGCTGGTGGAGCGTCCGGAAGATCGAGCGGCTCATCGTGCGCGCACCATGATCGCGGATCATCCCACATGTTGGGCGCCCCGGATTCGCGAGCGCGTTACCGCCGACGCGTGACGTCAGGGTCCGTCGTCGAGCGTCTCCAGTAGCCGGATGTCGGCGCCGGAGTCGCTCACCGCTCGGACTTGGAGCCGGTGCTGGCCGCCAGTGTAGACCGGCTATGAGCCTCGATGAGGGGCGTCGACGGCGACCAGGCGCACCTTTTTGGGAGACGCGGTGGCGTGCCCCTTCGACCATCCGTGGTGGCGCCGGTCACCACACTCTGGGAGCATCGAGCAGCGCCGTCACATCCGCCGTTCCACTACGAGGAGATGCTTCGGCTCGTCGAGCTGATCGACCCTGACGCGCGAGTTTGGATCGAGAGCGTCTCCCGAGTACCCGAGATTCTCAACAAGCGCCCGCCACGCCCTTGAAGTCGTCGAGGTCGTTCGGCGAACGCGAGCAGATCCCACGTTCAGCTTTCTTTCACGTTGACCCGTCAGCATTGGGGCCATGCGTCTTCTGGTCGTCGACGACGACGCGTCCGTGCGCGAGGCGCTGGCGCTCGTGCTCGACCTGAGCGGGTTCGAGGTGGCCATGGCGGCAGACGGGCGCGAGGCGATCCGCACGCTCGCGCTCGACTCGCCCGACGCGGTGATCCTCGACGTGCTGATGCCGGGCCTCGATGGTCTGGAGGTTTGCCGGCGGATGCGCGCCGTCGGCGATCGCACGCCGGTGTTGATGCTGACCGCGCGTACCGAGGTGCGCGAGCGGGTGGCGGGTCTGGAGGCCGGCGCCGACGACTACCTGGCCAAGCCGTTCGCCCACGAGGAGCTGATCGCGCGCCTGCGCGCGCTGCTGCGACGTACGGGCTGGGAGGGCGAGGAGCTGGTTCTGCGCTTCGAGGATCTCGAGCTCGATCCGCGTCGCCCACGAGGCGCGCCGCGGCGGGCGTCCGATCGAGCTCACGCGCACCGAGTTCCTGCTGCTGGAGCTGCTGTTGCGTCATCCCCGCCAGGTGCTGACGCGGGCGTGCATCTTTGACAGTGTCTGGGGCTATGACTTCGGGCCCGCGTCGAACTCGCTGGAGGTCTACATCGGCTATCTGCGTCGCAAGACCGAGGCCGCCGGGGAGCCGCGCTTGGTGCACACGGTGCGGGGGGTTGGTTACGTGCTGAGATCGGCGGAGCGCGCGGCGGCGCGACGATGAGCTTCCGCCGGCGCATGGTGCTGCTGGCTGCCGGGGCGGTTGCCGCGGCGGTCGTGCTCGCGTCGGTGGTCGTGTACGTCGTGACCCGCGACGAGCTGCGCTCCGGCATCGACAACACGCCTGCGCGCGAAGGTCACGCCCGGCCTGCCCCAAGCGGTCCAGCTCCTGGCCAAGGTGAGCTCGGCCGAGCTAGCCAAGCTGAAACGGGAAGGCCGGCTGGAAGGCAGGCTTCCGTCGGCCGCCTCCGCAAAGGTGGGCAGCGAGCACTCGGCCGGCGCGGGCGGACTGCAGGAAGCGCGACCGAGCCCGAACGGCTCGGTCAAGACCGTGGTCTCGGAAACCGTCACGCTCGAAGGCGGCAAGGTGATGACCCGCGCGACGTCAGTCACCGGGTCGCGCGCAGTCAAACTGCACCGCGGTGCCCGAAGCGACACAGGGCGGGTTCGGCCACGGGCCCGGACAAGCTCGGTTGGTGCTACCCGCACCTGGGCTCGGCGGCGCCGCGGGCTACGCACAGCTCTCGCGCCCGAACGGCCAGATCCTGCGCTCGGAAGAAAAGGGCGTCGTGATCCCGATGACGGCGGCGACGCGCGCCGTGGCCGAAGGCAAGCGCGGTGCTTTCTTCAGCGACCGGACGATCGCCGGCACGCCGGTGCGGGTGCTGGCCGCGCCGGCCGTGGGGGGCGGCGTTCTGCAGGTCGCCCTGCCGCTGACCGATGTGGACAGCACGCTCAGTCACCTGAAGCTGGTGCTGGCGCTCGTGTGCCTCGGCGGGATCGCGCTGGCGACCGCGCTCGGGCTGCTCGTCTCGCGCGCCGCCCTGGTGCCGGTGCGGCGCCTGATGGGCGCCACCGAACGCGTCGCCAGAACGCAGGACCTCGGCCACCGCATCGAAGCCGGCGAGCAGGACGAGCTGGGGCGGTTGGCCGCGAGCTTCAACACGATGCTGGCCGCGCTCGAGCGCTCGCGGCTGGCACAGCGCCAGCTCGTCTCCGACGCCTCGCACGAGCTGCGCACGCCGCTGACCAGCGCGCAGGCGAACCTCGACGCGCTCGCGATGGGGGAGCGTCTACCCGCGCGCGAGCGCGCCCGCGTGGTGGCGGCCGCACAGGCGCAGCTGCAGGAGCTGACCGTGCTCGTCGGGGACCTGGTCGACCTGTCAAAGACCGAGATCGAGGAGATCGAGGTCGAGGACGTGCGCCTCGACCTCGCCGTCGAGGGAGCGCTCGAGCGCGCAAGACTGCACGGGGTGGGCGGGCACTCATCCACGTTGGACCTCGACGCCGAGCCCTGTCTGGTGCGCGCCGCGCCCGCCCGTCTGGATCGCGCGATCGCGAACCTGCTCGACAACGCGTGCAAATGGAACCCTCCGACCGCCGGTCCGATCGAGGTGCGCGTGCGTGACGGACGATTGGAGGTGCGCGACCACGGGCCGGGTATCTCCGCGGAGGACCTGCCCCGTGTGTTCGACCGCTTCTATCGCTCCCCCGAGGCTCGTGCGCGTCCCGGCTCGGGTCTCGGGCTCGCGATCGTCAGGCAGACGGCCGAGGCTCACGGCGGCTCGGTGCAGGCCGTCAACGACCCCAGCGGCGGCGCGCGCCTGACGCTCGAGCTGCCGCCGCTGGAGATGAGCGACGCCGAGCTTCGCGCGGCCAAGCGCGATGCTTCCCCAGCTTCTGGGGCCGTTCAGGAAGCTCCTCAGCTCCTCTAAGGAGACTCTCAGGTTGGGCCGGTTTGATGTGTGCGCCGCCGCGAGCGATCGCAGATCGCGCGGCGGCACCATCGATCAGCGATCGACGCAAAGGAGCCCCCGTGTCCCGCCGTCCCCCGCTCGTCCTTGCCAGCGTCCTGTGTGTAGTGTCGGCGAGCCTTCTCTTGGCCGCCTGTGGCGGCTCCTCGAGTCCGAGCGCCGGCGTCGCCCACATCGGCACCACGAGCAGCTCCAGTCCGTCGAGCGCTTCGGGCGGGTCCAGCGGCGGCACGCCCGAATCGGGCGAAACGAGCGCCGCCGTCCAGAAGAAGATGGTCGAGTTCGCACAGTGCATGCGCACCCACGGGGAACCCGAATTCCCCGAACCGAGCGAAGGCGGCATACACATCGAAAACCACAACGGCCACGGACCGAATCCGGAATCGTCCCAGTTCCAGGCGGCCGAAAAGGCGTGCAGCAAGTACGCGCCCTCGAAGATCGCCCCGAGCCCGGCGCAGCAGGCCAAAATGCAGGAAGCGGCGCTGAAGTTCTCGGAATGCATGCGCCACCATGGAGTCCCCAACTTCCCCGACCCGAAGTTCTCCGGCGGTGGCACGAGGGTCACGCTCAAGGCGGGCGGGGCGGGTGGGCTCAACCCCAGCTCACCGCAGTTCCAGGCCGCGCAGAAAGCATGCCAGTCGAACTTGCCGTTCGGTGGTAAGGGGGCGGCAGTGCACGCGAGCGCCGGGCCCGGTCGATCCTCCGAACAAACGGCGGTCGCTCCGTGAGCGTGCGGTCGCGGCGCGGCCGCTGGGCGGCCCTCGCTGCCATCGTCGCGATCGTGCTGGCCGTGCTGCTGATCGTGCTCGATCCGTTTCACAACTCGCCCAAGGCGAGCGCCGGCGTGGCCGACAACTCCACGCCGACGAGCCTCACGACGGTGAGAATGCAGTCGCTGTCCTCGCAGACGCAGGTCGGCGGCACGCTCGGCTACGCGGGCTCCTCGAAGATCATGGTGGCGTCCGGGAACGCCCCCACGGCCGTGCAGCAGTCAGAACAGCAGATCGCGAGCGGCGAAGCGCAGGTGGCCTCGGCGCAGCGTTCGCTGGCAAGCGACGGCGCGGCGCTCCAGCGCGCGCAGAGCCAGCTGGCGGCGGCACGAGCCAAGGAGGCGGTCGACTGCGCGGGCGAAGGCGCCGCCGAAGCCGGCTCCTCCGCCGGCGGCAGCTCGGGCACGTGCGCGGGCGACACGCAGACGGTGACGAGCGGCGAGCAGAGCGTGACCGGCACCGAAGCGCGGGTCACCGCCGACCGCACACAGCTCGCCTCGGCGCAGAGCTCGCTGGGGCATTCGGAGTCGGCGCTCACCACGGCCCGCGCGACGGCGGTGAGCTACGCGCAGGGCGCGGTCTACACCTCATTGCCCTCGGTGGGCGAGGTGATCGCCCGCAACCGCAGCCTGTATGCGATCGGCGAACAGGCCACGATCCTGCTGTACGGTCCGACGCTCGCCACGCGGGCGTTCCTCGCGGGTATGTCTGCGGGGCCGGACGTGGCTGAGCTGAACGCCAACCTGGAAGCGCTCGGATATGGCACCGGCCTGGCCGGCGAGGAATTCACCGCCGCCACCGCCGCGGCGATCCGCGCCTTCCAAGCCGCCCACGGGCTGGCGCAGACGGGAGCGCTGGCGCTCGGCTCGGTGGTGTTCGAGTCCGGCCCGGTGCGGGTGACGAGCGTGACCCCCAGCGTCGGCATGAACGTATCCCCGGGACCGGTGCTGGCGGTGAGCTCGACCGCGCGCCAGGTGACCGTCGAGCTCGACGCCTCCCAGCAGGCGAGCGTGAAGAAGGGCGACCGGGTGGTGATCACGCTGCCCGACAACCAGACCACCCCTGGCACGGTGTCCTATGTCGCGAGCGTCGCGGTGGCGCCTCCCAGCGAACACGGCGAAGAAGGCACGCCGACGATCGAAGTCGACGTCACCCCGAACGAACCGAACGCAACGGGCAATCTCGATGCGGCGCCGGTGCAGGTCTCGATCACGACCGCCAGCGTGGAAAGCGCGCTGGTGGTGCCCGTGAGCGCGCTGCTGGCCCTCGCCGGCGGCGGCTATGCCGTGGAGGAGGTGCCGTCGGATGGCGTGCACCGGCTGGTTCCCGTCACGGCGGGGCTGTTCGACGACGAAGCGGGCGACGTGCAGGTCAGCGGCCCGGAACTGGCGGCCGGCCAGCGCGTGGTGGTGCCGAGCTCATGAGCGATGCGGGGAGGATGGGCGGGCGGGCGGGCACTCCAGTCCTCGAGCTGCGCGACGTGAGCAAGCGCTACGGCGCGGCGCCGCCGGTGTACGCGCTGCGCGACGTCAGCTTCGAGGTGTGTGAGGGCGAGCTGGTCGCGATCGTCGGGCCCTCCGGCTCGGGCAAGTCGACGCTGTTGCACGCGATCGGGACGCTCGACCGCCCGAGCTCGGGCGTGGTGTCGATCACCGGTGTGGACGTGGCGACGTTGAGCGACCGCGAACTGGCGGCCTTGCGCGCGACGCGCATCGGCTTCGTCTTCCAGCAGTTCTTCCTCGCCGAGCACTCCACGGCCCTGGAGAACGTCGCCGACGGGCTGCTGTACTCCGGCGTGGCGGTGGCTGAGCGCCGCGAGCTGGCGGCGCAGACGCTCGCGCGAGTGGGTCTCGCCGAGCGCGCGAGCTTCCACCCGAGCAAGCTGTCCGGCGGCGAGCGCCAGCGCGTGGCGATCGCCAGGGCGCTGGTGGGCGCTCCCGCGATCGTGCTCGCCGACGAGCCGACCGGCAACCTCGACAGCGCCTCCGGAGCGGCGATCGTCGAGCTGCTGGAGGACCTGCACGCGCAGGGCGCGACGATCCTCGTGATCACCCACGACACGGCGCTGGCCGCGCGCCTGCCACGCCAGGTTCAGATGCTCGACGGGGAGATCGTGGCCGACACCAGCTCCCCGGCCATCCTCGACGGAGCGGGCCGATGAGCTGGACACGGACGCGAAGGCGGGCGCTGGCGATCCTCGCCGCCGTGGGGGCCCTGGCCGCAGCGGGCGGGGCGCTCGCCGGGGTCTCGTCAGCCGCTGGCGGAGAACCAGGCGCTGGCTCCAACTCGAACTGTCCGGCCTACACGACGCCGAACGCGATGACGCTCGTGGCGGGCACCCCCCAGACGGCAACCCTGAGCAGCGCCTACGCGTCGGGACTGCAGGTCGCCCTCACCAACACCGACGGGTGCGCGGTGACGAGCGGCGCAGCGGGCGTGGCGGTGACGTTCACCGCGCCCTCCACCGGCGCGAGCGGCGTGTTCTCGGCCAGCGGCACGAGCGCGGCCACCGTGGGCGCCGACAGCAGCGGCGCCGTCATGGCCCCGACGTTCACCGCCAACGCGATCGCGGGCAGCTACACGGTCACCGCCTCCTCCGAGTACGGGACGGTGACGTTCTCGCTGACCAACACGGCCGCGGGGACACCGGCGCGGCTGGTGGCGGTCTCGCCGCTGAAGCAGACGGCCACGGTCACACACGCGTACAGGCGGGCGCTCGCGGTGCAGGTGCTCGACGGCGACGGCAACCCGGTGGCGGGTGCGAGCGTCACGTTCACGCTCACCGCATCCACCGCCGCGAGCGCGTGCGGCACGAGCTCGAGTTCCAGCGCGGGCGCGGGATCGGGCGCGGACGCGAGCTTCGCGGGTGGCGCGAGCGAGGCGAGTGCGACCAGCAACGCCGACGGTGTCGCGACCTCGCCGGCCCTGACAGCCAACGGCGAGACGGGGACGCTCGCCGCGAGCGCCGCGCTGGGGAGCTCGGGGGCCAGTGAACCGCACGGCGGCGATGCGTCAACCGGCAGCCTCGCGCCGGCGCTGTTCACCCTCACCAACCTCGCCGGGGCGCCGGCCAAGCTCACGCTGGGAGTCGGCGCTACGCAGTCCGCGCGCGTGGGCGCCCGCTTCCCGGTCAGCCTCGCGGTCACGGTCACCGACGCCCTGGGCAACCGCGTCCCCGGCACGCTCGTGTCGTTCGCCGCGCCCTCCGCGGGGGCCAGCGGACGCTTCACCGTCCGGGTCGCGTCGCGGTCGCGCCGGCGGGCGCGCACGCGCCAGGCGCGCGTGGCGAGCGTGAGGACGAACGCGTGCGGGGTCGCGCTCGCGCCCGCGTACACCGCCGACCGCGAGCCCGGCGGCTACGTGGTCGAGGCGAGCGCCGGCCACGCACGGGCGGCGGCCTTCGCGCTCGTCAACGAAGCCCCGTGAGCCAGCGGCCGTGAGCGCGACCGTCGAGCCCGCGAGCTCCCCCGCCAAGCTGGTTCCCGCTCGCCTGCACCCGGGCGACCTCGGGCGGGTCGCGAGCGTGGGGCTGCGCACGCGGCGCACGCGCGCGGCGCTGTCGGCGCTGGGGATCGCGATCGGGGTGGCGGCGATCGTGGCGGTGCTCGGCCTGTCCTCCTCCTCCCAGGCGGGTCTGCTGGAAGAAATCGACGAGCTCGGCACGAACCTGCTGATCGTGACCAACGGTCAGGGCTTCGCCGGCAACACCGCCGAGCTGCCGCTGGCGGCGCCGGCGATGATCTCCCGCATCTACCCCGTCGAACACGTCGCGCAGACGGGCAAGGTGAGCGGAGCGGTGTACCGCTCGCCGCTGATCCCGAGCGTGGACACCAACGCCCTCGACATCGAGGCCGCAAGCCTCAACCTCCTGCACGCGCTGAACATCCCGCTCACGCAGGGGAGCTACCTCAACGCCGCCACCGCGACCGAGCCGGTCGCCGTGCTCGGCCCCGCCGCCGCGCAGCGCCTTGGCATCGACCACATCTATCCCGGCGAGCGGATCTGGCTCGACAACCAGTGGTTCTACCCGGTCGGCATCCTCGGCCCGTCCACGCTGACGCCTGAAATCGAAGGCGCTGTGCTCGTGGGCTTCCCCGCGGCCAAACGCTATCTCGGCTTCAACGGGCACCCGAACACGGTCTACGTGCGCGCCCAGAACAGCCAGGTGGCGGCCGTGCAGTCGGTGCTCGCCGCCACCGCCGATCCGGAAGCTCCCAACGAAGTCGATGTCAGCCTCCCGTCGGCCACGCTCACAGCGCGCGCCGACGCCCAAGGCGCCTTCAACGGCCTGTTCCTCGGACTCGGCGCGGTGGCCCTGCTGGTGGGCGCGGTGGGGGTGGCGAACATCATGGTCATCTCCGTGCTGGAACGCCGCTCGGAGATCGGCCTGCGCCGCGCGCTCGGCGCCACGAAAGGCCAGATCCGCCTGCAGTTCCTGTGCGAAGCGATCCTGCTGTCGCTCGCCGGTGGCGCGGTCGGCATCGCCACGGGCATCCTCGCCACCGCCATCTATGCGAGCACCAAGCACTGGGCGATCGTCATCCCCACGCTCGCGTGGGCAGGCGGGTTCGGGGCTGCGCTGCTGATCGGCGCGATCGCAGGGCTGCTGCCGGCGATCCGCGCCGCGCGCCTCTCACCCACTGAAGCGCTCAGAACCGTGTAGCGCACGGCCTCACGGCTGAGCTACCAGATGCGGTCCGAGGAACTCCAATCGGGCGTGACGGCCACCTCTCCACTTCCAATTTATACCACTCACGAGGCCCTCATGAGGCCTTCGGTTGCGCTGTATAACCGCCAACCGAGACCAGAGCCTACGGAGATGGGAGTCACAAAATGCGCACGTTGTCCTCGACGTACCCGACGGGAGTGTGGCTGTGAGCGAGCATGCGGTGGTGATCGCCGGAGGCGGTCCGGCGGGGATGATGCTGGCGGCTGAGCTGGCGTTGGCAAAGATCGATGTCGCCGTCGTCGAGCGGCGTCCCGATCACGTGCTCGTTGGCTCACGGGCGGGCGGCTTTCACTCGCGCACGATCGAGGTGCTCGATCAGCGCGGGGTCGCCGATCGGTTCCTCGCGGAGGGTCAGGTCGCTCAGGCCTCGATGCTGGCCACGACCGTGTTGGACATGAGCGACTTCCCGACGCGTCATCCGTATTCGCTCGGGATCTGGCAGAACCAGATCGAGCGGATCATGGCCGCCTGGATCGCCGAGCTGCCGGTGCGGATCCATTACGGATGTGAGGTGACGGGCTTCGCGCAGGACGACACCGGCGTCGACGTCGAGCTGTCCGATGGGCGGTTGCTACGGGCGCGGTATCTCGTCGGGTGTGACGGAGGGCGCAGCCTCATCCGTAGAGCAGCCGGCATCGAGTTCCCCGGGTGGGATGCGACGAGGAGCAACCTGATCGCCGAGGTCGAGGTGAGCGAGGAGCCGGAGCTGGGCATCCGGCGCGACGCCCTCGGCGTTCACGGCATCGGCAGGTTGGAGTACGAGATCCGCGACGGCGAGGTGGTGTACATGGATGGGGGGCCCGTGCGGGTCACGGTGACCGAGCGCCAGCTCGGGCCCAGCAGCGAGCCCACCCTGCGCGACCTGAGCGAGGCGCTCATCGCGGTGTACGGCAGCGACTTCGGGATCCACGATCCCACCTGGATCTCGAGGTTCACGGACATGACACGCCAGGCCGCGGCCTACCGCGTTGGACGAGTCCTGCTCGCCGGCGACGCGGCGCACGTGCACTACCCGGCGGGTGGACAGGGCCTCAGCCTCGGTGTGCAGGATGCCGTGAATCTGGGCTGGAAGCTCGCTCAGGTGGTCAACGGGATCTCCCCGGACAACTTCCTGGACACCTATCAGGACGAGCGCCACCCGGTCGCCGCCCGCGCGCTGCGGCACACGATGGCTCAGACCGCGCTCCAGCGCGGGGACGAGCGCACGAAGGCCCTGGTGGAGGTGGTGTCGGAGCTGGCGAAGATGGACGAGCCTCGCAAGCGACTGGTCGGAATCGTCTCCGGGCTGGACATCCGTTACGAGCTCCCCCTCCGGGGACGATGCGGCGAGGGCCACCCCCTGCTCGGACGCCGCATGCCCGATCTCGACCTCGTGACCGCTGACGGTCCGCTGCGAGTCTTCGAGCTGCTGCACGACGCCAAGCCGGTGCTGCTCAACCTCGGTGAGCCCGGCGGCTTCGACATCGCTCCATGGGCTGAGCGGGTCCAGCTGATCGACGCTCGATACGACGGCCCGTGGGAGCTCCCGGTCCTCGGCGCGGTCACCGCTGCCACTGCCGTGTTGATCCGCCCCGACGGATACGTCGCCTGGACCGGAGACCGAACCCAGCTCGGACTCCCCGAGGCGCTGAGCACCTGGTTCGGAGCGCCTACTGCGGCGTAGCGCCGTTAGGCGGCCTCGATGCCTTCGCGCGTGGCGGCCTTCAGGATCTTCTGATCGAATGACGAGACCGCGGAGCTCGTGTGCTTCGCGGTTGCGAGACAGTAGGCGTCGGGCAGGCTGATCGGGTGCCGTCCTCGCAGGCGCGCCGCCTCGACCCCGATCGCCTCGTTCGGCTGGTGCACGGTGACGCCGAGGGCGGCGATCGCCTCCCGGGCGGCGGCGAGCTTCGGCACGTCGGCCGAGGGAGCGATCAGCACCTCGGTCAGGTTCACCACGCTGATCGCGCACGCGTCTTGGTCGTCGCGCCACTTGGTGAACAGCGCGCGAGCGCGATGATGATGCGGGTCCTCGCCGTCAAGCGCTCCGATCAGTACGTCCGCGTCGAGGAGCACCTTCACCGCACGGCATCTTCGGCGTCGAGCTGCTCGAGATAGCCGGCAGGGTAGGTGCCCGTCAGCGTCCCGAACGCATCCTCGAAGGTCGTGGTGGCGCGGCGGATCCGCAGCTCGCCGTCGCCGGCCGGCTCGATCGTGACTCGCTCGCCGGCGTGCAGCCCAACCTCGTCGAGCGCCGCGACGGGGATCGTGATCTGGTTCTTGGTCGAGATCCGCCCGATCACTTTACTCTAGCAGTAAAGGGATAGGGTTCAGCCCCGGGGGCCATGCTCGGGGTGTCACAGCTGAGGCGGTCGTCTTGTCTCTATGGGTTGTAGGCCAGATCGACGAAGCGGATGATGCGACCGGAGAACACCCGAAATGACCGCTGAAGAACACGAGCTCGAGCAGTTGCGGCCGGTGTCGTTCGCGGTTGCCTACCGGATGCTCGGCAGCGTCTCCGAAGCCGAGGACGTCGTCCAGGAGGCGTTGCTGCGCGTCCATCGGGCGGTCGAGCACGGCGAGCGGATCGCCTCCCCGCGGGCCTACGTCGCCACCATCACCACCCGGCTTGCGATCAACGAGTTGCGCTCGGCGCGCGCTCGGCGTGAGCAGTATGTCGGTGAGTGGCTGCCCGAGCCGATCTTCACCGACGGCGTCGACGATCCGACCAAGCACGCCGAGATGGCCGACTCGCTGTCGCTGGCGATGCTGGTGCTGCTCGAGAGCCTGTCTCCCGAGCAGCGAGCCGCGCTGCTGCTGCACGACGTGTTCGACTACGGCTATGCGGAGATCGCGGAGATCATCGGCAAGAGCGAGGAGAACGTGCGCCAGCTGACGAGCCGGGCGCGGCGTCACGTCGGGGAGCACCGCGTCCGCTTCCAGACCTCGCGCGAGCAGCGCGAGGAGCTCACGCAGAGATTTCTCGCCGCCGCCCAGCAGGGGGACCTGGCCGGGCTGGAGGCCCTGCTGACGCACGACGTGGTGCTGACCGGCGACGGCGGCGGGAAGGTCCCGGCGCTGGCGCGGTCGCTGCGCGGTCGCAATCGCGTTGCCCGCACGCTGCTCACCTGGATGCGGGTCGCCTCACGGGTTCCCGACCTCACGCTGCGACCGACCGAGGTGAACGGCGGTCCGGGAGTCGTGACTCTGGACGGCCAGCAGCGGCTGATCAGCGTGTGGTCGCTCGAGATCGCGGGCGGCGAGATCCGCAGCATCGGCTCGGTCGTCAACCCCGACAAGCTCGCGCACCTCGGGGCGGTCGGGGACTTCGCGTCGCTCTTCAGCGCACACCGGCCGCCCCCCGACACGCCCATCGATCCACAACCCCACACTCACAACCCAGGAGGAGCACCATGACCCAGGCGAGAATCCAGAACCCCGCGCTCACCGTGCCCGGCGCGCTCGACGCGTTCCAGCAGCTCGGCGCCTCGGCGAAGCACGCCGGGATCCCTGAGGCAACGCTCGCCATGGTCACGCTACGCGCTAGCCAGATCAACGGCTGCAGCGTGTGCGTGGACATCCACACGCGCGAGCTCGAACACATGGGCGAGAGCAGCGAGCGCACCCATCTCGTCGCCGCGTGGCGCGAGGCGCCGTACTTCAGCGATGCCGAGCGTGCGGCGCTCGCGCTCACCGAGGCGGCCACCAGGCTGGCCGACCGGCCCGACCCGGTGCCGGACGAGGTCTGGGACGATGCCGCCCGCCACTACACCGAGCCTCAGCTGGCGGCCCTGGTGGTGGCGATCGCGACGATCAACGCGTTCAACCGCGTCAACGCCGCCACCCGGCAGATCACGGGCGACTACGTCGCCCGTATCGTCGAGGCGGCCGCCGGAGCCGCCGCCTGAGAAGGCCCTCAACTGGCGAACGCCGTGCGCGCAGCCTTCGCACCGGCGCTCGAGAGGTCGGTGAAGCTGTACGTGCCGTCGCTCATCAGCTCGCTCGCGACCTGTATGGCGGCGCCGTATGCGGCGAACGCGAAGCCGCTGCCGACGGAGATGCGCTTCACCCCCAGCTCGGCCAGCTCCGTCACGGGCGGCGTGCCCCGCCGCGCGAGCACGTTGACGGGGCGCTCCACCGCCGCGAGCAGCTCGCGCAGATCCTCCGGGCGGTCGAGTGCGGGCGCGTACAGCACGTCGGCGCCGGCCGCTTGATAGGCCCGCAGGCGCGAGATCGTGTCGTTCACGTCGGGGTTGCCGCGCAGGTAGTTCTCCGCGCGCGCGGTCAGCACGAGATGCACATCGCCGGCGTGCGCCGCCGCGGCCGCTACGGCGACGCGCTCTGCCGCCTCACCCACGTCATAGAGCCGTTGCTCGCGTGGGTCCCAGTCCTCGATCGAGCAGCCGGCGAGGCCGACGTCGAGCGCGAGCCGCACGGTCTCTGCGACACCGGCGCTGTCCACGGCGAAGCACTCCTCGAGGTCCGCCGACACGGGCACGTCGGTAGCAGCCACGAGCGCAGCGGCGTGGGCGAGCGACTCCTCGCGAGTGACCCCGTAGTCGAGACGCCCGAGGCTCGCGGCGTAGCCGCCACTGGTGGTCGCCAGAGCCTGATAGCCGAGCGAGGCAAGCAGCTTCGCCGAGCCGACGTCCCAGGCGTTGGCCAGTAGCAGCGGGCGATCCTCACGGTGGAGCGCGAGGAAGCGGGCGGCCTTCTCAGCGTGCGCGGTCATACGGTGGCCTCCTGTGTGGGTGAACGTGGTGTGGGTTGGGTTTGTGCACTCCCGCCGGAACGGAGCTTCTCAATCCAAGCGGGCCGCTGCGTCGCCGCGACTCCGTTGACGCCCACACGGCGGTGGCAGATGAGAAAGCTCATTGAATACGCCGTGTAGGGCAAACCGACCGCGCGGCGACCGTATTCTCGAGCGATGGCCCACCGCGCCACTGCCAAGGCGCGCGCGTCAGCAGCCACGCGCCGCCGGGCGATATGGCGACGGCGCGCGTCGGCCGCCATCGTCCTGGTCCTCGGTTACGCGGTTGTCGGATGGGTCACGGCCACCCACCATGCAGCACACCATGGCTCGACCCAGATCGCCGCCGGGCGCGCGTCGCGACCCCGATCGGCGGGCTTGCCCGAGAAGCTCCTGGTCAGACGCCTCCCAGTCAGCTTGCCTGTCGCGCTACAAGACACGGCCGGCGTGCCGCTCGGGTCCGGGCGGGCAGCGCTGCTGGGCGGTCTGAACGCCGCCGACACCTCGACCGCGACCGTGAGCGTGCTCGACGTGCGCGGCGTCACAGCCAGCGCGAGCCTGCCCGAAGCGCAGCACGATGCTCAAGGCGTGATGCTCGACGGGCAGGTGTACGTGTTCGGAGGCGGGCAGTTCGACTCCTACGATCACATCCTCTCCTACAACCCGGTCACCGGCGGCGTGTCCCAGGTTGCAAGCCTGCCGACGGCTACATCCGATGCGGCGGTCGCCGCGCTCGCAGGCACCGCTTATGTCGTCGGCGGCTATGACGGGCAGCAGGCCCTCGACACGATCGTCGCCTGGCGCCCCGGCGGACAGCCGAAGCTCGTTGCGCGCCTGCCGTACGGTCTGCGCTACGCAGCCGTTGCCGCGACCGACGGTCGTCTGCTGATCGCGGGAGGCTCACACGACGAAGCCGCAACCACGACGATCCTGAGCTTCGACCCCGTCACCGGGGACCTGCGCCGCATCGGCGATCTGCCCGAGCCGATCACCCACGCCGCGGCGGTCGCGCTCGGGTCCTATGTCTACGTCCTCGGAGGCCGTGGCTCCGCATCGGGCACACAGAGCGCTGCGATCTTCGCGGTCGACGCAGCGACCGGTCGATCCGTTCGCGATGGACGGTTGCCACAACCGCTGTCGGACGCCGCCGCGATCCCCGTCGGCGAGGAGCGCGTGTGGCTTGTCGGCGGGCTCAGCGCCAGCGGCACCGTCGACTCGGTGCTCGAACTCACACCCAGCACCTGATAGCTCCACCCGTTCAAGGCGCGTGCAGCGTGCTGGCGAACCGCTCGTCCAGGGACTGGGGCGGAGCGAGGTCCACGCCGTCCGGGTTGCTCAAGAAGCCTTCGCCAGAGCCCGGCACATGGGTGTGACCGTACTGCCACACGATCTTGTTGGTGTGCGGATCGACGACGATCACCCTGTCGTTCTTGTCGTCGTTGGCGAGGATGTCCCCGTTGGGCAACGGCAGCGCCAGCGAGGGCTGGTCGAGCGCCGCCGCGCCGGCGGGTTCGTAGCGCCAGCGCAATTCGCCGGTGTTCGTGAACGTCTCGATTGCCCCGGGGTCGGTGTAGTCGACGGACAGGAACAAGCCCGGGCGCACCTGGTTGGTGTCCGACGGGTAGGTGAAGCCCGGCGGGTGCGTGTCGAGTACCGGCGTGCCGTTGGGAGCGATCACGTCGAGCCAGTCGCCGTTGATCTCGGTGATGGCCGTGTCTCCGTTGGCCATCGGAAACGCACCGTTGGGGCTCCCGTAGGACACGCCCAGATCGTGTTCGCACACCCCCGTCTCGCCGAGCTGGCGCAACGGCTGGTGAGTAGGTGGGCGGATCACGAGCACCCGACAGTTCTTGATGTCCGCGGAGAGCAGTTCTCCCGACGGCATCAGCATCGCGTCATCGGGATTGTGCACGTAGCCCGGTTCTGAGCCCGGCATCCCAGGGTGGCCGTAGCGGTAGACGATCCGATCGCTCGCGAGGTTGACCACGCTGATCGCGAAGTCGTCCTCCTGAGTCACGACGATCTCGCGGCCGTCGGGTGAGAAGAACGCGTCGTCGGGCAGCAGGAACGTCTGTCCACGAGCAAGGTCGCCCGGCGCTGGAAAGCGCCACAGCACCCGTCCGTCGGGGCTCACCTCCAGCAGGCGGTTGTTGTCGCGGTCGGCGATCAGAACCGGGCCCGGAAGAACGCTTGGGTTCGACCCCGGTCGCAGGTTGCCGGCCCCGGTGCTCGCCTGGTGACCGTGCGCGTTCGGCGGTCCTCCTACCGGCGCAGACCGAACCCCAAGCCGAGCACCCCGAGGTGTGTCTGCACGGCTGCCCGCGCCCTGAAGGCCGGTGATGACCGCCACGGCAATGGCCGCTGTAATCGGCACAGCCAGCGCTACCGCTCGGCGGCGCCTGATCGTCTGCCGACGCGCAGCACTTGGCCGAGAAGACATCGCGCGTAGCCTCCGGCCAGCGTCTAAAGGCTGGATGAGGCGCCCGTGAGAACCTCCTCACCAGCGAGCGATGTCGCGGCGCTCGTACGAGTGTGAATTGCGCGTCCCTGAGGCGTGATCAGCGCATACAGCACGCACGCAAACAGGATCAACAGCGGTGCTGTGTTCGGGTCGGTGCCGGAGCCGGTGAAGATCCCGCCGAATCCCTGACCGAACACCCAGTAGACGACGTTCAGTGCGATCGCAACGATCACGAACGGCTTCGCCCGCCAGTTGACCGCGACGGTCACGCCGATCGCGGCTGAGAGCAGCGCGAGCACGAGCGCGATCGGCAGGCCGTTGCCGTTGGCTGCCGTTGCAGCCCAGTGCTGGACGCTCGTCAACCAGCCGATGCCCGACGGTGCGGCCTCGATCGCAGCGGTGATCGAGCCGGGGCTGCTGTTCTGTGGCGCCAGCCACAGCCACGCCGTCAACAGCCACAGCGCGGCCCACGCGATCCTCGCGCCGCGCACGCCGAGCAGCCCGCCCGGCCGCCGTGTGGGCCACACTGCCAGGCCGACGAGCGCGTACAGGAGGACCGCTCCAGGCGCACCTGTGAGGGGGCCGGCCATCATCATGAACAGCATCCCGAACGCCTCTGCAAACCACCAGACGACGAACGCCCACGCGAAGGACAGCACCAGGGCGGGCTTGACGGTGGGCCGATAGAGCAGGCCCAGTCCGATCGCGATCTGTGTCAGCGCGAACAGCGTGTTCCATGCTGTCAGGTCTCGCTGGGCGATGTGTGCGCTCCACTCGATCGAGCTTTCCAGCCACAGCGGCTGACCGGTCGCGTTGTCCCGCAGCATTTCGATGAAGCCGTTGGAGTACATGAACGACTGGAGCTGGAGCGCTCCGTCGAGCAGCCAGATCAGCCCGAGCGCGCTCAGGATCGCGCGGCGAGCATCCGAGGCGAAGTAAGCTCGCGCGCGCCCACCGATCGAGGACCCGCCGATACCGGGGTTGCGGACCGGTCTTGCATGCGTGTGGGCGCTGCTCGGATGCGTGACTGTGGTGCTCGACATCGACTCGCACGTTAGGAGCGTGTGGCGCGGCGAGCATCGGTAGCCGGCAACGTCTCCATCAGGGAGAACTACGGGTTCGGCGGCGAAGAGCTGTTTGCGTGGAGAAGCGCCGCGCGGGTGGAAAGTCCGCGCGGCGCTCCCGGCCTCCGACTCGCTTCGAGCCGGCTGAGGTGCTGGTGGTGGCCTCAGGTTGCTGTGATGTATCCGGCCATGTAGCCGGGGTGCGCCATCGCCCAAGGGTCGCAGGGAAATGCGCAGTTCCACTCGAACTTGCCCGCTTTGCTCACCGTCAGGGTGTAGTTGTGGATGCCGGGCTGAACGACGATGTTCACTCCGGCTTCGGCGGAGGTGATCGAGTGCACCGTGTTGTCGGTGTTGTCGATGTGAAGCGTGACCGGCTGGCCGACCTTCACGTTGAAGTTGGTCACCGTGAACTCGTCGTGGAGCGTTCCTTCTGGACCCTTCTTGCCTTCCGGGATCACCTTCAGGCTCACGACCGTCGCGGCCGCCGTTGGCGTTGGCGCCGTGGCAGTTGGCGCCGCGGCCACCGTGGCGGCTGCGGGCTTCACCGTCGTTTCAACGAAGGTGCGCGGTGCGCTGCTCTGCACCAACGCGACCATCGACATGAGCACTGCCCCCAGAATGCCCACGCCTGCGAGCACCTCCAGGACAACCTTGCCTTTCTTCGCAACTTCCTGATCGAGCTCTTGATCGGTCATCGGGGCCACCACCTTTTCTTTCCCAGTTTTCTTTCCACGCCGACCATGCCACGGGGGAGGCCGCCCTGGGCGGAAATGGCTGACAAAGTCATGCAAATCTCCGCGGGAGCCCATACCCTGTGTGCATGACTCCAAGTGACGGTGGCTCCAAGCGCGCGGGGCCTCGCCCCGGTCGCGCCCTCCAACTCGATGACCTGCGCACGTTCTGCGCGGCTGTCGAGTTGGGCAGCCTCGGGAAGACCGCTCAGCGCCTGCGCATGAGCCAGCCTTCGATTTCCAAGCGGTTGAAATCGCTCGAGACGCTGGCAGGGGTGCCGTTGCTCGAGCGCTCCGCGCACGGAGTCACCCCCACTGCCGCAGGCGAGCGTCTGTACACCCGTGCCAGGCGAATCAGCGCGGAGATCGAGGAGCTGGACGGGCTGCTGCAGGATCTGGCGGGGAGCCGCGAGACGGTGCAGCTTGCGATCAGCCACACGGCAGCCGAGTACGTGATGCCCAAGGCGCTGGTCCTGATGCACCACCACACCAGCGCGCCCGTGGAGGTGCTGACCGCGAACTCGCGCGTGGTCAAGCGCATGGTGCTCGCGGGCGAGACCGACCTGGGGGTCGTCGCGTGCATGAGCGACGAGGTGGTCGAGGGCGTGGTCAACGTCCCACTGCTCTACGACGAGATCGTGGTCGCCGTGCCGCTTGCCCATCCGTGGGCTCGCAAGCGCATGGTCTCTCTCGCAGAGCTACAGCAAACCCCGTTCGTCCGCAGGGATCCCGCGGCCCACACGCGCCAGGTGGTGGACGGGACGCTCGAGCGGCTTGGCCTCGAGCCGCTGGCCGCCGCGTGCGAGGTCGGCTCCACGCAGGCGGCCAAGGAAGAGGCGCACGAGCTGTGCCTGCCGACGGCCATGTCGCGCCTGGCGTTCTCGACCGCCGACAACCTGGAGATCGTGCAGGTGGAGGGACTGCGCTTCGAGCGGCGCTTCTGCATGCTGCACCCGCACGGCACGCCGTCAACCGCTTGCTCCCACCTGATGGCCGCGTTCAAAGTGAGCGCCCAACGTCTGGAGAGCGCCGCGGCTCAGCCCGCTGGAGGCAGCCAGTCCGCCGGCAGCGCGGAGGGCACATCGGCCCCGACTCGTTGAGGACATGGCATAAGGCCCCCCTTGTGCGCTCGTAAGCGACACTGGATAAGGCTTCCGAGGCCATAATGGGAAGGCCGCGCGGTACGCCTTTTTGGGAGACGCGATGGCATGCGTCTCCGACCATACGTCGTGGCGCCGGTCACCACACTCCGCGAGCATCGAACGTGAGACCTCGGAAGGCGCAAGGCGGAGCGAGGCGGCACGCCGACACAGAGAGAGTGCAGGGACCGGTTCGCTGGCGCGAGTTTGTCTCTACGCGTTGGTACGCACCAAGAGCTCGGCTGGTGGTCTGGGCGCGCTACGTAGATTCGGTGGGACCGTCGCTTGGGGTCGGTGCGTCGGGTGCTGCCGAGGTCTCCGCCGTCGGTGGTTTGAGTTCCTCCGGTGTCACGACGTAGCCGAGATTCCTGGTGGCGCGCCACAGCGGACCATCGAGCGTCACGAGGCGGCAGCCAAGCAACCGGGCCAGAGCGAGATACTCCGCGTCGTAGGTCTTTGCCCATCCGCGCTCCTTGGCGATGCGCCAGGCCTCGGTGACCAGCCCATCGGGATGGAGCGGCTCGACCTTGATCGTCTCAAGGCGCTCGAGCGCAGATTCGCCCAGCTCGCGGGATATCTCGGTGCGGAAGACCATCGCGCTGAGGGCGGCCGGAACCTCGCTCCAAAGCAGCCAGGGCGCGGCCAATCGCTCGTCGCCGAGAGCGTCCAGCGCGGTCACGCCAAATCGCTCCAGGGTGACCTCGACGACGACGTTCGCGTCAACGATGAGCACGCTCAGTGCTCGTCGCGCACACGACGCACGGCAGCGACGACATTCGGCATGGGCTCGCCCGTCAGCGTCTCGCCCCACCCGTCAGGGAGTCCGACCACGTCGGGCTCAGGTTGCCTGACGATGATCTGCGCGTGCTCCGCCTCTTGCTCGGAAAGCTCCTCGAGTTGCGCTCGCAGCTTTTCCTTTGTCGTCATGGCCTCAGCTTAGCGACAGGCTGCCTACGAGTAGTAGCCACAAATAGGTCGGCGGCTGCGTCCAAGCCTCAAATCTCCGGTGGTACGCACCGGACCAAACCCATCGGCCGGGCTGACTGAGTCAAGTCGTCTGTAGTGGTGTAACGCCTTCTCGTCGGTGGCGCTCGTGGCTTAGGCGGCGTTGAGCTTGACCACCTCCTCTCCTTTTTCTTCTTGGCCGTCGGGGTCTTGGGTTTTCACAGCGCCGAGTAGCGCCATGCTCTCGGCGGAGAGGTAGCGTCGGCAGACGAGCCACTCGTCGTTCTGCTCGATCAGTAGGGCGCCGGCGAGACGGATCGCCGAGGCATCGTTGGGAAAGATGCCGACGACGTCGGAGCGGCGGCCGATCTCGCGGTTCACGCGCTCGAGCGGGTTGGTGCTGCGGAGCTTCGGCCAGTGCTCGCTCGGGAAGGCGTAGAAGGCGAGCAGGTCCGCCTCTGCCTCTTCGAGCAAGCGGCAGACCTTCGGGACGATGGGCTCGAGGCGTTCGATCACTTGCCCCGTGCGTTCACGGGCCTGCTCGCCGTCCTCGGCCTGGAAGAGCTCCCGCAGCGCCGCGGAGACGAGACCGCGCTGTGATGGGCGGCAGTGCTGGTGCATGTTGCGGACGAAGTGAACGGTGCAGCGCTGCCAGGGACACGCCAGTACCCGCTCGATCGCGTGCTTGAGTCCTTCGTGCTGGTCAGAGACCGCGAGCCGGACACCCCGAAGCCCCCGCGCTCTCAGCGAGCGCAGGAACTCGACCCAGAACGCCTCTGACTCGACCTCGCCGAGGTCCAGGCCGATCACCTCGCGCACCCCGGAGTCATGCACGGCATAGGCGATCACGAGCGCCTTCGAGCGCACGTGGGCACCGGAGCGAACCTTCAGGTGCTTGGCGTCCAGCCACAGGTAGGGATAGCTGCCTTCCAGCGGACGCTCCCTGAACACAGCGACCTGCTCGTCAAGGGCCCTGCAGAGAGCCGAGACGCGGTCCTTGGTCATCCCGGCGATCCCCAGCTGCTCGACCAGCCTGTCGACCTTGCGCGTGGACACCCCGTTGACATACGCCTCGAGCACGACGGCCACGATCGCCTGCTCACTGCGCCGCCTCGGCTCAAGGAAGCTCGGGAAATACGCCGGACCCTGGCGCTTTCTGGGGATCAGCAGCTCGATCTCCCCGACCCGCGTCTCCCAAGGCCTCGCGCGATAGCCGTTGCGGTGCGCTACTCGCTCCGCGCTCACCTCGCCACGCTCCGCGCCAACCTCGAGCGAGATCTCCGCCTCCATCAGCTCACGGGCGACCAATGCGACCGCCTCACGAACGAAATCACCGTGCTCACCGCTCATCACCTTGGCGACGACATCGGCAGTGGTCATTCTTGTTGCTTCGGCCATCGTGGTGCTCCTATCGATCGGACTCCGGGAAGAGACCGACGAGTCTGGACGCCACGGTGGCCGGAACTTCCTCCAGCTACCCGCAGCTCGTTACACCACTTCTACCGACATGACCGCTGACTGCGCTTTCGCGCGGAACGAGCGGCATACCTGCTGCCTCGCAGATCAGCGACGCGCTTCGTCGATCAGATGCTTGGCTGACTCGCTAAGGCCATTGCCGGCCCGTGTTGCACATGTACCGACGATCCGTCTGAGCGCGCGGCGGGTGTCCAGGGGCTACGCGTTTGCTGCCATCAGGACCAGGTCGAGGATCGCGATGATCGTGCAGGCGGAGGTGAGAATGATCACGATCAGCGCGGAGGTCTGTTCGGAGGGGTCCCTCGCTGTGGGCATGCGCAGTGGCGCGCCCAGATGTCTCTCGGGTTGGATCCAGGCAACAGTGGGGGCATTGTCCGGCAAGTGTGCGGCGGTGAGCCGAATCTGGCGGGGGTGGGGGGAGCTCACGGTCGGGCTCCCGTGCTCGTGTTCTCCTGTCCGGTCACGCCACCGCCGAGGGCGGCATCGGTGAGCCTGCTGCTCAGGCTCGCGCTTGCCTTGAGCTCGAGGATCGCCAGTGCCTGGCGGACGAGCACCAGGACGATCACTCCGAATGCCATCAGCCAGGCGGCACGGTCGAGGTGATGGCCCAGGTCGATCTGTACGGCGGTGACGATCAGCGCGAGCAGCACGGGCAGAAGCGGCGCGAGGAGGGAGGCGAGCGAGGGGCGAGGCAGTGTCGCGCCGCGGATGCGCTCGTCCTTTGCCGTTGAGCTGAACGCGGCGAGCGCGATCCCGAGATATGCGGCGATCCAGCCGGCGTCGATGACGTTGGCGCCGGAGCTGGTGTAGACGCCGGTCTCGCTCAGATAGGTGTAGATGCTGTCGGAGAGGGCCATCGCGAGCAGGCCGGCGAGCAGGCACCACAACGAGACGCGCTGACCACCGGTCATTCCGCGGATGGCGAGCACGATGAAGAACACGATCACAACGTCCCCGAACGGGTAGGCGACGGTCACGATTCCTCCCGCGGTGCTGAGGTCTGTGCTGTGCCACAGCTGGCCTAGAACGAGCGTCCAGCTGAGAAACAGCAACGCTGCGGCGACGCCTGCGCCGTCGAGCACCGAGCGGGCCTTGCGCGTGCCGTTGCCCGTCATCGCCGGGTGTGTGACGAGCGCCGCGATCGTCAATGGGATCGCCGCGAGGTAGCCGACGTCGGCCCACGACGGGGAGGGCACTTCCTCCTGGAGGATCAGCGCGTACACGCCCCAGATCGCCTCCGCGATCGTCCAGGAGGCCGTGGCGCAGCTGAGCAGCGTCCAGAACAGCCGCATGCGCCCCGTATGCCGAGTGCGGGCTCGCAGGCACATGGCGCAGGCGATCCCCGCGGCAAGTGGGGTCGTCAGGTCATCGACCCACAGCGTCGTCCGTGCGCCACCGAGATCCACCGCTATCCAGACGGTCACCACACTGGTCGCGAGCAGCGCGACACCTGCGGCGAGAAGGACGTCTCGACGAGACCGGACGAGTGGCATGGGCCCTCCATCGACTGAATCGAGTCAGTCCTGCTCCGTATGAATCCCTCAGCCGCCCTCGGATAACCCACATTCTTGTTGTCGGAAAAATACTGTTGAGGCGGCGAACGGCGGTAGGAGCTACTCAGTGCGCCCGGGCCGGTCGAGCGGCGTATGATCGTTTGTTCTGCATGGTCCGCGCGCTCGTCACGGGAGCCTCTGGTTACATCGGTAGTCGGCTGGTGCGCGAGCTGCACGTGCGCGGCGAGTCGGTGGGATGCGTGGTGCGCGACCCGAGCCGGGTCAACTTCGAGCAAGTCACGGTACACCGCGCCGACATGCTCGACCCAACCTCCCTGCGTGCGATCGGCGATGCTTACACGACGGCGTACTACCTTGTTCACTCGATGGGTCGCGGGGGGGATAGCGACTACGAGAAGCGCGACGTCGAAGCAGCCGCCAACTTTGCCCGCTTCGCGCTCGACGCCGGCATTGAGCAGGTCGTCTACCTCGGCGGTCTCGGCGATCGCCCCGCGTCCCAGCATCTGCGTTCGCGTCTGCGCGTCGGCGAGATCCTGCGCGATGACGGGCCACCGTTGACGTGGTTTCGTGCCGGCATGGTGGTAGGCGCGGGCTCCGAGAGCTACCGAACGCTGCGCGCGCTGGTCGAACGCCTGCCAGTGATGCTCGCACCGGCGTGGCTGTCCACAGCCACCCAGGCGATCGGTATCGGCGATGTGTTGCGCTATCTCATCCAGGCTCCTCGGATTCCGCAGACGCGCTCCCGCGAAATCCAGATTGGGTCGGCGGAGATACTCACATACGGGCAGATGCTCGATGAGATGGCCGACGCGCTTGGACTGCGCCGTCGCCCACGGATCCCGGTACCGCTGCTGACACCGTGGCTCTCCTCGCATTGGATCGGACTCATCACACCCGTTGACGCGGGTGTCGCGAGACCGTTGATCGAGGGGCTCTCCACCGATACGACCGTCACCGATCCGTCGGGAATGGCCTTGTTCGACTTCCTGCCCAGATCGTTCGCGCAGGCGCTGAACGAGGCCATCGCCGAGGAGAGCACGGCGGGGTAGTTTTCCCCAGTTGGAGTGAGGGTGACTACGCGGTCGCGGTCAGCCCCTGCTGCCGATGCAGCATGTGACGGTCGCTTGTCTTTCGTTCAGCCTGCCGGCTGACTAGCGACAACCTGGCCTCCGCCTTCAGTCATCGAATTCGATTCGAGGACCGGCGATGCCGGCGCTGGAGTCAAGAAAGGGCATGTGAAAAATGTTCGCGGCACGATGCCGAACGCTGCGTGTCATCGCGATAGTCTCGCTCGCTGCTCTGGGGTCAACGGGGTTGGCCGGCGCGGCCTGCCCCTCCCGCCCCCTTCCACCGTGCAACCGGGTGGCATTCACGGGCAGGGTTGGAGATCGCTCTTCCCGATGCGTCCATCAGCCGCCGACCTGCCCTGATCGAGCAGGCCGTCGGGGACCGCGGGGAGTCACTGGTAGGACAGGAGCTGCTGGAAGGACCGGTGTAAGAGGCGAGACTGGGCTCGCAGGCGCGGCTGGCGCCACAGGGCCGGGGGGCCCACCCGGGGCGGCGGGCCTGATCGGGCTGACGGGACTCAACGGCGCCACGGGCGCGACGGGTTTCGCCGGACTGCCCGGACCCACGGGTGCAACGGGATCGACTGGCGTCAGTGGAGCGCCGGGAGCCACCGGACCCTCAGGTGCGACGGGGCCAACCGGTCAGGAAGGCGTTGCGGGCGTCGCGGGGTCCGGGGGGTTGACCGGGAGCGAAGGTGCACCTGGACCAACCGGGGCGCCGGGCCTCATTGGAGTTGAAGGTCAAGCCGGACCCAAAGGCGAAAATGGCGCCGCGGGAAGCACGGGACCAGCTGGACCGAAAGGTGAAACAGGTGCAGCGGGGGCCACAGGTGCAGCGGGGGCCACAGGCGCAGCGGGCGCCACGGGCGCAGCGGGCGCCACAGGCGCCACTGGGTCCACGGGTGCGGCTGGCCCGGAAGGCTCGTCGGGATCGGAGGCGTACGCCGAGTTCTATGCCCTCATGCCGCTGGACAACGCAGCGACGGTCGCGGCGGGAGCGCCGGTCGAATTCCCCCGCAACGGCCCCGCGATGGGCGCTATCGCCAGACTCAGCCCGGCCGAATTCCTGCTGCCCAGCATTGGCACGTACAGCATCAATTTCTCGGTGTCGGTCACCGAGCCCGGGCAGCTGGTAATCGCTCTCGACTCCGGGGGTGTCACGACCGAACTTCCCTACACGGCATACGGGCGAGCGACCGGCACGAGCCAGATCTCCGGCGACGCGCTCGTCACGACCACCGTCGCAAACTCGATGATCGAGCTTCGCAACCCGAAGGGCAACACGCCGGCGCTCACGATCACACCGCTCGCGGGAGGTACGCAACCCGTCGTCGCCTCCATCGTGATCCAGCAGTTGGTCTGAAGCGAGCAACCAAACGAGACCGCGCTACTTCATGCAGACGGTCATCATCCCACCGCTTCGCCCCCCGGTTGGCTCGCCGCTCGCGGGTGCGTGCTCTCGCCGGATCAGGCGCTGCCTGCCACTCGGGCTCGCCACGGTGTGCCTGCTCGGCATCACGGTCGGCTCGGCGGCCGCCCGAGGAATCCCAGCTCGCGTGCAGGCGACTCAGGAACTCGCGGTGCTGCGCACCGCGCACGGAGCTCACCGGGAGCCCGGACTCGGGTCCCCGCAGGTTTCGTTCGTTCCCGCCACCAGACCGATCACAGGCGTGCAGACCACGCTGCCGGTGATCGGACACTCGACCGGCCTTGGTGGAGCGCGGTGGCTGCAGGTGATGCTTCCCGGCCGCCCCGACGGATCGACCGGTTGGATCGTCCAGGACGGCACGCGTGAGCTCATGACGGGCTGGCGCATAGTGGTCGACCTCGCCGCCCGCCGCTTGAGGGTCTACCACGACGGACGCCCGATGAGAACTTTTCAATCGGTGATCGGCAAGCCTTCGACACCGACGCCTACCGGCCAGTTCTTCGTCGAGGAGAGCGTGCAGATGCCGGTCGGCCACCCGGGCGGACCGTTCGCGCTCGCTCTCAGCGCACGCTCCAACGTGTTGCAGAAATTCGAAGGCGGGCCGGGGCAGATCGCGATCCACGGACGCGAGGATCTCGGAGGAACACTGGGCGCCGCCGAATCACATGGCTGCGTCCGCGTGGCTACCGCGAGCATCGACTGGCTGGCCGCCCGGATCGATCCAGGTACGCCAGTAAAGATCTATGCAGGCACCCCCACGCGATGATTGCAACGTGGACCGACTCGCCGCGCTCGCTCCAACCCACACTTCTTGGTGCTGTCCCCCGGAGCGGTCTCGGTGCCTGACAGAGCGTGGAGAGCGTTGTCTCAGTGGATCTTGCCCGACAGGAGCCGCTGAACGAGGGCGATCACGCCCGAGAGATGGGTGTCGCCCAGCTGGGAGCTAACGGCGGCTGACACCATCAGTTGCAGACTCCCCGACCTGTACGGCCCATAGCCGATGGCGTTGAAGTGGACCAGTTCCGGTTGTCCAGCACATTCCGGTACCGCCTGTAGCGGGCCGATGATCGCGTTGCCTTCTTCGCACGCTGGGAGGCCTTCGCTCGTTTTGTCCCCGGATACGAAGAACAGCTTGGAGCTGAAGCGGCCGTAGGTCGAGTGCTGAGCCGCCGCGGACTTCATGGCAGCGCTCTGCGCGGCCTTCCAAACCGTGGGGAAGTAGGGCTCGATCTGAATGTCGAGCATCGGGAGGTAATGCCCCGGGAGATGGCCCGTGAACTCGCAGAGGTTGCCGATCTTGCCCTGCAGGGTGAGCGAGCCGGTGCCAACCAGGTTCGCGATCGCGACTCGCGACAACAAAGAGCAGCTCGGAGCACTCCCGGGGCCGCCATGGGGAGTCTTGGCGACGACGCTTGCCGGAGCGACTGCGAGCGAGACGGCAAGCAGACACAGGATCGAGACCTTCGCCCTGCGCAGACTCGCCCCGCCGATAGGGAATCCTGCGAGTCGCATGGCCGGCGACTGTATCAGCGAACGTGTTGCGCGGCAGTGGGCGGCACGACTGATTGCGGACGCGCTGCTGATGGTCCTCGAGCGCCACGGTCTCTCGCGAGCGGCTCGCCTCCTTCGCGCGTGGCAGAGTACGTGGCCAGGCGGCTCGCCGGGCGAGAGGTCGCGGCCGCTGCGGCGAGTTGGTCAGAAGCGCGGGTCACGGAGGTCGCCTAGAGTATGACGAGCTGCGCTGAGCGATCCGGCGATTCCTGGCTATGAAAGGGAAAGGAGGGAAAGGAGGCTCATGAAGACGATGACATGTGAGCAACTGGGTGGACCGTGTGATTTCCCGCACCATGGAAACACCGCAGATGAGGTCATAAAGGCACAGGACAAACACCTGAACGATGCGGTCGCACAAGGTGATGCAACGCATGAAGGTGCTTTGAAGGAGATGAAGGGGAGGTGGAAGCATCCCATTTCGGGAATGGGCTGGTACAGGAAGGCCAAGCGTGACTTTGCTGCTCTTCCGGAGGACTGACGGCTCGATAGGATCCTGACCGGCGGAGCATCGACAGGATCGGTCGAGAAGGGGCAGACGGTGACCGACGCGGTCCCATCGAAGCGGTCCTTCTGGACAATGGCTGTACGATGTCTGTGGCGCTCGAGCGCTGTTGCAGGTTGAGTCGGTGCGGGGGCCGAAACTCCTTCGCGGAGGTTTCCAACGAGTGGGGGAGGTCTGACGGTGAGAAAGCTTGCGCTGTGCGCGCTGACCGTAACTGCGTTGCTGGGCTTGGCAGGCATGGCGGCGGCGAAGAGCTACCACGCGAAGTCCCCGATCGAATACTACGTTGGGGCCGGGGCCTGCGGCAAAGCGGGCCACCAGCCTGTGATCGGAACGGCGAGCTATGTGCGCAAGGGCAACGTTGTGACCGTCAGCTACAAGCTGAAGGGCGCCGAACCGAACATTTCCTACCATGTCGAACTCTGGAGAGTTGGCGGCGTTGATGCCGCGTGCGAATCCCTCGGTTCGATCGGGAGGTTCACGACGAACCGGCACGGCGACGGGAAAGCCAAGGGGTCAATCGACGTACCCGCCGGCGCGACCGAATTTTTCGCGGCGGGCGTGGCCGAAGAAACCATCATCGGCTCGTATTACGACGACGCGCTGGCTGTGACGCTGCCTTAGAACCGCTTTCAAAATAGGCGGTGCGGTCGGGGCGTTCATGGACCAAGCTGGGCGACGCGGGTCGGTGAAGGCCGTGCCGGTAGCACGGCCAAGCCGGCACGTGGCGATCCAGCGCCGTGTCCACGGACGCATCCGGGCGTGCGATCTTTTTGAAAGCGGTTCTTAGTCCTCACCCGATAGCCAGCACTGCCAATCCTCCGTAGTCCGGAAACCGAGGCGGTCATAGACGCGGTAGCCAGCCGCGCTGGACTGTAGCCACGCCCAATCCGCGCCGGCGGCTACACCGTCGGCGACAGCGCGGGCAGTCACGGCGGCGCCGTACCCGCGGCGCCGGTGCGCCGGCGGCGTCGCGATGTTGAATATCCCCACGAAGGACCCGAGGGTTACCCCAAGGCCGGTCGTCACCGGCTCACCATCGACTTCACCGAGATAGCAGCGAGTCCCCGGCGCGGCCAGGACGGACGGGGTCATCAGTTGGAGAAACGGCTCGGCTGGCACGTCGAACCCGGCTGCCGCCAGTCGAGCGTGCGCGGGCGCCTCTGCCGGCCGCAGCTCACGGATCGACAGCGCAGCGGTGGCTCTGTTGGTCGCGAGCCCTCGCGGGTCCTCCAGCACCATCAGCGGAATGGGCTCCTTGGGCGTCATGCCTCGGGTGACCGCCTGCCCGTGCAGTCGCTCTGCAACGCCCGGGCGGGCCTGCAGGCAGTGTGCCAGCCCAGTAGCGGCCACCTGATCCAGCAGATCGGCGACGACCTCGACACGGGCGTCGGGGGAAGCAACCCAGACACCGTTCAGCGTGGGCATCGGCACGCCCGTCACCCCCGCCACGGCCCCTGAATCGCTGCGAGTCCAGCCGTTCGGGTTCGCTGCCACCAAGTGCTGCCAGGTGGAAACGAGCGCTTCGGCAGCAACCGCGGCCACATCCGAACCCATGGGAGACAAGCCTACCTCCCGCGCCGAAGCGACAGGCCGCTCAGTCCCGGAGCCTGATAATCAGGGAAACGAGATGGGCGGGCGTGTTGGCCTGAACGCAATCGGACCGCTCAGGCGTACGACGCACGGAATCACCGTAGTGAGGTATTCCCCGGCCGGTTCGCCCTCGAGTGCTTCTGCACAGGCCTTCGGAGTGGCTTCGCCGTTGCCGGGAGCCGTCGCTTCATACGCCCGACGCGCTGCTGCCATCGAGAACCCGGTCAGCTCGGTGGATGCAAACGCTCGAACATACGTATCGTGCGCTGGATCGAATCCATACACGTAGATGCAGTGTTCGACGCACTCAGGAAGACCGTCCGCGTAGAAGTAGAGCTTTCCTTCTGACCAGGAAGGACCGAGCCAGAATGTGGTGCCCCCGCCTTCTTCGACCCCCTCCAGCGCGATGAGATGCTGCGGACCGCCGTTGACCGACTCGGTCAGGACCTCGCCTTCGCCGTTCCCGCCTCCGTTTCTGGTGTAGAACGAGTCGGTCAGCGCCAGCCGCCCGTAGTACAGCTGCAGACCGGTGACTGTGCGTTCCGTCGTGGCTGCGCAGCTCGCGCGCGTTTCTTTGTTTGCCGGCTGGCACAGCCTTCGCGGCGCGCCGCCGAGCATTCTTCGCCCGCTGCCGTCGAGCAGGCTTGTCATCACCTGATTCGCGCCCCTCACCCAAGCGACCCGATCGCCCCAAATCGTAGGCTCCCGAGCCGCGTCGCTGCCGGGGACCGCACGAGGATCGCTTCCATCGACTCCTGAAACGACAAGATGGCAGCCGCTTGGGCAGAACTTGTAGACGAGTAGCGGTGAGCCGGATGGACCAGGACCAACGTCGGCTTCGATCGTACGTGTGGCGGCAGGGACAGGCGGCGTCGAGATCAGGCCGCCGCTGTCCACGACAAGGTGCCAGCTCTTGTCGGTCGCGTCGTAGTCACTCCACACCTGCAAGGCGCCGAAAGACTCGATGGTGGTCCCCCCGTGCAGCGGCGCGATCAACGTTGGCGCTGCAACGGCGCTGCTCGCGGCAGACAGTGCAATCCAGACAGTTAGCGCCAGAACTCGTCTCATGACAGCTGAGACATCAATATGGGACCGGAGTTGCGTAGGCCATCCCCGGAGGCAAACGAAAGCTCGGCGTTGAGGGCTTCGCCCGCGCGAGCGGGCGTGTGCCGATCGTCAGTCGGCGTGCTCGCTCGCCGAGAGTCTGTGCGGCTCTGGCCCCTTGGTGAGCTCGCCGGCTCTCACCATATGCGAGACCTCCGCGGCGATCGTGCTGCGGTCGGCGTTCAGTCCCTTGGCCATATCGCCGGTAGTGCTCTGCGGGTGCTCCTTGACGTATCCAATGATGCGACCGTCGATGTCGTCCTTGTGCTGACGTGCCGCGGCGCGACGGTCGCTCGCGCGACGGGCGGTTGCGCGACGCGTCGAGCGCTGCGGCACCAGTGGCGGCGCAACGAGCGCCGAGTCTGCCGGGGGTGCTCCGTCCACGGTTGATGGAGTCTGCATTACTGAGAACCTCCTGACCCTCATGCAGGTGCCGCGCGAGAGGAAGAGGGTTCGAGACCCGACGCGTGGATCGACGAGCTGGTCGGCTCAACTATCGATGCTATCCCTTTCCAGGTTCATCACCGGCTCGCCCGCCACGCTCGCCCTGCTACGCGAATCGTAGTCGGCCACCATGCGACCAAACGCGCCGTCCCCGTTGAGCGCCTCGCCGGAGTCCGCGTACAAGCGGACCCCGATCGCAGTCAGTCCGACGAGCATCGTGTCGCGGTCGATCGTCGTGGGTTCGCTCAGGTCAGTCTCAGCCATCGTTCCTCCTAGTCGTAGGAGGCTCCGAAGTCGAGCTCGTCGCGGCCCCACCTTTGTAGTTGAGGCCACTCTACGGCTTATGCGCGTTGCTCGACGCTCGCGTGTACGCCCGAACAGGGTCTCGAACTGCGGACTCGCCGGGTTGGCCAGGTGGCCGATGTTTTTCCGGCGAAACGCCGGGCCGGGTTCATGTGGATACGGCCTCAAAGCTTCTAAAAAGGTCTCGAGCAAATTTGAGACCACACGCTGGACCCCCCTGGAGGGCCCTCGATCAGCTCCTCTAAAACTCCTTTGAGAACTTCTGCTCGTCGGGGATATATCCAATTATGTATACATTTTCGGGCGCATGCTCTCAATTACGGGTACGTTTTGGAGCATAAGCGCTATGCTTCGGGCTGTGAATGACGCCGAATTCAATCGTCAACTGGTCAACAACTGCTCCTGGTGGCGTAAGCCCCGGGATTGGGAGCTCGACGACCCCGATCTGCGCGGAATTGCAGATTCCCGTCTCGACTACGAGCCGGCGGTACTGAAGGACATCGCTCCTGATGGTCTTTATGTGCTGCGAGGTCCCAGGCGGGTGGGCAAGAGCGTCGAGGTCAAGCGAGCGATCGCCGGGCTGATCCATACCGGGGTCATGCCACGGCAGATCATCCATTTCGCCTGCGATGGCCTACGGGCGCGCGAGCTGCGCCAGGTCGAGCGGGTGGGTCGCGATCAGGCCACCGCCGGCGTCGAGGGACCTCGCTACTGGTTCCTCGATGAGATCACGGCGGTTGCGGGCTGGCCAAGCGAGATCAAGTGGTTGCGCGACAACACCGCGATGCGTGAGGACTGTGTGGTGCTCACCGGCTCCTCCTCCATGGACCTGGACGAGGCCCGCAACGAGCTCGCCGGCCGTCGAGGCGGCGCCGGACGATCGGACCGGCTGCTGCTGCCCATGTCCTTTCGCTCCTTCTTCGGGCAACTGCACCACGACTCTCCAACCAGGCTCCCGGTCATACGCGCAAAGGACTTTCTCGGCCGTGAGCGCGAGGAGGCCGTCTTTGAGCTCCAGCCCTGGCTTGACCAGCTCGCCTCCGCCTGGGAGGTCTACTGCAGATGCGGAGGCTTTCCTGCCGCGGTGGAAGGCCAGATCGCGCACGGCGAGGTGAGCGCGGGGTTCGTCAACGACCTGTGGGACGTCATCTTCGGGGACGCGCTGCGCAGGGGAAGCTTCAACGCCGCTCAGAGCCTGGCGCTCGTGCTGACGATCGGCAAGAGCCTGTCGAGCTTCACCAACATGTCCAACCTGGGTCGCGAGCTCGGAGTCGATCACGCCACCGCTACTCGCAGAGTGCGTGACCTGGTCGAGAACTATCTTGCGTGGCCCTGCCATCAACGAGGGGATCATGATCTTCCCAGGCTGGGCGCTCAGAGCAAGTACTACTTCATCGACCCTCTGCTCGCGCGACTTGCCCACCTCCGCGTGGATCGTCTCCCCGAGCCGGACACCTCTGCCGTCAGCGAGCAGCAGATCGGACTGCATCTCATTCGGGAAGCCATCCATGGGGATCCCGGCGCATACGCAGCGTTCTCCAGTGTCATGTGCGCGCGCAACGCCGCACGCAAGGAGGTGGACTTCGTCGGACCGACGCTCGGTGGCCTCGGCTTCGAGGGCAAGTACTCCGACAAGGGCCTGGAGAAGGCGAGTGCCACGCTGCGCTCGATCTGCAACGAGCAGGGCGTGATGGCCAGTCGAACACTGATCGGGAGAGCCGGCCGGGGCGACGTCCTGTTCATTCCGTCGTCCTTCGTCGCCTATCTCCTCTCGGAGTAGGGCAGCAACTCCGCGGAGAGCTTTGGCTGCAAATGCGGAGCCGGTCACCACACTCCGGGATGCGCGAGCGCGAGAGAGCTCAGTTTCTACGATGGCGTGGTGAGGATCGCGATTGTGCATCCTGGCGAGATGGGTGCGGCCATCGGCGGGCTGCTGGTGGGCGAGGGACATGACGTGCTGTGGCTGCCGGCGGGACGCAGCGTGGCGAGTGCCCGTCGTGCTGAAGCGGCGGCGATGCGTCCGGTGGAGCAGGAGCAGATCCTGGAGGCGGATGTGATCTTGTCGGTTTGTCCGCCGTTTGCTGCGGTGGATGTTGCGCGCTCGCTCGGCGGGACGAAGGCGCTTGTGATCGAAGCAAACGCGGTGTCTCCGGCGACGGCGGAGGAGGTCGCTGAGCTCGTGGGCGAGCGTTGTGTGGATGGTGGGATCGTGGGACCGCCGCCGTCTGCGGCTGGGACGACGCGCTTGTTCCTATCTGGGTATCTCGCGTCGGAGGCGGCGGCGATATTCGCGCACACCAACCTCGAGCCTGTCGTCCTGGAGGGATCGTGTACGGCGGCGTCGGCGTTGAAGATGGCGTACGCCGCGTGGACGAAGGGATCGGCGGCGCTGCTTCTCGGTGCGTTCGCGCTCGCCCGGTCGAACTCGGTCGATGATGCGTTGGTCGATGAGTGGAGGCGCTCCCAGCCGGGTCTGGAGCCGCGTCTGCAGATGGCGGTCGATGCTGCGGTCGCGAAGGGGTGGCGTTGGGTTGGAGAGATGCAGGAGATAGCGGCAACGTTCACGCAGGCTGGGTTGCCGCCTGGCTTCGCGGAAGCTGCGGCTGAGGTGTTTGCGGCGTCTCCGCGGGGGCAGCAGTCGGGTCTGGAGGAGCTCGTGTCGGCGCTGCTCGAGCAAGCCCGCTAATCGGATGACCCGAGGCAGCCCACGAGGATCTCGAGGAGGCGCCGGGTGGTGCTCCCGTCCTCAGATCCGTGGTGTGGGTTGAGCTCGGTCACGGTGAGAGCGCGGACACGTGTGTCGGCGAGTAGCTCGCTGAGCATCTCCCCGCACGCCCTCAGCGATGGGGCGAGGCCGCGATCGGTGTTCTCGGCCAGCGGCGCGTCGAGGAAGTCGACGAGGTCGACGTCGAAGTGCACGGCCAAGCCGTCGCAGTCCGAAAGGGGGGAGAGCGCCGCTCGTGCGCCGCGCAGCGGATCGGATGCGGCCATCTGCACGCCGACGACGGGCAGCCTGCGATCGGAGATCACCTCGGCCTCGAAGTCTGTTTGCGGCCCGAGCCCGAGGAAGCTGATCTGTCCGGCGCTCAGCATCGGTCGCTGACCGGCGAGCGCGGCGAGCCCGTCGACGGCGCCGTCGATGTCCAGCATGTGCGCCACCCCCATCCAATCCAAGGCGCCGTCGACGGTGCTGTGGGGAACGTTGAGATCGGCGTGCCGATCGACGTAGACGACACCCAGCCGCTCGACACGATGCTGAAGGCCGGCAACCGTGCCGACACCAACGGTGCAGTCGCCTCCGAGGACCACGATCGTGTCCTCGGCTGGAGCGGATCGGACCAGCGCAGCGACCTGGCCGGCACGGTCGATGACCGCAGCGGCGTTCGCTGCCGTGGGGTTCTCGGGGTCCGCCCGCCACCGAAAGCGGGTCGCCTGCCCGCCGCGGCGCGCCGCCACACCGGCCGCCTCCAGCCGCTCGAGGAGGCCGGCGTCGAGCAGCGCGCGGGGACCATCCTCCTGCCCGGGCGCGTAGCCACCTGCGCTCGTTGGGGCCTCTATGACCGTAACCGTTCGCATCGGCACATCATGCCCCAAGGACCGATCCGCTCACGCACTCGGCCGGGGTGCCCGCTGGCAGGATCATGACGGTCTTGCGGCGCGGGGGTTACTCGGGTTCTTGGCTGTCATCGCTCGTGAGATCAGCGCGAAGTCTTCTTGTGGGATCTTGAATAGGCCTGACCGGAACGTGTATCCCCAGCGGTGCTTGTCCTTGATGAAGCTGAGCTGGTCGATCAGCGGTCTGATCGGTGCCTCAGTGCCCCTGATGAACTCGATGTTGCGGCGCCACGGTGTGAACCCCGGCGCCTGTTGCACCTGGTAGAGCTCTTCGTCGAGGACCCGGCCGATTGCTGTGAAGGCCTGCAGTGGCTCGCCGTCTCGCAGGCTCGTCTTGGGCGAATAGTAGACCAGCCAGTCATCGGCCTTCAGCCGCTTGAGTCCGGAAGCCTTGCCATGGCCTGCCTGGGTGAATCCGCCCTCTACGCTCAGCCGCACGTGGTCTCGGCTGATCGTGCTCACCCAGTACGTTTGCTGGTTGGGTGAGCTGAGCGCGGTCGCGCAGATGCTTAGTTGGCGGTGCAGCTGTTCGCGCTCGGCGCGACTCAGCGTCGCGATCATGCGTTGCTCGATTGCAGCGACGGTCGAGGATGCCGTGCGTAGGCGGGTGTGTCCCTCGGCCGTGAGGGCGTAGCGTTGGCTGCGGCCTTCCCCGACGGCGGTGACGAGTCCGGTCGCTTGTAGGCCGGTGAGGAGTTGGTGCATCGCTTGTCGGCTGACGAACGCGTCGCGGGCCAGGTCTGCGTTTGAGATGCGCGGACGCGAGGCGAGGATCTGCAGACAGGCGTACTGCGACACGCTGAGTCCGTGCTCGCGCAGCTCCCCGTCCATCGTTGAGTGCAGGGCGTGTTGGGCGCGCTTGAGGGCGTAGCCCACGGATTGGTCGACATCGACTTGGCTCATGTCAAGATCTTGACATAGTGTGGTAACGTCAAGACCTTGACAACGCTAAGGAAGGATCTCCTGTGTCTACCGTTGCAGGCCCCGATTTCATTGCCCTCCAGGTCCGCGACGTCGAGCGTGCCGCCGAGTTCTACGAACGTGAGCTGGGGCTCACGCGCGCACCCGGACCCCCGCACGCCGTCGTGTTCGCCACCCAGCCAATCGCGTTTGCGGTCAGAGACCCGCTGCCAGGAACCGATCTCGACAGTGGACAGCCCGGCCTCGGCGTGGCGCTGTGGCTGCGGGCCGAGGACGCCCAAGCCCTTCACGACCGACTCGCCCAGCACGGCGTGACGATCCTGACCGAGCCGATCGACGGCCCCTTCGGCCGGACATTCACGCTCCAAGACCCGGACGGCTACGCCATCACGATCCACGACAAAGGCTGACGAGCTCAGCCCGCACCACACTGAACGCGGCGGTCTCGGGAGCCACGGGCGTCCGTGCCCTGCTCATCCGGAGGGCGACTGGGGATTTCTGGCTGGAGATAGGCGTGGAGGCCGTGCCGACTTCCTGCAGCTCGGCCTCATACGCCCACCCATCGCAGCGATGCCCGTGTCAGCCGGTCGAGGCGACCGCTTCCAGCTCGGCGAGGTCGCGGATCTGGCTCAGCCGGATGCTGTTGCCGGAGGGGTCGCGAAAGCCGGAGTCGATCCCGTACGGACGCTCCTCCGGAGGTTCGTGGAACTCGACGCCACGGGCCTTTAGTTCCTCGTAGGTCTTCTGGCAGTCGTCGGTCGTGAGGAACACCGTTCCCGCAAAGCCCTTGGCCATCAGGCTCTCGACCTGCTCGGCGGTCTCCTGGTCCATGATCGGCGGACCGGGGACCGCCATCAGCACGATCGACACATCCGGCTGGCCAGGGGGTGAGACTGCCAGCCAGCGGAAGTCCCCCAGCTCGGGCAGCGTGACGTCGGCGGCTATCTCCATGCCGACCTTCTCTGTGTAGAAGGCCAACGCCTCCTCCTGGTCCTGGACCCACAGTTGGGCGTTCGCGATTTTGAACATCGGTTCTCCTTTCAACAGGGGACGATGCAGTCAAGCTAGACCGGCTGCTTCCTCCTGTCTTCTCGAAAAGTGCGCTTCTTCGGGCGGCCGTAGGCCCGCACGATGCAGCCTGGAACCAGCGCCATATCGGTGGCCGCAGGGAAGCGCTGGCGGTAGGCCGCCGGAGACAGCCCAAACGTGCGCGTGAAGCTCGTCGTGAACGAGCCGAGACTCGTCAGGCCGACGGACAGGCAGACGTCGGAGATCGAGCGGTCCGTGTTCCGCAGTAGCGCGGCCGCTCGCTCCAGGCGCCGGGTCAGCAGGTAGGCGTAGGGCGATTCCCCGAAGGCCCGCCGGAACTCTCGGCCGAAGTGCGCCCTCGAGAGCCCCGCTGCGGCGGCCATCTCCTCGACCCCCAACGGCTCGGTGTAGCGAGCGTCCGCGAGGTCCCGTGCGCGCAAGAGGTGACGGGCGGGGGGAGCGAAGGCCATCCCGCCAGTATTGCGCTTGGCACGGGTTGACGATCGCTTTTTGTCCAAAGCAGGCACGCCGGGCTCGACTCGCGAGACGCTCGCTCTCGCCGTAAGGGAGCAGTCCGCTTGGCAGTCGCACGGGAGACGGTCCTCGCGTTGCTGTGGGAGCATGCGCGTACCGCGGGCGGCGCTCGTGTTCGCCCATATCTAGAGGAGGAAGCGAGATGTGGACCTTCAAGGCCGTTCGAGCGGGTGCAGGAGAGTATTTCGCACCCACTGCACGTGCGCTGGCAACAGCAGGCCGGATCAAGACCCTCGGGTTGGTGCTCGTGGCCGTGTTGGCGCTCGCGCTGCTAGCTGGTGCGGGCAGCGCGGCCGCCGCCAACTACGCATGCCCGGGGAACAGCTCGCTCGAAAAACTCACTACCGGCGTTGAAAACACAGCGTGTGGCCCTGAAGCGCTGGAGTTCGACACCGCAGGCAGCGAAGACACCGCGACCGGTGCGGCGGCGCTGGACCACAACACGACCGGCGACGACAACACCGCGGACGGCACCTTGGCGCTCATCCACAATACGACTGGAGAAGCCAACGTCGCCACGGGGGAGTTCTCGCTCTACAGCAACATCTCGGGCTATAGGAACACGGCGACCGGAGCGCAGGCGCTCGAGTTGAACACGAACGACATGAACGTCGCGGACGGCGATTTCGCGCTCAATAAAAACGCGACCGGTGGTGAGAACAGCGCGAGCGGCACTTTTTCGCTCGAAAACAACACGACCGGCAACGACAACGTCGCGCTTGGATATGCGGCCGGCAAAGCGCTGACGACCGGGTCGAACAACGTCGACATAGCAAATGAAGGCGTAATTGCGGAGGCAGACACCACCCGCATCGGCACCGAAGGCACCCAGACGAGGGCGTTCCTAGCTGGTGTCGTCAACTCGCAGCTCAGCGGGTGCTTCGTGCAGGTCACATCCGAGGGCCAGCTGGGGTGCAACCCAAATGCCGCCGCCGAAGGCAAGGAAGGCAAGGAAGGCAAGGAAGGCAAGGAAGGCAAGGAAGGCAAGGAAGGCAAGGAAGGCAAGGAAGGCAGAGAAGGCAAAGAAGGCAGAGAAGGCAAAGAAGGCAGAGAAGGCAAAGAAGGGAAGCAGGGCAAGGTATCGACCAAGGGCGTGAAGATATGCCTGCCAACGAAGGCACGCAGCCCCATAACAACCCCTCCCTGCCCCAAGAAGGGATACAAGGAGATTGACGTAGCCGAACTCTGACCCGAGCTCAGCTCCGTCGGATTCGAGAAATGGAAACCTGGGGTGGTGGCCTGTGCGTCAGCATGGGCCACCGTCTTGCCGCCGCGCTCGTGCTTTCGAGGCTGAGCGAGCGTCTGACTATCGGCCGCGCAGACGCTCGCTCAGGACGACCAGCGGCAGCACTGGGCCGTCGCTCGCTGACACTGCTTCTCTGCGATTGCGAGCGCGTGGTGGTCACTGCCGGCAGCGACCCCTGCGAGCTACCGCCGGTCGTCATCTTCGCTGGTGCAGCTACCAGAGTCGCGCCTTCTGCTCTCACGAAGGAGCAGTCGAATGACGACGGCGTGATTGCGCACGGATGCCGCTCATCACGCGGCCCTCGAGCGCGCGCCGCTCGCGACCTGAGCCCCAGCGCTCCGCGCGCGGAGCGGTCGGTCGGAGCTCCATTGGCGAGGAAGCCGCTCCGGCGTCGGCGCCGACTGGTTCCACGTCGACGCTGATCTCCACGCCCGCGAGCGCGCGCGAGACGGGGCAGTTCGAGGCGGCCTCCTCGACGATGCGCTCGAACTCGGGCTGGAACAGGTCGCGCATTGACGGCTGGTTCTGCAAGGTCACCTGGCCCTCGAGGTCACAGCGTGTGATCGTCCATCCGCCATCTCGGTGATCGAGGTGCAGCTCGGCGCGTGCTCGGATGACGTGCGCCCGACGGTCCGCACGGGAGAACGCGGCCTGGAGCGCCATCGCGAAGGAGGCCGCGTGTGCCGCGGCAAGGAGTTCCTCGGGGTTGGTGCCCGCGCCTTCCTGCAGCCAGGCGGGCGTGTATGCGAGCCCCAGGGTCTCCCCTGCGATGCTCACCTCGCCCCGTCCCTTGGCCAGCTGGCCGGTCCACTCGGCATGTGCGATGCGGCGTGCCATCGTTCTCACCTCCGTCGATCGAGTTTTGTCATCTCGCAGCTCGCTGCTGTAGGTCGTCCACGAACGAGCTGAGGGTCTCCGTGGCGGCTGATAGCGCCTGCAGCTCTTGATCTGAGAGCTCCTGCAGGTCGGTTCGCATCGCCTGAAGGAACTGCGCACGGAAGCTCTGTTGCGCCGCGGCGCCCGCCTCGGTGAGGCTGACGAGCACGACGCGTCCGTCGTCTGGCAGTCCCTCGCGCTTGACCCAGCCCTTCTCCTGCAGGCGCTTGACGAGCAGTGTCATCGTGGGCTGGGCGATTCCCTCGAGGTCGGTGAGCTCTGTGATCCTTCGCGGTCCTTCCGTGAGGATGCTCAGGACCTCCATTTCGGTGCGGGAGATCTCCCGGCTGCGCACCTGCCTGACGAGCAGCCGCACAAGGACGGCGGCGCGCGGTGCCAGGTGCTCGGCGACGTAATCGAGCTGCTCTTCGCGCTCAGTCTCTCTGGTGACACTCGTGATAGGCATATTGCAAACTATATAGTTATCTGCTATAGATGTCAAGGCAGTCTTATTCGAGCTCCCCCTCAGAAAAGGAGCGGACCATGTTCCAGAACATCCTGGTCGCCATCGACGGCTCACCGGACGCCGGTCAGGCGCTGACGCAGGCGATCGACCTGGCCGAGTCACAGCACGCCCGTGTGACTATCTTCAGCGCGGTCGTGACGCCTCCCACCGCCGCCTACATCGGCGGGGGCGGTGCTGTGGCGGCGGCGTTCGCCGCGGAAGCCGAGACCGAAACAGAGGGGATCCTGCGAGAAGCCGTTGAGCGGGTCCCGGATGGAGTGTCGGTCAGCACGGTGCTGAGCGGCGAGCCGGTGAGGCTGGCGCTGATCCACCAGATCACCAGTGGACACCACGACCTCGTGGTGATGGGCTCCCGTGGACGCGGTGCGCTGCGCTCCGTGCTGCTTGGCAGCGTGAGCCACTACGTGCTGAACCACAGTCCCGTGCCCGTGCTGATCGTGCACGCCGAGCCAGAGCGAGGGCTCGAATCCTCGCGCGGTCGAGCGGCGACAGATCAGAGGCCTGTCCATGCAGGCGCGTGATTCACAGCCTCGAGTCGCTCCGACGGCTCCCGTGGACGAAGGCGCAGCTCATGCGCTCCTCGGGGAGAGGTCCTCGCAGCTGAGAGAGATACTTGGCCCGGCGGAGGAGACCGCGCGCGGCATGCTCGAGGCCGAGGAAGCACTCCGTGTCGTGCGCGAGCGCTTCGAGCAGACCGAGGATCCCGAGGCGCGGGCAGAGCTCGCAGCCGAGGCGCTCGACCACGTCGAACGCCAGATGCAGCTCACACACGAGCGGCGTAGGCAACTCGACAGTGCCGAAGCGAAGCTGTGGGCCAGACAGAACCGCCTCGAGGGGTTTCTCATACACGCACGAGGAAGCGCATGGTGGCACGCGCGCCGCAAGCCGCAGCAACCGAGCACTCCCGGCCAGACATGACGCGGTCGGCGGTCTCCTTGCGAGACGCCAACGAGCCGCGATGAGCATCGCCCGCCGTCACGGCCCCAGCAGCGCCGCAGGCACGACCGCGATGCCGTCGCCTCGCCGGTAGGCGGCCTGGCCGGTTGTGATGACGATCGCGTCAGCCATTTCGTCACCGATCTGGTTGCGCAGCCAGAGCAGATGGCGCACATCACGCTCATCGGGCGACTGGCCGAGCTTGACCTCGATCGCCACGATGCGCTGTCCGCGCTCGACGATGAGGTCGATCTCGCGATCGCCGCTCCAGGTGCGCAGGTGGGCGGTATGCGCCTCGGCGGCCTGCGCGTAGACGCGGACGCTGAGCGTGACCAGCGACTCGAACAGCGCTCCCAGCAGCGTGCCCTCGCGAGCGATCGGAGGGCCTGCCGGGCGAGCGTGGAGCAGGGCTTGTGCGTCGACGCCGAGCAGGCGGGCCGCCAGCGCAGGATCGGCGAGGTGATGCTTGGGGGGTGCGGCAAGGCGTGCGAGCCGGCTGCGCGTGGGAAGCCACGCGGGCACGGGGTCGAGGATCCACAGCCGCTCGAGCACGTCGCGATAGGGCTGCGTGGTGGCTCTGGACGGCTTCTCGCCCTGGCCGCTGGTTGCGGCGTCGCGGATCTTCTCGTAGGAGGTCGTCGTGGCGGTCGCTGCCGCATATGCCTGCATCCACCGGCGCAGCGTGCCAGGTCGCCGCACCTGACGGCCGAGCTCGTCGAAGTCGCGGTCGATGATGCGGTCGATGTAGCCGTCGAGCTGCGCGCGCGCCAGACGGTCGGAAAGCCCACGCAAGCCTGGGAACCCGGATGCGAGGATCTCATGCACATACCGTTCGAGATTGACGTCGGTGCGGCCGGTGATCGGAGCCTTCCCACCTCGTAGTAGGTCCCCCAGGCTGACCGTTGGTGTGGCGATGCTGCGCTCTGCGAGCGTCATCGGGCGCAGTCGCACCTGCACGATCCTGCCGGCTCCCGAATGCGTTGGCGGCTCCGTCGGGGATGCTGAGCCGGTGAGCAGGAAGCTTCCGGCTGCGGCGCCGGCGTCGACGGCGCGGCGGACACGGTCGAAAGACTCGGGAAGGCGCTGCCACTCGTCTATCAGCACGGGGCGCTCTCCCTCCAGCAGGCGTGAGGTATCGGCCTGGGCGATCGAGCGCTCGCCCTCATCGTCCAGTTGGTAGATCGTCGCGGCTCGCTGCAGCGCAGTTGCCGTCTTGCCGACAGCCTTCGGGCCCTCGAGCGCTATCGCGGGCAGGCCTGCGATCAACTCATCCAGCTCGTCGTCGACGATGCGCCTTCGATAGCCGGCGGGACCCCTGAGGTTCTGATCCATGCCGCCGACCACGAAGCTACTATACCATTCCGCAGCGCTCTACAGAACAGTTTCGCAACAAACTGGGGAACATGTTCGCGCGGCTGTTCGTTTGGCTGGTCGGCAGCATAGGTGCATAGTGCAATAATCGCACTATGCATGAGATGACTGGGGCCGGGAAGATCGTTGAGGGGCCTACGGATCGCGACGCTCTCATCGACGCGGTGCTGGGCGCCAGTCGTGCGCTGGTGGCGGTCGCCGCGCGTTCGCTGGCGGATCTGGCGGAGGATGTGACGCTGCCTCAATACCGCGCGCTTGTGGAACTGGCGGCCCGCGGCCCGCAGCGCCCAGCCGATCTCGCGAGCGCCCTCGGGGTCGATCCTTCGACGGCCACGCGAATGTGCGACCGCCTCGTGCGTAAGCAGCTCGTTCAGCGGCGGAGGATCAGCGCCGATCGCCGCGGCGTCCGGATATCGCTGACCCCCGCGGGGCGCACCCTGGTCGAGGAGGTGACCCGTCGTCGCCGCGTCGAGATCGCAAAAATCCTGCGGCGGATGCCACGCGCGGACAGGGCCTCGGCGCTTTTGGCGTTGCGTGTCTTTGCCGATGCGGCCGGCGAGGTGCCCGAGCAGGACTGGTCGCTGGGCTGGGGCCAGGAGCAGTGACAAGCCGGCGCGCGGTATCGACGTGGCTCGGGGGCTCGCGGTTGGGGTTGGTCGTGATGGCGCTGCTGGTCGGTGCGGGGGCCGGGCTCGGCGCGGTCCTCTTTCGCGAGCTGGTCTACGCGGTCACGTGGGTCGCGACCGGGCACGAGCAGTTCGGGCAGCAGGGCCGCGTGGCGAGCCTGCACCTCGCGTGGCTGGGCATCGGCTTCTTCCTCGTGATCCCGGTGCTCGGCGGCCTGCTGTACGGGCCGCTGATCCAGCGCTTCGCCCGCGAGGCGCGCGGCCACGGGGTTCCCGAGGTGATGCTCGCGGTCGCCGAGAACGGCGGGAGGATCCGCCCGCAGGTGACGGTCGTCAAGGCGCTCGCCTCGGCACTCTGCATCGGCACCGGGGGGTCGGTCGGCCGCGAGGGGCCGATCGTGCAGATCGGCTCGGCGTTCGCCTCGACGGTCGGCCAGCAGGTGCGCATGTCCGAGCGCAGCCTGCGCATCATCGTCGCGTGCGGCGCCGCCGGCGGGATCGCGGCCACGTTCAACGCGCCGCTCACTGGCCTGTTCTTCGGGTTTGAGATCGTGCTGCGCGAATTCTCACTGGACGCGCTGTTCGGCACAGCCCTCTCGGCGGTCACCGCCGATCTGATCAGCCGTGCGTTCTTCGGCTCCGGCCCGTTCTTCTCCAGTTTCCCGCACAACCTGCTCGCGCCGCCTGACGCCACCTACCTGCTGATCGCTGTTCTCGGGCTCGCTGCAGGCCTGCTGGGGGTGGGCTTCAAGACGGTGCTGTACGGGATGGAGGACTATCTCGATCGCCTATGGAAGGGTCGCCCGGAGTGGGCGCGCCCGGCGGTCGGCGGTATCGCACTCGGCTTGCTGCTGCTCGCTCTGCCGCAGATGTACGGGGTCGGCTACCCCGTGATGGACAACATCGTCGCCGGTCACGAAGCGCTGTGGCTGATCGTGATCCTGATGGTCGGCAAGGTTGCCGCGTCGAGTCTCACCCTCTCGATCGGCGGCTCCGGTGGCGTGTTCGCACCGTCGCTGTTCACCGGCGCAGCGGGCGGCATGGCCTTCGGCCTCGCTGCCCGTCACATCTTCGGAACCGACGTCGGCCCCGCGGCGATGTACGCGGTGATCGCGATGGGGGGCGTGTTCGCGGGCGCCACCCAGGCGCCGCTGACCGCGATCGCCAGCGTCCTGGAGATGACTGGCAACTTCACTCTGACGCTCCCCGTGATGCTCGCCTGTGGGATCGCCTCGGCTACCAGCAAGCAACTCACCTACGGCTCCATCTACACCACCAAGCTGCTGCGCCGCGGCATCGACATCGAGCAGCCAAAGGCCACCAGCGCGCTCGCGACACTCACCATCGCTGAGGTGATGCAGCCGGTCGCAGATGGGCTGGCTCGCTCGCTCGCGCCGGCGGAGTTGGGGTCAGGGCCCGCTGCGGTCTCGCGCGAGCTGTGGGCCACGCTCATCGGTCCCGTGAGCGACGTACGCGAGCCGCAGGTGCTCTTCGGCGACGAGGACCTCGAGCACGCGTTGCGCCAGCTCGTGCTCTACGGCCACGACGGGCTGCCCGTCCTCTCCCACGACGAGCACACCCTGCAGGGGTGGGTCACGCGCGAAGATGTCATACGCGCGCTCGTAGGACGCGTCCAAGCATCGGCACGCGAGATCGAGCGAGGCGCCGAAGCCGCGGAGTTCGCCGTCGAAGCACCGCACAAGCAAGTCCACGTCCCCAGCACACCGCTGGACGGCTATGAGATCCTCGAGGTCACGATCGGCGCGCAGACTCCGGCGAGCGGCCGGCTGCTGGGAGATGTCGCCTGGCCGACGGGCTCGAGCGTAGTGGCAGTGACCGAGCGAGCCAGGCTCGTCGCGCCTCGCGCGGACATCGAGCTGCGCCCCGGCGGACGGGTCGTTCTGCTGGCGCCCGCCGCAGCCGCGGCGGCGCGGCTGACGTGTCGAGCCGAATCAGGATGAAGCCCAGCGCAGCCACCCCTGGGAGCCGTCCGCGTCAGCTTGGGAGCGTTTGGAGAGCTGCGAGAATGTCGTTGACCTCGGTCCGGCCGGTGTAATCGGGGTGGATGTCGACGAACCGCAGGACGCGGTTGCGGTCGACGATCAGGACGGTCGGCATCGGCAGTACGGTGCCGCCGTCTGCGCGGGTGCTGCGGATGTCGACGCCGAGCTCGCGCTGTGCCGTGAGGCCGTCCTCGGAGGGCTCGAACGTGATTCCGAGCGAGGAGGCGAGCTCGGCACCCGTGTCGCTGAGGACGGTGTAGGTCAGTTCGGCCTTCTCCTGCGCGGTGAGCGAGGCGTCCGGCATCTCCGGCGAGATCGCGACCAGACGAGCCGAGTACGCGCCGAGGTGGGGCAGGAGGTCCCGTTGGTAGGTACGAAGCGCGACGTTGCAGTATGGGCACCAGCCGCCCCGGTAGAAGACGACAACGGCAGGACCACCCGCCGTTAGCTCGTCCAGCGTCCTGGCATGGCCCGTCGCGTCTGGCAGCGCGAAGGGCGCCAGCTCGTCGCCAACGGACACCGCCCCGGCCGGTACTCCGCCGGCGGCGAGTGCGGCCTGGTCAGACTCGAACACGGCGACTACTTCCGCTGGCAGCCGGCTCGCGGCGGCTGCTTTCACCTCGTTGGCCTGCTCGGCGATCGTTGTCATCGCTGCTCGTTTCTTTCGTCGCGGTGGCCTAGTTTGGACTATTCAGTCCACTAGGCTGAGCCTATCAGACACTGGACCGAACAGTCCAGCCCGATAGACTCCGTCCTGTGACGAGCGCTCAACCGGTGACTGTGAGAGGGCGCGAGACGCGCGAGCGGATCGTTCGCGCCGCTGCGGAACTCGTCACCGAACGGGGGGTCGCGGGCACGTCACTCGATGATGTCCGCAACCGAGCGCACGCATCCAAGAGCCAGCTGTACCACTACTTCTCCGATCGCGATGACCTCATGCGCGCCGTAACGCGTGCCGCCAGCGACGACGTACTCGGCGGACAAGCCGAGCTGTTCGCGCAGCTCGACACGATCGACGGCCTGCGCGCATGGGCCGCCGCGCTGGTGACCCTCCAGCAGACACGCCGCGCGAGGGGTGGTTGCCCGATCGGCTCGCTCGCCGGCCAACTCGCCGAGCAGGACGACGGCGCTCGCCTCGCACTCGCCGACGGCCTCGACCGCTGGGAGTCCGCGATCCGCGAAGGACTCGAGCGAATGGCAGCCCGCGGCGAGCTAGGACCCGACGCCGACCCTGGTGCGCTTGCTCAACGCACGCTCGCAGCCGTACAGGGCGGCCTGCTGCTCACGCAGATCCGACGCGACCCCAACCAGCTTCGCTCAGCCCTGGACGGTGCACTGGACGCAATCCTGGCCGCTCGCGCCCTGCCCTGATCCTCGGACCCTCGTCATTCTGAGCACCCTGCTCGGCGCCAAGAGCAGGAGCGCCCCTCACCAACCCAGATACACGCCCGTCTGCAGCCACTTCGTCGGCCACGGCAGGTTGAGGTGTTTCTGGAGCACGACCTCGGTCGCGGTGAGCGCCCCCTCGACCCAACCCTGAACGCCGGAGTAGGCCTCGCCGATCACGAACGCTGGATGACCGTCACCGAGGGGCTGCTTGACGCGTTCCATCGCTTCCTTGACGTTCACCTGCGGCTGCCAGAAGTTCCAGCCGCCGCCGAACGGGTCGAAGCTCCAGTCGGCAAACGCGCCGACCGCCTTCTCGGGGATCGCGGAAAGGGGGACGTGGTGCAGCAGTGCGAGCTGTTCTCTCGCGTGCGCGACCATCAGGGGGGTTGCCATGTGCAGGTGCGGCGGCGGTTCCGGGACGAGGATCTCCTCGGCTCCCGCCACGCCGACCCTGCGCGTCAGCTCGATCAGCGCCTGGCGCAGTTCGGTGCGTCCCTGCGGCCACTGGTCTGCCGGTGGCACCAGCCCTTGCCAGAAGTCGACCGCTCGCTCGTCGTCGTATGAGGCCATCAACAGGCCCCAGTTGGGAACCTGGCCCCCGGCCGGCGAAGCTTCGGGCGCGAAGTAGTAGGTCTGCCTGAGCGGGAGATCGCAGATCGAGCGACCCTTGGTGATGCCGAGCTTCTCCCACCAGCGTTCTTCGAAGAACAGGAACAGCTTGAACGCGGGCGTCGGCAGCGCGCTGTTGAACAGCTGTGTCAGTCCCCGATCGCCCGGGAGATCGAAGCTCGGGCTCGGCGCCAGCAGCTGCAGCGAGCGTCTCGGCAATCCCAGCAGGAGTGCCTTCGCCTGTACCGTGAACGGCTCTCCCGCGCCCTTCAGCGTCGCCGTCGCCGGGCCGCCCGCCGGGGCTTCGAAGGAGACGAGCCTCGTGTTCAGCACGATCTTGCCGCCGAGCGCCACCACTTCGCGGGCGAGCGCCTCTGGTATCGCGCTCATCCCCTCGCGCAGCGTCTTGTACGCGGTATCTCCGCTGAAGTCCAGCTGGAGTGTCTGTATCGCCTCGGCTGCGTTCCAGTTCGTGGCGAGGCTGTAGTAGCCGAACGCGTCGGAGATGAACTGGTATGCCTCGGGGGTGAGCAGCTCGCTGAGCAGATTCCAGAAGCCCACGTCCCACAGCGGCAGCCGTTTCCAGGTCAGGTACGGCTTGATTTCGTCCCACTGCTTGCGAGTCGTCGGCTGCTGGCCGCCGAGGTGCTTCTTGATTTCTGCGATGTTCTCGGGCGTGCCGAGCACCTTTTCGATCACGCATTTGAGCAGACCAACCACGCCCTTGCCCTTCTCTCCGGGCGCGAGTAGATAGCGTTCTTCGGCTTCCGCGGCGTTGGCTTGCGAGGTGCTCACCCCACGCAGCATCAGCCTGAGGTTTTCGCCCTCGACCCAGAACGGCACGAAGTCCTTCGCCTCCGTGAACCCCAGCGCCTTCAGCAGGTTCCACACGACCTGCTGCTCTTCCAGGAACCGCATTCCGCCTAGCTCGGCGCGCAGTCCGGCGTTGGCACCGGCCGGCAGCCACGTCAACAGGCGCCCACCGACGCGCTCACCCATCTCATAGATCGTGACCTTCTGCGTCTTCTTCTGTTCGTGCGCGAACGTCAGCAGCCGCCAGGCCGCATACAGCCCCGACACGCCGCCGCCGACGATCCCGACGTCAAGGGGGTCCGATGTATCCTCGTCCGGCATTCTCTGCCTCCTTTGCGGCCGGCGGCGCGGCGAAGCGCGGCGGCGGGTGTGGTGGTGTCAGCGTTGGATCGACCAGCACCTCGACCACGTATGGATCTCCGGCGTTCACGGCCGTGACGCCTCTGGACAGCGCGCCCTTCAGCTGACCCAGTTCGCTGACGCGCTCGCCCTCGATCCCGAACGCTCCGGCCAGGGTCACGAAGTTCATCGCCGGCTCGTCCAGATGCAGGTACCACGGTTCGCCCGTGGGTTTCCAGTCGTACACCTGTTCGACCGTCTTCAGGCCCAGCAGCAGCGTCCGGTACTCGCGGTTGTTGGTGATCACATACAGGATCGCCAGCCCCAGCTTGCTCGCCGTCCACCAGCTGTGCGGGTAGAACAGCGCTGAGCCGTCGCCGACCGTGTTCACGACCGTCCGCTGCTTTCCCAGCGCCAGCTGCATGCCCAGCGCCGCCGGCATGGACCACCCCAGCGAGCCGCCCTGGCCGGCGAAGTAGTCGCTCGGCCGCTCGAACCGCGGGTACAGCTGAAACCACCTCGAATCCGACACCGCCTCATTGGAGAGCGTCAGCGGCGCGCCCATCGCGCTCTGCACTTCGGCCAGCGCGATCGCCACGTTCTCGCCGTATATCGGCTCCGCGTCCCCGCGCTCGACGAGCGCCCTGCGGTGCTCGGCCATCTCGGCCCTGCGCTCGCCGTCGACCCGCTCGAGCTCGGCGGTGCGCGCGGCTGCCCCCCGCGCGTCGCGGTCGGGGTGCGCCTGCACGGCGCCGAGCATGAGCCGCAGCGTGGCCGCGATGTCGCCCAGCACGGCCACCTCGCCGTACGCGTTCTTTCCGATCTCCCAGGTGTCGTCGTGCAGGTACACCTGCGCGACGCTTTGCGGGATCAGCGGGCCGAGCGAGTATTTGTAGACGAGCACCTGCGCCTGCGCGTTGTACCCGCACAGGAACGCCACATCGTGGCCTTCGAACCGCTGCTGCATTTCCGCCTGCGTCTGCGGCAGCTCGCCCTGCCACGCGTGCGAGCCGTTTGGGAAGTTCATATAGCTGCTCAGCGTCTCGCTGTATACCGGCGCGCCGATCGCTTCGGCCAGAGCCTCCAGCTCCTGCCACGCTTGCGCCGCGCCAACGCCATCGCCGGCGATCACGATCGGGCTTTTTGCCGTCGCCAGCCTGGCGACCGCTTCCGCCACCGCCTCGGTTTCGCCGACGAATGCGGTGCCGATCCTCGTCACCTGCTCGGGCGCGAAGGCGACCTCTTGGAGTGTGAACTCCCAGGGGATCGACACGAACACCGGCCTACGTGGCGCGGTCAGCGCCTCCTTGAACGCGCGCTGCAGCACGACCCCCAGTTCTTCGGGCGTGCGCACCTCCCACGCCCACTTGGCGTACTGTCCCGCCACCCGTACCAGGTCCGACGCCAACAGCGGCTCCTGCAAGAGCAGCTCGCTGTGCTGCTGCGCGCACAGCACGACCACCGGTATGTGCGACTTGTACGCGTTGAACAGGTTGCCGATCCCATGCGCCGCGCCCGGCGTCACGTGCAGCTCGACGACCCCGGGCTTGCCGGACGCGCGCGCGTAGCCCATCGCCGCGCCGACCGCAATGTTCTCGTGCAGGCACGGCACGTACTTCACTCCGTTCGCCTGCACGCTCGTGCCGTCGATCAGCGGGATCTCGTTGGTGCCGGGCACACCGAACAGGCACTCCACGCCCAGCGCCTTCAGGTATCGAAACACTATGTCTCGCCCGATCGCCATCTCGTCGCGCGAACGTTATTCCATTTCTCACGACAGAGTCAAGAGTCGGAAACATGCGGTCAACAATCACGCCAGCATGGCACTGGCTGTCTGTGCCTGCTTGCAGAGCTCGGCCAGGCCGATCGTCTGCACCGGCGGCGCCAGCCGGTAGCTCTCGGTTCCGGGGTAGACGATGAGTGCGCGCTGTGGTGCCAGGTCGGCGATGGCGGAGTGAAAGCCGCGCTCCAGTGTCGGTGCGAGGCTGCGCTTGATCTCGATGGCCCACACTTGGCCGGTGGGCCATTTGAGAACGAGGTCGATCTCGGCGCCGTGGCTCGTCCGGTAGAAGCTTCCCTGGGCTTGTGCTCCAGCCGCGGCGAGCAGGTTCTCGATCGCCATGCCTTCCCAGCTCGGCCCGGCGACGGGGTGTCCGAGCACCGCCTCCTTGTCGGCGAGTCCGAGCAGAGCGTGCACCAAGCCGCTGTCGCGTACGTACACCTTCGGTGAGCGCACCAGTCGCTTGCCGGCGTTCGCCGGCCGGGGAGGCAGGCGCCGCACGAGCAGCAGATCGACCATCAGGTCGAGGTAGTGAGCGATCGTCGTGCCACTCACACCGAGTCCGCGCGCGAGCTGCGCGGCGTTGAGCAGGCCGCCCTGGTAGTGCGCGAACATCGTCCACAGCCGCCGCAACGTCTCGGCGGGGATGCGCGGGCCCAGCTGCGGAATGTCGCGCTCGAGGTATGTGCGGATGAAGTCCTGGCGCCAGCGCAGACTGACCGCGTCACTGCCCGCGAGGAAGCTGTCCGGGAAGCCTCCCCGGACCCAGAGCCGGTCCAGTTGCTCCGCGCCGACCTCGGTGACGTCGAACGGCGCGAGCTCGACGAAGGCGATCCTTCCCGCCAGGCTCTCGCCGGACTGGGCCAGCAGGTCGATCGCGGCGGAGCCAAGCAGCAGGAACCGGCCGGTGCCTCTGCCTTGGCGTCTACCCTGATCGATCGCGCCGCGCAGTGCTTCGAAGATGCCGGGTGCGCGGTGGATCTCATCGAGAATGACGAGCTCCTCGGAATGATCGGCGAAGTACAGCTCGGGCTCGGCGAGGCGGGCCCGGTCGGCGGCGGACTCCAGGTCCAGGGCGGGCGGGCGGCGAGCAGGCGGACCTTTGTGGGAGACGCGATGGCGTGCCCCTTCGACCATCCGTGTTGGCGCCGGTCACCACACTCCGGTGCCTGCGCGCGGCGTTCCTGGGCCATCGCGTTGATCTGGTCGCGCTCCTTGTTGGACGCGTCGGTGATCATCACCGCCTGCCCGCCGGGCACGCTGGCGCGGGTCCGGTCCCAGTCCTCGACCATCGCCTGCGCCGCCTGCGTCCGGGTGTCGTGGATGTGCAGCCGGTCGTGCGCCTGGTATTGGGCAAGCGCCGGGCCGGGTTCGCCTGCCCGTATCCGCTCCCATGCCTCGCGCTCCCACTCGTGGTGTGCGCGGTGAACCTCGGTCAGCTCCGCGGTGGGGACCTTCCCCTCCAGCTCTTTGAAGAGGCCGCCCGGGCCGATCGAGGAGAGCTGCGCCGCGTCGCCCGCCAGCAGCAGCTTGCCTTCGCGCTCGGCAGTGAGCTTGACGAGCAGGGAGAGCCGGTCGCTGTCGGCCATGCCGGCCTCGTCCATGATCACGACCGTCTTTGAGTCCACCCGGACGTTGCCCTTCTCGACCCAGTTCAGCAGCCCGTCGGTCGTGAACGCCTGCTCGAGCTTCGCGTCGGCCTGCAGCCGCTGGGCCGTCGCTCCCGCGATCGCCGTGCCGATCACCCGGTTACCCTCCAGCTGCCACGCCCTCGCAGCGGCGGCGATCGTCACGCCCTTGCCCGTGCCGGCACGCCCGACGAGCACGCTCACGCCGCCGGGACCGGTGATCGTCTCGAGCGCCTGCCGCTGCTCCTGGGTGAGCGAGCCGTGGATCTCCCGGCCGATCTCGCCGCGCGCCTGCTCGAGCGACCGGTCGCTCACCGGGGCCGCCGTGATCGTCTGCGCCGAGGGCTCGATCTGCCTCCAGCGAAAGGCTCGGGTCTGGGTCGCGCGCCTTGAGCTCGATATTTCTCCGAGGGAAAGCCGCTGGCCGAGCATGTTGGACTCCACGATCTACGAAGGGTGCTCTCGGGATGATCGCGTCATGAGGGTGAGGGTCGTTCAGCGATCGAGCTTGTTCAGTGCGGTCAGCCAGGTGCTCAGGCCGACGAGTGGGAGGAGCACACCGCCGACCGCGATGGGGTCGCTGGTGCCGCGCTCGTGTACCTCGAGGCCGCCGGCCAGCATGTCGCAGACCTCGATTCCGGCGTTCAGGAGCAGGGCTGATCGGGCCATCTGTCGTGAGCGTGCCGCGAGCAGGGTGAAGACGGCGACGGCAATGTGTTGGCCACCGAAGCCTCGTAGGTTCATCACGGAGTCCGGCTCGGCGGCTGCATAGCGGCCGGCGATGAAGCGCGGTGCGAACATCGCGCCGATGCCATACGCGAGACGGACCGTTGCACCGGCTGTCATCAGCGGGGATTCGGTGCGCGCCATGCCCTCGGCGTTATACACCTCGCGCTCAGCTGTCCACTTGATCGCGGCCCTGCCGGGCCGCCGCTGCTGTCAAGCACTGGGCGACGATCGCGCCAGCGCCGCGACAGCGGCGTGGTCGTGGCCTTGGCTGGTAGGCCGGTGGCGCGACGGCCTCAAGCTCGGGCGATCGGAAGATGGAGACGCTGCTTCAGGGATGCGCCCGTCAACGTCGGTCTGTGTGATGTAGCGGGCAAGGGACGCGTGCGCGGGCGCTAGCGTGGCTTCCGTCTTGAAAAATGAATTCGGCTGCGAATGGGAAGCCGCCGTCGGGGCACGTGTGTGGTAGGCGGATGCCGGTGGGGTGGTACGCGGTGGTCTTGCCGTGGAACCGTTGGTAGTAGGTGATGTGCATGGGGCCGAGGGTGGTCCGCAGTCGCGTGACCGCTGCGTCTGGCGCTTCAGGGAGGACTTCGACGATGGGCACGGTGGTGGTGAGGGAGCCTCCGAAGGGTGGCTTCGCGCCGAGCAGCAAGCTGGTGAAGATGACTTCGGTTTGCACCGGTGTGCCTGCTTGTGCGAGGAAGAGGAGGCTGAGGTGTCCTTGTTCGATCGGTCCCATCCAGGTGGTGATTGCGGCGGTCTCGCTGAGGAGTTCAGGGCCGAAGGGGAGCACGGCGAGGGCTGTGCCGTAGCCCATGAGGGAGTTGGGGGGGCAGGCGGCCTGCGCTTCAAGTTGTGCCCTGGAGCATGTGGCGAGCCCGAGGCCGCTTGTGATCAGACCGAAGTTCGCCGGGTAAAGCAGGCTGACGTTGACTAGCGGTGAGGGCAGCTGGCCGGGCGGATAGCCGATCGCGAAGGCGAACGTGATCGTGGTCCCCGCTCCGAGGCGCTCCGGTGCGAGCCCGACGTTCAGCTTGGCCGACTGCGCGACGGCGGCGGGCGTTGCGCATGTGGAGAGCGCGAGCGCTGCTGCGAGGGCTATCCGGGCGCGCGGGCCTCTCATGCGGTGGGCGTGCTGACCGTTCAGTAGTAGAGCGTGCCGGTGGTTTGGATCGTGACGGCGTAGTTCTTGCGGTCGATCGTGCCGTAGAAGCCGCCTTGGCCGTGCGCGTGTGCGTAGCGACCGGTGCCGTGCGTGACGGTCAGGGTGCCTCCGAAACTTAGGTACACGTCGCTTGGGCTGTTGCTGCGGTGGAGTGTTCCAGTGCCGTGTCCGATGATTGCGCCTTCGTGGGTGTCGATCGCGAAGGAGGCGGCTACGGTCGCTCCGATGTTGAAGCCGACGCGGACTGTCCCGTGTACCGTCCCGGCGGCGGGCCCTTCGTCGATGAGCTGGGCGTCTGATTCCTTGACGTAGTGCAGGTGCGCGGTGTCGTCAACCTTCAGCGCGGTGGCGAGGTGGGCCGGTGTACTTGCGCTCTGCGCGTTGCTGGTCACGATCGTCACGGCCATGAGCGCAGTGAGCAGCGCCACTGCCAGCACGGGCAGAGCCTCGCGTGTGTGCGCTCGCTGCCGGCGATCTCCACGGTTTCGTCTGATCGGTCGTTCTAGGTTTGTCATTGGTCGGATGCTAGGTGGAGGGGGGGAGGCGATCCATTGGTGTTTCCGACCCCCGCCTGGGGTTGTCTTGATGTTCGGTGGAGCTGTGTGAGCTGATGGCTTGTGGCGGGCGGCAGCGGATGTTCACTGTGTACATTCGTTTCGCGCCAGGAAGTCTACTGAGTCGAACACCGTATAGTGGGGTAGGGTAGGGCGGAGTTGATCTGGCTGGCTAGGCGGACAGGGTTGGAGCGATGAGCGCGAAGCATGCCGTTTTGGGTCTTGTGATCGAGAAGCCGGGCTACGGCTACGAACTGGCGCAGCGGCTCGAGGAGCGTTGTGGTGCGTGGGGCTGGCAGTCCCAGGGTGTCTATGAGGCGCTCAATCTGCTTGGGCGCGACGGGCACGTTCAGAGCAAGGGTCGCAGGGGGTCGAGCGCGACCGGGCGCGCGGCGCCCCGCACGATCTATGAGGCGACGCCGAAGGGCGTGGACTTTCACGCGGCTTGGCTGTTTCGGTCGTCGCCGTTGAAGCCCGTGCGCCAGGAACTGGATCTGAAGATCTTGTTCGCCGGGCCTGAGTCGTTGCCGCGCCTGATTGAACAGACCTTGGCGCAGGAGCAGCAGTGCATCGACGAACTAGCTGACTTGACGAGCTCAACCGCGGAAGTGGAGCCGAACGCGGTGCCGCGCTGGCCCGAGTCCTCGTTCCTTTTGATCCGGAACTGGGAGATCAAGAAACTGGAATCGAGGATTGCGGAAATGCAGGAAGCACGGAGTCTGATGAAAGAGATCCTGGGTTTCTCCGGCGGCGTGCAGGCGGTGTAGATTGGAGCGCTGGTGGGTGCATTGCTGTCGTTGAGCGGGGTGTGCAAGAGCTATTGGCGGGGTCCGCAGGAGACTGTCGTGCTCGCGGACGTCTCGCTTGATGTTCACGCGGGTGAGGTTGTCGCGGTGTGGGGTCAGCGCGGCGCCGGCAAGACAACGCTGGCGACTGTTGCGGCAGGTGTGGAGACACCGGATCGAGGCAGCGTCGTGTTCGACGGCGTTGATCTTTCCCGGGCGCCGAATGGCGGCGCGCGGCTGCGACACCGGCAGATCGCGTGGGTGCAGCGGATCGGGCCGCAGAGCGCAGACTTTCGGATGGTCCTGGACTACGTGGCGCTTCCGTTGCTCGGCAAGTACTCCCCGCGGGTCGCGCGAAGGCACGCCAGCGCAGCGTTGAAGCGCCTCGGTGTCCCTGGTTGCGCCGGGGAGAGTTGGGAGGAGCTCACCGATGGGGAGCGCACACTCGTCGCGCTCGCCCATGCTTTGGTCCGCGAGCCGCGGCTTTTGATCGCTGATGACCCGACGGCGAACCTGAACGTGCTTCAGCGGGAGGACGTCACCGGTCTGTTGCGCCGCGCTGCCAACGAGGACGGGCTGGGAGTCCTGATTACGGTCCCCGATATGCCGCAGATGGCGTATGCCGACCGCGTCGGTTCGCTGAGCGAAGGTCGCCTCATGCTTTCCGGGCCGCGGGCTCAGGCCGACGTGATCGACCTTCACGGCAAGAAGCAGTCGGCCTAAGTGCTCGAGCTACGAGAGCTCGTCAAGAGCTATCCCGTCGGCGAAGCGGAGCCCGTGAACGCTGTGGATGGTGTCTCGCTGTCGATCGGCGCGGGGGAGCTGGTCGCTCTTTACGGGCCGAGCGGCTCGGGCAAGACGACGCTGTTGATGTTGGCTGCGGCGATACTGCGTCCGGACAGCGGCTCTGTTCTGGTTGGGGGGCGTGATGTTTCGGCGTTGTCCTCGCGCGAGGCGGCGCGCTACCGGATGCACGAGCTCGGGTTCATCCGCCAGTCCCTCGATTTGATCCCGGGCGCGACCGCGCTCGATAACGCGCTGTTGAAGCTGCTCGGCAAGCCTGCGGGCCTGCGGGAGGCACGCGAGCAGGTGGAGCCGTTGTTGCGGCGTCTTGGGCTTGGCGAGCGGCTGAAGAACCGCGCCGAGCAGCTCTCGATGGGAGAGCGCCAGCGCGTGATGATTGCTCGCGCGCTTTCCAACGACCCGAGGCTGGTTCTCGCTGATGAGCCCACGGGTAGCCTCGACACCGAGCGCGGCCGGGAAGTTCTGGAGATGTTGAGTAGCTTGTGCCGCGAGCGAGGGATTGCGGTGCTACTCGTCACCCACGACCCGGAGGCGGCGGCGTATGCCGATCGTGTTCATACGCTGCGCGACGGGCGCCTCAGCGAAGGGCGTGAGAGCCCGGCTCTAGCACCTGCGAGCTTGGAGTGAGCGGCACCGGCGGCGCGAGGATGAAGCCGCGCGGGATCTTGCACCTTTACCGTGTCCGGTTCCGCTCGCGGGGCGTGCAGGAAGCGCTGGCCGCGATCGGGATCGCCGCTGGCGTCGCGCTGCTGTTCGCTTCCCAGGTAGCGAACACGAGCCTCAATGGGTCGGTCAGGCAGCTAACGAGCGGCCTGGTCGGCCAGTCGCGCCTGCAGCTCGAGGCGCGCGGCCCCGAAGGCCTAAACGAAGCGTTGCTCGGTGAGGTGCAGCGCCTGCCAGGGGTGCGGTTTGCCGCCCCCGTGCTCCAGGCTCAAGTGAACGTGCTCGGCCCCAACGGCTCAGAGCCGGTCGAGCTCATCGGGGCTGACCCGCGCTTCGTGCGTTTCGGGGGGTCGCTGCTGCGGCACTTCAGCGCCGCGGCGCTGGCGCGCCAGCACGCGTTGGCGCTGCCGTCGCCGGTTGCACAGCAGATCGGCGCCAGCTCGTTGCAGCTCATCAAGCTCCAGGTCGGTGCCAGTACAACGGAAGCGCTGCTCGGTATCACGCTGCAGGAAAGCAACATCGGCGCGCTCGCTCACAGCCCGGTAGCGCTCGCCCCGCTCGCATACGCACAGCAGCTAACAGGAATGACGGGGCGCGTCTCGCGCATCTTCGTTGAGCCGCAGCCTGGGCGCGAACGTGAAGTGAAGGCCGCGCTCACACGCGTTGCAGCCCGGCGGCTGAACGTCGAGCCGGCGGACTTCGACGCCCAACTGTTTGACAGCGCCGCTGCCCCGACGGACCAGTCGACGGCGCTGTTTGCGGCGATCAGCGCGCTCGTCGGCTTTCTGTTCGCGTTCAATGCGATGTTGCTCACGGTTCCCGTGCGGCGCGCTCTGATCGCCGATCTGCGGATGGACGGCTACAGCCCACGGACGGTCATCGAGGTGCTGCTGCTTGACGCGCTCGTGCTTGGGGTGGTTGCTTCGCTTCTTGGTTTGGCGCTCGGCGATGAGCTGTCGTTGCGATTGTTTCACGCGAGTCCGGGTTATCTGTCGTTCGCGTTCGCTGTCGGCTCGCAGCGGATTGTGGCCCCACAGAGCTTCGAGGTAGCGGTTGCGGGGGGGATGATCGCGGCACTCGTCGGCGTGCTCACACCAGTACGCGACCTCTTCACGAACGAACCGAGCGCGTTCGTAGCAAGCAAACGATCGAGGCTGCTGACGACGCGTGCGGGCCTCCTTGGTGGTGTCGGATGTCTGGCGGTCACGACCGGGATTCTCGCGTTCGCGCCACAGGCTGCCGTGGTGGGTGTTGTGAGCCTGACGGGGGCCTTGTTGCTTTTGTTGCCGGTGCTGCTGCGCGGTGTGCTCAACCTTGTCGAGCGGCTCATCCAGGATGTCAAAGCGCGCTCGGCGTTCATTGCGCTGGAAGAGCTGCGCTCGATGTGGCCGCGGACGGTTGGGATCGCCGCGACGGGCGCGGTCGCGGTGTTCGGTAGTGTCGCGATCCAGGGCGCGCACGCGGATCTGCAGCGCGGCCTTGATCAGTCTGCGCACGATGTGAGTAGCGCGGCTGATGTGTGGGCGTTCCCGCCCGGCTTGAGCAACCTGCTAGCGACAACGCCGTTCCCGGCAGGCGCTGCTGGCACGCTTGCTCGCCTTCCGGGCGTTCAGGCTGTCTGGGTCTACCGTGGCAGCTTCCTTGACTACGGCAACCGTCGCGTGTGGGTCAGCGCCCAACCGAGGGCACAGCCACAGATGGTCTTCCCTCACCAGCTCGTGCAAGGCAACCTCCAGCTTGCTGACGCGCGCGTGCGCGCAGGCGGCTGGGCCGTCATCTCCAAGGCGATCGCTGAACAGCACCATCTGCACATCGGCTCGCTGTTCACGCTTCCCTCGCCGAGCCCGACTACCTTGCGTGTGGCCGGTTTGAGCACGAACGTCGGATGGCCACCAGGCGCGATCATCATCAACGCTGAAACCTACGCCAAAGCATGGGAAACCACCGACGCGAGCGCCTATGAGATCCAGGACACGCCGGGCACGTCGCCCGCGACCGTGCGCCGCGAGGTCCAACACGCGCTCGGCCCCGACTCGGGACTGCAGGTCCAGACCGCCGCGGAACGAGAAAGCCAGCAGGGAAAGGCCAGCCGCCAAGGCCTGCAACGCCTCAGCGAGATCTCCCTGCTCGTGCTGATCGCAGCGATGCTGGCGATGGCCGCAGCAATGGGAAACGTTATCTGGCAACGCCGGACGCGACTCGCCCGCCTAAAGATCGACGGGTTCAAGAACCTCGAGGTATGGCGACCGCTCATGCTTGAGAGCCTCCTTGTCGTCGGCTCCGGCTGCTCGATCGGCGCCGTGTTCGGCCTCTACGGCCAGCTCCTCGGCAGCCGCGCGATCCTCAGCGTCACAGGCTTCCCCGTCGTCTTCTCATTCGGCTGGCTCCTCGCACTCGCCAGCTTCGCGCTCGTCACCGCTGTCGCCGTCGCAATTACAGCGATCCCGGGCGGCTTCGCGGCGCGCGTACAACCCGCAGTCGGCCTATCGAGGTAACCGCACGGGCTTAAAATCAGAACAATTCCGCGTCCTGCACCGCGCAACCCGGCTCCCCTGAGCGCAGGCCAGCTTTGGGCGCTTGCCAAAGCAGCGACACGGCAGCTGCTCGGCGGCGTGCACGTCGCCTCCAAGGAGATCGGGCGCTGGCGGGCACGTGCGCAGGCGATCCCTGACGCGCCGATCCGCGAGGATGCCCTCCAGGTCCTGGACCAAAAGCGCACCCACGTCCATGGGGCGGCTCTTTTCTGGACGCTACCCCGTAGCCGCAGCCGCGAGCTGCTGCGCCTTCTTGTGGCCTACGAGCTCATCTGGGACCTCTTGGACAACCTCAGCGAGAGAGCGGCAGCGCACGGCCAGACCGACGGCCGGCAACTGCACCTCGCAATCGCCGAGGCAGTCGACCCACTCGCCCCGATTTCCGACTACTACGAGCAGCATCCCTGGCACAACGACGGTGGCTACCTGCGAGCTCTCGTGGAAACCTGTCAGCAAAGCTGCCTGAGCCTGCCCTCCTACCCGCTGGTGCGCGACCTCGTCCTCCGGGAGGCAGCGCGGGCGCAAGTGCTCGCGCTCAACCACTACCCCAACCCAGCCAACCGCGACGCCGCCCTTGAGCGATGGGTGTCCCGCGAGTACCCCCGCCTCGAGCTCGCCAGCTGGTGGGAGCTCTCAGGGGCCGCCAGCGCACCACTCACGATCCACGCGCTCCTCGCACTTGCAGCCGAACCAGCCTGCACAGACAGCGAGATCACCAGCACCTATGCCGCCTACTTCCCCTGGCTCTCAGCCACGACGACCATGCTCGACAGCTACGTCGACCAAATCGAAGACACTGAGAACGGCAACCACAGCTATATCGCGCACTACCCCGACCCTGACTGCGCCGTGCGCAGCATACGCATGCTCGTGCGCCGCTCAATCGCGCAGACGGACAGCCTGCGCGACGGCCACAAGCACACCGTCATCGCCGCCGCGATGATCGCCATGTACCTCTCCAAGGACACCGCACGCACCCCACAGCTGAAGGCCGGAACAAGCGCCTTGATACACGCTGGCGGCCCACTCACCCGGCTGCTGCTACCGATCCTCCGAGCATGGCGTATTGCGAACGCCCAGCGGACGGCATGACAACGGCGGGTTCACGCCAGCAAGGATCGAGCTCGAACCTCGCACGGTGCCGATAGTCAGAACTGAATAGTAAGCGCAGACCTAGCAGCATGCGTCTCGGGCCGCCATGATCGGCGCGGTCGTGACCCAAAGCGCCAAGACTCTCATCGATCACCGTCCGCCAGGAGAGGCCAGCCACGCCAAGCGTGGTGGCCGGGGCGCGGCGGTGGTGTACTCGGCGCCTGGATCTCGCGATGTCTCGCTAAGTCGCGCCGCTGCCGGACATCTCTCACTCGCTGCCGGAGGTCCCCCACTACGTCCGGCAGCGGCCTACACACCATCCAGCGTCGCTCCGGTCACCCGTCTTCCCGAAGCCGGGCTGACTCGATCGGCGAGTGACTGTGACGGGCGCGCGCCCAATTGCCGCGCATGCTGACGGGGAATCAAGACGTTTTGATCAAGCTAACGGACGAGCAGATCGATCAAGTCATCAGGGAAGCGCCCCGTGGCCGCAGCCGAGCAGCGCTGCTGACGAAGGTGAGCGAGCTCCAGGAGCTCCGTCGCACCCTGTTGCCGCTGCTGGACAGGGCTGAGTATTCGCGAGCCACCCTTCGTGCGCTGCTCGTGCTCGGCGCGTTTCCACCCGATGGCAGCGAACGCGAGCTCAGACGCGTCGCCAAAGAGCTCCGGATGTCGCCCAGTGCAACTCACCGCCACATCCGCACCTGGGTGGCCGTCGGCCTGCTCGTCCAGGACCCAGAGTCGCGGCGATACCGCCGAATCGTCTCCGCAGACGCCGGGTGCCGCGTAACCGCGACAAGTAGAGCGAGTCGCGATGCGACCTGACCGAACGGCCGGGCAGCAGGCGAAGCGAACATCGGGCGCAAGCGGGCGGTTCGAGTTTCCTCGTCGCTTGCTCAACGATCCGATCGATTGGAGTGTTGGCCCGAACCTCCCCGTGATCTTCCTCAAGAACCTTCTCGCTACGCACCTCGCGACGCTGCTACCGCGTCGTTGTCCTACCCCTATTGCCCTTTTCTCGCAAGGCCGTAGCGTGGATCGCTGGTCGGGAGAGCAGGTTGCCTGATATAGCCCTCGCGAGCGACCCCACCGGAAGACCGGGCGGTGTGGCGTCGGTCACCGAAGGGCCACGGCGGGGATCTCCCCGCCACGAGTTTAGAGGCGCGGCGCGATGGCGGGCCGCGCGTTCAACCCACGTCGGCGGTCGGGAGTTTCTCTCACTTTCGCCCGGCCGTCGGCGCTGTCCGTTGGGATACCCGGCGCGGTGCACCGCGTACGAGAGCGGGCCGCGCTGATGAGCCAACTAAGCAACGGCGGGCGCGATGACCCGGCGTGGTCGCTTCCGCCCCTGCGAGAGCCGAGATATTCACAGTCGTTGGAGCGTGGATTGGCGCTGCTCGGCGCGTTTACGGCACGTCGGCCCGTTCGCGGCATCGCGGATCTCGCGGAGGAGCTGGGGATGAGTCGCTCCACCACCCATCGTTACGCGATCACGCTCGTCGCGCTCGGCTATCTGGAGCAGGGGGCAGGACGTAAGTATCGGCTCGGCCTACGGGTCACAGACCTTGGAATGGCCGCACTGCAATCAACAGGACTGCGCGAGCAGGCTCACGCGCATCTCGAGGAGCTACGCCAGCGCGTTGGCTACACAGTAAGCCTTGGTGTGCTCGACGGCACCGAGACTCTGATCGTGGATCGACTGCGGAGCTTCCGCCCGCTGCAACGTAGAGTGGAGCGGGATTTGGGCTTGGAGGCAGGCTGCCGGCTGCCGGCGTATTGCACGGCGATGGGCAAGCTGCTCCTCGCGTATATACCTGAGTCTGAGCGGCGCGAATATCTGTCGAGCGTGACGCTCGCGCGACGTGGTCCGGGAACGATCACGAGCAAGCGTGCGCTGCGCTCTCAGCTCGAGCAGATACGAGTGGACCGTGTCGCGGTCAGCGAGCAGGAGGCTGGCGCCGGCCTACTCGCGGTCGCTGTGCCCGTGCGTGACGCAAGCGAGGTAGTCGCTGCGCTCCGCTTCTCCGCGCACGCCTCGACTGTGTCCGTGGACGAGCTGGTCGAAGGGCTGGCGCCACACCTGCACGCCACGGCCTATCGCATCTCCGCTCGCCTGGGTCATCGCCGAGACGACGAGCGCGAGGTGGCCGAGTCGTGAACGCGTCGGGCGCCACTGCGACGTTGGTCGTGCCTGCGCAGTTTCTCCGAACCGCGTCATCGGCAGCAAACCCGCCTTCGGGGAGCGTGTATGGCTGCTAACCCAGCGCCATCGCCGCTCGTCGTTCCGCCGGAGATCGTGAGGGAGTTGCGGAGCGCTCTCCTGAGAGACCTAAAGGATGTCAACAGCGCGATCACAGATCTCGTGCAGGAGGCCAACCCGCAGCGCCGCGCGTCTGAATACCGCGAGCTCGCTGTGCGGTTCGTCACTCGTCAACAGCTACAGGAAGCTGCCGGGTGGCCCGACGATCCGCCGCTCACCGTCGAATTGATGGTTCAAGGCCACGAGTCGCGCGCTCTGGTCATCCGATGCCTCACCGCATACCGCGACGCGCAACTTGAACTTCCCGCCTTCGAGGGGGTTCTTGAACAGGACCCCCCCGAGAGGCCGGGCAGCGTGGAGTGGCCCGAGCCAGGTAGGCAACCGCAACTGTCTCACCGACTTCTGGCGCTCAACGAGTTCCTAGCAGCGAACTCCGGCCCCGCTCGCGGCGCGCGGCCTGCACCGTGAGCGAAGACGCCGTGAAGCCGACCACTGTGGTCGATCAGGAACGGGCGTTGGCCGCAGCATTCGCCACGCGCGTGCGTCTCTTTCAGCCCCGTAGGGGCGTCCTTCTCTCACAGCCCGCTGGTGTGCGATCGGCCAGGGCGATCGACCAGCGCCGCCGGCCGTGGTCTTGAGAGCAAAGCGCAGCCTCGGTGAGACACCACGCGTTGTCGTGTGGGAACGAAGCGGCGGCGTGGCACCAAGAGTGATAGCTCCCGGCGCACAGGCAGCCTACCCCCACCTCGGGGGCCGGCCGCCCGTGCCTGCCCGCAGCTGCCTCCCAGTGTTGGTCGGCCGGTCTCGCCGCTGGAGCGGGTAGCCTTTGTGTGCTCGGCCGTGGGGAGCTGGACATGGTACGTCGGCTTCGGTGAGTATGTTGCTGTCTTCTGCGAAGGTGAGTTTGGCGGCGAACTTGAATCCTTCTTTTGGGCAATGGTGTGGCAGGAGGATGCCTTGGGGTATGTACGGGATGAGCTTGCCGTGTTTGTGTTCGTAGTAGGTGAGCCCTTCTGGGCCAAATTGAGCAGTTAGTCGCGTAAGTGCTACATCGGGCGCACCCGGAAAAGTGGGGATTATCGGGACGCTTATGCTGATGGCTTCGTAGGGTGGCGGGGCTTCGAGGAGTAGCCCTGGCAGTACGATTTGTGCCTCGATGGGGCTGGCGGCTTCGATGTTGAAGAACATCGCGATGTGACCTTCGGCTTCGGGTGCACGAAGGATGGCAATGTGTGCAGTCTCGTGTATTAGTTCCGATCCGACTTGGATCGCGGCGATTGCGCTACCTTGTCCCATGTAGGACTCTGCGGCGCAGCCGCTCGGGCCGAGAGCTTCGAGGCGTGCCCGCGCGCAGGCGTTGATTCCGAGACCGCTGACGTCGAGGCCGAGGTCGCGCGGGTAGCGTATTTCCAGTTGGGTGAGCGGTGGTGGGATCTGGCCGGGTGGCGCCAGGATGTTGAGTTCGAAGTAGACGTTATTGGCCTGCCCGAGTGTGTAGGGCGCAAACCCGACCCGTAGCCTGGCCGTGGTCGCGGCTTGGGTCGATGGTGCTTGCAGCAGAGCGAGCGCCGCGAGCAAGGCTGGGAGGTTGCGGAGTTGGCGCACGGGGCTTGGCGCCTTGGCTCTAGTAGGTGAGCTTGCCGCCGGCTGCTTGGATGAGCACCGAGTCGGTGCGGCGGTCAAAGACGCCGTAGAGGCCTGAGCGGCCGCTGATGTGGGCGTAGCGGCCGCTGCCGCTGGTGGCAACGAAGTAACCGGAGAAGCTTTGGTAGCGGCCTGAGCCGTGCGGGTTGGCTTGGCCGTGGCCGGTGATCGAGCCTGTGCTCGTGTGCATCGTGAAGCTTGCGGTGAAGACGGCGCCTGTGTGCAGCTCGGCGTGAGCGGAGCCGGTGAGGGCACCGGAGACGGAGCCTTCCTCGATCAGCTCGGAGCCTTCGGCCTTGATGAGGTGCAGGTGGGCGGTTGCGGTGCCCTGGAGGACAGCGGCGATACGGGCGCTCCTACCGTGGCCGGCCGCGGAACTCACGGGATATGCGACGAAGGCTGCTGCGGATGCGAGCAGCGCGATTGCGATCGCGCGTGCTCGGAGCGTCCGTCCGGCGTTACATCGTGGCGGCTCGTTCATGGCGGGAAAGGACACCGTTTATCGGGATAGATGCTACTTGCGGACGCGGCGTTGTCGAGCAGGGTTTCTCATTACCTGGTGTTTTGCGATGAGGGCGTGCCTTCGCCAGGCTGGGATCGTGGTGCGGCCTCGCTTGCGTCCGAACCCGTCTCGTTCGATTTGTCGCAGGTACTCTCTGTAGAGCGCCGTGGATATCGCCATCCAGGCGCGGCCGTCGGTGAGCATCGGTATGGCCCGCATTCCGTCTTCGTAGAGCGCGTCGGCGCGGGCGATCTGGTCGCGCAGCAGCGCCGCGCGGTGTCCCGGTGTGGGGAAGCCGAATTGTTCGATTGCTGTGCGGGGGACGTAGAGGCGTCCGCCGGCGAGGTCCTCGTCGATGTCGCGCACGATGTTCGTGCGCTGCATCGCGCGGCCGAGCGTCTCCATCTTCTGCTCGCCGTCGGGGTGTGTCGTGCCCAGGATCGCCGCGAGCATGATCCCCACGGTCCCGGCCACGCGGTGGCAGTAGGCGTCGAGGTCTGTCTCGTTCTCGATGCTTGTGCCTTCGAGGTCTTGGCGCATCCCCTCGCAGAAGTCGGCTACGGCCTGCGGTGGGATTGGGTAGCGGCTCGAGAGCCGGTTCAGGGTGCGGGTCTCCGGAGTGCTCATGTGAACGTCGTTGGTCCAGGATTCGATCGCCTCGACGCGTTCTGCGGCTTGCGGGTCGTTCTCGTCGACGAGGTCGTCGATGGTGCGCAGCATGTGGTAGAGCTGGCGTACGTCGGCCTGGAGCGGCGTGGGTAGTAGGAGCAGGCCGGCGCTGAAGGTGCTTGCGGCGAGCACGGCCGCGGGGTCGCGATGCTGGCTTGTGGGTGTGCTGGGTCGTGATGCGTGGCTTGTGCGTGATGGGTTCATGGGCTGACGTTACCCACCGCCGTTGGGCTGGTGGGCGTCAGCGACTGCGGTGTTTCCTTACTCGGTTGAGAAGACGGCGCGCGCCCGGAATCCGCCGGTTTGCGCTGCCGCGAGGACGGCCCCGAGTAGCGAGATCGCGGCGGCGATGACGAGCGTGAGCAGCACGAGCGCCCATGCGGGCTCGAAGTGCACGGACGCGCCCGTTGTTTGGTGCAGCCACCCGTCGATGAGAGCCTGTCCGACGAGTCCGACGGCGATGCCGACGAGGCATCCGGCGAGCAGCACCGAGCCCGTCTCGTATGTGAGAAGTCTGACGAACTGGCCGGTGCTCATCCCGATCGACATGAGCGAGTCGAGCCTTCCGCGCTGTTGCCAGATCGCGCCGAGCATCAGCGTGAGCACGGAGATGACTGCCGCGATGAGTACGACGATCGTGGTGTCGTTGAGCCTGGCAAGCGTGCTTCCGAGGACCGAGCTGACTTCTGCACGGCGTTCGCCGGCTGTCTTCACAGCGAGAGCCGAGTGCGCTGGCAGCGCACGTTCGACAGCCACCTTTGCTTCTCCTGGTGAGCTGCCTGCCTTGAGCATGACGGCGAGCTCGCTGGCGTTGCTGCTGCGCCACAGGTGCGCCTGTTCGGCGCCGTTGATGACGATCGCGCCAGGCAGCCAGCCGTAGTTGGCGATGATCGCCGCTACGCGCAGATGCGCGTAGCCAGAGGGTGTGGGCAGGGTAAGACGCTGGCCTACCCGTGTGTGCTGTTCGGTGGCGATTGCCTGGCTGATGGCCGCCCAGCCGCCTTCACGCAGCTCCCTGTCAGCGGTCGCGAGCGACCCTTGGACGAGCTGGCTCGGCGCGATCTGCGCGGGCAGCTGCGGCGGTGGGCCGAGGACCCACACACGCCGTCCGGGCAGGTCGAGAAACGAGTCGCGCCAGGGCAACACGGAGCTCACGGCACTGAGCTTGCCTAGACGGGCCTCTGTTTCGCGGTAGTTGAACGGCTCGGTCGTGTAGACGTTCTCCGGTCCGCCGGGCTTGACCCAAAGCTCGGCGCTGGAGAGCAGCTCGCTCGCTCCCGTGCGTGCGGCCGCTTTTATGTTCGCTACGCACCCGCCGATCACGACCACTAGGAACGCGGCGATCGCTCCAGTCGCGAGCAGCGCGACCGACCGTCCGGCCGAGGTGCGCAGCTGCGCGACTGAGAGTCTTAGCGGGGCGTCACCGGCGTGGTTGGCTGCGGTGTTTGCGAGTCCGAGCAGCCAGCGCAGGATCAGCGGCAGACAAACGATCAGTCCCGCGGCGAGCCCAAGAAGCGCGACGACCGTGGTGGACGGCATGATCGCCGCAATGCTCACAGAGCCCGCGACGAGTAGCGCTCCGCAGGCGAACGCGGCGGCGTTGGAGAGATGTAGCTTGCGGGTGAAAGAGAGCGTTCGCCCTACTGCCTCTGGTTCTGCGGCTGCGCTGCTGCGAAGGATCACGAGCGCCGGGCGGATCGCCGCCGCGGCGGCTGCGACGATCCCGCTGGCGAGCGCAAGAAGGATCGTCTGTGGGCCGATCACACGCTGGTTGCCGATCGCGAACGCTGCAGCGATGTAGCCAGGCACCGAGCGGTATGCGACCAGCGAGATACCGTCGCCGATGAGCAGCCCGACCAGGCAGCCCGTCAGTCCGACAACGACAGCGTCGAACGCCAGCGACGCGACGATCATCGAGTCGGGCGTGCCGATTTCGACGAGCTGGCGCATGAAAGGTCGGCGCTCCTCGCTCGCCAGCAGCAGCGCGTTGTAGGCGATGATGATCCCGGCGACGAGACTGATCGCGCTGAAGAGCAAAGTGAGCTGCGCTTCGGGGCCAGCCGCATCGGCCAGCAGGCTCGCTTCGGCGTTGATTGGCCGCACGTTCAGTGTCGCGCCGAACCGCGCGAGGAGTGTGCGCCGCAGCTGGTTTTCGTGTCCTGGCTGCGGCTCGATCAGCACCCGCGAGACGCGGCTCGGGAGTCTGGCCACGCTCTGTACGACGGGAAGCGTCGACGCTGCGATCGGGCTTTCCGCGACAGCGCCGATACTGTCAGAGCCGACGGTCGCATCGAGAGCGAGATGTTCGGTGCGCTCACCGACGAGCAGCGAGACGTTACCGCCGACGGCGGCACCGATCGCCCGGGCGGTAGGTGCGGTCAGCACGAGCAACCCGCGCTTTGACGCTTCCCCTGCGTGCTGAAACGCCAGCGAGACCCTGCCGTCCAGCGCGTCGACTTGTTCAGTGGCGCCGACCAGCGTCAATGCACGGCGTCCCTTCGGGCCGATAGCGACGACCGGCTGTTGCAGGATCGGTGCTGCCGCCCTGACCCCTGGTATGCGTTCGACTTCTTCGGCGATGCTTTGGTCGAATCCTTCTGGGGAGCGGGCGGCGAGTTCGAGCGTCGCGCGGCCAGCGACACCGCGCGAGAGTTCTTGGAAAGAGCCACTGATGCTGCGGTGTGCGACCTGCACCGTGAACAGCAGCGCGACGCCGGCGGCCACGCCGCCGATGGCCATAAGCTCGCGCGTCGGCTGTACCCGCAGGTGACGCCGGTAGAACAGCAGCAGCGTCCGCAGATAGTTGGTCATTCGCTGATCGCCGGGTGTGTCTCCAGCTCGGGCTTTGTGAGTCTGCCGTCGCGCATGCCGAGCACCCGGTCGGCGTATGGCGCAAGGCGCACGTCGTGGGTCACGAGAACCAGCGCGGCGCCATGCTCGCGCGGCAATGTTCTCAACAGCTCGAGCACGACATCCCCGGTCTCGCTGTCGAGGTTGCCGGTCGGCTCGTCGGCGAGGATCAGCCGTGGCTCCCCGACGAGCGCCCTCGCGATCGCGACGCGTTGCTGCTCACCGCCGGAGAGGCGGGCAGGGGTACGGTTCGAGCGGCCGAGCAGCCCGACATCATCAAGGGCGGCGAGGGCGCGGTGGCGAGCGTCACGATGCTCGACACCGCGCAGGAGCAGCGGCAGCGCAACGTTCTCCTCGGCCGAGAGGCCGGCCGTTAGGTTGAAGTTTTGGAATACGAACCCGAGCCGCGTGCGGCGGTACGCGAGGATCTCACGTTTGCTCATCGCGCCAATCTCGCGTCCCTCGAACCGCACGCTCCCCGCGTCGGCGCGCAGCAGCCCGGCAGCGAGCAACAGCAGCGTCGTCTTGCCTGATCCGCTGGCGCCGAAGACCGCCACGACCTCGCGCTCGCACACGCTCACGCTCACGTCCTGGACGGCGTGGACGATCTCGCCGGGGCTCTCGTAGAGCTTGCGGACGCGCTCCAGCTCAAGCATCGGCTGCGGCCCGAGCCACACGCCGCGGAAACGCGAGCACCTGGCCGTGCTCGCTCGCCGGCTGCTGGTTGACGAGCTTGCCGGCGCTCAAGTACAGCACCGGGTTGGCGCCGATCAGCGTACCGGCGTTGGTGTCGGTGATCAGCACGGCGACCTTTGCCTGGCGAGCGAGCGAGCCGAGCAGCGCCATGATGCCCTCCTGCTCTACCAGCGATAGGCCGGCTGCCGCGCCGTCAGCGAGCAGCAGCCGTGGTTCTGAGACCAGCGCTCGAGCGATCGCGACGCGCTGGCGCTCGCCGCCCGAAAGCTCGTGCACTGCGACCTCGGCATACTCCTCGGCCTCGCACGCAAGCAGCGTCTCGCGTGCCTGGCGCTCAGCCGCACGATGATCTCTACTGTCCACCAGCAGCGGAATCGCGACGTGGTCGAGGACGCTCAGACCCTCCGCCAGGGGCTGGCCAGCCCACACGCACGCGATCTCACGTCGACGCATCCGCTTGCGCTCCTTACGGGACATCTGGTCAAGACGCTGCCCGCGATAGAGAACGGCACCGCCGTCGGGCTTCTGCAAGCCGGCAGCAATATGCAAGAGCGTGGTCTTGCCCGAGCCGCTTGAACCGAACACCCCGACCATCTCACCACCATCAACCTCGAGCGATACGCCGTCCAGCGCGACACGTTCACGCCCAACCGTCGGATAACTCTTGCGGACGTGTTCAAGGCACAGGATCACGGTCGCTCCGTCCCGTCTACACCTCTCGGTCGCTGCGCTCGATCCGCCATCCGAGCGAAAAGGCGCTCTCGAGCATCCTGGCGATCATGGCCACTCGCGATCTGCCTCCGCCGGTGCGTAGCGGGCCAGATCGCGTCTCGGCTCAGCAGCCACGAGACGGTCTCACGCGCGTGCCCGGCCCAGCCGAGCTCCCCTTCGAGCTGAAACATGTCGCCGCGGAGGCCCAGCCTCAGAATCACCTGCTCGGCGCGAAGCTGCGGCCCGCCAGACACCGCATCGTGCTGCTTGGTCACCTCTTGCAGCCGGCGCGCGCATTCCAGTTCATACGCCTCTATCTGCTGCAAACATGCCTGCAACCGCTCCGGCCGAGCGTGCATGAGCTTGACCAGAAGCGGTCTACGAGACAGCGCAGCGCCTGGCGACTCCTCGAACCACCAGCGCTCACACTCAACAAGCCCGTCCTCGGTGATCTCGACGACCCGTCGTCTGCCCTGGCCACGACCGGACTCCCTTATCAGACCGTCAGCCTCGAGGCTCGACATCAGCTGCGACAGCTGCCCCGAGTTGATCGCCCACGTGGGACCCAGCTGCTCCTGGAGACGATTCCTCAGCTCATACGCGTACGCGGGCCTGTCGAGCAGAAGGCCGAGCACCGCGTGGCGCGCCGACATCAGTCACCCCCGCGATCGAAGACTCGCACCCGGCCAATCCCTCCTTCGTGCGCACGACAGCGCACTCTCGCCTGCGAAGAACCCTACACGACGGACCTCTGGCCGGTCGTCAAACGCTTCCTTAAACCCTCGCCCGCCGACCATCGCAAGCGTATGCATTTCGCCGAAAATGTTTCCGACCCCACAAAATGCCAGCCTGCAAGCGCGGTTCTGGCAATCGCGCCGGTTCCGCTGAGGCGGCAGCCCCGGTCCTCGGGCCCAATCCGACTGGGTTCTTAAAGCTATTGCGATGGGCGTCCGCGCCCCGCATGCTGGAAAGCGCGTGATCAACCTCAGTACGACACCCGAGGCGTCTCGTAGCTCCTCACGGCGCTATGGGGCTCTCGGCTCGGTGCGTGCGCTGCGACCAGGCGGCACGACGTCGATCAGGCGTATGCGAGAGAGGACGATTGAGGCCGCACGCGGCGGGCGGGCCGAGACCTCTCGCGACAGCATGCTCTGCCCGTCCCGCAACGGGGGCTTCGTGTGATCGACCGCGACGAAAGGCGCTGCGATCTACAACGATCTCGCGGGCAGGCGTCCGACAGGCCGTCGCCGCTCGAGCCGGGCGCTACGATTAGCCTCGCGGTCTGGGGACGCACACGTGCTTACGCCAAGACCGCGTCGAAGATCCTGGCTGACGATCTCGTCGGAAGCCCGCTTCCCGCGACAGCGATCACGAACCTGGACGGGAACCCGCGCGCGCTCTCCGAGCTGACGGCCGGCTGGCTGATCGTGTACTGCATTCCAGGCTTCAAGGTTGGCGGGGAGGACAGCCTGCTCGAGGACGCACGCGACCATCACGCATTCGCTCGCTGCTACGAGCATCTCTCGCACGGAAAGGTCGCGCTCGCGTCACTCAGCAGCGCGTCCACCGAGATACTGCTCAACGCGGTCGTCGCGCACAAACTCACTCATGACGTGATGGTCGACACGAGGTTGGTCGTCGCCGATGCCCTCGGTCTACCGACTGTCGTTGCGGGCGATCTGCGGGCATACTCTCGCCTGACGCTAGTAGCGAAAGAAAACGTAATCGAGCATGTCTTTTATCCAGTAGCACACGGCGGAACTAGTGCGCGGCAGGCCCTCACATGGATAGCTATGCATGAAGGGGGCTCGGATACCCTTCATACGAGTTGATGTCGCTCACGCGTCGGCGACTAATGGGGCAGACGATCGCATGACTCACAGCCGCTCGACGTCCGAAAAGACCGATGCCAAAAGGAAAGGCATTGACCCTGAGCAAGCGCAGAAGATGACGGGTGACGAACTGATTAGCGCGATCGGTCCGGCAGCAACATACGAGCTCGTCGTAGCGCTGGATGGCGAAGGCAAGACCATCGCTTACAAGACCGGAGAGCCAGGTCGGAGACCCGCAGACGCTCTCCGACGGCGCAACATACTTATCCTGCGCATGCGACTCCTCGAGGACAGAACCTTCGCAGAAATCGGCCGACTCGCGGAAATCAGCGGAACGCGGGTGCGTCATATACTTCGAGAGTATTTTGGCGTTAAAAAAGAGATAGTGCCGCGTGGCTCAGTTGTCATTCCCAGCGACGCGTCGCCGGTCGCACGCGATGCGGTACGCCAGCAACTAGTATCCATAGCGGGAGAGCTAGCCGCATCAGGTGATGACATCGCGGTCGTCTTGCGCCGTTTCGACGTAGCACGTTCACTTCTCAATGATCTTGAATCAGGCGCCGAGCTCTATCTCACACGCGAGCGCGGCTCTTTGCTAGTGAAGGCACTACGTGCGCAGATGGACAGCGAGGGGTCGATAGATGATCTGCCGACCGTGGAACGGCTGCTCAGCGCAATTCGCCCTTCATAATGTCTAGTCGAAGAAAACACACGTCTTGGGCCGTTCGTGAATCAGGGGTCATCCCGGCGCAGCCCATGCCACGACCCGCCGACTTGCCGCGCAAGGAGACGTACGTGTCTGTTCGACTGCGTTTGGTGGTGTGATCCTTGGCCGACTCGTTCTCCTCGACGAGCGCCGTGCTCGCGGATCGTCTCATCGGCGAGTCGTTTCCGGTACTGCGATTGGGCAGCTACCTAGGCACCCCGATGGGAGTGCCAGAGGTGGGGCCGCTGCTGGTCGTTTACTTTTATCCCGGCTGTGTCTGCTCGCCGCAAGACGACTATCAAACTCCGGCGCGGGACTTCGCGCAGCATCTTGCGTTTTCGCGGGCAAGGGCCGACCTACTCGCGACAGGTTACGCGGCGGTCGGGGTCAGTAGCCAGCCGACTGAGACGCAGCGGCGGGCAGTCGCTGACGCGCGAATCGGGCACCCTCTCCTGTCCGACCGGGAGCTAAAGCTAGCAACGGCTCTGGAGCTGCCGACGTTTAGCTTGGATCATGGGGACTGGTACTGCCGCCTGGTCTTGGTGCTCGAGTGCGCTCGCATCGCAGCGGTGTTCCATCCGGTAGCAAACGCGAGTAGCAGCGCTTCGGAAGCGCTGGAATGGATTCGGGTACAGCGCGGACCGGTTGCCAGTTGTGGCTCTTGACGACGATGTTCTCGCCGCCGCTGTCCGGGATCACCACGCCGCGATCGTGCGTATGTCCTCAGAGATGCAAGCCGTGCCCTATATGAGGACACTGTCCGAAGCACTCGGCGCGACGCGATCGTTGGTGCCACGAATGACAGCGCACGTCGGGCCGAGGCACGACGACCGAGAGGCTGAGTCGTGCGGAGCGTGAGCGGATCGGCAGTTCGGCCCAGCGGTGCGGAGCTCAGTAGCGAGGTCGCGCGTCTGTATCTGCTCGAGAAGACTCATCACGAGATTCGCAGGGTGCTGAACCTCACCAAAGCGCAACTCCTTGCCATCCTCACCGACCTGTTCGCCGAAGGGATGCCCAAGCGCCAGGGGCACGTAATGACCGAGGCGCAGGTCCGAGAGGTGCATCGCAGGCATGTCGGCGGCCTCGGGTCGATCGATGAGCTCGCCGAAGCGATCGGGTTCACCGGAGGCACGGCAAGGCGGCGGATCAAGAAGATGCGGCTCGTCGCGGAGCGTGCGAGCACGTCCCGCAGACCACCAGCAAGGACACTGGCCCACGCTGAGCAGCGCGAGATCACAGCGGTGGTCGTCGCGCGGGTCGAGCGGCTTCGTAGCGCGCGAGGATGGAGCGTGGAGCGGACCGCCCGGGAGTCCGACTTGTCCCTGTTCACCCTGCTCAGCCTGCGCAAACGCCTCACCGACCCGCGACTGAGCACGCTGCTGGGTCTGTGCAAGGGACTTGGTGTGACCTCGACCGAGCTCCTCGGTGACCTGCCGCTTCCGATGGTGGCGCGTCCCCGTAACGGCCGCGTCGCAAGGTGCTCGACCGCAGGTGCCCGGGCATGACCGATCCTGGGACCGTCACGATGGACGGGGCACTCGTGCGCTACCTCCGCGAAGGCGTCAAGCGCGAGCTCGACGCGAACATTTGCGACCTCCAAGCCCAGCTCGAAACGACCATCGACCCGCCGACGTTTCGCTCCGTTTTGGCGTGCTTTGACGAGTCACGGTCGCTGTTTGAATTCGTCGGCTTCGTCGAGGAGCCCGATCAGGCAAGCATCACGGTCGATCTTTCCAGGTGGCCGCGGCTAGTCTTGAGAGCCCTCGAATCACAGCACGACGCGGAAGTGCGGCGCCTGCAGGATGCGGCGGCCGAGAACTTTATGCTCCCGCTGCGGGACGTTCCCGCACTCGGGGCCCTCGTCAGCGCCATCCGCGAGAAAACCGGCGTCCCTCAAAGACTGCGGCGCGACCAGCGCCGTGAGGAATCCGTGCTGCGGCGGCTCGCGCGGATACGCAAAAGGGGACGGCGTGGGAACGGATAACGCTGAGCGCCCGCTCGGCACGCGCCTCGTGCCGCTCTACGAGTGGTGGCGCCACCCGCAGGCGACGCTCGCCGGCCGGCCGCCCGCGCCGAGCAACAGCGTGATGTACCTCAGCGGGTCCAAGTATCTGCTGCTAGAGAGCGAACGATCAAACGGCACTCACGCAGCGACACCGATGTGGTTCGCCGCGATCGACGAGCGAGTGGTTCTTCGCACGGAAGCCGGCTCGCCGAAGGTCAGGAGAATCAGCAAGCGGCCGGTTGTCAAAGTCGCCGCCTGCACGATGCGAGGCAAGCCGGTCGGCGGCTCCCTCGAATGCATGGCGCGGATCGTTCCGCCCGAGCGAGAGGGAGAAGCCGAGGCTGCGCTGCGCCGAGGCTACGGTCTCCTGCGTCGTCTGTTCAACCTCGTCGTTCACAACGACCACACGTATCTCGAACTGACGCCGCTGACAGCCGACGAGCCCGTTCCCGAAGATGAGGCACAGGCCGCCGCGGTCAGAGCCATCCACATAGCCCGGCGTCGGCAGCCGCCACCACCAGCGGGGACCGCATGAGCGGTGCGGAGATGGGCCTCACTCACCGGCGCCGCCCGCGCCGTGCCCTGAATCCCGTCGTATGCCGCTACGTGGGACTATTTTTGACGTCCCGCTCCCGAAAGTTCACACGATCCGTGCGGCGCGACATATGCTCGGGACGGGCCTCGGTTTTTTGGGCCAAACGTCGGCAGACCTCGAGGGAGGCGGGTAGCGATGCGACGTATCGAGAGCGTGGGTTTGGCGTTGGTCATCGTCCTAGCCGTAGGCGCTGTGGCTGCGGGCACTGCGTCAGCGTCGCGACTCGTTCTGAGTGCAGAAGGGACGGTGCTACCGGACGGCGAACCATTTGAACTCTTCGGTGGCGAAGAACACTTCTCCGTGTCCTCGCACGGTGTTGTCGACTGCGGGACCCCGGAATATGAAGAACTGGTTCTGTATTCCACGCTGGAGAGCAACGGCGGCAAGAAACGCGACACGGCGAAGCTCGAGGAGGGACTCGAATTTGAAGGAGAACTGATCAGGCCGCCGCAAACGGCGCTGGTGTGTGAGAGCGAACGCGGCTACGTGTATGTGAGCTGGGAACCAGGTGGTGAGTACCTGTCGTTCGGGGCAAATGGTCAGGCGAGCATCAGGCCCGTATCGGTGGGGGCGTTCTTCGAGATCTTCAACGGTGGGGAGATCGAAGAACTGTCGTGCCACTACTTCACGAGAGCGCTTCGTGGCACCAATGCCGCCACGCCGACAAGGCAACCCCTCACGGCCGAGTTCAGCGGCACGCTGAAACGTCGCGATTCGCCGCCGAGGGCTTGTCCGAGGACAGTACATATGAGTTTGTCCTTGCCAGAAATAGAAGCCAACGCAGAGACGATCGAAGAGGAAATCTAGCGTCCGCTCGTGGCGTTCATGCCCGGACCGGTCGCTGAGGAGATCGCGCGGTCGGTCCGGCGGCTGCCGGGGCTGGGAGGTCATTTTCGCTATCCGCCGGCTCAGATCCATATGACCGTGCGCAACCTCGACGGCGTGGAGCTCGCCGACCTGCCGGACATTCTGAGTGGGGTGCCTGCGATCGAGCTGCGAACGGCCGGGCTGTGCTTCACCCGTGAGACGTTGCTGGTGCGGTTCGTCCCCACTGACCGAACACTGCGGGGTCTTCGCAGCGAGCTTGACGGGCTTCCCGGTGCCGGCCCTCTCGCGCGGGCGCGCTCTGCGCTCGCATTTGCGAACGTGCTGCGCCTGAACGGAGTGGTCTCCAGGGAGCTGCGCGTCGGCGTCCGGCGCTCCGGACGCAGACTGGAGGGCCGGCCGGTCGAGATTCGCGAGGTGCAGCTCGTGAGCACCGACAAGGTCGGCAGCCCCGATCGAACGCAGATCCTTGGCCGCTACGCCCTTGGGGGGAGGGGACGGAGAACAGCGACCCGTGGACAGCGCCGGTGAACGAGCAGGCTCACTTGCGGGGTGGTCGTCCGCGCCGGGGTCGCTGTGCGGCGTCGAATGGGTGGATCCGCTCGATGAAGGTCGCGAACTGGGGGACTGTGAAGTCCAGCTGGGTGTCGACTCGGCTGTAGATGAGTCCCTTCTTGAGCAGGCCGTCGCGGCGGACGGATGCGGTTTTGACGGTGAGTCCCATGCGTGCGGCGATGTCTGAGGAGCTGTGGCTGCCGGGTCCGAGGTCGGCCATGGCGGCCATGTAGATGCGCTCGGCTTCGGTGGCGGTGTCGTAGCGGTCTCTGAAGAACCGCCTGTCGAGTTCGTCGGTCACGAGCTCGTGCGCTGTGAGGGCGTCCTGCATGCCGATGGGGCTGGTCTCGGCCTCGTTCCAGACGGCCTCTCCCCACTGTTGCAGGAAGTACGGGTAGCCCTGGGACTGCTCGAGGATGTAGCCAAGCGCGTCGGGCGCGTAGGAGACGTTCTCGCGGGACGCGGGAACGGTGAGCGCCTTGGCGGCCTGTGGTGGCGAGAGGCTGTCGATCGTGCGGAATGTGAACAGACGCTCGGCGTAGAGCTGGCGCGGCTGAGGAACTGCATCTCGTCGAGCAGCAACAGCACGCCTTCGCCGTGCTCGCTGGCGGCCCGGCCGACCTCGCCGAGGAGCTCGACGATGTCCACCTCCGGGTCGCCGGAGTCGGCGACTCCCTTGACGGCGTCGAAGTCGATGTTGAAGCGCCAGTGGCCGTCCTCGCCGAGCGTAAGCGTGAACGCCTTCAGCACGCCGAAGGCGCGTCGCATCGCCTCCCCGGCCGTCCAGCGCTTGTCGAGGTCGCGCAATGCGCGGTGGCAGAGCTTGGCGACGATGCGCGGCAGCTGCTCGCCCTCGTCGCACTCGACCGCACCTGAGGTGATCCAGCCGTGCTCGCGAGCGATGTAGTTGAACTCGCGTAGCAGGACGGTCTTGCCGACGCCCCTGACCCCGTCGAGGATCATGCTGCGGGCGTGGACCCCTTTTCCCAGCCGGCCGAGAGCGACCGTGAAAGTGTCCAGTTCCTCCTCACGGCCGGCCAGCACGGGTGGCCGCGAGCCGGCAGCGGGTATGTAGGGGTTGCTTTCCGGGTTCAACTGGAGCCGGCCTCAAAGCTTCTAAAAGGATCTCAAGCAAATTTTAGACTCCACGCTGGAACCCGGAAAGACCCCCCAACCGGCTCGTCTCAAATGCTTTTGAGAACTTCTTGGACGTGTCTGGCTCACTGACCGCTTTCGCGGCACCATACGGTTTGCCGCCAACCTAACGGACACTCTGCAGGGCTGGCGCAGGTCGCATCTCAATGCCTGTCGAGGCCAGCGGTGGCAGAGGTCGTGGGGCTTGCGGCGCGATCGTGACGGCTGTCCTGGGCGGGCGGCGGGCAGGCGGACCTTCGTGGGAGACGCGATGGCGTGTCCCTTCGACCAGCCGTGGTGGCTCCGGTCACCATAGTCTGGGAGCATCGAACGTCAGATCCCGGGAGGCGGGAGGGCGGAGCCGGGCGGCACGTCATGACGACAGTCACGCTCGGTGATCGTCGCGAGCCAGCGCAGCGCAGCCTGGCGTGTCAAGCGAATCGCAAACCCTCTTGATCAGCCCGTTGTCGACCGCACGCGCCGGCGGGCAGCTGCGATCCGGGCCTTGACTGGACAACGGTTGGCGCGTGATTCTCCGGCGAGCCGGTAGATCGGCCGTTCAACGGCTAAACCCCGGCGATCTGCCTCACCGCTAAACGGTGGGTAGGGATCGTTCCGGGGTTTGTGGGCAACAGGATAGCATCGGCCGATCGCTGCGGGAACTCCATCCAGCCTGCCACACATCGAGGTGCTGCGAGCACGGCTCGCGCCAGCCAGGTTCGACAAGTACGTTGCCGCGGCGCGCGGTGACGCGGTGCTGGCGCTCCGTCTGTACGAGTGGAACATCCAGGCGTCCTCCTCGCTGCATGGCGCGATTGGACAGTTCGAGGTGCTGCTGCGCAATGCGCTCGACACCCAGCTGAGTAAGTATCACCGAACGGTCATAGGCGGCGACGGATCGTGGTGGAAGGACCCAGCAATGCCACTGCACGCGGACCTGGCGGATCTCGTGGCCGACGCACGGAGGCGCGCGCGTCGCGGCGGTGTCCCGGAAACCCACGGCAAGGTGATCGCGGAGCTGATGTTCGGCTTCTGGCGGTTCGTACTCGACGCACGCCACTCGCCGACATTGTGGGCGCCGGCCCTACGGCATGCGTTCCCTCACCTCCGACCAAAGGTCCGGACCGACGTTTACGACCGTGTAGAGCGCCTGAACGCCCTGCGCAACCGGGTCGCGCACCACGAGCCGATCCATCAGGTGCCGCTCGATCGCCGCTGGCAGGACCTGCTCACCGTCGCAGGGTGGATCTGTCCCACAACAGCGGCGTGGATCTGGTCGAGCTCGACGTTGCCTGCTGTGCTCGCTGCCAAGCCGTAGCTGGCCGGTAGATCGCTATCCCGGCCGGGCGGGCGGGCAGGCGGACCTTTTTGGGAGACGCGATGGCGTGCCCCTTCGACCATCCGTGGTGGCGCCGGTCACCACACTCCCGGTGGCAGAGCTTGGCGACGATCCGCGGCAGCTGCTCGCCCTCGTCGCACTCGACCACACCTGAGGTGATCCAGCCGTGCTCGCGAGCGATGTAGTTGAACTCCCGTAGCAGCACCGTCTTGCCGACGCCGCGAACCCCGTCGAGGATCATGCTGCGGGCGTGGACCCCTTTTCCCAGCCGGCCGAGAGCGACGGTGAACGTGTCCAGTTCGTCCTCACAGCCGGCCAGCACGGGCGGTCGCGAGCCGGCGGCGGGTATGTCTCAAATGCTTTTGAGAACTTCTTGGACCCCTCCGCCCATCGAAGCTGGCGATTCTGGGCACACGAGGGCGCACTCAGGGCTTGTGCTTGCGCTGCGCAGAGCTGGGTGCCCGGTAGGGCATGTGTCGACGCATGAACTCGTCGAAACGGGGCACCGTGAAGTCGACGTGTCCGTAGTCCTCGGTGGCGTAGGCGAGCCCCTTGTCGATCAGGTGCTGGCGGGTCATCGAGACTTCGGGCGTTCTGCGCCCGAGCTTGGCCGCCACATCGCCAGAGCGGTAGGGCCCCTCGCCGAGCTCGGCCATCGCGCGCATGTAGCGACGCTCCTCGCGGGTCGCTCGCTGGATCCGCACCTCGTAGATGCTCGCGTCCAGGGCCTGCTGCGCAGCCGGGATGGCGGCCTGCACATCTGCGGTCGTGATCGGGGAGACCTTGGCGAGATTCCAGGCGTGCTTGCCGAGCTGCTGGATGTAGAACGGGTAGCCCCGCGTCCAGGTCAGGGCCAGCTCGACGGCCTGGGGCTCGAAGTCGACCTGCTGATGGCGTGCGGGCTCGACGAGTGCAGCGCGAGCATCGGGCTCTGAGAGGCCGGCGATGACCGGGAACGTGAAGAGGCGCTCCGCGTATGAGCGCGCCTCGCCGGTCAGGCGCGGAATCTGGGGCAGCCCGGCGGCGGCTGCGGTGATTGGCATGTTCTTCTGCGTCGCCCGATGCAGCGCACTGATCAGCGAGCGGTATTCGATCTCCTTGACGAACTGCACCTCATCGAGCAGAAACGCAACACCCGAGCTCTTGCTGGCCGCAGCCGCACCGAGGGCCAGGAACAGCTCGGACAGATCGCCGGCGATGGTCCCCTCGTCGGCCTTGTGGAGATCGACGGTCAAGCCGATGCCTTCCGGTCCAGTCAACGTGATCGTGCCGAGGTGCTCGAGCGCGGCGCGCACGCCTTTGATGGCTCGGGCGCCGAGCTCGAGACGAGCGAGGGCACTCTGAGCGTCCCGTGCGATCTCCCCGACCAAGCTGCTGTCTGGCGTCAGCTCGTGGTAGTACGTCAGAAAGCCCTCGGACTCGGCGCGATCCTCGAAGGCGTTCAGGAGCACCGTCTTGCCAACGCCGCGCAGGCCGCGGATGATCATGCTCTGCTCGGTGGCGCCGCGCTTGAGGCGCCCCACGAGCACCCTGAACTGCTCCAGCTCGCCGGCGCGGCCCGCGAGCTCGGGCGGACGCGAGCCGGCGTTCGGTGTGTACGGGTTCCCGATTGGGTCCATCGTTCTACTAACTTATATCAGGTTATAAAGCAGTCCGTTATAAGTCAATATAACTGATGCAAAGCGCGCTCAGCATCGCGCTCCGCAAGCTCGGCCGCGTCGCGCAAGTCCAGAAGGTTGCACAGCACGTCTATGCCGGGATAGACATATGGATCGGCGCCCACTGCCGGAACGTATCGAGAGCTCCGGCTTCGAGATTACGCGCGTGCCGGCACGAGCAGCTCGCCGAGCGGCTCGCCTGCGCTTATCAGCCGCGCCGCGTCGTCTAGCTGTGCGTCGGTCAGTTCCCCACGCGCCCAGCGACCCAGCAGTGCCTCGGCTACGCCCGGATCAAGGCGGCGTCAAAACAACACTGCCGAGCACCACGACGAACCCCGGCGGGAACTTCTCCGCCAAAATCACGATCCCCGGCTCCGCGGCGCTCGGCGCGGGCACGATCACCGTCACGAGCGGCCAGACGGGCGTACATGTGAGTCAGGCGTTCACGGTGACCTAACGCTGGAACCCGAGAAAGACCCCAACCGGCTCGTCTCAAATGTTTTTGAGAACTACTTAGACGCGTCTGGCCGCTGCTGCATACAGACGCGATGGCGCGACCCTTCGACCAGCCGTGGCCGATACGGTGACGGAGAGTCAAGCAGATATATGTCTAAATGTTAGGTAGAAGTACGTCCATCTGTTAGTTTCAATGGATGGGCTACCGGCGACGGATCATCGACGAGGCGCTTGACGAACTTTTTCCCCACCTGACGGCGATCGCTTTGGAGGGGGCCAAGGGCGTCGGCAAGACGGCTACGGCAACTCAGCGTGCCTCGACCGTTCTGTCGCTCGACAACCCGAACGAGCACGCAGCCCTCGCCGGCAACCTCGACCTCGTTACGCAGGTGCCACCGCCGGTGCTGATCGATGAGTGGCAGCTCGAGCCCGGTGTTTGGGACCGCGTTCGCCGAGCGGTCGACGATGACCCCACCGGTGGGCGCTTCCTGCTGGCGGGGTCCGCGGGTGTAGCCCCGGGCGTCCGCATACACTCCGGTGCGGGCCGGATCGTCAGCATGGCGATGCGGCCGATGGCATTTAGCGAGCGTGACGTCGATCACCCGACCGTCTCGCTGAGAGCCTTGCTAAGCGGCGAGTCGCATGAGATCGTCGGAACCTCCGATCTCGACGTGCCGACGTACGCCGACGAGATCCTTCGGTCGGGTTTCCCCGGCATCCGCGATCTGCCGGCGCGGGCGCGGCAGCTCCAACTCGACAGCTACGTCACTCGTATCGTTGAGCGCGAGCTGCCTGAGAATGGCGTCAGCGTGCGCCGCCCTGGCGCGCTGCGGGCATGGCTGGCCGCGTACGCAGCGGCAACAGCTACAAACGCCGCATACAGCACCATCCTCGACGCAGCCACCCCAGGAGAAGGCGACAAGCCCGCACGCCAGACCGCCACAGCGTATCGAGAGCACCTCCAACGGATCTTCGTCCTCGATCCGTTGGAGGCGTGGATCCCCACCTTTGCCCCCCTCGAGCGACTCACCTACACACCCAAGCATCATCTGGTCGACCCGGCGATCGCCGCGCGGCTCGTACGCACCGACAAGGCCGGCCTGCTGCGCGGCCAGGGCAGCCGCGTCTCGGCGTCCACCGGCACGTGGCTCGGTGCGCTCTTCGAGTCGCTCGTGACCCAGTCGGTCCGAGTCTACGCCGATGCCGCCAATGCCAGGGTCGGCCACCTGCGCACCAAGAACGGCGATCACGAGATCGACCTGATCGTCGAGGGCGAGAACCGGTCGTGCATCGCGATCGAGGCGAAGCTGGCCAACGCCGTCAACGATCACGACGTCACGCACCTCAACTGGCTCCACCAGCAGATCGGTGACAGATTGGTCGACCGTATCGTGGTCTACACGGGAAGATTCGCCTACCGTAGGCCCGACGGCGTCGCGGCCATTCCGCTCGCACTCCTCGGACCTTGAGCGACGCTCCCAAAAAACAGGATATTCCGAGTTGGCAGCCGCCATTCTCCGAGTTAGCAGCTAAGGGGTGTAGCGGATCATGTACTGGCGCTCTTCGTCGCAGGTGATGAGGAGGATCGCGTTGCCGTCCGGGCCGGATTCGATCGGTTCGAGAAGACTTTCGCCGCCGCCGTCAACCCCGCAGTTGGGACCCTGACGCCGGGCCCAAACGGACCCGACAAGCCACCGACAGCGAAGCGGCTGACGTCTTCTCGGCCGGGTCGCGGACGACGACGTCGCGCTCGCGATTCAGCGCCCCATCCTGGACGAGGGAAGGGCGACCGAGGATAACGCCCTTCAGGAGTGCGTGGCGGGAACCGGCGGTTACCCGTTCCTCATCCAGCTCGTCGGCTACAGAACATGGCAGCAGCACCCGAAGGAGAAGACGATCACGGCCGCGGACGCCCGCGTCGGCGTCGAGCAGGCGCGCCGGCGCCTAGGCTCCCTCGTCCATGCGCCCGAGATCAAGGCCTCCTCGGACATCGACAAGACGTTCCTTCTAGCGATGGCGAAGGACGACGGCGCGTCCAAGACCAGCGACATCGTGAAGCGCATGGGGGTAAAGCCGGATTACGCGAACTCGTATCGCGTGCGCCTCATTGAGAGGCAGCTGATCGAATCCGTGGGGCACGGCTAGCTCGACTCAGTCGCTCGCCCGCGCCGTGCTCTCGTCTCGTCCCTGCGGCGCGATCACGATGGCTGTCCGGGGCCGGCGGCGGAGAGGGGGACATTTTTGGGAGACGCGATGGCGTGTCCCTTCGACCGTCCGTGGCGGCGCCGGTCACCACACACCGGAGCGTCGAACGTGAGATCCCGGAAGGGGTGGAAGTTGAAGCAATGAACGCCAGGCTCGAACCGAAAACGGTTGCTACGCGGGAATCCGGGACGAGCCGCGTACCTGATGTTCACAGGCCCGTTCGTACAGCGTCTCGGGAGCCATGTCGACGCCATTGGGCCAGACGGCGGTGCCGATCTCCGGGTCAACCCGGACCTGGGCAAAGAAAGCGTGGTCGGCCAGTGGCTCGATCGGGTTCAATGGATATTCGCTGGCGGCTAGCTCCCAGTCGGCCTTTATCTCGTCGGCATGCAGGTCGGTCCACGCCTGCACGAGGCGCAGTTGCCGCCGCGGGAACTCGCCGACGATGATCTCGCCCGCCAAGTCGAGCGAGTCCCTGTACTGGCCATAGCGAGCATGGAAGTGCGGACGACCGTAGTAGGCCCCCAGGCTCACCGATTGGCCCAAAGCGAGCCGAACGGTCGTGTCGGTAGAAGTGGTGTAACGGGCTGCGGGTGAGCTGGAGGAAGTTCCGGCCACCGTGGCGTCCAGACTCGTCGGTCTCTTCCCGGAGTCCGATCGATAGGAGCACCACGATGGCCGAAGCAACAAGAATGACCACCGCTGATGTCGTTGCGAAGGTGATGGCCGGTGAGCACGGCGATTTTGTGCGCGAGGCGGTCGCGCTCGTGGCCCGCGAGCTGATGGAGGCCGAGATCTCGGTCGAGGTCGGCGCGGAGCTCGGGCAGGTCTCGAGCGACCGGGTTGCGCACCGCAATGGGTATCGCCCGCGGCCGTGGGAGACCAGGGTCGGTGAGATCGAGTTGCTGATCCCCCGTAAGCGTCAGGGGCCGGCGTATTTCCCGAGCTTTCTGGAGCCCAGACGCCGCAGCGAGCAGGCGATCGTCGCGGTTGTGCTGGAGGCGTATGTCAACGGCGTGTCCACGAGGAAGGTCGACCGGCTGGTGGAGCAGCTCGGGATCGCCGGGATGACCAAGGACCGCGTGTCGGCTCTGTGTCGGGTTTTGGATGAGCAGGTCCGTGTGTTCCGCGAGCGGCCACTGGAAGGTGCCTATCCGTATCTGTGGCTTGATGCCAAGCACGTGAAGGTCCGCTCCGGCGGACACGTTCGCTCCAAGGCTTTGGTGATCGCATATGCGGTGCACGAGTCCGGTGTTCGGGAGGTGATCGGCTTGGACGTCGGGGAGGTCGAGTCCGAGGCGTTCTGGGTCGAGTTCATCCGCTCACTGCGCGCCCGCGGCCTGTCCGGGGTGCGCCTTGCGATCTCTGATCAGCACGAAGGGCTCAAGCACGCCATCGAGCGGGTCCTGGCGTGCCCGTGGCAGCGCTGCACCGTGCATTTCGTGCGCAACATGCACCAGCACTGCCGGCCCGCGCAACGCGGCCTGGTCTCCGCTGCTCTCAGAGAGCTGTTCACCGCCGAGGACGGCGAGCAGGCCAGGGAACGGATGACGCAGGTGCTGGAGCGTCTCAGGCCAACGGTCCCGAAGGTCTGCGAGCTGCTCGAGGACGCCGAGGAAGACCTTCTCGCGTTCTATGCGTTCCCCGAATCGCACTGGCCGAAGCTGCGCTCCACGAACCCACTGGAGCGCGTGAACCGCGAGATCGGCCGACGCTCGGATGTCGTCGGGATCTTCCCCAACGACGCCTCCGTCATCCGTCTCGCCGGAGCGCTCCTGATCGAGCAGAACGACGAGTGGCTCGTCTGCCGTCGCTACCTCTCCGCCGAGAGTATGTCGCTACTCGACGCTGTGAAACCCGAGGACCCCGACGGCCACGAGGAAAAAGAAGAGGAGGTGGTCAAGCTCAACGCCGCCTGAGCCACGCGCCCTACCGACGAGACGGCGTTACACCACTACACACGACTTGACTAGCCGAACGTCCATAGAGGTGTTCGAAGCTACATCCGCGGAGCGTGGCAACCGATTAGTGAGGTCTCCGATGCTGCGCGAGCCGCGCTTTGAAGGAGATCCATTTCTGATGCCCAGTAACGACCGTGTTCGCATGTCCGGCCCGCTGCGCGTGGCGCGCCTTCTACTCGTCGCTACGGTTATCGGCGGGGTTTGGTTCGGATTCGTCGAATCTAACGCCGACGCGTCACGCACCCTCAGCCCCCCAAGGGACGCACGACCGGCGACTCAGCGGCACCGGTCTTCGTGCAGCAAGCATGCCGTGACTCATCGAAAGAGGAGGCAAACCTGCCGTGAGGTCGACAGGCGACACTTGCACAAGGCAGCGGCCCCCCCGCCAACTGCGGATGGCTCGGCAACGCGCGGACAGCCAGCAGCGGCGGGCGAATCTGACGCAGCAGCCAGGCCGACAATATTGACGCCGGAAGTGTCTGAGCCTGCTCCTGGTCAGCCCGAGGGCGTCCCTCCCGAAGAACCGTCCCGGCCGATTCAGTCTGCTGAATCCACTCGCTTCTTTTCGCCAACGAGCTTCTGGAACGAGCCGCTGCCCTCGGATGCACCGCTCGATGAAAACTCATCTGCAGTAGTAAGCGCATTCGACGAAGAAGTTGCTCTCGAGGAGAAGTCTAGAACTGGCCCGTGGATCAACACGACCTCGTGGAGCGTTCCCGTCTACACGGTATCCGCAAGCCAGCCCACCGTGGAAGTGCAGATCGTCGAAAACTGGCCTGAACCGGCGCTCCAGTCTGCGTGGAGTGCGGTGCCGCTGCCTCCAAACGCTGCGCCCGCCCTCGGCAATGATCGTCACCTAGTCGTATGGCAGCCAAGTACTGATCGGATGTGGGAATTCTGGCATCTAGTTCACGGTGTAACTGGATGGACCGCGACTTGGGGGGGTGCTATGGAAAACGTCTCGTCAAATCCGGGTGTCTATGGCCCTGAAGCTTGGTCTGGATCTCAGGCGTGGTGGGGCGCGACGGCATCTTCATTGCCACTCGTCGGCGGTCTCATTACACTCAGTGACTTGGAGGGCGGGCATATCGACCACGCATTGTCGTTGGCGATACCGAACGTGAGGGCCGGCGTATACTCGTCGCCCGCGCAGCGTGACGACGGCACCTCCACCGCACCGCATTCGCTTCCCGAGGGCGCCCGCCTTCGCCTCGACCCGAATCTCGATCTCTCGAAGTTGCGCCTGCCGCCTCTAACAAGGCTCATTGCGGAAGCAGCGCAACGTTATGGGCTCATTGTGAGAGATACAGGAGGGAACATCGCGTTCTACGCCGAAGATCCAAGTCCGACAGGTTCGGAACCATACGCCGGGCGTGGCGGCTACTTTGAAGATAAGTACCCGAACGAACTACTCGCTTCTTTCCCGTGGAAATATCTGCAGCTGCTCAAGATGGAACTGCACACCAACGGTTATGGGTCTCGTTGAATGACGGACTATCGGGATCGATCGGCGGTGGGCTTCGAGCGTGGCGTTATGTCTCGCTGGCACGCCGTGAGACCTACAGCGCGTCAGGTGTAGCGAGCTGCTCAGCTCTCGGTGGCGGCTACCTCGTCCGCAGGTAGGCAGTCCGCTTGCGCTTCGCTGGGCTCGTGCTCCTCTCGGTCCGGCCTCTTTTTCGTGGTTCGTCGCGTTCGATACCACCTGCTTAGCTCGTCTAGACGACGTCGATCGCGAGAGTTGATGCCTCCACAGACAGCAAAAAGGAGGAGGTATGCCAGAATGCCAGCCGGTAGAGAGAGCAGCAGTCCGGCGGTAGTCGAAATAACTTGCTCGACGGCGTGTGCGGCCATAAAGCCTCCCGCGTACGCAGCGATGATCGCCCAGCGCTCTCGTCTCGGCCACGTGACGCGCAGTGGACTCGCGAGGGAGGGTCGCAGCGCCAGTCCGCTAAGAACCGCGGCAACGACGTAGCCGGCCAGCAAGGCAAGCGCCGGACCTACGACGCCGATGCTTGGCGTGAGAAGCACGAGAAGGAGGATTGTCACGACTAGCCGAGCCGCCGCGATGATGCTGGTCCGGCCGGGCCGGTTGAGTGCCCAGAGTGCTTGGGTTTGCGTGATCGTGATCGACGCCAACGCTGGGAACAGTACGAGGAGCCCGAGCGCTTGGGTCGCACGACTGAAGCCGGACCCGAATACCGCAAGTACCGAGTGGGCGGTGCCGCCGATGGTTGCGGCGATTAGCAGCATTCCGATCACTTCGTAACGGATCGAGTCGATCAAGGCACGGTCAAAGCCATGCCCGTCACCCTGCGTGTGCCGTCCAACGAGCGTCGGGTAGAGCACTTCCGTCACCCGCATGCTCGCCTGCTGGAGTCGCTGAGGGATGGTTAGTGCGCGGCTGTAAGCTCCCACTACCGCCAGCGGCGCCACGATGCCTAGCGCCCATATGCCGCCCTGCTGGCTGGCGCCCCCCGCGATTTGCCCCGGCGTGGCCTTGAGCCCGAAGCGGAGAAGTTCCGGTAGTACGCCCATTCCGATGCGATATTCGGCACCGGTGATACGGGCTCGAACGAACGGGCGCACTGCAATCACACGATGCGCGAGCGACGTAATGGATGCACCAATCGCTGCGATCACTAGCCCCCACACGGAGCGCCAAGCGAAGCCGATGGCCATAGCGATCACTATGTAGCTAACAACTTCGTGGAGACGCACCCAGAAAATGCGACGGCCGGCAACGAAGGCAGAAAGAATCGAATCGAGATTCCAGCCGGTATTGGTTATCAACGCATAGCCGGCGATGTTGGCGAATGTGGGCGCAACCAAGTAGGGGGCATGGAGCGGCCCCCGGAATACGAACCAGCAGAGGACCGCATCGGCCACAGCCACCACGGCAGTTAGCGTTGAGGAGAACGTAAAGACGGCAGCAAAGAGCTGAGTGACCCGCGGGTGTCGAGGAGACAGGACGGTGATCTCCTTGATCAGCGCTTGCTGCTCTTTCGCGGTCGATAGCACCTGTAGTGCGGCCACCGGCGCCCAAACAAGGGCGTACTCGCCGATGATCCGGATTCCGTAGAGGCGGGAAGTCAGGATCGTCGACACGACTCCGGCAGCCGCCACCACCAAGAAGCTGAGGACGCCGAAAAAGAACCCGGACCGGTAGCTGCCGCGGCCCTCTCGAGAACCGCCTGCCGAAGGCGTCTGAGCTAGAGCGCCCATTGATCCACCAACGCAGGCACGGCGGCGATCTTGCGCAGACGTCGATGTCCGAGAGGCGCGATGCAAGTTTGAGCGAGGCACGCGCGTTTAGATGCCGTGAGCGTGAAGCACAGCAGCCCAGATGCACCTCCCGCCCACCTCTCGACATCTCGAGAGGTGCCGCATCATGAGCTTGCAGGCCCATCGAGTCATGCGCCGAGCACACTCGACGTGTCGGCTGCTCGAGGTGTCGAGGCAGACCAAGGCACAGGCGCCGCGATCCGTGGCGTCTTCGAGCCCCCCACCGGATTCGTGCTCAGCGCGCTCGCGCGCAACAAGTTGCTTGTCTTCCTCATAGCGATCGTCGGCGCGGTTGTCGGCGTCGGGTATGGCCTCTCGAAGCCCCCCGTCTATACCGCTTCCGCGACGCTCCAGGTCGGCCAGGTCAACCCTAACTCGGCGGGATTCTTTAGCTACGTTCAATCGGCGTCGGCCCTAGCGACAGCCTTCAGCCGGGCGGTTGACGCAGAACCAGTGCTCGAGACGGTCCAGCGTACGCTGAGGCTGGCGCCTTCAGTCGCCATCGCCCGCCTATCTGCGGCGCCGATCCCAGTGAGTCCGGCGTTCCGCGTGATCGCGACCGGTCCGAGCAGCACTGCCGCGATTCGCCTCACAAACGTTACGGCGAACGCGGTGATCGCCTACGAGGGCCTGAGCAACAGCAGCAACCCGGAGGCAACATCGCTGCTCCATGAATATCAGGAAGCCTCCCTGGCGCTCCAACGTGCCGGAACCGCGCTTACCCGGCTCGATGCGAGAAAGGGCAGTTCGACCGAAGCGCGCGCCCTAGCGCAGGCTGCCAAGACCGCGGCCGAGGAGAAGCTCAGGGCCATCGGCAACTCATATGTAGCTGCAGTCACGAGCCAAGCGCCGCGCAGTGGCCTCGTATCTCTGGTCGCGGGAGCGACGAGCGCGAGTAGCGACCGCAAGTCCAAAGTTGAGATGATGGGCTTTATCGGCCTCCTGGCGGGCATCGTCGCCGGCTGTCTCGGCGGAGTCCTGCGCGAGCGGATGAGCCGCGGGAGCGGGACGCGGCTGTCGTTCGCGAGAGAAGCGCAGACGTCCCCGTCCTGATGGCCACGCGCGCGGTCCGGCGTCCGCCGTGGTACACCTGGGTCCTTCTCGGCCTAGCGGCCGTGATCCTGGCAGACAAGACTTCGCCGAGCAGGTTCGAAGGGCATTGGCTCGTCTTGACGCCTTTGCTTGTGGCCGCGGGCGTGCTGATCATACGCTGGATGTGGACTCTCCCGCCCGCTGTGACGATGTGTGGCGCCATCGCTCTCACCATTTTCTCTGGCTCGTGGCAGCAAATGGGGCTGGGAGGCCTGCCGTTTGACCGCTTGTTGCTCGTAGTCGTATTGCTCCAATTCTTGCTCTTGGCCCCCGGCGTCGCCCACAGCCCGCGACCACAAGTACGTAATGTGCATCTTTTGATGTCTTTGACCCTCATGTACGCATTGGGTTCGGCGATTGCATCAAATACCCTCACCACGCAGTCTGGCTTCCTCGCGCTCGTCGACCTTTTCGGTATCGCTCCCTATCTGGCATACCTGCTGGCGCCAGCCATATTTGTGGGGCCCCGGGAGCGGAATCTCCTACTAGCGACGCTCACATGCGTGGGGGCATATCTCGGAATCACTGCAATCTTCGAGTCGCTGGGTCCGCACAGTCTCGTCTTTCCCCATTACATTGTTCGCGTCGATGCCGAACTGCCTGGAGAAAGGGCAGGCGGGCCATTCCAAAGCTCCCTAGCTGAGGGCTTCGCCAACTTCTCGTGTGCCGTGGCGGCCGCCATCGCCTACAACGTGTGGGACGGGCGCCGCCGGCGCATCCTGGCGGCGTGCGTAGCGATTATCTGTCTGTTCGGGGCATTTGTAACACTTGAGCGCGGAGTATGGATCGCCGGTGTAGTCGGAGTCATCGCCATGGCGCTGGCAACGCGCACTGGAAGGCGCTGGTTGATTCCCGGACTTCTCATAGGAGCGATCGCTATCGTGGGGGTACTCGCGGCCTCGCCAGAACTAGAACGAAAAGCTTCGACGCGCGCCAACGATCAGGTGAGCGTTTGGGACCGCGAGAACCAAGCCTACGCAGGGCTACGCATGCTCGCGGCGAGACCGCTGTTCGGGTTCGGCTGGGAACGCTACCGAAGCGACGCGCTCGAATATTTCCGCGAGTCCAACATCCCGATGTACGGATATACACCGGGCGATGCAGCTCCGGACGAAAAGCCACTGCCTCTTCACGATACCTATCTCGCGTATGCGGTGGAAATCGGTTTGGTCGGCACGTTGCTTTGGCTGGCCTCAATGGTATGGGGCGTCGCTGGGTCGATTCTTAGCGCTGGGCCACCTGAGTTGCAGCCGTGGAAACTCGGACTCATAGCCGTCGCAAGCTTCTTCGTCGTAGTCGCGGTGTTCAATCCATATCAAGAGCCATTTCCTGTGCTACTTCTGTGGGTTTGGGCCGGGGTCGCAAGAGGTGGACCGGCCCTTTCTACACAGGTCGCGCGTGCTCGACTACCCATGCTCACGCGAGGCAAGCCAGGCTGGCTGAGTAGATCGGAAATAGGAGCGACATAAATGAGTACCTGGCTCGCTGTCAAGACCGAGGCGCGCTCAGTCGCGCGAAAAGTCGGACTGACCACTGTAATCCAGCGCCTGGAGCGACAGCTGCCGGGGAAAGGCGGTTACGAGAGCAAAGTCAGATCGGCTCTTGAAGCCGCCGTTCGCGAAGGAGACGTTGTTTGGGATGTCGGAGCCAACGTGGGACTCTATACTCAACTTTTTAGCACCTGGGTCGGTGCGACCGGGGAAGTCGTTGCGTTCGAGCCTGTTCCGTCGTGTTTTGCCAGTCTAAGTGAGCGCATCGGCGCGGCTAGCAACGTGCGTGTCGTCAACGTCGGCCTGAGCGATGCAGAAGCGAGCTTGCCGATGTATCTCGCGGACGACGAGGAGGGGACTACTCATACGTTTGTCTCTGCACGTGGTGGCGATCGGCAAGTGACCGAGCTAGAGGTTCGCCCGGGAGACGACGTTCGATTGGCAGGTGGACTCCGGGTACCCAACGTCATCAAGATCGACGTCGAGGGATTTGAGCTCGAGGCGCTGAGGGGGCTCAATGAGACGTTGAGACAGCCGGAGTGCCGTGCCGTGCTATGTGAGGTGCATTTTGGCGTGCTGGAGGCACGGGGACACAAGCATGGCCCCAGCGAAGTTGGTGCCTACCTGGGCGATCACGGCTTCGAGACGTCATGGATCGATCTATCCCATCTCGCCGCCGTGCGCGAGTCGCTGGCCGGCTAGGCGATGGGGGCGCGACCAAAACAATCCGCTTGGCTATCCCGCGCAAGCTGCAGGTACCCGTGTCCGATCACACGGCGTACGGACATGGACGGCCAGACTGTGAAACCCGGGCACGCCATGCGTTCTTAGCTATGCTGCCAAACTTCTTTGTAATTGGTGCGGCAAAGTGCGGGACTACCAGTCTGGCGCTGTACATGGGCCTGCACCCGGAAATCCACATGTCGCCGCTCGGTGAGGCACGCTTCTTCGCCGCGCCGGACCCTCGGCGTCCGTTTCCCGGCAGGAGAGTCGGTGACCTTCCCGAGTATGAATCGCTATTCGAATCTGACGTGCCAATGAGGGGCGAAGTCTGCGGTTCGTATAGCCAATACCCCTGGCGCCCCGGGGTGCCTCAGCGTATTCGGAGACTCGTCGCCGAGCCACGTTTCGTTTATATCGTAGGCGATCCGGTTAAGAGAGTCGAATCCCACTACGTGCAGCTTGTCGCGGAGGAGGCCGAGAGGCGTGCGATTGACGAGGTGCTCGAGGACATCGAGGCAAGTGAGCACCCCGTGATTTGTCCAGGACGCTACGTCCAGCAGCTCGAGCAGTATCTCGCCATATTCGCGAGCGAGGATGTACTCGTAATCGATCAAGACGAACTATTGAAGCGCCGCCGCTCGACATTGGAGCGACTGTTTCGGTTTCTGGAAGTCGACGCTGCGTATTGGACTCCTGAGTTTGACGCGATGCGTAATCGGAGTGCCGATCACCGGCGGCTGTCATCTGGACTTTACGGCAGACTGAGGCAGGGCGGCTTTAGGCACGCAGTTGACGCCGTGCCGCCGACCGTGCGGGCACCGCTTCTGCGGTCCGCGCGACGCGTTTTGGCAGCCAAGGTTACGCGGCCGCTTCTTGACGCTGACCTGCGCGTGCGTCTTGAGAGGCACTACAGGCCCGAAGTCGACAGTCTGCGCAGCTTGACGGGAATGACCTTCGACGGCTGGTCGCTTTAAGCGGGATGGCATTGAGACGGCTGCTCAAAATAAGCGGGCCACACGAAACCGATGACAATTGGTCCGGCGACCGTGCGTGACACTTGGAGGAAACTCTACAAGCTCTTGGAGAGCCGGCAAGACCGGCATCTGCGCGCGCGAATGCTCATGGTGAGGTGGCGCGCAGTCGGACTACACGCGGCACCAACGGCGGTCGTGCTGAAGCGCGTAATCATTGAGCACCCGCGTCACGCTGTGCTTGCAGCGCACTCAATGATCGCCGCGGGCAGCCACATCAAGTGCGTCCCGGGGCGATTCTATTTGGGTGAACGAGCATATCTCGGCGAGAAATGCTGGGTAAGTTGCATGAACTCCGTGCGAATCGAGCGCGACGTCTTGATTGGGCCAGGCTGCCACATTACGGACGCGAATCACGGCTTTGAGGGCAGGAGTGCGATCAATAACCAAGCGCGCAAAGCGGCGGCTGTCACGATTGGCGAGGGCGCGTGGCTCGGGGCTGGTGTGACGGTGGTCGCAGGTGTGCAGGTCGGGCAAGGAGCAGTCGTTGGTGCCGGAGCAGTTGTCACTCGAAACGTACCGGACTACGCGATTGTGGCTGGTGTGCCGGCACACATCATTGGGCGGCGCGGGGAGTAGAGAGCCGATGATGTTCGGGGTCCGACGAGTATCGAGCGCGGCTAGGGAAGGGCGATGCAGTGCTGCGAGCAGGAGCTACGTGTGCCATGACGGCTAATAGGATCGCGGGGTGGGCGGCGGTGATCGCGTCTGTTGGGGGATCCGGTATTGGAGTGGGTGGTTGCGGCGCCGGCGGCACGAGCGTCGCGGCATTGGCGCGGGGCGGCACGGCTGCTGCGAGGTCGGTCGATGCGACCGCGACCGTGACCGGCGAACCATTCCGGTTCTTTTCGCCGTCAAGCTTTTGGAATCTTCCTCTGGCGGCGACGGCGCCGATAGCGCCCAACTCGAGTGAAATGATCTCGACGCTGTTGGCCGAAGTCGAAGCTCTGGAGCAGAGTGGCCGAGGACCGTGGATCAACACGACATCGTGGAGCGTTCCAATTTACACCGTGTCGGCACGGCAACCGACCGTGCGTGTGGACCTCGACAGCGCTCCGAGGAGCCGCGCTCTTCAGCGAGCGTGGAACGCGGTACCGCTCCCAACCAATGCGCAGCCTGCCGGTGGCACCGACGCGCAGCTTGTTGTCTGGCAGCCGAGCACCGACCGCCTATGGGAGTTTTGGAGGCTCGTGCGTCGAGGCGGCAAATGGTACGCGACGTGGGGCGGGGCGATCCGGCACGTGTCGCGTAGTAGTGGTGTCTACAGCAGAGATGCTTGGCCAGGCGCGCAGCCTTGGTGGGGAGCGTCGGCGTCCTCGCTGTCGATCGCGGGCGGCGTGATCACCCTGGAAGACGTGGAGCGCGGCCAGATCAATCACGTGGTTGCGCTTTCGATTTCGAACGTACGTGAGGGCGTCTACGCTTCGCCGGCGCGCCGGGACGATGGACAGTCCACGAACCCAGCCTCGCTTCCGGAGGGAGCTCGGCTCCGTCTCAACCCCAATGTGAACCTCGCAGCGCTGCATCTACCGAGACTCACGCTCATGATCGCTGAAGCGGCGCAGCGCTATGGGATCGTCGTGAGGGACCGGTCTGAGGGAGTAGCGTTCTTCGCTCAGGATCCGGTCTCGACGGGGTCCGAACCGTTCACAGGGCCAGGCGGCTACTTTGAAGGGAAGTATCCAAACCAGCTGCTTGCGTCCTTTCCGTGGAGTGACCTGGAGGTCCTCTCGCTCGACCTTCATCCGAACGGATACGGGTCGCGACGTGGGTAAGTCAGCGGGGGCGGGGACCGCGGCGTCGCGCCGATCGAACCAACATCGGATTCGGATGCGGCGATGAGGCAGCCAACTGTCGAGGAGACGCTCGTTCTTCTGAGTGTCGCGACGAGCGTGCGTCGCGAGGAGACGAAGCCCCGCGCGATGGAGCTTTTGCCGAGCGTAGACTGGCGCCGCTTGACGGAGCTACTGCGAGTCAGCCGGTTGCTCCCGACTCTCGGGCCGCGCATCATGGATCTCGCGCCCGAAGCCGACCAGTCTTTCGCGAGCAAGGTGGCCGAAACGCTCGGCCACGGACGTCGGCAGGCTGCGCTTCTAGAAGTGGCGGGTGCTCAAGTGACGAATGCCCTCGCCGAAGCGGGGATCCGGTCGGCCGCTCTCAAGGGGCCGCAGCTTAGTGAGCGGCTCTATGGCGACGCTGGTCGTAGACCGTCTGGTGACGTCGATCTGCTAATCGCTCCGACTCAACTGGCCCAAGCGGTTGAGGTCGTACGCGGGGTCGGATATGAACCGCCGGGGGACGCGGTAGAAGAGGCCGGACTGCCGCTACTACATTTTGCTTTGGTCCACGAGCGTGCCGAACTCCCACCAGTGGAGCTTCATTGGCGCGTTCATTGGTATGAGCCACGGTTCGCACAGGAGCGCCTGCTCGCGCCGGTCGGCTCAAGCGGGGGCTGGCACCCCGCGCCCGTCGATGAGCTGGTGGCGCTTCTTCTGTTCTATGCCCGCGACGGCTTCATCGGTCTGCGTTATGCCGCCGACATAGGTAGCTGGTGGGACGTCCTCGGCTCGGGCGTCCAGCCGGGGGCCATGGACGAACGGATCAGGGAATATCCTGCCCTTGGCCGTGTGCTGCTTGCTGCGGCAAATGTGGCCAATATCACTGTAGGGCTGCCTGCGGCGGGCCTAACACGACGTCTCTCGAATATTGGCCGTAGGGAGCGCCTGGCCGCAAGGATCGCGGAGCCCTATCCAAGGACGAGCTCGGTCCAAATCTACGCTGACGCGGCCTTGATCGACGGTCTTCTCGCGCCGCCCGGTGGCCTGCGAGCGTTCGCGGCACGCCAGGCATATCTATCACCGGCGGGGCAGCGCGATCGAGCGTCTAAGGCGACCGGTCGGCATGTGATGCCGTCCTTGCGTCACGTGGCCAAGGTGTTGGTCCGCTTTAGCCTGACGCTGGTCCGCGCACTCCGTACCGCCTAGCGGTCCCAGAACCACGTCGTTCTTTGGCGTCATCGTGGACCTAGGCGCACTTTTTCGGGGGCGGGCCACGTTGATCAGATACTGAATGCCGACAAAGTCAACGCGGACAACTCGATCGCAGGCGCGACGCGGGCCATCGCCTGCGCGATGGATCGTCTCTGCGTTCGCGACCGTCGAGAGCGGTCTCGCACTCTCAGCTGGGTATCTATTGGCCCTCCTGATTGCCGCGTTCCGCGACCCCAATGCCTCCAACGCCGAGCCGGGCGCTCCGAGCACACCCCGCAAGTTCGTCGTCCTTGTGCCGGCGCACAACGAGCAAGAGGGCATCCGAGCGACCTTGCAGTCGTTGCACAACTGCTCATATCCCGAGAGCGCCACTCGGGTCGTCGTGATCGCAGACAACTGCGACGACGAAACCGCCCAGCGCGCAAGGGAAGCGATGGTGGAGGTCTGGGAGCGAGCGGACGAGACTAGACGAGGCAAGGGTTTCGCTCTGAGTTGGGCGCTCAGTCGCCTCATGGCAGAAGGGAATGACTGCGACGCGGTCGTGATGCTCGATGCAGATTGTCTTGCGTCGCCCAACATGCTGGCCGCGATCGACCGAAGTCTCCGGCTAGGAGCGAACGCGGTCCAGGTGAATTACCTCGCCGGTAACCCCAGCGCGTCGAACGCAGCCGCTATCCGTTTCGCTGGCCTGGCCCTAATGAATACCGTGAGATTCATGGGCAAGGAGAGCCTTGGCCTCTCATGCGGACTCGTCGGATCCGGAATGGCGTTCACGAGCACGCTGCTAGCGCGCGCGCCCTGGACGGCGACCGGCCTCACCGAGGATGGGGAATACCACATGCGTCTGGTGATGGCGGGCGAGCGGGTCGCATTCGCGAGGGAGGCCTGGATAAGCTCTCCCATGCCGACGCGCCGTGGGAGCACGTCGGAGGAACGGTGGGAGCAAGGAAAGCTCGAGCTGATTCGTCGGTGGAGCCCGCAGCTCGTGCGTACAGGGCTGGTGCGCCGTGATGTGGCACAACTCCACGCCGGACTCGAGTGCCTCGTGCCACCGCAGTCCTTGATCGCCGTCGGTAGCGTCGCGTCAGCGGCGGTGGGTGCCTGCCTCGGCTCGCGCCGTCTGATGTGGCTATCGAGTTCCACGATTATCGCACAATTCCTCTTCGTGCTTGTCGGCCTGCGCCTGGTAAAAGCTCCCGCGCACGTCTATTTCGCGCTACTTACCGCACCGGCCCTCGTAGCAGACAAAGTGGCGCTTTACGCCCGCCTCGTACAAGGCCGCGGTCCTAAAGCCTGGTTGAGGGCTGACCGCGAGGTGCAACCATGAGGGTCGCGTACATCTGCGCGCAGTATCCGGCGGTGTCGCATACGTTCATATTGCGCGAGGTAATCGCACTGCGGGAGCTAGGTGTCGAGGTCGATACCTTTTCAATTCGGAAGGCGAAGCCGGAGCAGCTCCTCGCCGATGCCGACCGTCGCGCGTTCGAGAGTACGTTCGCCATTCGGCCGCCCCAGTGGAGGAAGATTTGGGCGGCCCACCTCCGCATCGCGCGCCGCGCGCCGCGCGCCTACCTCTCTACCCTGGCTGTCGCTTTGCGGCTGTCACCGCCAGGCCTACGCAATCGGCTGTGGCAGTTCTTTTACCTGGTGCAGGCCGTGGTCCTGTGGTCTGAGTGCAGTGACCGCAGAATCCGACACGTGCACGCACATCTCGCGAATGTCGCGGCTGACGTGGCGCTCCTCGCGGCTCACCTTGGTACCAGGAGCGAACCGGCGACACCGTGGTCGTGGAGCTTCACCATGCATGGCCCGACCGAGTTCTTCGACGTTCAGCACTTCCGGCTCGCAGAGAAGTCGCGACGCGCGACTTTTGTGATCTGCATCAGTGAGTACGCCAAGAGCCAGTTGATGGCGCTCGTGGCGCCCACGCTTTGGAAGAAGCTGCACGTGATTCACGTCGGACTGCCTATCGGTCAGTTTGAGCCCGTCGACCAGCGCGCGCCGGATGATAGGGCGACGATCTTGTGCGTAGGACGCCTCGTCCCAGAGAAGGGCCAGGCGGTCCTTCTCGAAGCGGTAGCGCGCCTGATAGTTGCGGGTTGTGAGCTGAGCGTGACCTTCGCTGGCGATGGTCCGTCACGCGCCGAGCTCGGAGCCACCGTGGAGCGCCTCGACCTCGCCGAATACGTGTCGTTCGCTGGAGCGGTTGGCCAAGAAGAGATACGAGAGCTATACGGCAGGGCGTCACTGTTCTGCCTTCCGAGCTTCGCTGAGGGAATCCCAGTCGCCCTGATGGAGGCGATGGCCATGAGGTGCCCTGTCGTGAGCACGAGAATCGCCGGAATTCCTGAGCTGATCGAACACGGGCACACCGGACTCTTGGTATCGGCGGGCGCGGTTGATGAGCTCGCTGGGGCACTCCGGCGCTTGCTCGAAGACGAGGCGCTACGTCAAGAGCTGGGCACGAGAGCCAGAGCAAAGGTGCTCAGCGACTTCAATATCGATACCACGGCGCCCAGTCTAGTCGCACTGTTTCGCCGAGAAGTACTGCAACCAGCGGGTGAGCGGGCATGAACGCGACAGAGGTGCTCGACGAAGTGGAGGAGGTGCCGCTACTGGGCGTAAAAGTTAACAAGGTGACGCAACGCCAGGTGATAGCTGCCCTTGAGTCGTGGAGCTACGACCGGCCGAGACTGCTCACGTACGTCAACGCCCACACGCTCAATCTAGCGCGCTGCGACGACGCGCTGCGAGATGTTCTCAACCGCAGTGATCTCGTACTGAACGACGGAATCGGCGTGAAGCTCGCCGCGCGTATGAGGGGGGAGCGGTTTCCCGAAAACCTCAATGGGACGGACTTTACGCGGCGCCTGCTCCAGTTTGCCGCGGAGCGGGGCTGGGCGGTCTTCCTCTTTGGCGGCGAGCCGGGTGTAGCCGAGATCGCGGCACGACGGCTCAATGAGGGCATCACCGGCTTGAATATTGTCGGGACGTGTCACGGATTTACGGGAGAGCCGGACCATTGCGTGGTCGAGCGGATAGCCGACGTAGGCACCGGGCTCCTGATCGTCGCACTCGGGAGCCCGCTGCAGGAGTTGTGGCTGGATAGAAACCTCGCCGCCACTGGTGCGAGCGCCGGTGTGGCCGTCGGTGCCTTCCTGGACTTTACTGCGGGCAAGGTCAAGCGCGCGCCACGATGGATGAACCGAGTTGGGGCCGAGTGGTGCTTTCGGCTCGCGCAGGAGCCGGGGCGCTTGTGGCACAGATACATCGTCGGGAATCCGCTGTTTCTGCTGCGCGCCTGGCGGGACCGGCGCTCGTCGACACCGTGATCGCCGGATGAAGAGCGTTTCGCTGGCCCCGGGCGTGTGGAGTTCGAGGATCGGCTTCGGCTGTGGCGGCCTGATGCAAGAGCCGTCCAAGAAGCGTCGCCGGCGCCTCTTGGACGCGGCGCGCGATCAGGGCATTTCACACTTTGATGTGGCTCGGATGTACGGGCTCGGTGCGGCCGAGGCCGAAGTCGGTCGCTTTGCCCGTAGCTGTCGTGCCGACATCGTGATCGCGACGAAGTTTGGGATCGAGGCCGCGACGCCCGGTCGGCTAGCGGGCCTGCAGGGGCCGGCGCGGAGGCTCCTGGCGCGGTATCCGGCGCTACGGGACCACGTCAAGCGGCGGTCTGATGCTTTTCACCTGCCACGCCGCTACGACGCGGCGACGGCTCGGCGAAGCCTAGAAACGAGCCTGCGGGAGTTGGGGACGGACTATGTCGACCTTCTCCTTCTTCACGGGCCGCTGGAGGGAGAAAGAATAGACTCAGGCGAAATCTCCGGCTGCCTAGAAGATGCGCGCGAGGCTGGAAAGATCCGTGCGTGGGGCGTAGCAGGCGAGCAAAAGCCTTGTGTCGAACTAGGAAATGCGCTCAGCGGAAGCCCGGTCCTGCAGATGCGCGAGGACATCTTCTCGCGGAGCGGCCCGCCTATGGACTGGCGGCGACCAATCATCACGTTTGGTGTCCTTTCAACCGCCATCGCGCGTATACGCGACCATCTGCGCGAGTCAGCAGAGGTGAGGGAGCGCTGGACGCGGGTGCTCGGATCGAAGTGGATGGATCAGGACGGACTAGGTGCCCTGCTCATCCAAGAGTCACTGGGCGCGAACGAACGAGGTGTAGTGCTACTGAGTACAACGCGGCTTGAGCGCCTTGGGCGTCTGGGGGCCGTTGAATCGCCGGCAGCGGAGCAGGATGGGGCTCTCGCGGAGCTTCGGAAGTTGCTCCATCAAGACTTTGGCGTGCTCCCGGGAACTCCGAGATAGCGATGCACATAGGCGCGGAGCGACTTTCGTCCGGAGCGCAGCTACACGCCGACGTAGCAATCGTCGGCGCCGGCCCGGCCGGCATAGTGCTCGCGTTGGAACTGGCTAGTACGCGTCGCCGTGTCCTCCTCATCGAGAGCGGAGGGGTCGGCTTCGATGGCGATGTGCAGCAACTTGGGGACACGGACGGGAGTGATGATTGTCACGTCCCGATGTCGCTGGCCACGAGGCGACAGATTGGCGGTGCTTCGAACCTGTGGGGTGGACGGTGCGTGCCGTTTGACCCAGTGGACTTCGAGGCGCGGGAGATCAATGGGAACGTAAAGTGGCCGGTCCGGTACGACGAGATCCAGCGATACTTCCAGCGGGCCTGCGAGTGGTGCGTATGCGGAGACGCCGTCTTTCGCGCGAACTCGATTCCTGAGCTCGGTGGGCGATCGCTCGTGCCGGGCCTTCCAGAGGGTGCGGTCTCTGGGGAAGCGCTCGAGCGTTGGTCGTTGCCGACGAACTTTCGGAAGGAGTACTACTCCGCGCTGAAGAGGGCGAGCGCAGTTACGCTCGTGACCAACTTGACCTGCACTGAGGTGGTTTGTGATGACGCCGGTACCGGCGTTGCGCATCTTCTCGCGGAGAGCGTCACCGGCAAAAAGGTCGAGATCTCCGCGGCACAGTACGTGCTGGCATGTGGTGGCCTCGAGACGACGCGACTTCTCTTCGCGTCCAACCGGTATCACACGGCGGGCCTCGGAAACCACGCGGGGCATCTAGGTCGATGGTACATGGCACACGTTGAGGCGCGAGTGGCACGAGTGCAGTTTTGTACGCCGCCGGCGGAGACGATCTACGGTTATGAGCGCGACCGTGAGGGCGTTTACCTACGCCGACGACTAACGTTCTCGCAGGACTTTCTAGAAAGAGAGCAGCTGCCCAATACGGCCCTGTGGCTCGTCAATCCAGATCTCGGCAACCCGAGTCACGGGAGCCCCGTCCTTTCCTTCGCATACCTGATGCTCGCTTCACCGCTCGGGAGGCGTCTGGTAGCAGAGGGCATTAGGCAGGCGCACCTGAAGGGAGACAGAGGGGCTTCGATATATGCGCATATAAAGAATGTCCTGCGCGGGGCCGGACCGGCACTCCGGTTTGCGCTCGAGTTTGGGTACGCGCGATATCTGCGCTCCGGCCGGAAAGTGCCGGGCTTCTTCGTGCCGAGCGTTACAAATACTTACCCCCTCGTTTACCACGGCGAGCATCTCCCGCACTTCGAGAGCTATGTCGAGCCGACGCGTACACGAGACGCCCTTGGGATGCCAAGGCTCCGTACTCGTCTCTATTTTTCCGAGCGCGATGTAGGGAGTGTCGCTCGAGCGCATCGCCACGTCGATGACTACATGCGCGATCATCGAGTAGGACGCTTGGAGCTTCTGTACGAGGACACCGAGGCGGCCGTAAGGAGCCAACTGTTTGGTGGATACCACCAGGCTGGAACGACGCGGATGTCCGTGCGCTCGGATGACGGCGTGGTTGATTCAAATCTCGCCATTCACGGCGTTCGGAATCTGTACGTTGCGAGCAGCTCGACATTCGTTACGTCAGGCCAGGCAAACTCGACTTTTATGATCGTCGCATTCGCCCTGCGTCTCGCCGACGAGTTGCAGCGACAGTTGGCGTAGCCGACTCTAGGTGGTCACGGTGGACTCGATGGGCTCGCCATTTCCATGCCGGAGCCGCGCTCGCCGTGCAGAATCAGTTCGACGGCCGCGTTTTCTCGAGCCAGCGCCCAGCCTTGAAAATGCCGAGGACAGATGGCTCTTGACGGTGCTTGCCGCAGGGAAGAGCCGTTTCGCTATCGGGTTGCTCGTGTAGCCCATGGCGACGATCCGCAGGATTTGCTTCTCGCGCGACGACGAGACGGGATCGGCAAGCTTGCGCGCATCGGCGGGACGCAGGTTTGTCGCCCCAGGACGGCACGTATGGATGGCTGCAGCGCGACGTATAGCTGCTGCCGGCACGAGTCCAGCCGCCCTGCTGTCCCGCGTACACGCCGTTTCGCGATCTGCGGCGACACGATGACGACGGGCACTTCATCGAACCTCCGCAGCAGCCGGCCGATGAACGCGAATGGCGCTGCGGCGGCGCTCTCGGCCCAAACCAAGGCGGGCCAGGGAGCGTGCGACCCCGAGGAAGCGAGCAGGGCGTCTGCACCTGGGAAGGGAGCGAGAGCGACATCGTGGTGCTCAAGGATCTCAGCTAGGGCTGCCCGATCCGCGCGTCCGACGAGCGCAACTCAGCGGGCCCCCGGCGGCGCACGCGGCCATACGGGGTAGGGTCGGCAGAACGCAGGCGGGTTGAGTGTTGTCCCGGACTGGGACAACATCGTACATTCGGCGCAAGTCCACCACCTCTCTCCCGTTTGTACCGAGACGGCATGGCCATCAAACCGATCTTCATCTTCTCTGTCTCGCGCAGCGGCTCGACGCTCGTCCAACGGGTGATCGCTGCTCACAGCGATGTTGCGACAGTCTCAGAGCCCTGGATCCTGCTGCCCTATCTCTACACGCTGCGAGCCCATGGGGTGAGTGGCGAGTACGAGCACGAGTCGATGGTCGCGGCGATCGAGGACTTCTGCAGAGAGCTTCCCGACGAAGACGAGGACTACTATGCCGAGCTGCGGAGCTTTGTCCTGCGCCTTTATGAAAAGGCGGCGGGCCCCGACGCTCGCTACTTCCTCGATAAGTCGCCTCCTTACTGTCTCATCGCCGAGGAGATCATTCGCCTGTTTCCGGAAGCCAAGTTTGTCTTCTTGTGGCGCAACCCGCTGAGCAGCATCGCCTCCATGATCGAGACCTGGGAACAATGGCATCCGACTATGTTCCGCAGCGATCTCTTTATCGGCTTGCCGCGACTGGTCGCCGCGTACAGCTCTCACAGCGCTCGCGCGCATGCAATCCGATTCGAGGATCTCGTCAGTGGCGACGAGCGCCCGTGGAGAGTGCTGATGGACTACCTTGGGATCGCATTCGATCCCGGCGCCCTCACCCGCTTTGCGGAGGTCGAACTCAATGGGCGTATGGGAGATCCCACCGGAGTCTCTCGGTACTCGGCGCTCAGCTCCGAGCCGCGGGAGAAGTGGAGGGAGACGCTCGCCAACCCGCTTCGTAAGGAGTGGTGCCGCCGATATCTCCGCTTCCTAGGTGACGAGCGCCTCGCCACTATGGGATATGACGGCAAGCAGATCATCCGAGACTTGAATGCGCAGCCCACGACCACCAGCTCATTGATCCCCGACCTTGGCAGGCTCATCAGCGACGTTGCGAAGGAGCCGATTCGCATCAAGGTACGCCGCCGAGGGATCGGCGGGCCGAACGTCCTGAGGGAGCTGCTCAAGGCTTGAAGGTAGTCAGTGAGTGAGATGCCGGTCAGAGCATCGACAGTTCTCGTCTGCTGAAGCCGTGCTCGCGGAGAGTCAGTTCATTGCGGCGCTGCCACTTGGAGCGGCTCTACGCCAAGAGACAGAATGCCCATTCCCAGGCCGCGCTCGGGGTCGAGGATGAGGTTCACCGCCTCGTTGCGCGAGCGCACCCCGAGCTTTCCAAAAGCCGAGGAGAGATGGCTCTTTACGGTGCTCTCGGCGAGGAACAGCTGCACGGCGATCTGGCTGTTCATATAGCCCATCACCACCAACCCGAGGATCTGCTTCTCGCGCGTGGACAGCGCCGGCGGCTCAATCTGACGCCAATGGTCTCGCGGCACGCACGTCTGGCCAGCCAGTACTGCCCGCAGGCATGGGCCCAGTGCTGAGTCGAGATCCTCGTGCAACACGATGCCTGCCGCCCCTGCCGCCAGCGCGGCGCGCACATCCCAGCGCTCGATCTCGGGGCAGGCCAGCACGATCGGCGCCTGCCCAAAGCGCTGCGCCAGCGGCTCGACGAGTCTGGAAAGAGGGGAGTCCGTGTCCTTGACCCAAACCACGACGAGAGCCGGGGTAGACTGGGACGACAAAAGGAGCAGAGCGTCAAGGTCGTCGAACGCGTCGACGCTGAGCCCCTCGCGCTCGATGATCTCCGCCAGGCTCTCGCGAGCGGCCTGGCCAGCGATCAACACGACTGCGTCGCACGTCGGCCGGGTAGAGACGAGCGCTGGTGCAACCCCCCCGAGGTCGATCTTCGACATGAGTCACTAACGGTGCTGGTTAGCCGGAACTTACAAAGGACCGTCAGGAATCCGGTTGTGGGGCCGCACAACGGAGGCACGACGCACAGCAGCCGCCACACGGGCGGCTGAAGGCGCCGCGGACTACTCGCCGCGGACTGTTGGACTTTGGGGTTGCGGCTGGATCAAGGACTCGATGTGCAGCCAGCCGCCGCGTTGCTAACGCCGAATCCTTTGCCCTCGAACGTAACGCCTCCGGGTACTTCTGAGTCTCCGCCGGCCCCGCCGATGCAAGCTGCCGTGAGCTCCTGGAGGTCGCCGTAGTCGATTACGCAAGGCTTCTCGTATGTCTGGGAATGCATTTGGTCGTCCATGGGCGTTCCTTATCGATCGTACGTCCGTCCCGCCGACGACGGAAACGGTCCAACCACGAGAACAAGGGTAGAGAACGAGGCAACTACGTCAAGATGGAAAAACGTACGGTGCGGAAAAAGTACGAGAGGTCAGCAGGTCAGGCGGAGACCGATCTCAGCACCACGCGTCGGGCCGATGGTTGCAGTTCGGCTCGCAAGGGATAGGGCTCCGTCTGCGCTTGGCTACGCAGCCAGCACTCGGCTGTCACCAGACGCCACACCTGGTACATCCAGCGGAAGGGATTGGGTGCCCTCTCAGGTCCTTCGTCCAGCAGCATGCGTCGCATATCCTCGATGTCCACGTAGGCGCCGAGCTCGGCGGCGGGGTTGGACAGCAGCGTCTGGACCGCTTGCGAGTCCGGTCCGGTCAGGCTGTCGATCAATACCGAGTCGAACAGGGCCTTCTGTGGTCGCAACCGCACGGTGTCAGGGAGCAGGCCCGCCATCGCGGCACGCAGTATCGGGCGGCTGCGATAACGGTTGAAGCTCGCCAACGGCGGCTGGCGCAGGCTGATCTCCACGAGGTCCATGTCCAACAGCGGATGGCGTGCCTCGAGGCCGGCTGAGACCGCGCGCCGACGGTGGTGCTCGAGCAACCCGACCTCCTGAATTCCGCATGTGAGTCCGTGAGCGACCTCGGCCCACCAGCGTGGACCGTCCATGCGCTTCCACGCCAGTGGGTCTTCGGAGTCGAGCAGCCCTCGCAAAACCTGCGGATGCAGCCAGCCTGGTGCGCCACGATGCGCGAATTGCCGTCGTGCGAGCCTGTGTAGCCGGTAGGGAAGCGCACCGGCCACGGCGAAATTGCCGGCCATCCTGGCCACGGCTCGCCGACCGGGCCGGTCTCCGGCGCCGGGCAGCTCGCGGGCCAACCCCATCGCCTGAAACGGGTGTCCGGCCCGCAGCCTGTCAGCGAGCAGGTAGGCACGTGCACCGAACAGCTCATCGCCCCCGTCACCACCGATCGTGACCCGCACTCCCGCCGCGGCAGCCGCGCGCAACAAGGGCAGCGCCCAGAACTCGCCCCAGCCAACAGGGGGGGTGCTCCAAGCGCCGACATGGTCCAGCACGCTCTCCAGCATCCCGCCGGCTCGCACCTCGGCGGTGATGCCCCCGAGGCTCAGGGTACTCCTCAGCTCATCGATCAGCCCCGACTCGTCGACGGCAGGATGCTCGGGAAACACGGCCGCATAGGCGGACACTCTGTCCGGTGCCTGTGTCACGGCCGCGGCGGCCACCGACGCCGAGTCCAACCCGCCGCTCATGAGGACGCCGGTGAGCCCATCCGAGCTGATCCGCCTACGTACAGCGAGATCGAGCGCCTCGCGCGCCTGCATGGCGAGCTGTGGTTCGGATTCCCTCAATGGCTCGCTGAACCGTGGCGTCCAGTAGCGCTCTTCGCGCACGCCGTCGCGGTCCAGCAGCAGCATCGCGCCTGGATTCAGGCGGCGGATTCCCTCATAGAGCGTCGCGGACCCTGGCCGGTGGCCCATCGTGATCCAGTGCGCGACGCTCACGGGATCGGGCGCCGGACGCTGCGGTAGCAGCGCCAGCAGGTTGCGAATCTCGGAGGCGAAGCACAGGGCGCCGGACGATTCGTGCAGGAACAGCGAGCGAACTCCGAGCTGATCGCGCACGAGCAGACTCTCGCTGCGCTCGGAGTCCCAGACGAGCAGCGCAAAATCTCCGCGCATGCGGCCGGGCAGTCCTTGCCCCCAGCGCTGCCAACCGGCCGCGAGCACATCCTCGGGCAATGAGTCGGCGGGGATCTGAAGCTCCACGCTGAGCTCGCGGGCATTGTCCACGAATCCGTCCAGCAGGCACAGAGGACCGGTAGGGCGTGCCGCCGGTCCGCTGTATGCGACCCGCAGGGGTCCATCGGCGACGATCGTCGATTGCTGTGGGGCAAGCGCACCGGCGAGGCGCGAGTGGTCCATTCGACCGCGCGGATCGAAGACACCGGCAAGCCAGCGCGTCACGACGGGGAGCCCAGTCGTTGCTCGACCGCGGTGCCCAGCTCCGAGGCATCCGTTTCCGGGCCGATCACTATCCGCTCCACGCTCAGCCGCGCCGCCTGCGCGCACACGTCCAGCAGGCCACGCAGGCGCGCCGGTGTGGCCAGCACGAAGTTGAACGTGGCGCTCAAGAGCAGTTGGGCGTCGGCGGCGGGCTCGAAGCGCGGCTGCTCCGGGCCGTCCGCTCGGCGCTCGAGAAAGAACAGCGTGCCCAGCTGCGCCGGTTCGGCGGCGCCTGAGATGTGCACGAGGCGCTCCCTGTCATTGACGGTCATGGTCTCCTCTGCCGAGAAGCTCCCGGCAAGGCGAGCCGCCTCGGCGCGATCGACTCCGGCCACCGGGGTGCCTGGATGGGCCATGAGTCCATCGGCCTGGGATTCGAGTGCCAGCACGTCGTCTGCCAGGAAGCTCGCCCCCCGCCGGCAGAGCTCCAGCGCCAACGAGGTCTTGCCGGCGCCCGACGTGCCGACGAACGCGACCGCCTCCCCACGGTGGACGATCGCGCTGGCGTGAAAGACCTCCAGGCCGTGCAGCAGCGCCGCGAACGGCAGCACCTGGGCAATGAGCAGTCGCTGCCAGGCGCCCTCAGGGTGTCCTTCGGAGGCACAGGTGAGCCGCGATCCCTCGGCTGACAGGAGATAGCTGCCGTACTCCGGTCCGAAGGTCAGGTATCCGGCTTGGGGATGCGCTCGGATCTGGAAGTTCACGCTCCCATCGGGCTGGCGTTCGTCGCAGACGAGCTTGGCATCGGATGGCCAGTCGAGCTCCGCCGCGTCCCCGGTCCGGACTGAGATCGAAAGCGCGCGTCCGCTGGGCGTGGCCGCTGCCCCCGCCATAAAGGAGAGCGGGATCTCCGAATGCAGATCGAGCCCGAACGCTGTGGCCCGCATCTAGAGCTCGACCAGCCGACCAAACGAGCCGTCGCCGGGAGACAGGACGGGCTCGCCCGACTGCTCGACCCAGGCGTGCGCGAGGAAGTCCGGACCGCTCCGCGCTCCGATCACCAGCTTGGCAGGGATACCTCGCCTGGCCAGCAGGCGCGTAAGGACCAGCGAGCGGACCAGGCAGCGGGTGTCGCCCGGCACGAACGCCAGGGTGCGTGTCACTGCGCGACCCAGGCGCCAGGCCTGTTCGAGGGTGTCCGCGGTGGGAGGCAGCGAGCTGGCGGATTCCGAGCGCAGGCTCGCCACGACCGAGGCGATCGGGGCGCGGCGCAGTGCGCGACGCGCTTGCCCGTATGCCGTGACGATCTCGGCCGCAAGTCGTACACGCTCGGCCCGGCTGCGGCGCTCGCCGCGTGAGTGTTCGGCTAATGGCATCGCACGGGATGGGACGCCATGCTGCTCAGGGTGCTGGACTGCCATCTGTCTCGATCAGTCCTCGCTCGAGCAGGGACTGGCAGAGTTCGCACACATCCCGCTCGACGACGCTCTGGTCCTGCTCGTAGTCGGTGGCAAGCGTGGTCGCCGCGTCGCGCACGCAGGCGGCCCGCTCGAGCGCCTCGAGCACCTGGCCGGCGGTGGCGTTGAGCCCGTGGTACTTGCCGGTCTGCAGGTTCAGCACGACGGTCTCGGCGGGGAAACTGCGATAGACGACGTGCTGGGGAACCGTGACCTTCGCTGTCAGGAGCGATGAGGTGCCGGGGGCTGTCTCGGGAGTCATGATGAATGGTCCTAACGGTCAGTACTCGATGATCGTTCCGCGCCGCTGGCCGGTGCGGATCGCGGTGGAGAGGGCGAGGAGCGACAGCGGCAGCAGCACGGCGGCGAACGCAACCAGCCTGATCAGCGCCGATCCGATCGAGGTGCTCTGCGGGCTGTTCACGAGCAGGTGCCGCAGCACGTCGGTCGCGGGCGTGAACGGCTGCAGCTTGGCGGCCGTCTGCACCCAGTGCGGCAGCAGCGTGATCGGGAAGTACAGACCGCCGACGATCGAGATCAGGGCGATCACCCAGGTCGTCCCGACCGCGCCCTGCTTGACCGACACCGTCAGCGCAGCGAACAACAGCCCGAACGGCAGGAACGCGAGCAGCGCCAAGCCCATCGCCGGCACGCTCAGCGGCACGGTCGGCCAGTGCAGCTGCAGCCCATACAGCACGCACGCGAGGCCAAGCGTGAGCGCCGCGATCACGAACGAGTACAGCAGCGGGAAGATCGTCATCGCGACCACGCTGCGGATCGCGCCGAAGGGCGAGAGCAGCAGGCGGTCGAACGTGCCCGCGATCAGCTCCTGGCGGACGAGTTCGGGGATCGAGAAGCAGGAGTACATGATGCTCATGAGCGCGATCCCCACGACGACGAAGCCGAAGTAGCTCTGCGGCGAGCCGAAGCCCTTGACGTGTACGAGTTTCGAGACGTAAAAGAACAGCGTGATGCTGAACAACGACGTCATCAGCTGGCTGACGAGGCGGGTGCGGTATGACAGAAAGACGTGCAGGTCGCGCCGCATCAGCGCCAGGAAGGCGTACCCCGCGGTGATCGTTTCGCTCACGCCGCCACCAGCCTTCCGTGCTCGATCGTCCAGCGCGCGGCGAACTGCATCTCGAGGTGTTCGCCGCTGGGCGAACACCACAGGACTGTCCCATCGCGGGCGATAACCGCTGTCACGGCGGCCTGCAGCAGGGCACCGGCCTCATCGTCGAGACTGGTGAGCGGCTCGTCGAGGAGCACGACCTCCGGTTCAGGCAGGAACGTCATCGCGATGCGCAGCCGCTGGCGCTGGCCCATCGACATCCGATCGACGCGGCGGTTGGCGAGCTCGCCGAGCTCGAACGTCTCGATCGCCCGATCGACCGTATCGCGAAAGCAATCGCGTGGCACCATTGAGATCCGGGCGCAGAATTCGAGCTGCTTGCGCACCGTCAGCCGCGCGTACAGGCCGCGATCGCCCGCGGGCAGGAACGAGACCAGCCTCTGATAGCGGCTGTGGTTCTCACGGGCGGTGACGCCCCACGCCTCGGCGCGACCGCTGTCGGCGTCGATCAGCCCTGCAGCGACCCGCAGCATCGTCGTCTTGCCGACGCCGTTGCGCCCGCCGACCCAAGTGGCCGTCCCCGGTTCGAGCGTAAGGTGCAGATCGTCGAGCACGAGCGGCAGATCCTTGCGCCAGCGCTTGCTCAGGCCCCGCAACCTCAGCGGGGCCGCATGGGCCTCGTGCCCTTGGTCGGCGGGCAGGCCGATGCCCCCTTTCTCCATCGGCGCCGGTTGCGTCATCTCGAGCGATTGCGGCGTCACGCGATTCCCCCTGCGATGAGCTCGGACCGGCTCGCGAGTGCCTGTTCGAGCAGATCGGCCAGCTGCTCGGGTCGATGCTCGAGACCGGCAGTCAAGCGCACGAGCGTCGCGGACATCGTCAGGTCCGCGTACAGGCCAAAGCGGTCGCGCTGGCGCTCGGCGTTCGTCGACAGGCCGAGCACGTAGGGCATCAGCGGCAGTGGGTTGGTGGGGAGGGTGTGCGACTCCAGCGACAGGCCCGAGCGGCGTTCCAGCAGGCACAGCATGCGCACCGGGCGGGGGTCTGTTGCGGTCGCATGCGTCGCCAGCCAGCGCTCGCCCGCGAGCATTCCGAGGGTGGAACCGAGCGTCCGCGGGTCGGTGCCGCCCGGGATGCTCTCCGCGAGGTTCATGTGAGGCGTACCGGGGTGGGCTCGCACCGCTCGCTCAGTCCGCTCCAGGACCAGCACGTCGTCACTGACCAGCGGCCAGTCGCGGCGCAGCAGCTCGACCGCGAGCGTCGACTTGCCCGTCCCGCTCGGCGCCATGATCGCTACCACCCCCTCGGGCGAGTCCACCGCCGCCGCGTGCAGGGCCTCGTAGCCGCGCATGACGCTGATCGTCGAGAGGACCTTGGTAACCAGCGCCCGCTGCCAGTCGAGACCTGCCCGCGTCGGGGCGCAGCGCAGTCGCCGCATGTCGGGATCGAGCAGGAAGCGAGCCCGATCCTCCTCGGATGGGGCCAGCTCGCCGTAGCTGAAGCGCAGGTCTCCGGCGACCCCCCGCTCGATCGCCAGGTCCAGACCGTCGCCCAGGCGCCCGCGCCACTCGGGCGCCCTGTCGCAGCCGCTCCACGCGCTGTGGAGCTCCTGCGGCGTCGTCAGCTTCAGCTCCAGCGAGGGCAGCGTCTCAGCCTCGCCGGGCTCCATGCCGGGGAGTGGGAACGAGGCCCGGAGCTCCAGGCCGAAGGCCACGTAGGTGGTTGTCATCGCCTTCTTCTCGCTCTATTTCTTCTTGCTGTGCTTGCTCGACTTCTTGATTTTCCTCACACACGTGTGATAAGTGCGGCTGGCTGACAGGTGGTGTCCCAGCACTGTCGTGGCTTTGATCTCGACCGTGAAGGCGCCCTTTGGCAAACCCTTGAGATCGATCGTGGCGACGACGTAGTTGCCCTTTCGCGCCGTGGCGATCTTGCGTCCTTTGATCGTCACGGACACCGTCTTGAAGGGATCGTATTTCGGATTCAGCAGATGGATCTGAAAGCGCCTGACGCTCAGGCACCGCTTGGCGCTCGGCAGCGAAAGATGCTCTTTGTAGGCAGACGTGCCGGAGTGTTCGCCCGGGCCGGTGGGAAGCGTGGATGAGATCAACGCGGAGCTCACGCAGCCGTAACTTGCCCCAGACCCTGAGCTTCCGGGGAGAATCGTAGGTTGGGGCTTCCCGGGTTCGCTGAGGCAGACCCGCAGGTAACGCGATCCGCTGGATTCTTCGATGATCCGGAACGCCGTGTGTCCGCGCTCTGGGTTTTCAACGCACGTCTTGCCTTCGACAGTGCCTTCGTAGTACCACTGGTGGAGTCCCCAGTACGATCCATCGGATTGGAGGGTCATTTCCTTCCAGATCTCCTGCCCGTCCGGGTGGACACAGGTCGCAAACGTGGTCGGGGAGACCACGACGCCTTCGAACTTCCCGTTGCCTTCCGGCTGAACGGCGATCTGCCCGCCGCCGAAGGACCAGACCCCTTCGATACTGAAGGCCGCGTCGGCGGAGGCTACGCCGACGACGGCGAGCAGCAGCGCCGTGGCGATTGCGAGCAGCAGCGCTCGGGGGCGTAGTCGGCGGAGTGGCCTGTCCTTGTCCATTCTCAGCCTCCATGTTCGTCCTCGGCACATATGTCCCCATCAACGCCGGCTCGTCCCGAGTTCTTCCGCCGCGATTTCATCCAAATTTCCACCCTCGACTCGCGAAACCCGTGCCCCGCCCCGCTAGAGGATCGATTCCGTTTGCATTGGTTTAGTTAGTGGTCGTAGCGGGTGAGGTGGCGTCCGGGGGTGTCGATTTGGTGGGTTTCCCAGAGCAGTCAGTTGTGCCACACGCCTGCGGCGAGGGCGAGTACGCGTTGACCAACGCGTACTCAGATTCAGTCGGGTATCGAGTTGTCGGCGCGGCCCCGCGACTCGTGAGGTCAGCCTTGAGTGCCCTGCGCCCACGGTGGTGTAGGCCGTGGACCGATCCCTCCGAGCGACCGGTCAGCTTTGCGATCTCAGTGGGAGACAGGCCGGCGAAGTGCCGCAGCACCAGCACCTCACACTGATCCCTGGGCAACGCCGCCAGAGCCTCGCGGAGCTCGGTCATACGCTGCCCACCCGCAGGATCGCCGCTGGGCTCGCTTGTTGCCCTCACCTCCTCGACAGGAATCGCCCGCTGGCGACGCAGGTGGTCGACGGCGAGGTTGCGGGCGACGCGCAGGATCCAGGCCAGGAATGGGACATCGCGTTCCTCGTATTTGCCGATAACGCGAATGAGCTTGGCGAACACCTGCTGCGTGACGTCTTCGGCCTCGTGGGGGTCGTGGACGATGCTGCGCACATAGCCGTAGACGTTGTCCGCGTAGCGAACGTAGAGGAACCCGAGCGCCTCACGGTCGCCGGCCTGGGCATACCTGATCGCCTGCGACACGCGCCGAGTCATCAGCTGCTCGCTGTCATCCCCGGCGGCCACCGTCGTCGCCCAGGGCAGATCGGTCTCCATGCGTCTAGCTACAGGGGCCATCCAGCACCACCTCTCGAATCGAGTTCGTCCCTGTCCTCCATGCGGAGAAGCGAGCAGCCGCTGCAAGTGCCGTCACGGGCAGCAAACGCCGTCCGGTCTACGGCCCAGCTGTGCCGGATCTCCGTAGTCGAGGTCGCTCGTAGACTCAGTCGCTGCGTTCAGGTGCAGGCCCGTGCGCTCTTCGCCATCGCGTCGGCGATCGGGAGGCGTAGCCATCCTCCAACAGAACGCGTGCTGCGCGGAACGCCAAGCGTGGGCCTCCGCCGAGGAGACCGACCATGGCGACACCGGCGATCTCCTGGCCGACCGTCGAGCCAGGGACTCTTCCGAGTCTCCTCGCCGGCCTGCGATCGTCGTGGGTATCCGGACTGCGGCTTTTCGAGCGCCTTGGCGCCGAACTCTGACTGGTCATACGTTTCGCTCCCATCCGCGGGTTTACAAGCAACCCCCCCTCCTTGCTATGCGCCCGTGTTCTCCGCCTGTCAGGCTATCCCCCTCGTCGGGGCTTGCTATGAGAGGTTGTGGGAAATTAACGCCCCGCTCTGGGACTGGTGTCCAAGAGAACGCAGGTGTATCTGCTGTCGCAATTCGGGCGCGGGCGTTAATGGCTCACAGAAGTCGAGAAGCTGAAAGGGGGAGAGGTCTCACATGCCTTGGCGCCCCATGACGTAGGGAATGGTTCGCAGCAGGATCTTGATGTCCGTCCACAGCGACCAGTTGGCGACGTACAGGTAGTCGATCGCCACCATCTCGCGCAACGGCACGCGGGCGGGACCGAGGATCTGCCAGTGCCCCGTCATGCCCGGCGTCAGCTCCAGGCGCCGGCGATGCCAACCCTCCACGCGGATGTCCTCGTCGACCACCAGCGGTCGCGGTCCGACGAGGCTCATCTCGCCGCGGAGGATGTTCAGCAACTGCGGTATCTCATCCAGCGCCGATGAGCGCAGGAATCGTCCCACCCGGGTCACGCGCGGATCGTCGGCGATCTTGAACAGGCCCTCCTGGGCCTCGTTGCGATCGCGCAGCGACTCCTTCAGCGCCTCCGCGTCGCGAACCATCGTTCGAAACTTGAAGATGTGGAAGTGCTTGCCGTGACGGCCGACGCGCAGCTGGCGGAAGAACACCGGCCCGCGGCTGTCGAGCTTGATCGCCACGGCGGCTGCCAGCATCAGCGGCGAGACCGCGAGCAGGCACGCGGACGCGCCCACCAAGTCGAAGGCGCGCTTGACCGCCGCCGAGGAGCGCGACAGTTCGAAGCGCCTGACACCCATCACGGTGAGCCCGCCGAGGTCATCGAAGGCAACCGAGGAGCCAACGACCTCGAGCAGACGTGGCAGCACGCTCACCCTCACCCCGACCGCCTTCAGCGTGCGCACGAGGTTCAGCGTCTCTCCCGCGTCTTCGCCGCGCGGCGCGATGATCGCGCGGTGTACGTCCAGCGTCTGCGCGAGGTCACGGATCTCCGCCAAGCGCGGCTCGGAGAACCCGTCGGTGGACCACGACGACGCCTTGTCGAGATCCAGGTGCGCGACGACCTCCGCCCTGATGCCGCCGTGACCCGTGAGCTTCGTGCGGATCGTCTGCGCTGACAGCGGATCGCCGATGAGCAGGCAGCGCTCGGCCGGAGCGACCCGCAGCGCGATCGCGCGAGAGGCGGCCCGCGCGAGGATCAGTCCACCCGCCAGCGACAGCCACAGGAAGAGCGCCTCGTGGCGGTCGAGCAGACGGTGCGTGATCAGTCCGCCCATCAGCCACGTCACGAGCGCGCACAGCGTCGCAAGTTGGAAGAGTTTCGGCGCCTCGTCCAGCGTGGTCTTTCGCAGCAGGCTCTCGTCGCGGTCATACAGACCGGTGAGCTTCGCGCACAGCACCAGGATCGGGATCCCTGCGATGGCCGCCCACGTCAGCTGCAGCGAGCGGCGAGCAAGGACCACGGTCAGCACGAACGCTGCGGCGAGGGCGAGCACGTCGGCGAGCACCAGCAGCCGGCGAAACAACGCATCGCGCCGCATGCATGCGGCCGGCCCGCGGACCTCGGAGATGCTCGAGGAGAAGCCGCCGAGCCGTGGGGCAAGTCCCAGGAACCCGCGCGGAGCAGCGAGCGGCGGAGCATCCTGCTTCGCCCCGGTGCTCGTCTCGACGCTCATCTCCCCTCGACCGTCCCTGAGGGTTGACGCCTACCTAGGAGGCAGCTCAAAGCTGCCGAAGAACCGGCCAGCGCATCCGATCCAATCGCGGCACACTCTTCTTCAACGGCCCCCGATCGCCGGCGCTCGCGCCTCCAGGTTCCAAAAAAGGCTGGTCTTCAGTGGCGCAACTGCATGGCCTCCGCCGTCGCGTCAACCAGCTCCGCAGTGAACATCCTGAATCCCGCCGCAGCACAGAATTTGGGATTGTCCCGCGAACAGGCGAGCGTCTACAGACGGGATTTTCGCTTGCCGCACGACACCACGCTGTAGTACAGTTGTCCCTCACTACCGCGTTGTGGTGCATATTTGAGTACGGGGGAGCTTGCTGTTTATTACTGACATATTCCGAGGATCCAGGGGGGATCCTGCGGAGTATTAGTGTAAGAGTGAGTTTATGGCGACGGCGGCGGGGATCCCCACTCGGCTGACAGCGCGCTCGCGTGTCTCGCTGGAGCTAGAGGCGTTCACAGAGTTTCCGTACGCGCTGTTCGTCCTCAACCCCGACGGAGCTGTCGTCTGCCACAACCGCGAGGCGAGCAGGCTGATCGAGGTGGCAGGCATGAAGGCGCAGGCGCTCACGTGCTGTGAGCTGCTGGGCTGCCGGCGCCCGGACACGGTGCTCGAGGGCGAGTGCGTCACCGAGCTGGCCCTCAGCCGGAATTCTCCCCTGCCGGAGATTCGCGTGGACGTGCGTTGCGCAGGCGGCGCCAGCCCGATGTGGGTGGCGGCCGCATCGGTCGGAGCACAGGGCCCGCGAGTGGTTCTGCAGCTGCGCCCCGGCGTGGCCGGGGATCGGCGACGGCGCAGCGGCCCGGAGTGGATCAGTGGACCGAAGCCGCTGCGCATCCGCACACTGGGTCAGACCGCTGTGGACTGCGTCGCGGGGTCGATAGGCGGGGCGTGGCTCGATCAGCGCACGGGGCAACTACTGAAGTACCTGATCGCCGAACGTCGGCGCGCGGTGAGCATCGATGAGATCGGTGAGAGCATCTGGCCGGGGGCCGACTACGCGGTGGGCGCCAGCGTGCGCTACTACATCCACGCGCTGCGCCGCCAGCTCGAGCCCCAGCGTGGCTCGCGCCAGCCGTCCGCGTTCGTCGCAGCTCGCGGCGGCACCTACAGGCTCGAGCTCGACAACGTCGAGGTCGACGCGGACGCGTTCGAAGCTCACGTCACCGCCGGTCTGGCGGTCGTGGAGAGCGATCCCCAGGCGGCTGCCGCCGAGATCGAGCGTGGCCTTGCGCTCTACCAGGGCGACTTCCTCGCCGATCTCCCCTACGCCGAGTGGGCGATGCCCGAGCGCCACCGTCTTCACGATCTGGCGTGCATGGGACTACGCCGACTGGCTGACATCCGGCTCGAGCTGCGTCTCGTCGACGGCGCCGCTCGGAGTCTCGAGCGGCTCGCCGCGCTACAGCCCTTCGACGAGGACGTGCACCGCCGGTTGATGGAGCTGGACATCATGCAGGGCCGGCGAAGCGACGCCGTACGACGCTATGCGGCGCTACGTGCCAGGATCCGCCGCACGTTCGGCCAGGAGCCCAACTTCACACCCGCGGACCTCGGGCGGCCGCGGCTGTAGCCGTTTCAGCAGGCACGTCGTTCGAGGTGCCTGCACTGTCGTGACCGGCGCCGCAGCGGTCGGTCGAAGGAACGCGCCATCGCGTCTCCCAAAAATGGAAGGTCGTCCCCGGCGCTATTGACAAGCGGCCCGCGACGCTCGCCGGTCACGACGGGGACTTGGAGAGCTTCGCGCTGCTGCTTGGGCGCTTGGCCCAGTGGTCAGCCGGCAACGTATGACGCGACCGAGCGTTTCGTCACAAGCGCGGCGTAGTGGCGTCGGTGGAATTGTCGGGGGAGCGGTTGCGTGGCTGTTGGACAAGGACTTGGCTCAGGGCGGCATCCTCGGTGGGGTACTTGGCCTGATCCTCGGAGCGCGCTGCTCGCGATTCTGCAGTCGAGCGGCCTATACTCGCGACCGTGCGTCAGCGGTTCTCATCGGGCTAGTCGTGACCGTCGGCGTCGCATTCCTGCTGGGGTTTGCGGCCTCGCGCGGTGTCTTCGGCTCGCACGGGTGGGCTGTCGCCCTGATCATCGGCGCGGCCATCTGCGCAGCCTTCGGCGTGGCGCTCGCGCCGCTGACGCGTCGTCGTCCGCACGCACACCGCCTCCATCTGCTTCGCCGCTGAAGCGCGGTCTCGCCGGCGTTGCCGTGTTCAGCGCCGCGACCGATCACCGCCTACCCGACCCCCTGAGATGGAACTGATGTCAGCAGTCCGTGAGATCACAACCCTGGATCTGGTCGAACTCACCGAGCCCGTGGGCATGTAGCGGCGGGTGCTCGAGGCGGGGTCCTGGAGCTGCGCGACGGCGGTATTGCAATGCTCGAGATCACCACCATGCCGCTCGAGCCAATCCTCGACCGGATTGTTCTCGCCCCGCTCGGCGAGCTCCGTCGCATCGGCTGACCGCGAGATGCCGGCGCAGTGGTGAGCGGCGCCAGCCGCATCTGACGGCGGTAATCGGCACTCTCGAATCACCCGATCATCGGGAAGCAGAGCATTGGCCTGATCGTCAGCAGTTCTTCAAGCGCGACGCAGGACCTACCGGCTGGCTGATGGTCGTTGACCTGCCCGGATGCGACCTGAGCCGCTTGGGCGCCTGCCGGTTTTGTCCGGGCCGTATGAGAACATATGTTCGATATGGTCACTCAGGCAGCACGCTCCAGTCTCGATGACTCGGTTGGTCACCTACTCTCGCTGGGTCTCACCCAGCTCTCGATCCAGGTAACGCTCTCCACAAGCCTCACAGCGAGCGCTCTTGGGTTCGCCGCGCTCGCCACCGCGCTCACGAGCACGATCCTCACGGTGCAGGGCGCCATTGCGCCTCACTGGCAGTGGACACTACTTCCGTCGATCGCGGCCACCGTCACCGGCCTGCTCGCCACGGCTGCCGCTGGCGCTGAGCATGTGGGCAAAGAGGATGTATATGCCGCATACGAGATGGCCGCGAGCAATCCCCAAGACGTGGGCGTGACGGTGCTCGCGAGCGTCCAGCGTGCCTTCCTGGAGAACGATCAGGCTCTGCAGAGCAAGCGTCGCCTCGCCGCCGCGACATTCGGCTGCCTGCTACTCAGTGCGCTCCTGATCGGTCTGCTCAACGTCGGCAGCCAGGCTACACTTGGGTCATTGTGAGCAACAGCACGACACACACCCAAGCCACGGTCCACGGGAGTGTCGGGCCAAACGAGAAGAAGACGCTCGGGCCGGAGAACTTCGACAAGCAGGCGATAGTGCCCGGGGGGCTGCCGATTCTGCCGAGGTGGCTCCTGAAGCGGCTTCATCTAGCCTGAGGTCCGACCGTCGGGAGCGCCTGAGCTACTCCCGACGCCAAGCGCGGCGTAGGTTTGCGGGATGTCCACCAAAGTGATCACGCCACGGCTCACCGACAGTCTCTGCTCACTGGCCGAGAGCCAGCTGCAGATGGCCCGGCACCCCCCACTACACTCGCCACTTCCAATCGCTCATCCTGCCCGACCTGGTGTCGGCCGACGCCCTCGTCCCCGCGTGGCTGCGCAAGCTCCTCAAGCGCGCAGATAAACCCGTCTCACGCTAACGCGCCCTGTTTTGCGGACGCGGCTGGCGTCGTGCTGTCCGCGTACTCGACCAGTGTCGTTGAGACATTGACGATGTGCCCGGCGCCACGATCGAGCATGTGTTTGATTGCTCGCGTCGTGATGTGAAAGAACCCCGCGAGGTTGACGGCGATCAGGGCGTTGAAGTCTTCGAGGGTGTAGTGCGTGAAGGGCTTGCCGATGTAGATGCCAGCGTTGTTGATCAGGGTGTCGATCCGGCCTGTGACAATCGCGACCTTCTCGTCGCTGTGCGCAGGCGGCGGCATCATTCGACGAGGTACGTCTCGTAGATCGCGCCTTTGGCCTGGCGTCCGCCTGGAGGTTCGTTGCTCATGGTCGCTCCTGTCAGGGCTTGCCGTGCCGCGGCTATGTGTCGAGCAAACGGTACTCCACAGGGGGCCTGCCGTCTTCCTGGGGCCAGCGTTCGAGATCTTGGACTTGACTTCCGCTCGGATGAGAGCAAGATGTCTGCGAACCGACGGGAGCGTCCACGGTCGGAGCAGTTCCGGGGGGCGTCGCTGCGGGAGCTTCGGCTCGCTCGTGGCTGGACGCCCGCCCAACCTCCCAGGGCTGAATCCTGGACAGCTGTCCTCCTTGGGACGCGGGCCCCCGGGCGAAGATGGTCGCGATTTGGGGCGACTGAGCCCGTCATGTCTACGGAAGGATCATTGATGATGGCCTCGCCCCGTCGCCGACTCCTCGCCATCCCGTTTTTGGCTTTGGCCCTCGCCGGCTATCTATGTCTCGCGTCCTCTGCCCACGCGGCGACTCCGCTCGACCTCGAAACCCTGAACGGCAGCGAAGAGGAGAAGATGTTCCAGGAAGACAGGGTCAGCTCTGTCGAACTCGTCGAGGCCTACCTCGCCCGCATCCAGGCCCTCAACAAGGCCGGGCCGGGGATCAACGCTGTGACGCAGATCAACCCGGACGTGTTCATCGAAGCCGAAAAGGCAGACCGTGAGCGCGCCGAAGGCAAGGATCTCGGCCCGGCTATGGGCCTGCCGATCCTGCTCAAGGACATCATCGACGCAACCCCGATGTACACCTCCGCGGGCGACTGGGCCCTGCGGGAATCCTTCCCCGAAAAGGACTCCGGGGTCGCCAAGGAGCTGAAGGCCAACGGGGTCGTGATCCTCGGTAAGGCCGGCCTAGCGGAGTGGGCCAACAGCTTCGGCAGCAACCCCAACGGCTTCGGCAACCTGACAGGACAGGTCCTGAACGCCAACGACACCGCCCAGGGCCCCGCCGGATCCTCCTCGGGCCCGGGAGCGGCAGCCGCCGCAGCCCTGTCGGCACTGACGATCGGGACCGAAACGGGAGGCTCGATCATCCACCCCTCGGAAGCCGAGAACGTCGTCGGCCTGCGCCCCACCCTCGGCCTCGTGCCGGGCTACGGGATCGCGCCGATCGACGCCTCGCGCGACACCGCCGGCCCGATCGTGCGGACCGTGTCCGACGCCGCCGTGGCTCTCCAGTCGATCGCCGAGGTGACCGGCACGGACCCAGAAGCAAACGAAGAGTACGAAGCGATCATGGGCCCCCAATTCCTCAAGAACGGGGACATCCAGCCGGCGCCCTTCACCAAGCTCCCGGACTACTCCTCCGCCCTCAACCTCAACTTCGTGAAGGGCAAGCGGATTGGCTACAACAGCACCACCTGCACGGTCAAGGCGCCTGCAGTCTCCTGCGAGTCGACGCCGTCCCAGGAAGCGACCCTGAAGGCCAAGGAAGTGCTGGAAAAAGCAGGGGCGACCATGGTGCCCGACGAACAGATCGCGACCCCGTCGGCGCCGTCGCTGCCGAGCGGCTATGAGGCGCACGCGACGATCGACGATTACTACAAGCACCTCGGCGCGGGCGCGCCGGTGAAGAGCCTCGAGGAAGAGGTCGAAGTCGACGAAACCGATCCGCAGGAGGCCCTGAAGTACGGCAACAGCGCCCACGCCTCCGAGGCGAAAGTGGAAGACACGCCGGGCGGCGCCAACCAGCAGGCATACGACAAGGCCCTGCCGGAAGAGAAGCTGGCCTTCCATGAGACGATCGAAAAGATGATGAGTGAACCGAGCGGCGGCGGCGGACCGGTGATCGCGGTGCTCGGCTCGGTCCCGAACGGCCCGGCGGCGGGGGATCCCGAGATCACCGTCTCGATGGGCTACAGCGCCGCACAGCGCCGCTCGGTGAACATCGACATCAACGGCGGGCCCTATGACGAGCTGAACCTCCTCGGGGTGGCATATGTGCTGGAAGAAGAAACCAAGCTGCACAAGCCCCCCGCACTGATCGACCCGGCGACGTACCGGTGCGCGCACACGGTGCCCGCTCCACCGTTTGCCAGCAGGGGCCACTGCAACCCCGACTCCGAATCGATCATGAACATGCTTGGGGGCAAGCCGGCGCTGCTGTCGTTCCCGCTGGAATCGGCGAGCGCCCAGAGCCTCGAGGCGAAGCTGAAGAGCGGCGCCCTCACCTCCGAGGAACTGGTCAAGGCAGAGCTCTACCGGATCGCCCTGGCCAACGCGGACGGGCCGGCGATCCAGGCCGTCCGCGCCATCAACCCGCAGGTGATCCAGGAAGCCGCCGCGAGCGACTCGCTCCGAGCCCACAGGGTGGCGCAGGGGCCGCTGGCGGGGATCCCGGTGCTAGTCGACGACTCCATGAACGTCTCCGGCCTGGCCACCAGCGGCGGCTCGATCGCCCTCGAGAACGAGATCCCGAAGACCGACTCGACCCTAGTGGCAAATCTCCGGCAGGCCGGGGCCCTGATCCTTGGCGACACGAACACGGGCGAGCTCGGGGGCTTCTTCAGCCAGGTCATGCCGCCGGGCTACTCGTCGCTCGGCGGCCAAGTCCTGCTCCCCCAAGACACCAATAAGTTGATCGGGGGCGGCTCAGCCAACGGTGAGACCGAAGGTGGCGGTGAACTGGTCCCCGCCGGCGAGGCCCATGGGGGCTCGTCGGGAGGCTCGGCCGCGGCCGTGGCCGCTGGCTTCGCGCCGCTGGCCTTCGGCATGGAGGCCTCGCCTGAAGCCGCCCAGCTGCTGGGGCCGTCGAGCGAGGCGGGCCTTGTGGGCTTGAAGCCCACAGTCGGCCTGGTCAGCGGCGCGGGGATCATGCCCGTGGCCGAATCCCAGGACGCGCCCGGGCCGATCGGCCAGACCGTCAGCGATGTCGCGACGGCCCTCGGGATCATCACGGGCAAGGGCCCGACCGCCTACACGGTGGGGCTAACCGGGACGGCGCTGCTGGGCGCGAAGATCGCGGTCGTTCTGAGCACGGCGCCCGCCTATCCAGAAGCCCTCGCCAGGCTCACGGCGGCAGGGGCGAGCACTACCGTCGTCACTCCCGGCGCAGGGACCACAGCGCCGAGCGTGATCCCCTATGAGCTCCACAAGGGTCTGGACTCGTTCCTTGGGAGCATGCCCGGGACCGGCCCCAAGTCGCTGGCCCAGGTGATCGCCTACAACGAGGCCAACCCGATCGAGGGCCTGAAGTTCGGGCAGTCCGATCTGACCGAGGCGGAGGCCATCGAGGTCGGGGCTCCGGGGGCGACAGCCGAATTCGAAGCGGATCTCGAAAAGGGACGCTCGGAAGACCAGGCCGTCATCAACGAAATCCTCGCGGGAGGATCCTCGGCGATCATGGTCCCCGCCAACAGTCCCCTGATCGGGATCGCGGACCGGGCCGGCTACCCGGTGCTGACCGTGCCCGCGGGCTATGAACCCGAGAACAGCTCCACCGGCGGAGATCCGGTCGGCGTGGACTTCATCGGCGGGCCCGACAGCGAGGCTGAGCTGCTAGCGGACGGGTTCGCCTTCGAACGGGGCACGAACGCCAGGCTGATCGGGCCCCTGTACATGCAGACGGCCGCCAACTTCGAAACCTTCTCGGGGGTTCCGAGCGAGGTCGACCAGGCCATGTGGCGATGTGTCGCGGGGAGCGCCTTCTTCGATCCCTACGACTGCAACCCAGGCGAACCGACGGGCGCGCCCTTCCCGTCACCTCCAGGCCGCAAGGGGTCTCCGCCTCCGCCCGTCCGCGGTCCCAGGCCACCAGCTGTCTCCGCCTACGCCCGTTCCCGCGGGCACGGGCGGGGCCGGGGCCTTCAGCACGAGGAAGCGAGGCCAAAGACCCGACGATGAAAGCCGGCCGGACTGCTCGGGGGCGCCCTCGCGACGAGGAGGATGCCCCCGAGCATGAGGTCGTACGCAGAGGCTACGGTCTGCTCCGCCGGCTGCACAACCGAGTCGCGCGCAACGACCACACCTATCTCGAACTCGCACCCCTGACCGAAGACAAGCCCGCTCCAGAAGAGGAGGGGCGTGCCGCAACAGTCAGAGCGTCCCATCAAGTCCGCCGCGAGCAGTCGCCCAGTAGAGCATGAGCAGCACAGCACACAGCTGCGCCGCGGCTGGGCGGCCTCCAGTGCCCGGACTGTGTTGACCGGCGCCGCGACGGTTCGTCGAAGGGACGCGCCGTCGCGTCTCCCAAAATAGAAAGGCGTCCCCAGCGCTATCGAGCGCTATTGGCGATCGGCGAGTGTTGGATGAAAGCCTTTACACCTAGCAGCTAGGTGTGTAGAGTCTCATACATGCTGTCCGATCAGGTGCTCGACATCGCACGCCGTGTGGGGGGCGTTGCCTCGGCATCTGAGCTCATCAAGGCCGGTGCCCGTTGGGAGGACCTGTATCGGCTGCGCGATGAGGGGGCTCTGATCGAGCTCTCCCGCGGGATCTACCGCGTCGCTGATGCTCCGGCGACTGCTCACCTGGATCTGGTGGCGGTTTGTCGAAGGGCGCCTGGGGGCATGATCTGCCTGAATTCGGCGGCCAGCTTTTGGGATCTGACCGACGAGATGCCCGATTCGGTCCATGTCGCGGTCGCGCGCGGCAGGCACCGTCCCAACATCGTCTATCCCCCGACGCGCGTGCACGTCTTCGCGGCGGACACGTTCGCGCTCGGGCGCGCCGAGCAGACGCTCGAATCGGCCGAGACGATCGCCATCAGCTCCCAGGAGCGGACGGTCGTTGACCTCTTGCGACTTCGCTCGCGTGTGGGGCGGGATCTGGCGCTCTCGGCGCTTCGGAGATATCTGCAAGGCCGTGATGCCAAGCCGGGCGAGCTGCTGGCGCTGGCGCGTCAGCTGCGGGTTGGCACGGTGATGGAGCCCATGTTGGCATGAGCGCGCGTACGCCACAGCAGGCCTACTTGGATCTGCAGAACCTCGCGCGAGCCCAGGGTCGCAACAGCCAGCAGCTGTTTGAGCTCTACATCCACGAGCGCTTTCTGGCGCGGTTGGCCGAGTCGCGGTACAGCGAGATGCTCGTCCTCAAGGGTGGGATGCTGCTCGCCGCGTTGGAGGCTCGACGCCCCACGCGCGATGCGGACATGCTCGCACTAGGACTGGCTAATGATGAGGAGAACCTGCGTGCAGCGGCCGGCGAGATCGCTGCGATCTCGATGGCGGACGGCGTGCGCTTCGACGCCACCGAGATCTCGATCACCTCGATACGCGAAGACGCCGATTATGCGGGCGTACGCTTGGCGTTGCCGACTAGCCTGGCTGGTGCAGTGCTCAAGCTCCGCCTCGACCTGTCCTTCGGTGACCCGGTCAAGCCGCAGAGCATCGACTACCCCACGCTCCTGGACGATCCGGACTTCCGGCTGTTGAGCCACTGCTCGAGACTTTGCGCGAGACCCGGCAGCAGCCGTGGGAGGCGTTCCGCGCACGCGTGGGACTGACCGGCCTACCCGAGCGCTTCTCCGATGTCGTCGACGCCGTCGTGGAGTTCATCGACGGCCTGCAGGCCGAGAACATCTCACGCTGGAATCCTGCTCAACGACGCTGGGAGTAGGGCACTGCCCCTGACGCATGGGAGGGATGGTGCATCCGTCGCCGTGCCCGGGCTGTGGTGACCGGTGCCGCGACGGTTGGTCGAAGGGGCGCGCCATCGCGTCTCCCAAAATGAATGGTCGCTCCCATTCCCGCGTAGAGAAGCGTCGCCGCGCTGCGCGGGCGCGCAGACGCTTATCTACTTCGGAGGGAGTCGGGCTTATGAAATTGGCCTTGACAGCCGATCAGTTGACTTACCATGACAGTTCAGCGCTCGAGCTCGGCAAAAGATGAGACGCTGGTCCCAGTGCCGCCCTCCGCTGAGGTGGGGCAGCCGGGGGAGGGTCTACGCCGTCTCGGCGAGGCGCTGAAGGCGCGAGCCGAGGATGTGCTCAGCTTGACGGTCGCGCGGACCGCCGGGCCGGGACACGAGGTCGATGCGCTCGTTCAGGACAGCTTCGAGCGGATCAGCAGGAGCTCCACCATCACGGTAGCCGGGTGGATGGCCGGGGACGACCTGGCGGTGGTTCGGGAAGCGGGCACCGAAACGTGGGAGATCTTCGGCGAGCTGGCGGCCCGTCGCGCTGCGGCGCTGAACGAGGTGATCAGACGCTGTCTGTTCTGGCGCGATTCGATGGCTGAGGTGCTGCGCGAGAGCGCAGCGCTTCTGGACGTCTCACCCGAGGCGCTCGCCGAAGCCGTGAACATCCTGCAGCTCAGCCTCGAGTTCAGCCTTGTGCAGATGGGCGAGTGCTATGAGCTCGAGCGCCAGCGCAATGACGAGGAGCTCACGCGGCGCGGGGAGGAGCTCGCCTTCCTGGCGACACACGACGGGTTGACCGGCCTGCCCAACCGGACGCTGATCCTGGATCGCATCGAGCAGATGCTCGCGCGCTCGCGACGCAGCCAAACGCCGGTCGCCGCGCTGTTCGTCGATCTGGACAACTTCAAGAGCATCAACGACACCCTCGGTCACTCAGTCGGCGATGAACTGCTGCGGGCGGTCGCCGCCAGGCTCGAGGGGGTCGTGCGCGACATCGATGCGCTGGGGCGCCTCGGCGGGGACGAGTTCGTCGTGATCGCCGAGGAGCTCTCGCTGGCAGCCGGCCCCGAGCTGATCGCCGAGCGCCTGCTCGACGCGCTCGCCCAGCCGTTCAAGCTCGGAGCAGACAAGCAGACGCGCGTGACCGTCGCCGCGAGCATCGGGATCGCGGCCGCCGACGGAACCTCCGCCGACGCGGACGGAGGTTCCGCCGAGGAGCTGCTGCGCGAGGCTGACATCGCGATGTACCGCGCCAAGTGGGACGGCAAGAATCGCTACGCCACATTCGAGACGGGAATGCAGGAGACCATGCAGGATCGCATGGAACTGGAGATGGACCTCCGCGAAGCCCTCCACAAGGACGAGTTCTTCCTCGCCTACCAGCCCACGTTCGACCTCAGCGACATGCGGCCCACCGGAGTGGAGGCCCTGATCCGCTGGCGCCACCCGCTGCGCGGCGTTGTTCAACCCAACGACTTCATCCCACTGCTCGAGGAGACAGGGCTGATCACAGATATCGGCAAGTGGGTCCTGCGCGAGGCCTGCGCTCAGGGCGCCAGCTGGCGTCAGGCCGGGTATCCGATCGCGATGGCCGTGAACGTCTCCGCACGCCAGCTCGACAGCGACCAGATCCTCACCGACATCGAGGCCGCGCTCCGCGACAGCGGCCTCGACCCACAGGCGCTGACGATCGAGATCACCGAGACGACGCTCATGCGCAACATCGAAGAGACCGCCCGCCGGCTCACCCAGATCAAGCAGCTCGGCGTGCGCATAGCGATCGACGACTTCGGCACCGGCTACTCATCCCTCGCCCACCTCCAACGCTTCCAGGTCGACGCGCTGAAGATCGACCGGTCCTTTATCACAGGGCTCCAACACAACCAGGAGGGCGAGACTCTCATCCGCACCCTCGTGCAGCTCGGCAAGGCGCTCTCCATCGAGACCTTCGCCGAGGGCATCGAGCAGCAGCACGAGCTCTCGCTGCTCAGGGACGAGGACTGCGACAGCGGACAGGGCTTCCTGTTCGCCCGCCCCCTCGACGTAGCCGCCACCGAAGAGTTCCTCCAGAACTGGGCCCACAAGATCGCCCCCGCCTCCGCGCAAGCGCCGCAGCACACGTAGGGCGGGATTGCCGTTACGGTCGGGCGCTGAACGCGGCGACGATGTCCTCCGGGCTCAGGCGAACATCGAGGCCGTCCACGCTGAAGCCACTACGGGAGACGCCGACCAGGAGCGTCTCGTCGCTCGCGCCTGGTAGCAGCGCGCGGTGCTGGATCAGTCTGCTCAGATCGCCTCGATCCAGCGCACCCCGGTCGCGCCACTTGATCGAGCCGACGAAGTCGATCTGCTCGCTCCCTGCCTGATCGCGACCGCCAACGAGGTCGACCTCCACGCTGCCGTCACGGTTCCAGAACGAGCCCACGAATTGAGCGCCACCGAAGCGCTCGTCTGGAAGCAGAGTCTGGATCGCACTGCGTACGAGCGGCTCGATCGCGTGGCCGGCGAACGATGTCCACGACTCGCGGATGTGTCTGTAGACGATGTCACCGCGGCCACGCTCGAGCGCCGGGATGTTCGCGCGGATGAAGCGAAGCCAGAAGCGCAGGTACGGATCTGCGACGTGGTAACGCGACAGCTTGGGACGTGGCTGGGCGGAGTACGGCAGCCCCTTGTCGATCACATGCTTCTCGATCAGTGTCGCAAGCGTCGTCTCCAGCGTCTTGTTCGACATCGTCGCCCGCCGCAGGATCGACGTGAATACGCGCTCGCCGGCGCCGATCGCTTCCAGCGCGCTGCGCGCCTTCAGCTCCGCCGGGAACTCAGCGCCCAGCGAGCGTTCGCCGAGCACGATCAGCGGCGACTCAGGGTTCTCGAGCTCACGGCGCAGGAACTTCCACACGTCCTCTCCGCGATGCCAGATCTGCGCAAGTCGTGGGAAGCCGCCGATCGCCAGATAGGCGTCCAGCGCCGCTGCGGGGGGCAGGTCCAGCATGTCGCCGACAGCCGCAGGCGAGAGCGGCCCGATCGTCATCTCAGTCAAGCGTCCGTACAGCGGCCGGCCGTAGTCGCTCAGGGCAGCCATCATCGACACGTCCGAGCCGATCAGCAGCAGCAGCACAGGCTGAGCCTCCAACCTGCGGTCCCACTGCTTCTGGACGATTGCCTCGATCGCCGGCTCGCTTTCGATCAGGAACGGCAGCTCGTCGATCACCAGCACGATCGGCTGCTCAGCCGAAGCGTCGCTCGCCGCGATCGTCAGCGCCGCCTCCCACGAGCCGATCGGCCCCGCCGCCGCGACCGTCGCTCCGGCGGTCGCAGATGCAGCGATCTGCTCGCTGAAGCTGCGCAGCTCCCCTGCGGCGCTCTGGCGCGAAGCGGTGTAGAACACCGCCTTCGCGCCGCTGCGGTCGATGAACTCCTCCACCAGGCGCGACTTGCCGATCTGCCGCCTTCCGCGCACGGCCAGCATCCGCCCCGATCCACTCTCGCGCACCCAATCGAGATGGTCGTCAAGCCTCACCAGCTCAGCCTCTCGGCCGACAAAGCGCCTCGTGCTCATTGCAAAAGTGTAGCACGGTAAACACTAGTGGATTACACTTTTGCTCTATTCCCCCGCCTCGTTGTACCTGGGGTCAGAAGGCAACGCTCAACCGCGATGTGCAAGCCACCGACCACACATCGCGGCCGTCCAGATGTGCGGAGTATCGTCCAAGAGGAGGAGAGCGCGACAACGCCTGACTTTCCCCAACCGTTTACAAGTGTCCTGCGGGTAACCACTAGCCTGCGTGGCGCTTGGCATGGGGTCCCCGTGGGCCCGTGAGACTGCAATGGATCGCTTCTCATCCCTCCCATCGCGAGCTGCGCCCACGAGCACCAGCCTCGTCCGCGATCCCCCCCGCGCAGGACCCGCAACGGGGAGCGCCGGGCTCCGCGACAGCCGCGTGCCCGCCGCCCCGCCGCTGGCCGGGCGCATCAGCCTCGCCCACGACTACCTGCTGGTCATGCGCGGCGCCGAGCGCACGTTCGCCGCGATCGCCGACCTCTATGCCGACGCGCCCATCTTCACACTGCTCCACGACGAGCAGGGCACCAACCGGCGCTTTCGCGGCCGCTCGGTCACGACCTCGCCGCTCCAGCGCTTCGGGATCGACCAGGCCACATTCAGACGGCTGCTGCCGCTGTACCCGCTGGCGATCGAGCGGCTGAGGCTCCCCGAGTCGGACGTTGTGCTCACCAGCAGCAGCGCCTTCGCCCACGGCGTGCGCGTGCCCGACGGCGCCGTGCACGTCTGCTACTGCTACACGCCATTTCGTTACGCCTGGGATGAGGAAAGCTACGCGCTCGGCGAGTTCTCGCCGCTGCTGCGTCCGCTGCTGCGTCAACAGCTGCGCCGCATCCGCAAGTGGGATCTCTCCGCCAGCCGTCGCGTCGACGCCTACATCGCCATCTCCCAGCTCAGCCGCCAGCGGATCAAGCTCCACTACGGTCGCGACGCCCCCGTCATCCACCCACCCGTCGAGACCCACCGCTTCGCGCCCGGCAGCCCCGGCGACTCGCTGCTCGTCGTCTCCGAGCTCCTGCGCCACAAGCGTGTGGACCTTGCGCTGGAGGCTGCGCGACGGGCGCACGCGCCGATCCAGGTCGTAGGCGCCGGCCCGCACCGCGGCGCCCTCGAAGAGGCCTACCCCGAGGCCGAGTTCCTCGGGCGCGCCAGCGACCACGATCTCGCACAGCTGTACTCGAGCGCGCGGGCGGTGGTGATGCCGGGCGTGGAGGAGTTCGGCATCACCGCCGTCGAGGCCCAGGCCGCCGGACGGCCCGTCATCGCCGCCGCCGCCGGCGGAGCGCTCGAGACCGTGATCGACGGGCACACCGGGCGCCTGGCCAAGCTCGACGACGTCGACTCCTTCGTGCAGGCCATCCAATGCATCGAGCAGCTCGACTTCGACCCCGCATCCGCCGTAGACAACGCTGAGCGTTTCTCAGTGCCCGCGTTCGAGCGCCGGCTGTCCGCCTACGTCAGCGAGGTCCTCGCCGGCGGACGCCAGCGCGTATCAGCGACCGCGTGAGCGAGCCGCCCGCGTCGCTCGCGGCGCGATCCTCGGCTCGTGCGGGGAGACCCAACGGCGGTGCTCGCCGCCCGTCGCGCTCGTAGCCGTGCTGCCGGCGCGACCTCGCTGCTCGCTGTGCTCCTGCGGCGAGTCGCCCAACAGCGGCCCTTCGTAGCTGCGCAGCCACGCCCGTTCGAACTCGATCCCCAGCCGGCGCAAGGTCACGCCGCCCAGCACCGCCAGACCGCCAACAGCGACCGCCGGTGCCGGCAGCTCTCGTATTCGGGTCTGCATCGCTTGAAACTAGCGCATATGCAGGACGCTTGCAACCCAACATTCGGGATTGTCCTGTAGGTTAGACGATAGGAGACAGCGTGTAACGCTCGCCACTCACCCACACCGCGGCCCTCGAGCTGAGCTGAGAGCTTCTGCCCGTCGGGTCGAACGGATGTCCGCTCGGCCTCGGCTCGTCGCCGCAACGGGTATTGTCTGCAGCGCGATGCGGGGGCACCACACGACGCCGCGAATCGGCCTCGCAGTTCTTGCGCTGACGGCGGTGCTGGCGTTGATCGGCATGTCCGGGCAGGCCGCCGCGTATTCGCCCGGCTGCGGCCAGGTCCCGATCGTCTACGGGATTCCGCCATGGGGCTTTCACACCGGTTCCCCGGGCGAAGGGGGCGGCTACGCTCGCGGCCACGGCGAAATCAACCTCGAAGCGAACACCGTCTCCGGGATCATCTGCCAGGAAGGCCGTAAGGGTGCGATCACGATGACCGTCGAGCATCACCTCGTCTACCACTCGCACTACGCGACGATGTGGGGCTACCCCGGGAACATCATGAAGATCGTCGTCCGCGTGGTCGCCAGCAACGACCCGAAGTGTGAAGTGGGAACCGTCGGACGCGCGACCCTGTTCGCCAGCTACAACGGCGTCCGCAGTGACAGCGTCCAGTTCTTCTTCCCCGCCGCCTGCAGGGATCAGGACCACCTGTATCACGGAACGCAGGTCAACAACCAGGTCCCGCCGCTGTAGAGCGGCCTTCCCGCGGGCGCGCGTTCTCGGCGGCCCCGGTCCGCTCAGAGGAACTCGGCGAGCCCGCTGTCGTTGACGCCGGGAAGATTCAGGGCCCTGATCAGCCGCTCGGCGACCTTGCGCCAGGTGAACATTTCGGAGTGTTGCCGTGCGAGCGCTCCGAGGTGTTGTGCGGTCTCGGGGTCGGCGAGGCGCAGCATCGCCTCGTAGATCTGCTCGGTGTCCAGCGGGTCGACGGTCATTCCGCCCGGCCCGATCAGTGTTGCTGCGCCGCCGTTGGTGCCGCCGATCGATGGTACGCCGGCGCTGGCGGCCTCGACGTAGGCGATGCCCGCGGGCTCGTGCAGGGAGGGCATCACGAACGTTGTCGCCGTGCGATACAGGGCGGCGATGCGCTCGCGGTCGTTGGGGTTGGTGCGGGACAGCGGTCCATGTGCGGTCACGCCGGGAGCTTCCAGGCGTGGGTGTCCGCCGACGATGTCGAGCTGCGCGTCCGGGTGGCTGTCGGTGACCCGGGCGAACGCGGCGAGTACCGCTGGCCCGTTCTTGCGGGTCCAGTCCACGCCGACGAACAGGTAGCGCGGGCTGCTCCAGTCGCGTGCCGGCGTTTCGGGGGAGGGGTGGTTCTGGCCGTTGCCGATGACGAACACGCGCTCTGCGGGCACGCCGTAGCTGTGTATGAGGCTCTCTGCGGCCCAGTGAGTGGTGGCGCAGCAGGCGACGGCCGCTGCATAGCAGCGGCGTTGGCGATCGGCATAGCGTTGGAAGTCCGCGTCGGAGAGCGCCCGCAGGTGCGGCCATGGGTAGCTCTCGCGAGCCTGCAGCAGCGTGGAGTCCTCGAACGTCACCACCCGGTGGCCGGGTGGCAGCTGCATCTCGCAGCCGCGCTGCACCACGCCGTCGAGACTGCCGGCTGACGCGAGGCCCTTGTGCATCAGGCGGTTGCGCGCCGCGATCGTCGGGCGTCCGAGCTGCGCGGCGCTGTGGAGGTGCCTGGCGGCTCGTCGCGGGTCGCGCAGGTCTCGCGGGCGCATGCGCGTGGCGACGCTGCCCACCTGGGTAGCTCTCGCGAGGCGAGGGGGGAGCTGTCCGCTTATCGGGACCACCTCGGCCACGACGTCGGCCATCGCCTCGAACACCGCGTTGGTGACCCCCGAATCTGCCTGCGGATCGCGAGGATCGCAATGCGCGGCCAAGCCAACACGCAACGGGAGGGGCGAGGCCATTGTGTAGCTTGGCATCTCACGGGCAAGCCTAAAGTGCTCAGCCCTCCAGTACTAGTCCCAGTTTCCGATCCGCCACTGCTCAAACATGCCCGCCCGCCTCCAGTTGGATGACGCGGTGGGTGACGCCTCGGCCCGCCAGCATCACCTCGAGCGGCCCGCCGCCGAGACGGGACAGCAGCGCGCGATTCTCGGAGGAGAGCTTCGAGTGGACCGCTACGCTCGCGCCCGGCGCGATCGAGAAGTCCACACTGGCCAGCGTCACTGCGAGGCTGCGCGTGGACACGGTCTGTCTTCCGCCAAGCCGCGCGATGCGCTCCTCGCGCAGCTCGATGGTCGCCTCGGCGTCGCCGTTGCAGACTCCCCCTTCGCTTTCGCAGGTGAGCACCAGCGAGATCGCACCTCTTTTCACGCTGAGCGACCGGCCGCTGGCGACACCCGCCAGGGTGGGCGCCGCGACGAGATTGGTCGGCAGCGGCGTCGACGCCGGCGGGGCGCCAGCCAGTGCCTGGACCCAGCCTCTCACCCATGCGGAGACCGCGTCCACACGTGTGAAGACGGATGGATCGGTGGTTGCGCATTCACCGTACACGTGGCTCGCGACGCCGATCTGCACCATGCCCCCGGTTGCCGACGGCTGCGGCATGAGCAGCGGGCCGCCGCTGTCGCCGAAGCATGCGCCCGTCCGGCGGGCGGGCGGGTCGATCGTGCAGGCCTGGCTCTCCGGGCTGAACGGGCTGGCTTCGCGTTCGCACCATTGCGCGCTCTGCACGACGGTGTTCGCCCACTGCAGCCGTTCGACCGGGGTGGTCTGCCCGAAGTATGTCCGACCCCATCCCGCCAGCAGCGCCGCAGTGCCCGCAGGCGGGCTCGACTCGAGCGTGATCGGAGGGGCACTGGTAGGCGTGGACAGTTGCAGCAGCGCCACGTCGCCAACGGTGGTGTGACGATCGAAGCAGCCGCACACGATCACCCTGGTGACGGCCGACACCTGCCTTTCCGTCTCCGGAGATGCCCAGTCAACGTTGCCGGTCGTGACCTGGTAGCCCGAGGCTTCGTCGACGACACCGGTCTGCACGTTCTCGGCGCAATGGCCGGCCGTCAGAACCAGGTTCGGCGCGACCACCGTCCCCGAGCACTGCTCCGCGGTGTCGCCCGTGACATCCAAAACGTAGGCCATCCACGGGAACGTGCCCGGCTGTGCAGATTGCCCGCCCACGATCGCGGCGTGGGCGCTCTGGCGAGGGGCAGCAGCGGAGGTTCTGCTCTTGGCGGCGCCGGCCGGCGACGGCAGCGCGATCGTGGCTGCCAGAACGGCGCAGGCGAGCACAGCACGCGCCGCTGCTCCCGACGCACGACGCCTGCGAGTCGGGGGCTGCTCGAGCCGGGAAGCCACCGAACCAGTATCGGCACGAAGCGTCAGCGGCTGCAGTCGCTCGACTGTCTCACTCGGTGACGGCGACACGCGATACGCGATCGGATACCACGTCGAGTATGCGCTCGATGCACGGGTCATGCCATCCCTCTTCGAGCGCCTCGTCGCGCAGGATCCGAGCCTGGGTGACGACCCGTTCGCCCAGAGCTCTGCGCGCGTGCTCAAACGCTGTGGCGTTCAGCGAGAAGTCGTCCGCCAGGTCGGCAAAGTGGATCGACGTGATCAATTCCGGATCGAGCTCGTCGCCGATGCTCAGAGCCAGTTGTTTGTCGAGCTCGGCGTAGGCGGCGGTGCAGACGACGTCATACAGCGGCGCGAGGTGCACGCCGTCCTCGCCGTGAATCAGCGAGATGTTCTTCGCGTGTGCGTCGGCGTTGCCCACCAGGTAGTGAAAGACCGCGGCCTGCGCACCTGCGAGACGATCGAGACCGGGTGAGGGCGAATGCTCATCGAGCAGTCCGGCCAGCGCGGCATAGGAGGGCAGTGTCCATCCCTCCTTCTGGTACTTGAAGTCGGGTGTCAGACCGAGCGCCTGGCAGAGATCCTCCTGGTGCACGCGCGTCGGCGGGAAGCTCGAGAGCTCGCGGTCGAAGCGCTGCACGACGAGGCAGGGACGGCGGGCCACCTCGATGAGTTGCACCTCCGCAGCAGAGAGACCGCAGCGAGCGGCCAGGCGCATGCAGAAGCACTCGTTGGTTGCTAGGCCCGGGTAGTCGCCGCCTCGCGGCCCGGGCTTGAGGATGTGCGTGCTGGGCATGCCATCCAGAGCCTTTCCGAAGACACCAGCGTCGTCGCGCAGCAGCACGGCCTTGTTCTGTACCCCAGCCAGGCTGAGGCGCAGACGCTCGTCCTCCGTGTGCATACCGAGCGGATGGCGGGGCAGCTCTTCGATCAGCGCGTCGAGTTCGTCCTGGTCGAGCCAGTGAACCGAGGGGGGCTCCGACATGCGCTTGGCCTCGAGGATCTGAAGCGCGCCCGCGCAGTCGCGGCCGAGCTCTGACAAAAGGCCATAGGAGTCGCTGGCCGCGAGCTTCAGCTGGCTCGCGATCTGTTCGCGCACCGCACCCTCGGGCAGCAGGGCGTCAAAGAAGGGGCGCGTCTGCGCCGGAGTGAAGGACTCCTGCGAGATCGGCAGCGACAGCGAGATCGGCCGCGGCGGGCTGGTGTATTGGAAGTAGTACTCGCGCGAGCGCTCGTCGACGCGCTTCAGCTTGCCGACCTCGTGGCGATCCCAGTAGACGCCGAGGCTCATTCACCGCTCCGGCGACGCACCTCGAGCTCCAGGCCCAGTGCACTGAGGATTCGCGTCAACACGTCGAGACGCACCGTTGGCTCACCGTTCTCCACGCGATGGATCGAGCGCACCGCGACGTTTGCGATCAGGGCAAGCTTGGCTTGATCGATCCCGTCGCGACGGCGCGCGTCTCGAACGCACCTTCCAATTCGCTGGGATGTGGTTTCCTGCGGGCTCATATGCGTGATCACGCAGATAATAGCCCTTCTGGCCCATTATCCGCAGAATATGTGCGTTCACGCAGATCGGTTGCATTTCAGCAACGGTCGACGTAATCTGCGTGATCGCGCGGACGAGCGGGATGGGCGACGCCGGCTCGAGGTGTGGGATACGGCGGGGGCGTGTCCGAGAATCCAGTGAGCGTTGACCGGGTTCATTCGGTCCGCTCGAGAGAGCCATCCCAAGCTCTGGCTAGCCTCGAGCTCCGATGAAGGTAAGCCCGGTGCCGAGCTTCGCGTCATTCTCTTCGCCGTCGCCCCGCGGCGGCGCTCGCCCCAGGCCGGTTCACGGTTGGCCGGTAGCTCGCCGGCCCCTGGTCGAGCTGACGACGCCTGTAGACGACATACCGGCGGGTGCCCGGGGTGGCGTCTTGGAGTTGCGCGAGGATGCCACCGCGATGGTCGAGATCACATCGCCTCCGCTGGATGCAGTCGATCGTGTCATTTTTGTGCCTCTGGCCAAGCTTCGCAGGCTCAGCTGATCGCGCTGGCGCTCGGCGATCGCCGCCAGTAGGCTCGCAAGCGGGAAACTGCGAACAGGGGAGACGGGGATGAGCTTCGACGGGACCGCTATCGATCAGCTGCTCGAGGACGCCGTGGGGGCGGGGACCTACAGCGGCGTGTCCGCCATCGTCGTCGACCGCGACGGGGTGCTTCACCATGCGACCGCCGGCAGCGCCCGTCCGGACACCATGTTCCGCAACGCGTCCATGACCAAGGCGCCGGCCACCGTCGGCGCGCTGCAGCTCGTCGAGCGGGGCCGCCTGGATCTGGACGCCACCGTCGAGTCGATCCTGCCGGAGTTCGGCGAGCTGCAGGTGCTCGACGGCTTCGACGGCGATGTCCCTCTGTTGCGCGCGCCCAAGACCAAGGCCACCGTCCGCCAGCTCGCAACGCACACATCGGGCTGCGGCTACTTCTTCACCAACCAGGAGCTGTTGCGCTACGCCGAGCTCACCGGGCTGCCCAGCGTCATCAGCGGGCTGAAGGCCAGCCTCATGAGCCCGCTCGCGCGCGACCCCGGCACCCGGTGGGAATACGGCATCAGCAGCGACTGGCTCGGCCTGGTCGTCGAGGCCGTCAGCGGCCGGACGCTCGACGCCTACCTCGCCGAGAACTTGTACGCGCCGCTGGGGATGAGCGACACCACCTTCGCGCCCAGCGCCGAGCAGCGCGCGCGGCTGATGGACCTCGAGATACGCATGCCCGACGGCAGACTCGGGCCGCTCGACCTCGATCTGCCCGACGATCCCGAGTGGGCATCCGCCGGCGGTGGCTCCTACGGCACCATCAGCGACTACGGGCGCTTCATCCGCGCCATGCTGCGCGACGGCGAGCTCGACGGCGTGCGCGTGCTCGAGGACACCACCATGCAGATGGCCTTCACCGATCAGCTGAACGGCGTGCCACTCCCCGAGATCATCAAGTCAGCCGACCCCGTGTTCACCAACGACGTGCCCACCCTGCCCGTGCCACAGGGCTGGGGCCTTGGCTTTCACCTGATGGGCATCGACATCCCCGGCATGCGCAGCGCCGGCACCGGCGACTGGGCGGGCCTGTTCAACTGCTTCTACTGGATCGACCGCAAGGCCGGCGTCGGTGGCGCGATCATGACCCAGGTGCTGCCGTTCTTCGACCTGCCCATCATCCAGGCGCTGCTCGGCTTCGAGGCCGCCGTCTACGCGCAGGTGCGCGACGGGGTTGGTGCGCTCGGCTCGTAGGAGTGGTCCCAGGCCGGCGAGCACGCCGGTGACGAGCATGCCGGCGAAGATCAACAGCGCCAGCTTCGGCTGGACCTCTTGTGTGAGCACGCCCAGGCCGACCGACGGCACGATCATGCCGAGATATGCCGTCAGGAACAGGCTGACGAGCGTCTGCGCGCGGCGCGCCGGCTCGGCGATCCGGACGATCGTCGTCATCGCGCCCTTGAACAGGGTGCCCGCTCCCGTGCCCAGCGCCGCGCCACCGATCAGGAACAGCACGAGGCTCGGAGAGGCCAGCCACACGGAGAGCACCACAACGATCGATCCCGCCAGCAGCGCGCCCGAGCCGATCAGCACCAGCGTACGGCTCGTGCGTCCGCTGAACGCCAGCTGTGCCACCGCCGCCGCGCCGAACACCAGAAACGCCGTGAACCCGGCGAGTGCGAGCGAGGTGTGGTGCAACGGGCCCGCCAGGAACGTCGGCGCCAGCGACGTGAACAGCGCGAACGTCGCGAAGGCCACGAAGCCCGCAGCCAGCGCAGCGAAGAAAGGAGCGCGCAGGCCCTGCGGGGCGTGCATCTGCTGGGGTCGGTATGAGGGCCGCTTCTGGGCGGGCACCACCCGCGTCTCCGGTGTCAGCAGCAGGCCCAGCACCGCCACCAGCATCAGGCCTCCGTACACCAGATAGGAGACGCTCAGCGGCGCCGGCACCCACTGCGCGAGGACGCCCGCCACGAGCGGCCCCAGGCCGATGCCGCCGAGGTTCGCAGATGCGCCCACGATCTCCGTGCGCCTGGCAGAGGCGCTCGGGCGATCGATCGCGTGAAGCTCCGCAAGCCACGCGGTGGCCGTAGCAGTCACCGCTCCCACAGCCAGGCCGCTCACGAATCGCGCCACGATCAGCCCCGGCAGCGCGCGCCACAGCAGGAAGATCGCCGCGCTCGCCACAGCAGTCAGCAGCGCCGGTATCAACACTCGCCTGCGGCCGTGGAAGTCCGAGAGGTGACCCACGGTGAACAGCGACACCACCACTCCCACCGCATACGCCGCGAACACGAACGTGATCGTCAGCGAGCCAAATCCGTCACGCGCCGCGTACAGGCCGTACAGCGGTGTCGGCACCGCGCAGTAGCCCATCACCAGCAGAAACGCAAAGGCCACCGCCCAGAACCCCACCCCGTGGGCGAGCTTGAGGTGAGGCGCTGTGGAAGTCATGCAATGACACTGGCACGCAGGCCCGCGCCAATCAACGCAACCTCGCGATGGGCGCCATCTGCTCCTGCGATCATGGCCCGATGGAGCTTCGCCAGCTGCGTGCGTTCGTGGCGGTCGCAGAGGAGCAGAACTTCACGCGTGCAGCGCAGCGCCTCTACGTGGTGCAGTCGGCGGTGTCCGCCACCGTGCAGTCGCTCGAGCGCGAGCTGGGAGTGACGCTGCTCGATCGCAGCTCCCACCCGGTCTCGCTCACAGACGCCGGCCGGGCGCTGCTCGAGGAGGCTCGCAAGACCCTCGCGGCCGCGGACGCCGCCGTCGAGGCCGTGGACGAAGTGCGCGGCGGTCTGCGCGGGACCGTTCACCTCGGCACGATGCAGTATCGGCGCGGCAGCCGTGCCAGCGTCGCGCAGATCATCCGCGCCTTCAGCCAACAGCACCCCGCCGTGCGCGTCGTCACCCGCCACAGCGGCGGCTCCACAGAGATGGTCGAGCAGGTCCGCAGCGGATTGCTCGACCTCGCATTCGTCGGCCTCGGCGGCGAGCAGCCCGACGGTGTGCTCTTGACGACGCTCGCGCGCGAGCCGATGGCGCTCGTCTGCCATCGCGAGCATCCCCTTGCCGAGAATCGCCAGGTCCGCCTGGAGGACCTGGAGGACGGCGTGTTCGCGGACGTCCCCGCCACCTGGGGGACGCGCATCGCGCTGGACGGCGCCCTGCAGAGCGCCGGGATCGCGCGCGAGGTTCGCTACGAGATCAACGACATGCCAGGCGTCGTCGACTTCGTCGAGCAGGACCTCGCGATCGCCGTCATGCCGCCCTCCTACGTTCCCGACAGCCCCGACGTTCGCATCCTCGCCATCGCCGACGCTCCCGTCTGGCTCATCTCACTGGCCACGCCCACGCAGCGGACGCCCTCCGCCGCCAGCGCCGCGCTCGCTCGCGTGATCGCCGAGCAGCGGTCGGGCGGCACGTTGTAGACGCACTCCGCGCAAACCTCGCTCTTTGCGGCAATCTTGGCGTCAGCGGCGCTCACCGGGCTTGCGAGCTCGGAAAAGCGGCGTAGTCACCACGCAGGATCGCCAATCAGCCGCTCGGAGGCTTGTTCATGTCGCTCGACCGTCCCACCGCACCGGACCCGTACGAGCTACTGCCGCAGGTGGCTGCGTTCACGCTGACGAGCAGCGACGTACAGGACGGACAGCCAATGGATCCTGAGCTCGCTCACCCGAGCGTCGGAGGCAAGAACATCTCACCGGAGCTGCGCTGGTCGGGCTTCCCCGCGGAGACCAGGAGCTTCGTCGTCACCTGCTTCGATCCCGACGCCCCCACCGGGAGCGGCTTCTGGCACTGGGTCCTCGTCGGCCTGCCGTCGAACGTCACCGAGCTGCCGCGCGGCGCAGGCGCGGGCAGCGGACTGCCTCAGGGAGCGTTCCACGTCCGAAACGACTACAGCGAGCGCTCATACGGCGGGCCCGCGCCACCCGCAGGCGACGGAGACCATCGCTACCTGTTCGCGGTGCACGCGGTCGACGTCGAGAAGCTCGAAGTCAGCGAGGATGTCTCGCCCGCGTTCGTCGGCTTCAATCTAGCCTTCCACGCGCTCGCCCGGGCGGTCATCCGCCCGACCTTCAAGGTCTGAGCGCCCGCCGTGTGGCCTGGCGGGCTTGCGCTTGCGCGGAGCGCGATGCGGCGCAGCCGCGCTCCGAATCCCGTCAGCGGCGATAGGTCTTCAGTTGGAGGTGTCGGGGTTGAGTCCGCCGCATGAGCCGGAGGGGGTGGGTGTGACGGCTGGCGTGCTGTACACGGCTTTGCCTGCGGCGTCCTCGATCACGATCGTGTCCGGTGTCTTGGTCAGTACCGCATAGAAGAGCGGCCCGGGCTCGTGGAAGCCTTGGGGCACCGGCACGGTCGGCATGCGCGATCGGCCTTCCGGTGTGCGTAGCCACGGTGTGAGGCCCGGGCGCAGGACGATTCCTGTGATGACCTGGTAGCGGGGTGCCGTGCACGATCCGCGTCCGCCGGACATCAGCCAGATCGGGGCGTTGCCGATTTCCTGGTTGCTGTGTGGGCCGATCGGATAGCTCGCGCACTGCTCGTTGCCTTGGGGCTGTTGGCCGATGCAGAGCGAGACGTGGCCCATGAAGCGGATGCGGTGCAGCAGGATCGCGACCGGGCCCTGCGGTGTGCCGGCGTGCGCGAGTGTCACGGTACCGGGGGACAGCTGGTGCACGGGGTAGTGCTTGCCGCAGCTGGTGAACTGTTGCAGCGCGTGGGAGGTGGCGAGCACCCGTCCATTGGCGCCCAGCGATTCGATCGTTGGGTTGGCCCCCAGGACGTCGGCTGGACCGACTGCGAGGATCACGCCGTAGCCGCTGGCGATGGCGGGTGGGGCCGCGAACACGGGGGTGCTCGCGGACTGCCCGTCTGCTGCGATGAAGCGCAGACGCTTGACGGTTGAGGAAACCGACCCGTTCAGCTCGACTCTGTTCGTGCCGCAGCCAGCGGAGTCGAACGTCGGGACCGGCGAGTAGGCGGTGAGGGAAAGGTTGCACAGGCGGGTCCCGCCGCCGAGGGAGCCGCTGGTCGTCTCGACGTTGAGCTCGGGGTCGCACGCCGGGGATCCGCCGGAGGCAACACCGATCGTGTACCCGACGCCCTCCGGCCCGTGCGGGTTGGCAGCGATCACAGTGAATCCTGCTGGTATCACCTTCGATGGTTCCGATGACGGGCCGTGCGTGGCGCCGGTCGTGCATTGTGGGTGGGTGGAGAAGCTCCCGCTGGGGATCGTGAGCGTGGCGATCCGGTGCCCGCCGTTGAGCAGCACGAGCCGGTCGGGCAGTCCGGCTCGGTTGGGGCTTGGCGCGAATAGGAACGAGTAGGCGCCGTCGCCGGCCGGCTCGGTCTGCGTGGCCCCGTCGGGTGAGTGCAGCTGGATCGTGCTGGCGGCGGCCGGTGCCAGTCCGCTGACGGTCAGGAGGTTGTGCCCGGGCCCGGCACACTCGCCGGTGGTGAATGCTGACCCGCGTTGGATCGCCGTGAGCGTGCCGTCGGCTCCCTGCACGATCTGCCCCTGGGTGAACACGATCACCCCCGGGGGCGGGCTGGCGGTGTGTGTATGCAGGTACTGTTCTGTGACGGCGGCGTAGCGGCGCTCTCTTGCCAGCAGCTGTTGGTATAGGCCCTTGTGGGCGTAGCGCTCGAGGTTCCTGAGTTCCCGTTTCAGGCATGCGATCGAAGCGACCTGGGGTGACTCGTGCAGCACCGGGATCATCCAGGACCGTCCGCCCTGCGCGCTTGTTCCGATCAGCTGTGCGTGATCGAGCTCGATCCCGGTCGCGAGTGAGCTGAGCATCGAGATCGCCTCGTGCGGAGCGCCATCCTGGGCAGTGTGTGGACGGGCAAGGACGGGCAGCGCGGCCGCCAGCGCCGCAGGCACCGGCGCGTTCGACACCGATGGCCGCCTGGCACAGCTGCCGGTAGAGGCCCTGACCGAGGCCGGCGGGACGCCACTGTCGCCCGCTGCCCACACGACCACACCCGCGACGAGCGCCACGAGCAGCACGATCCCCGACGCCAGTCGTGTTCGGGGCCGTTTCATGGTGCGACGCACTGCTGTTCGCTGCACGCCTCGAGCAAACGCGATCCCGAACCGTACGCCGTGATCGCCGTGGCGGTCTGCGCGAACGGAATCTCGCCAACGAAGAACACGCCCCCGCCAGCCACACGCGAGATCTCCCGCACGGTCATGTCCGTGCTCGCGCCGCCGCCGCTGCGGGCAACCTCGATCCTGGCCGTGCCCGCCGGAGCCGTGCCGAACACCAGCGCGAGATTCGCCGCCTGGTCATAGAACGTGCTCGCCGGCCGCGCCACTCCCGCGCACGGCGTCGCGCTCGATCCGTTACCAGTCACCAGCGACACGGCGTATCCGCGGTTGGGCGCCGTGCACGAGCTCACTGCGAGCGCCCATGCGACACCATCGGTCGTCCCGCGCGCCACGAGGCCCTGCACAGCCGGGATCGCCTTCGGCGCCCCCTGTGCCGCCGGGCGCGCTAGCACGAACGCCACCACGCCAACCGCGACGGCGAGCAGCACGGCCGCAAGCGCGCACGCGTGGGCAAGCCTGTAGGGCCGCCGCCGCTCGGCAAACCTCTGGTCGAGCGCGCTGCCAAGCTCATCCAGCAGCTGGCTGACCGCGCGAGGAGACGTGGGCGCAGCCTCCGCCGGCGCCCGGGCGCCCTGCCTGTCGACCGGCGCCGCAGCAGTAGTGTCCGTTGCGCTCACGTCGTTCCCTCGACCGCGTCCAACGACACCGCGAGCGCCCGCAACCCACGCGAGACGCGCGCTCTCGCCGTCGCCTGGGAGATACCCAGCCTCTTCGCGACCACCGGGTAATCGAGCTCCATCACGACCCGCAAGCGCAACGCCTCGCGCTGCTCGGGCGCGAGCGTATCCAACGCCGCGAGCACCATGATCCGCAGATCCTTCAAGCCGACACGGCGCTCGACCTCTGCCTGCTCATCGGCGTTCAGCACTGGCGTCTGCACGCCGAGCCGTTCGATTGCACGCCGCTCGGCATGCCCTCGGCGGAGCGCGTCCGCGAGCACGTTGCGCGCGATCGCCCATAGCCACGCCGTCGCCTCCTCCGCGGTAGCTCCGCGAAATCGGCTGCCGCGCTCGAACGCCCGAGCGAAGGTCTCGCCAATGAGATCCATCGCGAGTTGGGGATCGTAGGTCCGGCGAACGAAGAACGCCAACAGCCGCTCCGCCTCGCTGCCGTACAGAACCCCAAGCCCCTTACGATCAATCTCAAAAGCCATCGACGCCTATTAAGACGAACGAACCCCGACGTTGTGACGACGGCCACTGCCTCGGACAGCCTCGACCAGCTAGGCTGGGCAAGATGAGGCTGCCGGGGTTCTTGTTGGGTGCGACGGCCATCGTGCTGGCGCTGTCCGCAGCGTGCGCCGCCGCCGCGTCCAACAAGACGCTGCTGGAACTGAAGGCGGAAGGCAAGCCGCTGGCGGTGGGAGGCGAAGTCCTGCTCGTGGCCGGATACTCGCTGGGACCGTGTTATTGGGAAGAACAGGAGTTCAAGGTGGCGGTCACCCGCTCCAAGACCGACAAGCTCGTGAGGACGGGCGAAGCGGCGCAGATCGAAGACTGCGGCGGAGGCGCCAAGACGGTCGAACTCACGAGCGCCAAGAAGATGATCGTGAGGCTGGCGCCGATGCACATCGACCTGGCAGGGCCGTGCGTGTACGAATTCAAGGAAATCTCGGCCACGTTCGCGCAGAAGGAATGGGGCCCCGAAATCTATGGCACCGCCACCGGCAAGCTCGACAAGGCCGAAAAAGCGCGATCCCCCGCGTGCTCCAAGACCCGCACGACGACGTTCGACGTGGCCCTGAGCGGGATCGAAACGGCACTCGTCAGCTGAGCGATGACTGAGGCGCCGACCGAGCCATCGGCGGAGCTCTCGATCCCGGGGCTCAGCCACCGCCGCGTGTTGATCATCATCGGCGCGCTGCTGCTCGGGATGTTCCTGGCGGCTCTGGATCAGACGATCGTCGCGACCGCTCTGCCAACGATCGTCGCCGACCTCCATGGGGCGTCGCACCTGTCGTGGATCGTCGTCGCCTATCTGCTCGCCGCGACCGTCTCGACGCCCCTGTGGGGCAAGCTCGGCGACCTGTACGGGCGCAAGTTCTTCTTTCAGGCGGCGATCGTCATCTTCTTGTGCGGTTCGGCGCTCTCCGGGCTCAGCCAGAACCTGACCGAGCTGATCGCGTTCCGGGCGGTTCAGGGTCTCGGGGGCGGTGGCTTGATGGTGGGCGCCCAGGCGATCGTCGGAGACGTCGTCTCTCCCCGCGAGCGCGGTCGCTACCAAGGCCTCTTCGGGGCGGTGTTCGGTGTGGCGAGTGTCATCGGCCCGCTGCTCGGAGGCGTCTTCGTCGAACAGCTCTCCTGGCATTGGATCTTCTACATCAACATCCCGATCGGCGCCGTCGCGCTCGCGGTCGTAGCGATACAGGTTCCAGGGGGCCTCGGGCGCGTCCACCACGTGATCGACTATCTCGGAACCGCCGTCCTCGTGCTCTCGGTGACCTGCCTCGTGCTGTTCACCAGCCTGGGTGGCACGACCTATCCGTGGGGCTCGCCAACGATTGTTGGCTTCGGAGTCGCCGGCGCGGTGCTCCTTGGCGTCTTTGCGGTCGTCGAGCGAGGCGCGACCGAGCCCATACTGCCGCTGCGTCTGTTCTCCATCCGTGCGTTCTCGGTCACGAGCGTCGTCGGCTTCATCGTCGGCCTTGCACTGTTCGGCGGGGTCACCTACCTGCCCGTGTTCTTTCAGATCGTGCACGGCGAGTCGCCCACGATCTCCGGCCTTCAGCTGCTGCCACTGCTCGTCGGGCTGATCATCTGCTCCACCGGATCGGGGATCGTCATCAGCAAGACGGGCCGCTACCGGGCTTTCCCGATCGCCGGGACGGCGCTCATGACCGTCGGGCTCCTGCTCCTCTCACAGGTAGGGATCGGGACGAGCTTGGCGATGGTGGCGCTGTTCATGTTCGTCCTCGGCGTGGGACTCGGCTGCGTCATGCAGGTGCTCGTGCTCATCGTGCAGAACGCGGTTCCCTACTCCGAGCTCGGAGTCGCCACCTCGAGCGCGACCTTCTTTCGGTCCATCGGGGGATCGTTCGGTGTCGCGATCTTCGGTGCCATCTTCTCGAACGTCCTCGTCGGCAATCTGGTCAGGCACCTCGGCACTGCGAAGCTGCCAACGGGGTTGTCGAGCGCGAGCGTCACGCCGGCCATCTTGGACAAGCTTCCCCAGGCGGTCCATCACGGCATTGCCGCCGCCTACGCGGAGTCGATCCAAACGGTGTTCGTCATCGCTGCGCCGATCGCCGGCATCGCGTTCCTCGTCTCCTGGCTCATACCCCAGCTGGAGCTCCGGCAAGGAGTCGGCGCATCGCCCGGCCCCCCACTGGATCCCCAGACCGCGCCATCCGTCAGCCGCCGATCGTCCGATCCAGCAGCGCGAACAGCTCGGTGAAGTGCCGCTCGGCGGCCGCCTCGTCGTAGGCGGCGGTGTCGCTCATCGTGTAGCCGTGCGCGGCCCCCTCGTAGAGCTCTGAGCGGTATTGAACCCCGGCCTCCTCGAGGGCCTGCTCGAGCGCCGCCACGTGCTCCGGGGTCATGCTCTGGTCGTTGTCGGCGTGGCCGAAGTAGAGTTCGGCGGAGATCGCGCCGGCGCTCAGGTGCGGACTGTCCTCGTCGCCGCTCACGAGCCCCCCGGCGTGGAAGGCGGCGAGCGCCGCGATGCGCTCCGGGTAGGCGGCGGCGATCCGCCAGCCGACGCGCCCACCCAGGCAATAGCCGGTGATGGCGAACGGCGGGCTTGCGATCCCGCCGAGGTAGTCGAGGTAGGCCGCCCCGTCACTGACGATCCGCTCGGGCGTCAGCTCCGCCATGGCAGGCATCAGCCGCGCGAAGAACGGATCCCGCTGAGCGGGGTCCTCCAGATCGGGCAACTCCGTGTTCGACGCCCGGCCTGCGCGATAGAGGACATTTGGGGCGAGTACGGCGAACCCCCGCGCTGCGATGCGGTCGACCATCTCCTCGATCCGGGGGCGCAAGCCAAAGGCGTCCATGATGAACAGCACACCCGGGTGGCTCCCGTTCTGCCCGGGGGGCCGCGAGACGTAGGCGTCCGCCACGCCGTCCCGAGTACTGATGTCAACCGTCTCACCGTTCATCGCCACTCGCTCTCATCGTCGCTGGTCGGAAGGGTGCAGCTTAGTGACCGATGGACCGGCGCCGGCGCGCTTCGAGGGCCAACGCATTCGCGATCTGCTCGCCCAGGACACGGAGCTTGCGCTGGCGGGCGAACACGAATAGCGAGAGCGCGGCGACCATACCGAGGCCGAGAAAGCCGAGCAGCGCCTCGATCTTCGCGGCCAGACTGGTGGCACTGGCCGCGCGCGGGGCCAGATCGACAGCCGTCAGGGGAGTCGCCGGCGCTGCCACCGGCGTGGTCGCGCGAGTGTGGATGACGGGCAGGGTGTGCTCTGCCATGTCGAGCATCACGTGCGGCGAGACGTTGTTGGTCAGCGCGTTTTCAATCCAGTAGACCGCGCCGTCTTCGCGCCAGGCGATCGTCTTGACGTGTTCGCCGACATAGGACAGCTCATAGGTGCGCGAGCCGAGGTGCACTGTCTGCCCGGGGTGGTTGAGCACCGGAGGGTCGGTCCAGTTGGTTCCCTGCACGTCGTAGTACTGGCCCAGTTCACCGCGGCTGATGACGACGCAGTAGATCGGGTGCACCCGGCCGTGGAGGTCGTGGATCCGATACAGGCGCAGTTCGTCTGGTTCGGCGCCGGCGAAGCTGTCGCGGACGCGTGGGTACTCGAGCGGGAACGGCAGATTTGGCGCCTGCGCGCGCGCTTCGATGAGCTCTTCCGGAGTCGTGGGCGTGAGCGCGAACCCGCCACCGCTGGGGGCGGCACTGTGGTGGGTGTGCTTGGTGTGGTGCGCCGTGGCGTTCAGGCTTTTTGGGGAGATGGGCGCGGTACCGTTCAGGAACGAGCCGATCGCTTCGTGTATCTGTTCAGGTGTGGCCGAGTCGAATTCCTTTTCTAGGGTCACGTTGAAGTGGACCTGGCGACCGGCTTGCCTGCGGATTCGATCAGCAGGTACAGCAGCTGCAGGACTTCGCCTTCGTCCTTGAGCGTGTTTTCGACGTACTTACCGAAGATGTCCTCGAACTTTTCACGCTTGCCCACCAGCGACGAGCCGTACTGGGCCTTGGCTTCCAGCAGGAAGCGCTGGTCGCGTGCATCGCGGATCAGCGAGGTGCTTTCGTGGCGGGCGGCGACGAATTCGAGCGCTTCCAGGCCGCACAGTTTCTGGTAGCCAGGCTTGAGGTTGATCGCGGAGTACTGTTCGCCTTCGGGTTCGTTTACGTGGTAGTAGCGCTTGTCCACCGTCATGTACACGCAGCCCATCACGTTGACTGCTTCGCGAACTGGTGGAAGTTGGTCACGAACACACCATTGACTTCCGGGAGGCCGAGCACCTGCTCGAGTGTTTCCACCATCAGCTTCACGCCGCCCGCGGTGCCGCCGCCGTTTTCCCAGCCGCGCTGGTAGGCGGCGTTGATCCGGGTTTCTTCGACTTCGCCGTCTGGCAAGTGGATCGGGACTTTCAGCTCTCGCGGGATCGAGAGCATCGAGATGGTCGGCTTGCTCGGGTCGATGCGTACCAGCAGCATCTCATTCGAGTGCGGCAAACACCGGCGCAGTGGTCGTGTGGCGGCGTTCGTCGTTAACGCGGTTTGGCGCCTTGCTGCGCGGCGAGTTGGACGAGCTGGGCCGCATGTACGGGGCGGGAAAGCTGAAACCCGTGATCGCCAAGAATTTCCCGCTCGACCAAGCTGCGGCGGCGCATCAATTTATCCACGACCGCAAGAACCTCGGCAAAGTGATCCTCTCCATCCGCTAGCCACAAAAGCCGCCGCGATTCGGATTCGGCTAATTTGTTTTCGCCTTCGCGGAGGCCATCAGATCCGGGGCCAGGACATCCACGCGGTCGAATGGAATTTCCTGATACTTCGCGTTGGGAAAGGCTTTCTTCAAGGCGTCGCGAAACGCGCTGACGTTTCCGGCCAGCACGATATCCAGATCGTCCGTGTTCGAGATATTTCTGCGCCATTTCCTTTACCTGCGCGGGGGTGACGCCGCGAATTCTGTCGGGATAGGTGTAGTTGTAATCCGTCGGCAGATCGAAGGCGGCGACCGTCAGAACGCGGTCGGCCACCTGCTCGGCCGTCTCGGACTGAATGGGATAGACGCCGGCGAGATAATCGCGCGCGAAATCCATTTCCTGCGGCGTCACGTCGCCGGTGGACATTTTGGCGATCAGATCCACGACGAGCTTCGTCGCATCCACGGTTGCGGCCGTGCGCGTGAACGTGGCGACGCCGAACGAGCCTGCCTGGCGGTGCGGATTGAACGAAGAATAGGCGCCGTAGGTGAGGCCCTTCTTCACGCGGACTTCGGTATTCAGGCGGCTGTTGTAGCCGCCGCCGAAAATTCGATTCATCACCACGACCGGAACGTAATTCGGATCGCTGCGCGGATGCCGAGTTTGCCGACGCGAATCTGAGTCTGCACGGCGTCGGGCTTGTCGATCAGCCAGATGTGCATGTCCCTGCGAGGCGGACGGCGCCGGCGGCGGCACGTCGCGGCGACGTTCACCTTCGGGCCACGCGCCGAAATATTTCTCGGCGGCGGCGAAGGCTTCGTCCGGGCGTGATATCGCCGGCGAACGCCAGCAGCGATTGATTGGGCGCGTAATTCGCGTCGTGGAATTTCGCGAGGATCTGCGGATCGAGTTTCTTGATCGTGTCCGGCGTGCCTTCTGCGGGCCAGCCGTAGGGAGAGTTGCCGTAGACCACGCGGCTGAAGGCAGCCGAAGCAAGAAAATCGGGATCGGAATATTGCACCGTGAGGCTCGAAAGAAGCTGCTGGCGCTGGCGGTCGAGTTCTTCGGCGCGAAACGCGGGATGCAGGACCACGTCGGACATCAGGTCGAGCCCGGTCGGCAGATCTTTTTTCACCACGTCGAGGCTGACGTCGGTGGAATCGGTGCCGGCCGAGGCTTCGAGCGAGCCGCCGATGAAATCGATCGCTTCGGCGATGTCCTTTGCGGAGCGTTTTTCGGTGCCCTGCGTCAGCATGTTCGCGGTCATCTGCGCCACGCCCGGCATTCCCTGTGGGTCCTTGATGGTGCCCGCGGACAGCATCACAAGGCGCGCCGCGACGGCAGGCTCGCTGTGGTCGGTGACCACGAAAACGCGCAGGCCGTTCGCGAGAGTCTTGGTGGCCGCTTGCGGGAAATTGAAACGCGTCGGGCGCGCCGGGAGCCGGCATTTCGGGGACAAGCTTCACGCCGGGAGGAACGACTCCCGTGCCATTCTTCTGATCCTGCTGGCGTGCTCGGCGGAGTCGCCTGCTGCGGCGGCTGTTGGGCGAACGCCGCAGTTCCCACGAACAGGAGTGCCGCCGCAAGAATAATCAATCGGCCGTGATTGCGCGCTTCATCGGTGCTCCTGAGGTTCACTTGCAGATCTCTCCTGCGATGTGCCGGCTATTGCTGGCGGCTGGGCCGCGGGCGTGATCGTCAAAACCGTGGCGTGTTGCGAAACGAAATATTCCTTGGCCACCCGCTCGATGTCTTCCGGCGTGACCTTCAGATAGCGGTCCGAGCTCGGTGTTGACCAGATCCGGATTCTTGCCGATCACTGCGGCACCGGCGAGCGCGATGGCCTTTTGCTCGTCCGTGTCGCGGCCCAGAATGAACCCGGAGATTTCCTGGTTCTTGGCCTTCTGCAATTCCTTCGCGCTCGACCGGCTTGAGTCTTCAGCCCGTCGAGGATGGCCACAATTGCTTTCTCGCCGTCTTCCGGCGTGTGCCCTGGATTCATGATCGCGTAGGCCCAGAAAAGATTGGGATCCTCGGTGAAATTGCCGAATCCGGCGGCTTGCACGGCGATCTGGTCCTTGTATACGAGCGACTGATAGAGCCGGCTGCTTTCGCCGCCGGCCAGAATGTTCGACGCGAGGTCGAGCGGATAGGAATCCGGCGAGTAGCGCGCGGGAATTTTGTAGCCGATCACGACGGCGGGCAGCGGCGTGTTCGAATAGGACTTCGTCACGTCGCGCTCGCCGGTTTGCGGCGGCTCGGGCGTGTTGGGCCGCGGAATCGGTTTCGCGGACGCGGGAATGCCGTCGAAATATTTTTGCGTCCAGGCGAGCGCCTGATCGGAATTGAAATCGCCGACGATCACCAGCGTGGCGTTGTTCGGCTTGTAGTAGGTGTTGAAGAAAGCGCGAACGTCCTCGAGCGTGGCCTTGTCGAGATCCGCGATGCTGCCGATGGGCGTGTGGTGATAGCCGTGAACGGTGAATGCCGCGGCGCGGAGATCCTCCTCGATCGAGCCGTAGGGCTGATTATCCACGCGGACGCGGCGCTCTTCTTCGACGACCTGGCGCTCGGATTTGAAATTCGCGTCGTCGACGTTGAGGCTGCCCATGCGATCGGCTTCGAGCCACAGGACGCGCTCGAGATATTGGCTGGGAAACGTCTCGAAGAAATTGGTGGTGTCGTCGTCCGTCTCGGCGTTGTCGAACCCGCCGACCGCTTCGATGATGCGCGAATGCTCGTCCGGCGCCCACGTGCGCCGAGCCCTTGAACATCAGGTGCTCGAACAGATGCGCGAATCCCGTATGGCCCGGGCGCTCGTCCTTTCCGCCCACGTGGTACCACATCTGGAGATCGATCACCGGGACGTCGTGATTTTCGAGCAGGACCACCTGCAGGCCGTTGGCGAGCGTGTGCGTGGTGAAATCCAGCTTCGGAGGGCGGACGTATCGAGAGGACTGATCCTGCGCAGCAAGCGGCAGCGCGAGGGCCGCGGACACGCCGATCGCGAGAAATACCGCTGCAGCCGTTCGTATCCACTTCCTCGTTTTCGCCCTCGTCATGAATCGCTCCGATCGATTTTGGGGATTCCGTCGCCAAGTGCGCGCCCCTAACGCTTGATCCTGCTCCGCCATCAGCCTCGCCCCAGTATTACGGGAGCGAGCGCGCGTGTCAAACGGTCTCAAAGGCAGCAATTGCAGGCGGCCCGTCTTCAATGCGCCTTGTACTTGGACGTATTCCAGTTCTGAAAGGTAGCACCGGCGCAGGGCGGCGAACAGGGCGCGGGGCGCTGTTTGTCGATTCGTATCCCGAGCAGAAAGACAAGTTTGGCGCCCGGCGTCGGCCGCTGTGTTGCTATGGTTTCAGGCAGCGGTCCGCGACGCGTTGGCTGCTGCGGGAGGTGCTCATGCGCGCTGTATTGGGACTTGCTGCGCTGCTGATTGGCGCGGCGGTGACGCTCTACATCTATAAGACTCAGCTGACGCAGTCGCAGGCTGCGGGTGCCGGCACGCCGGCACAAACGATCAATGTGGTCGGCGTGAAAAACGATTTGCTTTCGATCGCGCAGGCCGAGCGCGCGTACCAGGCGGAACACAATTCCGTCGCGTCGCTCGACGAACTGGTTTCGAGCGGCGAGATGAGCATGAAAAAGTCCGGGCGCGACGGATATACGTACGACGTCGAACCGTCCGGCGACGGCTTTCGCGTGACCGCGCGCTGCGCGGTCGCTGGCTGCACGAATTACGTGGTCGATCAGAGCATGGAAGTCCGCACCGAGCCCTGATTTCGGCCTGCCCGCGGAGGAGAATTCCCCGCATCGACCGACGCGAGAGTACGGAGTCTTGCCAAGCACGTTCCTTCTGTGCGTCAATAAGCCCGTATGCTTCCCTCAACCGGCACACTCGTGCGCGCAAGTGGTTTCACTTGAGTACGCCGCTCAAGCGACCGTCGGCCGTTTCCTGAATTCCTAGCTGACTTCCTCGATCCAACCTGGCTTCGGCTCATGCGTGGCGAAGCTTTCTATCAAGCTTGGAAAAAATGCGTGAATTGAACGCTAAGATATAGGAGGGACGATATGAGACGACGCGATTTCTTAAAGTCCGCAGGTGTCGTGTCTGCTGGGTTGGCATGGTCGAATGCCAGCGAACTTTTTGCCGAGAGCGGCGCCGGCTGGCGCACGTTCGAGATCACGACGCAGGTGGAGGTTTTGAAGCCGTCCGGAACCACGCGTGTTTGGCTGCCTGCCGCGCTGATCCAGAAAACGCCCTACCAAAGAACGGTGTCGAACAAATACCACGCCCCGAGCGGGAAGGCAGGGATCAGCGAGCTGAAGCCTGACGCTCTCGGCATCGTTTCAGCGACATTCGCGGCCGGGGCAACACCGGTCCTGACGCTGACGAGCCGCGTCCAGACCAGGAACCATTCAGTCGATCTTTCCAGGCCCGGGAACGCGCCCCGGGCGAGTCAAGGCGAGCTTGCGTACTTCCTGCGGCCCACGAAGCTTCTACCGTCTGACGGCGTCGTGAAAGCAACCGCCACCGAGATCACGAAGAATGCGAACACCGACGTGGAGAAAGCAAAAGCGATCTACGAGTGGATCGTTGACAAGACGTTTCGCGATCCGAAGACTCGAGGCTGCGGCCTGGGTGATATCCGGTTCATGCTGGAGACCGGAGACCTGGGCGGAAAGTGCGCTGATCTGAACGCCCTATTCGTCGGGCTGGCGCATGCGGCTGGACTGCCGGCGCGCGATGTGTACGGCATTCGTGTGGCGAAGTCCGACCTTGGCCTACAAGAGCCTCGGCGCTTCACTCGGACAACATTACGAAATCGCAGCATTGCCGGGCGGAAGTTTATCTGGACGACGTATGGTTGGGTGCCGGTTGATCCCGCCGACGTACGAAAAGTGGTTCTGAAGAACCGCCGGGGAATCGTCCGATGAACGACGAAATGGTGACCCGCGCCCGCGCTCGGCTGTTCGGATCGTGGGAGATGAACTGGATCGCCTACAACTTCGCGCACGATGTCGCTCTGCCGGGCGGAACGGGCGCACCGCTCCATTCCTTGATGTATCCGCAGGCGCAGACAGCGGATGGTCATCTCGACAGCCTCGATGCGCCAAACTTCAAGTACGAAATCACGTCGAAAGAGTTGACGCCAGCGAAGGCGTGAGTGAAGTTTTCTGGCCGCGCGCGGCGACGATCTCGGAAACGCATCCAGGGCGATGCGCGTCGGTGTATAGTATCGGCCCGCCCATGGTTAGTGTCCGCGCAGTGACGCGACGGAGAGTGATGCGTGCCTGGTGGTCGTCGCGGTCTTCAAAACCGTTGCCCCGACACTTCGTGCCGGGGGGTAGGTTCGATTCCTACCCTCTCCGCCAATTCTTCTGATCTGCATCCGCAAGATCGTCGTCGAAAGGAGGTGATCGCTCATGTCGCGCGAACGAGATCCTCAAACTGACTGCGCTGTCTTCCTGCGCCGGTTGAGCTTCCAAGCTCAGCCAGCAGGCTCTGACGCAGGTTCTGCGCCAGCTACCGATTCTGAAAGACCGCAATCTCCTGGTTGGCTCCGCCACCGGAGACGACGCAGGCGTGTATCGCATCGACCGCGATCGCGCGCTGGTGCAAACGACCGATTTTTTCACGCCGATCGTCGACGATCCGTTTGCCTACGGGCAGATCGCCGCGGCCAATGCGCTGTCCGACGTTTACGCCATGGGCGGCCGTCCGCTGACGGCGCTCAACCTTGTGGGCATTCCGGCCGACTTGGTGCCGCTGCGCGATCGTGAATCGGATCCTTCGAGGCGGCGCGGCGAAGATCAAAGAGGCGAAGTGCGTTCTGATCGGCGGCCACACGATCCGAAATCCGGAGCCGATCTACGGCCTCGCTGTCACGGGCATGGTGTCGCCGCGCCGCATGCTGACCAACGCGAACGCGCGCGCCGGGCGACGTGCTGGTCCTGACGAAGCCGCTCGGCACGGGCATCATCACCACCGGCATCAAGCGTGGATTGACGAAGCCGGTCGCTCGAACGCAAAGCGATCGCCGTCATGACGCACCTCAACACCGTCGGAGCCGGATGCTGGCCGAGCGCGGGCTGGTCAAAGCCGCGGTTGACGTGACCGGCTTTCGGATTGCTCGGGCATCTCGGCGCGATGTGTCGCGCCAGCGGTGTTGGCGCCGAGATTGCTGCTGGCGAGCGTGCCGGTGATCAGCGCGGAAGTCTTCGAGCTGATTGCGGCCGGCTGCATTCCCGGCGGCAGCCGCGACAATCTCGCCTTCGCGAACGAGTTCACGGAATGGGACGGCGCCACTCCGGCTCAGAAAACGCTGCTGACGGATGCGCAGACGAGCGGCGGTCTTGCTGCTCTGCGTGCCGCGGCGAAATCTGGATGCTGTTTTGAAGCGGCTGAAGCAGCCGTCACACGCTCTGCGCCGCGGTGATCGGCCAGATCGTGCGCTCGAGCAAGCCGCAGATCACGAGTCGCGGCATGAAACGCTCCGGACTGCGCGCGCATTCCCGTCTGTCGAAAAAGTCGCTGCAGGCGCTGGGCGATACGGGATTGCCTCGTCCCACGGTCGTCGCAGTGGTTCGGCGCGAACTCGCGGCGCTGCGCAAAGCAGAAAGCGATCCCCGATTTCGAAGGCGTGCTCTCGCGCGTTCGCGCCGCGCTGCGCGAATCTGCGCGCGTCCCGCATCCAGCCCGTGATCAACGGCACCGGCATTCTGGTTCACACGAATTTCGGCCGCGCGCCGCTGGGGCCGGCCGTCATCGAAGCGGTCTCCCGGATCGGATCGCGAATACAACAATCTCGAATACGGACTCGCCGAGCGGCGGGCGCGGCGGTCGCGCTGCGTATCTCGAACACAATCTCGCGCTGCTGTGCGGCGCGGAAGCCGCCACGGTCGTGAATAACAATGCGAGCTGCGCTGGTTCTGATCCTGCGCCATTTCTGCGGAGCGGAAGCTCGATCGCTGGCGAGCGCACGGACGAGCGTCACCGAGATCGCCGCGCAAGAATCGAAGTCATCATCTCGCGCGGCGAACTGATTCAGATCGGCGGCGGATTTCGGATTCCGGAAATTCTCGAAGCCAGCGGCGCGCGCCTGCGCGAGGTTGGCACGACCAACAAGACTTCGCTCGCGCGATTACGCCCGCGCGATCGCGCCGCGAAACCGCGCTGATCCTGAAAGTGCATCGCAGCAATTTCTTCATGGGCGGCTTCGTCGAATCGCCGCCGACCGAGGAGATCGCGGCGCTGGCGCGCGAGAAGCGAGTTCCGTTCGTCGAAGACCTGGGCAGCGGCGCCATGATTCGAAACCGAAACCGTCGCCGGCCTCGAACACGAGCCGACGCCCGCGGAGGTGATTGCGCCGCGGCGTCGATCTGGTCTGCTTCAGCGGCGACAAGCTGTTCGGCGGCCCGCAGGCGGGAATCATCGCCGGCAAAGCGAAACTGATCGCCGCGCTCAAGCGCGAACCGTTCTTCCGCGCGCTGCGCTGCGACAAGCTGATCCTGTCGGCGCTCGAAGCGACCGTGGACATTTATCATGCGCGAATGCAGACGAGCACGGACATTCCGGTGCTCGAGATGCTGCGCGCGTCGAACGACGAGCTTGCGCGCGCGCGCGAGAAAATCATCGCGGCGCTCGATGGGCTTGCCGCTGAAGGCGAGCGTCGGCGAGGGCCGCGCGCAGATCGGCGGCGGCGCGTTGCCGCGCTCGGTCGATCGCGTCGGTCACGCTCGATCTGGTCGCACCGCACGCTCAAGCCGCAGGAGTTGGCCGCGCGCCTGCGCGACACGCCGCTGCCGGTGATCGGCTACATCGAGCGCGGCACGTCTGAAGCTCGACCTGCGCACCATTTTCCCGCGAGCAGGACGCGGAAATTGATCGCCGCGCATTCGCGCCGCGATCTGATTCGCGAGCGGCGTACGAGAGCCGCAGCGATGCCGCGGATGCCCCGCACATTTCATCCTCGCCACCGCCGGTCACGTCGACCACGGCAAGAGCGCGCTGGTCAAAGCGCTGACCGGCACCGATCCCGACCGCCTGCCGGAAGAGAAAGCTGCGCGGCATCACCATCGACCTCGGCTTCGCGCACCTGGAGCTGCCCGCCTCCGCGCCAGGCGCGTCGTCTCCTTCGTGCTGGGAATCGTCGACGTGCCCGGCCACGAAGACTTCGTGAAGAACATGGTCGCGGGCGTCGGCTCGATTGACCTGGCGCTGCTGGTTGTCGCGGCCGACGACGGCTGGATGCCGCAGACCGAAGAGCATCTGCAAATCCTCACCTACCTCGGCGTCAGTCGCGCCGTGGTCGCGCTGACGAAAATCGATCTGGCGCAGGACGAGCAGGGCGCGACGCCGCGATTCGCGAGCAATTGCGCGACACGCCGTTTGCCGACGCGCCGATTGTTCCCACGTCGGTCGTCAGCGGGCGAGGCCTCGACGATCTGAAAGCCGCGCTCGCGCGGGTGCTGGCCGACGCGCCTCCGCCGCCGATATCGGCAAACCGCGGCTGCCGGTCGATCGCGTCTTCAAGCTGCAGGGCATCGGCACGGTGGTCACCGGCACGCTGACCGGCGGCACGCTGCGACGCGGTCAGAGTGTCGTGATCCAGCCGTCCGGAAAATCGGCGCGCATTCGCAACATTCAGTCGCACGGCCGCGATGTCGAGGCTAGCGGGCCCGGCACGCGCACCGCGCTGAATCTTGTCGCTGGATGCGGTCGCAGGACATTCACCGCGGCGACGTGATCACGCTGGCCGAGTTCGGCGGGCCGAGCAGCGTTCTCGACGTGCGGCGTCGAAATTTCGCCGCGCGCGACGCACGCGATCAAAGATGGCGCCCGCGTTCACGCGCATCACGGCAGCGGCAACGTGGCGGCTCGCAGTCGCATTCCGCGAGCGAGAATCCTTGGCCGCCGGTGAGCAGCGCCGTCGCGCAGCTTCGCCTCGAAGCGCCCGCGTTTGTTTTTGCCGGCGACCGTTTCATCGTGCGCGACTGGGCCGAGCGGCACACGCTGGGAGGCGGCATCGTGCTCGATCCGGACGGGAACCGAAAAGCGTTTCGCACCGCGACGCGCGGATGAATTTCTGAGCGCGCGCAGCGTCGCCGGCAGACGTCTGGCACCTTCGTTGCGATCGCAAGTCGTATACGAAGGCGCGGCGCGGGAATCGCAGCTGCTCCTCCAGTCGCGCTTCAGTCCGGCTGCGAATTTCCGACGCCGTATCGCAGCTCGCGAGCGGCGGGCCATCGTGGCCTGCCGGCGACTTCTCGTCGACGCGACCAGATGGCAGGCGCTGCGTCGCCGCGCGACCGAGGCGATCGACGCGCGCCATCGCGCGCATCCCGAACAGAGCGGCTTGCCGCTCACCGATCTGCGCGCGGCGCTTCAAGGACGAATTGCCGGTCGCCGAACTCTTCGAACGCGCTCGTCGCAGATTTGTGCGTCAACGCGATTTCGTGCGCGCAGGCACGGCGATTCGCCGTGCGTCGCATCGCCCGGCGTTGCCGCCGCCAGCTTCAGGCTGCGGGCGCGAAAATACGCGCGATGTTGGCGCGAAAGCCGCTCGATCCCGCCCTCGCGAAAGGACCTCGCGCCGGATCCGCCTCGCAACAAGCGCTGCGCTTCCTGATTGAAGACCGGAGAAGCTGGTCGAAATCAACGTCGAGATCGTGATGTCCACCGAAGCATGAAACGCGCGACCGAAATGATCCGCCAATTCATTCGATCGAACAGGTCCCGCCACTACGAGCGACCTGCGCCAGATGCTCGGCAACAGCCGGCGCGTGGCGATTCCTCTGCTCGAACGGCTCGATCGTGACGGCGTCACCCTGCGTCAGGGCGACAAACGCGCGCTGCGCTCCTGATCTCTCCCGCAGTGCCGACTGTCGCGCGAGGTGCCCGAAACGGGGCGTCGTCCGGCTCTGTGCTAGAATGACCCGGCTGTGCAAAAGATCCTTCAGAATCTTCTCGACCTGCAAAATGTGGACATCCGGCTGAACGATGTCCGCGCCCGGCTGGCGAAATTTCCGAAGAAAATCGCCGAATCCGACGCGCGCATCGCCGCCGCCAAAGCCGACGCTCGATGCCAGCAAGGCCGCGCAGCTCGCGACCGTGAAAGATCGCAAGAAATACGAGCTCGACGTCGAAAGCTGGAAAGATAAAGTCCGCAAGTATCGCGACCAGACATCGCAGGTCAAGACCAACGAGGCCTACCGCGCGCTGCAGCACGAAGTGCAGATGGCCGAAGAGGAAATCGCGAAGGCCGAAGACCGGCTGCTCGAGCAGATGGTGGCGAGCGAAGAATACGACCGGCGGATCAAGGCGTCGGACGACTGCGCTGAAGGAAGTTGAGCAGTCGAGCGCGTGCAGCGTTCGACCGTTGAAGCCGATCGCGCCGTCGCGGAAAAAGATCTGGCCGATTTGAATGCCGAGCGCGCGCGCGCCATCGCCGAAATTCCCGAGAATCTGCTCGACCATTACGATCGGATCGTGAAGAAACACAACGGCGTGGCGCTGGCCGAGGTGCGCGACGAAAAATGCGGTGCCTGCGGCATGATCGTGCGCCCGCACGTGATTCAGGAAATGCGGCGCGCGGATAGCGACCAGATGTTCCACTGCGAAACCTGCACGCGCATCCTGTACTACATCGAGCCGAGCGTCTCCTCCGCGCCGGCGCGCGTCGGCTTCCCAGGCCAGCGCTCGCCGCTTCCACTTCGCACGAAAGCTGAGGCCGCGGCCGCATGCGAGCCGAAAACTTCTCCGCCCGGCAGCGCGCGCCTTTTTTCCGAAGCGCATCCAGCAGCGCCGCCTGCCGGAATCCACATCGCCAATATCGACGGCGCCTCGCGCGGCAATCCCGGCCCGGCTGCCTACGCCGTGGTGATCCGTGATCGCGGACGGAAAACTCGTCCTCGAGCTCGCCAAGAAATTCGGCCGCGACACGAACAACGTCGCCGAATACTACGCGCTGCTGGCCGCGCTCGATTATCGCCACCACCCACGGCATCACGGCGCTGCGCATTCGCAGCGATTCCGAGTTGCTGGTTCGCCAGATGCAGGGGCGCTACAAGGTCAAGAGTGCGGATCTGAAGCCGCTGCTATGAGCGCGCGTCGATCCTTTCGCGCCAGCTGAAATACTTCGCCATCGAGCACGTCCGCCGGGAGCAGAATCGCGACGCCGATGCGCTCGCCAACGTCGCGCTCGATTCCGGGCCGGTAAATTCCGCGACGCTCGAAGTGAAGCGCGAGGCCCCGCGACGCAGCCGCGCGAGCGCAAGACTCCGCCAGCACGCGCCGCGCCAAATCCGCGCCCGGTACGTCAACGGCGTCCTGGTTCCGACCGAGCCGCTCGACCTCCCCGAAGGCACCGAAGCTGAGCTAGACCTGCATCACCCGACGAGAGATGCGTAGCCTGGAATGTGGGTGCGTCGTGACGGGAGATTACGCTGCGGCGGGCTGCTTCAAAACGTAGGAGCGATAGAGCGTATCGCGCTGCGCGGGGATGTAGCCGGCGTCGGAGATGATGCGGCGAAGTTCTTCTTCGTTGGTGCGATTGCGCACGCCGGCGGCGTAGACCACGTTTTCCTCGATCAGGATGCTGCCGACGTCGTCGGCGCCGAACTGCAAGCCCACCTGGCAGATCTTGATTCCCGGCGTGAGCCAGCTCGACTGGATGTGGTCGATGTTGTCGAGATAGAGCCGGCTGATGGCCAGCGTCTTCAGATAATCGAAGGCGGTGGCTTCCGGCACTTTCTTTCCGAGCGGCGTATTTTCCGGCGCGAAAATCCAGGGGATGAACGCGGTGAAGCCGCCGGTCTCTTCCTGAATCCGGCGGATGCTCTCGAGGTGATTCACGCGATGGCGGTACTCCTCGCCGCAGCCGAACATCATCGTCGCCGTGGTGCGCATGCCGAGCGTGTGCGCGTCGCGATGCATCGTTTCCCATTCGTCGGATGTGCACTTCAGGCGCGAGATGCGGGCGCGAACTTCGTCGTCGAGAATTTCCGCGCCGCCGCCCGGGAATCGAATCCAGGCCCGCGTCGCGCAGGCGCATGATCGTCTCGCGCATCGAAAGTCCGGAAACTTCCGCGATGCAGGTGATTTCCGGCGCCGAAAAGCAGTGCAGGTGCACTTGCGGGAAGCGCTCGTGAATCGAGCGCAGCAGATTTTCGTAAAACTCGATCCGCAGGTCCGGATGCAGGCCGCCCTGCAGCAGAACGCCGGTGCCGCCCAGCTCGATCATCTCCTCGATCTTTTCGTAGATCGATTCGAGCGGGAGGATGTAGCCGTCCTTCGCGCCCAGCGGGCGGTAGAACGCGCAGAACGAGCAATATTCCGTGCAGAAATTCGTGTAATTGATGTTGCGGTCGATCTGATAGGTGGCGACGCGCGGATCGGTCTTCTTGCGGCGCACTTCGTTCGCCGCCATGCCGATGCCGATCAGGTCATCGGAGTGGAAAAGATCGAGCGCTTCTTGCGCGCTGATTCCCATGAGTCTCTATGCTGCCTCTGTCGCTGTAGCGGTGCGCAACGCGCCGCGCGGCGCTGCGGAAATTCCAGCGGCTTGGTCCGCGGGATCAGTCCCGCCGCCGCAGCCTTCTCGAAATAAAGCTGCAGGCCCGCCAGATTCTCTTCGTCCAGATCGAAATGAATGTTCTCGGTCAGATAGCGCTCGAGCGCGCGCGGCGGCAAGTCCAGCTTGATCGAGGCGGCCTCGGCGATCTCGCGCACCCGCTCGAGTCCGAATTGCTTCGACGCCTGAAAATCGGCCAGCACCTCCGGCGTCACCGCGTCGCGCCGCCCCACCCAGATCGCCAGCACCGCCGGCTTGCCGGTCATCTCGCGCCACTGGTGGATCACGTCGTAGACGAAGAGCGTCTCGAACCCCGGCACGGGCATCTCTTCCGGATCGCCCTGGCAGCACTGCTCGCCGCTCGGAGATTTTCCCGCCAGCGCTTCCATCTTGAGCGAAAGCGCAGCGCCGGATCGCCGATCACCAGCGCCGCGTCGGCTTCGCGCAGCATTTCGCGTCGGATCGGGCGCCGCGTCCACGAATTCCGGAGCGATTCCCCAGTGCTCCCGCGGCCAGAATCTTCACCAGACGCGATCGTGCTCCGCGAACTGGTGTCGAGCGCGATGCGCTTCGCCAGCTCGATCGGCTTCTTTGCCACCACCAGCAGGCTGCGCACCTCGCGCTTCGACGCGATCGCCATTCCCGGCAGCGCGACCACTCCATCGATGCGCTGGTACTCGATGGTCGGAATGATGCCCAGGTCGGCATCGCCCCGGCGAAGTTCCTCGGCGCACTGCGACGGCACCGTGAACGAAAGATCGTACTTGCCCGCCAGCGGCCCGTCCGTAAAACCCCAGACCAGCGGCGCGGTGTTCAGGAACTCGACGATGGAGATGCGCAGTTTCTTCAAAGCTCAGCCTTCGGAGGACTCAACCTGAAACGCCGCAATTTTAGCACATCCCGGAGGCAGGCATTTCCTGAGGAAGCGCGGGCCCGCGCGGTCCGCCCATATCCACTCACACCAAACCCGAATCGAGCGCTGATCTTAATTCACGAGACGAACGATTGCGATGATGATGGCCAGAATCGCAGCTTGCATCAGGCAACCGGCCAGCGCCAGCACTTCCCATCCCATGTCGGACGCGCTCTCGTGCCACTTCTTGGTTCCAATTTCCATGGGGCCCTCCCTCTACTCTTCTGATGCACAGTCGCGGCGATAGGGCCACCTACCGCGCGGACTGCTGGATGCTCCCGATTCGCTCCCTCTGTATGTGCCCGGAAACATTGAGCTTCTAAACTCCTGGGTAATTTCCCCGGTTGGCACGCGTCGCACGGCCCTGTGTCGGAATCAAATTGCTGAGCGCATCGGGAAGAAGCCGGCCGAGCGCGGCCTGGCTCAGGGGAGTTGACCCAGGCCACAGCAAGACGCACTGGCCGCAACTCGAGGCGCGGCGCGTGGACGGTTCGGACGGGACCGGTTGAGCGAGCGTGGGGCCGATTGACATCCGAGGGGGAGTGATGTCGTCTGAACCTGCGGTCGAGTGAGCTCTCCCAGGAGGCACGCGCCGCTCGGGTCAGGGAAGCCCTGGGCGCAGCGGAACGACGCTGGTACGGGCTTTTTTGGCATGGAAGAGGCTGGCCAGGTGGATGATTTAGTGGAAAATTCGGGTTTGACATCCTCGAAGGTGCCGGCTGCGCCGTTTGACAGGGAGCTCCGCGGCGTGATACGCCAGTTGCCTGGTAAGCAATTCCTGAAAGTCCTGTTGTAATTATCACAGGGACAGCAGGTTAGGATGGGAGCGCCCGAGTCACCGGGAAAACCGGGTTGCGGGCGACTGAATTTCGATCAAGACTGTTCCACGTGGAACGGTCGACAAGGGACGAACAGGACCGAATGGCAAGATCACTCGTAATCGTCGAGTCGCCGGCCAAGGCCAAGACCATCAATAAGTACCTCGGCCGGAACTACAACGTGAAGGCTTCCTACGGCCACGTGATGGACCTGCCGAAGAAGACCATCGGTATCCTTCTGCCCGGCGAACAGAACGGCAAAAAGAAGTCCAAGACGCAAGACCAAGGGCAAAGGCAAGGCGGTGCTCGAGAAGAAGCCGGTCAAGCAAATACCGGTTACCGCCGAAAACATCTTCGAGCCGACCTACGAGGTCATCCCGACCAAGCTGAAAGTGATCGGCGATCTGCAGAGGGCCGCCTCGACCGCCGAAGCCATCTACCTGGCGGGCGACCCGGACCGCGAAGGCGAAGCGATCTGCGCCACCTGGCCGAGATCCTGAGCAAGCCGCGCAAGTACACGAAAGTTGTGGCCGAAGCCGCGGAAATCGCCGCGGAGGCCGATGCGGAGCGGAACAGAACGGAAGAACGGCGACAAGGCCGCCGCGAGCGCCAAGCCCGCGAAGAAAGCAGGAGGCCGAGACGCTCGCTCGCGCGACCGCGCCAAGATTTATCGCGTGATGTTCAACGAAATCACGCAGAAGGCGATCAAAGCGGCCTTCGAGCATCCCACGCAGGTGAATGAGAATCTGGTGGACGCGCAGCAGGCGCGCCGCGTGCTCGACCGCCTGGTGGGCTACAAAGTTTCGCCGATCCTGTGGGACAAGGTTCGCCGCGGGCTTTCCGCCGGGCGCGTGCAGACGGTGGCGCTGCGGCTGATCGTCGAGCGCGAGACGCGAAATCCGCGCGTTCGTCCCCAAGGAATACTGGACGATTCATGCGCTGCTCGGCGCGGGCCAGCCGCCGTCGTTTGAAGCCAAGCTGATCAAGTACAAGGGCGAGGACATCGAAATCCCCGATCAGGCCGAAGCGCAGCGAATTCTCGCCGCGGTCGATCATGCGATCTGGCAGGTCGCGAGCGTCACGCAGAAGGAAAAGCGCCGCTTCGCGCCGCCGCCGTTCACCACTTCGAAGCTTCAGCAGGCCGGCTACAACCGCCTGCGCTACACCGCGCAAGCGCACCATGATGCTCGCGCAGCGCCTCTATGAAGGCGTCGAGCTGGGCGACGAAGGCTCGGTCGCGCTGATCACCTACATGCGCACGGATTCGGTGCGCGTCTCCGCCGACGCGATCGCGCAGGTGCGCGAACACATCGGCTCGAGCTATGGCCAGAGCTATCTGCCGGAAAAGCCCAACTTCTTTAAGTCCAAGAAGGATGCGCAGGAAGCGCACGAGGCGATTCGTCCGACGGACGTGGCGCGCACGCCCGAAAGCGTGCGGCCGCTTTCTCGACGACGACATGTTCAAGCTCTACCAGATGATCTGGCAGCGCTTCGTGGCGTCGCAGATGGTGCCCGCGGTTTTCGACCAGACCACGATCGACGTGGACGCCGTCCGGTTACACGTTCCGCGCCACCGGTTCGGTGATGAAGTTCGAAGGCTACCTGGCCGCGTACCAGGCGGTGAAGGACGAAGAAGAAAAGGAAGACGAAGCCGACACCGCCGGCAACCGGCTGCCGCGTGGTTCGCGAAGGCGAGCAGCTGCGCCTGGAAACGATTCGCCCCGAGCAGCATTTCACCGAGCCGCCGCCGCGCTACACGGAAGCGACGCTGGTGAAGGAGCTGGAAGAAAAGGGCATCGGCCGGCCGTCCACCTACGCCGCGATCATTTCGACGATCGTCGAGCGCGAGTACGTGAACAAGGATCAGGGCCGCTTCACGCCCACGATGCTGGGCGAAAAAGTGAGCGACCTGCTGGTGAAAGCCTTCGAGGATATTTTCGACGTGGGCTTCACCGCGCGCCTGGAAGACGAGCTCGACGAAATCGAAGAAGGCAAGCTGCCCTGGCGCACGGCCGTCGAGGAATTCTGGGACCGCTTCGCGGTGGACCTCGACAACGCCAGCGACGAGATGGAGTCGTACAAGGCCGGCATCCCGACCGGGCAGAAGTGCGAGAAGTGCGGCGAGGGCGAGCTGCTCGAACGCATCAGCCGCCACGGATTTTTCCTGGGCTGCTCGCGCTATCCGGATTGCGATTTCATTCGCGATCTTGCCGAGCCGGGCACGGTGGACACCGAAGGCGAGACTGCAAGACCGAGTACTGCGACAACTGCGGCAAGGAAATGGCCATCAAGCGCGGGCGCTTCGGCACGTTCCTGGCGTGCACGGGCTATCCCGAATTGCAAAACGACGCGGCGGCTGGTGGCGGGCACGCTGAAGGCGCTGCAACCCGACGTCGATGCTCGACGAAAAATGCCCGACCTGCGGCGACAACTTGCTGCGGCGGCAGGGCCGCTTCGGCGAATTCATCGGCTGCAAGAATTATCCGAAGTGCAAGTACACGCGGCCGATCACGCTGGGAATCAAATGCCCGAAGTGCAACGAGGGCGAATTCGTCCGGCGCGGCACCGCGAAGGGCCGCGGCAGGGGCGGATTTTCTACGGTTGCAGCCGCTATCCCGATTGCGATTTCACCACGCCGCACGAGCCGATCGCCGAGCCGTGCCCGAAGTGCGGCGCGCCGTTCATCGTCGAGAAGCGCACCAAGCAGGGCAACTTCCGCTCCTGCATCCGCGAAAACTGCGATTGGGAAATGGCCGTGCCCGAGCCACCGCCGGTGGCGACGTCTGCCCCGGCGCCCGATTTCGTGCACCCGCAGAATCCCCCGACGCCTGAACCGGTGGGCGCTGCGCCGTCGAAGAGCTGAGATCGTCCACTCCGCCTCGCGCTTTGAGCTCGCCATATCCTGCGAGAATCCGGCCAACCCTCCCGATGAACTCCTTGCCGGGGCTAGCGTGTGGACGCGGCTTCTAATATCTTTTTGTAGAGAGCATTCAGCTGAGATTCGGAGCGGAGGTTTAACGTGGAGGTGTCGAGGACGAGGACCTTCACCCTTCCTGTGGAGTTCGTGCGATGGTGGGTGTAGGCTTGGCGGAGCGCGCCGAGGTACTCCGCATCGATGGAAGTCTCGTAGGGACGATTGCGCCGGCGGATACGGTCCAGCAGGACGTCATTCTTGGCGTCGACGTACACGGTCAGGTCAGGGCGCGGCAGACGCTGGGCTCGAGGCCCATGCTGAGGCGTTCGTATAACTCGACCTCGCGGTCGTGCAGCAGTGTACGAGCGAAGATCGGGGTCTTTCGACTGGGTGTAGTCGGAAACGACGGGCCGGTGCGTGCGGGCGGAATCGTCCGCAATTGCTCGAACCGCGAGATCAGGAACGCCAACTGAGCACCGAGCGCCCACCGTTCCCGGTCGGCGTCAGAAATCAGGAAGGAACGCGTTCCCGTCGACATCTTCCAGGACGCAGCGTAGCGCCGAGATGAAGCGCCAGCAATTGCGCGAGGGTGGTTTTCCCAGCGCCGATCGGGCCTTCGAACCCAATGTACGGCTGATTGACGACCGGCAATTTGTTTCGACTCCCCGGTTACGGCCGACCTCGCCGCTTTTTCGGGCGCCCTGGTGGCGCGTCGGCGACCGAGAATCATATCACTCCGATAAATTCAAGTCCGCAGTTTCCTACCGGGCGGCGCGGCGATCAGCCTTCATTGACTTGGCTTGCGACGTCCACGTAAGATTCCCGGACTGTGATTCGGCGAAACCGTTTCGCACTACCGGATTATCGAAAAACTCGGTGGTGGCGGTATGGGAGTTGTGTACAAGGCTGAGGACACCGAACTCGGCCGGTTCGTCGCTCTGAAATTC
>CAVUYF010000014.1:0-27545 GCA_963745635.1 uncultured Solirubrobacteraceae bacterium | reverse complement strand
TGGAATGCCTTTGCTGGAGCGGGGTTTGGGGTTTGGAGGCTTCGTCGGTTGAGGCTTGAGGTCCGTCGAAGCGCCGGGCCGCTCGCGACGTACCGTCAGGATCTCCCTACACGGCTAAACGGCAGCGAGCGCGGGAGCGAGATGCTCCGCAGTTGTCTCCACGGTCTCAGGGACCGTGACCGCGAGACGCCCATCTCGCTCCAACACGTGTCGGGCCCCGAGCACCGTCAAGCCAACGATGCGGCTGGTTCCGGGCGCATAGCGGAGGACGTGACCCTCGGGAGTTTCCTCGCCCTCGGCTGGCTGGGGCGCACCCATGTGCAGGTAGAGCACGTCGTTGTCGGCGTCGTAGTCGGCGTGATCGAAACTCAACGGCCCGATCGTGATGTTTACGCGCTCCATGACTTTGGGTCCTTCCGGTTGGCAAACGCGGAGACAATCCGCGCCGGTGCCTGCTCATAGCTTACGACGACCAGCAGCCACTGACTCGGGCCGGATCCTCGCACGTAGTATCGAGTGCGCTCCGCGAAGACAGGATCGGACGCAACATGGTCGGGTGCGGCCACCGCTCGCAGGACGGCGGCCAAATGCGTGCTCATCTCTGGGTGGTCGCGGACGATCTTCTCGCGCCAGACAGCATCGAGCAGAACGACGCGCTTGCCGTCCGGGTCTGTCGTCTCGCCTGCGAGGGCTTCTTCCGCCACGACGGCTCAGCATGGCCGTCGGCCCGGATGCAACGCATCTCCATGCGGGACTTCGCCCCAGATGCCCCTTCCCGTCTTCCGCCTCCGGAACGGGAAGCCTCAGGTTCTGAACTTTGCCGGAGCGGCAAGTTGCGCACATTCAGACATGTGGTATGTTGCGCGCCCGTGTGGTCGTGCGCTGCCCGAGCTACGAACAGGCAGGGGGGAACCGTGCTGAGCAAGAGGCCGCTTGGAGCAGGGAGCGTCAAACAGGTGCGCCGCATGCTGGAGAGCGTGCTCGTGATCCTTCCTACGGCCCTGCTGCTGTTCGCGAGCGGAGCCCAGGCGAGCCACCTCCACGGTGGCCGATCGGCGTTGCGCTGGGGTGAGTCCACGCCGCGCGCACTGCGCACCCACGAAGCCCGACTCAGCCACCTCGCAGCAGTCAGGCCCGCGATCGCCGGCACCGCCTCGATCGAAGGGACGATCACCGACGCGGCCAACGCCACGGGGATCGCCGGCATTGAAGTCTGCGCCTACGCGTCGGGCCCCTTCGAAGAAGCAGAAGAAGGAGAAGGCGCCGCCCCGGATTGCTCACCCAGCGGCCCGGGCGGGGAATACTCCATCACTGGCCTTGCCGCCGGTGAATACATTGTCGAATTCTCGACTCCGTTCAACGGGACGCTCGATTACATCACGCAGTACTACCTCGGAGCGGAAACGTTCGAAGGAAGCTTGCCGGTCAATGTCGCATCGGGTCAACGCGTCAGCGGGATCGACGCAGAGTTGAGCAAGGGCGGCGAAGTCGAAGGCCACGTCACAAGAGCCCTGGGCGGTGCGCCGCTCGCCGGTATCGAAGTCTGCGCCTGGGGCGTGAACAGCGAAGCCATGGCCTGCGCGGAAACCGATTCCGGCGGCGCGTATCTAATCACCGGCCTGCCCATCGGGTCCTTCAAGGTCGGCTTCCGCGCGACGCTGGGCAGCGGCCTGAACTACGTCACCCAGTACTACAAAAACGAGACTTCCTACGAAGCCGCCGAGCCGATCGCGGTAAAAGCTGAAGAGAAGCAGGAAGGCATCAACGCGGCGATGGCCCTCGGCGCCGAGATCGAGGGCACGGTGACCAGTGGCGCAACGGGCGCGCCCTCAGGCGACACACTGGTCTGTGCGTTCGGAGAAGGAGAAGGAGTCATCTCCTGCGCGGTCACGGCCCCCTCGGGCAACTACACGATTGCCGGGCTGCCGACCGGCTCCTATACCGTCGCCTTCCTTGCAGACGGCCCCGCCGAGTATTACGACCAGGCCTTCTCCGAATCCGACGCGACGCCGGTGAAAGTAACGGCTCCCGAAGGCGACGCGCTCAATGTGGACGCGGTGCTGCCGGCGCTGCCGAGAAAGATCGTGGCGCCGCGGGTCACGGGCAATGCCACAGTCGGCGGGACCCTCACCTGCGAAGAGGGCTCCTACAGCGGCGTGCCGGCACCCACCCTCTCTGTGGAATGGTTGAGGGAAGGCGAAGCGGTCGCCGGAGCAACGTCCGCCACCTATACCGTTCAGACTGCGGATGCTGGCCACCAGCTCCAGTGCAAGGTGACCGCGACCAACGTGATGGGATGGCTGTGGGTGAAGACGGCCGGCATCCCGATTCCCGTGCCTCCGCCTGCAACCCCGCCGGCTACGCCACCATCTCCCGCCGGCGGCGTCCTCCCCAGCATCACCGTTGTCCCCCTCGTCACCGCCGCCTCGCGTGTCCTCACCTCCCACCATCGGACCACCGTCCGGTTGAATTGCTCCGGAGGTCCGTGCAAGGGGACGCTGCAGCTGCTCTTGCGTGTCGTCAGCAATCACCATGTGACGACGCTCGTGCTGGCCGAGGGCAGCTTCTCGCTGCGGGCCGGGACGGGCTCGAGCGTGGTCATGCACCTCACCGCCGCTGGACGCTCGCACCTGGCGGGCAACCCCCATCGAGCGGTGGCGGCGAAGCTGAAGGTAAGCCTCAACGGCGGCACGACAAGGATGCACGCCGTCTCGGCGACCTGATCACACCGCGCCCAGCCCCGCGAGATCCTTGCCGCGCAGACGGCGCCGACTGCTCTGCCAGCAAACGGGTAGCTTCTACGCGATGTCCAATCGACATCCGGGAACGGTCCGGCGAGCGTTCCATTGGACGTGGCGTCCTCAGATTGTCATGCGCACGTACGTGGCGCTTGCGCTAGCCGCCATACCTGTGGGCTTCGCATCCGACGCCAAGCTACGGCACGGCACGATCCGGCCGGGTCTCATCCCCGTTCTCGTATTCGCTGCACTGTTCGTCGTGCTGCTCAACCTCGCACTCCTCAAGAGACATCGCTGGGCGTGGTACTTGTCGATCATCCTCTACGTCATCGGCGCCGCTTCGATTCTCTACGAGCACGTCAAACCGCTGTCGTACGCGTACAGCCTCGTGTCGCTCGCCCTGCTGCTGTCGCCACCGATGCGAGAGTACATGTACGAAGCACGCAGACGGGCCGCCGGTGTCTCGACCTAGCGGCAACGCTGAGCACGAGTACACCCCGATCGAGCGCGCGGAGCGGTGGGCACTCATGGAGTGGATACTTGTCGGCGGACGCCGATGGTGGCTGCTGCTCCTCCTCGTCGCCATGATCGCCGCAAGCACCGCGCTCGCGATCCTCTACGCGGACGGCGTCTCTCATCTGCGACCCAACGAACTGCGGACGCTCATCCGACGCGACGAAGAACTGCCCGAAGCTCGCGGCCCGCTGTTCAGGCGCGTCCGCGAACGAGGGTCCGAAGAATGATTGAGTGGCTGCGGTAGATTTCTCTCCTCGCCAGCGGTATTCCAGAGAAGGCGCCGATCGCCCCGACTGCTGGACGATCGTCACGTCCAGACACTTGGCACGAACACCAAGTACCGTTTCTCACGAGGGAGGGGTGCTGCCGCACGAGCAGCTGGTGCGGCGAGGTAGCAGTTGGGGGCGCCACGCTCCTCAACACGCCCCTGGAGGGGTATCCGAAGCCCTGGGACTGCTTGGTCCAGGGCAATGACAAATAGGAGAGACAAAGATGATTGGAAGGATTCCTACGAGGGCCGCGAAGCTCACTGCGGCGCTCCTGGCAGCAACTGCTGTAGCGGCTGTCGCGGCGGGGGCTGCGAGCGCCGGCGTCGTCTACAACAACATCCCCAAGCCATTCCCGGCCGGCATGAACTCCTGGCCTTTCCAGGCCGAGCAGACATCGCAGTTCGGGGGCCTCGTGCAGTTCACGGGGAATGCACTCGAGGACCCGACCGTTGCGGTCGGCCTGAGCAGCTGGGCCTGTCAGCAAGGAACCTGGCAGTCAGGATGCGTGACCGCAGAAGGCGCGACGTTCCCCGAGGAAGTCACACTGAGCATCTACGAAGTCGGCGCGGAAAACGCGCCCAAGCTGCCCGCCCTCGACAGCATCACCCAAACGTTCCAGATGCCGTACCGGCCGTCTGCCAACGCCAAGAAGTGCACTGGTGCCGACGAGGGCCTGTGGTACCACAAGGCGACAGCGAACGTTCCGTTCAAATGCTTCAACGAGAAGGCGTTCAAGATCACGTTTCCCGCGATCGCCATGACCCTGCCTCGAGACGCGATCATCAGCATCGCCTACGACACGACCGACTACGGCCCCAACCCGATCGGCACCAAGGCCTGCGACGCAGAAGTCGCCGGCTGCCCCTACGACTCCCTGAACGTGGCGGTGCGCGGGAGCTGGGAACTCAACCGATCGCCGTCCGTGGGTAGCGACCCGTTGCCAAGTGACGTCTACCTCAGTTCGACCAACTCCGGCAACTACTGCGAAAACGCGGCGGGCGTAGGCACGTTCGCGCTCTCGCAGAACTGCTGGAGCAACGAACAGCCCGTGATCGAGGTAAAGGCCAGCAAGAAGTAGCGCAGCCAGACGCTCATTGACGACGAAGGCCCCGCCCACGGTGGGGCCTTCGTCACGTCGGGCTACGTCAACTCGGCGTGAGCCTCGCTGACATCCTCGACCGGATCGGCAGTCAGGCGCACCATGAACATGAGCGTCGCAGCCCCGACCGCGAACATCGCCAGCACCGCCAGTATCAGCACGATCACGCTCCCGGTGACGCATGCAACCGCGACGAGCGACACAGGGATCGAGATTCCGAGGATGCCGACAATGAGCGGCCCCGTCTCGATCGCGCCCGAATGTGCGTTGCGATTGTCACTAGTGCTGTTCACGTCGGCCTCCTGGGCGTACTAAAGCTTGGCGGAGGCACGAATGGTACTAGCAACACCGGCAAATCACCGCATCTTCCGGCAGCGAGCGTTGGGAGACCGGGAAGGTCGTTCACCGCTGGGATAGCCGCGGGCCGGGTGACCGTCAGCGGCGGGTGAGCACCACGACGGGAATCTCCCGCTCGGTCTTGGTCTGGTAATCCGCGTACGCGGGCCACACCTCGCACATCATCTTCCACAGGCGTGCGCGCTCGTCGCCCTGCGCCGTACTGGCGAGGACCGGTATCTGCTCGCCCTTCACCTCGATCCTCGCCTCGGGGTCGGCTTGCAGGTTCTCGAACCAGCTGGGATTCGCCGGCGCGCCGCCCTTCGAGGCCACGATGACCCAGCGGTCACCGTCGGTGCGATGGATCAGCGGCGTGGTCCTGTCCTCGCCGGATGTCCGTCCGCGCGTGGTCAGTAGGAGGATCGTCGTCCCCCGCCAGTGGTAGCCGCGCTCACCACCGGTCTCGCGATAGACCCTTACATGCTCCTCGCCAAAGAGGTCGTCGTCGGAGTCGGACACGCCTCGAGTCTAGCGGCGGCGTGCCCACCGCCCTGGCCGCGCGCTGGCGCGCGGCCAGACGCGTGCTGCTACTGATCTAGCGGTGGCACGAGACATCTACTGGCTGATCGCCCCGGACGCCTTCAAGGGCACCTACTCCTCCCAGGAAGTCGCCGTGGCAATCGCCCGCGGGCTCGGCGACGTGGACGGCGCCGCAGCGCTGGATCTCTGCCCGGTCGCAGACGGCGGCGAAGGGACGCTCGAGGTGCTCGTCGATGCGCTCGGTGGTCGCATCGCCGAGCAGGCGGCCCACGATCCGCTCGGACGGCCGATCGGCGCCCAGCTCGGTTGGGTCGAGGACGGCTCGACCGCGATCGTGGCGGTGGCGAGCGCATCAGGCCTCGGCCTCGTGGCACCACACGAGCGCCTCGCCGAGGCCGCCACGACGCTTGGTACCGGGGAGCTCATCGCGGCTGCCGTGAGCGCGGGCGCCACTCGCGTAGCGGTCGCAGTAGGTGGTTCGGCCACTACCGACGGCGGCTCCGGCGCCATCCAGGCGATCGAGGCGAGCGGGGGTCTGCGGGGCGCGCAGCTGACGGTGCTCGCCGACGTGACCACGCCGTTCGAGCGTGCCGCGGAGGTGTTCGCGCCACAGAAGGGCGCAGACGCCGAAACGGTCGAACGCTTGACCGCGCGCCTGAACGAGCGTGCGCAAGCGCTCCCCCGAGACCCACGCGGGCTGCCGATGACTGGCGCCGCAGGCGGCCTGGCGGGCGGGCTGTGGGCCCGCTATGGCGCCACGCTCGCTCCCGGCGCCGCGTGGGTACTGGACGCACTCGGCTTCGATGAGCGGGTGCGCCGCGCGCAAGCGGTGATCACCGGCGAGGGCCGTCTCGACGCCCAGACGCTCGAAGGCAAGCTCGTGAGCGAGATCGCCCGTCGCGGCCGAAGCGCCGGCGTGCCGGTGCACGCGGTCGTCGGCCGCTCGGTGCTGAGCGATGCCCAGCTGACAGAGCTGGGGCTCGTGACGGTCTGCGAGGCGCGCGACCCGGTGGAGCTCGAGCGCGCGGGACGCGCACTCGCGAGATCGGCCCTCGCCAGATGAGCGCGCCTGAAGAGCTCGACGAGACTGCCCGCTCCAAGGCCGAGCGGGCAAGCTCGTTCGCGCGCGTGGCGGGCGAGTATGAGCGCGGTCGCCCCGGCTATCCGCGCGAGGCGATCGAGTGGCTGCTGGGCCCCAGGCCCCTCGTGGTGCTCGACCTGGGCGCCGGCACCGGCAAGCTGACCGCTGCGCTGATCGAGGCGGGCCACCTCGTGACGGCGGTCGAGCCGCTGCAGGAGATGCGAGCGATCCTCACGTCCAGGCTGCCCCAGGCGCGAGCGCTGGAGGGGACCGCCGAGCATCTGCCGCTGGCTGACGCTAGCGTGGACGCGGTCGCAGTGGGAGCCGCGTTTCACTGGTTCGACCAGGAGGCCGCCCAGAGCGAGATCGCGCGGGTTCTTCGCGCGCCCGGCGTCCTGGGGTTGCTCGGCAGCAGGTTCGACGTCTCCACGAAGTGGGTCGCTCGCGTGCGCGAGATCCTCGGACCGCCGGCGCTCGAGCGGCGCGGCCACTGGCCCTCGGGTGAGGATCTGGGAAGGCGCTTCGCCGAGGTGGAGGAGCGCGAGTTCGCTCACGTGCAGCGGGTGGACCGCGCCGGCCTGCGGGATCTCGCAAGCTCTCGCAGCAGCCTGGCGATCCTGTCCGAGCCCGAGCGCGAGACCGTTCTCGAACGCCTCGACCGGCTGTGGGAGACCGAGCCGGAGCTCACTGGGCGTAGTGAGGCGATGCTGCCGTGGCGGACGCGCGTACGGCGCTGCAGGGGCGTGCGCGAAGCCGACCCGACAGGCCCGCCACGCACAGCCGAGTGACGCGCCGGCGATGATCATTCCTCCGCTCGCGTTCATTCCCAGCCCACCACACAACGGCTTCTACATCGGGCCACTGTTCGTTCACTACTACGGCTTGGCGTACGTCGTCGCTGTCATCGCCGCCGTCCGTATAACCGTTCGCCGCTGGGAGGCCCAGGGCGGCGACCGCCAGCTCGTCTATGACGTCGCGCTGTGGGGCTTTCCCGCGGGCGTGATCGGCGGGCGCCTCTACTTCATCGCCACGAGCTGGAACGAAGTGCCGCCGCACTGGTGGGGGCCCTTCGCGGTCTGGGACGGAGGGCTCGGGATCTGGGGCGGGATCGCGTTGGGCACGCTCGCGGGGATCTGGGTGCTGCGCCGCAACGGCGCGAACGTGGCCGCGTTCATGGACGCAGCCGCGCCCGCGCTGCTCGTGGCGCAGGCGATCGGACGAGTCGGCAACTACTTCAACCAGGAGCTCTTCGGTGAGCCGAGCACGCTGCCATGGGCGCTCGAGATCTCACCCGCCCACAGGCCGGTGGGGTATGCGCAATACGCCACCTTCCAGCCCACCTTCCTGTACGAGATCATCTGGAACCTGCTGCTCGCATCCGCGCTCGTGTGGATCGGACATCACCGCAAGATACGTCCCCCCGGCCTGTTCGCCCTCTATGTCGCCGGCTACTCGTTCGCCCGCATCGGCGAGGAGCTGCTGCGGATCGACCCCGCTCATCACATCTTCGGGCTGCGGGTGAACTTCTATGTCGCGACGATCGTCTGCCTGATCGGGCTCGCGTGGTTTCGGCGAATCCAGCGAGCGGCTCCGCCCTAGTAGCCTGCGCCGTCATGGCAGATACGAGCACAATCGCATCGCTCGCAACGGCCGGCGGCACGCTCGTCCTCGCGCTCGCCACCTTCTCCTCGACACGCTCCGCCAACCGCGCCGCGCGTGTCTCCGAGCGGGCGCTGCAGGTCGGGCTGCGCCCAGTCCTGTTCAACGCCCGCCCGCAGGACCCGCCGCAGAAGGTCGGCTTCGTCGATGACCATTGGCTGGTGCTGCGCGAGGGCCTCGCCGCCGTCCAGGAGTTCGAGGGCAGCCTCTACCTGGCGATTCCGCTGCGCAACGTCGCTTCGGGGATCGCGGTGCTGCACGGGTGGCATCTGTGGACGCAGCGAGACCGCAGAACGATTCCCCCTCCCCTCGACAGCGACGAGTTCCGCCGGCTGAACCGCGACCTGTATGTGCCCGCGGGCGATAACAACTTCTGGCAGGCCGCGGTGCGCGACCCCGACGATCCGCTGTACGCGCCGCTACGAGAGGCGATCGACGCCCGCAACCCCATCAGCGTCGATGTGCTGTACGGCGATCACGAGGGCGGCCAGCGCACGGTCACACGCTTTTTCCTCGCCCCGCGCTCGCCCGACGACGAGGAGCCGTGGCTGTGGCTGTGCTCGACCTCGCGGCATTGGAACCTCGACCGTGCCGACCCGCGCTAGCTGGGCCCATCGCCTGAGTTCCACGCGCTCTACGTGTGGTTGTAGCCGAGCAGGGCGAAGCTCTGGAGCGCGGTGTCGACGCCGGCCTCGGCGGCGTTCACCTTCTGTTCGGCTTCGCTGTAGGCAGCGACGTCTTCGGCGGCAGCCGCCGCTGAGAGCGTCACGTAGGCAGCGTGGGCGCTCATCAGCGCGGTTGCCAGCGCGGCCTGGGCCGCACTGGCGGCCTGCGGTGCTTCCAGCGACGCCAGCGAGGTGGCAGTGGCGGCGAACCGAGCGGCGAGCGTGCTCGCGAGCGAGCTCAGCCGCGCAGGCGCTGTGCTGGCGCGGATCTCGCGCCGCAGCGTCAGGCGTTCCTTGTTCAGCGCTTTCACAAGCGTCCCCAGGTGACTGGCGTAGCCGGCGCTCGGACTGAGGTTGAACGAGGTCTCTCCCACCAACGCGACCGTCGCCACGATCTGCTCGCATTGCTGCAGGTAGCTGGAAGCGTGGCTCGACGCGTAGCACACGAGCACCGTCGGAGTCCCTCCAGCCGTCGGGATGACGTACACGTCGAGCGTCCGTTCGTAGCCGCTCAGCTGGCTGAACCTGTATGCCTGCACCTGCGCCAGATTCACCACTTCCACGTGAGGCGCGCCGTGCACGAGCGCGAGGAAACCGGCGGGCAGCGGACTGGCTTCGCCGCCAGGCATCTGCCCGCTTATGAGACCCGCCGTCGTGGACCTGCCGCCGGGAGCCAGCACGTGGGAGCCGCTGATCGTCAGGCCGGCCAAGCGCGGAGCGGACGCGGCCGGCTGCCAGCCCGAGGGGTATTCGAGCAGCAAGTTGGTCCCCGAGGCGACCCGCAGCGGCCCCGTCACGGCAGTCGAGGGCGTGGAGCCGCGGTGGATCCCGAGCAGGTAGCCGACGATCGCCACAACCACGAGAACCGGGATCACGACTCGAGGCAACCTGCGTCGGGGCGTTTCCACTTCAGCCGGAGTTTTCAAACGAGGTGCTGCTGCTCGTTTCGGACTTCGCGGCTGGCGCCTGTTTCGCCGGGGGAGCGCTTGCGGCCGGGGTCGATGTCCCTCCGGAGGAATGCTCGCCCGTGCTGACCGGCGTGGTGACGGCCGGCGTGGTGACGGCCGGCGCAACGGGGGCCGGCGTGACGATTGCGGGTGTGATCGTCCTCGAGACGGCCGGGGCGACGGAGCTCGGGACGCGAGCTGTTTCGACGGTCGTCTTCGTGGCTGTGATCGATCTCGCCGGCGGGGCAGGCGTCTTGACGACGATGATGTCGCGCACGTCTATCGGCGGAGCGCTGTTCAGCGCGAGCGGAATCGAAGCGCCCGCGGAGGCCACGGGTACGCTCGGCGGCAGCCGTTCGCCCGTCGCGAGCTTGGGCCGCTCAGCCCGTCCGATCGCAAAGCAGCAGACGAACACGGCCGCGCACAGGAGCGCCACGACGAGCAGGGTGAGCAGATGAAGCTCGGTACGCCGCCCAGGCACGTCGACCGGCGGTCTTGTCACGCGGATCGTGTTCATGACGCCGGGCAGACCAACGGGACCGTCCCCGCCGGGTTGAGACAGAGGTCCGTCCGCGTGGGCGCCTTGTCGCGACGAATCACAAAGCGCGTGAACTTGCCGAGCTCGCCGGCGTCGGAGACCCACACATCCAGCACCACTCCCGCGCGCAGCGAGCGCTCGAAGCGGCGGAACCTGACGAGGACCGTGGACGCCTTGCTCTTGGCCGGCGCGGTCGCCCGCAGACTCTGAGGCTTTGCAGGGCAGCCCCCTCCCCGACAGGTCACACGCACCGTCGCCCCCACCGGCGCCAGGACTGTCAGCACGCCGATCTTGGCACCCCCGGAGTTGAAGGAGCCCGCGATGCGCACGACCGGGAATGGCTGCATCAGCGGGATCGCAGGCGTGCTGACCGGGATCGTCTCAGACACAACGCTCGACTGGCCGTTCGCATCGACAACTCGCAGCTGGACCACGTGGGGCCCGGCTGTCGAGAAGGAGGTGCTGATCGTCGAGCCGCCTGTGCTGAACACGTCGTTACCGGCCAGGGCCCAGCCGAAGCTGGCTATCGCGGTGCTCGCATCCGTGGAGGTCGAGACCAGCGAGATCGCTTCGCCGGTGTGCGGCGCCGTCGGGAACCACGTGAAGGAGGCCGCGGGCGGGGACGGGCTTTTGGCGACCGTCGGCGCGAGCACGGTGAAGGTCACCGGTTCGCTGTGTCCGACGTTGCCGACGTCATCGCTCTGTTCTGCCTGCGCTGTGTAGGTACCGGGGCTCAGTCCACCCAGGACAGTGGACCAGCCTCCGGCGGATGCCCCCACGGTGATGGACTCGAGCGCCTGCCCCCCATTGGATGAGCCCGCGTACAGCTGGACACTGACGTCGGGCAGATCGCCTTCTTCCGTGCCGGCCGACCCGCTCACTGTCTGCGAAGAGCTCGTCGTCGAACTGCCATTGGAAGGCGAGCTGAGAGTGACCAGCGGCGCGTTCGCGTCCACAGTGAAGGTTACAGCCTTACTGACGCCGGTCTGCGAGTTCGAGTCTTCCTGTTCCGCCTGCACAGTGTACGTACCATCCGGGAGCGCTTCAACCGGCCCAGTCGTCCACTCCGAGCTGCTGAGCAGCGCTTGCACAGGCGGCCTCAGAGGAGTGCCGGACGCCGAGTTTCCACTGTAGATCTTGACGATCACGGCGCTGCTGTCTTCGGGTTCGGTCGCGCCTGTGCCGCTGAAGCTTGGTGTCGGCCCCGTCAGCAGTTGGCTCCCACGCGTCACGAACCCCGAAGTGCCGAGCGTTACGTCGGGAGAGTTCGTATCGATGGTGAAGGTCGTGCTCTTCTTCGCTTCGTTCCCGGCTTTATCGCGCTGGGTGGCGAACGCCGTGTAGATTCCATTCGGAAGCCTGGGACCCGTGGAGCCGGTCGTCCATTCGTGGGCATCGTTCGGCGTGATTTCGATCGGGCCTGCAGACACTTCACCATCTTCGGCGTCATAGACCGTCAAAGTCACCGTCGGTTCGTCTCCAGACGCGTCGCCCGCGAGCCCGCTGAATGTCGGCTGAGAGATGTGGAGCGGCGGGCCGGGCGCGGGTGTCTTCAGCGTCAAATCCGGCGGTGTCGTGTCGATGACGAAGGTCTCCGGGTTGCTCTCACCCGTGTTCCCGGCCTCATCTCCCTGAGTGGCCTCGGCCGTGTATTCACCATCACTCAGATGAGGCACCGAGTACGACCAGGCCCCGGAGCTCGCATTCACCGCAGCGCTTCCCGGAGCACCGACAGCCCTTCCCGTGGGCGAACCGCCTTCATGAATCGTGACCGTCACGTTCGAGTCCTCCCAGCCGGCCACGCCCGCCTCCCCCGTCAGAGTGGGGGTCGGGTTGTTGCTCAGATTAGGGACGACAGCATTCATCGAGACAACCGGCGCAACTGCATCCACTGTGAACGTCACCGTGACAGTGCCCTCGTTACCGGCCTCATCCCCTTGTTCAGCCTGGGCCGTGTAGACACCCTCGGCGAGCTCCGGCGTCGAGTACGACCATTTCCCGCTGCTGACCGACGCGCTCCCCGGAGACCCCACTACCGGCCCTGTCGCAGACGTGCCTTCGTGGATCGTGACCGTCACGCTCTGATAGTCCCAGCTGGCCGTCCCGGTACGCCCCGTCAACGTCGGCTCCGATTCTTTCAGCACAGCACCCTCGGACGGCACGGTCAACGTCAGCGCCGGAGGAGTCGTATCCACTGTGAACGTCACCGTGACCGTGCCCCTGTCGCCAGCCTCGTCACTCTGTTCAGCCTGGGCCGTGTAGACACCGTCAGCGAGCTCCGGCGTCGAGTACGACCATTTCCCGCTGCTGACCGACGCGCTCCCCGGAGACCCCACTACCGGCCCTGTCGCAGACGTGCCTTCGTGGATCGTGACCGTCACGCTCTGATAGTCCCAGCTGGCCGTCCCGGTACGCCCCGTCAACGTCGGCTCCGATTCTTTCAGCACAGCACCCTCGGACGGCACGGTCAACGTCAGCGCCGGAGGAGTCGTATCCACTGTGAACGTCACCGTGACCGTGCCCCTGTTACCAGCCTCGTCACTCTGTTCAGCCTGGGCCGTGTAGACACCGTCAGCGAGCTCCGGCGTCGAGTACGACCATTTCCCGCTGCTGACCGACGCGCTCCCCGGAGACCCCACTACCGGCCCTGTCGCAGACGTGCCTTCGTGGATCGTGACCGTCACGCTCTGATAGTCCCAGTTGGCCGTCCCGGTACGCCCCGTCAAGGCCGGCTGTGATTCTTTCAGCACAGCACCCTCGGACGGCGCGGTCAACGTCAGCGCCGGGGGAGTCGTGTCGAGCGTGAAGGTCACCGCCTGGCTCGTGCCTGTGGTGTGGACTCCGTCGGCCTGAGTAGCCTGCGCTGTGTAGACCCCGTCGGGCAGATCGGGTGTCCGATAGGACCATTTCCCTTCGCTCACCGAGACAGCTTCCGACGCAACAGTGCTTCCGTTCAGCGAGTTGCCTTCGTGGATCTTCACGGCAACCTGCTCGTCCCACGCGGCGCTGCCCCCGCCCCCTTCGAGCGTCGGTTCAGAGCTTTTCAGCACGGCGTCCTCGCTAGGCGCGATCAGCGTCACAACCGGCGCGGTCTCCACGGTGAACGTGACCGGGAGGCTGCTACCCGTACCCGCTTCCGTGCTTGTCTGTTCGGCGACGGCTGTGTACTGACCTTGTTCGAGCGTCGTGCCTTCCAGCGTGCCTTCCCACGTGTCTTCCTGAAAGCCGACTTCTCTAGACGGCGCCGGCACTGTCAACTCTGCGATCGGCGGTTCGCCGGTGCTCAGCCCCGGGTAGATGTCGAGCGTGATCGGATCAAACCCGAGTGTGATCGGATCTGACGTGTCGGTCGTCGTCCCGCCAAAGGTTGGCGTCTGGCTGCCGGTCGCGCTCCCAGACGAGGGCTGGGTGATCGTCAGTTCGGGGACTGAAGCCATCGCGACACCGTCGAAGGCGAGAACGAGCATGGCCGTCAACACGAACAATGTCGTCGCCCATAGCGCAACATGCCTTCCGGCCTTCATCGAAACGCCGCTCCCAATCATGTCGTCTTCCGCCTGATCTCACCCGGGTACGCTCAGCCCTCCATCGTGCATCCCGGTCGCTGTCCGCCGCTGCAGGCATCATACGTGGATTTGGTGCGATTTTGGAAGCCTTGCGCCCTGTCTGCTCCGCGCAGTTCCAAGCATCGTGCGCAACCTGAGGGCGTGCTTTTCGCGATGGCTCGAGCGATGTAGGCGCGTCTACTGGCGCTGCAGCTCGGTCCGGAGCTTCCGGCCTCGACTCTCCTACCCCACCCGTCGCAACCGTCCGGTCATCCAAATTTCCAACCCCGCGACGCGGTCGAGGACCCTGGGACGGACCGATGGCATCCGCCCCCGCTCTGATGTGGTGCCGCTACAGCTCCAAGTAGCGCATCACGACGCGGCCGAGCACGATCACGTCGCCGTTGCTCAGGTCCGCCTGCTGTACGCGCCGGCCGTTGACGAACGTTCCGTTGGAGCTCCGGTCATCCAGGATCCTGGCGCCTGAGGGGCGCGGGACCAGGATCGCGTGCCGGCGAGACACGGAGGTCTCGTCGAGGCGCAGCTCGGCGCTCAGCCCGCGCCCGACGTGCATCACCTCGCCCGACAGCGGGATCAGCAGCGTGCGCTCGGGGCCCTGGACTTCGATGTAGCGGCCTGGCTCAACGTTATCGAGCGGAACCGCCCGATGGCGAACGGTCTCGTCCACGCATGTTGTGGGGTCAAAGCGCTCGGTGAGCCCGTCTACGGCGGGGCGGATGAGGGTCTCTGAGGTCATGTTCCCAGCCAATCGCACGCGCCTCACGCGAACCTCAACGGTCGTTAAGAAATACCGAAAGGCGGGCGGGCGCCCTCACCAGGCCTCGGTCGGGGCGCCGTCGACCCCGCCGGCCCCGGTGCCGCCGCCGGTCGCGGCCGCTCGGGCGCGCCGGCGGCGCACGTACACCACGAACGCCAGCCCCGCCAGGACGATCACCGCGCCGACGATGATGATCGCCAGCGGCGCCTTGGAGTTCTCCGGCGTCCAGAACAGCTGGCCCGAGATCGCGCCCTTGGTGCTCCCCACCGCGATCGGCACCTGCCAGTCGAAGATCAGTGCCCTGGTCGTCTTGTTCTTCACGCTCGCGGGCGGCACCGGCGACATCCAGTGGATGCGGTGGTCGTGCCATTCGAACTCGCCCGTGCGGTCGACCACTTCCCACTTCGGCGGTGCGCTCGAGCTGGCGATCGGCGGGACCGTCACCTGGGCGTAGAAGTTGGTGTTCAGGTAGGTGGCCGGCGCGCGCACGTTCTGCTCGGCGGTGCCATTGGCGAGAACGCGCGCGTACGGTTCGCCTTCGTATCCGTAGATCGTGACCGTCTTGCCCGTGTGGTTGCGCAACAGCAGGCGATCGGCGAACTCGAGCACTTCCACGCTCAGCCCAGGCACGCTCGGCGCGATCGCGGTGATGTTCGAGCGGTACTCGTAGCTCGAGCCCTGGTCGTTGATCGGGTTCGAGCTCTCCTTCGACAGCGCCGAGCTCGTGGCGGCTGTAGTGGAGCTCGGCAGCGCGCACGTGAGCGATGCGGCGATGAACGAGGCCAGGATCAGGCGCCGGCGGGCCATGCCCGCAAAACCGTAGCGCAGGCGAACAGCGCTCATGGACGGCTCACGTGCCCACCGCGGAGAGCAGCCACAGGCCGAAGCTGGTGAACGCGACCATCACCGCGAGCATCCAGTACTGGCTGCGCACCGCCTCTTCCGGGTCCTTGTAGAGCACCAGCGCGCGGTCGTGCGCCAGTGCCAGGCCGCCAACGTGGCCGCTGACCAGCACGGCCACCTGCACGTACCAGATCGCCGCGTAGGAGATCAGGTGATAGTCGATCTGGAAGTTGCTCGTCCCGAAGATGTTCGCGCCGTTGCCCAGCGGGTCCGAGGCGAGGTAGACCATCGCCTGGCTCTGCCACAGGAGCAGCGAGAAGTAGTGCGCGAGCACGTACGCGAAGGCGATCGGCACGAGCGTGTGCACGAACGTGCGCGTCAGGGTCTGCATGTCGTAGCGGTCGCTGACCTTGTGCACGCCGATGATGCCCACGCGATAGACGGCGCCGATCAACAGGATGCAGAACACCAGCCCGACGGAGTACGCGAGCTCCTGCGCGGGCGTCGGGGTGAAGCCGAGCTTTTCGAACAGGCTCTGCAGGTGCGGCTCGTTGTCGCGCCAGATCCCGCCGTTTGAGAAGCCATCGAACGTGGTCGTGCCGATCTGAGTGCAGATGAAGGCGACCGTCGCGATCTGGACCTTCAGCTCTGTCACGCCGCTCAGCGGTCGGCGCAGACAGACCGCGCCGTCGTCGCGGCGCACGATCGCCGAGAGCTTGGAGAGCAGGTTGAAGTACACCGAGAACCCGTCCGCCTGCGTCGTCCACTCCTCGATCCCGAACAGCGCCATCCCCACGAGCATCGCCACGAAGTAGCCCACCGATAGCGCCGCCAGCGTCGACGGGTTGTCTTTTTCGACGTAGATCAGCTCCAGCCACGCGAAGCCCACGATCCCCGCGATCGCCGGCCACAGGCCGAGCCATCGCGGATAGCGCAGCGGCGGCGCGCTCCTGCGGCCGCCGGGCGCCAGGCCGCGGAGCGCGCCGATCGCGCGCGCGCACGCGCGCCACGGATTGAGCGCGTGGAAGACGTCGCCGAACAGCACGCTCGCGACTGGGATGCCGACCCAGAAGATCACGTAGATGAACGTCACCGAGAAGTTCGCCTCGGTGACCTGGGCGCCTGCGAAGCCGCTGTAGACGACCAGCGCGAACAGACCCACACCGATCAGACCTGCGAGCCATTCCACGACGGCGGGGAGGCGAAAAAGACGCCGCAGGCGCGGTTCCTGCAGCTGCGGTCGCGTCCACAGCGTCGAGAGCGCGACGAACGAGACCACCAGCACGATCGCCGCTGTCCAGCTGAACAGCCACACGGGAATCGGCAGGTCGGCCCTGCCCACGATCCCGTGCGCCAGCGCGTTCGCCGGCAGCGCCAGCGCCACGACGCCCAGGCCAACGAGAAGGAGTGGCCACAGGCGGCGGGCAGGCGCTCTCATGCCAGCGGCAGTCTATGCAAGCACCTGGTTGCGGCTCGCCCATTCTGGCGCGCTCGCGTACCCTGACGCGGATGCTCACCGCTCCGCTCGCCATCTCCGTCGAGACCTCGGCCGACTTGCAGATCGTCGTGCTGGCGATCCTCGGCCTGCTCTACGCGCTGCGCGCGCACGCTCTCGCCACAGGCCAGGATCGCCCCCCGAGCTGGCGCCAGGCCTGCTTCTACGGCGGGCTCGTCGTGGCCGCCGCTGCGCTCGCCGGACTCGGGCCGACCGGCCAGCACCTGCTGTGGGTCCACACGCTCGAGACCATCCTGCTCGGAGACCTCGCCGCGCTGCTGATCGTGCTCGGCCTGACCGGGCCGCTGCTGGCCCCTCTGCTGCGGATGCCGATCCTGGGGCGGCTGCTGCCCGCGCTCTCCCATCCCGTCGCGGCCTTCTCGCTGTGGGTCATCGACCTGTATGCCTGGCACCTGCGCATCCTCTTCCAGGCGGCCATGCACCACAACAGCGTGCAGGTCCTCGAGCACCTGATGTTCCTCGGCCTGGGGATCAACATGTGGATGTGCCTGTTCGGCCCGCTGCCCAAGCCCAGCTGGTTCGGCAACGGCGCCAAGCTCGCCTACATCCTGGCCGTGCGCCTCACCGGTGCGGCGCTGGCCAACATCTTCCTGTGGTCGGGCACCATCTTCTACCCCTACTACCTCACTGGGGAGGCTCGCTTCCACATGTCCCCGATCGCCGACCAGAACATCGCCGGGGCGATCATGCTGGGCGAGCAGGCGATCCTCACGCTGTGCCTGCTCTACTGGCTGCTCGGGCACGCCGGCGGCACAGACGAGGGGCACGCCGACCAGCTGGCCTTCGCGCGCTCGCGCGCTCAGGAGATGAGCGAGGCCCAAGCGACACGGGAGCAGAGCACCCCACGCGGCACCGAGCTGCGCCAGCACGCGGAGGACCTGGACGTGCGCGCCGACGCGTCAGGGGCTCTGCAGGCGCGATCCCGCTCCTCTGAGCGCCGCTGAGCCGCGGCCCCCTCGACCAGGCAGGCCAAAGAGGGATCGGACGCCGCGCCGGAGGGCTCAGCCGCCGGCGACTGCCGGCAGGATCGTCAGCTCGGCGCCGTCGATCACCGGCGTGGCCAGGCCGTCGAGGAAGCGGATGTCTTCGCCCGCGAGATACACGTTGACGAAGCGCCGCAGCGACCCGTCGTCGTCGGCGATCCTCCCCCGCAGCTCCTCGTGAAGCGTGAACAGGCCGTCCAGCACCTCCTGCACGGTGGCGGCGCCGTCCACCTGCGCCTGCGCCTCGCCGCCGGCGGCGGCGCGCAGCTGCGTGGGGATCTTCACCACGACGGACATCAGACCGCCACCGCGACCGGCACACCGGCCTCGAACGCCTCGACCGTCGGCTCGATCGTCGAGGTCTCGAACGTGCCGCGCACCGCGTCCAGCGTCTTCAGGCCCTCGCCCGTGATCACCAGCACGACGCGCTCGTCCGGGTCGATGTCGCCGCGCGCGGCCAGCTTGGCCAGCACCGCGGTCGTCACGCCGCCCGCGGTCTCCGTGAAGACCCCGGTCGTCTCCGCCAGGAGCTTGATGCCCGCGCGGATCTCATCGTCGCTGACCGCGTCCACCGAGCCGCCCGTGGAGCGCGCCAGATCCAGCGCGTAGGGCCCGTCCGCGGGGTTGCCGATCGCCAGCGACTTGGCGATCGTGTCCGGCTTGACCGGACGGCAGACGTCGTGGCCGGCCGAGAACGCGCTCGCCACCGGCGAGCAGCCCTCCGCCTGCGCGCCGTTCATGCGCGGCAGCGGGCGGGCGGAGCCCTCTATGAGCCCGAGCTCCGTCCATTCCTCAAAGCCCCTGGCGATTTTCGTGAACAGCGAGCCGGAGGCGACGGGAACCACGCAGCGGTCGGGAAGCTCCCAGCCGAGCTGCTCGGCGATCTCGAACGCGATCGTCTTGGAGCCCTCCGCGTAGTAGGGACGCAGGTTGATGTTCACGAACGCCCAGTCGCGCTCCGCGCACAGCTCCGTGCAAAGGCGGTTGACGTCGTCGTAGCTGCCGTTCACGCCGACCAGTCGCGTCCCGTAGACGCCCGTGGCAAGGATCTTCTGCTCCTCCAGGTTGGAGGGGATGAAGACATAGGACTCCAGGCCCAGCGCCGCGCCGTGGGCGGCCACCGAGTTGGCCAGGTTGCCGGTCGAGGCGCACGCGATCGTCTCGTAGCCCAGCTCGCGCGCCCGCGTGACGGCCACCGAGACGACGCGATCCTTGAACGAGTGCGTGGGGTTGGCGGCGTCGTTCTTGACCCAGACCTCGCGCAGTCCGAGGCGCTCCGCCAGCCGGTCCGCGCGGATCAGCGGCGTGCAGCCAGCCGGCAGGCCCACGCGCGAGGCCAGGCGGCCGGACGGTCCGGGCGGTCCGCCCGCCAGCGGCAGGAAGTCGGCGTAGCGCCAGATGTTCTGGGGCCCGCCCTGGATACGCCGGCGCAGCTCGCCGACGTCCTGCGTCAAGCCGGCGTGGTCGTAGGCCACCTCGAGCGGCCCGAAGCATTTGTCGCAGACGTAGAGCGCCTCCAGCGGATACTCCGCCTTGCACTCCTTGCACTGAAGATGACTGACAGCCATTTGGGCTCCTTCGCGTTAGCCTTCGCCTTGTCACGTGTGGCGAAGAGCGCGAAGCCCGGCCACACATCACCTGGAATTGGCACCTTCCCGCCTGTGACATTGGCGGTGGTTGCCGGGGTTTCGTAGGGCCAGGCCCTCCACCCCTCTGGATGTGTCCATCTGTGTCGGGAAGTCTAGCAACCGTATCGGCGAACGCAAGCCCCGCCATGAGCCGGAGTGGACGCTCGCCAGAGATCCGATCTCGAGGGTAACGCTCGCGCGCACCCGGTGTAGGCCTAGCGGTGAGCGCCTCCACGTCCGAGAACGACCAGCTGCCGGCCGGCGGTCAGAGCACCGTCGAGGAGGACCCGCGGACCGGCGAAGGCGACGCGCCCTTCCGCTTCGCCAATCCCGCCAGCAAGCGGCGCATGCTGATCATCGTCAATCCCTACGCGACAACTGTCTCCGACCGGCTGCGTCACTTGGTCGTCTACGCGCTGCAGGGCCGCTTCGAGGTCGACGCCGTGGACACCGAGGCCCGCGGGCACGCCACCGAGCTCTGTCGCGAGGCGGCGCACGAGGGCTATGACGTGGTCGTGGCGTTCGGCGGCGACGGGACCGTCAACGAAGCCGCCAACGGGTTGCTCGGCTCCCCCACCCCCCTGTGCTGCCTGCCCGGCGGCTCGGCCAACGTGTTCGCCAAGATGCTCGGGATCCCCGGCGACGTCGTCGACGCCACCGAGCACCTGCTGGCGATGGCCGACGACTGGCGTCCGCGCAAGGTCGATCTGGGCGTCGTCAACGGTCGCTGCTTCACGTTCGCCTCCGGTCTCGGCCTCGACGCGAGCGTCGTCGAGCGCGTCGACGCCAACCCCCGCATGAAGGCGCGCCTGGGGCCGTACTTCTTCGCGTGGGTCGCCTTCAGCACGCTCCTGCGCCGCTACCTGCTGAGGCCCCCGCGCCTGCAGGTCCAGGCCGGCGAGGGCACCGAGACGATCGAAGGCGTCACCGCGATCGTGCAGAACGGCTCGCCGTTCACCTACTTCCAGAACCGTCCCATCGAGATCGCCGACGGCGCGGCGCTCGACTCGGGGGCGCTCGCCGGCGGCGTCCTGCACCGCGCGACGCCGTTGGCGATGCCGTCCATCACCTGGCGCGCGCTCTCGAGCCGCGCGCGCGTGGCAGGCAACCGCCAGGTGACCGGCCTGACGGGTCTGAGCGAGCTCCTCGTGCGCAGCGCCGACGGGCGCCCACTGCCGCTGGAGGTCGACGGCGACTACCTCGGCGAGGTGACCGAAGCCCGCTACTCGATCATGCCGCAGGCGCTGAACGTCGTCGCCTGAGCCGCGGGTCCTCGATGTCTCAGTAGCTCGGAGGGCTGATCACCCACAGGACCTGCGCCGTCTCGCTGTACGGGTTGGACACGGCGTGCCCCGTTGAGCTCCGGTAGTCGATGCTGTCGCCTGGCTCCATCTCAAAGATGTCACCGCCGACCTGCAGCTGCACCCGTCCCTCGAGAACCATGAACAGCTCCTCTGAGTCGCCATGGGAATATGGCTCACCGGTTGTGCCGCCGGGCTCGAACTCGCCGACGAACACCTCCAGGAACTGGAGCGGTCGCGGCGTCACCAGGTACTTGTGCCCGAGGTGCCCAAACGCGAGCGCCGGACGTTCCCAGCGCTTGAGGACACGCGGCTTTCCAGAACCGTCCGGGCCAAAGAGATCGGCCATGCTGAGGTCCAGCGCTGCTGCGATCCGCTTGAGGGATGCGATGCTCGCGGCCGCTCGGCCGCGCTCGACTTGACTCAGGAAGCTCGGGCTGACCCCCGACTGCTCGGCAACCCGCTTCAGGGTCCAACCCCGCAACCGGCGCATCGCGCGAAGACGTTGTCCGACCTCGATGTTGTCGTCAGGCTCTTGCGCCCTATCGGCCTCCTGGACCACCGGCTGTGGGTCGTAACTGGTTGGACCGCTCACCGCTCCTCCCCCGCGCTTTGACGCGCCGCTGCTGTGGCCACGTGGTCGATCTGCAGATCATCCAAGTGCCCCTCCAACACGACACCGTACACGGTCCGCGCGCGCTCACGGGACACCCAGCCTTCGCGGACATCGTCGAGCACCGCTGCAGTGTCGCGGGTCAAAGCCGGTCCATAACCACCTCCGCCACCGGTGCGCGACAGCACACGCTCGCCGGGCTGAATCTCGATGGCGGCGGCCATCGGCACCGGGACCACGTTGCCCTCGACGTCGATCTTCCACCCGTCGGACGGACTGGCGACGCCGCCGCCCCGCACTCCGCGGGCCGGGTTCTCATGGCCCTCGAACGTGTAGGCGATCGTCATCGGCAGATCGGTGGGTCCGTACAGCACTTCGGAGCCAAGCGCGCCGCGATGGCGACCCGCGCCCTCGGAGTCTGGTATCAGGCGCTTTTCGTACACGTGGATGGGGTACTTCTGCTCGTCGACCTCGGTGCTGTCGTGATACATGAGCGAGGCCGCGACGGGCAGGTAGTAGGTTGGCCACCCATCGGCTACCGGACCGCCCGGCCCGCCGGTGCTGCCGAGGAAGATCTGGTTGACGTACGGGGCACCGTCGAAGCGAGCGTCGTGCCCGGAGATCACAGCGTAGGAGATCCCCATCCCGAGACCACCCTCGGCAAGCCCGAAGCCCTCGCCGAGCTCTGCGAACGCGGCCTGCGTGAGGCAGACGAGCCGGTCGGCGATGTTGGTGGTCGCCATCGAGCAGGAGTGGGGGAACTCGGGGATACCGGCGATGCAACCCTCGCGCAGGAGAACGTTGATTCGCCGGAAGCTGCCGGAGTTGTGCGGCACGTCAGGATCGATCGAGTTGAACACGCCCGTGATCACGTTGTTCGTCGCACACGCACGGGACTCGTTGAGGCCGCCGGGGTAGTTGTCGGGGTTCTCGCGCAGGTCGAGCTCGATCGTTCCCTGCTCCGCGTCGATCGCGACCTTCACGGTGAGGTCGACCCCGGAGGGGACCCCTGGGTAGGGATCGTGGGTTGCGCTGCCGACGAGCGCACCGCTCGGAAGCTGCTTGATCGCGTCGATCATGCGCCGCTCGCTGTAGTCGAACCACTCGCGTATGAAAGCGCGGAGCGTGTCGCTGCCGTACTGCTCGCAGAGCTCCTTCAGGCGTCGCTCAGCGATACGAGCGGCGCCGAGAGTCGCGAGGTAGTCTCCGTACCACTGGTCGGGTACGCGGATGCGTCGACGGCACATGCGGATGATGTCCTCCACGTCACGGCGATCGCGCTGCACGCGCACACACGGGAAGATGAGCGCGCCCTCCTCGTAGATGTCACGGGCGCCCGGCATGTAGGTGGTTGGGAGCGCGTTCCCGCAGTCCGCCTGGTGGGCCTTTGCGCACGCGGTGAACATGTGCTGGCCTTCGAAGAACACCGGTACGAGGATGGCGTGATCGGCGGGGTGGGTGTTGCCGAGATAGGGATCGTTGTGCAGGAACGCGTCCCCCTCCGCATAGTCGGGATGGACCTCCGTCATGGCCTGCGCAAGGAACTCGGTGCCGATGACGTGTACCGGGAGGCCCTCGGCAGAGGCGAGCAGCTCGTTCTCAGACGTGATCAACGAACACGAGAAGTCGCGGGCGGTGTTGAGAACCGCAGAGCGGCCCGCACGCAGGAGCGTGTTGGTCATCTCCCGCACGATGCTCTCGAGTCGATTGGAGAGCACAGCAAGCAGAACCGGGTCAAACGAGCTCTTCGATGTCTCACTCATCCTTCGCTCCTTCTCTCGTGAGCAGGTAATCGCCTGTATCGGTGACCGCGGCCGCCCATCCCGGATAGACGACCACGGTCGTCGTTGGCTCCTCGACGATCGCGGGACCGCGCACCCGGTCGCCAACGGCGAGCGCCGCCCCGCGGAAGTGGGGCGTGTCACTCGAGCCACTCCGGCCGAACCACGCCGGACGAGTCGACGCGGCGACCGGCGCCTGATCGTCGCTCCGTGCGCGGCCCACGGCAAGATCGGGCCTGTCGAGCAGGGCTGTCGCCCGCCCCTTCCAGTAGATGCACTCGATGTGCTGACCCGACTCGCTTACCGCGAACACCCGCTCATGAGCAGCGTGAAAGGCGTCCACCATCGCTTCGACAGCCTCGACGCCGTCGAACTCCGCCGTGTCCAGGGGAACCTCCAGCTCCCACGCCTGGTACGGGTAGCGGGCCTCGACAAAGAACTCGCTCCGTTGGCGCTCGGGTGGAACGTCCAGGCGCTCGAAGAACTCGCGCATCTGCTCCGCGAGATGCGCGAGGGCCTGGTTGACGAGATCGTAGGCGAAGCGATTTGTGTCCGCCCGGCGACTCACGCTGAACTCGGTGACCACATCTGAGAGCAGGCCACCACAGGCCGACAGCGTGCCGGCGGTTCTCGGCACGAGTACGCGCTCGCAGCCCAGCTCGTCGGCGATCCGCCCAACGGTCATGCCTCCGGCGCCCCCGCCCGCGACGATCAGGGATCCCCGCGGGTCGAGACCCTCGTTGATCGTGATGTCGCGGATCGCCGTAACCATGTGCTCATTGGCAACCGTCAGCACCGCGTGGGCAGCGTCCTCGACGCTCAACCCAAGGGGTTCGGCGATGCGGCGTTGACAGACCTCGCGCGCCGCGTCCTCTGAGAGCCGAATTCGGCCTCCGAGGAAGTAGTCGGGATCGATGTACCCAAGGACAACGCACGCGTCGGTCACCGTGGGCTCGGTCCCCCCGGCCCCGTAGCAGGCGGGCCCGGGCTGCGCGCCTGCGCTCTGCGGCCCGACGCGGAGCAGACCTCCGGCATCGATCCAGGCGATGCTGCCTCCGCCGGCACCGATGTTCTTGATGTCGACCGCGGACAGCCCGGTCATGTGCCCGGTGAACCGCTCGCCGAGCCACGTCTCGCGTGTGAACTTCAGATACCCCTCTCGCACGAGGCTGACGTCGAAGCTCGTTCCGCCCATGTCGCAGACGATCACGTTGCGCTCGTCGGGCCCATAGACCCGACCGGCGACAGGTGCCATCGCGGGCGCTGAGTTCACGGAGTAGATCGGTCGCGCGGCGACGTCCTCGACGCCGAGAACGCCGCCAAACGAGGTGCCAACCAGAAGCTCGCCGGAGAATCCCGCAGCGCTCAGATCCAACGCCATCTCGTCGAGATGGCGTTGCATCAGCGGCTTCAGCGAAGCATCGATGGCCGTCGAGGAAGCTCTCCGGTACTCCCTGATGATCGGATTCAGCTGATGCGAGAGGGTAAAGGGGACCTGCGGCAGCTCCTGCTCGATGATCTCGCCGACGCGCAGCTCGTGGGCCGGACTGACGATCGACCAGAGCAGACAGACCGCGATGGCTTCCACGTCCTTGTGGCGTACCTCCTCGAGCGTGGCTCGAAGCTCCGCCTCATCGAGCGCGACGAGCACCTCGCCCTGCGCGGTCACGCGCTCTGAGACCTCGAAGGTCAGGTGACGCGGCACGTACGGGGGCGGGTAGTGCCCGCGGAAGTCGAAGGGGTTGTGCTTGCCCCCCTCGCGCAACACGAGCGTGTCCGGGTGGCCGGCGGTCGTCAGCAGGGCGGTCCGTGCGGTGGTCTCGGTCAGAATCGCATTGGTCGCGTGCGTCGTCCCGTAGATGAACACCGATGCGTCGGCGAGCAACGTGTCCAGTGTTTTCCCGTGCTCACGCGCGCCGTAGTCGAGCGCCTCGGAGATGCCTCGAAACACGCGCTCCCGCGTCGTCAGGGCCTTGCTGACCCACAGGCTTCCGTCTGCTTCGTCCACGACGACCACGTCGCTGAACGTGCCGCCAGTGTCGACTGCTATTCGATAGCCCACCTTGTTCCTCCCTTGAGTTGGCGACACGGACCGACACACTGACCTCAATTCTGTGCGACGTTACCACAGAAAATGTAGCGAAAGTCGGATTTACCACACAAAAGTGTGGCTTACGCACATCTAGCGTTGACACTAGATCAGCGATGCTATATACATTCGCGTCGCCTGATCTCAGGCCTCAAGGGGAGCGAGGAAAGGGATGTCACATGGGAGCCGATGAGCGTGGAGACGCGCCGCATCACGCACACAGCATCGACGTCGAGAAGCTCGAGCATGCGCTGGTCGAGGATGCCTTCGAGGGCCTGGACGAGTCGATAGCGCACGACTATTCGACGAGCGACGCGGGCGTGGTCCCGCTGAATCGGCGGCGGCCGCTGCTGCACTTCTGGGGCATCTGGATGACCTTCAGCGCCGGGTTCTCGTTCCTCTTCGTCGGGACCCAGATCTACGCCGGCGGCCACTCCCTCGCATCGACGATCGCGATCGTCGCGGTAGGGGTCCTCTCATATCTGATCTACGGAATGTTCGCCGCGTACGTGGGGTCGCGGTCCGGCCAGACGCACGCCCTGCTGACGAGATCGATCTTTGGGGTCAGCGGTTCCGCCGTCGTCTCGATCTTCGCGTTCGTGGGCGCGTTGGGCTTCGTCGGCTTCCAGGCCAACCTCCTGGCTCAGATCTGGGATGGCCTGTACGGCTGGGGTCACGTGGAGCTGTTCTCGATCGTGATCGCGTTCGTCATGGTCTTCAACAACATCTTTGGCTTCACGGGGATCAGCGCGTACGCCCGCTACGTCGTGACACCGCTGCTCGTCCTGTGGATCTACTTTCTCGTCATCAAGGGCGTCGCCGTCGACGGCAGCCACTTTGGCGGCACCCCCCACACCTCCGGCCTCGCCTTCTTCCCCGCCGTGGGCGTGGTGATCGGATTCTGCATGTGGGGCAACGAGCCCGACCTCTGGCGATACGGCAAGCCGACGTTCTCCTGGCCATTCTCGGCCTACGTGTTTGGTCTCATATTCGGCTTTTCGATGTGCGCGATCGGCGGCTGGTTCATGGCAGATCTCGCGCACAGCACCGAATTTTCGATGATCGTCCGTTTCACCGTGCACTACTCTTTCTTCGGCGTGTTCTTCCTCGCCTTCATCGTCGCCACCGTGAGCCAGGTCGCGATCAACGACGGCAACTACTACGAGTCGATCAACGCTCTGCAAAACCTGCTGGGCGGCTGGAGACGTTGGAAGCGCCTGTACAGCTGTCTCACGGCCGCCGCCTTCGGTGCCTTGATGGCCTGGATCGTCAACTACGAGCTCGTCAGCGGATTCACGACGATCACGGCCTTCCTTGCGATTACCGTGCCCACCGCAACGATCATCATGTGTGTCGATCACTTTCTGCTGCCCCGGCTCTTCGGGATCTCGCGACCCTTGTTGCACCCACCGGCGTGGCGCGATGCCGGCATCGCCAACGTGCCTGCCGTGGCCGCGCTCCTGGTGGCGGTGATCCTCGGCGCCTTCGGAACCGGGATCATGCCCGGAGCCAGCTCCACACGATATTGGGGGGACGCGCCTGCCGAGACCTGGGTTCTTGGGGGAGTCCTCTACATCATCTTTGTGGCAATCGCACGCGCAGTTGTTAACCCCTCGAAGATCAAGGGGGCCCTCGGATTCAGCCGGCCGGCGATCGCATTTCCCGTGATGCCAGGAGAAGTCATCGACATCACGACAACAAACGGAGATCTCGACCCACCCACCACGACGCGGGCAAATGCGCGGGCCATGCCCCAGCAGGCGACGCCGACGCCCTAGCGGGCGCCAACCGTTCGGGTACTGGATATATGGTCGCACAGGTCGCAGGCTGGCTGGGCGCGGCCCTGGTCATCACCGCATACATACTCGTGTCGACCAAGAGGGTGGATGGCGGCAGCGCCACTTACCAGTGCCTGAATCTAGTGGGGGCCGTCGGCCTCGGCATCAATGTAATCCACCAAAAGTCGTGGCCGTCCTTGGCGATTCAGCTCGTCTGGGCGTCCGTAGCCATAGTTGCTCTAGCCAAGGGTCTCCACTCGGGAGCCAACAAACGTCGCAAGCGGTAGTGGAACTCGCCGGTC
>CAVUYF010000013.1:0-1053408 GCA_963745635.1 uncultured Solirubrobacteraceae bacterium | reverse complement strand
CGCAGGCGGAATACCCGGCGAAGGATGGCCGCCGGAGCGGACGCGGAACGCCATCCGCTGCGTCCGCGCGAAAGCGAGGCACGTGGCGACATCGGGGATATCCGCGCAGTAACGACGACCGCTCGGCCGTGGGATCGAACCGCCGGTCCGAAAGCCGTCGCGCGGTATCGTATCCCTGGTCTCCCGGCACCAGCACCGATCCGGACACGCTGGCGCGCAGTCGTGCGATGTCCGGGTACGGGCACGGGGACGCTCGCCGATCCCAGGGGCAGCGGCGTGCTCGGCGTGTGCGGATAGATGAGGCGGTGCGGCATCGGGTCGGGTCCTCGCCGGGATCGAGCCGCGATCCTACGCGAAGGCCTTACATTGGCGCGGATAAAGCAGCCGCGCGCGGTGGTTGCGCCGCCGCCTAGAAATCGAGGTCCGCGTAATGCGCCGGCGGCGTGACACCCGGCACCCGATCGGCCAGCAGGGCGCGGAAACTCGGCCGGGACTTCATCCGCGCATACCAGTCCTTTGCCGCCGGCGAGAGGCTCCAGTCGACGTCGGAGGCGAAGTCCAGCGCCGAGAGGTGCCCGGCGGCGGCGAAGTCGGCGAGCGACAGCGCCGCGCCGCCGAGCCATTTCCGCGTCTCCGCCAGCATCCCCCACATATTGCAGGTGCTCGCGCATCGCCGCATAGCCGGTGCGCAGCGCGGTCGCGTCGGGGTTGCCGCGGCCGGAGAGGCGCTTCATGAATTTCTCGCCCAGCAGATTGCGGGTGACCTCGAAGCCGAACTTGCCGTCGAACCAGGCGACCAGGCGGCGCACCTCCACGCGCTCGGCAGCGTGCGGCCCATCAGCGGCGTGTCGGGATAGGCTTCCTCGAGGTATTCGCAGATCACGCCGCTATCCGCGATGACGAGGTCGTTCTCCTCGATCAGCGTCGGCACGGTGCCGGCCGGGTTGAGCGTGAGGTATTCGCCCCGCTTCTCCCAGACCTTCTCGATGCGCAGCTCGAACGGCAGCCGCTTTTCAGCCAGAACCAGGCGGACTTTCCGCGAGAAGGGCGACAGGGGGAGATGATACAGCACGCGCATGGCCTGCATGTATCGCATCCCGGGGCGCCGGGGCCAACCGGCGCGGGTGCAGCCGGGACGCAACCGCGCGTGAGGGTCGCGCATGTGATGGCGGGCGCGCCGATGGGCGGGGCCGAGCTGTTCTTCGAGCGGCTGTGCGCGGCGCAGGTCGCGGCCGGCGACACCGTGCTGGCGGCGATCAAGCGGGAGCCGGCACGGGCGGCGCGGCTGCGGGCGGCCGGGCTCGATCCGCTGGAACTGGGGTTCGGGCAGGCTTGGATTTGCGGACGCGGCCGAGGCTGCGGGCGGCGCTGCGCCGGTTCGCGCCACGCGTCGTGGTGAGCTGGATGAGCCGGGCGTCGAGCTTCACGCCGCGCGGGCCGTATGTGCGCGTCGGCCGGCTGGGCGGGTTCTACAACCTCGACCATTTCCGGCACTGCGACCACCTGGTGGGCAACACGCGCGGGCTGGTGGCCTGGATGCGGGCGCGGGACGGCCGGCGGCGCGGACGCATTACCTGCCAAACTTCGTCGCCGACCAGGCGGGGGCGGCGCCGGCGGCGGGCCTCTCGCGAATGCCACGCCCGCTGCTGCTCGGGCTCGGCCGGCTGCACGCGGAGAAGGGGTTCGACGTGCTGCTGAGTGCGCTGCCGGCGCTGCCGGGGGCGACGTTGCTCCTGGCCGGCGACGGTCCGGCGCGGGCCGAGCTGACGCGGCTCGCATCCGCGCTCGGCGTCGCGGAGCGGGTGGTCTTTGCCGGCTGGCGGCGCGACGTGGGCGCGCTGCTGGCGGCGGCAAGGATGCGCTGGTGGTGCCGAGCCGCGTCGAGCCGCTGGGCAACGTCATCATCGAGGCATGGTCGGCCGGCTGCCCGGTGGTCGCCGCCGCCGTCAAAGGGCCGGCGAACTGATCGAGGACGGCACGGACGGGATGCTGGTGCCGCGCGAGGATGCGGCCGGGCTCGCGGCGGCGCTGGGGGCTGTGCTGGCCGAGCCGGCGCGGGCCCGGGCGATGGCGGCGGCCGGGCGGCGTCGCTACGAGGCGGAATTCACCGAGACGCGGGTGCTGGCGCTGTGGCGGGACTTTCTCGGCAGCGTCGGGTCCGCGGCCTGAGCGGTCAGAAAGGCTGGGCTCCCCCAGACCCGCAAGGGCCGGGAGGCCCTTTGATCCCATGCCGAGGTGAAGGGTTCCAAGGCCTCTGCCCTTGGCGGGTCCGGGCAGAGCCCTGGACTTTCTTTTGCTCGAAGAGATCGACGGCAGGACCGCCTCTCGAACGCGATCGACGATGCCGAAATACGTGCAAGGGCGGCAACAGTGAAGGGTCGCCTGCCGCGTGCGAGGGATGGTCATGGCGTCGGAACGTCCCAGGCGCATCGTGCGCGGCCCAACATGAGACGGCCCAATATGAGACGGTGCGCTCGGCGCTGAACGCCGCCTTCGGTTCCCCTCGGGTCAACGCGATAACGCCGATCGCGGCCGGCGCCTCGGGTGCCTTCCCCTTTCGGGTCGAGATCGGCGGGCGGCGCTACCTCATCCGCCTGGAAGGGCCGGCGAGCCCGCTGCGCAACCCGCATCAATACGAGTCGATGCGCATCGCCGCGCAGGCAGGGATCGCGCCCGGCTGCACCACGTCCACGAGGCTGCCCAAGTCGCCGTCATGGACTTCATCGAGGAGCAGCCGCTGAGCGCCTTTCCGGGCGGCGCCCAGGCGCTCGCGCAGGCCATCGGGGAGCTTGCTGCGCCCGCATGCAGGGGACAACCCCGTTCCCGCGCTTCGTCGACTACCCCGATATCGTCGGCCGCCTTTGGGCCTGGGTGTGCAGCACGGGTCTCTTCGCGCCGGGCGTGCTCACCCCATACACGGACCACCTCCAGCGTATCCGCGCCCTCTATGTCTGGGATGACGGCGAACTCCGTCTCCAGCCATAACGACCCGGTGCCGCGCAACATTCTGTTCGACGGCCGCCGTCTTTGGCTGATCGACTGGGAATCGGCCTATCGTAACGATCCGCTGGTCGATGTGGCCATTACGCTCGACAATCTGGCGCCGTCGCCCGCCCTGGAGGCCGCGTTGCTGCATGCCTGGCTCGGCCGCCGGCCAGACGAGGCCATGCTGGCGCGACTCGCTTTGGTGCGCGCGTTCACGCGGCTCTATTATGCGGGGGTGTTTCTGAGCGCCTCCGCTGCCGCCCTCGGTGCGCTGGCAGATAGATCGCTATCGGTGCCGACGGTGTCGGACTTCCGAACGGCCATCCGCGACGGGCGGCTCGCAGCCTGGTGCGGCGGAAACCAGGCACATCCTGGGGAAGATGTATCTTGCCGCGTTTTTCACGGGCGCTGCTCCGCCGGGGCTCGACGCCGCCGTCTGACATGATGTGCCGGCAGCGCCATTGCGGCGGCGAAGCTTACCGCAGCCCGCGGCCGCGGCGATCACCGCCTCGGCCCCGAAGCGCCGGCGCAGAGCGTCGATCGCCGCCTGCCGGGCGACGCGGCGGCCGATATCGGGGTCGGCGAGGTCAGGCCGGTCAGCGGCCGCACCAGCGTCGCAGCGGCTGGGCGCCGATGCCGATCAGGCGGAACGCCGTGCCATCCGCCTCCCGCGCCAGCAGCGTGCGCGCGGCCTCGAACAGCCGGTCCGGCAGCACGGTCGGGACCGGGAGGCGGACGGCGCGGGTGCGCAGCGCGAAGCCGGCGCGTCTTGAGCTTCAGCACCACGCCGCCGGCCGCAAGTTCCTTTCCTTCAGCCGCCGCGCCAGCTGTCTCCGAGAGCCGCCAGAGATGCCGCTCGAGCGCGTCGATCCGCGACAGGTCGGTCGCGAACGTGGTTTCGGCGCTGACCGACTTCGTCTCGCGCCCGGGATCGACCGCCGCGCATCCTCGCCGCGGGCGCGCGGCGACCAGGCCGGCGCCGTCCTCGCCCAGAAGGCGCGCGCGCCGTCCGCGGGTCGAGCGCCTGCAGATGGCCGAGCCGGGTGATCCCGAGTGCCGCGAGCCGCCGCTCCTGTGCCGGACCGATGCCGGGCAGCAGCCGCACCGGCTCGGGCGCCAGCAGCGCCGGCGCCTCGCGCGCCGATCACGGCGAAGCCGCGCGGCTTGTCGCGCCCGGCGGCGATCTTGGCCAGCAGCCGGTTGGCGCGCGAGCCCGATCGAGACGGTGACGCCCACCTCGCGCTCGACCTCGCGGGCGAAGCGGGCGAGCACGGCGGCCGGCGGCGCGCCGTGCAGCGCCGCGGTGCCGGCGAGGTCGAGCACCGCCTCGTCGATCGAGAGCGGCTGCACCAGCGGCGTCAGCCGCTCCATCAGCGCCCGGATCTGCCGCGCGACGGCCGCGATGTACTTGGAAAAATCCGGCGCGGATCACCACCGCGTCGGGGCACGCCTTCAGCGCCTTGAACATCGGCATCGCGCTGCGCACGCCCGTAGAGCCGCGCCACATAGCAGGCGGCGGTCACCACCCCGCGCGTGCCGCCGCCGACGATCACCGGCCGGGCGGCGAGCTCCGGCCGGTCGCGCTTCTCGACGCTGGCGAAGAAGGCGTCGCAATCGACATGGGCGATGGCGAGCGAGAACAGCTCGGCATGGCGCACGATGCGCCGGCAGCCGCAGTCGGGCAGGACCGCGCCGTCCGCCGGACCGGCGCCGCAATCGCGGCACAGCGCCGGCAGTCAGCGGCGCCCGTGTCGCCGGCCACAGCCAGGCGGCGCCGCGCACGCCGGAGATGTCGCCATGCGCGGTTGCGCACGATCGGCGTCGTCGACACACGTCGGAGAAGACGTAGCGCCGCATCAGCTTCGGCACCTGCGCGTAGAGATGGGCCATGTTGGACAGGCCGCCGCCGAGCACGATCGCATCGGGATCGATCAGGTTGATCGACCACAGCGAGCCCGCGCGCCAGCCGGTCGGCATGGCGGTCGAGCGCCGCTCGCGCGCCTTCGCGTCGCCGGCGGCGGCGCGGGCGGGGATGCCCGCGCGCATCGCGCGCGCCGGGCCCGTCGCAATCGCGCGCCAGCGAGGGGCCGGAGATCCAGGTCTCCAGGCAGCCATGCAGGCCGCACCAGCAGCGCGGGCCCGGGCAGCTCGTCCGGCTGGGCCAGGGCAGCGGGTTGTGGCCCCATTCGCCGGCGATGCGGTGGCGGCCCTGACCAGCACGCTGCCATCACCACGATGCCGCCGCCGCAGCCGGTGCCGAGGATCACGCCGAACACCAGCGCCGTGCCCGGTGCCGGCGCCGTCCGCCGCCTCGCGACAGGGCGAAGCAGTTGGCGTCGTTCTCGACCCGCACCTCGCGGCCGAGTGCGGCGGCGAGGTCGCGGTCGAACGGGTGGCCGTTCAGGCGCGTGGAGTTGGCGTTCTTGACCAGGCCCGTCGCCGGGCTGATCACGCCCGGGATGCCGATGCCGACCGTTGCCGCGCGCGCCCAGCTCGCGCCTCGACGCTCGCGCACCAGCGCCGGCGATCGGCCGGCGACGCGTCGCGGCGTATCGTGGCCGCCCGCGGGGGCGTGGCGATGCGGCGGCGGATCAGCTCCCGCCCGTCCGCGGCCGAGCGCCGCCGATCTCGATCTTGGTGCCGCCGAGATCGATGCCGATGCGATGCGGGCACGTTCATGCGTCGTCCCAGGCTCCGCAGCGCGACGCGGAAAACTGCCAGCAGCCGCCGACGCGCCACACCATGCGCCATGAGCGAAACCCTGCTCGACGTGAAGGGCCTGACCTGCCCGCTGCCGGTGCTGCGCGCCAACCGTGCGCTGCGCGGCATGGCGCCGGGCGAGCGGCTGCGCGTGCTGGCGACCGATCGTGCCGCGGTCGCCGACTTCCAGGCCTTCTGCCGGGAGACCGGCCACGCACTGCTCGCCTGGAGCGAGGAAGCCGGCGTGCTTCAGCTTCGTCATCCGCCGCCCCGCCCTGCCCGATGCCATCCGGAGCCCCCGACTGGATGGCGCCTATGCCGGTCGCGCTGTTCACCCATCCCGCCTGCCTCGAGCACGACACCGGCGCCTGGCATCCGGAATGCGCCGACCGGCTGCGCGCCGTGCTGCGGGCGCTCGAAGCGATCCCGATTTCGTCGCCGCTGCTGCGCGAGGCAGGCGCCGCGAGGCGACCGCGCGAGCAGCTCACGCCGCGTCCACCCCGCGCGCCTATGTCGACGCGATCCTGGCGATCCGCCCGGAGCCCGGCGAGCAGCGTGCCAGCTCGACCCCGACACGGTGATGAGCGCGGGCTCCGCCGGAGGCGGCGCTGCGCGCGGCGGGCGGCGCGGTCGCCGCGCGTCGACGCGGTGATGGAGGGCTGGGCGCGCGCCGCCTTCGTCGCCGTCCGGCCGCCGGGCCATCACGCCGAACCGACCGCGCCGATGGGGTTCTGCCTGTTCAACAACGCCGCGATCGCCGCGCGCACGCGCGCGCGCGCTGGGGCTGCGGCGCGTCGCGGTGGTCGATTTCGACGTGCATCACGGCAACGGCACGCAGGACGTCTTCGCCGACGACCCCGAGCCTGTTCTACGGCTCGAGCCACCAGTACCCATGCTATCCCGGCACCGGCTGCGGCCGCGGAGACCGGCGATCGCCGACAACATCGTCAACGCGCCGCTGCCGCCCGGCGTCCGGCAGCGCCGCCTTCCGCGGCGCCTGGGCGGACCGCATCCTGCCGGCGCTGGACGGCCTTCGCGCCCGAGCTGTCTGATCATCTCGGCCGGCTTCGACGCGCACAAGGCCGATCCGCTGGCGAGCTGCGGCTGGAGACCGAGGATTTCGCCTGGATCACCGACGCGCTCTGCTGGCAGTGGCCGACGCGCATGCACGGCGGCCGCGTCGTTTCGGTGCTGGAAGGCGGCTACGACCTCGCGGCACTGGCGGCCTGCGCGGCGGCTGCATGTCCGCACGCTGCTGCACGCCTGACCACGGTTCGTGTCTGTTCATGGCCTGTGGCGGCGCTGAGCCGCGCGACTCGGTCCAATCTTCATACCAGTGACACACCATGCGGTGGCAGACCGCAATGTCGTCCGCCTCGGAAGGCGATTCGCGGAGCCCGAGGTCTGCCGGCCTGTCCTTCGAGGACGCGCTGGCCGAGCTCGAACGGATCGTGCGCGGCCTGGAAGGCGGCCAGCAGAAGCTCGAGGACGCGATCGCCGCCTACGAGCGCGGCGCCGCGCTGCGCCGCCATTGCGAGGCCAAGCTGGCCGAGGCCGAGGCGCGCGTGCAGGCCATCGTCGAGCGTGCCGACGGCTCGCTCGCGCTGCGGCCGATGGAGTGCAATGGCGCGTTCAGCCGCAGTCGTGGTGGACCAGCCGACAGCTCGTCGCGGCGCTCGCCGAGAGCGGGCGCAGGCGATCGAGGAGGCGCTCGACGTGCTGCTGCCCGTGGCCGAAGGGGCCGGAGGCGCGGCTGACCGACGGCGATGCGCTACGCGACGCTCGGCGGCGGCAAGCGGCTGCGCGGCTTCCTGGTGATGGAGGTCGGCGAGCCTGTTCGGCGTCGCTCCCGACCTGCGCCGCGCGGGTCGCGGCCTCGGTCGAGATGCTGCACGCCTATTCGCTGGTGCATGACGACCTGCCGGCGATGGACGATGACGATCTGCGCCGTGGCAAGCCGAGCACGCACCGCGCCTTCGACGAGGCGACCGCGATCCTGGCCGGCGACGCGCTGCAGACCCGCGCCTTCGAGGTGCTGGCGGAGCCGGACACTCATTCCGACCCGCAGGCGCGCTGCGAACTGGTCGCGGCGCTCGCGGCAGCGTCGGGCGCGCGCGGCATGGCAGGCGGCCAGATGATCGACATGCTGGCGGAGGGCGAGGCCCTGACCGCGGCCGGAAGTCACGCGGCTGCAGGCGCTGAAGACCGGGCGGCTGATCCAGTACAGCGCCGAGGCCGGCGCGATCCTGGGCCGCGCGGCCCGCCGGCGCAGCGGCCCAGATCGCCGCCTATCGGCCGCGATCTCGGCGCGCCTTCCAGATCGCCGACGATCTGCTGGACGCCACGGGCACGCACGGAGGAGACCGGCAAGACCGCCGGCAAGGACGCCGCAGCCGGCAAGGCCACGCTGGTGGCCCTCCTGGGCGTCGAGCGAGCCGCGGCCCAGGCAGGCATGCTGCGCGGAGCAGGCGGTCGAGCATCTCGACGGCTTCGGCGCGGAGGCCGACCGGCTGCGTGCGCTCGCGGCCTAGGTCGTGGCGCGGCGGAGCTGATCGCGCATGGCAGTCAGCACGATCTCCCGCGGCAAGTCCGGCGCCCCGCTGAGTCGCCCGGCCGCACGCCGCTGCTGGACCGGGTGCGCGTGCCCGCCGATCTGCGCAATTTCTCCGCCGAGCAGCTGCAGCAGCTGGCCGACGAGCTGCGGGCGGAGACGATCGACGCCGTCTCGCGTCACCGGCGGCCATCTCGGCGCCTGCGCTCGGGCGTGGTCGAGCTGACCGTCGCGCTGCATGCCGTGTTCGACACGCCGCGCGACCGGCTGATCTGGGACGTCGGCCATCAGGCCTATCCGCACAAGATCCTGACCGGCCGGCGCGACCGCATCCGCACCCTGCGCCAGGGCGGCGGCCTGTCCGGCTTCACCCGCCGCGCCGAGAGCGAATACGACCCGTTCGGCGCGGCGCATTCCAGTCGACCTCGATCTCCGCCGGTCTCGGCATGGCGGTGGCGCGCGACCTGAAGCAGGCGGCAGACCGACGACGCCAGGTGATCGCGGTGATCGGCGACGGCGCGATGAGCGCCGGCATGGCCTATGAGGCGATGAACAATGCCGGGCGCGATGCAAGTCCCGCCTGATCGTCATCCTGAACGACAACGACATGTCGATCGCGCCGCCGGTGGGCGCGATGAGCGCCTATCTGTCGCGGCTGATGTCCTCGCGCAGCTTCCTGTCGCTTGCGCGACCTCGCCGCGAAGATGGCCAAGCGCTTCCCGCGCGGCATCGAGCGCACGGCGCGGCGCGCGGAGGAATATGCCCGCGGCATCCTGACCGGCGGCACGCTGTTCGAGGAGCTGGGCTTCTACTATGTCGGCCCGATCGACGGCCATAATCTCGACCATCTGCTGCCGGTGCTGCGCAACGTGCGCGACGCGGACGAGCAACGGGCCGGTCCTGCTGCATGTCGTCACGCAGAAGGGCAAGGGCTATGCGCCGGCCGAAGCCGTCGGCCGACAAGCTGCACGCGGTCGCCAAGTTCAACGTCGTCACCGGCGAGCAGGCCAAGGCGCCGCCCGGCCCGCCGACCTATACCAAGTGTCTTCGCCGAGGCGCTGATCGCCGAGGCCGAGCGCCGACCCGCGGATCGTCGCCATCACCGCGGCGATGCCGTCCGGCACCGGGCTCGACAAGTTCGCGCAAGCAATTCCCCGACCGCATGCTTCGACGTCGGCATCGCCGAGCAGCACGCGGTCACCTTCGCCGCCGGCATGGCGACCGAGGGCATGAAGCCGTTCTGCGCGATCTATTCCACCTTCCTGCAGCGCGGCCTACGACCAGGTCGTGCATGACGTGGCGATCCAGATCCTGCCGGTGCGCTTCGCCATGGACCGCGCCGGTCTGGTCGGCGCCGACGGCGCGACCCATGCCGGCAGCTTCGACCTTGCCTATCTCGGCTGCCTGCCCGAACATCGTGCTCATGGCGCCGTCCGACGAGGCGGAGCTGATGCACATGGTCGCCACCGCCGCGGCGATCGACGACCGGCCCATCGCGCGTTCCGCTATCCGCGCGGCGAGGGCCTGGGCGTGGCGCTGCCGGAGCGCGGCACGCCGCTGGGCGATCGGCAAAGGCCGCATCCTGCGCGAAGGCGGCAAGGTCGCGATCCTGTCGCTCGGGCCCGCGGCTGGCCGACTGCCTGCAGCGCCGCCGACGAGCTGGCGGCGCGCGGCTTCCCGACCACGGTCGCCGATGCCCGCTTCGCGAAGCCGCTGGACACCGACGCTGATCGACCAGCTGGCGCGCCATCACGAAGTGCTGATCACCATCGAGGAAGGCGCGGCCGGCGGCTTCGGTGCGGCCGTGGTGCATCATCTGGCCTGGATCGCGGGCCTGCTCGATCGCGGGCTTGAAATTCCGGCCGATGACGCTGCCGGACCGGCTCATCGACCACAACACGCCGGCCGGCGCAGCTGATCGATGCCGGCCTGACGACGCAGCGACATCGTGCAGCACGTGCTGATGGCTCTGGGTCGCTGCCGAGCTATCGCATGATCTGGTCGCAATTCCCGCCCAGTGATCACCTAAAGTCATCTGACTGCCATGAAAAATTTGCTCCGTTCCACGAGTGCTGGCGGCTGCGGTACTGCTTCCGCTGCTGCCGCCATGGCGGCTGCCGCCGGAGGCTGGCACCGGTGCAGGCGCTCAACGACGCCCTGATCGCCACCATGAAGGCCGGCTCCGCCGGCCACGGCGTTTCCAGCGCGCGCCGCCGCCTTGGCGCCGGTGGTGGAGTCCAGCTACAATCTGGCCGAGGTCTGAAAAGAACTCGGTCGGTTTCCTCTGGTCGACCATTCCGGCGGCTCAGCAACAGACCAGCTGCGCGCGGCGTTCGACAAATTCACCGTCGCCAGCTATGTCAGCCGAGTTCGCCAAATATAGCGGCGAGAAGATCGAGCTGCTGCCGACGGAAAAGACGCTCGGCGCCGACAAGATCGTCGAGACGGAGATCGTCCCGGCGGACGGCTCCGCCCGACGCGGCTCGATTATGTCGTCGCCGACGGTCCGGACGGCTGGCAGATCACCGACGTGCTGCTCAACGGCACGATCAGCCAGGTGGCCATCCATTCCTCCGATTTCAGCTCGCTGGTGACCTCGGGCGATGCCACGCAGCTGATCGCCGCTCTGGAGCAAAAGATCGCCATGCGCCTCGGGCAGCTCGACATGGTCGAGCCCTCGAACCGCGTGCTGCATGCGGCGCACGTGGCTGTCCTCTTCGCCGACGTTGCTGACTGGCTTGCCTGGCATCGCCGGGCTGTTCGCGCTGCATCGGCGTGATTCAGCAATATGTCGGCATGTTCCTGGTCCAGCGCTTCTGCGCGGCGCCCGCGCCGGTGCTGACCGAGCATCCGCCCGTGTCGCTGCTGAAGCCGCTGCTGCGGCGTCGAGCCGCTCACGGAACTCGCGCTCGAATCCTTCTTTCCTCATCGACTACCCGGTCTATCAGCTGGTGTTCGGCGTCCAGAACCCGCACGATCCGGTGCTGGACATCGTCGCACGGCTGCGCGCCCGCTATCCGGAGCGCGACGTGGCCGTGATCGTCGACCCGACCCTGCACGGCACGAATCGCAAGATTTCCAACCTCATCAACATGTTTCCGGCGGCGGCGTACGAGATGCTGGTGATGTCGGACGCCGATATCCATGTGCCGCCCTATTTCCTGCACCGCGTGGTCGCGGCGCTTGGGCGAGCCGGGGGTCGGGCTGGTCACCACGCTCTACACCGGCCCTGCCGGGCACGCCGCATCTGGCCACGCTGATGGGCGCCAACCAGATCAACTACACCTTCCTCCCCGGCGCGCTGCTGGCCGCGCAAGCTCGGCCGCCAGGACTGCCTGGGCGTCACCATGGCGCTGACCAAGACCGTGCTGGCCGAGGTCGGCGGGCTGGAGGCCGTGTCCAACCATCTGGCCGACGACCAGGTGCTGGGCGGCTCGTCCGCGCCAAGGGCATCACCTCACCCTGGCGCAGGTGATCCCGCCACCACCGTGCCGGAGACGATGATTTCCGCGCGCTGTTCCGGCATGAATTGCGCTGGGCGCGCACCATCCGCGCCCTGGTGCCCATCCCCTTACGCGGCCTCGGTGCTGCAGATCTCGCTGTTCTGGGCGCTGCTCGCCGTCATCTCTCAGCGGCTGTTCGCCGCTGGGCCTGGGGGTTGTTCGTCTTCGTGCTGCTGACGCGCTATGACCGCGGCACGGCGTGATCGACGCCTTGCTCGGCCTTGCCAAGGCCGGCGATGCGTGGCTTTTCCTGGTGCGGGATTTCTGTTCCGCGCTCATGTATCATCGTCAGCTATGCCGGCGATAAGGTAGATTGGCGGGGCCAGACGATGCGCGCCGATTCCGGGAAACGGCGCGCAGGCGCCGACAATTTGAACCGATCAGAATTTGACCGATGAAAGAGTGATGCCATGTTGAAGACCCTGTTTCTGCAACCTCCTTCCTTTGACGGGTTCGACGGCGGCGCCGGCTCACGCTACCAGGCGCGGCGCGAGATCAAGTCCTTCTGGTTCCCGACCTGGCTGGCCCAGCCCGCCGCCCTGGTGCCGGACAGCACGCTGATCGACGCCCCGCCCGCGCGCCTGGCCATGGCCGACGTGCTCGCCGCACGCGAAGACGCATGACCTGCTGATCATCCACACCTCCACCCCCTCCTTCGCGCACCGACGTGAAGGTGGCGGAGGCGCTCAAGGCCGAGAATCCGAACACTCATGATCGGCTTCGTCGGCGCCAAGGTGGCGGTGCAGCCGGAGGAAGCCTCGCCCGCGCCGCCGTGATCGACTTCGTCGCCGCGCAACGAGTTCGACTTCACCATCAAGGAAATCGCCGAGGGCAAGCCACTTCGCCGAGATCGACGGCATCACCTACCGCGACGCCAGCGGCGAGCATCGTCCACAACAAGGACCGCGCGATCCTGCGAGGACATGGACCAGCTGCCCTTCGTCACCGAGGTCTACAAGCGCGACCTGCGCATCGAAGACTATTTCATCGGCTACCTGATGCACCCCTACATCTCGATCTATACCGGGCCGCGGCTGCAAATCCCGCTGCACCTTCTGCCTGTGGCCGCAGACCGTCGGCGGCCACAGCTACCGCACCCGCTCGGCGAGAACGTGGTCGAGGAGATCCGCCGCGCCAAGGAGTATTTCCCGCAGGTGAAGGAGTTCTTCTTCGACGACGACACCTTCACCGACAACCTGCCGCGCGCCGAGGCGATCGCCCGCGAGCTCGGCAAGCTGGGCGTCACCTGGTCGCTGCAACGCCAAGGCCAACGTGCCCTACGAGACGCTGAAGGTGCTGCAAGGACAACGGCCTGCGCCTGCTGCTGGTCGGCTATGAGAGCGGCAACCAGCAGATCCTGCACAACATCAAGAAGGGCATGCGCATCGAGGTCGCGAAGCAGTTCACCAAGGACTGCCACGAGCTCGGCATCAAGATCCACGGCACCTTCATCGTCGGCCTGCCCGGCGAGACCCAGGAGACGATCGAGGAGACCATCGAGTTCGCCAAGGAGATCAACCCGCACACCATCCAGGTGTCGCTGGCCGCGCCCTATCCCGGCACCTTCCTGTATCGATCAGGCGGTCAAGAAAGGCTGGCTCGACGTCGAGCATGCCGAGCTGATCGACGAGCACGGCGTCCAGATCGCGCCGCTGCACTACCCGCATCTGACGCATACCGAGATCTTCGAAGCGGTCGAGACGTTCTACCGCCGCTTCTACTTCCGGCCGTCGAAGATCGTCTCGATCCTCGGCGAGATGATCCGCAGCCCGCAGATGATGAAGCGCCGCCTGCGCGAGGGCGTGGAGTTCTTCCAGTTCCTGCGGGAGCGACGGGCCGCCTGACGGCGGGCGCTGCGCCCGTCGACCGGCAAAGGCGGGCCTGCGATCGCGTCATCTTCACCGCCGACGATTTCGGCCTGTCGGAGGCGGTCAACGAGGCGGTCGAGCGCGCCCACCGCGACGGCGTGCTCACGCCAGCCAGCCTGATGGTCGCCGGCGCCGCCGCCGCCGACGCGGTGCGCCGCGCCCGCGCGATGCCGGGCCTGCGCGTCGGCCTGCATCTCGTCGTCATCGAAGGCCCGGCCGTGCTGCCGCCCGGCGAAATCCCCGCACCTGGTCGGCCGCGGACGGGCAGGTTCCCGTCCGACCAGCTCCGCCTGGGCCTGCGCTACTTCTTCCGGCCGCGCGTCCGCCGGCAACTCGCGGCCGAGATCCGCGCCCAGTTCGCGGCCTTCGCCGCGACCGGCCTGACGCTCGACCACGCCGACGCGCACAAGCACATGCACCTGCATCCGACCGTCGGCCGGCTGATGATCGCCGAGCGCGCCGAGTTCGGCCTGCCACGCATCCGCGTGCCGTTCGGAGCCTCCCGCGGTCATGGCCGCACTCGGGCACCGCCGGACGCCGCCGGCGGCCAGGCGCTGCATGCCTGCGACGCGGCTGCTGCGGCGGCGGGCGATGCGGGCCGGGATCGCCCCCGGCCCACGATCAGGTTTTCCGGCATTGCCTGGAGCGGACACGATCAACCCGCCCGCATCGCCGCCCTGCTCGGCCAATTGCCGGAGGATCGAGCGAGATCTGGATTTTCACCCGGCGACGGCCAACGCCCGGCATTGCGCCGCGCTGATGCCGGCGTATGAGCACGCGGCGGAACTGGCGGCCGCCCTGCTCGACCCCGGCGTGCGCCGCGCGGCGGGTCGTGGATGAAGCGCGGGGAGTGAGGCGGGTCGGGCCGTTGCAGCTCGCGGTCCGCACAACCTCAGATTGTTGCAACGGACGACGATTTCTGCTGTATTCCGTGACAATAATGTGACGTGGCCGCTATTTGGCGCGCCCTCGAAATCACGGGAGAGGAAACATGGCGTCGAACCCCATCGGTTCCCCGTGGACTGCTCGACCGCGAGCGGACCGTGGCGACGCCCGGCTTCAATCGCTGGCTGGTGCCCCCGCGGCCCTCTGCGTCCATCTCGCGATCGGCGAGAGGTCTACGCTTTCTCGGTGTTCAACATCCCGATGACGCGCCTGCTCGGCGTGACCAAGCACGCGCCCGGCGACTGGACCAACCCCGACGTCACCTGGATCTTCAGCTCGCGACCTGTGCCCTGGGCTCGCCGCCGCGTTCACCGGCTCGTGGCGCGACCGGGTGCTCGGGCCGCGCAAGGCGATGGCGGCGGCGGCGCTCTGCTTCGGCGGCGGTTCATTGTCGCCGCGATCGGGGTCGACGCACGATCTCGCGATCGTCTATCTGCGGCTATGGCGTGATCGGCGGCTGCGGCTGCGCGCTCGCCTACATCTCGCCGGTCAAGACGCTGATAACCTGGTTCCCGGACCGGCCCGGGGATGTCGACCGGGCTCGCCATCATGGGCTTCGGCGGCGGTGCGATGATCGGGGCGCCGCTTTCGGTCTGGCTGATGCGGCATTTCGCGACAGCGTTGGGATGGTCCGCGATCAGGCCACCTTCGTCGCACTCGGCGTGACCTATGCCGCGTTCATGCTGATCGGCGCGGCGATCGTGCGGGTGCCCGCGGTCGGCTGTCAGCCGGCCGGGTTCGTGCCGGGGACGAACCCGCTGGTGACGACAGGGACCGTGCATGTCGACCAGGTGCTGCGCACGCCGCAATTCTACCTGCTCTGGCTGGTGCTGGCCGAACCCTCACCGCCGGGATCGCGGTGCTGAGCCGAGCGTCGCCGATGATCCAGAAGATGTTCCACGGCCAGGTCAGCCCGGTCGCGGCGGCCGGCTTCGTCGGCTGCTCAGCCTGTTCGACATGGCGCCCAGGCCGCTGCGACCTGGGCCTCGGCGTCCGACTGGATCGGGCGGCGCAACACCTGATGCCGTCTTCTTCCTGCTCGGCATCTTGCTCTACGTGCTGCTGCCCAGCACCGGGCGGCTCGGCGACGTCGGGCTGTTCGTGATCGTCTCGGCATCGGCACTCCGACATGTACTGGCGGCGGCTTCGCGACCATCCCGGCCTATCTGCGCGACGTGTTCGGCGTGCGCTACGTCGGCGCGATCCACGGCCGGCTGCTGACGGCGTGGTCGGCGGCGGGGCTGCTCGGGCCGCTGCTCATAGCTACCTGCGTCAATACCTGCTCGCGAACGGGGTTGCCAAGGGCAGACGCCTGAACACGCTCACCTCTGCATCATGGCCGGGCTGCTGTTCGTGGGCTTCCTGTGCAATCTCGCGATGCGTCCGTCCGGGCGCACCATCTCACGGCCGGCGACACGGAGGTGAGCAGGCCGAGCGGTTCGCGGACATCGAGCAGCGGCATCTGCCGCTGCTCGCCTGGGCGCTGGTGGGAATCCCGCTCGCCTGGGGTGTGGCGATGACGGCGAGCAACGCGATGAAGCTGTTTCAGTAAGCCCAGCGATGGCCCGTTCGACAGGACTGCGTCGGGACAACCCGAAGATGTTGAAAACCGCGGAATGCACGCCTTGACGTGGCGATCCAGGCTGAGGCCGTGCGATGAGTGCGGAAATTAGCGTCCGCCATGCCGAAACACAAATTTCACGACCCCGTGCGCTTCACCATTGGTCTCTCCGTGCAGTGCCTGCTTGCACGCATGGAAGCCATGCAGAAGGGAGGCCGAACCAAATGATAACCCGCCGTGCCGCAGGACGCGCCATCGTCGGCGTCGCCGCGGTCGCCGCCACGGGTGCGGCATCCGCCCCGTGCTCGCCGCCTCCAAGACCGTCACTGTCGCGCTCGACGCCTCGCTGACCGGGACCGCTGCGGAAATGGCGAGCAAGCGGATCGATACGGTGCGGAACTGCGCCATCGCGAGGTAACGCGAAGGGCGGCATCAAACCCCACCCCGTGGGCGAGCTTGAGGTGAGGCGCTGTGGAAGTCATGCAATGACACTGGCACGCAGGCCCGCGCCAATCAACGCAACCTCGCGATGGGCGCCATCTGCTCCTGCGATCATGGCCCGATGGAGCTTCGCCAGCTGCGTGCGTTCGTGGCGGTCGCAGAGGAGCAGAACTTCACGCGTGCAGCGCAGCGCCTCTACGTGGTGCAGTCGGCGGTGTCCGCCACCGTGCAGTCGCTCGAGCGCGAGCTGGGAGTGACGCTGCTCGATCGCAGCTCCCACCCGGTCTCGCTCACAGACGCCGGCCGGGCGCTGCTCGAGGAGGCTCGCAAGACCCTCGCGGCCGCGGACGCCGCCGTCGAGGCCGTGGACGAAGTGCGCGGCGGTCTGCGCGGGACCGTTCACCTCGGCACGATGCAGTATCGGCGCGGCAGCCGTGCCAGCGTCGCGCAGATCATCCGCGCCTTCAGCCAACAGCACCCCGCCGTGCGCGTCGTCACCCGCCACAGCGGCGGCTCCACAGAGATGGTCGAGCAGGTCCGCAGCGGATTGCTCGACCTCGCATTCGTCGGCCTCGGCGGCGAGCAGCCCGACGGTGTGCTCTTGACGACGCTCGCGCGCGAGCCGATGGCGCTCGTCTGCCATCGCGAGCATCCCCTTGCCGAGAATCGCCAGGTCCGCCTGGAGGACCTGGAGGACGGCGTGTTCGCGGACGTCCCCGCCACCTGGGGGACGCGCATCGCGCTGGACGGCGCCCTGCAGAGCGCCGGGATCGCGCGCGAGGTTCGCTACGAGATCAACGACATGCCAGGCGTCGTCGACTTCGTCGAGCAGGACCTCGCGATCGCCGTCATGCCGCCCTCCTACGTTCCCGACAGCCCCGACGTTCGCATCCTCGCCATCGCCGACGCTCCCGTCTGGCTCATCTCCCTGGCCACGCCCACGCAGCGGACGCCCTCCGCCGCCAGCGCCGCGCTCGCTCGCGTGATCGCCGAGCAGCGGTCGGGCGGCACGTTGTAGACGCACTCCGCGCAAACCTCGCTCTTTGCGGCAATCTTGGCGTCAGCGGCGCTCACCGGGCTTGCGAGCTCGGAAAAGCGGCGTAGTCACCACGCAGGATCGCCAATCAGCCGCTCGGAGGCTTGTTCATGTCGCTCGACCGTCCCACCGCACCGGACCCGTACGAGCTACTGCCGCAGGTGGCTGCGTTCACGCTGACGAGCAGCGACGTACAGGACGGACAGCCAATGGATCCTGAGCTCGCTCACCCGAGCGTCGGAGGCAAGAACATCTCACCGGAGCTGCGCGGCTCGGGCTTCCCCGCGGAGACCAGGAGCTTCGTCGTCACCTGCTTCGATCCCGACGCCCCCACCGGGAGCGGCTTCTGGCACTGGGTCCTCGTCGGCCTGCCGTCGAACGTCACCGAGCTGCCGCGCGGCGCAGGCGCGGGCAGCGGACTGCCTCAGGGAGCGTTCCACGTCCGAAACGACTACAGCGAGCGCTCATACGGCGGGCCCGCGCCACCCGCAGGCGCACGGAGACCATCGCTACCTGTTCGCGGTGCACGCGGTCGACGTCGAGAAGCTCGAAGTCAGCGAGGATGTCTCGCCCGCGTTCGTCGGCTTCAATCTAGCCTTCCACGCGCTCGCCCGGGCGGTCATCCGCCCGACCTTCAAGGTCTGAGCGCCCGCCGTGTGGCCTGGCGGGCTTGCGCTTGCGCGGAGCGCGATGCGGCGCAGCCGCGCTCCGAATCCCGTCAGCGGCGATAGGTCTTCAGTTGGAGGTGTCGGGGTTGAGTCCGCCGCATGAGCCGGAGGGGGTGGGTGTGACGGCTGGCGTGCTGTACACGGTTTTGCCTGCGGCGTCCTCGATCACGATCGTGTCCGGTGTCTTGGTCAGGTACCGCATAGAAGAGCGGCCCGGGCTCGTGGAAGCCTTGGGGCACCGGCACGGTCGGCATGCGCGATCGGCCTTCCGGTGTGCGTAGCCACGGTGTGAGGCCCGGGCGCAGGACGATTCCTGTGATGACCTGGTAGCGGGGTGCCGTGCACGATCCGCGTCCGCCGGACATCAGCCAGATCGGGGCGTTGCCGATTTCCTGGTTGCTGTGTGGGCCGATCGGATAGCTCGCGCACTGCTCGTTGCCTTGGGGCTGTTGGCCGATGCAGAGCGAGACGTGGCCCATGAAGCGGATGCGGTGCAGCAGGATCGCGACCGGGCCCTGCGGTGTGCCGGCGTGCGCGAGTGTCACGGTACCGGGGGACAGCTGGTGCACGGGGTAGTGCTTGCCGCAGCTGGTGAACTGTTGCAGCGCGTGGGAGGTGGCGAGCACCCGTCCATTGGCGCCCAGCGATTCGATCGTTGGGTTGGCCCCCAGGACGTCGGCTGGACCGACTGCGAGGATCACGCCGTAGCCGCTGGCGATGGCGGGTGGGGCCGCGAACACGGGGGTGCTCGCGGACTGCCCGTCTGCTGCGATGAAGCGCAGACGCTTGACGGTTGAGGAAACCGACCCGTTCAGCTCGACTCTGTTCGTGCCGCAGCCAGCGGAGTCGAACGTCGGGACCGGCGAGTAGGCGGTGAGGGAAAGGTTGCACAGGCGGGTCCCGCCGCCGAGGGAGCCGCTGGTCGTCTCGACGTTGAGCTCGGGGTCGCACGCCGGGGATCCGCCGGAGGCAACACCGATCGTGTACCCGACGCCCTCCGGCCCGTGCGGGTTGGCAGCGATCACAGTGAATCCTGCTGGTATCACCTTCGATGGTTCCGATGACGGGCCGTGCGTGGCGCCGGTCGTGCATTGTGGGTGGGTGGAGAAGCTCCCGCTGGGGATCGTGAGCGTGGCGATCCGGTGCCCGCCGTTGAGCAGCACGAGCCGGTCGGGCAGTCCGGCTCGGTTGGGGCTTGGCGCGAATAGGAACGAGTAGGCGCCGTCGCCGGCCGGCTCGGTCTGCGTGGCCCCGTCGGGTGAGTGCAGCTGGATCGTGCTGGCGGCGGCCGGTGCCAGTCCGCTGACGGTCAGGAGGTTGTGCCCGGGCCCGGCACACTCGCCGGTGGTGAATGCTGACCCGCGTTGGATCGCCGTGAGCGTGCCGTCGGCTCCCTGCACGATCTGCCCCTGGGTGAACACGATCACCCCCGGGGGCGGGCTGGCGGTGTGTGTATGCAGGTACTGTTCTGTGACGGCGGCGTAGCGGCGCTCTCTTGCCAGCAGCTGTTGGTATAGGCCCTTGTGGGCGTAGCGCTCGAGGTTCCTGAGTTCCCGTTTCAGGCATGCGATCGAAGCGACCTGGGGTGACTCGTGCAGCACCGGGATCATCCAGGACCGTCCGCCCTGCGCGCTTGTTCCGATCAGCTGTGCGTGATCGAGCTCGATCCCGGTCGCGAGTGAGCTGAGCATCGAGATCGCCTCGTGCGGAGCGCCATCCTGGGCAGTGTGTGGACGGGCAAGGACGGGCAGCGCGGCCGCCAGCGCCGCAGGCACCGGCGCGTTCGACACCGATGGCCGCCTGGCACAGCTGCCGGTCAGAGGCCCTGACCGAGGCCGGCGGGACGCCACTGTCGCCCGCTGCCCACACGACCACACCCGCGACGAGCGCCACGAGCAGCACGATCCCCGACGCCAGTCGTGTTCGGGGCCGTTTCATGGTGCGACGCACTGCTGTTCGCTGCACGCCTCGAGCAAACGCGATCCCGAACCGTACGCCGTGATCGCCGTGGCGGTCTGCGCGAACGGAATCTCGCCAACGAAGAACACGCCCCCGCCAGCCACACGCGAGATCTCCCGCACGGTCATGTCCGTGCTCGCGCCGCCGCCGCTGCGGGCAACCTCGATCCTGGCCGTGCCCGCCGGAGCCGTGCCGAACACCAGCGCGAGATTCGCCGCCTGGTCATAGAACGTGCTCGCCGGCCGCGCCACTCCCGCGCACGGCGTCGCGCTCGATCCGTTACCAGTCACCAGCGACACGGCGTATCCGCGGTTGGGCGCCGTGCACGAGCTCACTGCGAGCGCCCATGCGACACCATCGGTCGTCCCGCGCGCCACGAGGCCCTGCACAGCCGGGATCGCCTTCGGCGCCCCCTGTGCCGCCGGGCGCGCTAGCACGAACGCCACCACGCCAACCGCGACGGCGAGCAGCACGGCCGCAAGCGCGCACGCGTGGGCAAGCCTGTAGGGCCGCCGCCGCTCGGCAAACCTCTGGTCGAGCGCGCTGCCAAGCTCATCCAGCAGCTGGCTGACCGCGCGAGGAGACGTGGGCGCAGCCTCCGCCGGCGCCCGGGCGCCCTGCCTGTCGACCGGCGCCGCAGCAGTAGTGTCCGTTGCGCTCACGTCGTTCCCTCGACCGCGTCCAACGACACCGCGAGCGCCCGCAACCCACGCGAGACGCGCGCTCTCGCCGTCGCCTGGGAGATACCCAGCCTCTTCGCGACCACCGGGTAATCGAGCTCCATCACGACCCGCAAGCGCAACGCCTCGCGCTGCTCGGGCGCGAGCGTATCCAACGCCGCGAGCACCATGATCCGCAGATCCTTCAAGCCGACACGGCGCTCGACCTCTGCCTGCTCATCGGCGTTCAGCACTGGCGTCTGCACGCCGAGCCGTTCGATTGCACGCCGCTCGGCATGCCCTCGGCGGAGCGCGTCCGCGAGCACGTTGCGCGCGATCGCCCATAGCCACGCCGTCGCCTCCTCCGCGGTAGCTCCGCGAAATCGGCTGCCGCGCTCGAACGCCCGAGCGAAGGTCTCGCCAATGAGATCCATCGCGAGTTGGGGATCGTAGGTCCGGCGAACGAAGAACGCCAACAGCCGCTCCGCCTCGCTGCCGTACAGAACCCCAAGCCCCTTACGATCAATCTCAAAAGCCATCGACGCCTATTAAGACGAACGAACCCCGACGTTGTGACGACGGCCACTGCCTCGGACAGCCTCGACCAGCTAGGCTGGGCAAGATGAGGCTGCCGGGGTTCTTGTTGGGTGCGACGGCCATCGTGCTGGCGCTGTCCGCAGCGTGCGCCGCCGCCGCGTCCAACAAGACGCTGCTGGAACTGAAGGCGGAAGGCAAGCCGCTGGCGGTGGGAGGCGAAGTCCTGCTCGTGGCCGGATACTCGCTGGGACCGTGTTATTGGGAAGAACAGGAGTTCAAGGTGGCGGTCACCCGCTCCAAGACCGACAAGCTCGTGAGGACGGGCGAAGCGGCGCAGATCGAAGACTGCGGCGGAGGCGCCAAGACGGTCGAACTCACGAGCGCCAAGAAGATGATCGTGAGGCTGGCGCCGATGCACATCGACCTGGCAGGGCCGTGCGTGTACGAATTCAAGGAAATCTCGGCCACGTTCGCGCAGAAGGAATGGGGCCCCGAAATCTATGGCACCGCCACCGGCAAGCTCGACAAGGCCGAAAAAGCGCGATCCCCCGCGTGCTCCAAGACCCGCACGACGACGTTCGACGTGGCCCTGAGCGGGATCGAAACGGCACTCGTCAGCTGAGCGATGACTGAGGCGCCGACCGAGCCATCGGCGGAGCTCTCGATCCCGGGGCTCAGCCACCGCCGCGTGTTGATCATCATCGGCGCGCTGCTGCTCGGGATGTTCCTGGCGGCTCTGGATCAGACGATCGTCGCGACCGCTCTGCCAACGATCGTCGCCGACCTCCATGGGGCGTCGCACCTGTCGTGGATCGTCGTCGCCTATCTGCTCGCCGCGACCGTCTCGACGCCCCTGTGGGGCAAGCTCGGCGACCTGTACGGGCGCAAGTTCTTCTTTCAGGCGGCGATCGTCATCTTCTTGTGCGGTTCGGCGCTCTCCGGGCTCAGCCAGAACCTGACCGAGCTGATCGCGTTCCGGGCGGTTCAGGGTCTCGGGGGCGGTGGCTTGATGGTGGGCGCCCAGGCGATCGTCGGAGACGTCGTCTCTCCCCGCGAGCGCGGTCGCTACCAAGGCCTCTTCGGGGCGGTGTTCGGTGTGGCGAGTGTCATCGGCCCGCTGCTCGGAGGCGTCTTCGTCGAACAGCTCTCCTGGCATTGGATCTTCTACATCAACATCCCGATCGGCGCCGTCGCGCTCGCGGTCGTAGCGATACAGGTTCCAGGGGGCCTCGGGCGCGTCCACCACGTGATCGACTATCTCGGAACCGCCGTCCTCGTGCTCTCGGTGACCTGCCTCGTGCTGTTCACCAGCCTGGGTGGCACGACCTATCCGTGGGGCTCGCCAACGATTGTTGGCTTCGGAGTCGCCGGCGCGGTGCTCCTTGGCGTCTTTGCGGTCGTCGAGCGAGGCGCGACCGAGCCCATACTGCCGCTGCGTCTGTTCTCCATCCGTGCGTTCTCGGTCACGAGCGTCGTCGGCTTCATCGTCGGCCTTGCACTGTTCGGCGGGGTCACCTACCTGCCCGTGTTCTTTCAGATCGTGCACGGCGAGTCGCCCACGATCTCCGGCCTTCAGCTGCTGCCACTGCTCGTCGGGCTGATCATCTGCTCCACCGGATCGGGGATCGTCATCAGCAAGACGGGCCGCTACCGGGCTTTCCCGATCGCCGGGACGGCGCTCATGACCGTCGGGCTCCTGCTCCTCTCACAGGTAGGGATCGGGACGAGCTTGGCGATGGTGGCGCTGTTCATGTTCGTCCTCGGCGTGGGACTCGGCTGCGTCATGCAGGTGCTCGTGCTCATCGTGCAGAACGCGGTTCCCTACTCCGAGCTCGGAGTCGCCACCTCGAGCGCGACCTTCTTTCGGTCCATCGGGGGATCGTTCGGTGTCGCGATCTTCGGTGCCATCTTCTCGAACGTCCTCGTCGGCAATCTGGTCAGGCACCTCGGCACTGCGAAGCTGCCAACGGGGTTGTCGAGCGCGAGCGTCACGCCGGCCATCTTGGACAAGCTTCCCCAGGCGGTCCATCACGGCATTGCCGCCGCCTACGCGGAGTCGATCCAAACGGTGTTCGTCATCGCTGCGCCGATCGCCGGCATCGCGTTCCTCGTCTCCTGGCTCATACCCCAGCTGGAGCTCCGGCAAGGAGTCGGCGCATCGCCCGGCCCCCCACTGGATCCCCAGACCGCGCCATCCGTCAGCCGCCGATCGTCCGATCCAGCAGCGCGAACAGCTCGGTGAAGTGCCGCTCGGCGGCCGCCTCGTCGTAGGCGGCGGTGTCGCTCATCGTGTAGCCGTGCGCGGCCCCCTCGTAGAGCTCTGAGCGGTATTGAACCCCGGCCTCCTCGAGGGCCTGCTCGAGCGCCGCCACGTGCTCCGGGGTCATGCTCTGGTCGTTGTCGGCGTGGCCGAAGTAGAGTTCGGCGGAGATCGCGCCGGCGCTCAGGTGCGGACTGTCCTCGTCGCCGCTCACGAGCCCCCCGGCGTGGAAGGCGGCGAGCGCCGCGATGCGCTCCGGGTAGGCGGCGGCGATCCGCCAGCCGACGCGCCCACCCAGGCAATAGCCGGTGATGGCGAACGGCGGGCTTGCGATCCCGCCGAGGTAGTCGAGGTAGGCCGCCCCGTCACTGACGATCCGCTCGGGCGTCAGCTCCGCCATGGCAGGCATCAGCCGCGCGAAGAACGGATCCCGCTGAGCGGGGTCCTCCAGATCGGGCAACTCCGTGTTCGACGCCCGGCCTGCGCGATAGAGGACATTTGGGGCGAGTACGGCGAACCCCCGCGCTGCGATGCGGTCGACCATCTCCTCGATCCGGGGGCGCAAGCCAAAGGCGTCCATGATGAACAGCACACCCGGGTGGCTCCCGTTCTGCCCGGGGGGCCGCGAGACGTAGGCGTCCGCCACGCCGTCCCGAGTACTGATGTCAACCGTCTCACCGTTCATCGCCACTCGCTCTCATCGTCGCTGGTCGGAAGGGTGCAGCTTAGTGACCGATGGACCGGCGCCGGCGCGCTTCGAGGGCCAACGCATTCGCGATCTGCTCGCCCAGGACACGGAGCTTGCGCTGGCGGGCGAACACGAATAGCGAGAGCGCGGCGACCATACCGAGGCCGAGAAAGCCGAGCAGCGCCTCGATCTTCGCGGCCAGACTGGTGGCACTGGCCGCGCGCGGGGCCAGATCGACAGCCGTCAGGGGAGTCGCCGGCGCTGCCACCGGCGTGGTCGCGCGAGTGTGGATGACGGGCAGGGTGTGCTCTGCCATGTCGAGCATCACGTGCGGCGAGACGTTGTTGGTCAGCGCGTTTTCAATCCAGTAGACCGCGCCGTCTTCGCGCCAGGCGATCGTCTTGACGTGTTCGCCGACATAGGACAGCTCATAGGTGCGCGAGCCGAGGTGCACTGTCTGCCCGGGGTGGTTGAGCACCGGAGGGTCGGTCCAGTTGGTTCCCTGCACGTCGTAGTACTGGCCCAGTTCACCGCGGCTGATGACGACGCAGTAGATCGGGTGCACCCGGCCGTGGAGGTCGTGGATCCGATACAGGCGCAGTTCGTCTGGTTCGGCGCCGGCGAAGCTGTCGCGGACGCGTGGGTACTCGAGCGGGAACGGCAGATTTGGCGCCTGCGCGCGCGCTTCGATGAGCTCTTCCGGAGTCGTGGGCGTGAGCGCGAACCCGCCACCGCTGGGGGCGGCACTGTGGTGGGTGTGCTTGGTGTGGTGCGCCGTGGCGTTCAGGCTTTTTGGGGAGATGGGCGCGGTACCGTTCAGGAACGAGCCGATCGCTTCGTGTATCTGTTCAGGTGTGGCCGAGTCGAATTCCTTTTCTAGGGTCACGTTGAAGTGGACCTGGCGCACCGGCTTGCCTGCGGATTCGATCAGCAGGTACAGCAGCTGCAGGATTTCGCCTTCGTTCTCGAGCGTGTTTTCCACGTACTTGCCGAAGATGTCCTCGAACTTTTCACGCTCCCCCACCAGCGACGAGCCGTACTGGGCCTTCGCTTCCAGCAGGAAGCGCTGGTCGCGCGCATCGCGGATCAGCGAGGTGCTTTCGTGGCGGGCAGAGACGAATTCAAGCGCTTCCAGGCCGCACAGTTTCTGGTAGCCCGGCTCGAGGTCGATTTCAGAGTACTGTTCCGCTTCGGGTTCGCTGTTGCTGTGGTAGTAGCGCTTGTCCACCGTCATGTACACGCAGCCCATCACGTTGACCGCCTTCGCGAATTTGTGGAAGTTGGTCACGAACACACCATTGACTTCGGGGAGGCCGAGCACCTGCTCGAGTGTTTCCACCATCAGCTTCACGCCGCCCGCGGTGCCGCCGCCGTTTTCCCAGCCGCGCTGGTAGGCGGCGTTGATCCGGGTTTCTTCGACTTCGCCGTCTGGCAAGTGGATCGGGACTTTCAGCTCTCGCGGGATCGAGAGCATCGAGATGGTCGGCTTGCTCGGGTCGATGCGTACCAGCAGCATCTCATTCGAGTGCGGCAACACCGGCGCAGTGGTCGTGTGGCGGCGTTCGTCGTTGCCGACCAGCAGCAGCGTCTCAGGCGCTCCCCGACGAGTCGGCGCGAGGATGTGCGGCGCCACCTTCACCGGCGGGTGCTGTTTGAGCGCTGCCACCAGCCTGCTGACCTCGTTGCGCGCGATGGCATACGTTGCGCCGCCGCAGACCAAGACGATGCCGACTGCGGCCGCCAGGAAGCGCCATAGGAGCCACCAGCGCCGCCGTGGGGGCTCCGGCGGTATCGATCCCGGCGGAGCACCGCCGGGCGGCGGCGGTGTGGCGGGCGATGTCGTGACAGTGCTCAACGCGTCGGACATGCGAGGAAGCGCTTGAGCTTGCCGGTGGCCAGACGCGGAATGCTCCCAACCACGGTGACCGTGACAGCCGGCTCCGGGCATCCCGCGCGTGCGAGCGCGTGTTGGAGCTTGCGCTCGAGACTCTCGACATCGAACGGTCCCTCTGCGCACACGACGATCTCGGCTCCTGCCGAGGTCTGCTGCACCTGATACTCGGAGATCGCCGGCTCCCGTCCCAGTATCGAGCGGAACAGGTGCGGGTGCACGCTCACCCCGTCCGCGTAGACGAAGGTGTCGTCGTTGCGTCCCTCGATGTCGGCGATGCGCTGGTGCACGGATCCGCAGGCGCACGGCTCGTCCAGGAGCGTGACCTCATCGCTGATCTCATAACGGATGAGCGGCATCACAGGGTTGAATAGGTTCGTCACATACACCTTGTGCGAGCGCACTCCCGCAGGGACGGGGTCTCCGTCCGCATCGACGGCCTCGACGATCACCAGATCGTCGCTGAGATGCATGCCGGTGCCCTTGAAGCAGCCGATAGCGGTGACGCCCGCCTCTGAGGTTCCCCACATGTTTGCGACCGGCGCCTGCCAGGTCTCTTCCGCGGCCTCACGCGTCTCCGGCAGCAGCGGCTCAGCCATCGTCAGTATCCGCCGCGGCTGGATCTGAAGCCGGCCCGCGCGCGCCTCACCTACCAGACGGCCAAGCATGGACGGGTACGTCGCGAGGTTGTCGCCGCCGACCGAGTTCAGCCCCGTGACAACCTCATCCAGTGGAAGGCCGACCCTGAACCTGTGCGTCTCGATCGCACCCGTAGCGAACGTCTCAGAGAGCGCGCTCGTGAAATGCGTCGCGTTTTCCGCTGCGACGACCATCGCCACCAGAGGCTGCGACGCGAGAGCCGGGTCACCGATACGGTCGAGCAGCGAGCGGCGAATCGCCGTCAGCTGGACCGTCGCCCAGGCCTCCCAACCCCACACGAACACTCCCCGCATGCCACTGGACCCGCCTGAAGCCACGGCATGCAGCTCGTCACGAAAATACGCGTCACCGTCGAGCTTCGCGATGTGGGCGTTCACGTCTGCCAGACGAACCTCTGGGTCGGTCACGATCGCGTCGAAGTTGTCCATCAGATCGCCCTTCGTCATCACCGGCAGATGCCGCACGTCATCGGCGTCGAGCGCCGTCAGGTCGACTTCCGCGAGCCGATCGCGGTGCCAGGGGGATCGCTGCACCGCCGTCCCTATGAGCTCACGGAGTTGCGCCGTTCGCTCGGCGTGCAGCCGCCCAGCAGTCCACGCCACCCGCTCAAAATGCTCGCCGATCCGGGGTAGCAGATGTTCGATGTGACGCTGGCGCGCCGCCTCGTAGGGCTCCACTCATCGGTACTTTAGGGGTGGCAGCTGCCGCGTGCTACGGGCTCAGAGGGTGTTGAAGCACCCGTACACGATGTACAGCGGGTTCGTGACGGAGTTCCCGTGGGCGTCCGGCATCGTCGGGCCGCCGATGAAGGCGGGCGGAGACTGGGCCTTGTAGCAGCCGTCGTATTCCACGCTCACGTCATACTCGACGGAGGTGGCGCTGAAGGGCACCGACTGCGCCTGCGGCAGGTATATGTTGAGGTTGCACGTCCAGTCCCCCGGCCCCACCGCCTTCGTGGCGCGGCGGTTGCAGTTGGGCAGGATGTCGAGCTTTGCTCCGGCCGGGACTCGCCGCCCGATCAGCTGCTGCTGGAGCAGCGTGACGTTGTTGAACTCTTCCCCGATGGCTGCGCTGAGGCGGTGGTCGGTATCGCCGGTGGGACCTGTGCTCGCGAGCAGGGCGAGCACCGCGACGACCGCGGCGGCGATCGCCACCACCCGGATCGGGGTGCGCCAGTCGGGGCCGCGGCTCACCGTGCTCGCCAGGAAGTCGCGGCGCCGGAGGATCCTCCAGCTCGCGGCGATGCAGGCGGCGATCCAGGCGACGCTCACCAGGCTCGAGGCCACCAGGGGGCCGTAGAAGGGGTGGGTGGTGAACAGGCCGTGCCAGCCCTCGAACGCCGAGCCGATCAGGAGCAGGTGCACGACCACGCCCTTGCCGATCAGGTCCAGCAGCTGGGCGAGCAGCGCCACGAGCAGCGGACCGAGTACGCCGACGATCCCGTTGCGCGTAGCGAGAGAGAACAGGATCGCGACGCTCGTGTACGCAAGCGTCGGCAGCAGGCACAGGATCCAGCTGAGCCCAGTCAGGGCGAGCAGCTCGCCAGGCTGGGTGGGCACACCGCTCAGGTCGACGAGCGAGTGCGCGCCCATGAACACGATCCCTGCGATCAGGCTCGAGAGCGCCAGCAGCAGGGTGAGCGCGACCGTGAGCGTTGCGGCGGCGAGGAGCTTGGCGACGTAGAGGTCGGTGCGGGTGCAGGAGCGCGTGAGGATCGTCTTCCAGGTCCCGTGGCGGTCCTCGGAGGCGAACAGGTCGCCCCCGAGCAGTCCGGCGATCAGCGGTAGACCCCAGCTCCCGGCGAAGCCGAGGATCACGAGCGAGACTGCGAATCCGGAGGAGTGCACCCAAACGCCGAACAGCGCATCCGAGGGAGTCCCGCTCTGTACCTTCAGCACCGCCGCGAACGCGAACGGGCCGGCGACGCACACGACCACCAGCAGGCGACTGATCAGCTGGGCGCCGAGCTTCTGCAGCTCGGCGCGCAACGCGTTCCAGATCGCGTCCTCGCCGCCGATCGGCGGCGAGGACGGGGTGGCGGGCGCCGCGGAGGCGATCGCGCTCATGGCCCGGCCAGCACCCTCTCGGCCAGCTCCTCGGGCTCGAGCTCCTCGAGCGCGGCGCCGTCGGAGGTGAGCGCGAAGAACATGGTCTCCAGCGGGCTCACGAGCGTCTCGAGGCGCCGGATCGCCACGCGCGCGTCCCCCAGCGCGAACACGAGCTCGTCCAGGCAGCCCTCGTGCACGCTCAGCGTGAGATCTCCCCGGCGCGAGCGCCCGGCCCGCACCCCGATCTGGTCCTCGGCGATCCGCACGGCCAGCTCGTCGTCGCTGGTCGCCAGCGCGTACGCGGAGACGGGCGCCTGTGCGATCAGCTCTCCCGCCGAGCCGTCCCACACGACCCTGCCCTCGCGCATGACCGTGTAGGAGTCGCACACCCGCTCGAGCTCCCCGATCTGGTGACTCGAGAGCAGCACGGCTACGCCTTCGGAGGCCAGCTCGCGGACCAACGATGCGACTGTGCGCGTTCCCGCGGGGTCGAGCCCGCTCGTCGGCTCGTCCAGCAGCAGCAGGCGGGGCGAGCGCAGCAACGCGGCCGCGAGCCCGAGCCGTTGGCGCATGCCGGTGGAGTAGGCGGCCACGCGATCGTCGCCCCTGCCATCCAGCTCCACACGTTCGAGCGCACCCTGCACGGCAGCCGCGGTCGGGCCGGCGTCCAGCCGCGCGAGCAGGGAGAGATTTGCGCGCCCGGACAGGTAGGGGTAGAAGGCGGGCTCCTCGACGAACCCGCCCACCTCCTCGAGGGCCTCGCCGCCCAGCCCGTCGAGCGCCCGCCCCAGCAGCCATACCGCGCCGGCGTCCGGGTGGATCAGCCCGAACAGCATCCGCAGAAGCGTCGTCTTGCCGGCACCATTCGGGCCGAGCAGGCCCCGGACCTGCCCCGGGGCGACCGTCAGCTCGACGCCGTCGACTGCGGTCCTCGCCGCGAAGCGCTTGACCAATCCACTCGCTCTCACAGCGTCCACGACGGTGAGCTTACCCACGCCCACTCCGCAGCCAAACGTCGGTAACTGTTTGTAAACAAGAGGTGACGGCACTGCAAACGAACCAGGATTTTCACACTGATTTTCACCGCCGGGTAACAAAGGGCGCTCTGCAAGCGGGCAAACAGGGTGGTGCACAGCTTGCCGCTGATTTTGTGGCATTTACAACCTGTGGCATTTACAACCCAACCGTCTACTTGGGAGGCATTGACGTGGCCAGCTCGGTTCCGATCCGCAAGAATGGGACGCATCTGAATGTCCGGCGCAAGCGCTTGGGCGCAGTCGCACTCCTCGCCGCATTCCTGGCGGCGGTGGGCGTCGCCTCGGCCGCCTTCGGCGGCTTCAACCCCTTTGGCAGTGAGGAAGTCGGCCAGACCTACAACGGCGCGCTGCTGTTGCCGACGAACCAATGGATCTCGCCGGTGGGGACCCGGATCGAGGACCCGAACGCGCGGATCGAGTCGAGCACCCTCAGCCCCGACGGCCAGTACATGGCTGCGCTGACGTGGAACGAGTTCACCGGCTATCTGACGATCTTCGACTTGAAGACGGGCAAGATCGTTCAGGAAGAAGGCGCCTACCCCAACACTCTCGACCCCGCGGCCGGAGAACCCGGCGAAGAGGTGGCGGCCGACGGCCCGCTGTACTCGCCGGACGGCAAGACGCTCTGGGTGCCCCAGACGGGCGACATCGCCAAGTTCACAGTCGATCCCGAAACCGGCATGGTGTCCGAAAAGGTCATCATCGAGATGCCGAAGGCCGCAAACGGTCCGGCGCCCGAAAACAGCACCGAAGCGACCCATCCCGGCGAAGCCGAGCCCTCGGGCCTGGCGCTCTCGCCCGACGGCACGAAGCTGTACGTCGCCTTCAACGGATCCAACACGCTCGGCGTGATCAACACCTCAACGAACGAAGTTGAAAAGGAAATCCCCGTCGGCAACGCGCCGCGTCAAGTCGTCGTCGACGGCAACATCGCCTACGTCTCCAACGAGGGCGGCCATCCCGCGAGGCCGGGCGAAACGACCAACCTCTCCGACGGCACGCCGATCGTCTCCAGCCCGGTAACCGGAGCTGCCACGACCGGCACGGTCTCCGTCATCGACCTCACCACGGACAAGCAGGAGCAGGAAATCCCCGTCGGCCTCGAGCCGACCGCGCTGTACCGGAGCGGATCGGCGCTGTTCGTCGCAAACTCCAACGACGACAGCATCTCGCTGATAGACACGGCCACCAACAGGGTCGTTCAGACAGTGGACACGAACCCGCTGCCGGGCGCCACCGTGGGCAGCTACGCGAATGCGATCACGATGTCCGACCCCGAACACGTGCTCGTCAGCATCGGCCGCGACAACGCAATCGCCGTCTACAAGTACACGGGCCTCACGAATGGAAGGCCCGGAGGCATCACGAGATCGCATGGGAACCCGACGCGACCGCTCACGTTCGAGGGTCTGCTGCCGACCGACTGGTACCCCGTCGCGGTGCAGCCCGACCCGGAGCTCGGGACCGGTGACATCGTCGTCACCAACGCCAGGGGCATCGGTGACCGTGGCCCGCAGGCGAAGATCTGCAAGGGCCCGGAAACCTCACCGGCCACCGAATGCGCGAAGGGCTACAACACCTACGACGAGACTGGCACGCTGACCACGTTCAAGATGCCGGCCGAACGTGAACTGGCGCAGTACACCAAGACCGTGTTCACCGACAACGACTGGAACAACGTCCCCGCCATCGACAGCGGCGCAGGCGACACCGTGCCAAATGTGATCCCGAGGAAGATCGGAGGACACTCGCCGATCAAACACGTATTCGTGATCGTCAAAGAGAATCGGACCTACGACCAGGTGCTCGGCGACCTCGGAGAGGGCAACGGCGACGCCGAACTGGCGCAGTTCGGCCAGAAGATCACTCCAAACGCGCACGCGCTGGCCAAGCGCTTCGGCGACCTCGACAACTTCTACGACGAGGGGACGCTGTCGGCCGACGGCCACAACTGGATCGTGCAGGCCGAGGCCAACGACTACGTCGAAAAGGAGTTCGGGGCGTTCTACCGCTCCTATCCCGCCGAAGGCGGCGACGCGCTCGCCTACCAGCGCGACGGCTTCTTGTGGAACGCGGCCGAGAAGGCGGGGCTGAGCGTCAAAGACTTCGGTGAGTACAACCGGTACTTCACCGGACCGGGCGACGGCGGCGACTGGAAAGAATGGTTCGAAGACTCTCAGATCCTCGAAGGTAAGAAGGAAGGGCCGCTGCCGATCCCGACCAACGAGTACAAGACCTCCTCCGACATCCCGTCGCTGAACGAAATCACCGATCCCTACTACCCGAGATTCGATCTCGAAATTCCCGACCAGTACCGGTTCGACATGTGGAAGACCGAATTCGACCACGAGGAAGGCGCCAGCGACGTTCCCGACCTGACGCTTATCTGGCTGCCCGACGACCACACCGGCGGTGCGCCGGATCCGGTGGCCGAGGCGGCCGACAACGACCTCGCATTCGGTCGGATCGTGGAAACGATCTCCCACAGCAAGGTGTGGAAGGAATCGGCGATCTTCGACGTCGAGGACGACACGCAGAACGGCGTCGACCACGTCGACGGGCACCGCGGGCCGGCGTTCGTGATCAGCCCGTACTCCAAGGGCGGAGTCCAGGGCGAATACTCGACGCAGCTCAACATGGTGCGCACGGTCGAGCAGATTCTGGGGATCCAGCCGATGAACCAGGAGGACTACGCTGCCGAACCGATGTACGGGGCGTTCACCGAAACGCCGAACTTCTCACCGTACACTGCCGCTCCCAACGAAATCCCGCTCACGCTCGGCGTCGAAGGCTACCCCGCGACGACGGCGGCGGCGCAGACCGGCGGGCCGGTCCAAGGCGAAGTACCCGCCTCGATGCAGAGCGTCTACGAAGCCTGGATGAGCTGGAAACACCAGCAGAGCTTCCTCCGGCACGATGCTCTACCCGACTCGGCCAAGCCGGTATTGCTGAACCGCTTCGACTGGTACTCCGCGCACGACTGGAAGGTGGCGTACCCGGGCGACCCGAAGATCTACCTGCCCGACGAAGTGCCCGGCAGCAACCTCCCGGCCGCGGTGCTCGGTGACTGACTGAGAGCGCGGTCGTTGTGGGCCCGGCCGCGCCGAAGTTTCGGTACGGCCGGGCCGTGGGAGCCGGGGGCCGGCTCATCTGAATCGAGGTTTCCGGGTTCGCCTCGAGGTTGTGAAACCACGCCGGGTGCGTCGGCTGAGAGGCCTTCGAGGCCGCCACCGCGATGGCATCGCCATCCTCGTGGTACATCAGCGGAGACGTGCGCCTTACCCCGGCGTCGCCCGAGATAAATGCCGCGCTTGTTGGCGAACTCCGAGCCCGCAGCGCCCGCACCCAATGAGCCGGAGCCCAAAGAAGCTCGAGCCCGTAGGCAACGTCGGGGAGGGGGGGCTCAGCCGATCGGCGCCAGCGAGTTGCCGGGCGCGATGCTCGAGCAGTTCTGCGGCGCCGGAGCTCCGGCGAAACGTTCGGCGAGCCAGGCGTCGGCCCGAGGTAGCCATACCGCCGCGCTCGGAACGTGGCTGAGATGTTCGTATTCCTCGTACTGCACGGAGACGCCGCGGCTGCAGTACTCGCGCGCAAGGCTACGCACATCGCCTGCGATCATCACGCCGTCGCCGGGGCCGATGCCTTCCTTGTCGCCCGCGGTTCCTTCGAGTTCCCCGCCGTTGCCCTGGCCAATGAACATCGGCATGCTGGGGGTGCCGCGGCTGCCCATGATCAGCTGGTTCGCCTCTTCGACGTAGACGGGCACGCTTTCGGGTGTCGGGTATTCGGGCTTCGCCATCTGCGCCCAGGTGAGACCGGGGTACTCGCCGAGCACGGTCACGATCGAGGCGCGCTGGAGCTTGTTGTAGAGCTGTAGCCCGTATTCGTTCAGGTAGGGCGTGAGGTTGACGTGGAAGGCTCGCGATATCCCGATCACCCCCATCGGGATCACGCCGGCCCACACGGTGCTGCCTTCGACGTAGCGCAGGTTGTGCGCGGGATCCACGAGCACCCCGCCCATCGCCGCGCCGACGATGCGCGAGCTGATTTCGGGCGCGTAGGAGGACGCGAGTTCGGCGGCCCACCCGGTCGCGATCGCGCCACCGGAATAGCCGATCAGGCCGATCTTCGTTGCTCCTGCCGCTCCGCTGGTGGGCGAGCCGAGCACCGCGCGCAGCGAATCGAGCGTGTTCATCCCGTACTCGGGGCCGGCCGAGAAATCCGCCGTCTCGCCCTCGGTGTCGGGTACAACGACGGTCTCCCCAGCGAGCAGCGCTGGCGCGATCAAACCTGACTCCGCAGTCGGAATCAGGCCGCCCAGCGTGACCCCGCCGGAGATCGCGTAAGAAGGCTCGTCTTCGGGGTTGAGCGAGTCGTAGAAGGACTGGTAGGAGACGATCGTGGGAGCGCCCAGGCGCAGTGGCGGCTGCAGCACCGAGGTCACGTTGACCGTCGGCTGTCCCGTCTCACCCGTCGACCGATAGAGCAACTGCACCGCCTTGACCGGCAGCGGCACGCCCGCCACGTGGTAGGAGAGCGTCCGCGTCTTCAGCACAGTGCCCGGCGCGATGCTCGCCAGCGGCGTGGAGCCTCCATAGGAGTAGAAGGGATCCTGTTCAGGCGCCACCGCCGCGCGCGCCGCCGGCGCCGTCAGCGCCATGAAGATCGCCAGCAGGCCAATCGCGAGCATGGCCGCTCCCAACTTCATCCTCGGCCGGATGGAAGGACGCATCAGATGCGTCTCTACCCAGTTGACGCGACCGGCAATCCACTCAAAGCTGGGAGAGTGTCGGCCGCGTCACCTGCCGCCAGCGGAAGGCGCACCTCGATCCTCAATCCCCCCTCATCCTCCCGTTTGATCGTCATCGTGCCCTGGTGTGCACGAGCGACCGCTTGCACAATTGCCAGCCCCAGCCCGTGCCCGTCACCAACGCGTGCCCTGCCGCCACGCCGAAAAGCCTGTGCGAGTTCCTGGACGTCCTCGGTCGCTACGACGTGGCCGCTGTTGGCGACCGCGAGCAGCGCCCTGTCGGCATCGACGGCGCTGCGAAGCCCGATCCAGCCACCGTCGCGGTTGTGCTTGATGGCGTTGTCGAGCAGGTTGCCCACCAGCAGCGTGAGCTGTCGCCGGTCGCCGTGCACGACGGCAGGCGCGAGCTGGTGCTCGATGCGCAGCCGGCGAGCGGCTACGCGGGGGCCGGCATCCTCGAGTGCCTCGCGAGCTATCTGCGCCAGGTCAACGACCTCCCGCACGAGCAGCTCGGGCTCGCTGCGCGCGAGCGCCAGCAGTGCTTCGATCAGCTCCTCGCTGCGGGCGAGCTGACGCCGCAGCACCAGGGTGGCGTCATCCACGTCCGCGGCCGCCGCGTGCGGGTCGGCAGCCAGCACCTCGACCTCGGCTCGCATCGCCGCCAGTGGCGTGCGCAACTCGTGCGAGGCGTCTGCGACGAAGCGTCGCTGTGCTCTGAACACTCCGTCGAGCCGCGCGAGCATGCCGTCGAAGGCATCCGCCAGCTCGCGCAGCTCGTCGCGCGGTCCGCCTTCCAGACCGATCCGCTCGTTGAGGTTCCTGCCTGTGACGCGCTCGGCCACCGAGGTGATCCGGCGCACCGAGCGCAGCAGTCGCCCGGCCAGCAGCCAGCCGAGGGCCACCGCGACCAGCACGATGCCGGCCAGGACTGCCAGATACTGCGTCACGAGCTGATCGAGCGTCCGATTCGTGAGCGCCGTCTGCGCCGCCTTCGCGACTGCTTCCTTGGCAGCGCGTGCCGACGAAGCGCTGATGGGGACGGACGGTCGCGCGCCTTCAAGCGGAGCATTCAGGTTGGAGCTGACGAGCCCGTAGCTGATCGCAAGCAGCGCGGCCCCGCAAACCAACAACATGAGGCCGATGAGCAAGGCCAGACGGACGCGAAGGCTGAGACGACTCACACACCGTCTCCGATCCGGTAGCCGGCGCCAGGCAGCGTCTCGATCATCGGCGGCTCGCCGAGCTTACGGCGCAGCGTGGACATCGTGACGCGCACCGCCGCTGTGAACGGGTCGGCGTTCTCATCCCACACGCGCGTGAGCAGATCCTCCGCGCTCAGGAGGGTGCCGTCCGCCACGATCAGCGCTTCAAGCAGGCCGAACTCCTTGGCGCTCAGGCGCAACTCCCGCGCGCCTCGCCGCGCTTGCCGGCGCGCGGTGTCGAGCTCGACGTCGGCAACGCGCAGGATCGGCGGGCGCGGGCGGTGCATACGCCGCCCGAGGGCTAGAACTCGGGCGGTGAGCTCGGCGAAGGAGAACGGCTTGCCGAGGTAGTCGTCCGCCCCGACGGCGAGCCCCGCCACGCGATCTTCTACCTCGCCCGCGGCTGTCAGCATCAGCACGGCCGGCGGTGGGTCGAGCTCGTTCAGCCGACGGCACACCTCGTCGCCGTGCACCTTCGGGAGGTCGCGGTCGAGCACCACGACGTCGTAGCTCGCGAGGGCCGCCTTCAGGAGCGCTTCTTGGCCGTCCCCTGCGACGTCCACCGCAAGCCCCTCGCGGCGGAGCCCGCGCGCGAGCGCCGCCGCGGTGTCGCTCTCATCCTCGACGATCAGAACGCGCATGGGAACGATCGTAGACTCGCCTGGCCCGGGTCAGACCCGGGCCAGGCGGATGCCACGCCTCCATACGGCCGGCACGTCATCAGCACGCCGCCGCTATGAACGCTTCCCTTGCGCGGTCACCACGTCGTGCAAGGAGCGCCGGCGGCTCCAACCGCTTCCTTTTCGGTCACGGACCCGGGTGGAGTCCCCGCGGGCTTCGTGACATCTCGAGGCGCTTCCTTTTCGGCAGCGGACGCCTGTGGAGCGTCTGCTGCGAGCGCTTCCTTTTCGGCCCTGGACCCCGGGCCTGACGGCGCCGGCGTCGCGTCGGCGCGCCCCGCTGCTTCCTTGGCGGCCCGTGCTTCGGCGGCTTCTTTTGGTGTGGACGGCGCCGGACACGTGCCGTCGCTTGCGCTGGCTTTGGCGGCGTGGTGGCTACGGCCGTGTGTGGCATGGCGATGCCCGCCCTGCGCGAGGGCGATGGCGGCGGTCGTGAGCGCTGCGACGGCCGCGACCGCGAGCAGGGCGCCCGCAAAGCGGAGCAGCCTGAGACGTGACATGGAAAGAACCTCCAGTTCGATTGCGTGGGCGCGTCGTGCGACGCCAACCGCTTATAGACAGGCGGATGTTTGGCGGACGTATGGCGTGGATGCGCTGTTAGCGTGGACCAGTGCGCCGTCTGTTGTTGCTCGTGTGTGCGCTGGTCCTCGTCGACACGATGCTGTACGCGGCGCTGACGCCGCTGCTCGGGCGCTTCGCACAGCAGCTGCACCTGTCGAGCGCGACCGCCGGCGTGCTGGTCGCCGTGTATGCCGCCGGTGCGCTGGTGGGCGGCCTGCCGGGAGGGGTCGCCGCTGCCCGGTTGGGCCCGCGTCGGGCTGTACTCGCGGGTCTGACGCTGATGTGTGTGGCGAGCCTCGGCTTCGCATGGTCGGACACCTTCTGGTCGCTGGCAGCCGCTCGCTTCGTGCAGGGCGCCGGGAGCGCGTTCGCGTGGGCCGGCGCCTTCGCGTGGCTGCTCGCGGCGGCGCCTCGCGAGCGCCGCGGCGAGCTGATCGGGACGGCCATGGGCGCTGCGGTGTTCGGCGCGCTGTTCGGCCCGGTCGTCGGCGCGCTCGCAGCGGCCGCCGGACGGGCGACGGTCTTCTCGGCCGTGGCCGGCCTCGCGCTGGCGCTCGCCGCGCTGACGATGGTCATCGAGTCACGCCCGCCCGAAGTCCCGTCCGCCGCTGCCCTGCGGAGGGCGGCAGCGAGTCGCACCTTCAGGGGCGGACTGGGACTGCTGGCGTTCGCTTCGCTGCTCTCCGGTGTGCTGGCGGTGCTCACCCCGCTTCACCTTGCCGCCGCCGGCTGGGGCCCCACGGCGATCGGCGCCGTCTGGCTGGTGGGCGCTGCCATCGAGGCAGGGGAGTCTCGCCTGATCGGACGGCTGAGCGACCGCCATGGCGCGCTGGTGCCCGTGCGTTGGGCGCTGCTCGCGGGGGCGGTGACATCGCTCGGGCTCACGCTCGCCGTGGGTCCGCCGGCGTACGCGGCGCTCGTGGTGCTGGCCTCCGTCGCCTACGGCGTCCTGTTCACCCCCGCATTCGCGCTGATCGCGGACGGCGCTGACCGCGCGCGCCTCGCGCAGGGGATGGCCTTCGGCATGATGAACGCCGCCTGGGCGTTGGGGGCGATGGCCGGCCCGGCCGCCGGCGGGGCGATCGCCGGCGCCGTCGGCGAGCGAACGCCGTTCATCCTCGTCGCGATCGCCTGCGCGCTGTTGCTGATCGGGCTGCGCTCGCAGGTCCCCGCCGCGGCTACGCGCGGTTGACCGGCTCGAAGTGCTCGACCGTCGGGAACGGCTCATAGAAGTGATGCAGCAGCGCACGCCACTGCTCGTACTCCGCTGAGCTGCGAAAGCCCTCCGTGTGATCCTCCAGGCGGTCCCACTCCACGAGCAGCAGGTAGGTCTCCGGGCGCTCGATGCAGCGGGCCAGCCTGAGCGAGCGAAAGCCAGGCATTCCGGCGATGATCGCCTTCGCCTGCTCGAACGCCGCCTCGAACTCGGACTCGCGCCCTGGCTTCACCGGCAGGAGAGCCTGCTCGAGGATCATCTGCGGATCATCTCAGGCGCGTCAGCGCCCCCCTCCATCCTCGACCGCGCACCGCCTGCGAGTGTGGTTACGCCGCCGGGGACATCTCAATGAATGGGTACAGCTCGGGCCACTCCTCGGCTGTGCGGCGGTTCTGCGCTACCGCTTCCGCGATCTCCTCGGGGTAGCTTTCGCGGTAGGCGATCGCAAGCCGTACCTGTGGCTCGGTGAGCTGAGTCTCGTCAGTCAGCCGCTCGATCGAGCCGAAGTCATCGAGCATCTGGACGACCTCCCAGATGTCCAGGCCGGAGCCGATCACCCAGGGGCGCCGACCCGCATCCTCACCGCGGAAGCCGATTCCGGCGAGGCGTCGCATGCGGATCGCCTCCTCCGCGACGGACAACGGCTCGCCCTTGACGGTCTTCTGGCGCGCGTGAGACTTCATGCCAGACAGGCTGACACACAAACTTACGACGTGTCCTGGCGGTGGTGTTGCGGGATGCGGCTATGGCGAAAGGCGCACCGGCAGCGTCTTCAGCTGGTTGGCGAACGCCGACTCGACATAGGTGGGCGTATCTGCGATCTCGATGTGGGGGAAGCGCGAGAGCGTCTCCTCGATCAGGATCTGCAGCTCGAGGCGCGCGAGCGCAGTGCCCAGGCAGAAGTGGCGGCCTCCCGCCCCGAACGCCTGGTGCTCGGGGTTGCGTGTGATGTCGAAGCGGTCCGGGTCATCGAAGCGACTCTCGTCGCGGTTGGCAGACGGGTACCACATCACCAGCTTCTCGCCCTCGCGGATCTTCTGGCCGCCCAGCTCCGTGTCGCGGGTGGCCGTGCGGGCGAAGTGCGCGAAGGCGGGGAACATGCGTAGCGACTCCTCCACCACGCCAGGCACCAGCGTTGGGTCCTCCACGACCTGACGGAGCTGCTCGCGGTCCTCCATCAGCGCACGCATGCCGCTGCAGTAGGTCGCCTTGGTGCTGTCGTTGCCGGCTGCCATCAGAAGCAGGAAGCCCATCACGATCTCGTGGTCCTCGAGGCCCTCGCCGTCGAGCTCCGCGTGCACCAGCACGCTCGTCAGGTCGTCCGTGGGCGTCTCGCGGCGTTCTGCGATCAGGCGCCCGCAGCGCTCGAACACTTCCGGGACCTCGTTTTCCATGACGCTGTCCGCGCCCTCCGGCGTCGCGTCGGGATCGCCTGCGCCCACGATCGCGTTCATCAGCCGCGCCCACACCGCGTCGTCCTCGGGTGTGAGGCCCATGAAGCTGCCGATCACGCGCGCCACCACCGGCTGCGCCACATCGTTGACCAGGTCACACGTCTCGCGGGCGGGCGGCCCCTCCAAACGATCGAGCACACCGATGGTGATCGCGCGGATCGCGTCCTCGTGCTCGGCGATCCGCTTCGGTGTGAAGCCGCGCTGGAACAGCGACTTCAGACGGTCGTGCTTGGGCGGGTCCATGCCGATGAACATCGCCTGCTGCATCTCCAGCGACAGGCCGGTTTTCTTGGTCGCCGTGAAACCGCCCACTTCCGAGGAGAACGTCTGCCAGTCGCGGCTGACCTCATGCACGTCATCTGCTCTCGTGACCGACCAGAAGCCATCCTCGTCGGGGTACTCGGTGATGCCATCCGACCAGTGCACCGGGCACTCCGAGCGCAACCGGCGGAAGACCTCGTGCGGCGGCCCCTCCTGGAACTGCTCCCGGTCGCCGACGCGCAACTGCTTCAGCGGCTGCTGATCCTGGCTCGTGCTGCTCATGTCTCTCCTCCAGGTTGAGCGCTACGGAACCCCTCCACTACAAGAGACTACCCCAGCTGGAGTGGCCGCGATCGTCCTCTGGCGTCGGGTCCGGATGGGTCTGGACTTGCCCGAAGCGCGGGTGTATGTTCCTGCGCATGCCTGCTCACAGCGCGCGCATGCGGTTCGCGGTTCGGCTGCTTGCGGTCGCGATTCTCGCGGTCGCCGTCGTCGGCATCGGAGGCACGAGCGCGACCCTCGTTCTCGCGCCGGCCGCGTTGCTCGCGTTGCCGCTGCTGTTCAGGCGCTATCCGGGCGAGCGTGTGATCCAGCGCCTGAGCCGGAGGGTCGCGACTACCCGCGAGGCTCGCGCCGGTCGTGTGGTCCTTCCTCGCGCGCCGCGTTCGCTGGGCGCTCGCGTCGCCGCGCTCGCGGCGCCAGGCTCAGGCCGGGCTCCTCCGGCCGGCGCCCTGGCCTGACGGCTGTCTCGGCGCATCGGCCGAGCACACGGCCGGACGGTCGGGGAGCGCGCCTCGGCGCACGCGAACCACAGCCGAGGCGGCGCTTGCACACGGCCCGCGCCCATCTGGGCGCTCCCCCGCGGTCGCGCATCGCACCGCGAACGTGCACAGCCAAGGAGGACATCACGATGGTCTCAACATTCAATCGCTGCAGCAGGCCATGAGCGGCGGCTCGTCCATGCCTCACATGGGAGCCACAGCCGCCTCGCGTGTGAGCGGAATGCACTCGATGTCGATGGGGGGCGTGTCGATGAACGCCGGCGGCCACGCAACGAACATCCTGCCCAGCTGGCTCGCGGTGATCTGGATGCTCGTGTTCCTCGCGATCATCGTCGTTCACGCACGGCATGTGAGCGAAAGCGCGGGTCAGCGTCGCTACTGGCATTCGGGCCATGTGCTCATGGCGATCGGTATGGCGTTCATGTTCGCGCCTGCGGCCGTCGACCACTTCGACGTCCCCACCGGCTTTTGGTCGCTGGCGTTCGCGAACGCCGCGATCGCGATCCTGCTGTGGATGCTGGTGCAGGCGTTCGAGGGGCGAGGGACGAACCTGCTATGGCTGGTGATGGCGCTCGATCTCGGCGCGATGGCCTACATGTGGTCGCCGAGCGGCTTCCAGGCGCCGATCACGTGGCTGCTGGTCGCGTACTTCGCCGCGCAGGCGGTGCTGTGGGGGACGAACCGCATGCGCGACTACGACGAACGCACGATCTTCGGCGGAGGCGTCTCGGTGACACCCGACGGGGCGCTGGCAGCGAGCGTCGCAGAGCCGCTCATCTGTTACAAAGACCTGCGCGTCTCGATGGCCGCCATGACGCTCGGCATGGCCTACATGTTCGCCGCGATGCAGCTGGCGATGTCATGAGCGGAGATCGCGTCGCTCCCCTCGACCGGCGGGCCGCAGGCGCTCGCATGAGCGGGCGCCCGCTCGTGACGAAGCGCGGAATCCAGATCGCACTCGGTCTGGTGTGGCTGCTCGACGGCCTGTTCCAGTTCAAGAGCTTCATGTTCACCCACGGCATCGTCAAGGAAGTCTTCGAACCGGCGATGCGCGGCCAGCCGTCGTTCATCGGCGCTCCCATGAGGACGTTCGACGACTTCTACGGGCGTGACCTGACCTTGTGGAACACGCTGTCCGGTGAGATTCAGATCGCGATCGGGCTCGCGCTGATCTCCAGCAGGCGGCTCGTCAAGCCGGCGCTCGCAGTCTCCTTCGGCTGGGCGATCTTCGTGTGGTGGTTCGGCGAGGGCTTCGGCGGGCTGACGTCGAACACGCTGCCCGCGCCGCTGATGGGGGCGCCAGGAGCGGTGATCCTCTACGCGATCGTCGGGCTGCTGGTGTGGCCCACGGAGAAGAACGAGGGACGATCCCCGGCGGCGCTCGGCCCCCTGGGCGACCGCGGCGGGCTGTACTTCTGGTCGGGGCTGTGGGTCGTATCGGCGGGGCTTTGGCTGGCCAACGTCAACCGCGCCAAGGAAGCAACGCACAGCATGATCGCCGAAATGGCCGAAGCCTCGCCGCACTGGCTGGCCAGCGTCCAGGACTCGCTGGCGAAGCAGACGGTGGGCCATGGCACCACGATCGCGGTGGTGCTGGCGGTGGTCTCCGTGGCGGTCGCAGTCGGAGTGTGGACCCCGCTTCGCTGGCCTGCGCTGGCGATCGGGATCGTGCTCTCGCTTGCATACTGGCTCTACGGGCAGGACCTCGGCGGGCCGTTCTGGGCCGAAGGCGCGACGGACTTCAACGCCGGGCCGCTGTTCGTGCTGCTCGCCTTCGCGCTGTTCCCTGTGCGGCAGTCCATGACCGCGAGCCGCAGCGTCGACTCGGAGAAGCCTGCTGTTGTGCAGGCGCCGCCAGTCGGCACACAGGGGGTGGGGGTGGCCTGAGCCCTCAACCCTCGGAGGCGAGTGTGCCGTCGGGTACGACCCAGTGCTGTCTCAGGGTGCTCACTCGTGCCAGTCGCTCGTAGTCACGGTCATAGTGGACAAGCGGCACATCTGCCCGCTCAGCCGCTGCGCCGATCAAGAGATCGGTGGGGGGGACGCGGCGGTGGTCTCCATTGGCCGACAGCAGCGTCTGCAGCTCGCGCGCTCGCCTCCAAAGCGGTGCGCCCATCGCCACAGACTCGAACGCTCCCAGGCGTGCCGCGACCTCCTGGGCGCGGGACTCGTTGGGGGTCAAGCGAATGAGCTCCAGGACAACGAGATCGCATACGAGCACAAGGCCGTCTGCCACGTGGGCGTTGAACCAGGACGCCAGCTCGGGAAAGCGGCGGTCTCGCGCCCATGTCCAGACTCCCGTGTCGAACAGGGCGGGGCGATCGAGTGAGACGGGCTCGATCTCAGCCTTGGTGGGCAGCGTGCCGATCCTCGCGGCTGGCTTCGACCTCGGAGGGACTGCCGTCGATGTCGCGGACTACGTCGAAGCCGGCGAGCGCCCGCCGCCGTACCACGTCGCGCAACGCCGCGTTGACGGTGGCGCTCACACCCTTCGTCCCCAGCTCGAGACGGGCCTCCTCGAGCACATCCAGATCGACATCAACCGTGGTGCGCGACATACGCATCAGCGTAGCGCATCAGAACCGCGGCAAGCGGGGCGTCGCCGGTGCGGATGCTGGTGCGGGCGTGGTCGAGGTTGTCCCGGCAGCGTGGGAGATGGCCAGCACGTGCGTGTAGGCGTCTACTCGACTGCTTGGCCGGCGCTGCCGATCGCGTCCCACACGCCGCCGAATGCGCTCACGCCGACGTAGTCGGTCTCGCCCGACCGGCTATCGCCGCTGTAGAGGTAAAGCGGGTGCCCGGCGTAGGTGACCTGTATCGCGCCGCCCGGCAACTTGATCGTTGACAGAAGCGAGGCTCGTACTCCCGGGCCGGCGGTCGGCTTGGCGCTCGTCTGGAGCGCCGGCCACGCCTGTGGGCATCCGGTGAGGCTCACACAGCTGTTTCGCCCGTGCTGGTCTCTGGAGAACTCAAAGAGCGTGAAGCCAGAGGATGTCGTGAGGATGTCACCTAGATTGGTGTGGTGCCCGGTAAGACACCCGTTGGCGGATAACCTTCCCGGGGGGATCGAGACGCTCAGAGGACGGCGGAGCGCGAGCCGTCAGGGTTGGGTTGAGCGGTCTTCCAAGCCGGCGGGAAGGATTCCGCGAGGGTGGAGTCATTGCCTGTGGCGGCCACATCGACCGCTGTCAATGTCGCTCTGACTTCGACCCAAAGGAGTGCCAAGCATGCGCCGCGTGTCAGTTACCACCCGTCCCGTCAGCGGCGCACGCCGCGGGCGAACCGACCGCAACGGCTGAGTGCGCACGCTCGACCCCGAGGCGCTGGCGCAGCACGTGGACCGGCTCTATCGCTCCGCTTGGGCCCTGTCTGGCTCGCGCGAGGACGCGGAGGACCTGGTCCAGGAGACGTTCGTACGGGTCCTGGCCCGTCCACGGGTGATTCGCGGCGACGACGAGCTCTACTACCTGATGCGCGTACTTCGCAACACATTCCTGACGGGGCGCCGAACCGCATCGCGGCGCCCGGTGACGGCGCCAGAGCTCGAAGAGCGGGTCATCGCGGACCCTCGGCCGATGGGCCAGCCCGAACGCGCCCTCGAGGTGCAAGAGCTCTACTCGACCATCGCGGGTCTCTCAGAGAACTACCGGCTCACGCTCGTGGCGGTAGACGTGCTCGGGCTGTCCTACAGGGAGGCCGCCCGCGCGCTCGGGATCCGCGAGGCAACGATCACAACCAGGCTTCACCGGGCACGAAAGCTCGTCGCAGAGCAGCTCGTCCCGCCTCCGCAGTCACAGCCTGCAGACGGTGCCGCCCACTCCGCTGGGGCCGAGCGCGACTACACGGCGCCGTCGGAAAGTCCCCCACGGCGCCGCGCGAGCATCGCCACCGGCGGGCAGCGCACCGCCCGCGGGCAGCGCACGGCCCCAATGGCGGGAGCGCTCGCGGGCGAGGGAGCCGAATGACCACGACACTCCCATGCACCGAAACCGAGCTCGTGGAGCTCCTGCACTCGATCGATGCGCCAGCACCCGACGAACTGCATGCGCGAATCGACGCGTTGGTCCTTCGGCGAAGGAGGCGATCGCGCACTCGACACGGCGACATGCGCTCTCGCCGTGTCCAGACGCGCGGATGGCGCATTGCGGGGGCGGTGGTGGCCCTCGCCGCCGCCGGGGCGCTGGCAGTCGGCCTGCAGGCCAGCGGGACTTCACCGTTGACGCTGCGCACGGCGTCGGCACTCACGCTCGGTAAGGCGACGCTCGCGGCGCCCGCAGAGAGCGCGGGCCGCCCGGCAAAGCTAGCCGCCAGCGTGGACGGGCTGGCGTTCCCTTACTGGCAAGGCAGTCTCGGCTGGCATTCAACCGGAGCGCGCGTGGATCGGATCGCCGGACGATCGGTGACGACCGTCTTCTACGAGGATCGACTCGGTCGGCGAGTCGGATACGCGATCGTCGCGGGCACGCCGGCGCTCCCCATCGCCGGCGGGCAGCTGACGTGGAGCCACGGCGTCACCTACCGGGCGCTCGGCGGGAACGGTGTGCAGGTCATCGCCTGGAACCGCGACGGGCACCTCTGCATCATCGCGGGAAGGGACGTCGGCACACGGGAGCTGCTCCGTCTGGCGGCTGCGGAGGACGTATAGCCACAGACACGGCTCCACGCCTGCTCGCGCCCGAATGGACGCGGAGCGCCAGCGCTCACACTTCGCCGAGAAAGCTGAGCAGCGCCGCGTTCACTGCCTGCGGCTGCTCCTGCTGAACCCAGTGGCCCGCTCCCGGCACCACGACGTTCGCGCGCATGTCGGTGAGCCAGCCGTCCATCGCCTGCGCGGCCATGAACTGGCGCACCACGTCCAGCTCGCCCGTCAGGAACATCGACGGCTGCTCAACGCGGCGCTCGCCCACCGACTCGGTCAGATCCCAGTTGCGGTCGATGTTGCGGTACCAGTTCAGGCCGCCGGTGAAGCCGGTTCGCTGGAACGTGTCCACATACACCGCAAGCTCCTCCTCGGAGATCCAGTCGGGCCGCTCGGTCCCGCTCTGCGCGATCCGGCCCTCGAGGTCCAACGGCGCCGCAGGGCCGAACATCCGCAGGAACGTGCTGCGCACGTCGCGCGCCAGCGTCGCGTCCGCCGCGCCCGGCTCCTGGAAGCGCACGATGTAGAAGTCCTCGCCCAGGTGGCGGCGCAGGATCGGCAGCGGATGCGCGGGCGCACGCGGTGTGAACGGCACGCTCAGGCCCGCCACCGCGCGCACGCGCTCGGGGTGAAGGAGCGCCATCTGCCACACCACGTTCGCGCCCCAATCGTGTCCTACGAACACCGCCGAAGGCTCTCCCACCGCGTCCAGCAGCCCGCACATGTCCGCGCACAGGGCCACGATGTTGTAGTCCTCGATCGCATCCGGCGCGGAGCTGGCACCGTAGCCGCGCATGTCCGGCGCCAGCACGCGATAGCCCGCCTGCACCAGCGCCGGGATCTGCCTGCGCCAAGAGAACGCCAGCTCGGGAAAGCCGTGGCAGAGGACAACCGGAGGCCCCTCGCCCTCGTCCAGGACGTTCAGCTCGATGTTGTTGACTGCCACGAGGCTCTCGCTCACGATGCAGACAATATTCGCTCTCCGCCCAGTCGGGGCGTAGGCAGCGCGCTCCCCAGCGGTGGCCCGCATGACTCGCCGGCAAGAAGGAGGTCGCCGGTTCGATCCGGGTTGGCTCCCACTGAACTGTTTCAGCCGTTCAGGTAGCTGTAGTCGGAGATGTTGACCAGGCCGTCATTTGGTCTCGCGGCAACCGAGGGCCAGTGGGAGGTGACGTCGCCGGCGTACGTCTCGTAGTACCTGACGAGGTCGTAGTTGCGGAGTTTGTCGTGATCGTCGTAGCAGAGGATCGTGTCGCCGGGGGGAATGTCGAGCACGCGCAGTTGCCGGACGGAGTTGAGTGCGGTTGCGCCTGTGCGTCCGGTGGCCTTGACGAATGCGGCAACGGCGGAGCACGACGGAGTCGTGGAACGTCCGGTGACGCGCCATCCGTCTCGCTCCAGCTGGGTCATGAGGGACTTGTTCGACCACGTGATGGTCGTGTACCGCCACAGCCAGCCGCTCTTGATGTCATACGACATCGAGGCGGGGAAGGCCGGCTTGATCCATTCGCGCTCGACCCTCCACCGGGTCTCGAGTTCGAGTGCTGCGTCTTTGGCGTCGGTCGTCGGGAAGTGCCCCGGGTAAAGCGCCATCATGTTTGTGCGCAGGATGAGCAGCTCCCCGGCGGCGGCATGGTAGACGGCGTAGAAGTTGTTCACGTCGCGCGCGAGCGCCGCGCTCAGATATGGCTTCATGCCCGTCTCGATGTGCTTCGCGCACGCGCGGATCAGGCCGTCCGCTCCGTTCAGGGCCCGGTGCAGATGATTCTGGTCGGAGACCATCGAGTCGTACTGCGAGTACATGCGGGCGAAGACTGCCGCGCGTGCACTCGGTTCGCTTGTGCGTGCCGCTTTGCGCAACGTGCTGAACCACGCTTCCGTGCGGCTGAGCACAGGGTCGAGCGCGACGCGTTGCGTGACGCAGTTCAGGTGTTGCTCGGCCGCCTGCTGCTGGTCGAGCAGCTCCGAGAGCCTCCGGCTGATCTCTTCGAGCTGCACCTGGATCTGGGCGAGCGCGTGTCCCGTCGGATCGACGTACTTCGTGCGACGAGGACACCGCACACGGCGCCCCATACTCGGGAGATTTTGGGCATGCCGAAGGTGTCGACACTCTCGGCCTCGGACTTGACTGCCCGGCTTGGGGATAGCCGCGAACCCTGTTGTCATGTGACTACTTGATGCCAGGAGCTCGCGGGGCGAGCGGCTGGCGATTTCTGGCGACGCCGATGCCCAATAGGGTGGTGTCGTGGTTGGCCACTATGAGAGCTTCTTCAGCGCAAGCGCGGGCGCGTCCGCTGCCATCTTGGGGTTGCTCGTCGTCGCCCTATCGGTCGTCAACGCAGACGACGCAGACCCCACAACTCGGGAGTTGCGAACTGTGTTGGCCGGGAGCGCGTTCGTCGTCCTGGTAGATATCTTCTTCGTCTCGATCGTGGCGCTGACTGGGGGCGCAGTCGTCTTCGGGCTATCGAGCATCGCAATGGCGACCGTCGGCCTGCTGGCCACCAGACGACTGATACCGCGGGCAAAGCGGGCTGGAAACTTCTCCTCCAGCTCTCGAAACAGAAAGCTGAATCTCGCCTTCGCGTCAATTTCGGTTGTGGGCTACTCAGTACAACTCGGCCTCGCCGTAGCGCTCCTCGCGAACACCCACAGTGCCGCACTGCAACGTGCTTTGGTTCTCGTCATTGTGGCTTTTTACGGCAGCGCCCTTGGCCGGGCATGGGAGGTCACGGGGATAACCCGGCGGGGAGAAGAACACGCCGGCTGAGCGAGCGGCCGTGACGATCGGCGAGCGCTGCTGCCTGCTCGATCTGCTTGCGCTCCGTTGATGTGAGTCGCGCCTCTAGACGCTCTGCCTTGACGGCCACGTGATCTTCCTTAGCTACGTACAAGTGTACGGAGCAATTGCTCGCGATTCTTTCAGAGCGCGGTCAATACCTCGACGTTACTTCCGTCGCCCATGGCGAGAATGCTCGCGTCGAACGTGACCAGGCGGACCCCGCGGCGACGGGCAAGCGTCAGTAGGTGCGCGTCGGTCACCTGTCGATAGCCCGCGATCGACGGCACGTCACTGTCGCTCATTGAGACGTCATCGGCGAGGAAGCGATGGTCGGGGTGTGCGCGCAATGCCGAAAGCACCCCTCGTGCCGCAACGACGCCAATCGCGCTCGGCAGGACGATCGCGTTGGACGACACCCGCACGAAGCCGCTCTCTGTGATCGGGCACGTCGCCCAACCCGTGGAGTCGTTGTTCGCGAACCATGCACGCATAGCCGCGTGGTGCACATGCGAGTCCCAAGCCAGCGCGACGAGCGCGTTGACGTCCAGCAGCGCCACGGGGAAAGCTCAGTCCTCGTCGAGTGCCCGCCGCACCATCTCCGGCGTGATTGGCGGCGTGCCTGCTGGCACACGGATGACCGGCAGTCCATCGTCAGCCTCAACCCGAGCGGGGGTCAGCCCTCGACGAGCGAGCTCGGAGATAACGGAGCCGAGCGAGCGGCGCTCTCCAATGGCGAGCTGCCGCGCAACCGCGACCACGTCCTCGTCGATATTCAAGGTCGTCCGCACAGAATGATGCTATCGCATCATCGCATCAGCCAGTGACCGGCTAACTCAGCAGCCCGCTCGCGTACCAGTCCTGCTCGTCGCGCACGCCTGGCAACGCGAAGAAGTAGCCGCCGCCGATCGGCGAGATGTAGTCGACCATCGGCTCGTCGATCAGCCGCCGCTGGTTCGCTTCGAACTGGCGCGTGACGTCCTGTTGGAAGCAGTTGAAGACCAGGCCCATGTCGAGGTTGCCGTTGAGGTCGACGCCGTTGTCGTAGTTGTAGCCGCGCCGGTAGATGCGGCTGTCGGCGGTCTGCTCGCTACGCGGATTCGCGAGCCGGATATGCGCAGTCAGCGGGACGATCGCACCGGTCGGGTCGGCTTGGTAGTCGGGTATGTCGGTTTCGACGGCGCCGTCCAGCGGGGCTCCGCTGTCGCGGAAGCGGCCGATCATCTGCTGCTGCTCGGTCAGCGACACGCGGTCCCAGAACTCGATGAACTGCTGGATGATCCGCACCACGTGGTAGCTCCCGCCCACCGCCCAGCCGGGCTCGCCGATCCCGTTCGTGACCCACAGCAGCTCGTCTGCTACGCCTGCGTCCTGGACGTCGGGATTGGCGATTCCGTCCTTGAACGCGAAGTGGTTGCGTGGCGCCCCGGCCGGCCGCGGCGGCGAGTGGAACCCGTCCTGGCGCCAGTTGATCTGCATCCCGCCGCTCGTCATCGTGGCGATCTGGCGGATCGCGTGGATCACGGTGTCGGGGCTCCCGCCGCACAGCTGCAGCAGCACATCGCCGCCGGTCAGCGACGGGTCGAGATCGTCGTTGGGGAACGACACCATCGGCTGCAGATGGACCGGCTTGCGGTCGGCGATCCCGAAGCGGTTGTCGAACAGCGTCGCGCCGAAGCCGACCGTGACCGTCAGCCCGTCGGCGGGAATGACCGGTCCGAGCGTGCCGCTGTCCGCCGGCGGCGCGTCCACACCGAGTCCCGGCGGCGTGCCGCCGGTGGTCAAGGAGCGCGCCGTCTCGGTCAGTGTCCGCAGCAGCTCGATCAGCTCGCCCCGGCTTTCGGCCACGACGTCGAACGACACGAACGTCGCCGCCGGCGGCGGTGGCGTCAGGATCCCGGCCTGATGCGCTCCGTGGAACGGAACCGGCGCGAGCGTCGCGTCGGGGTCGGCGGCGGCCAGGATCAGCGGCGCGCCGTCGGTTTCCAGCGACGGCTGCGAGGCGTCGCCGGCTCGCGCGCCAGCGGCGGCACCCAGCGGGCCCAGGGCGCCGGCCCCGAGCACCCCGGCGACGCCTAGGCCCGCCCGCTTCAAGAACCCGCGGCGATCCTCGAGCGGGCTCACGTGCTGCCCACCTGCATCAGCTCGGAGACCGGCGCGAGCGTCGCCAGCGCCGCGTCGGCGGCCGCGTCGACCCGCTCGCGGGCGCGCAGCGGCAGTGAGGCGATCGCCGGCCAGGGCAGCCCGATGCCGGGGTGGATGGCGGCGATCGCCCGTTCGACCGCCGCCAGCTCGCCGCGGGCACTCGGCACCAGCGCCGGCTGTCGCGGCTCGAGCAACGGCGCCAGCACGTCCAGCACCGCGCGGGTCGCAGCGACGTCGGCCGTCAGCGACGCGAGGTCTGTGTGAGAGCCGTAGTCGTCCTCGGCCGACAGCGAGTCGCGCAGCGCGTCCTCGAGGATCTCGTGGCAGCGCAGCACCCAGCTGTCGATCCCGAGCGTCGTCGCAGGCAGGTCGGCGACGACGCTCGCTGGCGTGAGCCGGTCGACGAGACCGATCAACACCGCGGTGTCGCGGGCGGCGGCGGTGAGGTCGCGGCGCTCCCAAAGGTCGAGCTCGACCTTGTGAAAGCCGGTGAAACGAGGGCTGGTGGGGCCGCCGACGGCCCCGGCGGCCGTCGCGTCGATCTCCCCCCCGAGCTCGCCAAAGGCGCCGTACGCCTCGTCGTCTTGACCGATCCTCAGCCACGTCAGGTGGGCGGTCAGCCACGCCTGCTCTGCGCCGGCGAGCGAGCCGGCCGCGATCTGCGCGCGCAGCGTCGCGAGCTGACCGCGGAGCGTCGCAAGCAGCCGCTGTACGTACGCCGTGTACTGGCCGAGCGGCCGGATCAGGTCGACCGTCGCCGGGGGCGACGGCGTCTGCACCTCGCCGGTGGCACCCGCAGCCGGGACCTGGACGGCGGCTGAGTAGCGCGTCGCGCCCGCCACGGTACAGCTCCAGCGGTACACGTCGCCCGCCTGCAGCCGCGCGAGGAGCGGCTCGCTGCTGCCCGGCGCGGCCGCCGGCAGGCGCGCGACGACGATTCCGGACAGCGCTTGCTCGAGCACCACCGAGGCCGGGTGGGAGGAGCCGTCGACGACCACGAACCTGTAGCGGCCGCCGCTCGGCGCTCGCCAGCCGGGGGCGCAGGTCGCATCCGCGAGCGCGATCCGCTCGACCCTGGCCGTGCTCTCGCCGGCGGAGGTGGGGGTAGAGGAGGAGCTCCCGCAGCCAGCAACGGCGATGACCGCCACCGCCCCCGCCATCCGTAGCGTCGCGCGCACGATCATCGTCGGCCGCACAGTAAGCCCTGCGTGGGCTCTGGTGTGGCGTTCCTTCACGCAACGATGGGCCGTGTTCTCAGATCTGTCACGCGATGGTTACACGCTGTCTACATCTGCCGGGCGTCCAAGCCAGAGAGTGATGTCACCGGCTGGATCGCAGGATCGAGCCTGGACCTGAGAGCCTCGACCTCCAATCTGAAAGGGAACGCGCACGCCATGAGCAGTCCGTTCGGCAAGAGCAAGGAAAGCAACGCGCACCGCGGACATCGCTCGCGGAGCTTGCGGCATCGACTCGCAATCGCGGGGATCGTCGTCGCCTCCCTCGGTGGCGGCGTCGGGACGGCCATGCTGGCGAGCGGCGCCCAGGCGAGCACGACGACGGGGGTCGCGACGATCCCCACGACGACAACACCGCCGGACTCGCCGACGATCGCACCAACCGGCTACGAAGCTCCGGCCAACGACGGTCTCGGCGTCAAGCCCGGCAAGGTCAAGCACGTGTGGCTGATCGTCCTCGAGAACAAGGCGTACGACGCCTCGTTCACCGGCCTCAACGACGACAGCTACCTGTCGCAGACGCTGCCGTCCCAGGGTGCGCTGCTGACGAACTACTACGGCACCGGTCACTCGAGCCTCGACAACTACCTCTCGCTGTTCTCGGGCCAGGCGCCTGTCACCGACGACCAGGACGACTGCCCCGCCTACGACCAGCTCGACGGCTCGGTCGACATGAGCGGCTCGCTCGCGACCAACCCCGACTTCGGCCAGTTCGTCTCGGCCGCAGGGGTCGACGCGCCCGCCGGCGAGAACGGCTGCGTGTACCCGAGCAGCGTGCCGACGGTGTTCAACCAGCTCTCCGCGAACGATGAGACCTGGAAGCTCTACGCGCAGGACCTTGGCAACCCCGACCCCAGCGGCACCACGACACACGACGCCGGCACGAAGTACTGCGGCGCCGCTGATCCTTCGCCCGGCCCATCGCCGGCGACCGGCGCCGGCGGCAGTTCGAGCGAATACCCGAACCCCTCGAGCGCCGACGCGACCGACCAGTACGTAGCCAAGCACAACCCGCTGGCGTGGTTCGAGTCGATCTTGGGCTCGGGCGCGTGCTCCGCGGGACTGCAGTCCAACGGCGTCGACTCAACCCATCTCGCGGCGCTGCTCGGCGGCTATGACGCGATGTACTCGGATCTGCAGAGCGTAAAGACGACCCCCGACCTGAGCGTGATCGTCCCCAACAACTGCTCCAACGGCCACGACGCCGTGTGCGCCGGCAACAACCTCTCCGGCGGCTTCGGCGGCAGCAACGGCCAGATCCCGAATTCGCCGGTCAACTACACCGGTGGCCTGTACGCCGAGAACCTCTTCCTCGAGCACATCATCCCCGAGATCGAGCAGTCGCCCGCGTTCAAGAAGGACGGCCTGATCCAGGTCGTCTGGGATGAGGCCTACCCGCCCTTCACCTACAGCAACAGCAACGCCAACTCGACGCGGACCTCGCCGACGGCGGCGGGCGCACTTGCGACCACCGACGACGCGGGCGAGACGCTGTTCGGCCGCTCGGTGAACTGGGAGCCGGCCGGCCCGAACACGCCGGTCGTGGTCGGAGAGAACGGTCAGCAGCTCTCGGCCGGCCCGGGCTTCAACGAGAACCTCGACCGCCCGGACGCCACCACCGCTGAAGGCACCGACCTGCTGCCCTGCACGAGCAGTGGCAAGGTCAGCTTGGGTGAATGCTATCTGGGCGGCGGCAGCACCACGCCCGGAGCGACCAAAAACACGGCGAGTGCCGAAGCCGGTACCTCGACGATCGCAGACAACTCGATCGAGATCAACGAGGAGGGCCGCTCGGTCAGCGGCGCGGGGATCCCGGAAAACTCCTATGTCGGCCAGGTGACCGACACGCCGGCGACCGCGACCGCGCCCTCCGGGGCATCGCCGGCGGGGACTGCATTCACCGGCTCGTTCGAGCTGGTCAACGCAGCGGGTGACCCGGTGGAAACGACGGGCGCGGTCACCTCGATCACGCTCGGTGCCGAGACTGCCGCCGACGACCCGCAGTACGACGCCTACGACCCGACGCTCGGCGGCGGTGACACGGGTGCGATCCTGATCAGCCGCTTCATCAAGCCCGGAACGGTGAGTAACACCTACTACAACCACTACAGCACGCTCCGCTCTCTGGAGGACATCTTCGGGGTGGCGGCGGGGTCGCCGGGCCTCGATGGCGAAGGCCACATCGGCTACGCAGCCCAGCTGGGGCTGGCGCCGTTCGGCAGCGACGTGTTCACCAACGTTCGGTGAGCGCGCGGCGGATGAGCAGCGACGCGTATCCGGCTGCCTCGAGCGGCAGCGACGGGGGTGGGGCCTTCGGGCCCCGCCCCCGCAGCCGTGTGTTGATTGGAGCAGCGGTCGTGGTCCTCGCCGCGGTCGCGCTCACCGCCGGGCTGCTGATCGGCAGCCCCGGCGCCGGCGCCAGCCGCCACGCCGGCGGCGACTCGGCGTACGGCAGCTACCCGTCGTGGCTGCCGCACACGAAGCTGCCGGCGGTCAACACAACCCTGAAGGCGAGCCTCTCCCACCCGCAGCTGGACGCGATCGAGGGCAACACGATGGAGGTGCAGCTGCCCTCCGGCGCCGACGTGGACATCACGGTGGTTGGCCCATCGTTCCCAACCTGGGTCTCAGCCGCCGCCCAGGCCGGCACGCTGAGCGAGGGCAGCGCGGTGCCCGCGACGTTCACGGTTACGGTGCTTGCGCGCGGCGGTGCGGTGCCGCTGCGGGCCTCCGCGTTCTCGATCCTCACGGCAGCCGGGCAGCTGCTGCACCCAGCGGTCTCAGGGCCCGGCGGCAAGCCGGCACCAGCGGCGCTGGCGGCCGGCCAGCACCTGAACCTGACGGTCAAAGCGAAGCTGACCGAGGGCGATGGCTCGCTGCGCTGGGCGCCGACGGGAGCGCGCGTGGTGAGCGGCTGGCTGTACCAGCTGGAGCTGGACTGAGCTATCCGAGCCGCTCGACCTCGAGCGTCTGCCCTGCCGTGCGCAGGCGCTCGATCAGCGCGTCGCCCATGGCGGTCGCCGGTGTCAGCACGCCCGCGCGCTGCGGCAGCTTCTCCTCGTCGAACGCCAGGCACAGGCTGCTCTCGCCGAGCATCACCGACGTCGCCTGGTAGCCCGGGTCGCCCTGGGCGGCAACGCGGCACAGGTAGCGCGCGCCGCTGGAGGTGCGCGTGTGGATCTCGATGCGGAAGAAGCCGTTGCGTCGCTTGCTCTCGCTGGGACCCTCACCGGGGGAGGGCAGCACCCGATCGAGCACCGCGCGCGTGGGCGGGATCGCCAACCCGACGGCCAGCGCGCCGACGCCGCCGGCCACCGCGCCCGCCTGCGCCGCCGCGAGCGGGCCCGCGCCGAACCCCATCACCTCGCGGTAGCGAAAGCGCCGACCGTAGGCCCAGTCCTGCAGGGCGCTGCTGCGTCGCACCACGCGCGTGTTGATCGTGCCCATGATGAACGGGCCGATCCACATCCCCAGCTCCCGGTCGTTGGCGATCGTGCGCATGTCCCCCTCCGCGCCGAGGCTCGGCTCGGCCTCGCGGTCGGGGCTGAGCGCATACGGGTCCAACAGCACGCGCGCCAGCTGACGGTCGCTGCGGGCGTCGTCAACAGTGCCCTTCAACGACGCGATCGTGCCGCCGCTCGCGCCGCCCTTCATCGCACGCACCACAAGCGTGGTGTCCTCCAGCTCGCCCGCGCCGTCCGCGGCGGCCGCCTCGTGCAGCGCCAGCACGCCCAGGTCCGAGGGGATCGAGTCAAAGCCGCAGCCGTGCACGATGCGCGCGCCACTCTCCTGCGCCAGCGCGTCGAAGCGGTCGATGGCATCGCGCATGAACAGCACCTCTCCCGTCAGGTCCGCATAGTGGGTGCCCGCGCTCGCGCACGCCTCCAACACCCCCATCCCGTAGCGGCGATACGGGCCGACGGTCGTGGTCAGGACTCGCGCCGCCGTCGCGAGCTCCTCGATCGAGGAGCGGTCGTTTGCGTCGGCCACCAGCAGCGGCCACTGCGACGCGCTCGGGCCGAGCGACGCCTGCAGCTCGCGCAGGCGCTCGAGCGAGCGGCCCGCCAGTCCGATGCGCGCCTGCGCCGGCGCTGAGCGGGCGAGGTAGTCGGCGGTCAGGCGACCCACGAAGCTGGTCGCGCCGAACAGGACCACGTCGAGTTCGCGCTCGCTGCTCACTTGCCGGATACTACGGCCCGGCAGCCGCCCCCACTAGCCTGACGCCTGGATCGGCCTGCCGCGCTGAGATGCGAGCAGTCCCCGTGCTCGTGTCGGGTCCAGGCGCTCGTCCGCCGGCGCCGGGGTCCTGACCTCAGCGCTCGCAGCCGCATCTACCGACGGTGCTGACGCGGGCGGCTCGGGCACGCCGATGAAGAAGCCCTGGCCGATGTCGCAGCCGAGCTCCGTCAGCAGAGCGAGCGTCTCCGCGTCCTCCACGCCCTCCGCCACCACCCTCAGCCCGAGCGCGTGGCCCAGCTCGATCGTCGAGCGCACCAGTTGCCTGTCGCGGTCCGCCACGTGCGTGGTGAACGTCTGGTCCAGCTTCAGCTCGCGGACCGCCAGGCTGCTCAGGTATGCCAGCGAGGTGAAACCCGTCCCGAAGTCATCGACCGAGACCACCACGCCGAACTCCGAGAGCGCGTCGATCACCACCTTCGCCCGCTCGAAGTCGGTGATGATGCTCGTCTCGGTGATCTCCAGCACGAGCGCCTCAGCGGGCAGCGAGTTGCGCGCGAGCTGGTCGGAGACCATCGCGATGAAGCCCGGTTCCAGCAGGTTCGACGGCGAGACGTTCACCGACACCGCCAGCTGGCTGCCGTCTGCGCGCCATTTGGCGCACTGCTCGAGGGACTCTTCGAGCACCCACCCGGTGAGGCTGCCCATCAGGCCCGCCTGCTCTGCCAGCGGCAGGAACTTCAGCGGTGGGATCGACCCGAGCGTCGGGTGCTCCCAGCGGATCAGCACCTCGCTCGCAAGCGCCTCGCCGGTGCGCAGGTTCATCTGCGGCTGGTAGTGCAGGCGCAGATCGCCTTGCTCCAGCGCCTCGTTCAGCTCCTCCGCCAGGCGCAGCAGGTCGCCGCCGTCGGCGAACGTCGTCTCGTACATCGCAAACGGCTCGCCGTTGGACTTCGCCCGGTACATCGCCAGATCCGCGCACGAGAGGAGCGTCTGCGCGTCGCCCGCATGCTCCGGCGCCAGCGCGATGCCGATGCTCGCGTCCACTTTCACGCTGACCGTGTCCAGCGCGAACGAGTCCTTCAGGCTGCTCGACAGGCGCCCGGCGATCGCCTCCGCGCACTCGGCGTCCGCCTCCAGCAGCACCGCCGCGAACTCGTCGCCGCCCAGTCGCACCAGCGCGTCGGTTGGCCGCAGCGCTCCGCTGAGGCGCTCGCCCATGTGGCGCAGGACATCATCGCCCGCGCGGTGGCCGAAGGAGTCGTTGATCTCCTTGAAGCGGTTCAGGTCGATGAACAGGAACGCGAGGCGGCCGCCGACGCTCGACTCGTCCCTCTCCGCGAAGAACGCGTTCAGGATGTGAAACAGGTAGCGCCGGTTGCCCAGGCCCGTCAGGTAGTCCGTCAGCGAGTGGTGCTCGTGACGGTGGGTGAGGCTGCGCAGGCTGCGCACCGACATCGCCAGGCGCACGCCCACCGCCGCCAGCGTTGCGCTCGCGAGCGCAACCGACACGGTGTTCACGTTGTTGTCGCCCAGCGCGCCCACCAGCAGTACCACCAGTCCCGCGACCGCCGCGAGGCCCGGCAGCAGGAAGCCCGGCGGCTTGGGCAGCGAGAACGGGTTGGCGTGGCCGCTGGGGACCCACATGGCCATCGACATGACGACGATCGACACCGGCCAGGCGACACCGTTGACGACCGCACCCACGTGCGTCGCGCCCGACGTGGAGCCCAGCAGGTTGAAGGTGTCGCCCACGACGTTCAGCGCCATGCCCGAGGCGAGCAGCACCCACGGCGTCTTTTTCCTGCCCGACAGCATCGCCGCGCTGCCGACGACCAGGATCAGCAGCAGCAGGTCCCCCACGGGGTAGGCGAGGTTGGTGGCGACCGCCAGTCCGCTACCGCCGGTCGCAGAGACGACGCTGCGGAACGCGAACGCGGCACACACCGACGCCGCGCCCAGGCCGGCGACCGCGCTGTCGAGCCAGCTGGGGCTGTTGATGCGGCGCACCTCGCCGCGCATGAACAGCACCACCGCCACGTACGCGAGCGGGAAGAAGCTGAGATAGAAGGCATCCGCCAGCGACGGCGTGGGAGGGGTGGCGCCCCCGAGGGACTCGATCGTCAGCACCACGTCGCCGACTGTCCACGACAGCAGCGCCGCGCCGAGGACCAGCGGGACCGCGCGTCCGCGCTTTCGCATGAAGCCCTGGGCCATGCACAGGCCGCCCGCGACGAGCTCCACCGCGTCCACACCCCACCCATCCAGCCACGTCGAGTACTGGCGATTGGGCTCGTCGATCAGGAAGGCGCAGTAGGCCGCCAGCAGCAGCCCGAGCACGCCGAAGGCGACCCAGACCGTTCGCCGCCCCCAGTGCGCGGGCGCGCGAAGACCGACCCCGGTCGCGACTATGGACATCCGTTCGTATCGGAACAACTGGATGGAGGTTGAGTAATGAACGGTGCGCTGGACACAAGCGCCCGGCGTCGAGCGACGCTCACGCCTGCGCCATCGGCAGCACGCCCGGTGCGTCCAGCTCGCGGGGTGCTGGTTCGATCCGTCCGCGCCGGAGCATCGCCAGCGCGCCTGCCAGCGCCACCCCCGCGCAACCGAGGGCGAACGCGCCGGCGGGGCCGTGGAGGTCGATCAGCGATCCGCCGAGCGTCGAGCCGACGGCCATGCCCGCGATCGTCGCGGCGCGCTGCCACGTGAACGCCTCCGTGGCGGCGCCCGCGGGCGCGAGCGCTCCCACCAGCGAGAACTGGCAGGAGAGCATCGGCGCCACGCCCAGACCGGCGAGGACAGCGAGCGGGTAGGCGACGGCGAGGGCGTGCGCGGCGATCAGCGGCGCGACGGCAGCTGCCATCGCGAGCAGCAGCGCCACGTAGCGAAGCCCGATCGCCCGCCGCCAGCGCGCCGCCGAGTAGCTCAGCCCGCCGGCCATGCTGCCGATGCTGAACAGCGCCAGCAGCGGCCCCGCCGACCAGCGGGCACCGTGTGTCACCGCCAGCGCCGGCAGCCCCACCTCGACCGCTCCGATCACGATGCCCGCGAGCGCCACGGTGGGGAGCAGCGCACGCAGGCCCGGGCTGGCCAGCGCTCCCGCGCGCGAGCGCTCGTGCGCCTGCGCGCGCCAGTCGCTGGAGAGCTTGGACGCCGCGAAGAAGATCGTCCCGCAGACGGTGAAGATGGCGCACAGGAGCACCGCCGCCGCCGGTGAGAGCGCCACCGCCGTCGAGCCCACGAGCAGCGGGCCGAGCGTCCAGATCACCTCCTGTGTCGTCGCGTCGAGCGCGTAAGCCGTCTCCAGCGACTGCTCGTCGCAGGCCAGCTGCGACCACAGCGCACGGATGCAGCCCGCGACCGGCGGCTGCGCAGCGCCCGCCAGCGCCGCCAGCGCGACGAGCGCCGCCATCGCGACACGCGCCTGCGCGGCCACGACCAGCGCCACGAGCAGCGCGCCCTGGGCGAGCGCGGCCGGCGCCAGCACGCGCGTCTGCCCCACGCGGTCGACCAGTGCGCCGAGCAGCGGGCCCGCCAGCGCGCCCGCCAGCGCGAACGCGCCCACCGCCACGCCCGCCGCCAGGAACGAGTCGCTGCGCGCGCGCACGAGCAGCAGGATCGCCAGCGAGAACATTCCCGAAGGCAGCCGCGCGAGCACCGAGCTGGCCAGCAGCCGGGTGAAGCCCGGCACGCGGAGCAGCGCGCGGTAGCGGGCGATCACGTGGCGTGAGCCCGCGTCGCGCCGATGGGAAGCGCGGCGGGAGCGGCGGTGGGCTGCAGCTCGCCGAGATGGGCGAGCTCCTCCAGCGCGGCGATCAGCGTGTCGACTTCAGCGTCGGTGTTGGCGGCGGTCAGCTGCACGCGGAAGCCGACCTCCTCGCGCGGCACCAGCGGGTAGGCGGCGAGCGTGACGTACACGCCGCGATCGAACAGCAGTTGTCCCACCGCGTCGATGCGCGTGTGCTCACGCAGCGGGATCTCGACGATCGGCAGGCCCGAGCGGTTGGGTGTGGCCACGCCGAGACGATCCAGGCAGTCGAGCACGCGGCGGGTGTGGCGGTGGACCGCCTCGCGCAGATGCTCGCCGCGGCTCTCGTTGACGTCGAAGCCCGCCAGCACGGTGGCCAGCGACGCGACGGGGGAGGGGCCGGAGTACAGGTAGGGAGCGGCTGTGACCTTCAGCATCTCCTTGATCTCCGTGGGGCACGCGATGAACGCCAGCAGCGAGGAGTAGGCCTTGGAGAAGCCGCCCACCAGGATCAGGTTCTCGTAGCTCTCGCCGCAGTGGCGCACGATGCTGTTGCCGCGCATGCCGTAGGAGCAGCGCTCGTCGGGACCGCGCTCGCCGATCACGCCGAAACCGTGCGCGTCGTCCACGTACAGGAGCGCCCCGTGCGCACGCGCCACCGCTGCGAACGCCGGCAGGTCGGGCGCGTTGCCGGTCATGCTGTTGACGCCGTCCATGCACACCAGGCGCCGGCCGCCCGGAGCCGCGCGCAGCAGCTCATCGAGGTGCTGGGGATCCTCGAAGCGGAAGCGCTGGACGCTCGCGCCGCGCGTGGTGGCCATCTGGCAGCCGTCGTAGATCGTCTTGTGCGAGCGCGAGTCCAGAAAGATCGTGCCGCAGGCGGCCAGCGCGGGGATCACCGACATGTGGATGTGGGTGATCGTCGGCAGCACCAGCGAGTCGGGGCTGTGAAGCAGCGCCGTCAGGCGCTCCTCGATCTGCTCGTAAGGCGCGGGGCTGCCGAGCAGACGCGACCAGCTCGGGTGGGTGCCCCACGCGTCCAGGTACGCGGGCACCGCGTCGATGATCTCCCTGTCGAGGTCGAAGCCGAGGTAGTTGCACGAGGCGAAGTCCGCCAGCCACTGCGAGCCGACGCGGATCATGCGTCCGTCGAGCTCGTCGATCACCGCGTCCATCATCGGGTGCGAGCGCGTCAGCGTGCTGAGGTCGCGCAGCGTCTCGGGGACGTCCGCGCTCGCGGAGGGCTTCGCGCCGGGCCCCGCCTCGATGCGAGCGGGCGCGGTCGGGATCGGCTCGGCGCGCAGCAGCTGCTCGAGATCTGCCGCGGGCAGCGGGCGCGAGAGCGCGTAGCCCTGCACGAGCTCACAGCGGTTGGCCACCAGCGAGCTCCACGTCACGTGGTCCTCGATGCCCTCCGCCACCACGCGGCTGCCGATGCTGTGTGCGAGCTGGATCGTCGCCTCGACGATCGCCGCGTCGACCGGGTCGGAGGTCATGCGCCCGACGAACGATCGATCGATCTTCACCTCGCCGACGGGCAGCGCCTTGAGATGGGTCAGCGAGGAGTACCCAGTGCCGAAGTCGTCGAGCGACAGCCCCAGGCCGAGCTCGCCGAGCTGCGCGAGCACGTCGCCGATGCGCACGGGATCGGCCAGCACCATGTTCTCGGTGACCTCCAGCACGAGCACCTCCGGCGGCAGGTCGTACCTTGCCAGCGTGGCCGCCACCTCGTTGGGGAACTCCGTGTCCAGCAGATCGGCAACGGTGGTGTTCACGGCCACGTGCAGGTCCAGTCCCGTCTCGTGCCAGGCCTTGACCTGCGTCAGTGCCAGCTCGAGCATCTTGCGGGTGAGCGCGCGCCCCAGCCCAGCCTGTTCGGCGACGGCGATGAACTGGTCGGGGGGGATCATGCCGCGGTCGGGGTGGCGCCAGCGGGCAAGCGCCTCGACGCCGACGATCCTGCCGCTGCTGGCGTCCGCCTTGGGCTGGAAGTGAGCCTCGATCTCGTCGGAGTCGAGCGCGCGGGAGATCTCGCCGGCGAGCGTCAGGCGCTCCAGCGAGTGCTGGTCGCGCTCGCTGGCGTAGCACGCGCGGCCGGACTGGGTGCTCTTGGCCTCGTACATGGCCACGTCCGCGTGCTGCATCAGCAGTTCTGCGTTCGCGGCGTGCTCGGGGAACAGGGCGATGCCGATGCTGGCGGTCACGCGCAGGTTCACGCCCTTGATCGGGAACGGCTCGCTGATGACCGCGAGGATCTTGTCCGCGACCATCTCCGCGTGCGCCGCATCGCAGGGACCGCACAGGAGCACGCCGAACTCGTCGCCGCCGAGCCGCGCGGCCGTGTCGGTGGAGCGCAGGATCGTGCGCAGCCGCTCGCCCACCTGGCAGAGCAGCTTGTCGCCGGCGTCGTGGCCGAGCGTGTCGTTGAGCTCCTTGAAGCGGTCGAGATCGAACAGCAGCAGCGCCAGGCCGGTGTCGCTCGCGTTGCCGGCGGCGATGGCGTCGCGCAGCCGACGCAGGAAGTGACGGCGGTTGGGCATCGACGTGAGGTCGTCGGTGAGCGCCTGTTTGCGCGTGTCCGCGAGCACGCGCACGTCGCGGAAGGCGAGCCCCGTGCGGGCGAACGCCGCGATCAGGGTCGCCAGCGCCAGCGCCAGCGCCAGCGGGTCCAGGCGGCTGAAGTGGTCGTAGATGAGCAGCCCCAGCGCGCTTGCCGTGAAGGCCGCAGGGATCCCCAGCATCGTCGCGCCCGGGACGCGATCGGCCTCGACCTCCGCCGCGGGCTGCCATGCGGCCAGCGCCAGCGCCAGCACTCCGAGGTCGTATGCGAGGTTGGTGGCGGCGCTGGGCGCGGATGCGCCGTGGGCGACCTGCAGCGCGTACAGGCAGTCCGCGCCGGCCAGCGCGAGGAAGCCCACCAGCAGCAGCGCCCACATCCGGTCGAGGCGCCAGCCCCGCAGGGCGAGGACGCCCACGACCAGCGCGGCGAGCAGCAGGTCGCAGATCGGGTAGGCCATCTCTGTGATCACGGCAGCGGTGTTGCCGGAGACGCTCGCCAGCACCGGGCGCAGCACGATCGCGGCGCCGATCGCCGCCACTCCCAGTCCTGCGATCACGCCGTCGAGCCAGACCCGTGCGGGGACGGGTCGATCTCTCACGCGCGCCAGGCCGAGGATGCCGATGTAGCAGCAGGGATAGAGCGTCAGCCACATGCCGTCGCAGATCGACGGGATGGGCGGGTTGGGAAGGTGTTCGATCCACGCGGCCCACAGCACGTTGCCCAGGCCGTAGATGGAGATGCCGAACGCGAAGATCGTCCAAGAGCGCCGCGCCTCGGTGCTGCGCACCGCACGCCAGCACACGATCACCCCGACGAGGATGTAGATCGCGGAGGTGACCCAGTCGCGGATCGGCTGTTCCACGGCGCTGCCGCCCACGCCGAAGGCGGCGTGCACGCCGGTGACCGTGACGAGCGCGACGAGCAGCGCCGTGGCCGCGTCCAGCGCTCGTCGCTCGCCTGCCCGCAGAGGCGACGCGAGTGGTAGCAGTCCCTTGCCCATGGCCGCTCTATCGGATGCAAGCGACGCCTCCTTGACCCGATCGCACTTTTTTCATTCACGTCGCCCCCGGCCGTCGGGGCCGCAATCTAGTGACAATAAATGCGCCCACAGTTTCCACGTCTCGCATTCACGTTCGGCCCGCGATCGGTGTAAAAGTTGGTTTTTGCAATCGGGCCACGATTCCGGCCGACCGCCGCTGACGCCCGGCAGCGGGGCGCCCGGTGTCCGCGGCGAGGAGCCGACGGCCGGGCGTTCTACGATGGAAGGCGTGATCGGAGGCCAGGAGCATCTCCCCGCGCCACGCTGCACCGCTCGGTCAACCGCACCAACCGGATGCGAGAACCAGCCTTTTTTGGTCCCCACTCGGGGCAGCTGTTGCGCGAGGCGCGGCCACCTTCACCCGTTGGATGGGAGTGTGCCATCATCCGATCAAGGCAGCCGGTGAGCGCGCGGCAGACGGGCGGCGACCCCGACCTCTGCGCGGAGCGTAGCGTGAGCGTGCGCTTGCAGGGCTTTGCGTGGGAGGCGGTGGAGGAGGAGAGCGCGCGGTTGGGTGTGTCGGTGGAGGAGTTCGTCGCGTACGCGACGCTGTACTACCTCGCGGATGTCGACAGCGGGCGGATCTCCAGGCGGATATCTGGGAGTCCCTATCCGGATGCGGACGCTTCGCCGTGAGCGCCGTGAGCGCGGTGTGGCTGGGCGGCGGTGGCGGGTGCGGCGCCGCGGCTGGTGAGCTCGGCTGTGAGGGCGCGGCGGCCGCGGTGGTGCAGGCCGTGGACGGAGCCCTCGGTGCGTCCGGTGTGCTCGGCGATCTCGGTGGGGGAGAGTCCGGCGAAGTGGCGCAGGACGAGTACCTCGCGTTGGTCGTGGGGGAGCTTGGCGAGTGCTTCGCGCAGGTCGTTGATGCGCTCGTTGTGTTCGGGACCGTGGCGGTCGGGCTCGGCGAGTCTGACCTCTTCGACGGGGATCGCGCGCTGGCGGCGTATGTGGTCGACGGCGACGTTACGCGCGACGCGCAGGATCCACGCGAGGAACGGGACGTCGCGCTCCTGGTACTTGCCGATGACGTGGATGAGCTTGGCGAAGACGTGCTGGGTGATGTCTTCGGCCTCGTGCTGGTCGTGGACGATGCTGCGGACGTAGCCGCAGACGTTGTCCGCGTAGCGGGCGTAGAGGAACCCGATCGCCTCACGGTCCCCTTCCTGCGCTCGCTTCACAGCAAGCGAGACCAAGCGCGACGAGGACAGGCTCTCGCGGCTTGCCCGTCCGTGCAGGGACTGCGTTATCGGCAGCCGACCAGCTGGCGCGCCGGCGCTCGCCGCGGCCGTCCCCGTATCGTCATCTGTGCTCAACCCGACGCTCCTGTGTTTCCCCATGTCCCCTCCGTGGTCCGTGGACAACGTGCACGGCAAATGAAAGCGAATTGCTGTTACTCCGCTGTTTGTAGCTGAGTTAGAAGTGCGTTAGACGAGCGCAAACAACGGTTGATCCGGCAACAGGATGCACGTTTCAGCTAACTGGAACGTGTTTGGCTGCACCGCTCGAGGGCTGCGCCCAGCGCGGGAGAACCACGGCGCTACTCCCGCGCGCGTCGAAGCAGCTCGCAGAACGCATCGACGACTTTCGGGTCGAACTGCGTTCCGGAGCAGCGACGGATCTCGGCGAGCGCCTCGGTGACCGTGATCGCGTCGCTGAACGGGCGGTGCTTCATCATCGCGACGAAGGCCGCGCACACGGCGATGATGCGGGCGCCAATGACGATCTTCTCGCCGGCGAGCCCGTCGGGATAGCCGCGGCCGTCGTAGCGCTCGTGCTGGGAGCGCACGAGTTTGGCTGCGTGCGCGAGCGACGGGGCGGCAGCGAGGATGCGCTGGCCGACTTCAGGATGGGTGCGCATGATCGCCCACTCGTCGCTGTTGAGCGGCCCGGCTTTCGTCAGGATGCTGTCCGGTATCGCGAGCTTGCCGACGTCGTGAAGGCGCGCCGCCAGCTCGACGCGCTCCACCTCTGCGTCCGAGAGCCCCAAGCCCTGCGCGGTCGCGGTAGCGAAATGAGCGACCCTGGTGAGGTCCTCGAGCACGCCAGGGGAGCGCTCGTTGAGGATCTTCAGCAGCAGGCCAAGGCTCTCCCGGTCACCGGTGCTGTGGCCGGCGTCCTCGCGCGCGGTACTCCACTTCAGCATCTGAGCCCTATATCGACGCCGCGCAACGTCTGCTTGAGCCGCCGTGGTCATGGCTTGACGCCCTACCGAGCGAGCCCGTGCGGTCTCAGTTGGCGCCGACCACCTTGAAGTCCTTGTTGACGAAGATGTGGTGGGGCCAGTTGACGCCGATGTAGTGGACCTCGTACTCGCCGTTGCTCAGCAGCACGACACGATCGACGATGCCGCCTGCGTAGGCCGCCAATGCGGCCTTCGTGGCCCTGTTCGCCGCGGTGCCGCTGACGATGGTGCCGGACCCCTGTTTGTAGCTCGCCGGGATCTTGCCGACCTCCTTTTCCGGGCTGCGCGCACCGCGCTTGAAGGGAATCACCTTCGACGACGTCTTGGACCCGCTGTCCGTAGGTCCCACGATGACCTGCGTGGCCGTGATCGTCGTGCTGTCGGTTGTGCCCAGCACGAGGGTGGTCCTGCCCTTGGTCACGGCGCTCACCGACGCCGAGCTCGTGCCTTTCTCGTATGTGGTGGACGACGTCTCCTTGACGGTCACCTTCTGGCCTGCCGACGTCAACAGCTCAAAGCCCGACGAGGACACGCTGCTCACCTTGCCGATCGATCCGCCCGCGGCCGGTCCGGATCGAGCGTTGGATCCCCCGCCGGACCCTGAGAGCGGGCCGTGCGGTGCTTTCGTCGAGGAGGTCGTAGCTGCGACCGCGCTGGATGCACCACCTAGAGCTGAGAGCCCGATCACGGCAACCACTGGCCCGGCCGTGGCCCATCTGCTCTTCTTGCTCGACAGCCATCGCCGTACCCTGGAGCGGCCGGCGGGCTGCCCTGAAGTCGGACTCGTCTCGTAGCGGCCTGTCTGGTGGTGGGTCTCCACTTCTTGCACCCCGTTCCGTTCACCGAGTTTCTGTAAGCGTCGTTTTACAGAAATAAGCCGCGAGCGTAATGGTGTCCTAACACAGGCGTAATTGTCATCGAAGAACTTCGGATGGCAATTACAGACGGAGCGGTGCCCATGTGTAAAGCGGATAAAGGGAACACGGCGGGGGGCCGATGCCGCTGAAATGCAGGGGGGCAGCCGATCATGAAGTCGGATGAGCTGAGCCAGCTTGGCGTAGCTCTGGGCGAGCGCACGGGCGACGTCGTGGCGGCGATGATGAGCCGTACCCGGGAGTCGGGCGGCCTGTTGGATGACGGTGTCGAAGACCGCTTCGCCCGCGTGGGCGCAGTATCCACCACAGCTGTCGCTCGCTGGATGTCCGGTGAGGGAGCGGACGTGGCACGGGAGGTCGGCCAGGAGTCCTGGCAGATCTTCGCCCAGCTCGCAGCCCAGCGATCTGCACCGCTCAACGAGGTCACCAAGCGCTGCCTGCGCTGGCATGACGCTGCATGTGAGGTGACGTCCGACTGCGCGGGGCGGATGCAGCTCTCCCCGGAGACGCTCGAGCGCGCATACGCCATGCTGAGGCGCAGCCTGAACGTGACGCTGGTGCGGATGTGCGAGTCCTTCGAGCAGGAGCGCAAAAGCGCCGAGACCGATCTGGAGAGCCGCCAGCAGGAGCTCGCGTTCCTGGCCACGCACGACACGCTCACGGGACTGCCGAACCGCGCCCTGATCCTCGACCGCGTCGAGCAGATGCTTCGACGCGCCCAACGTCACAGGACCGCGATCGCGACTCTGTTCATCGACCTGGACAACTTCAAGAGCGTCAACGACACCTTCGGTCACGAGGTGGGCGACGAGCTGTTGCGCGGGGTGGCCGCGAGGCTCAGCGCCACGTTGAGAGGAAGCGATGCCGTCGGCAGGCTCGGCGGCGACGAGTTCGTGGTGATCGCCGGAGAGCAGGCGCTGGAGCACGGCCCGGAGGTGATCGCAGAGCGTCTGCTCGCCAGCTTGAAGCGCCCGATTCGCCTCGGCGAGGACGAGACGCCGTTCACGGTGACGGCCAGCATCGGCATCGCATCGGGCGAGCGCGAGAGCGCCGGAGAGCTCCTGCGCGACGCCGACATCGCCATGTACCACGCCAAGGGATCCGGGCCGAATTGCTACTCGGTCTTCCGCCCGAGCATGCACGCTGCCATCCAGACCAGGACCGAGCTCGAGATCGATCTGCGCAGGGCGCTCGCCGACGAGCAGTTCTTCCTCGTCTACCAGCCGACATTCAGCCTGCGCAGCATGGCCCCGACGGGGATGGAGGCTCTGATCCGCTGGCGCCGGGCGGGCGAGGAGGTGCTCCAGCCGGACGAGTTCATCGGGCTGCTCGAGGAGACCGGCATGATCGTGGAGATCGGTCTGTGGGTGCTGGAAGAGGCCTGCCGCGAAGCCGTTCGCTGGCGGGAGGAGGGACATGCCACCGCGGTCGCGGTCAACGTCTCCGCGCGACAGCTCGACGGCGACGGGTTCGTGGCGCAGGTCGAGCAGACGCTCGCTCAGACCGGCCTGGACCCCTCGATGCTCACGCTGGAGATCACTGAGACGGCGCTCATGAGGAATGTCGAGGCCACGGCGGCGCGGTTGTGCGCCGTCAAGGATCTCGGTGTCAAGATCGCGATCGACGACTTCGGAACCGGGTACTCCTCGATGGCGCACCTACAGAACTTCCCTGTGGATGCGCTGAAGATCGATCGCTCTTTCGTCGCGAAGATGACGAGCTGCCGTGACAGCGAGACCATCCTGCAGAGCCTCGTGGCGCTCGGGCGCGCCCTCAACATCGAGACGCTCGCCGAGGGAATCGAGCAGACACAGGAGCTGTCGAGCCTTCAGGACCAAAGCTGTGACAGCGGGCAGGGGTTCCTGCTTGCCAGGCCGCTCGAGGCTGCCGCCACGAGCGAGTTCCTGCAGCGCGCGCGGGCGCTCACGCCGACCGGCGTCTAGATGATTGATTCCACGGTGGAGCCCGTGGTTATTGGGGGTTTATGGGCAGCAGGGTCGAAGTCGGCGGTGCTCTGAAGCATCGCCGACCAAAGGGGGCCTCGATGGACGCCGACCTCGACCTGCTGCTCACTGCCGTTTATGTCACGGCTGACGATCTCCTGCCCGCGAGGCCGGGGAACGCCAGGAGAAGCGTCACAGACGCGGAGGTCGTCACGCTCTGCGTTGCGCAGGCGATCATGGGGATACCGTCTGATCGGCGGTTTCTCGCTGTCGCTTCTAAGCATTTGCGTCACTTGTTCCCGAGGATCCCCGGGCAGGCCGGCTACTACAAGCGCCGCCGGCGCCTGGCTGACACGCTGGAGTGGCTGATGGGCGTGTTCGCCAGCCAGAGCCCCGGGATCGAAGACGACCTGCTGCTGATCGACTCCACACCGGTGGAGTGCGCCAGGAGCCGCGAGACGGTCAAGCGCTCCCAGCTCGCCGACGCCGCCGACTACGGGTACTGCGCTAGTCACAGCCGGTTCTTTTGGGGTTTCCGGCTGCACGCACTGTGCTCCCCCGACGGCACCCCGAGAGCGATCGCCTTGACGTCCCCCAAGCTCGATGAGCGCGAGGTCGCGCTCAAGCTGCTCGCTCGCGCAAAGCGGCGAGGCGCGGTCACCGTGATCGGCGATAAGGGCTACGCAGGCAAAGAGTTCGCCACCAAGGCCGGCGAACTCCACGCCACGATCGTGCGACCGCGCCGCAAAGACGAGCCCGGACACGGGCCACACCTAGCCCAGATCCGCCAAAGGATCGAGTCGATCTTCTGGACCTGCAAGGACATCCTCACGCTCGAGCGCCACGGAGCCAGAACCCTTTCCGGCCTCCGAGAGCGCATCCTTCAGCGCTTCCTCTGCCTCGCCGCCGCGATCACCCTCAACCACCAACTCGGCCGACCCAGCCGCGCACTCGTCAACTACTGCGCCTAACCCCCCGTGGAATCAATCATCTAGGCCTGCTGGGCGGCCGGCTCGCCGACGCGCACGTGGATTCGTGCCCACGAGTTGTTGGCGTACCCCTTGGGGTTCCACACGCTCTCCGGACGCTCCGGCTGAGTGTTTGCAGCGGTATCCCAAGCTCTTGCGATGACTTCCTGCACACCTGCTGCCAGGTCCAGCTGCGCGCACCACAGCCGCCACGCCCAGCGGCCGTGGTCCTCGAGCAGCTCGGCCTGGGTCCAGTTGTCTCCGCCGTCGGCTGACACGTCCACGCGCGCGACCGCGCGTTCGCCTCCCGCGAATGCGTAGCCCCTGATCTGCACTGCCCCAGTGTCGACTCGCGCGCCGTCCTCGGGGGAGAGGATGTCCGCGTTGAGAGCGACTTCTCCGAGCGGCATGCCGACGCCCGGGCCAGGCCGCTGACCGGGAGCGAGCAGGCGATATGACGTCTCCTGGAAGTAGCCCTCCCAAGGCTCGCTCGTCAGCTCGATGCGCGTCACCCACTTGACGCTGCGCGCGCCGATGTAGCCGGGGACGACGACGCGCACGGGAGCACCGTGCACCGCGCGCAACGGCTCGCCGTTCATCTCATAGGCCAGCAGCACCTCCTCGCCCAGCGCCTTGGCGAGTGGGATGGAGACCCCATAGAGCTGCGGCGGCTGGACTTCCTCTGAGCGATCGGCGCCGACGAAGGCGACATGTCTGGACTCGGGTCGCACGCCCGCAGCTTCGAGCACGTCCTCGAGGCGGACTCCGCACCAGCGCGCATTGCCCGTGGCGCCAGGACCCCAGGGCGCCTCTCCAGGGATGTCCCGGACCGCTATCAATCCGCTGCGCCGGTTGCCCGCGCACTGCAGGGTCGCAACCAGCTCGTGCTGAGCGAACCGGCCGTGTCGAAGATCCTCGATACCCAGTTGCAGATCCCGCTCTGTCAGCCCTCCCACCTCGAGGCGCCAAGAGCTCTCGTCGAGCTGGGGCACAGTGGCGTGTCCACGCACGTAGAACGCGTCCACGGCCGTCAGCGCGGACTCGCCCAGGATCGCCCTTGTGGGCTCTGCGTTGAACGGCTCCTGTTGGTGGACCAGCATGCCAGCACGCTTGCCGAAATCCATCACGAATACACACTAGCGGCGGCTCTCCAAGCTACCCTCTCCCCATGGCACATTCGTGGACGCGACTCCCTGGATATGAGCTGGTCAGCACTGGTCTCGCTGACCTAGCGGCCGGGCGCGAGAGCGAGGCGTCGCTGCTGGTCAGGATGGCCGCTCCGCGCCTGCGGTCACTGGGGGTTGACGTGCCGCCTGGCGAGGGAGACAACCCGTCGCACCGGCTCTACGAGTTGCTCGCAGAGGGCGATGAAGGGGCGCACAGCCGCTACAACGCGTTGGTCGGTCGGATCGTCAGCTTCGCGCGCGCGGCGGAGCATGCGTCCGCCGGTTGACGAGCAGCGTCTGCGAGCGCTGGCTAGATGATTGATTCCACGGGGATCATGCGCTGTAGTTGATGAGTGCGCGGCTGGGTCGGCCGAGTTGGTGGTTCAGGCTGATGGCGGCTGCGAGGGTGAGGAGGCGTTGCAGGATGCGCTCTCGGAGGCCCGCGAGGGTTCTGGCGCCGTGTCGCTCGAGGGTCAGGGTCCCCTTGCAGCTCCAGAAGATGCTCTCGATGCGTTGGCGGATCGGCGCGAGGTGTGGGCCCCTGCCGGGCTCGTCTTTGCGGCTGGGTCTGAGGATCGTGGCGTTCATGTCGTTGACGGCGTTGGCGAATGCTTTCCCGGCATAGCCCTTGTCACCAACCAGGGTCACGGGGCCTTGACGGCGGGTTCGGGCCAGTAGCTCGAGCGCGACCTCGCGCTCATCGCGTTTGGGGGAGGCGACCGTGACCGCGCGTGGTGTGCCGTCGGGGGCGAAGATCGCGTGCAGCCGGAAACCCCAGAAGAACCGGCTGTGGCTGGCGCAATAGCCGTAGTCAGCGGCGTCAGCGAGTTGGGAGCGCTTGACGGTCTCGCGGCTTCTGGCGCACTCCACCGGCGTTGAATCCACAAGCAGCATGTCGTCGTAGAACCCCGGGCTCTGGGACGCGAACACGCTCATCAGCCACTCCAGCGTGTCCGACAGGCGACGGCGACGCTTGAAATACCCGGGCTGGGCGGGGATGCTCGGGAACAGGTGGCGCAGATGCTTCGACGCGACCGCGAGGAACCGCCGGTCAGACGGTATCCCCATGATCGCCTGGGCAACACAAAGCGTTACGACTTCCGCGTCTGTGACCATCCGCTTGGCGTTCCCCGGCCGCTCGGGCAGGAGATCGTCAGCCGTGACATAAACCGCAGTCAGCAGCAGGTCGAGGTCGGCGTCCATCGAGGCCCCCTAACGGTCGACGGTGTGTTTAGAGCACCGCCGACTTCGACCCTGCTGCCTATAAACCCGCCCGTTCCACAACCAACGCCGTGGAATCAATCATCTAGGGGGCTGGCACGTGCCACGAGCGGGCCTGTCCGGATCTACCTGACCGGTGGCTCAACCGCTGTGCTGGAGGGTTGGCGTGAAACGACGATCGATGTCGATCTCCGTTTCGAACCCGAGTCTGACCAGCTCATGCGCGAGCTCCCGGCGCTCAAGGAGCGCCTGGGCATCAACATCGAGCTGGCGTCGCCTCCCGATTTCATCCCCGAGCTGCCTGGATGGCGTGAGCGGAGTCCACTCGCGTTTCGTGAGGGCCAAATTGCCGTTCACCACTTCGACTTCTACTCCCAAGCTCTTTCAAAGGTCGAGCGTGGCTTCAAGCAGGATCTCGCCGATGTTCGGAGCATGCTCGAGACAGGGCTCGTGGAGCCCGTCCGCATGCATGCGCTCTACACAGCGATCGAGCCCGACCTCTATAGGTACCCCGCGATCGATCCAGTCGCGTTCAGACGGAAGCTCGACGTGGCACTCGATTAGCCGTCGATGAGGGCCGCGTAGGAAGAGCGCAGAGGCGTACAGGTAGGCTCCTCCGATGAACGGGGGCGAGTCACGGGTGAGGCTGCGCCAGGCGGTGCTGGTGGCGGGCGAGTTGGAGCCGGTGGCGGGCCCGTTGTGCTCGGCGCTGGCGCTGGATGAGCCGTTCCGCGATCCAGGCGTGGGGGAGTTCGGGCTGCAGAACGCCGTCTTCGCGCTCGGTGACTGCTTCCTGGAGGTGATCTCGCCGACACAGCCCGGCACCGCGGCGGGCCGTTACCTGGAGCGCCATGGCGGGGACGGCGGCTACATGGTGATCTTCGACCTGGAGGATCTCAAGGGAGCGCGCTCGCGCGCGCTGGGGTTGGGCGTGCGTGTCGTTTGGCAGCTCGATCTGCCGGACATCTCGGGCACGCACCTGCATCCCGCTGACATGCGTGGGGCGATCGTCTCGCTCGACCAGTCGAGGCCGTATGGCAGCTGGCGCTGGGGCGGGCCGCAGTGGACTGGCCGTACGGGCGCCGGAGCAGCGGGGCGCCTGGCGGGGATCACCGTGGCCGTCGGCGACCCGGACGTGGTGGCAGCGCGCTGGGGCGAGGTGCTGGGCGTGCGGGTAGGTGTCGGGGAGGGGTCGGACGGCGGCGCAGGGCCGCTGCTGAGCCTCGACGGAGCAGAGGTCCGCTTTCAGGAGGCCGCCGGCGAGAGCGCTGAAGGTCTGGTGGAGATCGCAATGGAGCTCCCGCATGAGCTGCCCGGCGGCGGAGAGGCGATCGAGCTGGGCGGCGTGCGGCTGCGGCGGGTGTAGGGCGCTGCCGATGCGCCCCCAGTGCGGGCTCTAGTCTGAGTCGCTCGCCTCCGCGGGCACCCCGTGGCGCGCGACGATCCTCTCGTAGTTCAGCCGCATCAGCGCGATCGCGTCGGTGACGTCCGCGTCGCTCTCGATCCTACGCGCCGCCGGTCCGTGGCGGTCGGGAAACACCGGGTGTGGCTCGACCCGCCCTTCGTCTTTCAGCGCGACCCACTCCTCCTGCGGGAAGAAGTAGTGGGCGGAGTGGTCCCCGTGGAGGTGGCCGATCTCACGGTGGCCGACCTTGAACGCGAGCTCTCCGCGTCGACCGGGCCCGGCTGAGACACCCGGCCAGGAGCCAACCTCCTCGGTGATCCGCTCGCTCGCCGTGTTCGTATCGGTGCTGGTCATGGTGCCTCCTGCGTAGCCGTTTCCAGCAAGCTACAACTTCAAGTGCACTTGAAGTCAAGGTCTCGAAGCGCTTTGGCTCCGGTCATCGGCGCTTCGCACGCCCCGTGTTGCGGCGGGTCGCCTTCATCGTGTTCGCGCAGCGCGTGGGGCTGTCCGGCTGACCCACTGCGTTCGGGGTTTTTCCGCAACAGTCGTGTGGTCGCGAGCGGATGGCACCAGGAGCCCCTCAGGTCAGGCTGTGCTCATACAAGGGAACTTCCACTGAGAGGCGTCATGCGCACATTTCTGAAGAGAATCACCAGCCTCACCCCGATCGCCGCAGGCGCAGCCACAGGACTGATCGTGCTGGGGATCGTGTCGATCATCGGCGGTAGCTACGACCATCAGGTGGTCCGCGACCAGCTCAGCCCGCAGAAGATCTACTTCCCCAAGCCGGCTGAGTATCCGAACCTCGAGCAGTACGCAGGCCAACAGGTTCTCACCGGCTCGCAGGCGAAGATCTACGCCGAAGACCAGATCGGCCGGGACATGACCAAGATCGCCGGCGGCAAGACCTACGCCCAGGTCAGCGACGAATGGATCGCCGGCGGCATGAAGAACGAAAAGCTCGCCGGTGAGCGAACCACCCTGTTCATGGGATCGACGCTCAAGGGACTGTTGCTCAACGCCTGGGGCTGGGGACAGGTCGGCAGCATCGCGGTGCTCGCTGGGATCCTGCTGATCCTGTTCGGCGGCCTCCTGTTCGCGCTGCCAGTCGCGAACTGGTGGCTGAGCGTGCGGCCCGAGCGCAGGCGCTCGGTCTCGAGCGCAATCCCGCATGTCGCGCCGCCGGCCGGCTCGCCCGGCTAGCTCCCGCCGTCGTTCACGGATGAACACCGCACCTCCCCGGGGGCCGTATCCCGGGGAGGTGCGACTTCATCGCGGGGCGATACCTCTAGAAGAGGTGTACGACTCACGCCCTCCCGCTCAGCCGGCGGGCTTGACGATCGTGAGGTGCAACGCCGCGGTGGTCGCATGCTGGCCGGAAGCCGCCGTCGCGCTCGCTGCCAGCGTGTAGGCGCCCGGGCTCAGTTTCTTGTACTTGGACAGACGGCCGTAAAAGCGGACCGTGGTCAGGCCCCTGCCCGCCGCCAGCTTGTACGTGCCGGCGACGACCGTGCGCGTGCAGTGGCGCGCGTGCTGGTTGTGCTTGCTCGGCGCCACGCATTTCTTGCCAACCGTTCGCCCGCCCAGTGACCGGGCGAACGTCAGTGTGACCGTCGCCGCCTCGCTGAGCTCGAAGGAGAACCTCGTGCCGATCGGCAGGCCCTTCGTCCTGGCGCTCACATGCGCCAGCGCCGTGCTCTCGCGCCACGTCCTGGCGGTCTCGCTCAGGTTGCTGAGAGTCAGCTTCAGGGGCACCGACGACACGGACGTTCTCCCGAACGACGTGCCCAGCGGCAATTTCACTTTGATGCTGGGGATTTTCAGGCTCGGGATGCTCACCGCCGGCACCGCCGGCACGGTCACCGTCGCCGCGTGCTCTGCGCTGCTCGAGCCGTTGCAGCTGGCCGTCTGCCCGGTGAAGATCGGCTGCGTCGAGCAGCCCGCCGTGTCGGTCACCGTGAGGGTGATCGTGTAAGGCCCCGCTGTCGCGTAGGTGTGGCTCACCGTCGGCGAAGCGCTCTGCGCGCTCGTGCCGTCACCGAAGTTCCAGTCATAGCTCGCCACGCTCTGTTCCGGCGAAGCCGTCGAGGCGGAGGCGTTGAACGTCGAGGGCGAGCCCGCCGTGGCGGGCGTGTCCGTGAAGGACGCCGTCGGCGCTTGATCGGGGGTGATCGCCAGGGATTGGAAGAAGGGCGCCGATTCCGTCTCGCAGCTCGCCGCCGCGCACGTCAGCCCGGACAGCGTGCCTTGCGGTTCGATCGAGAACGGCGAGATCGTGCCGGCGCCGGCGTTCGCGGTGTAGAGGAAGCGGCCGTCCGGACTCGCCGCGATGCCGACCGGTCCCGCCCCCGTCCCGCAGCCCGGCGCAGCGCAGCCGAGCGGCGAGAGCGATCCGTCGGAGGCGATCTGGAACGCGGAGATCGAGCCCGTGCCCGCGTTCGACACGTACAGGAATTCACCGTTCGGAGTCACCGCCGCCCCTTCCGGTTTTGACTGCACCTTGCACGCATCTTCAGCACAGGCGATCGGCGAGAGAGCTCCGCCCGCGCCGATCTGGAAGGCGGAGACCGTTTCCGAGCCGCGGTTCGCGACGTACAGGAACTGACCGTTGGGAGCGATCGTGATCCCCGCCGGTTCCACCCCCGTCTTGCAGGACGCTTCGGCGCAGGCGACTGGGGACAGCACGCCGCCGGAGCCGATCGAGAACGCCAACACGCGTTCCGAGCTCGCGTCCGTCGCGTACAGGAACTCCCCGTTGGGGCTCACCGCGAGCCCGAACGGCCTGCCTTCCGTTTTGCAGCCGCTGCAGCCGACCCGCGAAAGCGCGCCGTCCGGTCCGACCGAGTAGATCGTGATCGATCCCTTCCCTTCGGTGGCGGCTCCGTTGGCGACGTAGATGAACTGTCCGTTGGGGGTGCTCGCCAGCCCATCCGGTTCTTCCGCCGTGTTGCAGTTCTTCGCGCATTCGACCTTGGATAGCGCGCCGCCGGCGCCGATCGAGAACGAAGACACGCTCCCGGTTTTGCCCGAGTCCCTGCTCACGACGAACAGATACTTCCCGCCTGGGCCGATCGCCACCGTCACAGGCTTCGCTTCAGGCCCCAGTTCGCAGCTGCCTTCCGAGCATGCGATCGGAGCGAGCGCCCCTTCGGCCCCGATCGAGAAGCCCGACACCGAATGGGAGCCGAAGCCCGCCACGTACAGCTGCTCGGACGACGCCGCAGCAGGGACCGCCATCGCACAGCACAGCAAAAGCCACAGCAACGCCCGCGTCTGGCGCATCCTGCGCCAAGTCGCTGCCAGTCCTGCGCGGCTGCCTCCGCTCCCTTGCAACAAGTGCGACTTTAGCGCGGTTGGTGTGCCCGCGTGCCACCTGACGGCTCGCGCGCGGCAGCGAACGCGGCGCCGGTGGCGCTCGCCAGCTCGCCGCTGGTCGGAGTGCTCTGCGCATCCACGAACGACTGGATCAGCATCCCGTCGGCCGTGCCGATCAGCAGCGACGCCAGGTGGCGAGCCTGCGCCGTGCTCAAAGCGCCAGGGAGTGACTCCTCGATCCATCCCGCCACTCGGTCGCGCTGACGGTTGTAGTGCGCCGCCAGCTGCGCGCGCAGCTCCGGCGAGCGAGCGCTGCGCGCCAGCCTCATCACTACTTCGCCGCCATCGGCGTCGCGCCCGAGCAGCAGGGGCAGGGCCTGGGGAGGGGGCTGATGGCGCCCACGCTCGAGCTGTGCGATAGCGCTGGGCTGCCCGCGTACCTGGAGGCGAGCAGCGAACGCAGCGCAGCCCTCTACGAGCGGCTCGGCTTCCAGCTCGTCGGCGAGCTGCAATACGGCGGTAGCCAGCCGCTGCGTCTGATGCTGAGACCACCGCACACCAACGAGGAGCGAACGACATGAGCGACGTACGGGCCGCCGCGGCCGAGGAGGCTTCCAAGCACACCCGCACCATCCGCTCCGCCAGGGACGGGCGCCTGCTGAGCGCGCTGATGCTGCCGTTCTTCCAGCTGCGTCCGCCCTCCGGATACGGCGTGATCGCTGCCACCGGGCGCAAGACCGGCAAGACGCGGCGCAAATGCGTGCGCGTGATCCGCTGCGGAGACAGGGCCTACCTCGTGCAGCTGCGCCCGCCCCAGCTCGCACTCAAGCGCCCCAACGCCGCCGCCGGATGGGTGTGGAACATCCGTGCCAACCCGCAGGTGCGCCTGCGCATGCGCGGCGCTACTGGTTCGACACCGGCATCCCACTCGTCGTCGAGCTGCAGGCGTAGCCGCTCAGTCGGCGTCGAGGACCTCGATGCCCAGCGCCGCCGCCCACACGCCTGCCATGTCGAGGATGTCCGGCCACTCCATCGCCGCGCCGCGCAGGCTCTCCACGCCCTGAAGGCCGGTGAGGTTGCTGCGGCGAATCTCGCAGCGCTTCAAGCGGGCCCCGCGGAGGTCCGCTTTGGTGAGATCGCAGCCGTCGAAGCGCACCGACGCCAGCTGCGCCTCCAGGAAGTCCGTCTGCGCCAGCATGCAGTCCTCGAACAGCACGCGCTCCAGCCGGCAGGCGGCAAACGACGCCAGGTCGATGCGGCAGCCCTGGAAGACGACGTCGGTGAGCCTTCCCTGCGGCAGCGCCATCCCCGTCAGGCGGCTGCCCTGAACCGCCACGCCTTTCAGGTGCGCGCCGCGCGCGTGCACGTTCGCGAGGTTGCACGCGCTCAGCAGCGCATCGCCGATCCGCAGGTGCTCCAGGCGCGAGCCTCCCAGATCCACCCGTGCGAGCTTCGCCGTCTGAACGGTCACGCCCCTCGCGTTCTGATCTGCAAGCGCGGCGTCCTCGAGCTCGATCTCCGTCAGGGTCGCGTCGTGGCTGAGCTCCTCCAGCGTGGCGTGCTGCAGGTCGGCCGGCAGCTCCGGTCGGTGGGGAGGCTCCGCGCGGGGGCTCATTCGAGCAGCTCCTCGAGCGTGCGCCCGCTGATCACCGAGCGTGGGCGCTCGGCCACCACGTCCGAGCCCGGCTGCGCGAGCTCGTCGCGACGCTTGATCAAGAGCCACTGCGGCTTGGCGCCCGGGCGCGTGCGCTGCAGCGCAAAGCCTCCCCGGAGCTTCTCGCCGTGGAGCACGAACACCGCGTGGCCGCGCTCGAGCGCCTGCGGCCACGCCACCCGGCCGCCCTGCTCGTAGGTCCCCCGATCCCACACGATCGCCGCGCCCCCGGGCTGGGCGCCCTCGAACGTGTTGTGCGCGATCTCGTGGTCCTCCACCTCCACCGCCAGGCGCTTGGCGGCAGGGTCGAGCGACGGCCCCTTCGGCAGCGCCCACGAGCGCATCGCCCCGTCCACCTCCAGGCGCAGGTCGTAGTGGTGCGTGCTCGCCTGGTGCTCCGCCACCACGAACGCGCCCGCGCTGACGCCGCGGATCGCGAACTGCTCGTGGCCCTCCGGGCGGACCTTCTCCACGTCCACCTCGCCCACCCGCGCCGACGGCGGGCCCTCCCGCAGGAACGCCACCAGGCGATCCAACGCGTCCTGCGGGCCCTCCGCGTGGAGCGCCACCGTGCCGTCCTCGCCGTTGCGCACCCAGCCCATCAGGCCCAGGTCGCGCGCCTGGCTGAGCGTCGCGTAGCGAAAGCCCACGCCCTGCACCTGGCCGCTCACCGCCGCACGGATCGCCACCTTCGTAGTCTGATCTCCCATATGTCCTCAGTCTGGCTGAAGTCCCCCGAGCTCGTACGAGGCTGCGCGCCGTGAGCGATCGCCTCTACTCCGCGCTCGGACGGTTCGTCGTGCGCTTTCGCTGGCTGGTCGTGGTCACATGGATCGCCGCCATCGTCGTCACCTCCGCCGCCTTCCCCAGCCTCAGCAGCGAGATCAACAACGACAACAGCCAGTTCCTGCCCGCCAGCACGCCCAGCTCGCAGGCGGCGTCGCTCGCCGCGCCGATCCTCGGCTCGACCAACGACAACAGCGAGGTCACGATCGTCGCCGTCAGCTCGCATGGCGCGATCGAAGCCACCGACCAGGCTGCGCTGACGCGCATCATCGCGCAGACACGCTCGCTGCCGCGCGTGGCCAGCGTGCAGGCGTCAGCCGTCTCGACCGACGGCAGCGCCGAGCAGATCCTCGTGCACGCGCGCATCAACCAGGCCGACATCACCGACCAGAAAACGCTGATCGCCGGCCTCGAACGCGTTCTGGCGGAAGCCCACGCGCCACCCGGCCTCGAGCTCGAGCTCGCCGGCGCCGTCGCCACCAACGTCGCCAACCAGGCCAGCTCGCAGAGCACCGGCAACGAGACCCAGCTGATCTCCTTCGTGTTCATCATCGTGCTGCTGCTGTTGATCTTCCGCTCGCTGCTGGCGCCGCTGATCACGCTGCTGCCCGCCGGCGTCTCGCTGCTGATCGCCACGCGGCTGATCGGCGAGCTGGGCGCGCACGGCCTGAAGATCTCCGAGATCACAGAGCTGCTGCTGATCATCCTGATCCTCGGCGCGGGGACCGACTACGGGCTGTTCCTCGTGTTCCGCGTGCGCGAGGAGATCAGACGCGGCATGGACGGCCGCGCGGCCGTCGAACACGCGCTCGTGCGCGTCGGCGAGTCGATCACCGCCTCCGCCGCCACCGTCATCCTCGCGCTGCTCACGCTGCTGATCGCCAGCTTCGGCATCTACCACGACCTCGGCGTCCCGCTCGCCATCGGCGTCGCCATGATCCTGCTCGCCGGCCTCACGCTGCTGCCGGCGCTGCTCGCCATCTTCGGCAAGGCCGCCTTCTGGCCCACGCGCGTCGCCGCCGGCCAGCCGCGCGACGGAGCCTGGGGCAAGATCGCCGCGCGCATGATCCGCCGGCCCGCCGTCACGCTCACGGTCGGCGTGCTGCTGTTCGGCGGCCTGGCCGTGGCCGCGCTCGACTATCACTCGAGCGGCTTCGGCGGTGCCGCCAACGCGCCCAAGGGCTCGAGCGCCGCATCCGGCAACGCGCTCGTCGCCAGCCACTTCCCGCAGTCGAGCTCCAACCCCGCCAACCTCATCTTCCGCTACCCCCAGCCCGTGTGGGAGCAGCCCACGCAGGTCGCGCGCGCGGAGGCATCGCTGCAGGCCTCCGGCCAGTTCGCCGCGCTGCTCGGGCCGCTGTCGCCCAACGGCACCACGCTCAGCCCCGCCGACTACTCGCGCCTGCACGCGCTGCTGGGCAACCCCGCCACGCTCCCCACCACGCGCCCGGCCGGGGACAGCGCCGTCTCCACAGCCGAATACAACGCCTACCGCTCGAGCTCCGCGTTCGTGGGGCCGGAAGGCGAGGTCATCCAGTTCGAGGCCACGCTGCGAGTCGGAGGGCAGCAGAGCACAGCCGCGCTCGACGCCACGCCGAAGATCCGCGAGGTGGTCACGACCGCCGCCGCAGCATCCGGCGCCAGCGCCTCCGGGGTGGCCGGCGAGGCCGCCGCGCTCTACGACGTCAGCGCCACGTCCAACGAAGACCTGACCAACATCATCCCCGTGGCCATCGTCGCCATCGCGCTGCTGCTCGCGGTGGTGCTCAGGAGCCTCGTCGCGCCGCTGTACCTGATCGTCAGCGTCGCCTTCTCCTACCTCGCCGCGCTCGGCGTTTCCACGCTGATCTTCATCGACATCGTCGGCGAACCGGGGCTCACGTTCATCCTGCCGTTCCTCATGTTCATCTTCCTGCTGGCGCTCGGCGAGGACTACAACATCCTCGTAATGACCCGCATCCGCGAGGAAGCGAGGACCTATCCGCTGGAGCAGGCCGTCGTGCGCGCCGTCGCGCGCACCGGATCGACCGTCACCTCCGCTGGGCTCGTGCTCGCCGGCACCTTCGGCGTGCTCGCCGTGGTCGCCGGCTCGAGCGCCTCCGGCAGCCAGGTCCGCGCGATCGGCGCCGGCCTGGCCGTCGGCATCCTCATGGACACGTTCGTCGTGCGCACGCTGCTCGTCCCCGCCACCGTCACGCTGCTCGGCCGCTGGAACTGGTGGCCCTCGGCGATGAGCCGCGTCAGCCCCGTCAGCCCCGAGCCAGCGCAGCGAAGCGAGGATCGCGTCGCTCGATGAAGCTCGTCACGCCCTCGGCGAAGTCGGGCGCGGCGAAGGACTCGAGCATCAGGCGGTCGGCCTCCGCGAGCGCGTCCGGCAGCTCGCGCTGCAGGTCGGCGTAGACCTGGCGCTTCATCGTGGCCATGCTCTTGGGCGAGCAGTTGACGACCAGCTCGTGCGCGTACTCGAGCGTGGTGTCGAGCAGCCGGTCGGGTGCGAGCACGCGGTTGACCAGCCCCAGCGTCTGCGCCTCCTCGGCGAACACCACGCGGCCGGAGAGCAGCAGGTCCAGCGCGTTCGCCGGCCCCACCAGCCGCGGCAGCATCCACGAGATGCCGTGCTCTGCCACCAGCCCGCGGCGCGCGAACGCGGTCGTCAGCTTCGCGCCCGCGGCGGCGAAGCGCACGTCGCACATAAGCGCCTGCACCAGGCCGATGCCCGCGCACGCGCCGTTGATCGCCGCGATGATCGGCTTGGGGATCGACAGCGGCAGCGTCTGCGGGTAGCGAGCGTGCTCCTCCGCGCTACTCTGCACGTCCCCCTCGCCGATCGCCTGCAGCGCCTGCATGTCCGCGCCCGCGCAGAAGCCCCTGCCGGCGCCCGTCACCACGATCACACGCACATCTGAGGCGTTCGCGCACTCCTCGAGCATCGCGAAGTACGCGCGCTCCATCTCCGCCGTCCACGCGTTCAGGCGATCGGGCCGGTTGAGGGTCAGCACCGCCACGCCGTCCTCGACCTGCATCTGCACCACTTCGCTCTGGGTCTGCACCGCGTCGCTCATCCTGCTCCCTCCGCTCGTGTCGCACGCTCGCCGCGCGCTGGTGTTGTGCGCTTGCTTCGAGCGTACAGGGGTCGGGCCGGCGTGTGGGTCAGGCCTGCGCCGGCACGGCCGCCGCGTCGAGCACCGCGTCCAGCAGGCCGGGGAAGCGCGCGTCCAGGTCCTCGCGACGCAGCGACGTCAGCTTCGAGGTGCCCAGCTGCTCCTGCGAGAGGACGCCCGCCTCGCGCAGCACGCGGAAGTGGTGCGTGCACGTGGACTTGGTGACGCCCAGATCGAAGCTGCCGCACGGCCGTGGCGTGGGATCGAGATCCAGCTCGCGCACGATCTGCAGCCGCACGGGGTCGCTCAGCGCATGCAGCACAGCCGGCAGCTGCAGGTCCTCGAGTGAGGGGTGGTACAGGGTCATGTCGCTCATTGTACGACGTTCATCGTACTTCTGGTACGATGGTCGCCGTACTTACGAACGAGAAGGATAGCGCCATGTCAGCGATCGCGATAACGACCACCCGAGAGCGCAAGGGCGCGCTGCTGCTGCTCGTATGCCTGGCTCAGCTGATGGTCATCCTCGACGTCTCGATCGTCAACGTCGCGCTGCCCTCGATCCGCGGCGGACTGCACTTCTCCACCACCGGCCTGCAGTGGGTGGTCAACGCGTACACGCTCACGTTCGCCGGCTTTTTGATGCTGGGCGGACGCGCCAGCGACCTGCTCGGGCGCCGGCGCGTCTTCCTGGCGGGCACCGCGCTGTTCTCGCTGGCGTCGCTCGCGTGCGCGCTGTCGGACTCCGGCTCGCTGCTGATCGCCGCGCGCACCGTGCAGGGCATCGGCGGCGCCATCATCTCGCCGGCCAGCCTCGCGATCATCACCACCTCCTTCAAGGAGGGCCGCGAGCGCAGCCGCGCCCTCGGCGTGTGGGGAGCGATGGGCGGCGTCGGCGGATCGCTGGGCGCGCTGCTGGGCGGCGTGCTCACGCAGGCGTTCGGCTGGCCCGCGATCTTCCTCGTGAACGTCCCCATCGGCGCCGGCGTGATCCTGCTGACCGCCGGCGGCATCGTCCCGGCCGGCCGCAGCTCCACGGCCGACAGGCACTTCGACGCGTCCGGCGCGCTGCTGGTCACGGGCGCGCTGACGGCGCTCGTGTACGCGATCGTGCGCACCGACACGCTCGGCTGGGGCGCGCCCGGCGTGCTGATTCCACTGGCGATCGGTGCGGCGCTGCTGGCGGCGTTCGTGTTCGTCGAGGGCAAGGTCGCTCGAGCGCCGCTGATGCCGCTGCGCGTCTTCCGCATGGCGCGGCTGCGCGCCGCCAACCTGATCATGTTCCTGCTCTACGCGGCCGTGTTCTCCATCTGGTTCTTCCTGTCGCTGTACCTGCAGGAGGTGCTCCACTACGACCCGCTGCAGACCGGGCTTCGCTTCCTGCCGATGACGCTCGCGATCGTCGCCACCAGCTCGCTGGCGCCACGCCTGGTGGCGCGCGTGGGCGAGCGGCGGCTGCTGACCGTCGGCATGCTGTGCGCCGCCGTGGGGCTGTTCCTGCTGATGGACGTCCACAGCGGCGGCAGCTACGTCGCAGACGTGCTCCCCGGCGGCGTCCTCGCGTCGCTGGGCCTGGGGCTGTCGCTGGTCCCCGCGACGATCGCCGCGGTGTCCGGCGTCTCCGCCAAGGAGAGCGGCCTGGCCTCCGGCATGCTCAACACCTCACGCCTGATCGGCGGCGCGCTGGGGCTGGCGGTGCTCAGCACGATCGCCGCCTCGCGCACGCGTGGCGACCTGGTGGCCGGCGCCTCCAGCTCCGCGGCTCTCAGCGGCGGCTTCCGTCTGGCGTTCGCCGTGGCAGCCGGCATCAGCCTGCTGGGCGCGCTGTCGGCGGCCGTGCTGCTGCGCGCGCCGCGGCGCGAGCCGTTCGCGGACGCCGCTGTCGGCGCGAGCGCCGCTGCCGACGCTGCGCACGCGCCGGCCGCGCAATAGTGAGGGTGTGAGCGCCGCCTACCGCTACGTCCTGCTGGACGTGTTCACCGACACCGCGCTGGAGGGCAACCAGCTGGCGGTGTTCCCCGACGCGCCGGAGCTGCCCGCGCGCGAGATGCAGCGCCTGGCGCGCGAGCTGAACCTGTCGGAGACGGTGTTCGTCAGGCCGGCCGAGGACGGGGGAGACGCGCGCATCCGCATCTTCACGCCCGCCGCCGAGCTGCCCTTCGCGGGGCACCCGACGCTCGGCTCGGCGATCGTCATCGGCGGCGAGCGCGGGCTCGAGCAGCTGACGCTGGAGACCGGCGCCGGTCATGTGCCGGTGGTGCTGTCGCTCGACTCGCAGCGGGCGGCCAGCGGCTGGATGGGTCAGCCGATCCCCTCCCGGGAGCCGTACGGGCGCCAGGCGGAGCTTCTTCAGGCGCTCGGCGTCGAGCGCTCGCGACTGCCGGTGGAGGCGTACGTGAACGGGCCCACGCATGTGTATGTGGAGCTCGCGGACGAGGCGGCGGTGGCGGCGCTCGTGCCGGATCTGCGCGCGCTGAACGAGCTCGGCGACGTGGGCGTCAGCTGCTTCGCGGGGTCGGGGAGGCTGTGGAAGACGCGGGTGTTCGCGCCCGGCCTGGGCGTCGCCGAGGATCCCGCAACCGGCTCGGCGGCGGGACCGCTGGCGCTGCATCTCGCGCGCAACGGGCGGATCGGCTTCGGCGAGGAGATCGAGGTCCGCCAGGGCGCCGAGATCGGCCGCCCGTCGCTGCTGCGCGCTCGCGTGGTCGGCTCCGCGCAGGCGATCGAGCGAGTCGAAGTGGGCGGCTCGGCGGTGATCGTCGCCCATGGGGAGTTCCTGCTCTGATGCTGCTTCGTCTGCGCGCGTTGATCGCCCAGCGCAAATGGATCCTGTGGGTCGCGGTGGCTGTCGTGCTGATCGCCGCCTGGTGGATCGGCGTCTCGCTGGTGCCCCACCACGTCCTCAACTCGCTCGTGCAGTACGAAGAAAAGTCCAACAACGTGGGCAACTACCGCTGAGGGCCGCGCCGTTCAAGCCCTGCAGCTGGCGCTGATGGGGATTTCCGCGCCGGTGTGGTGGGCCGCCGACGGATCGACCTTGCACCAGGTGAGCCGGTGCAGGCTCTCGTCGACGACGGCCAGGAACGGGTAGGAGACACCGGCGCTGCGAACGGTGCAGTGGTAGGGGTCCCGGCCGGCGCTGCCCGCCCCGGAGGGGGCGCAGGTGACGCCCTGCAGCGGCCCCACCAGCTGGTTCTTCGCGATGCGTTGCCGGACGTCGCTTGCGACGGCCTGCTGCAGCGCGGAGGCGGGTGCGGCGCCGGCGTGCAGAGTGGCAGTGTGGGGCGCTTGGTCTTCCGTGATCGATATGTCGGCCAGGCGGCTGATTTCCGCTTCCGCTCCGCCTTCAGAGGCGGCGACGCCTTCGGGCCCGGCCCGGTTGACCGCGATCACCACGGCCGCAATCACCGCGATGCCCACGACGATCGCAGCCGCCCAGCGCGCCCAGAGCGGCAGCGACTGTCTGGACTCTCGTATCGAGCTCATCGCTGGAAGGGTAGTGCCGCCACCTCGGTGGCCTTGCCGGTAGCGGTGGGCCCTGGTCGCGGCCGGCGACGGCGCCCATCGCGCCAGCGTTCCTGTGGGCCAGTTGGTTCAGGTGCCCGGACGCGTTTCGTCTCAAGGCGATCGTAGGGTGTCTGCGTGCCACGAATCAGCGCCTTCTACGGGATTACCATCTGGATGTATTGGAACGAGGGTGCTCATGCGCGCCCGCACTTCCATGCGCGCTACGTCGGGCAGGCCGCGTCGGTGGATTTTGCCGGCAACGTGATCGCTGGATCGCTTCCACGGCGTGCGCTGGCGCTCGTGGTGGAGTGGTCGGTACTACATGAGGGCGAGTTGACCGCCAATTGGGAGCGCGCAAGGCGCGAAGAGCCGCTGGAGCCGATCGCTGCCCTCGCGTAACATGGCTCCCGTGGCACAACTTCACGATGTCATCGGTGTCGAGGTTGCCGGCGAGTACCGGCTGCGCCTGACCTTCGATGATGAAACGGTCGGCGAGGTCGACTTCGCGGGCAGCGAGTGGCGCGGGGTCTTTGAGCCGCTACGCGATCCCGATTACTTCGCGCGTGTGACGGTAGACGCTGAGGCCGGCACTATCACATGGCCAAACGGCGCTGATATGGCCCCTGAGCCGCTCTACGACGAGGCTCGCCGGAGCCTGTCTCGCCCAGCCGGCGCTAGGCGCTGATAGGTGAAGTAGTAGACGCTGGGGAAGTTCCACGAGAGGTCGGGCGTCAGCGTCGCAGGGAAGCTGCGCGCCGCGGTGAACGTCTGAGTGAAGTACTCAGCGGTGAACGTCTGAGGGCAGCTCTCAAGTCACCTGCCCCGAACAGCCGATGCCGGTCTTGCAATGCGCCCGACCCATCGTCTGCGCCGTCCGGGCGCGCTGATCATCGCGACGCTGGCCGCGTTCGACGTGGCCTATCACCTGCTGCTGCGCGAGCCGGTGCGTCGCATGCTCGGCATCCGCCGCGAGATATAGCCAGCTCACGAGTAGGGCCTGCGGCCCCTACGGCTTGCGGGGCGTCGTGTATAGGCTGGGCGGCAGTGTCCGCGCCGCCATCCGACTCCACCGCTGAGCCCGAGCTGATCGACCTGCTGCACCTGGGCACGGCGAAGGTGATCGGCGCGTGGCGCGTGGGCGATGTGATCGTCGATCCGGGGCCGAGCAGCTGCCTGGATCGACTGCTGCCGGCGCTCGAGGCGCATCCGCCGGGCGTGCTGGCACTCACGCACATCCACCTCGACCATGCGGGTGCCACGGGCACGCTGGCGGAGCGCTTCCCCGACGCGGAGGTGTGGGTGCACGAGCGCGGCGCGCCGCACATGGTCGATCCCTCCAGGCTGCTACGCAGCGCAGGGCGGCTGTACGGCGCGGACATGGATCGGCTGTGGGGAGAGGTGCTGCCGGTGGCGGCCGAGCGGATCAGGGTGCTGCGGGGCGGTGAGACGCTGGGAGACTTCCAGGTGGCGTACACGCCCGGCCACGCCTCCCACCACGTCTCCTACCTGCACGAGCCGAGCGGATTCGCGTTCACGGGCGATGTCACGGGTGTGCGCATCGACCCGGCCTGCGTGCTGGCGCCCACCCCACCTCCGGACATCGACCTGCGGGCGTGGAGCGCGTCGCTGGAGCTGATCGAGGCGTGGCGCCCACGCAGCCTCGCGATCACCCATTTCGGGCGCCACGACGACGTCGAGCAGCACCTGGGCGCGCTGCGCGAGCAGCTCGAGTGGGTGCAGAGGCTGGCAAACGATGAGGATGAGGAGAGCTTTGCGGCTGCGATCAGGGCGATGGTCGCCGGCGCGAGCGCTCCGGAGACGGCGTCCGCCTACGAGCAGGCGATGCCGCCGGAGCAGAGCTACGAAGGCCTCGCGCGCTACCTGCGCGATCAGGCGGGCTGAAGCGGTTCCGCGCGAACCTGGAAGCCGGTGAGCGTCAGCGGCCCGAACGAGGTGACCAGGGCGACGTCGATCGCGTCGCGACCACGACCGACGACCACGCGTCCCACCCGGGGCGTGTTGTTGCGCGCGTCGAACGTGTGCCAGCGCCCGTCCAGGTAGACCTCGAACCAGGCGGCGAAGTCCATCGCCGCGCCCGTGTCGGGGATGTCGATGTCGGGTATGTAGCCGAACACGTAGCGCGCGGGGATGTTCAGCGCGCGACAGAACGTGATCGCCAGGTGTGCGAAGTCGCGACAGACGCCCTCCCGGGCGCGGTAGGCGTCGGCGGCGGTGGTCCAGGGATTGGACGCGCCGGGCACGAACCGCAGGTGGCTGTGGACGTAGTCGACGATCGCCTGCACCCGTCCCCAGCCGGGCGCGAGATCGCCGAATCGCTGCCACGCCTCGTGGCCGAGCTCGTCGGGCAGGCAGAAGCGGCTGGGCATCACGAAGCTGAGGACCTCGTCGGGCAGTGAGGACACGGCCGTCTCCGATGCGTCCGGCTCGATCACGTCGGCCGGATGCGCGAGCACCAGTTGCGCCTGGTAGGTGACATACGAGCCGCCGCTGTCGAGCTGGAAGCGCTCGCAGCGGTTGCCGTAGGCGTCGATGTAGCCGTGGTGCTCAGCGCTCGTGTACCAGTTCTCGCTGCTGATGGCGATGCCGGGCTCCGGGCGCGGCGCGACCTGCATGATCGCCACGGCAGGCTGGCTGGATTGCAGCCCGAACTCACAGCCCACGGTGAGCGCCAGCGGCTGCTGAGCAGGCGTGCCGCGGTCGCCCAGGGGCTCGGAGTCTGACATCCCCAGTGAGGATGTCAGGAAACAGGGCGTCTCATCGTGCGCCGCTCAGGACCGCCGAGGAGCTCAACGCTCATCGGCGACGCTTATACAGTTGCCACATGGCCAGCGATCCCGCTGCGCAGGCTGTGTTGATCGACATCGACGGTGTTCTGTACGTGGGCGATGAGGCGATCGCGGGCGCGCCGCAGGCGCTCGTGGAGCTGCGCGAGTGCAGCGCGGGCGTGCGACTGGTGACGAACACGACCTCCTCCTCGCGCCGGGAGATAGTCGAGCGGCTGCAGGGTCTCGGGTTCGACGTCGCCGCCCATGAGGTGCTCACGCCGGCGGCGCTGGCCGTGCGCCACTGCCGTGAGCGAGGGCATCGATCGGTGGCGCTGCTGGTAGGTGAGTCCCTGCGGGAGGACCTCGACGAGCTGCCGCTGGCGCGCGAGGGGGAGGAGGTGGACGCGGTGGTGCTCGGCGATCTGGGGGACGCGTTCAACGCGAAGGTGCTCAACACGGCGTTCCGCCAGCTGATGGACGGTGCGGAACTGGTGGCGCTCCAGCACAACCGCTACTGGCGGCGCAGCGACGGCCTGGCGCTCGACGTGGGCGCGTACTCGGTCGCGCTGGAGTACGGAGCCTCGACGGAGGCGCTCGTCGTGGGCAAGCCGGCGCCGGCGTTCTTCAACGCGGCGCTGGCCGAGTTGGACGCTTCGCCTGAGAACGCGGTGATGGTCGGCGACGACGTGGAGGCGGACGTCGGTGGCGCACTTGCGTGCGGGCTGGACGGCATCCTCGTTCGCACCGGCAAGTACCGACAGGAGCTGGTGAAGGCCTCAGGGGTCCAGCCCACGGAGGTCGTCGACTCGATCGCAGACGTGCCTGCGATCGTCCGCCAACGCAACGCCTGATGTAAACAGCTGCGCGGGGAGCCGACGCGCGCTGTAGCCTGCCCGCTCGTGCAGTTCAGGATCACCCCTCACTCCGCGTTCGCGCCCCCTGTCGACGCGCTGGACCTGCTGTGGCGCCACCTCGGCACTGAACGCGACGAAGTCTCGTTCGAGAAGGCGGGCCCCGAGATCACGGCAACGACGGGCGAGGACGCGCCGGTGTCGATGACGCGCGACGAACGCGTCCACATCGGCCGACGCGCCGTGTTGAAAGTGGTGTGCGCGGTTTGCGAGGAGGCGCCGGAGCTCAGGTCGGATTGGTTCGCGGTCAGCTCAGAGTCCTAGGCCTGGCGGCGCTCGCCCTGGCGCTCGCTCCGGCGGGCGTCGCTCGAGCCGCACAGTCGCGCGCGGGCGCGGACCCGAAGTCGCAGGCGATCCCGGTGGCGGTGGCGTTCAAGGCAGGCCAGCCGGGCCCGAAGGTCCCAGAGAACTTCCTGGGCCTGTCCTTCGAGGTGGGCAGCCTCGCGCAGATCGCCAGTTACTCGAGCGAGGGCGACCTGGTGACGCTGCTGCGCTCGCTCGGTGCCGGCGTGCTGCGCTTCGGGGGCGTGACCGCCGACGAGGACATCGCGTGGGGCGACGAAGCCACGCCCCGCCCGCCGTGGGCGTTTGGTGTTCTGGAAGCTGGGAATCTGCGCCAGCTGGGGAGCCTCGCCGCTGAGAGCGGCTGGCACGTGCTGCTGACGCTGGGCCTGGCCCACTTCGAACCGCAGGCGGCGGCCCGCGAGGCGGCGGCGGCAAAGGCGGCGCTGGGGGAATCGTTGGAAGCGATCGAGCTGGGCAACGAGCCGGACTCCTACGCCAGGCACGGGTTCCGGGCGCTGCCGTGGACGCCGGTGCAGTACCAGGAACAGATCGACGTCTACCGCAGCGCGATCGAAGCTCTGGCGCCGGGCATCCCGCTCGCGGGACCGGACAGCTCTGGCTCCTCGGCATACGAACAGTGGGGGCTGAGCGAGGCCATCTACCAGCGCCCGGCGCTGCTGACGGGCCACCACTACCCGCTCGGCTGCAACGAACAGCCGGCGCCGACGATCGCGCGGCTGCTCAGCCCGCCGATCCGCAAGCTGGAGGAAGCATCGCTGCATCGCTACACGCGCATCGCGCAGGAGACGGAAGTGCCGTTTCGCATGGATGAGACGAACACCGTCTCCTGCGGCGGCGTAGCCGGCATCAGCAACACGTTCGCGTCGGCGCTGTGGGCGGTGAACTACCTCGCCAAGGCGATGAGCATGGGGGTTGCGGGGATCAACCTGGAGGGCAACCCCGCCAACTGCGAAGGCTATACGCCGGTGTGCGCTTCGACCCCGGAAGACCTGGCCACGGGCGTCCTGCGCGCGCAACCGGAGTGGTATGCGCTGCTGCTGGCCAGGGAACTGATCGGCGAGCGCCCGCTGCGCACGATCGTCAGGCCGGCGGAACGTCCCAACGTGGAAGCCAACGCGTTCGTGGCGGCCGACGGCGCGCTCGAGTTCGAGGTCGTGGACGACGACTCGCCGGGCGGGCGCCCGGTGGCGGTGCGCCTGCACGTGGGGCGCGCCTACCACGGCGCGAGCATCCTGTCACTGACGGCGCCGTCGCCCTCGGCGCTCACGGGGGTGCGCCTGGGCGGGCGGGAAGTCGCGCCGGACGGGACGTGGACGGCGCCTGCCCGGCTACCCCGCGCTCCCAACCTGGGCGGAGTGATCACCGTGCAGCTCGCGCCCAGCAGCGCGGCGCTGGTGACCGTGGAGCCGCTCGCCCGGCAGGGCGGTGGCACGACAGGCTGAGGGCAGGCCCAGGAGGCTCAGGACGACTTGGCAGGCTGACGCGCGGCCGTGGTGCGGAAGTGCGCCCTGCGCCTGCGCTCCAGGGAGGCGATGGCGGGTGCCCGTCGATGAAGGATGTAGATCGCGGCCAGGAACAGCGCGGTCGCCCACGCGAGGTTGACGGGCACGGCGGCGCCGATCGCCACACCGCCGTGGATCGAGTGCTGCAGTATCCGCTGCGCGCCCCAGAAGGGCAGGATCATGGCGAGCGTCTGCGTGGATTCCAGCGTGAGCTGCACCCCGACGACGCCGATCAGGATCAGCACGCCCTCGAGCTCGTTGGGCACGAGCGCGCCCACAGCGAGCCCGAAGGGAACGCTGGTGAACGCGACGAGGCCCACGCCGGCGGCCACCAGCCAGGGGTGCGGTGGGTCGGTGCCGAATACCATCACCACGCTGAACACGCCGGAGACGGCGATGCCGAAGACCTCCAGCAGCAGCAGGCGCCCGAGCAGCAGCTCATAGGGGTGATAGCCGGCGAGCGCCAGGCGCGAGTCGACGGGGCGCGCGCTCAGCGCGACGAAGATCGACGCGCCGGCGATCGAGAACGCCATGGCGATGCCTCCGGTGATCACCGCGTCGCTGCCGGAGTGCGAGGAGGCGCCATAGAAGGCGAGTGGCAGCGCCGTCAGCAGGCCCAGCGCGAAGCCGCGCCGCAGCAGCTCGCGTCCGGTCATCTCCGCAGGCACGAGAACCCGGCGCAGCCTCATCGCCCCTCCGCCGCGGCGTCGCGCGGGATCGTCATCTCCACGACGCGGTCGACCACCCCGTGCACGAGCTCGGTGTCGGCGAGCAGGTGCGTGACGACGACCACCCCCAGCCCGTCGGCCCGCCAGCGCTCGACGTGCTCCCAGAAGCTCACGTAGGAGCCGTGGTCGAAGCCCTGGTAGGGCTCGTCGAGCAGCAGGATGTTGGCGCCGCCGAGGAGCGCCAGGGCGAGGTTCACCTTCTGGCGCGCGCCGCCGGACAGGTGCCGGCACTGGGTACGCTCGGCCGTCGGGAACGCGAACTCCGCCAGCAGCGCGTGGCCCTGGCTGATCGCAGCCTGGCGCGAGAGCCCCAGCGCCGGCGCGAACAGCGCCAGGTGCTCCTCGGCGCTGAGCAGATCGAACAGCCCGGGCTGCTGCGGACAGAAGCCGACCCGGCCCTGGACGCTCACGTGGCCGCTGTCAGGATGTGTGAGCCCGGCGCAGATGCTCAGCAGCGTGCTCTTGCCGGCGCCGTTCTCGCCGATGATCGCCACCGCTTCGCCAGCGCCCACCGACAGCGAGACGTTGTCCAGGACGAGTCTGTCGCCGAAGTGCTTGCTGATCCCGGACGCGTGCAACTGCGGCGAGCTGTGGAGATCCGAAGGGCGGGAAGGTGTAACGGTGCTGATCACGGAGGGGACGTTCAACGGTAGCGCCACGCGAGCGTCCAGGCGGCGGTCACCGCACGGCGGGGATGTCGAGCGCAGCGCTGCGTCTGCGGGCGCTCGCAGCGGTGAAACGCGGGAGCTCGAGCTCCTGGGTGCCGCCGGCCCGCGCTAGAGGACCGGCTGGCGGCTGAGGCGTCGGGCGCGGGAGCGCTCGACAGCGACGGAGCGCGTCAACGCTCCAGCACCGAGGGGAGGCTGCCGTTGACCTTGCCGTTGCCGTTGCCGTTGCCGTTGCTGCTCAGCTCTGTCTCGTCTGGTTGCGCACCCCAATACGGGACCGTGCGCCAGTCCACGCGCGCGTCGACGGCGTCGAGCCGCACGCGGTCGCAGTGGCGAACAGCGGCCTGGAGGAGCTCGGTGACGGTGGTGTCGTCCAGCGGGTGCGGCTGGAGGCCGAGATCGACCAGCTTCGAGGACCGCGCTCGGTAGTAGTGGCTCTCGCTCTCCACGCGGGGGTTGCCGACGTGGGCGATGGGGGCGTCGAGGCCGAGCTCGCCGGCGACCCGTGACACGCGCTCGGCCAGCTGCAACACCGACCACTGCTCGGTGAACTGGTTCATCACGCGAAACTCGCCGGCCGCGGGCGGGCTCTCGAGCGCGAGCTCGATGCAGCGCACGGTGTCGCGCAGATCGATGAACCCCCGGGTCTGCCCGCCGCTGCCGTGGACCGAGATCGGGACCCCGGCCGCCACCTGCACGCAGAAGCGGTTGAGCGCGGTGCCGAAGACGCCGTCGTAGTCGTAGCGGTTCACGAGCAGATCGTCGGCGCGGGTCTCGTCCGTCTGGACGTTGTAGACGATCCCCTGGTTGAGATCCGTCGCCTGCAGCCCCCACGTGCGGCAGGCGAACATGATGTTGTGACTGTCGTGCACCTTGGACAGGTGGTAGAAGGAGCCTGGCTGCTTGGGGTAGGGGAGCGTGTCGCGGCGACCGTTGTGCTCGATCTCGATGTAGCCCTCCTCGATGTCGATGTTCGGCGTGCCGTACTCGCCCATCGTGCCCAGCTTGACGAGGTGGCAGTGGCCACCGAACGCATGAATCGCGAACAGCAGGTTGAGTGTTCCGACGACGTTGTTGACCTGCGTATCGACCGCGTGCTCGCGGTCCACCATCGAATAGGGCGCGGAGCGCTGCTCGGCGAAGTGCACCACCCCGTCCGGTCTGAACCGATCGAACAGCTCGTGCACGAACCGCGCATCGGTCAGGTCGCCGATCGCCACCTCCAGTTGTCGGCCGGTCAGCGAGGCCCAGCGCGCGGCGCGCTCTTGGATCGAGGCGATCGGCGTCAGCGAGCTCGAGCCCAGCTCGTCGTCGATCGCGCGACGACTGAGATTGTCGGCGAGCACGATCTCGTGCCCTTGAGCGGATAGGTGCAGCGCTGTCGGCCAGCCGCAGAAGCCGTCACCACCGGCGACGATCACTTTCACAGGGCGCTCCTCAACTGTCGGGGATCGGGGACGCGTGGCAGGAAGATCGCCGGGCATGGGCACGCTGCCGCTGTGTCCGCTGACGCCACAAACAGGCAGCCTTGACGGCGTACATAAAGGACAACATAGAACAGGATGAGAAACTCCTCATTCCACGCGTCGCTGACCCGGGCGCGGACCCGTTGACGGTCGGGATGGGCGCGGGCGCGACGTCGGCCTCTCGGGTGGGCCCGCCGCCGTCCGCAGATCCGCGTACGGCGATGGCGATGGCGCCAAGGGCGGAGAGGACGATGCCGATCGCGAGCGGGACGACGTCGGCGCCGGACGCGAGCGGCTCGTGGTAGAGGGTGGCGCCGGCGACGATGAGGCCGTTTGCTGAGATCGTTGTGCTGGCCGCCGACACGCTCGCGGCGTTGGCGCGCGTGAAGGCGCGTTGGAGCAGGCTGATCGCCCATGCGCTGAGGGCGATCATCAGCCACGGGCCCGGCGTGGCGAGCAGCGCCGGTATGGATGCGGTCCCATCGCGAACCACAGCATCGCCGATCTCCTTGGTGAACACGCCCGTGGCGACGAACAGCACGCCGACGGCCGAGCCGAGGACGAGCCCGCTGCGGCTGCGCGCGAGGCCGCCGGCAATGGCCACCGCGGCGACGGCGACGAGCAACTCGGTCACGTCGGAGAGCGGAGCGGACGCCGCGGTGCTCGCGACCACGCTCGATGCGGTCAGGATCCCGCCGGCGGCAAGCAGGATCACGCCCGCCAGCTCGAGGCGACCGAACCGCTCGCCCAGCCAGCGGTGTCCCGCCACGATCAGCCCGCCGCGTCCGGCGCTGCGCAGCGTGGTGACGACCGGCACGGGCGCCAGACCCAAGGCGGCGGCCTCGGCGCCCCAGGCAAGTAGGCTTAGCCCCATCGCGAGCAGCCACCATCGTCGGCGGATGAGGATTGCGAGCAGACGGACGCCGACGGCGCTGGTGGCGACTCGCATCATCTCGCGCTTCTCGAGTACCGCAGCAGCGCTGTTCGCCAGTCCGCACACCAGCGCCAGCAGGCCCCCAGCGATCAACATCGACAACCAGCGATCAACATCGACAACAGGAGCGGTCAGTGGAGGAAACGCAATTGAGCACGGAGACGACGCAGCCGATCGTACCGCCGACCGAGCGCTCACAGCTCGAGGTCCCGGCCAAGGTGCTGATCCTGTCGGGCGAGATGGGGGAAGGCCACAACGCGGCCGCAGCTGCCATCACCGCTGCGATAGCCGACGTCTGGCCGGGCTGCCAGGTCGAGCGGTTCGACACGCTGGCGCTGTGGGGCCAGCCGTTCGCGCGCGCTGCCAGCCGTGGCTACGAGGTGCAGATGCGCTTGCTGCCGTTCACATATGAGGTCTTCTACGACGGGCTGTGTCGCTCCGATCGGTTTGCAAAGCTCGCCAAGGCCGCGATCGGGCGCTTCTTCGGGCGCCGCCTGCAACGCTTCCTCGAGGCGCGGGACGACGACCTCATCATCTCCACCTACCCATTCGGCTCGGCAGCGCTCGACTGGCTGCGCACCCACCAGGGCCATACGGTGCCGACAGTAACTTACGTTCCCGCCTTTCACGTGCACCCGGTGTGGACCTACTCGGGGATCGACCAGCATTACGTGATGTACGACACCGCGCCCATGCACGCGCGAACGGCGGGATTCGCGACGACGATGCGCGTCGGCGCGCCGCCGGTGAGGGATGGCTTTGGAACGATCGACAAGGAGTCCGCGCGCGAGCTGCTCGGCCTGGACAAGAGCAAGTTCATGGTGCTCGTCACGGGCGGTGCGTGGGGTCTCGGCGGGATCTCAGACGCGGTCCGCGCGCTGATCGCCTCAGACGTCGACATGCAGATCCTCGCGGTGTGCGGCAAAAGCACCGAACTGGCCGATCAGCTGCGCGCCCTCGGCGCGCCGGAAGATCGCCTGCGCGTGCTGGGCTACGTCACGAACATGCACGAGCTGATGGCTGCGGTCGACGTGGTGGTGACCAACGGCGCTGGAGTGACGGTGCTGGAGGCGCTGTGCACGCCGCGCCCGGTGATCGCGTTCCGCCCGCTCGCCGGGCACGGGAAGGCTTCGACCGCGGAGATGATCCGCCGCGACCTGGCGGTGCTCGCCAAGGATGTGCCCAGCCTCGTATCCGTCGTGCGACAGCTGTCCAGCGATGAGGTCTTGATGGCGCGCATGGAGCACGCGGGACGGGTGTGGGTGGAGGGTAGAGACCTGCGTGACAGCGTGCGCGAGATGGAGCAGCTCCTGCAGGTCGGCTCCGTGCACAACGGTGGGCCTCCCGCGATGGCCCACCGGTAGCTTCGGAGTCGCTGTGGCGGCTCGTCTGTGACTGCTGAACGAACTCTCATGAGCCGTTGCGCAACCTGTCGGGGTGTCGTCGTGTCATAGACGGAGATGAGCGCGCGGCGGATAACGCGCAGGTCGCTGCTGGCCGCAGGCGCCGGCTTGGTGGGCGGCGGGTTGCTGCGCCCGCGGGCGGCGCTGGCCCTGCTCGGCGGGCCACCGTCCCCGACCCTTGCCAAGCGCTGGCTGGGGGTGCTCACGCCCGAGGGCGCGACCGTGGAGCTCGGGGTCGGCGCCGACCTGGTGGGTCTGGAATGGCACACGCCCGCCAGGGCAGGTGTGTCGATGCGCTTCCGTGCCAGGGACGGCAAGTGGAGCAGCTGGGTCTCAGCGGGGGCGAACCGCCACGGGCCGGAGGCGCGCCCCGCCGTAGGCCGACAGGTGGGAGAGCCGATCTGGACGGGGGGAGCTACGGCGGTTCAGGTGCGCGCCACGCGCACCCTCCGCGGCGCGCAGCTGCACCTGGTCGACGTCAGCGGTGGCGAGGGAGCTGCACGCTTCGCGCACAACGCTTTGCAGGCTGCCCTGTCGGCGGGCCTGCCGCTGGCGACGCCGACGCTGTCAGCGGGGCCGGGGCAGCCCCCGATCGTCGCTCGGCGCGTGTGGGCCCAGGCAATGGCGCCGCCGAGGGTGGCACCGGAATACGGGGCGGTGCGGATGGCGTTCGTCCACCACACGGAGAACCCCAACGGCTATGCGGCCAGCGAAGTGCCGGCGATGCTGCGGGCGATCTATGTCTACCACCGCTACGTCAACGGCTGGAACGACATCGGCTACAACTTCGCGATCGACCTCTACGGGCGGATCTTCGAGGCGCGTGCGGGGGGCATCGACGAGCCGGTGGTGGGAGCGCAGGCGGGCGGCTACAACCTGGTCTCCACAGGGATCGCGGTGCTCGGCACGTTCACCGCGGTGCCGATCTCGCAAACGGCGCGCAGCGCGCTGGAATCGCTGCTCGCGTGGAAGCTCTCGCTCCACGGGGTCCCGTCTGAGGGCAGGGTCACCGTGCGAGTGAACCCCGCCGGCGCCTCCTACAGCCGCTTCCCGGCGAACGCCCGCGTGTCGCTGCCAAGGATCGCCGGCCACCGCGACGCCGACGCCACGGAATGCCCCGGCAACGTCCTCTACGGCGAGCTGCCCGGGATCCGCTCGGGCGTGCATCGATTGGCGCCCAATCCGACCACGGCGACGCTCTCGCTGTCGACGCCCGCAGCGGTGCCTGGCGCGCAGGCCACGCCGGAAGTCGCCGGCGCGGGCAGCGCCGAAAGCGGTCAGGGTCAGGCGCTGTCGGGTGTCGTGGAGCTGCTCGACGGCACCCCGTTGAGCGATGCGCCTGTGCTGATCCAGGCTCGCACGGTCAGTAGCAGGGGAGAAGTGGTGAGCGAGCGCACGCTTGGCGAAACCACGACCGACGCGGAAGGGAAGTGGGAGCTCGAAGCCACGCCGGTGGCTCCGCCCGAGAAGGGGATGTGGTTGCGGGCGCTCTGTCCCGGCGGCTCCGGGTTCGGCGCGTGCGTCTCAGAGCCGCTGCGTGTTCCGGCGGGCGTCTTGCTCACCACACCCGCGGCGCAGCCGCCTGTCGAACAGACCGCCGCGGTCCCGGCCGCTTGAGCTCACGCGGGCCTCGCGAGTCCCGGCCCGAGCGCCGCGAGATCGGATGGAGGCGTAGGCGAGCAGGCAGAGCGCCACGACGACGACGGCCCACGCGCACTCCTCGAGGAGGCCTGCCTGCTGGGAGACGCCGTGGGGCGGGGAGATCACCCAGCTCGCCAGGGCGAGCATCACGTACCAGCGCCGCCGCGCTCCCAGGACGACGAGGATCGCGCAGAGGAGCACCAGATAGTGGCTCCACAGCACGGGTGTGACGATCAGCGAGGCGACGATTCCCGCGCAGAAGCAGACGCGCTCGTCGCGGGTGCGGCGGAAGTGGACCCAGGCCGCGGCGAACAGCGCGAGCACGAGTGCAAAGGCCGTGGCCTCGGCAGCCACGGAGGTGAGATGGGCGTTGATGAGCGCGCCGACGAGACCGAACCCGGACGGCGCCTCGTGCGCGCCCAGTTGGGAGAGCAGCTGAGCATACGCGGACGGTCCGATCGGGCCGAGGGCGAATGAGAGCGCGAGCAGGGCCAGAGTCGCCGCGCTCGCGTACGCGAAGGCCCGATACCTGCGCGCGAGCAGCAGCCAGATGAGCAGCGGCGCGAGGAACAGCTTGCATGCGATAACCGGCGCTGCCAGGAGCGCGAAGAGCACGGGGCGCTCGCGCAGGCGCCACAGGAACACGGCGCCGGCGAACAGCAGCGGGCTGAGAGCTCCCAGCTGCAGGCCGGTGATCGTGAAGGCCGTGCTCAGGGTCAGCATCGCCGGCCACGGATCGCCGTTGGCGCCGACGAGGCACGCCACGAGAACGATGGAGACGCAGATGGCGAAGAAGAGCATCGTGCTCACGCCCGACGGCAACGACGCCAGCGCCGCAAACGGCCAAACGGCGAAGTACGGGTACACGAACGACGAGCCGGAGTAGACGGCGGGTGACCCCGGACTGGGATACACGCCCCGACCGTCGAGCGCGGCGCCGCCGGCGCGCAGGAAGACATCGAGGTCATAGCTGGGAGTCAGCGGCAGGAGCACGAACACGATCGCTGCGACGATCGCGGCCACGGCCAGCGCTCCCGCGGCGGTGTGCCGAAGGCTGGGAGACCAGCGCGCCGTCGATCTCATGTGCTGCGCCTCCATGGCGCTCACCCGCCGATATCGACGCGTAGGACGCCGGCACGGCGCACGTCGACCTCGGTCCAACCGTCCGGCGCGCTGCGCACGGACCCCGGCCCCCGCTGCACCGTCCAGTAGGGGGTGAAGCGCACCCGCACGGTGAACGCTCCTGGGCGCGGCGCGAAGAGCGTGAAGCTATCCGGCCCCACGCCGCTCAGGACGGCGGGCGGCTGCGCGAGCGGGGTTGCGCCGCGCACGGCGAACAAGCGCCAGTGCTTGGAGTGCCACATCTCGGCCAGGTAGGGCGGTCCGGTGGCGATCAGCCGCTGCTCCTGTTCGCCGGCGGAGTCCAGGGGCACGTCTGGGAGCGCCACGTAGGAGATCGCGTTCTGGTCGAGCCACGACCTGTAGGCGGCGGCGCTGAGCGTCGAGCGGTAGAACAGCCCGTCGTAGCGGGTGTCGAGCTGACGCTCCCAACCGCGTGCGAGGAGGATCGGGGGGTGCTCCGGAAGGTAGACCGATTCCCAGTGGGCTTCCGTCATCGGCACCTCCACGCGCAGTGGTCTGCCGTGAGCGAGCGACTGCAGCTCGGCGACCAGCGGGGCGTAGTAGGAGGCGTTGACGGAGGGGTTGCCGGCGAGCGCGGCGAAGTCGTTGACGGACGCCTGCAACTGCCAGTACAGCAACGCGGGCGCCAGCAGAGCGAGCGCCAGACGGCGACGCTCCCACAGCACGCCGACCGCCAGCGGGGCCGCCAGTAGCGCCCCCAGCCGTTCGGCGTTGCTGCCGACGGGCGTGCGCAGCAGGAACGCGCCGGCGAGCGCCAGTGCGTAGAGGCAGGCGCCCACGGTCAGCATTCGCCGGGCGTCCGATGGGAGTAGGCCCTCGGCGCGACGGAGCAGCAGCGCCATCGACATCACCCCTGCAAGGACGGGCCAGAACAGCGACGGCGCGAACGGCTGCCAGCCGCCTTCGGGGAAAGCGAGCGCCAGGACGAGGGTGGGAGCAAGCGCTGCACCTGCAAACGCCAGGCCACGTCGGCGCCAGGCGCCGCGCTCGTGCGATGAGCCGGGTGTCACGGCCAGGGCATGGGCAAGGCCGGCAAGCGCGAGGAAAGCACCGGCGACGGGACTGGCGACGCTCGTGAGCATCGCAAGGACGAGCGCGGCGGCGGTCCAGCCGCGTATCAACACGAGCACAGCGAGCAGGGCGAGCGCGATCCCCAGGCCGTAGGCGACTCGGCCGGAGAGCAACCCGACGGAGATGCCGAGCGCAAAAGAGGCCCCGGCGGCACGCGCGCCGCTGCTGGGAAACGCACGTTGTGCGATCACGCCGAAGAGCCACGAGGCGATCACGGCGGAGACGGCGAGCAGTACTCGCTCCCCCATGAGCCACCCGAGCGCCGGCGCCAGCAGCGAGTAGCCGGGTAGGTAGTGGCCGCCGTACCAGCCGTTGTCCCACAGCGTGAATCCGGCGCGTGCGAACAGGTCTCCACGGTAGGTCGCGGCCGCCAGGTCGCCGCTGGAAGGCGCCAGCAGCACATATGCGACGGCCAACGGCACGCTCACGGCGAGCGCCGCCACACCCGGGGGGAAGACCAGTGGCCAGCCACGCCGGCTCCCGCCGATGAGCTCGGCGCGCGGGCTCCCCGGCGACTCGGTCGCTAGTGCGCCCCCCTGCATCGTCGCTCAGCGCACGGCGAACAGGCAGGGCAACAGATCGAGCGCCGCACAGGCGGCCGCGCCAGGCATAGCCGTAATAGATACCAGCCCGCTGGGAGGTGCCTCAATGGCACGTGAGAGCTTTCTCAGCAACGGCCGCGACGTTCGCGCGTCCTAGATCGCTCCCAACAGGACCAGTGCTCCGATGACGATCAGAACGAGCGCGGTGAACACGTTGCCCCAACGCTCCAGCCACCGGCCTCGTAGCTGGTAGCCGCCGAAGCACGCAAGCAGCGTCAGGCCGACGATCGTCCCGATCGTCACCACGGCGAATATGACCAGCGAGCTGATGGCGGTGCTGACGCCGGCGGTGGTGGCGGCCAGGAACACGGGCAGGATCGTCAGATCCGGTGAGGCTGCGGCACCGAAGGGGACCACCACCGCGGCCAGCCCTCCATCGGCGCCGTGATCGTGGTCATGCTCGTGATGGTGGTCATGCCCGTGATGATGCCCGCGCCCGCTCAGCTCGAGCGCGGCGAACCCCAAGCCGGTGAGGATCAGCACGGAGCCGATGATGGTGTCCTGTGCGCTCTGCACGGACGAGCGGAACTGAAGTCCCACGCCGACGATCACGCCGCCGAGCACGAGCGACACGAGCACGTGCGCGACGCCGGCCATGCCGGACAGTCGCGCGACACGCGCAAGCCTGTAGCCGCGCGTACGACCGACCACTGCGAGCGGAACCCAGTGGTCGGGCAGGATGGCGTGGCCGAAGCCGACCCCGGCAGCGGCCGTCAGCAGGGCGGGGGTGGTGGAGCTCACGCTGAGAGGGCGCGCTCGGACGGACTGGCGCTCGGACCGAGGCGCAACATGAACATGGATTCAGATATAGCTGCTGCGGCTGAGCTGCGTGTCGCTGGAGCAGACGGTGCGGTTGCGTCCGGTGGCCTTGGCGACGTACAGCCCCTGGTCGGCGGCTGCCATCAGTGCGTGGCTGTCCATCCCGCGGGAGGCGGTGGCGATGCCGATGGAGACGGTGATGCCATCGGGCACGAGGTCCAGGAGCCGACGCGAGGTCTCGGCTCGTAGGCGTTCGGCGGCCCGCATGGCTCCGTTGCGATCCGTGTGGGGCATCACGACGCAGAACTCCTCGCCGCCCATGCGTATCGGGATGTCGCTCTCGCGGGCGAGCTCGCGAAGCAGCTCTCCGAATCTGGCGAGCACTCGGTCGCCGAGCTCGTGGCCGTAGCGGTCGTTGACGTCCTTGAAGTAGTCGATGTCGCAGACCAGCAGGGCGAGGTCGCGGTGGGCTGACAGCGCGTCATCGAGCCCGCGCCGGTTGCGCACGCCGGTCAGGGGGTCGTGACTGGCGAGGTGGTGCAGACGTTCGCGGTGGTCGATGCTCTCCTGGGCGGCGATCACCTGATCGACGAGCAGGCGTGCGATTCGCCGCCGCTCGTCGCTGGGCAGCAGCCGGTCGCTCGGGTCCTCGATCACGACCACGCCGCGCAGCGTCTGCTCCTCGCCGCGCAGCGGGAGGACGAGGCAGTGGTCGCTCCATGCGGCTGGACCGCAACCGTTGCGCGCGGAGCGTTCCTCGGGCGCATGGGGCGTGTCGGGGAACAGCTCACGGGCCTTCAGGAGAAAGCAGCCGGCGTGTTGGCGCTCGGGCGAGAGCAGCAGCGCGAGCCGTTCGGGGTCGAGCGTGGGAGCGAGCAGATCCTCGTTCTCCCAGCCACGGGCGGCGCACAGCTCGAGGTCGGCGCCGTCGGTCCAGTAGGCGGCGAAGCGCTCGAAGCCGAGCTGCGGCACGACGGTCTTGCCCGCCATCTCCAAGAGCGCCGAGGTGGCGGTGCACGCCGAGAGCGCCGGCGAGGTCTCGAGCAGCAGCGAGAGCATGCGCCGGTTCTTCTCGGTGCGTTCGCTGCGGCGTGCGTTCTCCAGCCCGTGCTCGGCATGCGAGCAGATCGCCCGCAGCAGGCGCAGGTCATCGTCGGTGGGTCGCCGGCGCGAGACGGGCTCGTCCACTGACACGAACGCCAGCGGTTGTCCCTCGGAATCGCTGAGAAACACCAGCAAACCATCCTCGGCCTGCCAGGCGTCGGGCTCATCTGTTGGGGTGAGCTCGGGGGTGAAGGTGTTGTGGATGCTCGCCCAGAAGTGCGACTCGGCGGCGAGGAAGAAGACGCCTGGCAGCCGCTGGGGCGAGTCCAACAGCGGGTTGAAGATCGTGCGGGCGACGGTCGTCCCGGCGAGCGCCTCGACACTCTCCTCCTGGCCGATCACCAGTACGGCTTCGTAGTCGTCCCAGGCGGGCCTGAAGATGTTCAGGACCACGCTGTTGAAGCCGGCGGTGCGACGCACCGTCTCGGCGACCGTGGACAGGACGCGGGGTAGCGGGTCCTCGCTCGCGCTGCGCGAGAGCTCCAGAAGCGCCTCCAGCGGAGATACGCCGTCGCGAGGGCCCGGCTCGAATTCCATCACCGTCACTGATCGGCACCATCTCCGCGCAAGGCCAGCATTTGCCGCCAGTTGCGGACATGTGCGCCGAGCTGGCCGCTGCGGGGTTCTACACGTCGTCCTTGCCCAGGCGCAGGCGTGGCGAGCGGGGCCAAGAATCAGTCGGGCTTGCGCTCCTCGTCGGCCTCGCCATAGACGCCCTCATCGGCCTCGCCGTCGGCGGGGCCGGCAGTCTCCCGCTCGGATGCAGCGTCGAGCATGATGCGCGTCGGCGTATGTTGATCGCCGTGGGAGGCGTGTTCGATCAGCGCCTGCTCGGCCAGCTCGAAGCCCTCGGCCTCGCCTCCGCCTGCCTCGTCGACCGCGCGGCGCGCTTCGCGACGACGCGATTCGAACTCGTCGATCCGATCGTCGGCTTCGTCCATGCCTCGACACTACTCTTGCTCGTAGATTTCGGACGTGCGGCTGCTCGCGGGACCGCTAGGATTTGGCTTCGCGCCGACGTAGCTCAGCTGGTAGAGCACCTCCATGGTAAGGAGGGGGTCTCGGGTTCGAGTCCCGACGTCGGCTTGACTCAACAGCCGCATGATCAAGCGCTTTTTCACGCCCCTGGAAACCTGGGGGCTTTTTTCTGCAGTTCTTGGGGCGCCTTCTCTGTGATTGTCAGCACGAGGCACCACGGTGCAAGTCCGGCTGTCGCTTCGTATAGCTGACCCGGGTAGCAGCAAAAGCGTGATAAGTTTGCGGTACCGAAGTACCGAGATGCACCCATGTCACGAGCGCAATCCCCGATCAAGGTCCATGAGGCCACAAAGGAGAAGGTCCGCTACGCCGCGTTGATGTCCGGCCTCAAGCAGGCAGAGCTGGTCGAGCGCGCGGTCGACGAGTACGTGGACCGTCACCGCGATCAATTCGCACAGCGCATGGAGCGAGCGCAGCAGGCGCTACTGGGCGGCAAGGCCTCCAATCTTGCCTACTCGCTTGGGATCGAGGAGGCTGACGTTGAGCGTCTCGGCGGTGTGTCCTCCGACCAGGTCCGCGAGCCGCGCAAGCCGAGACGGGCTACCTCGAACCAGGCGAGCTCGCCCGATGGCCAGTCTGCGCGCGGCTCCCAAAGTTCGGCCTCCGCAGCGGTCAAAACCAAGCCGAAGAGCACGTCGCGCAGACGCTCCTCGACAAAACGCCCGTCGGTTGCCTGAGTCGCGATCGCGACCCATACCTCCTCGCCAGACGCAGCGAAGCGAAGGCGGGCGTCGATCAGACCGGCAAACGACACCGCTATATCTGAGTCTCGGTGGGCGAATGCCTCGGCAAGCGAAGAGTCGATCGAGTCGCTGGCTGCATCGATGATGCGCGCGTTGCGCTCCAGTTCGTCCCGGAGCCGGTCGTCCTCGTCGGGCAGTAGGCGCTGGGCTCGGTGCAGAGCCGCAAACTGCTCGTACGCATCCTCGCCCGAGCCCTCCTCGCGCTGCGCGCCGGCACACAGCCAGAACCGCGCTGCGTCGGCCTCCAGCCAGGTCGCGCCGCGCCACCGTCCGTGACGCACTCGATACACGAGCGGATGCTCGATCGAGAGGATGCGCTTCTGCCCGCGCGGCGCAGTTGGTGCGAGACGCCGTGCCTCGCCGACGAGGACATGATCAAGCCCGCCGAGACACTTCCCGTTCGCCGTGTGCGCGGTGTGCTCGGCCCGTTGCTTCGCGTTAGCCGTGCCGACTTGCCACGTGAGCCGGGGACGGGTGTGGCCTTTCCGCGTCTCCGCTCGCGACGTCGGGACAGAGGACCACCGGTCCCTCGACACCGTGTCGCACTGTCAGCAGCAGTGCCGAGAGCATTGGCGCACGGTTTGGAGTGGGGTGTGCCAGTTCCAGCTCCAGGGCACCGGCTGCTTCCGAAGCGCTTATGAAGCCGAACGTCCCGAGCGAGCCGGCGAGGGTGTGAGCTGCTCGCTCGGCGTCACATCTGAGCTCTGCGGTGAGCTGGCCGTCCATGAGTGCCGTGATCGCACGCTCGATCAATTCGATTCGAGCGTTGACTCGAGCCTGCTGACGCGCCCAGACTGAGCGCAGCTCCTCCACCGTCCATGCGGCAGCTACGTCACCGTCTCGCTGGGGTCTCGAGCCGGCGGGTGTCTCGGTCGGGGAGCTCATGTATGTAGCCCGAGGGCGGGCCGGCGCAGATCGCATGGGAGATCGCGTTGGTATCGGCAGTCGTGCGGCAGATGATGGGCAGTAGTTCCAGGTGTCATTGCTGCGGTGAACTACGGAACCCGTTGCTAAGCTAGCGCTGTGGAAGGAGTCCGGGATGCGGAACTCTGACCTGGCGGGCGAGCGTCATGGTCAGCAGCGGTGTCCCGCCACCGCGGGCATCGAGTCTGCAGCGGGATTGGCGGCCCACACAGCGTTGCTCGACTTGGCGCCCGACGCGATCTTCGCTCGGGACGCCCACCGCCGGATCACATTCTGGAACCGCGGCGCGGAGTCCACCTACGGCTTCTCCTCCGCAGAGGCGCTCGGTGTCGTTCCCGGAGAGCTGCTGCAGACCGAGTATCCGATCCCGCTCGAGGAGATCGAGCGGCTCGCCGCCGAGAGCGGAGGTTGGGCGGGCGACCTGGTGCAGCACACCAAGGACGGCCGGCGGATGGTGGTCGAGAGTCGCTGGGCGGTGCAGCGCGACGACGCCGGGGAGCTGGTGGGGCTGCTCGAGATCAACCGAGACATCACCGCGCGCCTGCAGGCCCAGACGGCTCTGCTGGAGCTCGCTCCGGACGCGATCGTCGGGATCAGCGCCGCAGGACTGATCGTGCTGGTCAACGCGCAGGTCGAGGTCTTGTTCGACTACGCGCGCGATGAACTGCTGGGAGAGCCGGTGGAGGTGCTGGTGCCCGAGCGCTTCGTCGCACATCGTTCTCACCGGGCGGGGTACTTCGCCGATCCGCGCACGCGGTCGATGGGCGCCGGGCTGGAGCTGTTCGGACGGCGACGCGACGGCAGCGAGTTCCCTGCCGAGATCAGCCTCTCCAGCATCGAAACCGAGAACGGCACGCTCGCGATCGCGGCGGTGCGCGACGTCAGCGAGCGCGTCGTGGCGGCCCACGAGCGCGAGCGGCTGGAGGCGGAGGCCGAGCGCGAGCGGCTGCAGAACAAGCTCCACCAGGCCCAGCGTCTGGAGAGCCTTGGGCAGCTCGCGGGCGGTATCGCGCACGACTTCAACAATCTGCTGGCCGTGATCATCAACTACGCGGCTTTCGTCAGCGACGATCTGGAGCTCGCCGCCGGCACTGAGGATGGCCGGCGGGCCATCCAGGCGGACGTCAAGCAGATCAGCTTGGCCGCCGAGCGGGCCGCGCACCTGACCCACCAGCTGCTCGCGTTCGCCCGCCGCGAGGTCGTGCAGCCTGAGGTCGTCGACGTCAACGACGTCGTAAGCGACGTCGAGCAGCTGCTGCGCCGCACGCTCGGGGAGCATGTCGAGCTGCACAGCTCTCTGGCCCCCGATCTGCGTTCTGTCCTCATCGATCCGGGACAGGTTGAGCAGATCCTGGTCAACCTCGCCGTGAACGCACGCGATGCGATGCCAGACGGCGGCGCGCTCAGGATCGACACTGCCAACATCGACCTCGACGAGCACGAAGCCGCATCGCGGCCGGATCTCTCGCCCGGTCCCTACGTTCGCGTACGGGTCAGCGATAGCGGAGTGGGCATGCCGCCGGAGACGGTGCGCCGCGCGTTCGACCCGTTCTTCACGACCAAGCCACCGGGCCAGGGGACCGGCCTCGGGCTGGCCACCGTGTACGGGATCGTCCAGCAGGCGGGCGGACGCTCGCAGATCTACTCCGAGCCAGATGTCGGCACCACCTTCAGCGTGCTGCTGCCGGCAACCGCCAAAACTGCCTCACCGGCCGAGCGACAGCACCGCTCGCCGTTGGCGCGAGGCGAGGAGACGGTCCTGCTGGCCGAGGACGAGGACGCGCTGCGCGAGGTCACCCGTCGCATACTGGCGGGAGCCGGCTATCGGGTGATCGTGGCCGCCAACGGCCCCGAGGCACTGGCGGCGGCGAGCGCACATGTCGGCCCGATCGACCTGCTGCTCAGCGACGTGATCATGCCGCAGATGCCAGGACCCGAGCTGGCCGAGCGGCTGCTGGCGCAGCGGCCTTCGGTTCGGGTGCTGCTGATGTCTGGCTTCGCCCAGCCGATCCTCGACTCGGGAGGACGTCTCGACGCGGGCACGATACTCATCGAGAAGCCGTTTTCCGGACCGGCATTGCTCGCGGAGGTCGCACGGATCCTCGAACGAACGGGTGGTGGTCAGTGCCACAGCTCTTGATAGTCGATGACGACGAGGCGCTGCGGCGCTGGGAGGAGCGGGTCGTGCGCGACAACGGCTACACCTGCGACAGCGCATGCGATGCGGAGGACGCACGTGCGCATTTACAGAAGGACTCCTACCGGCTCGCGCTGCTCGACGTCAACATGCCGGGAGAGTCTGGGATCGATCTGCTCTCGCAGATCCGGCGGGATCATCCGGACGTCGCTGTGGTGATGGTGACGGGTGAGGACAGCACCGAGCTGGCGATGACGGCGATCGAGCTGGGCGCGTACGGCTACCTGGTCAAGCCGGTGGGATCGGGTGAGCTCCTGATCAACGTGGCCAACGCGTTGCACCGTCGCCGCAGCGAAGCGCAGAACCGATCTGTGCTGGAACGCCTGCAGGCCGCCGTGGGTAAGCGCGACGACCAGCTGGCGGAGGCGCTGCAGGACCTCGAGCTCGCCGAGACGAAGGTGTGGGTCTCCCAGGCCGAGACGATCCTGCGGCTCGCGCGGCTGATGGAGTTCCGCGACGAGGAGACAGGGCGTCACCTGCACCGGATGAGCTCCTACTGTGAGCTCCTGGCTCGGCGGATAGGGCTCTCCGCGGAGCGCTGTGAGCTCATACGACTCGCCAGCCAGCTCCACGACGTCGGCAAGGTCGCCGTCCCGGACGGCATCCTGCTCAAGCCGGGCAAGCTCACACCGGAGGAGCTCGAGATCGTCAAGGGCCACGCCGAGACCGGCTACAAGATGCTGGCAGGATCGACCTCGGAGGCGGTGCGGCTGGGTGCGGCGATCGCCCGCAGCCATCACGAGCGCTGGGACGGGAATGGCTATCCGCGCAGGCTCGCGGGCGAGGACATCCCGCTGGAGGGGCGCATCGCGGCGGTGGCCGACGTCTTCGATGCCCTGAGCAGCGACCGGGTGTATCGCTCCGCGCTATCGGTCAAGGCGACCGTGAAGATGATGTTGGACGAGCGTGGCCAACACTTCGATCCGACCCTGCTCGATGCCTTCTTCGTTGCGCTGCCCGAGATCCAGGGCATCCGGGAGGCCCATGCGGACTGAGCCGGGCAGACGCGGTTGGGCCTTCCGATGAGCAGGCTAAGCGGCTCGGCCCTCACGCTGCGGGTCAGCTCGACGGGCGAGCAGCACCTCGTCGATCGCCGCGCGGAGCTCGTCCGCGGTGAACGGCTTGACAAGCGTGGCGGCGAACTCGACGCCGAGCTCAGCGAGCTCGGGAGCTACGGCTGCGACGCTCGCGCAGATCAACGGCAGCGAAGGATTGGCGAGACGCGCCGCCTGCGCAAGCACCGCGCCGATGGGCGCCGCAGGCTCGACCACGAGCACGTCGGCGCTCGTCAGCTGCTCGGGTGTCGGCATGGTCACGGCGATCGGCTCGTGACCCAGGCGAGCGACCATCCGCTCGAGCAGTCGCCTGACGTCCTCGTGGGGCTCGCTGATCAAGATCCGTGCCATGGGTCGATGATCCGCGAGCGGCGCAAGATTCCGGTGGGTCCCGAGGTATGAAGGGGGTATGAGCCGCTCGCTGATCCTGGTGGTGGATGACGACGCCATCACACGCGAGTTGCTGCGCGGCGCGCTCGAGCGCGCCGGACACGAGGTGCGCGAGGCCGCCGACGGTCGCGCAGGGCTGCGTGAGCTGTACTCAGCTTCGCCCGACCTCGTGATCCTGGACGTCGAGATGCCCGAGCTGAATGGTTGGATCACGCTCGAGCGAATTCGCGACATGAGCGACGTACCGGTGCTGATGCTGACCGCGCGCACTGCCGAGATGGAGCGCGTACGCGGCCTGCAGGGCGGTGCCGATGACTACGTGGTCAAGCCGTTCGGCCGCCAGGAGATCGTTGCGCGCGTGCAGGCACTGCTCAGGCGCACGGTCGGGCGGGAGGCGGAGCAGCAGACCTACGCCGACGCGCGCGTCGCGATCGACTTCGCTCAACGCGAGGTGCGCTACGAGGAGCGCGAGGTGCGGCTGACGCCGCTGGAGTTCAAGCTGCTGGCGACGTTCGTGCGCAACCCCAACCAGGTGCTCAGCCGCGATCAGCTGTTGGAGCTCGTGTGGGGCGACTCGCTCGGCGTCTCGCCCGAGCAGGTGAAGCTGTATGTCGGCTACCTGCGCCGCAAGCTCGACCCGGCGGCGCCGCAGGCGACACCGATCGAGACGGTGCGCGGGTTCGGTTACCGCTACCGGCGGCCATCCTGACCGCTATACGCAGTATTTGCTGAGCGTTTTCAAAGACGCGCTCGTTGAGCTCGTGCTCCAGGAGTGGAACACGCTGCTCACGCGGTAGTAGTAGGTGGTCGAATATCCCAGCGAGACGCTCTTGTCGGTGTAGGACGTTTCGCCGACCGCCGCGCTGCCCAGCGCTGTGTATGGCCCGCTGCTGGCGGTCGCGCGTTCGACCGAGTAGGAGGTCGCGTAGGTGGAGCTCGTCGCCGACCAGCTCACTTCGATTTCAGGAGTTTTGTTGGTGCGGCAGCTGATCTGACTCGCTTTGACGTTTCCGGGCGCGGCGAGTGTGGCGCTCGCCACTGTCAGCGGACCGCCCGCCGCGGTGTGGGCGAACACGGCGAGCGCGACCGGCGCGCTCGCGAGCGTCACGGCCATCACGAGCGCGACGATTACGCTGGAGTATCTCCGTCCAGGCCGCATCGACGTCAGAACGGTTGGCTTTCAGGCTGGACGCGCTTGGTGGGCAGAGTCCTCCCGGCTCGCCGGCGCGACCCGCCCTCCGCACTGCGCTGGCCGGCCCCGACGCCCCAGATCTCGAACAGCATCAGCAGCGACAGCAGCGCGGGCGCGACGATGATCGCGGCCGTCCGCACGGAGCCTCCGCGCAGCCAGTTGATCACGTAGCCGAGATGCGGGACGACGGCGACCATCCGCCACGCCGTCTTGCCTGCGAGTTTCGCCGTCCACGGGTCGGGCCAGTTGTTGGCGTCGCCCTGCGTCTGCACGGTCGGGTGCGCGCCGCCGTGCAGGATCCGCACGACGCGATGCGTCTCGACCTGGCGTATCCCCACCGGCACCTGATAGGAGATCACCTGCCCGACGCGCACAGCGCTGACCGGCTCCGGCACGACGATCACCATGTCGCCCGGGGAGAAGGTCGGGCGCATGCTGCCCGAGAGCACCGTCACGGGCCGGTAGAGCCCCATCCGGGGCAGCAGAGCGATCGCGAGGAACAGCACGAGCGCCAGCGCCAGCAGCGCGCGCTGGCCCCACACCCACCCGACGCGGACGGCCTGAGCGACCGTCCGCGTCCGGCGACCATGACCGGCGTGCCGCCGAGGCTGCTCGGCGGGAATCAGCAGCGTGGTCATGGCGGAGCTCCTACTTGGATCCGGCGACACGCTGGGTGCCGACGAAGTTGTAGGTGACCGTGGAGGTCAGTCCCTGCATCGTGTTCGGCGCTGCCGTCGGCAGCGTCAGAGTCACGCGCAGGTGATCCGTCGAGCCGGTCGTCAGCGACGCCAGGCCACTCAGCGGCATGCTCGCTCCGATCACCGCACGAGAGGTCAGCACCGTCGAGGTGGTGCCGCTGCACGTGTACGTGTAGGCCGGGGCGGTGCCCGCCTCGGTCCACGGCACGGAGCATTTTTCGATGACCATCTGCAGGCCGTTGGTCGCTTCGGTGTCGAGCAGCGAGCTCGGCGATGCGGTCGTGGTGAGCACGATCGAGGACAGGTTGTCCGCGCTCGCGCCGCCGTTGTTGATGAGGTCGACCGCACGCTGGATCGTGTCACCCGGAACCACGTTCGACGCGCCGACCGTCAGCCGGTTCGTCGATGCTCCCGTCGCCCCAAGCGCGATCGAGACCGTGCCCGAGGAGATCGTGTGACTGGCCGAGGTGGAGCTTGTGAATGTCGCGAACGTGCCCAATCCCGCCATCGCCGCCGCAACGCCGAGTACCGCGAATGAGCCGATCAATCGCTTCAATGTCGTCCTGTTCATTTCTCTTTCCATCCTTGAGTTGGGGAGTACTTGTGCCGGGAGGATCACCCCGCCAGGTCGGCGGCCGGGAGTCGTTCGGTATGAAGCTGGTAGGAGCACTTCCGGGCTGGCGACCGCTGAGCGGTGCGGGAATCTCGCCGAGCCTTGCGGCCCACTACGGAGCGTCGGGGGGCCTTCGCTGCCGTTGCTGAGGCATGGCATCTATACGCCTCACACACAACGCCGTCGTCGGCTTCCGCCGCGCACTTTGCCCGGCCGCCTCGCTGAGCGCCGCGCATAGAACGCTCCGCGATGCCTGCGAGGTGGCCTCGTATAGCGAGCTCGCCCCCGGTTGGCTGGGCCGCATAGACCCCGGCACCGACGGCTATCTCCTACTGGAAGGCAACACGGCCGCGCTGCCAGTTCGGAGGGGGCGAGCGGTGGGGTATTTGGTGAAACCGGTGACGCCCGCCTCACGAAAGCCACAAAACCACCAGATGGAAGGGATTGCATAGCTATGCGGGCACAGGCAAAGAGGCAACGTCACAGTTACGAGAGTCATGGAAGTCGCGTGACGACGGCATTCCACACACTCGAAGCGTTCCCGGCGCTGGTCGACTCGCGCGACCGTCTGCTGTCGGCGCTCACCAAAGACCACGTCGCCGCGGCCAGCGCCGCCTCGGCTGTCGAGTCCGACATCGCCCTGACCATTGCAGTGCTGCGTCTCGCCAACTCCGTACAGTTGGGTCGCGCGCGTATCGACACGGTGGCCTCGGCCGTCGAGTGTCTCTCTGTGCAGGCACTCCGGGCGCTCGCCGGCCGGGTGGACACGTTTGACTTCTTCGAGCACGCCGGCGGGTGGGGCTCGGCGCCGGAGCGCTTGCGGCTGCACGCGCTGGCCACTCAGCGCGCCGCCTACACGATCGCCTCCGAGGTGGGCTATGACGGCCGTGACCGTCTCGCCGCCACAAGTCTCCTGCACGACATCGGCAAGCTCGTGCTGACCCGCGCCTTCCCCGGCTACCCCGCCCACATTCACAATGGTGCGCGGACGCCGGAGGAGCGCATCCATCAGGAACGCAGGGAGATCATCGTCGAGCACGCCTTGATCGGGGGGGTGCTGATCCGACGATGGGGGCTACCGGAGTCGCTGGCCTGCGCGATCGAGCGCCACCACGACCCACAGGCCGACGGAGAGGCGGCGATCATCCGGCTTGCGGACATGCTCGCCCACTACGAGCAGGGCGCGCCGGTCTCCCCGAACCAGATGTTCCAGTGCGCTCGCGCCGTCGGACTCGGGCCTGAGCGGCTGCGGCGACTGATCTACGAGTGGCCCGGCGACTCGAACGAGCGCCAGCGCCCGATCGGGCCGTGTCCGCTCTCAGGCCAGGAGGTCAAGGTGCTCCAGCGGCTGGCCACAGGCAGCGTTTACAAGCAGATCGCCCACGAGCTCGCCCTATCCGTGAGCACCGTCCGTACCCATCTGCACAACATCTACGGCAAGCTTGGTGTCGGCGATCGGGCTCAGGCCGTCCTGCTTGCCACCGAGCGTGGCTGGCTCTGACTACCGTCGCAATTCAGCGGCGGCTGGCAGGCGCCAGCGCGATCTCGCGCGGAAACTGGCGCAACAGCTCGAGCATCAACGCAGGATCGGGGGTTCCCCGCCCGCCGCGGCGTCCGTCGGCGGCGAGCGCGAACAGCCGCTCCACGAACGTCTCCCAGCGCAACGCGGGGCGCATCTGAATCCGAAGATGCGCCGGCTCGACGGTCGCATTCCACGCTTGGTGCGGGACGCCGGCAAGGGCCACGACAACCTCGCCGGGTCCCGCGCTTCGCTCGACTCCGTCGATGGCAAAGGACGCGGTGCCAGCGATCACCTCCCAGCGCTCCTGCATCCCAGGATGCACGTGCGCTGGCGCGCGGTGGCCTGGCTGTGTCCAGAAGTCATCCATCTCCAGCAGCGTCCCGTGAGTTTCCGCGGCGGTCTTGCGGAACACGATCCGCTCGCCGGTGATCGGGTTGACCAGCTCGTCTCCCGCACGCGCCATGGGCTCGATCGTGCCATAGCGACGTCCCGTCACGCTTGTTTGCGCACGCCCTTGACAGGTGACTATCTGGGGCGATTATCCCCTAATGGTAGGTAGAAACGACATCCGAAACGACCCGTACGGTCACCGCTCCAATCCATCGATTGGCCGGGGCGACAGCGCGAACTGCCCCCCGGCCGTGGCAAAGGAGAGTGACTCCCATGCAGGCAGAGCCTACCCACGAGCAACCGCGAGACTGGGACGTGATGGAACGCGAAGCGATCTATCTACTCACGGACCCCGAACACCATCCGCTGATCTACTCCGTAGCGGACCTTGGTCGCGAGCTGGAGACGCGCGACGCCGAGGCGGTCATCCGGCCGCTACGCGACGCGGGACTGGTCAACCTCACATCCGAGAACTACGTGTTCGCCACGCCAGCCGCGTACAAGATGGTGGCGCTGGTCGGCCAAGTCGTCTGACTCACCGCGAGGGCGCCATGTCGCAGCGTTGGGCGTGGCGCACTGGCGGGCGGTAATGCGTAGCCGCATCTCGCTCGCCCCGCGCCGCCCTGTCACGGAGGGCGGGCGACCACCGGCCGTGCCGCCCGAGTACGTCCCGCGTGAGAACGACGGCTGGCTCGACCTTGAGGCGCAACTGCAAGAAGAAGTAAACGAACGGGAGGACGAAGAAGGGCGCAGCGGCGACTAACGTACGGCCACCCCAAACCTCTCCCAGTAGCCATCGCGGAACTGCACCTGTCTTTCGTTAGCGCTGCCCGTCAGCTCGAACGCATCTTTGATCCGAACGGTACGTCCAGGTCGCCCGGCCTCGTGGTGCTCGGCGCGCAGGCAGATCGTTCCGAACTCCCAGGCCATATGCCCGAGCTGCTCGACGCGCTCGCCGTACTGATCGATCTGCTCGGGGGTCAATTCGTGCGGGTCAAGCGGGCTGGGCTTGTGATGCTGTACGCGAAACAGCGACGCCTTCATGTCGAGGGGCGGCAGCGCAGTAGGGTCGGCGTTCTCGGGTCGCCACTCCTGCACCCACTCGGGGACGAACCAGTCGCCGTGAGCAAGAACATTCCGCCAGCGTATCTCCGCGTTCACGTGGGCCTCACGCAGACACTTTTCGATCAGCAGCTCAGGCTTGCTCAGCTCGGGCTCTGCGGCGGTCCGACAGACGGCAAAGAAGGCGTCGGCGACCTGCTGCGCCTGCATGCTGCCGAGGGTCAGCCGCAGCAGGGTTTCAGCCCCCTCATCCCTGCTGACGATCTTCAGCATGACGAGCGTCCGCATGTAGGCGATCAGGTCAGAGAACTGCACGAAGTAGCGGCCAATTGCGCGGTAGTAGGCGTCGCGCTCCTTCTGTCGGTGCACCACGCGGCGTACCATGGTCACCGATGTCGGATCAGGGGTCTCAGTCAACGCAGCCGGAGCCTACGCCCAAGACGCAGCTAACGCAGCCGAGTCAACGAGATGCGCTGAGCGAAGCGAAGCGGCTCATGGCTGAGGCCGAGGCGCATGAACGCAGGGTTGCTATCCGTGAGGAATCAGCGCAGTTCCTCGACGAACGCGGCGAGTCCGAGCAGGCCGCGGTAGAGCGCCGTGAGGCGGACCTAGAGCGCGACGCGGCCCGCAACGCATGGGATCGCGCGCACGCGCTCCGAGGGCCTACGCAGGTTACGGAGGCGGGTCTAGAGATCCCGATCCCTGATCGTGGCGACTTCTTGCGGAATCTCGCGAAGGTAGCACCGAAATCCGGCGCAGCGCCCAAGTCCTGAAGCGCTGAGCGGGTAGTCATCGACCGGCGCGGATTCCAACCGTCGGGCTTATGGGCGATAGTCTCGGGCCCGTGTACTTGGCCGATCACGAAATTAAGGCACTCGGCGATGAGCTAAAGCTGGAGGGGTCAAACCCCGAGCATCCATTTGAACCGGATCGCCAGATTCAGCCGTGCTCGATTGATTTGCGGATCTCGAACGTGTTTTGGAAGCCACGTCCACGGCGGCATCTCTGGCGACGGCTGATGCCGTGGAGGGAGATCACAATCGATCTGCGGCGCTCCAACATCCACGCTCTCGATCCCATCCGCGACTGGAAGCGGTTCGACGTCGCCGAGGGACAATCGGTCACGATCAAGCCTGGCCACACGATCATGGGCCGCGTTTACGAGAGCTTTCGGATGCCCACCAACTGTGCTGGCAAGATCGAGGGTCGCTCAAGTTTCGCGCGGCTGGGCTTGGCAATCCACTGCACCGGGGACTTCATCAACCCCGGTTGGAATGGCTTCATGCCGCTCCAACTCACCAACGTCGGCCCGTATCCGCTCCGCCTCGCTCCGTATTTCTCGATATGCCAGCTGATGCTTGTACCTCTTGCTAGCCAGCCAGAGAGGAGCTACGGAGACGCGGAGCTTCGCAGCAAGTACATCAATGACGAGGGCGGCCCGTCGCTTTGGTGGCGAGATGCCCGCGTTGAACAGCTCCAAGAGCGGCTCGGTCAGGCTAATGCCCACGAGGCCATCCAGCGTGAGATCGTCAACCGTGTTCGTTTCCAGAGCACCGAAGTGCTCGCGAGATTCCAGCGCGACATTGACCGCAGGCGAGTCGGGGAGATCGAGAACGCTGCGCAGGTGTTGGATGAATTCGCGCGACGCGAGGATCGACGCCGCCTAATCGACACGATGACCCTTGCGACGCCGCTGCTGTTCGCGGGCGGCGTGGTCGCGAGCGTCTTTGCTGCCTTCGGGATATGGACGATTGTGCTCATTGTCGCGACCGTCCTCAGCCTGATCGGAGCATTTCTGGCTTACGAACGCCGCGACGACGGATATCTCGGGACCAGCGATCTGAGGGCGCTGCCGCCGGATGAGCAGGCATAATGGTGCCCGTGGCGACGCGAGAGGCTCCCTCGGTTTCTCGAACCCCCCCTAGGCCCGGGCGATACCGGCACTTCAAGGGCGGGGAGTACGAGGTCCTCCGGGTGGCGCGGCACTCCGAGACTGAGGAGATGCTGGTGGTCTATTGCTCGCTCGATGACCCCGCAACGACATGGGTGCGGCCTATGGAGATGTTCGTCGATGTAATCGAGGGGCCAGGCGGGACCTACCCTCGGTTCAGGCGCACATCTCCGACCGAGCAGCGCTCCGGAGGTCTATTCAGCCATCTCGGCCGCTGGCTGAGGCTCCCCCACACTTCGCTACCACGCGCTGCCACCCGGTCGCTCAGGCGTCGGTCTGTGGCGACGCGGTGCCCCGAACTTTAGGGAGTCCATGCGTCCTCAGAGCTCGACGATGGCGGCCCGGCAGAGTAGTTCAGCGAACATCGCCCGTCCGTTGTCGCGGTGGTTGTAGCGCCACGCGTACTCATTGACGTAGGACTGCAACCACTTGACGGAGACGCCATGGTAGTTGCCTGCAATCCCGTTCTTCATGTTCCCGAAGAACCCGTCGATGGTCTGAGTGTGGACGCCCCGCATCGCGTACACGCGGTCCGCGTGCTTGATCGTGTGGTGCGTCGGGTGAGTGGTGTGCAGGTTGCGGTATCCGGCCCACTCATCCGTGTAGACGGTGGCCGTGGGGGCCACGTGCAGACTTACCGTCTCTAGCGCTCCCTCGCGCGGCTTGACGTAGGCGCGGACGCGTCCGCCGCGCTCGACCATCGCCGCGATCCCGGTCTTGCGGGCCTTGGCGAATTTCTGCGCTTCGGACATCGACATGCCGCGTGTCATCGACGCCTTTGGTTTGCCGCCATAGGCCGTCTCGTCAGCCTCGACCGCGCCAGCCAGTTTGGTCGAGTCGTCTTGCTCCATCAGGTGAGTGCGGATCAGGTTGCACATCCGCCACGCGGTCTTGTATCCGACGCCGATCTCACGCTCGATCGACTTGGCGGACACTCCGCAGCGAGTACTAGTCATCACATACATGACGTAGAACCAAAGCTGCAGCGACGTGGCGGACTTGTGGAAGATCGTGCCGGCCGTCGGATGTATGTGGTGCCCGCAGGAGTCGCACGACCAGGAGGGCCGCGCCGCGACACGGTGGAACTTCCGCTCCCGGTCGCACTTCGGGCAGTAGGCGTGGTTGCCGTCCTCCGAGAACCGCGAGTGCCACAAGTGCTCAAGGCAGGTGGCGTCGTCGGGAAACTCCCGCGAGAACTCCATCAGCGAGTACTGCGACTCCGACGCCTTGGAGCGCTTCGGTTCGTTGCGGTTGACCTTGGACATAGATCAAGTCTAGCAGATCTACCTACGGTTAGGGGATAATCGCCCTATCTGGTCACATATGATCCGATCTGTGGATGCGGTGTTCAGAGCCCTTGCCGACCCGACGCGCCGGAGCCTGCTGGATGAGCTCTACGAGTGCGACGGACAGTCGCTGAGCGCGCTGGAGCAGCGTCTGCCGATGACGCGGTTTGGCGTGATGAAGCACCTGAAGGTGCTCGAGGAGGCGGGTCTGGTCGTGACCAAGAAGCGCGGCCGCGAGAAGCTCCACTTCCTGAACCCAGTCCCCATCAGGCTCGTCCACGACCGCTGGGTGAGCAAGTACGCAGAGCCCTGGGCGTCCGCGCTCAGCGAGCTGAAGACACGATTGGAGGAGGACACGATGGACACGCAGAGCAGCGGCAAGCGGCCCTGGACGGCGGGGCCCACGGAGAAGGTGTTCGAGATCTACGTCAAAGCCACGCCCGAGCGCGTTTGGGAGGCGATCACCGACAGCGAGATGAGGCAGAAGTACTCGTTCGGGGTGGGCGTCGTGTCGGACTGGACACCCGGGTCTCGTCTCGAATCGGTCCACCCCGGGGCGGGCGTCGTGATCAGCGACGGCGAGAACCTCGAGGTCGATCCGCCGTGCAGGCTGGTGCAGAGCTTCAGGGCCCTATGGAGCGAGGAGGTCGAGGCGGAAGGTACCTCGCGGGTCACCTGGGAGATCGAACCCGTCGGCGACTCGTGCCGGGTGACCGTCACCCACGATCACCTCGCGCCCGACGCCAACGGCGAACTCTACGGCGGCTGGCCGATGATCCTGTCGGGTCTGAAGACGCTGCTGGAGACCGGGGAGTCGCTGACGACACCCGGCTCGCTGAGGTACTCGCAGGCGCAGGAGTCGGTCTCCTAGCATCCCGCGAACACCGCGTTAACAATGTCAACGGCGCGCACGAATAGCTTGCCGGCCGTGGCGGTGCTCCTCTTCAGCCGCCACCGCCCAACGGCTAGGATGCCGTGCCTGAGATAGAGGTTTGGAGCCCGGCGCTGCCGGGCTCCGGGCGTTCTAGGGTAGGGGCGGGGCTGAGTCGCTCAGCTGATGTCCTTGAGCAGCTCGTCCGGCCCAGCCAGCTTCAGGCCCCGGGCGAGGATCACGATGGTCTCCAGTCGCGGCGAGCGCTTGCAGCGCTCCAGCAGGCTGATCTCCGTGCGGTGCAGGTCGCACAGGTCCGCCAGCGCCTCCTGCGATAGGCCCGCCTCGTCGCGGTGCTGGCGGAGATTGGCGGCGAATTGCTTACGGACAGTTTCCATGTTTTCAACTCTCGCGCTGCGCAGACGAAAGTTCCACAGACAACTGTCTTAGTCAGTCAGCTGCCGGTGATGCGTCTCCGCCGAGCGGCAAACGGTAGCGTGCGCAAATGACAAGTGTCTGCGGAGGCTGGACACGGGTGCGCGGAGCCACCCATCCGGGCGTAGAAGCGATCGCGGCGACGCGGGCGCTAGGTAGAGCGTTCGGCGCTGCGCAGCCCCGTGAGCATCCATACCGAGAACAGAAGGATCAGCGCAAGCGCGCAGATGAACGCCAGCGCGGTGTGGTCGTGCACGCCAGAGATCAGCCCCCGCCCTGCATCCAGGAAGGCGGTTGCGGGGTTGATGGACGCGACTGAGTGGATCCAGCCCTTGAGCAGGCTCAACGGCACGTATACGGGAGCCAGGAACAACAGCAGGAACACGGGGGTCTGCATCAGCGGGCCCGCCTGGATCGAGCGGAAGCGGAACGCCACACCCGCCGCCCAGCCGTAGCCCACCAGCGTCAGCAGCGCTGCGAGGCCATACAGCCCGAAGATGTCAACCCCATCGCCCGTCATGCGCATGCCTGCCGCCAGGGCGACGACGCTGACCAGGCTGAGCGTGATCACCGCGCGCGAGAGCCCCACGAGCGCGTAGCCCAGCGCGATCCCGCGCCGGTCCTCCGCCGCCAGCATCAGCCTGCGCGCGAAGCCGCTTTCGAAGTCGAATGCCAGCGAGAAGCCCGTGAACAGCCCCGCGAACATCGCCGACTGGCACAGCACGAACACGAACTGAAAGGCCGTGTAGCCCGCCGGGAAGTGAAAGCCCGGCACCGAGCCCAGCGCCGACAGGCCGCCCGCGAAGCTCGCCAGGAACACCAGCGGGAACACCAGCGAGGGCACGAACAGGTCCGGTCGGCGCACGTACGTGTGCAGGCTGCGCCACGCGATCGTCCACGCCACCCGCCAGATACCGCCACTGGTCATATGGCGAATCCTGGGCTCGCAGGGCAAGCCGGGCAAGGACGCAGGGAGCGTGGCGTGCTGTGCACGCGAGCGACCGAGGACGCCGATCCGGCGCCGCCATGCGGGCTCAGGATCATGTGCGCTGCAGCCTCGTCCGCAATGCCCCCGTCACGGCCAGGAGGGCCACCAGCGTCAGGCCGATCGCCACAGCGAAGCCGCGCCACAACGCTGTCCCATCCCATCCATAAATGTAGAGGGACCGGAAGCCCTCGATCAGATAGGAGATGGGGTTCACGTTCGCGACCGTGTGAAACCAGCCGGTCTTCAGCAGGTTGCGCGGCAGGTTGCTGGAGGACAGAAAGATGAACACGAAGAACAGCGGGAACAGGCCCTGCACCGCCTCGCCTGAGCCCGTTTGCAGCGCGGCGGCGCAGCCGAGCGCGCCGAAGCCCACCGCGGTGAGCGCGCCCAACACGAGGATCACGCCCGCGCCGCCGATGCCCGCGTCGAGGTGCGCCCCGGCGACGAGGCCCATGAGGATGTAGACGGCGGACTGCAGCACGCCCAGCGCGGCCACGCCCACGAGCAGGCCCGCGATCAGCGCTACGCGTCGAAGCGGTGTCAGCGCCAGGCGGTTGAAGAAGCCGCTCTCGATGTCCTCCGCCAGGTTGGTGCCGGTGTTGATCAGCGAGAACATCCCGCCCTGGATGAACGCCACAGCGATCGCGAAGGAGATGTAGGAGTGCGTGGGGAAGCCCGGCAGGTGCGTGGCCGCCTTCAGCCCGCTGGCGTTCACCGCCAGCAGGATCAGCGGGAAGAACACGATCGGGAACAGCTGGAACGGCTGGCGTAGCGTCTTCAGCATCGAGCGCCTGGCGAGCACGCCCACCTGCGTGCTCAGCAGGCTCATGCGCCGGTGGCGGCGGTGCTCTGGAGCCCGCCGTGCGCGTCGGTGCTCGTGCCCGCGTCGTTCCCGTCGCCCGCTTCGCCGTCGCCCGCGCCCTCGAGGGAGCGACCGGTCTTCGCGAGGAACACGTCGTCGAGCGTCGGCGTGTGCAGACGCAGGTCCGCGATCGCCAGGCCCTCCGCGTCCAGCGTGCGTACGATCTCCGCGACGTCGCTGACGCCCTCCGGCAGCCGCGCGGCGACGCCGTTGCTGGAGGCGGCCGCCTGCTCGCCGAAGCGGCGCAGCACGGACTCGAGGCGCTCGCGGTCGCCGGGATCCTGCGGGATCACCTCCACGCTGGGGCGCCCGATGGACGCCTTCAGCTCGGCCGGCGTGCCCTCGGCCACGATCGTGCCACGGTCGATGATCCCCACGCGGTCGGCCAGTACGTCCGCCTCCTCGAGGTACTGCGTGGTCAGGAACACCGTCACGCCGTCGTTGGCCAGCCGTCGCACCTCATCCCACAGCGCTGCTCGGCTCTGCGGGTCCAGGCCGGTGGTGGGCTCGTCCAAGAACAGCAGCCTCGGGCGATGCACCAGCGCCAGGCCGAGGTCCAGCCGCCGCTTCATCCCGCCGGAGTAGCCGCCCACCTTGCGGTCGGCAGCGTCCGTCAGCCCGACGCGCTCGAGCAGCTCCGTCCCGCGCTGGTCGCGCTCGGCCTTGCCCAGTCCGTGGAGCGCGCTCTGCAGGCGCATGTGCTCGCGGCCCGTCAGGAACGGGTCGAGTGCCGACTCCTGCAGCGAGGCGCCGATCGCGCGGCGCACCTCCGCGCCCTGGTGCACCACGTCCAGCCCCGCCACGCGCGCGCTGCCGGAGGTGGGGGGCAGCAGCGTGGTGAGCACCAGCACCGTGGTTGACTTGCCGGCGCCGTTGGGGCCGAGGAAGCCGTAGATCTCGCCGGGTGCTACGCGCAGGTCGATGCCGTCGACCGCGCGCACGCCGCCGTTGAAGTCGCGCACGAGGCCGTTGACCTCGATGCCGTTGTCGCCCATGTCCGCTCGTGCGCTCACATCGTCCCTTCTGTCGCGATTCGCCGGGTCCCGTTATCAGCGATAGCGGTTCCGCGCGGGACATCTAAGCGGACGCGTGCGACACATGCCCGCTCGGCTCTGTTGACTCGGGCCTCGATGCTACGTTGAGGTCATGACGCGAGCCGAGCTGCGTCGCCTTGTGGCCGCCGCCGTCGGATGGCGCGTTCCGCGCTGTCTCGCAACGCTGAACGGTGGTTGTTGATGCGCCAGGGCCCACTCGCCGGCCGGTATACGGCTGTCGCGGCCATGGTGATGTGCGCGCTGATTCCCTACCTGGCTCTGTCGGCCGCGCTTCAGCCGCTCACGCCGATCATCGCCAAGCAGCTCCACGCGAGCCTGCAGACGATGAGCCTGAGCTCCGGCCTCGCCAACGCCGCCTACGCGTCCGGCACGGTGCTGGCGGTCCAGTTCGCCCAGCACCTGCCGCAGCGAAGGATGCTGATCGTCTACGCGACGGTGCTCGTGATCGGCTCGGTGCTGGCGGCGTCGGCGCAGGATGCGGGGATGTACATCGCAGGCCACGTGCTTCAGGGCCTTTGCACGAGCCTTCTGCTCATCTCAGCAGTGCCGCCGTTGGCGATCGGCTACCCGGCACGCAAGCTGCACACCACGGCGATGATCATGAACCTGTGCATCTTCGGGGCGGTGGCGCTTGGGCCCGCCATCGGCGGGCTGCAGGCGCAGTCCGACGCCTGGCGGCCGCTGTTCTGGATCATCGCCGCGATCGCAGCCAGTGCGCTGGTGCTGTCCGTACTGACGTTCGACGATGCACCGCCCGCCGATCCAGACTCGCCGCGCGATCTACGGGCGATCGCGATGGCAGCCGGAGGCTGCCTGGCCGCGTTCTTCGGCGCCTCAGAGCTGCTGACCCACCCGTTCCTCGCTGTCGAGACCATCGTGCCGCTGCTCGCCGGTCTGGCAACGATCGTCGCGTTGATCGTCTACCAGTTCCGCGCGAAGCGACCGCTGCTGACGATCCGTGCGATGCTGACCAGCACGATGCCGGTCGCGGGAATCGTGGTGGCGCTGTGCGCGGCGGCAGCCTCGGTGTCGGCGACCGCGCTGACCGCAGGCGCGCTGGCGGGACGGTACGGGCCGCTTCACGTGGGGCTGCTCTATCTGCCGGAGGTCGCGGGCGCGGTGATCACCGCGTTCCTGCTTGGTGTGCTCATCACCAAGCGTGCGATTCACTATCTCCCGTTGACCGGCATGGTGTTCCTCGCGGCCGGGATCGCGGTCTTCCGCATCGACGTGCCGTCGAGCCAGGCGGCCACGCTCATCGGCTCGGGGCTGACCGGTATCGGCCTCGGCGCGACCGTTGCGCCCGCGCTGTTCGTAGCCGGCTTCTCGCTGCCATCCGCCAGCCTCCAGCGTGTGTTCGCGATCGTCGAGCTCATGCGGGCGGTGGCCGCGTTCATGATCGCGCCCATCTTCGCCCACTTCGCCGCGACCGTCGGCGGCGGCCTCGATGCCGGCACGGGCATCGCCTTGTGGATCGGCATCGGGATCGCTCTCGGCGGCGCCGTGATCGGCGTCGCGATCTACGCACTCGGCGGCGCGCGCCCGCAGACGCCCGACATCGAGCGCTTCGTGGCGGGCGAATGCCCTGCTTGGTTTTCGCCGCCGCTGCTCGCGCGAGTTCGCTCGGATTTGACCGCCGCACGGCCCGCCACCCAGAGCAACTGACATGGCTTCGACCGGCGCACATCCCACGACGCCTGCCCAGCCCGCTGGACCGGTCCTCTTCGCCTACGACGGCTGCGAGCTCGCTACGCTCGCGATCGAGCAGGCGGGCCGGCAGCTTGCGCCCGGACGCGATGCGCTGGTCGTCTGCGTTTGGCAGCCGGGTGACGTCGGATTTCTGCCCGTCGGTGAGCGGCGCTTCAACGCCGCCGAGGCCACCGAGGTACGGAAAGCCGCGGAGGAGACCGCCGCGCACGGAGCATCATTGGCAGAGAAGGCGGGGTTTCGAGCGCAGAGCGTCGCGATCCACGCATCGCCGACCTGGCAGGGAATCGTCGAGGTCGCCAACGAGCACAAAGCGAGCCTCATCGTGCTCGGGCCCCACCGCCGTCACGGGCTCTCGCGACATCTGCTCGGCAGCGTCACCGCAGCCGTGGTGGCGCACACAGAGTCCTCCTTGCTGATCGTCCAGCAGCCGTCCTGAACATCGCCGCTGTCCGGCCAAGCGCGAGCTGTTCAGTGGCTCCCGCGATGACGAGACGGACGACGCCGCGGGTCGGGGCACGGCACGGTGGTCCGGGCGACTGGGTGAGAGCCGTCCAGAAACGAGAAGGTGGCCGCGAACGGGAAGCCGCCGCGTGGGCATGTGGTGGGCAGGAGGATGCCCTTGGGCGTATAGGCGAGCGTGTTGCCTTCCGTCTGTTCGTAGTAGGTGAGGCCCTGCGGTCCAAGGGTCACGCGCAGCGAGACGATCGCGACATCGGGTGCCCCGGGGACGCTGGGAATAATGGGCAGCTCCATGTTCAGGCGGCCACCGAACGGTGGAGCGGCGGGTAGGAGTTGTGCGGGCGAGAGGATTTGTGTGTTCACCGGGCTGGGGCCGGAGGCGTAGAGCAGGAGCGCGATGTGGCCTTCCTCGTCCGGCGCGCGGGCGATCGAGATCGATGCGTTCTCGCTGACGAGCTGCTGGCCGAAGCGCAGCTCTGCACTCGCGTCGCCGCGGCCCATGATCGAGTTGGCCGGGCATCCGCTCGCTCCATCCGCTTCCAGCGTCGCGGAGGAGCAGACGGCCAGCCCGAGCCCGCTGAGTGCGAAGCCGAGGTTTTGGGGGTAGCGCACTTCGACTTCGGTCAGTGCCGATGGGATCTGGCCCGCGGGGGCTTGTATCTGCAGGTCGATGTCGATGGTCGTGGGTGCGCCGAGTCGATATGGCGTGAACGAGGCGCCGAGCGTCACCGATTGAGCGGCGAGCGCGGTCGTTGCCTGGTACAGGCAGAGGAAGACCGTCGCCAGTGTCCCCAGGGCGACTCGCACGGATCGACCTGCGCTAGCCACGAACGGCGTCAGTAGGTGAGGCTGCCCGTTGTCTTGATGACGAGCGCATAATTGTCCCGGTCGAATGTGCCGTACAGCCCTCCGCGGCCGTGCGCGTGAGCGTATCGGCCGGTGCCGCCGATCACTGTCAGGGTGCCGGAGAAGCTTTCGTAGGTGCCGGACCCGTGAGGCGTCGCGCTGCCGCGACCCTCTATCGATCCGCCGCTCGCATAGATAGTGAACGTCCCGGTGAACGTCGTTCCCAGATTGAGGTGCACCCGCATGCTGCCGGGCAGCGTGCCGGTCGCCTTGCCTTCGTCGAGCAGCAGCGACCCCGAGGACGTTATGTAGTGCAGATGGGCGGTGTCGGTCGCTGTCAGGACGTGCGCGGCGTCCGCGCGGCCTGCAGCGTGACCCGTATGAGCGCTGGCGGCCACGGATTGCGTCGCTGTGGAGAGGCAGCCGGAGGCAAGCGCGCTGCAAAGGGCGGTCGTGGCTCTCCGGCGAACGCGAGGGGTCATCTGATGCTCCGATCGTCGACTGCTGTTGTAACGCGTCGCAGCGCGAGTTGATGGGCTCCGCCAAGAGCCTCGGTCGGCTCAGAGTCGGCTGCCCTGCCGCCGAAGCGTCTCGAGCGGATGCTGAAGTGCGAAAGCGAGTCCTCGAAGGCTGCGCGGGAGAAGTCGGGCCACATCTCATCGCGGTACACGAGCTCGGAATAGGCCGCCTGCCAGAGCAGGTAGTTCGACAGGCGCTGCTCGCCGCCGGTGCGGATGATCAGGTCGGGGTCGTGTAGGTCGGGCGCGTAGAGGCAGCGGCGGAAGTCGTCTTCTGTGCCTCCCTGGAAGCGCTTGGCGGCATCGAGGATCTCCGCGCGCCCGCCGTAGTTGAAGGCTATGCACAGCGTGATGCGACGGTTGGCCTTGGTCAGCGACTCGGCCCACTCCATGAGGGCGCTCAGCTCTTCCGAGCCGTTGTTGCGTCTGCCGATGAAGCGCATGCGAACGCCGTCGGCGTGTAGCTCGGGGGTCTCCTTCTCGATACGCGCTGCCAGCGTGGAGATCAGTTCGCGGATCTCCTCGGTCGGGCGCGACCAGTTCTCGGTTGAGAACGAGTAGACGCTCAACTCCTCAATCCCCAGTTCGATTGCGTCCGCCAGGCGGGCCTTGAGCGTGTCGGCTCCGGCCTCGTAGCCTGCCGACACCGGCAGTCCGCGCGCGCTTGCCCACCGTCGGTTGCCGTCGGCGATGAGCGCGACGTGACGCGCCGGGGGCTGCAAATTTCCAGGGCGGGAGGGCATCAGCGTGCGCGCACTCGCTTGGCGAGCCGCCAGGCGCGCATCACCGCGAGCGTCGGCGTGATCAGTGGCCGCAGCTCTCTTTGGATTCGGCTGGTCACCGGCGAGGCCAGCTCGCTGGTGGCGCTCGGTGCGGAGGTGTAGTAGGCCGCGACGCCAGCCATGGTCATCAGGTGATGCGCGCTGGCCGGCGCGTCGCGCGCCCGCGTGGCGACCTGTCGGGCGACGTGGACGAGACGCTGTCCCAGTAGCGAGCGGTCGTCGTAGTGGTTGATGTAGGCGAGCGTGCCATCTGCCGCGTCCTGCTCGTAGTCGACGACGCTGTCGAGCATCGTGCTGAGAACCCCCAAAGCCAGGTAGACCTCGTCGATCGGCGCGGCGTGCGCGGCCGTGATGCGCTCGTCCCCCGCGAGCGCTATCAGCGCGTGAACCGCGAGCACCGAAGACGCGGCGCCCGCCAGATACTCGCGCCAATCGAGGCCCGAGCAGTTCGTCGTCTCTCTAGCCCACTGCTCGGCCAGTGAGGTATTGCTGAGAGTTGCGGCGTGGGTCAGTATCTCTGCTTCCGTGCAGCGTGCGGCCGCGCCCAGCATCGTCGGTGCGAGCGCTTGCGCTTTCGGAAGGCACGCGAGCGTCTCGGAGACGCTCGCCGCGAGCTCCTGCAGGTATCCGCCGTCGCCTCCGGATGGATGGTGACGGTAGTAGTCCTCATCGAGCCCTGCGCTGGGATCGAGCGCGTCTGTAAACGCCTTGAACAGCTGGCGGCCGTTGGCGAGTGGATCTGGCGTGGGCTGCTCGGTGAGGCCGTCCAGGTAGTCGTACATCACCTCGAGCGCCACGATCCCCCGGATCGCGGCTGTGCGGTGCCGACGCGGGGTGAGGGTGGCGAGTGTCGCCGCGACCTCGGCGGCGAAACCCTCCGCTTGCAGTGTGTGCAGCGCGAGCGTGCGTAGCTCGGGATCCTCGATCTTGCCGGCGCGCGTTCTCCAGCGCGCGAGCTGGACGCGCACCTCCGGCGCGACCGTCGTCCAGTAGCGCGCGTTGGCGAGCACGAGCGCGAGGCCCGCGCGCGCCAGCAGCCGGCGGTCGGCGAAAACGGTCGGTTGCTCTGGAGACTCGTGGGAGGGGTGCCTGCTCATTTGCTTGCGCTACTCCTCACCGAAGGCGAGCGTGGGACGTACGCGCGAGGCGACCCAGCCGGGTATAGCCGCGAGCGCCAGCACGACGAGTACCACCAGCAGAAAGATCTCGAGTGGTCGTCCGGCCGTCACGAGGCTGGCGACTGGGAATCCCGTGACGTGTTTGAGATAGCCGTCGATGATGAGCTGTCCATAGACGCCGGCGAGCGCTCCGGTGATACAGCCCGCGCTGAGCATCACGAGCGCTTCGACCAACAGCAGGCGCCGTAGCTGGGCGGGTCGTGTGCCTTCCAGACGCAGTGAGGCGAGCGATATCCGCTGCTGCCAGATACTCGAGCCGAGCGCGGCCACCAGGGCTACGATCGTCGCCGCCAGCAGCAGCTTGGCGATCTCTCCGAGCTGGCCCAGTCCTTCGCCGCCGGCAGCTTCGATTCTCGCCGCGCGCGTGCTCGGGGTGATCACTTCCAGGCCGCTGTCTGCACCGAGCCGACGTTCGACCGCCGCTTTCGCCTGAGCGCACGTTTGAGCCGGGCCTGAGATCGACGCCGAGGGCGGTGAGTGCGGAGGTGGCGAAGGCTCGCGTGTAGTCGCGGGTGTCCATGAAGATCACACCAGTTGGCCAGCCGAAGTTCGTGCTCGTGGCCGCGAGCCGGAGCTCTGCGAAGCCCGTGGGGGTGGGGAGTCGCACGATGCCTCCGAGCTTGAGGTGGTGTTCGCTTGCGATCTGCTTGGAGAGCACTATCCAGCCACCTTCGCGCAGTCGCCGAGCCGCCGTTGCGGTCTGTCCCTGGAGGATCTGGCCTTCGAGCACCGACGTCGTCGCGTTGGCTGGGCGAGAGATGACCCATGGCCGGCGCTCGCCCCAATCGACGAAGCTCCCCTGGTAGGCGCCCACCCCGGACACGGCCGGTAGCGCCGCGAGGCGTGCCGTGTAGTCGCGCTCCGGGAACGACACGGTTGCCTGGTTGTCGAGCGGGCTGATGACCCACAGTTGCGCGCCGCCGGAGAAGCGGTGGGCGACCTGCCCGATGCCGCGCAGGAGATCGTCGCGGGCTCCGCCCAGCGCCATGCTCCCGAACAACGCGACGGCCCCGGTCGCGGCGAGTGCCATCGAGCGAAGCGTGGTCGCTCGCAGCCCCGTCAGCGCCACCGGCAAGAGCGTGAGCTGCTGGTAGTGCTCGCCGATCAGGGCGGTGGCGCGCATGACACCGGCCAGTGCCATGGGGACGGCGAGCATCGTCGAGAGCGCGAGCAGTACGCACGCGGCCAGAGCCGCGGATGGCACGAGCGCGAACAGCGCGCTCGCCATCACCAGCAGCCCGAGGGCGATCGTCGCGAGCCTGTTGCGGGTCTCGGCGCTGAGCTGATTTCCGGGGGCGCCCTCGTCGTCGTAGACGGCGTCGCTGGCGCGCCCCCGCCGCAGGTCGAGCAGCGGCGTGCCGGCGCCGAGGCAGGTCGCGAGCAGCCCACACGCCAGGGCGATCAGCATCGGACTTGCTCCGACGACGGTGGCGGAGCCGAGCGTGAACGCCTGGGAGAGATAGCCGGTCGACTGGTGGAACAGCCCGACCGCGAGCGCGTACCCGGCGAGCAGGCCCACCGCGGAGGCTGCCAGCCCCAGGCACAGCGCCTGGGATATGACCATCTGGGCGATTGCGCCACGTCTGGTCCCGTCGACGCGCAGATCGGCGATCGTCTGGCGGCGCTCCGGCGCGGTCAAGAGCATCGCGTTAAACGCGAACAGGAACCCGAGCAGCGCGCTGATGGCGGCAAACAGCCCGCTCGCCTGATCGCTCGGCCCGAGCGCCTGGTGAAGCAGCGCGAGATCCTGATCTGCCCGGGCGACGGTCAGACGCCCACCCGTGAGGCCGGTGAGAGCCTTGCGCACCGATGCTTCGGCTCCTGGCTGGGTCTCGATCAGGATCCTCGAGATGCGGCCTGGCTGGCCCGCGAGCGTCTGCAGGTCGGTGAGCGGCACGACGGCGATGCGCGCGCTGGCGAGCGCGCCGGCTGCTTCCTTGCCGAGTATCGCCGAGATCCTGCGGGGATAGGCGCGGCCGCGGAGCAGCAGCGACAACGGTGGCTGGTCTTCGACGGACGCTGTGGGAGGCAGCTTCAGCGCGGTGGCGGTGGCGGTGGCGAGGCTGATGCCATCGGCGGTGAGGGACTGACGCGGAATCGTGTGGGCGAGCCCGTCGAGCGTGGCGAGGCTGAGGTCTGCTCCGGCGAGATACACCGCTACACGCTGGCCGCTGGGGCCGACGAGGGTCGCGGTCTCTTCGAGCAGGGGCGCCGCCTGCTGCACGCCCGGCAGGCGTTCGACCCGCGCCAGCAGCGATTCGCTGAAGCCTTCTGGGCCTCGGGCTCGCACCTGTAGGCTCGCCGGGCCGATGACCTTGTGCACCACTTCGCCGGCCGAGCCGGCGATACTGCCGTTGGCGATCAGCGTCGCGGAGACGAGCGCCACAGCGACGGCGACGCCGAGGCCGGCGAGCAGCTCCTGTGCGGCGTGGACCCGTAGCCGGTTGCGATACAGGTAGGCGAGCGCGTACGGGCCCATGAACACGCGGGAGCGGATTGCGGGTCGACCGGCTGGCGGCAACCGAGCTACCTGCGTTCGCTCGCGAGGTCCTGGAGCTTGCCGTCGCGCAGCGCGCAGCTGCGGTCGGCGATCTCCAGCGCGGCGAGGTCGTGGGTGACCAGCAGGACCGCGGCGTTTCGCTCGTGCGCGATCGAGCTGAGCAGCTGTACGATCTCGCGCCCGCGCGCGCTGTCGAGGTTCCCGGTCGGCTCGTCGGCGAGGATGAGCCGTGGCTCGCATGCGAGCACCCGCGCGATCGCGACTCGCTGGCACTCCCCGCCGGACATTTCCGATGGTGTGTGGCCGATCCGCTCGCCGAGCCCGACTCGCTCCAGCCACGGCTTGGCGCGCGCTTGCGCCTCGCGCATCCGCATGCCGCCAACGAGCAGCTTGCGCGCCGCGTTCTCGAGCGCTGAGGCTCTTGGCATCAGCCGGAATCGTTGGTAGATGAAGCCGATATCCCGCAGCTGGTATTCGCTGATCTGCCGCTCGGACAGGGAAGCGAGGTCGCGTCCGTCGTAGCAGACGGCGCCGCTGTCGGGTTGCATGAGCGCTGCGATCATCAGCAGCAACGTCGTCTTCCCGGAGCCGCTCGGACCGTGCAGGGCGACCATTTCGCCCGGGTTGACTCTCAGCGTCAGGCCGTCCACGGCGTGGACCTCTTCACTTGCGCCTCGGTAGCGCTTTACGACGTCCGCGAGCTCCAGCATGGCTGCGGCTATCTTCTCGCGGCCCGGGTCAGAAGGGCGCTCACGCGCTCGCTGCCCGGCTGGCTGCGTCGTGCAGCTGGACGACGGGAGCGAGTTCCGGGGGTTGCAGCTCGCCGTGCACCTCGCCGCTGGCGAGAGAGAGCGCCACGGTCGGCGCCCGCCAGGCAGGTCGTCTCGCCGACGCTCATCAGCACGGAGATGCCCTCGTCGGCGAGGCTGCGAAGCAGCGAGAGGATGCGATCGCGTTCGAATACGTCCACGCCAAGGGTGGGCTCGTCGATGACGAGCAACTTTGGCTGGTGCACGAGCGAGCGGGCGATCCCGACGAGCACCGTCTCGGTGATGTCGAGCTCACTTGGCTTGAGGGTGGCGCAGTGCGACGCGCTGACTCGTTTGAGCGCCTCGTGTGCGCGGGTGCGTGCCGCTGGCCCATGTATGCCGCGCGTCAACTGGGCGGTGATCAGCCGGTCGATAACGAGCTGTCCTTCGGTCGCACGGAATGTCTTGCGGCAATAGCGAATCTGCTCGCGTAGCTTCTCGCCGCCGCGAGCGTTCAGGCTGCGTCCGCACAGCGAGACGACTCCCTCATCCGGTGGCTCGAGGCCAGCGGCGATGCGCAGGAGTGTCGAGCGCCCAGAGTTGCGCCGACCCCAGACGGCGAGCAGTTCTCCGGCGCTCAGCTCGAACGAGACGTCGCGCAGCGCGACGCGTTCGAGCCGTCCGCGACCGTAGCGCTTGCCGACGCCGGTGAGCTCAAGCAGGGCCATGCCGGCGGCCCCGATCCGCCATCGCACGAAGCTCTCTGCGCGCGTAGTCGACCCATGGGAGCTTGGCTTCCGTGGCCAGTCGCTCCTCCTCGGCAGCGAAGCGGTCAGCCAGCGTCGTGGAGGCGTCGGGCGCTGCCAGTTCCACATCTCCGTCTCTTGGTCGCGCGTTCGTCGCCTGTGCGAGGCACATCTGCTCATACCGATCGAGGACAGCAAGCGCGGCCTCGGGTGCGAGCGCCGCGAGTTCGCGCACGAACAGGCTGGAGCGCCGGCGGTCCTCTTCGGCTTGGTCCACCAGGTGCTCCTGGTAGCGACAGACTCCCTCCTCGGTGGCTCGATAGTGCAGCCTGGGCTGCCGCGAGGCGACACCAGGCGAGGGCTCGCTGGTGGCCTCGATCATGCCTCTGTCCACGAGACTGTCCAGCGCGGTATATATCTGCGACGGGCTGCTGAGTTTCAAGAGATCGCCGTAATTGCGTTCGAAGCGCTGCAAGATCTCGTAGCCATAGCTGGGCCGCTCGATCATCAGCCCGAGCACGGCCCAGTTCACCGGCGAGCGCATCGCCCCAGTAACCGCGTCCCTGACTGCCCTCCCAAGCATCGATAGCGGAACAATACACCGAAAACAGGAAGGTTTATGTGGGCCAAGCTCCTATTCACAAAGTAGAACCTTCGGCTTCTAGAATGTCTGGGCGGCTGTCTCGCTCACCGCGCCGACGCGCATGCTTTGCGCCGAGATCGGGTGTGCGCCGATGCCGGCATCAGGGCGTTTACACAGGCGGCGATACTAGCCAATCCCACACCGTCACCGCGCTGCAAAAGGATTCACAAACTAGAACCTTATACCGCCAGGCTTGCGGTCAAGCCGGATCGCGGGAAGGATGCAGGTCTGGATGAGGGACAAACAGTGACTGTGCCTATCGAGGCGAACAACGTTCGCCCGAGGGGCCCGGGAATGACACCCTGCCGTCGGCGCGCTCGGCTCGAGTCCCGAGCCACGAAGCCGGCAGTGTGCCGCCGTACCACCAGCCAAGGGGGCCGTTCGCCCCTCCGAACCCTAGGAGAAAATAGCCTTGTTCAAAGCCAACGCCGGACGTTACTACCGAAAGACCCTTTTCCTCGCCCTCGTGGTTGTGTTCGCAGTGTGTGCTGTGGCGGCGTCAGCGGCGTCGGCCGCGTCGCCGGAATTCAAGCCGGTGCCGACCAAGAAGAAATTCACGAGCACGGGTGGGGCGTTCAAGCTCGAACATCCGTTCGGGCAATTCAGCTGCACAAAAAGCACCATGGCTGGGGAAATCACGGGTGCGGGTAGCGTCGGGCATGCGGTGATGACGCTGACGGGTTGCAAGGTCGAAGAAGACAGCAAAACATGCGAAGAGAACAGCGTCGGCGCCAAAAAAGGCGAAATTGTCACGAACGCCTTGAAGGGCGAACTGGGGACGGTCGAAACGACCGAAGCCGCATCTGGTGTGGGGCTGTTGCTCCAGCCGGAAGCCGCCAGAGGAGTCTGGACGACGGTAGCAGAGAGCAGCTGTCTGGCTGAATCCGCGCTCGAAGGGGAGCTCGCGGGTGAAGTTGTGACGACGGGTAAAAAGCAGTTGACCAACGAGCTCTCCTTTGGAGTGAGCGGCAGCGGCAGCCAGAAGATCAGGAACATCACCGTGGCGTCTAAAGAAAAAGAACCGGATCTCCATGGGTGGGGCTTTGCCGAACTGACTGTGGAAAGCTCGGATGCGCTTACGTTCGAAGAAGCGCTGGAAGTGACGTGATCGGAGCAGGGTAAAGGGGTTTTAGTCGGCTAGGGCGCTGCGTGGAGCCCGTTGTTTGGGCTCCATCCAGCGTGTCTCATAAAACAGTACTTATCATCAGCAGAAAGGCATTTAAGTGAGCAATCCACTGCATATCATCGGGCTCCGTATTCACCGTCTCGGTGTCGCTCGGGCTGCCTGTGTGGATGGCTCACAAGGGACTAGTGCGCCCAGAATGCGCCTGGCCCCGTTGACGGCGCGGGTTGTTGTGGTTGCCGTCGGTGTTTTTGGGTGTTTGGCGGTGCCGGCGTTCGCGGCGCCGCGAGCTCCGGAAACCCCGGAAGTCGTGGTGGAAGAATTCGTGCCTGCGAATGGCGCGGTGGTGCATGGTGTGTTGGACCCGGGGAAGCGCGGCGAACCCGGCACCTATGAACTCGGGACCTATCAGTTCCTCTACAAAGCGTCTAAAACGAAAGCTTGCGAAGGGGGCAGCACGGCGCCCACGTCGCCCGCGATCTCGCTCGGCGCCGGCGAAGAACCGGTCTCCGAAGCCCTTCCCGCGTTGAGCCCGGGCACCGAATACGCGGTCTGCCTGGACTTCGAAACCGCCGGCGGTATAGCTGTGAGCGCGCCCGTGACGTTCACGGCTGCGATCGCGCCGCAGACACCGGAAACGAACAGCGCCGCGACATCGGTCACGGCCACCGCGGCTGTGTTGGAAGGCACGCTGAACCCAACCACAGCGGCTGAAACGGGCTGGCACTTCCTCTACAGCACACAACCGACGTGCGCCGCCGGCGCGACAGAAACACCCCCGGTAGCGGTCACGAAAGTCGCAGCGAACACCAAAGTGCACCTGGAAGTCAAAGAACTCCAGCCCAACGCGAAATACACCTTCTGCCTGGTCGCGAGCAACGCAGCTGGCGAAACCGCACAGAGCACGAGCGAAGGAACCTTCGAAACCAAAGCCGCCGCACCAACCGTGGACGGCGAGACCACGTCACGCGTGCACTCGACGAGCGCGACGCTGGAAGCCGCGGTGAACGCGAACAACGAGAAAGCCGGTTACCTCTTCGAATACGCGACCAACGAAGCGCTCACCGGTGCCACAAAGCTCCCCGGCGCTCCCCCTAAACCCGAACTTGAACACTTCGGCAACCAGGACGTCGCCATCCCAACAGGCGCCGTCCTCGCCCCAGGCACGACCTACTTTTACCGTGCCGTGGCGAGCAACGCCACACCACCCACCACCGACGGCGCCATCGAGTCCTTCACCACGCCCCCCGCACCGCGCACACAACCGGCCAGCGCGATCACCGCCTCCACCGCCACCCTCAACGGCGAGCTCACACCCATCAACGAAAACACCGCTACGGAATACTCCTTCGACTACAACACCGGCGGCGAATGCTCGAGCGAAGAAGGCAAAGAAGAAGCGAGCACGGCTCCGGTGAGCGTGGGCAAGGGCTCGGGCACCAAGACCGTCTCCTCGGAACTAACGGGACTGCTCCCGAACACCCAATACACAGTCTGCCTACTCTCATCGAACGCCTTCGGCTCGGAACTGAGCCCACTCACCCCGCCGGTAAGGTTTACGACGCTTGTCGCTGCGCTCAGCGTTGAAGCCGAGTCCGCCTCTGGCCTGCAGGCCACCGAAGCGAGGCTCGAAGCGAGGATCAACCCAGGCAACTCCGAAACCGCCTACCACTTCGAATACGGGCTGGCCGCAGGCTCCTATGAAGCAAGTGTCCCGATCCCCGACGCGGAGATCCACGCCAGCCTCACCGGGGTGAGCGTCGGCGCCGTCGCCACGCACCTGACCCCCGGCACGACCTATCACTACCGCGTCGTGGCCGCCAACGCGCTACCGGGCGCTGTCGACGGTGCGGACCAGACGTTTACGACCCCCGCGGCGCAGGGTACCGGCTCACCTGCTGCGTGCCCCAACGAACAACTACGCGCCGAACAGCCCTACGGCCTAGACCTCCCGGACTGTCGGGCATACGAGATGGTCTCGCCCCTCGAAAAGAACGGCAACGACGCGACCGACCCCGAACGCAACGTCAGCCGTGCGTCGCTCTCAGGCGAAGCACTGATATTCACCGCCGGCGGGTCCTTCGCCAACCCGGCAGGCTCACAAGGCAACAACCAATTCCTCGCCCGCCGCAGCCCCGAAGGCTGGAGTACACAGTCGATTACGCCGCCGTTCGCGGCTTACGGCACGACTGGTTATACCTATCCCTACGAAAGCCTGATCTTCACGCCGGAACTCACGGAGGGCGTTGCTAACACCGATGTTGCGCTGCCGGGCACTGAAGCGCCAGCCGGCCTCTACGAGCTGTATCTCGCGGACTTCGCGACCGGCTCCTACCGTTGGCTGTCAACACCGCCTACAGCTCAGGAGCCTTATCGTCCGCTAGAAGACGACTTCGCGGAGGGCGCCTCGACCGACCTCAGCCACGTTGTCTTCGATGAATACCTGCAGGGCTCTTTGTACGAGTGGTTCGGGGGTGAAGTGACTCGCGTGGGTGTCTCCAATGACGAAGACGCAATGAGCGCCGCTGTCGGGCGCGAAAGGGATGTGCGGAATGCTGTGTCGTCGGATGGTTCGCGCGTCTATTTCACGAGTGGAGGGCAGTTGTTTGTGCGGGTGAACATAGACCAGCCACACGTCGGCAAGGAACAGAGCAAACTCAACGCCAAAGAAGAATGCACCGAATCGGCAAAGGCGTGTACGGTCGAGGTGGATGCCGCTGAAGAAGGGGCGCCCGGTCCCGGTGGTGGCGGGCAGTTCTGGGGTGCGAGCGCCGATGGTGAACGAGTGTTCTTCACCGACGAAAACAAGTTGACGAAGGATTCGACTGCGGAATCGGGCGATCCGGATCTGTATGAGTATGACATTGAACAGGGTCATCCGTATGGCCATCTCACCGATCTGACGGTCGCCGAGGCAGGTGATGACGCCGATGTCCAGGGCGTCGTGCAGATCTCCGAAGAAGGCCAGTATGTCTACTTCGTCGCCAAGGGCGCGCTCGCGCCGCGCGCCACTGCGCAGACCTGTACGGGTAGCGGACCGGGTGAAGGCTGCAACCTGTATGTCTCCCATGAAGGTGGGGAACCGGTGTTCATTGCGACCCTCGCAGCAGGTGACGCGGCAGACTGGCAGCAGTCAGGTTATGAGGTTGATGACGCGGCCGTCTCGGCGGATGGGTCGCGTCTGGCATTCGTCTCGGAAGCGAGCCTGACGGGGTATGACAATGAACCGGCGGAAGATAGCGTGGCGGAATGTGGCAGCAGGTGCCGTGAGGTGTACATGTATGACGCGTCGGCCGGGAGCCTGACGTGTGTCTCGTGTAACCCGACAGGGGCGCAGCCGATCGGGCCCTCCAGCCTCGGCGAAGGCGACGGAGAACGAGACGCCGGTTACGTACGGCGTAATTTCTCTGAAGATGGCAGTCGTCTGTTCTTCCAGAGCTTTGATGCGCTGGTGGCGCACGACAGCAACGGTCGGCAGGATGTGTATGAGTATGAGGACGGTCATGTCTATCCGATCTCCGACGTCGCGGGCAGATACGAATCGATCTTCCTAGATGCCAGCGCGAACGGTAACGACGTCTTCATCGGGACCGCCGACCAGCTTGTCGCCGAGGACGACAGCGACAATGTTGAGGTATATGACGCGCGGGTGGGTGGCGGGTTCTCAGAATCGGCGGCCGCGCCGGCGTGCGACAACGCCGACTCGTGTAAACCGCCACCGGCACCGCAGCCGGCGGTCTTCGGCGAGCCATCGAGCGCGACGTTCTCTGGGCCCGGGACTCTGGCATCGCTGTCATCACCAGCGGTAGTCAGACCCAAACCAAAGTTGCTGACCCGCGCCCAAAAACTGGCGAAGGCCTTGACGGGGTGTGCCAAAGACAAGAAGAAATCGAAGCGAGCTAAGTGCCAGAAGCAGGCCAAACAGAAATACGGCGCGTCGAAAGCGAAGAAGGCAAAGAAGGCAACCACCAACCGGAGGGCACACTAATGTTCAAGCGACTACTACCGGTCCTTCTGGCCTTGTGTGTCCCATTGCTGCTCGCCAGTCCGGCGATGGCGGCATTCGGTCTAGCGAAAGTCGAGATGTCCGCACGCAACCAGAACGGCACACCCGCAGTTCAGGCCGGAGCCCACCCCTACGGGCTGACAACCACGTTCGAGCTCAACGAACCGCAACGAAACGAACAAGGACTTCTGGTGCCGCAGGGCGATCTGAAGGATGCGGAGCTCGAAATCCCCCCCGGGTTCGTCGGCAACCCCGACGCTACACCAAGATGCGCTTATCAAACGTTCATAACAAAGAGTTTCGCTGGTAGCCTGTGCCCGAACGAAACCGCCGTCGGAGTAGCGACTACGTACTTTACCTTTGTTGCTAGCGCGAAGGAGCAGCTGCAAGTCAGCGAGTTGGCATCGCCGGTCTATAGCTTGGTGCCGCCGGCGGGCGTGGCGGCTGAGTTCGGCTTTAAGGTCGCCAACGAAGTGCCGGCGTTTTTGGATGTGTCGGTGCGGTCGGGCGGGGATTATGGCTTGACGGTGCGCTCGTCGGATATAAGCCAGGCGGCGTTGGTGTATGCGAGCAAGGTGACTATCTGGGGTGTTCCCGCGGCGGCAAGCCATAACCCCTATCGGGGGAGATGCCTACGCGAAGTCAGCGAGGGTTATAATGGTGGCTTGGGTGAAGGCGAAGACGAACTTGAAGGCCCGGTAGGACCGTTCGAATCCGGGCACCCGATCGAATCGAGGGATGACGAATGTCCTGTCGATAGCCCGGAAGTGCCATTGTTGACGAATCCGACCTCGTGTGGGGCACCGAGGGTGGCGAGGTTGAGTGTTGATGATTGGGAGGAACCGGGGGTGTTTGATTCCGAGAGCACTTCGTTGCCCGAACTTGTCGGTTGTGAAGGGCTTGATTTCAGCCCTACCATTGGTGTGACGCCAGATGGGTCGCAGGGGAGTACCCCGACGGGGTTGAACGTCGATGTACACATGCCGCAGGAATCGACGACGAACCCGTTGGGGTCTGCGGAGGCGGATGTGAAGGATACGACGGTGGGGTTGCCCGCCGGTGTGCAGCTCAGCCCGTCCGCGGCGGATGGTTTGCAGGCATGCTCGACCAGCGAGATTGGGTTTGAGGGTTTCAAGGAACTGGACCCGACGGTGGAACCGGGGGTGCAGACAGCACAGTTCTCGTCTGGTGCGCCGTCGTGTCCGGATGCATCGAAGGTGGCGAATGTGCGGATCAAGACGCCGTTGCTGGAAGGCGAACTGGAAGGCTCGGTCTATCTTGCGTCCCCGCAGAATTTCGTGGGGGTCCCTGAAAACCCGTTCAGCTCGTTGTTGGCGTTGTATCTGGTCGCTAAAGAACCGAAGGCTGGGGTGCTGATCAAGCTGTCGGGGAAGGTCGCCCCGGACCCTGTGACGGGCCAGTTGACGACGACGTTCGAAAACACGCCGCAGCTGCCGTTCAGCGAACTGCACCTCGAATTCTACGGGACGGACAGGGCGCCGTTGGCGACCCCGGCGTTGTGCGGGACCTACAAGACCGAAGCGTCGCTCGTGCCGTGGTCTGGCACACCGGCGGTCTCGCCGTCCTCGAGCTTCCAGATCACCTCGGGCCCGAACGGTTCGGCGTGCTCTGACCCGTTGCCGTTCTCGCCGTCGTTGGAGTCGGGTACGACGAACATCAACGCGGGTGGGTTCAGCCCGCTCGTGACGACGATCAGCCGCGAAGATGGCCAGCAGAGCATCCATGCGGTCACGCTGCACTACCCGCCCGGGGTCTCCGGAGAGATATCGGGTGTCCCGTTGTGCGGCGAAGCACAGGCAAACGCGGGGACGTGCGGGCCGGAAAGCCTGATCGGGGAAACGATCGTCAGCGTCGGCCTCGGGAACGACCCGTTCAGCGTCACCGGCGGCAAGGTCTACCTCACGGGCCCCTACGCCGGCGCGCCGTTCGGTCTGTCGATCGTGAACCCCGCACAGGCCGGCCCGTTCGATTTGCAAGAAGGCCGCCCCGTAGTCGTCCGGGCGAAGATCGAAATCAACCAGGCGACAGCCTCACTGACGGTCACGACCGACGCCTCCGGCGAACACGCGATCCCCTCGATCATCGACGGGATCCCGCTGCAGATCAAGCACGTCTACGTCAACATCAACCGGCCCGGGTTCACGTTCAACCCGACGAAGTGCAACCCCACAAAGGTAACAGGTGTCATCAACAGTGCGGAAGGGGCATCGTCGCCAGTGGAAGTGCCTTTCCAAGTAACGAATTGTGCAGCATTGAAATTCGCGCCACATATCGCCTTTTCAACGAATGGCAAAACGTCCAAACAAAACGGGGCGGATTTGATTACCAAGCTGACCTATCCTAGCGCCTCCCAAGGCACCTACGCGAACATCGGCTACGTGAAAGTGGAATTGCCAAAGGCCCTTCCTAGCCGCCTGACCACTTTGCAAAAGGCCTGTACGGCTGCGCAATTCGAAGCGAACCCTGCAGGGTGTCCGCCCGAATCGAAGGTCGGCTATGCCACGGTCCATACTCCGTTGTTGCCCGTCCCGTTGACCGGTCCGGCCATCTTCGTGAGTCATGGAGGAGAAGCCTTCCCGAGCCTGACGATGGTCTTGCAGGGCTACGGCGTCACGATCGATCTTGTCGGCACGACGTTCATCAGCAAAGCGGGCGTCACCTCGACGACGTTCAAGGCGGTCCCCGATGTGCCTTTCAGCACGTTCGAACTGGTCCTCCCCCAAGGCCCGTTCAGCGCATTGACCGCCAATAGGGATTTGTGTACCGAGCCGCTGGTGATCCCGAACGAATTCGTCTCCCAGGCCGGTGGTGCCCCCATCAAGCAGGACTCGACCATCTCCGTGACGGGCTGCCCGGCCGCGATCGCGGTCGTCAGCCACAAGGTCAAAGGCAAGACCGCCACGATAACGGTGAGCGTCCCGGCCGCGGGCAAGCTCGTGGCGACGGCCGAGGGCTTGTCGAAAGCGAGCAAGACAGCCAAGGGCGCAGCGACCCTGACGCTGAAACTGACCCTCACAAACGGCGAGGGGGCAGCCCTGTCCAAGCACAAGGGCCGCAAGCTGAAGGCCAAGGTCAACCTGAGTTTCACCCCGAAGAAGGGCGGGAAGCTGAAAACCGCGACAACGGTCCTGATCGACTGAGCCGAGCGACGGTTATCAGTAAGAGGGCAGGGATGTGCTCGGCGTTGGCGAGTCTACTCCAGTTCATGGAGGACGAGCCGGTCCGGCGAGACTCTGCTTGGTAGAGGCGCTGGCGGCCGGCGACAGGGTCCGCGCGAGCCGGACAGAGGCGCTGGCTGAGCTCGCGCGGGTGATCGACCGAGGCCGCCTGCCCAGTAGCCCCAGGCGCGAACCATACGCTCGCTGAGCGGCGAGGTCTGATCTTCCGCTCCTGGACCTCCGTGTCCTTCGGCGCGTCGGGAAAATGGCGGGGGAAGGATTCGAACCTTCGAAGGCAGAGCCAACGCGTTTACAGCGCGTCCCCTTTGACCGCTCGGGAACCCCGCCAGGGGCTGGTCAGTTTAGGGGAGAGGCAGGCGGGGGGCAGCGTGCGCTCGTCGCCTCCGCGCCGCTCGCCGCGCGCACGGCCACGGCTACGGTCAGGACGCCTCGCGCAGCTGCTGCGCTTCGGGCAGCGTCTGCAGCTTTTTCAACGTCCGGTTCTCGATCTGGCGCACGCGCTCACGGGTGATGTTGAAGGCCTTGCCGACCTCCTCGAGCGTGCGCGGGCGACCGCCGAGGATGCCGTAGCGCATCTCGATGACCTCGCGCTCGCGCCGGGGCAAGCAGGCGAGCACGCGCATGACGTTCTCGCGCCGCAGCGCCTCGGAGGCGATCTCGAAGGGCGACTCGGCGGAGACGTCCTCGACGAAGTCGGCGAGCGCGGAGTCGTCCTCCTCGCCGACGGGCTTCTCCAGCGAGATGGGCTGCTGGGTGATGCGCATGATGTCCCGCACTTCGCGCACGGTGCATTCGAGCTCGGCGGCGAGCTCGTCGGCGGTGGGCTCGCGTCCCAGCTGCTGGATCATGCGTCGTTCGGCGTGGATGAGCTTGTTGAGGCGCTCGACCATGTGCACGGGGATGCGGATGGTGCGGCCCTTGTCGGCGAGCGAGCGGGTGACGGCCTGGCGGATCCACCAGGTGGCGTACGTGGAGAACTTGTAGCCGCGCCGGTAGTCGAACTTCTCGACCGCCCGGATTAGCCCTAGCGAGCCCTCCTGGATGAGGTCGAGGAGGGTGAGCCCGCGGCCCACGTAGCCCTTGGCGATGGACACGACCAGGCGGAGGTTGGCCTCGACCATGTGCTGCTTGGCGGAGACGTCGCCGCGCTCGATGCGCTTGGCGAGCGAGACCTCCTCTTCGGCGCTGAGCAGTGGCACGCGGCCGATCGAGCGCAGGTACAGCCGCAGCGAGTCGAGGCTGGGTTCGACGGTCAGGTCGAGCTCCGGGCGCTTGAGCTCCTCCAGATGCGTGTGCAGCTCGTGGACGTGATCGCCGCCTTCGGCTTCGCGGTCCTCGCCGGCGCCGGTGAGGTCCTGCGGCCGGTCGTCCAGCAGCGCAGGCTCACTGGTGTCCTGATGAGCGCCGGCGGCACCGATGTGCGGTTGCAGCTCCACCCCGGACTCGCCGGGCGCGAGCACCTCGATCCCGTGCTCCTCCAGGTAGCTCAGCAGATCCTGCGTCTGCAGCGCGGAGAGCTCCGTCTCCTCCAGCGCGGCCGCCAATGCGTGCGCGGTCAGGAAACCCCTCTCCTGCGACTCGGCGATGATCCCCTGCAACTCCTCCAACTCGACCACGGCTGTGTCCGTGGCGCTCAACAGGCCCTCCAGCTTGTGGCTCAACTCGGCCTCCCAAGACCAATCCAACACCCCTCGCGGCAGGTGTCCCTGCAGCGACCTCCCCAGCCCTTCCCTAAGCCTTCCTGTAGCCCCACATGAGTTGAGTGCGGATTGATACCAGAATCTGCGCCCGAGGGGTTCCGGTCGCGTGACGGCTGCCGGCACGGCGCGCTCCCCGCGCTACGCTTGGCCTCGGTGCAGGCGATCGATTCGACCTCCACGCTGTCTCCGACCAGAGGTTCGGGCGACGACGTGCAGGCACGCTCGCCCGGCGTCGCGGTGGGGCTGTCGCGTGTGGGCGTGACGGGCGTGGAAAAGGTGGTGCGCATCCGCGACGAGCTGTACCTGGCGCGGCTGGACTGCTACGTGGATCTGGCGAGCAGCCAGAAGGGCGCGCACATGTCGCGCTTCGAGGAGGTCGTGAACGAGGCGATCGGCGAGGTGCTGCTGAGCGAGTCGCCGTTCCTGGCGGAGACGCTGGCGCGGCACATCGCGGAGCTGGTGCGCGAGCGCCAGGGAGCGGAGCGCGCGGAGGTGACGATCACGGCGCGCTACCCGGAGCACAAGCCGGCGCCGGTGTCGGGCATCCAGACCCAGGAGATATACACGCTGCACGGCCGTGCGGTGGCGTTCGAGCGCGGCACGCGCGGCACGGTGGGCGTGTCGGCGACGGGCATGACGGCGTGCCCGTGTGCGCAGGAGCTGGTGGCGGCGCGCGCACGCGAGCGGCTGCTCGCGCAGGACTTCTCGGCTGAGCAGATCGACCAGATCCTGGACACCGTGCCGGTGGCCACGCACAACCAGCGCGGGCTGGCCACGCTGCAGATCGGCTGCACGGAGCAGTGTGCGACTGAGATCGACGCGACCACGCTGCTGGAGATCGCGGAGGCGAGCATGTCGTCGGAGATCTATGAGCTGATGAAGCGCTCGGACGAGGTGGAGGTGGTGGAAAAGGCGCACCGTCGGCCGCGCTTCGTGGAGGACTGCGTGCGCGAGATGCTGGCAGGGGTGGCGCGTGTGTTCGCGGACCTGGACGGCTCGAGCTTCGTGTCGGCGCGCCAGGAGAACCTGGAGACGATCCACCAGCACAACGTGGTGGCTGAGCGCCACTGCCTGCTGTCGGAGCTGCGCGCGGAAATCGAGTCGGGCGTGCCGAGCGTCCACCAGACGACGCTCGAGGAGTGGCTGAACGCGGGGGCGCGCCGCTAATCGGCGGTAGAGGCCTCGGCCTGCTGCATGCGCCGGCGCAGCCCGAAGAAGAAGTCCAGCCCGGAGAGCACTGTGACGATCACGGTGAGGTACAGCAGCACGGTGACCCACGTGGGGTGTCCGTGCACGGCGATGACGGCGAGGATGGTGACGATCTGCAGGCAGGTCTTGAGCTTGCCGAAGTTGCTGGCGGCCATGACGACGCCCGCCTGAGTGGCGCCGAGGCGCAGCACGGTGACGGCGAGCTCACGCGTGATGATCACCATGGCCACCCACGCGGCGAGGCGATCGAGCGACACCAGCGAGATCAGCGCGGCGATGATCAGCAGCTTGTCGGCGAGCGGGTCCATGAGCTTGCCGAACGTGGTGACGGAGTCGCGCGCCCGGGCGAGATAGCCGTCGATGAAGTCGGTGAGCGAGGCGAGCGCGAACACGACGGCGGCGAGCACGTCTCCGCCGGGCGTGTTGCCGAGCAGCGCGGCCACGAGCGCGGGCACGAGCATGATCCGCAGTACGGTCAGCAGGTTGGGGAGGTTGAGGGGGAACACTTCGACTGCCATTATGTCTGCATCGATCGTTGTCGGGTAACCGTCAACCCTGACAACCACCACGGGACAGGAGTCAAACGATGAACACCCGCACTCTGGGACCGAACGGTCCTGAGGTCTCAGCGATAGGCCTCGGCTGCATGGGCATGTCGGCGTTCTACGGCGCGACCAACGAAGGCGAGGCGCTGGCGACGATCCACCGCGCGCTGGATCTGGGCTGCTACTTCCTGGACACGTCGGACATGTACGGGCCGCACACCAACGAGCAGCTGGTGGGCCGCGCGATCGAGGGCAGGCGCGAGGAGGTGTTCCTGGCGACGAAGTTCGGCATCAGGCTGGACCCCGACCCGGGGGGCGGGGCGCCGAAACGCTCGATCGACGGAAGCCCGGACTACGTGCGCAGCGCGTGCGAGGGCTCGCTGCAGCGCCTGGGCACGGACCACATCGACCTGTACTACCAGCACCGCGTGGACCCGAGCACGCCGATCGAGGACACGGTGGGAGCGATGGCGGAGCTGGTGGCGGCGGGCAAGGTCCGCTACCTGGGGCTTTCGGAGGCGAGCGCTGAGACGATCCGCAGGGCGCATGCGGTGCACCCGATCGCGGCGGTGCAGACGGAGTACTCGCTGTGGACGCGTGAAGTGGAGGCGGAGATCCTGCCGACGCTGGAGGAGCTGGGGATCGCGCTGGTGGCGTACTCGCCGCTGGGACGCGGCTTTTTGTCGGGGCGCTTCAGCTCGCCGGAGGAGCTGGACGAGGGCGACTTCCGCCGCTACGGGCCGCGCTTCACGGGGGAGAACCTCGAGCACAACAAGGGTCTGGTGGCGCGGGTGCGCGAGCTGGCGGCGGAGAAGGGCATCACGCCGGGCCAGCTGGCGCTGGCGTGGGTCATGCACCGAGGCGAGCACGTCGTGCCGATCCCGGGCACCAAGCACGTGTCCTACCTGGAAGAGAACCTGGCTGCTGCGGATGTGGAGCTGAGCGAGGAGGAGGTGCAGCGGATCGCCGACGAGGTGCCGGCGGCGGCGGGCGAGCGCTACGACGAGGCGGGCATGCGCTCGCTCAACCTGTAGCGCGATGCTTGCGCGTGCCCGCCGCGTGGCGGGTGCGCTGCACGCGGACTGTGACGTGCTTGACGAGCTTCGGCAGCGCGGTGCTCTCGCGGGCCTGCGTGATGACGCCGGCTTGAACGTCGGCTGCGAGAGTGGCCTTGCGGGCGGCGACGATGGCTTGCACGAGCCCCGCCTGCGACTTGCCACTCGTGGAGCTGGCCACCTGGGCGAGCGATTTGCCGGAGCGCAGGTCGCTGCGCAGCTGGACGGTGGTGAGGCCCAGGTAGCTGGTGGCGGCGCGCATGGTCGTGCTGGCGCCGCCTGGACGATCGACCTTGGCGGCGATGCGCGCGGCCAGCTTGGAGGCGAGCGCCGCTTGCGCGTTGTGCTCGTCGGCTGACTCCAGCGCTTGGATCAGGCCCTGGGCGGACTTGCCGCTGGTGGCGTTGGCGACGTCGGCGAGCGACTTGCCGGACTGCAGCTCGCTGCGCAGCTGCGCCGGCGTGGTGCCCAGGTAGCTGGCGGCTGCAGTGAGCATGCGTGCCTTGCGATGCTCAGGAGAGGAGCGATGGTGGTGGGTGGGCTTAGCAGCGGGCTGTGCGGCCATGACGGCGGCAGCGGTGACGCCTGCGAGAACGGCGATCGCTGCGACGCCGATCCAAAGCTTTCTCCTGAGCCTGCGTTTCATCGTGTCCTCCCTCGCTTGCCCACAACGACGACTTCCGGCTATCAGATGGACATATTGTGCCTGCAGGTCATAAAGGCCATGATCGCGTGGTCTAAGCGCCCGCTAAATCAGTAGCCGACGGTATAGAAGCTGATGTGCCGGCAGCCCTCGAGCTTCCAGTGGGGTAGCGCGTGGTGGCTGGTGAAGACGACCTGATGGGGGTTTTCGCAGTGGATGATCCCGCCGTCCTCGTGCGCGTGCACGACGGTTTGGGGGTTGGTGCCGGTCCACACGTAGTTGACGGAGTCGTTGGCGTAGATGAAGTTGGGGCCGTCGCCGGCGTGGATGACGGCGGTCTGGTGCGAGGGCCAGCCGGAGGGGTGGTAGTCGCCCCAAATGACGTCGCCGGCGTTGCCGCCGTAGATGGTGTCGTTGCCGTAGCCGCCCAGCAGGTAGTTGTGCACGCCGTTCTTGGCGGTGAGCGTGTTGCTGCGTCCGGCGGGGCCCTTGTCCATGACGAGGTGCTGCATGACAGGCCAGCCGGCGTGGCTGGTCATGGCGTAGGCGCTGGTGGCGCCTGCGAGCGAGACGAGAAGCGCGATTGCTGCGATGGCGTGCCGCAGGCGCGGCGTGTTGTGTCGCAGATGCGTCCGTGCGTGGCGGGGGTTCATGGCAGCTCCGTGGGTTCGAGGGATACCTTTGGCATCGTCAGCCCTGCGCCTACCCGGACGGCGTGGCGCGCAACTCGGACATCCGGCCAGAGCAGCTAGGGTGAGGCCATGCCACTGATCCCGATGGTCATCGAGCGTACTGCGCGCGGCGAACGCGAGTTCGACATCTACTCGCGCCTGCTGAACGAGCGCATCATCTTCCTGGGCACGCCGATCGACGACCAGGTGGCGAACCTGGTGGTGGCGCAGCTGCTGCATCTGGAGAGCGAGGACCCGGACAAGGACATCTCGATCTACATCAACTCGCCCGGCGGCTCGATCTACGCGGGCCTGGCGGTTTACGACACGATGAAATTCGTCAAGCCGGACATCGCGACGATGTGCGTGGGCGTGGCGATGTCGATGGGCTCGCTGCTGCTGGCGGCGGGCACGAAGGGCAAGCGCGCGGCGCTGCCCAACTCGCGGATCCTGATCCACCAGCCGTCGGCGGGCTTTGAAGGACAGTCGACGGACATCGAGATCCACGCGCGCGAGATCCTCAACGTCCGCGAGCGGATCGACGAGATCTACGCGGAGCACACGGGCCTTTCGCAGGAGCAGGTGCGCAAAGACATGGAGCGCGACCGCTTCTTCACTGCCGATCAGGCGGCGGAGTACGGCCTGATCGACAAAGTCCTGCAGAGCCACTGACGCGTTGTTTCTATGGGGCCGGCAGGGCCGGCCCGCGTGCAGCGCGGTGAGCTGGCGGCGGCTCAGGCGACCGAGTGCTCGATGACTCCCAGGCGCTCGATCTCGATGCGAACGACGTCGTCGCTCGAGAGGAACACGGGAGGCTCCTGACCGACGCCGACGCCGGAGGGGGTGCCGGTGAGGATGAGGTCGCCCGGTGCGAGCGTGCACGTCTGGGAGATGAACTCGATGAGCTCGGGCACGGAGAAGATCAGGTTGGAGGTGTTGGAGTCCTGGCGCAGCTGGCCGTTGACCCACGTGCGCAGCTGCAGGTCGTGGGGGTCGGGGATCTCCTCGGCGGTGGTGATCCACGGTCCGTACGGGCAGAAGCCGTCGGCGCCCTTGGCGCGCGTCCACTGCGCCTCGCGCCCCTGCAGGTCGCGCGCGGTGACGTCGTCGGCGACGGCATAGCCGGCAACTGAGCGGCCGGGCCCCATGACCACCGCGAGCTCGCCCTCGTAGTCCAGGCGCCTGACCACCTGCGGGCAGTGCACGGGGGCGTTGGGCGGCGCGGAGGAGGAGGGCAGCTTCATGAACACCAGCGGCTGCTCGGGCCTCTCACGTCCGGTCTCCTGGATGTGGTCGTCGTAGTTCAGCCCGATGCCGAAGATGGCACGAGGTTGGGGCACGGGCGCGAGCAGGCTCACTTCCTCCAGCGCCCACGACTGTCCCTCCACGGGCGTGGCCTCGGGGTCCGACAGACGGTCGAGCACGGTCAGCTGCTCCTCCGCGTGTGCGAACACGCGCTCGCTCCCGCTCTCGCTGCGCACCTCGCCGGCACGCGGCGTGGTGGAGCCGGGGGGGAGGAAGGTGGCAAGGCGCATTCCCGTCAGCGTATCGACGCGCGCGAAGTCCCGGTGCCAGCGCGCGTGCGGGCGGGGCAGCGTCGCGCGTGCAGGCTATTGTCGCGAGCGGGCCATGGGCGGCACAACTCCTCTCGAGCGCTCCGCTCTGCTGGCGATCGCAGCTCTGACAGCGTTGGCGGGCGTTGCCAACTACGGCGCGTGGGCGGCCGTTCCCCGCTTTGCGGTGGCGACGCTCGCGCTGGCTGGCCTGGCGTGGGTGGTGTCGTTCGCCACCGAGCAGCTGGGCGAGCGCTTCGGGCCGGGCGTGACGGGGATGATGCAGTCCACGCTGGGCAACCTGCCGGAGCTGTTCGTGGTGATCTTCGCCCTGCAGAAGGGCGAGCTGGTGGTTGCGCAGACAGCGATCGTGGGCTCGGTGCTGGCGAACGCGCTGCTGGTACTGGGCCTGGTGATCGTGGTGGGCGCCCGCCGCTCGCCCGACGGGATGATGCGCTTCTCCAAGCGCCTGCCCAGGGACACGGCCACGCTGCTGCAGGTGACGGTGTTCATCATCGTGCTGCTGGGCCTATCGCTCGCGTCCCACGATCCCGCCAGTCACCACGTGGACGCGATCTCCATCGTTGGCGCCGTCTGCCTGCTGGTCGTGTACCTGACCTGGGTGGTCCCATACCTGCGCTCCGACAAGCTGCCGGGGGTGGGGGAGGAGACGCAGCCGGGAGCCGGCGCGCAGGCGCCGGCGGCAGCGGCGCCGGCAGCGCCCGAGGTGCCGGCAGCGCCCGATTCGGCGGCGCCCGAGCGCGACGGGCCGCGGCTGTCCTTCGGCCTGACCCTCGCGCTGCTGATCACCGGAGGCGTGGCGTCGGCGTTCGTGTCCGATTGGTTCGTCAACGGCCTGGAGCCGGCGATCACGATCCTGCACATCTCGCAGGCGTTCGCAGGCCTGGTGATCGTGGCGATCGCAGGCAATGCCGTGGAGAACACCGCTGGGCTGGTGCTGGCGTACAAGCGCCGCTCCGATCTGGCCATCTCGGTGGTCAAAAACTCGGTTGCGCAGATCGCCGCGTTCCTGTTCCCCGTGCTGGTGCTGGTGTCGTTTGCGCTGAACACCACGCTGACGTTCGCGCTGGCTCCCGTTTACATCGGCGCGCTGGCGCTGACCGCATTGGCCCTGTGGCAGGTCACCGGCGACGGCGAGGCCGCCGAATTCGAGGGCTGGGCGCTGGTGGCTCTGTACGTGATCCTGGCGACGCTCACGCTGTACGAGTAGGCGGCGGACGCTTGTGAACAAGTAGGGAGCGAACGCTTGTGAAGAGCAGACATTGTGGTTAGCTTGATGTAACGCGGGGAATGCAGTCGGGGCCACCGGGTCGCCGAGCACAACGCTAGCGGCCCAGCAGGGCGGCGGAAAAGTTGGCGGATCGCGATCGACACATACGAGCGGGTCTGCGCGGGGGGTCGCGTCTGCGGCTGCGCTTCGCCGCGGACGACCGGCTGGTGGCATTCGTGCGTGGCGGCGACCCCACGGCGTTCGAGATCCTCTATGACCGGCACGCTCGTGAGCTGCTGTCGTTCTGCCGGTACATGCTCGGCTCCCACGCAGACGCCGAAGATGCCGTGCAGTCGACGTTTGCGTCCGCCCACAAAGCGCTGCTTGCGAACGACCGGACTGTCGAGCTGCGCCCGTGGCTGTTCGCCATCGCCCGCAACGCCTGCCTGAGCATCATGCGCGTGCGCCGGCCGCTCGCGGAGCTCTCAACGGGGTCACCGCTCAACGAGGATGCTGCGACGGAAGTGGAGCAGCGGGAGGAGATGCGCGAGGTGATGGCAACGCTTCTCGAGCTCCCTGAGAGCCAGCGGGTGGCGCTGGTGCTGGCAGAGCTGTACGGCTTCAGCCAGAGCGAGATCGGCGCCGTGCTGGGCGTTGACGCGGGGCGGATCAAGTCCTACATCTACCAGGCGCGATCGAACCTCATCTCCGAGCGCGAGGCACGTGGCGCCGACTGCGACGCGATCCGCCAGGAGCTCGCCGCCGCGCGCGGCCCCGCGCTGCTGAAGAGCCGGCTGCGCCGCCACCTCCGATCCTGTCCCGGCTGTCAGCAGTACGCCGCTGAGCTCTCCCGTAGGAGAGATCAGCTCGGGGTCCTTCTCCCGGTGCTGCCCTCGCTCGCGCTCAAGCGTCGCGTGCTGGAGGCAGCGCTCGGCAACTCGCCCGATGCCAGTACCTACGCAGGCGCCGCCGCCGCGGGAGGATCTGTGGCAGCGACGACCGTCGAGCTCGCCGGCGGAGGCGCAAAGGCGCTCGTCGCCAAGCTGCTCGCGGGCGTGGCGTTCCTGGGCGCCGGTACCGGGGCGGCCACTGTCGTCGTCAGCGCCACCGTGGCGCCGGCCGAGCAGATGGCGGCAGCATCGAGGTCGAGCCGGGTCGCCGAGCCGTCCGCTACACCAGTCGTCGGCAGCTCCACACCGGCTGCCGGCTCGCATCCAGGCCCGCCCTCCACGGGCGGTCGCGAACAGCCAAGCCAAACCGCTACTCCGCTCACCGAGCACTCGGCCGCGTCCCGGGATGGCGCTCCCACCGCCCCTGGCGTGGACAGCACCACCTACGTGGCGATCGTCCCTGCCAGCGACGCCGGCACGGAAGCACACGGCAGGAGCGAAGAAGCGCATGGGAACAGCGAAGAAGCGCATGGCAAGAGCGAAGAAGCCCACGGGCAGGGCGAAGAAGCGCATGGGAACAGCGAAGAAGCGCATGGGCAGGGCGAAGAAGCGCATGGGAAGAGCGAAGAAGCGCATGGGAAGAGCGAAGAAGCTCACGGGAACAGCGAAGAAGCCCATGGGAACAGCGAAGGCGTCCATGGGCACAGCGAAGAAGTCGCAGCCCGTGGGAAGAGCGAAGAAGCCCATGGGAAGAGCGAAGAAGCCCACGGGCAAAGCGAAGAAGCCCATGGGCAAAGCGAAGAAGCTGTGGCACATGGGAAGAGCGAAGAAGCCCATGGGCAAAGCGAAGAAGCCGTGGCACATGGGAAGAGCGAAGAAGCCCACGGGAATGGCAATGGCCCATGACGCGCCGGCTACTTCGACCTCGCCGGGGCTCCATCGAGCAGTGAGCACGATCTAGTCCGACACAGCAGAGCGGGCCGCTCGCCGATTGGATCTTCGCCTTCCCTCCCAACCTCTGCTGCCCGCCGGCGTTAACAGACTGGAAGTGAGATCACTACCGGAGAGGGAACACGCCATGCGAATGAGATTTCGACGGTTGTGGGTGCTTGCAGCACTGGCAGTGCCAATGGGGGTCACCGGCTTTGTCGCTGCGCCGGCGAGCGCCTCCGTGGGCACCACATGTAGCGCCAACAGTGGGACCATCAAGCTCTCGCCTGGCCTCAGCGAAAGCGCGCAGGTGCAGAACATCATTGTCAAAGGCAGGCTGTCCGGCTGCACAGGCGCCAGCGTCACCGGGGGCACGTACGTCGCTCACCTGAAGACCACCAGCCCCGTGAGCTGCGCAGCACTCGCCAGCGCCGGCGAAGCCGCCACCGGGTCGATCGTCATCAAGTGGTCGCCAAAGGGACAGGGCAACTCCAACGGAACGTTCAGCATGCCGCTCACCGGCACGCCTGAAGTCAGCCTGGGCGGCACGCTCACGAGCGGGCTGTTCTCGCCGTCGAGCATCTCAGGAACCGTCTCGCAGTCATTCGCAGGCCCGTGCGGTGGCAGTGGGAAGGGCAAGAAGAAGGGCAAGAAGGTCAAGGACGGCACCTTCGCCGGATCCGCGTTCGAAGTCTCCTAAGGCGCGGCTCCAACAGTGAGGAGGGGATCTGCTTTCGCTCAGGTCCCCTCCTCACGCCCTTCCGTGTCCGCCAGCGGGCCAAGCCGCAACCGCTCGCCTTCAGCCGATCCCGCCTGCTCGCAAACGGAGCACAACCTCCTCACCCATCACAGCCTCGTCGCAGCAGTCAAGTCGCGGCGGGTGCCAGAGGAGCTCCTTGCGCCGGGCTTCCACATGGAGAACCACACAGCAGCAGCCCTCGACTACACCTACCGCGGGCCGTCGGGGTGGCGCGAATGGATGAGCGACCTGTTCGAAGCCTTCGCCGACGGAGCCCGCTACGACATGCGCGAGCTGATCGCAGCCCGCGACGATCTCGTCGTGGCAGCCTTCGCCGTCGTCGGCACCAGCGTCTGGTCGCACAACCCGCTTCAGTTCTCCTGGGTCGGCGTCACCTGGCTTCGCGACGGCCAAGCCACACGCGCAGTCGGCGTCACCTCCCGCGCCGACGCGCTCGCAGCAAGCGAGCAGCACTCGCCGCAGGAGGGCAGCGCGCACGCATCCGGGCCCCCTCGAGGGGCCCCCTAAAAACAGGTCTTTCTGAGCGGCGGATCCCCGCGCCGCGTTCGCTATCCGCGCGTGAGGCCACCGATCAGCGCGCCCGCCAACCCGCCGGCGGTTGCCGCCTGCGCGGTGTTGCCGCTCACCGGTTCGCCCTCCATGGGAGCGATGAACATCGTCTGGATCGCCAGGCGCCCAGGGCCCGTGAAGCGGTTCCACGTGAGCTTGCCGCCGCCGCCCATGATCCCCGTCTTCAGGCCCATCGTCACCGCCTCCAGGCTCACCGACGGGTCCTTGTACAGCCACGCCCCCGCCTCCACGTCCAGCTGCTCGCCCTGGCCGAGGTTGACCAGGAACACGTTGCCGTGGCCGTGCAGCCACACCAGCGCATCGCCGTCCGTCGCGCGGAACTTGTCCATGAAGAAGCCCGAGCCGCCCAGCAGCATGTTCTGAACGCCCTTGATCCGTTCAAAGCTGTAGTCCAGGTTGTCCGTCGCCGCCAGGAACTGGTGCTCGCGCACGTCCAGTCCTTCGCCCTGGCTCAGGTGCATCGGCACGCACTGACCCGGAGAGTCCCGCGAGAAGGCGATCCGGCCTGAGCCCTGCGTGCGCGTGACGAAGAACTCCAGGCCAGCGATCTTGCGCTTGATTCCCCCCGGCAGCTTCTTCAGCTCCACGTTCAACTGCGTCTCCTTCCACAGCAGCGTGTGGTGCTCGAACATCACCTGCCGCCCGTCGATGTCCAGCTGCAGCTCCGGCACCAGTTCGCCGCGTATGTGGTAGGTCACGCCAGCGAACGACTCGTCATGGGCGCTCACAGGGATCGGCTCAGGCAGGGGCATGGCGTGTCTCCTCGCGTCGATGGTCTGTTGGGCGGTGCTTGGGACGGTGCGGCGTCGGTGGACAGGCGGGTGCGGCGCGGACGGGTCGGTCGGAGTGGACGCCGATGGGTCGGTGTGGAGGCCCGGTCGGGAACAGATCGACCGATCAGCCGCCCGAGCTTCGCGGTTTGCCTCGCCCGCGTCAAGGCCCCCCGCACGCGCGCCCGCCGGCAGCCCGTTGGACGGTTTTTCCATGGGCACGCCGGCCGCCAGCGTGCAGGTTCACCGGACGCGCGACAGGGCGGACGGGTTCCTCGGATCGAAAGCGCGCTAGACTGCGTGCACCTCGCGCCTGGGCGGGGTTTTTCTTCGCCCAGAGCCGCTGTCCACAACGACGCAGGGATTTCTGATCATGGCCCGCGGAGACGTTCGTATTGCTATCACCCTCGCATGCGAGGAGTGCAAGCATCGCAACTACCAGACAAACAAGAGCAAGCGCAACAATCCCGATCGGATCAGCTTGCGGAAGTACTGCCGCTGGTGTCGTCAGCACACCAGCCACAGGGAGACCCGTTAGCGCGGGAGCGCTGTCGTGGCTCGTGACCGTAAACGTGCAAAGCAGCGCCGCGAACGCGGCGCGGGCGCAGGCCGACGCGCGGCCACTGCCGGCACCGACACAGCGTCCAACGGCGCTCGTGCCGGCGCGCCTGGGCGGGCGGCCGACGAGCAACCCGCCGACGCTGCTGCGCCAGGCGCGCTCGAGCGCGCCGACGTGCCCGCGGCGCTCGACCACGCCTCCGCGGACGTCGACGAGTTCGACGCCGCCATCGTGCGCGGCGCCGGTGGCGTCCCCGTCGCGCCCGACACCGACGACTTCGACGCCGAGACCGAGGACGCGCTTCAGGAACCGTCCGGTCCGTCCACCGGAGGCGGCGCAGGGCTGGGCGGCAGCGGTGGCGGCAGTGGGGGCTCCGGCGCCGGCGGCGGCGGAGGCAGCCTCGAGCGCCCGTCCGGCGCGCCGCTGCGCGGCGGCAACCGCGCCATCGGCTTCCTGCGCGCCAGCTGGGCAGAGCTTCAACGGGTGCAGTGGCCCGACCGCCGCCATGTCTTCCAGGCGACCGCAGTCGTGCTCGGCTTCGTCGCAGTCGCCGGCGCCTACCTGGGCTTGGCGGATCTCGTCGCCAAGGAAATCGTTGAATTCATCCTCTAAGGAACGCTGAATCTGAATGTTTCGCTGGTACGTCGTCAACACATACTCCGGTCACGAGAACAAGGTCAAGCACAACCTCGAGCACCGCGTCGTCTCGCTCGGGCAGCAGCGCGCCGTGCGCAGCGTGGTCGTGCCCACCGAAGCCGTCGCCGAGATGAAGGACAACCAGAAGGTGACCGTCGAGAAGCGCACCATGCCCGGCTACGTGCTCGTCAACATGGAGCTCAACGAGGACTCCTGGGGCGTCGTCAAGGGCACCCCCGGCGTCACCGGCTTCGTTGGAGCCTCCCAGGAGCCCGTGCCGCTCACCCAGGGCGAGGTCGACCGCCTGCTGCACAAGGAGGTCGCCACCGCCACCCGCACCCGCGCCCAGTTCACCATCGGCGAGTCCGTCAAGGTCGTCTCCGGCCCCCTTTCCGACTTCTCCGGCGAGATCTCCGAGATCAACGAGGACGCGGCGCGGCTCAAGGTGCTGGTATCTATCTTCGGTAGGGAGACCCCTGTCGAGGTCCAATTCGATCAGGTAAAGAAGCTCTAGCCATGGCCAAGAAGGTACTTACGACGATCAAGCTGCAGGCCAATGCCGGGCAGGCCAGTCCTGCGCCGCCGGTGGGTCCTGCGCTGGGTCAGCACGGCATCAACATCATGGAGTTCTGCAAGGCGTTCAACGCCCAGACGCAGAGCGAAACCGGCACGGTCATCCCGGTGGTGATCACCGTGTACGAGGACCGCTCGTTCACGTTCGTCACCAAGACGCCACCCGCCGCCGTGCTCATCCGCCAGGCCATCAAAATCAACAAGGGCTCCGGCGAGCCCCACCGCGTGAAGGTGGGCACCATCACCCAGAGCCAGCTGCGCGACATCGCCGAGCGCAAGCTCGACGACCTGAACGCCCACGACGTCGATCAGGCCGCCAAGATCATCGCCGGCACGGCAAGGTCCATGGGAGTGGACGTCGCGTCATGAGCAGCCACGGCAAGCGCTACTCAGAGGTTCTCGCCAAGGTCGACCGCGAGCACGAGTACCAGCCCGCTGAGGCCATCGCGCTCGTTCGCAGCCTCGGCAGCGCCAAGTTCGACGAGTCCGTTGAGGTCCACGTGCGCACCGGCCTGAACGTGCGCCACGCCGACGAGCAGCTGCGCGGAACCATCGCGCTTCCCAACGGCCTCGGCAAGGACGTCAAGGTCGCCGTGTTCGCTCAGGGCGACAAGGCCAAGGAGGCTGAAGAGGCCGGCGCCGACGTGGTCGGCGCACAGGATCTCGCCAAACAGATCCAGGAGGGCTTCGACGACTTCGACGTCGCCATCGCCACCCCTGACCTGATGTCCGTGGTCGGCCAGCTCGGGCGCATCCTCGGTCCGTCCGGCAAGATGCCCAACCCCAAAGTCGGCACCGTCACCATGGACGTCGCCAAAGCCGTCGAAGAGTCCAAGTCCGGCAAGGTCGAGTACCGCACCGACCGCAACGCAATCGTGCACCTCCTGATCGGCAAGGTCAGCTTCGACGAGCGCAAGCTGCTCGAGAACTACGCAGCGGTCATCGAAGAGCTGACCCGCGCCAAACCGTCCGCCGCCAAAGGGCGCTACCTGCGCTCCATCACGCTCAGCTCCACCATGGGCCCAGGCGTCAAGGTGGACGCTTCAAAGACACGTGAAATCATCGAGGAGGCGCCTGCGGCTACCATCGCCGCCTAGCGTCATTCCCGCCACAGGCCACCAGAGACCCCCGGCAGCAAGCGCTCCAGCGCAGCACAAGCCCGGGACAGGAGCCCCATGAACCGAGACCAGAAGGCCGCTGCGATCGCTGAGATCGCAAGCCACATAGACGAGTCCGACGCGATCTTCGCCGTCGACTACCGCGGCATCACCGTCGCGCAGGTCGCCGAGCTGCGCGCCACCCTGCGCCAGTCCGACGCCACCTTCAAGGTCGTCAAGAACTCGCTCACCGAGCGCGCCGCCGACCAGGTTGGCGCGGAGTCGCTCAAGGAGTTCCTCGCCGGCCCCACAGCGCTCACCTTCGTGCGCGGCGACATCGCCACCGCCGCCAAGGTCGTCGCCGACTATGGGCGGGCAACCCAATTGCTGCCCTTCAAGGGCGGGCTCATGGACGGCGCCACGCTCGACGTCGAGCAGATCCGCTCGCTGTCCCGCCTGCCCTCCCGCGAGGTGCTCTACAGCCAGCTCGTCGGCGTCGTCGCCTCGCCAATCGGCGGGCTCGTACGCTCGCTCAACGCGCTCATCGGCGGTCTCGCCGTCGCCCTCGGGCAGGTCAACGCCAAGAAGGAGTCCGGCGAGATTCCAGCCGGCGCCGCGCCTGCCGCCGCCGAGGCGGAGCCCGCCGCCGAGGAGCCGGCCGCCGAGGAGCCGGTGCCCGACGAGATTGCAAAGGCCGAGGAGACCGCCATGGAGGCGCCTCCCGCCAATGAGAATGAGCCGGAGGCAGACGAGCCGGCGCAAGCAGACGACAATCAAGCGGACGTCTCGGCTGAGAATCAGCCCGAGGACGCCGAGACGACCAAGGAGGACTGACTCACATGGCAACAAGTACACAGGATTGGATCGAGGAGCTGAAGGGCATCTCCGTGCTCGAGCTCGCCGAGCGCATCAAGGCGCTGGAGGAGGAGTTCGGCGTCTCCGCAGCCGCCATGGCTGCACCCGCCGCAGCGCCCGCCGGCGGCGGCGGCGACGCAGCCGCAGAGGAAGAAGCCAGCAGCACCGTCGATGTCATCCTCACCAGCTCCGGCGACAAGAAGATCCAGGTCATCAAGGTCGTTCGCGCGGCCACTGGCCTTGGCCTCAAAGAGGCCAAGGCGCTCGTCGACGAGGCCCCCAAGCCCGTCAAGGAGGGCATCGAGCGCGAGGAGGCCGACAAGCTCAAGCAGGAACTCGAGGAGGCCGGGGGGTCTGTCGAGCTCAAATAGCTCAGGCTCGCTGCGATCTTTGTAGGGGAAGGCCCTGCCACACGGCGGGGCCTTCTTTATGCACCGCTAACAAATCACCGCGTTTTCCGGTAAAGTGCCGTCCGCTAGCCGATAGTCGCAGCCGCCCGAAGCATCGAGGTCGCGCCACATACGCGAATTCTCTTGGGGCGGGGTCCGTGAGCGCTGGTGGCCCTTCGGGGTACGGATAGCCTGTGCTATCTTTCTTAGTCGCGCTTCGGCGCCCTCCTCTGCCCGTGTATCGCCCTCCGAAGGAGTCATTTCTTGGCTGCTGTAGATGCTCTCCGGACGCGCCGAACCTTCGCGCGTCTCCAGAAGACCGTTGACGTCCCAAACCTGATCGACATCCAGCGCCGTTCGTTCGCTTGGCTGACCGACCCCGCCACCGGTGGTCTGCGCGAGACGATCGACGACATCTCCCCGATCGAGGACTACACGGGGAACCTCGCAGTCCAGTTCGGCGAGTTCACGTTCGACGAGCCCGTCGCGTCGCTCGAGCAGTGCCGCGAGAAGGACCTCACATACGCGCGCCCGCTGACCGTGACGGTCGCGTTCATCAACCGTGAGACCGGCGAGATCCGCGAGCAGTCCGTGTTCATGGGCGACTTCCCGTGGATGACCGAGCGCGGCACGTTCGTCATCAACGGCACCGAGCGCGTGGTCGTCACGCAGCTCGTCCGTTCCCCCGGCGCCTACCTGATGGAGCCCAAGGACCGCGAGAAGCAGGTCTTCATCGCCAACCTCATGCCCGCCCGTGGGTCCTGGCTGGAGCTGGAGATCGACAAGAAGGGCAAGGTCTTCGTACGCATCGACCGTAAGCGCAAGCTGCCCGTCACGGTGCTGCTGCGTGCGATGGGCTACGCCGCGGACGAGGAGATCCTGCGCCTGTTCGACAACTCGCTCTACATCCGCAACACGATCGAGTCCGACACCGAGGCCACGCGCACCGAAGAGGGCGCGCTGATCGAGCTGTTCAAGAAGCAGCGTCCCGGCGAGCCGCCGAGCGTGGACAACGCCAAGGCGCTGCTCAACCAGCTGTTCTTCGACCCCAAGCGCTACGACCTCACGCGCGTCGGTCGCTACAAGCTGAACTCGCGGCTGGGGCTGGACGTCGACATCGACACCCGCACCCTCACCCACGACGACATCCTCGCCCTGGTCAAGCGAGCTCGTGTCGCTGCCCAAGCGCCTCGGCCTGCCCGAGGACGGCGAGGTGGAGATCAAGGACTACGCCGCTGAGGCCATGAGCATGCCGCGCGAGCCCGTCGCTGAGCACCTCGACGAGTACGAGCACTTCGGCAACCGCCGTCTGCGCACCGTCGGCGAGCTCATCCAGGAGGCCTTCCGCATCGGCCTGTACCGCATGGAGCGCGTCGTGCGCGAGCGCCTCACCACCGAGGACGCCGACACGATCACTCCGCAGACCATCATCAACATCCGTCCCGTCGTGGCAGCGCTCAAGGAGTTCTTCGGCTCCTCGCAGCTGTCGCAGTTCATGGACCAGACCAACTCGCTCGCCGGGCTCACGCACCGCCGGCGCCTGTCCGCGCTGGGGGCCGGTGGCCTCACGCGCGAGCGCGCGCCCATCGAGGTGCGCGACGTGCACCCCACCCACTACGGGCGCATGTGCCCGATCGAGACCCCCGAGGGACCGAACATCGGGCTGATCGGCTCGCTGTCCTCCTTCGCCGAGGTCTCCGAGTACGGGTTCGTCACCACCCCCTACCGCGTGGTCAAGGACGGCGTCGTCACAGAGGAGGTCCGCCACCTCGACGCGACGCAGGAAGAGGAGCTGCTGATCGCCCAGGCCAACACGCCGGTGGACGACAAGACCGGCAAGCTCAAGGGCACGGAAATCCTCTGCCGCACGCAGGCCGGTCAGTACGTGACCGTCGGGCCCAAGGATGTGGACCTGGTGGACGTCTCGCCGGAGCAGATCTGGTCGGTTGCGACCGCCATGATCCCGTTCCTCGAGCACGACGACGCCAACCGCGCGCTGATGGGCTCCAACATGCAGCGCCAGGCCGTGCCGCTGCTCAAGGCCGACGCCCCGCTGGTGGGAACCGGCATGGAGCGCCGTGCCGCGCTCGACACCGGCGATGTGCTGCTCGTCAAGAACGCAGGCGCCGTCGACTACATCGACGCCGACCAGATCGTCGTCCAGACCAAGGACGGCAAGAAGGACGAGTACGAGCTGCAGAAGTTCATGCGCTCCAACCAGGGCACGCTGATCCACCAGAAGCCCCTTGTCCGCACCGGACAGGCGGTGAAGGAGGGCGACGTGCTCGCCGACGGCTCCTCCACCGACAAGGGCGAAATGGCGCTCGGCAAGAACCTGATGGTCGCGTTCATGTCCTGGGAGGGCTACAACTTCGAGGACGCCATCATCCTGTCCAAGCGCCTCGTGCAGGACGACGAGCTCACCTCGATCCACATCGAGGAGTACGAGATCGACGCCCGCACGACCAAGCTCGGCGAGGAGGAGATCACCCGCGACATCCCCAACCGCTCCGAGGAGTCGCTGCGCAACCTCGACGACCGCGGCATCGTGCGCGTCGGCGCCGAGGTCATCTCCGGCGACCTGCTCGTCGGCAAGGTCACGCCCAAGGGCGAGACCGAGCTGACCGCCGAGGAGAAGCTGATCCGCGCCATCTTCAAGGAGAAGGCGCGCGAGGTGCGCGACACCTCGCTGAAGGTGCCGCACGGCGAGGGTGGCGTCGTGATCGACGTCAAGACCTTCAGCCGCGACGCCGGCGACGACCTGCCGCCCGGGGTCAACGACCTCGTGCGCGTGTTCGTCGCCAAGAAGCGCAAGATCTCCGAGGGCGACAAGCTCGCGGGGCGTCACGGCAACAAGGGGGTCATCTCCAAGATCGTCGACCAGCAGGACATGCCGTTCCTGGAGGACGGTACGCCCGTCGACGTGATCCTCAACCCGCTCGGCGTGCCCTCGCGCATGAACGTCGGGCAGATCCTCGAGACCCACCTCGGGTGGGCCGCCGCGCAGGGCTGGTACGACGACGGCACCGAGGCATACAAGGAAGCCGCGCGCCAACGGCGGTCCCCGTCGCGTGTACGTGTCCACGCCAGTGTTCGACGGCGCCACGGTCGCCGATGTGGACAACGCCCTGGTCAAGTGGCAGGACGCCCACGAAGGCCGCATCCGCATGGACGTCGACAAGTCGCGGCGCGAGGGCGAGCAGGCCTCCGGGAAGATGACGCTGTTCAACGGTCGCACCGGCGAGCCCTTCGAGGAACAGGTGACCGTCGGGTACATGTACATCCTGAAGCTCCTGCACCTCGTCGACGACAAGATCCACGCCCGCTCCACCGGCCCCTACTCGCTCGTCACCCAGCAGCCGCTGGGCGGCAAGGCGCAGTTCGGCGGCCAGCGCTTCGGCGAGATGGAGGTGTGGGCGCTGGAGGCCTTCGGCGCGGCGTACACGCTGCAGGAGATGCTCACCATCAAGTCCGACGACACCGTCGGGCGCGTCAAGGCCTACGAGGCGATCGTCAAGGGCGAGAACATCGCCGAGCCGTCCATCCCCGAGTCCTTCAAGGTCCTGCTCAAGGAGATGCAGTCGCTGGCGCTCGACGTCAACGTCGTCTCCGAGGAGGGGCAGCGCGCGGAGATGCGCGACGAGGACGACGACCTGCTGCGCGCAGCAGAGGAGCTCGGCATCGACCTCTCCGGGGTCAGAGCCCTCGCCGGCGACGGCGCCGACGAGCAGGTCGAGGGAGTGGACACCACCGACGCCGCCGCCGAGGCCGAGGATGGCGTCGAGGCCGGCGCCGCAGACGGCGCTGAGGCCGACGCAGCAGACGACGTCGTAGTCGGCGACGTCGAGGAGTTGATGGACGTAGAGCAGACGGCGGACATCGACCTGGAGAGCCTGGTCACCGACGAGTCTGCCGAGTAGCAAATGCCCGATTCACCCGCGAGCGAAAGCACCCAATAGATGATTGACATAAACAACTTCGACGCCATCGAGATCAGCCTTGCCTCGTCAAAGCAGATTCGCGGCTGGAGCTCCGGCGAGGTCACCAAGCCGGAGACGATCAACTACCGCACGCTCAAGCCGGAGAAGGACGGCCTCTTCTGCGAGCGCATCTTCGGTCCCACCAAGGACTGGGAGTGCTACTGCGGCAAGTACAAGCGCGTCCGCTACAAGGGCATCGTCTGCGAGCGCTGCGGCGTTGAGGTCACGCGCTCGAAGGTTCGCCGCGAGCGCATGGGCCACGTCGACCTCGCCGCTCCCGTCAGCCACATCTGGTTCTTCAAGGGCGTGCCCAGCCGCATCGGCTACCTGCTGGACATGGCTCCCAAGGAACTGGAGAAGGTCCTGTACTTCGCCGCATCGATCATCACGTGGGTGGACGACGAGGCGCGCGCCAAGGACCTGGACACGCTGGAGACGGAGGTCAACAAGGTCCTCGACAGCTACGCCGCCGAGCGCGAGGAGCGCGTGCTCGAGCTGCGCGAGTCGCTGGCCCGCCGCGAGAAGTACCTGCAGAACGGCAAACAGACCAACTTCAACGACGAAGACCACCTGTGGGCGGACTCGCTCGACATCAACCTGTCCAAACTCTCCGACGAGGAGCGCGACAAGCACATCAAGGAGCTCACCAAAGCCTTCGACGCGGACATCTCCGACACCGAGGCCTACATCGAGGACGCAGCCGAGCGCATGCGCAGCGTTTGGGAGCTGTTCAAGACGATGGAACCCAAGCAGATCGAGCACGACGAGACCACGTTCCGCGAGCTCAAGGAGCGCTTCGGCTCCTCCTACGGCTTCGGCGAGTACTTCCGCGGCGGCATGGGCGCGGAAGCGATCCGCGACCTGCTCCAGCAGGTCGACCTCGAGGCCGAACGGGTCGATCTCGAGGACCAGGTCAAGAACGGCAAAGGCCAGAAGCAGGCGCGCGCGGTCAAGCGCCTGAAGGTCGTCTCCGCCTTCATCCAGTCGGGCAACAAGCCCGAGATGATGGTGCTCGACGCCGTGCCCGTGATCCCGCCGGAGCTGCGCCCGATGGTGCAGCTCGACGGTGGGCGCTTCGCCACCTCCGACCTCAACGACCTCTACCGCCGCGTCATCAACCGCAACAACCGCCTCAAGCGGCTGCTCGACCTCGGCGCGCCGGAGATCATCGTCAACAACGAGAAGCGCATGCTCCAGGAGGCCGTCGACGCGCTGTTCGACAACGGCCGCCGCGGGCGTCCCGTCACCGGTCCCGGCAACCGTCCGCTGAAGAGCCTGTCGGACATGCTCAAGGGCAAGCAGGGGCGCTTCCGCCAGAACCTGCTCGGCAAGCGCGTGGACTACTCCGGGCGCTCGGTGATCGTCGCCGGCCCCTACCTCAAGCTGCACCAGTGCGGCCTGCCCAAGATCATGGCGCTCGAGCTGTTCAAGCCGTTCATCATGGCCCGCCTGGTCGAGCGCAAGTCCGCGCAGAACATCAAGGCGGCCAAGAAGATGGTCGACTCGATGATCGGCGAGGTCTGGGACGTGCTCGAGGAGGTCATCCACGAGCACCCCGTGCTGCTCAACCGCGCGCCCACGCTGCACCGCCTGGGCATCCAGGCGTTCGAGCCGCTGCTCGTCGAGGGCAAGGCGATCCAGGTCCACCCGCTCGTCTGTCACGCGTTCAACGCCGACTTCGACGGCGACCAGATGGCAGTGCACCTGCCGCTGTCGGCAGAGGCCCAGGCGGAGGCGCGCATCCTGATGCTCTCCTCCAACAACATCCTGTCCCCCGCACACGGCGCGCCGCTGGCGACGCCCACGCAGGACATGATCCTCGGCGCCTACTACCTGACCTACGGTCCGGAAGCGGAGGAGCTCTCGAAGATCGATCGCGCGACGTATGAGCCGCGGCCGCACGTGTTCCGCACCGCGCAGGAGGCCGAGCTCTCCTACGAGGGCAACGTCGTCAAGCTGCACGACATCGCCGAGTTCCGCCCCTACGGGCGCGAGGGCGGTCACGTGCTCACGACGATCGGGCGGATCATCTACAACGACCGCATCGAGCGGGCGCTGTCGGAGGCGCTGGGCGACGAGTTCGACGCGTCCAAGTACGTGTTCGTCAACCAGTCCATGAAGAAGCGCGACACCACACGGCTGATCGACATGCTCGTGCAGGCATACGGCGCCACCACGATCTCGCTGGTCCTCGACGCGTTCAAGGACCTCGGCTTCAAGTACGCCACGCAGGCCGGCATCACGATCTCCAAGAACGACGTCGTCATCCCCCCGGAGAAGCAGGAAATCCTCGACAAGTTCGACAAGATCGTCGGCGACATCACCGGTCAGTACGACGACGGCCTGATCACCCAGGAGGAGCGTCACGAGGCGGTCGTCGAGCAGTGGAACGCCGCCACCGACGAGGTCGCCGAGGCGATGGTCAACAACCTCGACGTCCTCAACCCCATCTTCATGATGGCCAACTCGGGTGCTCGTGGCTCGTTCAAGCAGATCCGCCAGCTGGCGGGGATGCGCGGCCTGATGGCCAACCCGAAGGGTGAAATCATCGAGCGCCCGATCAAGGCCAACTTCATGGAGGGCCTGTCGGTGCTCGAGTACTTCATCTCCACGCACGGCGCGCGAAAGGGACTGGCAGACACCGCCCTGCGCACCGCCGACTCGGGCTACCTGACGCGGCGTCTGGTCGACGTCGCCCAGGACGTGATCATTCGCGAGGCCGACTGCGGCACCGCAGGAGTACATCGAGATGGCCGTGTTCAAGGACGGCGGCGACCCCAACGACGGCCTCGTCGGGCGGATCGCTGCGCTCGACATCACCACCAAGCGCAACCGCATGCTCGCCGAGCAGGGCGTCGAAATCGGCCGTGCAGAGATGGCCGAGATCGTCAGCGCGTTCACCGACGAGCACGAGAAGGGCACCGAGGTGCTCGTGCCCGTGCGCTCGGTGCTCAAGTGCGAGGCGCCCAGCGGCGTATGCCAGGCCTGCTACGGCCGCGCGATGGCCACCGGTGCGCTCGCCCAGATCGGCGACGCAGTCGGCATCGTCGCCGCGCAGTCCATCGGCGAGCCCGGCACGCAGCTGACCATGCGTACGTTCCACACCGGTGGAGTTGCCGGCGCGGACATCACGCACGGTCTGCCTCGCGTCGTCGAGCTGTTCGAGGCACGCCGGCCCAAGGGTCTCGCCAAAATCGCCGAGCAGGACGGCGTCGTCTCCATCGAGGAGACCGACAAAGCCCTGACCGTGGTGATCACCGACGAGTCCGGCGAGGAGCATCGCCACGCCTTCCCACGGCGTACGCGGCTGTTCGTCACCTCCGGCGAGAAGATCGCCGCCGGCCGCCAGCTCAACGAGGGATCGGTGTATCCGCACGAGCTGCTGGCCATCCGTGGGCGCACCGAGACCGAGGTCTACCTCGTCAAGGAGGTCCAGGAGGTCTACAAGTCCCAGGGCGTGGACATCAACGACAAGCACATCGAGCTGATCGTTCGTCAGATGCTCAAGAAGGTGCGCGTGGACCAGAAGGGCGACACCGACTACCTGCCCGGACAGTTCGTCGACCGCTTCGAATTCGCCAAAGCCAACGACGCCATCGGCCAGGCCGGCGGCGAGACCGCGCAGTTCGAGGACATCATCCTCGGCATCACCAAGGCGTCGCTCAACACCGACTCCTTCCTGTCCGCCGCCTCCTTCCAGGAGACGACCAAGGTGCTCACCGATGCCGCCCTCGAAGGCAAGATCGACCGGCTCAACGGGCTCAAGGAGAACGTCATCATCGGCAAGCTCATCCCAGCCGCCACCGGGCTCAAGCGCTACCGGCGGATCGAGATCGAGCCCGCCGAACCGCTGCCCCGCGCGATCGACGATGTCGGCCTGCTCGACCAGGACGAGATCGCCGCCGAGCTCGGGCTTGCAGGCGACGGCTTCAGCGGCAGCTACGGCCAGGAGTTCGACGCGGATCTAGCCTCTCTCGAGAAGATCGGCGCCGGCGGCACCGACCCCGGCTTCGCCGAGGAGCTCGCCGAGCTCGAGCTTCCCGACGAGGGCGTCGTCGCCGAGGAGGAGTAGGTAAGCAAACCGCAGTTCTGCTTTGCGCTACACACGGGCGCGGCTTGGTGGCCTACGGGTCTCCGTCAGAGCCGCGCCCGTCTCATGATCCCGCGAGGTCCGACGCCCACCTCGCCAGCTGGCTGGCCTCCCGCTCCGTCAGGCCCACCTGGGGCACCGTCTGCACGAGCAGCGTCGGCGCAGCACGCGCCTGCGCCCACCCATGGCAGGCGGCGTTGAACGCGTCGTCGATCCACGCCAGTGGGCGATCTCTTGCATATGCGTCGATCGCATCGAGCTTCCAATGGGCGTTGGCGCGCCCGACGTTGCGCGAGAAGCGCAGGAACGGCAGTGCCGGCGGGAGGCCCAGCAGGTGGGGGAGATGCTCGTTGGCGCGCTCTTCCCAGCCGCTGGCCCACACAAGCTCGAACACCGCGGACAGCTCGAGCAGGTGAGCGGCGGCGGCGGACGAAAGGAAATGGGGTGAGCCTTCGATCGAATGGAACGCGCCTTCGGCCGTCCGCGCGCCGTCCTGGACGGCGCCGCCGTGGATGCCCCAAGCACCGCCACCCCAGCCGCCGAACAGCGAGATGACACCGTCGATGTCGACCATCAACAGGGGCCTGGAGGCCTCGTCAGGCTCGCCCGCATGCTCTTTCGTCCCGCCGATACGCTCTTTAGCTCGCATAGAGGTTGGGGTGGGTACGCTGCCGGGACGGTTGATGTGCTGAGGTCGCTCGCCCGGAGTAAAGCAGTCGGTGGCGCCAGTCGATGATCGCACCGTCTTCCCCCCGACCATGACCATGGACCTCGGCATATTCCTCGCGCTCCTGTGCGCCTTCGTGGCGAACCTGGGCTTCTTCTACAAGTACCGTGGCGCCAACTCGGTGCCCAAGGTGGACGTACGGCACCCGCTTCGCTCGGCCAGGGAGCTGTACTCCTCCAAGTGGTTCACGCTGGGCATGATCATCGCCACCGCCAGCTGGGGCCTGCACGTGGCAGCCCTGGCGCTCGCGCCGATGTCGGTCATCCAGGTGTCCCTGGCGGCGGGCGTGGTGTTCATAGCGGTGATGGCCGAGCGGCTGTTCGGCCTGCGGGTCGGGCGCCGCCAGTGGATGGGGCTGTCGCTGACAGCCGCCGGGCTGGTGCTGCTGGGCCTGACGCTGCCGGCGATGCACGGAGCGCACTCTCACTTCTCGCAGGCAGCCATGATCTCCTTCGAGGCCGGCCTGTTCGGCCTGGGGGGCCTGCTGCTGATGGGTCCCCGAATGGGCGGTCCCACCGAGCACCACGGCATGATGCTGGGCGCCGCTGCTGGCGTTCTGTTCGGTGTCTCCGACACGTCCATCAAGGCGCTCACCGGCATCGTTGGCGCCCACGGGCTCCTAGGACTCGTGCTCAGCCCATGGCTGGCCGTCGCGGTGCTCGCCTCGATCGTCGCGTTCTACGCCTCTGCCCGCGGACTGCAGGACGGCGAGGCGGTGCCTGTTATCGCCGTAACGGGCACGGCTGCGAACATCGCCGGCATCGCCGGTGGGATCCTCGTATTCGGCGACCCCGTCGCCGCCAGCCCCGTCGGAGTGGTGCTCCAGGCGCTCGCGTTCATCCTGGTGATCGTCGCCGCTGCGCTGATGCCGGCGCCCGTGCGAGCAGTCGGCGTGGCTCAGCCCGCCTAGCGCTGCTAGCATCTCGCCCGAATGCCAACCACCTCGCAACTAGTGCGCAAGGGTCGCGTGACCCCAAAGAAGAAGATCGCCACCCCCGGATTGAAGTCCGGCAAGGGTCGCAAGAAGAAGACCGCTGCTCCGCAGCGTCGTGGAGTGTGCACCCGCGTGTACACCACCACGCCGAAGAAGCCCAACTCCGCGCTGCGCAAGGTTGCGCGTGTGCGGATCTCGGGATCGATCGAGGTCACCGCGTACATCCCCGGAGAGGGACACAACCTTCAGGAGCACTCAGTGGTGCTCGTGCGCGGCGGTCGCGTCAAGGATCTGCCTGGCGTTCGCTACAAGGTCGTCCGCGGCACGCTCGACGCCGCCGGCGTGAGCGATCGCAAAAAGGCGCGCTCGCAGTACGGCGTGAAGAAAAAATAAGCCATGCCTCGCCGCGCAGCCGCCCAGATCCGCCCTGTTGAGGCGGACCCAATTCACCGCTCGAAACTGGTTCAGCAGGTCATCAACAAGGTGATGCTGGACGGCAAGAAGTCCACCGCCGAGCGGATCGTCTACGACGCGCTCGCGCTGCTCGCCGAGCGCAGCGACAAAGACCCCGTGGAGACGCTCGAGGCTTCCATCAAATCGCTCACGCCCACGCTCGAGGTCAAATCGAGGCGTGTGGGTGGCGCCACCTACCAGGTCCCCGTGGAGGTCGCCTCCAGGCGCGCCCGCACGCTGGCCGTTCGCTGGCTGGTCGAGTTCGCCCGCCAGCGTCGCGAGAAGACCATGGCCCAGCGCCTGGCAAACGAGCTGATGGACGCGCAGTCCCAGCAGGGTGGCGCTTACAAGCGCAAGGACGACATCTACCGCATGGCGCAGGCCAACAAGGCCTTCGCCCACTACCGCTGGTAGCGGCGCGAGGACGCGGCGCGATACTGCGTCCTCGGTCGCGGGCTGGATGATCCTTTTAGGGGCACCCTCCCGGGTGCCTGTCGGGGTGGTGAGTTGATTTCACCGGGCCGGCTTTAGGGCTCGGGGCCGGCTTTAGGGCTCGGCGGGGTTCTCTTTGCCTGCTTCTTCGCTGAGGCGCGCGAGTTCGTCTTCGTCGAAGTCGCCTTCGTCTGCCTTCAGCACTTCGCGCGCCTGCTCGAGGTCTGCGGCCCGGACGTATATGTCGCGAGAGCGACCGGTGTTCCAGTTGCGCTCCGCAGCGCCGCCCATGCAGCGGATCCCTGCTTCCGAGAGGCGACCGATGATCAGCGCCTTCTGCATTTCGTCGGTGGCCGTGGCCACGATCTTCAGGTCGTCGTCGCTCGACATGCGCCTTGGACGCTAGCGCTTGCGGCGGCGTTAGCTAGTAGTTGCTCGATGGGTCTCTTGAACCAGGGTCGAGGAGCCCCACCGTCTACTCTTGGAGAACGATGCCGGAGGACGAGAAGGACGAGCCGCAGACGGAGCAGACCCCCACGGGCTACACGGTACCCGTGCCGAAGCGTGATGAGTTCTTCGCCAACCTCAAGCGTTCCTCGCGGCCGCAGCCTAAGACGCCATCGCCTTCAGCGTGGAATCGCAAGGGCTCCGGGCGGATGCAGACGCCGCGCGGGAACTCGCGGGGCCGGTAGTTCAGACCTCGCTTGCGGCGCGTCCGACCAGCGTAGGGAACATCGCCGCGTTGGAGTGGGCGCTCGTTGTAACGGTTCGTGCCGAAACGCACTTCTACATTGACTTATAAGTGTGAGAAGCATCACGCTTATCCCCGTGGGCCAAGTACGCTCTTGCCGGAACTCTCGATCGGATAGTCCTCGCTGACGGTCCGCCCATTGGCTCGGTGGTTGAGGGACGGGACATGAGTTTGGACCCCATGCCCCGTCCTCTTGGGTGATCGCGATCTCTTAGGTCTATCCGGACAGCATCTGATCTGTCCATGCGGAATCCCGCATGGACTTTAGGCCGCTTCTGTGCATGCCTAGACTCCTGATGAGACTGCCGATGCGCGCCGGCTAAAGTGTCTATAGGCATGGCGTGGTCCGCCACGTAAGGGTGCGACGGGGGGCGTTTTTCGCTATTTGCGACTTTCCGCCCTGCCGCCAGTTTTAGCTGTGTCGCTATTTGCGGTCTTTCCTTTTGGCGGGCGCCGCGCCTCCAGACGCGCTTGGATGTGGGCTATCTGGTCGATCGTGGATTCGATCGCGGGCACGATCTGGTTCGCGTAGAGATCGGCTTTGGGAAAGGCCAACTCGACCGGATATCTGGCGTGGTCCTCGTTGAAGTAGTCCACCCACTCGGGAGCGCTCGTGTGCAGCCTCCGGTCCACGTCTCGGACGATCTCCCAATGGGAACGGCGGTTTGATCTGGCCCCGCTGCGGCGGTTTGAACTGGCCCCACCTCCGTCCGACTGGCGGCTGACTGTTTGAGGCTCATGGAGCTCGAGCGGGAGGCGGCAGTGAGGAATGGGATCACGAGTGGAGACGTTCGAGCAGATCAGGCGGGATCGGGATCGGGAAGGCACTTCGACGAGGGCGTTGGCGGCGAGGTATGGGGTTCATCGGCGGGCGGTGCGTCAGGCGTTGGCCGATCCGTTGCCGCCCGTCAAGCGCAAGCCTGTGGGTCGGCCTGCGCCGAAGCTGGGGCCGTATCGGGAGCTGATCGATTCGTGGCTTGACGCGGATCGGGACGCGCCGCGCAAGCAGCGCCATACCGCGAAGCGGATCTGGGAGCGGCTGCGTGATGAGCATGCGGCTGATGTGGCTGAGCGCACGGTCCGGGAATATGTTCATGGTCGCCGGCGCGAGCGTGGCGAAGGCGTCGAGGCGTTCGTGTCGCAGGTGCACGCGGCAGGCGTGGAGGCCGAGGTCGACTGGGGCGAGGCGCAGGTCGCGATGGCCGGGTCTGCGTGCAGGGTCTATCTGTTTCATATGCGCGCGTGCCATTCCGGCGCGGCGTTCGCGATGGCGTTCCCGCACTGCTCGCAGCAGGCGTTTCTGGAGGCGCATGTCGAGGCGTTCGACTGGTTCGGCGGGGTGTTCGGCCTGTTGCGCTACGACAACCTGACGAGCGCGGTCAAGCAGGTGCTGCGCGGCCGGCGAAGGGTGGAGTCAGACCGGTTCATCGCGTTGCGCTCGCACTATCTCTATGAGTCGCAGTTCACGATCGCGGGGATCGAGGGCGCCCACGAAAAGGGCGGCGTGGAGGGAGAGGTCGGGCGTTTCCGTCGCCGTCATCTGGTGCCGGTCCCAGACGTCGCGTCGCTCGGCGAACTGAATGTGCGGATGCTCGCTGGCTGCGAGTCCGACCTCGGGCGGCGGATCACCGGGCGCGAGGAGACCGTTGGCGAGTCCTTCGCGAGGGAGCGCCCGCTGCTGCGGGGGCTACCGGCCGAGCGGGCGTCGACAGCCGAGGAGGCGACACCAAGGGTCGACTCGAAGTCACTCGTCACCATCAAGCAAAACCGCTACTCGGTGCCCGTTCGGCTAGCCGGCCTGCGTGTCCACGCGCGCGTCGGTGCACGCGAGATCGAGTGCCACCACGGCGGTGAGCTGGTCGCACGTCACGAGCGTCAGCACGGCCGCTTTGGCGTGTCGGCGAGCCTGGATCACTATCTCGAGCTGCTCGCCCGCAAGCCGGGAGCGCTGGCAGGCTCGCTTGCTCTCTCCCAAGAACGCGAGCGAGGCGCGTGGCCATCGGTGTTTGACGAGCTCTGGGGCAAGATCGCCGAGCGCTACGGCGCCTCAGAGGCCGCCCGGCAGATGGTCGACGTGCTGCTGCTCACCCGCGAGCATGGTGGGAGCGACGTGGAGCTCGCCGTCCGTGGCGCGCTGGCCACCGGCGCCTATGATGGCCGGGCAGTCGCGGTCCTGATCGGCTGCGGCACACGCACAAAGCTGCCGGCCCTCGATGATCTCCCGCCCCGCCTGCAAGGACTCGGGGCGCCACCGCCGACACTCAGCCACTATGACGAGCTGCTCCAGGCGGGGGCAGCACGATGAGCGCACCGGCGAAGGTCCAGGCGATGGAAGCACTGATCGACGCGCACGCCCGCGAGCTTCACTTGCCGAGCATCCGCGATCGCTTCCGCCCGCTCGCGCAGGAGGCGATGCGCGACCAGCAGACGCCGCTCGCCTATCTCGCCGCGCTCTTGGAGGCCGAGGTCACAGAGCGCGCTGAACGCCGCGAACGCCGAAGACTCATCGACGCCAGGTTCCCGCTCACCAAGCGCCTGGAGGACTTCCGTTTCGAGGAGAACCCGAAAATCCCCCAGGCCACAGTCGCCGCGCTCGCGCAGGGCAGCTGGATCGATGACCGCGAGTCAGTCATCCTCCTCGGCGACAGCGGGACCGGCAAGACACATCTAGCGATCGCCCTCGGGGTGCTCGCCTGCCAACAAGGACGCCGTGTCAGGTTCACCACCCTCGCGGCCTTGGCGAACGAGCTGCAAGCAGCCGAGTCCCGACGCGAGCTCGGCCGCGTGATCGCCCGCTACGCACGCACCGAGCTCGTCGTCCTTGACGAGCTCGGATATCTCGCTCTACCCGAGGGCGCCGCCGAGCTCGTCTTCCAAGTCATCTCCGAGCGCAACGAGCGCGCCAGCCTGATCGTCACCACCAACCTCCCCTTCGGGGAGTGGACCAAGGTATTCCCCGACGCACGCCTCGCGAAGGCCGTCGTCGACCGCATCACCCACCGAGCGCACATCATCGACACCGGCGCAGAGTCCTGGCGCTTCCGCCACGGACTCGCACGCACCCAGAAAGGAGCCGCCTGACCCCCCAACGCGAGTCGCGCCGGTGGCATCTCGTTCCGCTACGCCCTACGGGCTCCGCTCCACGAGACGCCACCGCACCCACCAATCAGAGAAGATCAACCACACACACCAACCGACGCGAAGTGGGGCCACTCCAAGCCGCCACGCCGGGGCCACTGCAAGCCGCCGCTCCCACCCAAAGGTGCTCCTGCACTGCGTACGCCTCATTGGGCTCGAACGGGTCGGCCGGCAACACTTCTTCGAGCCTGCGCATGAGGCCGCGGAGTTCTTGAACCTGCTGACCGAGCCAGTCGGAGAAGGACACGTCCTGGGTGCCGCCACTGCTGCCGATCGTGACCACCGACCGATCGCCGAAGTGATAGTGGGTGCCGCCGACAGCGATGTCCCGTTCTCGCCGTTGGCGCAGACCCCATACGCCGAATGACGCGGCAAGCAGGGCAAAGAAGACCACCAGCCAGAAATCGAGCGGATGGTGGGTCTTCGACGTCGCCACCGAGACAATCCACGCGACGAGCGAGGCGACACTCAGCACGCCGAGCACCGCCTGTCCGATGTCGAACAGCGACTTCCCACGCGGATGCAGATCGGGCATGCCAGCATCATTGCGGAGGGTGCGGCCGTCCCATCGCTCAACACAAAGGGCTGTAGCGCGACAGAGCCAGCCCCTAAATGCCCATCAGCGGCGTACTTGGCCCACGGGTATAAGTGTGAGAAGCATCACACACCCCTTGAAGAAGAAAGCTTCGGTACCTAAAGTTTCGGTACCGAATGTCTTCTGCGACCACATCTGAGCCTGGCTTCAACCCAGAGGCGGGCGACCGTATCGAGCCGTACGTATGGAAGATCGCCGGCGTGGTGATCCTGGGGATGATCATGTCGATCCTCGACACGACCATCGTCAACGTCGCGCTGGACACGCTCGGGCACGACCTGCACTCGACGATCTCGCAGATCCAGTGGGTGATCACCGGCTATCTGCTGTCGCTGGCGGCCGTCATCCCACTGACCGGGTGGGCGGCGCGGCGCTTCGGCGCAAAGCGCGTGTACCTGGTCTCGCTGGTCCTGTTCACGGCCGGCTCAGCGCTCTGTGCGGTTGCCGCCTCGACCACTACCCTCGTGCTGTTCCGCGTCCTGCAGGGATTCGGTGGCGGCATGATCATGCCCATCGGTCAGCTGATCATGGCGCAGGTCGCCGGCCCCAAGCGCATGGGCCGCGTGATGGGAATCGTGGCGATGCCCGCCATGCTTGGCCCGATCCTGGGTCCTGTGCTCGGCGGCGCGATCCTCGAGTACCTGCACTGGTCGTGGATCTTCCTGGTCAACGTCCCGATCGGCGTGGTCGCGTTCGCGCTGGCCTGGCGCATGCTGCCTCACACCGACTCCGGCCATGCAGGGCGGCTCGACGCTGTCGGCCTGGTGTTGATGTCGGGCGCCTCCAGCGCGCTGGTGTATGGCCTCAGCGAGCTTGGAACCCCGAACACCAGCCTCGGCGCCCCCCAGGTGGTGGGGCCGATCGTCGCGGGCGTGGTGCTCGCGGGCGTGTTCTGCTGGCATGCGCTTCGCGTCGAGCACCCGCTGCTAGACGTCAGGCTGTATGCCAACCGCGTCTTCGGAGCCGCCTCCCTGACGACCTTCGGTCTCGGCGCGGCGCTGTTCGGGGCGATGATCCTGGTGCCCCTCTACTACCAGGAAGTACGCCACGAGAGCGTGATCGTGACAGGGCTTCTCACCGGCCCGCAGGGGGTCGGAATGCTGCTCGTGATGCCGCTCGCGGGGCGCCTCAGCGACCGCTTCGGCGGGGGACGAGTGGCGCTGGCGGGCGTGTCGGTCCTGTCCCTGGCGACGCTCCCACTCGCGTTCATCGGAGCGGGCACCTCGATCGTGTACCTGTCGCTGGTGCTCGTGCTGCGCGGCGTCGGCATCGGCTTCTCGTTCATGCCGGCCATGACCGCCGCCTTCGCGTCGCTGCGCTCCGATCAGCTCTCCGACGCGACTCCCCAGCTGAACGTCCTGCAGCGGATCGGCGGTGCGATCGGCACAGCGGTGCTTGCTGTGGTGCTGCAGCGAGCCGCCGAGCACACGCATTCGGCCAGCGCCCTGGCGGGCGCCTACGGCACCGCCTTCTGGTGGTCGCTCGGCATCTGCGTGGTCTCGCTGATCCCCTGCGTGGTGCTGCTGCGCGCCGAGAACCCGCGCGCGCGGATGGACCGGGCGGCGGCCAATGCCGAGGCGGCCGCGGAGCCGCTGGGCGTGTAGCGGGGGACGATGAGCAGCGCGGCCCCAGCCGAGCCGAAGGTCGAGCCGAGCGCCGAGCTGACCGAGCTGGGCGTTGCGTTCCGTCGCGTCTTCAGGAGCTTCAACCGGCTGCGAGGGCGCGACACGCACCTGGGCGCCGATGAGCTCAGCCACGCCCAGTTCGAGCTGCTGATCGAGCTCTCCGAGCGCGGCGAGCTGCCCGCGGGAGAGCTGGCCGCGGCGGCGCGGCTGACTCCTGCGACGGTCACGCAGATGCTCGACCACCTGGCCGAGCAGGGCCATGTGGAGCGCGTGCGCTCGGAGATCGACCGACGCGTGGTGGTTTCCAGGCTCACGCCTAAGGGCAAGCGCAAGATCGACGCAAAGCGCAAGGCCTGGCAGAGCCGCTGGGAACAGGCGCTGGAGGGCGTGGATGCCGACGAGCTGCGCGCGGCCACGCGCGTGCTCGAACGCCTGGCCGCCATGGTCGAGGACACACCTGCGGGAGCCCCCTGCGAGAGCCCCCAGCCGGCGTCGGACTAGCCTTCGAGCCGGCGCCAGATCGGTGCTCTGAGCAGGAATCGCTCTGCTATAGTCGAAAACGCGTCGCGTGGACGCAAAGCATGCTTGTGCGATCCACGGACACGGCAACCAAGATGGTGACCTCGAGCAGATAACGAACGCGGACCGGTCCAAGCAAGACCAACAGCGTGCGTGGGCCCGAGGGGCCTATTTTTTTGCCCGCAGCGAGCACCGCCAACGACCTGAGACCCACACAGATGCCACGTAAGTTCTCACTCCAAAACACCCGCAACATCGGGATCATGGCTCACATCGACGCCGGTAAGACGACGACGACCGAGCGCATCCTCTACTACACCGGCCGCACGTACAAGATCGGTGAGGTGCACGAGGGCGCGGCTGTCATGGATTGGATGGAGCAGGAGCAGGAGCGCGGCATCACGATCACCTCCGCTGCCACGACCGCGCAGTGGAAGGATCACCGCATCAACATCATCGACACGCCCGGCCACGTCGACTTCACGGTCGAGGTCGAGCGTTCTCTTCGTGTTCTGGACGGCGCGATCGCGCTGTTCGACTCGGTCGCCGGTGTGGAGCCGCAGTCCGAGACCGTGTGGCGCCAGGCGGACAAGTACCACGTGCCGCGGATCGCCTACATCAACAAGATGGACCGCATCGGCGCGGACTTCGACAAGGGCGTGCAGACGATGATCGACCGCCTGGGCGCCCACCCGGTGCCGATTCAGCTGCCGATCGGCTCCGAGGGCGACTTCCTCGGTGTCGTGGACGTGGTTGCGATGAAGGCGATCGTCTACAAGGACGAGATGGGCAAGGAAGTCGACGAGATCGAGATCCCCGAGAACCTCGCAGAAGCGGCGCAGGCCGCGCGCGAGCACCTGCTCGAGGAGGTCTCCCACTACGACGATGCGCTGCTCGAGCTGCTGCTCGAGGAGGCCGAGGTGCCCGAGGACGTTCTCAAGAACGCAATTCGCAAGGCCACACTGTCGACCAAGCTGACTCCGGTGCTGTGCGGCTCCTCCTTCAAGAACAAGGGTGTGCAGCCGCTGCTGGACGCGGTCATCGACTACCTGCCGTCGCCGCTGGACGTGCCGCCTGTGATTGGCACCGAACTGATCAGGGGTGAGGAGGAGGAGCGTCAGGTCGTGCGTCACGCTGACGACTCCGAGCCGTTCGCGGCGCTCGCCTTCAAGATCGCCGCCGACCCGTACGTCGGCAAGCTCACCTACTTCCGCGTCTACTCGGGTCACCTCGAGGCCGGCGCGAAGATCCTGAACGTGGGCAGCGGGCGCACCGAGCGGATCGGGCGCATCCTGATGATGCACGCCAACGAGCGCGAGGAGGTCACCGAGGTCTTCGCCGGTGACATCGCCGCTGCGGTGGGCATCAAGCAGGTCATCACCGGCGACACGCTCGCCGATCCCGCTCACCCCATCCACCTCGAGAACATCGTCTTCCCCGAGCCCGTCATCAAGGTCGCGGTGGAGCCCAAGACCAAGGTCGACCAGGAGAAGATGTCCGTCGCCCTCGGCCGCCTCGCCGAGGAGGACCCGACCTTCCAGGTGCGCACCAACGAGGAGACCGGCCAGACCGAGATCTCCGGGATGGGCGAGCTGCACCTCGAGGTGCTCGTCGACCGCATGAAGCGCGAGTTCGGCGTCGAGGCCAACGTCGGGCGCCCGCAGGTGTCCTACCGCGAGACCGTGCGCGCCAGCGTCGAGAAGATCGAAGGCAAGTTCGTCCGCCAGACCGGCGGCTCGGGCCAGTTCGGCGTCGTGTTCATCAACCTCGAGCCAGCGCCGGGCGTGGGCTTCGAGTTCATCAACAAGATCAAGGGTGGAAACATACCCTCGGAATACATCCCGGCCGTCAAGAAGGGCATCGAAGAGGCGCTCGACAACGGCGTCAAGGCCGGCTATCCGATGGTCGACATGCGCGTGACGCTCGTGGACGGCAAGTACCACGACGTCGACTCTTCCGAAATCGCCTTCAAAGTCGCCGGCTCGCTCGCCTTCAAAGAGGCGGCCAAGCGGGCCAAGCCCGTGCTGCTCGAGCCGATCTTCGCTGTCGAGGTCGTCACGCCCGACGACTTCCTCGGCGACGTGATCGGCGATCTCAGCCGTCGCCGCGGCCGTGTCGAAGGCCAGGAGCGCCGCGGTAACGCGCTGGTCGTGACCGCTAGGGTCCCGCTGAGCGAGATGTTCGGCTACGCAACCGACCTGCGCTCGAACACGCAGGGGCGCGCCAACTACACGATGCAGTTCGAGAACTACGAAGAGGTACCGCCCAACATCGCTGAGAAGATCGTCGAAGCGCGGACCGGGGAACCGGTTCCGGCCTAGGCGCCTCGGACGCGGCCGGATCACCCCACAGCGTCGAGGCAAGAGCACCGAGCAGTCACGCAGCAGCGCATTTAGATAGATTTCTGAGGTTCGCCTCCACAGAGGCGGACATACAAGTCGATACAGGAGCGAATTCAAAGTGGCGAAGGAGAAGTTCGAGCGCGACAAGCCGCACGTCAACGTCGGGACCATCGGTCACATCGACCATGGCAAGACGACGCTGACCGCTGCCATAACGACCGTGTTGGCCGAGCACGGAGGCGCGGAAGCACGCACCTTCGCGGAGATCGACAACGCGCCCGAGGAGAAGGAACGCGGGATCACGATCGCCACCTCCCACGTCGAGTACCAGACGGAGAACCGTCACTACGCACACGTGGACTGCCCCGGTCACGCCGACTACGTCAAGAACATGATCACCGGCGCTGCGCAGATGGACGGCGCGATCCTGGTGGTCTCCGCGGCCGACGGCCCGATGCCTCAGACGCGTGAGCACATCCTGCTCGCCCGCCAGGTCGGCGTGCCCTACATCGTGGTGTTCCTCAACAAGGCGGACATGGTCGACGACGAGGAGCTCCTGGAGCTCGTCGAGGTCGAGGTTCGCGAGCTGCTCTCCGAGTACGACTTCCCCGGGGACGACATCCCCTTCATCACCGGCTCAGCGCTGAAGGCGCTGGAAGGCGACGAGGCATACAAGGAGAAGATCCTCGAGCTCGCCGCCGCGCTGGACTCCTACATCCCGGAGCCCGTGCGAGAGCTGGACAAGCCCTTCCTGATGCCGATCGAGGACGTGTTCTCGATCACCGGGCGTGGCACGGTTGCCACCGGACGGGTCGAGCAGGGCATCGTCAAAACCGGCGAGACGGTTGAAATCGTCGGCGTGCACGACTCGACCTCCACGGTCGTCACAGGCGTCGAGATGTTCCGCAAGATCCTCGACGAGGGCCGTGCGGGCGACAACGTCGGGTGCCTGCTGCGTGGCACCAAGCGCGAGGAGATCGAGCGCGGCCAGGTGTTGTGCAAGCCCGGATCGATCACCCCGCACACCAAGTACAAGGCCGAGGTCTACGTGCTCAAGAAGGAGGAGGGCGGCCGTCACACCCCCTTCTTCACGGGCTACCGGCCTCAGTTCTACTTCCGCACGACCGACGTCACCGGCGTGGCCAAGCTGCCCGACGGCGTCGAGATGGTCATGCCCGGCGACAACGTCCAGATGGAGATCGAGCTGATCCAGCCGATCGCCATGGACCAGGGGCTGCGATTCGCCATCCGCGAGGGTGGTCGCACTGTCGGCTCGGGAGTGGTCAGCGAGATCATCGAGTAGCACACGCGCGTCCATCCACACCCTGGAGGGACGCGCGCATTGGCAGTCCGATACGACTAATTCAGCCCCGCCATGCGGGTGGGGCGGCGACGGTATGGGCCCTCATCGCAGGTGCCCATCCATCCCCGCTCCGCCGCCGGCGCACGGGACTCGGCGGGAGCCTCTCCCGCCTGTGAGGCACAGCAGCGAGCGCAGCAGGCAGCACCGAGACGACTACACAGACACGAAGAGAGCAGCCACACAAACACCATGGCATCGGCCAACCAAAACAAGATTCGCATCCGCCTGAAGGCGTATGACACCTCGGCGATCGAGTCGGCGGCGAAGGAGATCGTCGAGACGGCCACCCGCACTGGCGCGAGCGTGTCCGGGCCGGTTCCGCTCCCGACCGAGAAGAACGTCTACTGCGTGATTCGTTCGCCGTTCAAGGACAAGGACTCGCGCGAGCACTTCGAGATCCGCACGCACAAGCGTCTGATCGACATCCACCAGCCGACGCCCAAGACGGTCGACTCGCTGCAGCGCCTGGACCACCTCCCGGCGGGCGTCGACATCGAGATCCGTCTGGCCACCTGAGCCCCGCCAGCTTTCAACGAACACACGAGCCACGTAACCCTTTCCATGTCCGCCATCCTCGCCAAGAAGCTCGGTATGACCCAGGTCTTCCAGAAGGACGGGAGCGTCGCGCGCGTGACCGTGCTCGAGGCCGGCCCGTGCCCGGTGACGGCGATCCGGACGGTCGAACGCGACGGCTACGAGGCGGTGCAGCTGGCGTTCGGGCTGAGCAAGGAGAAGCACCTGACGAAAGCCGAGCTCGGGCACCTGAAGAAGGCGGACGCGCCACCGATGCGCCACGTCGTCGAGTTCCGCGACGAGGCCGGCGAGCTCCAGCTCGGCGGCACGGTCACGGTCGAGTCCTTCGAGGCGGGTGCGCGCGTGAAGATCTCCGGGATCTCCAAGGGCAAGGGCTTCCAGGGCACGATCAAGCGCCACAACTTCGTCAGCGGGCCCAAGTCCCACGGCTCCCACAACGTGCGCGCGCCGGGATCGATCGGCGCGTCCGCCACCCCCTCGCGCGTGTTCAAAGGCATCCGCGGCCCGGGGCAGATGGGCAACAAGCGCGTCACCCAGAAGGGCCTCGAGATCGTCAGCGTCGACGCCAAAGAGAACCTGCTGCTCGTACGGGGCTCGGTGCCGGGTCCCCGCGGCGGGATCGTTGAGGTGCGCACCGATGCCTGACGCTCCCGTCCTCAGCCCCGACGGAGGGGCCTCGAAGAAAGTCAAGCTCGACGACGCGGCCTTCGGCGCGCGTTTCGCCGGTCCGCTGGTGCACCAGAGCGTGCGCGCCGAGCAGGCCGCGCGCAGGCGCGGCACGGCCTCCACGAAAACCCGCGGCAAGGTCTCCGGAGGAGGCGCAAAGCCGTGGCGCCAGAAGGGCACCGGTCGCGCTCGCGCGGGCTCCAGCCGCTCTCCCGTGTGGACCGGCGGTGGCACCGTGTTCGGGCCCCAGCCACGCTCCTACACCTTCAAGGTCAACCGCAAGGAGCAACGTGCGGCGCTGCGCAGCGCGCTGTCGTTGCACGCCGGACGCGACTCGATCGCGATCCTCGACGCCAGCGCTTTCAAGGCGCCCAAGACCAGCGACGCGCGGGACCTCCTCGATGATTGGGGCCAGCCATTGCCGACGCTCGTGGTGCTCTCCCCGGAGGAGTCATCGGCGGCGCTGTCGTTCCGCAACCTGGCTCGCGTCGCCGTCCTCACGGCCGAGAACGTCGGCGTTGCCGACCTCCTGGGCGCCGCCTCGCTGGTCGTCTCGCAGACGGCGCTGGACGCGCTCACCGCGCGCACCGGCAAGCCCCGCTCCGCTGAGGAGGCGAAGGCCTGATGGAGCACACCCAGGTGATCATCCGCCCGGTTGTCTCGGAGAAGAGCTACGTGCTCTCCGCGGCCGACCGCTACACCTTCCGCGTCCACCCCGACGCCCACAAGACGCAGATCCGCCAGGCGGTCGAGGCGCTGTTCGACGTGCACGTGGTGGAGGTGCGCACGCTCAGCGTCAAGTGCAAGCCCAAGCGGCGCGGCAACACCGCGCAGGGACGCACCCGCACGTGGAAGAAGGCCATCGTGCAGGTGCGCGCCGGCGAGAGCATCCCCATATTCCAGGGCCTGGCAGCCCTCGACGCCTAGGAACTACTGATGCCGATACGCAAGCCAAGACCAACGAGCCCGGGGATGCGATTCGTGTCCTACCCGGACTTCGCGGAGATCACCAAGTCAAAGCCCGAGAAGACGCTCGTCGAAGGCCTGAAGAAGAGCGGCGGGCGCAACGCGCGCGGGCGCAAGACGGCCCGCCACCGCGGCGGCGGGGCCAAGCGCGCCTACCGGCGGATCGACTTCAAGCGCCGCAAGGACGGCGTGGACGCGAGGGTCGCTGCGATCGAGTACGACCCCAACCGCTCCGCGTACATCGCGCTGCTGCACTACGTGGACGGCGAGAAGCGCTACATCCTGGCGCCCCAGCGGCTGACCGTTGGCATGACCGTCGCCTCCGGCGAGAACGCCGACATAGCGGTGGGCAACTGCATGGAGCTCGCACGCATGCCCGTCGGCACGGTCGTGCACAACGTCGAGCTCTCGCCCGGCCGCGGCGGGCAGATGGCGCGCTCGGCGGGAGCCTCCGCGCAGCTGATGGCCAAGGACGGCGACATGGCCACCCTGCGCCTGCCCTCCGGCGAGATGCGCCTGGTGCGCGCGGAGTGCAGGGCGACCGTCGGCACGATCGGCAACGCCGAGCACCAGAACGTGAAGGTGGGCAAGGCAGGGCGCAAGCGCCACATGGGCGTGCGCCCGCAGACGCGTGGCGTCGCCATGAACCCCGTCGACCACCCGCACGGCGGTGGCGAGGGATCGACCACCGCCGGGCGTCACCCGGTGACGCCGTGGGGCGTGCCCACGCTGGGCTACCGCACACGCAAGAAAAACAAGACCTCCAACCGCTACATCGTTCGCGGCCGTCGCCGCGGCAAGGGCAGGAGCCGATGAGTAGATCCAGCAAGAAGGGCCCGTGGGTGGAAGAGCGCCTGATGGCCCGCATCGAGGCGCTCAACGCCGCCAACAACAAAAAAATGCTGAGGACGTGGTCGCGCGCGTCGACGATCTTCCCGGAGATGGTCGGTCACACGATCGCGGTGCACGACGGCAAGAAACACGTCCCCGTGTACGTCAGCGAGTCGATGGTCGGCCACAAGCTCGGCGAGTTCGCGCCCACGCGCGTGTTCCGCGGGCACGCTGGGTCGGGCAAGGTCCGCTAGATGAGCGACGCGACCCCCACAGACCCGCCCGAGGGCACTGAGGCCGACGAGCAGGCTCCCGCAGCGGACGCCGGCAAACCCGCCAAAGCCGCCAAACCGGCTGCCAAAGCCAAAGACGCCAAAGCCGGCGAGCCGAAAGCCGAGCCCAAAGCGAAAGCGGCGAAAGCCAAAGAGGCGCAGGCTGCAGGGCGATCCGCCACCAAAAAACGTGGCGCCAAGAAAGCTGCCGCTGCCAAAGCGGCGGCCCCCGGGGATGCCGCAGAGGCGCAAGAGGTCGCAAAGGCTCAGGACGCCGAGAAGCCCGCCAGCAAAGTCGCGCGACGTGCGGTTGCAGGCGTCAAAGGACCATCGCGACGCCGGGTCGTCAGCGCCCACGCGCGCTACGTACGCACGTCCGCCCGCAAGGCGCGCATGGTGTGCGGCCACATCCGCGGCAAGTCCATCCAGGAGGCACGCGCTATCCTCGCGTTCACCCCCCGTGAGGTGGCACGCGATTGGAGCAAGCTGCTCGAGTCCGCTGTGGCCAACGCCGAAAGCAACCACGAGTTGCTCGAGGACGATTTGATCGTGCGGGAGGCATACGCCGACGAAGGGCCGACGATCAAGCGCTTTCGGCCGCGCGCCATGGGACGGGCAACCCCGATCCGCAAGCGCACGAGCCATCTGACGATAACGCTGAGTCCGCGCCCCGAGCCCGGAAACACCAAGAGACACGGCTGAGAGACTGAGAATGGGACAGAAGGTTCATCCAGAGGCTATGCGCGTGGGTTACATCCACGACTGGAAGTCGAACTGGTTCAACGAGAAAAACTTCGCCGAGTACCTCGCTGAGGACGTGCGTGTGCGCGAGCACATCATCGGCAAGCTGGCCCACGCCGGTCTGTCCGACATCACCATCCGCAAGGACGCCAACGAGCTCGAGGTCAACATCCACACCGCCCGCCCGGGCATCGTGATCGGCAAGTCCGGCACCGAAGTGGACGCGCTGCGCCGCGACCTGCACCGGATGACCAAAAAGCAGATCAAGGTCAACATCCTCGAGATCAAGCGCCCCGAGCTCGACGCCAAGCTGGTGGCGCAGTCGATCGCCGAGCAGCTGCAGAACCGCGTCGCCTTCCGCCGCGCCATGAAGCGCGCGCTCACCAGCGCCATGCGCTCCGGCGCCAAGGGCGTGAAGGTGCAGGTGGCCGGGCGCCTCGGCGGCGCCGAGATGGCGCGCACCGAAAGCTACTCGGACGGCCGCGTGCCGCTGCACACGATGCGCGCGGACATCGACTACGGCTTCTACGAGGCGCGCACCACGTTCGGGCGCATCGGCGTCAAGTGCTGGGTCAACAAGGGCGAGATCATGCCCGAGGGCTACACCGGCGCTGACCTCACCGACATGACCGCACCGGCCCCGCCCAGCAACGACCGCGATGGACGCGGCGGACGCGACGGCCGCGACGGCCGTGGCGGCGGACGCAACCGCCCCGGTGGCGGTGGAGGCGGCGGTGGTCGCGGTCCGGGTGGACCGGGCGGCGGCGGACGCGGCGGTGGTGGCCGTGGACCCGGCGGGCCCGGTGGGCCTGGCGGCCGCGGCGGTGGCGGACGTGGTCCAGGTGGACCCGGCGGTGGCGGACGCGGTCCTGGTGGACCTGGCGGTGGCGGACGTGGTCCGGGTGGACCCGGCGGTGGCGGACGCGGTCCGGGTGGGTCCCGGTCATCTGGCGGCGGGCCCTCCGGCGGAGGTCCTCGCTGATGCTCTCACCCAAGCGCGTAAAGCATCGCAAGCAGCATCGTGGGCGTCGTCGTGGCAACTCGCGCGGGCAGCTGCACGTGCAGTTCGGCGACTACGGCCTGAAGGCGCTGGAGTGCGGCTGGCTGACCAACCGCCAGATCGAGGCTGCCCGTGTTGCCATGACCCGCAAGATCAAGCGTGGCGGCAAGGTGTGGATCAACGTTTTCCCCGACAAGCCCATCACCAAGAAGCCTGCCGAGACGCGCATGGGCTCGGGCAAGGGCTCGCCGGAAGGCTGGGTGGCGGTCGTCAAGCCCGGACGCGTGATGTTCGAGCTGGCCGGCGTGTCCGAGCCGCTGGCCCGCGAAGCCATCCGCCTGGCTGCGCACAAGCTTCCCGTCAAATCCAAGTTCGTGCTGCGCGAGGACTGATCATGAAGGCCAGCGAGATACGCGATCTGGACGACAGCGAACTGAGCAAACGGCTGGCTGAGATGCGCAAAGAGGTCTTTGGCCTGCGCTTCTCCAACGCCACGGGCGAACTGGACAACACGGCCGGAATCGGTCACGCCAAGCGCGACCTCGCACGGACGCTGACGGTGGCGCGCGAGCGCGAGCTGGCACAGCAGTCCGGACAGGGCAACTGAGGACCACAGGCAAGGACAAAGCACCAAAATGGCTGACGAGCAAGACGACAACACAACTGAGAACCACGAGCAGGCGCCCGTAACTGAGGACGCGGCCGTCGAGGCTACCCAGGCGGACGCCGCAGCTGACGCTGAGGCACCCGAGGCGCAGGCCCCCGACGAGGAGGCCGCCGACGAGGTCGCCGTTGCGCCGGCCGCTGTCGCGCAGGAGCCGGCCGAGCCCGTCGAGCAGCTCTCCCCCAAGGAGCGCCGCCGTCGCAGCCGCTCGAAGCACGCCGGCGAGGCGCGTGTCAGCCGCACGCCCGAGGAGCGCCACGCCGAGCGGCTGGCCGAGCGCAAGACCAAGGCGCTTCGGCGCCGCGCCCGTCGCCTGCAGGAACGCGCCAAAGCCTCCGAGCGTCGCGCCGCCGCGCCCGCGCCCGAGCCGCTGGCCCCGGTCCACGCGCCGGTCGAGGGCACGCGCAGGGTGCGCCAGGGCGTCGTCGTCTCGAACAAGGCCGCCAAGACGATCACCGTGCGCATCGATGTCGCTCGCCGGCACCGCCGCTACGAGAAGATCGTGCGCAGCTCCAGCACCGTGCACGCGCACGACGAGAACAACGACGCCCACGAGGGCGACGTGGTGCGCGTGATCGAGAGCAGGCCGCTGTCGCGCACCAAGCGCTGGGCGCTCGTCGACGTGGTGGAGCGCGCGAGATGATCCAGAACGAGACCCGCCTGCGGGTGGCCGACAACTCAGGTGCCCGCGAGATCCTCTGCATCCGCGTCAAGGGCGGCTCGCGCCGTCGCTACGCGTTCGTCGGCGACATCATCACCGCCACCGTCAAGCAGGCCAACCCGCAGGGCACCGTCAAAAAGGGCGAGGTGGTGACGGCTGTCGTCGTGCGCACCAAGAAGCCCATCGGTCGCGACGACGGCACCTACATCGCCTTCGACGAGAACGCCGCCGTGATCATCGACGATCAGAACAACCCGCGCGGCACGCGCGTGTTCGGGCCGGTCGCACGCGAACTGCGCGAGCGCAACTTCATGCGGATCGTCTCGCTCGCTCCGGAGGTGCTGTGATGGCCACGCGCGCCTCCGCCCGCAACGCCCGCCCCAAGCGCCGCTCGCTGAAGATCCGCACGGGCGACCGCGTGCAGGTGATGTCCGGCAAGGACCGCGGCAAGACAGGCCGCGTCCTGCGGGTCGAACCGACCAAGGAACGGGTTTTCGTAGAGCACCTCAACATGATCAAGCGCCACACCCGCCCCCAGCAGGTGGCGGGCGCCCAGAGCGAACAGCAGCTCGGCGGCGTGATCGAGCGCGAGGGCCCCATCCACGTCTCCAACGTGATGCTCCTGGACGCCAAAGGCACCCCCACGCGGGTCGCCATCGACCGCTCAGGCGGCGAACGCGTGCGCGTCGCCAAGAGCTCCGGCGCGAAGCTGGACTGATCGCAATGGCCAGCGCTACCACCGACACAGCACCCACCGCCCGGCTGAAGACCCGTTATCTCGAGGAGATACGCCCCGCGCTCATCGAGCGCTTCGGCTACTCCTCGGTGATGCAGGCTCCCAAGCTCGAGAAGGTCACCGTCAACATGGGCGTGGGCCTCGCCAAGCAGGACTCGAAAATGCTCAAAGCAGCCACCGAGCAGCTGGCCGCCATCGCCGGCCAGCAGCCCAGCGTGCGCCGCGCCCGCAAGTCCATCGCCGCGTTCAAACTGCGCGAGGGCATGCCCGTGGGCCTGGCCGTCACGTTGCGCGGCGAGCGCGGCTACGAGTTCCTCGATCGCCTGATCTCCATCGCCATCCCGCGAATCCGCGACTTCCGCGGCTTGAACGCGCGCTCCTTCGACGGCCGCGGCAACTACTCGCTGGGCGTCAAGGAGCAGATCATCTTCCCCGAGATCGACTACGACGGGATCGACCAGGTGCGTGGGCTGGACATCACGATCACCACCTCCGCCGCAACCGACATCGAGGCCTACGCGCTACTGGCAGCGTTCGGCATGCCGTTCTCCCCCGAGCGTCGTCCCAAGGGCTATGACCCGGAGGCCGACATCGCCGCCGAACGCGCCCACGAGGAGGCCGAGGTCGAGCGCGCGACCGCAGCCGCCAACGCAGAGGTGGAGGCAGCCAAGGCCGCCGAAGCGAAAGCCGCCGCCGCCGAGGCCAAGGCCGCCAAGACCGCCGCCGGCAAACCGGCTAAAGCGAAAGCAAAAGCTGCGCCCGAGGCCGCCGAGCCCGAGGCTGCCAGCGAGCCGGAGGCGCCCGCCGAGCCCGAGACGCCCAGCGAGCCGGAGGCTGCTGCTGAGCCGGAGGCTGCTGCTGAGCCGGAGGCCGAGGTCATAGCGGAGGACGTGGAGGCTGTGGCTGAGGAGGCTTCAGCCGAAGCGGAGATCGTCTCGGAGCCCCCAGCCGCGGAGGTCGTGGCCGACGAGGCATCCGTAGAGGACGACGTTGCCGAGGAGGCCGCAGCGGAAGCGGCCATCGTCGCTGAGGCGGACGCGGCTGTCGTCGAGCCTGAGGCTGCCGGCGAGCCCGACGCAGCGAGCCCCGAGGAGGAGAGCGCCGTCCCTGACGACGGGGACGCGGAGACCACCGAGAAAGAGAGCACCGACTGATGGCCAAGACTTCCCAGCGCGTCAAGCAGGCGCGGACTCCCAAGTTCAAGACACGTGCATATACTCGTTGCACCCGTTGCGGGCGGCCGCGCGCGGTGTACAAGAAGTTCGGGGTGTGTCGCATCTGCCTTCGCGACCTCGCCCACAACGGTCAGATCCCAGGGATGACCAAGTCCTCCTGGTAGATGTCTCCCCGCGAGAAGTCTGTATAGCCATGGTTGGACAGACTTTTCAGGAGCAGTAGCAACAGCAGCACCAATCGCAGCAAGAACCCAACTCAGCCTTCGAAACAGGACCAGAACAGAGCACAAAGATGTCGATGACAGACCCCATAGCCGACTTTCTCACGCGTGTGCGCAATGCGATCCACGCGGCACACGAGACGGTCGACGTGCCTGCGTCCAAGCTCAAGAGCGAGCTCGCAAGGATCCTCAACGAGCAGGGCTACATCGACTCCTGGTCGGTCATCCCCGCGCCCGACGGCGGCGCCGGCCAGCTGATCCAGATCCGCCTCAAGTACACCGAGGACAGGCGCTCCGCCATCTCCGGCCTGCGGCGCGTATCGCGCCCCGGACGGCGCACGTACGTCGACGCCAAGCACATCCCCAAGGTGTTGGGCGGCATGGGCACCTCCATCGTCTCCACCTCACATGGCGTAATGACCGGCCACGACGCCCGCGCCGCAGGCATCGGCGGCGAGGTCCTGGCGCAGGTCTGGTGAGCGCGAGCTGATGTCCAGGATCGGAAGACAGCCCATTCCCGTGCCCGCCGGCGTAACCGTCTCGATCGAGCCCGAGTCCGTGCGCGTGAACGGCCCCAAAGGCGAACTCTCAGAGCGCATCAACCGCGACATCGCGGTGACCCACGAGGGCGAGCAGCTGATCGTCACGCGTCCCACCGACCGCGGCGAACACCGTGCCCTGCACGGGCTCACCCGCACGTTGATCGCCAACATGGTCCAGGGCGTGACCGCCGGCTACGAGAAGCGCCTGGAGATCCAGGGCGTCGGCTACCGCGCGCAGCTGAAGGGCAAGAACCTGGAGCTCGCCGTCGGCTACTCCCATCCGGTTCCGATCCCCGCACCCGACGGCATCGAGTTCGAAGTGCCCCAGCCCACGCGCGTGGTCGTCAAGGGCATCTCCAAGCAGCTCGTCGGCGAGACCGCAGCCATCATCCGCAAGCAGCGCCCACCCGAGCCCTACAAGGGCAAGGGCATCCGCTACGAGGGCGAGTACGTCCAGCGCAAGGTGGGCAAGAGGGCATGAGCGTCATCACCAAGGAGCAGCGCCGGCTCAAACGGCGCCGCAGGGTGCGCGCGAAGATCTCCGGCACCGCCGCGCGACCGCGCATCTCCGTGTTCCGCTCCAACCGCGGCCTCTCCGCGCAGCTGGTCGACGACGTCTCCGCACGCACGCTCGCCGCCGTCAACTGGTACGAGCCCGAGCTGCGCTCGCTGGGCAAAGCCGAGCGCACCAAGCGCGCCGGGGAGCTGCTCGCCGAGCGCACCAAGGCCGCCGGCGTCACCGAGGTCGTGTTCGACCGTGGCGGCTACCAGTACCACGGCCACGTGCGCACATTCGCCGAAGCCATCCGAGAGGCCGGCATCACCGTCTGACGGCCTGACCGTCCGCTCCCGCTACCCTCTCCCTCCTGCCCATGTCAATTTCCATCGATCGCTCAGTCAACCCCGCCGGCCTGGACCTCCAGGAGCGCGTCGTCGAGATCAACCGCGTCGCCAAGGTCGTCAAGGGCGGGCGGCGCTTCTCGTTCACCGCGCTGGTGGTCGTCGGCGACGAACGCGATGTGGTGGGCGTCGGCTACGGCAAGGCCAACGAGGTGCCGCTGGCGATCCAGAAGGGCGTCGAGCGCGCCAAGAAGGACCTCTTCCGCGTGCCCAAGCACGGCAGCACCATCACCCACCAGACCACCGGCATCTTCGGAGCCGGGCGCGTGCTGCTCAAGCCCGCCTCTCCCGGTACCGGCGTGATCGCCGGCGGTGGCGTGCGCGCGGTGCTCGAGCTCGCCGGCATCCACGACATCCTCTCCAAGAGCCTCGGCACGCAGAACCCCATCAACCTCGTCAAGGCCACCGTCGCAGGGCTGCGCGGCCTGCGCACCCCCGAGGAGGTCGGACGGCTGCGCGGGCTCAGCATCAACCAGGTCCTCGGTCTCACCAGCGAGAGCGCCAACGGCGCGCCGCAGGCCGCCGAGGCCGAGACGGAGACAGCGACCGCAGCCGGCGCGCCCGACGCCGCCGACGCCGTGACCGCGGCGCCCGACGCCGCTGACGCGCCCGCCGCCGCCAACGGAGCGCCCGCCTGATGGCCTGCGCTGAGCGTCACCCAGCGTCGCTCCAAGAACGGCGCCAACGGCAAACAGCTCGACACGCTGCGCTCGCTCGGCCTGCGGCGAATCGGCCACACAGTCGAGGTCAAGGACTCCGAGCAGGCGCGCGGCATGCTCCACGCCGTACGCCACCTCGTCGAGGTCAAGGAGGGCAAGTGAGCCCTGCCAAGCCAGACGAGCAGGAGCGCATCGGCCTGCACAGCCTCGCGCCCGCGCCCGGCAGCCGCCGTCCGCGCAAGCGCATCGGCCGCGGCGAAGGCTCAGGCACCGGCAAGACCTCCGGCCGCGGCCAGAAGGGCGCCGGCTCGCGCTCAGGCTCCAAGAGCCGTGCCGCTTTCGAGGGCGGGCAGATGCCCATCCACATGCGCATGCGAAAGCTGCGCGGGCCGCACATGAAGAAGTCGATGCCCTTCGAGCCCTTCCGCACGCACACCCAGCCCGTCAACATCTCCTCGCTGGAGAGCCGCTTCGACGCCGGCACCGAGGTGACCGTCGAGCTGATGAAGGCCAACGGCCTGGGGACCCGCAAGGACATCCCCATCAAGGTGCTGGCCAAGGGCGAGCTCACCAAGGCGCTCACCGTGCACGCCCACGCGTTCAGCGCCAGCGCGCGCGAGCGCATCGAGGCTGCCGGCGGCACCTGCACCACGATCGAGAGCTAGCGCTCCCACGCGCCGTGCAACCGGCGGCGCCGCGCAGCGCATCCACTAGAATCGGCCGACCCGAGCACGCGCCTGCAAGGGGCTTGCGCGCAGCGGACTGACGCCCATGCTCTCCACCATCCTCAACGCCTTCCAGGTTGCGGACATCCGCAAGAAGATCGCGTTCACCTGCGTGATGCTGCTGATCTACCGGCTCGGCTCGCACGTGCCCGTGCCCGGCGTCAACCTCACCGCCGTCAACAACATCCAGAAGGCCTTCGGCGGCGCAGGCATCCTCAGCTACCTCAACCTGTTCTCCGGCGGTGGCCTGTCCAAACTGGCCATCTTCGCGCTGGGCATCATGCCCTACATCACCTCCTCCATCATCCTGCAGCTGCTGCAGGTCGCCGTCCCCTCGCTCGAGAAGCTCTCCAAGGAAGGCGAAGTCGGGCAGGCGCGCATCACCCAGTACACGCGCTACCTCACCGTCGGGCTCGCCTTCGCGCAGTCGATCGGCTACGTGTTCCTGTTCCACACGCTGCAGGCCAAAGCCGGCGAAAACGTCATCACGCACTTCGACCTGCCGCACATCTTCCTGATCGTCGTCTGCCTCACCGCCGGCTGCGTGCTGCTGATGTGGATCGGCGAGCTCATCACCCAGCGCGGCATCGGCAACGGCATCTCGCTGCTCATCTTCGCCTCCATCGTCTCGCGGCTGCCCAGCGGCATCCAAGCGTGGTGGACCACCCAGAACCAGGTCTTCAAGGTGATGATGCCGTTCCTCGTGCTCGCCGTCGTCGCCGGCATCGTGTTCGTCCAGGAAGGCCAGCGGCGCATCCCCGTGCAGTACGCCAAGCGGGTCATCGGGCGGCGCATGTCCGAGGGCGGGCAGACCTACCTGCCGCTGCGCGTCAACATGGCCGGCGTCATCCCCGTCATCTTCGCCGCCAGCATCATGGCCTTCCCGCCCACCGTCGGGCAGCTCGTCAAAACGCACTGGGGCCAGTCGCTGTCGGACTTCTTCACGCCCAACGGCTGGCACTACGTCGTCGGCGAGTCGCTGTTCATCATCGTCTTCACCTACTTCTACACCGCCGTCACGTTCAACCCCGTCGACCAGGCCGACAACCTCAAGAAGTACGGCGGCTTCATCCCCGGCGTGCGACCCGGGCGCCCAACAGCCGAATTCCTCGACCGCATCCTCGCGCGCCTCACGTTCCCCGGCGCGCTGTTCCTCGCCGCCGTCGCCGCGCTGCCCGCCATCCTCATCGCACGCACCCACCAGAACTTCGAGTTCGGCGGCACCTCCATCCTGATCGTCATCGGCGTCGCGCTGGAAACCATGAAGCAGCTCGAGGCGCAGCTGATGATGCGCAGTTACGAGGGCTTCCTGAAGTAGCGCGAAGCGGAGTCCGCCTGGCGGCCGCGACTTCGCGGCGACCGCCATTCGGACTCCACTTCGCTTGGCCGAGGGTTGCGCGCGTGGTCGCACACGCTTTGCTGTCTTCATCGTGGCAAGCTCACCCCCCGAGCGGATAGGCTCACTGCCTCGTGTCTGAACTGAACTTGATCCTGCTTGGCCCTCCTGGTGCCGGCAAGGGCACCCAGGCCGATCGTCTACACGACGACTTTGGGCTGCCCCACATCTCCACCGGCGACATCCTGCGCGCGCAGGTCGCCGACGGGACCGAGCTGGGCAAGGAGGCCAAGCGCTACATGGACGCCGGCGATCTCGTGCCCGACGAGGTGATCGTCGGCATGATCACCCACCGGCTCGCCGATGGCGACGCCCGCGACGGCTTCCTGCTCGACGGGTTCCCGCGCACCATCGTGCAGGCCGACGCGCTCGCCGAGGCGCTGCTGGGGCTCGAGCGCAAGCTCACCGGCGCGCTGCTCATCGAGGTGCCCGACGACGATCTCGTGCGCCGCCTCGCCGGTCGCCGTGTGTGCGTCAAGAACCCCAGCCACATCTACCACGTGGACTTCGACCCGCCCAAGCACGACGGCGTCTGCGACCAGGACGGCGCGCGGCTGATCCAGCGCGACGACGACCGCGAGGAGGTCATCCGCCGGCGCCTGGAGGTCTACCACTCACAGACCGAGCCGCTCATCGCCTACTACGACGACCTTGGGCTGCTGCGCCGCTTCGACGGCAGGCGCAGCGCCGACGAGGTGCACGCCCACGTCAGGGCCACCATCGCCACGCTCAAGATGGAGGAGGGCTTTTAGCGAGGCGGAGCCGAGCGGTCAAAGACGGCAGGATGCCGTCCGCGGTGTCCTGACCGCAGGACTGGAGGTCCTGCGGAGCTACCTCCCCAGCTAAGCTCCGTTGGTGATCATCAAGAAGTCGCCCCATGAGATCGACAAGATGGCCAGCGCCGGTCTCATCCTCGCTGCCACGCTCGACGAGATCGAGCGCAAGATCCGTCCCGGCGTCAGCACCGCAGAGCTCGACAAGCTCGCCGAGCGCTTCATCCGCTCCAACGGCGCCATACCCACCTTCAAGGGCTACCGAGGCTTCCCCGGCTCCATCTGTGCCTCGCCCAACAACATGGTCGTGCACGGCATCCCCGGCTCCTATCGGCTCGAGCGCGGCGACAGCATCTCCGTCGACGTCGGCGTGACGCTCGACGGCTGGGTCGCCGACGCCGCCCGCACGTTCCCAGTGGAGGAGGTCGATGCCAAGGTGCGCAAGCTGCTCGACACCACCGAGCGCTCGCTGCACGCCGGCGTCGCGCAATGCCAACCCCGCAACCGCATCGGCGACGTATCGAATGCCATCCAGCGCGTGATCGAGGGCGACGGCTTTTCCGTCGTGCGCTCGCTCGTCGGGCACGGCGTCGGGCGCAGCATGCACGAGGACCCGCAGGTGCCCAACTACGGCAAGCCCGGCAAGGGCCCGCTGCTCGAGGAGGGCATGGTGCTGGCGATCGAGCCAATGACCACCGCCGGGCGCGCCAGCGTGCGCGTGGGCTCGGACGGCTGGGCGATCTACTCGCAGGACAGCTCGCCCGCCGCGCACTTCGAGTTCACCGTCGCCATCACCGCCGCCGGGCCGCGCATCCTCACGCCCTGGCACCTGCCCGCCGACTCCCGCGGCCAGGATCACGCGGTCGAGCAGATAGCGAGCGCCGGCTGACGTTGCTAACATGCGGAGTCCTGCCCTACGGCCAGGCTTTGCGCCTGCGTCAAGGGGCCTGTCCTCGACTAGGTAGCGGCTGCCGCAACGGCAGCCAGAGCCGAGTCGCCGGAACCCAGCCGCCGAAAGGGATCATGAAGGTAAGACCGTCGGTCAAGCCGATGTGCGAGAAATGCAAGATCATCCGCCGCCACGGAGTGGTGCTCGTGATCTGCCAGAACAAGCGTCACAAGCAGCGGCAGGGGTAGTCGATGGCACGTATCGCCGGAGTCAACCTCCCGCTCAACAAGCGCTCTGAGATCGGGCTGACCTACATCTACGGGATCGGACGCTCCACGTCCAACAAGGTCCTCGCACAGGTCGGCATCAGCCCCGACACCTACGTCCGCGACCTCACCGAGGACGAGGTCGTCAAGCTGCGCGACGCCATCGACGATGGGCTCACCGTCGAGGGCGACCTGCGCCGCGAGCGCGTCAACGACATCAAGCGCCTGCAGGAGATCGGCTCCTACCGCGGCCTGCGCCATCGCCGCGGGCTGCCCGTGCGCGGACAGAAGACCAAGACCAACGCCCGCACCCGCAAGGGCCCCAAGCGCATGCAGGTCGCCGGCAAGAAGAGAGCAGGTAAGAAGTAATGCCCCCAGCCCCCAAACGCGCCCGCGGCCGGCGCAAGCCCAAAAAGAACATCCCCGTCGGGCAGGCCCACATCAAGACGTCTTTCAACAACACCATCGTCTCGCTGACCGACACTCAAGGCAACGTCATCGCCTGGGAGTCCGCCGGCGGCGCCGGCTTCAAGGGCTCGCGCAAGTCCACGCCGTTCGCTGCCCAGGTCACCGCCGACGCCGCCGCGCGCAAGGGCCTCGAACAGGGTCTGCAGAAGGTGGAGGTCTACGTCAAGGGCCCCGGCTCCGGACGCGAGACCGCCATCCGCTCGCTGCAGGCCGCCGGCCTGGAAGTCAGCGGCGTCAAGGACGTCACCCCGCAGGCCCACAACGGCTGCCGTCCCCGTAAGCGCAGGCGCGTCTAATGGCCAGAGACACCGGACCGCAGTGCAAGCAGTGCCGTCGCGAGGGACAGAAGCTGTTCCTCAAGGGCGAGCGCTGCCTCACCGACAAGTGTGGCGTCGAGCGGCGCTCCTACCCGCCGGGCGAGCACGGACGCGGGCGCATGAAACAGAGCGAGTACCGCGTCCAGCTGCGCGAGAAGCAGAAGGCCAAGCGCTACTACGGCGTGCTCGAGAAGCAGTTCGCCGGCTACTACGAGAAGGCCTCCCGCCAGAGCGGCATCACCGGCGAGAACCTGCTCACGCTGCTGGAGTGCCGCCTCGACAACGTGCTCGTGCGGCTCGGCTTCGGGGCATCCCGTCGCCAGGCGCGCCAGCTCATCCGCCACGGTCACTGGACGGTCAATGGCCGGCGGGTGAACATCCCCAGCTATCAGGTGCGCCCCGGCGACGTGATCACCATCAAGGCCGACACGCCAGCCACGCAGGTGGTCAGGGACGCAACTGAGCTGACCGGACAGATTCCCGCGTGGCTACAGGCCGATCACGAGTCGCTCACGGCCAAGGTGCTGCGCAAGCCGGAGCGACGCGAGGTCGCCGCGCCGGTGCAGGAGCAGCTCATCGTCGAGCTGTACTCGAAGTAGAAGGACTTTTGCCCGCGTCGCAGCCCATCTGGGCGGCGGCGCTCAGAGCCGGCGCCCTCACTGGCGCCGGTGCGACACCAAATCGACGTTAGGACTTTCATGCTCGACTTCCAAATCCCCCGGATCACAAGCGAGTCCGTGGAGCAAAATCGTGGAACCTTCACGATCGAGCCGCTCGACCGCGGCTTCGGCTACACGTTCGGCAACTCGCTGCGGCGCGTATTGCTCTCCTCCCTCGCCGGCGCAGCCGTCACCAGCGTGCGCATCGAGGGCGTTGCGCACGAGTTCTCCACCATCCAGGGCGTCAAGGAGGACGTGACCGACATCGTGCTCAACCTCAAGGGCGTCGTCTGCCGCATGCACTCGGACGCCAGCGAGGTCGAGGCGCCGCTCGTGGTCACCGGGCCCGGCGACATCACCGCCAAGGACATAGACCTGCCCGCCGGAGTCGAGATCCTCAACCCCGACCTGCACATCGCCACGCTCGAGAAGAAAACCAAGCTCGAGCTGTACATGACCATCGGTCGTGGGCGCGGCTACCGGCCGGCCGAGGAGAACAAGTCCGCCGACCAGCCAATCGGCGTGATCCCCATCGACTCCATCTTCTCGCCCGTGCGGCGCGTCGCCTACGCAGTCGAGCAGGCGCGAGTCGGGCAGAAGACCGACTTCGACAAGCTCACCCTCGACATCGAGACCGACGGCTCCATCGACCCGCAGGCAGCGTTGCGCGAGGCCGCCGAGCTGCTCATCTCCCAGCTGGCCATCTTCACCGACGCCGACCGCATCCAGGAGCTGCGCGCCGCCCCCGGCGGAGCGCTCGACGGACACGGTCTCGCCGTCGGCGGTGGCCCGCAGGCCGCCCTGCAGGGCGAGGAGTGGGGGATCCTCATCGAGGAGCTCGAGCTCGGCGTGCGCTCATACAACTGCCTCAAGCGCGCCGGCATCCAGACCGTCGGCGACCTCATCTCCAAGTCCGAGGCCGAGCTCAACGCCATCCCCAACTTCGGCAAAAAGTCCATTGACGAGGTCATCGAAACGCTGCACGCGCGGGGACTGGACCTGCGTCACGACTGACAGCAGGCGCCCGACAGGGGCGCGGGGGAGAGTGCCCCGTCGGAAGTTCTGTATAGCCATAGTGATACAGGGCTTTTGACGGCACTACCAACACCCCCGCCCCTTGCCTAAACTGAGCCGCCGGCCACGCACCACGAACCCCGCCCTCCCATAAAAACGAGATCATGCGCCACCAGAAGACACGCAACAAGCTCAGCCGCGACTCCGCGCATCGCAAGGCGCTGCTCATGAACCTCTCCAAGGAGATCATCGAGCACGAGCGGATCGAAACCACCCAGGCCAAGGCCAAGGCCGTCAAGCCTGAGATCGAGAAGCTGATCACGCTCGCCAAGCGCGGCGACCTGCACGCCCGCCGCCAGGCGCTCTCCACGCTCTCCCAGGACAAGTTCGCCGTGCACAAGCTGTTCACCGAAGTCGCGCCCCGCTACGCCGAGCGTCCCGGCGGCTACACGCGCATCCTCAAGCTCGGTCCGCGTCGCAGCGACGCCACCGAGATGGTCTTCATCGAGCTCGTCTGAGCCCCGGCCTCTCGCAGCGCCCAGCGCTACCGGGATGGTCACCAAGCTCACCATCGAGTACGACGGCAGCGCCTTCGCCGGCTGGGCGCGACAGCCCCACAAGCGCACCGTTCAACAGGAGCTCGAGCGCGCCCTGCGCACCGTGCTCGGAGACACCGGCCACGACGGGCGCCCGCTCGGCCTCACCGTCGCCGGACGCACCGACGCCGGCGTGCACGCCTGGGGACAGGTCGCAAGCTACGCGCACGAGGCCGTCGACCCGCTCAGGCTCAACGGGCTGCTCGACCCCGACGTCGCAGTGCTCTCAGCCGAACCCGCGCCCGATGGCTTCGACGCGCGCCGACATGCCGTGAGCCGCACCTACTGCTACCGCGTGCTCGCCCGGCGCACCCGCTCCGTGTTCGAGCGCCAGCGCGCCTTCTGGTGGACCGGGCCCGTCCAGCGGGAGCTGCTCGACCAATGCGCTGCCGCGCTCATCGGCGCGCACGACTTCACCGCCTTCACGCCCACCGAGACAGAGCACTCCTACTTCAGATGCCATGTGCTCTCGGCGCAGTGGCTCGGCGATGGGGAGCTGCTCGAGTTCTGGATCCAGGCCGACATGTTCCTGCGCCACATGAACCGCGTGCTCGTCGGCACCATGCTCGATGTTGCCTCCGGCGCTCGGCCGTTCGAGGAGTTCCTCGAGCTGCTCGACGGGCGGCCGCGGGCCCAGGCCGGGCGGACGGCGCCCGCGCATGGGCTGGCGCTGGCGCTGGTCAGCTACGGCGACGGCGGCGGTTGAGCGACACGCACACGAGCGCTGCCGCGTGCGTCACGGTTCCTCGTAGCCTTCGCAGAACTGCGCCGCTTCTGTCGCTTTTGCCTGCAGGTTTTCCGTGTAGACGGTCGAGCCGTTCGCACCGAGCACTGTCAGTTCGGAGGGCAGTGCGCTGAACACTCCGTACACGAGCTGCCCCTTGGTGTGCAGGCGCGATTCGATCGGGACCACATTCAGCGCGACGGCACCCTCGGGGGTTTGCGCCGTCACCGACGTTCCTGGCGGCGCGAGGATGCCGTAGAGGATCGCGTAGGGGTGCGGGGCGCAGCTAATCGACAGCGACCACGGGAATGCCTTGGTCGTTTTGGGTCCCATCGCTATTTCATTGACTTCCGGGTCGACGCCCGTGTCGACGGTGATGAACGGCTCCCCGTTGAGGCTGCCGAATGCACTGATCGTGAAGGGTTCGCCCGCCGGTGTTTGTCCAGTGGCGAGGTCCACCACGCTCGCTGGGATTTCCGGTTGCTCGCGTGGCTTGACGCAGTGGTATCGCGGCAGGGCCAAAGTGAGCACGACCCCGTCGCTGGCATTCAGCTCGATGAGCGACACCGCGTGGCTGGAGCTACCACGGATCTCCTGGGCGTAGATGCCTGCAGGACCACCGTCTCGCGGCGGCACGTGGACCACACGCGATTCGATCGTGCGCCCGTCAGCGAGCATCAGCCTGACCGAGCGCACCGAGGCCGGCACCGCGGTCTGGATCGTCTCGACACCTACTTCGCAGAAGAGAGCCGGGTGTCGCTCGTGGGGCGGGGAGAGGCAGATGGGGTTGTTGGGCCCGCCCATGATCAGCACTCCCGGCGAGCCACCCAGCCGGCTGTATGACGCCGACACCGAGCGATGACACGAGCCAAGGGAGCTCAGCAGGCCGGACGTGGTGCTCACGGCGAAGCGGGTACCCGCGGCGGTGCGCCCGTGGCCCAGCGTGATCTGCTTTCTGGGTTCTTCGTTCGCGGTTTGCGGGAACCCGACGATTCGACTCAAGCGGAAGAACGTCTGAACGGCGGTACCGAGGTTGGCAAGGAGCTTGTTGGAGAGCGCGCTGGTCCTGCGGATCAGTGCACGATCAGAAGCGCTCTCGTAGGGCTTCAGCAGCGTGCTCACGGACGGTCCGTCCCGTCGAGCGGAGCGTCTCCGCGCTCGCGACGCTTCGAATTCCCGGCTGGCCGCAGACAAGGCGCGATAGCCGTTCTGCGCCCACACCCTCGCATCGGCACAGAATGACAGTGCAGGGGTGGAGACATCTTCGAGTTTGGCGGCGGTTTCGGTCTGAAGGCGCGAGGCGATCGTCGAGTCGCTCCACGACAGCCGGCTTACCTCGGTGGCGTAGGCTTCCTCAGCCGGGCGATACAGGCTGTCGCCGGGTTGGGCGATCGCCGAAGCGAGCTCCGCCTCGATTGTTCGCTGCTGACTGGTCAGGCGGGCGTTTTCGCCCCTCGCACGGGGGGTGGGCGTAGGAGACAGCCTCGAGGACGACTGCGGCATTCCCGACAACACCCCGCGGCATTCTCGAGCGATCTGCGCCGCCGCGGCGCTTTCCGCGCCGCGCGCCGAGGCGGCTTCATGCAGCAACGCCGTCACGAGCTTGTACTGGGCGATCAAGTACGCGCGCGTGGCCTGCGCGTCGGAGCTCGAACCGGCGGCAATCGGTGCGCTGCCGCACAGCGCCGCGCAGGCGAGCACGAGCGCGGCACCGATCCGTCCCCTCCATCTCCCCGACAACCGCTTCCGCCGTGCGCGCAGCGACATGACGCGGCGCCGGCTGCCTTCGCTCGCTTTCACAGATGGCGAGCATATAGCGGGATCGCTTGCCCGCGGTTGATAGTGCTGGCGCACCGCATCTTCACGCGCGGGGACCGAACCGGCCCCTATGCTGGACAAACAGACATGCTCAACGTCCTGCTAACAAACGACGACGGGATCGAGGCCGACGGGCTGCAGGCGATGCGCCACGCGCTCGCCGAGATCTCAGACGTGCGCCTGGCGGTGATCGCCCCCGACGGCAACCGCTCCGCGATGGCGCGCTCCATCACCACCCGCAGGCCGCTGTGGGTGGAAGAGGTCCCCTTCTCCGACGGCACCATCGGCTACGCCACCGACGGCACGCCTGTCGACTGCGTGCGGCTGGCAAGCCTCGGCATCGTCGAGGACTTCGCCGCCGACCTCGTCGTCGCCGGCATCAACCACGGCGCCAACCTCGGCGATGACATCACCTACTCCGGCACCGTCGCAGCCGCGCTCGAGGGCGTCGTGCTGGGGCTGCCCGCCATCGCCGTCTCCCAGCAGTCGCGCGCGCGCTCGCTCGACTACCGCTTCGACGGCGGTTTCGGCTTCGAGGTGGCCGCAGCGTTCGTCGCCCGCGTGGTCGAGCGCATCGAGGACGTGCCGCTGCCTGCGCGCACGCTGCTCAACATCAACGTGCCCGCCGGCGACCCCAGCGGCGTGGAGGTCACCAGCCTCGGCAAGCGCATCTACAAGGACGAGCTCAAACTCGAGCGCGAGGAGGAGCACCGGCGGCGCTACTGGATCTACGGCTCCGACCCCGGCTTCCACGACGAGCCCGGCACCGACCTCGCCGCCATCTCCGCCGGGCGCATCGCCGTCACGCCAATCCACTTCGACCTCACCGACCGTCCCAGCCTCGACGCGCTGCGGAGCTTCGACCTGGAGGCGCTGCTCGCGCCGGCGCCCAGCGCAGATGGGCCCGCGGATCGGACCGCATACGACGCGCAGACGTGAGCGCAACCGACCTCGCCTCGCGCGCCAAGGAGCTGCGCCAACAGCTCGAGCACCACGCTCACCGCTACTACGTCCTCGACGACCCTGAGATTGGCGACGACGCCTACGACCGCCTGCTCGACGAGCTGCGCGCGATCGAGCGCGATCACCCGGAGCTGCTGACCCCCGACTCGCCAACCCAGCGCGTCGGCGGCGAGCCGGTGGGGCGCCTGGAGAAGGTCCGCCACCTCGAGCCCATGCTCTCGCTGGGCAACGTGCGCTCCGAGCAGGAGCTGCGCGCGTGGGTGGAGCGGATGCGCAACCACCTCGCGCGAGAGGGCATCGAGGACCCCAGCTTCACGTTCGTCGTCGAGCCCAAGATCGACGGGCTCGCCATCAGCCTGCTGTATCGCGACGGAGTGCTCGAGCGCGGCGCCACCCGCGGCAACGGCGAGGTGGGGGAGGACGTCACGCACAACCTGCGCACCATCGGCGCCATCCCGCTGCGCATCGAGGACGCGCCGGCGCTCGTGGAGGTGCGCGGGGAGGTGTACATGTCGCTCGCCGACTTCACCGCGCTCAACGAGCGCCGCGCGGAAGCCGGCGAGTCCACGTTCATGAACCCGCGCAACTCCGCCGCCGGCACCATCCGCCAGCTCGACCCCGCCGACGCCGCCAAGCGGCCGCTGTCCATCTGGTGCTACCAGGTGGGCGTCACCGAAGGGCTCTCCTTCCAGCGCCACTCCCAGGCGCTGGACTGGCTGCGCGATCATGGCTTTCGCGTGAACACGGGCGTCCGCGTGCTCGCCGGCGAGGACGAGGTGATCGCGCAGTGCCTGGACTGGGAGCGGCGCCGGGGCGAGCTCGACTTCGAGATCGACGGCGTGGTCATCAAGGTCGATGAGCTCGAGCTGCAGCGCCGGCTCGGCACCGTCGGGCGCGACCCGCGCTGGGCCGTCGCCTGGAAGTTCCCGCCCACCACCGCCCTCACCACGCTCGAGAAGGTCATGTGGAACGTGGGCAAGTTCGGCGACCTGCGCCCCTACGCCGTGCTCGAGCCGGTGGAAGTGGGCGGCGTGACGATCAAGCTCGCCACGCTGCACAACGAGGAGGACATCCTGCGCAAGGACCTCCGTGCCGGCGAGGAGGTGATCGTCGTGCGCGCCGGCGACGTCATCCCGCAGGTCGTCTCGCCCGCTCCGCACGTCGCCGAGCGAAAGCGCCGCCCGCCCGCGCCGCACCCGCCCGAGCGCTGCCCATTCTGCGACACGCCCACCGTCAAGCCGCCCGACAGCGTCTACACCGTCTGCCCCAACCGCGACTGCCCCATGCGCGCCTGGCAGCTGCTCAAGCACTTCGTCTCGCGCGGCGCCATGGACATCGACGGCCTCGGCGAGAAGCAGGTTGCGCTGCTGCAGGAGCGCGGGCTGGTGCGCACCGCCGCCGACTTCTACCGCCTGCAGGCAGAGCAGCTGCTCGAGCTGGAGGGCTTCGGCGAGCTGTCTGTCAACAACCTGCTCGCCGCCGTCGAGCGTTCCAAGGAGCGGCCGTTCGCGCGCGTGCTGTTCGCGCTCGGCATCGAGGAGGTGGGGGAGGTCACCGGGCGCAACCTCGCCCAGCGCTTCCGCGACATCGACGCGATGCTCGAGGCCACGCCCGAGGAGCTCGCCGAGACGCCTGGCGTGGGGGAGAAGATGGCGCAGTCGATCAACGCGCAGCTGCACGACGAGCGCATGCTCGCGCTGATCGGGGAGCTGCGAGAGCTGGGGCTGCGCTTCCACGAAGAGGGGCCCGCGCCCTCGCAGGGCCCGCTCGCCGGCAAGACGCTCGTGCTCACAGGGACGCTGCCCGAGCTCTCGCGCGAGGCCGCCACCGAGCGGATCCTCGCCGCCGGCGGGCGCGTCACCGGCTCGGTGTCCAAGAAGACCGACTACGTCGTCGCCGGCGACAGCGCCGGCTCCAAGCTCGAGAAGGCGCAGCGGCTCGGGGTGAGCGTGCTCGACGAAGCCCGCCTGCTGGCGCTGCTGGAGTAACCCGTTTGTGCTATTTGCGCGCAGCCTGGGTAATGTTCGCCCATGCGCAATTTGGTGGTCGTGCCCGCGGCGCTCGTCGTGCTCGCTGCCGCACCCGCTCAACTCGTCCCCATCACCGGCTCCGAAGCGCAGTCCGCGATCACGAGCCAGATCCACAAGCAGGTCTCCGCGCGGCTGCGCGCCGGGTACAGCGGTGAAACCCACTGCTCCGGGCGCAGCGACGTCCAGCAGGAATTCACCCCCTCCACGCCGCTCGATCAGTGGCGCTGCAAGCTCGAAATACGCGGTGCTCGCTTCCCCAGTCCCTGCAAGGCCGAAGCCAACGTGTTCGCCACCGTGCAGGCCGCCAGTCCTCGCGTGCAGTGGCTCGCCGAGAGCAGGTACTGCCGCGAAGGCCCAGCGTCCAAGCGGCGGCGTTAGCGCTTCGCTGAGGCCTCTTCGGCGCTGGTGATGTTCGAGTCGGCGATCGTGATCGCCATGTTGTCCTGGAAGGTGTGCGCCGTTTCCGTGGGAATGCCGTCCGTGAAGATGGCGAACACCAGCGTGTGGCCGTCCGCCGCCTGGCAGTAGCCCACCAGGTTCGACACGCCCGTCAGCGTGCCCGTCTTGCCCTGGCAGTTGCCCGCCGCGCGGGTTCCGCGCATGCGCAGTTCCAGCGTGCCCGTGTGTCCCGCCACCGCAAGGCTGTTGCGCAGCACCGTGCCGATCGACGTCGGCGCGAGCTCCGTGAGCAGGTCAGCCACCTGGTAGGGGGAGGTTTTGTCCTCTTCGGAGAGGCCCGAGCCGTCCACCACCTGCGGGTGGATGCCCAGCGCCGAGCCGATCGTCTTCATCACCACCGCAGCGCCCGCCGCCGTCGTTCCCGCGCCGCCGTAGCGCGCGCCCAGGTCCTTGACCAGCGTCTCCGCGAAGAAGTTGTCCGACGGCGGCAGCATCAGCCCCAGCAGCTGCGTGAGCGTCGGCGAGGGCGCCTGCGCGAGCTGCACCGCGCCCGCGGGTGTCGTGGCCGCGCCGCTGGAGCCCTTGATCGTCACGCCGGCCGCCTTCAACAGGCCCCACAGCGCTCGCGCCGCGAACGCCGCCGGCGCGTGTGGGCCACGTTCGGATCCCGTCGCGCCGCGGTTGAAAGCCAGTCCGCTGAGCGTTCCTTCCAGGAACGGATCCCACTGGTAGTCGCTGGAGGGCTCGCCGCGCAGCGAGTCGAAGTAGGACTCGTCGCCGTCGATCGAGCCGGTGACACGGCGGATGCCGTCGGTCTTCACCAGCTGGCTCACCAGCGTCTGCACGCTCGCGCCCACGCCGCCGTAGTGGCTGTGGATGAACGACGCGGTGCCGAACGTCGGGTCGCCGCCGCCGCGCAGGTAGAGGCTGCCTTCCCATACGCCGCCCGGCGCCATGTGCCCCACGCCGTACACCGTCGTGTCCAGGCGCGCCGTCGGGCCCATCAGCTCCAGAGCGGTTGTGGCCGTGTACAGCTTCTCCACGGACGCCGGCGGGCGCATCACGCTCGCGCGCTCGGAGAACAGCGCCTGTTTGCTCGTCAGGTCGTACACGTACGCGCCGTCGGCCGGCCCCGCCAGCGCCAGCTGGTGCGCGATGTGGCTCTGCATCTCCGAAAGGCCGCCGCTTGCAGCGGCCGCGGCGGGCGCCAGCACGGTGACTGCCAACAGGCCGCACAGCGCGATCAGGAGCTTTGCGGTCCGGTACCGGGGCACTCCCCGTAGAATGTCCCTGCCATGGGCAAGGTTGTCAAGCTGGAACCGACCGCCAAGGCGGTTGCCAGCGCCAAGGCGCGCAAGCGCCGGGTCGCCCCCCGTGGCGTCGGCAGGCCCGGGTCGGTCGAGCGCAGGAAGCGTCCTCGGCGCGACAAGACCGCGCTCGTGCTCGGCGGCGGCGGCTTCACCGGCGGCGTCTATGAGATCGGCGCGCTGCGCGCGCTCGACCTGCTCGCTGTCAACAGCACCGTCAACAACTTCGACGTCTACGTGGGCACCTCCGCCGGCTCGTTCATCGCCGCGCTGTGCGCCAACGGCGTCACTCCCGAGGAGATGATGCGGGTCGTCACCGGCCAGGGCAAAGCCACGTTCAAAGACATCGACATCGGCGACCTCCTGCGCCCGAACCTGCTCGAGTTCGCGCGCAAGGGCGCGCTGATGCCGCTGCGCGCCCTCTCGCTCGCCCGCAGCCTGCTCTCACAGCCGGGCGGCCTCTCGCTGATGGACGTGATCATGGGGCTCGCCGACGCGCTGCCCTCCGGCCTGTACACGGGCGCCGGCATCGAGACGCTACCTGCGTGAGGTGCTCAGCGAGCCCGGCCGCACCGACGACTTCGGGCAGCTCGCGTGCGAGCTCTACCTGACCGCCACCGACCTCGACACTTGCGAGCGCGTCGTGCTGGGTGTGGAGGGCGCCGAGGACGTTCCCATCTCCACCGCCGTGCGCGCCTCAGGAGCGCTGCCCATGGTCTACGCGCCCGTGACCGTCAACGACCGCGACCTGATCGACGGGGGCATCGTCTCCACCACCAACCTCGATCTCGCCGTCCAGGCGGGGGCCAAGCTGGTGGTGGTGATCAACCCGATCGTGCCGTTCGTCAACGACTTCTCCAACACCGTCACCACGCTGCAGGGCAGGCGTCCCCAGCGCGTCGCCGACATGGGCTTCGCGCAGATCGGCTACCAGGTCTTCAAGCTGGTCGCCCACCAGCGCCTGCACGAACTTGCAAAGGGCTGGGAGGAGCGCTACCCCGGCGTGGACATCGTGCTGATCGAGCCCGAGTCCAACGACGAGCTGATGTTCCAGACCTCCATGATGAGCTTCACCTCGCGCGTGGAGATCGCGCGCCACGGCTTCGAGTCCGTCACCAAGCAGCTCGCCGGCGAATACGACCGCTACCGTGACATCGCCGAACGCCATGGCCTGGAGATCTCAGCCAAGCGCGTGCGCAAAGTGGTCGCCCACTTCGACGACGAGCGCGAGGAGGTCAGCTCCTGGCGCAAGATCCTCGAAGGCACCACCGGCGCGCTGCTGCGCCAGAGCGGCTCCGGCTAGAGCGCGTTGTCGAGGGCGTTCAGCAGCCGGTCGCTGGCGGCGGCGGAGTGGATCGCGATGCGCGCGTGGCCGGGCTCACCGAGCGCGTCGCCGGCTGCGACGAGGATGCCGGCACGCTCGAGTTTCACCGCTAGCTCCGCGCCTGCCACGGAGGGGTGGGCGGCCCACACGAAGTTGGCCTGGCTGTCGGAGACCTCGAAGCCGCGCTCGCGCAGAGCGGCGATCAGCCGCGGGCGCTCCTCGCGGATGACCCGCACGCGCTGCTCGATGATCTCAGAGCAGCTGTGCAGCGCCTCGAATGCGCCCGCCTGGGAGATCTCAGAGACGCCCAGGTCGGGTTGCAGTTCGGCGAGCAGCGCGCCCGAGCCGGGGGCGCCGATCGCGTAGCCGATGCGCAGCCCGGCGAGGCCCCATGCCTTGGAGAAGCTGCGAAACACGAGCAGCCGCGGCTGGTGCTCGAGCAGGGCCAGCGAGGAGCTCGTGGGCTGCGCGTCCGCGAACTCGACGAGCGACTCGTCCAGCAGCACCACCACGCCTTCGGGCAGCCCCTCGACCAGACGTTGCAGCTCGGATGCGGGGATCAGCTCGCCGGTGGGGTCGTTGGGGCTGGCGAGCGCCACCGCGCGCACGCCCGGCTCGCGCGCCGCGGCCTCCAGCAGCGCGTCCACGGTGGCGCCGGCGCCTTGCGCATCCACGCGCACCGCCTGACCGTGGGCGCGGCGGGCCATGATCGGATACAGGGGATAGGAGGGCCAGAGCGTGAGCAGCTGCTGGCCCGGCTCGATCAGCGCGCGCGTGGCGGCGCTCAGCAGCTCGGCGGCGCCGTTGCCGAGGATCAGCCGGTCCGGCTCGACGCCGTGGCGCTCGGCGAGCGTGCCGCGCAGGTCAGCGCCGGCGAGGTGGGGGTAGCGGTGCAGGCCGCGGCGGGCGACGAACGTGATCGCGCTGACGATCCGCGGATGCGGCAGCCCCGGCCAGGTGGTGAGCGAGAGGTCCAGCGTCTCCACGCGCGTGAGCGCCTTGCGCCGGCGCTCGGCCGCTTCCTCGCGCAGGCCCTGGTTGACCTCCTCCTCGGACATCCCCTCGAATTGCCGGTAGTAGTCGAGCAGGCCCATGTGGCCTCTTTCTAGCGGATCACGTTTCGCCGCCGCGAGCGACGAGGCCGGTGCCCGGTCCGTGGATCACCAGGAACCAGAGCAGGAAGGCGAGCGTGCAGACGACGGCGGTGATCGCGAATATGCGGCCCAGCACGCCCGCGCGCTGGTCATAGCCGGCCGCGCGGCGCACCAGGATCCAGGCGTTGTCCGCGCGTTTCATCACAGACAGCGCGCCGAACAGCAGCGCGAACAGGGCTGCGAAGGAGACGAGGATGCCGAAGCTGACGCTGCCGGTGAGGTAGTTGGCCTGCGATCCCAGCCACAGGCAACCGAGCGGGATCGGCCCCCAGCAGAGCAGGCACAGCAGCGTCATCGCCGCCAGCATCAGGCTCGCCAGCGAGCCGTCCACGCGTTGGCGCAGCGCGCCGCCGCGCTCGGGAAGCGCGCGGAAGTGCACGGGCGCCGTCCCCGGGCGGCGCCCTACGAACAGCCCGCCGTTGTCTGTGGGGTCAGTGCGCATCGGTTCCCATGTTCGCAGCTATGCCAGCAGTTGCGCGCTCGGCTTCTCAGCCGGCGTAGAGCGCGTCGAACAGGTCGGCGTATTTCTCGTTGACGACGTTGCGCTTGACCTTCAGCGTCGGCGTCAGCTCGCCCGTCGGCTGGGAGAGGTCGTGATCGAGGATCGCGAACTTCTTCACCTGCTCGACCTGCGCGTATTTGGCGTTCGCGCGGTCGACCTCCTGCTGGATCAGCTCCCGCACGGCCGGCTCGCGCGAGAGCGAGGCGATGTCCTCGGGCAGGCCGTGTTCGCGCGCGTAGAAGGGCATCTCTTCCTCGTCCAGCGTGATCAGCACGACCGGGTAGGGGCGCTGGTCGCCGTGCATGACCGCCTGGGAGATCCAGCGGCACTGCTTGAGGTCGTTCTCGATGTTCGCCGGCGTGAGGTTCTTGCCGCCGGCGGTGATGATGATGTCCTTCTTGCGCCCCGTGATCGACAGGTAGCCGTCCTCGTCGATCGAGCCCAGGTCGCCGGTGTGCAGCCAGCCGTTCTCCACCGAGCCGAAGCTGGTGGACGCCTGGTTGTGGTAGCCGTTGAAGATGTTCGGCCCTTTGACCAGGATCTCCCCGTCCTCGGCGATCTTCAGCTCCACGCCGGGAAGCGCGCGCCCGACGGTGCCGAAGCGGTGGTTCTCGACCGTTGAGGTGGTCGCCGCGGTGGCCGTCTCGGTCATGCCATAGCCCTCGAGCACGGGCACGCCGCACGCCCAGAAGAACTCGAGGATCTCTTTGGCGATCGGCGCTGCGCCGCTGGTGGCGTGGCGCACGCGTCCGCCGAAGATCGCGCGGACGTTCTTGAACAGCTGCTCGTCCGCTTCCTCGAAGGGGCCTTTCAGCTCCTCGGGGACCTCTTCGCCGCGGTTGATCATGTCGCGCACCTTCACGCCCAGCGCGATCGCCTTGTGTGCGCGCTCGCGCTCCTGCGGCGGCTGGGACTCGATGGCGCCGTGCGCGAGCGTGTAGATCTTCTCGAACACGCGCGGCACCGACGGCAGGTACGTGGGCTGGACCTCCAGCAGCTCAGGGACGATCTGCTTGGTGTCGCCGCCGAAGTACGCCAGCGTGCCGCCCAGGTCGAACACCGCCAGCTGGATGAGCAGCGCGAAGGAGTGGGCGAGAGGGAGGTACAGGTAGATGACCTCGTCGCCCTCGATCTCGCCGGCCTCGCCGACCATGTCGATGATCGCGCGGTAGTTGCCGTGCGTGAGCACGCAGCCCTTCGGCGGGCCGGTGGTACCGGAGGTGTAGATGAACGTGAACGGGTCCTCCGGGCGCACGGCCGCGCGGCGCGCGTCGAGCTCCGCAGCGGAGCGCCGGCGTCCGCGCTCGCGTACCTCATCGAGCGAGATCGCGTTCAGGGCGCCGGCGCTGGAGGCGGCGGACGCGGACGAGCCGTTGCCGGCGGAGCCGTTGCTCGTGGCGCCGTTGGCTGCGTAGGCCTCGGGCAGGTCGATGACGATCACGGTGCGCAGGCTCGGCACCTGGTCCTTGATGGCGGCGACCTTGGCGAGCTGCTCCTCGTCCTCGCACACGATCGCGCAGGCGCCCGAGTCGGAGATCACCCACAGGCACTCCTCGGGGGAGTTCGTCTGGTAGATCGGCACCACCACCGCGCCTGCGGACGTGGCGCCCATGTCCGCGTAGGACCACTCGGGTCGGGTGTTGGCGAGTATGCACAGCCGCTCGCCGGCCTCGATCCCCAGGTCGATCAGCCCAAGGCCGATCTCCTGCACGATCTCAGCCAGCTCGTTGTAGCTGACATCGTTCCATGCGCCGTCGCGCTTGAAGCGCACGGCAACGTCATCGGCGTGCTCGGCAGCCGAATTCGGGACCAGATCGGCGATCGTCTTCGACCCCGTCGTCGACGCCGTAGCCTCCATTGCGCTCCTCCTTGTCCTCAGCCGAATGTACGTCTGATGTTAGACGTTTGCGTCTGGTTTGAACAGTCAAACTGAACGTCTACCGGGAGTCTGGAGGGACGCGGTCGCGCTCGTCGACGGTCAAACGGCGTCACACGGGATTGGGCACGTCCAGGAAAACGTGCCGCACGTCGAAGCGCTCCGCCAGGTGCTCCCCCAGGCGTCTGATGCCGAACGTCTCCGTGGCGTGGTGGCCGGCGGCGATCAGGTGGATGCGAAGCTCGCGCGCGAGCGCCATCGAGCGCTCCTCCGGCTCTCCCGTGAGCAGCGCGTCCGCGCCTGCCGCCGCTGCGTCCGCAAGGTAGTCGGCGCCTGCGCCTGAGACGATCGCCAGGCGGCGGATGCTTGGCGGGCCGGCTTGCGAACCCGCGTCGAGGAGAAGGGGCCCGCAGTCTGAGAACTGCGCTTGCGCCGTCAGCTCCTTCACGCGCGCGAGGAGGTTCTCCGGAGACAGGCCGTCTCCAGGGAGCTGCGCTATGAAGCCGATCGGCTGGCCGCGGACCTGCGCGAACGGCTCCAGGGCGTCAGTTACACCGAGCGCTCGTGCGAGCAGCGCGTTGTTGCCCAGCTCGGGGTGCGCGTCCAGGGGGAGGTGGTAGGCGGCCAGCGCCACGTCCGCGTCGAACAGAAGCTGCAGGCGCCGCTTGAGGATCGCGTCGATCGCTGTCACGCCGGAGCCCCAGATGAGGCCGTGGTGGACCAGCAGCAGATCTGCCTGCTCGGCGGCGGCGCGCTCGAACAGCTCCGCGCTTGCGCTGACGCCCGTGGCGATCGTGTGGATGAGCGCCGGGCCTGGGACCTGCAGGCCATTCACGCAGTAGTCCTCGAAGCGGGCCGGCTCGAGGACGCCGTCGAGCTCCGCCAGGATGTCCGCGATGGGGGTGGGCATCGGCGCGACCATAGCGGGAGCGGTCCGGCAGCGCTCGTATGGGATACTGCGGAGGCGTCGGGGCGTGGCGCAGCCTGGTAGCGCGCACCGTTCGGGTCGGTGAGGTCCCCGGTTCGAATCCGGGCGCCCCGATAACCCGGGAAGCCGCTAGGACAGGGGCTTTTTGGCGTGTACGGCGCGGCGAAGCAGTCGCCTCGCCGCGCCGTAGCCGCCGCGTTACTGCCCATTCACTGCCCAAACCCGCCGGTCCGGCGGGCCTGGAGACCGCTTGCGAGCGCTTCGTGGCGCCCGCGCGCCGGGCTGGCGGCCACGAGCTCTCGGCGCTGCTTCGGCTGCTGGGCGGCGAGCGCTGTGGCGGGTGCGGCCGTCGTGCTCACGGCCGTCTGAGGGGGAAGGCAAGCGCGGTCTTTGCCCCAACTTTTCATGGGATGCCAGACGCACCAAACGCCTTTCCTTCGGGACCTGACCGCAGGCGTCCAGGCCGCGCCGTCGAGGAAGAGCGCGGTGCTCGCGAGCGGGGCCGTCGGCTCGTGCTCGCCTCCGAGCTCGTCGATGACGATGGGCTGCTCGACGCCCTCGCCGATCGTCTCGCCGACCGGCTCGCAGCCCGTCTGAGCGCCGTCGAGCCGCCGGCGGCGCTCCTCGATGCGCGCGAGGTCGCACGGCGGACCGGCAAGACGCGCCGATGGGTCTACGACCATGCCCGCGAGCTCGGGGCGGTGGCGCTCGGCAGCGGCCCACGGCCACGGCTCGGGTTCTCCCCCGACGTGATCGCACAACTGAAGGCAGCCCCGCAGCCGGCGGCCAGCACACCGGCGCTGCCGCTGCGCGTCACGCCGCGTCGGCGCCGGGGTGCGACTTCACGCAGCCGCACCGTCGAGGACCTGCTCAGCGGTCCGCGGCCGGTGATCGGCGCTCGCGCCAGCGCCGGAGGGCAGCGCTGATGGGCCGCCCTGCGACAGGCAGCGTCATCAAACCGACGGCCACGCAGCCGTGCTTTGCGCTGCGGTTCCGCGCCTACGGCGAGCGCCGGTACGTCACGCTCGGCCACCCGGAGGATGGCTGGACGGACGCGATGGCAGATCGTGAGCTCGCGGTCGTGCTGCGTGACGTCGAGCTTGGCACCTGGCGCCCGGCCGAGCCAGACCCGGTCCCGCAGGCGCCGGAGGAGGACGTCAGCTTTCTGCCGTTCTCCGCCGACTGGCTCGATGCCAAGTGCCTCGAGGTCGAGGAGAGCACCGCCAGCAACTATCGCAACGAACTGCGCAACCACCTGATCCCATTCTTCAAGGAGCACCTGGTCAAGCAGATCACCGTCAAGGAGATCGACCGCTACCGCCAGCACAAGGTCCGCGAAGCCGCCACTTGCCAGGCTGCGATCGACGCCGGTCGGCCGCTGATGGTCGAGATCGTCGACAAGCTCGGGCGCCGCTACCGGCGCGTCCAGAAGCCACTCTCGGCGCGCTCGATCAACATGCAGCTCGACGTCCTGCAGCAGATCCTCGAGCTGGCCGTCGAGTACGACATCGTGCCCCGCAACCACGCGGTCGGCAAGCGGCGGCGACTGAAGACCACAAAGCCGCGCCCCGTCTACCTCGACAGCGCCGAACATATCGCGGTGATGCTCGAAGCTGCCGCCGACCTCGACGAGCGCGACGGCGACGTCGTCACGATCCACGATCCCCGCGGGCGCTGCTACACGCAACGCCGGCACAACCAGACCACCGGGCGCAAGGCGGCGATCGCGGTACTGATGCTTGGCGGCCCGCGCGTCTCCGCCGGCGGCGCGCTGCTGGAACGCGACCTCGACCTCGCCAACGGCCGGATCGCAGTTGGGCGCGACAAGACCGAGGCGGGCATGCGCGAGATCGACACGCTGGCGCTGCTTCGCGAGATCCTGACCGAGCACCGAGCGCAGAAGATCAAGGAAGGCGCGCCGACCGGTCCCGACGATCCCGTCCTGATTACGGCCACCGGACGGGCGCGCGACCGCCACAACCTCAAGGACGTGGTCGCGGCCGTTGTGCGCCGCGCCGAAGAGCTGCAGGCGCAGCGCGGCGGGCAACCACTTCCGCTCGGGATCACGCCACACAAGCTCAGGCACACCTTCGCCTCGATCCTTGTCGCGATCGGCAAGGACCCCAACTACGTGATGGCGCAGCTCGGGCATACCGATCCAGCATTCACGCTGCGCGTCTACACACACATGATGCGCCGCAGCTCTGGCGAGCGCGAGCAACTGCAAGCCCTAGTGGAAGGCGAGCAGTGGACGCTTGAGCGCGCGCCGCACCGCGACGAATCTCAGCCGGCGGACAGTGCTGCCGAATGAGGAAAGTATCGGGGCGATTGGTGGCGATTGGCTCTGGTGCTGGGGATTCTGCCTCGCGGCGGTTTTGTGATCGATCCGCCCGCTTGGCCCGCTGCCTACTGAATAGGGTGCATGGCCGAGGTCACGAGCTTGGCGACGGCCTCCGGTGTTGCACCGGCGCTGAAGCTGAGTATCGTCCGCAGCTCTGGATCTGATGCCTCGCGGGGCGCTCTTGCTTCTTAAATCGCTCAAAGCTCGATGGTGACCCTGCCCGGCGCGGCCGGCATCGTGAGGTACATCCGTACCTCCTCGATCGGGATGTGTGCAAGCTCAGCCAGCCGCTCGGCGTCGATCCCGGCATGCTCAAGCGCCTCAGCGGCCCGTCGTAGGAGGCGCGGGCGCTCGGGCGGGCCTAGCTCACCGGGCTCGTGCTTTCGCCACCCGGCCCGGGACATGTACTTCATCGCCGACTCGTACGTCGTGGCCGTCACGAGGCCGACGTCTTGGGCGCGGTAGAGCAGCGCTCCGAGGGACATCTGCCAGCGTTGCTTAAGGGCCACCAGCTCGCGCCAGTTGAGCCGCCCGATCGGCCACTCCTGGTGCAGTCGCCTGGCGGGCAGCAGGAATGAGCTCGCGAAGCGGTGCGCCTGTTTCTCAAGGGCGCGGTCGGCCGCGCGCGCACCGGCGTGTCGGTGCATCACGAGGTGTCCGAGCTCATGGGCGCAGTCAAAGCGAGAGCGTGCCTTGTCGCCCTTGCCGCTGTCGAGGATCACGACCGGGTGTGCCGGCCCGGGCCAGGAGAACGCATCGATGCCTTCGTCTGCGAGCCCGAGGCGGACCGCGATGGTGCCGTGTAGCTCGAGCTGGCGCAGCATGTTCTCGATCGGCTCCTCCCCCAGCCCCCACTGGTCCCGCACGGCGCACGCGACCTCGTCGATCTGCTCGGGCGGGGCGTCGGTCGGCAGCGGGTGCTCCGGGATGGTGAGCGCGGGCAGCTTTGCGTGGCGCTCGATGACCTCGACGAGCTCAGTGATCAGCGCAGCGTGTGCGAGCGCGGCCTCGCGGTCTGCCTGGCTTGACTTGCGCAGGCTGCGGAAGAAGCTGAGGTCGGTCTCGAACTCGGGCAGTTCGCGCCCGCTGGCGGCGAAGTAGGCCACGGGGAAGTCGAGCACGTCGGCGACCTGCAGGAGCGTCTGCGGCTTGGGACGTGCGGTGGCGGTTTCCCACTGGCCGACCGCGGCGGGGCTGACCTCGACCTGCTCGGCGAGTGCGGCGCGGGTGAGCTTTCGCAGCTGTCGCGCGATACGCAGCCGCTGTGGGTCGAAGATGCTGGCCGCGACGCGCGCCTCCTCGAGGCTCACGACGCCTCGACCTCGCGTATCCCGCTCATGATCTCGCTCAGCGTGTCGGTGGTGGTCATGAGGGCAAGCCTAACGTCCGGTCCGAGGGGCGGCTCTGAAGCGGTCATGCCAGATACGAGTACGCGGCTCCCCCGGGGGGTCCGGTTCGACATGTGCAGCAGCCCGCCTGCGCTTCTCCGTTTCGCGCTCGAGCTTGCAAGAACGATTGCAGCGGGACCGGACGCGACGCGACGGCGAGCCCGAAATCCCGCTGTATGCGTGAAAATGAAGTGAATTATGCCATATTTGGTTAGGAAAGCGGGGAATTAGGCGTCTTTCGTGCGCTAGTATGAAGCCACAGATCCCATCTACCTCCCCGATCGAAAGGGAACAGCCGATGTCTGCAGACACCGCAGCGCCCGCGAAGTTGAAGGTCGAGATTCTTTACGTCGGCGTGACCCGCGCCGTCGCCTACCACCCGCACGAGCGTGCGCGGAGCCTCTACCACGAGGCCTACGTCGCGTTCGAGATCCCCGAGCCTGAGCGCGAGCAGCTCGAGCTGTACCTGCCGGACAACACCACGCTCGTCAACCCCGACCTGACGGTCGAGGAGGCGGGCGTCAAGCCGGACACGACCCTGATCATGCGCGCCCGCTCTGGCGGCGGGCGGGCATGACGCTGGGAGTCGCGCTGGGGGTGCTCGAGACGTCCTTCGAGCGCCTCCGGCACTGCGGCGCCGGCGAGCGCGAGTGCGTGGTGGTGTGGACTGGCCCCCAGGCGCAGCCGGAATACGTCGACGGCGTCGTGCAGCCCAAGCACACCGCGACGGCCTGCTTGTACGACATCGACGACATGTGGATCGGGGAGTTCTGGCAGCAGCTTGCCACCGAGGGCCGCACGATCCGCGCCCAGGTGCACACCCACCCGCGCGACGCCTATCACTCCCCGCGCGATGACGTGCTCTCGCTCGTGCACCTGCCCGGCTACCTCTCGCTCGTTATCCCCCGCTTTGCGTCCGGCCCGGTCGGCCTGGAGGGCAGCTACCTGGCGGTGCGACGCGAGCAGGGCGGCTGGTCGCAGCTCGACCCCGCAAGCGCGCTGAGGTTCGAGCGGTGAGCCGCGCATTCGCCCTTTCGCGCACCACGCGCCTAATCAACCGAGTGTTCTTCGACGCCAAGGCCGAGGAGGCGGCGATCGCGCGCGGGCTCGCCGCGACGACAGTGCGACTGCTCGCCGACGCCGAGAGCATGGCCGACGCCTGCGGCCAGGCGGCCCTGATCGGCGCCTTCCAGCTGATCGCCCGCATGGGCATCGGGATCGAGCTCGCCGTCGCCGACATGCCCGTGATCAACGTGGTCGCGCCGCTTCGCCGGCGGACGCTGCGCGTCGCCCTGCTGGAGCTCGGCGAGCACCTTGTTCCCGAAGCGGTGCTGCGTACCGAGCGCGGGGCTGTGGCCGTGACGTTCGCGTTCGGCACGACCCCGTGCGCGGAGGAGGCAGCGATCCACGTCTACGCCGGCGACTTCGAATGCCGCCTCAGCTGGGACCGACCGGACACGTTCCCATCGGCGACGGGTCCACTCGGCGGTCTCGCCGCCGCCGGCGCCGCTGCCGCGATCGCCCTCGAGCACGCGCTACCCGAGATCGAGCGCACGACGGGCATCGCCCGCTCGCGCCGCCCCCGCCCCTCGCCGGGACCTCCGGTCCACATCGACCTACGCGAGCTGTTCCCCGCCCTAGAGCGCAGCGCGGTGGCGAAGGGGCAGGCCCGCGCGGCGATCGGCGCGTTCGACGCGGTCAGCGGAGGGGCGATCGTCAACGCTCTCGTCGCGACGCTGCTTCAGCTGCCGAACATCAGCGGCGACATGCGCGCGATCGAGCCAGAGCCGACGGACCTGTCTAACGTCAACCGCTATCTGCAGCTCCGAGGCGATGAAGATGAGCGAGCGAAGATCGACGTGCTCCGCGACTCCAGCACCACCTCACTGCGGATCACCGGCGTCCCGCAACGCTTCGCTGAGGAGACGCGCGAGCAACTGCGGCCCCTGCGCGAGCGCGTGTTCGTCGGCGTCGACGACATCCCCTCGCGCTGGCGCGTACAGGAGGAGTGGCCGGAGAGCCTCATCGTCGGCGCGACGAACGACCACGAAGCGGTCGTGACAACCCACCACCCGGGCGATCCGTGCGTGGGCTGCGCCCACCCAGACCCGCTTCCACCGAGCGGCGAGTTCATCCCCACAATCTCATTCGTCTCGTTCTGGGCAGGGCTACTGCAAGCTTGCGCGCTGCTCGCCGAACTGGCGGAGGGGCCAACGGCACGCAGGTATACGGTGTTCCCGTTCGCCCTCGGCGGAAGCCGCTGGTACGACGTCGCCGAGCTGGTCGCCAACAAGCGGTGCGCTGTCGGGTGCGCACGCTCGCTCCAAAACGCTGCATAGTCTGGATCACCATCTGTGATACTGGACCTAGTTACGCGTCGGGGCGTGGCGCAGCCTGGTAGCGCGCACCCTTCGGGAGGGTGAGGTCCCCGGTTCGAATCCGGGCGCCCCGATTGGTTCATGTTCTGCGAAGGCCAGCGAACGGGCGAAACCCGTAAAACACTGGACTTGGCGGGACGCCGTTCGCCTCGTTTCGCTGTTGTTCGATGGGCTCGGTGACCGCAAAGTGGCCGCAGAAGCGGACGTTGCGGCCGTTTTGCGGCCGGTCTGCCGGCCGCAGGATCGAGCGCCCGTCGCTCCCGCAGATAGCTGTCTGCCACTCTCTGATCCGCTAATCGTGCGTCTGCCGTCGTGCAGCTCATTCCGCGTCGTCCGTTTCGATCAACGCCCTGGCCGGCACGCGTAGCGCGCGAGCGAGCCGAGGGATCGTCGTGAGGCGCGGGTCGGTGTCACCGCTCTCTAGCTTGTGGATCGTGTTTCGGCCCAAGTCTCCGGCCAATCGACCGAGTGCATCTTGCGAAAGGTTGCGTTCCTCGCACAGCGTGCGCAGTCGGCCGGCGAACGCCGGGAGTGCGCCTGCCTGTTGGAGTTGCCAAAGTCGGTGCCGAGGCTGGCGCAGAGCGCCGGGAGAAGGTCGTCGTGCTCGTAAAGGTCGCGATTCTGGCTGACGGACACCAACCGAATATCGCGCCGAGAGCGCACCACGTAGGCTTCGCGGGAGCCATGTCCTACCAGGGAGGAACCGCAACCAAGCGCCGCGAGCGCCACGAGGCGCGCTCGGTGCATTGGCCGTGGCATCTCGACGCGAGGGACACGCGATGAGTGCTGCAGACAGCTCAACGCGTCCTTTGCCGGCTGAGGCCCGCTATCCAGGAGACCCAGCACAGATTGGGTTCGCTTGGGTGCCAGATGATCGTCGAATCGAAAGCGCAAGCAGAGCACTCGAAAACCTGGCGGAAACTGCGGACGGACTCGGTGCCAAAGGCGGAAAGCTGCTCAGCGTAACGCTGACGCTTGTGCGCCTTGCGCCCGGCCTGCCGGTCAATCTATTCGGCTTTCACCTTGCGAACGTGAAGGATGACGGCACAGTAGCTCTTGAGGTTGACGAACAGCAGGATGTGCTCTATGCGTTCGTGGCCAACCAGCCCGTCGCTGTGATTAGCGAAACGGCCGCGCGTGCGCTCTTGAACCTCGTGTCCCGTCAGGGTGCCGTGCGGCAGGTGATGGAGGACAAGCAAGCTCTGGATGAGCTGCCAGCGAGCGTTGCGGCGAGTGATGCAGGGAACGCCGATCTTGCTTGGGATACACCACCGGAAGCGAGTACCACACTGGCGGTTCTTGCCGAGCGAGCAGTTGAGCAAGACCTCAAACTGCAGGTTGCGTTCCGGGCAGACCCATTCCCGGATGCGAGCAGCCTTAATCGGCGCCTATCAGCATTGCGCCATCTCTATAACACTGAGGATCGCGTTCGGGACGCCGTAGACCGAACGGTCTCTACCATGGGTTCCCGCTCCCCGTCACTGCGGGGGGGACGAGAGGACATGCGGCTGCTCCTGCGCCGACAGGGAACGCTACAAGGGTTGCGCCAGTTCACGAACCAGACTGTTCGCGACGCGCTGGTGTGCGGGAACGGCTACTTGCAGCTAGGAGTGCGTGGTCTCGACCACTGGATGCGGTGTCTGCGATCCGAGATGGCGCGGGTCGAGACGGACGGGCACATCGTGGAGATAACTCGCGAGAAGACAGTTACGTTTGACAAGGATGAGGTGGTGCATCTGCGAGGTGTGGAGCAGGTCACCTCTCCTTACGGCATCTCGATCCTAGAGCCGCTACTAGACATTCCGACGCGTCGAAAGATCGCAGCCGAGACCCTTGCACTTCAGGATGCCATTCCGCTCGGAGCGACAGAAGCAACACGGATGCGCGCTGAAGCTCTAGCGCAGGTCGCAAAACAGATGGAGAAGGAAATCGAAGCCCGACTAGAGCAACTGCTCGCGTTCTTCCCGGCGGCCCTCGACGTAGCGAGTGGAGACTTGTACTTCACGGGCCAAGAGAGGCTCAAGTGAGTCGTCCTGGTCCGAATGTGCGGCTTGCCGTATGGCTCCTGGAACGACACCGGTTGCCAACTATCGTAAGCAACTGGGCGCGGGGGCAACTCATCGCACACAACTCGTCGCTAGTTGGAGTAACGGCGACTGAGCTAAGCCAAATATTTCAGGATGGCGATGTCGTGCAGCGTGCGATTCTCTTGGGCTATAGCCTGCCAGCACCGACACCACGCGACATACTCGATAAAGTCGATCGGGAGGCGTTGGTGGCACCAGCGGCCGTCCTGCTCAGCACACCGTCGGGGGAGCCCGGAGCACTATCCCTAACGCTGAGCGAAGCGATTACCCTAGACCTCGCCGGTAGCGAGATACGAACGCGTACAGCGTTCCAAGCGGTGCGCCGGGCTCCTGAGCGAGTTCTCGCGCCAAACAGGCTACTCATTTTCAGGCGAGCATGGAGCCTCTCTGAGCAGCCCGTCGATCCGTATGCGCCGAACGCGCTGCACGACGCGGCCCGCAGTGCCGCCGCAGCACTGATCGGCGAGCACAGAGACGTTCGCGCAGAGGCAATGCAATCCCTATCAAGTTCAGCCCATAGGCGGCAGCTGATGCTCGTATACGCGGCAGGGCTGCAAGGAATAAGGGAACAGCTCGCTGATGAGCTTGTGCAAGTCCTCGCCATCGCGGGAACGGCCGAACAGGATGTGCTCGGCTTCGCGCGCGACTGCGACCGTGACTTCTCCGCGCAAGACCCGGTGCCGACGCAAGATGCGCCGTGGTGGCACGCAGCGCGAGGGAAGGCTCGCAGCGCGTTCATCGCACCACGCCTTCCGCGGGTAGTCGCGATTTCGGCAAGCGTACTTGGCTGGCCCGTGATCGGTGCCGGCCTCGTGCTCGCTTTCGATCAGATCGTCGCGATCCACTACAACGCGAAGCTCAACACCGGCACAATCGTCGCAATTGCAGGCGTGCTGGTCGCGATCCACGTCGTGGCTTCCGAGCTAGCGGCTGACCGACTCCCGGGCTTGGTCGCGCGCGCCACGAGTATCCCGTTGCCGCTGTGGGGAGGGTACGGGGCCGTCGCAGCCTTGTATGGCCTCGCTCTCTGGCATCCCGGACACTCACACCAGCATCTGCACAACCTTCTAGCAATCGGCGTGGCGGCGGCGCTCGCGCTTAGTCTCGTTGTGTCGTTGTCGCGTCTGCTCTCCCGTACTGACAATGTAATAGCGGCTCAGATATTCGCATCGGGCGAGGTGCGACGTGCGACTCGGGCGGGACGGAAGGTTGGTCGACTTCACCGTGCCATCCTCACCTCCCGGTCGAAGATGAACGCTATGCGCTGGCTCAGGACGACGCCCACGGCTCCCCTTAGCCTCCGCAGTTACCCCATAGGCTCGCGGGGTGAGGGGTATCTGGTCATTTCCGAGAGGGTTCTGAGTCGGCTCGATCGAGACGGATGGTGGCGAGACGGCTCGCGGCTCTGGGTGTCCGAGATACCCGGCTCGCTTGTTCACCGCAATGACCCTCTAGCAACGCTCACTCTACCTGACAGTGCGGTGCTGCAGTACAGCACGCGCAGCCAGGCGCAGCGTCTGTTCAGAACGAGACGTCTCGCTGGGGCCGAGCGCGCTGCCGAGGCGATCACGGCACTCGTCCAGTTGGCGAGTTCGCTTGCCGAGAGCGGTAATGAGGCAGGAGCCTCGCGTGCGACCGTGCGCACGGTCGAGGTGCTAGAGGGGCATCTCCGTGGCCTCAAGCGGGGGCGAGGCGAGCTGCCCGAAGGAGAGACCGGCGCTCCGGTGGTAGTCTCCCGCACTGCGGCGCTCGTCATGGGGCAGGCTATGCGTCGCGCCGAGCACCCGGCCATGCTGGAAGTAATAAGTGCGCTGATCCGTCGCTCGCTCTCGGTCTGCACGTCCGGTGATCCATTCCTCGGGACATTGATCGGGCAGCTCGATCCGCGCCGCTCGCAAGCACGAAGTCTCGTACTCGATCTGCTCGAAGAGTGTGGACGGGCAGCGGTTCGGCTGAGCGACAGGACGATCCGTGGCCGGTGGTGGGAAATCATTACTGAGCTAGCCAGCGACAATGCTTTGCACACAATGACGACCGCTGCCGCTGGCCGGATGGTTCAGTATGGGAGCCTCGTGGCCGGGCGGGCGGCAGAGACAGACTGGACCCGATTGGCGTCAGTTCTGCGTGTCGACTCCGAAGGTGACGTGATGACGGCGGCAAGGGTAGGTGCGAGTGCTCTTGCGGTGGGTCGGCCCTCTCTCTCGGTGTTGGTCGCTAGGTGGCTACCAGAAAATGCCTGGGAACAGCTCGAACAGCGGTACAGGAATCAGGAACACATGGAATGGGAGAAGTCTCGCGATGAGCTATACGGGCACCTTCTTGGACCGACGCCGGAAACGGCATTGGAAGAGTTTGTCCATCTCGCGCAGGTACTCAACTAGGGCATCTACTCGTGTCTCCTAAGCTCGATGTCCATGCCGGGTCGTAGTCGGTCAGCTAGAGCGCGGCAAGAGCACGGTCCAGCTTCGGATCGTGCTCTTGGTCGTGCAGGTGCTCGATTGACCCCCGTAAGGTCTGCCACGAGCTGCTGCGTGAGATGAAGCTCGCGGCGCCTCGCGCGGATCGCCCGACCAAGCTGCTCCGGGCTCCGAAGCCCTCAGCGAGCGAGAAGAAGCCCTCGATCACGCCGTCGTGGTCGCCGCTCTTGCTGACGACCTTGTAGAGATCCTTGTCCCACGCTGCCTCTTTCGTGGTGGTCTCCGTGGCCTCGCCCGTCTGCTTGTCGAGCTCGTAGAGCTTGCCACCGCCCCGGAAGCGCTTCAGGAGGAACTGCGGCACGTAATGGTGCCGTGACCCCTCGCAGTTCGGTAGCGAGGCTTCGCCAGCGTTGAGCCGGTTCATCCAGTTGACGAACCTGCCATCGAGCTGCGCGGGGGGCATGGGTTCGATCGTAGAAGGCTGCTCAGGCCCTCGCGCCTTGCGCCTGACGCGGCGAGCACGCACCATGCACGCTGACGATAGGCTGCGCTGCCGATGTTCCGCATCGTTGCGCTATCCCTGCTGCTCGTCGCCCTGGCCGGCTGCGGTGGGAGCAAGGGCAGCAGCACCACGGTCGTGGTCAACAACCCGGCGTCAACGCAGCAGCCAGCGCGGGTGTACCGAGTTCCGTCCGGCTCGATGGAGCCGACCTACGGTATCGGGGCGCGCGTCATCGTCAAGGAAGGCGCTCCGAAGGTGGGAGCGATCGTGATCTTCCACCCGCCGGAAGGCGCCGAGCAGGAGGAGTGCGGACCCACGTCGCACGTCATCAAGCTCGGTGGCGCGGCGTGTGCGGAACCGATCCCGCAGGAGGACACGGGCACCACGTTCATCAAGCGCGTGGTTGCCGGGCCGGGCGACGAAATCTACGTCAAGGAAGGGCACGTCTATCGCAAGGCCGCCGGCTCGTCGGCGTTCGTGGAGGAACAGAACTCGTCCACCCGCGAATGCGGCGTGAGTCCTGAGTGCAACTTCCCGATGCCGATCAAGATTCCGGCGGACCACTGGTATCTCATGGGTGACAACCGTGGCGAATCCGACGACAGTCGCTTCTGGGGTCCCGTGCCTTCGTCGTGGGTCGTCGGCGTCGTGACGGGCACGGAATGAAGGCAGCGTTCGTCCGAGCGCGGCCGTTGCGTCGGGCTCCTGCTATGCCCCAAACGCCAGCGACCTCGTGCAAGCTCGACGCTGACCTCCCCTGCGGAGACTCAGCTTCAGCGCCTGAGCCCGTGGCGAGTCGCGCGTGGACACGGGACAGCGGCCCGTGCTTCGGCTCGTGTGCCGTCTTGGAAGACGAACGTCGCCGCGAACGGGAAGCCTCCGCGAGGACAACGTTCTGGTAGGCCCAGGCCGTCGGGGTGGTAAGGGGTTCGTTTGCCCCTGAACCACGCGTAGTAGGTGACGTTCATCGGGCCGATGGTGGATGTCATCTCTACGACCGAGGCATCCGGACCTTCGGGCAGCGATGGAATGAGCGGCGTCGTTATCGCGAGCTGTGCGTACGGGGATGGTGCTGCGAGCAGTTGTGCCGTGAAGATGACTTCCGCCTGGACGGGTGTTCCGCCCACTGCGAGGAACAGCAAGCCGGGGTGCCCGTTTTCAGTGGGCGCCAGCCAGGTGGTGATGCGGCCTTCCTCGCTGATGAGTTCGGGGCCGAACGGCACCTTGACGAGCGCTGTACCGTAGCCGAGAAGCGAGTTTGGCGGGCAGCGGCCAAGCACTTCGAGCTGGATGGCAGCACAGGTTTCTGTGCCAAGGCCGCTGGTCACAATCCCGATGCTTTCGGGGTAGAACACGTTGACCGCGACGAGTGGCGATGGTACGGGTTGATCGTGGGGGATGATGTGGAAGGCGAAGGCGATCGTCGTGCGTCCGCCGAGTCGCTCGGGCGTTAGAGCAACCTTGAGTGTGGCGGACTCTGAGGCCGACGCCACCGGGGCACCGATCAAAGAGATAACGCACAGCGCGAGGCTCAGCTTATTAGCGTGCGCCATCCTTTGTCAGCTCTCAATAGCTGTTGCCTGCAGTGCTCAGGTGGTGGCGGTTCTTTCGACGCGGCGTGTAGCGGCGAGCGGTGTGCGCGGGCGCCCATAGTTCGGACGTTGATCGTGACGAACCTTCCCTTGCATCGGGATCACTTGCAGACTCCTTCGAGTTCAAGCATCTGATCGATCACCCGCCGCCCGGCGCGAAGACAGGTCGATGACCTCGCCGCGCGGCGGCGGCTCGGAGGGGACGGTCAGACGCCCGGAATCGAGCCGCACGAACCACGTTGAACGCAGCGTCTCATCCGCGTGAGTGACGCTGAACAGCACTGTTGCACCGTGCTCGTCCGCGCTCGCGCGCAGCAGCTCGAGCACGCGGTCGCGCTCCACCGGATCGAGGTTCGTCGCCGGCTCATCGGCCAACAACAGGCGTGGCTGCTTGACGATCGCCTGCGCGATCCCCGTCAGCCGAAGCTCACCGTCTGAGAGATCGGAGGGCTTTGCCTCCGCACAGTGCTCGATCCCTGCCGTAGATAGCGCCTCCCGGGCCGCCCGCTTGGAGCGGGCGTGGTCGCGCGACGAAGCGAAGTAGCACGAGAGCGCGACCTGCTCGAGGACGTTCAACCCGGGCTGAAAATCAAGCGAGGCCGGCAGCCACGCGACCTCCGAGCGACGTAGGCTTGAGCGATGACGCTCGCCGAGGCCCTGTAGGTCCTGCCCGTCGTAGCGCACCGACCCCGACGAGGGCGTCTCTACGCCGGCGGCGAGGCGCAAAAGCGTGGACTTCCCAGAGCGGCTCGTTCCATAGACAGCAACGCAGTCGCCGCGATCGCAGGCCAGCGACACGCGATCGAGCGCCACGATCATGCGCTTGCCTCGCTGGAACACCTTGCCCACGCTCTCTAGCTCCAGCACCATGACGGCCCCTACGATATCCGCGACCGCACAAAGAATGTCAACGAGATCCGGCAGGCGTCCGCGCCAGACGAGCCGACAACGCGGGCAGATACGCGGAAGCCGGGGGGGGCGCTGCGGAGCTGCGAGATCGCTTCAGGGAGGCGATATACGAGCACCCAGCTGTTAGAAACATATGCAGGGCGGAAGCCTCGTTGCTAATTCTGTCTGGACAAACAGATCCGATCAAGTAGCGGTATTGTTTCGCCGCAGCGGCTCCGCGGCCGAGCAGTCGTCCAGGGGGCAGGCTGTCCAAGCCAAGACCGCGTTCGGTTATGGTCCCTGACACGCGATACGCGATTCTTGGCTTGCTGGCGAGAAAGCCGGGTCATGGCTACGAGCTCGCTACACGCTTTGGTGAGCTCTTCGGGCCGGGATGGGAGATCAATAGGGGCCAGGTCTACGAACTGCTCGACACCCTTCGGGACGCGGGCTGGGCGGAGTGCGTGCCCTCACGCCGCGGTGGGCGCGAATTGAAGGTCCACCAGATCACGCAGGAAGGCGACCAGGCGTTGACCGAGTGGCATGCCAGGCCGTGCGCCGCCTCGCAGCTCCAGAGAGAGACGCTCTACCTCAAGCTGGCGCTCGCGAGGCCGCAGGATGCGCCTCACCTTCTTGAGAGCATTGCGCTGCGGGAACAGGCCTGCGTGGATCTCTTGCGCGGCTACGCAGAGGGTGCCTCGCTGGTGGCTGGGGAGGCTGACGAGTGGGATGTACTCGCGCGCGCGACGATCGACGAGGCTACGACCACTCGGCTTCACGGAGAGCTTGATTGGCTGTCGAAGGCGCGCAAGCGCATCGAGCACTTCTTGCAGAGCTCGCGGTGCGCGACAGAGGTCACGAGGGGTGAGAGTTCCAGCCTGGATGTCGCGTCCGCTTGACAGCGCACGCGCCGGTTGGTCACGTGGCCATCGCTTTGGGCCAATCGTTCTGACGGCGCTCACGGCGTGCGCTGTGATCTTGAAACCTACGCCTGCTGATGCGATCTTGGCACCTGCAAGTGCCGCTCGCTCGCTCAGCGGCAACGATAACGCCACTTTGCATCTCGTGCACGCCGACGGCTCGATGCTGTATGAGGAAGGACGAGCCAGCGGCTCGCTGCCCGGCGCCGTCCACGCATGGCTCGATATCGGTGGGACCTTTGCTGGCCGTTTTGTGTTCTACACCCGCTCTGGAGAGCTCATAGGACACGGCTCGGCAACGCCGCATCAGGGTCACTTCCCGTACGAAAGCTTCTCCGGCAGCGCAGAGATCACCGGGGGCACCAGCCGCTACACGCACGCGCATGGTCGCCTCGGCTTCTACGGCGTCCTAGACCGAAACGGCGATGCAGTCCAGCTTCAGACGCGTGGCACTTTGGCTTACTGAGCGGTTCGGCGTAGTTCTCGCGGAGAGCGTGCACCGCGATCGGACCGGCCGCGAGGGCGAGAGCGTATCTGCCCGCGTTGTCGGCTCGTCTGGCGCGGACGCCTGCCGGATCTCGTTGACATTCTTTGTGCGGTCGCGGATATCGTAGGGGCCGTCATGGTGCTGGAGCTAGAGAGCGTGGGCAAGGTGTTCCAGCGAGGCAAGCGCATGATCGTGGCGCTCGATCGCGTGTCGCTGGCCTGCGATCGCGGCGACTGCGTTGCTGTCTATGGAACGAGCCGCTCTGGGAAGTCCACGCTTTTGCGCCTCGCCGCCGGCGTAGAGACGCCCTCGTCGGGGTCGGTGCGCTACGACGGGCAGGACCTACAGGGCCTCGGCGAGCGTCATCGCTCAAGCCTACGTCGCTCGGAGGTCGCGTGGCTGCCGGCCTCGCTTGATTTTCAGCCCGGGTTGAACGTCCTCGAGCAGGTCGCGCTCTCGTGCTACTTCGCTTCGTCGCGCGACCACGCCCGCTCCAAGCGGGCGGCCCGGGAGGCGCTATCTACGGCAGGGATCGAGCACTGTGCGGAGGCAAAGCCCTCCGATCTCTCAGACGGTGAGCTTCGGCTGACGGGGATCGCGCAGGCGATCGTCAAGCAGCCACGCCTGTTGTTGGCCGATGAGCCGGCGACGAACCTCGATCCGGTGGAGCGCGACCGCGTGCTCGAGCTGCTGCGCGCGAGCGCGGACGAGCACGGTGCAACAGTGCTGTTCAGCGTCACTCACGCGGATGAGACGCTGCGTTCAACGTGGTTCGTGCGGCTCGATTCCGGGCGTCTGACCGTCCCCTCCGAGCCGCCGCCGCGCGGCGAGGTCATCGACCTGTCTTCGCGCCGGGCGGCGGGTGATCGATCAGATGCTTGAACTCGAAGGAGTCTGCAAGTACTACCGCACCCCGGGGGAGGTCGTTGTCGCTCTGCACGATGTCTCGCTCACTGTCGAATCGGGCGAGGTCGTGGCGGTGGTGGGGCCTAGCGGATCGGGGAAGAGCACGCTGCTGGAACTAATCGGGGCGTTGCTGCGTCCAGATGAGGGCAGAATCCGCTTTCAGGGTCGCGAGCTGGGCGCGATGTCCGAGCGCGAGAGCGCTCGCTACCGCCGCTGCAATGTCGGGTTCATATATCAGGACTACAACCTCTTTCCCGGGATGAGTGCGGCCGATAACGTCGCCCTGCCCTTGCGCATGAACCGTGTGGGCTGGCGCGAGTCCCATGACAAAGCGAGTGCTCTGCTCGATCGCATGGATCTAGCGCATCGCGCACGCTTTCTTCCCTCGCGTCTTTCCGGCGGAGAGCGCCAACGTGTGGCCGTGGCGCGTGCGTTGGCGGTCAAGCCGAGCCTCGTACTCGCGGATGAGCCCACGGGCAACCTCGACACGGCGCGCGGAGAGGAGGTGCTGTCTGCGCTTCGCGAGCTCGCACGCAGCCAAGAGACGGCCGTGATCTTGGTGACTCATGACACGCATGCGACCGACTACGCGGATCGCGTGTGTGACCTCAAGGACGGCGGCCTGCACGAGCGCACCGGCGATCAGCCACTTGCGATCGGGTAGCCCGTGAGCTATCTGCGGATGCTCTGCCGCCTGTACTGGTGGCGGCTGCGCACCCAGCCGGTCCAGGAGGCGCTCGCCGTCGCCGGCATCGCCGCGGGGGTGGCTCTCATTTTCGCCGTGGAGATCGCCAACACCTCTGTGCCGGCGTCGGTGCGCGACCTCGTGCATGGCATCGCAGGCCCGGCAAGCCTCGAAGTCGCGGCCCGTACGCCCGAAGGCTTCGACGAACGGCTCATGTCCAGGGTCGGGGAAGCTCCGGGAGTCTTCGGTGCCTCGGGGATTCTCGATGCGCGCGTGACCGTGATTGGCCCACGCGGTCAGCGCGCGTTGACCCTGTTCGGAGCGGAAGCTGGAATCTCTGCTATCGGCGGACCGATCGCGCGCCAGTTCCCGAGGCGTGTGCTTGAAAGTACTGCCCCCGCAGGTGCGCAAACCTCTGGACTTGTCGAGCGGCTACACAGCGCCCATGTAGATACGGTCGCGCTTCCCGAAGGTGCCGCGCGCGGGCTGGGCGCGTCCCCTGGCCAGCTCCTGCTGGTTGAGGTGGGTGGACGCCAGGTCGTCGTGCTGTGCGGTGGCATATTGGGCGCCCAGCAGTTCGGAGCAGCCGCAGAAAGCCCGGTCATGATCGCGCAGCTGGCCGATGCGCAGAGGATCACGGGGCTTGCGCACCGCCTGACTCGCATCCTGGTGCAACCCGAGCGAGGCCAGGAAGTGACAGTGAGGAGAGCTTTGACTACGCTGGTCGCGGGGACGCTCAACGTTCGCGACAGCGACAGCGAAGTGACTCTGCTCGAACGCGCGACGCACTCGTCCAACCAAGCCGCCGTGGCCTTCACCGCCTTGAGCGTAGTCGTGGGGCTGCTGTTTGCCTATAACGCGATGTTGCTTACGCTGTCTGCGCGACGGCGGTGGATCTCGCGCCTGCGGGAGATGGGCGCGTATCGTCACGAGCTCATCTCGCTGGTCGCCTTCGAAGTCGTTGTGCTGGCAGTGGCGGCGTCGCTGGTCGGCTTGGCGCTTGGCGATCTGCTCTCACGGGCCGTCTTCGGAGGGGTGCCACGCTATCTGGTGGCGGGCTTCCCGATCGGCACTGAGCGTGTGATCACGCCGGTCGCGCTGATCGTCGCGGTTGGTGGAGGCGTGCTGGCGACGGTCGTAGCTGCCGCGGGGCCGGCCATCGGCCTACTGCGAGGGCGACCACTGGAACAGGCGAGCGAATCCGGGCAAGAGTCGCTCTCGCTGGGCCGGCTCTCGGGACCCGTTGGACTCGCTGCAGGGATCGCAGCGATCATCACCACGGTTGCGGTTGTCCTGCTCGTTCCCGGCAGCGGACTGGTTGGCGTCGGTGCTCTGGCGGTGGGGCTCGGTTTCGTGCTCGCACCAGCGGTGCCGTGGCTGCTGGAGCGCAGCGAGCGCCTCGCGACCCGTCTTGGCAGCGTCCCGGGCTACATCGCAACGGTCGAGCTGCGGGTCGCGCCGACACGCGCGACCGCCCTCGCGGCGACCAGCGCGATTGCCGTCTATGCGATCGTCGCCCTGGGGGGCGCGGCCAACGATATCCGTCGTGGGGCCGCAAACGCGAGCCAGAACATCGCCGGTGATGCTGGCGTACTAGTGGCACCAGCGCCTTTTGAAGACGAGCCGTTCCCCGTCGAGTCGTTCCCTGCGGCGTCAACTATCGCACGACTTCGCTCGGTAAAAGCGGTCTCACACGTTAACGCTCTGATGGGTTCGTTCCTAGACGTAGGTCAGCGGCGCCTGCTCGTGCTTGCGATGCCGCGAAGTGACTCCGCGCCGGTTTTTCGCTCACAGATCGTCAAGGGTTCAGTGGCCAAGGCCGCGACGCTGAACGGGACTGGCTGGGCCGCGCTCTCGTCAACCATTGCCAGCGAATGGCATCTGCATCTCGGCGCCCCGTTTGTGCTGCCCACTCCATCTGGAGACGCACGGTTCCGGTTGGCTGTGACGATCAGTAACTTCGGTTGGCCTTCCGGAGCACTGATTGTCAGCGCCTCCGATTACACACGGTTGTGGCATACCGAAAACGCGACGTTCCTACGTGTTGCATTCCAGAAAGGCATCACGGAAGACCAGGGCCTTCGCTATGTGCGGGCCGCACTGTCTGGCACCGGATTGACGGCTGGCACTACCCGAGGAGCCGAGGCCGTTATCCGGTCGGTCACGAATCAGGGATTGTCACAGCTCAGCGATATCTCGGTGTTGGTTCTCGCGGCGGCCATTCTCGCCGTGGTCGCCACGATGGCGGGATCGATCTGGCAGAGGCGCCCGCGCCTGGCCAATCTAAAGCGGCTTGGTGCGCACCGGACAGAGCTAGTGCGTACGATCTACTTGGAGACAGGGGTGGTCGTCGTGATCGGCTGTCTGATCGGGGCGGTCTTCGGGCTCTGCGGGCAACCGCTGGCCACAGCGTATGTACAGCAGAGCACCGGATTCCCGGAGATCTTCTCACCCGCTGTCTGGCTCAGCGTGCGCACACTCGCAGTGGCAGTGGTCCTCGCGATGCTGGCAGTAGGGCTGCTTGGCTACATCGTGACACGCCGCTCGGTTGTCTGGGGGTCCACGCATGAAAGTTAAGACAGTAGAGCCGCCCGGGGGGGAGCCTGGACTACGGACAGACAGCCTGACGGACCTATGGGATTACGCCATGAAAAGCCCAAGTAAACAGACCCGCTCGAAGGTGCTGGTGGCCGCCCAGGTTGCGGCTCGGGGTGGGAGTGGCGAGCTCGACCCGCGCACCGCTATTGCGGTACAGGCGGTAGAAACCCTCCATCTCGCGACCCTGGCGCACGACGACGTGGTCGACGCCGGCGATTTGAGGCGCGGAATCGCAAGCCTGCCGGCGTTCTTTGGTGCTCCCACGGCCGCAGGCGCTGGCGGCGTCTTCTTTGGTCGCGCGTTGAACCTGTTCGCGCGCTGCGGCGACGAGGCCGTAGTGCTCGCGTCGGAGACAGCGATGCGGCTGTGCAAGGGACAGATGCTTGAGTTTCGCGCTCTGCGTGATCATGGCCGAACCTCGGCAGAGTACTTCGACGCGATCAAGGGCAAGACGGCAGGTTTGTTCTGGCTCGCGGCCAACCTCGGAGGTCTTCTAGGCGGAGCGGACCCAGCCGCAATGGAGGCGCTTGCGTTGTACGGCGAAACTCTCGGAATCGCCTATCAAATCATCGACGATGTCCTAGATCTCACAGGAGATCCAAGAGACATGGGAAAGCCGCACGGAAACGACCTAAAGAACGGCAACTACACGCTACCAGTAATCTACGCGCTTGAACAGCGTCCTGAGTTGGCTAACCTGCTGCAGGACGAAGCACCTGTCGAGACCGTCATTAGCTGGATACGCGATTCCCATGCGATCCGGCGCGCCAGTACCGAGGCACGGTGCTGGATCGAAAAGACCAAGGATGCAGTGTGCTGGTTGGCGGCACCTCGCGAACTGCTGGAGATCGCGAACACGGAGATCGGGGTGCTAGACGACTCGTGGGCATGACACGGAACTACCTGTCCTAGATGAGGCCGAGATTGCTGTGGTCGGTGGTGGTCCGAGCGGCGCAGTCGCCGCGTTCACGCTCGCGTCTAAGGGCCATGACGTCGTGCTCATCGACAAGCACTCATTTCCACGAGAGAAGGCGTGTGGCGACGGGCTGACGTCGTCGGCCGTGTCGTTTCTACGACAGCTTGGACTAGACAGCGTCCTCGCTGGCGCGCACCACATAGAAGCTACGCGCCTGGTCGTGGACTGGCGATCACGGCAGACCAAGCGAGGCGCATGGCACGGGTCCCCGGATCGCCGACAAAGTTGCTGTCTTCCGCGGCGAGCGTTCGACGACGCCCTTGTTAGCTCCGCGAAGAACGCTGGCGCACGCGTTCTACAGGGAACGGTGACTGAGCCGATTCTCAGTGAAGGCAATGTCGTAGGTGTGGAGCTTCTCCGTAACGGCCGACGAGCGAGCGTCTCGGCTCGCCACCTCATCGCTGCCGATGGGGCAACCTCGCGTCTACGCCGCCAACTGAGCGTCCCCGGCAGACCGAACACTGCGTCCTCGTACGCAGTGCGCATATATGCGATCACCCAGGTGCCCCTTGAACGCATATTTGACATCTACGTCCCAATCCCGGGTTCACTTGCTGGCTACGGATGGGTGTTCCCCATTTCCGAGCACGTAGCAAACATCGGAATCGGGTATGTGACCGCGCGAGGTGTGACGCGACCTCGTTCCATCACCGATCTGCTCGACTCGTTCCTGGGCTCGCTTCAGCAACATCGCTGCTCTGAGCTTGGGTCCCTCGAGTCGATAAGCCAGCCACGCGGAGCCCCGCTGGGCATCGACTTCTCGGTCGATCGGTGCGAGGCCGGAGGGATCATCTTCGTAGGGGATGCCGCGCGCACGTGCGACCCGATCACCGGCGAGGGCATAGATCAGGCGATGCGAAGTGCCCACGCCTGCGCTCTCGCCCTTCATCGCGCGATCAGGTTCGGGGCAAGGCCGGTTGGGATCGGACGGTCGATCGCACGCTCTAACCCACGGCTTGGTCAGGACAGCGCAATGATCGCTCGCCTCGGGCACCAGTTGCTGAAGCGGCGTCACCCCGAGCAGTCATCCCGTCCGGACGTATTTAGCGAACCGACACCCTTCTTCTCTGCCGCGCGGTCGATGATCACCGCTGAGGTCGACTACCCGAGGATGAGTGCCACGCCAGTCGGCGAGATCGCCTCCCGGTTCGGGTTCGCAGGGCTTCTACACGCACTCGATAACCGCGTTCGCGACGAGGTTCGCAGCGAGTTCATTCTGTGCTCGGAGTTGCCGCACCGTGAAGTGTGCTCGGGAATCGGTCCGCTCGGGGCGCTCGTGCTCTTTACGAGCCAGTCTGCCTGTGGCGCGACGGCGAACGGTCGCTCGTTGGATGCCGCTCTAGCTGTCGAGCTGCTGCAGGTATTCACGACGATGCTAGGCAGGGTATCGGTGGCGAGTGGTGATCAGGCCACAGCGAACAATGCGCTGGCGGTTACCATCGGGGACTACGTCCTGTCGAGAGCAGTCGGCGTCTTGGCTGGCCAGGGAGCCGTGTTCAGTGGAATGCTTGCCGATGCAATCGAAGTCAGTGGGGAGGCGGTTGCTTTGCTTGGCCGTAACCGGTCACCGGCGGGGTGTTCAGTAGATCGGTACATAGAGTGGATGCGGTTTGCGGCCGGGACCGGCTTCTCGCTCGCGGCACGTATGGGTGCCCGCCTAGCCGGTGCCAGCCAGATAGTTGAGAATGCCCTTTGCGTTGCAGGCGAGAGTCTGGGGATAGCGACTCAGATATGTGAGGATGTCCTCACTCTGCGGAGACGGGATTCGGTCATGGGTAGCGCACCCTGGCGGATACTTAGGGAAGGCCGTTTTGGGTTGCCGGTTATCTTGGCCGCGGAGAGCGAACCACGGGTAGCATCGCTTCTGGTCAGCGCGAACTCGCGTGAAGAGTGGGAGGCCGTGATCGACCTAGTAGTCGGCGGAGAGGGCTTGGGTCGCGCTGGCACCATGTGTCGAGAATATGCCAACAGGAGTAAGAAGATCGCAGTCGAGATCACCGGACACGGAGCTCCCCTTGAGGCACTCTGCGACATACCCTCGCGCTGTCTCGCGTCGCTCGCTTCGCCGTCGTCGGCAGAGTCCTAGCTACAAGCCTCCCAACTATGACGCCACAGCAACCCTGTAATTTCGGGTTGACCAATGTACTCGCAAGGTGGTATAGCCAGATCAGGTCTTGGTCCTTGTGCATCGTACGCGGGCGATAGGTAATAGGTAGCCCCTATCGGTAGGGCCTACCGATAGGTTCTAGATATTGACAAGCTCAATAGTAGTTACTAGCGTCGGATCACTACGACGAGCCGACTAAATGCAATGGACGGAGAACCAACACAGGAGGTGCCGTCGCCGGGCTGGGCAAGCCGGCTGCGCTGCCATCGCTGCGCGTGCGACTCTCGCCAGAACCCGAGGTGGCGGGTTCTGGCCGGGAGCCGGAGGCTCGCCAGAGGTCAGCTTCGAGTTCGCGCCAAGTCGCTTTTGTTGAGGGCGGTTGAATGACGTGCGTCGTTCGGTGCTTGACCCAGACCTTGCAGTAAGGGTGTGAATCGGGCTGTCTCCCGCGCGAGACGAACGGTCGTGCAGCGATGTGTGAGACGCACGCGATGCCAGCTGCCCGGATCATCGCCCGGCGCCTGGTTGGTAAACGCCTGCCCCCAGCGTCATTCGACCGATACCAGGCACCGCCGCTCACGCTCCGCGAAGTCGGCGACCACCTCGCGATTTACCTTTACCCCGGCTGCGTCTGCTCGCCTGAAGACGGCTACAAGAGCCCGGGACGCGACGCCGCAACACACCGCGCGTTCATCTACCACCTGCAAGACCTCAACAAGCTCGGCTTCACACCCGTCGGGATCAGTAGCCACTCCGCGGAGCTCCAAAGGAGCGCCGCCGACAGCACCGGCATTATGCACCCACTGCTGTCCGACCCCGAGCTACAGATCGCCGGAGCGCTCGGGCTGCCTACCTTCAGCGCGGATGCCGCGGACTGGTACTGCCGTCTCACTCTTGTCGCGGTCTCGGGGCGGATCGTGCATACCGTCTACCCGATTCACAGGATCGGTCTGAGCGCCTGGGATGTTCTCTCCTGGCTGCGCAAGGACGGGAGGCGGTACACGAGCGATGCTTGAGGCGAGCACCCACCCGGTCGACGGAGCAAGTGCCACGGGCCTCGGAGGTTGGCCGGAGAATCCCGGCAAGGGTTCCGAGGACGGCTCGCCGGAGCCCATGCCTGTTTTCCGGGTTGCTACCGAGCACCAGGCGCAGGCTCTCTATGAACAGATCACCGATCCCGGTCGGCGCTACCCGATCGTGGGGCTCACCTGCCGCGCGGGACTGCGACGCGAGCCTGCCGTCTCCGTCGAGCGCGCGCAGGCCGTTGTCTGGCCGGGCGTGCCGATTTACATCATCGAGCCGCGTGAGTCCCGGACCCTCAACAACCTGCTGCCGCGCAAGCTCGGCGCGTACAACGGCGCGGTCAGGGTGTGGTGGCCGGGCGTATTCAAGGGCTCCTCTCCCAGCTGGCACCCCCTGATTCTCGACCCGAGCGGCTTCTACGGCGACAACGAGATCGAACAGCTCGCCGAACAATTCGCGACGCCGCACCCCGAGACGATCTACGACCTCCCGCCGGAGAAACAGGCCGCGATGCGCGAGCACCTACGCATCGCCGCGAAGTCGAAGCGCGTAGTAGTGGTGGCGAGCTTCAAGGAGGTGCGCAGCCTCACGAGCGAGCTCCGCCGCACAGACCGCGAGTACCCGATTGTCGTCGTCGCCGCGGCCGACGGCGACGGCGAGCCCATGTTCCCGCTCGACGAGCTCAGGGACGAGATCGACCCGCACGTGCCGATCTACGTGCTCGCGAACCCCGCGATCACGAGGAGACTCACGGCTGCGCTCGGCGACGGCCTCGGTGTTCCCACCAGCGGCGCACGCATCTACTGGACGGGCGTCCAGAGTGATGATGACCCCGCCACGCACCCCGTTGTCGGCGGCGACGGCGGCAAAGCGGTAACCCGCCTCGTGCAGACGTTGGGCCTCACTCGCCCCGAGGTGAGAGGCCATGTCGAGCACACCGAAGGGCGCCTCCAGCACGCCCGGCAGCGCGCCACGACGACGACCCGCGAACTGCGCAAGGCCCACGAGGAACGTGACGACGCGCTCCAGCGAGCCAGAGCGGCCGAGGCAGCGCTGGCGGATCTGGAAGGACGGCACCGCGCGTTCCTGGAATCCGGTATCGACGAGGCGGAGCTCAGGGCGATCGTCAACTACGACCCAGAGGCCGTCATGCAGCGCCTGATCTGCCACGCATGGCTGACCGCGCTCGAGCCAGCCGACCGTCACCAATGCCCCTTGCGCGGCTACCGCCTCGGACGCCAATTCCTCGCCTCGATCAGCGACCGCAAGAACGCGGTGCCACGGGAGCGCATCGCCTTTGCCTGCGCGATGGTCGCCTGCGGACGAGCCTCGCTCCTCCCAGGACTCGAGCCCCACCCGTGGCGGGACGGGAAGGCGAGCGGCAGCGGCGACGACCCCCACGTTATGCGTGGCGATGGCGGCAAGGGCTTCCTGTGCAACCTCGGCCACGGCCGCGGCGCCGCGCGCTTGTTCTACTGGGCGCTCCCCGAGGGCATCACCGAGTTCGAGGGTGTGCGCAACCATGACGCCATCGGTCGGCCCTGATGGCCCTCCCACGCACAGCCGACGGTGGCGCGACGAGGCGGGACGCTCGCTATTCCCAGTCCCTTGAGAAGGGCCTAGCGATCCTCGCCGCGTTCACCCCTGAACGGCCGGCGCTGGGGGTCGCCGAGCTCTCCACGCGCCTCGGCTTCCGCGACGACGAACACGAGCCCTGGGAGGAGTGAGGCGTGGCCGCCGGTGTCGCAGAAAGGCGCGACGAGAACCGGAAAATCAGAGCGAAACGAGACAGAAACAAAGACCGCGAGACGTCGCAGGGCACGCACGAAGAGAGGGGCTGCGCATCCAGCACGAGTAGAAACCGAGGGGCCAGCGCTCAAGGTACGGGAACGGCCACGAACGAGACCACGAGCGCCGTGGATGACTGTGGCATAGCGCTCTTCGCAGATGTCGCGCAGTTGTATGTAGGTGGGAGAACTTGGCAGGCGATCGCGGACGCGACCGACGTTCCCGTCTCAACGGTCCACGCGATCCTGCACGAGCTCTTCAACGACGAGGGCTTCCCGAAGTTGAAACGTCGGAAGTTCAGCGACCAGGACGCCCGCGCCGCGTACCGTGCGTACCTGCGGCACGGCACGACGGTTCGTCAGGTCGCGACGACCCACGGCGTGCACCGCACCACCGTCGAACAGCGCTGGCGCACGCTCGGCCTGCTGAGGAAGAAGTCCAGGAGAACAAAGAAACCGAGGGACGCCGCGCACACCGCACAGCAAGCCATTACGAAGCGACTCGTGGAGCGCATCGACGAGCTGCGAGAAGCGCGTGGGCTCACGGTCGAGAACTTGGCGATCGCGTCCGGCCTGTCCAACGCGACCGTGCAGGCCATCCGCTACGCCCTCTCCGACCCAAAGCTCACGACCGTGTTGCACCTCTGCGTCGGCCTCGGCGTGACGCCCGGCCAGTTGCTCGACGCGCTGCCACAGCCCGGCCCGCGCCCGCGCAGGCCCCCGAGATTGGTGACACCGACGAAGCCGGAGGCGAGGCGATGAGGGCGGGCACGGTCAGGATTCACGCGAAGCTCGTGCCGTTCCTGCGCAGCGGCGTGAAACGCGAGTACGCGTCAGCACTCCAAATCCTCACGTTCCAGGTCGAGACAGCATACGACTCCGAACAGTATGAGCACGCCCTCGGCCGCTTCGACAACGCGCGGCACCTCATGCACACCGTCGGGATGACGGAGGACGAGTCGCGCCCCGGCGAATACCTGGAACTCGACCTTGACCGCTACGGAGCGGACCTCGTCCTGAAGTGTCTGGAATCGGAGTACGACATAGAAGTAAGTACCCGGCAGGACCGCTCGAGCGAAGGGTTCCCTGTGGCTCTCGGCGAGCTCCCCGACTTCACCCGCCTCGTCAACGAGATCCGCGACCGCAGCGGGAGGCCGCCACGACTACAACGTACCCGCTGGCGGCGACTCACCCAAGGACTCTCGTGGAGGAACCGTGCCTGAAAGATCACCCGTACGCGGAGTTTCCGGTCGAGTCCTCTGCGCGGTCGCCGCGCGCATCCGCTACGACAAAGTCGCACGCTTGGAGACAACGCCGGCGCCCACGGACGACCCTGCCGAGATTAACGTCGCCTCCTGTCTCCTCCTGGAGACGACGAAGCAGAACGGCGAGAAGGTCAGCACGCCCGTCTGGTACATCGTCGCGTACAACACGATTTGGATACTGACCTCGGAGCGCTCGAGAAAGGTCGCACGCGCCCGCCGTGAACCGATCGTCACCGTGACGCCCTGCACCCTCCGGGGACGGCCGAAGGGCGACTATCACCTCGTCTGCAGATGTTTCGTCGTCCCACGCGATGGAGCAACAGGGGCGGAGTGGGCAATGCAACGCACGCTCGGGAGCGTGCGCAACCGAGTACACCGGCTTGCAATTCGCGACCCTATCTACCTCGCCCTCAGACCGCTGACGACGGAGAAAGGGGTGCCGGAAGACGAGGCCCTAGCGGCGGGCGTGAGCGCCGTGAGGGAAGCCCGACTGGAGCGCGCCCGCCGTCGTGAGCGCACACGCGGCGACGGTGGCGACGAGTTCCCGGCAGCATGAGCAGACACGAGTACAACGCTGGCAGGAAGCGAGCGCCGCGGCGGCTGCGTACATACCAACCGGCGGACCGCGAGCGGTTGCCGTTCAAGCAGGGAGCGCCAACTCGGGAGCACGCAGCCGTAGAGGCGTCGCTACCAGAGTCGAGCCTCCGCCAACAGCCAGCGATCGAGGCGTTCGCGCGCAACCTCCGCACCATGCGGATGCGGGGTCAACTTTCAGGTCGCGAACTGGCGGCAAAGTCGGGGATTCGACAAGGGGTGCTTCGGCGGATAGAAGAAGGCCGTGTCGATCCGCAATACTCGGTCATCGTCTGCCTGGCAGACGCCCTCGAGGTCGGCGTGTCGCTGCTCATGCGCCAGCCCATGCTTGAAGAGGCACCTGCAGCGCTTACTCCGAGGCTACAGCCGCCCCCGCCCGGCACAAAACCACACGAGGCGCGTCTCGCGTGGCAAGCCATACGCGATGAGTTGCGCGTTCTCTACGCCGCCGGGGTGCATCATCAGATCATGGCGGCCGAGTTCAGCCTGACGCGCATCCAACTACAGAGTCAACTTCACCACCTATTCCGCGAAGGGATGCCGAAGCGGTGAACCAGCTCGGATGACCTCGCCCGCGCGATAGATATTCCCCCATCGAGAACATGAGCAGCACCGAAATCGGTCATGCGATTCACCTAAGCCCGAGGCGGATCGCGGCTGCGAGATCGACGTTGCGGGTCGGAATGGGCCTACCCGAGCCATAGAGATCACTTGTGACGATGCCATCCGAATCGCCCCGACCAATCGCTGCGCGCCTCCGGGCACGCCAATCAGAGGTCGCGGAAGAGATCTTGTGCGGCATACCCGATGCGTTCCGAACGCCGTTGGGCGTACGGGACGGGGAGTACGAAGCTGTTCAGCGCGCGGCCCTCGTATCTGCGCTTGACTACGCGCTCGGCACGCTTGAGGGTGATCCCGAACAATCTGAATCAGTCCCAGCGGCGGTGGTCGAGCAGGTGCGACGGTCAGCCCGCCACTCTGTCAGTCTCGACACCGTTCTCTGCTTCTACGTCGCTGGCCGGGAGTTGCTGGGCGACATCGTGAGCGCAGAAGCAGCACATTGCAGCGACGAAGGGCCGCGCCGGGCGCAGGTGACGCTAGGCTTGCTACTGCAGCAACTCGTGCCGGTGATCGCGTCCGCGTATCAGCATGAGGTAGAACGACTTCGCCGTTCGCCACAGCAGAGGCGGGCCGCGTGTGTACGGCGGCTCCTCAACAACGAGAACGTCGATGCCGCGCCGCTTGGCTATGACTTCAATGCTTGGCATATTGCGATGATCGTTACGGGCGGTGGCGCCAAGGAGGCAATCTCTCGTCTCGAAGAGTCCACCATCGCCCGACAGGTGTTGCCCGTCGAGCAAGACGAGGAGACCATTTGGTGTTGGCTGGGTGGACCACGACCGCTCGCCGTAGCCGAGATTGAGCGCTTCGTAGCGGCGGCAGCTCTCCCCACTGCGTCGTTCGCAATTGGGGAGCCAGCATCCGGTCTGGAGGGATGGAGGGTCACCCATCGGCAGGCGGAAGAAGCTCGAAGTGTCGCTGTCTTGGCACCCCAGGCTGTCACGACGTACGCGGCTGAGGGCGTTCTGGCGCCCTGGGCGCTTGACCGAGCGCACGCCCTGTCCTTTGTGCGAGTCCATCTCGGGCCTCTCGATGAGATGCGGGACGGGGGCGTGGGGGCACGCGAAGCTCTGCGAGAGATCTTCAGGGCAGGCCATCAGATCAAAGCTGCGGCTGCGGCACTGAATGTGGACCGAGGGACAGTGACCACTCTTCGGGCCAAGATCGAGCGCCGCCTCGGCTTCATGCTCGCGACGCGACAGGCTGAGCTTGAAGTAGCCCTACGGCTGGAGGCTCTGTATCGGATCGTGCCCAGCTCTGATGAGGGCCAGCCACACACAGATTCCGGCACTACTGACCAGGGCAAACAGTAAGCTGCGTCTGGCCTGCACTTAGCTAACGTCATTTGGCTGATGGGAACACGCCGTAACATCAAAACGCTGTAGATAAGCCATGCTATTCAGCAAATTGATGGTGTTCCGTTCCCCAAACAGCGCGCGAAAAGTGATAGTGATATGCGAAGTCGCGTAATAACTGTGCGTACACAACCGACTCCGAGGGGCGGATCTCGTGTCTGCGGTAGCAGCTCCCGTATCTGGATCAGCCGGCACTCACCGGAGCGCCGGAAAACGCGGGCTGGGGCTCACGAAGGTCGGCTGGGTCCCGGAGGGAGAGATCGAGTACCCGGAATGGATAGAGGCGGGACGTTATCTCGGGGCGCTTGGACGGGGCCACCAATGGTGGATCGGCGACTGGATTCGCTTTGGCACCAAGCAATGGGGCGAAAAGTACGCGGAGGCCGCGCGTCTTACCGGCTATGACCGTGGCAGCCTACGCAACCTTGCCTGGGTCGCATCCCAGTTTGATCCGTCACGGCGCCGTGACAAACTGACTTGGACCCATCATCTTGAGGTGGCGCCGTTGAAGCCCGATGAACAAGACCAGTGGCTTGAGCGGGCGATCAAGGAGAAGCTTTCGGCCGCGGACCTGCGCATCGAGTTGCGTACGCTGCGACGAGCTCGCGAGCAGGCTCTCGACCAAGTCCCCGACGGCCCCGAGTCATCGCCGGCCACGGAGCCAGCCGAGTTGCCGACAGCGCATGGCGACGGCATCGTCTGCCCGAACTGTGGGCACAAGTTGCCGCTTCCTGGCTACCCGGTGGATGGGACGCCACCCGTGGCTAGGTCGGCGACACGGCGCACGCTGCCGGCAGCGGCCTGAACCCCGAGCGTCCCTTTCTTCCGGCCCATGCTTGCCGGATACGGATCGCTTTTTTGACCGCGCATAGATCGCTAGGTAGCGTCGATGCCCGGCGTGGAACGTCCCTCTTCACAGGCGTTCGACGGCAAACAGCGGACTTTGGGATTCAGTCAGGAGGAGACGTCTATGAGGGGTGACACGCCAACGAAGCGTCTAGGGCTCGCAACAGTGCTCCTACTGCTTGCGGTCGGTGCTGCCGCGCCAGCGGTGTTCGCCTCCAGGCGGTCAACTGGGCATTCCCCGGCGGTAGCCGCCCGCACGATCTCCATCAACGAGAGCGCGACCCTGAAGATCGTTCATCAGGAATACCACAAGGTGGAAGCCACGGGCCGGACCACCGGCACGTTCAACGCGCCGATGATCCTGCACTACAGCATCGACACCGGGGAACGCAGCAGCTCCTCCTTCATCAGTTCGCCGAGCGGCGGAAAAATATACGGCGGAGCGAACTCGACCTACCGCGTGTCGGGAGCCGACTCGTACTTTCAGGGCACCGTCACGATCAACGGCGGTAGCGGCGCGTACAAGGACGCTTACGGAACCCATATCCACATCACAGGGACACTGGAACGCTGGCGGCTGGAGTTGATTATCCATATCACCGGCACGATGCGGGTCTAGCGGTGAGAGTCATGACCAGAGCCGTACTCATCGCGGCCGCGCTGTTCGCTTGCGCTTGTCTGCCGGCTACCGCCAGCGCGACGGAGACCGTGGCCATGAGCGCGAACTTCACGCCCTACCACCTGCTCGGCCACACAACTGTTCATTTTGGGTGGAAGATCGGCACAACGACCGGGGCTGTGCCGTCCCCCATGACGAACGTCGATGTGTCACTTCCGGCCGGCATGGGCCTTGAAACCACCTCCCTCGGCCTGGCTACTTGCAGCACAGAAGTGCTGGATCTGATAGGGCCGGAGGGCTGCTCTCCGGATGCGGTAATGGGGTTCGGGAGCGCGCTGGGAGAGATCCAGGTTGGCTCAGAAATTATTCAGGAGCACGCGGAAATCACCACGATGATGGCTCCTACGGCCGGCGGACATACCGTCGTGCTCTACTACGTGAACGCAGCAGGTCCGGCAGAGGTTCAGCTCATCTTCCCGGGACTGGTGCTGGGAGCATCCGCGCCATTCGGCACGAGGATCAATACCCAGGTTCCTATAACAGGGACATGGCCGGAAGGGCCTGACGTATCGGTAGTGAGCTTGTCGGCCGGCATCGGCCCAGAAAACCTGACCTACTACAGGCCGGGCGACAAACGTATTCCGTTCACGCCCGTCGGGATGCAGATACCTCCAAAGTGCCCCAAGGACGGCTTTCCTTTTTCCTCCACGATCAGTTTTATGGACGGAAGTCGCGTGACGGCATCAACTGCTATTCCCTGCCCGCAAGGTAGGGATGGTGGCCGTTCAGCACGCCGACATCACTGAGCCAGGCATGGGCGAGGAATCAAAGGACAGGGACCCGGTCGAAGAGTTGGCCGTTGAGCTTGCCGGCGCGGATTCCCTCGTCGGCCCGGTCGAGCTGTTCGATCGCTGGGAGAGGCAGTCGTGGACCACTCGGGAGTTGCAGATGGAGGACGACCGTGCTGATTGGGAGCAGCTCGGGCCGTTTACACTGCGCGAGCTGCGCCTGCGTCTGTACCAATTCTTCCTGGGTGAGGCAGCGGTCACCAGGACGCTACCGGCACTCACACTGGCGGCCCCCACCAGCGCCGCACAATGCTTTCTTGCCACACAAGCCGCTGATGAGGCGCGTCACACGATCTTCTTTTGGCGCTACCTGCGCGCCGTCGGTGAGACGGACAGCACCGACATCGACACGCTCGCCGAACAGTGGTCAATCGACGCATCCACCAGCCATTCCCAGTTCTTTGATTCTGAACTGGTGCAAGCGACCGAAGCCGTCCGTGTCAATCCCTCAGACCGCGACGCATGGATGGCCGGCGTCACCATTTATCATCTGCTGACCGAGGCCGTCCTTGCGATCGCAGGCCAGCGCGGGATTGTCAGGACAGCACGCCGCGCCAGGCGCCTGCCAGTGCTCACCCGAGGGGCGCTGAACGTCGCACGCGACGAGTCCCGACACATCGCGTTCGGTGTAAGGGCACTGCGCGAAGGTGTCCATGAAGGACACGGCGATGCAGTTGCGGGCATGGTGTGTGAACAAATCCCGCTGCTCACCTCGATACTCGTCAGCCCAGAGCAGCGGCTACCACAGCTCGTACCTGGTGCGCTGGGGCCGTTTGTTCAGGAGATATCTGCCAGCTGGGACGCCGCCTATGAGGCGCTCGCCAAGCGCCTGCGGCTGATCGGGCTGGATGACGTCGTTGGCGATGTGGGCCGACGCTGGCAGAGGGGGATTCGTGACGCGCTCGAGGACTACCAGGTAAGGCATGGTGTGGCGCATCCCGCCACCATGCTCCGCCCAGCGGTGGCTGCTGAGGCATCGCTGCCGATTGCGGGAGGAAGCGCATGACCGTCTCACCGGAGGCCCGGATCAGAGACGCTTTGAGAACCCTGCTCGTTCAGATGTCCCCCAAGGACATCCAATCGGTGTCCGCCGACGATCGGCTAGTGGAGGATCTTGGATATGACTCGCTGACGCTGATCGAGCTGGCTGTCGCGATAGAGGACCGCTTCGACCTGCCCGCGATCAGCGAAGAAGAGGCAATGCGAATACGGACGGTCGGAGACCTGGAGCAGTTCATCGCAAACTCAAGTGGATCGGCTGTTACCGGTGCACACTCAGAGTGACGAGCAGCCAGGCGCCACGGCGCTGGCGGATGCCGGCGATGAGGACCTGCGTGGCTGGCTGGACTCGCTGACGCAGCTGATCCCTACACCGTCGGGGTTTCGGGAGGAGACGATCGACCGGCGCACCACTCTTGAGATGCTTCGCTGCGAGGAGACAGTGATCGACGCGCTCGTGGAAAACGGACTGCCATGTTCCGGTGCCGCCGGTGATGAACGCTTCGATAGGTGGGATCTCTTCAACGTGGCTCTCTATTCGCGCTCCCGGCGCTCGATCCCCGAGCTAAGTGCATTGGTGGTCGCGAGGGCAGCAGCCGAAAAGCCCCCGACCTGGGTTGAACGGCGAGAAGTCCGTCTAACGCTGAGCCTACGGTGCACCCATCCTGACGGGTGCGCCGATCGCCCGGAATGGCTTGTGAGGCCTCCCGAGCCGGAGCGCTTCGGCGGTTCCATCACTCCGTGGCGAGCGTCAACCTCACTTGACGCTACAACTGCCGTTGGGACCGTCACGCACGCCCGCACAGCGATCGAGCTCGGCGCCACAGTGGTCACATCCGGCTCGCAGGCAACCGTCAACGCCGCACAAGTTAGAGCGCTGTATTGGGAGATCGTGCACGGCATGCGCTTTCAGGTGCTCCCGCACGCGCTTGCGCTACAAACAGACCGCATCGCCGACCACGGCGCCGTCGACTGCACCGCCGTAGCCATGCTACTCGGCGCGCGCTGCGAGCAAGCCGGGCTAGAGACCCGTGTAGTGAAGGGCTTGCTGCTAACGATGCTCGGAATCGACAATCACGCCTGGCTTGAGGTGAAGGATGACGACGGGGAGTGGAAGCCGATCGACTGCTCGCTTGCAATGATCTCGCTTGGCTCCGCGATACCAAACCCAGCCTTCGCGCAGTTCTGTCTCGGCTCTCGCTTCAACCGGGTCTTGCCATTTGCCTGCCCGCCCGAGGAACCCATCATTCAGCACATATGCGGCGGCGAGCGCCGCCCCGTGGATGTGCGCGTCAGCATAAGCGGACTTCACTCAAACTAAAGGGAGCGGACTGCCATGTTTGCAAGAACGGTTCTAGTCCTCATCGCCGCCGCCTCCATAGCCGTCATCGGTCACAGCGCATCCGGCCAGGCCGCTCATCCGGCCCGCACCCATGTAGTGACCCTGCACCACATCGCGTTTCACCCGCAAACCCTGACCATTCACCGCAATGAAAGTGTCACATGGGTTTGGGAGGACCCGGGCATCGCGCACAACGTCACCGCCCACAACTTCCGTTCGGCGACCCAGACCCACGGTTCCTTCACCGTGCGCTTCACACGGACAGGCGTGTTCAACTACCGATGCACCATCCACCAAGGTATGGCCGGCACGGTCATCGTGAAGTGAAATGTGGAGATAAGCGAAAATGGGCGATCTAGCAGCAGACACCGCAGTCGAACGTATCGGCGATGGTCGTTACACCGCGACCCCATCCAAAGACTGGGAGATTTGGGGTCCCAACGGCGGCTACATGGCCGCCCTCGCACTGCGGGCAGCCGGCAACCAAAGCTCCCACAGCCACCCGGCGAGCATCGCCTGCCACTACCTCGCTCGCGCCGACTTCCTGCCGGTGGAGATACAGGTCACTTCACTGCGCACCAGCGCCCGCGTAGAGTCGCTGCGTGTCAGCATGACTCAGGAGGGACGCGCGGTGCTCGAGGCCCTGGTTTGGGCCGCCGGGGAGCTTGATGGCCCGCAGCGCGAGTGGACCAAGCCGGGCACGATCGCCTCGCCACTGGACGTGCCGAGCGTCGAAGAGGTCGCGTCCGCCCACAATTTCCCCGCGCTCCCATTCTGGAAGAACATCGAGATTCGGATCATCACCGGACCCGATCCCGGCTCACAAGAGGCGCAGGAGCCGCTCGTACTCGCATGGAATCGATTCCGCCCGCAGGCGATCTTCGACGATCCGTGGATCGACGCTTGCCGCGCCACCGTGCTTGTCGACGTCCATCAGTTCCCAGCCGCCTCACGAGGGTTCGCCCGCTCCGAGTTGACATTCGCCGCACCGAGCCTTGACCTGTACGTCGCCTTTCACGCCCAAGCCCCGAAGGATGATTGGCTGCTCAGCGAAAGCCGCGGCTTGATTTCCCACGGTGGGCTGCTCGGCGGACGCGCGTGCGTGTGGTCACGCGATGGGCTGCTGCTCGCCAGCGGCGGACAACAGATGCTGCAGCGATCCTTCGCCCCCTGACATGCCGACACCGAAATTAGGCATACCGGCAGACGCAACCTACGATTCCGGCCGATGAGCGAACTAGCTATCGCGGTCCACGGGTTGAAGAAGTCATACGGCTCCACCGAGGCCGTTCAGGGCATTGACCTTGAGGTCAAGCGCGGCGAGGTCTTTACGTTCCTTGGGCCGAACGGTGCCGGCAAGACCACGACCGTCGAGATCCTTGAGGGATTCAGCAAGCCCAACGCGGGCGAAGTGACCGTGCTGGGCGTCGATCCTTGGCGTGCGCCGCGCGAGTGGCGGGCACGCATCGGGCTGGTTCCCCAGCGATGCGAACTGGTGCCAGAGCTCACCGTGAGGGAGGCATTGACGCTATACGCGGGCTACTACCCTGCGCCGCGGCCCGTAGCGGAAACGATCGGGCTGGTCGGGCTTGCCGAGCAGGAGAACCAGCGAACCGGCCGTCTTTCAGGCGGCCAACAGCGTCGTTTGGACGTAGCGATCGCGCTCGTGGGCGACCCTGACCTGATCTTCCTCGACGAGCCCACAACAGGATTCGATCCACAAGCGCGTCGCCAGGCATGGGACGTCATCGTCAGCCTGCGCACGCTTGGCAAGACCGTCTTCTTGACCACGCACTACATGGACGAGGCGGAGAGGCTCGCAGACCGTGTAGCCGTGATCGCAGCGGGACGAATCGTCGCCTCGGGTACGCCGCAGACACTGGCGCAGCGCGACGGCGCCCCGACCGAGATCGGCTTCACGCTTCCCAACGGCGTGACGGTTGGGGACTTGCCCGGCGGGCTCGCCGCAAACGTCGAGGTGCAGAACGGCAGCGCTGCACGGCTACGTGTTCACCAGCCGGTAGCGGCGCTGAACACGTTGACCAGCTGGGCGCTTGAGCGGAGCTTCTCGCTACCCGATCTACACGTCACGCGCCCGAGCCTTGAGGATGTCTACCTACAACTCACCAGGGAGCCATGAAGGGACTAAGGCTCATATTCCACCAGGCGCACTATGACCTGAAGGTGTTTTGGCGCAACCCGCAATCGCGCTTCTTCACCGTGGCCATACCGGTCATGTTTCTCTTCATCTTCGTCGCCGTATTCGGCAACAATACGACCAGAGTAAACGGTCACAGAATCCATAACTCGACCTACTACGTGCCGTATATCGCGGCGCTTGGCCTGATATCGGCGGCGTTCGGCGAGTTGACGATCTCGATCGTCACGCAGCGCGAGCGCGGGGTGTTGATGAGATTTCGCTCCGCACCGGCACCGACATGGGTGATTATCGTGTCCCGCGTCCTGCTCGCCTGCATGCTCGCAGCACTGCTCGTGCTCGCACTGATCCTGATCGGCTGGCTCGTGTTCGGCGTGCAGCTACCCGGCTCAACCGTTCCCGGCGTGATCGTGACGACGATCGTCGGCGCAGTGTCGTTCTGTTGCCTTGGGCTTGGCCTCAGCACGTTCATCCGCTCGGCTGAATCAGCGCCGCCGGTCACGAACATGCTGATCCTGCCACTACTGTTTATCTCCGGGATCTTCTTTCCCAACGAACTTCTCCCTCACTGGCTGTACCACGTTGCGAGCTACTTCCCGGTGCAGCACCTGGGACACTCGCTGGTGACCGCGTTCGCCCCGGAAACCAAGGGCGTCGGCATCGTCGTAAAGGACCTGTTGTGGATGGTCGGCTGGGGTATCCTCGGGCTGCTGATCGCGCTGCGACGCTTCAACTGGATGCCACGTCGCGGCTCCTGAACGGCGCGAGGTCCGTGCGGTCCTCCCGCCGGCGGCGTGATCAGCCGCTTGGAGCACGATTCGGCGCCTCGGCGACTACGCTATCCCGATGACCGTGCGTGAGTCCCCCGAGGTCATTGTCGTTGGCTCCGGCGGCGCGGGGCTGACGGCCGCACTGCGGGCTGCGCGAGCTGGGCGGCGCGTCGTGGTGCTCGAGCGCTCAGACCTCGTCGGCGGATCTACCGCAGCCTCAAGCGGCTATGTGTGGGCACCGAACCATCATCTGCTGGGGCAGGCGGGCATCAGCGATAGCCGGGAGGACGCGCTGGCCTACTGCAACGCCACCAGCATCGGCGGGGCGCTGCTTGAGACGTTCGTCGACGAGATACGCGAGCTGATGCCGTGGGTTGAAGCGCACAGCCCGATCGATTGGAAGCCGATGGACTATCCAGACACCTTTGCTGAGCTGCCATCCGGCCGGCGCTCTGGCCGGCATCTTGAGGTGCGGCCTTTGCAGGTGTCCGTTCTCGGTAGCTGGACCGAGAAGGTGCGCAAGCCGGCGAATCCTTCGTATCTCACTGGCGATGAGGTGTTCGCTCATCGCGTGCATCTCACCCCAGTCGGCCTGCCGATGGAGCTCATCGGTGCTCGCCACGGCGCCGGAGAGTGGTGCGGCGGCGCTGGGCTCATCGCAGGTCTTTTGGCTGGTTGTCTTGACGCCGGCGTTCAGGTACGTCTCTCCGCCCGCGCCGAGCAGTTGCTGGTCGAGGACGGCCGTGTGCTCGGTGTCAGCGTGAACGGCGAGCAGCTACGAGCCGAGCACGGGGTTGTGCTGGCCTGCGGCGGGTTCGAGTGGGACGAGAACATGCGAGGCGAGCTTCTGAGCTCCCCACTGACTCATCCCGCCAGCCCCCCGCTGCATGAGGGCGACGCGCTCAGGATGGCCGCCACCGCAGGTGCCCGGCTCGCGCATTTGGCGGAGACATGGGCATGGCCGACGCTCCCCGCCGCCGCCGGCACGACGCACCGCGACCCCTCACCCCTTTGCATGGGGGAGCGAATGGCTCCTCATTCGCTGTGGGTTAATCGGCGCGGCCGGCGCTTCACAAACGAGTCATCGCACAACTGCGCACTCGCGTTCGCGGAGATCGACTCCGCCTCCTGCGGATGGGCCAACATCCCCGCCTGGGCGATCGTTGACGCCCAGTTCCGGGACCGCTACTCGTTCGCTGGAATGCCACCTGGAAAGGGAGACCATCCCGCAGCCGTGACGGCCGCGACACTCGAAGAGTTGGCGGCCCGCTGCGGCATCGACACCGCTGAACTATCAAGCACGGTGGAGCGTTTCAATGCAGCGGCGCATGAAGGCGCTGACCCTGACTACGGCCGCGGCGAAACAGCTTACGAGCACTACATGGGCGACGCAGAAGCAGCCCACCCCAACCTTGGCGCCCTCACAACAGGCCCATATAGCGCAATCCCGATTCAGCCTGGTGCTGTCGGCACGAAGGGCGGCCCGGTCACCGACTCCTGCGGCCGAGTTCTTGACTACAACGACCAACCAGTGCCGGGGCTCTACGCGGCGGGAAACGCGGCGGCGCGGATCTTTGGTCCCGGAGTCAATGCAGGCGGTGCCACGATCGCCTCTGCGCTGGTGCTGGGCTCCCGTTCAGGCCGACAACTAGCCGATCTATGAGATGGCCGGCAGCCGATCGCTACTCCCATCACAGACGGGAAACGGTGATAACAACCGCCAACAAGCGCTTGTCGTTGGCGCAGGCCCCGTTGGCCTAACCGCTGCGCTGGCGCTGCGGTCCCTCGGCATCTCGCCAGTGGTGCTCGAGGCTGACTCCCAGGACACCGTCCGTGCAGGAAGCCGGGCGCTGTTTCTGCACCGCGAGTCGCTTCGGCTACTCGATCGCATGTCGCCGGGCATAGCGCCTGACCTCGCCGCGCACGGCCTCGTCTGGTCAACCAAGCGCACCGCTTACAGAGGCCGGCAAGTCTTTTCGCGTACCTACCCGCCGTCGCCGCGCGACACGATTCCCCCCTTCGTCAGCCTTCGACAACCAGACACCGAGGATCATCTTCGCCGGGCGTGCTTGGACGCCGGCGTGCAAGTCATCTGGTCAACGGCGGTCACTGAGGCTGAATCAACCGCCGAGCAGGCTACGGTCGTAACCGCCGATGGCCGCCGCTGGCAATCCGAGTACGTCATCGCAGCTGACGGGGCACGATCGGCCGTGCGCCGATCACTGGGGATCAAGATGTGCGGCTCGCGGTCCCAAAGCGTGCACGTCATCGTCGATCTTGAGGAGGACCCCGCCCAGCCGATGCCGGTTGAGCGGGTATTCCACTACCGTCACCCAAGCCTAGACGGCCGCAACGTGCTACTGATCCCATTCGCTGGCGGCTGGCAAATCGATCTGCAGTGCAAGCCAGGCGACGATCCCGAGCAGCTCACCGATCCGTCGTCGCTGTCGAAGTGGGTTCCCAGGGTCGTCGATGATCGATACCGCGACCGGGTGCGCTGGGTCTCAACCTACCGCTTTCACCATGTGATAGCCGAGAGATTCACCGACCACCACCGCCGCATACTGCTTGTAGGGGAGGCTGCGCATCTATTCGCCCCCTTCGGGGCACGCGGAATGAACAGCGGCATCGCTGACGCCGATGCTGCTGCCAGCGCGATCGTGGTCGCGCTGGCAGCCACTCACCCGAATCGTGCACGCGCAGCCGTTGACGATTTCGATCGCGGCCGCCGCCAAGCCGCCCGGCACAACGAGCAGGCCGCAAGCGCAGCTCTATCGCACTTGCGCCGCGACCGTTTTGGCGCTTGTCTTCTACAGCAGGCGGCGGCCACACTAGCACCCATGTTCACATCCTTCGGCGCGTGGCTTGACGAGGCGCCATACGGGCCGAGGACACCGCCCCTGTCAAACCCAAGCGGAAAGTATTGAAGCCATGATTGACACGGCAGAAACTCAGACCAAACCGACCCTGGTAATCGAGACTGACGTCGCGCGTGATCCGCTCACACAGTTTCACGAATGGTGGGAGCAGTGGGCATCCCGCGACCGTGCCGACCCCACCGCCACATCCGCGGTACTGGCTACCGTTGATGCCAGCGGGCAACCGTCAGCTCGGCTTGTGGACATAGCCCGAGTTGACCACGGGTTTGTTTTCTTCAGCAACTACGGCAGCCGCAAGGGCACGGACCTGGCAAGCAACCCGCACGCTGCACTGTGCTTTGCGTGGCTAGCGTTGGCGCGGCAGGTACGCATCGAGGGCACTGTTGAGCGGCTCAGCGATGTGGAGTCAGACAGCTTCTTTGCGACGCTGCCACACGACGTGCAACTGCTCTCCTGGGCGTCTGACCAGCGGCAGACGATCGCCGACCAGCAGGTTCTGGTGGACCGCTTCGCTGAGATCGAGCGGCGCTTTGGCGACCAGGAGGTTCCACGCTCACGTTCCTGGGGCGGCTACCGGCTGATACCTGACAGCATCGAGTTCTGGCAGGGCCGCGGTGACGTACACACCAACCGCAGGCGCTACCGCCGGCCGGATACGAGCAAAGACTGGATTTTTGAGCAGTTGATGCCGTAAACCTTCGGCTGTGCTGTGGCCGAACGAGGAAGTGAGCGGACCGTGCTAGAGGGATGTGTGTCCTGGCCGGCACAGGTCGCTGATGACTACCGCCGCAAGGGATACTGGGAGGGCCTGACGCTTGGTGCGCTGCTACGCAGCTGGGCCGAGGTCCACGGTGAGCGGACAGCGCTCGTCTCCAGCGAGGATCGCCTCAGCTATGCGCAGTTGGACTCAAGGGTGGATCGCCTCGCTGCCGGGCTGGTAAAGCGCGGGATCGCGCCGGGCGAGCGCATCGTCGTTCAGCTGCCGAACATCACGGAGCTGGTGACCGTCTCGTTCGCGTTGTTTCGGATCGGTGCGCTGCCGGTAATGGCGCTGCCCGCGCATCGGCGCAGCGAGATCTCCTACCTGTGCGACTTCTCTGAGGCGGTTGGCTATGTCGTGGCGGATCGCTTCCAGGGCTTTGACTACCGTCGACTCGCCAGCGAAGTGCAAGACGCAGCCCCGGCACTCGAGCACGTGTTCGTCGCTGGCGACCCCGGCGAATTCGTGGCGCTCAGCGATATGGACGAGGACCCGATCACGCTGCCCGACCCCGACGCGGCCGATGTCGCACTGTTTCTTCTGTCCGGTGGCACTACGGGACCGCCGAAGTTGATCCCCCGAACGCATGAGGACTATGCGTACAACCTGCGTGTCAGCGGTGAGGTCGCCGGACTCGATAGCGATGCCGTGTATCTCGCGGCGCTCCCGGCAGCGCACAACTTCGCGCTGGGCTGCCCTGGGGTGCTCGGCACGCTGCGCGCGGGCGGAAAGGCCGTGCTGGCTCTTACCGGAAGTCCCGATGAGACGTTTCCGCTGATTGAGCGCGAGCGGGTCACGATAACCGCACTCGTGCCGCCGCTTGCTCTGATGTGGATGGACGCTGCAGCGCACAACAACCACGACCTTTCAAGCCTCGAACTTGTGCAAGTCGGCGGGTCCAAGCTCGGCGCGGAGCCCGCCCGACGCATCCGCCCAACGCTCGGCTGCACCCTTCAACAATCGTTCGGGATGGCAGAGGGGCTGCTAAGTCAAACCCGCGCTGATGACACCGAAGGCATCCGCATTATCAGCCAAGGCCGACCCATATCCCCCGGTGACGAGATCCGGGTAGTTGACTCATCAGGCCAAGACATCCGCGACGGTGAGATTGGCGAACTTCTGGTGCGCGGACCCTACACGACCCGCGGTTACTACCGTGCCACTGATTACAACAAATCTGTGTTTACCTCCGACGGCTTCTTCCGAACCGGGGATCTCGTCAAACTGACCCCTGCCGGGAACCTCATCATCGAAGGGAGAGCCCGCGATGTCATCAACCGCGGCGGCGACAAGATCGCAGCCGATGAAGTCGAGGATCACCTCCTTGCCCATCCGGCCATACGCGGCGCCGCGCTCGTTGCGATCCCGGACGACATTATGGGCGAGCGCACATGCGTCTGTGTGATACCCCGCGGGCAGCCTCCCACATTGCGGGAGATCGCCCAGTTCCTGCGGGGGCGAGGGCTTGCCGCCTACAAGGTGCCCGATCGGCTTGAGGTACTCAACTCGTTCCCGCTCACGGGCGTAGGCAAGGTAAGCAAGGCCGATCTGCGTGCCCTGGTGTCGGGTGCGCCCAGCGGACAGCTAGACGTTCAAGCGACGTCCGAGATATCGGCCTGACTCTGCTGCGGCCCGTTGCAGCAGGTGATCTCCGCGAAACTCGGTGACTGTGAGGTCTGCGCCGATAACCGCCAACGATCCTGTGTGCTCGGTGATCGGGTGCAGGTCGTAAATGCGAATCTGGCCTGTGAGCTCAGGGTGATCCTCCCACGCAATTAGCCGCGCGGATCGCCCAGGACCGGCCAGGGTAATCCTGTTCATAGCGATGCTGAGTCCGTCACCAGTTGCCTTCAGCAGAGCCTCCTTGCGGGTGCAGTAGATCAGAAGGGAGCGGTGCCTGTCCGCATCGGCTAGACCGGCGAACACCATGCGCTCCGCTTGCGAGAGCACGGCGGACGCCAACTGTCCGCGGTCGGGCCGGCGCATATCCTCGACGTCGATACCAACGGGCACACCCAAGCTAACCGCGATCCCGGCTGTTTCCCCCGAATGGGTTATCGACATCTCTATTGAGCGCCGTCCGAGAACACGCGGCTTACCATGCGGCTTGCGGCAGCGGACGCAGGCGTCCGCGCCGAAGCGAACCGATCTCGGCGACATGCCGAGATGCTGAGCGATCACGATTCGTACCATTGCGTGCGCCACCAGGTAGCGAGCTCGGTCTGCGGGACGGTGAAAGTTGGCCCACCGGGCTCGCTCCCGAGCATCGAGGTATTGCAGCAGCTCCTTGTGCGCCGATGCTGTGCTTGCCCACCACACGTGGCACTCCCCGTGGCTTAGAGCAGGTGAGGCGTCGTGCATAGCTGGGGCTACGGTGACGCGGCCGCGTCGATAGACCGGCGGTCCTTTGAGGTTCGGTAGCCCAGGGCACGCAAAGGGGCACGCGCCTTGAGAAGCATCTCCTCAAACTCCTCGTCAGGGTCGGAGTCGAGCACGATCGCGCCGCCAGCACCGACCGTCAGCCTGCCGCCCTCCAGCACGATGGTCCGAATGACGATGTTCAGATCGGCGGCGCCACTCAAGCCGAAGTACCCGATGACTCCCGAGTAGATGCCTCGCGCTCGAGTCTCGATCGCGTCGATTATCTCCATCGTCCGCAGCTTGGGTGCCCCTGTCATCGACCCTCCTGGGAAGCAGGCCCGTACAGCTGCCACGGTGCTCGTGTCCTCCCTGAGCCTGCCGCGCACGGTAGACACGAGCTGGTGCACCGTCGCGTATGACTCGACCACCATCAAGCGGGGCACCGAAACGGTCCCGACCTCGCACACACGCCCAAGATCATTGCGGAGTAGATCGACGATCATCAGGTTCTCCGCCTGGTTCTTGGTGCTGCTCGCGAGTTCGTCTCGCGCTGCGACGTCAGCGATCGGGTCGGCGTGTCGCGGCGCTGTGCCCTTGATCGGCTTGGACTCCACCGTCCGGTCCTGCGTCACCTTTAGAAACCGCTCCGGTGAAGAGCAGAGAACGTCGAGTCCGCCGAGTCGCAGATAGGCAGCATACGGGGCGGGATTCGTCTGCCGTTGCCTGAGATACAGCTCCAGCGGATCTTCGTTGAACGCGAGTTCGATCGTGTTCGTCAGGCAAATCTCGTAGCTCTCCCCGGCGCACAGTTGCTCTCTGCATCGTTCGATGTCGGCGATATAGGTGCCACGTGGCCGCACCAGCCACGGCTCCGGGTCAAACTCCACCTTCTCGCTGATCCTGCCGTTGGCTGGCTGTTGGTGCGTCGGCAGCGACCGTACCCGCGCCTGCGCGTCGGCCAGCCACCGCTCGGCCGCCTCCACCCCGTCAGAGTCTGACCCGCACAACGCCAAAAGCCAGGTGTTCTTCTGCAGGTGGTCGACAACGGCGATTCGTGTAGCCGCTATCCAGATAGCGTCAGGGGTCGAGGATACGTGCCGATTCGGCGAACCACAGTCGGCCTTGCACTCGTAACCGAAATAGCCGACGTACCCACACGTAAGATCGAATGGCATCTGCGGATCGGGTGTGAGCGCACGGGCGGCCAGGCGCCCCTGAAGCGCGTCGAAGATCGACCCGGTGATCAGTGTGGCCGGCTCTGACCCTTTACGAACCTCGACCGTGCCCGTGGCAACGTTGTAGGTCAGTGTCTCCCCATAAGGACCGCCGCCGTCACCGAGGAAAGAGAACCGGGAAAGCCCCTCATCAACGAGACTGCTGTCGAGCCAGAAAGCGTCACCGGATGCGGCGAACAGCTCCCTGAACAGCCCTCCGGTACTTACCTCGTAGCCGATGCGGCAGAACCGCAACGACCACTTCCCGCGGCCCTCAGACACCGCTGTCTCCCGCACATTGCGCTCGAAAGTTCTCAAGCAGCTGCGCCCCGTATTCGGTTGCGATCGACTCGGGATGAAACTGCACGCCGCGTAGCGGCCGCTCGGTGTGACGGAGTGCCATGATCGCTCCGTCCTGCGCCCATGCCGTCACCTCCAATTCTGGCGGCAGCGGCGTTGCGACAGCGAGCGAGTGGTAGCGCACACCAGTGAAGCCCTGGGGCACCCCGTCGAACAGGTCCTCACCGATGTGCGTTATTTGCTCGAGATATCCGTGGCGTGGCGCCGGGGCGCGTACAACAGAGCCGCCGCCGGCGCACGCGATCGCCTGATGTCCAAGGCACACGCCCAGTAGCGGAAGGGCTGTCGTGCGGACGATGTCCAGGCAAACACCGATATCGCGAGCCACATGCGGCGACCCTGGACCCGGCGAGATGACAATCGCGTCGAACGCATCGAAGTCCAAGTCCGTCCACTCAGGTGCATCGTTGGTGAGTACCTTCGGCGCGATGCCATATACCTGAGCGAGCAGCTGGTAGAGGTTGAACGTGTAGGAGTCGTAGTTGTCGATTAGCAGCGTTCGCATCACGACCACTCGGCAGGGATGTGGTCTACGGGAGTCATCAACTCATCCAGAGCCGTGGCCCACTCCCGAAAGCGGGACCTAACCAGCGGGCCTGCCTCGCCAGCTCCGTCCAATCCCAGCCAGTTGGAGACCGGGCGAATGCCGTGGAGCGCGTTCAATGTCCATGTCTCGACCGCTGCGAGCTCCACCGGACGCATGCGCTCGCGGATGAAAGCGCCGCCACGGTGTTGCACGAGTTCGAGCAACAGCCGCCGCGTTACCGACGGCAATATCGAGCTCTCCGCGGTCGGGAGGCAAAGAACATCTTTGCGCCACCACACCAACGACGAGTGAGCGGCCTCGAGGACGCTGCCGTCCGCCGCGCACAGCAGCGCGTCGTCTGCGCCCTGCCTTTGTGCTCGTTCCCGCAGCTCACCGAGGATCGCAAGGTCTGGACCCTTGATCTGCGGGCTCGATCGAGGGTCACTGTCAGGCGCGATCCACAGGGTCGTGTACTCAGTTCGTGGCGGCGCTGGACGTAGCCACACGGCCAGTTGCCCCCTCTGCGCTTCAATCCGCGGGAACCAGCAACCGGCACGCGGAAGCTTGAGTCGGACGGCGCTGAGGAACGCTCGGACGGTGCTTCCGTCGAGGTCCGGGAGCAGCCGCGTGCACGCTTCGCTGAAACGCCGCTCGTGCATGGCAAGTCCACGCACTCGCCCGTTATCCATCAGCCATGAGTCCGCGATCAGAGGCTGACGCACCGGTGTGCCGTCGAGCACTAGCTCTCCAGCGCACCAGACGAAGCGGGCCGCGGTCGCCACCTCGGCGATGGGTGTGGGCGCAGCAGTTACCGTGTCTTTCACCAGCGCCCCTTTCGTAGTAGGAAGCGGCGCAGCTTGCCTGTTGGAGTTCGCGGCAGCGTCTCCACGAACTGGATGTCACGCGGCACCTTGTACGGCGCGAGCTGGCTACGGGCTAGCTGTTCCAACTCAGATCGAAGCGGGCGATGATCCTGACCTGGTTCGACTGCCACCACGAACGCGCGCAGCTCGGTCGCTCCGCGGCCGTTTGCGACCGCAGCCACCGCCACGTCCATGACGCCAGGGTGACTTCCCAGTAAAGACTCGATCTCGATCGGCGAGACGGTGATCCCCCCGACCATTTCCATGTCGTCTACACGACCCGCGTGGGAATAGGTCCCGTCACGGTGGCGAACGGCAAGGTCATAGGTCCGCAGCCAGCCATCCACCAGCACTTCTCGCGTCTCGGCTGGCAGGTTCAGATACTCCAGCAGCAGCGACGGCCCATTCACCCAAAGCTCTCCTTGAACCTCGTCACCGACGGGGTTGCCTTCGACGTCTCGCAGACTGCAGTCGGTATCCATCGGTGGGTCTCCCGACTGTGCCGAGTACGTTGGCGTCGACCGCGTTGGCGCAGAATGCGTGCCCCGCCTCAGTAGAGCCAAGCTGCTCAAGAACTGGGGCGCCGAGCAGACACGCAGTCTGTTCGGCGAGCGTGACGCGGAGCGTCTCGCCCGCTGACACGGCGGCACGTACTGACCGGAACATGGACGGGTCCGCTTCGGCAACCAAGTTTGCGTATGCCGACGGCACGCCGTAGATGACGCTTACACCGTGACGAGCCACAGCCTCCTGAACGACCGGTGGTGTCGGCCGACCTTCAATCAGGACAGCAGACGAACCGGAGAACAACGGAAACACAAGGGCGTTACCGAAGCCGTAGGCAAAATAGAGCTTGGAGATCGAAAGCGCGACATCGTCCGGCGCGATGCCAAGCGCCGCTACGCCAACAGCCCTGTAATAGGCGAGCGGGTGAGCGTGGGCGTGCACCGCCGCCTTTGGTCGGCCGGTCGTGCCGGAGGTGTATTGGGCGTAGAGCGCGGCTGGCCCCTCCATTGGATGCGCCGCTGCGGGCACGGCCCCAGCAGCACGGTCAAGCAACTCATCCATGTCCAGCCAGCGAACAGCGGAGAACCGCTCCGCGAGCTCTGCGCCGCTCACGACGAGCCGCGCCTGAGTGTCTTGCACCATGAATGAGTGGTCGTCTGCCGTGAGCAACGGGTTCACCGTCACCGCCACCGCCCCGATTCGCGCGCAGGCAAGAAAGACCGCTACCCACCCGATCCCGTCCGGCAACGCGATCAGGACACGCTCCCCTAGCGTTACGCCTCGATCACCGAGCACCGAAGCCGCTCGGGCGGCGAGATCATGGACTTCGCCGTGGCTGTAGCGGCGCTCCCCGGTATGGAACGCCGGCCGGTCACTCCAGCCGTTGCGGTCGGATAGGTCAGCAAGCTGAGCGGCGACGTTCAACTGACCAGAGCGAGGCGAGTGGGATCGACGGGCACGCCTTGAGACGGCACCAAACCAGGGCGTGCGTGTCAAAAACACCGAGGCGTTCTCTGGAGGTGCCCCCAGCCGGAGGCTGAAGTGGAAGCGCCTTGCTCGCAGTGCTACGAATCGGAGCAGCCCCGTTGCGGTTATCTACCCGCCGACAGGGACTCCAGCAAGCCAACCGGAGGTAGGGATGGGCGACAAAACAGCCGATGCGCCGACCGATCCCTCACAGACGTGTTCGTTTGACAGGGAAGCCGCGGCGAACGCCCTAGTCTCGCACGGGCGAATCCACCGCCCCTCGACGATCGAGGCGACGGTACGCCACGTCGATGGCCTTCGCAACACCTCGCTGTGCGCTGTCCAGCTCTACCACGAAGACACAATCCTGCTGCTCGTGGAGGCCGGCACGCCGGGCGACCGTGCACTCCCAGACATCGCGCGCCGGGCGCGCGCCGCAATCGCGCAAGCGCACGGGTTCGCTGCGGACGTGGCGCTGGTCCCCGTTGGTGCTCTACCTCGCCTTCAGGGCGGCGCACTCGACAGGCACGCGACCAGGCGCTCCTTTCGCCGCGGCGAGATAACGGTTCTTCATCTCGATCGAATGACCGTCCGCGGCGGCGGGATCGGCTTGGGCGACCCGCCGCCGATATGGCCATCAGCCGGTCCCACCGGCCTCTCCCATGTGTCCTCTGCGCTTATTCCGCTCACAAAGGATGCTCTCCGCACCGCCGTTGCGAACCTCTTGCAAACCGGCGAGAACGGTATTGACGACCGAGAGGATCTGATAGTGGTGGGGCTGGACTCCATCGGGGTTATGGGGCTCGTCAACGACTGGCAGGCAGCCGGCATCGACCTGAAGTTCGGCGAGTTGATGGAAAAACCAACGATCGCGGACTGGTGGATGCTGCTGTCCACCACGCGCGCCAACGGTGACGGCGCAGGTGTCCATCAGCCTGTGGGAGAAGTCGACCACTCGGCGCCATTCCCGCTCACGCCGATGCAACATGCGTACTGGATAGGCCGTGGCAACGAGCAGACTCTCGGCGGTGTGGGCTGCCACTTCTATGCCGAGATCGACGGCAATGGGATAGAGCCGCAGCGACTTGAGTCAGCGGTGCGCGCCCTGTTCGCACGTCACGAAATGCTGCGAGCCTGCTTCCTAAACGACGGTCGCCAACAGATCGGAGCGAAAGGCATATGGTCAGCACTTGCGGTGCACGATCTTCGGGATCTACCCGAGAGTGAAGTCGATGCGAAGCTGGGAAAGACCCGCCAAGCACTTTCGCATCGTCGTCTCGCCGTCGAGGATGGTGAGGTCTTCGATGTGCAGCTATCACTTCTGCCCGAGGGCGCCACCCGGCTGCACGTCAATGTCGACCTGCTCGTAGCCGACGTGCTCAGTATCCAGATCCTCTACAGAGACCTCGCCAGGATCTACCGAAACCCGCATGACGAGTTGCCCTCACTCAGCCATAGCTTCGCCCGCTACCTCGCCGAACAGGACGCGCGACGCGCGGCGGGCCGCAAGCGCGCAAGGAGCTACTGGCAAGACCGTCTCGACGAGCTGCCCGGCGCCCCCGGATTGCCGCTTGCGGTAGAGCCAGAGCACATCGGCGTCCCCCAAGTAGTACGACGCGCGCACAGGCTCACCCCGGCCGACTGGCAATCCCTCACCGAGCGCGCTCGTGAACATGGATTGACACTTTCGATGGCTTTGGCAGCCGCCTTTGCCGAGATACTGGCAGCCTGGAGCAGCGATCCAAGGTTCCTGCTGAATGTTCCGCTCTTTGATCGTGAAGCACTGCACCCTGACACTCAGAATCTCGTCGCCGACTTCACTAACCTGATCCTGCTGGAGGTCGACGCCTCCACGACACTGTCGTTCGCCGAGCGCGCAAAGCACCTACAGTCACGCTTCCACGCCGACGCCTCCAACAGCGAATACTCGGGAATCGACGTGCTGCGTGATTTGACACGCACCCGCAACGGCCAGCCCGTCAACGCCCCAGTCGTACTCACCAGCGCACTGGGAATGGGCGACCTTTTCCACTCCGACGTTCGGGACACTCTCGGCACCCCAGGCTGGATGATCTCGCAGACTCCGCAGGTGTGGCTGGATCATCAGATGTTGGAGTTCGAGGAGGGGTTGTTGTTCAACTGGGACGCGGTCGAGGAGTTGTTCCCGGCGGGGTTGTTGGACGCGATGTTCGAGGCGTATGTAGGGCTGCTCGGGTGGCTTGCCGCGCCGGGCGCCGATTGGGGTGAGATGGTGCCCGAGCTGCTTCCCGCTTCGCAGGCCGCGGTCAGGCGGGAGGTGAACGCTACGGCTGGTGCTGAGAGCGGCAAGCTGTTGCACGAAGCGTTCTTCGGGCAGGCGCGCAGCAGGCCAGATCGGCTGGCACTCGCGTGGGGGCGGGATGGGGAGCTCAGCTATGGCGAGCTTGCCGAGCGCGCGCTCGCCGTCGCCGGGTTGCTGGCCGGTAAGGGAGTCAAGCTCGGGGAGACGGTTGCGGTGACGCTCCCCAAGGGACGGGGACAGGTCGTGGCGGTGCTCGGCGTGCTGTTCGCCGGCGGCGCGTATGTGCCGGTCGGGATAGACCAGCCGCTCCAGCGGCGCGAGCGGATCTACAGCAACGCCGGTGCGGCGCTGGTGCTGACGAGCACGGCCGAGCGCGACCGGTTGGACTGGCCCGCCGGCGTTGAGCTCGTCACGCTGGAGGACGCCGCGGAGGCTTCGCCGCTGCAGCAGCCGGTCGCGATGTCCGACGAGTCGCTGGCATACGTCATTTACACGTCGGGTTCGACGGGCGAGCCGAAGGGCGTCGAGATCACGCACCGCTCGGCCGTCAACACGATTGAGGACGTCAACGCCCGTTTCGGGGTCGGCGAGGACGACCGGACGCTCGCGGTTTCCGCGCTTGACTTTGACCTTTCGGTCTACGACCTGTTCGGGCTGCTCGGCGCCGGTGGCGCCGTGGTGCTGATCGACGAGGCCGACCGTCGCGAGCCGCGCCGCTGGCTCGAGCTGCTAGCTCGCTGGCAGGTCACGGTCTGGAACTCGGTGCCAGCGCTGCTGGACATGCTGCTCGTCAGCGCCAACGACGCAGATCCAGCGCCCCGCCTCAAGCTCGCACTCGTCTCGGGGGACTGGGTTGGCCTTGACCTACCAGGCCGCCTCGCGGCGAGGTGCCCCGAAGCGCGTTTTGTCGCGCTCGGCGGAGCGACCGAGGCTGCGATCTGGTCCAACTACTTCCCCGTCGAGAACGTCCACGAGGAGTGGCGCTCGATCCCATACGGCTATCCGCTGAGCAACCAGACCTTTCGCGTCGTCGACGCGCGCGGACGCGACTGCCCAGACTGGGTGGCGGGCGAACTCTGGATCGGCGGGGTTGGCGTCGCGCGCGGCTACCGCGGCGACCCCGAGGGCACCGGCCGCCAGTTCATCGAGCGCGACGGGGAGCGCTGGTATCGCACCGGCGACCTCGGCCGCTACTGGCCCGACGGCACCATCGAGTTCCTTGGCCGCGCCGACCATCAGGTCAAGGTTCGCGGCCACCGCATCGAGCTCGGCGAGATCGAAGCCGCACTGCAATCCCATCCCCATATCCACCAGGCCGCGGTGATCGCGACCGCGACACGGCCCCCACAGCTGATCGCCCTTCTCGCTCCCGTCGACCACGACGACATCGACCCGCAGACCCTTGCGTCATACCTCGCCGAGCGGCTCCCCGCCTACGCGATCCCCAACACCTTCATCCAGCTCGACTCCTTCCCGCTCACCAGCAACGGCAAGATCGACCGCGACGCCCTCACACAAATCGCCGAAGAACAACCCGACACCACCCAGGACGAGCCGCCACAAGGCGAGCTCGAGACAACCCTCGCCCACATCTGGAGCGAACTACTCGACCTCCCCACCATCGGCCGCAACCAAAACTTCTTTGTCCTCGGCGGGGATAGCCTGCTTGCAACCCGACTGGTTACACGGCTCCGCGCCGCTGGTGTTATCGGCGCGGAGCTGACGCAACTGTTCGCCACCCCAACGCTAAAGGACTTCGCCGCGACCCTGACATTGGGTGAGGCGACATCCGCGGCAGGGACGCTGCCAGCCGATCCCGCCCATCGCCACGACCAGTTCCCGCCCACCGACGTGCAACGCGCCTACTGGTTCGGTCGCACCGACGCTTTCGCGCTCGGCGGCGTGGGCTGCCACTTCTACAGCGAATTCGACGGAGTTGATGTCGATGTCAGCCGTCTGGAGGAGGCGTGGAACGTGCTCATCGTCCGCCACGAGATGCTCCGCGCGGTGTTCGACGCTGACGGTAGCCAGCGCATCTTGCCGGAGGTTCCCCGCCTTGAGATACCCGTCCTCGACGCCACCGCCGGGCACAGCGACGGCGCACTTGCCCAGCTACGGCAGAGCATGTCCCACCAGGTCATCGATCCGACAAGCTGGCCGGTGTTCGATGTTCGTGCTGTTCGCTATGACAGCAATCACACACGCATAGCGATCAGCCTCGACAACATCATCCTCGACGCACTGAGCGCCATGATCGTTTTCCGTGAGCTTGAACAGCTCTACGAGAACCCGGACGTGGCGCTGCCGCCGGTCGGGGTGTCCTTCCGCGACTACGTGATCGAGATGAAACCGGACCCGGACGCGCTCGCAGCGGCGCAGGGCTACTGGCTGGGTCGGATTGCCGACCTGCCGCCCGGCCCGCAGCTGCCGCTCGCGACTGAGCCGGCGCTGATCTCAAAGCCACATTTCGTCAGGCGGGAGATGCGGCTACCGGCCGAGCAGTGGCAGACGATCCTAGAGCGCGCCCGTGAACACGACCTCACTCCCTCGACCGTTCTCGCCACGACGTTCGCGGAGATCCTCGGCGCGTGGAGCACTCAGCAGCAGCTCACGATCAACCTGACGCTGTTTGACCGACGCGAGGTGCATCCCGACATCAACAACATCCTGGGCGACTTCACCTCGCTACTGCTGGTCGCCTACAGGCCACGGGAGCGCGAGGGATGGCTGCAGAGCGCACGTCGGCTACAGCGGCAGGTATGGCGGGACCTGGAGCGCAGCGAGGTTTCCGCCGTGTGGGTGCTCCGTGAGCTTGCGCGCCAAACGCAGTCCAGCGAAGTCTCGATGCCGGTCGTGTTCACCAGCACAATCGGCATCGCCTCACAACTACAAGACGGGAACACAAAACCATACGCAGCACCCGTCGGTGGGGTTTCGCAGACGCCGCAGGTGTGGCTGGATCATCAAGTGTTGGAGTTTGAGGGTGGCCTGTTGTTCAACTGGGACGCGGTGGAGGAGTTGTTCCCGGCGGGGTTGTTGGACGCGATGTTCGCTGCCTATGTTGGGCTGCTCGGGTGGCTCGCGGCGACGGACGCGGATTGGGGGCAGGCGGTGCCCGAGTTGCTGCCCGCTTCGCAAGCGGCGGTCAGAGAGAAGGTGAACGCGACGTCTGCCCCGGAGAGCGGCAGGCTTCTGCACGAGGCGTTTCTCGGGCAGGCGCGCAGTCGGCCAGAGCGGCTGGCGCTCGCGTGGGGAGAGGACGGCCAGCTCAGTTACGGTGAGCTGGCGCAGCGCGCCAGCTCGGTCGCGGGACTGCTGATCGACAGGGGCGTGAAGCCAGGTGACACGGTCGCGGTGACGCTGCCGAAGGGACCGGCGCAGGTGGTGGCGGTGCTCGGCGTGCTGTTCGCCGGCGGCGCGTATGTGCCGGTCGGGGTGGACCAGCCCGTCCAGCGACGAGAGCGGATATACACCAACGCGGGTGCTGCGCTGGTGCTGACCGGGGCGGCTGAGCGCGATCGGCTGGACTGGCCCGCCAGCGTGCAGTTGGTCACGGTGGAGGACGCCGCCGAAGCGTCACCGTTGCAAGAGCCGATCATGGTGCCCGGCGAGTCGCTGGCATATGTGATCTATACGTCGGGCTCGACAGGCGAGCCGAAGGGCGTCGAGATCACACACCGCTCGGCGGTCAACACGATCGAGGACGTCAACGCCCGTTTCGGGGTCGGCGAGGACGACCGGACGCTCGCGGTTTCAGCGCTTGACTTCGACCTCTCGGTCTACGACCTGTTCGGGCTGCTCGCGGTTGGCGGCGGCGTGGTGCTGATCGACGAGGTCGACCGCCGCGAGCCGCGCCGTTGGCTTGAGCTGCTGACCCGCTGGAAGGTGACGGTCTGGAACACGGTGCCGGCGCTGCTGGACATGCTGCTCGTCACCGCCAGCGACACTGACCCACGGCCGAGCCTGCGGCTGGCGCTCGTCTCGGGGGACTGGGTTGGCCTTGACCTTCCCGGCCGCCTCGCGGCGACGTGCCCCGACGCGCGCTTTGTCGCGTTGGGCGGAGCGACCGAGGCAGCGATCTGGTCGAACTACTTCCAGGTCGAGCGGGTCCCCGAGGAGTGGCGCTCGATCCCATATGGCTATCCGCTGCGCAACCAAACCTTCCGGGTCATCGACGCACGCGGCCGCGACTGCCCAGACTGGGTGCAAGGCGAACTTTGGATCGGCGGCGCGGGTGTTGCCCGCGGATACCGCGGCAACCCCGAGGGCACCGCACGCCAGTTCGTCGAACGCGACGGCGAGCGTTGGTATCGCACGGGGGACCTCGGCCGCTACTGGCCCGACGGCACCATCGAGTTCCTCGGCCGCGTCGATCACCAGGTCAAGGTTCGCGGGCATCGCATCGAGCTCGGCGAGATCGAAGCAGCCCTGGAATCCCATCCCCACATTCACCAAGCCGCGACGATCGCGACCGCGACACGCCCACCCCGCCTGATCGCGCTGCTCACTCCCACCGGCCCGGAGATCGACCCGCAGACCCTCGCGTCATACCTCGCCGAGCGGCTCCCCGCCTACGCGATCCCCAACACCTTCATCCAGCTCGACTCCTTCCCGCTCACCAGCAACGGCAAGATCGACCGCGACGCCCTCACACAAATCGCCGAAGAACAACCCGACACCACCCAGGACGAGCCGCCACAAGGCGAGCTCGAGACAACCCTCGCCCACATCTGGAGCGAACTACTCGACCTCCCCACCATCAGCCGCAACCAAAACTTCATCAGCATCGGCGGAGACAGCGTGCTGGCGGCGGAACTGGCTGAGACCGTCCGTCAGCGTCTCGGGGTCGATATCTCTCTACGTGAGTTCTTTGCCGATCCCACCGTCACCGGGCTCGCTAACAGACTCACAAGCGAGCTTGGCACTGCGGAGATTGAGCACGGCGTCATATAGCCCCGACACCCATTGAGGGGCTATACGACACCGACCGGCCACCTCTCCGGCGACGCTGACAGCTAGGCGAGCTTCATAGCATCGACGTCCGCGCCCGCAAGAAGCGCCCCCACAGTGGCGTAGGAGTCGGGGCGTGTGACCGCGTGTTGAGTGGCGGTGTGAATGTCCCGTATCCGCCTCTGCAGCTGAGCGCCATCGTAAACCGACGTGCCGCCGCCAAGCGTGTAGGCGGCGTCGACGACTTCGGTCGCGGTCGCTGTAACACGTGCAGCGGTCGCTCGGAGTGCCGCACGCTGCAGCGCCGGAAGCTCCTCGCCGCGCGCAGTGCGGTCCCACGCCGCTTGCGCTTCCCGGTACAGCAAAGCGCGGGCGCCGCTGAGCGCCATGTAGGAACTGCCGAGCCGATCTTGGAACATCGGCGACTGCGCCAACGGCTGCACGCTCATCGCCGGACGCTTACGAGCCTGCGCCTGCAGCGCAAGGGCATCGACGGCGCCCGTTGCGATCCCGAGAGCGACAGCGGCAATGAACAACCCCAGCTGGTTGATTACGGGCATGTTGAAAATGGGGGCTTTGATCGTCGGGGTGCCGCCGAAGATGATCCCGCTTCGCTCATCCGGGCACAGGACCTGATCGACCTGAATGTCGTGGCTGCCTGTGCCGCGCAGACCAATCGTGTGCCACGTATCAAGGATCGTGATGTCTTTGGCCGCGAACAGCATCATCCGTATCTGGGGGTCGCCGCTGCTGGTGCGCTGTGCCGATCCGTCTTCGAGCGCCACGCAGTTCACGTAGATCCAGGCGGCGCGCTGGCACACGCTGCCGAACGGCCACTTCCCCGATACCCGCCATCCCTGCGCCTCGCGTACTGCGCGGCCCTTCGGTGCGAGCGCGCCGGCGGTAATCAGGTCGGGGCCTTCGCTGTAGAGCTCATCGAAAGTCGCGGCCGGCAAGTACGCCAGTACGAGCGGCGTGGTCGTGACGATCGCGACGGTCCAGCCGGTCGATCCGTCGGCGCTGGCCAGCGCCTCGACTACTTGCAGGGCCTCCGGTAGCGGCGCTCCGGTTCCACCGTGGCTCGCCGGGACGAGCATACGGAAGCAGCCGGCGTCGCGGAGGCTGTCGAACAGCTCGGTCGGGATGCCGCGCTGCTGCTCGATCTCCTCTGCGCGATCGGCGACGAGCGAGACCAAATCTTGCACGTTGGAGAGCGTCGAGGCCATAGTTGCGGTGGTCATGGCTAGCGAAAATACACAAGCACCCCGGGCGGCACAAAAGCTGCGAGATCCCGCTATCCCGTCAGCCGGGTAGCCGGCCCGGAGCACCGATGTCGGCGCCTTCCGCAACCGTCGAGCATGGTTCGCCGCAGCGTCTTGTTGAGCTTGGCGACTACATCGTTCCGATCACGCTGCGCGTAGTTGCAGACCTCGGGGTAGCCGACCATCTGAGAGATGGGCCCAGGCCGGTGGGCGAGCTGGCCGAGGCGACCGGGACCGACGCACCCGCGCTTGAACGAGCGTTGCGGACACTCGCGTGCAAGGGCGTGTTCACAGAAACCGAGCCGGGGTCGTTCGGGCTGACACCGATGGCGGAGCTTCTGCTCACCGAGCATCCGGTGTCGTTCCGGGGGATGCTCACGCTGCTGCCGTTCGACCTGGCTGCGCTCATTCAGCTGGAGTACAGCGTGCGGACAGGCAAGCCGGCGTTCGAGCAGGTTCACGGCCAGTCCTACTGGTCCTACTTTGCCGAGCACAGCACCGACGGTGAGCGGTTTGACCGTTTCATGCAGAGCCTAACCAGGCTGGTGCTGCGGTCAGTGGCGGGCCGCTACCCGTGGGCGCAGCTGAACACGATCGTGGATGTCGGTGGCGGCAACGGCACTTTCCTCGCCGGGCTGCTTGCCCGCAACGAGTCGATCCGTGGTGTGCTTGTCGATCACCCGCGCGTGGTCGCCGGCGCCGGCGTGGTTTTGGACGCGGCAGGCGTGGCCGATCGTTGTGAGGTGATCGCCGGAGATTTCTTTAGGGCTGTGCCCCAGGACGCCGACGGGTATGTCCTAAAGCTGATCCTGCACGACTGGAGCGACGAGCAGGCGCTACGCATCCTTCGCGTGGTCAGGGCGGCGATGCGCCCGGACAGCCGCCTGTTGATTCTCGACGCCGTCATACCGCCGGGCGATGCGTTTGACCAAGCGAAGGTCCTGGACGTGCAGATGCTCGCCCTGACCGGCGGGCGCGAGCGTACCCAGGAGGATTTCGAGAAGCTGCTCGGCGCTGCCGGGCTGAGGCTGCAGGAGATCGTTCGCACCGCCACGTTGCCGATCCTCGACGTGCGGGTCGGGGAGCGATGAGCGCCCAGGCGTTGGTGGCCGAGCTTGAAGGTCTTGGTGTTCGGCTGTGGGAAGAGGCGGGGCAGCTTCACTTTCGGGCGCCTGCCGGCGTGATGAACGAGCAGCGGGTCAGGGCGCTGCGTGAGCACAAGCAGGGCGTTCTTGAGCATCTACAACGCGCTGCGGCGCAGACCACAATCGACGTTGACCTCGACTCCCGGCACGAGTCGTTTCCGCTCACCGATGTGCAGGCGGCTTACCTGCTGGGTCGTCGGGAAGCCTTTGATTACGGTGGTGTGTCTTGCCAGGTGTACGGCGAGGTTGCGTTCACCGAGTTGGATGCCAAGCGGCTTGAGAACGCCTGGCGGATGCTTGTGCAGCGCCACGACATGCTGCGTGCCGTCATCCATGCCAGCGGGCATCAGCAGGTGCTCGCGCAGGTGCCTGACTATCAGATACGGGTGGCGGATGTTCGCGGCTGCAGCCGGGCCAAGGTCGATGCGGCGGTCGCCGAGACCCGCGGCGAACTGGATCATCGCTTTTTTGAGCCCGATCAATGGCCGCTGTTCGAGCTTCGTGTGACCGTCGCCGACGACCGGGCGCTGCTGCACGTCTCGATTGACTTCCTGATCGCCGACTATCTCAGCATCCAACTGCTGCTGGACGAGTTGATGGGCCTCTACCGTGACCCCGGACTGCTGTTGGAGCCCCTGCAGCTGGCGTTCCGTGACTACGTCCTGGCTGACCGGCGGCAGCGGGACGGTGGTCGCTATGAGCGTGACCGCGAGTATTGGCACACGCGAATCGACACGTTGCCCGGAGCTCCTGAGTTGCCATTGCTCGACCAGAAGACGGGCCGGGGGCGGTTCCGTCGCTCCCAGCTTGAACTTTCCTCTCAAGAGTGGGGGTCGCTGCGTCATCAGGCCAGCGAGCGAAAGATCACCCCGTCCACTGTGGTGTTGGCCGCCTACGCGGAGGTTCTAGCTCGTTGGAGTCGCCGGCCGAGGTTCACGCTGAATCTGACACTGCTGAACCGCCAGGCATTGCATCCCCAGGTTGGGCGGCTTGTGGGTGACTTCACCACGGTCAGCCTGTTGGAAGTCGATACGAGCGAGGAGCGATTCGCCAACCGTGCGGAGCGGCTTCAGGAGCAGCTTTGGCAGGACATGGACCATCGCCTGTTCTCGGGTGTAGAGGTCATGCGCGAGATCGCGCGCCGGCGAGGACGAGGCGCCGCGTTGATGCCTGTCATCTTCACCAGCACGATCGGGCTGGGCGACGAGCGTCCCGCCGGCAGCGGCGGGCCAGCAGACGGCGAGCTCGTGTTCGGCCTCAGTCAGACCCCGCAGGTATGGATCGATTGCCAGGCCGTCGAGCGGCAAGGCGGTCTGACGGTCAGCTGGGACGTGCGCGAGGACGTTTTCCCCGACGGGGTGATCGACGAGATGTTCACAGCCCTCCAAGGACTGCTTAGCCGTCTCGCACAAGGGGATACGCCGTGGGAAGCTCGCTGCCCCATTGATCTTCCCGCCGGCCAGCACCAGCGCCGCGAGCAGATCAACAGCGTGTCACGGCGAATGTCAGACGGCTTGCTGGGCGACGGGTTCCTGGCCCATGCCCTGCGATCCCCGGAGCGGCCCGCCATAGTGAGTGAGCGGCGGTCGCTCACCTACGGTCAACTGCTCGCGCACGCGGCGGCAGTGCAGGCTGCGTTGGAGGATGCCTGCTGCGACCCAGCAGAGGCGGTCGCGGTGGTGATGGACAAGGGCTGGGAGCAAATCGCGGCGGTCCTCGGTGTCCATCTCGCTGGCGGCGTGTACGTGCCGGTCGATACGACACAGCCGCCGGCAAGGGGCGCTGAGATCCTGGGCGCCGCGAACGCACGATTGGTGCTGACCCAGTCGTGGCTCGCCGAGACGGCGCAGCGGCCGGACGGCACACGGCCAATCGTGGTGGACACGCTCACCCCAACCGAGCTTCGCGATCAGGTCCCCGAGCGTCGTGCAGCACCGGATGACTTGGCATACGTGATCTTCACCTCCGGGTCGTCGGGAACGCCGAAGGGGGTGATGATTAGCCATCGCAGCGCGCTGAACACGGTGGAAGACATCAACGAGCGGTTCGGGGTGCAAGCGTCCGATCGTGTTCTCGCGCTCGCTCACCTCGGCTTCGATCTTTCTGTTTACGACATTTTCGGGGTTCTGGGATGCGGCGGCTGCCTGGTGCTACCAGACGCCGATCGGCGCGGCGACCCGTCCCACTGGGCGCAGCTGCTAGCCCAACACGAGGTCACGATCTGGAACTCGGTGCCGGCGCAGATGCAGATGCTCGAGCATTATCTACAGGCGTCAGACCTTGATATCCCGTCGTTGCGTCTCGCGCTGCTCAGCGGCGATTGGATTCCGGTTTCGCTACCTGACCGCATCCGTCGGCGCCTTCCAGGACTGAGGCTAATCAGCCTCGGCGGCGCAACGGAGGCCGCCATCTGGTCAATTTTCCACCCGATCGAGCAGGTGCCGGCCGACTGGAGAAGCATCCCATACGGCAAGCCGCTGTCAAACCAGTCCTTTCACGTGCTGGACCAGGCTTTTCGGCCTTGCCCCGACTGGGCCGTCGGTGAGCTTTACATCGGTGGAGTCGGTGTGGCGCGTGGATATCTCGGCGACCCCGCAAAGACAGCGGAAAGTTTCATCGAGCATCCCGTCAGCGGTCAGCGGCTCTACCGCACCGGAGACTTCGGACGGTATCTGCCAGACGGCGCGATCGAGTTCCTCGGCCGTGAAGACCGACAGGTCAAGATTCGCGGCCACCGCATCGAGCTTGCCGAGATCGAGGCCGCGCTGCAGGCCCATCCTGAGATCGCGGCGGCTGCCGCGCTCGTCGACGGGCGCCAGCCACTTGAACGGCAACTCGCGGGATTTGTGCAGCCCGCCCGGCGCACCGTCTCCCCCCAACAACAGCAGCAGCACGCCGCTGAGAGTGTGCGTGACTCGGCGCTCGCTGCTGGCGAGCACGCCGTCGCCGGTGAGAACCTTGATCTGTTCGTGAAGTTCGTTGACGCGCTTAACGAGGTCGCGTTGTTGGAGATAGCCCGCTCACTGCGAAGCTCAGGACTGTTCGCTACCGGCAGCGACGCTCACACGCTCGATGAGATTCTCACGCGCGCCGAAGTCACAGCTCAGCACCATCGTCTCGTGCGTCGCTGGATAGCCGCGCTCGCCCGCGAGGGGCTGCTCGTGTACGACGCTGGCAGCGGCCGCTACCAAGCCGCGCCGCAGACCATCCACCCCGATCTAGAGAGCGCATGGACGCGAGTAGACGACTTGCTCGCCCGCGGCGGGTACCCGCCCGCCGTAGTCCAATACCTGCGGTCAAGCAGCGCACATCTTCCAGAACTGATGCGCGGCCAGCAAGATCCGCTGCAACTGCTGTTTCCCGAAGGACGCCTCGACACCGCACAGGCAACCTACGGCGAATACCTAATCGGCCGGTACATCAACCGGCTGCTCACCACCGCCGTCACAGAGATCGCAAGCCAAGCCCCAGCCGGCGAGACGCTGCGGATACTCGAGGTTGGTGCCGGCGTCGGCGGCACCAGCGCTGAGCTTATCGCGGCGCTCGCGTCGTCGGATGTCGAGTATCACTTCAGCGACGTTTCACAGTTCTTCATCAACGAGGCACAGTCACGCTTTGACAGCTACCCGTGGGTGTCGTACCGCACCTTCGATCTCAACCAGGACTACCGTGCGCAGGAGCTACGGCCTAACTCCTTCGACGTGATCGTCGCGGCCAACGTCCTTCATTACGCCGAGGACATAGAGGTCGCACTGACACGTTTGCGCGAGATGCTGGCCCCAGGCGGCTGGCTGCTGTTCGTGGAGGCCACACAAGACACCCACTGGATCATGGCCTCGATGGAGCTGATGGAGACCGATGGTGACTTCCAGGACCTGCGCCGCGGCCAAGACGAGACATTCCTTGCAGGCGAGCAATGGACAGGGCTGCTACAGCGTGCGGGCGCCGAGATAACGCTCTGCCTTCCCGGGCAAGGGCACCCGCTCGCCGCGATCGGGCAACACGTTTTCGCTGCACAATTCAAGAGTAATCTGGCGCCGCTGAGACCCGAAGCGGTGAGTGAGCATCTTGCCGCCCGTCTGCCCGAGTACATGATCCCTCGCCATCTGCAGATTGTGGACTCTGTGCCCCTGAGCCCGAACGGCAAGGTCGACAACAAAGTCCTTCGCAGACTGGCTGCCGCAGCACGCCGTCGAGCAGGTTCTCGTCGGTGGTGAACCGCGCGATGATCTGGAGCGCCGCCTCGCCGGCATCTGGGGCGAGATGCTTGGTGTAGCGGGTGTAGGTCGAGACCATGACTTTTTCGAGCTTGGCGGCGATTCGCTGCTCGTCTCCCAGGTCACTGCACGCATCCTCGAGGTCGTGCCCGAGGCAAGCGGCCTGTACTTCGACCACTTGATGCTGCGTATGCTCGACGAGCCGCGGGTCTCAGCGCTTGCGGCGTTCCTGCGGGAGCCCCCCGAACTGGCACAGGAGCCCGACGAAGCCGGCGAGGACATCCAGCTAGTGCGCTTGGATGACACTGATCGTCCGCTACCGGGCGCCAACGGCGTCACGGTGCTGGTGCATGACGAGCTCGGCACATTGACGCACTACGGCGACCTCGCCTGTGAGCTGGCGGCCACGACACCAGTGCTCGGCCTCACCGTCGTTGACACCCGCGCGTATCTCAAACTGGATGCCGCAATACTCGTACAGCAACTCGCAAGTCGTTACGCACAGCTGATCTGCAACGCCGTAGATGGGCCAATGCGGATCGTCGGCCACGGCGGCGGGGCGGCACTCGCAGCCGAGGTAGCGAGCGCCGCAATCGAGCTCGGCGCACAGGTCATCGAGTTGGTGCTTATCAATCCTCAGCGCGTCGAATGGCTGCTTGAGGATGATCTCGCCCTCGAGCTGGCTTTCGCGCACACGATCGGCATCGACCCGGCGAGTCTCGGGTTCCCCGCCAGCGGCGTGCGGCTTGACCAGGCCCTGGCGACAAACGGCCACCTTCCAGGTCGAGTAGCCCAGGGTACGATCGCCACGCTCGCCGAGGCAGAGCACAACGTCGCGCTGTCGCGCCTGGCACGAAGACCCGCCCAGGAGCGGCGCGACGCGATCCTGCGCGCCGCCGGCGCCCTGCGCCCCGATCTGCACGAAAGCGACCTGCCGAGCTGCTTCGAGCGGTTCCGGCACAGCCTTGCGGCTTTCGCGCAACACGACGCTCAGGTTTACGCGGGCGATGTCGCTGTGCTCAGGGCCGCCGAATCCCAGGTGCTGCCGTGGCACGCCAAGGACCCGGCCGGATACTGGCGCGGCATGTGCATCGGCCAGTGGCGAAGCCTTGAGATCCCTGGCGATCACCACGGCAGCCTCAAGCAACCGCACGTCCACCATGCCGCGCAGCTTGCGTTGGGGCACCAAAGCGCCACGGCGCAGGCACAGTAGGCGACCGCTGATGATCGGGCTGCTCGGAGCGAGGGGGGCCGTCGGACAGGCCGCAGTCGAAGAACTGGGGGCGTTGAAAGTCGGGGAGCTACGGCTGGGCGCGCGCCATCCAACCGACACGCCTAACTCGGCGAACATGACCTTCGTCGACCTCTACGACGACTCGTCGCTGGCCCGGTTCTGCGCGGACTGTCGCGTGGTCGTCAACTGTGCTGGCCCATCGCACCGAGTCCTTGATCGCGTCGCGGTCGCCGCGCTCAGCGCCGGCGCTGACTACGTGGACGCGGCCGGCGATGACCCTGTGCACGACCTCCTAGCCGGCTGGACTTCGCCAGCGGGAGAGCGCACCGCGATCGTCTCCGCCGGCATGATGCCGGGGCTCTCCGCGCTCATCCCACGCTGGATCGCAGGCCACGACTTTGACCGCCTGGATCGCCTTACGGCATACGTGGGAGGACTCGACCGCTTCACTTTCGCGGCCGCCGGCGACTACCTCGCGAGCCTGAGCAACGGCTACGGTACATCGTTGGCAGCATGGCGGCACGGGCAGCGCGTCACCGGCGCGCTTGAGCCGCTGCGAGACGTTCACGTCCCCTTCTTCACCGGCCCGATAACCGCGTACCCGTATCTCAGCGTCGAGACCGAGCGACTCGCGCGTGCCCTCCGCATCAACGAAGTGAGCTGGTACAACGTTTTCGCAGAGGGACAGGCGCTGGCCGCCGTCAACCGTCTACAAGCGTCGCTTCACTCAGGCGCAGACCTCGAAGACGCCGCCCGAGAGCTGGTTGCAGCCTCCGAACTCGACGTCGCCGGGCGCACGCCGTATCAGCTGCTGCTCTTCCAGCTAGACGGCCAGGCACAAGGGTCCACGAGAACCCGCTCAGTCATGCTGCGAGCCAACGACAGCTATCGCCTCACCGGCTGCATCACCGCGCACGCGGCGGCAGCGCTGCTGGCCGGCGAGATCAGGGCAGGTGTGCACTATGCGGCAGACGTGCTGAACCCGCAGACCGTCGTCGAGCATCTGCAGGGCCGCTCAAGCGTCGCTCTGCTCGAAAAGATCATCGGACCGCTGCACGCAGAGAACACGATCGAGCGAGGCACGCTTTGACGCCGCTTGAGAGAGGACGCGCCGCGCGAGTGATCGTGTGCGGCACCAAGTTCGGGCGCATCTACTTGGCGGCGTTCCGGGACCCCGCGTTCCCATTCAAGCTCGCCGGAATCCTTGCGCGAGGCAGCGACCGCTCCCACGCCTGCGCACAGTTCTACGACGTCCCGCTTTATGAAGATCCCGAGGAACTGCCCGGCGACATCGACATCGCGTGTGTGGTCGTTAGCAGCGGCATCAACGGCGGCCCCGGCGCAAAGCTCGCCAGGACTCTCATGGCACGCGGCATCCATGTGCTGCAAGAGCATCCACTGCATCACGACGAGCTCGCAGAATGTCTACGCGACGCCCGCCAGCACAAAGTCGCCTACCACCTGAACACCCACTACGTCCACCTCGACCCGGTGCTCAACTTCCTGGAGGCAGCTCGTCAGCTCGCCGGGCAACAGAAGGCCGAGTTCATCGACGCTGTCTGTGCGATTCAGGTTGCGTTTCCGCTGCTGGACATCATCGGCCAAGCGCTCGGACAGCTGCGACCCTGGGCATTCTCGACCGTCACCGGCGACGGCGATGCTCCCTATTGCAGCGTTGACGGACAAATAGGCGGGATACCGCTAACGCTACGGGTACAGAACCAGCTCGATCCAACAGACCCCGATAATCACGCGCACATACTGCATCGCATCACGATCGGCTGCCAGGGCGGGAATCTCACGCTGCTGAACACGCATGGGCCGACCTACTGGAGTCCGCGACCCCACCTCCCAAGCGAAGCGCACGAGGCGGTGCTGCTCGACGAACTGACGGCCAGCCATCTCGCGTTCCCGACCGCTGAGCCGATCGGCCCGGCGCAGGCCCCCAGCTACCAGGAGATCCTTGGGTCAATCTGGCCCGCCGGCATCCGCAGAGCGTTGTTGGAACTCCAGGCGGCGATCGTCGGCGAAAACGACACGCTCCGCGCAGGCCAGTACCACCTCACACTCTGCCGACTGTGGCAGGACGCCACCGCCCAACTGGGATACCCCAAGTTGATGCGCCGCTCAGAGCCAACGCCGCTTCCGGCCACTGTGCTGCAGCCACGCGCGTCGCGTGTGCAGATGGACGTCTGCGCATGAACATCCGCGTCCTTACCCCGCAGCCTCGCTGCATACGCTCCTACCGCCGCAGCAACGCCAAGCCCCAGGTACGACTGATCTGTTTCCCTCATGCGGGCGGCGCTGCCACCTTTTACCGAAGCTGGACAACCCACCTGCCACCAGAGGTTGACCTGCTCTCCGTTCAGTATCCCGGTCGCCAAGACCGAATCAGCGAGCCATGCATCGAGGAAATGGAGTCACTCGCCGAGTTGGTCGCCGGCGAGCTCATCGGCACGCTGCACCAACCTACTGCCCTGTTCGGGCACAGCATGGGCGCGGCCGTCGCCTACGAGGTGGCCAGGAGAATCGAGGACGCCACCGGCGCACCGCTGTACCTGCTGTTTGTATCCGGCCGCCCCGCCCCGAAGCACGCCCGCCGCGGATGCATTCATCTCGGAACGGACGCCGACCTCTTTGCAGATGTTCGCAGGCTCGGGGGCACCCCAGATTCGGTGCTGGATCACCCCGACCTGCGCGATCTTCTGCTACCAAGCCTGCGTGGTGATTATCGACTGATCGAGACCTATCAGCCGCAGCCGGCCGCCCGGCTCCAGACACCGATCGTCGCCTTCGTCGGCGACAGGGACCCCGATGTCACGGCGCAGGAGACACAAGCCTGGAGCGAAGCGACCAGCGGAACGTTCGGCCTGCATCTCTTTGAGGGCGATCACTTCTACTTCCGCGAGAACGACGAGCCGCTGGTCGAGTGTGTCCTCGCGCATCTTCGTGTATCGGTTGCCGGCCCGCTGAGCTGGCCGTCAACGCCGTGAACCTGTGGGGCGTCAAGCGCTGCGTCTGGTGAACTCGACTAGCTGGAAGAAGATCAACCCCCACGGGCTCTCGCTCGGCGCGAGGCGCACCACCAATGCCTCCCAGCCGTGCCGGTCGGCCACCTCCACCAGCTTCCGATGGTCGCCGAGATCCGCGAAGCCCAGGAACAGACGACCACCAGGATTCAAATGATCCCCGGCTTGGCGAAAGAAAGCGGCGTGCGACTCGTACCCAGGGTCAAATAGGGCGTGGCTGAGGTCCGCGTTGTCCTTCGCAGCTCCATCAACAAAGTTGGAGTTCCAGAAGATCACGTCATAGAGACTGTCCTCGGTGACGGGCGGGAACATATGCCACCAATACGCGGTTATGCAATCGGCAACCCCGTGACGGTGGGCGTTGAGATCGGTATTCCTGACCGCGTGCGGACTGATGTCGATTGCGGTAACACGCTCGCAACCCCTGATCGCCGCGAGCACCGCTATGTAACCGGTGCCACAGCCGATCTCGCAGAAGGTTCCCCCAATAGGGTAAGGCACCCATTCCCCATAAAGCGCTGCTGATCGAGTGAGGTTCGGCGCATATACGCCGGGAAGCAAATCCCACTCCAAGCCAAGCAACTGGAAAACGGTCGGCTCGGTGATCGTGTGGTGCCTGAGCAACAGGTCATTTGCGGCTTCGGCCGCCGCACGGCGATCAAGTGTGTTTGATAGGAGCCCCACGCTTGTCAGCTGTCTGGTGAGCTGACATAAAGCGGCTCGGCGGCGAGCGAGCCGTCGAGGAACGCCTGCCAGAGCACACGACGTCGCGGCTTGCCGCTTGAGGTTCGTTCGATCGTGCCTCGCTCCGCAGAGAGCACGTGTATCGACAGCTCGGTGCCCTCGCTGTGCAGGATCGCGGCGACGGAATCAACCCAATCCCCGCGCCGCGCCTCCACCAAGGCGACCAAGCATCCGTGATCCCTGTTCGTGCCGGCGAGCACCACGCACTTTCCCTTCTGGATTCCCTCCACGGTTGCCAGACGCGCCTCAACATCCTCCACAAACACGGTTCGTCCCCGCACCTTGATGCTGTCTCCGAGGCGGCCAACAACGAACAGCTCCCCTTGATCGAGAAACCCGGCATCCCCCGTGTGCAGACGCCCGTCCTCAAACCACGTCGATGAACCACTCGGACCGCTGTATCCACTGGCAACCGTGCAACCCTCCACGACCACTTCGCCCAGGAAACGCTCGGGCAGGGACTCGCCCTGGCCATCGACGATCGTGACCGACACGCCGGGGTGAGGTTCTCCGCAGCTAACCAGCCAGCCGTCGCCGGAGCCCGTTCGCTCACTATCGCTGACGGTGGTTTCATCCTCGGCGACGATTTTCTGGCCCTCCCGGGCGCTGTCCCAATCCAGACGGATTGTGCGTGGAACAGTCGCAAGCGCTACGCCGGTCACGGCCAGGGTGGCCTCCGCCAACCCATAGGCCGGTCGTATGCCAGAGGCACTGAACCCGTGCGGTTCTAGCTTTGCGGCGAACATGCCGAGCACCTCGGGATCAAGACGCTCGGCCGCCACAATCGCAGCCTTCCATCGCGAGAAGTCCATCCCGACCAGCGCCTCATCAGCGATGCGTTTGGCTGCATAGGCGAACCCGAAGTTCGGGGCGACGCCGACGGCGGCGCCACGCGAGCCGAAGCAGTCCAGCCACAGCAGCGGATCTCGTATGAATTGGTCCGGACGCATGATCCAGATGTCGGTCTGGTTGATCATAGGCATCAGGACTCCGCCGATAAGCCCCATGTCGTGGTACAGCGGCAGCCATGTCGCAAACGGCTCCTCTGACGACATCCGCAGCCAGTCGCGAATCATGGCTACGTTCGACTCGATGTTCTCCCAGGTCACGCGCACCCCGCGCGGCCGACCCGAAGAACCAGACGTGAATTGCAGTAGCGCCAGCTCGGCCCGCGTGCCTGGATAGGGAGTGGCGTCGTCCTCGCGCACCCGAAGCACACTGGGTTGGTGTGCGAGGCCCCCCGCGGCGGTGGCATCGCTCAGAAGCTCGTGCACGGCTTCATCCGCCAGCACAAGTGCTGGATCGGCGGCCTTGAGGATCGCCGCGGCATGTTGGACATACTGGCTCTGGTCGCGCATGGTCAGCGGAAAAGCCAACGGGCTGGGCGTGTTGCCCGCTAGAAGCGTCCCGAAGAAGGCCGCTATGAACTCGGGGCCAGTGCGCGTGACGATCGAAACGACGCCCTCAGAGCGACTCCGAAGCTGGCGAATGTCCTCTGCAGCCGACGCGACCGCGGAGGCGAGCCTCGGGTAGTCCCAGACGTCCCAACCGCCTTCCTCGTCGGCGAACCGCAGGCCATATCCAGCGCGAGGCTGCTCGAGCCAGTCGAGCAGACCGGGTCTGTGGTAGGCCCTCGGATACAGGCCCGAGGGGATAGTCGGGCGGGAAGGCACCGCTGTGCTGGGCTGACTACGAACCGCCATACGCGCTCCACATCTCGTGGCTTTCCCCAGGGTCACAGCGCAGCTGGGACCTGTTGGGGTGTGGTCGCAGCGAGCTAAGCACGCCCCGATCCAGACGGTCAAATCGCCGGACCTCGGTGGTCCTGCGTCGATGACGCGGTAGGCTAGGCATCGACGCCCACCGGCTCGGCTGAGAGCATGACCGACAGCACACCCACCGCACCGAACATCTATCCGTATCTCCGCTACAGCGACGCGGACGCAGCGCTCAAGTGGCTCGCGCAAGCCTTCGGATTCGTGGAGCGCGCAGCGTTCCGGGGACCGGATGGTGCGGTAGCCCACGCTGAGATGGGCATAGGGCCGGGCGTGATCCTGCTCGGGCCTGCCGGCGACGGCGATGCCCCGCCCAGCCCCCGTGACCCGCGGATGGCACGACAGGGGATCTATGTGCATGTCGATGACATTGATGCCCACTATGCGCGTGCGAGGGAGGCGGGCGCCGAGATCGTCACCGAACTCGAAGAACGTAGGCCGGGCGAACGGGAGTATTACGCGCGTGACCTTGAGGGCTACCACTGGACCTTCGGCACATACAGGCCCACGAGCGGCGCCTAGTCCCGACACGTAGGGTTCGCGGTAGCTGGCGTCGGGTTCTCCTGCGTTTGGCGGACTCTGCCGCACAAACATCATCACCCCCGATTCGATGTTCGGGGCCACTTGTGGAGATCATCCCCGTCATTCGTATCCTGCCCTTCGACTTGGTGATCTTCGAGTGCGGCGGGGTGCTCGTCGACAGTGAGGGAATCTCCGACGAAGTGCTCGCCGCGATGCTGACTGAGCAAGGTCTGCCGACGTCGCCTGCCGACGCGGTTGTCAATTGAACGAAGCCCAGGCAACGCGCGCCCGGCCGACTCGGGTCACGAAGGCGCTCCTCGTCGAGCTCGCCTCGCGCTTGACCGAACGCGATCGACAGATCGCGCTGGACTGCTACGAGCACTACGTCCTCACGACAACGCAGCTGCAGCGGCTGCATTTCTCCGGTGCCAGAGCTGCGCGCGCGCGACTCGATGCCCTTTACACAATGCTGGTCCTCGACCGCTTCCGGCCGCCGTGGACCCGCGGCGCCGGCAGCACGCCGTGGCACTGGATACTCGATGAGGTCGGCGCCCGGATCGTGGCCGAGCTCACCGGCACAGAGCGCAGACGACTCAAGTGGAGCCACGCGACCTCGCTTGCCTTGGCAGACTCACCAAAGCTCCGCCACCGGCTCGAGATCAACGAGTTCTTCGTCCGCTTGGCCGAGGAACTCGCCGCCGCCGGAGGCTCCCTCAGCGAGTGGTATGGCGAGCGAACCACCCAACACCTTTTCAACGCGAGGGTCATACCCGACGGCTATGCGGTGCTGCACCTTCCGCATACACCCCCGACGCATGTCCTGCTCGAGCTCGACCGGGCGACAGAGCCCGTCGAGCGCCTACGCGAGAAGGCCAAGCGCTATGCGGCCGAGCTTCCACGCAGCACGCTCAGCGAAGCGGACCCACTCATCGTCATCGCTACCTCGACGCCGGCACGCGCCCAGGCGATTCGCGACGCGACCGCCATCGCCGGGACGCAAATCACCGTCGCCCTGTGGGGCCCATCGACTTCGCCACTCGCGATCGCCGCCGAGGGCGCCTCCCGCCCCAGACGTTAATTGCATGGGTTTCGCGCTGGTGACGGGCCATCTGTGCGAGCGCACGATGGGCGCGGACGGCCAAGCGACACCGGGGCCCGCGCCGCGCCGAGCACCGCCGCCTACACGCCGTCAAGCTCTCCGCTGGCGAGACGCCGCTTCCCCTCGGCGAGGATCGCTGATTGATCGAACGTCTCGCACGTCCACTTGGTAGAGCGCGCCGTACCGCGTGGCTTGTACTGGCGCATGACTTCGACGTGGCGCGGCAGTCCGATCCACCGCCGTAGGTCCGCCGCGTCGGTCCACACCGAGAGCGAGCCCACGCACCGCCGCGGTATGTCAGCCCAGAGGTACAAGCCGACCGCGCCGGGAAGCCCGTACCAGCCAGCCCGGAGTCCGAGCGCGATCCGAGCCATGCCGGGCAGATCACGCCAAGCGTGCGCCCTGAACTCCGTGAGGCTCACCAGCACCGTCCCCGGCGTGTCCTCGTGGGGTCCGGCCGACCACACCAACCACACCGGGTGGCGCCTTTCCGGCAACGGAGCAGCGTTCATAGAACGCGACAAGAGCATCATGGACCCCGACCGCGCGGTGCGGTTACGCTACGGCCGCTGCCGCGGGATGCCAGCCGCGGCCCCGCTTCTTCACCTTGCCTTCCTGCTCGAGGCCAGGAAGCACGCGGTACAGGTAGTTCTGCTTGATCCCCATCTTCACGGCTAGCTCGGGGATCGTGATGCCTGGCTGCTCGGTGATGAACGACATCGCCTGCGTTGCCCGTCCCCCGCTGCCTTTCCGCCGTCCCCTCCGCGCACTCGATGGTTTGCGCGTCGCAGGTTTCGTGGCTGGCGCCGCGACCGTCGCCGGCCGTTTCGTGGCTTTGGAGCCCGGCGGCCTACCGGGACGGCGCCGCCCGTTGGCTGGCCTGGCGGTCGTCGTGGCAGTGCCCGGGATGCCCGCGAGAGCCTCGGCTGCTGCCTCCAGGCGACGGTACTCATCGACCTGGGGCTTGAGTTCGGTTAGACGGTCGCTGATCTCTTTGCGCTTGTCGGCGAGAAAATCGGTCACGGGCTCTCCTCCCGGTTCGCGGATGTCGGGCAACATATACACAATGAATCGGCGCCACGGCCCGCGCCGTGGAATCAGCCATCCTAGGATCGCCCCTCCTGTTGGAACCGAGCGACCCGCGAGGAGCTCACGCAAAGGCAGAAACCCCGCCACAGGCGAGGAGATCACCAATCGCCGCGAAGAAAGCAAGCGTCGACGTCAAAGCCCGCGTGCTCACCGCGGCGAAGAACGCGGTGCCATCGGTCCAGAAGGCGAGGCGCCGGCTGGAGGGCTAGGTCACAAGCGCGGCGCTGTGGAGCTGCTCGCTGGTCAGGCAAGCATCCAGCGGCCGGGTGCGGCAGCGGACTCTTTGATTCGGCCTTCGCTGGCGAGTACGAGCACGCGCGCGTCGACGCGAACCTCGGGCTCATTGAACGCGGCTGCCATGTCCGTCGTGGTCTGCGTCGCATCACTAAGCTCGCTGAGCTCGGCCTGTTCGCGTCGGCTGCGAAGTCGGCTAAGAGAATCAGCTCGTCTAGTTCCTCGTCGGTCATCGGCGGGCGAAGCCTAGCGTGTCGGAGGGTCGCCGAAGGCGACGCCCGAGCCCGCTGCTATAAGGAGAAGGTGCAAGGTCCGACGGTCGCCGGGCCAGTCCGAGGAGTTTGGGCAGTGGCGGCCGTTCCACTGCCCAAATCCGTTCATATCGAAGGCAATATCGAACCAGCTGGAGTTGACATGAGTAGCCAGAACCACCGCCTTTGCAGGCGTTTTGTGGAAACCAGGCTACCTGACCTAGCGATTCGGGTCGGTGAGGTCCCGAGTTCGAATCTCGGCGCCCCGATTGGTTAGTGTTTTGCGAAGTCCAGCAAACACGGGCGAAAGCCCCCGAAAACACGGGGGATCGGCGTCGGCCGTTTCGCCCGTGTTCGCGGGCTTTCGCCGGCATATCCGTAGGGAATCCGTAGGATCGGGAGGCCGAACCCGTAGAGAATCCGTAGACCCGACCAAACGCGCGGGACCGGGTAGAACGGACGCCGCGTAGCGCTACGGCCCCCCCGAGCTGGAACGGCTTACGTTCCTCATCGCGGCTTCGCTCTCGGCTACGTCAGTCGCGTGAGCGGCGGGCGAGCGGAAGTCCAGCGGGAAGGGTGTCTCGCCGTAGCCGATTACTAGCTGCATCGTGACGTTTGCGATTGTGTCGATGCCGATGGTCGTGAAGTCGGTGATGTTGCCTGTCTCGATTACGGGCGTCGTCTCCTGCACGCTGAGGATGTAGGCGTAAGGAGGCATCGCCAGTTCGTAAACGAAGCGCGTCTCAGACGCCTCGGTCATAAAGCCGCTGACCTGCGACACCCCTGAGGCGTACCGTCCGCGAGGCCCGGCGTAGAGCACCAGATAGAGCTGCAACTCAGGCGGCAATCCGAGCGCGTTCGGATCGTGCGCGTACGTGCGTAGTCCGGGAAAGCTGTCGCCGAGATAAGGCGGGCTCATCGCAAGCAGCATCGTTGCGACCTGCTTGACGAAGCGTCCGGGCTTACAGCCCTTGATGGTCATCTCGGCATAGACGGTGCGGCGGTGCTCGCGGTAGCGGGCAGCTAGCCCGGGCTCGCCGAATAGGGCGTTTGCGCCGGAGCGCACCCAAGCGCTCAGCTCGGGCACGTACAGGCGGCCGGCCAGGTTGTTGCACTCCTCGCACAGCGAGTATGCGCCGGAGCCGCGCTGTAGGATTTGGCGCCTTGGCTCAGGACCATCCGGGTCGGCGTCGTGAGCGAGCCAGTCCTCGATCCCGAGCATCGAGACGCGGCTTTGGTTGTAAGCCGAACGGGGCGGGATGTGCTCGAAGGTGAGCGGTCGCTCCTCCCCGCACAGACGGCAACGCTTAGGGTCGTCCTTATTTGTGGGGCGGCGGGTCTGCACGGGTGAAGCATGGCAGCCGGAATCGACACCCTCAGCGCGCGCCCAGCTTCTAGCCAGAAGCCAGCAAGCCCAGGGCCGATTTCGGGCTCGCCTTCGCCCAGAGGCGACAGGCCCTCGCCCGCCCGACGCGGCGAGCACGCACATGCACGCTGACGATAGGCTGCGCTGCCGATGTTCCGCATCATGGCGCTATCCCTGCTGCTCGTCGCCCTGGCCGGCTGCGGTGGGAGCAAGGGCAGCAGCACGACGATCGTGGTCAACAACCCGGCGTCAACGCAGCAGCCAGCGCGGGTGTACCGAGTTCCGTCCGGCTCGATGGAGCCGACCTACGGTATCGGGGCGCGCGTCATCGTCAAGGAAGGCGCTCCGAAGGTGGGAGCGATCGTGATCTTCCACCCGCCGGAAGGCGCCGAGCAGGAGGAGTGCGGACCCACGTCGCACGTCATCAAGCTCGGTGGCGCGGCGTGTGCGGAACCGATCCCGCAGGAGGACACAGGCACCACGTTCATCAAGCGCGTGGTTGCCGGGCCGGGCGACGAAATCTACGTGAAGGAAGGGCACGTCTTTCGCAAGGCCGCCGGCTCGTCGGCGTTCGTGGAGGAACAGAACTCGTCCACCCGCGGATGCGGCGTGAGCCCCGAGTGCAACTTCCCGACGCCGATCACGATTCCAGCGGACCACTGGTATCTCATGGGTGACAACCGTGGCGAATCCGACGACAGCCGCTTTTGGGGTCCCGTGCCTTCGTCGTGGGTCGTCGGCGTCGTGACGGGCACCGAATAAAGGCCCTACTAGGTCGTGGCTGCAAGCGCGCCAAGCGCGTGAGCTTTCCGGCGCGCGCCGAACCCGTAGGAACTCCGTAGACCCACCGACGATGCTCGGCCGACGCCCTTCGCGTCTCAAGCCCTGTCGGCCCGTGCGGGCGTAGGCTGCGCGCATGGCTAAGCGCAACGTTCTCCTCCCTCGGGTGCGTTCGCGCAACCATGTGTGGTGGTGGCGGCTCGCTGCGTTTGGGGGCGCCGTGGTAGGTACTGGACTGGCCGCAGGCGCCATTCTGGCGGCGGTCCACGAAAAGCCAGAGAGCGCTGTGTGGAAGATCGCTGCCGTCGTGGTGGTGCTGCTCGTCGCGTTGGGCATCGTTCTGCTTGCGCTTGGGGGTGTGGCGGCGTTTCTGACGCGGCCCGTGTCGGACGAACATGCCGCAGCGCTCAAGGCATCGGCGGTGGTTGTCGCCCGTTCGCTGACACGGAGCGACGCGTGCGACTACGGCGACGATCTGGCGAAACAAGCCTTTTGTGTGCACTTCCCGAAGCTAGAAAAGCGGCTGGTGGCCTGGGACTCCGTGGCGGTGGTTGCGCCATCGCAGGCCAAAGGTGCTCTCGAATGGCACCTCGACGCGGCGATGGTGGAGCATGAAGTGACGGACGCGGAGGCGGACGTTGGCTACAACGTCCCGGAAATCACGAAATACGCACGCGAACTCGCAATGGCCCGCGCACGTGGTCTGATCCGTGAGGTTCCGCATATCGAGTGGGCCGGGTTCACCAATGCGCCGCCCACCGCAGGCGACTGTATCGTCGGGACGCGGGAGGGAAAACTGCGACCTAACGGCGGTCCAGACTGGATATCGCTGGCGCCGCTCGACGGCGAGACGGTGCCTCAATGGAATGAGCGCGCCGACGTGTACACGCGGCGCGTGGATGACCTGATGGCGGCGGTGTACGATACGGCGCTGCCCTACGCGCAGGCCGTGGTGGCCGCCGAGCAGCAGTTGGAGGCGTTTAAGCAGGACGAGCTTCCCACGATCTTGGCCGCGCTCGACTTCATTCAGGTCCGGGAGCCACCGTGCGTCCGGCATGAGTGCGAGTCGTGCTGACGATGCTTGACGCACCACGTATCTGAATCCCTCTTTCCGGTCGCTAAGCCGACGCGACGACGTGCAGGCGTCGGGGAGTCTCGGGGGGAGTGTGTCGGCGCTCGTATTCCTTCATCGCGCGCTGCGCACGTTCGAGCGCGCGGCGGCGGCCGAGCTTGGTGTAAACCGTTGCGATGAGATAGCCGCCGTCGTCATGGCCGACTATTTCGGCAACCGTCGCCGGGTCGAGCCCGAGGCCCCCGTCCTCGATGGGATCGACCATCCATTGAATCGCGCGGTGCTTTAGCTCATAGAACTCTTGGCCCGGCAGTCCTGCCGACGCGCGTACAGAGTGCCAGATGTTCGACCAAGTGCTGCGCAGCATGTAGCTGCCTCGTGTAGCGGGGAAAACTATCTCGCCCTTCTCAGGGTCGATCGTTTTGCCTCGGCGCGGCATGGTTTCCAGGTGCGCGCGCAAGCGCGGGCTCATCGGAACCCAACGCCCGGCGTCGTCCTTCGGCCACGTCACCTTGACGCGGCAATTCTCGTCTCGATGCTCCATCACGTCTCGGACCAAGGCGCCGCACTCTCCGAGGCTCAGCGAATCCTACGGGCCGGCGGGCGCATGGCCGTGATGGTCTTTACACGCGAGGACATTCACGACCTCTGGTTTCTTGACTACTTCCCGTCCACGCGAGCGTGGATGCAGGCGAGCCACCTGCCGGTCGCGGAGTTGCTTGAGCTGCTGCCCGGTGCCCAACGGCAGGAGATCATGCTTGACGACCTCAAGGATGGTTCCCTCGCCGCGCTGGCGGCGCACCCCGAGAACGTGCTCGAACAGCGATGGCGGGCACAAACGAGCTACTTCGAGCGCTTGCAGCGTGACAATCCTGCCGAGCTTGACACGGGCCTGCGGCAGCTTGCATCCGACGTTGCCAATGGGCGCGCGATTCGTTGCGCCGGGCGAGCTTCGGTCCTTGCGTGGAACAAGGCGCGAGCGTAGTGGCTGGCGCTCTCCCCGATCGGCGCGTTCTGTTCTTCGGAGACTCGCTTGTCGCTGGCGTGGGCGACCCGACCGGGCGGGGTTGGGTGGGCCGTGTCGTGGCCGCCTCGTTCGGGCTCGGCCTTCCGCTGACGGCCTACAACCTCGGCGTCAGGGGCGAGACTTCCCAGGAGGTCGCCGCGCGCTGGCGAATAGAGGCGCTTCCACGGCTCGCACCAGGGACCGCCCGAAGGGTTGTGTTTTCCTTTGGCGCCAACGACACGACTGTCGAGGATGGCCGGCTCCGTGTCGAATCCGAGCGCTCGTGTGCTGCGCTCGCCAAGATTCTGCAAGAGGCCGCGGTGGTCGGGCTGCCGGTGCTCATGGTCGGCCCGGCTCCGGTGGACGATCCCGAGCAGAACGAGCGCATCCGTGGCCTGTCGGGCGCCTTCGCCGACGTGTGTCGTGGGGCGGGCGCGGCTTTCGTGAGCGTGGTTGAGCCGCTGCTTGCCTCGCAGGTGTGGATGCACGAGGTCGCGGCGGGCGACGGCGCCCACCCGGCTACTGACGGCTACGAAATCTTGGCGGGTTGCGTGGTCGGCGCTGGATGGGTCGATTGGCTTCGCGGAGCGTAGGGGGCGTCGCGTTGGCCGGCGCTGTGGAGCTTGTGATCTTTGACTGCGATGGCGTGCTTGTCGATAGCGAGGTCATCTCCAATCGGGTGCTCGCAGCGATGCTCACCGAGCAAGGTCTACCCACGACATTGCCCGCAGCACGCCGCGAGTACCAAGGGCTGCTGCTGGCGGACGTGCTCGCTCGCGCCGAGGCGAAACTTGGCCGCTCTCTACCGCCCGACTGGATGGCGCGTTACGAGGCTGAGCGCACAGGCGCCTTCCGCCGCGAACTGCGGCCCGTCACCGGGGCTCCCGAGACGGTTGAATCCCTGCTCGCCGCTGGGCTGGCGGTGTGTGTGGCCTCGCAAGGCAAGCTGGAAAAGACGCGGCTCTCGCTCGCGTTGACCGGCCTGGACCATCTCTTTCCCGAGCACGTCCGCTTCTCCGCGTACACCGTCGCCAACGGCAAGCCGGCACCGGACCTGTTCCTGCACGCGGCGGCGAGGATGGGAACGGAGCCTGCCAACTGCGCCGTCGTGGAGGACACGCCTTCTGGGGTCCGGGCCGCTTTCGCCGCGGGGATGCGGGCGATCGGCTACACCGCCGACAGCGACGAGCAAGCGATGAGAGAGGCGGGCGCGGAGCCGCTGCGCTCACTCGCTGAACTACCCGGCCTGCTCGCCCCGCAAGGGTTTCCCCGGTCCTAGAGGATTCCGCCGCTGTTGGTCTGGATGAACTGGCGCTTGGCCTCGGTGTATGCCTCTCGGTCATTGGCGAATCGGCCGGCGAGCCTGCGCTTGAGCGCGGCGTATTCACGCGCGAGCACAGGGTCCGCGCGCAGCCGGTCGCGGAAGCGCAGATGACGGCCCAGCTCGTGCTCCTCATCGACAAGATGCAGGTGGTGGGTGCGATGCGACGCCGCCGGGTAGCAGAGCCAGCGACGGTGCGAGAGCGTCGCGTTATACGCGGGAGGGAACTGGTAGCCGGCGCGCTCGACCAACGCCGCGATCGGCGCGTCGATGTCGGGCACGAGCGCCATCATGTCAATGACGGGCTTCGCGGCCAGGCCAGGCACGGCGGTCGAGCCGATGTGGTGGATAACTGCGCCACCGAGAAGGGGTGCGAGTCGCCTACGCTCGGCCTCAAAGGATGCCGGCCACGCGGGGTCATAGTCAATGACCTGTACCGGAGCGTTGGCTTCGCCAGCCCGCGCGAGGTCCGCCGCTGCGGCTGCTTGGCGGTCAGCGAGTGCCATCGTCGTCTCGTAGAGCGGCAAGCCGCGCCCGGACCTCGCCCGCATAGGAGGCGAGGGTGGGGTCGTGGACCTCGTTGCGGTCGTGGTAGGCGAAGTAACGCGGCGCCATACGGGAGCTACCGTGCCGCGCGGTCTTTTGCTCGAACTCTTGGCGCGAGCGGACGGCGTAATGGTTGAGCCGCACTCGCCCCACTGACACGCGGTTGGCCGACGAGTGGCGCATCGCATACGGGTCCGTCTCGACTAGCGGCAGCCGCACAAGACGACGCCGCATCCGTCGCGTCCACGCGCGACGCTCGATAACGCGCACCGGCTCATGGTCCTCAGTGACAGCGAGCGCTCCGTCCTGGTACTCGAAGAAGTGCGGGCCGATCGGCCGCACCGCGCGCTGCGGGTCCACAATGCTCTTGACGCGACGGTTACGCACCCAGCTGGTTCTCGCGCGCCTGACGAAACGCTCGATCACCAGGCCGTCGCTTGCGGTGCTTTGGCCGGAGGAGCCGTAGACCTGCCAGTTGACGACGACGCCGGGATGCTGCTCGTAATCCCGCAGCACGTCCGGTAGCGGCGCGCGACCGGGCGAGAACAGGAACTCATCCAAGTCGATGAACGCCAGCCAGCGCGTGCGTCCTCGGGCTCGCCTCAACGCATCCGCGTAGGCCCAGCCCTGGCCGCCCTCGCCCAACGGGATCGAGCACTCTGCAACCGACACGACACCCGTGCGCACCCACGGCTCCACGACCTCGCGCCCGCCATCGGTGCTGCCGTCGTCGTAGAGGAAGAACCGCTCGACGCCCACGAGCCGATGAAACTCGATCCACTCAGGCAGATACGGCGCCTCGTCCTTGAAGATCGCGCAAATCGAAAGGTAAGCCGACATCGCGCATCAACACGATACTTCGGTGTCGAGGTCGTATTCCACGTCGCCGGCGGCGACGGGCTCGCGGCACCGTGCGCAGACGACGACGGGGGCCAGCTCGGCGCCGCAGGAGCGGTGCTGGATGCGCAGCGTCGGGTCGCCCGTATCGAGTAGATGCCGCTCCGCCCACGCCTTGATTGTGAGGATGGCGGGGAACAGGTCGAGCCCGGCCTCGGTAAGACGGTACTCGTACCAGTCCGGGTCGGTGCGGTAGCGCACTCTTTCAAGGAGTCCGTGTTCCACGAGCGCTGCCAGGCGCGCCGCGAGCACGTTGCGTCCGATACCGAGGTTGCGTTGGAAGTGCCCGTAGCGGCAGACGCCGAAGAACGCCTCGCGTAGCACGAGGAAGGTCCAGCGATCCCCGAGCACGTCGAGCGCGCGCTTTACGGCGTCCGGCTCGGGTCTGTTGCGTCCCTGGTTCATGTACGGAAACTAGTTCGTTGATTGCGCACAGATGGCTTGTCGTACTAGTTCGCCGAACGTACCATGCCTGCACGATGCAGACGACCCCCGACTCTCCCGCCGATGTATCGGATGCCTTCGTGCAGGCGGTCAACGCAGGAGACCTGGAGAGCGCGATCGCGCTCTACCGCGAGGACGCGGTGCTGCTCGCGCCTGACGGTAGCCAGGCACGCGGGGCGAGCGCGATCAGAGGACTCCTGCAAAACCTCATCTCGATGCGAGTCCAGATGACGACGCGGATAAGGAGCGTCATCGTCACCGACGACTTCGCGGTCGCCTCCGAGGACTGGACGATGCGCCTCGACACAGGCGGCGACGACGACACAGAGCAACATGGTCGATCAATCGTGTGCTTCGCCAACGGAGAGGACGGCTGGCGATTCGTGATCGACGCTCCGTGGGGGCTCTGAACAATGCCGCCGCGGAGCCGGGAAGCGTCGTGGCCGGCTCACTGCACACATGGGGGAACTGACCTCATGCGATGGGATGTTCAGCCGAAGCCAGATGCCGAGTGAAGCGCTCGGCGAAGCCAGGTGCGCTCTGTACGAAGTGACCTGCGCCTGACAGGACGACGCGCTCGGCGCGGAGTTCGCGCGCGAGCGCGTCGCAGATTCGCTCAAGTGCGTCAGAGTGCCCGCCGGAAGCTACAAGCGAGGGAATCCGCGCGTTGCGCAACGTCTCTAGCGGTGGTCGTGCGCCTCCTGGGAGAGCTCCGTTGTGAGCGCGCCGGATGCTGTGGGCGAGCTTGGCAGACAATGGACCGTCAGGCACGTCCGCGCCAGCGAGAGCCAGGAACTCGCGGAGCACCCGAGGGTCGGCCTGTAGGCCGTGGGTCAAGACTGTGTTTGCCATGCGCTCCAGACTTTCGACCGCGGGATCGTCGGGCGCCAGGTAAAAGAGCGGTGGCTCGATCAGCGTCAGCGACCGCACGCTGCCAGGGTGCGCGGTCGCCGCGATCAGCGCGCCGAGCACTCCGTAGGAGTGAGCCAGGACGTGCGGGCGAGACTCAAGCAGGGGAGCGAGGTCGAGGGCGTCCTGCTCGAAGTCGTGGCGTCCCGGCGGACTCGGCGGATAGCCCCGCCTGTGAACCAGTACGAGCGTGTATTGCGCGGCCAGGGGCCTCAGCGCCTCCCAGGTAGTGCGGGGGCTGGCACCGCCGTGGACGAGCAGCAGTTCCGGGCCATGACCCTCGTGAGTCACGACGATCCCGCTCATCGAACTGGCCCGAGGACTCGACGCACCTATGGCCGGTGATCCTCGCAGAGACGGTCGTCATCCACTCCACGCGCACGGGCTTATAGGGTGACGTGATGGCCTCAACGCTGAGATCGCCGCGTGTTGTCGATGTCCTCGGGCGACTGTTCGCGCAAGTCGAGTTGCAGGACCCGTCGGCCAAGCGGCGCGTGCAGGACCGCGAGATCGAGCTTGGCCGTCGCCTCTCTCAAGCGCAGCGATATGAACTCTATGGTGAGGCGCCGCTGGCGATAACGCGGGAGGTCGGTGAGCTGCTGTACGTGCTTACGGTGAGCCGTCGAGCCCGCAGCGTCGTGGAGTTCGGGTGTTCGCTCGGGCTGTCAACGATCTTTCTCGCAGCCGGCCTCCGCGACAACAACGACGGCGCGGGGTCGCTCATCACGACGGAGCTGCTTTCCGGCAAGGCAAAAACCGCGCGCGAGAAGTTGACGGAAGCGGGCCTAAACGATCTTGTCGAGCTGCGTGTTGGCGACGCCTTGCAGACTCTCGCCAACGTCACCGAGCCGGTCGATTTGCTGTTCCTAGACGGACGCAACGACCTGTACCTGCCAGTCCTTCGTCTCCTTGAGCCGCGCTTGGCCCCCGACGCGCTGGTGGCCGCCGACCTCAGCGTCGAGGACCCCGACCTGCTCCCCTATCTGGAGCACGTTCGTGAGCGTGCCCAAGGCTACTTCTCGATCAACCTGCCGCTTGACGCGGGCGTCGAGCTTTCCGTGCGGATCGCGTAGCTGCTCCTCGTTCAATCTCGACCGCACCTTCATAATCGGCGAGTGGATCACCCTCGGAGAAATATCGAGCTTAAGGCGCGTGACCCGGACCCGTCCGCGTCGTTGGAGGTCTGCCGAGCCCTCGGCGCAGCCGATCATGGCGAGATACGGCAGTGCGACACCTATTTCAACGTGACCCGCGGTGGTCTTAAGCTCCGTGAGGAGAGCCCAGGCCGCCCCCACTTGATCCAGTTCGTTCGTGCGAACGAACCGCAGCAACGCGAAAGCCAGTACCGCATCATCGAGGTAGACAACGGCAGCGTGCTACGAGCGGCGCTTACGGAGGCGATCGGCATACGAGAGGTAGTCGAGAAGCGACGGCGCCTACTCCTGTGGCGTGATGTCCGTATCCATCTCGATCGTGTCGAGCAGCTTGGCGATTTCGTCGAGCTAGAGGCCGTCGCGCCCGCAGACTCCGACCTCGCTACCGAGCACCGGCTGATTGAGGAGCTTCGGGCCGCGCTCTCCATCACCGACGATCGCCTTGTCAGCCTTGGCTACGCAGCGCTTCTGCCCGGCCCCACGGCTGGTCGGGCGGCGCCGTCGTGAGAGCCCGAGCAGCCGCAGACGGCGGGTGATAGCTTCGCGGTCCATGAAGGCTGCTACACCGCTGAAGGATGGGCGTCGCCCGGTGTGGCTGCCGTGGACGGCCGGACCCCACGAGGACACACCGGCGACGGTGCTGGTGAGCCTCACAGAGTTCAGGGCGCACGCTTGGCGTGATCTGCCCGGCATGGCTTGGGTCGCGCTCGGACTCCGGGCTGGCTGGTACGGGCTTCCAGGCGCGGTGGGCTTGTACCTCTGGGCCGACATACCGCGGCGGTGCGTGGGCTCGCTCTCGGTGTGGACCGACGCGGCGGACCTACGGCGGTGGATCGGACTGCCGCGCCACGTCGAAGTCATGCGCCAGTACAGGCCACGCGGCACGGCGCGCTCTACCAAGTGGACGTGCGAGACGTTCGACCAATCAGCGATCCTCGCCGAGGGGAAGCGGCGTCTCGCCAGTGGAGAGCTTGACAGCGTGTAGGCGGCGCGGTGCTCCGCGCGGCGCAGCCGTCCGCGTCCATCGCGCTTTGCGAGCGCGCGTAGAGGCGAAGCTCGCCCGCTCAGCGAACTTGCTGCCAGGCTAGAGGTGGCACACGAATCGCGCCCGGTGCTGCTGGCACTCGTAGCCGGCGGCTCGCCAGAACGCCATCGCGCCCGGCTCCTCGTCGGCGACGATCGCGGTCAGTCTGATCGCCCCCCGCTCGCGTAGACGCCGCTCGCCCTCCCTGAGCAGCATCGTCGCAAGCCCCTCGCGCCGTCGCTCGGGCAACACCGCCAGCCGGTAGAAGCTCCCACGCCAGCCGTCCCACGCGGCGATCAACGAACCGAGTACGGCGCCATCAAGCTCGGCGACGAGCAGCGCATCCGGGTGGGCGCTCAGCAATCGAGTGAGCCCGTCCGGCGAGTCGCTGACGCTCGGCAAGCTACCTGCTGCGCCCCAAAGGTCGAGCACGGCCGCGATGTCCTCCGCGGTGGCGTTGCGGATCGTCCAGTCGGTCAAGGGAGGCGGGGAGCTACTTTCGAGTGCTGCTCTGCTAGGGGGCCGGCAATCCTATTGGGCGACGATCCCCCACGGCGCGAGACCCCACGCATCGGGTAGGGCCGATAGATGACGCCCGTACCGGGTCGGTTCCGCGTCTCCCGGGTGCGCGCGCACTCCGACGTGCTTGGTCGGCTTCCGCTGCGCTCGTCGGACGAAGCTCCGGCGAGTCAAGGGCAGCCCTGAGCCGGCAGTTGAGTATGGCCCTTCGCACGGTGCTGCGTGTGGCTACGGCCGAGGGCTCTGCGCGATTCTGCTTGACACGGGGGGCCTACGCAGCTATAAGTACGAGAGTCGCATCCAATTTTCGACTGCACCACCCCTTTGGGTGTCCCAGGAAAGGAGGAGCAAGCGGCCGCCATCCGCGAGCCGCCACAGTAACGTCCGACGCTTGTCGGATTTCTCAGAATCCATGTGTTGCCCTGCGGCGTTTGACGCCTGCACGCCAACGAAGGAGATGACAAAGCAATGGCTGTATCAGTTACACCCCTGACGCCTCCGAGCGTCGTTGAGAAAGAGATCGAAGCACGCATCCTCAAGGTCTGGGCTGACGCCGGCTACACCACCGCCGACGGCGTGCCCGCCAACAACCTGATGCACGAGGCCGCGTTCGAGGCGGTGCGCACGCACATCGCAAACACGAAGGAGGACATCGCCAACAACGCGCTCACCAAGGGCGAACTGTTCGCCGCGGTGTTCCCGGATGCTCCGGGTGCGGATGGCTCCGGCGAACCCGTTGACGAGTTCGACCAGGAGGTAGCAAAACGGCTAGAGCGCGATGTCTGGAGCCTGACGCAGCCGAAGGACACGGGCTACATACAGAAAAGGCTCGGTGAAGAAGGCTCGAAGCTCATCCTCTGTAGGGAAACGATACGCCGCAAGGTCGATAGGGCCTGGGGCGTGTACCTCACCGAAAGCCCCGTAATCATCATGGAGAAAGTGGTGGAACACGAGGCCAAAGCGTATGAGCAGAAGGCTGCCAGCCTGCGGCAGCAGCTCGACATGGTGCGGGCGAGGCAGAAAGACCTCCACGGGCAGATCAACGCTCGCGTTCGCCAGGCTGAGAAGAAGACGAAGGCGGAGCTGAGCTTCTCGGTTCCGGCGACTCCCGAGGCGCTGCTGCCCGAGGGGTCGGAGGACGAGGAGTAGATAGGGAATCTGCGGGGCCGGCGCTGCCAGGACGGGGCGCCGGCCGCGCGGACCTTCATGCCCAAAATGGCTACTTCGACCAACAAGACAAGCCGCACAGATGAGGTGCTCGCTGTGCTTGTGCCGGGCGTGGAGTTGACCGACGCCGAGATCGTGGATCTCGTGCCCGGTCTTCACCGAGGCCAGGTGATCCCCGCGCGGGGGAAGCTGGAGAAGCAGGGCAAGATCGAGCTTGCCGGGGTTAACGCTGCCGGCCACAAAGTCTGGCGCCGCACTCCTGGGGATCGCGTCGATGCCGCGCGAGAGGAGGCGGCGCTTCGGAAGGACGCCGAGCGCGAAAAGCTGCGCAAGCGGAAGCTGAGCCCTCGACAGATTGACGACCGCGTGCAGAAAATTGCGGCATACCTGGACAACGAGGCGGTCAACAAGGCCCTCCGCGAGCAGACGGAACGAGGCAGGAGCTGGCGAAACGCACGCGCCCGCGCGAATGAAGCGCAGCACGAGACAGAGGCGAAGCGGCGTGAGCGCAAGCGGCAGCTGCACCGAGCCGAGGGGGCTTATCTGGACTTCCTGAAGGTGCACGACAAACTGCGCGATGCGGTGGGCGACCTGCTCGGCGTTCGCAGCTTCATGCAGGACGAGCTGGACAGGCAAGAGCGCGGCGAGCACACCCGCATCCCGGCCGAGCGCTGGCCCGCCGTCGGCAGCAACGTCTTCGAGGTGATCGCCGTGTCCGGCGCCCTGTGGCACGACATGGCGACCGCTCTCGGCAAGCCACCCGAGCACTGTCCGCTGTGTGGGGAACGGACGGCCAGGGCGCCAGATGCGCTCGGCGAGGGGTACGACTTCGACGCCGAGGCGTTCTCCGACGAGGGTGGCGACGACTTGATCGACGGCGTGGAGGGCGGGTGAAGCCGCCCTCCACCTGTAGTCTGTCGTTGATCGCAGAAGCCCCGTATCCACCGAGGTGCGCCAGCATTTCTGCTGCACCCACCTGTTAGGTACGAGGCCGCGGCGGGGGCCTTAGCCGCCCCCGCCGCACCTGTTCGACGGAGTACCCCAGGATACCTGCCGCCGCGGCGCGAACTACGATACGCTATCCCTTCCGGCCGAAAAACAAGAGCCCGCGCAGCCGACCTGCGGGTCGCTTACGCGACCGATTTCGGCACGATGTACCACTGCAACGTGGAGAGCTTTCTGGCCTCCGACGTAGCCCGTGCGGTGAAGGACGAAGTGCAGCTGGCGTTCACGTCGCCGCCCTTCCCGCTGAACCGGAAGAAGAGGTACGGCAACAAGACGGGCGAGGAGTACCTCGAATGGCTGGGTGAGCTTGCGAGGCCGTTGGGCGACTTGCTGGCGGAAGATGGCTCGCTCGTGGTGGAGCTGGGCAACGCGTGGGAGCCCGGCGAGCCGGTGATGTCCACGCTCGCGCTCAGGGCTCTGTTGAAGCTGCTCGAAAGCGGCGGCCTCCACCTGTGCCAGCAATTCGTCGTCCACAACCCCGCTCGCCTGCCGTCTCCCGCGCAGTGGGTGAACGTCGATCGTATCCGGGTCAAGGACGCCTACACCAACGTTTGGTGGATGAGCAGGACACCGAGGCCGAAGGCCGACAATCGCAAGGTGCTGATCGAGTACAGCCCGGCGATGAAGAAGCTGCTGGAACGACAGTCGTACAACTCGGGCGGGCGCCCCTCGCAGCACCACATCGGAAAGAAGTCGTTTCTTACGGACCACGGCGGCGCGATCCCGCCGAACGTGCTGACGATCAGCAACACCGTCTCTACGGATGAGTACCGACGCTACTGCATGGAGGCAGACCTGCCGCCACATCCTGCCCGAATGTCGCCGAAGCTCGCCGAGTTCTTCTTGCGCTTCCTCACAGACGAGGGGGACCTCGTGCTCGACCCGTTCGCCGGCAGCAACACCACCGGAGCCACCGCGGAGGAACTACAGCGACGCTGGCTCTCGATCGAGCCGGAGGCCACCTACATTGCAGGCTCGATCGGCCGGTTCAAGGCTGTAGACGCTGTTGGCTCTACGGCCTGAGCGTGCTACCTCGATACGCGCGTTCACGATGGCATACAGGCGGCCTGACCTGATGCGATGCCCGGCTTCGACGTGGTATAGCCGTAGAAAGTCCGTAGACGACGGCGGGAAAACCGCATCAGAAAGCCAACTCTAACCGTTCGCCCCGATTGTCTTAGAGAACCGCGAACAGCAGCGAACACGGGCGAATATCCCCGAAAACGCTGGACATCGGGGGAGCGTGTTCGCTCGTGTTCGCGGCTGTTCGGTGGTCTGGAGACCGCAAACGGACCGCAGCGGGCGCCAAAAGGGACTGCAAAAGGACCGCAGCGGCCGATAGATTGCGGGGGTCATTCACGGCACTTGCCTCGACGCAGCAGCCGGTTGGTTCCGGCTAGGCGCGCGATACGCCGTCCGCGCGCTCGCCCCATGCCTTCGGCACGAAGTCCCCGGAAGGCAACGTGTCGCAACTCCCTACGACGAACTCGCTGACGCCCTCGACCGAGAGCTTGGACTGCGACCCGACGGCGATACACGGCGCGTCTCGGCAGGCGCTCGGCCAAACCTAGCCTCCGTGTGGCTGTGCTTTTACAAGTGCGAGGAGGTCGCTCGCCTCAAGGTAGGCAGGTGGCGGCAACAAAACGGTGTCGCCATCGCTCGGCCAGAGTTGGACCATCGCCCGACTGTCGGTGAGCCGCCGCTCTAGCTCGACCCAATCGCCCGTGTCCGACGTCGCGTAGGCAAGTTCGAGACCAGCCACGAAGAACACGAGCCTCTTGAGGCTGAATAGCAAGTAGTAGCCTACCGGCCCCGGAGTACCGTGGACAGGCATGTTTGCGACGAAGACTTCGGACTCGGATACGTCGATCGCTGGGTCGAGCATTCCAACCCAAACCTGCGTATGGTCGGGCACCTCCATCGAGTGCCCGAAAAGAGCCGTGAAGTTGTCTGCTGGTGCGTAGCCCTTCCCCATAGTCTCGCTGTCGGGGTCAGCTAGATGATTGATTCCACGGCGTTGGTCGTGGAACGGGCGGGTTTATAGGCAGCAGGGTCGAAGTCGGCGGTGCTCTGAACACACCGTCGACCAAAGGGGGCCTCGATGGACGCCGACCTCGACCTGCTGCTCACTGCCGTTTATGTCACGGCTGACGATCTCCTGCCCGAGCGGCCGGGGAACGCCAGGAGAAGCCTCACAGACGCGGAGGTCGTCACGCTCTGCGTAGCGCAAGCGATCATGGGAATACCGTCGGACCGGCGGTTCCTCGCTGTCGCTTCCAAGCTGGGAACGGCACTCTCATCTGGCCCCACTTCGGAACCTTGAAATGGCCCCACCCCGTCCGACGCGCCACCGATTGTTCGAGTCTCATGGGGCTCGAACGGGAGGCGGCAGACAGGGATGGGATCACGAGTGGAGACGTTCGAGCAGATAAGAAGAGATCGCGACCGCGAGGGCCTGTCGATCAGGGCCCTGGCAGAGCGCCATGGCGTCCATCGCCGCGCTGTCCGCCAGGCGCTCGCCTCGCCGCTGCCTTCACCGCGCAAGCGCCCTGAGGGTCGCCCGGCGCCGAAGCTCGGCTCATACCGGGAGCTGATCGACGGGTGGCTGATCGCCGACCGTGAGGCCCCGCGAAAGCAGCGCCATACCGCCCACCGCGTCTGGGAGCGCCTCGGCGAGGAGCACGGCGCGGAGGTCTCTGAGCGAGCGGTGCGCAAGTGGGTCGCCCATCGCCGCAAGGAGCTGGGCGAGCCCCCGACGGCGATGGTGCCGCTGGTGCACGACCCCGGCGTTGAGGCGGAGGTCGACTGGGGTGAGGCGGTGGTGATCTTGCGGGGAGTCCCCGCCAAGGTGTTCGTCTTCCACATGCGCGCGTGTCACTCCGGGGGTGCGTTCGCGATGGCTTTCCCGCGCGAGACCCAGCAGGCGTTCCTCGAGGCTCACGCCGCGGCGTTTGACTGGTTCGGTGGGGTCTTCCAGATGGTTCGCTATGACAACCTGAAGGCCGCGGTCACGAAGATCCTGAAGGGCCGAAGGCGCGTTGAGTCAGATCGATTCATCGCGCTGCGCTCCCACTACCTGTTCGCCTCCTCCTTCTGTGAGCCCGGTGAGCAGGGCGCTCATGAAAAGGGCGGTGTCGAGGGTGAGGTGGGTCGCTTTCGCCGACGCCACTTCGTGCCGCTGCCTGAGGTCCAGAGCATCGCTGAGCTGAACGTGCTGATCGCCGCCGGCTGCATCGGAGATTTGAAGCGCACGATCATCGGCCGCGCCCAGACGGTCGGTGAGGCCTTGGCGGCGGAGATCGAGTATCTGCGGGCGGCGCCGGCAGAGCCGTTTGACGCGCGCGAGCAGTCAACGCCGCGGGTCGATTCCAAGTCCCTCGTCACGGTCCGTCAGAACCGCTACTCGGTTCCGGTCTGCCTCGTCGGGCGAAAGGTGCTCGTGAAGATCGGCGCTCGCGAGATCGAAGTCTTCTCAGAGCACCAGCTCATCGCTGTTCACGAGCGGCTGCAGGGGCGCTATGGCGTGGCCGGCAAGCTCGACCACTACCTCGAGCTGTTGCGGCGAAAGCCCGGAGCGCTGCGCTCCTCGCTGCCCCTTGCCCAGGCGCGTGAGCGGGGCGCATGGCCATCCTGCTTTGACGAGCTGTGGGCGGCGATCGAGACACGATATGGCGCCTCAGAGGCCGCCCGGCAGATGGTCGACGTGCTGCTGCTCGCCCGCGAGCTCACGCCCGCACGCGTGGAGCTCGCCGTCCGCGGCGCCCTGGCCGCCGGTGCGAGCGACGGGCGTGCGGTCGCCCTGCTTGCCAGGCGCTCTGATCGACCAGAGCCGCCCGGCATCGAGCTCTCGGAGAGACTCTCGATCATCGGTGGACCCAAGCCGAGCCTCGAGGACTATGACCAGCTGCTCGAAGGCGCGGTGAGCCTGTGAGCGCGCCGGCCAAGACCCAGGCGATGGAGACGCTGATCGAGGCACACGCGATCGAGCTGAAGCTCCCTACCGTCCGTCGGCGCTTCAAGGCGCTCGCCGAGGAGGCCCTGCGCGAGCAGCAGACACCCGTCGCATACCTCGCGGCGCTCCTCGAAGCAGAGATGGCAGAGCGCTCAGAACGCCGCGAACGCCGACGCCTCTTGGAAGCGCGCTTCCCGGTGATGAAGCGCCTGGAGGACTTCCGCTTCACGGATAACCCCAAGGTTTCCCAGGCCACGATCGCCGCGCTGGCCGAGTGCTCCTGGATCGATGACCGCGATTCGGTGATCCTGATCGGCGAATCCGGGACTGGCAAGACGATGCTCGCCACCGCCCTCGCGGTCTGCGCCTGCCAGCAAGGCCGCCGCGTCAGATTCACAACCCTCGCCGGTCTCGCGAACGAGCTCCAAGAAGCCGAGAGCAAACGAGAGCTCGCCCGTGTCGTTGCCCGCTACGCACGCACCGAGCTCGTGGTCCTTGACGAGCTCGGCTATTTGGCGCTTCCCGAAGGGGCTGCCGAGCTCGTCTTCCAGGTCATCTCCGAGCGAAACGAGCGAGCGTCGCTGATCGTTACGACCAACCTCCCGTTCGGCGAGTGGACCAAAGTGTTCCCCGACCCGCGCCTAGCGAAGGCCGTCGTCGACCGCATCACCCACCGCGCCCACATCATCGAGACCGGCACCGAGTCATGGCGCTTCCGCCACGGCATCCAACGCAAAGGAAAGGGCGCCGCTCGATGACGCGCCAGCGAGCTCTCAGCTGCACTCGCCCTCCGGGCATCGCTCCGCTGAAAGCTCGCCGTGACCCCACAGCCGGGGTCGATCAGGGATCATCTACACACACCAACAACCAGCGCGGGGTGGGGCCAGTTCAGAGTTCCGCGGTGGGGCCAGTGCAAGTGGCCGTTCCTACAAGCATTTGCGTCACTTGTTCCCGAGCATCCCCGCCCAGCCCGGGTATTTCAAGCGCCGCCGGCGGCTGGCTGACACGCTGGAGTGGCTGATGGGCGTGTTCGCCAGCCAGAGCCCCGGGATCGAAGACGATCTGCTGCTCATCGACTCCACCCCGGTGGAGTGCGCCAGAAGCCGCGAGACGGTCAAGCGCTCCCAGCTCGCCGACGCCGCCGACTACGGGTACTGCGCCAGCCACAGCCGGTTCTTTTGGGGTTTCCGGCTGCACGCCCTGTGCTCCCCGGACGGCACCCCGAGAGTGATCGCCTTGACGTCCCCCAAGCTCGACGAGCGCGACGTCGCGCTCAAATTGCTCGCTCGCGCAAAGCGACGAGGCGCGGTTACCGTGATCGGCGACAAGGGCTACGCCGGCAAGGAGTTCGCGACCAAGGCCAGCGAACTGCAGGCCACGATCGTGCGTCCCCGTCGCAAAGACGAGCCCGGACGCGGGCCACACCTCGCGCCGATCCGTCAGCGCATCGAGAGCATCTTCTGGACCTGCAAGGACATCCTGACCCTCGAGCGCCACGGCGCCAGAACGCTCGCCGGCGTCAGAGAGCGCATCCTGCAACGCCTCCTGACCCTCACCGCCGCCATCACCCTCAACCACCAACTCGGCCGACCCAGCCGCGCACTCGTCAACTACTGCGCCTAATCCCCGTGGAATCAATCATCTAGCGGCTGGTCGTGCAGATATAGCGCGAGTAGTAGGCCGATCTTCGTCGCCCAGCGTGCGAGCGTGAGCTGCTGCGACGGATCGATCTGAACCGGCGTCTCGCTCTCCATCATGGGTCGCATGAAGGCGAGCATCTGGTGATCGAGCTTGTCCATCCATTTGTTATTGCAGCGCTCGCAGACTCGATCATCGAGAACGATCTCAAGCTCGTTCTTCGTCTCGTCCCCGCGCTCGGTCTCCTCGCCGGTGCTCCGTCGGATGTCGCCCCAACTAATCCGAACTGGGAACGGCATTCCCATCGCGTCTGCGACTTGCTTGGCGATGATGTGCTCGCGGTTGAAGGGCTTTCCGCTGTTGCATCCCCAAACACATTGCCCGGATGGTGGGATCACGCCTAAGTCCTCGCTGCTGAGTGGCCGAGAAAAGACCCGCATAAGCTTACTCGGACGATTCCGCTGCATCCGATCTCGTGCCCCAGGTCCTTCTCGCTAGTACAGTTCGGCCTGCATGACTGAGGGGTCCTCTTGACATCTCGACACGCGCACCGCTGCTGGCACTCGCTCGCGTCGGCTACGTGCTGCTCGGCGGCTCTCGCAGTGTCGGGCTGCGCGGCAACAAGCACCAAGACGGTGACGGTCGTGGCGTCCAAGCCGACGGGAAACACGACCATGCGTGCCACTACGGCACCCGTGACGACTACAACCGCCGCGACCGCATCCTCTGCTTCAACTCCACGGCTTGTGTGCGTCGAAGCGAAGGGCTACTTGGTTCCCGAAGTCAAGCCCGCCAGCTGCGAACTCGCGCCGGCAAATGTGCCCGGCTACCAAGACCTCAATCTCGCGGACCTGCACTGGACGAGATGGGGACCAACCGGCGCGACCGCCACGGGCGAGAACATTGGCCGCCACCACGGAGCGAACGGCTCTCCCCCGACTCCTGTACGGCTCGTAGCCTCCGGCGTGGGAAAAGACCCGACGACCGGTGGCCTCATGTTCACGCAAGTGACCCAGTATTCGGCCGGCGCACCGAACGGTTACACGCTTCACTTGATTGAGCCCGAAAAACCAAGGCCGCGTGAAACGAACACGACGTGTCCAAACGGCGTGCTGGTCACCGCCGACACGTGCACCTTCGCGGACGAGGTGAGCGCCGCATTTATCAAGGAAGAAGGTAACCACTACTCATCGATCGAACTAAGCGTCGATGGTCAAGACGTCACTTGCAGAGACGATTCATCCGCAGACGGCCACTTTGGCGACGTAACGTGCACCGATAACACTGGCGCGTCCGTGGAGTTTGCAGTGTATGCAACCACAAGTGGCGGGAGCGTAGCCGGACGCCCTGTAAATCGCGCTCCAGAGAGCGCCACTCAGCGGGATCTCTGCAATCACATGTACAGGGAATACGAGGAAGGCAGTGAAGCGGCGATACAGGAATATGGCAGAGACGGTTGCCAGTAGCCAAATCCTCAGCAGGAGCACAACACCGAGACGCCCCGCCCGATAAATGGGCACAGTCATTCCGCCTAAGTCACAAGGCGGGGTGGAGCAGGCACATAGCTCGCCCTGCCGAGCACGTGCTGAGGCGAAGGGAGAAGTCCGCGCCACAATCGCGTCCAAGACGCACATGAGGGACTCGGCAGGGAGGGTCTTTGTGTGCGCTGGGAGTGCGAATGGCCGGACAGCCGTACAAGAGCAAGAAGCTGAGGCGCAGATCGGAAGAACTGGCACTGATCGAGCGCCTGGTATTCCTTGTCTTGGCCGTGGTGCTAGCGCTTACGAGCGTGATTAGTCAGGTGTTCGGTGCGCACGGGCTCCCTCCGACGAGTACAGGTGTCGGAGCAGGCCTCTCGGCGCTTGCCGGCTACCTGAGACGGTGATGCTCACTCGTCGAGTGGCTACGCTTGGCTTATGGAGTTCTGCCCGTATTGCGATCAGCCGGTCGGCGACGAAGAAGAGTGGGCCGCGCTCATTGATCCCAGCGTTACAGGTGGCTTCCTGCGCGCCCACCTGATCTGCCCGCCGCCCGAACAAAGCTCGGCGGCCAACGAGGTCAGGATCGCGACGGAGAGCTTGTCGCGACCGCCCCGTCGGTGCCGCGACGGCGAGGACGTACCCGAGCAAGGCTGGGTGATCCAGGCCAACAGCCAGGTCTTCCGGGACGGCGAGCTCGTCGGGCAGTTCGTGGACCTCACGGGCAACGGGCGGCGCTGGGCCGTCAAGTACGAGTATCTCGGCGAGGACAAAGGCTACGAGCGGCGCTAGCGCTCAGGCCGCCAGCGCGTACACGTAGCGTGAGGTCGCGCAGAGAGACGAATCCCGCCAGGACAACGAGGGCCGCAGCTTGGTGTCGCGTCGCCCGCCCGCCACGTCTGGCGCATGGGCGCACTGGGCAGCGAGAGGGTTCGCACGTGTTCGTCGCTGTTCGGTGGTCTTGGAACGTGCGCTCGTTGATGATCCGACCGTGCTGTTCACGGCGGGAGTATCGGCGCAGATGGTTTGCAGGAGGCGTCCGTCCGTCGCGCGAAGATGCGCTCGTGATCGCCCTACACGCCGTCTGGTCTCGCGACTCGCAACTTTGCGTGTGGGGAGAGAGCTCCGATTTGCCCGCGCGGGCTCCACGGCGTCGAGGGGGCAGGCCGGCGAAGCCGCGGGCGCGCAAGCACCCGTTTGCCTGTGCGGCGCGGGATCTTGCTGGAGCGTTCGAGGTGTTGGGGGTTTCACTCGAACCAGGCACGCTCATCGAGCGTGAGCTGCACTTGCTGCTGCCTTCCCACGACGAGGGACCGCAGCATTCCCCGCAGCTTTTGCGGGGGGTGCAAGAGAGGTGCGCCGATGGTCCGGAGCTGCTCGATCCCTGGATGGTTCCGGCACTCGGGCTGAGGCCGGCCGCCGCGCTCGAGCTGCTGCTCGCCCAGCCGGCCGGCGGCTATGCCGGCGGCAACACCAATCCCCAGGGCGTGGCGCTCGGCGATTCGTTGCGGTTTCTGGCCGAAGCGAGCAAGCTCGCGCTCGAGCTGGTCGCGCGCGGTCGCCTGCTCCCCGGGTTGGTGCGGCGCGATGGGGGATGGCTCGGGTGGTGGCGGGCGATGCCAAGCGATCCCGAGGACGCAGAGCGCGTACGGATGCTGGTCGCGGCGATGCCGCCCCTCGTGCGGGCGGAGATCTCCTCCTGGGAGGAGCCCAACGCGCCCGAGGCTGTCGTGGGCGATCTGCTGGGGACGTTCGTCGACGCGTGCGCGCGGAGCTTTCTCGCCGACGGCCTCACAGGACGCAGAGCGGGCCGGCGCTCGAAGCGCAAGCTCCCGGTCGTTGATGCATGGCTGGCGGCGCTGACGGACCCCGCCCCGGTCGCTGTCGATGCGCACGAGCGGGAGCTGGCGGTGCTCGCCGAGGAGCTCGACGAGTGGCGCCAGGCGGGGGAGCGGTATGCGGAGCACCGCATGTTCCGCACCTGTTTTCGCCTGTGCGAGCCGGAGCAACGGGCGGAGTGGCTGGAGGGCGAGCTCCAGGCTGAGTCGGGCGGCGAGGAGCTGGGCGCGGATCGCGATGGGCTGGACCCCGATCGGTGGCGGGTCGAGATCCTGCTCCAGGCGAAGGACGATCCGAGCGTGCTGATCGGAGCCGAGGAGGTGTGGCGCTCCAACGGCGATGGGCTGCGGGCGCTTGGCCACCGGCTGGCGGACCCGCAGGAGCGGCTGCTCGGCGGGCTCGGTCATGCGCTGCGACTGTGGCCGGGCCTTGAGCCGGCGCTGCGCGAGGCCGCCCCAACCGGCGTCGATCTGAGCCCGGAGGCGGCGATCGGTTTCGTGCGCGATGCCGCTCCGGCGCTTGAGCAGGCCGGGTTCGGTGTGCTCGCGCCGCCTTGGTGGAACAAGCGGCTGCGGCTCAGTCTCAAGGTGGAGCCGTTCGATGAGATCGAGGAGGGCAGCGGGCTGTTCGGCCTGGATGGTCTGTGCGCGTATCAGTGGAGGATCGCGGTCGGCGATGCGACGCTGACGTTGGCGGAGCTGCGTGAGCTGGCGGCGCTGAAGCTGCCGCTGGTGATGGCGCGCGGGCGCTGGATCGTGCTGCGCCCGGAGGACGTCGAGGCGGCGCTGGCGTTCTTTGAGCTTCGCGCCGAACAAGGCCAGGCGCCGGCGGGCGAGCTGATCCGCGAGAGCCTCGAGCTGGGCGCCGGCGCCCAGGCGAAGACCGGCTCGCCGCCCGTCGAGATCGAGGCCGGCGGGTGGTTGAAGGAGCTGCTCAGCGGTGACGGCGAGCGCAAGCTGCGGGAGGTCCCCACCCCGGCCACGCTCGACGGGGAGCTCCGTCCCTACCAGCAGCGCGGCCTTGCGTGGCTCTCGTTCCTGTCGAGCCTCGGCCTCGGCGCGTGCCTGGCGGACGACATGGGCCTCGGCAAGACCATCCAGCTGCTGGCGCTGTTGCTCGCCGAGCGCGAGCACGCCGCGGGCCGGAGCAATCGGGGACAGTCCAATGGATCAGCTCAAACGCCCGCAACAAAGACCAAGACGGTCACCGGCAACCCTCGGCGCAAGCGCCTGGCGCCGACGCTGCTGGTCTGCCCGATGTCGGTGGTGGGCAACTGGGAGCGCGAGGCGCAGCGATTCGCGCCGGGCCTGCGTGTGCATGTGCATCACGGTCCCGAACGGCTGGCGGAGAAGAAGTTCGCGCGCGAGGCGCGCGCGAACGATCTGGTGATCACGACGTACGCGCTCGCGACCCGCGACCGCGACACGCTCGGCGCGGTGAAGTGGGAGCGGATCGCGCTCGATGAGGCGCAGAACATCAAGACGATCGACACCAAGCAGACGCGCGCGATCCGCTCGCTGGGCGCGCGTCACCGTGTCGCGCTCACCGGCACGCCGGTGGAGAACCGGCTGACGGAGCTGCACTCGATCATGGACTTTCTCAACCCGGGGCTGCTCGGCCCGGCGGCGACGTTCAAGCGCTGCTACGCGAGGCCGATCGAACGCTATCGCAACGAGCACGCGACCGCACAGCTGCGCCAGGCGACCGGCCCGTTCATTCTGCGCCGCCTGAAGACCGACAAGCAGATCATCGGTGATCTGCCCGAGAAGATCGAGATGCGTGTGGACTGCAACCTCACCAAGGAGCAGGCGAGTCTCTATGAGGCGGTCGTCGAGGAGATGCTGCACAAGGCGGGGCAGGCCGAAGGGATCGAACGGTCCGGAATCATCCTCGCGGCGCTGATCAAGCTCAAGCAGGTCTGCAACCACCCCGCGCACCTGCTCAAGGATCGTTCCGATCTGGGCGGGCGCTCGGGCAAGCTCGCGCGCCTGGAGGAGATTCTTGACGAAGCGCTTGCCGAGGGCGATCGCGCGCTCTGCTTCACCCAGTTCACCGAGTTCGGGCACATGTTGCGCACCCATCTGCAGGAGCGTCTCGGTCGCGAGGTCATGTTCCTGCACGGCGGCACCGCGAGGACCGCGCGCGATGAGATGGTGCGGCGGTTCCAGTCCGAGGACGGTCCGGCGGTGTTCGTGCTGTCGTTGAAGGCGGGCGGCACCGGGCTCAACCTGACCGCCGCCAACCATGTGGTCCACTTCGACCGCTGGTGGAATCCCGCGGTCGAGGACCAGGCGACTGACAGAGCGTTCCGGATCGGGCAGAAGAAGAACGTGCAGGTGCGCAAGCTGACGTGCGTGGGCACGCTCGAGGAGCGGATCGACACGCTGATCAACCGCAAGAAGGATCTCGCCGACCGCATCGTCGGCACGGGTGAGGCGTGGATCACCGAGCTCGACACGTCGCAGCTGCGCGAGCTGGTGACGCTCTCGGCCGGCGCGGTGGCGGACTGACGATGGCCTCGTTCGACTTCGACCACCACCGCTTCTATGAGCGCTCGGTGCCACTGCCTGTGGAGGACGGCATCGAGGCGCGCAGCCGGCGCGGGGAGATCGGCGAGACCTGGTGGTCGCGGCGCTTTATCGAGCTGCTCGAGTCCTTTGGCGCCGGCTCGCGGCTGAAGCGCGGACGCAACTACGCCCGCTCCGGCCAGGTCGTCGAGCTCGATGTCGAGCACGGGGTGGTGCTGGCGAAGGTGCAGGGGTCGCGCTACACGCCCTATCGCGTGCGCATTCGCTTCAAGGCGCTCACCGAGTACCAGTGGCGCCGGGCGGAGAAGGCGATGGCGGCGCAGGCGCTGCCGCTCGCGAAGCTGCTCGCTGGCGAGATGCCGCACGACATCGAGGAGCTCCTCGACGCGTGCAAGCTGACGCTGTTCCCGCGCTCGGCAGGCGAGCTAGCCGCGACTTGCACCTGCCCGGACGGGGTGAACCCGTGCAAGCACATCGCGGCCGCCTACTACATCCTCGCCGAGCGCTTCGACGAGAACCCTTTCCTGATCTTCACCTGGAGAGGACGCGACCAAGACGAGCTTGTCGCGAGCCTGCGCAGGCGGCGCGCGCCCGCCGGGCGCGGCGCCAAGACGAGCACGACCTCGGCCGGGGCCTCCACTGTGCCTGAGCCAGGTGCATCACTGTCCACCACCGTGCTTGACTCATTCTGGTCCTGTGGGGCAGAGTTGGACACCTTCCACGTGAGCCCGCTCGCCGGCGAGGCGCCCGACGCGCTGCTGAGCCAGCTCGGGCCCGCCCCGGTCGAGGTCGGGGAGCACAACCTCGCAGAGGTCCTCGCGGACGCGTATGTGACACTGGCGCACGCGGCGGAGCAAAGAGCGCTGTCCGAGTAGGACTTCGCCGTCGAAGGCTTTGGGTGCGGCGGACGCCGAGCACTTGATCCGATTGCTCCAGCGATTACGAAATGGCGTCCAGCATTCGGTGGCCCGGGAATTTGACCATCTCCGCTCCTGCTCTTGTCGATGGCATTGACATTAGATTAGTGGGGCCGCTTGTTGCGGCAGGATGCCAGTCGTGAACGGTCGGTGTAGATAGAGAGCTGGCCAGAGGGCAGCAGCGCGAAGCCGGTGTCGAGCGTGACGATTGCCTTGGCGCCGGCGGCGATGGTGCTGGCCGCGTGTACGGCGTCGTAGGACGCGAGTCCGTAGCCGGTCATCAAGGCCCTCGCATGGACGGTCACGCGACGAACGGGGATCGGCAAGTGATTGATGGGCGAGAGCAGCGCGTCGTAACGGGTGACGGTGTGGTTGAGCAGCCGTGTCCCGGGACGGCGCGATCGTCCGTCGATGCGGTGTCCTCGCCAGCGCCCGCCCCAGCGTTCCTTCAGGGCGATGGCAAAGGCGGTCTCGGCGAGCTCGAGGGCGAGAAGGTCGCTGGTCACGACGGCGACGCCGCTCTCGACGATGCTCGCAAGGAAGGCGCTGCATGTGGCGTGAAGCGGCTGGGTCGCGAGCAGGGCCTCGACGACGAAGCTGGTGTCCAGGGCGAGCGGGTCGGGCAGCGCGAGCTGCTCCTGCTCGATCGCAAAGACGCCGCGAGTGAGGGCGGGCCGGCGCCCGCCTGTGACGCTCATTGGGACCTACCGGGGGCGGTACATGTCACGCGTGACGCGGACGTTCACACGAAGACCCGTGGTGGCGCGCTTCAGCGCCGCCCGCTTTTCCTCGGGGGTCTTCGCCGTAGCGGGAACCAGTAGCTCGGCCAGCTCCTCGGGGCTGAGCCGCTCGATCTTTCCATTGGTCTGCTGCTTCGCCACGGATCTCATGATATCTGTCGACATGCTGTCAGCCCGGCCGGACATTTCGGCCCGGTCTTCTCGCCGGCATCGTGCTCGAGGCCCTCCGGCGAGTTAGCAACGTATACATCTGTTCGCCATGGCATACACGTGGCCTGGGCCGGCACGATGCCAGGCATGAGCCCGGTATGCCCGTTGCAAACCCGTTGCAGACGAGCCGAAAATGGCTCTAGCAAGCCAACTGGAACCGATCGCCCCGATATTTCTTGTCTGCGAAGGCGGGCGAACAGGGGCGAAAGCCCCGGAGGATCTCCGCCCGTGTCGTGGCGGCGAGTGCGAGCTCGTCGTCACTTGGGCCGGCGAGCGCGTCAACCGCCGCATCGTCATGCGGGTCATCGGCCGCGAGTGCGGCGATTGCCACGCTCGCGTCGAGAGCGATCAGCCGCGCCACTGAGCGCGGAGCTCATCGAGGTAGCCAGAGGGGTAAGCAGAGCTGTCGAGCTTGCCCATCGCCGCGAGCCTTGGCCGAGCAATCCGCGAACTGCGCGAGCCGCGTGAGAGATGGCATACAGCGTGTCTCGTCCGCGCGAAGGCGGCGGTCAGCGTCGTGGTGGTTGGCCGTGTGTTCGTTGATGGGCGACCTGGTAGACGCTGAGCGCTCCGGGGCCGGTGGGGTGACGCGTGCCGAAGGCGAGGCAGGCGAGGAAGGGTCGCCCGTCGCTGTCGATGCGCAGTTGGAAGACCATTCCCCACGTCCCGTCTGGTTCGGGGATGTAGATCTTGACGCAGCCGGGCAGGCTGGTGCCGTCTCGGGCCTCGGTGGCGCAGCGCTTGAGATGGTCGGGCGCCAGCCCCTCGGCGGTGAGCTTGTCACGTTCTCTCTGGGCGAGCGCTCGTCCGGTGTCCGACGAGGTGTGCTCGAGATCCTCGGTGAACGTGGCGTCGTCGACCTCGACGCGGAAGTGCGCGCCGGACCGGGATACGCTGGGCATCTACCCCTCGCCGTCAGCCGGCAGGAACGGGCCGTACTCGGCCTCGAAGGCCGCAAACTCCTCTGCCGTCGCGGGACGTCCGTCGTATTCGGGCATGATCGCCGGATAGGTGTCGGGCACTAGGGTCAGCTCGCCATTCGGCCGCCTGTCCTTGACGATGTACTCGCCGACGATGTCCCCTGACAGGGTCACATGGGGTTCAGATGCCATGTCGCCATGATCGCACGTGATCAGGCCCATTCGCAAGGCTACGTGCCCTTGGCGCACAGCGGCTTGCGCCTACTTCATGCGATCTCCATGATGGGCTCAGCGACCTCGGGGCGCCGTGGATAGTTCGCCATACGGTCGTTCACGATGGCATACGCCGGGTCTCAACGGTCCGAGAAGCCCGGCATAGGCGCGGTATGAGGACCGCAATTGGGACCGCAGGCGCCCCGAAAACCGCATAGGAAAGCCAACTCTAACCGTTCGCCCCGATTGTCTTAGAGAACCGCGAACAGCAGCGAACACGGGCGAATATCCCCGAAAACGCTGGACATCGGGGGAGCGTGTTCGCTCGTGTTCGCGGCTGTTCGGTGGTCTGGAGACCGCAAACGGACCGCAGGGAGAGCGAAAAGGGACCGCAAGAGGACCGCAGCCGTCCGCGAGTGCAGGTCCGTGTCGGTTCCAGAGGCCACGCAACGTATGCTGCACTCGTGCGGAGCATGCGCCTGGGTGCCGAGTGATGTCGAGCAGATCGGCGGCGGCCAGCGGCCGCGAGTAGGTGGGGCATTTGATCAGACCTTCAGGTTGGTCGAATATAAGTATGTGGAGTTGGGCTCGTTTGATTGAGCGGTCTATACGCTGATGACATCACCTCACGACCTCATCGTTGACTTCGAGAACCCACCCGTCGCGGAGGTGGGCCTCAGCGTCCAATTGCAGGGTCCAACGCTCGACACCTCCCGAGCGATCAGCGCGTTCTTCCCAACCATTCAGGACCGCTACCCGAACATCGTGCCCCAGCCTCCCATGCCGCCGATCGAAGAAAGCTTCGAGATCCCGACGCAGGCGACGATCGCGTTCCAGCTGTTCGGTGGCCCCGAGGCGCAACGTTGGTCGTTCGTCAGCGAGAATCGGTTGGAGATGGTGCAGGTGCAACCCGACCGCTTCTCGTACGGCTGGGCCAAAGAGGAGACAGACACGCGATACCCGCACTACGGGGCGATCCGGGATCGCTTCGAGGCCGCGTACAGGTCCTACCTGGACGTTGCCACCGGCGATGTCCAGGCCACGTGGTGCGAGATCTACTACGTCAACCCGATCATGCAGCCCGAAGGTGAGCCGCGCCCGGACCTGTCGACGCTGGTGAGGCGCCTTGTGCCGCAAGAGCTCCATGGTCTGCCGCGACCTTTCAATACAGGGCTGGAGGAACGCTTCCAGCTAGAGCGTGACGGCGCGCCGTATGCTCGCTTCTTCCTTGAGGTCCAATCCACGGTCGGTCGCCCGCGCCGCCTCGGCTACACGATGACGCTGCGGATGCGCGGTCGGCCCGAGTCTCCAGACGCCGACGGTGCGCTGGCTTTCTTCGATGAGGGGCGAGAGCGAATCGTGACGACCTTCCGCGACATCACGTCACCCGAGCGGCATGCGGAATGGGGTATGCGGTGAGTCCGCTTTTGCCCCTCGTACCGCCGCCGGAAGCACAGCCCGTACGATCAGCGCGGATTGAAGCGCTTGCCCCGCAGCAGCGCGCTCTAGCGGACCGCGGCGAAGGCCCGGCGGTCTACATGGTGGTAGCCCCCGATGCTTCGCCGTGGTATCGAGCGGCACTCGATCGAATCAGTGATCTCACCGCTCTCGCGGTCGGCTGGAACGGCTACGACGCACGCGAAATAAAAGCCGACATGGTGATCGACGCCGTCGCGTTCCTGGCAAAGGTGGCGTTCCCGGGAATTGCTCCACCTTCAATCACTCCGCTGGCGGACGGCGGCGTTCAGGTCGAGTGGCACCGTGGGGGGCTCGACATCGAGATCGCGTTCTCCGACGACGAGCCCGGCGTCTTTATCGAGGACCGCCAGGGCGGCGAGATCGAGTTGCCGGTAACGGAAGCCGTCTCGGCCATTGCCAGCTATTTGCCGCGCCTTCAAGAGTCGTGATTCCGGACGACGCTCCAGTCTCCGAGGACATGAGCCTCTATCGAAGGGTGCATCCGAAAGAGATCGTCTGGAACGAGAACGACCGGTGCCTGCGGCCCGTCAGTGGCGTCTTCAAGGATCCCGAGATGTCAATTCATCTACATGACGTGCTGAAGGACGAGGAACGAGAGCCCGAGTCTGTGCTCGACGGCAAACCGCAGCATTCGCTTGTTGCCCTCACGGCCGGTTTCGTGAAAGGCGAGGAACAGACCGTGCGACGCACCCCAATACCCGAGGACGCCTCGCACGGCGAGGTCTGTGGCAACAAGAGCCAGGCCCGCCGGAAGCGCTTCGCGAGAGCGGCGCAGTTCGTCGTGCTCCGTGAGGATGCTTTGAATCCGGACGAGCTGGCAAAGATGCGCGCCGCTGCTGACAGTGGTTCCGAGTAGTCATCTCTGGACGGTCGTCGACCTGCGACGTGCGCCTCGGCGGCCCACGCGTGCAAGATCGACGCGACCTTGCTCAAGATCTACGTTGACTGCTGACGAGAAGCCCTAGCGGAAGGCCGCCGCTGAGACGCGGCGCCTCAATCGCTCGGGTGGGAGGCCTCGACGCTGACGCGATTTTGCCGTACGGATGTTCAAGATGGCATACGCCGGGTCTCGACGAGCAAGATGCTCGGCGCGGGAGCCGTCTGGAGGACCGCAAATGGGACCGCAGAGGGGCCGGAAACGGCGCAGCGAAGCCAGCTCTAACCGTTCGCCCCGATTGGTTAGAGAACCACGAACAGCAGCGAACACGGGCGAATATCCCCGAAAACGCTGGACATCGGGGGAGCGTGTTCGCTCGTGTTCGCGGCTGTTCGTTGGTCTGGAGACCGCAAACAGACCGCAGGGAGAGCGAAAAGGGACCGCAAGAGGACCGCAGCCGTCCGCGAGCGGATGAGCGACAATCACGGCTATGGGCGAGAGTCCTGAGATTGAGCTGGTGCGCCGGGCGTGGGATGCCTTGATCGCGGGTGGCCCGGAGGTCTTGGGCGAAGTGCTGGCGCCCGATGCGCAGTGGTATGGCGTCGAGGATGGGCAGCTGTGCGATGGCCGCGAGGCGATCATCGACGTGATGAGTCGCAACCTCGCTGGCCGCTTGCGAGGCCGAATCGAGGAGACCGTCCAAGACGGGTCGCGTGTGATCGTGGCGTTTCGTCCCGAGCAGCCGGCGCGGCTTGATCGTCCGATGGACGAGGGATCGCTTACATGGTCGTGACGGTCCGCGACGGGCACATCGTTGAGTTGAAGGGGTGCGCCGATAGGTCCGCCGCCGTGAGCTATGCGCAGAGCGGCGTCTTCTTTGACCTGAGGCGATGGCGTGTGGACGCCAGCCTCGTGGCTCGTGAAGGGGACAGGCGTGGGTGAGACCTAGAGGTGATGGAACGGGTCCCTCGGGATGCTCTCGCCCACTTGGACCCGCCGCCCTGCCCAGAAGGAGCGTTCAGCGTGTGGGTGTGTCCGCGAGTAGCGGCCGCACGCGTGCCGCGAACTGTTCCGGGTTGACGAGGTGAAGCATGTGGCCGGTCCCGTCCCAGGTCTCGACGCGCGAGGCACGCGCGAGGCCCGTGAGCCAGGCCGCGTAGTCCGGTGTCGGCGACGAGCCGTGCAGCGATAGGAGTGGTGCCGCGATGCGGGGCAGGATCGCCTCGGCGGTCGCGGTCAGTTGCTCTGGAGGGGTGTTCAACGGCGCGTCCCAGATTCCGAGGACGACCTCGCGCGGAAACGCAAGCACCCTGCGCTCGATGTTCGCGATCCCCGTGTAGGGCTCGAGCTCGAGAGCGCGGTCGATCGACAGGACGGCCTGCATCGTGCGCTGACTGAGCAGCTCCTCGGCCTGCGCCTGCACGAGCCTGGCAAAGTCGCCGAACCGCAGCGACCCGTCGACGCAGACGACGGCTCGCGCACCGTGCACCGCGGCGTAAACGGCGGCGATGCTCGCACCCAGGGAGTGACCGACGATCGCGGGCTCCCCAAGCGACACCTCCTCGACGACCGCGTGCACGTCGCTGACGAGGGAGAGCATCGGGTACTCAGCGGCGCGGGAGGAAGCCCCGTGACCTCGTAGATCCAGCCGCACGCACGTGAATTCCTCGGTAAGCAGCGTGGTGACCGGATCCCAACTCTGCCGCAAGGAAGTGAGACCGTGCACGAACACGACCAGAGGACCGTGGCCCGCGACGTCGTAGGCAATCGTGGGCCCACCATCCCGCTGCACGGTCCCGGCACGCGCCAGCACCGTCACGCCCGATGCACCGTCGTGTCAGGGCGCGCTGGACCATCGCGAACTAGACCGCAGCGGGGAGCGAGGATAGTCGGTAGCCATCGCAGCCTCGGGGCTCGAGGTGCTCGGTTCGCTGTAGGTGGGAGGGCGGGTGCCGTCACGTGTGTCAGGAGCGCTTTGCGTGTGGGACGTGGGGTCAGGGCGTCTTCAGTCGTTCTCTAGCGCGGCCCTGTATGCGCGGGTGAGCTCCTTCTCGCCGGCTGCGTTGGTGTCGAGGGCTCGTTCGAGTGCTACGCCTGTGTTGATTGCCATGGCGAGCTTTGCTGCGGTCTCGGCGTTCTGGGGGGAGAGTTCGGGGGCTCGCTCTAGCAGGCTCTCGGCGATGTTCGCGCGCAGCTCGACGTTGCGGGCTGTCAGTTGCTCGGCTAGCTCGGGATGGCGCGCGGCGTGGATCGTGAACTCGAGCAGGGCCAGTGTCCAGCCCGGGTCTTCGTCTAGGAGGGTGCGATAGCGGCGCGCGGCGGTCTCGAGGTCGCGTGATTTGGCGAGCACGGTGCGCCGCGCGGCGACTTCCTCGTCGAGTACGGCGAGGAACAGACCCTCCTTGCCGTCGAAGTTCGCATACAGGGCGCCCCTGGTGTAGCCGGCGCTGGCAGCCAGGCTCTCGGCGGAGGCGCGGTGAAAGCCGTGCTCGCGGAACGCTGATTTCGCCGCCTCGATCAGGCGGCGGCGGGTGTGGGCTTGAGACTCTCGACGGGTCGGGCGACTTGACATACGTGTTGTATCTGGATACTCTGGCATACATAGTGTATCTGGATCTTGGGATGTCAGATGAAGCCGAGTGAGACAATCGAGGTCGTCCGCCGCGCACGCTCGGAACTAGCTGCCGAGCGACTCGCGCGGGCGCAGATCGAGGCCCGCCAAGCCGCACACGTATCCGCGCTGCTGCGCGACGCGGCGGCGCGCTGCCCATTCCATGCACACAGGCTGCAAGGGCACGACCTGCAAGCAGCTGGCGTGCTCTCAGAGCTCCCGGTTATGAGCAAGGAGGACCTGGTCGGATCCTTCGATGAGATCACCACGGATCGGCGGCTGAGGAGCGCGAGTGTCGAGCGCCACGCCGCCAGTATGAGCGACGAGGACCCGCTGTTGTTCGGCGAGTATCGAGTCCTCGCGACCGGAGGCACCACGGGAATGACAGCCTACCTCCCGTTCGACCGCTCCTCGTGGCTCTCTGTCCTCGCCCCGTCTTTGCGAGTCGCGCAGACCCACGGCTTCGGACCGCGCTTCCCACCGCGCCGACGGGTCGCCACCGTGACTGCAGGTGGGCCACTTCACATGACCCACCGGACGGCCACATCCAGCCGCTCGAGTCTCTACCGGTTCCTGCGCCTTGACGTGACGACACCGGTCAGCGAGCTCGCTCGCGCCCTGGGCGAGTTCCGCCCAGACGTCCTGAGCGGCTACCCAAGCGTCCTCGCCGCGCTCGCCGAGGAGCAGCACGCCGGGCGCCTTGACATCTCCCCGCGCTGGGTGATGTGCAGCTCCGAGCAGTTGCGGGCATCTGCGCGTCGGGCGATCCGCGACGCGTGGGTCGATCCGTTTGACATCTACGCCACGACCGAGACGGGCGGCCCGCTGGCGTTCGAGTGCACAGCCCACCAAGGACTGCACATTCGCGAGGAGACCTGCCTCGTCGAGGCCGTCGACGAGGAAGATCGGCTCGTCCCCGACGGCGAGCATGCCGCCGCGCTGCTCGTCACTAGCTGGCTGAACCGCACCCTGCCGCTCATCCGTTACCGGATCGAAGACCCCGTACTCATCACCTCCGAGCTGTGCCCGTGCGGCCGGGCGAGCAAGCGCATCCTGCGGCTCAGCGGCCGCCAAGAGGAGACCCTCGAGCTCCCCGGGCTCGACGGCGCCCGGATCGCCATCCACCCCAACCACTTCCAGGAGACGATCGAGGAGCGCCCCGAGGTCGCCCGCTACCAGGTGCTCCACACGCCGCAACAGATCACCGTCTCCGTGGTCGCGCGCAACGACCACGACTCCCACTGGGCAAGCGAGCTAGCCACTGCCCTCACCACCCGGCTGCATACACTCGGCGCCGACCCACCCCCCATCACGGTGACCCTCGTGGAAGAACTCGAGAGGCCCGCAACCCCAGGCGCGAAGCTGAAGGTCATTCGCTCCGAAGCGAATCGCCTCGCCAACTGACCAATGTCACTACGGCAAGATCGACCTGGAGGAGATCTCACCTGCCGTTGCCGAGTTGCGCAGACGGGTCGAGCGCCTACGCGACTACCTCGACGAGTTCTCCTGCGCCGCGCATCCGCGGAACGGCTCAGTAACCGTAGCCGCTGCTTGAGCCTTCGCCGCTCGAACCGCCGCTGGACTTTTCTGGTTCCGCTGAGCCGCCTGCGCTTGACGGGGTGCTGCTGGCACTGGTCGTGACGACACTCCAGGTGCCCACGTCTTTGATGCCCTGCCCCTTGGTTTCACCGGGCTTTTGATCCCCTGTGAACGTGTAGAGCGGCACCGATCGCCCGGACTCCCCGGGGCAGCATACGTGTGTGCGGGATGGCATACACCGGGTCTCCAAGGGCGCGATGCCGGGTATGGGCGCGGTATGGGGACCGCAGATGGGACCGCAAGCTGCCGAAATCCCCCGTGTTTATTGGCTCTCTAACCGTTCGCCCCGATATAGCGAGTTGTCTGCGAAGCAAGGCGAAGTCCCGCGAACGCAGGCGAAGAGGCCCGAAGGCGCCGGGGCTTGGCGTCGGCCGTTTCGCCCGTGTTTGCGGACTTTCGGTGGTCGCGGGCCCCGCAAATCCCCCGCGCTGGGACTTCAAATCTCCCCGCAAATCCCCCGCAGCCAGATTCAGGAGGGCTTTCGCGTTTCGCTGAGCCCCGGACAGGACCACTCCGCCTCAAAACGGGACATCCTTTAGCCGTCGGGGCGCCTAAAACGAGCACTGAGCCGAAGGTGCACGGCGTCGTACTCGACTTGCGACCTGAGGCCGTGCCGTTCTAGGAGAGTCAGGCTACGAAGATTCTCCTTGGCAACGATCGCCGTCAGCATGCCCGTCTCGTTGCTGGCTAGAGCTTCACGAATCAAAGAATCCATCACCAGGTCCGAGATGCGTCGACCATCCGAGCAGACATTCCCCTGGTCTTGCAGCGACAGGGCCAGGACATGCAAGCGAGTCAGTCCTGTGGCGCGGAATGTGTGCGCAGTGTCGTCGGTTGCGACCAGCAAAAGCTCGGGATGGTGTCCAGCAACCGCGACGATACGATCACCTTCAAGCGTCACATAGAGGCGGTATTGAGTATCTCCTGCGAGAGCCCGCACAAGGGCCTGTCGTCTGATGAATTGCTCGACTTCGGCTTCATAAATCGTGCCGCGTGAGCAGGAGAACGTCTCTAGGTCTGACGCATCGACCTCCGCGGCACGGCGGAAGATCAGCTCTGGCGGCGGTTCTGCATGGGTCACCCTCGACGTAGCGGAGCCAACGGCACCGCGGCTGGCTCTCGGGCAAGCTCTCGCTCCAGCCACTCATGATCTGCCGGCTCGATTACGGAGGCTGGCACCGCACCTTCATCGAGCTCCTCGATGTCCCAAGGCGAGCCCCTCAGGATAGGGGCAGCCTCTTCCACAGTCACGGCTGGCATAGCGAGCACCAATGCGCCACCAGCGGGCAGCGTCTCGCACAGCAGCGCAACAGCCTGACCGACGATCGCGAGGCCTTGGCGCTCAAGTGTGTCGCGCGGGACCAGCCTGGTTTCCGAGTCTCCCTGCACCTCCGCGGCCGAGACATCCATTCTTCTGACTAGCCCAAAGAAAGTCGATGTGGAGGGCGGCTCGACGTAAAGGTCGGAGCGTGTTTCGGCTGCCGTCTGGGCGAGTCTCATAGTCGCCTCAACGAGTTGGCCATGCTCATCTCGACTCAGCCACGCACTCGAGTGGACGATCCATTCTCGCGTTAGGGCATCGTGGTCGATGTTCAGCCAGGACGACTCACCACGTAGTTTGAGATACCGTTGAAGCGACACGGGAGCGTCGGCGAAGCGAGGGTCGATACGCAATGCCGATGCGGTGACGCGGATGGCATCCTGAATGATCTGGGCGGGAGCGGAATGCTCAATTTCCTGCGCGCGCTCAGCGAATCTCTTGGCGAGGTTCACATTGCCTAGGCGGACAGCTCGGGCGGCGTCGGCATTGAGCGAGCTATAAAAGTGAGCGCTCCCAAGGACACGTCCCAGTGCAGTGCGCACATCCACCCGGAGGCCGGGTGAAGCATATTTATGGGCCCGCAGTGTCCGGAACGGACCTTCGCTGGGCGTGTGCCCAGGCTTCAGGATCGCCAAGATGGCGTCGCGTGTCGTAAAGGGCTCCTCAACTACCCGCATGCCTTCATTATACCAGCCGGGACGTGCATTTGACGTCTCGGCTGTATATTGCCGGGTCGCATCTGGAGGCCTCACACCCGTGCGCGATGGCGTACAGCGGGCCGGCGTCGTTGCTACGCCTGGGATGGCCTTGGTCTGAGCACCCGCAAATCCCCAGCAGACTGTCAAAAAACTGCATTACAGAGGCTGTCGCGTAAAGGGTTGTGGTCGGCTAGGCGAAGCGTTTTGCGTTGGATGGAGCGCTTGGTGGTGTGCGGGCGAGGGGTGGAGCGCAGGGCTGTGGGCGGCACCGTGTGGTGGTTCAGGTGGCCGTGGGAGCACTGGTGGCTCGCCAGAGCTTGAGGATGTTGTGGGTGGTGGCGATGAGTCGCCACTCCGATCTGCAGGCCGTGATGCCTCTGCGTTGGAATCGAGCGATGCGCCGGTTGTGCTTGATCTGGCCGAAGATCGGCTCGATCGCGTGTTTTCGCTGGCGGTAGAGGGCGTGTCCGGCGTCGCTTTTGATGACGCGCCGCATGAAGTCATAGCGCGGGCCTTGGCGGTTGGCGCCCTGGCTTCGCTTTTTGGTGCTGCTGTCGGGTGGCACGAGTGGCCGCATGCCGCGGGCAGCGAGGCTCTCGATCTGCTCACTGTCCCAGTAGCCAGCGTCAGCGAGCACGACATCAATCTGTTCGCTGACATTTGCCGCGGCCAGTCTCTCACGTCCAACACGAACCACGCCAGATGATCCTCCGCCAGCCATTCCCGAAGGTTCGGCGGCAACAGCAACGACTGCTCACGATCGCACGTCAAGAAGTTCTGGGACATACCCAGAAGCCTCTTAAACCCAGCAGACAGAACCCCAAGCCCCTTTGTGCGACAGCCTCTACAAAGCCAACTCTAACCGTTCGCCCCGATTGGTTGGAGAACCGCGAAGGCCAGCGAACACGGGCGAAAACCCCGAAAACGCTGGGCCTCGCGGGACGGCAAGTTCGCCAAGCTGGTCTCAGTGTTAGGAGGCGCTCTTCTTGCAGCGCCTGCGGCTGCCACGGTTGAGTGAGTGTCGATCGCCGTTTCGTGGTGGCGGAGGGATCTCTATGGTGATGGCGCCGTCGTTGGTGCGAGGTGGCGTCGGAGCCATGTGCTCGCCTCGTCTTGGCTCCATGTGCCGGCGGCGATAGCGAGAACCACCTGCTCGGCGTCGTCGACCCTGGGCGTGGTCCTCAGCGTGGTGGTGCCGAGCCCGGTTATCTCGAGGGCGATGGCGAGGTAGTCGGCGAGCGCGACGTACTGGACGCTGACTTGGCGAGCCGCTCTAGCAGCTCGCGGTCCTCTTCGATGATGCGGCGTACGCGCGCCTTGAACTCGAGGTCCTCGCGGCGACGCTGCACCGCTTCGGCGAGGGCGTACTTGACGGTCTCATTGAGGCTCTTGCCTTCAGCGCGTGCGAGGGCTTCTGTGTTGGAGGCCAGCTCGTCGTCCAGCCGGACGGTCAGGTTCTTAGCCATGGTGGCATGGAACCAAGCTCAATCCAGGCCAGCCGCCAAACTCCGCCAGGCGTCCGCAGAGCCGAGGCCCGCGCTGCGAGGAACGCCGCCGCATGCCTCGCATGTGTACCCGACGTGCGTCGGACGCCCAGCACGATTGACGCCTTCAATGTGGAGCAGGACCTGATGGCCGCACGAAGCAGTCACCTTGAGCGTCGTCCCCGCTCGGAAGCCGGTGATTGGAACAGCAGCCAGAGCAGCGTCTTGTCGCTCTACGTCGACGCATCGGCGCATCAGCCCGACGATCCGCTTGCACGGGCCGGAGTAGTCCGACGAGAGCGCAGTTACCCTTGCGACCCATTGGCCGCCGAAGCCTGAAGGAGGAAGTAGCACCTCGTCGCCGACCTCGAGCTCTAGGTCGGTCTCGTACACATATCGACCGTCCACTACGACCCTTGTCACGCCCCGAACTCTAGGCGGACTTACCGGGGCTGAGCGCGCCCACACAGGCGATGTGATCAAGACGGCGGACGCCAACCTCTGGCCAGCGTCGTTTGACCCACCTCGATGATGTAGCCGTCGGGATCGCGGATGTAGCAGCGGATCTCGGTCTCGTGCTGCTTCGGCGGCGTCAGGAATTGGGCGCCCCGCGCGCTCCACTCGGTGTAGACAGCTTGGATGTCCGCCACCCGGATGTTGAGGAAGCTGCTCACACGATCTGGGTCGGGCGGCGTCTCGAGCGTGACGGTCGGCTTGTCGTCGGTCGGACCTCCGCCGACGTTGATGATGACCCAGCTGTTGGCCAGCGCGACGTACGTCACCTGGTCACCAGCCTCGCCGCCGATGACCGTCCTGCCGCCGAGTACCTCGGTGTAGAAGCGGCGGGACCGCTCGACATCATCCGAAACGATGAAGTGGGCCAAGACCATCTCTTCGTCGATGGTGCTCATGCTGACCTCCGTTGTTGGAATTGACTCCAAAGTCGCGCCTTGCACCCGACGTCGAGACGCGAGTCTCAGCGCGCCCCGCGTCCGTTCGGCTACGTATGGGCGTTGTACACGCTCTTGTTGAACACCAGCAGCCCCGTGCTGCCCGCGTAGCCCAGATGGGTCAGTCCGAAGAGATTCTCGATCGACGCGAGCAGCGAGAAGTCGTTGTATTCGCCCGTGATACTGATGCTTCCCGGCTTCGTGTACTTCGAGATCAACAGCAGCCCGACGCGGCCACCGCCGGTCGGGGTGGTTGAGGTCGCGCCAGTGGTCGTGCTGCCAGCCGCTTCCGTCGTGCCTGTCGTCCCGGTCGTCGTCGTGCCTGTTGCTCCAGCCGGTGCGGTGGTGCTCGAGGCACCGGCTTCTGCACCTGTGGCGCTCGTGCTCGGAGCGGTTGCCGGGAGGTTCGGGAACGCCGACGTCATGCAGCACCCGCTGCTGTCGATGTCGGGTCCGCTTTGTGGTGCCTGATCGAACGTGATCGCGATCAGGCCTCCCGTCTCGTAAGCGGGTGAGCTTTCGATCTCGGGCACGACCGTGCTGAGGAAGCTGTCGGTGGCGGTGACACCCGACGGCTGTCCTGGAGCGCATGGTTCTTCGGAGCCGTCGTGGCAACGATCGGGGACGATGTAGGACAGTGCCGGCGTGTTCTTGGCCACCGCCAGGCTCGGCGCCAGCTGGCCCAGGCCCACGACGCTGCTCGCACAGGTCGCGTTGCCTGTGACGCTTTCAAAATAGACAAACGGGTCGCGCCAGGTCACGGACGGATCTTCGGCTGTCGGGGTGTGATCGCCATCGACGCTGCCGAGCGCGGGATGAGGGCACGTGGTGGGCTGGGCTGCTCCTTCACCGATGCCTTCGACGTATGCCTTCCACGTCAGTCCGTCAGCCGTGAGCTGCTCGGCCAGTGTGTCGGTTTGGCTGGGGTACACACAGCCGCTACCGAGAATTTGACCAGATGCGCCCACCGTGCCCGGCGTGATGTCCGTGTAGAGAGGGCAGTCTTCCGCTGTCTGGGCGGTCGGCCCCTGGCCGCTGATCAGCGCGATCTCGTTGGCGAGCTCACCGCTGGCAACCGCATAGAAGTCTTCCAGTAGCTCGCCCTTGCCCACGAGCGTCTTCGACAGATATGTGGCCGGCGCGCTCGGACCGAATGTCTGGTTGAAGCCCTGGTTGGAGAGGACGATCAGGAAGACGTGTTTGATCGGAGGCAGCGTCGTAGCCGACCCGCTTTCGGGTTCCGAGGTCTTCGTTTTGCTGGGTGCCGCGCTCTTGGGTTTAGCGGCCGGTGTAGTGCTGGTCGGCGTGGCGCTTTCGGAGGTCGTTGGCGCCGGCGTTTCTTCCGGCGCCGCAGGCGGTGGGAGCGTAGGGGCTTCCGCTGTCGCCACGGCGCTCGGCGCCACTGTCGTGCGTGCGACCGCGACCACGAGTGGCCCGTGCGCGCTGCTCTCCTGCACCGGGCTGACGGCCGAGCCGATGAGCACGCCGAACGCCAACAGTGCCATCACCGCCACTCCGAGGACCCGCGGCGAGGGCATCGACGGCTGGCGGCGCGCCGGCTCGGAGTCTGCCGTGCCTGCGCGCGCATCTGCCTCGGGTGCAGCGACAGGTCCGGCCGGGGTCTCGATGCCGATCCACTGGGCCATCCGCGGTCGCAGCGCTCCGCGCCGCGCGCCGCAGTCCACGCAATAACGCTGATCGTATGCCAGCCGCGAGCCGCACTCCTTGCAGCACAGGTGCATGTCGGCGATCCTAACGCCGGCTGAGCGACGATCCGCGCGGATGGTCATGTGGTAACAAACTGTTCACAAGTCGTTTGCGCCTCGCCCCGATACTGCTGAAGACCGCCGTTTGGGCACCGCGGTCGGAGCCAATTCGACGATGGTGGCCGGCAGGTCCCCCATCTATGGACTCGAGCACCCCTACCGAAGAGCTCGCTATCGCCGGTGAGCCTCAATCCGCGAATGTGGCGAGCGCCGAGCTGCGCCCCTTGATGAGCGCCTCCGTGCGCCAGCGATGCGCTGTGTGTGGCGCATCGATGGCCGCCGACCAGCGTTACTGCGTCGAGTGCGGGGAGCGGCGGGGCGCGCCGCGGGTGAGCCTGCTCGAAGGGCCCGCCCGCCGCCCTCCCGAGCCCACCCCGGCGAGCGCTCCCGTGCAGCGGCGCTTCGCGCCCGTCAACAGCACCCTCATATCCATCATCGGGGTCCTCCTGCTTGCGATGGGGATCGGCGTGCTGATCGGGCGCTCAGGCAACAACGGGACTCTCAAGAGCCCTCCCGCGCAGGTCGTGACCGTCACGGGCGCACCGTCGACGGGAACGGCGTCCTCGACGCCAACAACGAGCACCAGCGGGACGTCGACGAGCGAATCCTCCGGCACTGCCGCCAAGACGAAGTCGAAGGCGGCCACCACGACGACCTCGACCAAATCGAAAACGCCTCTGCCCAAAGCCGTGAAAGTCGGTACCCCAGGACATGGCCGGGGCTACACCAAGGGCCACTTCACCGGGGAATTCTTCGGACAATGAGCGAGTCGGAGCAGTCGCTGGTCCCTCCGGTGCCCGACACACCGAGCATCGATCTTGCACAGCGTCGGGACGAGCTGGCGGCGCGCTTCGCCGAACTGCAATGCGATCTGGGCGGGCTCGCCTACGAGATGGCGATCCGCAATCACGTTCGCGTCGAGGTCCTCGTGCAGAGGGCCGCGATCCTGCAGGACGTCGATGCCGAGCTCAGCGAGGTCGAACGCATCCTGCACCTCGAGGAGACCGCCACCGCCGGCTCGTGCGCTTCCTGCGGTGCTCCGCACAGCAGCGGCGCGGTGTACTGCTGGCAGTGCGCCCGGCCGCTGCTCGAGCACGTCCCCGGCGACTCGATCAGCGCCTGAACTTCCCCCGTGTTCGCCGCGGGCGGCGAACGGATGCGCCTAGCCGAAGCGTCCCGTCACGTAGTCGCTGGTGCGCCGATCGGCCGGTCGGGTGAACATCACATCCGTGTCCCCGTACTCGACGAGCACGCCCGTCGGTCTGCCTTTGCTCACATCCAGGCTGAAGAACGCGGTGCGTTCGGAGACCCTTGCCGCCTGCTGCATGTTGTGTGTGACGATCACGATCGTGTAACGGTTCTTGAGCGTCTGCATCAGCTCCTCGATCGCCGCCGTGGCGATCGGGTCGAGCGCCGACGCGGGCTCGTCGAGCAGAAGCACGTCGGGCTCGATGGCGATCGCGCGCGCGATGCACAGCCGCTGCTGCTGCCCGCCCGAGAGCCCAAGCGCGCTTCGGTTGAGTCGATCCTTCACCTCGTCCCACAGCGCCGCGCCGCGAAGGGCCCGCTCGACGCGCTCGTCCAGCCCAGCCTTCATCTTGAGGTTGCGCGGCGCCCATGCGACGTTGTCGTAGATCGACTTCGGAAACGGGTTCGGACGCTGGAAGACCATGCCGATCCGTCGGCGCACCTCGACGCTATCGACCGCGCTGTCGTAGATGTCGTGGCCGTGGTAGCGGATCTTCCCGGCGATCTTGAAACCCGGTATCGAGTCGTTCATGCGGTTGAGGCTGCGCAGGAACGTCGACTTGCCGCAGCCGGACGGGCCGATGATCGCTGTGATGAGATTGCGGTGTATCTGTAGCGTCACGCCCGAGACGGCCTCCGCGCTGCCGTAGAAGACCGACAGATCCTGGACGTCGAAGATGGCTTCGCGTCCGACCGTGCGCTCGCTCTGTCGCGTGCCCGCGCGATCCTCCCCGGGCACAGCCTCGGCCGTGGTGCCGTTGCGCGCCGCGAGCGCCTCCGCAGGTAGCGGCGGACCGGTGGCGATCCGCACGCGCTGGCGCACGTTCGCCGCGCCTGGGCCAGTCCTGTCGATCGGGTCCGGCGGTTTCATCGAGACAGTGTTGCGCGGCTGTTGATGGCCCTGCTGCCAAGGCTGACCAGGAGGATGAACATCAGCAGGATGAACGCCGCGCCCCAGGCGCGCGCGAAGCCGTACTTGCTGGCTTCCTCCGACGCGGTGAAGATGTACACCGGGATGTTCGCAAGCCCCTCGTGAGCGAAGGGGTCGGTCTGCACCGTGCTGGCGAACAGCGAGCTCGTGAGTAGTAGCGGGGCCGTCTCCCCCGCCGCACGCGCGACCGCGAGCACGGTGGCGGTGAGGATCCCGCCGCGTGCGCTCGGCAGCACCACACCCAGAACCGTGCGCCAGCGGCTCACGCCGAGCGCGTCTGCGGCTTCGCGCATACCCGCCGGGACGAGCAGCAGCACCTCCTGACTCGCCCGGGCGATCAGCGGCAGCATGATGATCGCGAGCGCAAACGAGCCGGCGAAGCCACTCTGGTGGTGGCCCACCACGAGCAACCCGAAGACGAACAGACCGACGACGATCGTCGGCAGGCCGTTCAGCAGATCGAGGGCCAGGCGAAGCGGGCGCGCGGACCACGGTCCGGCGAACTCGGTGAGATAGAGCGCCGTGAGGATCCCCGCCGGCATGGCGATCGCCGCGGCAATCGCAATGATGATCGCCGTCCCGACGATCTCCGGCGCGATGCCGCCACCAGGGAGACCGACGAATGCCGGTGGATCCTTGGTCAGAAAGCCGAAGCTCAGCACGCTTGCGCCACGAGAGGCGACCGAGTAGATGACGATCCCCAACACGGCGACCGCCAGCAACGCCGAGGCGGTCTGGATGGCCCCGGCGAAGCGGCTGATGAGCTGTCGACGGCGCAGGTGGCCCGACGGCGTCAATGGACCGGAGAGGTCCGGCGGGTCCGTCCCGAGCAAGCCCAGCGGGTCGGCGCCGTGCGCGATGTCGTCTGCGGGGCCGGGGAGACGAGTCTCCGGCGGTACGCCAAAGGGGTCGGTCATCTCGCCGTCACCCTGCTCACGTCGAAGCGACGGGTGATCAGCTGCGCGGCGAGGTTCGCCAGCAGCTCGATGACCAAGAGGATCAGGCCGAGGTAGAACAGCGAGGCGATCGTCAGCCTGGTGGCGGCGCCCTGGACCTGGTCGGCGATCCGGCTTGCCAGGGTGTCGCCGGTCTGAAACAGCGAGGCGTGGATGAAGTTGCCGGCGCCGATCACCTGTGTCACCGCTATCGCCTCACCGAGCGCACGGCCCAGGCCAAGGAACGCGGCAGCGGCGATCCCCGACGCCGAGGACGGCAGGACCACGCCGCGGAGCACCTCCCAGGGCGTGGCTCCCAGCGCCGTCGCGCCGTCCTGCAGATCGCGCGGGACGGACAGAAAGAGGTCGCGGCTGATCGAGGCGATGATCGGCACGACCATGATCGTCAGGATCAGACCGGCGATGAACAGCCCGCTGCCGGTCGTGGGCGTGGGGCCGAAGATCGGCAGGAAGCCGAGCGTGCTGTGCAGGAACGGCTCGAGGTGGGCCTGCAGGAACGGCCCGAGAACGAGAATGCCCCAGAATCCGAGGATCACGCTCGGGATCGCCGCCAACAGTTCCACCAGCGGTCCCACCACGCTGCGCACCCGAAGCGGCGCCATCGTGCTGAGGTAGAGGGCGATCGAGATCCCGAGCGGGACCGACAGCAGCATCGCGATCAGCGACGTGACGGCCGTGCCGTAGATGAACGTCGCGGCCCCGAAGACCCCGAAGTTGGGCTGCCATGTCGAGTGGCCGAGGAAGCCCAGCCCGAAGCGCGAGATGGACGGGCCGGCGCCATGGATCAGCTGGTAGGAGATCGCCACGATCGCCAGAACGGCGAGCAGGGCGGCGAGCATGCACACGCCGCGCAGCAGGCCGTCGCCAAGCCGATCGGACGGGCGGGTGCCGGATCTCGTATTGACGGGCCGCCCGCCCGCGACCCTTGTTCCCACAGGCATCGCCCGGACCCTAACGCGATGACGCCTCGACCACGCCTACTTTCACGAGATGTTCACATCGGTGCCCGGGTCATTCACGACATGTTCACATTGCCCGCCGGCCGATGGCTAGAACATAGGGGTCGAGCCGCCGGCGGGGCCTCGTGTGCTTCACAAGACCCCAACATCGGCGTCACAGCAATTATCCATTTCTTACTCATGTGGAATCGGAGCGGGTGCGATGACGTACCCGCCGCAAAACTCGAAATACGTCGAGGAGGACCTTTGACGGCCAAAAGATTGCCAATCGTCGCCATCATGACCGCTTGTATAGCGGCTGCTCTACTCGGGCCTGCAACTTCCGGCGCGAGCGCGTACTCGCTCACAGGCGCCGGGTCGACGCTGGTCGCCCCGCTCGAGGCCTACTGGGCCGCGGACTTCAACAAGCGCTACGGAGACACTGTCACCTACTCCGCTGTTGGGTCCGGTGCCGGAATCGCCCAGATCACCGCCAGGACGGTCGACTTCGGCGCATCAGATGCTCCGCTGACGCCCTCCCAGGCGGCTGAATGCAAAGAATGCATCCAGATTCCGTGGGCCCTGACGGCGACGGGAATCTCATACAACCTCGCCGGCGTCGCGCGTGTCCGGCTCACCGGGCCGGTGCTCGCGGACATCTACCTCGGCAAGATCACCAACTGGGACTCGCCCGCGATCGCAAAGCTGAACAAGGGCGAGAAACTGCCCAACCTCAACATCACGCCCGTCTTCCGCAGCGACGGATCCGGAGACACGTATGCCTTCACGGACTACCTGTCCCGCATCAGCCCCACGTGGAAGGCGCAGGTCGGCAACGCGACCTCGGTCAGCTTCCCGACCGGCGTGGGCGGCAAGGGCAACGCCGGTGTGACCGCCGTCGTGTCCTCGACACCCGGCGCGATCGCCTACATCTCGGCCTCCTACATCATCGCTCAGGGTCTGCAGGCCGCCGAGCTGCAGAACGCCGCCGGCAACTACGAGTACCCCAACCTGAAGAACATCGAGGCGGCGGCGGCCGTCGTCAAGAAGGTGCCCGCAAACAACGAAATGCACATCGTCGATCCGCCGAAGACCGACAAGCTGGCCTACCCGCTGTCGACCTTCACCTACTGCATCGTGCCCAAGGGCGCACCGCAGGCGGCGGCGCTTGCCAGCTGGATCTACTACGCCATGACGATCGGCCAAAGCTTCGGAGCGACGTTGGACTTCGCCCCGATCCCCAAGGTCGTTCTCGCCGCCGGCTTCAAGTCGGTGAAGGAACTGAAGGCCTCGTAACGACACGAAGTAGCGTCGGGAAGCTCCGACGTACACCTGCTCTGCACACCGCCGCCCTGCAAAGGGCGGCGGTGCCGCAGCAACGGTCGGAACGATCTTCCAGGAAGCTCTCTGGTCGCTCTCAGACGACTCTCAGGGCGTTCGCGCATCGTGGGACACAGCCACTAACCACGATCAACGAACGACGAAGGGATCAGTCCATGCTTTCCCGCAGACTCACCAAGTCCATCGCCATCGGCGCGACCGCCATCGCGATCGGGGGCGGTACCTACGGCATCGTCGGCGCAACCGCCAGCACCGGCTCAGGCGCCGCAACAACAGCCACAACCGGCGCCGCCACAATAGCCACGGCCCCCTCAGCAAAGTCAGGCCACTTCGCCAGCGGCGGGGGATCCAACGCCCGGTCTGGACCGGCCGCAGGGGGATCGTCCGGCACGGTCGAAAGCGTGACCGCGTCGGGCTTCACGATATCGACGTCAGCCGGCCAGAAGGTGACCATCAACGAGGCGTCCTCCACGACGTATGAGAAGGGGACGAGCTCGATCTCGGCGAGTGCCATCACCAAGGGCGAAAGCGTCCTCGTGCTCGGGACGACCAGCGGAACGAGCATCACGGCCAGCAAGGTCGTCGTGCAGCCGTCCTCTACATCCTCCTCGGCGGCAGAAGTGGTCCCCTTCCAGAGTGGCGCACAGGGCTCGACAAAGCAGGTCGGTCAGATCCCAGCCAGCTACAAGCAGGGGACGGGCACGATCGTCAGCGGAACGGCAGCGACTCAGGCGACTGAAGCTGCGTTGGCCGCCTACCCAGGCGGCGTTGTCGACCGTGTTGTGCAGCTGAGCAACGGCGAATACGAGGTCCACAACATCGGTGTCAACTGGCCGCACCACATCTTCGTCAACCAGGAATTCAAGGTGGTCGGCGCCGACGACTAGCCGCCACGGTAGAGCACGCCACAGCTCGGACGGCATGTCCCTACCCACTGAAAAGGCCCCGCAGCCGCGGGGCCTTTTGTGGGCCTGGCCCTGCTGGATCGGGTCGGCTCGGCGGGAGCCACAACAGCTAGGGTCGAAGTGCCGGGTGTCCCTCGCTCAGATGGAGCCTGGCGTCGAACAGGGTGTAGCGGTTCTTCCCTGCTGCCTTTGCGGCGTAGAGCGCCAGGTCGGCATCTCGCAGCAGCTGATCCGCGGTTTCGTAGCGCCCGACGGCCACGCCGATGCTCACGGTCACCGACATGCTCGCGCTCGCGCCGCCAAGCTCCACCGGCTCGCGTAGGAGCTCGATCATGCGGGTGGCCAGCGACTCGAGGGCAACGTCGTCGGTCGAGGACTCGACCAGGACGATGAACTCGTCTCCCCCGAGGCGGCCCACCGTGTCCTGATCGCGCACCGCGCTCTGCAGGCGTTCACCCACGACCGTCAGCAGCAGGTCTCCGGCAGCATGGCCGAGGCTGTCGTTGACGTGCTTGAACCCGTCGACATCGACGTACAGCGCGCCTGCGACCACGTCCGGCTCGCGGGCGGAGCGCGCAAGCATGCGCTCGGCGCGGTCGAGCACGAGCGAGCGGTTCGGCAGCCCTGTCAGCGGGTCGTGGAGGGCCAGCTCGAAGAGCTCGTGGTTCTTCTCCGAGAGCTCTCGAGTCTTCTCGCGCACGAGCGACAGCGCGCGCATGCGCCCGGTCGCGAGAACCGACACCAGCAGCCCGAGCAGCACGCTCAGCAGGCTTCCGCCGACGAGCAGGGTGAGCGCGTTGCCGTTGCCGAACACGCTGGCGGAGGCGCTCGCACTGAAGCTCTGCATCGTCCAGCCTTCGTCATTTTGCAGCCCTGCTTCTCGGCCGACCGCCACTGGGATGGTCGCGCTCTGCGCCCCGGCGGGAGGTTTGCCGCTCGCGAACGCGACATGCGAGTAACGCGTGTCGAAGCGGAACACCACAGCCGCGCCGGGATGACCGACGAGTGCTGTCTGCAACAACACCTTCGGCTCGATCCGCTCGCCCAGCCATCCCAGGAACGCCTGCCGGCGCGCCCGAGCCGTCGATGGCGTGACTCCTGTGCGATACACCGGCGTGCCCACTCCCAGACCTGTCGTGCCTGCGTCTGCGACGGGCGCGTAGCCGGTCAGCCCCGAGTCGCGGGTCGTGATCATCGTTGGGATGAGCTCGCAGTAGTCCATTCCCTCCGGCACGTAGTCGGCTGCGTCGCTCGCCAGCCCCGCGGCTGCCAGGCAGTAGTAGGGGCGCCTGCCCGCGGGCAGGACCTGGAAGCCTCCGGCGGGGGACACCGACTGCGGCCCCAACGGTCGTATCGGATCCGACGCCTCGCGGGCTTCGAACGCTGCCAGCTGGGACGCTGGCACGAGCTTCAGCAGGCCGATGTTCTGCAGCTCCGGGTATCGCTGGATCGCACGCACCGATTCGATCCATCTGTCGAAGGCGGCCGGCGTCACGTTCGGATTGCTCGCGACGAATGCGCTGGTGCTGATCGTGAGGTCTTCCTCGCGGCGGATCGCCAGCTCGAGCACCGAGGCGATCTCCGCTGCGGTCAGGTGGGACGCGAGTCGTTGCCGCTGGGCATCGGAGTGGGCCATCGCCCGCGCGCCGAGCACCGCGCCGGCCACCCCTGCGAGCGCCAGCACGACAGCGGCCATCGCCCATAGGCTCCCGCGACGACGGATCAGCGGCCACGCGCCGGCACGCAGCTCGATGTGCGACCGCTGGGGGCGTACCGGCTCGGATTTTGGGCCGACGGTCGTGCCGTCGGTCTTGCCCTCCGACACGTGAGCTCATCTCTGGTTTGGCTGTCTGTTGCCTACGCGCGCGTAAACGCGCGGCCGGGAGCGTCGGGCCCCAGCTGGCAGGCAGTCAAGGCACTGCCGCCGCTAATGATCTCGGCCAATTGGGCCTTTTCCTTTAGCGCTCGCCGCTCCCGAGCCCGCTGCTGTCTAGCTTTTTTTCGGCGGCGCTTTTTTCGGCGCGAGTTTGTGCAGCGTGGCCACCGATACGTGCGGCCAGCGCAGGCCGTTGAAGTCGAGCTGCACGAGCTGGGTGTACTGCAGCTGGAGTTTGGCGGGTTTGCCGGCCTCCTTGACGGTCTCGATCCAGAAGATCGCGGTTACTTCCACGGCATTCGCGTTACCGCCCGGGGGCGACGACGCCGCTTCCAGGAATGCTGTGTTGGCGGTGCCGCCACCCGGGATCGGAGTGTGCGCCGTCGAGACCACGAGCACCGTCGTGCTCGCGATGTTCTGCCCGGCGATGGCCTTCACGAGCACACTGTTCGGGTTTTCCACCATCGCCTGGGTCACTTTTTTCGACGCCTGGCGAAATTTGGTCGGGGTGGCAAGGTTCAGCTCCGTGAATATCGCCTCAGCTGCCGGGAAGGCGGAGTTGGGCGGGGGAGGTGTGCCGATCGGGAACGGGATGATGTTGTTTTCCGCGATGTTCGGCCCGGCGTTTATCGTTTTACCGGTGCCCTGCGCGAGGATCGTGGTGCCATGTGGAATAGAGGCCATTCGCGCGACTGTGGGCGCCACCGCCGGATTGGTGGTGGCAGGGATGTTGATCCAGATGCCAGGCTCGATGTGAAGGCCTTCGACCGGGTCGTCGCCTTTGATCTGCTGCATGTAGGTGAGACCGAACAGGTCGATGTCGGGCATCAGTAGTCCCCGGTTGGGGATCTCGCCTTCGATCGCACTGAACACGAGTTTCTCGGTCGTCAGATTCAGCTCGAGAAAGCGATCCTGCCCCCCTTCGGCAAGCGGGTGGGGGCGCCAGATCGTGTTGAAGCCGTGACCTTCCCATTCTCCTTTGCCGTCAGGTCCAACCAGCTGCGCCAGCGGCCCGAGGTCTGTAGCGGCCGCAGCAGGGTGCTCTACGCCTTTGAACTTGAAGTCTCGATCGGTCCGCGCCGTCGTCGTCACGATTGCTCCTTTGGTTGCGCTGGATGATCTGCCTGCGTAGGTGGGGCGAGTCGGTCGTCTCCGCTCAGAGCCTGCAGGAGCCGAAGCCACGCATCGTGCTCGTACCCCCCAAGGTCGGCAGCCGGTATGAACTGACGCGGGTGGTGGCGCCACGAGCGACGTCACACCGGAGACGCTGCTCAGGGACCGTCACTGTCACCCAGACGTCAGGTGCCGGCGACCTTACCGCAGCCGATCTACGATGTCAATGGTCCGAATCGCCCCAGCGCGTGGACATTCAGTGAGTTGTGTGAAGGCGATGCAAAAGCGCAAGGGTCTCGGGCGCTTCGCTCGCCCGACACCTGTGAGCACTAACTCACCTGCGGCTCATGCCCAGGCTGCCGCCGCCGGGAAACGCCTGCGAGCCGACCACCGACAGCAGCGCCAGTCGGTCGGCGTCATCCGAGCCCGGGCTCGCCGTGAACACCACCAGTCGTTCGGTGACGTTCTGCGAGGTGAGGATCTGGCAGTCGAGCGTCAGCGATCCCACCAGCGGGTGGTAGATCATGCTTCGCCGCAGGCCCATGTCCAGATGGTCGCGCTCGTCCTGGGTGAGGCGCAGCGCGCGGGCCAGCGCCGCCGTCGTCTGCGCCGAGGGCCGCGCGCCGCGTCGCTGCTCCAGGCGCGCGTAGAAGTCCGTCGACATGTGCGCCAGGCCCGCCACCTCCTCGCGGCGCAGGCCGCCGGTGCGCCGACGCGCTCCAGCGTGAAGACCCACTTCGTCAGAATGTGCACTCGACGACGACGAACAGAGGAGCGAGTCATGCCAGCACAGACACTTCCCGGAGGCGAGTTCACGATGGCCGAGGATCTCACGGTCACCCGTGTGGGCTATGGCGCCATGCAGCTTGCCGGGCCGGGCGTGTTCGGCCCGCCCAAGGATCGCCACGAAGCCGTGGCCGTGCTGCGCGAGGTGGTGGAGATGGGCATCACGCACATCGACACCAGCGACTTCTACGGCCCGCACGTCACCAACGAGATCATCAAGGAGGCGCTGCACCCCTATCCCGATCAGCTTCGGATCGTGACCAAGGTGGGGGCGCGGCGGGACGCTGAGGGCGGCTGGCCGCACGCACGATCGCCCCAGGATCTGCGCGATGCCGTCCACGACAACCTGCGCAACCTTGGCCTCGACGCACTGGACGCCGTCAACCTCCGCCTCGGCGGCTTCGACGGCCCCGAGCCGGGCTCCGTCGAGGAGCAGTTCAGCGCGCTCGCGCAGATGCAACAGGACGGACTGATCAGGCACCTCGGCATCAGCACCGTCTCCGCCGAGCAGATCGCCGAGGCGCAGACGATCGCGCCCGTCGTCTGCGTGCAGAACTTCTACAACGTCGCACACCGGGTCGACGACGAGCTGGTGGACTCGCTCGCCGCGCAGGGCATCGCCTATGTCCCGTACTTCCCGCTCGGCGGCTTCACCCCGCTGCAGTCCAGCGAGCTGGCGTCGGTCGCCGCCCGGCTGCAGGCCACGCCGATGTCCGTCGCGCTCGCGTGGCTGCTGCAGCGCTCGCCCAACATCCTGCTGATCCCCGGCACCTCATCCGTCGCCCACCTGCGCGAGAACGTCGCCGGGGCCGGGCTCCTGCTCTCCGAGGAGGACGTGGCGGAGCTGGACGGCATCGGGCTGGGCGAGGGGTAGCAGCCCGAGCGCCTCACGCCGCGACCGTCTCGAGCTCCCCTGCCCGCGCGGCCGCGGCCTGCTCGCGGCTGTCGCGCGAGGAGATCAGGACGGTGGCGAGGATCGCGCCCACGATCGCAAAGCCCGCCCCCACGAGGAACGCCCGGTCGAATCCTTTCGTCAATGCGACCGATGAGCTGTGCACGCCTGAGCTCAGCAGGCTCTGAGTGCGGCTGTTGGCGACCGTCGCGAGGATCGCCAGGCCCAGCGCGCCGCCCACCTGCTGGGAGGTGTTGATCAGACCGGACGCGAGGCCTGCCTCGTGCGGCTTGGTCCCCGTCACCGCGCCGATCGTCACCGACACGAACGAGAACCCGAGGCCGAAAGCCGCGAGTAGCGAAGGCCCGAGGACGTCCGCGCTGAAGGAGCCGCCGGGAGCCGGCACGCGCGAGAACCACACCAGGCCAGCGGCGATCAGCAACAGGCCTCCGATCAGAACCGGCTTGAAGCCGATGCGTGTCACGAGCTGCGAGCCCACGCCCGCCGAGATGATGATGCCCACTGCCAGCGGCAGGTAGGAGACGCCCGCTTTGATCGGCGAGAAGTGCAGCACGTCCTGCAGGTACAGCGAGATGAAGAAGAACATCGAGAACAGCGACATGCCGATCAGCAGCCCCACGATGTCCGCGCCCCGCAGCGTGCGCAGCCGGAAGATCGAGAACGGCAGCAGCGGGTGGCGCTGGCGGCGCTCGATCGCCACGAACGCCGCGAGCAGGATCGCCGAGCCCGCGAGTCTCAGCAGCGTGCCCGTCGAGCCCCAGCCGACGTTCACCGCGTCGACCACCGTGTAGACGAGCAGCGCGAGACCAGCTGTGACCGTCACCGCGCCGGGGATGTCAAAGCCTTCAGTGCCGTCTTCCGCGTGGCTCTCCAGTAGGAGCCGGGGAGCCAGCATGGCGGCGACGATGCCGATCGGGACGTTCACGAACAGCACCCAGCGCCAGCTCAGGCCGCTCGTGAGGATGCCGCCCAAGAGGACCCCGGCGGCGCCGCCCGCGCCCGCGACCGCACCCCAGATTCCCAGCGCGCGGTTGCGCTCCGCGCCTTCCGCGAACGTCGTCGTGATGATCGACAGCGCCGCCGGGGAGACGATTGCCGCGCCGAGGCCCTGAATCGCCCGGGCCGCGATCAGCCACGCCTCCGACTGCGCAAGGCCGCCGCCGAGCGACGCCAGCGAGAACACGACCAGGCCGATCATGAACATGCGCCTGCGGCCCAGCAGGTCCGCCAGCCGGCCGCCCAGCAGCAGGAAACCGCCGAATGTGAGCGTGTATGCGTTCACCACCCACGAAAGGTCGTCACGGGAGAAGTGCAGGTGCGCTCCGATCGACGGAAGCGCCACGTTCACGATCGACGCGTCGATCACGATCACGAACTGCGTCATCGCCAGCAGCACCAGCGCGAGGTCCTTGCCGCGCTTGGAGCTGAGGTCGGCGGCCTTCCTGGGGGTGCGCGAGGTGATCGTCGCTGCACCGCGCTCTTCAGTCTTGGTGGTGGTCATGCCGGTCCTCTCAAGAGTCGAGTGCTCGGGAATCCGGAAGCGGAAGTACGGTTCCACTTGTTTATAGCACGATACGGAGCTAAGATTCCGTTTGTAGATCATGTCCACAGATCAGCGAACACTCCGGGCGGACGCGCGCCGCAATCGCGAGCGGATCATGTCCGCGGGCCGCGAGTTGTTCGCTCGCGAGGGACCCCAGGCGCAGATGGATGAGATCGCTGCCCACGCCGGCGTCGGCATCGGCACGGTCTACCGCCACTTCCCCACCAAGGAGGCGCTGCTGACCGCAATGGTCCGCGAACGCTTCCAGGAGTTCGCCGCGATCGCAAAGGTCGCCGAGGAGATTCCCGACCCGCGCGAGGCGCTCGAGAGCGTCATCTTCACCTCGGCCGAAGCGGTCGAGGGCGACTCGGGATTTCAGCTGGCGATGATGGGCTCCAACGAGTTGGAGTGGGAGGGCATCGAGGAGGACAAGGCAGCTCTCGCCGAGGTCCTCACCAGGATCATCTCCCGCGCTGCCGCTGCGGGTGTCGTCCGCGACGACTTCACCTTCCAGGACTTCGGGATGATGATGTGCGGGATCACATCCACGATGTACTACCAGCCGGGCCGCGCCAACTGGCGCCGTCACGCGGAGCTGATCCTCCACGGCGTGTGCGCTCCTGCGCGGGAGCTCTCCGCGCAGGTGTGATGAGCAACGACTACGAAGACCCCCGAATCGAGTGCACAGCCGGGGGGCTGCGAATCCGCGGGTACTACCTCCCGTGGGCCAGCAAGCAGATTCCCTACCCGACGATTCGCTCGATTCGTCGCGTCAACCTGGGTGCACTGACGGGGCGCGGGCGAATATGGGGCACCGCCAACCCCCGCTACTGGGCCAACTTCGACCCCAAGCGGCCGCGCAAGAAGGTCGGCTTCGTGCTGGACGTGGGACGGACCGTCCATCCCTTCCTCACCCCCGACGATCCCGATACCTTCGAGGCCGCGCTCTCCAAGCACAGCGACGCTCCGGTCGAGCGAGGCGGACGCGGCTTCATCATCTGACCTCAGCCGCCGCCGCTCTGCCGGCGCTCCTGCTGATCCAAGTTTCAGCTCGGGAACGGCTCAGGCGCGCGTGCGCCCGGTAGGTAGCTCTCCTCGGGCTCGAGCATCGCCTGTAGCTGTGTGTGGAGCTCGGGAGTGTCCTGGTGGCCGTGTGCCGCTACGGCGTGCTGCGCGGCGGCGGCGATCACCTCGTTCTCCTCGCCGATGATCGTAAGCGAGCAGTTGTTGTCGCTCTCGAAGCGACGGCAGTCTGCGATCTTGCGTCCCATGAAGCTCACCTCTCGAGTTAGGTCGTTCGATCGAGCTATTCTTACCTACTAGTAGGTCGATTGTCAAGGCTGGTTCAGCATCGATTCCTCTGCAAGGATGGGACACATGGCGGTCACGCAAGCCCAAGCGCCCACGGGCACAGCGCAGCGAATCCTGGACGTCGCCGAGGAGCTGGTCCAGAGCCGGGGCTACAACGGGTTCAGCTACGCGGACATCGCTGACGAGCTCGGCATCACGAAGGCGAGCCTGCACTACCACTTCGCCAGCAAGGCCGAGCTGGGCGAGGCGTTGATCGAGCGCTACTCCGCGCGCTTCCTGGAAGCGCTCGAAAGGATCGCCAGCACGACCTCGGGTGCCAACTCGAAGCTCGAGGAATACGCAAGCCTCTACCTGGACGTCTTGCGGGGCGACCGCATGTGCCTGTGCGGGATGCTCGCTGCCGAATACCAAACCCTGCCCGAGCGAATGCACGACGCGGTCATCGGCTTCTTCGATCACAACCTGGCCTGGCTGGCGGGCGTGCTCGCCGAAGGCCAATCCGACGGCGAGCTGTCCCTCGACGGATCTCCCGCGGACGCAGCCCAAACAGTCCTCAGCGCCCTCCAGGGAGCGATGCTCGTCGCACGCCCCTATCGGGACCCAACGCGATTCCAGGCGGCCGCGGCCCACACACTCGCCAGCCTCGCCAGAACCCCACCGTCCTAGCGAAACTCTGGCGTCCTGACGTAGGCAACTTCTGAGCCGCGATCGAACACTCGCAAGCGGAAGTAGTAATGGCCGCGCGTGGGTGGGACGGGCGCCCAGAAGTTGCCCGGGATCTTGGCTTTGTTGCTGGCCGGCTCGATCTGCTCGGCGACGATGTTGCGCCACCACTCCCTCGGTAGCGGTCTGCCGGTCGAGGCGGAGCACAGGCTCCACACGAGGGCCAGCAGATGGCCCTGGTAGCCGACGAAGTCGATCTCGTAGTTGACGGTCACCCCAAGCGGTTCACGTTTGTGTTCGAAGACGCCTTGGCGAGAGTCGTGGAAGATGCTGGCGAGTTGACGTGCGGCCTCGTCTGAGTTGGTGGCGTATTCGCTCAAGGCCTTGTCGATCGCCGGGCTGATCGCACACGAATGGCGGCACCTGTCCGGCAGCGACACTTTCGACTCGCTTATCACTGCTTCGACTTCGTCCTGCGGCGGCGAGGTCCCGACGGCGACCTCCGCGTCGCCTTGGCGGTATAGCGGTGTGGGCGGCAGCGACGGCGGGGCGCTCGACGCGGGATGCGCTTCTTCGTGTTCTATCTTCTTCGCTTCGCTCGCTTTGAGATGGGCGTCTTCGGATTCGGTCTTCGCTTGCTGTCGCAGTTCGCCGGCGTTTTGCAGCCGCTGGTGTTCCTTTTCGGTGGTGGGCGCTTCGCCGCGCGTCTCTTCGTTGCCCTTTTCGTCGTTTGCTTTGGGTTCTTTCTTCTGGGCTTCTTCCTGTTGTTTTTCCTCTTCGCTCTGTGCCTTGGTCTGCTTCAGCTTTGCTTCCCGGGCCAGCTTTTCCGCTTCTTCGCGCTCCTGTTCGGGGTTGCTGATGGCTACAGTGCCGGCGGGACCAGCCGATATGGCGCCAGCGGCGGTGGTGTCCGTGGGTGTGAAGGCCACCATGCTGATGTCGGCGCGCGTGCCGCCAGCGGTCGAGGTCGACTGAGGCAGGTAGTCGGCGTTGGTCGGCTGGGTTTCGCCTACATATTGCGCCAGGAGCACACCGGACCGGACCTTGGCGTCCAGGAAACTCGCTTCGAGTGTCGCCGGACCCGGGCCACCCCCGCCGAGCAGATGTACCGCAAAGGCGACCAGCGCGGTGACGGCAGCGAGGTCGGCGGCGGCACGCACGACCACGTGTTCGGTGCCCACTAGCACGCGCAGGACTTTCTTCAGCGGGGTCCGGTGCTCGGCCGCGCGGGCCTCCTCGGGCGCAGGGTCGCCCGACGGCGTTGCGTCGGTCATAGCTGTTGGATCACCGGCGTCGTGTGTGTCATCGACGGTCTCAGGTCCGGCTGAGCGAGGCAGTTGGTCGGCCGGTGCAGAATAGCCGAATCCTCCTGTATCTGAGAACCGGCGCGGCGACTACGGCGGCAGGCGGAGTCGTCCCGTCGTTGTCGTTCAGCGACTCGCGCGGCTCTCAGCGAACCTCAGCCGCCGCTGCCCTGCCGGCGGCCCGCCCGGAGAACATGCAGCCGCCGAGGAACGTGCCCTCCAGCGAGCGGTAGCCGTGCACCCCGCCACCGCCGAAGCCGGCGACCTCGCCCGCGGCATAGAGACCTGGCAGCGGCTCCCCGGAGGCCTGCAGCACGCGACTGCATAGATCGGTCTGCAGGCCGCCCAGCGTCTTGCGCGTGAGGATGTTCAGGCGCACCGCGATCAGCGGTCCGGCCGCCGGGTCGAGGATCCGATGTGGCGCCGCCACGCGGGTGATCCGGTCCGCCAGGTAGCGCCGCGCGCCGCGAATGGCCGTTATCTGGAGGTCCTTCGTGTAGGGGTTGGCGATCTCGCGGTCGCGCGCGACGATCTCCCGCTCCACGTCCGCCAGCTCCAGCAGCGGCTGCTCGGTGATCGCGTTCATCCCGCGCACGAGCGCCGCGAGGTCGCGCTCTACGACGAAGTCCGCGCCGTGGCGCTTGAACGCCTCCACCGGCGCCGGCGCTCCCTTGCCCAGGCGCGCCTCGAGCACCGCGCGGACGTCCTTGCTCGTGAGGTCCGGGTTCTGCTCGGAGCCCGACAGCGCGAACTCCTTCTCGATGATCTTCTGAGTCAGCACGAACCACGTGTGCTCGTGGCCAGTTCGCATGATGTGCTCGAGCGTGCCCAGCGTGTCGAAGCCGGGGAACAGCGGCACCGGAAGCCGCTTTCCCGTCGCGTCGAGCCACACCGAGGAAGGGCCGGGGAGGATGCGGATCCCGTGCAGCGTCCAGATCGGGTCCCAGTTGCGGATCCCCTCGGTGTAGTGCCACATGCGGTCCGGGTTGATGATGTTCGCCCCCGCCGCCTCGCTGATCGCGATCATGCGCCCGTCGACGTGATCGGGGACGCCGCTGATCATCTGCTTGGGCGCCTCGCCCAGGCGCTTGGGCCAGTTTGCGCGAACGAGCTCGTGGTTGGCGCCGATCCCACCGGAGGTGACGATCACCGCCTGCGCGTGCAGCTCGAAGTCGTCGACCTCCACACGAGAGCTCTTCTGGCCCCGTGCGACGGCGCTCGACTCGAGCACGTGGCCGGCGACTCCCGTCACGGTACCGCCGTCGAGGACCAGCCGGTCGACGCGGTGGCGCACGCGGAGATCGACCAGCCCGCGCTGCTGGGCTTCACGCACGCGGCGCACGAACGGCTCGAGCACGCCTGGGCCCGTCCCCCACGTGACGTGAAAGCGTGGAACGGAGTTGCCGTGGCCCGTCGCCAGGTAGCCGCCGCGCTCGGCCCAGCCGACGTTCGGCACGAAGCGCACTCCCTGCGCGTGCAGCCATGAGCGCTTCTCGCCGGCGGCGAAGTCGACGTACGCCTGCGCCCAGCGGCGCGGCCACTCGTCCTCGGGACGGTCGAAGCCGGCGGCGCCCAGCCAGTCCTGCCAGGCGAGTTCGTGGGAGTCGCGGATGCCAAGCCGGCGCTGCTCCGGGCTGTCCACCAAGAAGATCCCGCCGAAGGACCAGAACGCCTGCCCTCCCAGCGAAGCTTCGGGCTCCTGATCGACGAGCAGGACCCGGCGTCCCGCGTCGGTCAGCTCGGCGGTCGCCACGAGCCCCGCCAGCCCGGCCCCCACGACGATGACATCAGCGGCATTGCTGGGGCTGCTCTGTTGCAATTGGGTTCCCTCCGGGCGGGTGCATGACGCCCGCCAGGCGGGCTCTGTAACGGCCCGGGACGCTATCCGACCGCAGGCGCGGGGGCCGGTTTGAGCCTGGTGTCGCCTTCGCGGCACCGTTCCGTGGTTCCGAAACCAACCTTGGTTCTTATTAGAGGTTGTATACTAAACTCCAATAAGGAGATTTCATGTCGAAGCTTTTGAAGCGGCGCTGGCGAAGTGAGATGGGCGCGAGCGGATTGTCGCGTCGAGACAGGCGCTCCTGCGACTACACGATCTATATGCCCGATCCGTTGGTCGGTCGTGGCTTCGTGCTCGACGGCGACGTGGCCGCCGACGTTGCCGACGCCGAGGCCGCGATCATCCGGCTGAACGCTGAGGCCACGGCCCTCGTGGACACTGAGGCCCTCGCACGGATCCTGCTGCGTGCCGAGTCGGTGGCCTCATCTCGTATCGAGGGTCTCGAGATCGGTGCGCGGCGTCTCTTGCGCGCCGAGGCCGCCCGTTCGATGCTCGCGCCGCCGTCTGACGTGACGGCCTCCGAGGTGCTCGGCAACATCGACGCCATGCTCTACGGCGTCGAGCGAATCGGCTTCAAGGACGAGATCACGGTGGACGTGCTCTTGGAGATCCATCGGCGTCTGCTCGCCGGCACGCGTCTGGAGCCGCACGGAGGCAGCTTCAGACAGGTCCAGAACTGGATCGGCGGCAGCGACTACAACCCATGCTCAGCTGACTATGTTCCCCCGCCCACGGAGGTTGTCCCCGAGCTGATGGACGACCTGTGCGAGTTCTGCAACGAAGACGACCTCCCTGCAGTGGTGCAAGCCGCAATCGCCCACGCACAGTTCGAGACTATCCACCCATTCATTGATGGAAACGGTCGCGCGGGCCGCGCGATCGTCCACCTCGTATTGCGTCGCCGAGGGCTGGCTCTCCGCGTCCTGCCACCAGTCTCGCTCGTGCTCGCCACGCTGGCACGGGACTATGTCAGCGGACTCACTGCGTCCCGATACGTAGGCTCACCGAACTCCTCCGAGGCGAGCAGAGGTGTGAATACTTGGGTTGCCGCCTTTGCCGGCGCCTGCATCCGCTCGGTTGCCGATGCGACAGCGTTTGAGTTGCGGGCAGCCGCCCTGGAGGAGCAATGGCGCGTTCGTCTCGGTCGTGTTCGGGCCAGCTCTGCAACCGACCTCTTGCTTCACCGACTCGCCGGTGCGCCGGTGCTCACCGCCGAGAGTGCCGCAACTCTGCTCGGTCGTACGTTCAAGCCGGCCAACGAAGCAATCCAGCGCCTCGTTCAGGCAGGGATCCTGCAGCAGATCACGGTCGGGCGGCGCAACCGCGCCTACGAAGCGCCTGAGATCGTCGATGCGTTCACAGATCTAGAGCGCCCTTCGACACGCGAAAGGTCGGAAATGACTGAGACGCTGGTGCTGGGCGGCGGAGGCGTGGGCGGGATCGCGTGGATCACCGGGCTGCTGACCGGACTGGCCGACGCGGGTCGGGACGTCACCGGGGCCGAGGTGATCGTGGGAACGTCCGCGGGCGCGGCCGTAGCGGCGCAGCTGGGGAGCGGGCTGGGCCTGGAGGATCTGTACGCCAGGCAGGTCGAGCCGGAGCTGCAGGCAGCCGAGATCATGGTCGACGCCAACCTCGAGCGCTGGGTCGCGGGGATCGGCGCGGTCATGCAGAAGGCCATCACCGGCCCGGAGATGCGTCGTGCGCTGGGCAGGTTCGCGCTCGATGCCGAGACCGTGGGGGAGGCGGAGCGACGGGCGGTGATCGAGTCGAGGCTGCCGTCTCGAGCCTGGCCGGCTCGTGCGCTCAGGATCGTCGCGGTGGACGCTCAGAGCGGGGAGCCTCGGGTGTTCGAGAACGCGTCTGACGCGAGCCTGGTAGACGCCGTCGCGGCGAGTTGTGCCCTGCCGGGCGTGTGGCCGCCTGTGACGATCGATGGGCGTCGGTACTTCGACGGCGGCATGCGCTCCGGTGCGAACGCCGACTACGCCGCCGGCTCGTCCCGTGTGCTGGTGATCGTGCCTTTGGGGAGCGCCGAGCTGTTCCCCACCGATGTGCCGCTCGAGCGGGCGGTCGAGGAGCTCCGCGGGGGCGGTGGAGAGGTGGCGATCGTCGAGCCGGATGAGGCGTCGCGGGTGGCGATCGGAGCCAACCCGCTGGACCCGGCCACGCGCAGGCCGGCCGCCGAGGCGGGGCGCGCGCAGGGGAGGGCGCTCGAGATCGAGTGGCGCGGAGCGTGAAGGACGCAGTGTCCTAGACTGGGCGGCTCTCGCGGCCCCCCCGCATCTGGTGGGAGCGGGTCAGAGACTGCACCTGCAAGCCCCCATCCATGTATAGAACTCACTACGCCTCCGCACTCCGCCTGGCGGACGCGGGCCACGAGGTCACGCTCGCCGGTTGGGTCGCCCGCATCCGCGATCACGGCGGCCTTGCGTTCATCGACCTACGCGACTCCTCCGGCCTCGCTCAGGTGACCTTTCACGACGAGCAGATCGCCACCGCCGAGAGCCTGCGCGTCGAGTCGTGCGTGAGGATCACGGGCATCGTGCGCGAGCGCCCCGAGGGCAACGTCAACGAGGCGATCGCCTCAGGCGAGGTCGAGGTCGAGGCTAGGAGCCTCATGGTGCTCGCCCCGAGCGACGTGCTGCCGTTCCAGCTCGACGACGAGCCGAACGAGGAGACGCGCCTTGCCTACCGTTACCTCGACCTGCGTCGGGAGTCCTCCGCTTTTCCGCTCCAGCTGCGCTCGAAGGTCTCCGCCGCCGTGCGATCCGTTCTGGCCGAGCGCGACTTCGTGGAGATCGAGACACCCACGCTGACGCGCTCGACGCCCGAGGGCGCGCGTGACTTTCTCGTGCCCGCGCGCCTGAAGCCCGGCGCGTTCTACGCGCTGCCGCAGAGCCCGCAGCTGTTCAAGCAGCTGTTGATGGTCGGCGGCTTCGAACGCTACTTCCAGATCGCGCGCTGCTACCGCGACGAGGACTTCCGCGCCGACCGCCAGCCCGAGTTCACCCAGCTCGACGTGGAGATGAGCTTCGTCGAGCAGGATGACGTGATCGCCGTCGGCGAGGAGCTGCTGCAGGCGATGTGGGCCACGATCGGCGTTGAGCTACAGACGCCGTTGCCGCGCATGAGCTACGAGGAGGCGATGCGCCGCTTCGGTACCGACAAGCCCGACCTGCGCTTCGGTTTGGAGCTCATCGAGTGCACCGATTACTTCGCGGGCGGTGACTTCGGGATCTTCCAGGCGCCCTACGTGGGTGCCGTCGTGATGCCCGGCGGCGCCGAGCAGCCGCGTCGCGTCCTCGACGAGTGGCAGGAGTGGGCGAAGCAGCGGGGCGCGAAGGGTCTCGCATACGTGCTCATGGGCGACGACGGCGAGCTGCGCGGGCCCGTCGCCAAGAACCTCTCCGAGTCCGAGCGTGCGGGCCTCGCTGCCCACACCGGTGCGCGTCCGGGCGACTGCATCTTCTTCGCGGCCGGTGCCGCCAAGCCCTCGCGCGCGCTGCTCGGGGCGCTCCGCGGCGAGATCGCGGCGCGGCTCGACCTGATCGACTCGACCGCATGGGCGTTCACCTGGATCGTGGACGCGCCGGTCTTCGAAGCTGTAGGGGACGCCGTAGCGGAAGGCGACGTGGCGGTCGGCTCGGGCGCGTGGACGGCCACGCACCACGCCTTCACCTCACCCAAGGCCGAGTACCTCGACACGTTCGAGACGGACCCCGGGTCGGCGCTGTCGGACGCCTACGACATCGTCTGCAACGGCAACGAGATCGGCGGCGGCAGCATCCGGATCCACACCCGCGAGCTGCAGGAACGGGTCTTCCAGGTCATGGGTATCGCACCCGAGGAGGCGCGCGAGAAGTTCGGCTTCCTGCTCCAGGCATTCGCCTTCGGCGCGCCGCCGCACGGCGGCTTCGCGATGGGGTTCGACCGCATCGTCTCGCTGCTCGCGGGCACCGACTCGATCCGCGACGTGATCGCATTCCCCAAGTCCGGTGGCGGCAGCGACCCGCTCACGGGCGCGCCGGCGGAGCTCGATCCGGCACAGCAGACCGAGCTGTACCGCATGCTCGGCGTGCGAGCCGTGCCGCAGGGTTAGCTACCGGCCCGTGACAGACGCTCCGCCTGCTCGTCGGTCAGCTTGATCGTCGCCGCCGCCAGGTTGTCCTCCAGATGCGCCACCGATGAGGTCCCTGGAATGGGCAGCATCACCGGAGAGCGCCACAGCAGCCAAGCGAGCGCGAGCTGCGAGGGTTTCGCGTCGAGCTCCTCGGCCAGCTCAGCCAGCGGGCCCCCATCGCGTGCCAGCTCGCCGGTTGCCAGCGGGAACCACGGGATGAAGGCGATGTCGTTGGCCTGTGCGTATTCGAGCAGCGGCTCGGAGGCGCGGTCGGCGAGGTTGTAGCGGTTCTGGACCGACACGATGCGGGCGGTCTGCTGGGCCTCCTGGAGCTGCTCGACGTTCACCTCGGAGAGGCCGATGTGGTGGATCTTGCCCTCGTCCTGGAGCAGCTTCAGCTCACCCACCTGCTCGGCGAGCGGGACCTTCTCGTCGATTCGGTGCAGCTGAAAGAGCTCGATCCGCTCGAGGCCGAGGTGGCGCAGGCTGAGCTCGGCCTCCTGGCGCAGGTACTCGGGCCGTCCCACCGGACGCCAATCGCCCGGGCCCGAGCGGGTGAGCCCGGCCTTGGTTGCGATGACGAGCTCCTCCGGGTAGGGGTGAAGCGCCTCTCGGATCAGCTCCTCAGCGATGAACGGACCGTAGGAGTCGGCCGTGTCGATGAACGTCACGCCGAGCTCCACCGCGCGCCGCAGCACCCGCACGGCTTCGTCGTGGTCGCGCGGCGGTCCCCACACGCCGGGGCCAGTCAGCTGCATCGCGCCGTAGCCGAGACGACGGACCGTGGTCTCGCCGTCGATGTCGAATGTGCCGCTCTCCGCGACAGGCTGGGTCGTAGTGCTCATGAGAGCTCCTTTGCAGTTCGAGTCTGGGCAGGGCAACGTTGCCCTGCCCCTGATGAATAGACCTCACCAGCACGATCAAAAGACGATCACGACACGGCCGCGCAGGCCACCGGCGTCCATCACGCGCTCGGCCTCTGCGGCCTGCTCGGGCGGGTACTCGCCCACCACGCGCAGCTGCAGCCCGCCGTCGGATGCCAGCCGCCGCAGCTCCTCGAGCCAGTCGGTCCGCTCGAGCGCTGTGGAGACCATGATCGGCTCGACCTCGATCCCCCGCTCGGTCTCCTGCGGCTGCCAACCGCGCACGACGATCATGCCGGCGGCGTCGCGGATCGCGCCGAACGCCGTCTCGTGTAGCAGCGCGGTGTCGTACAGACCGTCGGCGCCCTCGGGTGCCGCGTCGCGCACGCCCGCAACGAAGCCCTCGCCGCGGGAGACGACGACGTCGGCGCCGAAGCTGCGCACGAGCGGCTCGTCATCGGGCTTGGCGTCGGCGATGACGCGTAGGCCCTGCTCCTTGGCGAGTGGGATCACGTATGAGGCGAGCAGGCCGGCTCCGCCGGTCACCGCGAGCGTCTGGCCGGGCTGCAGGCCGAGCGCGTCGAGGCCGAGCATCGCCGTGAGGCCGTTCATCGGCAGCGTGGAGGCCTGCTCGAGCGTCACGCCGTCGGGGATCGGGACGACCGATGCGGCTGGGGCGAGCAGCAGCTCGGCCTGGGCGCCGCCCTCGGGGCGGCGGGGACTGACCGCCGCCATCACCTGTTCGCCGACCTGCAGGCGCTCGACGCCCTCGCCGACCGACTCGATCGTCCCCGCAGCGTCCATCCCCGGCGTCCATGGGGGCGGCAGCTCGCCACCGCCCATCGCACGCAGCCCGCTATCGGTCGGATTCACCGCCGCGGCCCTGACCGCGATGCGGACCTCGCCCGGCCCCGGCTCCCGCACGGGTCGATCGATGACGGACAGAACCTCGTAGCCCCCCGGAGCTGTGATGCCTACCGCACGCATCAGCCAGACCTCCCAATGATTGCTTGTACAACGATCTCCCCAGAGTCTAGACAACAGCCAATCGCTCGCAGTCGCTAGTCTCGGATCGCACGCTTGGGCGAAGGGTCCAGGTGGCTCGAGCAGCGGGGGCACACCGTGCATGTGAGCAGTCCCAGGGTGGGTTTTTGCGTGGCGGCGGCCGTCTGTGCCGTTGCGGCTGGGATGGGCTCGACGCTCGCGCACGCCGCCTCCTGGCACGTGCTTACCTCTTACGGCAGGGGAGGCGTGGCGGGACTGCCGGTGAGGGAGCGCCGTCAGGAACCGCCGAACCAGGGTGCGCCGTCGCCTCCGGAACGGTATCGGTCGTTGCTCGTCCCAGGCCCTCGCGGCTCGGTGTTCGTGGGCGGCTATGCGCGCAGCAGGCCGGGGGCGTTCCTGGTGGCGCAGATCTCCGCCTCTGGCATGCTCGTAAAGAGCTTTGGCGATGGTGGGGTCATGACCGTGCCGGTCGTCCACTGGTTCGACCAGGCCCCCCCGCGGATGCTTGCGCTCCCCGGCGGGAGCCTGCTGATCGTGGGGCTGGATCCGGCGGACCAGCTCGTCGTGGTGCGCCTGAGCTCGCACGGAAAGCCCGATCGTGGGTTCGGGCACGACGGCGTGGCGCGGTACACGCTGGCCCACGCCCGTCGCTTCACGATCGTCACCGCGGCCACCATCGAGCCGGACGGCGACATCCTCGCGGTCTACCAGAAGGAACTCCCACAACCGGCCAACCAGCCGAGGGTGCCCGAAGGCCAGGGGAACGGAGCGATCGCGTATGTGCGGCTGCTGGCGTCCGGCGCGCTCGACCGCTCGTTCGGCACCGGCGGATTCCTGCCGTCCACCGGCCCCAAAGTCGAACTGCTCGAAGGCGAATCGGGGACCGTCGGAGCATGTGCCGAAACGCTCGCCGCCAACGGCACGCTCCTGGTCGCCTACGAAGACTTCGCCCTGGAAGAGCTGAGCCCCGCGGGCGCGATGGTGACGACGTTCGCGACGAAGAACGGCTTGCACTTCTGCCATGGGCTGTTCGCGCTCTCAGGCGGCTCTGTCGAGGGCGTCTCCGGTTCGGAATCGGGCAGCTCCGGGGTTGTGATCCAACGCCTCACGAGCACCGGCACGCCAGAAGCTGCATTTGGGACAGCAGGATCCACCAGAGTCGATGTCTCCGCCGAAGCCTCCGCCGTCGCCCCAGACGGCGAGACGTTCGTCGCAGGCGCGTCCGGCCGCGCACTCGTGCTGAGCGGTGTCCTGCCCAATGGCTCCCCTGACCGGGAGCTCGGCGGCTCCAGTGGCCACCGCTTCGCGGTCCCACTGCCTCGCGCAGCGGGATCGGTCCCGGGAGACGAAGAAAAGGCGACCTGGGAACTGCTGGCCGGCGCCGGCAGCCTGACCATCCGGGTCGGCGAAGAGATCGTGCGTCTCGACGACGCGTGACGCCGGTGAAGGACGCCTGGTCGCGACCAGCGCTGAGCGCGATCGTCGCGCTGGCGGCCGGCTTGATGCTCCTCGACGTCACCCGCAGCGGCTATGGCAACACCTACTACGCCGCCGCGGCCTTCGCGGCGAGCCACAGCTGGGGCGCGCTGCTCACCAACGCGGCCGACCTCAGCGGCTATGTCAGCCTCGACAAGGGCCCGTTGTCGGACTGGCTGACGGGTCTCTCCGGTCGCCTGCTCGGGTTCGGCAGCTTCAGCGTGATGATCCCCAACGCGCTGTACGCGATCGCCACGGTGATCGTTCTCTACGACGCCGTGCGCCGCGCGCTCGGCCGTCAGATCGCGATCCTCGCCGCGCTGATGATGGCGCTGACCCCGGTGGCCGTTCTCGTCGGGCGCTACAACACCCCGGACGCGCTCCTGCTCCTGCTGCTCGTATGCGCGGCCTGGTGCTCGACCGTGGCGATCCAGTCGGGGCGTACGCGGGATCTGCTGCTGTGTGCGACGTGCGTGGGCCTCGCCTTCAACACGAAGATGCTCCAGGCGTACGTCGTGCTGCCGGCATTCACGATCGCTTTCCTGGCGGCGGGGCGCCGCTCTCTGCGCCGGCGGCTGGGCGAGCTGGCAGCGGCGGCGGGTCTGATGCTGATCGTGAGCCTGGGGTGGTTCACCGCGATGATGCTCGTGCCCGCGGGCGACCGTCCCTACGTCGGGGACTCGACCAACAACTCGTGGTTCCAGCTGATCTTCGAAGGCGACGGCACCCAGCGCCTCGCCGGTCACCCCGGCGCGTTCGCGAGCCACTTCGAACGCAACATCCTCTACCTGTTCAGCGCCCACGTCTCCGGGCAGATCGCGTGGCTGCTGCCGCTCGCGCTCATCGGGCTGGTGCTCGGCCTGCTCACCACATGGCGCTCGCGGCCCGCGAGCTTCGCCTTCGGCGCCTACCTGATGTGGGGCGCTTGGGCGGTCGTGGGCTGCCTGGTGCTCAGCTTCTCCGCGGGTGCGCGCCACGCCTACTACACGTCGCTCCTGGCACCAGCCGTAGCGACGCTGGCCGCCGCGGCGATCGTCACGCTGTGGCGTCTCGCGCGCGGCTCCTCGATCGCAGCCCTCGGGCTGGCAATCGCGGTGATCGCCACCTCCGCGCTCAGCTTCTCCGTGCTCGCACATTCAGGCGGCTTCCTGCCGTGGCTGAGGTGGGTGGTGCTCGCCTGTGGCGTCCTCACGGGTGCAGCCGTCCTGGCCTCACCGACGCACACCCGGTCTCGGGGCCTCGCCACGACTCTGACCGCGGGCGCCGCTGCGGTAGCGGTGCTCGCGGGCCCAGCCGCGTACTCGCTCGCAACGGTGACTCGCGCCCACACCGGCTATGACCCGCTGGCTGGGCCGGCTGCCGGCCAACACGCGCCCCCGGTCGCTGTAGCCCACTCCGGCGCGCTGACGAGCCCCCCGCTCGCGAGGAGCCTGAGCGTGTTGACCGCATACCTGCTCGCGCATCGCGGCGACGCCCGCTTCCTCGTGGCGGCCACCGACGCCAAAACTGCCGCCCCGATCGCGCTCGCCACCGGGCTGCCGGTGATCACCGTGGGCGGCTTCAGCGGTGTCGATCCCACACCCACCGCCGGGCAGCTCGTCCACCTGGTCAGCTCTGGCCAGCTGCGCTATTTCCTCGTGGACGCCTCGCGCGTCTCGCCCGCGTCGGCCGCGCAACGGGCCATCTCTGCTCCCACCTGGGTAGAACGGCACTGCTCGCGCGTGCCCTCCGCCGCCATCGCTGCGTCCACCGGCGCCGGCACGTCGCGAGCAGGCGCGTCGATCGTCTCGACGCTGAGCCTGTTCGCGTGTGGCTCAGCCGCATAGCGTCGGCAGCCACGGCCGCAGCTAATGGTGCGAGAGCTCCATCTTGGTCACGTGGAGCGAGTCGAGGAGCGCGATTCGCTGCACCAGGCTCCTGCCGTTGCGGACCAGCACCGGCACGCGGGCGCTCCCTCAACGGTGATGGCAATGATGCTAATATGAATAGCACAATGTTGGAGAGCATCGACCACACGGACCGCACGCCGTTGCACGACCAGGTCGCCGCGCAGATACGTCGCGCGATCGCCGACGGCGAGGCCAAGCCGGGAGAGCGCCTGCCTCCCGCCCGCGATCTTGCGGCCGTGATGGGGGTCAACACGAACACTGTCCTGCGGGCGCTGCGCGCGCTGCGCGAGGAGGGCCTGCTCGAGTTCCGGCGCGGACTGGGCGTCCGCGTGAGCGGCACCCCGCAGCGCGGTGCGGTGGTCGCGCGCGCCCGCGAGCTCGTCGGCTTCGCCCGCCAGCAGGGCTACCCGCCTAAGGAGCTGATCTCGATCATCCAGAGCATCAGCTGAGGTTGGCTCGCTGACCGGGCCTGCGCTAACCAGGCGGGCAGCCGCGTAGTCTGAGTCATTGATGATGTCCAAGCAAGTACGCCGGTTCGTGACGTTCGGCGCGGTGGCGGCGGCGATCATGCTCGTGGCGGTGACGATCCTGACGGCGAAGCGGGGCGCGCAAGCCGGCAGCACGGGGTCCGTGGTGCCAGCGCCGCTGGCGGTCGGGACGGCGCTCCAGCAGCTCAGGACGGTTCCCAACATGCGCCTCGTCGACGAACAGGGCAGGCCGTTCTCGGTGGACAGCTGGCATGGCAAGTGGGTGATCCTGGCGCCGGACGACACGGCCTGCAACGAAGTCTGTCCGATCACCACCGGGGCCCTGATGCAGCTGAGCTCGCAGGTTCGAGCGGACGGCCTCAGCGGCCAGGTCGTGGTCGCCGAGGTGACCGTCGACCCATGGCACGACTCGCCCGCACGGCTGCGCGCGTATCGTCGCCTCACGGGCCTCGACTTCCAGCTGCTGACGGGCACGCAGGCTGAGGTCCACAGCTTCTGGAAGTACTTCGGCGTCTACTACGAGCGCGTGCCCGAAGGCAACCCGCCGGCGATCGACTGGTACACGCACGAGCCCGAGACCTTCAACGTCGAACACTCGGACAACCTGATCTTCCTCGACCCCGCCGGCCAGGAGCGGATCGTCAACGAAGGCATGGCCAACGTGGGCGGTCGTCTGGAGCCGGCGCTGCGCAAACTGCTGAGCAACGTCGGCATGCGCAATCTCGCGCACCCCAGCCTGCCGTGGACCCCCACCCAGGCGCTGGAGGACCTGTACTGGCTGATGGGCAAGGAGGTTCCGGCGAGCTCGCTGGCAAAGGTCACGACGCCGAGCGCAACGGACGCCAAGCGTGTGCTGGCGGGCTCACCGGCCGCGCTGGCCGGGCTGCACGACCAGGCCAGCCAGCTGCTCGGCGGCTTCGCTGACCTGGAGCAGCGTCTGCGTCAGCTGCGCGGCTACCCGGTGGTGCTGAACGTCTGGGCTTCGTGGTGTCCGCCGTGTCGCGCGGAGTTCCCCGTCCTGGCCGCCGTGTCGGCGCTGTATGGGCGCCAGGTGGCGTTCGTCGGTGCTGACACCGAAGACACGGCGTCCGCCGCCGACGCGTTCCTTGCCAAGCACCCGGTCAGCTACCCCAGCTACCAGACCTCGTCGGCCGCGCTGGACGCGCTCGCGCCCATGGAGGGCACTCCCACGACGCTGTTCATCGCCCGCAACGGCAAGCTCGCCTACGAGCACATCGGCCCGTACGAAAGCGAGACCAGCCTCGAGGACGACGTGGCCCGCTACGCGCTCGGGCGCTGAGGTACCGTCGGGCGCTGAGGCGCCCAGCTCGGGAGCGTCGCGCTCATGACGGGGGCGTCAGGAAGTAGACCCGTATGTGCGGGAGCGCTTCCCACGAGAAGACCGCCCACGAGCGCCCGCCGAACTTCACGGTCCCGTGGCTTGGGATCCGCTTGGGCACCGATCCACCGGCGATCCGCTTGGATCCGGAGAAGATGTACGCGGGGCCGCCGGTGGTGCCGTGCAAAACGTCAACGAGGTCCTGGTAGTGGGTCTGCAGCGGCTGTAGTTGCGCTGCGATGTGGGTCGCGACATTGCCCCACGCCGCGAGCCGCACGGCGGAGCAGCTGTCGGCGGCGACGGTGGGCGCCGGTGCTGGGATGAACAGCGCGATCTTCAGGGTGCCGCTGGGAAACGCTTTGGCGCTCAGCAGCTGCACCCGGTAGGAGACGCCGCTCACGCTGACCGACGCGCCTTCGCTCAGGTTCGCCGGGGCGGGCTGGAGCGTTCCCATCAGGAACGAGCCGTTGCGGTAGATGTCCATCGGGACAGCCATGAACCTGGTGACGAGCTTCTCGTAGCCGAGGTCGTCCTGCACGGACATCACGTAGCTGCCGAGTACTTTGCCGTCGTGTCTGAGCACGCCGGAGACGGGCGCGATGACGTCCGGTCCGCCGACGTCGGCGAGGACGTGCCCGGCCTTCAACACGCGCAGGCGAACGATGTGCCAGTGGGGGGTGTAGACGATGGCGTGCACCGCCGACTGGACGGCGGCCGAGTCGTTGGCCTCCAACGCGCTCAACAACGCCTGCGAGCCGGTGACGTGCGCGGCGTCCGCGCTCACCTCGTTGCTGCGCAGCTCGCCTTCGTAGATGCCCTGGGCGACCGCGTCGTCCACGCTGGCGATCGTGGCCGCGCTGGCGGTCCCGCACTGCTCTGAGGAGGCGCTCGCTCGTCGAACGGGAGTCGTATCCGCGTCGAGCGTCGCGCCGAGAGCTGCGCCGGCGACGGCGATCAAGAGCAGCGCCAGCGCAAACCGCCGCGCGACCGGTCGCTTGCCTGCCCGATGCATGGGTCAAGTCTGATGCAAGAGGCTAAGCGCCGCATCAGCGAGCGGTGAGAGCTGTCACATGTGAGCTCTCGAGAGCGTGACCCGCTTTCCGTAGTTTGCCACGTCGATCTGCACCAATTCCCGGATGTGCCTCGCGCGCGGGTCGTGGAGAATCGATCTACTGGAACGGCCGCGCAGGCAAGATACGCAGGCCGCTTTCCGCAAACGCCGCGCAGTGCTTGGAGGGAGGCTCACATGTCAGCTCACCCGCAAGCCCCCGAGGATCTTTCCTCCGGGGACCCTCAGGGCCTTGAAGGGCCGTCGGGATTTGCCGCGATCGTGCCGACCATCGTGATGCTGGCGGCCATCCTTGGGATCGTCGCCATCGTGGGGGTGGCGGGCGCGATCTGGGCGGCGGTCGTGGCGGCGCTGGCGACCATCGCCATGGCGGCGTTCGTGATGCGCTGGACGAATCGAATCACCAAGAGCCACGACTAGCCAGGCCCCGTGAGCCGGCTGTCGCGCGGCGCTCCCCGCCGGGGCGCTAGTCGATCTGAAACTCGCCGTCGCGGTAGATGACCCGCTCCTCGCCTCCGCGCAGCGTGGCGGTGACGATCCGGTCGGTGGTGGAGACGATGTCGGTGTGGACGCTCGAGTTGTTGAAGCCGAGGCGCTTCCACTCGTCCTGGCTGACGGGCTCGGGGTCGCCGTCGTAGGCGTCCTGGTAGGAGCGCCCGAGCGCGACGTGCGTGTTGCCGAAGCTGCCGCCGACGTTCTCGTCGTAGAGCGTCTGGGCCATGAAGCGGGTGATCCGCGAGAAGCGCCGGTCGGTGAGCGAGAACTCGCCGATGCGGTCGGCGCCCTCGGTGGCGATCATCTCTGTGAGCACGCGCTCGTTCTCCTCCGCGCTGGCGGCACTCACGCGCCCGTCTGTGAACTCGAGGCGGATGCCCTTGACGAGGTTGCCATATCGGTACAGGGGCTGGTTGCAGTAGATCCAGCCGCTGGTGCCGCGCCAGTCGGGGCTGGTGAACAGCTCGAAGCTGGGGATGTTGCGACCGCGCCCGCCGAGCCAGCGCCGCTGCTCGCCGACGGTGATCCAAAGGTCGGCGTCCTCGCCCTCGACGTGGACCCGCTCGATGCCGAGCGCGTCCAGCCAGTTGCGCGTGTCCTCGATGTGCTGACCGACCTCACGCCAGCGCGCGAGCGGATCCTCGCTGTCCAGGAAGCAGGCGTGCACGATCTGCTCCCAGTACTCCTCGACGCTCATGCCCGCTTCGGCGGCCATGCCGGGGGTGCCGTACAGGCCCAGCGTCCAGCTGAAGCGTCCCGCGTTCTCCTTCTCGTTGCGCCAGTCGAGCAGCTGTCGCGTGGCCTCGCCGCGACGCATGATGCGCGCGGGATCGACCGTGTAGAGAGAGCGGGGATCGCTTGGCGCGATCAGCGTGACCTGATGATCGATCTGGTCGATGAGCCCGCGCATGTAGGAGCTGGGAAAGTGATCCAGCTGCTCGTCGCTGGCGATCTCGTAGAAGTCGCGTGAGAGGTTGACCTCTCGATCGTCATCGGTCGTGTACCCGCCGATCGCGTGCGCGCCCGCGCGCCAAACAGCCCGGTTCAGGGCGGCGTACAGCGGCTTGGCGCTCTCGGGCGCAACCACGCGAACGACCTCGTCCGGCTGCACGCCGCTGCCGCCGCCGAGGGCGAAGTCGACCAGCACGGAGGCATAGCGGTCGAGGATCTCCTGGGGAGGTGTGTAGGCCATCCCCACACCCTAGTATTCCCGCCACCGCGGGCCAGGCTCACGCGGCCACAGGCGCCCACAGCTCGTCGATCGCGCGCTCGGCGGCGGCGAGGCTCTCCGCTGCCAGGGGGCGCAGCTCGGCCATCTGCGGGTTGACCTCCGCGAGTGTCAGTTCGGCGGTGATGAAGCGGGGCTCCAGACCGGTCATCGCGAGGGCATGCGGGAGCCATGGTTCGGCGTGGTCCCAGCCCTCGCGGGGTGTGCCCGGCGCGTAGCCGCCGCCGCGTGAGGCCAGCACGATCAACTCGCGGCCGCCGAGCATGCCCGTCTGCGTGCTCCGGTCGACCGAGAGGCCGGGCGCGATGAGGTGGTCGACCCAGGACTTGACTGTGCTGGGCGGCCCGAAGTTGTAGAGGGGCAGGCCGAAGAGGATCGTGTCGGCCTCGAGGATCTCCCCGATGAGCTCCTTGGTGAGCGTCCACGAGGCCGCCTGCGCGGGAGTGTGCTCCTCGGGTGCCACCATGCGCGCGAGACCGGACGCCGAATCGAAGTGTGGGATCGGCTGGGCGCCGAGGTCGCGGTAGGTGACGGTGCCGTCGGGATGGGCGGCGCGCCAGGCGGCGGCGGCGCGGGCGGTGAGCGAGCGGCTGACGGAGCGCTCGCCCTGGATGCTCGAGTCTATGTGGAGCAGATGGGCCATCATGTTGTCCTTTACAAATCGATTGCTGAGCCAAAATGAGTTGTAGCAGACAACATTGTTGTGCCATGCGTTGCAATGGTGCTTAGACTTGTGCTGTGGCTTCCATCACGAACACAGCTCCGCAGCACCGCTCCTCGGCGCTGCTCGACCACTTGGCGCGCCTCAGCCGCCTGCGCGGCGAGTCGGCCCTCGCGCCCCTCGGTCTGCGTCAGCGCCATCTGGTGGCGCTGACGGTGCTGCGCGACCACGGGAGTCCGACGCAGCAGGCGCTGGCGAGCGCGCTGCGCACCGATCGCACCAACCTGATCGGCCTGCTCAACGAACTGGAGGGGGAGGGCCTGATCCTGCGCAGACGCTCCAGCGAGGACCGTCGCCGGCACATCGTGGAGCTGACGAGCCAGGGGGCAGATCGCCTGGCCCAGGCGGAGGCGGCGCTCGCGGCGGCGGAGGACGAGGTTCTGAGCGCTCTCGACGCGGAGCAGCGCGAGACGCTCTACCTGCTGCTCCAGCAGGCGACCACCAGCCACGTGATCGACTGCGCGGCGGCGCAGGACGAGGGCAGCTGCTGCTGAGCGGCTGAGCGGAGCTTTCAGTCGGCGGAGACCTGCACAGCTGTGCGGCTCTCGGCCATCGCGCGCAGCCGGGTGACGACCGCGACGTGCTGAGGATGATCGACATAGCTCCTCAGCGCCTCGGCGTTTGCAAGCGTGGCGACGATCGCAAAGTCGCCATTGCCTTCGCTGAGTCCCAGGTCCGGTGCAGCGAGGTAGTCCTCGAGCGCATCGATCGCGTCGGGGAGAGCGCGGAGGTCGTCGAGCACCTCTGAGACGTCCGCATCGGTGACGTCCTCGCGCCATTTGAAGATGACGATGTGCTTGATCACGCCCGGGATCCTCTCACGACTGGGCGATCCTGCTCCCCGCACCGCATATATTTAGCGTGAGCTGAATCTCTCGACGCGGTGCAGCTCTTGGGGGAGGCTTGAACAATGCTCGAGATCGTCTTCGACACCGAGGCTCTGACAAGCGTTCGCTTTGCGATCTCGCCGACGATCGAGCTGGTGGCGAGCACGGCGGTGCTGGCGGACCCGAGCCGCGGAGCGCTGCACCTGCCGTGGGTGGAGCGCGCGCGAGCGCGGACGGTCGACCTGGACCTCGCGCCGCTGCGCGCGCTGCAGGGTTCGGACACGTACAACCCGGACTTCATCCACCCGCTGCCCACGAGCCCGCTGACGCGCTTCGAGGAGGAGCTGGAGAGCATGGTGGCGACTCCGCCCGAGCAGATTCGCACGGAGGTTCGCGTCGCCTACGAGGGGAGCGCGATCCCGGAGGTGCTGGGCCCGTTCCTGGCCGAGCCGCGGGAGGCGGTCGAGGGCCTTGCGGAGCTGATGCGCAGCTATTGGGAGATGGCCATCGCCGAGGACTGGGAGCGGATCCACGCGCTGCTCGAGCACGATGTCCTCTACCGCGCCCGTCAGATCGCCGACGGCGGGACGCGAGCGCTGTTCGCGGACCTCGACGAGGGGGTCAGCTGGGACGACGGCGTGCTACGCATCGACAAAGAGTGCGACGGCCACCAGAAATTCTGCGGTGGGCGGCTCGACCTCGACGACCGGGGACTGCTGCTGATCCCGAGCGTCTTTGCTTGGCCGAGGGTCTGCGTGGTGACAGCGCCTCCGTGGCAGCCCACGCTGATCTATCCGGCGCGCGGCATCGGGATGCTGTGGGAGTCCAGGCAAGACGCGTCGCCGGACGCGCTGGCGCGCCTGCTGGGACGTAACCGCGCGGCGGTGCTGATGGCGCTCGACTGTCCCCGCTCCACCACCGAGCTCGCGGGGCTGCTGGGTGTCAGCAGTGGCGGGATCTCCCAGCAGTTGACGGTGTTGGCGGACGCGGGCCTGGTGAACCGCAGGCGGGTGCGGCGCCACGTTCTGTACCTGCGCACGTGCGACGGCGATGCGCTGGTCGACGCTGCCGCGGCGGCCGCCTGACTTTCACACCACCGGCTCTCACGTGGGGCTAAATGTGTTGGGTGAACGCGAATGTGGCGCGAGAGTGAACTCATGTTCGGAGATCACATTGCACGAGCGATGGCGCGCGAGCACCAGCGCGATCTGGTGCCCGACCCGCGCAGGCTGGAGCGGGAGCGCGACGCCAGAAGCAGCAAGGATGGTGAAACCCCTGGCGCTCGCGCGGTCAGCCCCGCGTCAGAGCGGAGGAGCCGAGCACGGTCCCGTTCGGGCCAAGCGCCTGCACCTGGAACCACGGCCCGGAGCCAGGCAGGGGGATAGCCGTCTCAAAGCCGCTGCGGGCGGCGCTCGCCACGGGCGCGAGCTGCTGCCTGGAGCGGCCGGCGAGCACTCGCCACCTTGCGAGGTGCGTGGCGCCGTTCCAGCTCACGTACGCGACCGTTGAGCCGCGGCCGCTCCCCGGCTCGACGGCCAGCGCGGGCGTGGATGCGGGCTGCGCGCTCCACGTCTCGCGAAACGCGCGATAGGACTGGGAGGGTGCGGCAACGCTTGCGCCGAACAGCAGCCGGCCGCCGGCTGAGTATTCGTCGATGTACGGCTGGACGCCCCAGCCGATCATCACATTCCCGTTTGGCAGCGTCTGGACGTTTCCCTGTGTGCCTGCGGACACGGGCGGGGAATGGGTGTATTGGGTAACGAGCGTCATGGTGTTGGTAGCGGGGTCCAGCCGCTCGACGATCCCACGCGACTGCGGCTGGACCTTGGGTTCGGATCCGTTGTCGAACACGGTGACGTCGCCGTTGGGCAGCATGCGCGCGTCGTGCTGCCAGGCTGTCCTGGTGCCGGGACCCATCTTCACAGTGCTCTGCTTGCCGCCGATGCGGGTGAGCACCTGCCCGGTGCTGGCGTCGAGCATGTAGATCGTCCAGGTGTTGCGCGAGGAGACCATGGTCTTGCCTTCGGGGAGGGACTGCAGGCTATTGATGTGAAAGAAGTCGAACGGGAACGCGGTTCTGGCCTCGCCGGCGGTGAGCTTGGCGTAGGTGTCGGTGATGGGGACGTGGTCGAGCGCGTGCCATTCGCGGCGCACGAGCCCTGTCGCCAGGTCGATTTCCTGGAAGACGCCGTCGGTGACGGCGCCGTTCGCCGGCCCGCCGATGGAGGCGAGGTCACAGTGAACGGGGTCATACGCGGTCAGCAGCGCGGTGTCGTTCGAGCCGATCTGGAAGTCGTGCAGGTCTGCGTGGAGGCCGTTGCCGGCGCGCACGACGGCGATCTGCCGGTAGGCGGTGTTGTCGATGATCTCTTCGCCCTCGCCGAAGCCCTGCGGCAGCAGGCGGCCCTGCCACCAGCTGAGCACGGGCTGGCCGTCGTAGCTCTGCAGCTGCAGGTTGGTTGCGGAGATCTTGGGGGGCAGCGGCTTGAACCACACGAGCTGTCCGTCGTCTTCGAAGATCATCGGCCCGCCGGGGCCATTGGCGGAGGCGTAGACCGCGGCGAGGATGTCCCCGGGCGTGGAGCTGGCGCTCGCGGGAGTGCTGACGTGCACGGCGGGCGCCCGTAGGTCGGGCGCGCTGTGGAAGCGCTGGAGCCCGACGGGAGAGGCGCTCTGCTCGTACTTGCCGGTGATGTCCGGGAGCGGGTCCTCGTGCGCGACGGTGAACGAGTACTGAAACGAGCGGCTGGCGCCGGGGAGGCGGAGGGTGCCGCGCACGGTCACCTGCTCGCCGGCGGCAAAGGGTCGCTGCGACACGAAGCTGCCGCCGTCACCCTGGGAGTAGGCGATCAGCCGGCCCGCGTGTGGACCGGTGTGCGAGCCGACGACGCTGACGTCGGAGATCTCATCGACGGGCACGCCGAGCAGGCTGATCTGCGTGGAGGGTGCGGCGACCATCGTTCCGGGCAGCGGAGAGACGGACAGGCCGGTCCCGGCGAGCACGGCAGATCGATTTAGTGTTTGCGGCGTGCAGCGTGGCGAGGCCGCGGTATGCGTTGCCAGTGAGCGGCGTGGAGCGCGCGGCGAGCTTGCGGGACGGGAGGAGTTGCCCCACAGCCCGACGGCGTGGGTCAGGAGGGCGATCGCCGCGGCGATGACCAGCAGACCGATCGCCGCGAGCGCGCGGCGCCGAACGGAGCTGGGGGAGGTCAGATTCAGAGCGTGACAGCGTGCCTAGCCAGTCGATGCTTGACGTAAGAAAACGCCGCAGTTCCGGCAGGCGGAGGGAGCCATCCCAAGCGATGCGGATCATCGGTTCCTGCCGCCACCAGCGAATTGTTGTTTGAGGCACGACTTATGTCAGACAAAAATGCTAAGATCGAGCACGTCGAGATTCGCTTTGCGCGATCCGCGACGCGTCATCGCATCACGAAGGACAGCATTCGACATGTCATCGCCAGCTATCGCGTTCGAATGGAGGAGCCGCCGCCCGCAGGCGGTCCGGCCTCCCTGTCAGTGCGCCTCCTATATCTAGGTGTAGACGCGAACGGAAGAGAGCTGGAGGTCATGGCCATCTCCCTCGAAAGCGGTGAGCAACTCGTGATTCACGCGATGCCCATGCGTGCCAAGTACAGACGAAGATATGAGGAGATTGAACGTGACTGAGGCATACAGGACTGCATCTGGCGAGAAGCTCACCGAGTCGGAGATCGAGGCGCTGGCCGACGAGGCGGAGCGGGGGTATGACCTGGCGAAGGCCCGGAGGGTCACTCTCGGCCGGCCCTCCCTGGGTATGTCCGGGGTCTCCCCGCGGGTACAGATCCGCGTGGACCCCGGTCTGGCCGAGGCGCTCAAGGCCCGCGCCAGGAAGGAGCACCGTTCGGTGAGCGATATCGCTCGCACTGCCCTGCGCGAATACGTGGAGCGGGCGGCGTAGACACCGTGCAGGAGCTGCGCACAGAACGAGTGCTGCTGAGGGCTTGGCAGCCGCAGGACGAGCCCGCGATGGCGCGCGTCAATCGCGATCCTGAGGTGGCTCGCCACCTCAACAGGCCCCTGGACGAGCACGGCGTCAGCACCTTCTTCGACGCGATGGTCTCGCATTGGGAGCACTACGGCTACGGGCCGTGGGCGCTGGAGTCGCTCGAGCCCGAGACCGAGGGGCGCTTCCTCGGCTTCGCGGGCCTCGCGAGCGTCCCGCCGTTCATGGCCGGCGCGGGGCCGGGGCCCGAGCTCGGCTGGCGGTTGGATCGGGCCGCCTGGGGGCGAGGGCTGGCGACGGAGGCGGCGCTGGCCGCCCGTGACGACGCGTTCGCGCGGCTGGGACTGGTCGAGTTGATCTCGGTCATCCATCCCGAGAACCAGCGCTCGCAGCGCGTGGCGATCAAGCTCGGGATGCAGCGCGCGCGCTCGATCGAGAACAGCTTGCTGGGCCGCGAGGTGGATGTATGGCAGCTCAGAGCGACGGAGCCGTGCCGTACACGGACGTGAGCCAGATGTGGTCGAGGATCTCCAGCACGTTGCCCTCGAGCACCGCCGGTGCCTCATCGATGAAGATCGCGCTCAGCACACGCTCGTTCATCTGCACCAGCGCCACCGCCAGATCGCGCGCCGGCGCCCCCTGAGGCGCCGCCCCGCGCTCGCGCTCGGCCTCGATCCGCTCGGTCACGTCAGCGACCCATCCTTCGATGATCTGCGAGTGCGCCACGCGCGCCTCGGCGTTGGTGGAGCCCAGCTCGCTGGCCGCGCGGATCACCGCTCGGTGCGCGCCGAAGGTCGCGTAGAAGATCCTCAGGCTCTCGCGCCATGCGGCAATCGGATCCGTCATCAGCAGCCGCTCGGCGACCTCGTCGCGCGCGGCGGCCGCCTCCTTCACCATGCGATCCACGAGCGTCAGCACGACCGCGTCCTTGGAGGGGAAGTAGAAGTAGAAGGCAGAGCGCGAGATGCCCGCGCCGCGCGCCAGGTCGTCCACTGAGATCTCGTTCAGCGAGCGCTCCTCCAGCAGCCGCTCCGCCGTCTGCATGATCGCGCGTTCGCGGTCATCGCCGCTCGCGCGCGACACACGCCGGCCCCGACCCGAGCGCAGCGGAGGAACGGAGTGGGGTGGGGGGTCGGAGCGGGGCGGGGGGTCTTCGACGGGGGTTGCGCTCATGCGCGGACGATACCTGCCCTGGCTCGCATTTTCAACGGTGCGTCTGCTTTGTTGACACTGTGTCGAGACGGTGCTAGCGTCCGTGGAGATGGCACAGGACGGTCTGCCCGCGCAGAGCACACCCGAGCACGTCCACGTTCTGATCCTGGGCGCCGGCCTGTCCGGCATAGGAGCGGCCTGTCACCTACGCAGGCGCTCTCCCGGCAAGACGTTCGCGATCCTCGAGGCACGCGAGGCCACCGGCGGTACCTGGGACCTGTTCCGATACCCCGGGATCCGCTCGGACTCCGACATGTACACGCTCGGATACCGCTTCCGGCCGTGGCAGGGGGCGAAGTCGATCGCAGACGGGTCCTCGATCCTCGACTACATCCGCGACACCGCATGCGAGCACGGCATCGAGGAGAAGATCCGACTGGGCCACCGCGCGGTGCGCGCCGACTGGTCCAGCGCCGACGCTCGTTGGACCGTGCAGGCACAGCGCAGCGACACCGGCGAGACCGTGCAGCTCACCTGCGACTTCCTGTACTGCTGCACCGGCTACTACCGCTACGACGAGGGCTACAGCCCGTCCTTCCCCGGCAGGGAGCGGTTCGTCGGCGAGACGGTGCACCCGCAGAACTGGCCGCAGGATCTCGACTGCTCGGGCAAGCGGGTGGTCGTGATCGGCAGCGGCGCCACCGCCGTCACGCTCGTTCCCGCGCTCGCCGACAGCGGCGCAGAGCACGTGACGATGCTCCAGCGCTCCCCCAGCTACATCTTGTCGCTGCCCGAGCGCGACCCGATTGCCGACAAGCTGCGCGAGAAGCTCCCCGCCCACACCGCCTACGCGATCGTGCGCTGGAAGAACGTGCTGCTGGGGATGCTCAACTACCAGCTTTGCCGCCGCGCGCCCACTGCGATGCGCAGGCTCCTGCGCGGGCTCGCCGGCAAGCAGCTTCCGCCCGGCTATGACCTCGACACGCACTTCAGCCCGCGCTATGACCCGTGGGATCAGCGCCTGTGCCTGGTGCCCGACGGCGACATCTTCAAGACGCTCTCCGGCGGCGGCGCGTCGATCGAGACGGGTGAGATCGACACGTTCACCGAGCGCGGCATAGCGCTCGCCTCCGGCAAGCACATCGACGCCGACGTGATCGTCACTGCCACCGGGCTGAACATGATGATGCTCGGCGGCATCGAGCTCGCGGTCGATGGGCGGCGCGATCGAGCTCGGTAGCACCGTCGCCTACAAGGGGATGATGCTCGGCGGGGTGCCCAACCTCGCGCTCACCGTCGGCTACACCAACGCGTCGTGGACGCTCAAGGCAGACCTCGTCGCCGAATACGTGTGCCGCGTGCTCAACCACATGGACGAGCGCGGACTGGCCGTGTGCACGCCCGCGGCCCCCGAGGACGATCTGCCCAGGGTGCCGATCATCGACCTGAAATCCGGCTATGTGCTGCGGTCGGTCGATCACCTGCCCAAGCAGGGCGCCACAGCACCATGGCGCCTGCACCAGAACTACATCAAGGACGTCCGGCTGCTCCGGCGCGGCCCGATCGACGACGGCGTCGAGTTCTCCACGCGCGAGCGCAGCGTGCAGGAAGAGCTGCTCGATGGGCTGGTGGCGGCCAACGGCTCGCGGGAGCCTCAGCCCGACCTCACGACCCAGCAACCGGAGGTTGCCCTATGAGCGCCGCGGCGGCTTCCGTGGAGGATCGCCCGCTCGAGAGCGGGTCGGATGGGGATGGGTCGTCGCCGATCGACGGCTTGCCGCCCGGGCCGAGCCTGCCGATGAGCATGCAGACGCTTGCGATGCGGACGCGTCAGCGTCCATACCTGGAGCGTGCGCGGCGTCGTTACGGCTCGATGTTCACGATCAGTGTGGTCGGGACTCGGGCCGACGGTGATCGTGTCCGACCCGGAGCTGATCAAGCAGACGTTCCGCGCCGACCCCACCGTGCTGCATGCCGGCACCGCCAGCCCGCTGCGCGAACTGCTGGGCGAGAACTCGATGCTGGGCATCGACGAGGAGCAGCACATGGAGCAGCGCAAGCTGCTGCTGCCTTCGTTCAAGGGGCAGCGCATGCGCGAGTACGAGCCGATGATCGCCGAGATCGCCGCCGAGGAGATCGACGGCTGGCCGCAGGACGTCGAGTTCGAAGCGGCGCGGGCGATGCAGCGCATCACGCTGCGCGCGATCCTGCGCGCCGTGTTCGGCGCCGAGGGCGCGCAGCTGCAGACGCTCGAAGAGCTGATCCCGAGGTGGACCGCGCTCGGCTCGCGCGTCTCGCTCTCGCCGGAGCTGCGCCGCAACCTCGGTCCGTGGGCGCCGTGGCCGAAGTTCCAGAAGCTGCGCAGGCGCATCGACGAGGTGCTCGCCGAGTTGATCGCGCTCGCCAAGGCCGATCCCGAGCTGGAAGCTCGCGCGGACGTGCTCGCGCTGATGGTGCAGGCGCGCCACGAGGACGGCACCCCGATGAGCAACGCCGAGCTCTGCGACGAGCTCGTGACGATGCTGGTGGCGGGTCACGAGACGACCTCCAACACCCTCAGCTGGGCGATGGAGCGGCTGCGCCGTCACCCTCAGATCGTCGAGCGGCTCGTAGAGGAGGTGGACGCGGGCGGTAAGGCGCTGCGCGAGGCCACCATCCGCGAGGTGCAGCGCTCGCGCCCCGTGATCGCGTTCGCCGGGCGCTACACGCGCAAGCCGTTCGAGCTCGGCGGCTATCGGCTGCCCGTGCGCACACGCATCCTGCTGGCCGCCTGCCTCACGCACTACGACCCGACAGCTGTTCCCGCACCCCGACCGCTTCCAGCCCGACCGCTTCCTCGACACGCTGCCCGACACCTACTCGTGGATCCCCTTCGGCGGCGGTATCCGCCGCTGCATCGGCGCCACGTTCGCGCACATGGAGATGGACGTCGTGCTGCGCGTGCTGCTCGAACGCGTCGAGCTCCTGCCCACCGACGCCCCGCCCGAGCGATGGGCGTTTCGTGGCGTCGTCTGGGCGCCCGCCGGGGGCGGGCAGACGATGGTGCGCCAACGCGCGGGCACCTCAGGCTAGGTCGAGAGTGAGCTGTCCCGTCGCCAGCTCGAATGGGTCACTCGTCTCCCGGGGCGCGCGGCTTGCCTGGATGCGCCTGCGCTCTGCAAGGAGGACCGACTCAGCGACGTAGTAGCGACCCCTGGTGCGGCCTATCGGCTGCACGAGGTCGGCGTCGACCAGGGACCTGAGGTCACGACTCGCGGTTATGTCCGAGATGGTCTCACCGGCGGTCATCTCCATGATCGTCTTGTAGGTGCTGTGGGTCAGGCGCAATCCATACGCCGCCTCGGCGAGCGCGCCGGTCGTGCGCTCGGGCAGCCCGCTACGTGCCGCGATGTGGGCGCACACTTCGTACAGCCTCTCAGTCTCTTGGATGCGACGTAGTTGTGTTCGGGCTTGGTGGTAGTGCGCTCGGAGGCAGTAGCGGAGCCACGGCCGGGCATCGTTCCGGGGATTCCATCGTCCTTCGCCGACGCTTCCCAACACCTCGTAGTAGCTATCCGTATTTCGTCCGAGATACTCCTCGATGCTCGAAAACACGGGCGCGCGGATCTCCTCGCGGGCCAGAATCAGTGTTTGCAGGGCCCGCGCCATGCGGCCGTTGCCATCACGAAACGGATGCACCATGACGAGGTTGAGGTGAGCCATTGCTGCGCGGAGGAGAACGGGCGCGTTGCTTCCTTCGAGCTCATCGATCATCTCAGCGATCAGCTCCGGCACAGCATCTGATGGCGGTCCTTCATAGGTCTGCTCACCGGTGGACTCTCGAACAACGTAAACATCCCCCGGACGCCAACGGCCAGGGTCCTTGTCCAAGCGGTGCTTGATCATCATGAAGTGCAGCGATTTGAGGAGCCCTGCGTCTACGCTCGCTGCCGAGTCCTGCGCGATCTGAAGCACGTATGTCATGGCGTCGCGGTAGCCGTCGAGCGCCAAACGCGTCTCGTCATCAGCGCTCAGCGTCGGCTCGTCGTCAACTGCTGCAACCACGTCATCGAGACTCGCGTCGTAGCCCTCGATGCTGTTGGAGCCCTGCACCGCGCGCGCAAAGGACATGCGGCGGAGCGTGCCGTACCAGCGCCGAGGCTCGAGGTCGACGTAGTGCCTGAGTTGGCCGCGAAGCTCCTCGATCATCGCGAGCACCTCGACCTCGACAGGTTGCAGCTCGGGTGTTCTGTAGACAAGATGCACGATAGAAGTATTCTATCATTACGTCAGGGAGTTTGACAGAATATATCTGTCATCCCCTCACCGGCAATGCATCGCGGGGGTCGGATGGCGCGTAGTTATAACGCTGGCGCTCGCCAATCTTCGGAACGACCCGCGTCAGTCCAGCCACATGCCGCTGGCGACCGGCACCTGGATCAGGCGCGGGCCGTCCTGCACGGCGATGTCCTCGCGCAGCGCCGCCACCAGCTCCTCCTGGCTCGAGACCTCCCGCGCGGGCACGCCGTAGGCCCGCGCCACCGCCGCCACGTCCAGGCCCGGGAGGTCCAGGCCCGGGACGCCACCGGCCTGCTCGAACTCTGCGAACCACTTCAAGATCATGTACTCCTCGTTGCGCAGCACCAGGAACGTCACCGGCACCTTGTACGCCGCAGCCGTCCACAGCGCCGTGATGCCGTACTGCGCGGAGCCCTCACCCAGAACGCAAACCACAGGACGCTCGGGCTGCGCAAGCTGCACGCCCACCGCCGCCGCGATCCCGAAGCCCAGGCCGCCGCTCGCGCTGAAGTAGTAGCTGCCCGGTCGGGACAGGCGCAGCCGGTTGCGCAGCGCCACCGTGCTCGACGGCGTCTCCACGACCGCGATCCCATCCGTCGGCCACGCCGCCGCCAGCGCCGCCATCGCCGCAGTGCCGCTGATCGGATCGCTCCGCTCCGGCTCTCCCGGAAGCGGGCGGGGCTGCGGCGCCTCGCGATCGCCCGGAGCGACGAGCTCCACGAGCGTCCGCAACGCGCCCGCCACGTCGCCCACGATCGCCTCGCCCATCGGCGCCCGCGCCGCCTCGTCGGGGTCGCTCGTGATCTGCACCAGCTCCGCGCCCTCCGGCAGCAGCGCGCCCGGCAGGTACGGGTAGTACGGGAACACCGACGAGCCCACCACCACGATCAGGTCGTGGCGCTTCAGCGTCTCCGAAGCCGCGCCGATCGCAGGCGGCAGGATGCCCACGAAGTTGGGGTGGTCCTCCGGGAACCCCAGTCGCCCGCCGCCCGTCGCCGGCGTCGCCCACACCGCCAGGTGTTGCCTCTCCGCGAGTGCCACCGCGTCCTCCCAGCCGCCGCTCGCGTCGATGTCCGGGCCTGCGATCAGCACAGGGTTGTGCGCCTGCTCGAGGCGCCGCGCCACATCCTCCAGAGCGGCGCGGTCGGGCACAGCGCTACCCCGCACAGCGCGCGCGAGCGCGCTCCTATAGGCATCCTCATCGGCCTCCCGGTCCCAGTCGTCCATTGGGATCGACACGAACGCCGGGCCACGCGGCGGCAGCGACGCATGGTGGATCGCGCGCGCCAGCGCCTGCGGGACGTCCTCGGCGCGCGGCGGCTCGTGGCTCCACTTCACATACGGCGCCGGGATGACCGCGGCGTCGCGGTTGGTCAGGTTCGCCTCCATCGTGATGTGCGCCCGCACCTGCTGGCCCGCGGTGACGAGCAGCGGCGACTTGTTCGCCCGCGCGTTGAAGATGCCGCCCATCGCGTTGCCAACGCCCGGCGCCGTGTGCAGATTCGCGTGGCCCACCGTCCCGCTCGCCTGCGCGAAGCCGTCCGCCATGCCCACCACCACCAGCTCCTGCAGCCCCAGCACGTAGCTGAAGTCCTCCGGGAAGTTCTTCAGCATCGGCAGCTCCGTCGAGCCCGGGTTGCCGAAGATGCGCGTCATCCCGTGCGCGCGCAGCAGCTCGAATGTCGCGTCGCGGACGCTTGCCATCAGCGAGTGAGACGCCCGCGAACGATCAGCTTGGTCGGCGTGCGCGTGATGCCCATGGGGCTCCACGTCATCCCGAGCGCCCGCTGATCGACCTCGGTCACGGCCTCGATCTCCGGCTCGCCGTCCACCGTGCGGAGCGTTGCGTCCAGCTCGATCGGAGCCGACCCTCCCGCCGCCTGCAATGTCCCCGTGACCTTCAAGCGCTCGCCCGCCAGCGTCGCGCTGTCGGACACGAAGCGCAGCTGCGGGCTCTGCTCGACGCCAAAGAAGTCCGCCGAGCGCAGGTGCTTGTCGCGTTTCGCGTTGCCCGTGTCGAGGCTCGTCGCCTCGATCGTCAGCTGCACCGCCGGCTCCCGGCGGAGGTCCAGCGTTCCCTCGAAGTCTTTGAAACGGCCCTTCACAGTCATCAGGCCGTAGAAGTGGGGCACCTGGAACTCGACGCTCGAGCGCGCCGGATCCAGGCGCCATGCGCTCGTTGCCAGCTCAGGCACGAGCGTGTCGGACGGTTCGGATGGGCCGGACATGCGGTCTCCCTCTCGTAGGTCTCATGGGTCCGGTGAAACGCTGCTGCGGTCAGACCTTAGCTGCGCCCAGCACGAAGCGCTCGATCGCCTTCGCGAACCCCTCGTCCTCGTTGGAGGCGGTGACACGCCGCGCCGCTCGCTGCACCTGACGATCCGCGTTGCCCATCGCGATGCTGAGACCCGAGCGCGCGAACATCAGCACGTCGTTGGGCATGTCGCCGATCGTCGCGAACTGCTCCGGTGCAATCCCCAGATGCTTGGAGAGATAGCTCACCACCTCGCCCTTGTTCGCCTGGGGATGGGTGATGTCGAGGTAATAGGGCTGGGACATGGCGGCCGACACGTGATCGCCGAACTTCTCGCGCGCCTTGTCGGTGGCCGCAGAAACCCGGTCGTGGTCGTCTGAGATCCCCACGATCTTCGCCACGTCCTTCACCCCATCGAAGTCCTCCACCACCGTCGGATCGAACTGCACGGTGCTCGCCTCGCGGTCCACGTGCGGGGCCTTCGGATCGCGCACCAGCCAGTCAGCGCCGCTGTACAGCCATACGTCGAGGCCCTGCTTGCCCAGCAGCTCGATCGCCGCCGGCACCACGTCCTGGGCGATCGTCCTCTGCTCCACCACCGACATGTCCGCGCGCACGATCAGCCCGCCGTTGAACGCCGAGATCGGGGTGGTGAGCGCGAGCGGCTCCACCAGCATCGACATGCCCCGCGGCGGACGACCGCTCGTCACCGCGAACTCGATCCCCGCCTCGCGCAGGCGGCCGACCGCCGCGATTGCGCGCTCGGTGAGGGCCTTCTCCTGCGTGACCAGCGTGCCGTCCACGTCCGCCAGCACCATCCTGACCGGCGGCCGGTCCGCCGTGCTCACGGCCGTGCCTTCAGCTCGCGGTAGCGTCGGATCAGCGCGTTCGTGGAGGAGTCGTGCTCGAGCTGCGGCTCGGACTCGCTCTCGAGCTCCGGGATGATCGCCTTGGCCAGCGCCTTGCCCAGCTCCACCCCCCACTGGTCGAAGGAGTCGACGTCCCAGATCGCGCCCTGCGTGAACACGCTGTGCTCGTACAGCGCCACCAGCGATCCGAGGATCGCCGGCGTGAGCTTCTCTGCCAGCAGCACGTTCGTCGGGCGGTTGCCCTCCATCACCCGGTGGGGGATCACCGCCTCCGACGTGCCCTCCGTGCGCAGCCTGCTCCTCCGTCTTGCCGAACGCCAGCGCCTGCGCCTGCGCGAATACGTTCGAGGAGAGGATGTCGTGGTGGTCGCGCAGCGGGTTGATGCTCTTGCCGAAGCCGATCAGGTCGACCGGGATCAGCTTCGTGCCCTGGTGAAGCAGCTGGTAGAAGCTGTGCTGGCCGTTCGTTCCCGGCTCGCCCCAGTAGACCGCGCCCGTCTCGTAGTCCACGTGCTCGCCCGTGAGCGTCACGTGCTTGCCGTTCGACTCCATCGTCAACTGCTGCAGATAGGCGGGAAAGCGCTTCAGGTACTGCTCGTAGGGCATCACGCCGATCGACTGCGAGCCGAAGAAGTCGCCGTACCAGACCGCCAGCAGGCCCATCAGCGCCGGCAGATTCTGCTCCAGAGGCGTCGTGCGGAAGTGCTCGTCGATCGCGTGAAATCCGCTCAGCATCTGCGCGAACTGGTCCGGGCCGATCGCCAGCATCGTCGACAGCCCGATCGCCGAGTCCATCGAGTAGCGCCCGCCCACCCAGTCCCAGAAGCCGAACATGTTGGCCGTGTCGATCCCGAACTCTCGCACCAGCTGCTCGTTCGTGGAGACCGCAACGAAGTGCTTCGCGATCGCCGACTCATCGCCCAGCTGCGCCAGCGTCCATTCGCGCGCGGACTTCGCGTTGGTGAGCGTCTCCAGTGTGGTGAACGTCTTCGAGGAGACGACGAACAGCGTCTCCTCCGCGCTCAGGTCGCGCGTCGCCTCCACGAAGTCCGTTGCGTCCACGTTCGACACGAAGCGGAACGTCAGATCGCGCTGCGTGTAGGAGCGCAGCGCCTCATAGGCCATCACCGGCCCGAGGTCCGAGCCGCCGATGCCGATGTTCACCACGTTGCGGATCGGCTTGCCCGTGTGGCCCTTCCACTCGCCCGAGCGCACGCGCTGCGCGAACGCCGCCATCCGGTCGAGCACCTCGTGGACCTGCTTCACCACATCCACGCCGTCCACGATCAGCGACGCCTCGCGCGGCATCCGTAGGGCCACGTGCAGGACCGAGCGGTTCTCCGACACGTTGATCCGATCGCCGCGGAACATCGCATCTCGACGCTCCTCCACGCCCGACTCGCGCGCCAGCGCCACCAGCAGGCGCAGCGTCTCGTCCGTCACACGGTTCTTGGAGTAATCCAGGTACAGCCCCGCCGCCTGCGCCGTCAGGCGCTCCCCGCGCCCGGGGTCCTGCGCGAACAGCTCGCGCAGATGGCGATCCTCGAGCTGCCCGTGGTGGGCCTCGAGCTCCTTGAAGGACTGCCGCTGCCTCAGTGGGAGTGCTGGCATGGACCGCCTGCTTTCTCGCGTTTGCGCGTTTGCGTGGAACGGTGCCTGGCGCAGGATACGATCCTGCGTATGCAGAGCGATGCTCCCGAGCGCGATCGCGTTGCACTCGACGCGTTGCGCGCGAAGAGGGTCGGCGTGTGGACGACGGCGCTCGATACCGTCCTGCCGGCCGAGGCGGGCGAGTATGCCGCCGAGATCGAGGCGCTCGGATACGGCTCGCTGTGGTTCGGCGAGGCTTACGGGCGCGAGGCGTTCACGAACGCCGGGCTGCTGCTGGCCGCGACCGAGCAGCTCGTCGTCGCGACGGGCATCGCCAATGTGTACGGTCGCGATGCGGTGACGGGCAATGCGGCGAGTCGCACCCTCAACGCCGCATATCCCGGGCGGCTCATCGTCGGCTGGGGCATCTCTCATGCGCCGCTGGTCGAGCGCATGCGCGGTCACCAGTACGGCAAGCCGCTCAGCACGATGCGCGAGTATCTGCAAGCGCTCGACGCTGCACCCTGCTTCGCCGCCGGCGCCGAGACGGCGCCGCCACGGGTCCTGGCGGCATTGCGGCCGAAGATGCTCGAGCTCTCTGGAACGCTCGCCGACGGCGCCCACCCCTACCTGGTGACGCCGGAGCACACCAGCCGCGCGCGCGAGATCCTCGGCCCCGATCCGATCCTGTGCGTCGAGCAGGCGGTCGCGCTGACCAGCGATCGCGACGAGTTCCTGGCGCGCGCTCACTGGCACCTGGAGATCTACACGGGCCTGCCCAACTATCGAGCATCCTGGGAAGAGCAGGGCTTCAGCGAGGAGGACTTCGTGCGTGGCGGCTCCGAGCGCCTCAAGGAGGCGATGGTCGCCTGGGGCGGGGCAGAGAAGATCGCCGAGCGCATACGCGCGCACCTGGACGCAGGCGCAGATCACGTCATGATCCAGGCGCTCGGCCCCGACGCCTTCGAAGTGCCGGCCGAGCAGTGGCGCGCGCTTGCACCGGTACTCACAGGTTTCTAGGCGGAGATCGACCGGCGCGCAGTACCCTCTCAGCTCATGAGCAGCATCGGCAGCTCGATCCTGTCCAGCTCGCAGCTCGAGACGCTGAGCGAGCACGGCGAGGAACGCAGCGCAGAGGTGGGGGAGGTCCTGTTCGAGGTCGGCGACCGGCGCTTTCCCTTCATCGCGATCGTCGAGGGCGAGGCCGCCGTGCAGGACGCCACCGGGCGCGAGATCGTGCGCCACGGCGCTTCCGGCTTCCTCGGTGAGATGAACCTGCTCACCGGCCAGACGGCCTACCTCACCGCGATCGTCACCGAGCCGATGCGCTACATCGCGGTCGAGCGCGAGGACCTGCGCCCGCTGCTGTTCGAGGACGGCCCGCTCGGCGACCTGCTGCTCTCCAGCTTCATGGCCCGGCGCGAGCTGCTCCAGCGCCAGCAGGGGATCGGGCCGGAGGTGATCGGGCCACGGTCCTCCGAGTCGACGCGACGGATGGTCGAGTTCGCGCGCGCGAGCCGCATGCCCTACACGTGGCGGGACACCGAGCGCTCCGAGGACAGCGACGCCAGGGAGCTGGTCGAGGGCTTCGACGCGAGCGAGCTGCCGCTCGTGCGACTGCCCGGCGGCGTGGAGCTGCGCAACCCCTCCAGCGGGCAGGTCTCGCGCGCGCTCGGCGTCGGCCTGGAGCTCGAGCGCCGTGAGGAGGTCGACCTCGCGATCGTCGGAGCCGGGCCGGCGGGGCTGGGCGCCGCCGTGTACGGCGCGTCAGAGGGCCTGAGCACGCTCGTCGTGGAGGGCACCGCGCTCGGCGGGCAGGCCGGCACGTCGCGACGGATCGAGAACTACCTGGGCTTCCCCGCCGGGATCAGCGGCTCGGAGCTGACCACCCGCGCCGTCACCCAGGCGCGCAAGTTCAACGCGCGCACCGCCACCCCCTACCGCGCGGTGGAGCTCGAGCCGGGGGCCGGACGGCACACGCTCAGGCTCGAGGAGGACCACGAGATCACCGCGCGCGCCGTCGTGCTCGCCACAGGCGCCGAATATCGGCGCCTGCCCGTGGAAGGGCTGCGCGACTACGAGGGCATCAGCGTCTTCTACGCGGCCGGCCCTCCCGAGGGGCAGCGCTGCGGCGGCAGCCGGGTAGGGGTGGTCGGCGGCGGCAACTCAGCCGCCCAGGCCGCCGTGTGGCTCGCTCGCGGCGGTGCGCTCGTGACGCTGCTCCATCGCCGCGCGGATCTTCGCGAGACGATGTCCGACTACCTGGTGCTCGAGCTCGAGCGCTACGGCGTGGTCGTGCGCGACCGCAGCGAAGTCGCGGAGCTGCACGGCGAGGACGGCCAGCTCGAGGCGGTCACGTTGAGCGACGGCGAGCGGCTGTCGCTGTCATTCCTGTTTTTGTTCCTCGGCGCCTCCCCCTGCACCGACTGGCTGGGCGATCTGCTCGCGCGCGACGAGCACGGGTTCGTGCTGACCGGAGCCGCGGTGGGCGCCGGCAGCCTCCTGGAGACGAGCGTCCCGGGGATCTTCGCTGTGGGCGACGTGCGCGCGGGCTCTGTCAAGCGCTGTGCCACAGCCGTCGGCGAGGGGGCGATGGTCGTGCAGTTCGTTCACCAGCGGCTGTCAAGCGTGCCCGCGTAGCTCGGCCCGCGCGGGGGCTGTTGCTGGCCACATAGATGGATCTCTATATCTAGACATGGAATTCATGGATTCGAATTTCATGCTATTATCTTCAGGTCCGCGGTGATCTCCAGTCGCTGGCGCGCTCGATGCGCACACCAATCGAACTGAGGCTCACCTGCGTGTCCACCATTGCCTCGCCGCCGGCTGTCGCTGAAGCCCTCGCCGCCCGCTCGTCCCTACGCCTCCCAGCCACGCGAGAGCCGGACCGCTCGCGGCCGTTTCCGCGCCGCCGCGAAGGCGCGGAGCATGTGCGCGTGGCGATGCTCGCTCCGCCGTGGATCTCCGTTCCCTCGTCGGGTTACGGAGGGGTGGAGTCCGTGGTCAGCGTGCTGACCGAGGCGCTTGTGCGGCGCGGCAACGAGGTGACTCTGTTCTGCGCTCCCGGGTCGATGTCCAGCGCGCGTGTGGTGACGCTGCTCGATGCGGCCCACCCCGACGAGATCGAGCGCTCGCTCTATGAGGTCGACCATGTGGCGCGGGCGTTTGCGGCGATCGACCGAGAGCACGGCGAGCGCCGCTTCGACGTCGTGCACGACCACTGCGGGTTCACGGCCCTGGGCATGGCCGACCGACTCGCCACCCCGCTCGTGCACACGCTGCACGGTCAGTTCACGCGGGCCACGGCCGCCTTCTACGCGCAGCACCAGTCCAAGGCGACGATGGTGGCGATCAGCCGCGCTCAGCGCGCGAGCGCCCCCGCGGAGATGCGCGCCGTTGAGGTGATCCCGAATCCAATCGAGCTGCAGGACTGGCCCATGCAGGAGCGCAAGGAGGACTACGTGCTCTGGATCGGCCGGATGGCTGCCGAGAAGGGGCCGCACCGCGCCATCGCTGCGGCCCGCGCGGCCGGCGTGCCGCTCGTGCTCGCCGGCGTCATCCAACCTGGCCAGCAGGATTTCTTCGACCGGGAGGTGGCGCCACACATCGACGGCGATCGTGTCCGCTTCCTCGGTGAGGTCGGCGGGTCGCTCAAGCGCTCGGCGTTCGCCGGCGCTCGCGCGCTGTTGATGCCGATCAGCTGGCAGGAGCCATTCGGGATGGTGATGGTCGAGGCGCTGGCGTGCGGCACCCCCGTCATCGCTTTTCCCGCGGGCGCGGCAAGCGAGCTGGTGAGCCACGGCCGGACCGGCTTCCTCGTCGAGGACGAGACCGAGATGGCCGCGGCCGTCGGGCGCGTCGGGAGCATCTCGGCGCGTGACTGCCGAGCATGGGTCGCCGAGCACTGCGACGTGGATGTGGTGGCCGGCGCCTATGAGGCCGCGTACCGTGCGGCCGCCCGCACGCGAGAGCAGGCGATGGCGCTTGTCTGAGCGCACCCTCAGCGTCCTCGACGGCAGCACCTTCGTGGTCAGCGACCGCCTTGGCGACGTGCGCTACGGCGGAGGCCGCGAACACGGGTTCTTCTGCCACGACACCCGCTACCTGTCGCACTGGGTGCTGCGGGTCAGCGAGACGCCGCTGGAGGGGCTCGGCCTCGATCAGGCCGCGTACTTCTCAGCCCACTTCTTCCTCACGCCCAGCGTCGGCCCGGAGACCGAGCCACCGTGCTCGATCATGCGCCGGCGCTTGATCGATCACGTCTGGATGGAGGAGATATCCGTCATCAACCACCGCCACCAGAGCAGCACGATCGAGGTGGCGCTCGATCTCGACGCGGACTTCGCCGACCTGTTCGAGGTCAAGGACGGGACGGTGGAAGCACGGGATGTCGCGTTCCGTCACGACGATCGCTCGCTCGCGCTCTCCTACGAGCGCGACGGCTTCCGGCGCTCGGTGACGATCGCCTCGAGCCTGCCCGCGATCGTCACCCGCGAAGGGTTCGCCTACTCGCCGACGCTCGCGCCCGGCGAGCAATGGTCGACCACCTTCACCATCACACCCGGCGCCGAGCAGTCGGGGGTCGCATTCGGGCAACGCCAGGCGGGCGACAGCTTCAACACCATGAACGCATCCAAAACGGCCGAGCTGGAGCAGTGGCTGGCCCGGGCGCCGGCTCTGGTGGCGAGCCAGCCCGCCCTGATGCGCACCTACCGCACGAGCCTGAGCGACCTCGGCGCGCTGCGACTGCCGCCGGACATCAGCGAGGGCGCCACGCTGCCGGCGGCCGGCCTGCCGTGGTTCATGGCGCTGTTCGGCCGCGACAGCCTGATCACCAGCTTCCAGGCGCTTCCGTATCTGCCCGAGCTGGCGGCGACCACGCTGCGGGTGCTCGCCGCGGCCCAGGCGCGAGACCGCGAGGACTTCCACGAACGCGAGCCCGGCAAGATCCTGCACGAGTTGCGCTACGGCGAGCTGACCGCCCGGGGGGAGCGCCCGCACTCGCCGTACTTCGGGTCGGCCGATGCGACGCCGCTCTTCCTGATCCTCTTGGACGAGTACCACCGCTGGTCCGGCGACGACGAGCTGGTGCGCGCGCTCGAGCCGAGCGCCCGAGCAGCGCTCGCGTGGATCGAGGACAGCGGCGATGCCGACGGGGACGGCTATGTCGAGTACTCCCGCCGCAACGCCTCAACGGGCCTCGTCAACCAATGCTGGAAGGACAGCTGGGACGGGATCCAGCTCGCCGACGGCACGCTTCCACGCGGTCCGATCGCCACATGCGAGATCCAGGGATATGTCTACGACGCACGGCGTCGCGTCGCGCGCCTGGCGCGCGAGGTGTGGCACGACCAGGCGCTCGCCCAACGCCTGGACCGGCAGGCGGATGAGCTGCGCGCCGCCTTTCGCCGCGACTTCTGGATGCCCCAGCGGGGCTGCCACGCGGTGGCGCTCGACGGCGAGAAGCGTCAGGTCGACAGCCTGACATCCAACATCGGGCATCTGCTGTGGTCGGGCCTGCTCGACGACGGGGAGGCGGCCGCCACGGCCGATCGGCTGCTGGAAGCGGAGCTGTACTCGGGCTGGGGCATACGGACGCTCGGCGCCGGCGAGGGCGGCTACAACCCCCTGGGCTACCACACCGGGACCGTGTGGCCACACGACAACTCGCTGATCGTCGCCGGCCTCGCGCGCTACGGCCATCGCGAGGCGGCGACCACGATCGCCGCCGGCATGCTCTCCGCAGCGCCGCACTTCGAGCATCGCCTGCCGGAGGTCTTCGCGGGCTACCCAGCCGAGGTCACCTACGTTCCCGTCGCCTACCCGACCGCTTCGCGCCCACAGGCCTGGGCAGCGGGCACTCCCCTGCTGCTGCTCACCACCCTGCTGGACCTTCAGCCCGGCGCCGCAGACGTCGAGTGTGAGCTACCGGGCGAGATCGGTCACGTCGAGCTGCGATCGAGCGGGCGATAGCGTGGACGCCGCGACGACCGATGCCGCGACGACCGCCGCGACGACCGATGCCGCGACGACCGACGCGGGGAGAGCCGACGCGATCGGCGCCGTCGTCAAGCGCCTCGCCCGTCCACATGCCTCGGGGGGGATGGTGGTCGAGCGCTCCGTGATCCTCGCCGAGGGCGCCTCCTCGGGAGCCATCCTGAGCTGGATATCCGACCACGACGGCATCGCCGACTTCTCCGTTGCGGCCGCGCGAGGCCAGGGGCTGCACGGCTCGCGCATAAACGCCGATGTCGCGCCGCAGGCGGGGCCGGCGCGACGGTTCGTGCTGCCGGCGGGCGCGTTCGACTGACTACCCGCCGATGGCGGCGTCCGTCAGCGCGTCGATCCCGGCGAGCCTGGCCGCGAGCTCGTCGCTGAGCGAGTAACGAGCGGCCAGGGTGGCGGGGCTGGTGTAGGTCACCTTCGTCTGCTCGCCGTCCGCCCACACGAGTGCCTTGAGCGGCAGGTCGAGCGCTGCGAGCGGCGCGGCCGCCATCACAGGCGTGCCCGCCTCCGGGCTTCCGAAGACGACCACTTTCGTCTCGCGCAGCTCGAGCCCCACGCGCTGTGCCTCGCCGCTGTGGTCGATCACCGCGAACAGCTTCAGCCCCTTCGCTGAGACGATCTCCGAGAGGCGGGCGACCGTCTGCTCGACCGAGTGCGGGCTGATCTTCGTCGTCAGGCCCCCCACCTCGGTCGCTTGCGCATGCTCGGCGGCGGGGGTGCTCTGGGGTCGCGAATCGCTCATTGCGGGTCCTCTCGATCGCTCGTCCTGTCGTTCCTAGCTTGTGCAGCTTCACGATGTCATAGCCTGGTGGCTTGCCGCCCGTCAACCTGTACAGCGATACGCAGACGCGGCCGAGCGCTGGGATGCGCGCGGCGATGGCCGGCGCCGAGGTCGGCGACGAGCAGCGCGGGCAGGACCCGACCACGAGCGCGCTGGAGGAGCGCGTCGCTGAGCTTCTGGGCCACGAGGCGGCCGTGTTCCTGCCGAGCGGGACGATGTGCAACCAGATCGCCTTCCGCCTGCACGCGCGGCCCGGGGGAGACGAGGTGATCCTCGACCGAAACTCGCATCCGGTGAACTACGAGGGCGGCGGGCCGGCGCAGCTCGCGGGGCTGATGATCCGCACGCTGGACGCCGAGGGCGGCATCTTCAGCGCCGGTCAGCTCGAGGCGGCTGTGAGAGCGCCCAGCCGCTACGCGCCGCGCTCGCGGCTGGTGTCGGTCGAGCAGACGTCCAACCGTGGCGGCGGACGCGTATGGCCGCTGGAGCGCATCCGCGATGTGCTGGACGTCGTGCGCAGGCACGAGCTCAGGAGCCACCTCGACGGCGCTCGGCTGATGAACGCGGTCGTCGCGTCCGGAGTGTCCGCGTCCGACTACGCGAGCGGCTTCGACACGGCGTGGCTCGACTTCACCAAGGGACTCGGGGCTCCCGTGGGCGCTGTCCTTGCCGGCTCGCGCGAGCTGATCGACGAGGCCTGGCGCTGGAAGCAGACGCTCGGCGGGGCCATGCGCCAGTCGGGTGTCCTCGCGGCGGCGTGCGCGTACGCGCTGGACCATCACGTCGAGCGTCTCGCCGAGGATCACGAGCACGCCGCGTGGCTCGCCGAAGGGCTTGCCGAGATAGCGGGGGTGACGATCGACGCGAGTGCCGTCGAGACCAACATCGTGATCTTCGAAGTGAAGGACGCCCCCAACCTGGTCGAGCGGGTCGCCGATCGTGTCGAGATGCAGGCCATCGACCCTCATCGCGTGCGAGCGGTTACGCATCTGGATGTGACACGGGAGGACGTGGCCGAGGCGCTGGCCGCTGTCGCTGAGGTTCTCGGGTAGCTACCGTAGGACTTACGAGTCCAACGGTGGCGCCGGGTGAGAGTCGCCATCGAGCGCGGGCGCGAGCCAGTGGGTGACAGTCGTGGGCCGGCTCGGATCGGTCATGGCCCTGATCGATTCGAAGCGCTCCTGATCGCGGCGGCTCACGCGTTCGTGTTGGCGGAGGTGTTCGTCCCAGGATCCGACGACGAACTGCTCGAGCACATGCCCGGTTTCGGCGGCGTCGCGCCACACGCGCCAGCTCACCGCGCCGGTGCGGCGTCGCGCGTAGCGCGCGGCGTGCAGGGTGTCGAGCAGGTCCTGTTCGAGCCCCGGCCTCGGCCGGTACTCGACCGTCACCATCACCGGCCCGCCGGGCGCCTTCGCGCCGAGCAGCTGCGGGCTCGGCCAGTCGCCGGTCGGGAGCAGATCCTGTGGCGGTATCGGTTTGAACGGCAGGCGCAGGCCGGCAACTGCGACCAGCGCAAGCCCGATGGCGGCGGCGAGGAGCGCGTGAGTGAGGCCCGAGCTCTGCGCGAGCACGCCGAAGACGGCGCTGCCGAGCGCGCCGCCGCCCTGGAAGATCACCAGGTAATAGGACATGCCCCGCGCCTTGGCCCAACCGGGAAGCGTGGACTGGTATTGGGAGTTGACGGTCGAGAGCACGAGGATCCAAGCGAAGCCGCCGATCACCAGCACCATGGCGACGAGCACGCCGACGCTGAGGTAGGCGAGCGCCAGCGTCACACTCGCAAAGACGAGCGTGCTGGCGGTCATCAGTGCCTGCGGTGAGACGCGCGTGCGCAGGCGCGGCAGCAACGCCGCGCCGGCGACCGCTCCGACGCCCACGCCGCCGAGCAGCAGCCCGTAGCCACCTGAGCCGAGATGCAGCCGCGTGCGCGCCACGAGCGGCAGCAGCGCCCAGATCGAGTTGGCGAAGAACATGAACAGGCCGGCGCGCAGCAGGATCACACGCAGCGACGGGCTCGCCGCGATGTAGCGCGCTCCCGCGCGCATTGCCCCCAGGACCTGCTCAGGCGCTGCGGCGCGCGTGGGGCGTGCGCCACCACGCCAGCGGGCGACGGCGCCGATGACCGGCACGAAGCTCGCCGCGTTTACGAAGAAGAGCGCTGCCGCGCTGCTGGCTGCATACAGCGCGCCGCCGATGGCGGGGCCGATCGCGCGGCTGAGGTTCTGGTTGACCGCCCCGAGCGCGATCGCTTGCGTTCGGTCCTCTGGCGCGACCAGTTCGGGCTGCAGCGTCTGCCACGTCGGTGAGGTCAGCGTCTGTCCCGCGCCGACGGCGAAGATCAGCGCGAGTAGGACCCAGGGCGTCAGGAGCCCCGCGAGTGCGAGCGCGGCGAGCGCCAGCGCCGCGAGCAGCATGAACGACTGGGATGCGATCAGCAGCAGGCGGCGATCGACGAGGTCGCCGATCGCGCCTGCAGGCACCGCTAGCAGCACGACTGGAAGGCCCGCCGCCGTCTGGATCAACGCGACGAGCGTGGCCGACGTCGTCAGGGTGAGCATCAACTCCTGTGCGCCGATCGTCTGCATCCAGCCGCCGACGTTGCTCAGGAACTGCGCCGAGGCCATCCTCTTGAAGTCGCGGGAGCGAAATGGCCCCCAGGCGGATGAGCGAGTCGTCGGTGTCGTCTCGCTCGGCGGCTTGGCCTCTCCGGCGGGTGCCTTCATCGCTGTCGCATTATCCCGGCGCACCCAGGCGACGGCGTGTGAATCCGCGGTGAGATCAGGGGCTCCAGTGAGCTCGGGGTTCAGGATTGTCCGCGAACTGCCGACGTGTCCCTTGAACGTCCAATCAAGGAGCGAGCGCCGATGGCAGCAACCGACACCGCCGAGAAGTGCCGTCTCGTCACCCGCAGCGACTTCGACGGGCTGGTCTGCGCCGCCCTGCTGAAGGAGCTGGGGATCCTCGAGGACATCAAGTTCGTCCACCCCAAGGACATGCAGGACGGCCTCGTCGAGATCACCGACCGCGACATCACGACCAACCTCCCGTACGTGCCGGGGGTGCGCCTGGCGTTCGACCACCACGAGAGCGAGACGCTGCGACTCGAGGGGGCGGCGGAGAACCACATCATCATTCCGGGCGCCCAGTCGGCGGCCCGCGTCGTGTACGACTACTTCGGCGGCGCCGAGCGCTTCAAGCGTGTCAGCGAGTCGCTGATGGAGGCCGTGGACAAGGCTGACAGCGCGCTGTTCTCACTCGATGAGATTCAGACGCCGAGCGGTTGGATCCTGCTGAGCTTCCTGATGGACCCGCGCACCGGCCTCGGGCGCTTCCGCGACTTCCGCATCTCCAACTACCAGCTGATGATGGAGCTGATCGACGCGTGCGTAGAGCGCAGCGTGGAGGAAGTGCTGGAGATGCCCGACGTGGTCGAGCGCGTCGCCCTATACCGCGAGCACGCCGTCGCGGCTCAGGCACAGCTCTTGGAGAACTCGACGGCGCACGGGAACCTCGTGGTGCTCGACCTGCGCGAGCAGGAGGTGATCCACCCGACCAACCGCTTCATGATCTACGCGCTGCATCCCAAATGCAACATCTCGATCCACGTGCTGTGGGGACTCAGGCAGCAGAACACCGTCTTCGCGATGGGCAAGTCGATCATCGACCGGTCGAGCAGCACGGACGTCGGCGCGCTGATGCTCGCCTACGGCGGTGGTGGACACGAGGCGGCCGGTACCTGCCAGGTGCCAAACGTAGATGCTGAGCGCGTGCTGGCCGAGCTGATCGAGCACGTCAACGCCGACGGCTAGATCAGGTGCCGGTGGGCCCGAAGCGCTCGGTGCGGATCGTGCCGGCGTCGTGCCCGAGGTCGAGCAGCAGGTTCGCGACGTGCTCCACGAACGGGGTCGGGCCGCAGACATAGATGCGCGGCGCTTCGGCCGCAGGGGGGCCCACGGCGAGCAGCATCTCCTCGTCCACTCGTCGAGTCCACCCCTGCCAGGTGGGCGGATGCTCGCGGGTGAGCGTGTGGTGCACCTGCAGGCCGTCGCCTGCGAGTCGCTGAAGCTCCTCGACGAACAGCGCGTCCGCGAGCGTTCGGGAGGAGACGAGGATCCGCGTGGTGATGTCGCTGCGGCGCGCGGCGCGGTGGCGCAGCATCGCCATCAGCGGCACGAGGCCGGAGCCGCCCGCGACGAGCAGCAGCGGGCCTCCATCGGAGACGCTCCACGTGAACGGGCCACCGATGGGGCCGCGCAGCTCGAGCTCGTCTCCTGCCCGCAGCTCTTCGGTGAGATATGGGGAGACCTCCCCGTCCTGCAATCTCTCGACGGTGAGCGCCAGCGGCGATTCCTCTGGCGCGGAAGCGATCGAGTAGGAGCGCTCAGCCTGGTAGCCGTCCTCTGCAGTCAGCCTAACGTCGACGTGCTGGCCCGCGCGGTGGCCCGGCCAGTCGGGCACCTCGAGCCGCAACGTGGACGCCCGCGCCGTCTCGCGCTGGACAGCGTGCACGGCGGCCGTTCGCCAGACGATCGGCTGCGGTCGCGAGCTCAATCGCTCCAGTAGCGCTGCTCGCGCCATGGATCGCCGCGATTGTGGTAGCCGGCCGCCTCCCAGAAGCCGGGCTGATCGGCTGCGAGCAGCCGCAGTCCCCGCACCCACTTGGCGCTCTTCCAGAAGTAGAGGTGCGGCACCAGCAGCCGCGCCGGGCCACCGTGCTCGGGTTCCAGCTCCTCGCCGTCGAAGCGATAGGCGATCCAAGCCTTTCCGCCCGTCAGGTCAGCGAGCGGCAGGTTCGTGGTGTAGCCGCCGTCACACCATGCCAGCACGAACCGGGCTTTGGTCTCGACGCTCTCCAGCAGCGTGTCGATGGACACCCCGGTCCACGAGGTGTTCAGCTTGGACCACTTGGTAACGCAGTGGATGTCCACGGTGAACGTCTCTGACGGTAGGGCCGTGAACTCGTCCCAGCGCCACGAGCGTGGCGGCGTCAGTAGCCCGTCGAGCGTGAAGCTCCAATCTTGGAGCTGAGTTCGTGGTGTCGGCCCCGCCGAGAGCACCGGGAAGTCCTGAACAAGGTACTGACCGGGGGGCAGGCGAGACGGGTCCACATCGGGGTTGCGGCGACCGTGAAAGCCTCGGGAGATCGGCGTCATTGCCTGATGGTTTACACGACCGGGCTTCGTGATGCGCGCCGCCGCGGACGCCGGTTGCGTTGGCTTCACAGCATTGGTCGAAGCCATCTCAGTCGTGGCGCGCAAACCTTATGAGGTCTTCGTATTCGTCGGCTTGGGCAGCCTTGATCAGTGCCGCTATGTATGCCGCTCGACTGGACCCATCCACATCGAGGTTGGCGCGACTCCAGGGGAACGACTCGACTCCGGTCGATGTCAGGTAGAGATCGGCCATCATCCGCGTGCAGCGACCGTTGCCGTTCCTGAAGGGATGGATGCTGACCAGCCGACAGTGGATCCGAGCCGCCAACTCATCGGATCCGAATAGTCCTTCGGTGTGCCAGAAGGTAGCGTCGTCGAGCGCGAGTTGGGATTGTGTAACGATCGAGGCGGGATCCACCCCGATGTTGGTGACACGTCGCCGTAGGGTTCCTGCCCATGTCCACACGTCGCCAAACATGCGGCGATGGAGAGCCAGCATGAATCCGTAGTCGAGAATGCCTTCTGCTCCACGGGAGCGTGCCTGCCGTTGCGCCCAAGTAAGCGCCTTCGTGATGTTCTCGAACTCCACCTGGTTGAGGTCGGCGCGCGTCGCCACAAAGCCCGGGATGAGGCCCTCCAGATCCTCCTCCTCGATGGGAGTCGCACCGGAGGGCTCCGGACCGATGGTGTGGACGTTGAACCGGGGAACGGGCTGGTCGTCGGGTGAGGCGCTCACCTCTCGCGTCTCGACCGGTTTCGTTCCGTCCGCCAGAGCTTGCCATTAGCGACGAGCTCCTGTGCGTAGCGCTCGATGGCCTCGGCCTGCCGGCCGTCGTCGATTTCCTGCGCCTCGAGGGCCATGGTGCGCGCGGCATACCCAAGCACCCGTGAGGCGGTGGTTCGGGCCTGGTTCGTGACCGTGCGCTCGAGTGTGGAGTTCGGCACCAGGGCGTAGACGAGCGTGCAGTCCAGCGCGGCAGCTACCTCGGCCAACTTCCCGGTCGTAACGCCGCCATGCAACTCGGCGCGCTCCAGCTTGTTGACGGCTGCGCTCGACACTCCGAGACGCTCGGCCAGTATGGCTTGACTCATTCCCAGCGCGTCTCGGATCGCTCGAATCCAGCCAGAGCGAGGACGTGCTTCGATAGGCGCCAGGTTTACGGCACCGAACTTTCTGTCCAGCTCACGTCGGGCTTGCGCGGCTCGTTCGGATCTTCGCATACCTATAGGTTAGCATAGGGAATCGATTTCACAACCTATAAGTTGAGAAAACTTCTCTGTCTGTAAACCTATAGGTTTCTACGCCTTCGCTCCAAGCGTCGCTGCCTGACGCCGGGCAAGCGTGCGCAGTTCCGAGCTGAACTCGAGGCCAAAGGCGCGAACTACGATTGAAGGCTGAGTAACTGCCCGCACGGCCTGGGATTGCCCGGCACGGGCTGCTCGCAGTCTTGGGCTGAGAGGCGCGTCAACGGCGCAATTCAGGCCGCAGACGGCGTGCTATTCTCGCGGCCTGGAGAGGGTTGAGCTGCTGTCAACCCAGCAGCTCAACAGGGTCGGGGATGAGGGAGCAGACCGCAATGTCATTGAGGACTGGTCGCGTCGGCAAAGGGCAGCGTGTTGCAACGACGAGCCGGCGGTCGGGGCCGGCGCGTCTCCGGGCCCTGCTCATGCTCACTGCCTGCGCAACGCTGCTGGCGGGCGCCGCCGGCGCGCTCGCGGCGAGCACCGCCTCGGCGCACAGAGCGAAGACCATCGCTTCGGCGCCGAAGAAGCGCAGGCGCCCCGTGATCTCCGGTGCGCTCGAGGTCGGCCAGCCCGTGACGGCCAGTACCGGGAGTTGGAAGGGAACGGCTCCCAGCTCCTACACCTATGAGTGGCTGAGCTGTGTCAGACGTAGGTGCTCGACGATCGCAGGAGTCGGCGAAGCCACGTACACGCCCACCATCAACCAGTTGGGCCACACGTTGCGGGTGATCGTCACTGCTGAAAACAAATATGGATCGGCGAGCAGCGAGTCGCGTGCTTCCAAGCAGACGATCGAGCCCGGTCCGCCCGTGAACTCGACGGCACCCACCGTCTCGGGATTCGCCGAAGATGGCCAGACGCTCACCGCCGACGAAGGGAGCTGGTCGAGCACCAGCCCGCTGAGCTACAGCTACCAATGGGAGCTCTGCGACGAATCGGGAGAAGGCTGCGAACAGATCTCCGGGGCCGACGAAGCGACGATCTCGCTGGTGCCGGGCGATGTCGGCACCACGTTGAGAGCGATCGTCACCGCGACCAACGGCGTCGGGTCGAGCGCCGCCTCCTCACCCGCCACGAGTGTGGTCGCCGCCGCACTGCCGAGCAACACAGAGTTGCCGTCGATCACGGGCAGCCTCGTGGAAGGCGGCCTGTTGACTGCGTCCACCGGCAGCTGGACCGGCACCCCAGCGATCACGTACAGCTACCACTGGCAGAGCTGCCCGCCGCTCGCCGGCGAATGCTTCGACATCCCCGACGCGACCAGCTCCCAGTACAGGTCGGGGCTGCTCTACGTAGGAGACCCGTTGCGTGTGGTCGTGACCGCTAACAACGCCGCCGGCTCTGTCTCCGCCACGTCGCCGGAGACCTCGGCGGTTGCCGCGCTGCTTCCAAGCGATGCGGGTTTGCCGTCGGTCGTGGGGAGCTTGGTGGATGGAGGGTTGTTGAAAGCGTTGGTGGGGAGTTGGTCGGGGACCGCGCCGTTGAGCTACAGCTACGAATGGGAGTTGTGCAACTCCGCTGGGGAAGCGTGCAAAGAGGTCTCGGGTGCGGCGGAAGCGGTGCTGTCGCTCGTGTCCGGAGAGGTTGGTTCGACGCTGCGGGTGGTTGTGACCGCGATGAACGGCGCCGGGTCAACGTCGGCGACTTCACCTGCGACGAGCGTGGTGTCTGCTTTGCTTCCGAGCAATACGGTGCTGCCGTCGGTCGTAGGGAGTTTGGTGGAAGGCGGCCTGTTGAAAGCGCTGACGGGCAGCTGGTCGGGGACGGCGCCGTTGAGCTACGGCTACGAATGGGAGCTGTGCAACTCCGCAGGGGAGGCGTGCAAAGGGATCTCGGGTGCGGCGGAAGCGGTGCTGTCGCTCGTGACGGGTGACATCGGCTCCACGCTGCGCGTTGTCGTGACCGCGACGAACGCGGCGGGTTCGACGTCGGCGACGTCTCCGGCGACGACTGTCGTGTCTGCGTTGCTGCCGTCGAACACGGCGGCGCCGTCGATCACGGGTCTGCTCAAGGTCGGACAGCTCCTGACGGCGCTCACGGGCAAATGGACTGGCACCCCTCCGATCACGTACGGCTACCAGTGGGAACTCTGCAACCTCCTGGGCAAGGAATGTGCGGCGATCGCGAAAGCGACCGGACCGACGTACCTGCTGTCGCTGCTCGACCTGGCGCTGCCGCTGCGGGTGACGGTCACGGCCAGCAACGCGGCAGGCTCGGTGTCTGCGACGTCCGCCGTGACCGGGCTGGTCGAAGCGCTGCTCTGACAGTCCTCGTCAGGCTCGCGGCGGCGCGTGGACGACCGGCCGCTGCCACGCCGCGTTCTAGGATCTCCCGCGTGCCAGCCCAGATCGTGCGTCAGATCCCGCTCGCCCAGACACGACCTCTGCGCCACGCCGTCCTGCGTCCGCACGAACCCGAGGAGAGCCTCGCAGCGCACGAGCCCGACGGTGCGTTCGCGCTTGGCGCCTTCGAGGGCGCGGAGCCGATCGCGGTCGGCTTCATCGCTCCCGACGGCACGCCCGGGTCCTGGCGGATCAGGGGGATGGCGACCGTCGCGCACGCCCGCGGCCAGGGCGTTGGGAGCACGCTGCTGGCCGGCCTGCTGGAGCATGCGGTCGCCGCCGGCGCCTCGCGTGTGTGGTGCAACGCACGCACGCCCGCCCGCTCGCTGTACGAGCGTGCGGGCTTTCGTGCCATCTCGGAGGAGTTCGACGTCCCCGGCATCGGGTCTCACTTCGTCATGGAGCTCACCGTCGGGGAGCCGGCGCTTGATCGCGAGGATTTGAGGCCTACCGCCTGAGGTGCGCGTGGACCCGGAGAGATGGTTGCACGCGCAACTAGTATTGGCTATCCTTTGACCATGGAACTAGGGCTCGCCACGTTCGCCGACCTCAGCAGCGGTGTCACGCCGCAACGGCGGATGCGCGAGCTGATGCAGGAGGTCGAGCTCGCCGACCAGCTCGGGCTCGACGTGTTCGCCATCGGCGAGCACCACCGCCCAGACTTCCTCGTCTCCTCGCCCGCCGTGGTGCTCGGCGCCGCCGCCGTCAAGACGAAGACGATCCGGCTCTCCAGCGCCGTCACCGTGCTCAGCTCCGATGACCCCGTGCGGGTCTTCCAGGACTTCGCCGAGGTCGACCTGCTCTCCGGCGGGCGCGCCGAGATCATGGCCGGGCGCGGCTCTTTCATCGAGTCGTTCCCGCTGTTCGGCTACGACCTCGACGACTACGACGAGCTGTACGCGGAGAAGCTCGAGCTACTGCTGGCGGTGCGCGAGAGCACGCACGTGACGTGGTCCGGGCGCCACCGCCCGGCGCTGGCTGACGCCGGCGTGTGGCCGCGGCCCGTGCAGGAGCGACTGCCCGTGTGGGTGGCCGTCGGCGGCTCGCCGCAGTCGGTCGTGCGTGCCGCCACGCTGGGGCTGCCGCTCACGATCGCGATCATCGGCGGGCAGCCCGCGCGCTTCGCGCCGCTGGTCGAGCTCTACCGCGAGGCCGCACAGAAGGCCGGACACGACCCCGCGCAGACCTGCCTTGCGATCAACACACACGCGTTCGTCGCTGACAGCAGCGCACAGGCCGACACAGCGTTCGCATCCTCATATCTATCGATGATGAACCGCATCGGGCGCGAGCGCGGCTGGCCGCCATCGGGGCAGCGGGAGTACGAGGCGTTGCGCGCCCCCGACGGCGCGCTCGCGGTCGGCTCGCCCGAGCAGGTCGCCGAGAAGATCCTCTACGAGCACGAGCTGTTCAAACACGACCGCTACCTCGCGCAGATGAGCGTCGGCGCCGTCGCGCACGCGGACGTGATGCGCTCGATCGAGCTGTTCGCGACGCGCGTCGCACCGCTCGTGCGTGAGGAGCTGGCGCGCCGCGAAAGCTCCGCCGCCAAGTCGCTCGCCGTGAGCTGAGTTGCGCTCACCGGCGCGGCTACACTCGCGGCGATGAGCACCAGCGCTCCTGGAGACCGCGTCGCATGGCCTGTGCTCAGCGCCGCCCAGCTGGCCGACATCGCCTCGTTCGGGACCGAGCGAACGACCGCTATGGACGAGCTGCTGTTCGAGGCGGGGGACGCGTCGTATGACCTGTTCGTCGTGCTCGAGGGGGAGGTGCAGGTCCTGCGCCCGGGTGGCGGCGAGGATGCGCTGATTGCCAACTACGGTCCTGGGGCCTTCATCGGCGAGCTGACGCTCCTGACCGGACAGCACCGCTATCTCGACGCCCGCGTCTCGGAGGCCGGCCGGGTGCTCGTGATCGAGCAGCAGCAGTTCCGTCGGCTGATGAGCCTTCGCCCCGCGCTCGCCGAAACGATCTTCGCCGCGCTTCTCGCGCGGCGGGAGATCCTGCGGGCCGGGCAGGGGGCTCAGGCGATCCAGATCATCGGCTCGCGCTACTCGCCCGAGGCGATCGCGCTGCGCGCGTTCGCCGAGCACTCGCGGCTGGCCCACACGTGGATCGACCTGGAGGAAGCCGACGACGTCGACGCCCTGCTCGCCAGCATGGGCCTGCAGGCGCAGGACACTCCCGTGGCGATCACACCCGACGGCATGCTGCGCCGCGCCACCCCCGCGCAGTTCGCCGAGCTGCTCGGCCTGAGCTTCCAGCCGGTGCCCGGCTTCATCTTCGACCTCGTCGTCGTCGGCAGCGGCCCCGCCGGCCTCGCCGCCGCCGTGTACGGGGCCTCCGAGGGTCTCAGCACTGTCTGCCTGGATGCCGTCACCGTCGGCGGCCAGGCCGGGTCGAGCTCGCGGATCGAGAACTACGCCGGCTTCCCCAACGGCATCTCCGGCGGAGATCTCACCTCGCGCGCGGCCGTCCAGGCGCTGCGTCTGGGCGCGCGGCTCAACGCGCCATGCGAGGTCGTCGGTCTGCACGCCGAGGGCAGCTTTCACGTGGTCGTGCTCGAGGACGGCAGCGAGATCCCCACACGAGCGGTGATCGTCGCCTCCGGCGCCCGCTACCGCCGCCTGGACGCAGAGAACCTGGAGCGTTTCGAGGGCGCCGGCGTCTACTACGCCGCCACCGACCTAGAGGCGCGTGTCTGCGGGGGCGCGCCGGTGATCGTGGTCGGCGGCGGCAACTCTGCCGGACAGGCCGCCCTCTACCTGAGCCAGAGCGAGTGCGGGGTGACGCTCGCGATCCGCCGCCAGGACCTCACGCAGACGATGTCGCAGTACCTGATCGAGCGCATCCACGCGGACACCAACATCGAGCTGGTGACCGGCGTGGAAGTCGAGGAGCTCGCAGGCGGCGAGCGCCTCGAGCAGGTCACACTCGGCCGGCTCTCCGGCGGCGAGCGCGAGACGGTCTCCTGCGCCGGCCTGTTCTGCTTCATCGGCGCGAGGCCCGCCACCGCGTGGCTCACCGACAGCGTGCGCCTGGACCGCGACGGGTTCATCCTCACCGACCGTCAGCTCGCAGGACCGCTGGGCGCCGAGCCGCCGGCGTCGCTGCCGTTCGAGACCTCCACCCCCGGGGTGTTCGCCGCCGGCGACGTCCGCCACGGCTCCATGAAGCGCGTCGCCGCAGCCGTCGGCGAGGGCTCCAGCGCGGTGCGCTCGGTCCACGAGCGGCTCGCGCTCAGCGCCCCGTCGCGACCTGCGCCGGCCCCACGATGACCTCCTGCAGGCGCCTGACAGCGTCCAGCTGATCGCCCGTCCAGATCATGCGCAGCGCCGTCGCGCCGGCTCGGCCGTCCGCGCCGCTCAGGTCGCGGCGCACCGCCGCCAGCAGCCGCCCGTCGGCCACTTCGTCGCGGGGGAGGGGCGGTGGCGGCTGTGCGTCGTTGAGCAGGCTCGACGCGAGCTGCTCGTACCAGCGCTTGAGCAGCTCGCTCGAGCGCAACAGCTCTTCGCGCGCCGACGCGCGGTCGCCGCCTACTGAGCCGTCCTCGTGCTCCCACAGACCAAGCACGGCGTCCGCCGCGAGGCGCAGTCCGCCCACTCCTGTGACCAGGCTCGTCATCTCCGCCAACGGGACAGGCTTGGCGCCGCGCTCCGCCATGTAGGCGCGGAAGGCGTCGTCCAGCCGTCGCGCCGCTCCCGCCGCACGCGCCGCGTCCTCGACGGGCGCGGCCAGCGAGCTGCTCGCTGCGCCCGTGTCGCGATCGCAGCAGCGCATGCCGAAGTCCACCGCCCTGGCGAGGTAGTCGGCGCTGTCGGTGTATGCGTCGGCCAGTGCCCGTCGCAGCGCGGCCGTCGCGCCCCGCGGCCAGAACAGGAGGCCAACCACGAGGCTCACCGCACATCCGAGCGCGACGTCCTCCACGCGCAGCAGGCCCACCCGCCAGCCCGTCGGCTGGACGAGGTTGAACAGGAACACCAGCGTCAACGTGAACGCCGCCTGGCCGGCCGCGAAGGAGATCGCCGCTGGAGCGACGCCCGCGAACAGGATCGCCACCGGGAGCAGGAACCACAGCAGCGTCGCGTTGGTGCCGATCGCCTCGAGGAGCGCCGCGCCGATCACGAACCCCGCCACCGTGCCCAGCAATCCACGCAACGCCGTCTGTCCGGTGCTGAGCGCGTTCGAGCGCAGCACCGACAGCGCGCCCAGGACAACCCAGAAGGAGTGCTGGACGCCCGTGCGATTGGCGACGAACACCGCGATACCGAGTCCTACCCCGCCGCGCACGCTGTTGTGCAGCCACACCGAGTTGCGAGCCACGTGCGCCGTCGCGCGCTGCTGGGCCGCAGTCAACGTCCGCGGTATGCCCTGCGGCTGGCGGCCGAGAGCCCGATCCAGCAAGCTGCGCTGCTCCGCTGCCGCCGTCAGGTCGATGTTGTGGGCGATCGTCGAGACCGCGAAGCCCAGCTCCTCCGCGCGGAAGCTCGGGTCGAGTGACGTGAGCTCGCCGAGCGGCAGACGGTCCATCGCGCCCTCCTCCAGGCCGTTGAGCGCATCCTCCAGGTCGGTCAGCGCCCCGCGCAGCGCTTGGCGCTCGCCGCCCGTCGCCTCCAGTAGCTCTGCGCCCCGTTCGAGCACCGTGGCCGCCGCCACCTTGACGGAGCCTGCCGCGTGGTCGGCCGGCCCTCGTTCGACCGGCGCCGCGGACTGGATCACGATCGCGTTCAGCCAGTCCAGCTCGTCGACCAAGCGCACGATCGTCCGCGCGCTGGTGCTCAGGCTCGTCGGCCGATACGGGGTCGCCAGGAACCGGCCGTGGAGGGTTGAGATCGACTCCTGCGCCTGCGCCACCGCACTATCCAGGTCGGCGGCGAAGGCCGTCTCGCGCCCGCTCATCACGTAGGCGACCTCCGCGCGCAGCCGCGCCGCGAGCGCTCTGCAGGCGCCCGCCGCCGCCGAGCGCAGCGGGCCGCGCACAGGCGCCGGCCACAGCACCCACACGGCGATCAGCGCCGCGCCCGACGCCACGCCCCACCCCGCGAGGCGGTCGGGGATCGAGGAGATCGGCCCGATGGTCGCGACCGGCAGGATGAACGACAGGAGCAGCGACGTCGTGGCTCCCGCCAGCACCGAGCTCACGACGCCCGCGAAGATCACCCCGAAGCCGACCAGCCCCATCGCCACGGTCGCCAGCCATACGTTCTGCGAGGCCAGTGTGCCCAGGCACACGAACACCCCTCCCACCAGCGCCAGCGCCGCCTGAGCCTGTAGCCGCTCGCGCATTGGGCCGCCGAAGCCGACCAGAAGCAGCATCGCGACCGAGCCGAACGCCGCGAACGTCGCCATCACCGGGTTTTCGATCACCTCCTCGCAGATCGCGAACATCGACGGCAAGACGATCGCCGTGCGCCCCGCCCGGCGCAGCGCCACCAGATCGGGGTCGTGGCGGCTCAGCCACTGCAGCGGATGAGCCAGCGGCGATGCGTTCATGGCGCCTTCGCCATCAGTCGTGCGCGCGTCCGCGCGGCCGTGACGGCGGTGCTCAACGTGCCGATGTCGTACGCGCCGTAGTGGCGACGCCCGTTGACGAAGAACGTCGGCGTTCCGGAGACCCCGCTCTCATCCGCGCTGGCCACGTCTTCGCTCACGCGCGCCGCGTACTCGCGGCGGTGCAGCTCGTTGAGCATGCGCTGCGCATCGATGCCGATCTCTTCCGCGTAGCCAACGAGGTGGCTCTGGCTCAGCTCGTCCTGGTGTTCGAGCATGATGTCGTGCATCTCCCAAAAGCGCCCCTGCGCCGCTGCTGCCTCCGAGGCCTCCGCGTCCAGCTGCGGGTGCGGATGCACGTCGTTCAGCGGAAGATGGCGCCAGACGTAGCGTACGTCTTCCCCGAAGGAGGCGAGCAGTTCGCGGATCACCTGCTCGGCATGCCCGCAGTAGGGACATTCGAAGTCGCCGTACTCGACCAGCGTCACCGGCGCGTCGCTCGCGCCGCGGATGTGATCGCGCTCGGGATCGACGTCCCGCGAGAGATCCAGGATGTCCTCGGCCGTGCCCGCCAGCTGTCGCGCGCGCACGGCGGCCGGCAGCCGCCTGACGATTCGAAGGACGCTCCACGCGAGCGCCGGCGCGATCACGACCGAGCCGAGCGCGCCGAGCTTTGCCTCTTCCAGGCGCTGCCCGCTGAACGCCAGGCTCGAGATCAGCAGCGAGACGGTGAAGCCGATCCCCGCGAAGGCCCCGCCGGCGGCGAGCAGCGGCGGGCTCAGCGGGGAGCGCGGTCCGTGCATCGCCGGCCGTGAGGCGATCCACGAGGCGCCGGCGATTCCCAGCGGCTTGCCCACCACATAGCCGACTAGGATCCCCAGCGTGATCGGCGAGCTGACCGCGCGTTCGAGCAGCGTCCCGGTGACGTGCACGCCCGCGTTGGCCAGCGCGAACAGCGGCACGATCACGTAGCCGGTCCACGGGTGCAGGCCGTACTGAAGCCGCTCGTTGGGCGAGATCGCCGACGCCACCCCCTGCTGGGCGGAGCGCGCCAGCTCGGGGGTGGGCTGCTCGCGGAACGACCGCGTCAGCACCGTCGCGCGCTCGAGAACTTCACGCGACGGGGAGTAGGCGCTCGTGGCAAGCCCGATCGCGAGCCCCGAGATCACCGGGTCGACGCCGGACTCGAACATCGCGATCCACATGGCCACACCTACCGCCAGCGAGACCGGCCCGCGCCATTGCGGCGCGTAGCGCAGTGCCAGCAGCACCGCGAACAGCGCCGCCGCGATCGCCAGCGCGATCACCGACACGTGCGCGGTGTAGACGGTCGCGATCACGAGCAGCGCGAACAGGTCGTCGACAACGGCCAGGGTGAGCAGGAAGACGCGCAGGCGTGTGGCCGTTCGCGGCGCCAGCACCGCGACGGCTCCCAGCGCGAACGCCGTGTCCGTCGACATCGCTGCGCCCCAGTCGTGAGCGCCCGGGCCGCCGGCGTTGAATGCGAGGTAGATCGCGACCGGGACGCTCATGCCGCCGATCGCAGCCGCTGCGGGAATCGTCAGTCGCCGGCGCTCGCGCAGCTCACCGAGGTCGAGCTCGCGCTTGGCCTCGAGCCCCACGACCAGGAAGAACAGCGTCATCAGGCCCTCGTTGACCCAGTGACGCAGGTCCAGCGCGATCCCGTAGTCGCCGATGCTCACCGCGAGCTTCGTCGCCCACAGCGACTCATACGAGTGCGACCACGGCGAGTTCGCCCACACGAGCGCGATGACCGCGCCCGCCAGCAGCCCGCTTGCGCTGCCGGTCTCTGTGCCCAGGAAGTCGCGAACCGGCGCCGCCACGTTCCGCGCCCAAGCTGTGCGGCCGGCGAAGCTTGCAGAGTTCGCGTTGGAGTGGTTGCTCAAGCGTGTGAATCCTAAGCTGTCGGCGCCGCGAGCCTCCGGCCGGCTTGGCACATGGATACAGTGCGGCGATCCGTGCGCGCATCCTGATCCCGACCGCCGTGCTCCTCGCCTTCGCCGCGACGGGACTGCGGTAGGCGTGATTGCCCGGCGCGAGCCCGCACGCCTCACCTGAGGCGCTATCCGAGGCGTTCGCCGCAGCCATCAACGCCGGCGATGTGCCGGCGGCGCTGGAGCTGTGGATCGAGGACGCCGCGATCGTGCAGCCCGACGGGCAGATGCTCCGTGGCAGGGAGCTGATCGGCGATGCCCTGCGCGCCCTCGTCGAGAACGCGGTCCGAATCGACTTGGACGTCGAGGCGCTGTTCGCGACCTCCGAGGCTGCGGTCGCCGTCGGCAGCCTGACGATGAGCGGCAATGGCGTGGACGGCGCTCCCTTCACCGCGCAGAGCCAGTCCGTCGTCGTCTACTCCAGGGGCGCGGACGGCTGCTGGCGCCTGGCGATCGACGCCCCGTGGGGGCTGCCGCGCGCTTAGCGGCTGCTCAGATCGCTGCCACGCGCGTCATCATCGCGCGCGCCGCGTCGATCGCGAGGTCACGGTCGTAGGTGATGGCGAAGTCGAAGCGCCGGCGCATGTCCGGGCCGCTGTCGCCGAGGTCGTGTGCCACGAACGCCATCGCGAAGCGCGAGCCGATGACCGTAACGTCCCACTCGCCGCGCAGCGGGTCGGAGTGCTCGAGGGCGACGCCACGGACGCCGGGCGCGGGGCGCTCGGGGAGTCCGAAGCCGAGCGCGCCCACGAGCGCTGCGTCCTGCGCGAGCGACGAGTAGCGCGCCTGCGCGCGGTTGGTGAAGAAGGACTCGTCCTGGAATCCGCTCAGCAGCACGGCTGAGCGCCCGAGGTTGCAGGTCTGCGCCTCGATCTGCATGCAGAGCGCCAGCAGCAGGCGCTTGTCGCCCCGCTGCACGGGGCGCTGGCGCGAGACGACCCCAAACGGCGTGTCCGCGAAGGAGACCGACTGGCGGTGTGGCCGCGCGATCGGGTTCGCCACCGGAGGAGCCGTTCGATCCAGCGCTTCGGGGTGGCCGAACAGCCAGCCCTGGCCGTAGTGGGCGCTCAGGGCAAGCGCAGTCCCGCGGTGCTCCTCGGTCTCGATCCCCTCCGCCAGCACGAGCGCGCCGGTCCGCTCCGACTCGGCGCCCACCGCGTGGACGATCTCCGCCACCTCGCAGGAGGGGTTGCCCTGCAGCAGGCTGAGGTCGAGCTTGATCACCTCTGGGGCCAGGAACGGCATCAGCGCCAGCGAGCGCGGGTCGGCGCCCACGTCGTCCAGCGCGATGCCCGCGCCCATCTCGCGCAGACGCTGCGCGGCCGCCAACAGCTCGGCCGGCCGGTCGGTGAGCGAGCGCTCGGTGAACTCGACGAACACGGAGAAGCGCTCGAGCGCGGCCCGCATCAGCTCGGCGATCTGCTCGGGCAGCTCCTGCGCGAGCATCCGAGGATCGAAGTTGACGAACAGCGACTGGCCCGGGGCCATGCCCACTTCCAGCGCTCCCTCGAGCGCCGCCCGCTGGCACTCCCGCTCGATCTCGACCTCCAGGCCCTCGGCGCGGGCGGCGGCGAACAGGTCCACCGGACGCTCCAGACGTGTGCCGGCGGGACCTCGCGCGAGCGCCTCGTAGCCGACCGTCTCGTCGGAGTGCAGATCCACCAGCGGCTGGTAGACGGCCACCACCCCCTGCGAATGCACTAGCTCGGCGACCGACAAGGAGGCGGCGCCTGCGGGGCGAGGACGCACGGCGGTGGAAGGTGTCATCGCCTCGTTGATCGGCGCCCGCGCGCGCGGGCGCCGCGCTGAGCGCTCGGCGTTGGACGAAGATTCGACGGCGCGCTACGTGCCGGTTCCGAAGCGCAGGCCGTCCATCAGCAAGCGCACGACGCGTCTGGCCTGATCCGCCCACTGCTCGCCTTCGCCCGCGATCGTCCACACGCCGTTGACCGCGATCATGACGTCCTCGGCGTCGACGTCCGGGCGCACCCGGCCCGCGGCGACGCCGGCATCCAGCAGCACGCCGATTGCCGCGATCAGCCGTTCGCGCGTTGTGGGAAAGAGGTCCGACTGCGCCGCAGCCACGGACTTCAGCGCGCCGAGCAGCCCGCGCTTGGTCGTCAGGTAGCCGACGAAGCGCTCCATCCACTCGGCCAGCGCCGCGTCCGCAGGCAGCTCGGCAAGCAGCACGGCGGCGGAGTCGCACAGCTGGTCGACCTCGTTGCGGTAGACGGCCTCGATCAGCGCCTCGCGGGTTGGGAAGTGGCGGTAGAGGGTGCCTATGCCCACGCCCGCGGTGCGCGCGATCAGCTCCAGCGACACGTCCGGTCCGCCGGCGCCGAAGCGTTCACTGGCCGCGCGCAGCAGCTTCTCGCGGTTCTCGCGGGCGTCGGCGCGCATCGCCTTCGCGGGCGCGTCAGTGAGCGTGGGTTCGGTGGTGGCCATCAGCCAATCTAAGCGGAGGGTGCCTCCGCATGCTGCTACGCTCCCCGCAGGAGCGGAGGAGCCCTCCGTTTGATTATGGCAGGCGACAGTGCCCCTCACGCCGCGCTCGCCGCTCCCCGCCGCTACCGGGGAATGCGACGGCGCCAGACGCTACGATCAGCGTCGCCGTGGTGCAAACACCATCCGCTCCAGATGGCGAGGCGCTGCGGGGCGCGGATGCCGAGGCGCCGCTTCACATGAGCGAGTCCTACCCTGCCGTGCCGAACTCTGTGCCGTGGGCGCGCAACGTGGTCGTCGCGTTCGCCGTCGCGGCGGGTTTGGCGGGACAGCGCCTCGAGGACCTCAGGCTCTCGGTCTCCGAGGCGGTCACCAATGCCGTCGCTCATGCCTACGAGGGCCCTCCGGGTGAGATCCACGTGATCGCCGTGGCCGTTTCCGGCGAGCTTTGGATCGTGATCGCCGACGACGGCGCGGGCATGCGGGGCAGACGGGGAGACACCCGCGGCCTGGGGCTCGGCCTCGGTCTGATGGCGCGTCTGAGCGACGCCCTCACGATCCTCACGCGCTCCAGCGGGGGTGTTGAGGTGCTGATGCGTTTCGACCTGCCGCGCGACGGCTGAGCTCGGGCCGAGCTGCTGCTGCTGCTGCTGCTGCTGCTGGATGCGCCCGCTCGGCGCGCTACTCGGGCTGCTGCTGGTCGTGCTCGCCGCGCTTCTCGCCGGGCCACCTACCCGTCAGATGGGCGAAGCCGCTTCGCGAAGCACGGTCGAGGAGTCCCTTGCCCAGCCGGAACACCGCGCCCTCGAGGGCCAGCGCGACCGCGAGCTTGCCCAGGCGCGCCCGCCGGTCCTCGGGCTTGGGTGGCTCCTGACTGTCGATGGCCCCCCAGGCGAGCGCGAACGCCTTGCGGCTGACCAGTCCGCCCAGAAGCCCGGCGACGATACTGAAAGGTAGGAAGAGGATCTTGGTCATCTCGTGCCTGTCGGAGCCGGCGAGAGCGCAGCAGCGCCCGACAACCTATACCTCTCCCTGCGTCCCGTCGCTCTGGGCGAGACCTCGCGTCGCCGGTTTCGAATCAGGAGAAATTGGATAGCTATCGAAGTGGTTTCGTCGTCTCTATCGGGGCGAGAGATCGTGGACGGGGGGCTTCACGAGCCGGCAACCGCGAGGGGTGCCGTCCCGGGATCGCCACCGAGGTATATCTGCCCAGTCTCCCAGCAGCCGGATGGAGGTGGCGCTCATGCCCTATCTGAACTGTCCAAGCTGCGGCCTGATCCTCGCGATGCCGGGGTCGGAGCCGCAGATCGAGCACTGTCCTCGCTGTCTGGCAAGAGCGCGGCGCGTCGTCGATCTGTTCGTATCGGACGAGCCACAGGGAAAAGGGTCGAGGCGAGCAGGAGCTTCGCGAGCCGCGCGTGACTCGCGAGCGAGCTCGCGGGGGAAGCGGGGTGAGCCGGCGGACCCGCGGAGCGATTGACCGGAGTCGAATGCGCTCAGAGGCTGCCGATGCGGTCGGGCGGCCAGTAGGTGGCGATCGCCTGTCCGATGATCCAGCCTTCGGGAACCGGTCCCCAGAACCTGCTGTCGTCCGAGTCTCCTCGGTTGTCGCCCATCATGAACCAGTGTCCCGCGGGGATCTCGATGGGGGTGGGGAAGTTGCACTCCGGGCTCGAGCCGCAAGGTTTTATGTAGGGGTCCTGCTCGCGCACGAAGTGGCTCGTGCCTGCCGCCTTGCGGTAGACGTGACCTTCCTTGACGTAGATTTCATCGCCGGGGCCGGCGACGACGCGCTTGATGAAGGTGACGCTCGCCTCTTTGGGGATCGGCTGCGAGCAGGCCGCGCCACCGAACCTGACGGTGTACGGCGTCGGCCCGCATTGCTGCTGTTCGGCGCCGCTCGGCGGGTGGAACACGGCGATCTCGCCCACATGCGGTTTGCTGAAGTCCATGCTGATGCGGTTGACCAGAACCCGCTGGCCGACCTCCAGCGTCGGTTCCATCGAGCCGCTGGGGATGCGGTACGGCTTGATCACAAACGCCTCGATTGCGAGGGCGAGCCCGAGCGCGACCGCGATGATCACAACGAGCTCAACGATCGAGCCGACGAGCGATCGCTGGCGCTTCGCGGGCTCAGCTCGACGTTTGCCGGTGACGGGTGTCATCTCTACATACTCCCTGCTGGGTCGGGTCTCATGACGCGCTTGCCGTCATCGATCAGCCGGTGGCCCGGGCGGGGGAGGCGAGCAGCGCGGCTGCGATCGCCATCCCGACCTCGGCGCGCTCGCGCAGCGAGGGGGCGTGGACGTACTCGTCCGGTGAGTGCGCGTGACCGCCTCGGGGGCCGAGCCCGTCGATCGTCAGCGGGATCGTGCCGGCGAAGTGGCTCGCGTCGCTCGCGCCGCCCCGCCCGACGCCAACGATCTCGCGCCCGAGTCTCGCGCTGGCCGCCGCCAGCAGGCCGCGAGTGCTCTCGCGCGTTTCCATCCCGGGCCAGGAGCGGATCAGCTCGACTTCCAAGCTCGCCCCGTTGGCCGAGTGCGACACCGCCTGCACGACCCGACTGAAGGAGGAGTTGCTGTGCGCCCGCACGTCGATCATCAGCTCCCCGTAAGCGGGCACCACGTTGACGGCATCGCCGGCGCTGAGCCTCGTGGGCACGACGCTGAGCGCATCCTTCCCGCTCGGGTCGTGCAACGCCGCGGCTGCTCTGGCGGCTTCAGCGAGCGCAAGCAGCGCGTTGACGCCCGCGTCGGGGTTGGAGCCGGCGTGGGCGGCGCGGCCGCGGCCCCTCACGGCGATCGTGCCGGCGGCCTTGCGTCGCACGACCACGCCCTCCTCGCCCGCGCGCGTTCGCTCACCGGCCTCGAAGCACAGGCATGCGTCGTAGCCGGCGAACCGGTGCACGTGCGAGAAGGGCTCCAGACGCCACTCCTCGTCGACGACCAACAGCACCCCGAGCTCAGCGAACGTCTCCGGACGCTCCGCCAGCCAGCGTGCCAGGGCAAGCGCCACAGCCACGCCGCCCTTCATGTCGACAGTGCCGGAGCCGCGCCACGTGTCGCCTTCGCGCAGCAGCGGGCGATGCCAGGCGTGGCCGACGACAGTGTCCACATGGCCCAACAGCAGGACCCGGCCGGAGCCGGTGCCGCTGAGGCGTGCCAACAGGTCGGGAGCGTGGCCGGGAGAGGAGCACGGGACCCGTTCGACGGCTGCTTCGGCAGGGAGCCGCTGTGTGCACAGCGCCAGGCAGGCATCCGCGCCGTCGTTGTCGCCGGAGGGGCTGGAGATCGCGACGAGCGCCTCCACGTCTGCTTCGGCCTCTGCCGCCATCGCGTCGGTGCTCGGCAGGGTCGAGGCGCTCATATGCCGAGATTATGCCGGTGCGTCGCCTCGCGTCCACCGGCAGGCCCACTCGCACCAAAGCTTGCACGCCATCCGGGCGCTCGCCTAGCGTGGCGAACGGATGTTCGATGAGCGCAATCCCCGGCCGTGGCTCGATGCCCTCAACAGCGAGCAGCGCGCGGCCGCCACGCATCCCGCCGACGGCTCGCTGCTGATCCTCGCGGGGGCCGGGACGGGGAAGACCACCACGCTCTGCGCCCGCGTGGCGTGGCTGCTCGCCGAGGGCGTGCCGGGCGAGCGGATCCTGCTGCTCACGTTCACCCGCCGCGCCGCGCGCGAGATGGTCGAGCGCGCCCGCGCCCTGGCCGAACGGGTCGCGCCGGACACGGGCAGCGTGCTCGGTGGCACGTTCCATTCGCTCGCCCACCAGATGGTCCGGCTGCACGCCTCCTCGCTTGGGCTCGACCCGGGCTTCGGGATACTCGACGCCGGCGATGCCTGCGACCTGCTGGACTTCGTTCGCCAGGAGCAGGGACATGCAGCCAGTGCCCGGCGCTTCCCGCGGGCACGGACGATGCTCGACATCTACTCCCGCACCGTCAACTCGCAGACGCCGCTGCAGGAGGTGCTCGCCGAGGCATTTCCGTGGTGCGCCGAGCATCGCGACGCGCTCGCTGAGCTGTTTCGTGGATACGGCGCCCGCAAGCGAGCGCTCGGCGTGATCGATCTCGACGATCTGCTGGTGTACTGGCGCGCGCTGGCGCTCGACGCGGTGATCGGACCGTGCATGAGCGGGGCGTTCGACCACGTTCTCGTCGACGAGTACCAGGACGTCAACGGCCTGCAGGTAGACATCGTGCGGGGTCTGCGCAGCGCGGGCGAGGGTCTTACGGTCGTCGGAGACGACTTCCAGGCGATCTACGGGTTCCGTGCCGCGAGCGCTCGCCACATCCTCGACTTCCCCGACCAGTTTCCCGGGACGCACCTGGCCAAGCTCGAGCGCAACTATCGCTCCACAGCGCCGATCCTCGCGGTCGCAAACGCCGTCTCCGCCCAGGACCGTCTCGGCTTCCCCAAGCGGCTGTGGAGCGAGCGCGACGGCGGCCAGCCACCGGAGCTCGTGTTCCCCCGCGACGAGAGCAGGCAGGCGGGGGAGGTGTGCGAGCGCGTGCTGGCGGCGCGCGAGGAGGGGATGGAGTTGCGCAACCAGGCGGTGCTGTCCCGCACGGGCCACGACTCCGCCCCCCTCGAGCTGGAGCTCACGCGCCGCGGCATACCGTTCGTCAAGTACGGGGGCCTGCGCTATCTCGACGCGGCCCACGTCAAGGACTTCGTCGCCCTGCTGCGCCTGAGCGACAACCCAGCCGATGAGGTCAGCTGGTTTCGCCTGCTTCAGCTACTCGACGGCGTCGGCCCGATCCGCGCGCGGCGTGTGCTCGACGCGCTGCGCCCACCCGGCGGCGGCGTGCCGGATCTGGGGCGCTGGGCGCAGGCCGCCGCGCATGTCCCGGAGAGCTCGCTCGAGCACGCCGGTGCTGTGGTCGAGGCGCTGGCAGTCGTCGGCGGCGACTCGAGTGCGACCACCGGCGCCCGCGTCGAGCGGTTGTGCGCGGCCCTGGCCACGTTGATCCGCCTGCGCTACCCCGACGGCGCAATGCGCGTCGGCGACCTCGACCAGCTCGTCGCCGCCGCCCGGAGCGCGTCGGACGTGCGCCACTTCGTCTCCGAGCTGGTGCTCGACCCGCCGGCGTCCAGCGCTGCGCTGGCCGGGCCGCCGCACCTCGACGAGGACTTCCTGGTGCTCAGCACCGTGCACTCCGCGAAGGGCCTGGAATGGGACGCCGTCCACGTGATCTGCGCATACGACGGCAACTTCCCCGCTGACATGAGCACCGGCACCGAGGAGTCGATCGCCGAGGAGCGTCGCCTGTTCTACGTCGCGCTCACGCGAGCCCGCCGACGCCTGCACGTTTACGTGCCCGCCCGCTACCACCATCGCCCGAACGGCCGTGACGACGCTCACGGCTACGGGCAGGCGTCGCGCTTTCTGACGGAGGCGGTGCAGGCGCTGTTCACCGTCACGCGCAGCTGCGAGCCGTCCGGAGCTGCCCGCGGAGAGGCGCTTCCACGGCGTCGCATCGATGTCTCTGTGGACGCGTTGTTCGCGTGAGGCTCGCCGAGCGGGGTAACCTCGGGATTGGCTCGAGTCATGCGCACGATCGCGACCATCGGCGTCTACGGGTTCGACCTCGCCGGCTTCCTTGCCGCCCTTCGCGAGGCCGATGTCGGCCTCGTGCTCGACGTTCGCCAACGGCGAGGGGTCCGCGGCAGCCACTATGCATGGGCAAACTCCAAACGCCTGCAGCTCGCGCTCGGAGAGGCATCGATCGCCTACCAGCATCACCGCGAGCTGGCGCCCACAACCGAGCTGCGCCATCTGCAGTACCGCGAGGACCACCGGCTCGGCGTGGGCAAGCGCTCCCGCGTCGAGCTGGCGAGCAGCTACCGCGAGCGCTACATCGCCGAGATCCTCGACCGCGTGGACCTCGGCGCTCTCCTCGCCGAATTGCCGAGCGACAGGGCGAGTGCTCTGATGTGCGTGGAGCGTGACCCGGAGGCCTGCCACCGCTCGCTGGTCGCACAGCGCATGGCCGAGCGCTACGGCGTGTCGGTGATCCATCTGCGCCCGGCTTAGGTAGCAGCCTCCAGGCCCTTCGCGGTCAGCCTGGTGAGCTCCCGCAGCAGCCCGTCCATCCCGGTGATCTCGCAGGCCGCGCGCTGGCGGCCGGCTCCGCCGCCTCGTTGCAGCAGCGAAGGCAGGATCGTCAGCTCATCGACGCAACCGAGCGCCCCTGCGTGATCCCCGGCGACGGCGAGCGCGTCATCGAGCAACTCCGCCACGGGCCGCAACCGCCCGTCGGGATCGGGGAGGCGAGCGCGCACGCCGAAGCGCGCCGCGCGAAAGCCTCCCTCCTCGAGCACCTCCGCCGGCGGGTCGGGCTCGGGATCTGCCTCCGCCGCGTGGCGCGCGAGGCAGTGGGCGAGCGCCACCAGACCGGCGGTGTCCTCGAGCGAGGTCTGCGCGTCGAGGGCGCGGATCTCGACCGTCCCCAAGCGCGCACGGATCGCCGTTTCGGCGTCAGGCATCCCGATGTGGATGTGCAGCCCGCCCACCGGCGTCGCCACCGCGTCCCCGAGAAGGTCCCTGATGTGCTCGTAGCGCTCCTTGTCGGTGATCTCCGCTTCGCCCTCCGTCGCCGCGGGGTGTGTTCCCGAGCCGATCAGGCCCGCCCCGGTGGCGAGCACCGCGCGGCGCAGACCGTCGAGCGTGGCGGTCGCCTCGCCGGCGCTGTGGCACACGTCCGTGATCAGCTCCACCTGGCAGGCGTGCAGCTCGCGCTCGACAGTGCCCTCCACCCGACCGAGGCGCTTCTGCACCGCTGCGGAGGCGTTGGTCTGGCGACCGGTGACCGGATCGACCAGAAACAGCTCCTCCTCCACGCCCACCGTGAAGGGCTCTCCCGAGCCGAACGCGTCCTCGGGCCGATCGTCCGGGCTCATCGCTGGAGTCTTCCCGACGTTGCGGCGGCGGAAACGACGCCCGGTCAAGCTGTGGCAGCCAGCTCCAGGACACGCTCGGGATGCGTGTAGACGTTGACCTTCCCGCGCCGCGCAAAGCCACACAGCGTCATCCCGCGGTCGGCGGCCAGCTCGACCGCGAGCGAGGTCGGCGCTCCCACCCCCACGAGGATCGGGGCGCCCGCCACCGCCGCCTTCTGCACGAGCTCGAACGACAACCGCCCGCTGACGCACAGCAGCGAGTCGCTCAGCGGCAGCCTGCCCTCGTCGAGCGCCCAGCCGACGACCTTGTCCATCGCGTTGTGGCGCCCCACGTCCTCGCGCACGCACAGCAGCCGACCCTCGACGTCGAACAGTCCCGTGGCGTGCAGGCCACCCGTGCGCGCGAAGCCCGGCTGAACGAGGCGGTCGGGAAGGTCCGCCAGCAGCCCGCGCGCCATGCGTGGGCCCGGGCCGAGCGGCGGGGAGTGCACAGCGACCTCCTCGAGGGCGCCCTTGCCGCATACGCCGCACGATGAGGTGGTGTAGAAGCTCCGCGCGCCAGGTGCGCGGGTCAGCGGACCGCCCACCTCGATCGTGTTGGCGGCGAGATCGTCGGTCAGCCCCACCGGCGGGGCATGCTCGATCAGCCCCTCCCCGTAGAGGAAGCCGACAGCCAGCTCCTCGTCGTGCCCGGGAGTGCGCATCGTCACCGCGATCGGCTTGCCGTCGACGCGGATCTCCAGTGGCTCCTCGATCGCGACGAGGTCGCTCTCGCCGTCGCGCACGACACGCTTGAGCGCACCCGCCGCCGCATCCGCCGATGCTGCGTTGCTGCGGGCGGCAGGCGCCTCACTCATAGCGCCCCTCCGCCTGCTTGCGCTCGCGCTGGGGCTGCACCGTGTACTTGGGGTCGCGGGCCGACTGCAGCCCGGCCTCGAAGATGCCGAAGCGCGCGCACGCGGAGGCGGCGAGCAGCGCCGCTCCTGACAGCACCGCCCCCAGGCGGCTGCGGTGTGCGGTCCCGGCGGCGCCGGCCACGCCCGCGACCGTCAGCGTCTCGGCGGCGCGCATCAGCTTCCCTGCGCGCCCATGGTGATAGGTCTCGGCGACAACGCCGACGCGGCGCTCCAGCAGCCTCACCGCACTGAGCTCCGCCAGTGCGCCGATCACCGCCAGGCGCCGCGCCGGTCCATTCTGGGCCAGGGGTGTGCCCACCAGCCCGAGGCCGGCAGCGGCGCTGGCGGCTGAGCCGACGAACACGAACGGCATCTCCCGATGGCCCTCGTGCCAGGCGGGGGTGGCGGTGTTGGCGATCAGCACGCCGGTGTAGGAGGCGACGGCCGGTCCGAGCATCGCGGCGCCCGCCGTGCCGAGCTTGGCCAGCGGTTGCAGGCGGCCGAGCGGCACGAGCTCGCCGAGCGCCGCCACACCGGCCGCGGGCGCGTAGGCGGTCAGGAGCCATACGCCCACGCTCATCGGCGAGGTCGGCTTGAAGACCCGCAGCATGTTCAGGAAGCGCGCCGGACGGCCGAGATCGCGCACCAGCGCCACGAGCGACAGCGATATCGCGCCCGCCGCCCCCAGCTTCAGGGGGCGCGCGAGGTCCGGACGGCCGCTGAGCTGCGCGCCCGCAGCGAGCGGGGAGGAGGCGCCGGCGAGACCGCCGAGGAACAGGTAGCCGGCGATGTCCAGCGGCGCCCACGTGGCCTCCTTGACGACCGGCCTGCCGTAGTAGCTCGAGAACTCCGCCTCGGGGACCATCGCCTGCTCTCCGCGCCGTCCTCCACGACGCTTGCGACGTCTACCCCCGGACTCGGCCGCGGCGTCGCGCTCGCCCGCAGATCGCTGGTTCACACCGGTCAGCGCTTCGCGGTCGGGCCGCACTCCCGCCAGCCCGTCCACGGTGACGTCCGAGCTGCTCACCTGCGCCCCGCGAAGCTCGCGCCGACGGCGCCGAGCAGGCCGGCCGCGGCGATCGCCGCATTGCGCCACATGCGGGGCAGATCGCGCGTCGTGGCGATCGGGTCGGGCGGCAGGCCGTATACCTCCGGCTCGTCGAGCAGCAGGAAGAAGGCGCCGTCGCCGCCAACCCCGTCGTTCGGGTCGTGACCGTACAGCCGCGCGTCGAACACGCCGGCCTGCTGCAGTTGCTCGACACGCCCGCCCGCGCGCTCGCGCAGCTCATCGAGCTCGCCGAACTGGATCGAGTTGGTCGGGCAAGCCTTCGCGCACGCCGGTTCCATGCCCTCGCCGAGGCGGTCGTAGCAGAGCGTGCACTTCCACACCCGCCCGTCGTCCTCGCGTTTGCCGATCACGCCGTACGGGCACGCGGGGACGCAGTAGCCGCAGCCGTTGCAGACGTCCTCCTGCACGACGACCGTGCCGAACTCGGTGCGGAACAGCGCGCCCGTCGGGCACACGTCCAGGCAGGCGGCGTCCGTGCAGTGCTTGCACACGTCCGAGGACATCAGCCAGCGGAACTCGGTGTCCAGCTCGCCGGGCACGGGCGCCCCCGCGCGGCCGGGGAGGACCGGCGGCGCGGACGCGGAGGCGTCCGGCGGCGCGAGGGTCGGGCCGAGCCCGAGGTCGATCACCGTCGCGCCCGTGTGCTGGAAGTTGGCCTGCGAGTCCGCGATCGGCTTGCGCTGCTCGATGAACGCCACGTGGCGCCAGGTGTCGGCGCTGAGGCCTTCGCTGTTGTCGAAGGACATGCCGGTGAAGTTCAGCCCGTCCTCGGGCACCTGGTTCCACTCCTTGCACGCCACCTCACACGCCTTGCAGCCGATGCACAGCGAGGTGTCCGTGAAGAAGCCCATCCGCGCCGGGTGCTCCTCGTAGACGTCCGCGGCGGGATCGCCGTGCCCGCGCACCGAGCTCAGCAGGCTGCGCTCCGAGGAGCTCACGGGCGTATGCCCGTCCCGGCGGTGACGCCGGCGCGCTGCTTGTAGTCCTCGACGAGCTGCTGGCGAGCGGGCCCGCGCGGGCGACGACCGGGCCTGATGTCGGCCGTGAACGACTTGTCCTCCTGGATGCGGGCGTTGGGGTCGAGCGACATCGGCGAGAGCTCGTTGGCGGAGTCGCCTTTCGCGTATCCGTTCGGGCCCCAGTGGAAGGGCATGCCGATCTGATGGACGGTCTGGCCGTGGACTTGCAACGGCGTCATGCGATCGGTGACGAGCACGCGCGCCTCGATCACGCCGCGCGCGGTCGCGATCGTCGCCCAGCCGCTGTGCTCGAGATCGCGCTCGGCGGCCAGCTCGGGTGAGACCTCGCAGAAGAACTCCGGCTGCAGCTCCGCCAGGTAGGGCGACCAGCGTGTCATTCCTCCTGCGGTGAAGTGCTCGGTCAGGCGGTAGGTGGTGACCACGAAGGGGAACACGTCGGCGCCGGGCTCGTCGCCACTCGGGTGGTAGCGGTTGTTTGGATGCGGATAGGTCTTGCGCGCCGGGTTGGCGCGCTGGCTGTAGAGCGAGTTCTCGAACGGCGAGTCCTGCGGCTCGTAGTGGGTGGGCAGCGGCCCATCCGCGAGGCCCGCCGGCGCATACAGCCAGCCGCGACCGTCGGCCTGCATGATGAACGGCTCGGCGCCGGCGATCGCCTCCGGGCCTTTGGCGCCTTGCGGCGGTATGTATGACGGCTGCTTGTCGGCCTTGAAGTCGGGCGTGTCGTGCCCGACCCACCTGCCCTGCTCGGAGTCCCACCAGACGAGCGCCTTGCGCGGGCTCCACGGCTTGCCGTCGGGGTCGGCGGAGGCGCGGTTGTAGAGCACGCGGCGGTTGGCTGGCCACGCCCAGCCCCACTCGCCCCCCGTCCAGTTCTGCTCCTCGCGCGGCTTGCGCCGGTCCGCCTGGTTGACGCCGTCGGCGAACACGCCGCAGTAGATCCAGCAGCCGCAGGAGGTGGAGCCGTCGTCGCGCAGCTGCTCGTAGCTGGAGAGCGGCGCGCCGTCGGGGCCTTTGCCGTTGATCTCGCGCAGCACCGCCTCCGCGCTCGGCTCGTCGAGCGGACCCGCGGTGGGGTAGTCCCACACGAGGTCGAGGATCGGGCGGTCCATCTCGTTCTCGGAGCCGGCGAGCTTCTCGCGGATCAGCCGGCCGAGGTGGAACATGAACCACAGATCCGAGCGCGCGTCGCCCTGCGGCTCCTGGGCGGTGTGATGCCACTGCAGCAGGCGCTGCGTGTTCGTGAACGTCCCGTCCTTCTCGATGTGCGCCGCGGCGGGGAAGAAGAACATCTCGGTGGCGATGTCCTCGGTGCGCATCTCGCCCGTGTCGATCTCGGGGCCGTCCTTCCACCAGGTGGCGCTCTCGATCAGCGAGAAGTCGCGCACGACCATCCACTCGAGGTTGGCCATGGCGATCCGCTGCATGCGGTTGTTGGCCGAGCCCACGGCGGGGTTCTGGCCCATCAGGAAGTAGCCCTTGCACTTGCCCTCCAGCTGGGCCATGACCGTGTCGTAGGTGGCGTGTGACCCGGTGATGCGCGGCAGGTAGTCGAAGCAGTAGTCGTTCTCAGCGTTGGCAGCCGGGCCCCACCATGCCTTCAGCAGGCTGGTCACGTAGGAGCTCATGTTGCCCCAGTAGCCCTTCTCGGCGGAGTCGGCCTCGATGTAGGCGGCGAGGTTCTCGTATTCGTGCGCGTTGGGCATCGGCAGGTAGCCGGGCAGCAGGTCGAACAGCGTCGGGATGTCGCTGGAGCCCTGGATGCTCGCGTGGCCGCGCATCGCCATGATCCCGCCGCCCGGACGCCCGATGTTGCCGAGCAGCAGCTGCAGGATGCAGGCGGTGCGGATGTACTGCGAGCCGACCGTGTGCTGGGTCCAGCCGACCGCGTAGACGAACGCGCTCGTGTGGTCGCGGTCGGAGTTCGCGCAGAGCGTCTCGCACACCCTCAGGAAAACGTCCTCGGGCACGCCGCACGTCTGGGCGACCATCTCGGGGGTGTAGCGCGAGTAGTGGCGCTCGAGGATCTGAAAGACGCAGCGGGGGTCTTCGAGCGTCTCGTCGCGGCGTGGCTCGCCCTTGACGCTCGGACCGCCCGAGCCCGCCGACTCGCCGTGGGCCGACTCGCGCATCGCATGCCCGTCGCTGTGAGTTTCGCTGTAGCGGTCGCGGTTGCCCGACGCGGCGGCCACGGGCGCGCCCTCGTACTGCCAGCTCTCGTAGTCGTACTGGCCGCCGACCGGGTCGAAGCCCGAGAAGACCCCGTCGAGGTCCTCCGTGTCGCGGAAGTCCTCCTCGATGATCGTCGAGGCGTTCGTGTACGCCACCACGTAGTCGCGGAACCACCGTTCGTGCTCGAGCACGTAGTTGATGATCCCGCCGAGGAACGCGATGTCGGTGCCCGTGCGCAGCGGCACGAAGACGTCCGCCAGCGCGCTCGTGCGGCTGAAGTGCGGGTCCACGTGGATCACCGTGGCTCCGCGCGCCTTGGCCTCCATCACCCACTGGAAGGCAACGGGGTGAGCCTCGGCCATGTTCGAGCCCTCGATCACGATGCAGTCCGAGTTCTGCAGGTCGCCCGGGAACGTGGTCGCGCCGCCGCGCCCGAAGGACGTGCCCAGCCCGACGACCGTCGAGCTGTGGCATACGCGCGCCTGGTTCTCCACCTGCACTACCCCAAGCGCCGTCCACAGCTTCTTGATCAGGTAGTTCTCCTCGTTGTCGAGCGTCGCGCCGCCGAGGCTTGCGATCCCCAGGCTGCGGCGCACGCGCGCGCCCTCGCTCTCCCATTCCCAGGTGTCGCGGCGGGTCTGCACGACTTTCTCGGCGACCATGTCCATCGCAGTTGCCAGATCCAGCCGCTCCCAATCGGTCGCGTGGGGGCGGCGATAGAGGACGTGGTGCTCACGGGCGTCGCCGGTCGTCAGCTGCAGCGTGGCCGAGCCCTTCGGGCACAGGCGCCCGCGGCTCACGGGCGAGTCGGGGTCGCCCTCGATCTGCACGACCTTGCCATCCTTGACGTAGACGTTCTGCGCGCAGCCCACGGCGCAGTAAGGGCACACCGACTTGACGACCTCATCCGCTTCGGCGGCGCGGTTGCCGAGCTTCTCCGTGTGGCGCGACTTCACCGCTGCCCCGCGCGCCAACGAGTCGCTGCTCTGCAGCTGGCGCAGCACCGGCCAATCTCCGATGGGATTTCTCATTGCTCTGATTTGGACCATACCCACTTGACGAGAGCGGGAAAACGGTCGTTGTATGCTGCATAGGCAGTGCCCAGGCAGAAGCCCACAGACCTCTCGCTAGGCGACGCTGCGGCGGCGATCGGCGTGAGCGTGGACACGCTGCGACGCTGGGACCGGGCGGGCAAGCTGAGCACCCATCGCGACGATCGCAACCGCCGCCGCATCTCCGCAGAGGAGGTGCAGCGCCTGGCCAGTCGCCCCCAACGGCATCGCACCGGCACGCGCGGCTCGGCCCGCAACCGCTTCGCCGGCGTTGTTCGCTCGGTAGAGGTCGATGGCGTGATGGCGCTCGTGGAGATCGAGGCGGGGCCGTTCATGGTGACGGCGGCGATCACGCGCGACTCGGTCGACGAGCTTGGTCTCGCGCCGGGGATCGAGGCGACAGCGACCGTCAAGGCAACGTCGGTGATGGTTGAACGAACTCCCTGATGAAAGGAGAGGTGCGTATGACGACAGGTAAGACGAGACGGCGCGAGCGCAAGACGACGATTGGATGCAGCGCGGCGACGCTCCTCGCCACCGCTGCGATAGCGATCGCCGGCGCCCTTGTGGCGGTGGCGTCCAGCCCCGCCGCGCCGGCCGCCGGCAGAGCGGCGGCATCGAAGGGCAAGGTGTCGGCGATCTTCGCCGGCTCGCTGGTGGACATCATGGAAAAATCGTTCGGACCGGCGTTCACCAACACGACGGGGTATCCGTTCGAAGGCTTCGGCGGCGGCTCCAACGAAGACGCTGCTGCGATCAAGGGCAAAGTGCGCCAGGCCGACGTGTTCGTCAGCGCTGCCGCATCGGCGGACAGGGAACTCGAAGGGGCGAGCAATGGAGACTGGGTCTCGTGGTACTCGATCTTCGCCTCCTCGGACCTGGTCCTGGGCTATGACCCGAAGACCAAGTTCGGCAAAGAACTGGCCCACGGCAAGCCCTGGTACAAGGTCGTCACGGAGCCGGGCATCCTGGTGGGGCGCACAGAACCGAAGGCGGATCCCAAGGGGAAGCTGACGGTGGAAGCCGTCGACGCGGCCGCCAAGAAGCTGCACGACCCGTCGCTGACGAAGGCGTTGAAGAACTTCCCGATCTTCGAAGAGACGGCGATGCTCGCGCGCCTGCAGGCCGGGCAGCTGGATGCCGGCTTCTTCTATGTGGTGGAAGCGAAGGAAGCTCACGTGCCGACCGTGCCCCTGACCCCGATCTACAAGTACGCCGACTACACGATCACGATCCTCAACCACGCCGAAAATCAGGAAGGCGCGGAAGCGCTCGTGTCGTTCCTGCTCAGCTCCAAGCGCAAGGCCGTGGAGGGCGACTATGGCCTCGTGCCGATCAAGCCCACGCTCTCCGGAAGCGCCTCGGCGGTGCCCAAGGGCCTGCGCAGCATCGTGGGCGCGGGCTAGGAGATGCGCGCCCGGGCGAGCAGCCCGCTGCCCTGGTTGGGCGGGCTGCTCGCCCTCTACCTGCTGGTCCCGATCGTCGCCTTCGTGGTGCGCCTGGCGGGCGGCGCACCGGCCTCCCCGGGGCTCGGCTCCGCGCTGGCGACGTCGCTGATCACCGCGACGATCTCCGCCGCGGTGATCACTGTGCTGGGGACGCCGCTGGCCTACCTGCTGGCGCGAAAGCGGGGCGTCGTCGGGCGGCTACTGCTGGCGCTGGTGGCGCTGCCGCTGGCCCTGCCGACGCTGATGAGCGGCATCCTGCTGCTGTACGTCGTCGGTCCTTTCACGATCCCCGGCGAACTGTTCGGCGGCAAGCTGACCGACACGCGCGCGGGGATCGTGCTTGCCCAGATCTTCGTCGCGGCGCCGTTTTTGATCATCGCCGCCCGCGCCGCGTTCGCGGCGGTCGACCCCGCCCTGGAGGAGGTGGCGGCCACGCTCGGGTTCGGGCGCGTGGCGCGCTTCGCGCGCGTGGCCGTGCCAGCGGCGCTGCCGGGAATCGCCGCCGGGATCCTGCTGACGTGGTTGCGAGCCTTCGCCGAGTTCGGCGCGACGGTGATCCTCGCCTACCACCCGTTCTCGCTGCCCGTGTTCACCTTCGTGCAGTTCGACGAGACGGGGCTGCCCGGCACGATGCTGCCGATCGCCGCCGCTCTGCTGGCGGCGCTGGTGGTCCTTCTGCTCGCACAGCTGCCGATCCCGAGGCGACGCAGGGGGAGGATTGCGGCGGTCCCCGCCGTGCCGGTCGGGGTGGGTGGGCCTCCAATCCCGCCCATGCTGGACTTCGCCTTCAGCAAGCGCTTGGGCTCGTTCGCGCTCGAGATCGCCCACAGCGCGCACAGCCCGCGGCTGGCGCTGCTCGGCCCGTCCGGGGCTGGCAAGACCCTGACGCTGCGCCTGCTTGCCGGTCTCACCGCCGGTGAGGGCCACGTGCGGGCGGGGTCTCGCGCGCTGCACGGGCTCCCCGCCGAGCGCAGGCAGATCGCCTACGTGCCCCAGCAGCCGGCGCTGCTGCCGCGGCGCACGGTCTGGCAGCAGGTCACGTTCGGCGTTGGCGCCCGGCCGGAGCTGGCCGCGTGGTGGCTCGAGCAGCTGGGCCTGGAGGGCCTCGAGGACCGCTACCCGGAGGAGCTTTCAGGCGGTCAGCAGCGGCGCGTGGCGCTCGCGCGCGCGCTGGCGGTCGAGCCGCGAGTGCTGCTGCTCGACGAGCCGTTCACAGGGCTCGACGCTCCGGTGGGCGATCGCCTACGCCGCGAGCTGCGCCGGCTTCAGCGCGAGGCGGGACTGTGCACCGTGATCGTCACGCATGACCCGGAGGAGGCGGCGCTGCTCGCCGACGAGATCATCGTCCTGGACGATGGACGCGTGCTCCAGGCGGGGCCGCGAGCCGAGGTCTTCCGGGCGCCCAGCTCACCCGAGGTCGCGCGCCTGCTGGGGATCGCCAACGCTCGCCGCGGTGTCGCGCTCGAGGGCAACCTGATCGCGAGCGACGGGGTCGCGATCCAGACTTCCGCGAGCGGTCTCTCCGAGGGCAGCGAGGTCGTCTGGTGCGTGCGCCCCGAGCGCATCTCCGTGGACGGCGCCGGCGGCTACGAGGCGATCCTGCTCGACGACATCGACCTGGGCTCCACGCGTGAGCTGACGGTGGCGCTCGCCGGTAGCCTGGAGCTCACCGTGCGCACCGCCGCGAGGATGGAGCTGGCGATCGGAGAGCGTCTGCGCCTGGACATCCCCGCGGAGGAGGTGGCGGTGTGGGCGTTGGCGGGAGCGCGGACCGCACCGGGCGTGGCGTCGAGCTCGTGAAGTTCGCGACGTGGCTCTATGCCTAGCGATTCGCCCTAACGGTGCGCTCCCTGCGTGTCACCAAACACGTCACCGATGCGTCCTACACGTGCGCCAGGTCGCGCTTCTCGCGCGGGACTACCCCGACGCGGGCACCCAGCGGTGCCAGCAGTGCCGCAAGTGTACTGGCGGTCGGGTTCGTCTGGCCACGCTCGATCCGCGAAATCTCCGCCTGGTTGATGCCCGAGGCGGCGGCGAGCTGCTTCTGCGTGAGATGGCGCTCCTTGCGCAGCTCGCGCACCTCACGAGCCATCGCATAGTGAGCGTTGAAGGCATCCCAGCGCGCGATCGCCTCCGGGCCGCCAGCCTTCGCCCTCTCCTCAACCTCGCTGATGTAGTCGTCAAACTTCGTGGGCATCACGGAACTCCAGTTTGTCAGGCCGAGTATTTATGCAACATACCGCATATTTGGTCAGGACCTCCGCTTGCCGCGAGACTGGCCCCGGCTGCCCGCAAGCTTGGCGCTGACCCGTTGCTGAGCCTCCCAACGCGTCAGACGCTGCCTGGCCCGCTTGATCTCGGCGTTCTGGCGCTTGGCGCTCGGCTCCTTGCCCTTGTCATAGCCAGCCAGCAGCAGGACCACCTTCTTGCCGTGGGCGTGGCAGAACACGCGCAGCAGGATGTCGGCACTGGTCTGCCGTAGATGCTCGGGGACCGGCAAGCCGCGCTCGCGCAGGATCGTCGCCGCGTCATGGCGCACCCGAAACTCGAAGATGCCAGGAGCACCCTGCACCCACTTGCCCCACGAGGAGGCACACACCCCGATGCCCTCATAGGCGAGCACGTTGCGCAGAGCGGCGGCCAACGCCTGCTCCTTGATCTCATCCAGCCCGCGCAGGAAGTCGAGCACGGGCTCCCGGCCGCCCTCCTCGTAGAACTCGAGCGTCCACGCCGGGCCGCTCATGAGGACTTGGCACTCACCGACACGGCCACTCTCGGCCTCAGTGGCGCTGCCGATCGCGCGAACATCGCCGCATGATGCCAGCGGGCCCCGATACCCCCGACCAATGTTGGGAGGAGATCTCGGGAGGAAGTTCTCGGCTTCCAACTCCTTCCCGATGTAAAACAGTCGGCCTGTAGGCTTTCTTCGACGTGCTCGCCGCCAGCGCCGCTTGGAGGGCGGCGTGTCGGGATCTAGATCGCCGTCCGCGGCGCCGGGTTAGATCAACCCCCGATGTAAGACATCTCGATCCGCTTCCCACCCGCGCCGCGGCGCAGGGCGCGCAGCTCCGAGTAGCGATCTGCGCGCCCCTGCCACACCTCTCCCAGTCGCTGCGCGAGCTGCGTATCGTCGGCGCCGCCCCGCAGCAGCGCCCGCAGGTCCGTTCCACGGTTGGCGAACAAGCACGTGTAGAGCGTCCCGTCGGCGGACAGGCGCGCGCGGGTGCAGCTGCCGCAGAACGGCTGGCTGACGGAGTGGATCACACCGATCTCGCCGGCGCCGTCGCGGTAGGCCCAGCGGGTGGCGACCTCTCCGTCGCGGCTGGGAGCGAGGCGCTCCAGTGGCCAGCGACTCTCGATGCTCGCCAGCAGCTCGCTCGCGGGCACCACCTCGGCGAGGTCCCAGCCGTTGCTCTCGCCGACGTCCATGTACTCGATGAAGCGCAGCGTCTCGGTCCGCCCGCGGAAGTGCTCGGCCATGTCCAGCACGCAGTGGTCGTTGACGCCGCGCCTGACGACCATGTTGATCTTCACCGGCGCCAGCCCGGCCTCGTGCGCGGCGTCGATGCCGGCGAGCACGCGTGCCAGCGGGTAGCGGGTGTCGCTCATCGAGTGAAAGACCTCCTCGTCGAGCGCGTCCAGGCTGACGGTCACGCGGTCGAGACCGGCGTCCGCGAGGCCCTGCGCGTGAGCGGACAGCGCTGTCCCGTTGGTGGTGAGGGCGATGTCATCGATGCCGTGCACCTGCGCGAGCATCTCCACGAGGCTGCCCAGCTCGCGCCGCAGCAGCGGCTCGCCGCCGGTCAGGCGAACCTTGTGGACGCCGTGCTCCACCGCACCGCGGGCGATCCGTGCGATCTCCTCGAAGGAGAGCAGCTCGGAGCGGTCCATGAAGTGGAAGTCCTCGCCGAACACCGCGCGCGGCATGCAGTACGGACAGCGCAGGTTGCAGCGATCGGTGACGGAGACGCGCAGGTCGCGAAACGGACGCTGCAGGAGATCGACCGTCTCGTGCATCGCAATCACGATACCCGTGCTAGGCCACGGCTACGCTCGTGCAAGCAATGGGTTCTTCGCAGCTGATCGAGATCGACGACGCGCGTGAGGCGGTGCTGCTCTGCGCGGGCAGGTTGGAGAGCGAGCAGGTGGATCTGCGTGACGCGCTCGGACGGGTGCTGGCGGCAGACGTGGCCAGCCCGCGGGCGGTGCCGCCGTTCGACAACTCGGCGATGGACGGGTTCGCCGTCCGCCATGCAGACGTGCGCGAGGCAGGCCTGCAGACGCCGGTGAGCCTCCGCGTCGTGGATGAGTCGCGCGCGGGGCATCCGGCTGCGCGCGAGCTCCAGTCCGGGGAGGCGATCGCGATCTCGACAGGCGCCGCGATGCCTACCGGGGCGGATGCGGTGGTAGCGGTCGAGCGAACCGTTCCGGGCGAGCGGAGCGTGGAGGTGCTCGCGGCGGTGGGCGCGGGCAACGACGTCAGGCACGCGGGCGACGATCTGCGTGCGGGCGAGCTGGTGCTGGGCGCGGGGAGCGCGATCGGCGCGGCACAGCTCGGCGCGCTCGCGTCTGTGGGCGCGGCTGAGGTCGAGTGCTCGAGGCGTCCGCGCCTGTCGCTGGTGGTGACGGGCGATGAGCTGCTCGAGCCCGGGGAGAGCCCGCGGCCGGGAGCGATCTATGACTCCAACGCGTTCTCCATCGGTGCCCTTGCCCGACTCTGCGGCGCGGAGGTCAGGCGCATGGCGACGGTCGCCGACGATCCGCTGGCCACCCGCGAGACGCTTGCGCAGGCGCTTGAGGGCAGCGACGTGGTCGTCGTCTGCGGAGGCGTATCGGTTGGGGCGCACGACCACGTCAAGTCGAGCCTCGCTGCGCTCGACGTGGAGGGGCGCTTCTGGGGTGTGGCGCTGAAGCCGGGGAAGCCGACGTGGTTTGGCACGCACGGCCGGACGCTGGTGTTCGGCCTGCCCGGCAACCCCGTCTCCGCGATGGTCACCTTCGCGCTGCTCGTGGCGCCTGCGCTGCGGGCGCTGCAGGGCGAGGCGGATGCCTCGCGGCGCTCCTACGCAACGCTCACGGAGCCCTACCGCAAGCCGGCGGACCGCGCGCACGCGGTGCGCTGCCGTCTGCGGCTGAGCGCGGATGGCTGGCAGGCGCAGCCCACCGGCGATCAGCGCTCGCACGTCCTCAGCTCGATGCTCGGCGCGGATGCGCTCGCGCTGATCCCCACCAGCGCCACCTCCGTCGAGGCGGGCGAGCGCGTGGAGGTGCTGTTGCTCGAAGGCGCCTACCCGACGCTCCGCTAGCCTGCGAGCGGTGACGCGCGACGAGTGGATAGCCGCTTTCGCGGCGGAGGCGGGCGTGGAGCGCCCATCCACGGAGGAGGTCCGCGAGCTGCTGGAGCTCGCGGGCACCGCCGCGCACTCCTCCGAACGGACGGCCGCGCCGCTGGCCTGCTGGATCGCGGGCCGCGCCGGGCTCTCACTGGAGGAGCTGCGCGCGATCGCCGAGCGCATCGGCGCGGTGTCCTAACCACCTCCCGAGAAGACGCAGCGACGAGCGGGGGCAGTTGCACCCGCGATCTCATCCCGCACGGGTGATGCGCCCGGATGCTCGCCGCGGTCTAATTCACGGAAGCGAGATGGCGCTGAACGAATACCCAGCTGGGGCTCCGTTTCCGGGCGTGATCGGGCGCACGACCGAGGAGTCGACGCCCGCGTGGCCAGCTCCGGTGAGGGCGGTGCCAGATGCGCCCAACGTGCTCATGATCGTGCTCGACGATGTCGGCTACGGGCAGCTCGGCTGCTATGGCAGTCCGATCGCGACGCCGAACATCGACTCGCTCGCGGAGGGCGGCCTGCTCTACAAGAACATCCACACCACGGCCCTGTGCTCGCCGTCCCGCTCGTGCGTGATCACCGGGCGCAACCACCACGCCAACGCGACGGCGGCGATCAACGAGCTCGCGACGGGCTATCCCGGCTACAACGGCAACATCCCGTTCGAGAATGGGTTCCTGTCGGAGATCCTGGTGGAGCACGGCTACAGCACCTACATGGTGGGTAAGTGGCACCTGATGCCGTCGGAGTACGAGTCGGCTGCGGGTCCGTTCGACCGCTGGCCACTGGGTCGCGGGTTCGAGCGCTTCTACGGCTTCCTCGGCGGAGACACGAGCCAGTGGACGCCGGATCTGATCTACGACAACCACCAGGTTGAGCCACCGCGTACGCCCGAGGAGGGCTACCACCTGACAGAGGATCTGGCAGACAAGGCGATCGAGTTCATCGCCGACGCCAAGCAGGTAGCGCCGCATAAACCGTTTTACCTGCACTTCTGCACGGGGGCGGCGCACGCACCGCACCACGTACCCAAGGAATGGACGGACCGCTACAAGGGCCAGTTCGACGATGGCTGGGACGCCTACCGCGAGCGAGTGCTCGCCCGTCAGAAGGAGCTCGGGATCATGGACGCCAACGCGGAGCTCTCGCGCCACGACCCCGACGTCCCGGCCTGGGAGTCCATCTCACCGGACGCGCGCAAGCTTGCCACGCGGTACATGGAGGTGTTCGCCGGGTTCCTGTCGCACACCGACCACCACATCGGCCGGCTGCTCGACTATCTCGAGGAGATCGGCGAGTTCGAGAACACGATCGTCATGCTCGTGTCCGACAACGGGGCGAGTGCCGAGGGCGGCGTAACGGGAACCACCAATGAGCTGCAGTTCTTCAACAACGCACCCGAGCCGTTGGAGGACAGCCTCGAGGTGATCGACGAGATCGGCGGTCCGACAACCTTCAACCACTATCCGTGGGGCTGGACGTGGGCCGGCAACACCCCGTTTCGCCGCTGGAAGCGCGAGACCTACCGAGGCGGCGCGACCGACCCCTTCCTCGTCCACTGGCCGAACGGCATCGAGAGCCGTGGGGAGGTGCGCTCACAGTACGGGCACATCATCGACATGGTGCCCACCGTGCTCGAGCTGCTGGCGATCGACCCGCCGGCAGCGATCAGGGGGGTCCCGCAGTCCCCGATGCACGGTGTCAGCTTCGCTTACTCCTTCGATGAGGCGGCCGCGCCGACCCATCATCGGACGCAGTACTTCGAGATGTTCGGGCACCGTGCGATCGACCACGACGGCTGGCGCGCGGTCTGCCCTTGGCCAGGCCCATCTTTCGTGGAGGCCGGCAAACCCTTCGGGACGCCGATCACGGCCGAGACGCTGAACGATCTCGACGCCAACCATTGGGAGCTCTACCACGTCTCGGAGGATCCCTCGGAGAACGACAACCTCGCCGACACCCACGGGGACGAGCTCATCGAGATGATCGCCATGTGGTACGTCGAGGCGGGAAAGCACGACGTGCTCCCGCTCGACGGCAGTGCCTTGGAGCGCCTGATGGTCGAGCGTCCCCAGATCGCCGAAACTCGCACGAGCTACACCTACCGGCCAGGAACGCAAACGGTGCCGTTCTTCGGGGCGCCACGACTCCTGAACCGCGCGCACAGCTTCACCGCGGACGTCGAGATCGACGACGGCAGCGAGGGTGTGCTCCTCTGCCAGGGCACGGCCGTGGGCGGCTGGTCGTTTTACGTCAAGGACGGCCGACTCCACTACGTCCACAACTATGTTCGCCGTCAGATCTACAGCGTCTCTTCGCCCGCGGCCGTGCCCGCGGGCAAGCACGAGCTGCGGTTCGAGTTCGAGCCCACGGGCGAGCCCGACTTCGCAAATGGAAAGGGCGCTCCCGGGCGCGCTCAGCTCTACGTCGACGGCGATCTCGTGGCCGAGACCGATATGCCGGTCACGACACCGATCGCTCTGAATCCCGGAGGCCTGACCTGCGGGGCCGACCCCGGCTCACCGGTAACCCCGGACTACAAGGCTCCGTTCCGGTTCACCGGCAAGCTCCACAGCGTGACCGTGGACGTCAGCGGCGATCTCATCGCCGACACCGAGAGCGAGATGCGCGCCGTGATGGGCCGTCAGTAGGGGTGGCAGCCCGGGCGACGATCAGTGCTCGACCTGACCGGCCGCTCCCGCGAGCCACTCCTCCGCGCGCGCCAGGTCTGCGCCGTCGTTGACGTTGAAGCACAGGCGCTCGGGGCTGCCGAATCGAGACAGCTCCGCCTCGTCCACGATGCGCGGCTCGAGCGCTGAGATCGCGCCGCGCAGCGAGCGCTCCGCGGCGAGCGCCTCTCGCAGCAGCGGCAGATGGCGGGGCAGGCAGCGGGCCAGCAGCGGCTGCAGCTGGCCGTCCAGCTCGGCCACGGCGGGACCGTCGAGCTCGGCGAGCCAGCGCAGCAGCGGGCCGGTGACGAACGGCATGTCGCATGCCAGCAGCACCACGGCGGAGGCGGGAGAGCGCGTGGCTGCGAGCTCCAGCGCGGCAACGACCCCGCACAGCGGGTGGTGCGGCCACTCGGGCTCGTGCAGGACCACCTCGTCCAGCTCCGGCAGCGCAGTGCTGGGCTTGGAGACGACGATCGCCTCGAGGCCGGCGTCGCGGGCGGCGTCGAGGGCGTGGCAGATGAGCGGGCGCCCGCCGAGGGGGGTCATCGCCTTGCCGCCTCCCAGCCGCGCTCCGCGTCCACCGGCGAGGACGGCGACGATCGCTCGCTGCTCGGCCATCGTGTGAGTGTGGCACTACAGTGGCGAGGCGATGGTGACGCGCCGATGATCATCCACATCCGGCTGTTCGCGATGCTGCGCGAACGGGCGGGGACCGACAGGCTGGAGCTCGAGCTGAGCAGCGGGGCTACGGTGGCCGACGCGATGCGCGCTCTGTCCGAGCGCGAGCCGCTGGGGACGATGCTGGAGCGCATGCCGGTGCGGATGGCGGTCAATCGCGACTACGCCTCCGCGGAGACTGTCCTGACGGCGGAGGACGAGCTGGCGCTGATCCCGCCGGTGAGCGGAGGCGCGCCGGAGCTGGACGGCGCCCTGGAGCAGACGGAGGCCCCCGTGCAAGTGCACGCGCGTGTGAGCGACGAGCCGCTGTCGCTGGATCGCCTGGCGCGAGTGGTGGGCGACTCCCACGCGGGCGCGGTGGTGATCTTCCAGGGAGTGACGCGTGAGGTGGAGCGCCTGGACTACGAGGCCTACACGGAGATGGCGGAGGAGCGCATGGGGGAGATCCTGCGTGACTGCGTCACAGCCCACGGTCTCACCGCGGCGGCGGCGGAGCACCGCGTGGGCAGCGTAGCGCTGGGCGAGCCGAGCGTGATCGTGGCGGTCTCTGCGCCGCACCGCGGCGAAGCGTTCGCTGGTGCGCGCGAGGCGATCGACCGGATCAAGGCGCAGGCGCCGATCTGGAAGCGCGAGCACGAGACGGGAGCGCCGGGTCGTTGGGTGGCGGGCAGCGAGCCGCCGCAGTGAGCGAGCAGCGGCTGACCCATCTGGATGAGGCGGGGCGCGCGCGGATGGTGGACGTGGGCGCGAAGGAGATCAGCGAGCGCGTGGCGCGGGCGCGGGCGCGGGTGCGGATGTCGCCGCAGACGGCGCGCGCGGTGCAGGCGGGAGATGGCCCGAAGGGGGAGGTGCTGTCGGTTGCGCGCCTGGCGGGAGTGCAGGCGGCGAAGCAGACGGGGCAGCTGATCCCGCTGGCGCATCCGCTGGGGCTGACCTTCGCGGACGTCGCCGCCGTCGTGGATGTCGAGCGGGGGCTGGTGGAGCTGACGAGCGAGGTCCGCACGGTGGCGCGCACGGGTGTGGAGATGGAGGCGATGACGGCGTGCGCGGTGGCGGCGCTGACGGTCTACGACATGGTCAAGGGGATCGAGCGCGGGGTGCAGATCGAGCAGGTGGTGCTGCTGGAGAAGCACGGCGGGCGCAGCGACTACGTTCGCGCGGAGGACTGAGCGCGTGTGGCGCGCGGCGATCATCACTATCAGCACGTCGAAGGCTGCGGGCGAAGGCGAGGACGAGAGCGGGCCCCGGCTGGTGGAGCTGGCCGAGCAGCTGGGGGCGCAGATCGCCGGGCGCGAGGTGATCGCGGACGAGCGGGCGAGCATCGAAGCACGGCTGCGCCATTGGGCGCTGAGCGAGCGCTGCGAGCTGGTGCTGACGAGCGGCGGCACGGGTCTGTCGCCTAGCGACGTCACGCCGGAGGCGACGCTGGCGGTGATCGACCGCGAGATCCCCGGTATCGCGGAGGCGATGCGCGAGGCCTCGCGCGCGCACACGCCGAACTGGATGCTCTCGCGCGGGGTGGCGGGCGTGTGCGGGTCGAGCCTGGTGATCAACTTCCCGGGCAGCCCGCGCAGCATCGCGCAGACGGCGCAGGCGCTGCTGCCGGCACTCCCGCACGCTCTGCAGCTGATCTCGGGAGCTCGAGCGCTCCACTAGTGCGATCGGCGTTCGCGCGCCACAATCGGTGACATGAGCGGCGCGGAGATCGGGCTCGTCCTGTCGGTGTTCCTTGCGTGCACTGTCGAGGCGGTGGAGGCGCTGACGATCGTGCTGGCGGTGGGCAGCACACGCAGCTGGTCCTCGTCGCTCATGGGGGTGGGCGCGGCGGTGCTCGCGCTGGCGGCGCTCGTGCTCGCGCTGGGCTCGGCGCTCACCTCGCTGCCGATCGGCGCGCTGCGTGTGGTCGTGGGGGGACTGCTGCTGATCTTCGGCCTGCAGTGGCTGCGCAAGGCGATCCTGCGCGCGGCGGGCGTGAAGGCGCTGCACGACGAGCTGGGGATCTACGCGACGGAGGCACAGGCTGCGCGCACGGCGATCCGGCGTCGGGACAGCTTTGACAGTTATGCGTTCGTAGTGTCCTTCAAGGGCGTGCTGCTGGAGGGTCTCGAGGTGGCGTTCATCGTGCTGACCTTCGGCGCGAACCAGCACGACGTGGGCCTTGCCGCCGGCGCCGCTGGCGTGGCGGTCGTCCTGGTGGCCCTCGCGGGTGTTGCGGCGAGAGCGCCGCTGGCGCGGGTGCCGGAGAACACGATGAAGTTCGCGGTGGGCGTGATGCTCAGCTCGTTTGGCACGTTCTGGGGCGCGGAGGGCGCGGGTGCGCATTGGCCGGGCGGCGATGTGGCGCTGCTGGTCATCGTCCCGGCGATTCTGCTGACTGCACTGTGCGCGGCGAGCGTGTTGCGTGCGTCGGTGCGCCAGTCCGAGCGGGTCGTCCGCGTGCCCAGTGGACGGTGAACGCGTGTCGAGTGTGACTTCCCTGCTCGCCGGCGTGTGGGAGTTCGTCGTGGGCGATGACTGGCGCACGGCCGCCGGGGTGGTCGTGGCGCTGGCGCTCACCGCGATCCTCGCAAGTGCCGGCGTGCCCGCCTGGTGGGTGATGCCGCTGGCGGTGCTCGGGCTGCTGGCGCTCTCGCTGCGGCGCGCGAGAGGTTAGAACCGCTAGTCGAGCTCGAGGTCCAGCACTGGCTGCACGTGAGGGTGCGGTGCGACGGCGTGCTGTTGTTTGACGTCGATGCGGGTCGCTGCCAGGTAGGCGATGAACGCCATCGTGATCGCTGCCAGGGCGAGGGCGATCGGCCCTGTGCCGAGTCCGAGGCCGCCCAGGCGGTGGGGGTTGTCGAGCCAGTCGGCGAAGGAGGCGCCGAGCGGCCGGGTGATGATGTAGGCGAACCAGAAGGCGAAGATCGAGTTCAGGCCGAACCACCTGTGGGTGACGGCGGGCACCGCGATGATCGCAATGAACATGATGCCGGAGGCGAGGTAGCCGATGTGCATGCTCGTGGCGGTCATGTCGCCGCCGGCGGTGCCCAGTGCAAAGGTGGCAAAAACGGTCCACCAGTAGAACTTCTCGCGTCGGCGCGTGTAGATGCTGTGAATGGAGAGCGTTTTCTCACTTCTGTACCAGGCTGTGAAGACGACCGCGAGCACGACCAGGTAGAAGGTGGTGGAGACGGGATAGGCGATGCCGAGCACGACGTGCAGGGCATCGGCGGCGGAGGTGCCGAACACAGCGACCATGACGACCACGAACCAGTAGTTCCATGCGTTGTAGCTGGGAGCTTTGAACTGCAGTTTGAGCGCGACGGTGAGGCCGATGAGCATGAGCGGCACGGCGATCGCGGGTCCGAGCGCGGCGTTCATGAAGTCCGAGGTCGCCTCGCCCATCGCCGTTGTCAGGATCTTGGTGATCCAGAAGAAGATCGTGATCTCGGGGACCTTGGTCAGGGCCCTCTCGGCGGCGCGCGCCGCCGGCTGGGTGTTCGATGTGATCTGTTGCTGTGACAAGGCTTGCTCTCGGCTCATAGTGTTGTTTGTTACAGACCTTCTCCACGGTCTGACATGGAGATAACGGCGCTTCATGTGGGGTCACTAAAGAGATGAGAAAACTCTCATGTGAGGCGGGTGCTCCGTCCCCGCGCGAGAGAACGCGCTGGTGTTGCTGCGATGGCTCTCGCCTGGGCAGTGGGCTCAGTCAGCGACGGATCGCGCGGGCGGCCAGCGGGCTCGGCCCGAGCTGTGCGCCGTCGCGAAGCGCCGCCGACAGCGAGCCGGTCGCCGCGAGCAGCTCGTCGAGCGCCTGCGCGGCGCGCTCGCCGGGTGTGCCCTCTGGGAAGTCCGCGCCGGTGAGGTAGACCGAGACGGGGAGGACGAGGGCTCCGAAGAAGGACAGCACGTCGCGCAGGTGACGATCGGCGCCGAGGAAGTGGTGATCGCTGCCCCCCATCGCCACGAGCGCCACGACCTTGCCCTCGAGCGCCTGGACGGGAAGCTGGTCGAAGACGTTCTTCAGAGCTCCGGTCATCGAGCCGCGGTAGACCGGCGTCGCGAACAGCACGGCGTCGGCGGCGGTGACGGACTCGATCACCCCGGCGGTGTCGTCGTCGAGCTCTCCGGCATCGCGGCCGTCGGCGAAGGCGAGCTCTCGATCGGCGAGATCGATCAGCTCGATGTCCGCATACGGGTGTTGCTCGGCTCTCGAGATCGCGTCCTCGAGCGCGCGGTGAAGTCGCCCGGGAGGGGTGACGCTGCCGAGCACCACGAGCAGTCGCACACGCTCCCCGGCGGTGTGCAGGTGCTCAGCGGCCACGCGCTCCTCCCACGGCCTCGAGCTGGCCGCCGGCGAAGGGAACGCTCGTCTCCTCGATGTCGTTCTGTTGCCGGTCGCCTCCGCCGGCCGGCATCGACCACAGCCCGCGCTCGCTGAGGATCGGAAGCACGCCCTCGCCGAACCAATATGCCTCCTCGAGGTGCGGGTAGCCGGAGAGCACGAACTCGCTGATCCCGAGCGCCGCGTACTCGGCGATGCGCTCGGCGACTTCCTGGTGGCTGCCGACGAGCGCGGTGCCGGCGCCGCCGCGCGCCAGGCCGACGCCCGCCCATAGGTTGGGTGCGACCTCGAGGCTCGTAGCGGAGCCGTTGTGCAGCGCCATCATTCGCCGCTGGCCCTCGGACTCGCTGCGGCGCAGCCGCTCCTGGACGCGCGCGATCGTCGCCGCGGGGATGCCCTCCAGCAGTCGCTCGGCCTCGCGCCAGGCCTCCTCGGCGGTGTCCCGGCAGACAACGTGCAGGCGGATGCCCAGGCGCGGGCTGCGTCCCTCGGCGCCGGCCAGCGTGCTCAGCGTCTCGAGCTTCTCGCGCAGGAGCGCGGGCGGCTCGCCCCAGCTCAGGTAGACGTCCACGTAGCGCGCGGCGACGGCGAGCGCGGAGGCGGAGGAGCCGCCGAAGTAGATCGGTGGGGAGGAGGGGGGCAGCTGCTCGAGCTGGGCGGCCTCGACGCTCAGGTGCTCTCCGTCGAAGTCGAGCGTCTCGCCGCGCCAGAGGTCGAGCACGATGCGCAGGAACTCGGCCGTGCGCTCGTAGCGGCCGGTCTTCTCGAGCGCGTCGCCGAGCGCTCGCTGTTCCTCGGCATCGCCGCCGGTGACGACGTTCAGCAGCAGGCGCCCGCCGCTGTGGCGCTGGAAGGTGGAGGCCATCTGCGCGGCGAGCGTGGGGCTGACCAGTCCGGGGCGGAAGGCGATCATGAACCTGAGCCGCTCCGTTCGTTGGGAGAGCATGGCGGTGGTCACCCACGCGTCGTCGCACCACAGCCCGGTGGGGGTGAGGGCGCCCTCGAAGCCGAGTTCCTCGGCGGCCAGCGCGACCTGGGTGAGGTAGCCGAGCGATGCGGAGCGCGGGCGCCCGGCGACGCCGAGGGGTCGTGCTTCCTCGATCAGCCGGCGCCCATCCCCCTGGGTGGGCAGGAACCAGTGGAAGGAGAGCCCGGTCATACCTGTCCGTGCTGCGGCGGATGGATGCCGTTCAGCTCGTAGCGGCCGATGTGCTGGAGCTTCCAGCGGACGGGGTCGTGGAGCGTGTGCGTGCGCGCGTTGCGCCAGTGGCGGTGCAGGTTGAGGTCGTTGGCGGCGGAGCGGGTGCCGGCGAGCTCGAACAGGGCGCTCGTGGTCTCCACTGAGACGCGATCGGCGAACGCCTTGGCGGTGGCCACCGCGATCGAGGCCCGCGCGGAGCCTGCCTCGTCCACGCCCGCGGCTTCGACGGCGTCGATCGTGCGCCCGGCCTCGCCGAGCAGCGCCCACGCCGCGCGCACGCCGATCGCGAGCTCGCCCACACGCTGGATCAGCAGCGGGTCTTCACAGGCGAGCTCCACGTCCGCCTCGAACCAAGGACGGCTCGAGCTGCGCACGAAGTCGAGGGCGTCCTCGAGCGCTCCCTGGGCGATGCCGACGTCGATGGCTGTGTGCAGCAGCTGTGCCCGCGCGCCGTAGACCTGCGGCCGTTCGAACATCCGATGGTGTGCGATCACCATCTCGCCCGGAACGACGACCTGCTCGAGCTTGACGGTGCCGCTGGCGGTGGTGCGCTGTCCCATGCCTGACCAGTCGTCGATCACGCTCACTCCCTGGGCCTCTCGGGGGACGATGGCCACACGCGTGCGGCCATCCTCGTCCTTGGCGAGCACGGTCAGCCAGTGGGCGAGCAGCGAGCCCGTGCAATAGAACTTCTCCCCGTTCAGCACGAAGTCGCCGTCCGGGCGCCGGCGCAGCGTCGTGCGGATGTCGGCCACGGTCTTGGAGCCCGCCTCCGACTGGGCGTTTGCGATACGCCTGCCGTCGAGCACCTCACCGAACAGCAGCTCCCGTTGCGCCTCGGTCCCGACCTGGCGCGCGAGCTCCAGGTATACGAACTGGCTCTGCGGGATCTGCGCGACGTTCGGGTCGGCGCTTGCGAGCAGTGCCGCCACCTGGGCCAGCGTCTCCACGCGCACACTGGCTCCGCCGAAGCGGCGGGGAACGGTGATCGCGAGCAGCCCCTCACGGGAGAGCCGCTCGACCTCGGCACGTGGAAGCGTGCGCTCCCGGTCGCGCCCCGCGGCTCCCGCCGCGATCGTCTCACGCAGGGCGCGCGCGCGAGCGAGGGCCTCCTCGTCGGAGTCGATGCGGTGCGCGGCGCCGGTGCGCAGGACGGCGCCGTTGGCCGGTGTGGAGGGGCGGTGGATCTCGGCGGTGCTCATGCGACCGGCGCGGCGAGCTCGAGGGGCGCCTCCACACCGAGCTCGGCCTCGAGCTCGCGCACGATCGGCAGGACCTTCAGACCGAAGTAGTCGACCTCCTCCTGGAAGTGCAGGAAGCCGCTGAGGATCAGCCCGACGCCGAGCTTGCGGTACTCGACGATCCGTCGCGCGATCTGCTCGGGCCCGCCGATCAGGCCGGTGCGAAAGCCGTCGTTGTATTGGACGAGGTCCTTGAACTCCGAGTCCTGCCACATACCGCGCTTGTCGGTGGAGGACTGCCCGGCCTGCTTGACGGCGGCGCCGAAGCCCTCGACGGCCTCGCGGTCGGCCTTGGCGATGATCTCCTCGACGACCTCCCGCGCCTCGGCCTCGCTGTCGCGAGCGACGATGAAGGCGTTCAGGCCGAAGCGGATGTCGCGCCCGGGCTCGCGTCCCTCAGCTCGCGCGTATCCCGAAACCTCCTCGACCTGCTCGCGCACGCCATCGAAGGAGTTGCCGTTCATGAAGTACCAGTCGGACACCCGCGCCGCCATCTGGCGGGCGGCGGTGGAGTTGCCGCCCTGGAAGATCTGCGGATGCGGCTTCTGCAGCGGCTTTGGTTTGAGCGTGTAGCCGTGCAGGTTGTAGAAGTCCCCCGAGAAGTGAGCCTCGTCCTCGGTCCAGCTGGCCTTCAGGACGCGGATGAACTCCTCCGAGCGCCGGTACCGCTCGTCGTGCTCCAGCCAGGGCTCGCCAAGCGCATGGAACTCGCCCTTGAACCAGCCGGAGACGACGTTCACGGCGAAGCGTCCGCCGGAGAGAACGTCCGCGGTGGCGCCGAGCTTGGCGAACACACCGGGCTGCCACATGCCGGGGTGGATCGCGGCGATGACCTTCAGTTTCTCGGTGGCGAGCAGCAGCGCGAGGCTGAACCCTGTGGACTCGTGTTGGTACTCGGCGCCGTAGCTGGCCATGTAGCGGACCTGACTGAGCGCGTACTCGAAGCCGCGCTGCTCGGCAAGCTGCGCGAGCTGGCGGTTGTACTCGATGCCCCAGTCGGTGCGCTGCTCGATGTTGGAGACGACCAGGCCGCCGCTCACATTGGGCACCCAGTAGGCGAACTTGACCGGATCCTCGCTTGCGATCGTCATCTGCGGCCTTCCTTTCTAGTGTTCTTCGATTGTTTTTATGAACTTTGTCGTGTGCGTCGTGTTCGTCGTGCGCGCCAAGTCGTGTCCACGCGCGGCGCGGCGCGGTGCCTCAGCCGATGCGTCTCAGAGCTGCGACCCGCCTGCGCCCGGGCTGGTGCTGAAGCGTGGTGGTGCGCTCGCGCTGCAGATGCGAGTACGAGCCGCGGAAGAACAGCAGCGGCGTGTCCTCGGCCTCGGCGCTCGACGACGAGAGCGCCTCGCCGATGACGATCATGTGGTCGCCGCCGCGGTGCATTGCGCTGACGCGGCAGGCGATCGTGGCGAGGGCGCCGGGCAGGCACGGTATTCCCGGTTGGTGCTCGCCGAAGTCGACCTCGCGCGCGTTCGCGCGCTCTCCCTTGGCGGCGAAGCGGATCGAGTGCTCGCGCTGGCTCTCCGCGAGGACGTTGACGGCAAACCTGCCCGACTCCTCGACGGCCGCGAGCGTCTCGCTGTCGTGGGCCAGGCAGACGAGCAGCAGAGGTGGCTCGAGCGAGACGGAGGTGACGGCGTTCACGGTCGTGGCCACGGGCTTGCCGTCGCCACGCCTTGTGCTGACGACGCAGACGCCGGTGGCGAAGTGGCCCATCACCGTGCGCATGTCGTGCTTGGGGGCGCTCACGCCGCGCGCTCCGACACGTCCCCCTCCGGGGACGATGCGGCGCCGACCCACAGCGGCACGCTCGTCTGCGGCGCGGGCAGCGGCTCGATGGCGCTCAGCGTGTGTCCGAGCCGCAGCGCCTTGGAGAGCATGTACGGCTCTGACTCGGGGTGCGGCTCGACCTCGATGGGGACCTGGCCGGAGACCTCCAGGCCGTAGCCCTCCAGCCCGATGATCTTGCGCGGGTTGTTGGTCAGCAGCCGGATCGTGGAGAGCCCGAGGTCGGCGAGGATCTGCGCGCCGATGCCGAAGTCGCGCAGGTCGGCGGCGAAGCCCAGCGCGAGGTTCGCGTCGACCGTGTCCAGGCCGTGCGTGTCCTGCAGCGCATACGCGCGCACCTTGTTGAGCAGCCCGATGCCTCGCCCCTCCTGGGCGAGGTACACGAGCGCGCCGCGGCCCTCGGCGGCGATCTGGCGCATCGCCTCCTGCAGCTGCGGCCCGCAGTCGCAGCGCAGCGACCCGAAGACCTCGCCGGTGGCGCACGCGGAGTGCACCCGCACGAGCACGTCGGGGATGCCGGCGACATCCCCGTAGACCAGCGCGAGGTGCTGCCCGCCGTCCACCAGCGAGCGGTAGCCGTGCAGGCGAAAGACACCGAGCTCGGTGGGCAGGCGTGCGCTGGCGACGCGCTCGACAAGGGTCTCCGCCTGGCGGCGATGGGCGATCAGCTCCGCGACGGTGATCATCCTCAGGCCGTGGCGCCGCGCGTAGGGGATCAGGTCACCGACCCGGGCCATGGTGCCGTCCTCGTTGAGGATCTCGCAGATGACCCCGGCGGGGAGCGTTCCGGCCATACGCGCGAGGTCGACCGCCGTCTCGGTGTGGCCGGAGCGCTCGAGCACCCCACCGGGGCGCGCGCGCAGCGGGAACACGTGTCCGGGCTGGACGAGATCCTCGGCGCCGCAGCCCGGATCGATGGCGGTCTGCACGGTGCGTGCGCGGTCGTGTGCGGAGATGCCGGTGGTGACGCCGTCGCGCGCCTCGATGGAGACGGTGAAGGCGGTCCCGTGCAGCGACTCGTTGCGGCGCGTCATCGGCCGCAGGCCGAGCTCGTCGCAGCGCTCGGCGCTGAGCGCCAGGCAGATCAGCCCGCGTGCCTCGCGGGCCATGAAGTTGATCGCCTCGGACGTGGCGAACTGCGCGGCCATCACCAGGTCGCCCTCGTTCTCCCGGTCCTCGCCATCGCAGACGATCACCATGCGCCCGTCGCGGATGTCCGTGAGAGCGTCCTCGATGGAGTCGAACGGCGAGGTCATCGCGCTCGTCCCTGCGGCGTTGCGGTCATGCAGACGAGGATGGTGGCTGCGGGCGCCGCGGTCAAATAGGGATTCTGGAACAGGTGATAGGGCACTCCTTTCACGCATGCGCGCTTGGCGCGGGGATGGCGCGCTTGGCGCGAGCACGCACAGCGCGCTTGGTGGCAGGTGGCGGGAGCGCCTCGGCCGCGGTGGCTGCGTAGACGGTGGCCTCTTCCACGAACAGGCCGTGCAGGTCTCGCGTGGCGAGCGTGGGCGAGCCGGAGCGCCGACGCTGGACGACGAGTCTCACGCTCGTGTCGTCGCCCTCGATCTTGCGAAAGGTCACCGCACCGCGCTCCTGCAGCGGATCTCCGATGACGCTGTAGCTGGGGAGCACGGTGACGCCGAGCCCGGCGGCGACCATCAGCTTGCCCATCTCGGCGCCGTCGGCCGAATAGGAGAAGGAGGGCTCCCCGCCTCCCAGCAGCCGGTTCAGATAGCGGTGCATGGCGTAGCCGGAGCGCATCACGATCAGCGACTCGCTGACGAGCTGCGCCGGGCTCACGGTCGCGCGCGCCGCCAGGGGGCTGTCGCTGTGCATGCAGACGACCGGGTAGCCGCGCAGCAGCTCGACCGTGTGGAGCTCCGGTGCGACCTCGTCGCCGTCGAGGTAGTTGACCAGCCCGAGGTCGAGACCGCCCTCGAGCAGCAGGCGGTGAAGGCGCTGCTGCTGCACGAGCACGACCTCCACCTGCGTGGTTGGGTGGGTCTCGCGAAAGGCGCGGATGGTGGCGGTCAGAAGTGGAGAGGTTGCGGCGCTGACGGTGCCGAGGCGGATCATCCGACTGCTCTCGTGCTGCTCGTCGGCGGCATAGCGCAGGCGCTTGGCGGCCTCGATCACGTCCAGCAGATGGGGCAGCAGCTCGCGCCCCTCGTCGCTGATCGTGGCCCCGGTGCGTTGCCGGTCGAGGATGTCGACGCCAAGCTCGGCCTCGAGCTTGCGGACGGTCTCACTCAGCGCAGGCTGGGATATGTGCAGCTCTTCGGCGGCCCTGCGGAAGGAGCCAAAGCGCGCGACAGCGGCGGCGTATTCGAGCTGCTCGATGCGCATCGCGCCGCGCCGTCAACAATTTCGATCATAAAACTCGGAAATAGTGCCCAGGAGCGTAGCACGAGCATGGGGCGTAGCGGACGAGACCGGCCGGCTGGCTCCGAGCGGCTCGGGTGCCGGCTAACCCACGGAGACCGCCACCTCCGCGTCGGGCCGGCGCTCCACGGCTGTCGATCGCGCGGTGCGCAGCGCGATCGGCACCAGCACCGCGACGGTGCCGGCGATGACGGCGAGGACCAGCCACGTGTGGACCCCTTCCCACTCACCGAGCAGGAGCAGGAAGCCGGGGATCGTGCAGGTGGTGAACGACAGGATCAGCGTGGCCCACCCGGCCAGCGCCGTGAGGCGCTCGATGCCGAGACCGAGCACCAGGAAGAACATCCCCCACAGCACCGACCACTGCAACCACAACAGGCCGATCGTGGGATCGCTGAACTTGACGATGTTTGTGATGCCGAAGGCGCACGCCATGATCGCCACCCAGGCCGAGTACCAGCCCAGTCCCAGCGGCTCGTGGCCTGCGAGGTTGGAGATGCCGACGTACAGGTAGGTGAAGCCGAACAGGAAGATGCCGGACGCGAGCAGGATTTCGTCGGGCGTCTTGGCGTGGGAGATCAGGTAGAAGGGAATCGCCGTCTGCAGGCCGCCGACGAACAGGTTGAAGACGCCTGCGCTCTTGGCGTCCACCTTGCCCAGGAACAACAGTCCATTGACGAACAGCACGGCACCTACGAACATGAGGCCTACGGACGACATTTTCCTTTACCTCCTTTGAGTGGTGGTGGGGCGTTCGCGCTGCTAGTTGTAAGAGTCGATCGGGGGGAGCCTGTCGTTCAGGAGGTAGTCCCCGGCGTGCATCGACTTGAAGTCGAGCGGGTTGTGCAGTGACAGGGTGCGGGCATTGCGCCAGTGCCTGTCAAAGCCGTAGCGCTCGAGCACGCTGCCGGCGCCGCAGACCTTGAACAGCGTCGATCCGGCCTCCAGCGCCGCCTCTGCGCCCGCGCGCCGGGCCTCGCCGGTGACGACCGAGGCGATGCCCCTGCGCTCGAGGTCGCCGGGGTGCGCGACGGCGTCGTCGCACAGCTCGGCGGCGCGCATGGCGAGCAGATCGGCAGCCAGCACGGCCGTCTTCATCTCGCCCACGCGGAGCTTCGTGTACAGGTCCTCGCTGGCGCTCGACGCGTCGCTCTCGTACCACACACGCGCGCGCGTCTGCACGAAGTCGACGGCATCGTCGAGCGCGTTCTGGGCGATTCCGACGAACACTCCCGTATGTACCGCCTGGTAGTTCAACGAGGTGATCTGCCCGCCGCCGCCGCCTCCGTCCTGGGCGGTGGACAGGCACAGCTCATCGGGGACGAGCACGTCTTTGAAGTCGGTCGTGCCGCTGGCGGTGGTGCGCTGGCCGAAGCCGCTCCAGTCGTCGTGGACCGTCACGCCGTCGGTGTCGGTTTTGGTGAAGAACACACGCACCTCATCGGAGTCGGCGACTCGGCAGGGGCCGAAGGTGATGTCTCCGGCGAGACTGCCGGTGCAGTAGAACTTGGTGCCGTTCAGCCGCCAGCCGTCGTCGACCTTGGTAACGGTGGTGTTGAAGTCGTTGACGCTTGGCGTGCCGATCTCCGAGTAGGCGTTGGCGATCCACAGCTCGCCGTTGGCGAAGCGCGGCAGCCACTTCGCCTGAACCTCGGGCGAGGCGAACTCTTCGAGCAGCCTGATGCCGCCGGTGTGCAGTTGGTACATCTGCCCGATGTTGGAGTCGCCGGCGGAGATCAGGATCACGACGCGCATCAGCTCGCTGAACGTTCCGCCGTATCCACCGAACTCGCGGGGGACCATCAGCCCCAGCAGCCCGGATGCGCGGAAGGCGGCGCACTGCTCGTACGGAAACTGCCGCTCGAGGTCGCGCTCGGCGGCGCCGACGCGGAAGTGGTCGCGCAGCTCGCGCTGCGACCGCGATCGGGTCCTCGAGGTCGATGCCGGACTTCGGCCGGGTGGGTGCTTGTTGGATGGCGCTCATCGCTTCGTGTTCTCCTTTTTGTCAGGCGAGCTTGGACGCACGAAAACAATCGATCTAGTGAGGAATGGTGCGCGCGATGCCCGGCGCAGTCAAATAGACGATCGCGACCCCGCGATAGGCGCGCCCTATCGAGGCGCGGCCGCGCTGCGCGGCCGCCGATCCGTAATGTGCTGCGCGCCCGTGGCGTCGAGTCAGATCTCGAGATGACGGACGCGCGGCGCAGACGACGATCGACGAGGGGTGAGCATGGCGAGGTACATCGGAGCGATCGACCAGGGGACGACGAGCAGCCGCTTCATCCTGTTCGACAAGGACGGCAGGATCGCGGCGGTCGACCAGCGCGAGCACGAGCAGATCAACCCTCGAGCCGGTTGGGTGGAGCACGATGCGAGCGAGATCTGGCGGCGCACGCGTGAAGTGATCGGCGGGGCGCTGGCGAAGTCCGACGCGGAGGCCGGCGACATCGAGGCGATCGGGATCACCAACCAGCGCGAGAGCACGGTCGTGTGGGACCGCAAGAGCGGCGAGCCGATCCACAACGCGATCGTCTGGCAGGACACGCGCACCGATCAGCTCGTGCGCGAGCTCGCGGGCGATGAAGGGCCCGACCGCCTGCGCGGGCGCGTGGGGCTGCCGCTGTCGACGTACTTCTCCGGACCGAAGGTCGCATGGCTGCTCGAGCACGTCGAGGGCGCGCGCGAGCGCGCCGAGAACGGCGAGCTCGCGTTCGGCACGATGGACACGTGGGTGCTGTGGAACCTGACCGGCGGCAGCAGGGGCGGCGTGCACGTGACGGACGTGACCAATGCCAGCCGAACGATGCTGATGGACCTGGAGAGCCTCGACTGGCACGAGCCGAGCCTCGAGCTGATGGGCATCCCGCGCTCGATGCTGCCCGAGATCCGCTCTTCCAGCGAGGTCTACGGCGAGGCATCCGGCACGGCCGTGGGGGGGCGGCCGATCGCTGGCATTCTCGGCGATCAGCAGGCGGCGCTGTTCGGACAGACCTGTTTCGAGCGCGGCGAGGCCAAGAACACCTACGGCACGGGGTCCTTCCTGCTGCTGAACACCGGCGAGGAGATCGTGCGCTCCGAGAAGCTGTTGACGACGCTCGGCTACAAGCTCGGCGAAGGCAAGCCGACGTACGTGCTCGAGGGCTCGATCGCCGTCACGGGCGCGCTGATCCAGTGGCTGCGCGACCGCCTGAAGCTGATCGAGAGCGCCCCGGAAGTCGAGGCTCTGGCGCGGACCGTCGAGGACAACGGCGGCGTCTACTTCGTCCCCGCCTTCTCCGGGCTGTTCGCGCCCTACTGGCGCGATGACGCGCGCGGCGTGATCGTGGGCCTGACCGCGTACGCCAACCAGGGGCACATCGCGCGGGCGGCGCTGGAGGCGACGGCGTGGCAGAGCCGCGAGGTGGTCGACGAGGCCAACGCGGTCGCCGATGTGCCGTTCAGCGAGCTGAAGGTCGACGGCGGCATGACGGCCAACGAGCTGCTGATGCAGTTTCAGGCCGATGTGCTGGGCGTGCCGGTGGTGCGTCCGGCGGTGAGCGAGACGACCGCGCTCGGCGCGGCCTTCGCCGCGGGTCTGGCCGTCGGTTTCTGGGCAGACCAGGACGAGCTGCGCGAGCGCTGGAGGGAGGACAGGCGCTGGGAGCCGGAAATGGACGAGCTCGAGCGCGAGCGCGGGTACGCGCAGTGGAAGAAGGCGGTCACGCGCTCCTTCGACTGGGTCGAGCAGGATTAGCCGCAGCCCTGCAGCCCTGCAGCCGTGCCGCGGTGGCCGCGCTCGAGCCGAGCTCAGCCCAGCTCGTCGAGCAGATCGGCGACCGTCTCCACGATGCGGGCGGCGCGGTATGGGTAGCGCTCGGCCTCCGCGCGGGTGGTCACGCCCGTCAGGACGAGGATCGTCTCCATGCCGGCCTCGAGCCCCGAGACGATGTCGGTGTCCATGCGGTCGCCGATCATGGCGGCGGTCTCGGAATGCGCGTCGATCGCGTTCAGCGCGGAGCGCATCATCAACGGGTTGGGCTTGCCCACGAAGTAGGGCTCGACTCCGGTCGCACGGCTGATCAGCGCGGCCACCGAGCCTGTGGCGGGCAACGGTCCGTCGACGGTCGGGCCGGTGGCATCGGGGTTGGTGGCGATGAACCGTGCACCGCCGGCGATCAGCCGGATCGCGCGGGTGATGCGCTCGAATGAGTACGTGCGCGTCTCACCGAGCACCACGTAGTCCGGCGAGCGCTCGGTGAGCGTGTAGCCCGCGTGGTGCAGCGCGGTCGTCAGGCCCGCCTCGCCGATCACGAACGCAGAGCCCCCCGGTCGTTGGTCGCGCAGGAAGCGTGCGGTGGCCAGCGCGGAGGTCCAGATCGCGTCCTCGGGCACCTGCAGACCACTGGCCGCAAGCCGAGCCGCGAGGTCGCGGGGCGTGTAGATCGAGTTGTTCGTCAGCAGCAGGAACGGCGTGCCGAGCTCGCGCAAGCGGGCCAGGAAACGGTCGGCGCCGGGGATCGGCTGCTCCTCTCGTACGAGCACGCCGTCCATGTCCATCAGCCACGAGCGGATCTCACGCGGGGTCATCAGGCGGCAAGCTTGACACGAATCGAGCCTGGGCCCAGCGTCTCGACCATGCCTCGACGGGGCCGAGCGTGTGCGGCGGCGGCTGGCCATACTGAGCGGGTGCCGGACGCGGAGCTGACAATCCACCTGACGCCTCGAGCCAAGCGCAACGCGATCGTGGAGGAGCGCGACGGCGTGCTGCGCGTGAGCGTCGCGGCGGCACCCGTCGAGGGGCAGGCGAACGCGGCGTTGTGCAAGCTGATCGCCAAGCGCGCGGGAATCGCTCGCGGACACGTCAGCGTGATCCGCGGTGCGCGCTCGCGCGAGAAGGTGGTGCACGTGGACGGCTTGGCGTTGGGCGAGCTGCGGCGCGCGCTGGGTCTGCCGGCGAAGGCCGCATCGATCTCCGCACCGACGCTGCGGGAGCCGACGCGCGCGGACTGGCCACGGCTGCTGGAGCTGAACCTCGCGTCAGAGCGCGAGCTGAGCGCGCTGGACGAGCAGCGACTCGAGTGGATCCTGTCGCTCGCTCACACCGCGGTAGCGGTCGAGGCCGAACGCGAGATCGTCGGCTTCGCCCTGGCGATCGCCCCCGGCACCCCCTACGACAGCGAGAACTACCGCTGGTTCGCTGCCCGGTTCGAGCAGTTCCTGTATCTCGACAGGATCGTCGTGGCCGAGTCCCAGCGCCGGCTCGGGATCGCCACGCAGCTCTACGACGCGATGGAGGCCGCTGCGCGGCCGCTGGGCCGGATGGTGTGCGAGGTGAACGTGTTGCCGGCCAACCCGGCTTCACTCGCTTTTCATGCCGCGCGCGGATATGCGGAGATCGGACGCCTGGAACACGGGCCGGAGAAGGTTGTGGCTCTGCTGAGCAAGGAGATCGTGGTTGCAGAAGGCGATTTCGGGCAGTAACGTGAAGTGACCGCGAGCTCAGGTGGCGCTGTGGAGCTACACGATGAGGAACAGGCGCTGGTAGTAGAACGGTTGCGCGCCGCCAACGGCGCGCCGGTCAGCTTCGCCGAGTTGCGCGAGATGGGGGTAGAAAACCCGGCGCTGCTCGGCTATGAGCTCGCCGCGGTTGGGCTTGCGGTGGAACGCCAGCGGACCAATGCCCTCACCCTGGCTGTCAGCCCAGATCGCGTCACGGGCGCGCCACCGCCGGCGCCGCCACCGGTCGGCGTCGAGCCTCCCTCATGGCGCGAGCGCCTCTCAGAGGTTGCAGAGGTTCCGAGCAGAGCCGATCGGGAGTCGCGTGCGCTCTCGCTGCCTCGCCCCCGCGTCCGTCCGTCGGTCGCGGGGGGCGTCGCCCTCGGCGTGGTAGTGGCGCTCGGAGCGCTGGTGCTTGCGCTGGGCGGCAGACCGGCGAACACCACCACCAGCCTTGCCGGCACGCACGTGCGAGGGCGGCTCCCGGCTGGGCGCGGCGTGGCGTCGAGGGGCGGTCGCGTCCAATCCCGCTCCGACGGCAATGGCGCTGTCCGGACCGCTGCCGGCAGCGACAGATCGGCCTCGCCGACCGCGGCTCCGAGCCCGTCCGCGACCAAGCCCAGTCTGCCCGTGTCTCCCGCCGCCGCGGCCACGTTCGAGGCAACAGGTCACCAGCTGCTCGTGGCAGGTCAGTACGGGAGCGCGATCGGATATCTCCGCAACGCGGCGAGGGCGAGCGGCGGCTCGCTCACCAGGTGCAGTCAGCCAACCACTGAAGCGTGCCTCACCTACGCCTACGCGCTGTACGACCTTGGGAGGGCGTTGGCCCTGGACGGCGATCCAGCGGCCGCAGTCCCGGTGTTGAGGGAGCGCCTGCAGATCGACAACCAACGGGAAGCCGTCGAACAGGAGCTCGAACTCGCTCGCCGGGCGAGCACGTAGGCCGCGCGCGCGGTGTGCTGACGGGCGCGGGGCGAGCCCGAGGGTTCCGCGCCGTTGTCGAGCTCGAGATTAGAGATGCGGTCGAGGGGGAAACTTTGACTCTGTCGCTCGAAGGCGAACTCGGTCTCGAGAGCGTGCCGCACCTGGATGCGCAGATCAGCGGCGGAAAGCGTTGACACTCGACCTGAGCGAAGTCGCGTTCATGGATTCATCTGGCTTGCGAATGCTCATAGAGCTCAACGAACGGGCCTCTCGGGAGGGCTGGAGGCACACGCTCCGGGCGCCGCGGCACGAGTCGGCCAAGCTCGTGCTCGAGATGACCGGCGCGGACGGCGCGCTTCCGTTCGAGGACGCACCGCGGTCGTGACCGTCTCCCGCGCGGGATCGCCAGCCTCCGACGATGCGCCGATCCTGCGCATGAGTCTCGAGCGCGCCCCGCAGGCGCCCTCGCTGGCCCGAGCCGCGGTTGCCGGCTTCAGCGAGCGGGCAGAGATTTCCTCGAGCGAGCTGGATACGCTCACGCTGCTGGTCTCAGAGCTTGTTTCGAATGCGGTGCTGCACTCCGACGCTCCGCCCGCCAGCGGCATCGTGCTGAGCGCCCGCGTGATCTCGCGGGGGGCGGTTCGCGTGGAGGTGATCGACCGCGGGAGCGGCTTCTCCGCGACTCCGCGCGATCCGGCTCAGCCGTGCGGAGGCTTCGGTCTGTATCTCGTGGACACGCAGGCCACGCGCTGGGGCGTGGACTGTGAGGAAGGAACACGCGTGTGGTTCGAGTTGGCGAGGCCCGCGGCGGACTAGGGATCTGCGGCGTCCACGATGGCGCTGCTAACGACGAGGCTGGTGCAGCCTCCCCCGTAGGGCCACTCCGATAAAATCCAGCGGCATGGGGGTCAGGGAGCAGCTGCAGATCGCCTCGCGGCGCAATGGAGGTCGCGTGGTCCTCTCGCTCGAGGGCGAACTCGACCTTGCCACGGCCGAGCTGCTCGAGCAGGCGATGGAGGGGCTGGTGGAGGAGCCGATGGTCGTCCTTGACCTGGAGCGCCTCGATTTCATCGACTCGACCGGCCTCAGAGGCGTGCTGGCAGCCCTCGAGCGCTGTCGCGAGCGCGGGCAGGAGTTCGCGATCACCCCCGGCTCACAGCAGGTGCAGCGCCTGCTCGGGGTCACGGGCGTCGGCAGGCATCTGCGTATCGTCGCGGCCGACGACGAAGTTGTCGCATGAGCCCCGCGGAGGTCTGCTCGCACCTGGACCAGGTGAGCGTGCTCGAGGTGCCCGCCCGTGCAGACGTGCCCGGCTGCGAGGAGTGTCTGAAGATCGGCGGGCGCTGGGTGCACCTTCGCATCTGTCGCAGCTGCGGCAAGATCGGATGCTGTGACTCCTCGCCCAACCGGCACGCCTCCAGGCATGCTGCCGAGGAGTCGCACCCGATCATGAGCTCCATTGAGCCCGGCGAGGATTGGTCGTGGTGCGTCGTGGACGAAGTCGCGTTCGTACTCGACTAGCGACCCGTGACTACATGAGGAGCGCGTCAGGCGTGGATATGACGCGCAGCTGATCGCGCACGCCGCTCACCGTGAGCAGCCGTTGCACCTGACTGGATCCAGTCGTGAGGGCCAGCTCGCGGCCGCGACCCTCCCAGCGCTCGTGAGCCCAAAGAATCGTTCTCAGGCCTGTCGAGTCCATGAACTGCAAACGCTCGAGGTCGATCACCAACGCCGAGTCCCGGGCGCTCTCGGCGTCTTCCAAGGCAGCCTGGAGGAGCGGCGCGCTCGCCATATCCAGTTCGCCTTCGAGGCTGATAACGACTCGATCCTTCTGTGCCCTCGAGTCGATCTTGAGTTGCCCCGCCACTTCCATGCAGTGATCTTAGCCGCAGCCGAGAACGGAACCTCGGCTCTCAGCGGACCCTTACGGCCTTCGAGAAATCACCTTTTGTCTCTCACATCGGGCCGAGCACGACGCCGGCTCGCCCGCCGGCGAGCAAGCGTCGTGCCATCCCATCGGCCCGCGGTGCTATCAGCGGCCGTACCAGCGCCGACCGCCGCCCTCTACCCCGCCGACGAAAAAGCCGATCAGCCACAGCAATACGGCGAAGATCAGGATGTACCAGAGCACGTGAGCTGCGAATCCCAGGCCTCCGAAGATCGCCAGGATCAGGACAAGCGCAAGCAGTGCAACCATTCTTCTCAACCTCGATTCGTCGGGGCTTCTCTTTCAACGCAAACGCCATCTTTTGGCGAGCGATGTGTGTCGTTGTTCCGAGCTTGAAACTGCCCCGCGGCGCGTTCTCCAAACGTTGATGTTTGCCATCGGCTGTATTTCCCGGACTCTGTTTCCCGGTTGCGCGCCCGGGTAGCGACCGTGATAACCCACGCAACGTCGTCGACGAGGGTCTCGACTCCAGCCGCAACCCCGACGATCTGCCGGCGTTCTGCGCGAAGATCGTCGAGGAGCTCGCCGAGGGTGCACCAGGTCGCTGCCGGCGGCGCATCGGCAGGCGGCGGCACGTAAGACGAAAATACGGGTTTAGGCCTGCCCCGATGTGGGAAGCCTGATCGTGCAGTGCCTTCGGCGGGTGTCGGCCGCGTCCCCCGGCGGCTTTCATCCAACAGAAACCGGACGGCACGGCGGCATGCCGGTGTTCGTTTCGCCTGCCGGCATGCCGCCCCCCAATCTGGAGGCGTGTCCGGGCGGCGTCTCGATGGGGCGGATCGCGTCGGACGTCGGTCGGTGGATGTCTCAGCCGTCGGGCGTCCGGGTTGGCGGCCGTGGAAGCGGGTAACCGAGAAACGAGGAGTGGGATCGAGCATGCATCGGATCGAGCACAAAGGACGTGGCGCCCGATTCGCGCGGACGGCGGGCATGGTCCTGCTAGTGGCCACGGTCGGCGCTCTGTGGTCGGTTGCCGGCGCGCAGGCGCTGGAAGTGACGAAGTGGGAAGCCGGCACCTGCAAGGAATCGACCTGCACGGACGCCGGCTCACACTCTGCTTTCTACACGCAGGCCGCCGGCCACCCCAACTTCGGCATCACGGATTTCGAGTTCAACTCCACGGAAGTCGGTCTCGCCAAAGAGCCGATCGGCAAAGTGAAGGACGTACGCGTCGATCTTCCGCCAGGGTTGGCCGTCAACCCGGAAGCGGCCGGCACATGTACCGAAGCGCAGCTGAACGAATTCAACTGTCCCGCGGACAGCAAGGTCGGAGAAGACGAAGCCACCGGTACGGCGACGGTGTTCGCCCTCTTGGGCCTCAGCGACACCGTGACGGAACACTTCCCCGTCTATGACATGGAACGCAAGCCGGGTGAGCCCGCTCGCTTCGCGGTCGAAGTCAACAGTTCGACCCTGAAAGCGCTGGCACTGCTCGGGCACCACCTTCAGGGGCATCTGTATCTCGAAGCCGGCATCAGCTGGCACAACGAACCGGTAACGAGCGAAAGCAGCGGCGTTGCCAGCGGCGACTACCACGAGTTCTTCAAGATCCAGAACATCCCCACAGAACCTGAAGTCATCGAGTCGCGACTGATCTTCAAAGGCGTCGTCGGCGGCCACGCCTTCCTCACGCTGCCCAGCACGTGCTCGAGCGAGCCGGTCACCACGCTGCACGTCGACTCCTACGAAGACCCGGGGAGCTTTCAGGAATACAAAAACCCAACACCGGTGACGGCGACCGGATGCGACGAACTGGCGTTCAACCCGACCGTCGCGCTGACCGCCGGAGACAGCCAGTCCGACCAGCCCGACGGCGTCAGCGCCGAACTGCACATTCCCCAGGAAACCGACGAACCGGCCAAGCCCAACTCGCCCGACGTTCAGACGGCGGAAGTGACGCTGCCGGAAGGCATGACTCTCGATCCGTCCGCGGCCAAGGATCTCGAAGGGTGCAGCGACGAACAGTTCGGTGCCGAAAGCTGTCCCGCCGGCTCTGAGGTCGGCTCGTTCGCGGTGAACGCTCCCGGGATCCCCGATGGCTCGTTGACGGGAGGGGTCTACGTCGGCTCGCCTGAACCGGAAAAGAACGCCGAATCCGGCGGAGAGTTCAGGATCTTCCTGATCGGCTATGCCGCGCAATACGGTGTGGGGCTTCACCTGGAAGGGCGCGTAAAGGCGAACGCCACCACCGGCCGCCTGACCGCGGTCTTCGCCAATGCCCCCCAGGTGCCGTTCGAATCGCTGACGCTGCACTTCCGTGGCGGCAACCAAGCGCCGCTGGCCAACCCGCTCAGCTGCGGCGCAGCCGAACCCTCGGCCACGATCTCCCCCTACGGCGGCGAGGCACCGGCGAGCGCCGGTGCGAGTGGATTCGTGGTCGACGGCAATGGCGCCGGCGGGCAGTGCGCCACGACGCTGCCGTTCTCGCTCACGCAGACCCTTGCGCCGCAAGCTCCCGCGCAGGCCGGCGCATACGACCCCGCCACCTTCAGCGTCAACAGGAGCAGCGGCCAGCAGTACCTCTCCAAGATCTCGACCACGCTGCCCGCAGGACTGCTCGGTTCGATCTCCTCGGTCCCGCTGTGCGGCGAACCAGCTGCAAACGAAGGCAAATGCCCGGCGAGCAGCCTGATCGGCACCGTCACAGTCGCCGCCGGAGCGGGAGCGGAACCGTACGACTTCACTGGCAACGCCTACCTGACCGGCCCGTACGGCAGCGCGCCATACGGCCTCTCCGTGGTGGTTCCGGCCAAGGCCGGTCCCTACAACCTCGGCGAAGTCAAGACTCGGGGGGCCATCACCGTCGGCCTGTACGACGGCCGGGTGACGGTCACGGCCACGCTGCCCACGATTGTCGAAGGCGTGCCGCTGCGGCTGCAGAGCCTGAACGTGGCGGTCAACCGACCGAAGTTCCTGTTCAACCCCACGAGCTGTGGCCCGCTTGCCACCGAATCGGCGCTGAGCTCGACCCTCGGCGCCACGCAGGCGCTGTCCAGCGGGTTCCAGGTCGGCAACTGCGCCGCGCTCCCGTTCAAGCCCAGCCTCGGCGTCTCGAGCGGTGGCAGGCCAACGAAAGCCGGCGGCGCGAGCCTCGTGGTCGAGATCACCCAGCCGGCGGGTCAGGCCAACATCCACGAGATTCAGCTGCAGCTGCCCAAACAGCTGCCGTCGCGGCTGACGACGCTCCAGAAAGCGTGCGTCGCGGCCAGCTTCGAAGCATCGCTTCCGCCGCGCAACTGCGCCCACACCGCGGACGTGGGCACGGTCTCAGTGACCACACCCGTGCTTCCCGGCACGCTCAAAGGGCCCGCCTACCTCATCTCCCACGGCGGCGAATCGTTCCCCGACCTCGACCTGGTGCTGCAGGGAGATGGGGTGGAGGTCGTGCTCGTCGGGCACACGCACATCTCGAACACAGGCATCACGACATCCACGTTCGAAAGCCTGCCCGACGTCCCGATCTCGAGTGTCACCGTCGATCTGCCCATGGGCCCTGACTCGGCGCTCGACACCGATGGACGCCTCTGCAGGACCAAGCTTTTCGCGCCCACAACGATGATCGCCCAGAGCGGCGCCAAGATCACGCAGAACTCGCAGATATCCGTGAGCGGCTGCCCGATCGAGCTGATCGCGCACAAGCGCCACGGCAGACGGGTGAAGCTGACCATCTGGACGCCGCAGGCCGGGCTCCTGACGATCGCCGGCCACGGCGTGAAGCGCGTGCGCGTGCGCGTGAAGAAGGCCGGCGAGGTCAAGTTCAGCGTGCCACTGACCAGTCATGCCGGCAAGCACAAGCTCGAGGTCGGCTTCACCGCCAAGTCCGGGCACAACCCGTCCGCCGTGTCGCTGACCGTGAAGCGCTGAGCCTCAGCCGCCGCGTTCGACGAGATGCAGCTCCAGCGTCTCGTGCGCGTCGCCCCGCGGCTCGCAGTGGTGGCCGTCGGTGAGGCGCTCGATGACCGGCGCCAGACCGTCCGCCGCTGCGTCCAGCAGGCTCTGCCCGCGCCCGGAGTGCAGCGGGCCCAGGCGTATGCGCAGGTCGCGCGGCGCGACCGCCACGCCCACGTCGAGGTGGCTGCCGCTGATCGACTCCGGCGACTTTGCGGCGAGCACGTCCGCGACGATCTGGACATCGCAGATGCGGTCGGTCGAGAAGTAGGCGCGCGCAGCCAGTGCGCTCAGCACCAGCGGGAGCACCGCCCGCGCGAGCGCGTTCGGCGCAAGCCTCAGCTCGACGTCGCTCGCAGGCGCGGACTCGCCGGCAAACGGGGAGGACGACTGGCGCACATCGCCGGCCAGCGACTCCAGAGCGCCCGCCTTCGGCGCCGGGAACTCCATCCGCACCGTCGTTCCGCCGTCCTCGCGCTCGGCGATCTCCACCTCGCGGGCGAGCGCCTCGATGACCGGCAGCCCCAGTCCTGTCCTCAGCTCATCGCCATCCTCGACCTCCCGCAGGGGACCGATTCCCACACCCCGGTCACCGACCACCACCGCGACCGCGTCCGCGAGGACGTACACGTCCACCTCCAGCGGCCCCTCCTGGCCGCCGTAGGCGTGCATCACCACGTTGTTGCACGCCTCCGTCACAGCCGTGTTGAGGTCGTTCGTCTCGACAGCGTCCAGCCCGATGGCGTCCGCCACGCCCGTCAGCGCCTGGCGGACGACCAGGACGTTCTCTGGCCTGTTTGGCAGGCTCAGGCAGACGTTTGGGATCAACCCGCCGCTTGCGTGAGCGTCCGCAACTGCTCCAACGAGCGGCGGAGCAGACGCGAGACCTGCATCTGTGAGATCCCCACGCGCTCCGCGATCTCCGTCTGGGTGAGATCGTCCACGAAGCGCATTCGCAGGATCAGCCGCTCGCGGGCAGGGACGTGTCGCAGAACCGAGCTGATGGTGGCGTCGAGCTCCACGAGCTCGAACCGCTCATCCTCCCGTCCGACAGCGTCCCCATAGGAGACCACGTCGCCGTCGGCTCCCGGCCGGGGCGCATCGAGCGAGAGAGTTTCGTAGGACTGCAGCGCCTGCAGCGCGTCGAGCACGTCCTCCGAGTCGAGCTCCAGATACTCGGCGAGCTGGTGGACCTTGGGTGCGCGGCCGTGTTCGTTGGCCAGGCGCTCCTGCGCGTCACGGACCTTCAGGGCCCGCTCCTGTGCGCCTCGCGGCACGTGGACGGCCCACCCGGAGTCACGGAAGTAGCGACGCATCTCGCCCAGGATCGTCGGCACCGCGAACGACGCAAACGAATGACCGCGATCGGTGTCATAACGGTCCAGGGCCTTCAGCAGCCCCAGCGATGCGACCTGCAGCAGATCTTCGAACGGCTCCGACGAGCGTCCGTAGCGGCGCGCAAGGCTTCGTGCGAGCGGCATGAAGCGCCGTACGAGCGCATCGCGTGCCCGCTCATCGCGATCGCGCTGCCAGAGAGCGAACAGCTCTCGAACGTCGTCCTGCGCTCCCGGAGCGCTTCGCAGCATTGACTGGGTGGTGGTCATTGTGGACATCTTGACTCCCTTCCCGAAATCGGAGCGAACAAACGTGACGTTTGTCACGTTCCATGGCCGTCCCGGCGCTGCCCATTGTATCTTGCTCGCGTGCTCTGTGCAGGCCGTCGTCGGCGCCTCAGGCGTGCTCGACCGCCGAGGCCACCGGGCTGAGCGCCACGCCTGTCGCCGGGGTTCGGGGCATCTCGCTCGGCTCGACGTCCCGCTGCTCCCCGGCGAGAGCGCCCGCCGCCGCGACGGTACGGTTGCGCCCAGCGCGCTTCGCTGCGTAGAGCGCCGTGTCCGCGGACTTGAACAGGCTTTCGTAGACGATCTGCTCGCCGCACGCCGCGCTCACCCCCAGCGAGATGGTCAGCGCCACGCCGCCCGGTCTCGCCTGCTCCACCGCCGCACGCAGTCGCTCGGCGAGCACCTCCCCGCCGGCGAGGTCCATGCCCGGCACCAGCACGAGGAACTCCTCGCCGCCCAGCCGGTATACGAGCTCGAACGAACGCAGCTGCTTGCGCAACGTGTATGCCACCTCGCGCAGGACAGCGTCGCCGCGGTCGTGGCCGTGCTCGTCGTTGATCGCCTTGAAGTTGTCCACGTCGCACAGCAGCAGGCACACCGGCTGGTGCGCCACCCGCGCCTGCAGCGAGAGCTCTCTGAAGCGGGGGGCCAGGGCGTTGCGATTGAGCAGTCCCGTCAGCGGGTCGAGGACCGCCTCGTCACGGTGGTGCAGCTCGGCTGCCTGCAGCGCCCACACGATCGAGACCACTCCCGCGAGCAGCGCCAGCGTCGCGAACACCGGGACCGGATCGTCGATCGTGGCTGTGAAGTCCACGCCGAGCGTGGCCGCAAGGATCACGACTGTCGTCAGCGCAAGCCCCGCGATCACCACGTGCGGACGAAAGCGCGCCGCCACCATCCCCGCCGGAAGCACCACCCAGGGCAGCGCCGGGCTCTTGGGGCCGCCGCTCAGGACCGCGCCCGTGGCGATCAGAAGGAGCGTGATCACGATCGCGAAAACGCTGACGAGCTCCGGGTGCGCGCTGTCCGCCATCCGGCGATCGACGTTCACGAAGTTCAGGATCGACAGCGCCAGCAGGATGAACGTCCACCAGCCGAGCCACGGCGTGGAGATCAGCAGCGCCGCCCCCACGGCAGCAGTGCCAACCGTCCTGATCGTGCGAACGCGGTCGTTCGCGTCGATCACCCGCGCACGGTCGAGCTCAGTCGGACAAAGCCAGGATCCTCCGTGCATATCGACGCCTTCGACCTGTTCGTTGCTCGCCTTGAGCAGTTGCGCGACCGCTCAAACAGATGCATGCTCAGACAGCTATCAGCAAAAGCGCGTCGTCGCGCCGCCGTCCGCTGTTCCGGCGAGTTCGCACCGTCGGCATTTGAGAGGCACGCCAGGGCAAGTGTCCGACTCGGCGGGGTGCAGCCGGGGCGAGTCGGCGGCGAGCTACGCTCAAGCCGATGCCCGGCGAGCCACTGCCCAGTGTGCAGGAGATCCTCAGCGTTCGTGCGGGCGAGGAGCTCGAGCTCAACGACCGTTACCTGAATCCGCAGGTCGGGCGGATCCTCAGGACGTTGGGGTTCGACAAGGTCTGGGCCGGGGGCGACGGTGCGCATCTCATCGACGCCGACGGCGAGCGCTACCTCGATCTGTTCGGGGGCTACGGCGTGTTCGCGATCGGGCGCAACCATCCCGAGGCGATCGCCGCGATCGAGCAGGTGATGGCCGCCCGTACCGGCAACCTGCCGCAGCTGGGGGTGACGCTGCTCAGCGGGGTGCTGGCCGAGCAGCTGCTCGCGCGCGCGCCGGACAGCGTCGCCGCGATGGTCCCCGTCAACACCGGCACCGAGGCGGTCGAGGCGGCGATCAAGATCTCGCGGGCCGCCACCGGGCGGGGTCGAATCCTCTACGCCGAGCACGCCTTCCACGGACTCACGCTCGGCTCGCTGTCGCTCAACGGCGGCGTCGAGTTCCGCGAGGGCTTCGGACCGCTGCTGCCCGACTGCGACCCCGTCGGCTTCGGCGATCTGGACGCGCTCGAGCGCCAGCTTTCGCGCGGGGACGTCGCCGCGTTCATCGTCGAGCCGATCCAGGGCAAGGGCGTCAACCTGCCGCCGCCGGGATATCTCGAGGGCGCCCAGCGGCTGTGCCGCGAGGCAGGCGCGCTGTTCGTGTGCGACGAGGTGCAGACGGGCATCGCCCGCACCGGGCGCTTCCTCGCGCTCGAGCACTGGGATCTTCAGCCCGACATGGTGTGCGTCGCCAAGGCGCTGTCGGGAGGGTTCGTGCCGATCGGGGCCGTGCTCGTCTCGCGCGCGGCCTTCGACCGCGTGTTCGACGGCATGGAGCGGGCCGTGCGCCACGGCTCCACGTTCGGCGGCAACGATCTCGCCGCGGCCGCCGCGTTGGCCACGCTGCGCGTGATCGACCAGGAGGGCCTCGTCGAGCGCGCCCAGCGGATGGGGACGCTGCTGATGGAGCTGACCACGCCGCTGGTGGAGCGCTTCGATGTCGTCAGAGACGTCCGCGGCATGGGGCTGATGTGGGCGATCGAATTCGGCCCGCCGGCCGGCGCCGGCGCGCGGCGCCTGTGGGAGCGGGTCGAGCGCCGTCAGCCCGGCCTGTTCTCGCAGCTGGTGACGGTGCCGCTGTTCCACGAGCACAAGATCTTCTGCCAGGTCGCAGGCCACCACATGAATGTGATCAAGGCGTTGCCCGCGCTGACGATCGAGGAGTCCGAGATCCGCCGTTTCGCGGCGGCGCTCGAGCAGACGATCGCCGCTGCCGAGCGCTACCCCGCGGCGCTCGCCAGATTCGGCCTGCGCACCGGGCTGCGGGCAGTACGGGTCGGGCGTTGGCCCGCCCGCGCGCGGACGCCCACGGACACCCGCTCCGGTGCCGGGCGCCTGCGCCGCTAGCCTGTCGGGCTCGTGCTCGTAACCAGAGATGACATCCGCAACGTCGCCATCGTGGCGCACGTCGACCACGGCAAGACAACTCTCGTGGACGCAATGCTGTGGCAGTCAGGCGCTTTCCGCGTCGGCCAGGACGTGAACACACGGGTGCTCGACTCGATGGACCTCGAGCGCGAGAAGGGCATCACGATCCTCGCCAAGAACACCTCGCTCCGTTACAAGGACGTCAAGCTCAACATCATCGACACCCCCGGCCACGCCGACTTCGGCGGCGAGGTCGAGCGCGGGCTGACGATGGTCGACGGCGTGCTGCTGCTCGTCGACGCCTCCGAGGGTCCGCTGCCGCAGACACGCTTCGTGCTGCGCAAGGCGCTGGAGGCGAAACTGCCGGTGATCCTCGTCATCAACAAGGTCGATCGCCCCGACGCGCGTGTTGCCGAGGTCGTCGACGAGGTCTACGAGCTGTTCCTGGACCTCGACGCGGACGAGCACCAGATCGAGTTCCCGATCGTCTACTGCAACGCCAAGGCGGGCGTCGCCTCGCTGCACTACGACCCCGCCAAGCCGATCGAGGAGAAGAACCTCGCGCCCTTGCTGGACCTGCTGCTCGAGCGCATCCCCGCGCCGACGTACGACCCGGAACATCCTCTACAGGCTCTCGTGACGAACCTCGATGCCTCCCCCTACGTCGGGCGCCTCGCGATCTGCCGCGTGCGCCACGGCACGATCCGCAAGGGCCAGCAGATCGCGTGGTGCCGCGCCGACGGCACGATCCAGCGCGCGACGGTGGCCGAGCTGTACGTGACCGACGCGCTCGACCGCGTCGACGCTCCGGAGGCCGGCCCCGGCGAGATCATCGCCGTGGCGGGGATCGCCGAGGTGACGATCGGCGAGACGCTCGCCGATCTCGGAGACCCGCGACCGCTGCCCGTGATCACCGTCGACGAGCCCGCCATGTCGATCACGCTCGGCGTCAACACCTCGCCGCTTGCGGGCAAAGACGGCGACAAGATCACCGCCCGCCAGATCGAGGCCCGCTTGGCCCAGGAGCTGATCGGGAACGTGTCCCTGCGCGTGCAGCCGACCGCGCGGCCGGACACCTTCGAGGTGCAGGGCCGCGGCGAGCTGCAGCTGGCGGTGCTCGTGGAGATGATGCGTCGCGAGGGCTTCGAGCTGACCGTGGGACAGCCGCACGTCGTCGAGCGCGAGATCGACGGCAAGCGCAACGAGCCCGTCGAGCGCCTGTCCGTGGACGTGCCCGAGGAGCACGTCGGCACCGTCACGCAGCTGCTGGCCGCCCGCAAGGGCCGCATGGAGCACATGATCAACCACGGCACCGGTTGGGTGCGGATGGACTACCTGGTGCCCGCGCGCGGGCTGATCGGCTTTCGCACCGAGTTCCTCACCGAGACGCGCGGCACGGGGATCATGCACCACGTGTTCGACCGCTGGGAGCCGTGGGCCGGCGAGATCCTCACGCGCACGAGCGGCGTGCTCGTGGCCGACCGCCGCGGCGAGACGGTGACGTTCTCGCTGTTCACGCTGCAGGAGCGCGGCTCGCTGTTCGTCGGTCCCGGCGAGGAGGTCTACGAAGGCATGATCATCGGCGAGAACGCCCGCGCCGAGGACCTCGATGTCAACCCCGTCAAGGAGAAGCACCTGACGAACATGCGCTCATCCACCTCCGACGTGCTCGTGCGCCTGGACGCCCACCGCAAACTGACGCTCGACGAGGCGCTCGAGTTCGTGCGCGAGGACGAGGCGGTCGAGGCAACGCCCTCCACAGTGAGGATGCGCAAGGTCGTACTGTCAAAGGTGGACCGGCTGAAGGCCGTCAGGGCCGCACGCAAATAAGAGCGCGCGCGTTCGGGCTCGGCGCACCGACCGCTCATCGTCGGTAGGGTACCCGCCACGATGAGCCGGCTTACCGTCAACCCTCGCTCTTTGTTGATCGCGGCGCTGCTGGTGTGTCTGGCGTGCGCATGTGGGGTGACCGTTGCGCATGCGGCGGGCTCCAAATCTGGCGAAAGCGCGGCCAAAGAGAGCCTGCAGGCGTTCGAAAAACAGCTCGCGGCGGGTGAAGTCAAGTCAGCCGCCCTGAAAACCAAGCGGCATCTGCTGCACGTCAAGCTCGCGGATGGGCGTCATTTGACGGTTGAATACACGAAGTCCGCGGGGCGCGTGCGCAGTGAACTCGTGGCGCACGGCGTGACGCTCCCGAAGGTGAAAGCTCCGGCGCACAAAACCCGCTACATCGTCGGCGGGGCCTTGGTGGTCGTGCTGATCATCGTCCTGGCTGGGCTGCTGCTCTGGCGCCGGCGCCGGAGCGCGGCCCTCGACGAGTACTAGCCGAGGAGGAGTACCAGCCGAGCACGTGGTGGCGGCGGACATCGCCGCCCGCGGGCTGGGCTCGCGCTAGGCCCGTCTCACGCGATTCAGCTGACGCTTGACCCACTTCTCGCCTGCGGCGCGCAGCAACGTGGCCGTGTCCATCTTCTCGCGCTCCAGCCCGTTCACCGCGATGCCCTTCGAGCAGATGAACCCCGCGCGCTGCTTGACCTCGTAGTCGTGCATGCCGCTGTAGTCCGTGATGTTCTGGGCGAGCGCCACGCCCTCGTAGCCGAACTGGCGCGCCAGGTCCAGGACGGCGTGGCGGCTCGGGATCAGCACCGTCTCGTAGTCGACCGCGTTGCGCACGTTCTCCAGGCTGTTCTCGTGCGCAACCCGGAACATGCTCACCGGCATCAGCGACACCGCGGTGTCGATCAGCAGCAGTTGCGCCTCGACGCCGGCCATGATCTCGAACAGCTCCATCGGCTTTGAGATGTGGTACATGAGCCCCAGGCACAGCACCACGTCGAACGTGCCCGGGAAGTCGTACTCGAAGATGTTCCCCAGCTGGAAGCTGTAGCGCTCGGAATCGATGCCCTTCGCCTGCAGGACGAGCTCCGCCTGGTCGATGTGCATCTGGCGACCGTCGATCCCGAAGACGAAGTCCGCTCCCGCTTCGATTGCCGCGAGCGACCAGTAGCCGGCGTTCGATCCCAGATCGAGCACGCGCTTGCCGCGGAGCGTGCCGCCCGCCACCTCCACCAGCGGATCGAAGAACACCCGACGGCGCTGCTCGTGGCGGTTGGCGTAGTCCTCCCTGAAGATCGGAGTGGACACGCCGTCGAAGTCGAACTTGTAATGCCATACCGGGAAGGAGTCGATCCGCTCCCGTAGCTCCTGCGCGTCCATGTCGTCCCCTCGTGCCGTGGCGTCTCGTCCAGCTTCGCGTGACCGGCCGTCACAGTAGACGCTCGCGATCCTATCCATCAAACGACATGCGGGGGTCGTATCGGGCACTCGGGGAGGCTTCTTGGAATGAGACTCATTCTTATGATAGGTTTCTCGCTCCCCGACGAAGTCCAGCCGACACCAGGAGCCCCTCTCATGCCAGACCCCCGTCACCGCAGCCTCCGCCGTTTCGTCCTTGCCACGGGCTTGCTGGCGCTGTGCGCCGCGATTGCCGGTTGCGCGAGCAGCGGGCAGGATGCCGCCGGCGCCACCGCCGGCACGATCGTCGCCGTGGGCGCTGAGAACGAGTACGCGAACGTGATCCAGCAGGTGGGCGGGCGGTACGTGAAAGTGACGGCGATCGAGAGCAATCCCAACACCGACCCGCACACGTTCGAGGCGAGTCCCAGCGTGGCCGAGGCCGTCAGCGCCGCGCGGCTCATCGTGCAGAACGGCGTCGGCTACGACACGTACATGGAAAAGATCGAGTCCGCCTCCGGGGGGGCGGGATCCAGTTCTTCGCGCAAGGTGATCGACGTGCAGAAGCTGCTCGGGCTGCCGGACTCCACCCGCAACCCGCACCTCTGGTACAAACCGCAGACGATGCCCGCGGTGGCGCGCGCGATCGCTGCGGACCTCGCAGCGCTACGGCCCGCCCACGCCGCCTACTTCAAGGCCAACGCCGCCTCCTTCGAACGCTCGCTCACGCCTTGGTACCGCGCGCTGGCGCAGTTCGAGGCCGAATACCCAGGCACGCCCGTCGCGACCACCGAGCCGGTCGGCGACTACATGCTGGAAGCGGCCGGCACCGTCAACATGACGCCCTTCTCGCTGCAGGCGGACATCATGAACGGCGTGGACCCCGCGCCGCAGGACGTCACCTCGCAGGACGCCCTGTTCACCGGTCACCGGGTGAAGGTGTTCGTCTACAACCAGCAGGTGACCGACTCGCTCACGCAGTCGTTCCTGGAAGCTGCCAAGCGGGCCGGCGTGCCCGTGGTGGGCGTCTACGAGACGATGCCCACGCCCGGCTACGACTACCAGTCGTGGATGCTCGCCGAGGTGAACGCGCTGCGCAGGGCCGTCGCCGAAGGCGTCTCCACGGAGAAACTGTGAGCGCTCCTCGCGAGCGCTCCCCGGACGGCACCCGGCCCGCCGGGGCGGGGGAGATCCTTTCCGTTGAGGGGGTCGGCGTGCGCCTGTCGGGCCGAGACGTGCTGCGCGACGTGAGCTTCGCGATTCGACCGGGCGAGTTCACCGGGCTGATCGGCTCCAACGGCTCCGGCAAGACGACGCTGCTGCGCACGATCCTGGGACTGCAGGCGGCGAGCGCCGGGCACGTGCTGATCGACGGCCGGCCGCGCTCGAACCGCAACGCGCTGGTCGGCTATGTCCCTCAGAAGTTCCTGCTCGACCCCGACATGCCGCTGCGGGCCCGCGACCTCGTGGGCCTCGGCCTCGACGCCCACCGGCTGGGCATCCCGCTGCCATCCCGCGCCCGCAGGGCGCGCATAGACGCGATGCTGCAGGCGGTCGACGCGGGCGCATTCGCAGACGCCCGCGTGGGGCTGCTCTCCGGCGGCGAGCAGCAGCGCGTGCTGATCGCACACGCGCTGATCGCCAAGCCCGAGCTGCTGCTGCTCGACGAGCCGCTCGCCAACCTCGACCTGCGTGCCGGGCGCGAGGTCGTCGAGCTGCTCGCGCGTGTCGCCAAGGAGCGACAGGTGGCCGTGCTGATCTCAGCCCACGAGATGAACCCGCTGCTGCCGGTGCTCGACCGCATCGTCTACCTCGCCGCCGGGCGCGCCGCCAGCGGCACCACCGAGCAGGTCGTGCGCGCGGACGTGCTCAGCGAGCTCTACGGCAGCCACGTGGACGTGCTCAACGTGCACGGGCGCGTGCTCGTCGTGGCCGGCGCGGGAGACGACTCAGAGCGCTCGCCGATCGCCAGCCACGGGCACGACGTGGTCGTCCCCGGCGTGGAGATCGTCTCGTGAGCGCCCCGATCGCGTCGCTGATCGCGCGCGGCTTCTTCTCGAGCGAAGTCGTCGGCGTGGCGCTGCTCGTCGGCACGATCGTCGCTGTGGTCTCCGGCACGGTCGGCGTGTTCACCGTGATCCGCGGGCAGTCCTTCGCCGGCGAGGCGCTCGGCGACGTCAACACCACGGGGGGATCCGCCGCGTTCCTCGCCGGGGTCGCGCCGCTGTGGGGGTTCGTCGCCGTCAGCGTGGCAGCAGCCGGCGCGATGGAGCTGGTCGGGATCTCGCGCCCGCGCGGGCGCGACCTGGCCACCGGCATCGTGCTCGGCTTCTTCCTCGGCCTCGCAGCGCTGCTGTTCTACCTGGTCTCGACCCTCCAGAACACCACAGGGGCCGCCCAGACGGTCCTGTTCGGCTCGGTCTTCACCGTGTCCAGCTCGATGCTGCCACTGGTTGCATTGCTGGGCGCGCTGGCGCTGGGCCTTGTCGCGCTGCTCTACCGGCCGCTGCTGCTCAGCTCCGTCAGCGTCGAGATGGCCGCCGCGCGCGGGCTGCACGTGCGCGCGCTCGGCGTCGCCTACCTGCTCGCGCTGGCGCTCGCCGTGGCGCTTGCAGCGCTGACGATCGGCTCGATCCTCTCGACCGCGCTGCTCGTAGGGCCCGCCGCCACCGCGCTGCGCCTGACCAGGCGGCCCGCCACAGCGATAGCCGCCGCGGCCGCGATCGGGGTGGGGGCGATGTGGCTGGGGATCGTGCTCGCCTACGACAGCTTCGACTGGACGTCCGCCGGCGGCTGGCCCGTCAGCTTCTTCGTCGTCAGCCTGATCTTCCTCGGGTATCTGCTCTCCGGCCTTCCCGGGCTGCTCGCCCGGCGCGTGCGGGTCTCCTAGATGTTCTCCGGCTTCATGGTCAACGCCTGGGAGGTCGCGAGCATCGTTGCCGTCGTCGCCGGCATGGTCGGCTTCTTCGTCGTGCTGCGCGGCTCCGCGTTCGTCGCCCACGCGGTGCCCAACGGCTCCTTCGCCGGCGCCGCCGGCGCGAGCCTGATCGGGGTCAACACGCTCGTCGGGCTCGGCGTGTTCTCGCTGCTGGGGGCGCTCGGCATCGGCGTGCTCGGCAGGCGCGGCCGCCACGACGCCGTCACCGCGCTCGCGCTCGTGATGATGCTCGCGCTCGGCTCGCTGTTCCTCAGCCTCAGCGTCGAGTACGAGCCCGAGATCGAGTCGCTGCTGTTCGGCGAGGTGCTCGGCATCTCAGCCAACCAGGTGCTGCCCACGGCTGCGCTCGCGCTCGTGTGCGTCGGCGCGGTGGCGGCGCTCTACCGGCCGCTGATGCTCTCCTCCGTGCTCGCCGAGGTTGGCGAGGCGCGCGGGTTGAGCGCCTTCAGGATGGAGCTGTGCTTCCTGCTGGTGGTCGCGCTCGCCAGCACCATGACCGTGCCCGTCGTCGGCACGCTCTTGATCTTCAGCCTGATGATCGGCTCGCCCGCCGCCGCGCGCTCGTTCACGAGCAGGCCGCTGGTGGCGATGGCTCTGTCCGTCGCCATCGCGCTGCTCACGGTGTGGATCGCCATCGCAGCCTCGTATGAGACCAACTACCCCGTCGGCTTCTTCGTCGGCACGCTCAGCGCCTGCGCATATGTGCTCGGTCGCCTGTGGGCCGCGTGGCGGCGCCGGGCGCTCGGTCGGGGGCTACCCGCCGAAGGACGCCCGGTTGCGGCGCCTCTACCATCCTGACGATGAGCGCCCACGCCGCCCACGCCGCCCACGCCGCCCACGCCGCAGAGACGGCCGAGCCCACCGGCGAGTGGGTGCGCCGCGCCGAGCTCGTGCTCGCGGACGCCGGGCGCAAGCGCGGCGGCGCCCGACGCGCGCTGCTGGAGCTGCTCGAGCGTCAGGAGTGCGCGCTGACCGCGCCCGAGATCGAGGACGCGCTGCGCGCGCGCTCCTCGCGCCCGGTGAGTCGCGCCAGCGTGTACCGGATCCTCGACGAGCTCGAGGAGCTGGCGCTCGTGCAGCGCGTGGAGACCGGCCAGGCGATGGTCCGCTACGAGCGCGTGTGCGAGCACGACGAGCACCACCATCATCTGGTGTGCGACCGCTGCGGCGTCGTCATGCCGTTCTCCGACCCCGACCTCGAGCGCGCGATCGCGCGCCTCTCAGAGCGCGTGCCGCTGGCTGTCTCCGAGCACGAGATCGTCTTGCACGGAGCTTGCGAGCACTGTGTCACCTAGGGCTTGACAGCTTCTCGGGCAGCCGACCTCGTGTATATTCGGGGCGCAGAGCAAAGGGATGCTCAACTGGGCTCGGAGGCGGATGACCCTCCCGCGGCCAGTCGGGGAGCGCGCGAGGAGGGGCGAAGTGTCAACGGCGACCGAACGCACAAAGCCGGTGCGAGGATGGCGCGTCACCTGGTTCGGCAAGGATCGCAGGGTCGCCTGCGCCTGCCTGATCACACTCTGCCTGCTGCTGGCATCGGGGCGCATGGCCTCGCTCGACGGCAGCTCGCAGCTCGCACAGGCGCTCCACTTCTGCGTGACGGGGAACATCGGCAGCACCCACCGGGTGGATCACGACTTCGCACCGAAGGACTTTCGAGTCGAGACCGGGATCTGGTACGACTCGAACGACGTCGGTGCCACGCTGCTGATGCTCCCGTCAGCTTGCGCCGCCGCCGCGGTCGGCGCAGAAGATCCGACCACGCTGGCGCAGGTGTCGTCCAACGCCAAGGCCGGCGCGTCGCTGACGTTCGCGCTGCTCGGCGGCATCGCCACCGCGTTCGTGTTCCTGTCGCTGTCAGAGGTGCTCGAGGATCGCGGCCGGGCCTGGTGGTGGTCGCTGGTGTTCCTCTTCGGGACGGGCTTCCTCGCGTACGTGAAGGGAGCCTGGAACGTGCTTCCCGCGGCGACCTTCGTCGCGGTGCTCGCATGGTTCGCGATCAGGTGCAGACTGCAGCGCGCCAGTCCCACCCGTTGCGTGTACGGCGCTGCCGCAGCGGTCGGCGCAGCCGCGCTGTGCCGCTACACGCTGCTTCCATTTCTCACCATCGCGGCGGTCGCGGCACTGCTTCCGACGCTCAGATCCCTCCCGCGCCGCCACCTGGCGGGAGCGGCGCTGCTGCTGTTCGTGTTCGTGCTGCCAACGTTCGCCTACAACCAGCTGCGGACCGGCATCTTCTGGCGCCCGGGACAGGCCGCGCCCCAGTTCCCCTCCAACAACGAGCTGCATCTCGGCGTCAGCTACTGGCTCGGGACGACGCGCATGTTCTTCGGCTTCACCCATGGGCTGCTCTTCTACGCTCCCATATGCCTACTGGCATATTTCGGTGCGCTCCTGTACATCAGGCGCTCCTCGAGCTGGCGGCGGCTCGCGTGGATCGCCGGCCTGTCCTGCGCGGTCGCCTACATCGCGTTCGTGTGCCTGGCTCACGGCTGGGCGGCGAACCTCGCCTGGGGCCCACGCTACATCGTGCCGCTCTTCCCCGTTCTGTTCCTCGTGGGGGTGGCCACGATCGAGCAGGGCCTGATCCCTCGCCTGCTCGGATACGCGATCGCGGCGTTCGGCCTGCTCACGCAGCTACCGCTGATATTGGTCAACTGGAGCGCGCTCGTTGCCGTGGTCGGCAAAGATCCCCGCGCGCCGGACCCGATCGTCGGGATGTGGGAGGCCGCGATCCACGGCATCGTCCACGGCTCGAGCTTCGGCATAGCCTCCAGCGCCGAAGCCCTGCAGGTGCCCGACGTGTGGTGGTGGCACGTCGTCGCCGGCGATGTCCCCAGCCCCGCTGGTCTGCTCGCGCTCGTTTGCGCCATGGCAGTGTTGCTGTTCGTGGCCAACACACCCACCCGAAGGCCGTCGCGCGCTGCCCTGCGCGCCGAGCAGGCCCCGCAACAGCCGTGAGCTCGCCCGACGCTCCACCACCGGAAACGCACGAGCTCGAGGAACGCATCGCGGCGTTCCCGTGGTGGTACTACAAGTTCGATTTCGAGAATGGCGTGAGCACACCGGTTCTGGAAACCGGGAGCATCAACCGTGCCGAGCAGATGCGCAGCTACGTGTTCGACGCGCTGCTGGGAGTGATGGGCGGCTCGCTGCGCGGTCACCGCGTGCTCGACCTCGGATGCAATGCAGGGTTGTGGTCGCTGAGCGCCATCGAAGCCGGGGCGGACTTCGTCCTCGGTGTCGACGGCCTGCAGATGGCGGTCGAGCAGGCGAACTTCGTCTTCGATGCGAAGGGAGTCGACCCCACGCGGTATCGCTTCGAGCACGGTGACGTCTTCGAGCAGGCCTTCGTCGAGCAGTTTGACATAGTGCTCTGCTTGGACTTCCTGGATCAGGTCGCCAAGCCCGTCGCTCTGTTCGAGCTCATGTCCAGCGTCGGCGCGGAGACGATCGTCATCGAGACGTCGCTGTCCCCCGCGCGGGACAGCTCCTTCGAACTGCGCACGCTGGAAGACCCCCTGTGGACACTGGAGGAGCGCCTGGTGCTCGTACCCACACGGGAGGCCGTGATCGACCTGGCCGGCGAGTTCGGGTTCGAGACCGTACCGCTGGCCCACAGGATGAGCGACTACAACGGGATGTCCGCCTACACCCGCGGGCGACGGCTTGGTTTCCTGTGCTCCAAGCACACACAGCTGGATGGTCTCGAGGTCGAGCCGGTACCGCGGAACATGCCGTGGTGGATCACGCTGGCTCTCCGCGGCTGGCGGGCGCTTCGCGGACTCCGGCGGAACGGTGGCCTGAGCCGGAGCGCCGGGTGAGCGATGCGCCCGCGATCGAGGTGCGCGGCCTCGTCAAGCGCTTCGGCGAGGTGCACGCGCTCGACGGCGTCGACCTGACCGTCGGGCAGGGCCAGATCGTGGGGCTGCTGGGTCCGAACGGAGCCGGTAAGACCACGCTCGTGCGGATACTCGCCACGCTGCTGCAGGCCGACGCCGGCAGCGCGCGCGTGCTCGGCCTCGATGTGCGCCACGACGCTGCAGCGCTGCGCCAGCGGATCGGGCTCGCCGGGCAGTACGCGGCGGTAGATGAAAACCTCACCGGCCTCGAGAACCTGACGATGGTGGGACGGCTCTACGGCGCCAGCCGCAGGGACGCCAAGGCCCGCGGCCGCGAGCTGCTCGAGCGCTTCGAGCTCCTCGACGCCGGCGGACGACCGACCAAGACCTACTCGGGAGGGATGCGCCGCCGCCTCGACCTCGCCGCCGCGCTCGTCGCAAAACCACCGGTTCTGTATCTGGACGAGCCCACCACCGGCCTCGACCCGCGCAGCCGGCTGAGCCTGTGGGCGCTGCTGGAAGGCCTCGTCGCCGAAGGCACCACCGCGCTGCTCACCACGCAGTACCTCGACGAGGCCGACCGGCTGGCGGACACGATCGCCGTGATCGACCACGGCCGTCTGATCGCCGAGGGCACCTCCGACGAGCTCAAGGACCGCCTCGGCGGCGAGCGCCTGGAGATCCGCCTCGAGGACGGCGCCGACCCCCAGCAGGCGGTGGCCGCGCTGGCGTCGATGTCCGACGAACCGCCTGCCGTCGAAGGGGAGCTGGTGCGGGTCAGCGTGCGCGAGCGCGACGGCGCGATCATGGAGGCCGTGCGGCGGCTGGACGAGGCGGGAGTCGGAGTCGAGGACCTCGCGCTGCGTCGCCCCACGCTCGACGACGTGTTCCTCGCGCTCACCGGTCACGCCGCCGAAGAGGCGCCAGCCGACCAGGAGCAGGAGCAGGCGGCATGAGGCGTTTTGTGACCGACACGCTGATCATCGCGGAGCGCAACCTCGTGCGCCTGCCGCGCGCGCCCGAACTGCTGATCGGCTTCACGATCCAGCCGATCATGTTCGTGCTGCTGTTCCGCTACGTCTTCGGCGGTGCGATCAGCACGCCCGGCTACACCTACGTCGACTTCCTGATCCCCGGGATCATCGTCCAGAACACCGCCTTCGGCGGCTTCGCCACCGCGCTCGGCCTGAACGAGGACGTGCAGCAAGGGCCTGATCGACCGCTTCCGCTCGCTGCCCATGTCGCGCGCCGCGGTGCTCGGCGGGCGCACGCTCGCCGATGTTGCCACCAACTCCCTGTCGATCACGATCCTGCTCGTCACCGGCGTGATCATCGGCTTCAGCTTCCAGACGAGCGTCCTGGACGCCGCCGCCGGGATTCTCCTGCTGCTGTTGTTCGGCTACGGCTTCTCCTGGTTTCTCGCCTTCATCGGCCTGCTCGTCAAATCGCCCGAATCGGTCAACTCCGTCGGCTTCATCGCCGTCTTCCCGCTCACGTTCATCTCCTCCGCGTTCGTGCCCGTCGCGTCGATGCCCGAAGGCCTTCGCCAGTTCGCCGAAGTCAATCCCTTCACGATCATCGTGGACGCCATACGCCACCTGTGGCTCGGCGCGCCCGCCGGCAACAGCGTCTGGGGCGCCGTCGTGTGGTCGCTGGCGATCGTCGCCGTGTTCGGGCCGCTGGCCGTCGCGCGCTATCGGCGGGCTGCCGGGCGGTAGCGGGCGCCGACTGACGATCTCGCCGATTGACGTGCACGGTGTGACAGTGGCGCCGGCCCCGCCCACAGGTAGCTGAGCACGCAGCCGAGCGCCAACACGGCGACGATGAGCAGCACTGGGCCTGAGTCCTCGACGAGCGACCCGACGACGCCCGCGGCCAGTCCGCCGCACATGGCGGCGAGCCAGGCGGGATCGCCGCCGACCGGGGCGAGCAGGATCGCGCGCCGTCGTATGCCGAGCGCGGCCCCCGCCAGCGCCAGCGCCGTCGCGACCGGCATCGCTCCGTCGCGCAGCTCATCCCAGGCGGCGCCATAGCGGCGCACGATGATGTCCCGCACGTCCGCCGGCGAGCGCGCGTCGAGGACGCTGCCCGTGAAGTGGCCGGCGCCATGCGTCGTGGCGAGGTCCAGGCCCGCGAGCGCGACCAGAGCTACGACCGGGCTGACCAGCACGATCAGCGCACGCCTGCGCGTCACGCTGCCCGGCAGCAGCACGACGGTCGCGACCGCGAAGGCGAAGCTCACGAGGATCACGCCGCCCACGCCCGCGCCGATTCGCTCCCACCCCTCCACCACCGCCAGCAGCACGCCCGCGGCGGCCATCGCAATCGCCGCCCTGCTCCCGCGAGCCGTCGGATACAGGGCGCCGGCCACAGCCGCGAGCATCAGCACCGCCAGCCCGGACTTCAGCTCGTTGCCGATGCCATAAAAGCGTGCGCCCAGGATCGGGTCGGGGCCCAGCAGCGAGCGCATGAGCAGCTGGGTGCCCGCAAGCGCGTCTGTCGCCAGCGCGAGCAGCGACACGATCGCTGGGGCGAGCACGGCGCGCGGCCAGGGCACCAGCGCGTCCGTCAACGCTCCCAGGAGGATGCACGCCAGCGCGATCGTCGCGTACTCGACCGCCGCGCTGGGCTCGAGCGCCGCCGTCAGCAGCGTCGCCACCGGCGACCACAGCACCCCCAGCGCACCGCAGCGCACCGCCCACGCGCGCGCCTGCCGCCACGGTGCCGCGAGGGCCAACATCGCCAGCCACGCGACGAGCAGGAAGCCCAGCGCCTTTAGCCTTCGCCCCACGATCACGCGCAGGCGCGCCATCAGAGCGCGCAGGCTCGCCGAGTGCAACGGGCCGTCCGTCGCGATCTGCTTGCCGCGCACATCCGCCGGGATCGGCCTGCCGAGGTGCTCGAGGATCGTGGGCGCCAGGTCGAACGAGGCGATCAGCCCGCGCTCGTTGGTGCTCTGCGAGACGAGCTCTCTGCCCGCGCCGCCCGCCAGTCCGCCGGCACCCGTCCACAGCAGTTCGCCGCCGTGTCCTTCGGGTACGCGCTGCACCACGATCAACAGCTCCCCGGGCGCGCGACCGGCGCTCAGCGCGCGCAGGTCCGCAACTCCCTGTGCTCCGCCGGGGAGATCGGCGACGACCAACAGCTCTCTGCGCGCCAGCGCCTGCACGCGCGCCAGCAGCGTGGACGCCGAGCCCAGCGACACGGCCGCGACGCGCCCGGACCGGTCGGCCGCGATCGCGCTGTCGCTGTCCCCGCCCGCGAGGGCACCGGAGATCCCCGCATAGCCGGCACCTCCCGGGATCTCGCCTGCGAGCAGTCCCGGCTGCAGCAGTTGGGGCGCCTGTTCGGCGCGCTCGCGTGCCGCCTGCCAGCCCTCGATCAGGCCCCCCGCGCCGAAGCGCGCCAGCGACATCCGCGGCGGGACCGGGCGCGGGTAGGAGGAGGTGGCGACCCGCGCGCCCTGGCTGATGTCCAGAGCCAGCTGCGCCGGGGAGTAGTGGCCCTGACTGGCCGACATCATCCCCACCGAAAGGCCGCCCACGCTCGCGAGCGCTCCCTCGCCGGCGGGCACGAACACGAGCAGCGCCGAGCGCCTGGGCGAGATGCCGGCGGCCCGCGCGAGCGGCGCGTGAGCGCCGAGCGCGCCAGCGCAGACCAGGACCGCGAGCGCCGGTCCCCGTCGCAGTCGGCTCAGCCTTCTGCTCCGTCGGTGGCCGCGGCCGGACGTGCGCCGGCGAGCCCGCCGGCGTCTCGATGGCGATCGTGCTCGCGCGCCGCGTCGCGCGCCAGCTCGCCCTCGACGCTGATCCGCGGCAGCAGCCGGTCCAGCCAGGCCGGGAAGCTCCATGTGACCCTGCCGATGATGTGCAGCGTCGCGGGCAGCAGCATGCAGCGCACGACCAGCGCGTCCAGGAACACCGCGCTGGCGAGGCTCAGGCCGAACTCCTTGATCACGCGTTCTTCACCGAGCACGAACGACAGGAACACGCACACCATGATCGCCGCCGCCGCGGTCACCACGCGTCCCGTCAACGCCAGCCCCTCGGCGACCGCGCGCTCGTTGTCCCGGGTGTGCCGCCAGCGCTCGTGCATGCGCGAGACCAGGAACACCTCATAGTCCATCGACAGGCCGAACACGATCGCGAACAGCATCACCGGGATGAACGACTCGATCGGCCCCTGCTGCGTGCCCATCAGCGATCCCAGCCAGCCCCACTGGAAGATCGCGACGATCACGCCCAGCGAGGCGCCGATGCTGAGCAGGTTCATCACCGCCGCCTGCAGCGGGATCACCAGCGAGCGGAACACGATCATCAGCAGCAGCGCGCTCAGCAGCACCACCACGCCGATGAACAGCGGCAGCTTGTGCGCGAGCGTCGCCGCGAAATCCACCGCGCCGGCGGTCACGCCGCCGACGTACACGGTCATCCCGTCGCGCTTGGCCACCGGTGGGATCACGTGTTCTCTCAGGAGCGAGACCAGCTGGGTGGTGGCGTAGGCCTGCGGCGAGGCATGCGGGTAGACGGTGATCGTCGCCACATCGCCCGCGGGGTTCACCTTCGCCGGCGTGACCGATACGACGCCCGGTGTCGCCGCGATCGCCGCGCGCAGCTGCGGCACCGCTTCGCGCTGCGCGTTGGGGAACTTGGCGACGACCAGCAGCGGGCCGTTGAAGCCTTCGCCGAAGCCTTCCGCCAGCAGATCGTAGGCCTTGTGCGTCGTCTGGTTGGCTGGGTCGTTCGAGGCGTCGCTGGAGCCGAGCCGCAGCGCCGTCGCCGGCGCGGCGATCGCCAGCATCGCCACCGCAGCCACCGAGGCGATCATCCAAGGCCGGCGCTGCACGAACGCGCTCCAGCGAATCCATGCGCCGCCGGCGACGGGCTGAGCCGGCCCGGCGGCGGAGGATGCGCTGGCGGTGGTGGCCGCCGCCCGAGTCTCCGCGCGTGCACGGGCCCGGCGCGAGCCGACGGCCACGCGCCTGCCCGCCAGGCTCAGCAGGGCCGGCAGCAGCGTCATCGAGGCGAGCATCACCAGCAGCACGCCGATCGAGGCGGACAGCGCCACCCCGTAGAGGAATTCGACGCCCAGCAGCATCATCCCCAGCAGCGCGATCACGACCGTCGAGCCCGCGAACAGCACGGCCCGCCCTGCCGTGTCGATCGCTTGGACGGCCGCCTCGTGCACGTCCTGGAAGGTCGGGCCGGGAGTCGCGTAGGCCTCGCGGAAGCGCGTGAGGATGAACAGCGCGTAGTCGATCCCCACGCCCAGTCCGATCATCGCGGCGAGCTCGGAGGAGAAGCTGGGAGTGTCCACCACGTGCGTGAACAGCGCGATCACGCCGAGACCTGTGCCCAGGCCGAGCAGCGCGGTGAGGATCGGCAGGCCCATCGCCACCAGCGAGCCGAACGTCAGCAGCAGGATCACGATCGCTGCCAGCAGCCCCACCGCGGTGGACACGCCGAAGCCGGGTTTTTTGGTTGCCTCGATCGCCTGGCCGCCGAGCTGCACGTCGAGCCCCCGCTCGGCGGCTGCCTGCGCGACTCTGACCACCCGTTCGGGCGCGCTCGTGGGAAGCAGGTTGGCTTTCTCGTCGAACACCACCGTCGCGAACGCGATCTTGCCGTTGGCCGAGATCGCCTTGCCCGCGGCAGCGCCCGCGTAAGGGCTGATCACGCTCGTCACATGCGGCAGCTTCTCCACCTTCGCGAACATCGCGCTCATCCGCGCTCGCACCGCGGGGTCCAGCACGGTGCCGGAGCCGACCTTGTAGACGATCGTGTCGCGGTCGCCCGACTGCGAGGGGAAGCTGCGCTGGAGCAGTTCCGCGGCGCGCTGGGCGCCCGAGTTGGGCAGCGTGAAGTTGTTGGAGTATTCGGTGCCCACCGACTGTGCGACGGCGTTGACGCCGACCAGCAGCACGATCCAGCCGAGCACCACGTACAGGCGATGAGTTGTTGACCAGCGCGCGAGTCTCAGCAATGCTCTGTCCTTCGGCGTTGGGGGTTGTCGTACAGGCAGCCCGCGCGAAAGAGGCCCCCGGAACGCGGGCCCGACGGAGAGCTTCTGCGGCTAAGGGTAGTACGCGCCCTGGCGGGCGCGGGGCGCACGCGGGCCGGTGGGTGGGGTGGGTGGGTGTCCTTCAGTTGACGCTCGGGTCCTCCGGCATCCGCGCGAGCAGCGCATAACGGCCGCCCATGCGCGTGAGAACAGTGCTCCACAGCTCCTGCGGCAGCTCGCTGAACACGTCCTCAGGCTGAGCGGGATGCACGATCCAGTCCTCCTCGGCGATCTCCGCGTCGAGCTGGCCCCGGCCCCATCCCGCGTGCCCGGCGTACACCCGCCGGCGTGCCGTGGCCTGCTCGAGCTCCTCGATGCCCGTGTCCGGCGCGGGGAAGCCGATGCGCCCGAGCACCAGCAACCCCGCCGGCGACGGATCGAGGAACTCCGCCAGAACGACGATCGAGCTCGACTGCACCGGGCCGCCCACGTAAACGGGCTCGAGCACGCCGACGGTGTCCTCGAGCTGCGGCACAGCCTCCCCGACGGTGACGGTCGAGGGCCGGTTGAGGACCACGCCCATCGCGCCGTCGTCGCTGTGCACGCCGATCAGGACCACCGTACGCGCGAAGTTCGGGTCCAGGAGACTCGGCGAGGCCAGCAGCAACTGACCGGCAAGCGATTCCGCCATCATCTCAACGAGGCTATCGCCCGGGCTACGCGCGTCTCCTCTGCTTGCCGGCCGTCCGCGTGACGCGTCGGCCGCGCTTCGCCGCGCGCCTGAGCATGGCCACAGGACGCCGGCGCCAGCTCGGGGTGGGCTTGTTGCTCGATGTGCTCGATGCGACCCAGCCCTTGGCTATGTGCTGCGTGCGCGGTTCCGACGGATCCAGCAGGTGGTCTGCAACGTAGCGGCGCAGCTCACGCTCGGAAGGAAGCTCCATCATCGCCGGATTCACCTCGGAGCGCCAGCCGAACCATCCCGCGGCCACCTCCTCGCTCGCGTAGCGACCGGGGCCGAACTTGCGCTCGACGTGTGCAGGACCGAGAAACAGGTAATGGCGCGAGTACATCGAGCGCGGGGCCATCTTCAGATCGGGGAAGCTGATCACATGCCCGCCCGAGCGCATCAGGTCCACCGGTCCATCCTGACGCTTCCAGATGTTGAGGCGGTGGGGGAACTTTGGCAGGAACGGATAATAGGAACGCATCGTCTCGAGGAAGTCTGGGTGGTCGTGATCCGGGGCCTCGCGCGTGGGCATGAAGGTGAACTCGAGCGAGTTCACCGCATTGAAGCCCGCCTCGTCGAGCTCTGCGATCGACTGTGCAAGTGAACGCCCCTGGTCTGGAGAGACACGGAATTCATCCGCGTCCAGATGGATGAACCAGTCAGCGTCGAGGCTCTGTGCGAGTTGTTCCTTGCGCGCGAGCTGGTTGCGCAGCGCGAAGTGGCCGTCTCGCGCAAGCGTCTCGATGCCGATCAGATTCTTGTCAAGGCGAGCTTCGGCAATTGCGACCGTGTCGTCAGTCGATTCATTGTCGATCAGGTAAGCCGACACACCCTGGGCGGCGAGGTGATCGATACAGTCGCCGATGAAGCGCTGCTCGTTGTAAGTCTGAATGATCGCGACGATCTGCACCTCGCGAGCATAACAGTTTCAGCCAGCGGAGAATATCTCGAGTGTGCCCGTCAGCTCGTGTGCGTTGGCGTCACCCTCGGGCTCCACCACATGTCCGTCGACGACGATTGGACTGTTCCAGTGACCGGGGGCGCCCGGCAGCAGTGCGACCGGATGGGCCGATGAGGGACGGTAAACGTAGATCCCACCGGCGACGGGGTCGTAGACGTACAACAAGCCACCTGCCATCACCGGGCTGGTGCCGGGCTCGGCGTTCTGCCAGGCCCGGTAGAGGCGTCCGCCGCGCAGCACGTATGCCGCGGTCGCATGTTCATCTGCGACGAACATGATCGTCTGCCCATCGTGGCGCCAGACCGCTGGCGCTGTGAACAGCTCGCCGCCGCCGGGAATCGGCAGACGCTGGATTTCTCCGTTCAGTGGGTGCGCGCGCGCCGCGGCGCTGGAGGGAGGGTGGCCATCGAGGCGGGAGAGGACGAGCAGTCGCATGATCCCGTCCTTGCCCGCCAGCACCACCCGGTTTTCGCCGAGCAGCGCCGGGGCGCTGGAGCCGAGGTCGAGATCCCCAGTGTTGAGTTCTTCCTGGTTGCTCGGGGTGAACGACTGGCGTAGCGTCAGCTGCGGGAACGTCAGCTCCATGACGCTGTCGCCGAAATCTGTGGTCCCGTTCCACGGCCCGTTACCGGTGTCGATCAATATGCGGCCGTCGGGCTCGACCACGGGTCCGCCGCGTGAGAGAATCGCGGAGTCACTCGCCGGGCAGGTGCTCGGCAGCTGCAAACGGCGGCGGTTGGCGCACAGCGTGTTGAACACCTTCAACAGCTTGCCGCTGGAGCGGCTGATCAGGACCACGTGACCCTGGTAGACCGGGATGTCCCCGATATAGCCGCTCGTGGCGGCAACGATGTCAGGGCCGTCGATGTTGAGCGCCGCGCCGAGCTTCTCGTGGACCGGTTCAAGCGTGACCCTCGCCGGCCAGGAGCCTTCGCGGTCCTCGCTGCCGTCAGCCAGCGACAGCTTGTGGACCAGACCGTTGGGCGAGGTCGCGTACACGAACCGGTGGTCCGGGTCGGCCAGGGGGCTGGAGACGGTGATCTGCGCGGTGCCCGCCCACTGGCTGTATCCAGGTGGGGTGAACGTCCAGAGGATCTTATCGCTGGCGGCGTCGATCGCGAGGGTTGTGCCGTACGTGGTTGTGACCACGATCACGTTGTGCACAGCCCCGTCCACCAGCACGCCGTGCAGGTAGATCGGAGAGGAGTCGACCGTGCCGGGCAGCGAGACGGTGACATGGCGCAGGTGCGCGACGTTCGCGCTGGTGATGCCGGTGGTGAGTTCGCTGACGTCGCTGCGCTGCGGATCGAGGCCGAACTCCGGCCATTCGAGCAACTCAGCGGCCGAGGCGGCGCTGCTCGCCGCGGGTATCGCCGCGCTCTTCACCGTCGGTGTGGACATCTCCGCCGGCGCTGTGCTTCCGCAGGCGACGAGTATTGCGCAAACGGCGAGAGCCAATCCCAGCCCGGCGACGCGCCAACGGTGCATCCACGAGGTTTTAGCGCATCCTCCGGTAATGTGGCGAGGATGGCCAAGACGCCCAACGTTGGCGAGCAGGCGCCCGACTTCGAGCTCGAGGGCACCGCCGGTACCTTCAAGCTGTCCGATCATCGCGGCGAGCGTGTCGTGCTGCTGTTCTACCCAGGTGACAACACGATGATCTGCACCAGGCAGTTCTGCTCCTACCGAGATCGAGTTTCGGAATTCTCGACGCTGAACGCGACCGTCGTGGGAATCTCCGCACAGAGCCTTGCGTCGCATGAGGCCTTCCTGGCGAAGTACTCGCTCACCGTCCCGCTGCTCGCCGATGTCGACGGGACGGTGGCGAGCACATACAGCGCGTACTCGTCGCGGCTGGGCACAAAGCGGTCCGTGATCGTGATCGACGAGCAGGGGATCGTGCGCCATCGCCATGATCACCTGCTCGGTCTCGATTACCAGTCTGTAGACGAGCTGAAGACTGCGCTCGACGCGCTGCCTATGGAGCGGGCTCAGTAGGCGCGAGGTCGAAGATCGCGACCTGCTCGTAGACATCCGTCAGCGTGAGCACTCGGTCGACCTGGACGGTCCCGCGCACGATCGGCAGCCGTCCTCCATTTCGCCGGGACTCACGGGCGGCGTCGAGGATGACGTGAACGCCTGAGCTGTCGATGAAGGACAGCTCACGCGGATCGAGCACGACGACATCTGCGGCTCGCTGCGCCTCCTCCAGCGTCTGGCGGAACTGCGGCCCCCCGGGCTTTACCCGGAGGGGGTTGAAGACGAACAGGAGGTTCCTCATGCGTGCTTCAGCTCGTTGTCAGCATCGTCGTGTTGACCATCGTCGCGGGCATTCTGCTCGTGCTGCTAAAGGCCAATCCAGCGAACAGCATCGTCTCGGAAGTCCACAGCTGGACACGCTGGCTCGCCGGTCCGTTTGACGGCATGTTCAGCTTCCGCAGCGCCAATGACGCTATCGCTGTCAACTGGGGCATCGCTGCGGTCGTCTATCTCATCGTGGCTGGACTGGTCGCGCGGCTGATCGGCACCACCCAGCGCGATCGTCCATTCGGACGCTCGTCCTATGCAAATCAGGAGATTTCATGACCAACAAGAACATCGACAAGGCGAAGGGTCGCGCGAACTAGACATGCACGAGCCAACTCAACTGAGCCCTGGGAGGTGACCATGCTTACGATCCTCCTCATCGTCATCGTCGTCCTGCTGCTGACCGGTGGAGTCGGCTACAGACGCCGCGGCCGCAGCCTGTAGAACCGAGCACGCAAGGATCCCGTCGGGTGGGCCCGACGGGATCAGCCGAGTGCGGCCATATCAGTCGGTGGACGAGCTCGAGTTGACGCTGGACGCGCTTCCCGTGGCCTTTCCCTGAGCGTCCTCGGCAACCGCCTCCAAGTCGAGCATGTTCGGGGCCTGCCCTCGCAGCACGGCGATCAGGCCATCGAGATCCGCGAATGCCGCCTCACGCAACGCGGCGTTGACGCGCTCATCGGTGTCGCGGTCGGTTGAGGTCCAGAACTTGCCCTTTCGACTCCCCGCGCCGTGGTGGTAGATGACATCTCCGTACAGGCCGCCCATGAGGAAGTGGTAGTTGAGCGCGTTGCTGCGCCTCAGCGGCGCGATGGGGCGACCGCGGCTGGTCAGCTCATAGGTGATCTTCTGTCCGACGTCCTGGTTGTGCTCGATCTCCGGGCGAGCGCCCTGGCCAAATGACACCTCCAGCGCACGGAGCTCCTCGGGCCGGATGCACAGGCCACTGACGTGTATGAACGGTGCGATTGCCGGCGCCATCTCATCTCTGTAAACGCCGCTCACCGCGGCGCCACGCTCGCAATCGCCCACGAGCACATCCAACCAGTCGTCTCGCACGGGGAAGGAGTCGTTGTCGAGAGTCACTATGTAGTCGAAGTCGGCGGGCAGCGTGCGCGCGAGGTGATCCAAGGCACCTGGGTGAGTACGTTCCAGCAAGCGGCCGGAGTGGCGCACCGGCAGGCGATCTGCGAGGCGCGCCACCGCCGCCAGCCAGCGGTGCGGTCGGATGTTCACGTGCTCGTGCTTCTCCATCAGGGCACGATGCAGCTCGAGGTGAGAGTTGTCGAAGATGAACACCTCGTAGCGCCAGGCTTGCGAGTGGCGGTCGATCTGGCGCAGGCACATGTCGATCCACGGGTATCGCAGCGCCTGCTCGAGGTTGTGCTGAGCCCACTGTCCGCTCCTGCGGAATCCGTTGACGATCAGGATCGCCACGCGCGGGCCGCGCTCCGGCGAGGCTGTCATTCGTTTAGGTAGCGCTCGGCGCTCGCACGTGCGGCGTAGATCTCGGCGAGCTCCAGCTGCAGGCTGCGCGGCTCCGGGTGGGCGGGATCCGCATCCACCGAGCGCCTGTGCCAGACGCCCTCGCCGTCCAGGTCCCACGAGCTCTGGTTGTCGGCGAAGGCGCGTTCGAGCGAGTCGAGCAGCTCGGCGCGCAGAGCCTCCGACTCGATCGGCACCGCCAGCTCGACGCGGTGGTCGAGGTTGCGCGGCATCAGGTCGGCGGAGGCGATGTAGATCGTGTTCTCGCCGTCGCGCTGGAAGGTGTAGACGCGCGAGTGCTCGAGTAGGCGACCGACGATCGAGACGACCCTGATGTTCTCGGAGATGCCCGGCAACCCGGGACGCAGGCAGCAGATGCCGCGTACGTTCAGGTCCACGCGCACGCCCGCCTGGGAAGCCGCGTACAGCGCTCGGATGCAGCGGCCGTCCACGAGCGAGTTCATCTTCATGGCGATCCTCGCGGGGTGCTCCTCGGAGTGGGCCGCGATCGTCTTCTCGATCTGAGCGATGATGCCGTCGCGCAGGTAGGCCGGTGCGATCAGCACCTTGCGGTAGTGCAGCGGTCGTCCGTAGCCGGTGAGGTAGTTGAACATGTCAGCCACGTCCGCGCCGATCTGCTCGTCGGTGGTGAAGAGCCCGAAGTCCGTGTACAGCCGCGCGGTGGCCGAGTGGTAGTTGCCGGTGCCGATGTGCACGTAGTTGCGTACGCCGTCGCCCTCGCGGCGCACCACCAGCACGCACTTGGCGTGCGTCTTGAACCCGGGCTGGCCGTACACGACGTGCACGCCCGCCTCCTCCAGCGCCTTGGCCCAGTGGATGTTCATGCGCTCGTCGAAGCGGGCCTGAAGCTCCACCAGCGCGACCGCCTGCTTGCCCCTTTCGGTGGCGTCGATCAGCGCCGGCACCAGCGGCGAGTCATCGCTCGTGCGGTAGACGGTCTGCTTGATCGCGAGCACGTTGGGGTCCGCCACCGCCTGCTCGACGAAGCGCTCGACCGAAGTCGCGAACGACACGTACGGGTGGTGCACCAACAGGTCGCCTTCGCGCATCGCCCCGAGCACATCGGGGCGCTCGCCCTCGCCGCGCAGCAGTCGCGGATGGGTGATCCCGACGACTGGCTCCTCGCGCAGCTCTGCGTGGCCGGGGAACCTCACGATCTGCCACAGCGCGCCCATGTCGAGCAACCCGTCGACCGGGTAGACCTCCTCGTCCTGCACGCCCAGGAGCGCCGCCAGCGACTCGCTCAGCTGCTTGGAGCAGTTGGCGCCGACCTCGACGCGCACGACCTCGCCGAAACGCCTGCGGCGCAGCTCGTCCTCGACCGCCTGCAGCAGGTCGGCCGCGTCGTCTGAGACCTCCAGGTCGGCGTCGCGCGTAACCCGGAAGACGTCGTAGTCGGCGATCTCCATGCCCGGGAACAGCGCGTCGAGGTGGTTGGCGATCACATCCTCCAGCGGCACCAGCAGCGCCGGCTCGGGTGCCGGCTGCCTGAGCGTCACGAACCGCGGCAGGATCTCCGTAGGCACCTTCACGCGCGCGAACACGGTCTGTGAGCTGACGGGGTCGCGCACGAGCACCGCCAGGCTGAGCGACAGGTTGGAGATGTAGGGGAACGGGCGCCCGGGCGCGACAGCCAGCGGCGTGAGCGCGGGGAAGATCGCCTTCTGGAAGTGCCTGGCGAGATCCGCACGACGCTCGTCGTCGAGATCGCGTACTCCGACCACGCGGATGTCGTGCTCGGCCAGCGCCGGGCGCAGCTTCCCTTCGAAGCAATCGGTCAGACGCCGGCCCTGCGCGAGCACGCGCTCACGGATCAGCGCGATCGTCTCGGAGGGGGTCAGACCGTCCTGGCCGGGGTTCTCCACGCCCGCGTCGATCTGATCGCGCAGCCCGGCGACGCGCACCATGTAGTACTCGTCGAGGTTCGTGGTGTAGATCGCGCAGAACTTGACGCGCTCTAGCAGCGGCACGCGCTCGTCCTCGGCCAGCTGCAGCACGCGGTCGTTGAAGTCGAGCCACGAGAGCTCGCGGTTGAGGTACAGGGAGGGATCCTCCAGCGACGGGTCCTGCCGCGAGGGTTCCACGCCGGCGTCGGGTGCGGCGGTCATGACGGCCGTTCGTTCCTCCGGGTTGTGCTCGCGATCATCGTTCATAGGCTCCGCACGCTACACCGTGGAGCGAAGCAGTCGAAGGCCGTAGAGGTTTAGAGCCCGCCACGCCACTTCGAAGATCCGGGTCCCCATAACGGTACTGATCTCCTTATCTGGGAGACACGTTCGCGCTCTGCTTCGTACGGCCGAGCTTGCGCCGGTCACCATAGCCGCCGCCTCTCGGAGTCGTAGTTGTGGCGGCTGACCGCAGAGGCGTCATCGATGCCGCCTCGTTCGAGGAAGCGTTGGGGGTGGACGCGAAGTGGCGCACAGTGATGAGGCGCCGACGAACTGCGAGGGGCGCAGCACGATCATCGCAATGATGGGCCGCAACCTTCGCCGAAAAGCTCCCCGTCGCGGCATGATGAGCACGCCTCCGCTTGCCCGCCGCCTGCTCGCTGAGCTGTTGGGCTCGGGGTTCCTCGCCGCGCTCGTGATCGGCTCGGGCATCGCCGCACAGACGCTCTCCCCGAACGATGTCGGCCTTGAGCTGTTCGAGAACGCTGCCGCCACGGCCGCAGGCTCGTTCGCGATCATCCTCATGTTCGGCCCGGTATCCCGGCGGACACTTCAACCCGGTCGTCTCGCTCGCCGACGCGAGCTTTGGTGGCATCCGCTGGCGCGACGCGCTCGCGTATCTTCCTGCGCAGGTTGTCGGCTGCGTGCTCGGCGCCGTCTGGCGAACGGCATGTTCTCGCTGGCCGCCATCAGCATCTCCAGGCATCACCGCGCCTCGCCCGCACAGCTGTTCTCTGAGGTGGTCACCACCGCGGGACTGTTGCTGGTGATCTTCTCGCACGCGCGCACCAAACGCGCGCACATCGCTGCGGCCGCCGTCGGCGCGTACATCGGCGCCGCGTGCTTCTTCACCACCTCGGCCAGTTTCGCTAACCCAGCGATCAGCGTCGGGCGCATGCTCCAACACGTTGGCCGGGATCGCGCCATATGGGTCTCATTCGAACGCCGGTCGTGCGAAAGCGGACCGGCGTTCGGCATTGCGCCCTCCTTGGCGGCCAGCTCGAGCTGAATCTCCTCGACCAGGCCGTCTGCCAGCAGCTCCGCATAGGCGTCGGTGAGCGTCGCAGCGGTGATCGAGTCGTCCGTCACAAAGAGCTTCTTGAAGAACACCTGATTCATCGTGCGTCGTACCATCGGCGCGGCCGCTTCGTAGGCGGCTTGCGTACTGCCGGCCAGCGCTACCGAGCGGAAGCTGTAACTTCGCGTCCCGACGACAGACGGACCAACAACCCAAAAACGCCTGTCGATGTGGGCTACACGCCTGGGTGCAGCGCCTCAGCCGTGGAGGCCGGTGGGGTGCGAGGAGGCTTGCAGTAGAGCGTGGTGGCGGCCAGAATGGGTCAGGCCACGTCGGCGTCCTCGCCGCATATGGGTATGCGTGGATCGCCAGCTCTGCTGCTACTCGCAAAGACTTGCCGCATCTCGGCGGAGGGATGCCCTCTCCTGCCCGATAATGTGACAATAGTGTGTCATTTACTCACCATACAGTCAACTCGCAGGATGTTGCGGGCGCGTCGGTGGCGGGGTCGGTTGTGCCGTAGGTGTGTTTGCGCTGACCGAGCGCTCGCCGAAAATGTCTCGTCGCTTTGTGTCTGCTTTGGTAGTTGGTCGTCGGTGTAACGGTGTTGCGCTAAGCCAGACCAAACTCGGCTTCCGAGCTACTAGCGAAGCCGTCACCGGCTCATCGGGGGCATCTCAGTAATTATCAGTCCAGGTGTCGCTCGCTCAGCAGCTTGCAGACGCTCCGCTTCGCCAGCACGAAGGCGGCTGTTTCTCCGGTTGGCCGCCCTGTCGCGTCGGTGCCTTCGACTGTAATCAGATGGGCTTCGATACTTCTCCCACGCGGCAGGCCTGACGGCGCGAGCAGGGTTAGCGTGGCCGTCCCTGCCGATGAGGCGGTGGCGTTGACGGCCACGGTTTCCTTGCTGCCTACTAGAACGGACGTGCCCGGGCTGAGATTCCTCACGCTCATGCGAACCCGGGCGTTCGGTGCGTAGCAGTGCGACGGATTCACGCTCACGAGGATGCCTCCTGCTGGCGCTTCTAGTGCAGGCGAAGGCGTCGCCCCGGCCAGCGCCGAGCCGGCAGCGACCCCGATCACCGTTAGTAGCGCCAACAGGAAGGCAGCCTCACGTCTCATGTGCTATTCGCCTCCGTAATGCCATTCACGCGCGTTGGCCGAATATAGTCCGACGCTGTAGTCGGGCAGGTCGCTCGGGTAGGGGTCCTTTTCAGGGTTCGAGTGTCCCGCAGTCGTCAGCACTTTTTCAGCGCCTTCGTAGTACAGGTAGGGGTTGCCTGTATAGAGAGACCCCGTTTTCGTGCCGATGGTGCCGTTACCCATCTGCGTGTTTGGCCCCGTAGTGTCGTACACCTCGCCATGCGCGGTCAGCCATTTGGCCGAGGTGAAATTGCCACTCCAAAACGACTCGGGCTCGTATCCGATCCAGCTGCTCCCCACGGCATACCACCATCTTTCTTTATAGTAAGCGGTGGTGAACTGATAGGTCGTGCCCACGGTCAGTTCCTGATTCTGAGTGTAGGGCGCACCGACGACGGCGGTGACGCAGTTATAGCAGTCGCCGCCTGGTTCGCCGTTTGATTTGTATTTGTCCTTATTGATGTAAACGAACAGGCGCGAGCCCGCACCGAAGCCTTCGTCACGATGCCAGCCCAACTCGGAGGTATATTCCACGGTAGGCGTGGCGGCGGTGATCTGGCCGAGTGAGTGAGTCCCGGCGGCGCTTGACAGTTTAGGGTTACCGACCTGGATGCCAAAACTGACGCCGTACCACTTTTCGGGCGTGCTAAACCCGTCGCCCGCGTAGTAGTAGGGTGCGGCTGGATATCCTTTTCGTTCGAACAGTGGAGTGACGCCGCCAACCGATTCTGCTTCTTCTCGTGTGCTTTTTGGTGTGGGGGGCTTTTCGGGCGGCTTCGTCGGACTCGCTGTTATGGGAGGCGCTGCGGCCGCGGCAGCCGCGCCATTACCGTCAGGGGCCGGCGTCGGGACGCTGCCGGCGGGACAGAGTGGCTGCGGCTGATTCGTGGGCTGTGATTCATGTTTGATCTGCCACAGCGGCGGTGGCGGGGTGACTTCGTTGGCCGGCGTGGCTCCGACGCACTGCACGCCGAGTGGTAGGGCCTCAGCGGCCGGCGCTAGCGACAAGCCGCTAAGCCCGGCAAGGACAAGTGGTGTGGCCAGTACGGCTACAACGCGAGATCGAACATTCATGGCGATACGATGCCTCCTGTAGTGCGTTGGACTCCCCCGGGGCGGCTCAGGTCGAAAGCGAACGCTCTGGGGGCTTAGATAGTTCTATTCGGCCTCAGCCCGACGCACGGAGGGCCGGCAGGTGGGCCGATGTCGCTACGCGGCAGTCTATTGGGTCGCAGGATTTCAAGATGTGATTATTTGGAAAGCGTGGGATGCCGTCTAGGTGCGTTTCCTACTTCCGGTCGCCTGAGATGGGGTGCGCAGGAGTGCTGACGGTGCTAGCGGCTGGTAGCTACCCGCCGTCCCTGGAGGAGCAAGATCGGCTCGGTATGGTCTTCTATGGCGGTCATCGCGAAGTGGCCGCTGTGCCAGTGGGCAGTTGCTTGTGGCGGAAGCCCCGTCCGACGTCTTCATATTCGTAGGCCGCGACAATTTCAACGTCGGGGAGCGAGTGCCAGGTGAGGGTGCGCTTGAACACTTGGCGTATGCCCGGAACTGGCTCGGCCGATACGTAGGTCGTGCCAACCTTGTGTTGCGGGCTGAGCTTTGTCCAGATCAGGCTGAGGTCGCCTTCGTGGTAGCCGGAGTAGGTGTAGGCGCTTTCGATGGTCGTCCCGTGGCACGGGACACCAGCAGGCGCTATCGGGCATTCCCTTGCGGCGGCGGAGCCAGTGGTCGGCGCACCAAGACCCATGACGATTGCCGCTACTGCGCCGCTACCCCCGCTGTTGTTAGACGGCTTCGACTTGCTGCTCCAGGCACAGATCACTCGCTCCTTCCGAGACGCCGACGGGGCCACGCGCGAGAGTGCTTGCAGCACGAGTCCGGGTGGTGACGACCGCGTCCCCGCCTGCTGGGTTTCCAGTTAGAGCCCGCCCAGCGCGTCCAACGGATGCAGGGCCTAAACGAAGTCATCCGTGGCATGTGCCCGTCAGATGGCGACGAGCTGGAGATCGTCAAGACGCTTGAGGGCCGGGGCCGAGCTGACCTGCTCACCGTCGGCTCGAACAACCTGAGCCTCGGCCAAGCTGAGCACCGCCGCGTCGAGGCGGTCAGCGCCGATATCCGGCCGGGCGGTATGCAGCTCCTCGCGCATGACCGGACGCTCGTGATCCTCCAGCAGTCGGAGTAGGACAACGCGCTCGGCAGCGGTATCCAGACCGTTATTGTGGCCAGGCATTGGCAGAGTGACCTCTCTGTCTATGTAGGGTCGGGCCAGCGTCTCATCCACGCCAACCCGACCCGTCGATTCAAGCGGGCTGAGCTTACCATATTCCACTTCTCAGATGGAGTCCTGTTTTCCACTTCCTAGATGGAGTTGCCAAGAGCCGTGACCGTTCCGTCTGACGACTACGCCCATCTCGGGCAGGCCCTTCGGGTCTTGCGCCGCAAGGCTGGCCTGTCCCAAGAGCAGGCAGGGGCCGCTGTGGGCGTGGGCAACAAGCACCTGTCGGCAGTCGAGAAGGGCCGGCGCGGGATCAGTTGGCCGACGCTCCGGGGCCTCTTGCGAACCTATGGTGCGACGCTCACCGACTTGGACGCCGAGATCGAGAGGGGCAAGTAGGTCTAGCTCGATTTCGCAGCTCGTAGCTATTCTGCGTCATCGGCATGAGCATTGACCCGGACTACGAGGCTCTTGGAAGTGCGCTGCGGGTTCTTCGCCGCAAGGCCGGCATGACTCAGGAGCATGCGGGGGCCGCCGCAGGAGTCGGCTTCAAGCACATCTCAGCGGCCGAGCTGGGCGAACGAGGACTCAGCTACAAGACGATTCTGGCGTTGACTCGTGCCTACGAAGCGACCCTCCGTGATCTCGCCCGCGAGATAGAACGCTAGCGCTCGGCGAACCCCGCCTTGGGCCAAGCGAACGCCATGCCGAGCGCCATCAGGATGTGCCCGGAGTGCGGCTCTGAGACGACCTCGTCTTGAAAACGCGCGTAGAACTGCATGTGCCGTGCCTCGTCGACCTGCTGGGTGGCCAGGAATGTGACTTCCTCCTCGCTGCCGTCCGCGCCCACGAGCCCCGAGAACTTCGTCGTGATTCGCTCCTCGGCGACCATCAGCGAAGCAAGGACGAACGACACCAGCGAGCGATCCTCCATCGCCCGCCACTGATCGCGGTCGGCGGAGAGATCGACGTCCCACGGGCTCCACTGGCTCTCCTCCCAGTGGCGGTAGAGCGTCTGCGGATCGTGCAGGTGAACCTCGTGCGTGGCGTAGCTCATGCCGGGCGTCCGCTCGGCTTGCGCGCGCGGACGATCGCCGAGACCGCCTGGGGGTGAACGCGGTGAGTCTCGCGTATCTCCACGTCGCCCAGGCCGGCGTCCGCGAGCGCCTTGGCGAACTCGCGGTGAGTGAGCGCGCCGGCGATGCAACCGGTGTAGGCCTGCATGTCCGCGCGGGTTGCATCGTCCATGTCCTCGTCTGCGATCACGTCTGAGACCGCGAACCGTCCGCCGGGTCGAAGGACCCTCGCGACCTCGCGCAGCACCTTCGGCTTGTCGCCCGAGAGGTTGATCACGCAGTTCGAGATGACCACGTCAACACTCGCGTCGGGGAGCGGGATCTCCTCGATGTAGCCCTTGTGGAACTCGACGTTCTCGACGCCCGCCTTCCGTGCGTTCTCGCTGGCGAGGGCGAGCATCTCGTCGGTCATGTCAAGGCCGTGGGCTTTGCCGGTGGGGCCGACGCGCTTGGCGGAGAGCAGCACGTCGATCCCGCCGCCTGAGCCGAGGTCGAGGACTGTCTCGCCCTCGTGCAGCTCTGCGACGGCGGTGGGGTTGCCGCAGCCGAGGGAGGCGAGCTTGGCGGTGTCGGGTAGCTGTTCGTGGTCGCCGAGCGCGTAGAGCGCCGCGCCGAATACCTCGCTGCCCCCGTCGAATGTCTCGCTCGGCGCGCAGCAGCCGGCGCCGGGATCGGTGCTCGTGACCTGGACGGCGGCGGCGGCGTAGCGCTCGCGTACCTGCTCGCGGATGTCGCCTGCTGGGGTTTGGGCGCTCTTGCCGGCAGCGCAGCCGCAGCCCGTCTCGGTGGTGGTCAGCTCAGCCATGCGGATAGCTCCTTCAGTGCGTCGGGGATGACGTAGTAGTAGGCCCACAGGCCCTTGCGCTCGGAGTCCACGATCCCGGCGTCGCGGAGCTTCTTGAGGTGGTGGGAGAGCGTGGGCTGTGAGATGTCGAACAGCGGCACCAGCTCGCAGACGCAGACCTTGCCGGCGTGCTTGCGCAGCACGTCCACGAGCTGCAGGCGGATCGGGTCGCCGAGGGCCTTGGCGACCTCGGCCATGCGCAGGGCTTGCTCGCGCTGCACGTCGGGGTAGACGACGGGCTCGCAACAGGGCGAGCCGTTGGCTCGCTTCTGCTTGGGGGACAGCTCCAAATCGACGGGCATCTATATACACATATCAATAACAATCACGCTTGTCAATGTATTACGATGGCGCCATGACCAACAGCGACGTGCCCTCCACGCTTCGATGAGCGCTCGGGTCGGCATCAACGGCTTCGGGCGCATGGGACGGCTGGCGCTGCGCGCGGCCTGGGGGTGGCCGGAGCTCGCGTTCACGCACGTCAACGAGCTCCACGGCGACGCGGCGACCGCGGCGCATCTGCTGACGTTCGACTCGATTCACGGACGCTGGTCCGAGGACGTCCACGGTGACGAAGAGTCTCTGACGATCGAGGGGACCGCGGTGAGCTACAGCGGTGCCAGCGAGCCCGGCGACGTGCCGTGGGATGAGATGGGGGTCGAGATCGTGCTCGAGTGCTCCGGCAGGTTCCGGACGCGTGAGAGCCTCGACGCCTACTTTCGGCAGGGTGTGCGGAAGGTCATCGTCGCGGCGCCTGTGAAGGAGGGGGCGCTCAACCTCGTCGTGGGCGTCAACGACCACCTCTACGAGCCACAGCGCCACGATCTGCTGACAGCGGCCTCGTGCACGACGAACTGCCTTGCCCCGGTTGTGAAGGTGATCCACGAGGGACTTGGGATCGTGCACGGCCAGATCACGACGCTGCACGACATGACGAACACCCAGACGATCGTCGACGCGCCGCACAAGGATTTGCGCCGGGCGCGCGCCGCGAACGTCTCATTGATTCCTACGACGACGGGATCCGCCACTGCGATCGGGCTGATCTTCCCGGAGCTCGAGGGCAAGCTGAACGGCCTCGCGGTGCGTGTGCCGCTGCTCAACGCGTCCCTGACCGACTGCGTGTTCGAGGTGAGCCGCCCGACGACGGTCGAGGAGGTCAACGCCCTGCTCGAGGCGGCTGCCGACGGGCCGCTGGCGGGCATCCTCGGATACGAGCGCCGGCCGCTCGTATCGGTCGACTTCAAGGACGACCCGCGCTCGGGGATCGTCGACGCGCCCTCCACGATGGTGACGGACGGGACCCAGGTGAAGATCCTGGCTTGGTATGACAACGAGTGGGGGTACGCGAACCGCCTCGTCGAGCTTGCGCGCACCGTCGCATCGAGCCTTCCCAGCGTGCAAAGCGCCGCTGACACCGCCGGGCCTGCTGATGGCTAGCGACGCAACGTCCGTCGGGGGCGCGGCGCAAAAGCGCCGGAGGGACCTGCGCAACTACGCGGTGGGAACAGGCGCGTATTGGACGGAGACGCTCGTCGACGGGGCGACACGCACGCTCGTTCTGTTCTATTTCGACCGGCTCGGCTACAGCCCGCTCCAGGTCGCCTCACTGTTCGTGCTCTACGAGGTCGCGGGCGTCGTCACGAACCTCGTCGGGGGCTGGCTCGCCGCTCGCCTGGGACTGAAGGTCACCCTCTCGATGGGCCTGGCGATCCAGGTCCTGGCGCTCCTGATGCTCGGCTTCGCGCCGGTGTCGCTGCTCGTTGTGCCCTACGTGATGGCCTCCCAGGCATTCTCCGGCATCGCGAAGGATCTGAGCAAGATGAGCTCCAAGAGCGCCGTCAAGCTCGTCACGCCCGACAACGACCAGTCCTCTCTGTATCGCTGGGTCGCGATCCTGACGGGGTCGAAGAACGCGCTCAAGGGGGTCGGCTTCTTCCTCGGCGGCCTGCTCCTCACGCTGACCGGATTCCAGTCGGCGCTGCTGATCCTCGCTGCAATGACGTTCATCGCTCTGGTACTGACCTCCCGGCTCATGCATGGCCAGCTCGGCACGCCGGACAAGACGGCGAGGTTCAAGCAGATGTTCTCCAACAATCGCGCCGTCAACGTCCTGGCCGCCGCGCGCATCTTCCTGTTCGCCTCGCGCGACGTGTGGTTCGTGGTCGGCCTGCCGTTCTTCCTCTACACAGTCGTGGGCTGGAGCTTCTGGCAGGTGGGGACTCTCCTCGCCGTCTGGGTGATCGGCTACGGCGGCGTTCAGGCTCTCGCCCCGCGGTTCGTCCGCCGCCGTGCCGGCGGCGCCGGCGGCGAGCCAGACGGAAGGACCGCGATCTGGCTTGCTCTGGGACTGGCTGTCTGGCCCGCCGCGATGGCGATAGCGCTCGATGCGCACGTCGACCCCGCCCTCGCGATCGTCGCCGGCCTGATCCCCTTCGGCATCGCGTTCGCCATGAACTCCGCGGTCCACTCCTACCTCATCCTCGCCTACGCCGACAACGACAAGGTCGCCATGAACGTAGGCTTCTACTACATGGCGAACGCTTGCGGACGCCTCGCTGGGACGGTGCTCTCAGGGCTCCTCTACGAGTGGCACGGGCTGACGGCCTGTCTGTGGACATCGGCGGGGTTCATCGTCGCGACCGGGCTGCTGTCGCTTCTTCTGCCGACCGAGGTCGCGACGAGCACGCGGCCGAGCCGGCTGTCGCGGGCAGCCTGAGCTGAGACCAAGCCGACACGCTAGGCTGCAGCCAGAGGGATGGCTCGTCAGCTTTGGCTACTTCGTCACGCGGACGCTGAGCCGCATGGCACTCGCACGGATGCGGCCCGCCGCTTGACGGAGCGGGGGCGTGCGCAGGCGCGCGTCGCCGGCATCGCCATCGCGCGGCTGCAGAGCGACTTCGACGCCGCGCTGTTCAGCCCCAAGGTGCGTGCGCGAGAGACGGCAGAGCTGGCGGCGGAGAGCTGGCCGGCGGAGCAGCGCGAGCTGCTGTCCGTCCACCCGCCGCTGGCCGGCGAGTTCGACGCTCCCCAGGCACTCGATGCGATGGCCGGTGTCGGCGTCGACGGGCGCCTGCTCCTGGTGGGTCACGAGCCGGACCTCTCGCACGTCATCGCCCAGCTGACGGGCGGCCGCGTGGATATGAAGAAGGGCGGGCTTGCGATCGTGCGGCTAGAGGGCGCGGCCGGCGAGCTCGTCGTCCTCATGCGACCCCGCGAGCTTGCGCTGATCGCCGGTGTCCCACTCAGCGGGGAGTGACGAGGGCACGTCGCTCGGGTCGACGATCTCGACCGATTCGGCGGCGAAGCGATAGCCGATGCCGAAATGGGTGTGGATGTAGCGCCAGCTGGGTGAGACCTTCTCGAGCTTCTGGCGGAGCTTGCGGACGAACACGTCCACCGAGCGGTCGCCGCGGACCATCGTGTAGCCCCACAGGCGCGAATAGATCTCCTCGCGCTCCAGCACGCGTCCCTCGGCGTGGGCGAGCAGCTCGATCAGCTCGAACTCGCGCCTCGTGAGGTCCATGCTGCGGTCGCCGACGAACGCCTGGAAGCGGTCGGAGCGGATCTCGACCTCTCCGGCAACGATCGGCTCGGTCTCGGTGCGCCCGCCGCTGTGGCGGCGACGCCGCACGACGCTCTGCACGCGCGCGATGACTTCCTCCGGGTGGCAGGGCTTGGTGATCCAGTCGTCGGCCCCGAGGCGCAGGCCGCGCACGCGTTGGGCGACCGTGGAGGGGCCGGTGCACACGACGATGCCGAGCTCCGGCAGCGCCTCGCACAGCCGCTCGAGCCACGTCCACGCCTGCGGACCGAGCACTGCCAGGTCCACGACCAGTGCGCTGAGTCGCATCGAGACGACTGCGTCGGCCGGCACTGGGCTGGCCAGCACCCTGTGCTCCCACGCGAGCCGATCCAAGCGCTTGCTCAAGACCTGGATGAAGCCGCTGTCGCGATCGAGAACCGCGATGCGAAGGGCCGCCGCGGGAGTGGTTGCGCCGTCGGAGGTTACCTGCGATGCCCCCCCGTCTCCGGCGCTCACGCTTGCGCTCATTGCGGCGCAGTGTAGGCGATGGAGGCGAGCTTTGATAGCTGTGCAAGCGAACGTAACAGGATGTTCACAGGGGGCCTGCGCTATTTGCGGGGCCGCGGGGCATAGCGCGGGTGTGACGCGCTAGTACGGGCGGGGACTGGGCGGGCGCGAGGAGTCCGAGAACTCGCGGAACAGGCCCGTGACCACGAACGCGACCTGCTCGCCGATGTCGACGGCGTTGTCGCCGATCCGCTCGAGCGCCCTGGCGACCAGAGTCATGTGCATCGCCCACTCGCGCGTGTCGGGGTCGTCCCCGATCTCGATCGCGAGGCGAAAGATCTCGCGGTTGAGACGGTTGATCTCGCGGTCCTGGCGTACGAGGTCTTCGGCCAGCCCGACATCGCGCGCGGCGAACGCGGCCTTCGACTGGACCACCTCCGAGCGCGCGAAGGCGCCCATCTTGGCGAGCGCGTCGAGCATTTCTCTGTGCACCGGCGGCTCGTGGCCGGACAACGGGATCAGCTTGGCGATGTTCACGCACTGGTCGCCCATGCGCTCGATGTGCTTGATCATGTGCAGCAGCGCCGCCACCAGCCGCAGGTCGCCCGCGACGGGCGCCTGCAGGGCGAGCAGCGAGAGGATGCCCTGGTGGACCTCCAGGTAGCGCCCGTCGACGCGGTCGTCGTCGGCGATCACCATCTGCGCGAGCTCCACGTCCTGGTGGTGCAGCGCCTCGAGCACGCGGTCGAGCTGCTCGACGATCAGGTCGAGGCCGCCCAGTGCGTTGGTCTCGAGCTCGCGCAACTGCGCCTGGAAGTGCGCGCGCCCCTGTGCCTGGGGGCCGCCGCCCGCGGCGAGCGTCTCCGAGGCCCCGGTCGCCGCGTACCTCGGTGTGACCGCCGGGGGGCGGCCGTCCTCAGCCGAACTTCCCGGTGACATATTCCTCGGTTCGAGAATCGCTGGGGTTGGTGAAGATCTCCTGCGTGGGCGCGACCTCGACGAGCTTGCCGCCGAGCATGAACGCCGTGCGATCGGCCACACGGGCAGCCTGCTGCATGTTGTGGGTGACGATCACGATCGTCACCCGCCGCTTGAGCTGATCGATCAGCTCCTCGATCTTCAGAGTGGCGACCGGGTCGAGCGCCGAGCACGGCTCGTCCATGAGGATCACCTCCGGGCCGACGGCGAGCGAGCGTGCGATGCACAGACGCTGCTGCTGGCCTCCGGAAAGACCGGCCCCGGGCTCATCCAGGCGCTCTGCCACCTCGTCCCACAGGCCCGCGCTCCGCAGTGCCGCCTCGACCTTGCTGCGCAGATCGCCGCGCCCGCGCGAGGTCAGGCGCAGCCCGGCTGCGACGTTGTCGAAGATCGACATCGTGGGGAACGGGTTGGGCTTCTGAAAGACCATGCCCACGGCCCTGCGCACCGCGACCACGTCGACAGAGGCGTCGTAGACGTCGAGCTCGTCGAGCATCACCCTGCCCTGAGCACGCGCTCCGGGGACCTCCTCGTGCATGCGGTTGATGCAGCGGACCATCGTCGACTTGCCGCATCCGGACGGTCCGATGATCGCGGTCACCTCGTTGGCACGGAACTCGAGGTCGATTCCCTTGACCTGTTCGGCCTCGCCGTAGAAGGCGCGAAGCCCCTCCAGCTTGACGCTCAGGCCGGGCTTGGCCTCGACGGCCGCCCTGGCGCCGGGCGTCCCGCTGGTCGGGAGGGCCGTGATCCGCGGCGAGGTGCGCTCGGGAGCGGGCTCGGAAGAGCTCTGCCGCTGGCGATCGAGCTCCGAGCGGCTCTCGGGGTCCACGTCAGCCAACTTTGAGGTCGGTCGGGTGGATGTCATGCAAGGCGACTCCTTCGCGAGATGAGGCGGGCGATGAGATTGAGCAGCAGGATCATCATTACCAACGTGAGCGCCGCTCCCCAGGCCCGGTTGACCACCGCCGTCGTGGGGGAGGTGACGTCGTTGTAGATTTGCACAGGCAGCGAGTTCATGAACTGGCCGAGGTTGAAGGTGCTCTTGTGGGTGGAGGCTGCGGTGAACAGGAGCGGCGCGGTCTCGCCGGCCGCCCGCGCCACCGCCAGGAGCACGCCGGTCACCATGCCCGGCAGCGCGGTGGGCAGGACGACGCTGAAGATCACGCGCCAGCGAGGCGCCCCGAGTGCCAGCGCCGACTCGCGCAGAGCCCCGGGCACGAGCAGCAGGATCACCTCCGCCGAGCGGATCACCACCGGCAGCATCAGCAGCGAGAGCGCGAGCGAGCCCTTGTAGCCCGCGTAGGTGCTGCCCGTGCCGACGATCAGCACGATGTAGATGAACAGCCCGAAGAGGATCGACGGCACACCGGTCAGCACGTCGACGAAGAAGCGCACGGTGTGCGCGAACCAGCTCCCGCGGCCGTACTCGACGAGCCATACGGCGACGCCGATCCCGACGGGGATGGCGATCGCCGAGGCGAGCGCCACGATCTCGACGCTGCCGAGGATCGCGCTCTTGATGCCACCGATGCTCGAGGTTTTGAAGAAGGTGTTGCCTGTCGGGTCGGTCGTGAAGAAGCTGGGGCTCCAGGAGCCGAGCCCCTTGCGCAGGAGGTAGTAGACGATCAGCGCCAGCGGGATCAGCGCGAGCACGGTGGCGCTCAGGATGGCCACCCTGGCTACCCGGTCCTTGCGCCTGCGCGACGGGCTGACGTCGAAGCGCGCGAGCAGCTCCGCGGAGGCGCCGTGGGCGCTCATGCGCCGGCCGCCGAGTCGGCGGGAGCCGTCACGGCGCCCGCGGCCTGGCCGCCGGCCGCCCTCGAGTGGGTGCCGCGAGCCGCCCTGATCACCAGCACGCGCGCCACCCCGTTGACGAGCAGCGTCAGCACGAACAGGACGAGGCCGGCCGCGAACAGCGCCGAGCGGTGCAGGCCCTGGGCTTCGCCGAACTCGTTGGCGATCACCGCCGCCAGGCTGTAGCCCTGGGAGAACAGGTGATCGCCGAGCTTGGGGGCGTCGCCGATCAGGATCGTGACGGCGATCGTCTCGCCGATCGCGCGACCGAGGCCGAGCATCGCGCCGCCGACGATGCCCGAGCGGCAGTAGGGCAGGACGGCCATGCGGATCATCTCCCAGCGCGTTGCGCCCAACCCCAGCGCGGCCTCCTTGTGGTCCGCGGGCACGGTGCTCATCACCTCGCGGCTGATCGCGCTGACGATCGGCAGGATCATGATCGCGAGGATCAGACCGGTGATGAAGTAGTTGGGGATCGTGACGAGGCCGCCGCCGATGAAGGGGACGAACGAAAGGCGATCGGCCACCCACTGCTCGGCGCCCTGCAGCTTCGGCGCGAGGAAGAAGATGCCCCACAGGCCGTAGACGACCGATGGGACCGCAGCCAGCAGCTCGACGAGCATTGTCAGCGGCGCGCGCAGGCGCAGCGGGCACAGCTCGGTGGCGTATACGGCGGTCGCGACCGCAACGGGAACACCGATCAGCAGCGCCAGCGCGGACGTGATCAGCGTCCCCACGAGCAGCGGCAGCGCTCCGAAGTGATTGGCGCTGACGTCCCAGTCGTTGCCGAATACGAAGCCGGCCACGCCTTCCTTGGCGAACGCCGGGCGGGCCTCGCCGACGAGCCGTATGAAGAAGTAGACGATCAGGGCGAGGATCAGCGCGGCGAGCGCCGTGAGGCCGTACTTCAGTGCGCGGTCGGGTAGACGCGCCAGCGGCGAGCGCCCGAGGATCGAGCGCCCGCCGCCTGAAATCGATGCTGCCTCCACAGCCGGCTGTCTATCGGATACGCGGCCGCGGTGTCACGGTCAGCCGGTCAGTGGTTTGCCGTTGCATTCCAAGCCTGCGACCGCTTCCTTGGACTTGGCCAGGATCGCCGCCGGGAGCGCAGCGTAGTCGGCCTGGGAGAGGACAGCCTGCCCCTGGGTACCGAGCCCGTATTCGAGGAACTTCAGGACGCCCTTGGCTGCTGCTTCGCCGCCGGGGGTTCCGGCCTTGCAGAGATCCTTGTTGACGACGATGAACGTCTGCGAGGTGATCGGGTAGGCCTTGGGCGCGGTCGGGTTGGAGATTTTGAACCCGAGGTTTGCGGGCACCGTCACGCCTTCGGCCGCGGCGCTGGTCGATTCCAGGGTCGGTTCGACGAAGTTGCCGGCCGCGTTCTCGACCGACGCGTACGTGAACTTGTGCTCCAGGGCGTAGGCCTGCTCGACGTAGCCGATCGCACCAGCAGTCTGCTGGACGCCACCGGCGACGCCTGCGTTGCCCTTCTCGCCCGTGCCGGTCGGCCACTGGACCGTCTTGCCTTCGCCGACCTTCGTCTTCCATTCGGGGTCGACGTCGGACAGGAAGCCGGTGAACCCGTCGGTGGTGCCCGAGGAGTCCGAGCGGTGGATGACGGTGATCGCGGTGCTCGGGAGCGTCACGCCAGGGTTGAGCGCCTTGATTTCGGTGTCGTCCCAGGTTTTGATCTTGCCGAGGTAGATGTTGGCGATCGTCTTGCCTTCGAGCTTCAGCCCTGCCTTGACGCCGGGCAGGTTGTAGGAGACCGTGATCGCGCCCAGGAACATCGGGACCATCACCGCTGGGCTGCCGTTCTTGGCGAGCGCCGCTTCTTCTTCGGCCTTCAGCGGCGGGTCGCTGGCGCCAAAGTCGACCGTTTTGCCCTCGAGCGCGGTGATGCCGGCGCCGGAGCCGACGGCCTGGTAGTTGACGGTCAGCGGCGAGAGCGACGAGGCCCACTGTTCGTAGACGGGGGCCGCAAACGTGGAGCCGGCGCCAGAGATCGTTGCGGAGGCGCTCGTGCTGGAGCTGGTCGAGCTGGTCGAGCCCGAGCTTCCGCATGCGGCAAGGCCCAGCGCGACGATCGCGCAAGCTGCGAGTGCGCCCAACTTGTTCTTGATCACGACATCTCCTCTGGCTGGATTTTGTTGACGGCGCACGTACGTGCGCCTTCCGCCTCGGTGGCCCTACCCAGTAGGAGTCTGTTCAACCGCCGGCAGGCTCCATGTGAACATTTCGTGAAGGCTGCGGTTGGAATCGGTAGCCGAAGCCCGGATGGGTGTGGATGAAGCGCCGGTCCGGGAGCGCCGTCTCGAGCTTGCTGCGCAGCTTGCTCACGTAGACATCGACCGAGCGATCCGCGGGGCGCAGCTGCCCGCCCCATACGGTCCTGTAGAGTTCCTCGCGGGTGATGATCGCTCCGAGTCGTCTCGCCAGCGCGACGAGAACCTCGAACTCCCGCACCGACAGCATCAGCGGCTGACCGGTGGCTAGGACGAGCCCTTCCTCGAGCCTGATCTCCAGCTCGCCGGCATAGACGACGTCGGCCGGGATGTCCGAGCTCTCCGGGAAGGCCGCCACAACGCCAAGGGTTTCAGGCCGGGCTCGCCAAGGAGTTGCAAACTCGTGATCTATTCGTGAAAAATTCGTGAACGCAGAGGACTTGCGGAGCGGTTCGCGCCGCAGGTCAATATTCTCGCGCGATGCTCTCTCTGCGTCCCGGCTTCGACGGCATCCTCATGGACTTGGTGGAAGAGGCCGGGCGCAACGTTCAGCGGTGCGGGCTGCTCTTGAACGACCTGCTCAGAGAGTACCCCGAGCGCGCCACGCTTGCCCAGGACCTGAAGGTGTGCGAGCAGGAAGGCGATCGCATCACGCACGACATCATCCACCGGCTGGCGGGGCGCGGGCGGGTGCGAGCCCCGTTCGACGCCGGCGACGGCTACGCGCTGGCGACGGCGCTCGACGACATTGTCGATCACGCCGAGCAGGTCGCCGCTCAGCTCGGCCTCTACGGCGTGGAGGCGCCGATGGAGCAGGCCGTCGAGTTCACCGAGGTGCTGGTCGGCGCCGGCGAGCAGATCGCACAGGCGCTGCGTTGCCTGCGCACGAACACGGAGCTCGGGCCGCATCTGGTGGAGATCCACCGCCTGGAGAACGAGGGCGATCGCCTGCAGCGCGACGGGGTCGCGTCGCTGTTCGCCGGCGGCATCGACCCGATGGTCGTGATCCGCTGGAAGGACATCTTCGAGTCGCTAGAGGCTGCCGTAGATGCATGCGAGACGGTTGCCCACGTGCTCGAGGGCATCACGCTCAAGCAGCGGCGACCGCGCTGAACTGGAGCTGCGCTCCGCGTGGGCTGCCGATGAAGTAGAGCTGAAAGCGTGTTCCCGGCCCCGTCGGGACTTCCGGCACGAGCGCGCTGCCCGCGGCCACCACCGTGCCGCCGCGGCGGGCGATCGCATATACGAGGACTTCGCGCTGAGCGATCCCGGAGCGGTTGACGACGCGCCCTTCGGCCTCCGGTTCGGTTGCGCTTTCATCGGAGAGTTCGACCCCCGTGACGCTCATCCGCGCAGGCGTGCCGGAAGCGGGTTCGCCTTCGCCCAGCTTCGCCGAGACCGTCTTCAGGTCGGCGCCGGCCGGCACCTGGTCGTCGACCCACGTGAGCTCGCCGTGGGCGGGGACCAGCGGGACGGAGGTCAGAGTGGGGGCCAGGCCCGGCGTGTCGTTGCTGTAGACAGGCGCACCGCCGGCGTTGCTCACCGTGACCTCGATCGGCGCGTCGCGCAATGCGGTGGCAGCGGTGTTGTGCACCGTGACGACCGCCGCAGCGCCTTCAGAGCTGCTGAGGACGGCGCTCTGCACGACCTTCAGCTTGGTGCTGAGCCTCGTGACAGACAAGCCGCGCTGCGCGGCTGGCCGGTGCTTCGCTTCCTGCTTGGCGATCTTTTCGAGCGTCGCGTTCTCTTCCTGTGAGGACTCGCAAGCGGTGAGTGTGAGCGCAGCCAGCGCCGCGAGCGCCAGCGCCGCTGCCCTCACCCGAACGCTCCGCTGATGTAGTCGCGCGTGCGCTGCACGGTCGGCCGGTCGAAGATCTGCTCGGAGGATCCGTACTCGACGAGCTCGCCGAGGTGCATGAAGGCGACGTGGTCGGCAACGCGGAAGGCCTGTTGCAGGTTGTGGGTGACGATCACCACGGCCACGCTCTCGCGCAGGCCGATTACGAGGTCCTCGATCACCGCCGTCGAGATCGGGTCGAGCGCCGAGCATGGCTCATCGAGCAGCAGCACCTCCGGCTCGGCGGCCAGAGCGCGGGCGATGCACAAGCGCTGCTGCTGGCCGCCGGAGAGCGCGAGCGCGGGGCGGTCGAGATCATCGCCGACCTCGTCGTGCAAGCCGGCACGGCGCAGCGCCTCGCGTACCGCCGGCTCGAGCTGGGAGCGTCTGCCTCGACGGTGTCCGCCGGGCGCCTCGCGCAGCGCATACGCGACGTTCTCGAAGATGCTCATCGGGAAGGGGTTCGGCTGCTGGAAGACCATCGTCACGCGTCGGCGCAGTTCGTTGACCTCGATCTCATGGATGTCCTGCCCGTCGAGCGTTATCCGCCCGGCGCGCCCTGCGCCGGCGGTGATCTCCGTCAAGCGGTTGAGGGAGCGCAGCAGCGTTGTCTTGCCCGAGCCCGACGCACCGATCATGGCGAGCACCTCGCCCTGGCGCACGGGCAGGCTGACGTCGCGCACGACCCAGTTCTCTCCGTAGGCCAGCCACACCGACTCGATGCTCATCCGCTGGCGCACCAGCGCCGGTGCGGGGCTCGCGGAGCGAAGCCGCGGTCCCGCCACAACCGGCGCCGCCCCGTTTGGCGCGGCGCGCGGAGGGGCGACGCTGGGCTCGCGGTCGAGCACGATGCGCCGCACCGGCGGCGGGGTCAGCGCGTCGGAATCCACCGCGCCAGCCTGAGTCCGGGTCCGTGACGGCGTCCGCGTCCGGTTTCGCGCCCCATGGTCAGCCGTGTGACGATCGCGTTGAGCGCGACCACGATCATCAACAGCACGAAGGCAGCCGCATAGGCCTTGTCGGGCGAGCCGCCTTCGCCGGCGGGCGAGTTGTTGTACACGTAGCTGGTCAATGTGGAGCCGACGCCGCGCAGCGTGCTGTAGATCGGGATGTGGCCCGCCGGTTCGTTCCTGAGCGTGCTGCCGAGCAGGATCACGAGGATCGCCGTGTCGCCGATGATGCGCCCCATGCCGAGCACCACGCCGCTGGCCATCCCCGGCCTGATCGACGGCAACAACACGCGCCGGATGGTCGTCGCGCGCGTCTTGCCCAGCGCGAAGGAGGCCTCACGCAGACGCCGCGGCACCTGCGTGAGCGCCTCGCGGGTCGCGCCGAACACGAGCGGCAGAGCGAGTACCGAGAGCATGATTCCCGCGATGACGAACGACTGCGCGGTCGCTACGCCGTTGGCCGGCTGGGACAGGAACGCGAGGAATGGGCGCGAGAAGATCACCAGGCCGAAGATCGCGAGCACGATGCTGGGCACCCCGGCGATCGTTTCGATCGCCGACTCGACGATGCGGGCCAACCAGGACGGGCGTCCGTACTCGGTCAGCCAGGTGGCCAGGCCAATGCCGAGCGGAGCGGCGATCGCGATGCCGATGGCGGTGACGATCAACGTGCCGACGATCGGGTCGAGAAAGCCACCCGAGTGGGCCTGTTCGCCCGGCCCGGACGGCGCCGGATGTTCGACGAGCAGATGCGGCTGGAGGTAGGAGATGCCCTTGACGAGCATGAACAGGACGACCGCGGCGGCGATCAGGCACAGGCCGATCCCGGCGACCCAGCAGAGCCCGTAGAAGATGCGATCGACGAGCGGCCACGAAGCGGTGCCTTCGCGCCGCGGGCGCACGATCGCCGGGGGCTTTGCGGTCTCGCCGAGCGCGACGCTCGCCATCACGCGCCGATCCCGTAGCGCTTGAGCGGCTGCTTGACCGCCCAGGCGGTGAATGACAGCAGGGCTGCCGAGAACAGCAGCAGCGCGGCGATCGCGTAGATCGTGCTCGCCACCGCGCCGCCCGACTGCCCGCCGTATTCTTTGACGATCGTCGCCGCCAGCGGCTGCACCGGCTCGAAGAAGAACGTGAACCCGTCGAGCGGGTTCGCCGCGAACGGGCGGCCGCCGGAGAGCATCGAGAGCATGATCGCCTCCCCCAGTGCGCGGGCCGTCGCGAGCACCAGCCCGGCCGCGATCGCGGGCCGCGCCGTGCGCACCGATACGCGCCAGATCGTGCGCCAGCGGTTGACGCCCAGCGCCGCGGAGCCCTCGCGCCAGGAGGCGGGGACGGCAGCGAGCGCGCTGGCGGTGATCGCGACCATGATCGGCAGGATCATGATCGTCAGGACCAGCGTTGCGGTCATGAGGTCCGCGCCGTTGAGCTGGACCACGTGCTGGACGGAGGCCCTGCGGGCGTTGCTGATCAGATTTGCGTTGACCCAGGGGACGATCGCGAGGATCCCGACCAGCCCGTAGACGACCGACGGTATGCCGGCGAGCAGACGCACGACCGGCTCGAGCACGCGCCGCACCGGCCGCGGGGCGAACTCGGTGAGGAAGATCGCCGCCAGCGTCGAGACCGCCAGCGCGATCAGCGCCGCGGGGAGCGTAGTGATGAGCGTCCCCCAGATGAGCGGCCACGCGCGGAAGTACAGAAGCGAGTGGCCGGGGAGCGGCGTGCCCGCCTGCATCGCCCGAAACTGCGTCACGACATCGCCGCCCGGACCGAACCAGCTGAGGCCGTTGGCGGAGAACGACGGCCATGCGTTGATCATCACCGTGATCAGCATCAGGCCGATCAGCGCCAACAGGCCAACGCCTAGCGCGCCGAGCAGAAGCTCGGCGCGCTTGTCAGTCCGTACGGCGGCCTGCAGGCGCCTCGATCTGGATGCGCCTGCGGACACCGCTGCTAGTGAATCGCGATCCAGCTGGAGCTGATGATCTGTTTGGTGATCTTGTTGCCGCTGGTGACCCACTGGATGAACTTGAGCGTTTCGCCTTTCGGTGCGCCTTTGGTGACCATCCAGAAGTTACGCACGCCCGCGTACTGTCCGGACTTGGCGTTTGGCAGGTTGCAGGCCACGCCCTCGTAGTCGACCGTGTGAACGCCGGAGGTGTAGGCGAAGGACACGAAGCCGATCGCCTGCTTGTCGCTGCCGATAGCGCTCTGCTCCAGCCCATTGGAGGCCTCGGCGGTCGCGCTCGGGGAGACCTTGAGGGTTTCGCCTAGGAAGATGTGCTGGAAGGCGTCCTGGGTACCGGACGCGCCGTCGCGGTCGAACAGGTCGATCGGTCCGCTGATCTTGGCGCCTTCGACTTCGCTCCAGTCGCGGATCCGTCCGGTGAAGATTCCTTCGACCTCTTCCTGGGAGAGGTTGGTGAGTGGGTTGGCGTTGTTGGTGATCATGCACACGCCGTCCCGTGCGATCTTCGTGAACACGAGACCCGCGGGGTCGGTCGGCAGTGGGTCGCGCGAGGAGTCGCCGATGTTGAAGCGGCCGCTCGCGGCGCCGGAGACGCCGATGTCCGACTGGCCTCCCTCGACCTGTGGTGTCGGGATCTTGGGGAATGCCTTGTGGTAGGCGGTCGCCAGTTTCTGCGCCAGCGGGAGCACGGACGTCGAGCCGCCGATGATCAGTCGACTCGCCACGGCAGCGGCTGGAAGGGCGAGGGCGAGCGCCAGGACTACGGAGAGGATCAGGGTGCGATGCGCGCGCACGGTTGTTGCTCCTTTTCGCTTGGGAGTTTGGGTTCTGCAGCGTCATCGACGCTCAGTGGGGGGAAACAGCACGAGGTGTTGATCGATGCGGTAAGCGCGATGGACGTCACCCCGCGGGCAAGAGTGTCGGTAGCGGACGCCGTGGGTGTTTCATTTTTGTGAACGCCCCCGCGACGATGGATGTGTACGTTTTGTGAACGTCGTTGCCCCACCTGATGTGTAACTTTTGTGAAAGACGCGGCGTGTTGTGTCGTTTTTGTGAACGCCATTGCTTTTCGCGCCCCGGCATGTGACCCTGCGCTCGTCCGCTGGGTCGCCCACGCACGGCTACCTGCCGGTTGCGGCGATCGAGACTCGTGAAACGCCGCATGCGTCCCGTGTGACGGTTGCGCGCAAGCCGATATGACAAACGACCCGACTCCACCCGATCCCCAATCCGCCAACGGAGCGGAATCCAGCAATGGTGCTGGGACTGTGCCCGCGGGCAGGGCGGCTGTACGCTCCGGCCTCGCGCACCGACGCAACCCGGCGCTCGTCAAGCTCGGCGAGTTCGCCTCCGGCGCGCGTCGGCTGATCCTGCGCGATCCGCTGTCGTTGTTCCTGCTGATCGCATCGGTCGTGCTGGCGATCGCGTTCGCGACGCTGCTCGGGGACATCAAGCCGAGCAGCTCCGGGCTGCAGGTGCCGATCAGCACGGTGCAGACGCTCGCCAGCAAGCACGACATCGCCGGTGCGGTGCTGCTCGATCACGACAACCGCGTCGAGATCAGGACGAGCGCCAAGGCGCCGGCGATATCCGCGATCGGGGCACTGCCTCCCGCTACGACCACGACGAAGATCGTGACGACGGGACGCGGCAAACACGCGCGCACACACACGGTCACGATCGCGGTCCCTCCGCCGGGCGCGGGCATCACCCAGCTGCTGTGGGCCGCCTACCCGGCCTCGGGGGCGCTGACCCAGCAGCTGCTCAAAGAACTGTCCGCCAGTGGCGGCGCGGTGACGGTCGACCAGCAGTCGGGCAAGGGGACCGAGGCGATCGTCGTGCAGTTCCTGATCCCGATCCTGCTGCTGGTCTGCCTGTTCTCCCTGTTCATGCGCCAGGGTGGAGATGGCGCTGCCGGCGGGATCGCCGGCTTCTCCCAGTTCACGGGCAAGGGGCGCAAGAAGGGCAAGGGAACGGCCGACAGGATCACGTTCTCCGACGTCGCCGGGGCAGGCGAAGCGCTCGCCGAGCTCCGCGAGATCCGCGACTACCTGGCGGATCCGAGCAAGTACCTCGCTGTTGGCGCAGCGGCTCCCAAGGGAGTGCTGTTGGTGGGCCCTCCGGGGACCGGCAAGACGCTGCTGGCGAAGGCAGTCGCCGGGGAAGCGGACGCCGCCTTCTTCTCGCTGTCGGGCTCGGACTTCGTCGAGTCCCTCGTGGGGGTCGGAGCCGCTCGTGTTCGCGACCTGTTCCGCAAGGCGCGCAAAGTCTCGCCGGCGATCATCTTCATCGACGAGCTCGACGCCGCGGGGCGCAAGCGTGGCGCGGGCATCGGCCAGGGCAACGACGAGCGCGAGCAGACGCTCAACCAGATCCTGGTGGAGATGGACGGCTTCGCCGGCGACGGCGGCCTGGTCGTCATGGGCGCCACCAACCGTCCCGACATCCTCGACCCGGCGCTGCTGCGGCCCGGGCGCTTCGACCGCCAGGTCGTGATCGACGTGCCGGACGTGCACGGGCGTCTGGAGATCCTGCGCCTACATGGCAACAAGCGCCCACTCGCGCCGGACGCCTCCCTGGAGGAGGTGGCACGCCAGACGCCGGGGTTCAGCGGCGCGGAGCTGGCGAACGTCATCAACGAGGCGGCGCTGCTGAGCGTACGTGACGGGCGCGCGCAGATCGATGCGGCGACGCTCGACGAGGCGATCGACCGCGTGGTCGCCGGGCCGGCCAAGCATCACATCCTCACAGAACAGGAGCGTTGGCTGATCGCGATTCACGAGGCTTCGCATGCCGTTGTGACGGACTCGCTCGGCCACACCGCCTCGACGCGCAAGCTCTCGATCGTCGCGCGCGGGCGCCAGCTGGGCACGGCCGCGCACATGCTCTCCGACCGCGATCAGACGATCATGACCAAGCCCGACCTGCAAAGCCAGCTGATCGTGATCACCGCGGGCCTCGCGGGGGAGCGGATCGCTTTCGGGCACACCTCCACGAGCGTGCACGACGACCTGCACGCGGCGACTGCGCTCGCACGCAGCATGGTCACCTCGTTCGGCATGTCCGATGCGCTCGGGCTGGTGACGATCGGCGAGAAGAGCGGCGAGGTGTTCCTCGGCGCATCGCTCCAGGACCTAGGCTCGGTCGGTCCCGAGACGCTGAACCTGATCGACAACGAGGTCGAGCGCATGGTCGGCGACGCGGAGGCGCGCGCCTCGGTCGTTCTGGACCGCAACTGGAGCACCGTCGAGGAGACCGCCTCCGCGCTGCTGGAGCAGGAGACGCTGTCGGGCGTAGCGCTCGACGCCGTGCTCTCGACCGTCACAGAGGTTTCTCTCGAGGAGCTGATCCAGGTGCGCCGCGCCACGCCACCACGTTTCACCGCGCGCGACCCCAAACCGCAATGAGGCGGCGCCTGCCCTCACCGGCGATGATCGTCGCGCTGATCGCACTCGTCCTCTCCACCACGGGCATCGCCAACGCCGCCGGGCACGCTGTGATCAGCGCGATCGACGGCCATCCGATCAGCACCAAGCCGCACGCCGGCGGCGTGCTGCTGCTCGGGAAGAACAGGAAGTTTCCGGCCGCGGCGATCCCGACCGTCAAGAACGCCGACCGCGTCGGTGGCAAGCTCGCCTCTGAAATCGAGGGCAGCTGCCCTCCGGATACAGTCGACCTCGGCACGTGGTGCCTGGACGCCGCACCGTACCCGCTGACGAAGGCTGACGACGGCAAGAACAACTACATCTGGGCCAGCAAAGCCTGCGAGGCGGAAGGCGGCTGGCTGCCGTCTGCCACTCAACTGCTGGGTGCAGCCACTCGCGTCAAGCTCGAGTCCACGATCAACGACTCGCCGCTGACGGCGACGATCGATCAGGACCCCACGAGGGGGCTCAAAGACGAACGCGAGATGAGCTCGACGCTGATCACGACCGAAGCCGGCTCCGCGGCCGCCGGCTCTGAGGGCGTGACCGAAGGGGCGACCGGTGACCCGCGCCAGGGCCAGGCGAATCCGGTTCCCCTCGCGGCGAATCCCCTACCGGAATCGCTGCAGTACGTGACCGTCTACAGCAACAAACAGGCGGGCGGCTTCGCGGGCTCGCAGCCGGTCTCGGAACCCCAGAACTTCCGCTGCGCCTTCGGCCTCTCGCCGAATGCGCTCGTCGAACCGGAAACATGAGGACGTTCACTGGCGGCTGTTCTCATCGACGAACGGTCAGCCGACAGGTGCGTGTCAGGCGGTCGCTCCGCCGGCGCGGTTCGGTGCCGGCGTTGGTGCTGGGGTGCCTCGCCGCGGCTCTGTTGTGGGCGCCCTCGGCCGGCGCGGTGATCCTCCAGGCGACGACGATCGAAGGTCCCAGCCCGGAAATCGTGGGCTTCGGCGGTGTCGCGATGGCGGAAGACGGCACCGGCGGGCTCGTGTTCCTGAAGAAGGTCAACGGCGTCGCGCATGTCTTCGTCTCTCAGTACGTCGGCGGGCACTGGCTGGCGCCGATCCGCGTCGACCGCGGCGACCCCTACGCGGCGAGCTGGCCGCGAATCGGCGCCGCCGACAACGGCGAGCTCCTCGTCGTGTGGGCGACTCCGTTCGCCACCGAAAAAGAAGAAGGCGCCGAACGCCCGGTGGACGAGCTTCTCAGCTCGACGCTCGGAGCGGGGTCCTCCGAATTCGGCCCGGAAGTGATCGTCGATCCCGACATCGGCGATGCCACGGGAACGAGCCCGGACCTCGCGATGAGCTCGACCAACCAGGCCGACGTCGTCTACAGAGTCATCAACTCGAGCGGAAAAATCCCGCTTCTGCATCCGGGCGACGTGGACGAGGAAGTGCGCGTCGCCCACTACGACGGAGAGCGCTGGACCGACCTCGGGGCGATCAACCGCGACCCGGGCCTGTCGATGCGCCCGCCTACCGCGGACAACGCCCCCCAGATCGCCATCAACGACGTGGACGACGGGGTCGTCGTCTGGCAGGAGCCGGAAATCAACGGGTCCGAGCGCATCTGGGCGCGGCGGCTGTTCGGTCCCAACCTCGACTACGTCCTCCCGGTGAGCGCAACGAGCCTCGAAGGGGCGCCCTTGGAAGACGAAGCGGACGCGCCGAGCGTGGCGATCTCGCTGCTCGGTCAGGCGGAGGTCGCCTACCGCCAGGCGGCCGGGCCGAACTCGCCGCTGCCCGGCCCCCGGATCTTCCTGAACACGCTGCCCGACGGGGAATCGGAAAACGGAGCGGTGTTCACGGGTGCGCGTGTGGCCGACACGAATGTCCCCGGCGGCGCGGCGGCGAAAATCGGGCCACCCAGCATCGACGTCGACGAACAGCGCGAACTTCGCCTGCTCTACGACGACAACGGCTCACCCCACGTGATCGAAGGCAACGACAAAGGGCTGCTGAGCACGGTCTCGATGGGACCGCCGTTCGCCGGCGCGGAAGAGCCCTCCGCGAGCGTCATGAACCCCGCCGGAGGAGGCGTGTCGGCCTGGGTCAGCGCCGAGCCCGACGGGACGCCCGCGGTCGCCGTCCGCGAGGACTTCCTGGACGGGGCCGTGCAGACCGCGCTCGTCGGCGGCGGCGCGGGAGGCCCGATCGGCGAACTGGCAGTCGGGCGCTCGGGGCTCGGCGACGGTCTCATCGCCTTCCAGCAGGGGGCGCTCGGCAACGCCGCGATCGTCGCGGCCCAGGCGACCGCCCCGCCTGCAGACGTCGTGCTGACGACGCCGAAAGGCTGGATCAAGCCGTCGCAGGCGCTGGTCAGCTGGACGCCGTCGCTGAGCGCCAACGGGCCACTCACCTACCACGTCGTGCTTGACGGCCACGAGCTGGCAGTGTCGCCGGGGGCCAGTCAGCTGCGGATCGATCCCCGCCGGCTCAGTGGCGGCGTGCACGAAGTCGCGCTGCTCGCGACCGACGCCGACGGGCAGTCCACTCTCAGCCCGCCTGCCGAACTGCAGATCGACACAGGCATACCGACGGTGAAGGTCGCGCACTCCAGCGACACCGTGACGGTGCGGATCAGCGACCCGTACTCGGGCTTGGATGCGAGCGCGACCAGCGTGAGCTTCGGCGACGGTTACAGCGCCCACGGCAAGAAGGTGTTCAAGCACACCTACGCGCATGCTGGGGTCTACCGCATCACAGTCAGGGTGCGCGACAGGCTGGGCGACGCCGGCGTGGTGCGAGAGCTGGTGAGCGTGCGATGAGGCGCCTGCTCGGAGTGGGCGCAGGCGCGCTGCTGTGGCTCGCGATTACGGGAGCACCCTCGGCGAGCGCCGACCTGTTCGGACCGATCGAACTCGTATCGGCGGGGGTCGTCTCGGGCGGGCTCGTCCAGCAGGCCGAGGAAGCGCGCTTTCCGGTCATTTCCGGCAACGGACACTATGTCGCGTTCGTCGGGCGCGTGGGCGGGGTCTCCGGCATCTGGCGGCGCGATCTCCTCACCAGCGCGGTCGAACAGGTCGCGCCCGGCGACGCCACGATGCCGTCGATCAGCGAAAGCGGGCAGTACGTGAGCTTCACCACCAACGAGAGCCTCGTCCCGGAAGACACGAACAAGTCTCCGGATGTGTACCGGCGCGACATGGAACCGGGCCCGGGTGAACCGGAATACACGCTTGTGTCGGCGGTCAACGGCTCTGATGAAGGCGCCAGTTACGTCTATACCGGCGGTCCTGCGGCGCCGGAAGCAGAAGCGGAATACGGGTCGCTCGCGGGCGCGCGCTCGGCCATGAGTGCCAATGGCAACTATGTGGTGTTCATCACGACGGCGCAGTCGGACCTGCTCGGCGGATCGGAAGGGACGCCGCCCGGCGAGGTGCTCGTCCGCGACATCGCGACGGATGAAACGAAACTGGTGAGTGCCGAATACCAGCCGGGCATCGGCTGGTCCGCGAACCGTCCGGTGCAGCCCAACATCGACAACAAGGGATTCACGGCCTATGGCGCCGTCTATCCGAGTGGCGGCGAAACGCCGGAGTTCGGCACGCCGGCCGTCAGCGGCGGGGAAGACAACCAGGGCAGATGGCTCGGCGCCTCGATCAGCGCGAACGGCGAAGTCGTCGCGTGGATGGGACAGCAGCTCGGCGAGCAGGCACGGTTGCTCCCGAACGAACAAGCCGACGAGCCGCCGCAGGCGGCGGAACCGCTGTGGCGCGACATCGGCGAAGGGGCGGCCGCGCCGATCCGTCGCATCACCGGCGGGTCGGATCCCACGAACCCGCTCTGCGAAGCCAGCGGCGAGCAGGAAGTCCCCCAGACGGGGCCCTCATCCCTCGACCCGTGCGTGGGGCCGTTCGAACGCTACCGCGAAGGGGACGAGGGCCTGTGGGGCAGCATCAACGGCAAAGCCGACTTCGTGCCGCAGTTGAGCAGGAACGGGCAGGTCGTCGCGTTCATAAGCGGGGCGCGCGAACTCGCGAGTGGCGAACAGGAGTTCGCGGGCGCAGAATCCACCGACGATCTCTACACGGTCGACATGGCGAGCGGTCTCACGCGGGTACAAGCGCTGCGTCGACTGACCGAGATCGGCGGCGGCGGCGAAACCCAGGAAAAGATCGAAAAGTCAGCGAAGGTCATCGACGACAGCGTCTCACCCGACGGGGACCAGGTCGCGTTCACTACCCAGCGTACGCAGTTTCCGCTTGGATCTCCCACGTTCGTGAGCTCCCTCGCCGCGGTCCCCGGCATGATCGAACTCTACGATGTCGACCTCGAAAACGACACCGTCACCCGTGTGACACACAGCTTCAAGGGAGAAGACCTCCGCAGCGAAGAACTGTCCCCTCCCGAAAAGCCCGGCGTCGATCCCTACAAGAACGAACAGGGCGCCTACGCGCCGTCGTTCTCCGACGACGGCAACACCCTGTGTTTCGCGTCGTCCGCTGACAACCTCGTCTATGGCGACGGAAACGACGCCCCCGACGCGTTCGTCGTGCATCGCGTGCAGCCGCCCTCGGAAACGGTGCAGCAGTACGTCTCGCCCGTGCCCGCCAACCCCTCGCTCGCGCCGGCGCGCAAAGTCGGGCTGACCGCTGTCTCACTTCGCAACGGCAGCGTGCGCGTCTACGCGCAGGTCCCCGGCGCAGGCGTGTTGAGCGGACAGGCGCTCGCCGGGGTGCTCGTGCACTCAGGCACCGCGAGCGCGCACGGCGCGAGGCACAAGGCTCGGCGAGCGAAGGCCGGAGCGACGGTGGCCACCCGCACCGTCTCCAGCGCTCACACCATCGTGACCGCGAACGATGAAGACCTGGCGACGCTGACCCTGACGCTCGATCGCGCCTACAGCTCGCTTGCCAGCAGCGGCGTGGGTCTATCCGCGAGCGTGAACGTGACATTCGCTGCACCGGGCCAGCCGGTCCTGCGCGCCTCGCTGCGGATTCAGTTCCGTCGCACGCGACCCACGTCCAAGGTGAGCAGAGCAAAGGGGCACAGCAGCACCCTGCGCCCTGTGCACGGGGTTCCTCTCTCATGAGCGACTTGGCCCATTCGAGGCAGTGGCTCATGATGCTGGTGGCTCTGTCCCTGGCCCTGACGCTCGGCGCGATGCTCGCGGTCGGTGCTCGCGCCCAGGGACTCGAAAACGACGGCGGTGCATCGTGGCATCTCGAACAGCCGGCGCCGCCCAAGGCGCCACCGGGCGTCACGGAAGCATCCGCCCCGGTCGGTCTCGGTCGAATCGGCGACATCGAGTTCGCGCCGGGGATGACTAACCGCGGGGCCATGATCACGTCCGGGGACGGAGAAACGATCGAACCCGGAGTGTGGGAGTTCAACGGCGTCTCATGGCACCAGCTCTCGAACAAGTGTGGTGCAGCCGATGGCCGCATCGTGTGGACAGGTCCGGAAGAATTCTGGACGATCTCCAACGGACGACCGGGAGAGCAGGAAAACGTCCACGGCGAACTTCCCCCTACGCGGGACAACAGCCTCTGTCGCTTCGGGAACACCCAAAAAGAAAAAGAAGAAAAAGCACCTCTAAAGATCCTGGAATCCTTCGCGTTCCCGGCCTTCGAAGCGGACTCCTACCAGGCGATGAACGCCGGCGCGTGCTTCAGCGCCACCGACTGCTGGTTCGCCGGAGAAACCCTGCCCAAGGAGAACTCCGAGGCTGGGTCCTTTCACCTGCACTGGGACGGCCATTCGCTGTTGGAGGAACCGTATCCCGAAGAAGGCTATCCGGTCGAGAGCATGCAGCAGTTCGAAGGGAAGCTGTACGAGAGCGTCAGGATCGACGAAGAAGACAAGGACGAAAGCGAAGCGCAACAGGCGCCGCTACATGTGATCGACCCGGAAGGCTCAGCCAGCGTATTCGAACCGTTGAAGTGGGAAGAGCTGCCCCTTTACGAAACGGGGGAGTTTCCCGCCGCCCTCGACTTCCTGCATCTCTCGGCCGGGGAAGAACTCCTGTGGGCGGCGGCCGGCCCGCAGAAGACGCCCGAAGGCTCGAAGCCGGGACAGGTGACGGTGGCACGTGAGGCGGGCGGAGGCTGGTTGCAGCTCCTGGGCCCGGAAGAGTCCGGCTTGTCGGGCAAACAGCCGTTCCCGGGCTTGACGGTCACCACGCTTGCGGCGGAGCCGCGAACGGAAAGCGTATGGCTGGGGCTCGACGCCCCATCCGATTACGCAAAAGCCACGAGCTCCAACGAAACAGAACAGGCGTCCGAAACCGAATACGCGCGTGTCGCGCGCATCGGCGCCGACGGGGAACTGCCGAGCGAAGACGAGCAGAGCCTGCCCACAGCCGGTGAAGGCGGCGCGAAGGGCGCGGCCTTCACGATGACCTGCCCGGGACCGCACGACTGCTGGCTTGCCACTACTCGTGGGTGGCTGCTTCACCTGTCCACGCCCCAAGAACAGAAAGAAAAAGAAGAAGGACTGACGCGGGACACCGATCCGGCATTTGAAACGCTGATCACCGAACGTCCCGCCGACCAGGGGCTTCCAGTTCCCGTGCCCGTGACACAAGCCGTTGATGACTCGGGGCTGCCCGGAGAACTCGCAACCGCGCCCGCGGTGCCGCGCGTGGAAACGGCGCAGCGTGAAGGCTCGCGGGTCACCGTGCCGCTGCTCTCCCACGTTCACAGCCGGCTAGTGCACGGCGATACGCTCGAACTTCGCTTTCACCTCGCCGTCAAGGCTCGGCTGAAGCTGGTGGCCAAGCGTAAGAAGCAAATCGTCGGCGCCACCGCGCAGCGGACCTTCGCGGCAGGCAACAGGAGCCTGCAGCTGCGCCTGAACCCGAAGCGTTGGCCGACCAAGCTCGCGCTCCAAAGCCATGCGCTCGCCCCGCTCCCGACGGAGACTCTGAACGAAAGCAACGAGACGACCGTCACCACATCCCTCGAGTTCCCCAACGCGCTTGGACCGGCACTGTCGGGACCCCTGTCGTGAGCCGGCGGGCGAGGATTCGCAGGCGGCGCGGGCTGGCCGTGCTGGCGCTCTTGGCGAGCGCATTCGCGCTGGTTCTGACTGGCGCCACGTCCGGTCCCGGCGGCACTCAGCGGGCGATTGGCCAGACGTCCTCCGTCGAAGTCACCCCACAAACCGATGCAGCCGTGCCCGCGCACGAAGTCGTGATGCTCGGCGCCTCGACGAGGGAGGTCTCGGGAGAGACGTGGGGCATCGGCAAGATCGGAGCCCAGAGCCAGTCCACCTGGGCCATCGTCCGCTACACGCCCGAAGGAGGCTGGACGCTTGCGCCGTCACTCCTCGACGGCGCCGGCAATCCGCTCAACGGCTTCTCACCTGCGGAAGGCCCCTTCGCGGGGTCGCTCACGGTCTACGGGTCCGGTGCGCTGCTCGGAGAAGTCGCCGGCGAAGAAAGTCGCCAGCTTCTACTGGTGCGCGACCGGGGCGGCGCGTTCACGGAAACCTCGTCCCCTCCTCCGCTCGAAACCGGGGAACGCCTGTTCGACGGCACCCACCGGCGAGCACCTATGGTCACGGCGATCGAAGAAGGCGAAGAAGGCGCCGGTCCCGCGGGTGCGCTGGTCGTGCCGATCGTCACGGAACCGTCCGGAGAAGAAACCCGCGTGCTGCACTGGAGCGGGACAACACATGCCTGGACCAGCGAGCCGATCGACATCCCCAGCGCGACGGAAAAGGGCTTCCGGGTCCTCGCCATCGCCGCGAGCTCGCCGAGCCACGCATGGTTGCTCGGGCAGCTCGGTGCGCACTCGGACTCGGTCGCGCTCTTCCACCGGGTCGAACACGAAGGCGGCGCGACGTGGGAGCCCGTCGGGGTCTCCGGAGAAACGCCGGGGGCGCCGCTGCGCGTGCCGCTGTCCGAAGCGAAGAGCGCGGAATACACGGTCGCCGGCGTCGGGGCTCCGCCGACGAGCGACTCAGAGCTGCTCACCGTGACCGACCGGGGAGTTTGGATCGACGGTCGGCGCGCGGACAACGAGCAGCAGATCACGATGTTCTTCAAGCCCGAAGGCGCAGAAGGCGGATCGATGCTCGCCAGCTGGTGCGCCGTCGGTACGGGGACTCCTTGCTCACACACGATCTCCGGAGGGCTCCCCACCGGCAGCTCACGGAGCTTCGCCTGGGAAGGCAAAGGCTCCTCGACGTTCGGGGAACGCGTGATCACCGGTCTGCCGGAAGGCGGCTCCCTGCGGCTCGAAGGCGAAGAATTCAAGCGTGTGCTGGCCCTCGGCGCGTCGGAGACCTATGACGTCGGCGCCAGTCACGGCGCGGCCTTCTCGAGCGCGAAGGAAGGATGGCTCGGGAGCTCGAGGCTGCCGGTGCACCTGACGGTGTCGCCCGAAGAAAACCTGTTGCAGAACTACCCGACGCCGTTCCGCCACCCGCTGCTCGCGATCGCCCCGGAGCCGGGCGCGCCCGTCGGGGCCGCGACGAGCGAGGCGTTGGCCGTGGGCGAAGAAGGCGAGGTGGCACGCTACGAGGATGGCATCGGCTGGCAGCCGGAAAGCCTGCTCAACGTCGCCGGGCAGCGAGACAGCGAACCGCAGCTCCGGGCGGTCGCCTGGCCGCGGCCGAACCGCGCGTATGCCGTGGGCACGAAAGGGCAGATGTGGTTGTGGCGCTCTGAAACGGGGTTGTGGGAAAAAGATCCGGCGACCCCGATCAACTTCCGAGGGGATCTGCTGGGAATAGCGTTCGAGCCCGAAGAAGCCAGTCGCGGCTATGCCGTTGGGCAGGCGGGCGTGCTGCTGCGCTACGGCAAGAGCTGGACGCAGGAACCGACCTGCGAAGCAGGCGTGTCCGAGCCGTGTCTCCCGGCGGAACTCGCAGACGCGAGCTTCACCTCGGTCGCGTTCGCCGGCTCAGAAGCGATCGTTGCCTACCGCGTGCCGCATTTCAGCTACACCGGCGAGTCGAGCAGCTTCAGTTACACGGGCGGTCTGCTCGTCAACAACGGCTCGGGCTGGCAGATCGACGCCGGCGCCGCGACAGCTTTGGCCACCGAAGCCCACGACATCCCGTGGGCTGTCGCCGGCCTGCCCGACGGGGGAGCGGCGATGTCGGCGGAGAGCGGCGCCGGGGTGCCGCGGGTCTTCGAGCGCAACTCCGCGGGCGGCGCCTGGGAAACGACACCCCAGCCCTACCCCGGCTACAGCGCCCCCGGCTCACTCGCGATATTCCGCGAAGGGGGGGCGCTGAGGGTGATCGGCTCGGGCGCGGTGCCGGAAACGGCCCACGACGAAGAAGAGGAGCCGCCGCCCGCCGGCTTCCCGCCGACGCTCGTAACGGCCTATCCGCTCGCCCAGCCGCCCGCGTACATGTTCCGCCAGACGGCCAGCGGGTGGAGCGAAGAGGAACACGATCACGACGAAGTCGGCCCGCCGGTCGGCAGCTACAAGATCTACGACAAGGGGTATGAGCCCGATCCCAGCTGGGCCGTGCTGGTCTCCCCGACGGGCAACGAAGGGTGGGCTGTCGGCGGCTTCCCTAGGATCGAACGGAAAGCCGCCACGAGCGGCTCGCAGACCACCGGCTTCGAAACCGCGGACATCGTCCGCTACTCCTATCCAAAGGCCGAAAGCGCGCCGCCGCCTGGCGTGGAAAAGGCAGAAGTGCCGGTCGAACCCGGCACGGCCGTCTTCGCGATCGGCGGCGGCGCGCAGTGTGCGGGACCGTGCGCCGCCCGCGCGAACGCTCGAATCGGACCGGACGCCTGGCTCTCCTCAGCTCTCAGACGAGCACACCAGATCTCGGGGTTGCGTGACTTCCTCTACACGGGTCCACGCGTCACGAACGGGGAAACACTCGTCAAAGCGACGGTGCAGATCCCCTACGAAGAAGAACTCGGACGCTACGCCCAGCTGCTCGGCGGCGGCGAAGGGACCCCGGTGTATGCGGCGGCCTCCTCCACAGACCGCGTCGAAGGGAGCGAGTGCCTGTTCGAAAGCATCTTCCCCCAGTTCTTCGAAACCAAGGGACTCTGCGGGTCGGGCGAAGGGGAGGCCTACTACGCCGTGCCGGCGGCGGCGGGCCCGGGAGGGCCCGTGCGGGTGCTCGTCATCGATGACAGCAGCGCGGTCGGCGAAACACAACTCAGATGGTTGAGAGAAGAGCTGGAAGCAGCAAAGGGTCACGAAGCGGCGATCGTCGTCGGGAACGCCAATCTCAACGCGCAGGAAGAACACCACGAAGGCAACGCCGCGGAAGTCGTGCGGACGATTGTCGCCGGCCGCGCCTCGGCGTACTTCTTCGACGCCCCCGAACAGAACCTCGAACTGACCCTGCGCGGCTCGACGAAGATCCACGCATTCGGCTCCGGGACGCTCGGCTACGTCAACGTGCAGAGCTCGGAATACCCGGAATTCGTAGGCGCCAGCGGGTTCCTCCTCGCCCAGGTCGGAGCGTATAACCCCGTAACAGAGTCGGCCCCGGTCACCGCCGAGGTGATCCCCGACATCGGCGAAGGCGAACACGGCGAACAGGAACTTGCGCTCGAAGCTCGGCAGGGGACGCTGCTGCACCGTAGCCAGGTGGCGATGTTCGCGGGGCTCGCACGAAGGCCGCGCGCCGGCAACGAGGGGGTCGGCGAGAGCGAAACCGAAAGCCTCTCATACGTCTTCACCCCGATTCCCGCCAACTGCGTCGGTGCCATCTGCCAGAGCTCAGGCGGGCCAGGGCTGGTCCCGGCATACTCGTTCACCTCGTCGGATGAAGAAGTCGGGAGGTTCGTCGAACCCGAACTGCACTCTCCCGAACCGAACGCGATCAAGTACAACTCCAAGGAAGAACCGATCTTCGAGGAAGGCAAACGCTCGCCGCAGGGCTTGGTCGAATCGACATCTGGGCTCTTCTGCGCTCTGAACAAGGGCGAAACGACGGTGAAGATCACCGCCGGGGGTGTGTCCGCGTCGATGAAAGTGAAAGTGGAAGCCGGCAGCGTGCGTCGTCCATGCGGGACCGTTCCGGTCAAGCCCAAACCCGTCGCCGAACAGCAGATCGGTGCGCCCACGCCCCCGCCGCCTGCACCCACACCTGCCCCGGCACCCGCCTCACCGCCTCCGGTGCTGCCTGTGCCCCCGGCGCCGGTCGCCCCAGTCCCGCCCCCGGCGCGCGTCCCCGTTCGCATCCCTCCGCCGCCGACCTTCTTCATCCAACCGACCCTACCGGCGCTCCTCGTGCCGTTCCTGCCCCCGCCCCTCGTGGAGCCCGCGAACCCGACTCCACCGAGCGGCACCTCCGCGGTTACTTCTCCGGTCGAGGCGGCGCAGAAGGAAGAAGAGCACGAGGAGGCAACCGAGTCGGTGAGCAATCAGGCGGTCGCCTACCGCCAACCTGAACACGAGCCCTCGCCCGCATACCTTCTCGGGTTCATCGTGCTCGCCGCGTTCGCGGGCGCGTCAGCCTTCCGTCGTCCGCGGCGCGGGGGACGCGAGGTGCGTGTGGCGCCCGCCACGATCTCCACGATGCGCTCACAACGGCGACTCGAGGAACGAACGCGGCGGCGCTGATCCCGCGGTAGTGGGAGCTCTCGCGAACCCTTCCCAACCCCCCGTCTTTACAGATACGCAACATCCTTTACGGGCAGGGTCACGATCATGAACCCCAGACGGCCCGAGCGGGAACCGTTGGGCTGGACGCAAGTCGTCGGCGTCTTGAACGCACAATCCCAAGATCGGAGTCGGATGAGCCACGCGCGTGTCACTTGCAGAATGGTGCTTTTGCTGATCGGGTTCGCCTCGGCAGCGCTGTTTGCGGCCGCCGGCGCCGCGCACGCCGCCAGCTTCGGCGAAATCACGCGCTTTGGTGGCCCAGGGACTAGCCCCGGCGACCTCACAAAAGCGATATTCAATTCGCACGAAGATGGCTTCTCGTTCCAGCCACAGCACGTGATCGGAGTCGATCCCGAACACAACGAAGTCTTCGTACTCGAAGAATACGAACCGTCCAAAGGCAACAACACGTCGACGCGTTTCCTGCGCCTTCAGGAGCTGAGCAGCGAAAAAGGCAGCGAAGGCAAGCTGCTGGGCGACGTCGAACTGAATGTCAAGACTCCGTCGGGTGGAGGCGGCGACGAAGAAGAAACCGAAGAGATCGAGGGGGTCGCGATCGACCCCACGGCCAAACGACTCTACTTTCTCGTCACCCAGGAACGCGAAGAAAACGTCACCGACGAAAGCGAGGGCGCTGCGGCGGCCCTCTACGGGTTCAAGACGACTCCCAACAGCAAAAAAGAACTGGAACCAGTGACCGGCGCCACCTCCGAAGGCGAGATCATCGGTCAAGGCAAGCTCAAACCCGAATCGCCCACCCCCGGGGTGGCGCTGCTGCAGCCGCACGGGATCGCCGTGGATCCGGCGACACACGAAGTGATCATCGCCGCACACATCGACACCGAAGACAAATGCGAAGAAAAAGAAGAAGAAGAAGAAGAAATCCTGTGCGAAGACGAACTGCTGAAACACCACGGCGACCCGTCCGATCAGTACGTCACGCAGCGGGTCAAGGAAAGCGCAGGCACCTGGGCGCTGGGCGAACGCTACGTGGACACAGGCAACGTCCTGAAACAAGCACCGCAGGAAGACATCAACTTCTTCGCGCCCGGCTCGCCGGTGGTAGTGGGCTCGGGCACCGAAGAGCGTCTGCTGGCCAACGATCTCGTGCAGATCGAACCGGGCCTCTTTGAGCCGACGATCGACGAATTTCCTGCCTCGGCGTCCGGGGCAGCGAAGCAATTCATCCTGCCCGACGCGAACCCCAGTGGAGCGGAAGGCGGCTTCGCGGAGATCGAAGAAGGGCCGATCGGCGACTACGGTGGCAGCCTCGCGGTCTCACCCGACGGGGAGACCTTGTACGGCTTCACGCGGATCCTGAACGAAGAAGTAGAAGACCACCACGAACACGTCTATGGAATCTCGGAGCGCTCGGCGGAAACCCTCGAGCCGATCGGCTGGACCGGTGGTCAGCGCGCAGACACAACGGACGAATGCGTGCTGGAACCGGGGATCTACGAAGGCCAACACGTCCAGATCGCGGCGGGCAAAGACGGGGACGTCTTCGTGCTCGTGCCTGAATACCTGCACGATGCTCCCAAAGGGACAACGGAATTCCCCACGCACGACGCGATCATCGAGTTCGGCGAAGGCGGCAAAGGCTGCCCGGCGGCCGCGACCGAAAAAAACGACGTACTGGTCGGCGGCAAGCCGACCACCGAACCGGTCGGCACCGCGGCTCCGGTTACGCTCTCAACCTTCGTCAAGCAGGGCGATGCGTTGTCCGTCGTCTGGACGCTCGAAAACGAAACGACGAAAGCAGTGCCGGTAACGGTCGAACAGACCTCGGACCAGTATCAGGAGCCCAAGCTCGAACACACCTTCACGGAACCGGGCAAGTACAAGATCACCGAGGCGATCAAGACCGATAACCTCGACACTCCGACCCTCAACGTGTCGATGTCGCTCGAAGCGGTGAGCAAGACCGAAGCTCCCCACATCACGACCCAGCCGCACAGCGACACGGTGAAAGCCGGTGAAACGGCGAGCTTCACGGCGGCTGCGGCGGGTGCGCCCATACCCAGCCCGGCTTGGTGGGTCTCGACGGACGGCGGGATTAAGTTCGAAGAAGACACGACCGACGAAGGTCGGCACACCGACACGCTCAAAGTCGACGCGACGGAAGCGAAGAACGGCTACGAGTACTACGCGGTCTTTACGAACTCCGCAAAGGAAACAGCGAAAACAGAAACCGTCAAACTGACGGTGACCGCGGGCGAATCGAAGGAAGAAAAGGAAAAACGCGAAGCAAAAGAAAAGCAGGAAGCCAGGGAAAGGCAAGAAGCCAAAGAAAAACAGGAAGCCAAAGAAAAAGAAACGCCGCCGCCGCCACCACCACCCCCGACGACGAGCACGACGCCTGGGAGCGGGGTGCTACCCAGCAAGGTGGTCTCGCCCAGCGCGACCGTCGCAACGGCAGCGGCCCTGGTGAGCTCGTCGGGCGCTGTGTCTATCGAGGTGACGTGCCCTGCCGGAGCGACCACGTGCATCGGTACGGTCACGCTGCGTACGGCGAGTGCGATCAGTGCCGCGGCCGGGAAGAAGAAGGCGATCGTGACGCTCGCGACCGGCACGTTCAGCGTCAGCGGCGGCCAGTCGAAGACGATCACGCTGCACCTGACGACAACGGCGCGAAAACTGTTGACGAAGCTCCATGAGCTGCACGGCCGCGCGATGGTCGCGGCGCACGATCCGGCGGGCGAAAATGCGACGACCGCCAAACTGCTGACACTGCGTCCGGCACCGGTCAAACACAAGCACTGACACAGTTCGTGACGCAGGCCACGTCCGTCAACGGGCGTGGCCTGCGCTGAGACGATCGAGAGATCCGCGCGTAGCATGCTGGTTGTAAGCACCCAACCGGACCGCTCGCGCCCGAAGTCTTCACATTACCGTCACGAGTGCTTCACAACGCTAATCACACATTGATAACTCCGCGGCTGTGTGATCCTGGCAGGCTCTCCATGGGCGCAATCGCACCCTTCCTAGTAAAGGAACAGTCTACTCATGGAGGTAGTCGACAAATGACGGGACTTTCAGCCCGCCGCCTCGCGACAGCCCTCGCCGTATCTTCGGCGTCGGCAGTGGCGTTCATGGTTCCTGGGGCTGCGACGGCGAGCGCCGCCGCGCAGATCAAGGGCCAGGGCTCTACTCTGCAGGAATTCGCGCAGCAGAAAGTGTTCATTCCGGCCTTCAATAAACTCGGTGAGGGAGAAGTGACGGAATACAAAGGAACGGGCAGTGGTCCCGGCCTGGAAGCGTGGGGCAACGGTACTCACGCGGCGGAATTCAACACGTGGGAGTACGTGGGAACGGATCAGCCGCCTAACCCTACGCAGAAAAAAGAGATTGAAGAAAAGGCCGGCGGCGCAACAGTGCTGTCCATCCCGACCGTGCAGGCAGCGGTGGCGATCATCATTCACCTCCCGACGGGCTGCACCTCGGTCTCGAGCAAAGCTAAGAAGGAGACCACCCGCCTCGCTCTGAACGACAAAACTGTCGAAGAAATCTTCGCGCACAAGATCACGAAGTGGAGCGAAATCAAAGACGACAGCGACAAACTCAACCCCGCCGGTTGCGCCGGGGAAACCCCGATCACCCGCGTTGTCCGCACCGAAGGTTCGGGTACGACGGCGATCACGAAGAAGTGGTTCTTCCAGATCAACGACGAACCGGTCGACGGCAGCAAAACCTGGAACAACCTGGCGGAAGAAAACAAAAACCTGAACTGGCCTGACGAAACGGAAGACCTTGCCCGCGGGACGGGCAGCGGTGGCGTCGTCACGACCGTCGCAGCTGACGCTGGTTCGATCGGCTACGTCAACCTGGCGAACGCCTACGAAGGCAAATTCGGCAAAGCGGGCGTGGACTCGTGGGCCGTTGTCGAGAACAAATCCGGCAAGAAGCCGACGTACGCCAACCCCGAAAAACCGGGCCCGAAGATCGCTAAGTCGAAACCGAAGGCGTACGCAGAGGGCGAGTCCAACTGCGCCGGCACGGAATACGTCAACGGAGTTGGAGCCAAATTCCCGCCGAAATCGACAGAAGAAGCGTGGAACGAAGTGTCCTCGAAGCCGGCTGAGCCCAACTACCCGATCTGTGGGTTCACGTACGACCTGTCGCTGACCAACTTCAGCGACATCGAACCGAGCCTGCAGCCGACCGGCGAACAGGTTGAAGTTGTGGAGAAGTACTTCAAGTTCATGGTCGCTGAAGGTCCGAAACTCCTGGTCAACGGGACGGACTACCTGGCGCTGCCCGAAAACGTCTCCGCAGAAAAGAGCGTCTTCGACATCGCCAAGGCAGGCACTGAAAAAATCAGCTAGGGGAGTCGGGTAGAGCTACCGGTTTTGATCCGCTGCCGCCAAGACGAGCGGCAGAGCTGTGAGCGATGATGCGGGCGGCCCCAGAGATGGGGTCGCCCGTTTCGTCGTATTTGGGCGCGTGGCACTCGCGCGTGTCGCGCGCGACGCTCGCGCGCGGGGCTCGGGGCCCATGACATCCGCGATGGACCATGCGAGCGAGGCCGGCACGCACGGGGGATCACAAGGATCTCGAGATCTCCGGCCGGTGCTGTGACGACGCCGGAGCACACGGATGTCCGCTCGCCACGGTGGTCGTCCCGGCGAAGTGCGGCGGTGGTGTAGCCTAGATCACGAAATCTCGACATCTGTCGTAGCCGAATGGCGCATCCTGTAGTCGATGGCCACAAGCAAGGAGGCGTTCGAGGCGGTGATCTCTGAAGCGGAGCGCAGTCAACTGCCCCGTCGCACGCCGTGGCGGGCACCGCCTTCGTTTGGTTCGCGTGGGTTGTTGGGGTTGGGGCGTTGGTCTGGTTGGGTGGGGGGGATTTCTGAGGTTCGTGGTCCGGCTGCGTGTATGCGGCGGGATGCGTTGTTTCGGCGGTTGTTGGTGGTGGCGGATGTGGTGGCGATTGTTGGGGCGTTTGTGTTGACGGTGGGTTTGTCGCGGCGGTCTGTGGGGTTGACGTGGGCTGCTGTTGCGGGGGTCCCGATTTTGGTTGTGTGTGCGAAGTTGACGGGTTTGTATGACCGGGATGAGACGTTGTTGCGTAAGACGACGTTGGATGAGGCGCCGAAGCTCTTTCAGTTGGCGACGTTGTGTGCTTTGGTGGCGTGGCTTGCGGGGGGGTTGATCACGCATCGGCCGTTGGATCGGCATGAGGCGTTGTTTTTGTGGTTGGCGTTGGCGGGGGGGTTGTTGTTGGCTCGTGCGGGTTCGCGGGCTTTGGCGTTGCGCCTGGCGCCGGCGGAGCGGTGTTTGTTCATTGGGGATGAGGTGTCGGCTGAGACGATTCGTTCGAAGTTGACTGGGCATGGTGGTGTGAAGGCGGAGGTCGTTGCGCATCTGGATTTGGACAAGGTTTCTGCGTGGTCGACGGATAGTTTTTCTGAGTCGCGTTTGGCGGAGATCAGGGATTTGACGCGGACGTTGGATGTGCATCGTGCGATCATCGCGCCGCGGAGTGTCGATGGTGGTGAGATGTTGAATCTGGTGCGTACGCTGAAGGCGGTGGGGGTGCGTGTCAGTGTGTTGCCGCGGTTGTTGGAGGTCGTGGGTTCCTCGGTGGAGTTCGACGATCTGCACGGGGTGACGGTGATGGGGGTGAGGCGGTTTGAATTGACGCGTTCTTCGGCGTTGTTCAAGCGTGCGTTTGATTTGTTGGGTGCGTTGGTGGGGTTGTTGGCGGTCTCGCCGTTGTTGGCGGTGATTGCTGTTGCGATCAAGCTCGATAGTCGTGGCCCGGTGTTCTTTGGTCAGCAGCGGGTGGGTCGGCATGGGCAGCGTTTTCGGATGTTGAAGTTCCGTACGATGGTGCCCGATGCGGAGGCGTTGAAGGAGGGGTTGCGCGATCGCAACGAGGCGAAGGAGGGGTTGTTCAAGATCGCCCGGGATCCGCGTGTGACGCGGGTCGGGCGGTTGTTGCGCGCGAGCGCGTTGGACGAGTTGCCCCAGCTGTGGAACATCGTGCGGGGCGAGATGAGCCTCGTGGGCCCGAGGCCGTTGGTGCTCGATGAGGATCAGCGCATCGAGGGGTGGCACCGCCGGCGTCTGGAGCTGATGCCCGGCATGACGGGGCCGTGGCAGATCCTGGGGCCTTCGCGGGTGCCGCTGAAGGAGATGGTCGCGATCGACTACCTCTACGTAGCCAACTGGTCGCTATGGACCGACATCAAGATCCTGCTACGCACCGTCCCCCACGTCCTCGGACGCCACGGACTCTGAACGCGGAGGGCCCCGGCGCAAACGCCCCGGGGCCCCCAATGTGCCTGCTCTGTCGCTGGGGCCGCAGCAAAGTGATGGCGACCCGCTCACTCGGTTGCTACTTGGTTACTTGGTCGTCACCTTGAAAACGGGCTGTGAGCCGGCCCAGCCGCTTTCGAATTTGCCGTTGACGTAGGCGTCTTCGGGGTAGGGGTCGCTTCCGAACGCCGGCAGTCCAATCGCGGGTTCGGCGACGAATTCGTCGGTGGACGTGTTGTATTCCTTGTAGGAGGCCTGCAGGCCCACGTTCACGATCGGCGATGCACTCGACGTGAGCAGGATGATCGCCCTGTCCGGCAGGCTGATCGCCGGGGAGAAGTGCTTGAACGTGACCGTCTGCAGGTATCCACCGACGTCACAATTCGGACCGAAGCCCTTGCCTTCGGCGGTGCTCGGACAGCTGACATTGGTGGTCGGCCGGTAGTGGAGTTTGAACGTCGCCGTCCCCGTCGTGAGGAGCGTGAGCTCTTCGTGGTTCGGCGCTGGACGATAGATGCTGACCGTCCATGTGTCCGCGAACTTCTTGGACGGCTTGCCGGTGTAGCAGTTTTCAAGCGAGTACAGACCATGTTCACACTGGAAAACGTCGAGCTGCGTCGTCAGCGTGCTCAGCTCCTGGTGCTGCACGTCCGCGAATTCGACTAGACCACCGAAGCCCCCGCCCGAGCTGAAGTAGCCAGAGTAGGCCGAGTACGTGTCTTCATTCGGGAGCCCGTTGACGGTTGACGCCACCGTGTTGAGGTTGTCGTAAGCAACTTCCTTCGCGGCGCTAGCTGCTCCTGCGCTGACGGCGAGGCAGCCTATGGCCACCACGGTCGCCGCCGCGAGCCTGACGAGCCTACCTGGAATCCGTTTTGTCATGCCTGTCTCCATTCGTGATCGGCGATGAGGTGAGCGGGGCCGAATCTACGGACGGATGTCGATTCCATTCTCCGGCATTCCCGTTCGCGGCGAATCGTCCCCTCGTTCTCGTGGCGCTGGGTACCCGTGGGCACCCAGCCACCCCGGCAGTACGAGCAATACCTGCCTGGCAAGCCGTCTGCCGCGGCGCTTACGTTAGTCTTGAAACTCGCGCAAAGGGTGAAATAGCTGTGAAGCCCGCTCGAGGCTGCGCTTGCTCCGGGCTCACCGGCGCCGCCCGCTCACCCGCGCCTCGCGCCAGATCGAGAGCGCCAGGAGCCCCAGCACCGTGGGCGGCATGATCCACCACGCAGCAACTGCCGCACTGGCCACCAGCGCCGTGAGCGACAGCGCGAGGAGCACCCCGATGGCGGTCCGCCAGTCATCGCCCACCACGAACTCCCAGATGCCGTAGAGGAACCCTGAGATACGGGTCATGCCTTCACGCTCGTCGCGTCGCCTGCCTGCGCCGCCATCGTGGAGGGGTGCCCAGTCGTGTCCGTGCGGATCGCCCGACCCGCAATCCACGAGATCGCCACGGCGCAGGCGAGGACAGCGGGGATGATGGCCAGGAGGGCACCGTCGCCGCCGGGCCAGTTGGCGCCGGCGCCCTCGGTCCCCCAGAACATGCCGAATGAGGTGAGCATCACGCCGACGGCGAACTTCATCGTGTTCTCCGGGACCTTCGCAAGCGGGGCTCGCGCCGCCACGCCCGCGACGATGACCAACAGCACCGCGAGTCCCGCGGCTGCGGCCGCGATCGCGACGTGGTGTTGGTTGGCTCCGAACGTGAGCACGATGAACGCCACCTCCAGACCCTCCAGGAGCACGCCCTTGAAGGAGATCGTGAACGCATAGCCGTCAAAGCCTGACGCTCTCCCACCGGCAGCTTGCGCGGCTTCGCTCTCCTCTCTGAACGTCTGCAGCTCGTCGTGCTTGGCCTTCAGCCCGATGGCGCGCAGGATCGCCTTGCGAAGCCACTGCAGCCCGAAGATCAGCAGCAGGCCGCCCACCAGGACCCGCAGCAGGTCGATCGGCAGTGAGGTGATCGCCGGTCCGAGCGCGGCCACGAACGCCGCCAGTGCGATGGTCGCCGCTCCCACGCCGGTCATTGCCGAGGACCAGCTGCGGGTGGTGCCGACCGCCAGCACGATCGTCAACGCCTCGACTGCCTCCACCGCACACGCCAGGAAGACCGAGATTGCCAGTCCCACCTCTGCGCCGCTCATGCTTGTACCGCTCCCTGTTGGACTCTCATGCTTGTGCCGTTCCTCCGTGTCTGTGTGGGTGATTGCGTTGAAGGACCTGTGGTCTGGATTGGGCTCGGGTTGCCGACCGAGAACGTCAGGCACCCGTCCGGGTCGATGCGCAGGCCGACCGTGTCGCCGCGTCGGTGGCTGCGGGTGTCGAAGATCTCGCTCAGCACGACGCCGTCCGGCAGCCTGACCACGTGGTCATAGCCTCGCCCGCGAAACGCGCTGTCGAGGACCGCACCTTGCACGCAGCCCGTTGCGTCCTCCGGTGTGGTCAGCGTCACGGCCGCGGGACGCACGAGCACCTGCACGGCCTGGCCGGACGCGAGCGGCTCGATGCAGGATGCGAGCAGCTCGCGGGCGCGGACCGCGCCGTCGGGAGCGAGCAGAACCCTCACCAGTTTGCGTCCCTCGTCATCGGACCCGTTGTCGGTGGGGCCGACAGTCGTCAGGACGCGGCCCCGCAGCTCGCCCGCGAGGCCTGTGAACCTGGCGACGAACGCGCTGGCAGGACGCCGGTAGACGTTCTCGGGGGTGTCGTGCTGGACGAGTCGTCCGCGCTCCAGAACCCCGACCTCGTCGCCGAGCGCAAACGCCTCGCCCTGGTCGTGGGTGATGTACACGGCGCTTGCGCCGATCTCCCTGACGAGCGTGCCGATCTCGATTCGCAAGCGCTCGCGCAGGTTGGCGTCGAGCGACGACAGCGGCTCGTCGAACAGCAGCAGCGAGGGCTGCCCGACCAGCGCCCGCGCGAGGGCCACGCGCTGCTGCTCACCTCCGGAGAGCTCGTGCGGGTAGCGCGAGGCGAGGTGTCCGATGCCGACGCGCTCGAGCATTTGCGAGACGCGCCGGGCTGCCTCTGCTGAGGACGTGCGGCGCCGGCGCAGCGCGAACCCGACGTTACGCGCGACCGTCAGATGGGGCCACAGCGCGAAGTCCTGGAAGACCATTGCCAGATCGCGCCGCTCGGGGGGCACATGCTTGCGCCCGACGGCGACGGGGGAGCCCGCGAGCGCGATCGTTCCTTCGCTCGGTCGCTCGATCCCAGCGAGACAGCGGATCAACGTGGACTTGCCCGACCCCGATGGTCCGAGCAGAACCAGGAACCTGCCCGGGTCGAGCGTCAGCGAGACCTCGGAGAGGGCCAGCACGTCGCCGTAGCGCTTGGTGAGCCCGTCCAGCTCGACCGCGCAGCCCTCCTGGCTCATGTGCTCGCTCCAACCCGGCGCCAGCCCTGCGGCGCCAACAGGCGGTAGCCGCCGAGCACCAGCGCGGTGATCGCGAGCGCGCCCAGCACCGCCAGCACCTCCACCGCTGTGCCACCGGCGAAGTCGTAGGCTTCCAGTCGACGCTGGATCGCGACGGAGATGGGGGGCGAGCCCGCGGGGTAGAGCAGCTGTGAGATCGGCAGCTCCAACAGCGTTGCAGCGAAGCAGTACAACCAGACCCACACGATGTAGCGCGAGAGCACGGGCAACGCCACCCTTCGCCAGGCCGCTGCCGTGCTCGCGCCATGCGTACGCGCGCTGGTCAGCAGCGACTCGTGCAGCTGCGCGAGCGGCCCGATCAGGATGCGCGCATTGTTGGGCAGCGCTCCCGCGACGTAGGCGACCGTCAGCAGCGCGGTCGTGCCGTACAGCGAGATGCCCAGCGCATGCATCACCGGCAGGTTCCAAATGAGGATGTAACCGGCTGCCATGACGATCGACGGAACGGCCACTGCGCCCAGCAGCACGAGGTCGAGCGTGCGCCCCACCAGACCCGCGGCGCGACGTGTGAGCAGTCGTGCGGCCGGCACCGACAGCGCTGTCACGACGGCTGCGGCGATCACGGCGAGTCGCAGCGAGTAGAGCAGCGGCTCGTACAGTTCGCTGTTGCCGACCACGCGTTCGTAGTTGGAGAAGGTGAGCGCGAAGCCGTGCGTAGCCGTGCCGAGGGAGCGCAGCAGCGAGGCGCTGATCGCACCGATCACCGGTACGCCCACTGCCACCAGGAAGAACCCCGCGACCAGGAGCAGCGCACAGGCCTGGGCCGCGGGCCCCATCCGATGGCGCACGTATGGCCTGGTACGGCCGGATAGCACCTGGTAGGAGCGGCCGCTCATCGCGCGACGCTGTGCGAACAGCGCGATCCCTGCAAGTCCCACGAGCGTGCATCCGATCGCCGCCGCCAATCCAAACTGGACGGGCTCGTTGTCGACTGCGTAGTACAGGGAGAACGTCGCCATCGGGAAGTGCGCGGTGTAGGCGAGCGTGCTGGCCACACCGAAGTCGCTGATCGACTCCGCGAACACGATCGCGAACGAGGCCCACAGCGCCGGTGCGAGGATCGGCAGCACGACGCGCATGGCGGCGAGGCGGCCGGCGCCGTGGGTGCGCGCGGCATGCTCGAAGCTCGATCCCAGGCCGGGCAGCGCAGCGGAGATCGCCAGGAAGGCGAACGGCACGCCCTTGACGCCGAGCACTCCGATCACCCCCACGGGTCCGTAGAGCAGTTTCTGCGCGGCCGTGACGTCCAGGCCGGCGCGCGAGAGCACGCCTGCCGGTTCGAACAGCCGCTCCCAGCCGAGCGCCACCAGGTAGCTGGGGGCCAGGAGCAGCGACCAGATGCCAACCTGCCACGTGCGCGCGCCGATCAGGTTGGTGCGCGCCAGCAGCAGCGCGATCGGCAGCGCGCAGACGAGCGCGAACGCCGCTGCGCCCACACCGACGAGCGCGCTGTCGCCAAGCGCATGAAGCGAGGGTCCGCTGAGCGCTTCTCCGAACGGCGCCAGCGTGAACCACGACGAACCCTGCGAGAAGAGCCGCGGGCTCACCGAGACGAGCAGGAACGCGCCGATCGGGATCGCCAGCAGCACTCCCAGCACCACCGCCATCGTGCCCGTCAGGCTGAGGGGCGGGCGCACGCGCGCGAGCTGGCTCAGGCGCAAACGTGCCGCGCCCGCCGTCGAGGGCTCGATCGTCTCGACGGCAGGCGCGGATTGCTGCACTATTCGGCGATGTTGGCGTTGAACCAGTCGTTGATCTGAGCCTCGAGTTTGCCCCACTTGTACGGTTCGAGCTCCTGCGTGGAGATCTTGCTCAGTTCCTGCGGGAGCGCCGGCAGCGGCGTCGTGTTGGGAGCGACCGGCCAGAAGAGCGAGTCGCCTTCCGGTTCGCCGGTCTGCATCACGTGCTGGCCGGTCGGCGAGAGCACCCAGTCGATGAACTTCTGGGCCTCTTCCTGTACCGCCGGTGGGGCTTTCGAATCGATGCCGATCGCGCTTGGCAGGATCGTCAGCTTCGGCAGATAGCCGACCTTCAGGCCGGGAACCTTCTTGGCCGCTCCAATCGCCGCGGAGCTCTGGATCAGGCCGATCTGGATCTGACCGGTTTCCAGCAGGTGCAGCGTCGCCCCATTCGTTTCGGAGATGTGAAGCCCAGCGCTCTTGAGCTTCTGGAAGTACGCCTCACCCTGTGAGACGCCGCCGAGGTAGTTCATCACCCCTGCCACGCAGGGGAAGGTCGGACCGGACACCGCGGGGTTGTTCATGCCGATCTTGCCGGCGTACTTGCTTTCCAGCAGCGCCTGCCAGGTGCTCGGCGGGTTCGGCACTTCCTTGCTGTTGTAGATGATCGTGCAGGCCAGCGTGATGCCCGTCGGGACGAAGCTGTGGTCGGCCGGGACGAGGCTCTGGCCGACCGAGCTGAGCGGTGGGACTTCGAGGCTCTTCTTCAGCAGCCCCTCGGAATCGAGCGTCGCGAATCCCTCGTTGCCGTCGACCCACAGAAGACCCCACTGCGGGTCGGCCTTTTCGGCCTGGATGCGCGCCTCCAGCGGTCCGGTGCTGTTTTCCACGAGCTTCGTCGGGGTGCCGGTGTCTTTTTCGAATGCCTTCACGCTGGCGGGCGAGTAGCCCTGCGCGGAGTAGACCAGCAGCGTGGGCTTGCTCGTCGCCGACGCAGCGGAGACCTGCGTTGTCGAGGGTTTCGAACTGCTTCCGCAGGCGGCGAGAGCGAACACGCTCGTGCCAGCTACGAGGGCGATGCTTACAGAGCGACGGAAGCGGCCGGTCATATGCGCCAGGCTCCTTTGCGGGTTTGGGTGCACGATCGCCACAACAGCACTCGCATCGCTCCGCCAGCGCATGGCTTTGCTCGGCAAGCTCGTTACGGCTGACGCGACTCTTGCCCGCGGGGCGTAGCCGACATGTGGTCAGGTTGTGAACGGCGGCGGCTCACGGTCAGCCTCCTGACAGATGCCGCCAGGCGGCGTTCGAACAGGCACGACGGTCAGCCCTCAGCTGAAGCCGGATGCGTCGCGTTCTCGTCGTGCGTGGGGAGCTCGGACCACTCGGCGCTCGCCGGTGGCTCCAGCGACGGCCCATGCTCGGTCTCGGCGTCGTATACGCGCTGCACGAAGTCCTCGAGCAGCTGCTCGCACTTGGCGATCGCAGCCCCGGCGCTCTCGCGGCTCTCGACGGCGAACACGTCGCGTGCGCGGATCCGCTCGAACCATGTCTTGATCTTCTCGAGGTCCGCTTCGATCTCCTCCGCCTCGGCGGCGGTGAGGTTCCCGCGGAAGATCTCGAATTCGATCTCTCGCTCGAACTTCGTCTGGCACTCCTCGACGATCTCCTCGTACTCCTGCGTGCGCAGCGCGTTCCACTCCCCCTCCAGTCGCGCGCGATCCTCGTCGCTGAGCCCAGCGAGCGGGAACCGGTACACGACGCCGCCCTGGTTGCGCACTCGCTCGGCGATCGCGTCGAGCTGGTCGCTCAGGCCGCCCGCCTCGGGAAGCGCCACGACTGCCTGCTGTAGCGGCAGTGCGCCGATACGGCGCAGCTCACGCCACACCGCCACGCGCATGCTGGAGCTCTTGGTCGGCAGGCGGTAAACGAACAGGTGCCAGAGCATCGCTTTTGAGCGTACAGATATCGTGAGCCACCCTTGGATCGGGAACAGCCCGGTACGCAACTTGCGTTACACACAACGCAAGTTGCGCTAGAGTGCCGGCGGATGGGCAATGGCTCGCTCAGCTCCAGTGCAGTGCGCGAACCCTCGCGCTCTCGCCGGTCGCTCGTATCGAGCCCGGGCAGGTCGCTGCGCTCCGCTGAGCCGCGCCGTACCTGCCACGTGCTGCTCGAAGACGTGGATCTCTGCGAGGCGGTGCCAACGTACGAGCGCGACCAGGCTTTTCGGGAGTGCGTCGCCCAGGTGATCGGGTTGAAGGCCGGTGCGTGGCCGGTCGGCGACACGCCGGCGGAGCTGTGCGACGGGATCGGCCTGCTGGTCCTCGAGGGGCTCGTCGTTCGCCGCGTAGGGGTGGGCGGGCGCTTCGGCGCGGAGCTGCTCGGAGCCGGAGACCTGCTGCGTCCCTGGCAGGACGCCGCCGACGCGCTGGCACTGCCATTGAGCACGAGCTGCAAGATCCTGACGCCGACGAGAGTCGCCGTGCTCGACCTCGACTTCGCCGCCCGCGCCGCGCGCTATCCCCAGATCGCGGGGCAGCTGGTTGCTCGGACGATGAACCGTTCGCGCAACCTGGCGGTGATGATGGCGATCGCCCACCACCCTCGTGTAGACGTCCGTCTGCACAGCCTCTTCTGGCATCTGGCCGGCCGTTGGGGGCGCAGACGGGCCGACGGGGTGCTCTTGCCCGTGCGCCTGACTCACGCGGTGCTCGCGGACCTGATCGTGGCCCGCCGACCCACCGTCAGCAGCGCGCTCGCCGATCTGTCTCGTCGAGGTGCTCTGACGATCACCGACGAGGGATGGCACCTGAGCGGAAAGCCGCCGCGCGAGGTGTGCCACCTGGGCGCGGCGCCATCCGTTCTCCACGGCCGCTGAGCAGGACTACTCGCGAGCGCCCGCGACCAGCGGCTCCGCGGGCGGCGGGGCGCCACGCGCGGCGCGTTGCGTGTAGGCGAACCACGCGATCCCCACCAGCGTGAGGATGCAGGCGACCCAGAAGTTCAGGCGCTCGCCGAGGATGTGGTGGGCCGGATCGACGCGCAGGAGCTCCTCGAAGATGCGAAACGCCGAGTAGCCGGCCACGTAGAGCGCAAAGATGCCCGGCGCCCGGATCCGCCTGTGGTGGATCAGCCATACGAGCACAGCGGCGAGCGCCAGGTCGAACAGCAGCTCGTACAGGAACGTCGGTTGGAAGGTCGAGTAGGCGAGATAGCCGGCAGGGCGGTGTTGCGGGCTGATCTGAAGCGCCCACGGGAGTTTGGTGGGCCCGCCGAACAGCTCCTGGTTGAAGTAGTTGCCGACGCGTCCGATCGCCTGCGCCACGAGCAGCCCCGGGGCGGTCGCGTCCATGAAGCGCGTGATGCTCACCCCTGCTCGTTTGAGCGGGATCACGCCGCCGATGACGCCGCCGAGGATCCCGCCCCAGATTCCCAGGCCGCCTTCCCAGATGGCGATCCAGCCGTACCAGTTGTGCGGGACTTCGTTCCAGCTGGTGACGTCGTGGTAGAGGCGGCCGCCGAGAATACCGGCGGGGACGCCCCACAGCGCGACCGTGAACACGAGGTCCGGGTCGCCGCCCTTCTCGCGCCACAGCTTGCGCGTGAGGACGATCGCGGCGGTGATCCCCACGACGTAGCAAAGGCCGTAGAAGTGGAAGAACAGCGGGCCCACGTGGAACCCGTTGATCGGCGGGCTGGGTATCGAGGCGAGCGCTTCGAGCATTTCTAGAGCTGCAGGCTAGAGCAGGCGGTGCGGCTCGGCGTCGCCCGCAGCCGGGGAGCCTGCGCTCGTGGGGCGCTCCCACGGCCGGCTGACCGCCAGCCACACGATCGCGGTCGCGAGCAGGGTCGCGCACAGCACCCAGCCCAGCGCGGTCGTGCCGAGGCCCACGTACTTCAGGCCCGAGGCGAAGATCACGAACGTGATCGCGGGCCTGATGTAGCGGTCGGGCGCGCTCGAGGACAGCAGCGAGCCGACGAGCACAGCCGGGACGCTCCCGATGATCAGCGACGCGGTGACGCCGAACTCAACATGGCCGAAGGCGAGCGCGCCGAGCGCGGCCGCGAGCGTCAGCGGCACCGCCTGGGTCAGGTCGGTGCCGACGAGCTGGTTGGCGCCCAGCAGCGGGTACAGGAACAGCAGCAGGATGATCATCAGCGACCCCGAGCCGACAGAGGTCATGCCCACGATCAGACCGCCGATCATCCCGATCGCCACTGTTCGCAGCGGGTGGACGTCCACGTCGCTGACGACTCCCGTGCGCTGCTCGCCACGGCGGCGATCCAGGACGTAGCGCAGCACCATCGCGAATGCTCCGAGCAGCAGCGCAGCCCCGAGCACGACCTCGATGTTTTCCTGGGCGCCCTTGGAGTTGCCCATCAGATGCAGCAGATACGCGCCGAGGAACGCCATCGGCACCGAGCCGAGGACCATCCAGCCGACGAGTCTGCGGTTGACGGTCCCTTTTCGCAGGTGCACCGCGGCGCCGAACGGACGCATCACGACCGCTGCCACCAGATCGCTCGAGATCGCCGCCGATGGGGTGATCCCGAACAGCAGAATCAGCATCGGCGTCATCAGCGCCCCGCCGCCCGCGCCGGTCATCCCGACGAGGAACCCGACGACTGCGCTGCCCAGAACTATGTATGGATCGACATGCACTATTGCGTTCCGCCGGTCGTGCCAACGCGAGGTCCACGACGTTCAGATCTCGCCACCGACCGTGGCACCGAGCCAGGATAGAAGCATTGCTCACGTTGTAGGTCCGATTGGCATGGATCTCCACTCGAACCGCTCGTTGGGACCTTGGTTTCGGAGGTCTTGCTTTAGCTCCCCATGATGTTTATGATGCGCAGCCTTAGTTGGGGTCGCGGAATCTCGACACCTGTTGGGGTTGTCGGGCTTCGCCTGAGGGGTCCGGTCGGGGCAGGCAAGGAGGCGGGAGGGGCTATGAGTGTGGAAACGGGGAGTGGGGTCGAGGTGGGGGTAGCTTGGAGCCCGTCGACGCGGGCTGAGTTGGGGTCGGCGCCTGGTGTGCGTCCGCGTTCGTCGTTTGGTTCGCGTGGGTTGTTGGGGTTGGGGCGTTGGTCTGGTTGGGTGGGGGGGATTTCTGAGGTTCGTGGTCCGGCTGCGTGTATGCGGCGGGATGCGTTGTTTCGGCGGTTGTTGGTGGTGGCGGATGTGGTGGCGATTGTTGGGGCGTTTGTGTTGACGGTGGGTTTGTCGCGGCGGTCTGTGGGGTTGACGTGGGCTGCTGTTGCGGGGGTCCCGATTTTGGTTGTGTGTGCGAAGTTGACGGGTTTGTATGACCGGGATGAGACGTTGTTGCGTAAGACGACGTTGGATGAGGCGCCGAAGCTCTTTCAGTTGGCGACGTTGTGTGCTTTGGTGGCGTGGCTTGCGGGGGGGTTGATCACGCATCGGCCGTTGGATCGGCATGAGGCGTTGTTTTTGTGGTTGGCGTTGGCGGGGGGGTTGTTGTTGGCTCGTGCGGGTTCGCGGGCTTTGGCGTTGCGCCTGGCGCCGGCGGAGCGGTGTTTGTTCATTGGGGATGAGGTGTCGGCTGAGACGATTCGTTCGAAGTTGACTGGGCATGGTGGTGTGAAGGCGGAGGTCGTTGCGCATCTGGATTTGGACAAGGTTTCTGCGTGGTCGACGGATAGTTTTTCTGAGTCGCGTTTGGCGGAGATCAGGGATTTGACGCGGACGTTGGATGTGCATCGTGCGATCATCGCGCCGCGGAGTGTCGATGGTGGTGAGATGTTGAATCTGGTGCGTACGCTGAAGGCGGTGGGGGTGCGTGTCAGTGTGTTGCCGCGGTTGTTGGAGGTCGTGGGTTCCTCGGTGGAGTTCGACGATCTGCACGGGGTGACGGTGATGGGGGTGAGGCGGTTTGAATTGACGCGTTCTTCGGCGTTGTTCAAGCGTGCGTTTGATTTGTTGGGTGCGTTGGTGGGGTTGTTGGCGGTCTCGCCGTTGTTGGCGGTGATTGCTGTTGCGATCAAGCTCGATAGTCGTGGCCCGGTGTTCTTTGGTCAGCAGCGGGTGGGTCGGCATGGGCAGCGTTTTCGGATGTTGAAGTTCCGTACGATGGTGCCCGATGCGGAGGCGTTGAAGGAGGGGTTGCGCGATCGCAACGAGGCGAAGGAGGGGTTGTTCAAGATCGCCCGGGATCCGCGTGTGACGCGGGTCGGGCGGTTGTTGCGCGCGAGCGCGTTGGACGAGTTGCCCCAGCTGTGGAACATCGTGCGGGGCGAGATGAGCCTCGTGGGCCCGAGGCCGTTGGTGCTCGATGAGGATCAGCGCATCGAGGGGTGGCACCGCCGGCGTCTGGAGCTGATGCCCGGCATGACGGGGCCGTGGCAGATCCTGGGGCCTTCGCGGGTGCCGCTGAAGGAGATGGTCGCGATCGACTACCTCTACGTAGCCAACTGGTCGCTATGGACCGACATCAAGATCCTGCTACGCACCGTCCCCCACGTCCTCGGACGCCACGGACTCTGAACCCACCCGCACGCGCTGTCGGCGCAGACCCTGTCGCGAGCCGGCCACGCAGGCGCGGATCGTGCCCGCGCTGGGTCTCGTACACGACCAGTCCAGGCCGCATGAGCAGTGGCTCGGTGCCGCTGTCCGTACCGGTGTCGAGCGTCAGTGCGTCTGCCCGCGCCGCGCCGCGGCAGAGCAACACCGCGAACGCCGCGATCGAGAGCCATACCGCCGGTATCAGGATGAGGAGCATTTGGAAGCGATGAGGAGATCGTTGGCTCAGAGCGTGCCTCGCTCGAGCCGAGTTGCTCTCTCTATCGGTCCATGCCCCGTATGCCTTGAGCGTCCGGCGCCGGCTCGAACGAACGTCTAGGCGCGGCTGTCCAACAGCGCCTGCAGGGCGCTGGAGATCTGCTCGCACACGCGCTCGCTGGCAAACAGCCTGCAGGCCTCGGCGTGCGCGAGCGCGCGGGTCCCGCTCGGGTCCGTGCGCAACTGCTCGATCGTCGCTTCGATCGCGTCGGCCATGCCCTCCACGTCGCCGGGCGCGAGCTCTCTCACCACCGACCGGTCCACTCCCTCGATCGCACCCACCTCGCTCGTGGCGATGACCGGCATGCCGGCGGCCAGCGCCTCGGCGACGGTCAGGCCAAACGGCTCGAACTTGCTGGCCTGCAACAGCACGTCGCTTCGTGCGAGCTCGGCTGGGATCTCAGGCGGGGCGATCCGCCCGACATATTCCGCGTTGGCGGCGGGCAGATCGTCGAGCAGCCTCGTGTAGTCGGACCACATGCTGGGGCCGCCCACCACACGCAGGCGCGCGTTCACGCCGCGCTCGAGCAGCAGGCGAGCGACCGCGAGAACATCCTCGACTCCCTTGCGCGCCGATACTCGTCCGAGCACCAGCACGGTCGGCGGATCTCCCAGCTCCTCGTGACTTTCGGTGAACCGCTCGAGTCTGACGGGATTCGGGATCACGACGGTCTTCTCGATAGGGAAGCGGTAGTCCGCAACGAGGTGATCGCGGAACACGCTGCTGATGCACACGAGCAGGCTCGCGTGTCGGATCAGGATCCGCTGCACGAGCGCGCGGACGGACATCACCGAGGCTGCGATCGCGAGCGTGTGTGCCGGTTGACAGCGCCGCGCGAGGCGATGCTCGCGAATCAGGAACCTGAGCTCGCCGCCGACGTGCGTCTCGGGGTGAATCACGAGCGGTACCGTCTGTCTGAGCTGGGAGGGCACGGCGAGCGACTCGATATTGGAGAACTGATAGATGAGGTCGTAGGGTTCCCGGCGGTGTCTGCGGGCGAGCACCCGTCGCAGCCGCACCGACGCCAGGCCGCGAAGGAACAGGCCGGAGGCGAACGCTGTGATTCGGCTGCGGCTGTACCAGCGGTTCCAGTGCTGGCGGCCGGTGCCCCAGATGAACGTGAGGTTGTCCTCGCCGCGAAGACGCTCGGGCAGCTCGTGACCGCTGCCGGCAAACAGGCAGTCGATGCGGTGGCCGCGCTTGGCCAGACCCTCGAGCAGATCGGTTGCCACACCCGGAACGCCGCCCGTTTCGCGTATTCCCGGCCCTGCGCCGAGCCACGCTATGCGAAGCGATCGCTCGGTCACGACCGACACTCTATATGAGACATGCGCACGCTCAGAGTGACCGGGAGCCGCGTTCCATCGCCGTCGCCACCTGCGCCAGGATGGCCCGCTGGAAGGTGGCGACCGAGAAGCGCTCGGCGTTTCGAACCGCTCGTGCGGGGTCGAAGTCGAGCTCGTCGATTGTTTCGATCGCGCGCCGGAAATCCTCGACGTCGTCGAATCGCGCAAGCAACCCTGTGCTGCCGTCGAGCACGGTCTCCAGCGCGCCGCCGGCCGCGGCGGCGATGACCGGGCGCCCCGCGGCCTGGGCCTCCACGGCGGTGATCCCGAACTCCTCGGTGCTCGGCACGATCACTGCCCGGGCGCCGGCGTAGAGTCCCGCGAGATCCTCGTCGCTGACACGCCCGAGGAACTCGGCCTCGGGATATGCCTCCATCAGCGCCATCCGGTCGGGACCGGAGCCGGCCACGCGAACCGGCGCGCGGGCGCGCCGCGCCGCCTCCAGGGCGACCTCGAGGCGCTTGTGGCGAACGATCTCCGAGACGATCAGCAGGTGGTCTCCAGGCTCACCAGGTGAAAAACGATGTGTCTCCACGGGCGGGTACACGAGCGTCGCCTCGCGTCCGTAGTAGCGCCTGATGCGTTCGCAGCTGAGTTGGGAGATTCCAAGATAGGCGTCGACCCTGCGGCTCGCGGACAGGTCCCACCTGCGGATTCGGCGCAACTCCGCGCGCATCAGCAGACGCAGCGGCGCAGGCGCCTCCTGGAGCGCGCGCGCCTGCTCGTACCAGGCGTAGCGAAATGGCGTGTAGCAGTAACACACATGCACGGCGCCGGGCGGAACGACAACGCCGTGAGCGAATGCGCTGCTGCTGCTGAGCACGAGATCCGACGGTGCAAGACGCAGCCGGGCGATGGCCGCCGGGTAGAGTGGCAGCAGCCGTCTGAAGTTCGATTGGCGTGTGCCCAGTCGCTGCAGCGGGGAGGTGGTGATCGAGCGTCCAGCGAAGCGCGCGTTGGTAGCGCTCTCGTCGTAGAGCAGCGTGAAGATCGGCGCCGACGGGTACAGGTCGGCGATCGCGGCGAACGTGCGCTCGGCGCCGCGCATGACCAGCAGGTAGTCGTGAACCAGGCTCACTCCTCCCGCGGTCGCCCGGGCGCTCTGGGTGGCGGCGCTCGGGGCGCTCACAGCGGCGTGAGGGTCATCGAGGCGGCAAGCGGTTGACGGATCGTAAGACGGCTAGGGGGCGCTTTGCGAGGCGCTCTTGACCGCGCACAGCGCAACGCTCAGGTAGGGATAGCGCATCGCTTTGCTCAGCGGGGCGTCGAGCACCACCAATGTACGCAGTGGCAGCAAGACGGCCCACGCTCCGAACAGCCCCACGCGTGCGCTGAGCTTCCTCATCAGGCTTGTCAGCTTCTGCGAGACCACGCCGCTGACGAAGCTCTCGCTGTCGAGGTGCAAGCCCGCACCGGTGACGATCTCTCGCAGGCGCTCCTGCGAATAGCCGTAGCGAACATGTGAACCGTCCTCCGTCGGGCTCGGTTGCGGGTCCTCTGTGAACAGCGGCCGGTGGCGGTCGTAGGGTGTGCTCAGCAGCAGTCGACCCCCCGGCTCGAGCATCGCAGCGAGCTGCTCGACGAGACCCTCGTCGTCGCTCACATGCTCGATCGTCTCCAGGCAGATGATCTGGTCGAACATGCCGAGCTCACTACGGTGATCGGCGATCTCACGGAGGTCGATGATCCGAAAGTCGATGCCTGTGACACCGAGGATGGCCGCTCGCTTCTGTGCGCTCTCCTGCTCACTTGACATGAATGAAGCGGCCACCACCTGGTTTCCGACATGCGCGGCGAAGATGCTGAAACCACCGTTGCCGCAACCTGCGTCAAACGTCCGCAAACTTCCACCACGCAGGTGGCCTCGCAGCCACAGCCACCGATCGAGGACACACGGGTCCCCAGTGATCAGTAGAAATCTCCACCCGAAAATCCGCAAGAGCGCGTCAAGCATCTGTTTGAGAGTATCCGATGCGATCATCCCGCGTGATTTTGCGTACGGGTACAATGGCGTTTGTGAGCAAACGGGGAACGAGTTGGGGCGGGGCCCAGCGCGCCGGCTACGAGACCACGGTCGTCGCGGGCGGCTGATGCGCGTCCTTGTAACTGTTCCCTGGGGAGAGCCGCTCGGGGGCGCTGAGGCGATGCTCCAGGCGGTGCTCTCCGGAGCGCAGGAGGCGGGGCACGAGCTCGAGCTGGTGTTCTTCAGGCCGGGGTCCTGGCCTGAAGAGCTGAAAGAAGCCGGCTTTCGCGTGGAGGTGGTCCCCGCCGGCCGCCTGCGCGAAGCGCATCGATGGGTTTTCACAGTTGTGCGTCTGGCGCGGATCATGCGCTCGCGCCGCCCGGATCTGATGCTCAACTGGGCGGCCAAAACGCAGCTGTACGGTGCACCTGCCGCAGTGCTCGCAGGGATGGGCGACCGCGTCGTCTGGTGGCAGCAGGCGATCCCGCGCCGCAGTTGGCTGGACGGCTGCGCGACCATGCTGCCCGCGGCCGCCGTCGGCTGCTACTCCCAGGCGTCGGCGCGAGCCCAGGCGCGGTTGTTCCCCGAGCGTCGCACGTTCGTCGTGGCCGCCGGCGCTCCGGTGCCGCAGGAGAGCGCCCAGAAGTCGCCGCTGGAGCTTCCAGACGATGTGCCCGTGGTCGGTCTGGTGGGCCGCCTGCAGCCGTGGAAGGGTCAGGACCGGCTGCTGAGGGCGCAGGCCCTGCTCCGCGATCGGGGGCAGAGGATGCATCTGGTGATCGTCGGAGGGGACGCCTTCGGCCTGTCCGCGGAGTACGCGCAGTCGCTGCCGGGGCTGATCCGCGAGTTGGGTCTGGACGGTGAGGTCACGATGACCGGCCAGGTGCCGGACGCCGGCCCGTACATTGAGCAGATGGACATACTCGTCAACGCCTCCGATCCCGAGCCGTTCGGGATCGTGCTGCTCGAGGGTATGTCGAGGGGCGTCGCGGTCGTCGCGGTCGACGCCGGCGGTCCGGGCGAGTTCGTCGAGCACGACCGGACCGGTGTGCTTGCCACATCCGGCGCGCCCAGCGCGCTGGCGGATGCGCTGGAGCCCCTGCTCGCCTCGGAGGCCAAGCGCGACGAGATCGGCCGGGCGGGCCGCGAGAGCTTCATGCGCGAATTCACCGACGACGCCATGCGCAGGCGCTTCTTCGGCAATCTCGGTGAGGTACTGCAAGCCAAACGCGGTGGCTCGAGCGGGGCGCAAGCCAAAGGCGGTGGCTCGAGCGGCGCAGTTCGGGCGGCGTGAGCCGGTGAGCTCACCCGCCGGCGCGCCTGTGTCCGCGCCTCGCTCGGGCGAGCAGCGTGCCTCTCCCGCGCCGTCGGCGGGTGAGGTGACGATCGTCGCGCATGACATCGGGGCGGTACGGGGGATGGAGCGCCAGCTCTCAGAGCTGGTGCTGGGGCTCACACAGCTGGGTCACCAGCTGACAGTGATCGCCCGCACGTGTGAGCTTCCCGAGGGCGCCAACGTGAGCTTTCACCGTGTGAGAGGCCCCAGCCGCCCGTTCGTGATCGCCTATCCGTGGTTCATGCTGGCGGGCTCGCTCGCGGTGCGCAGATGGCGCCGCGGCGTCGTCCAGGCCACCGGGGCGATCGTGCTCAACCGGATCGACGTGATCGCCATCCACTATTGCCATCAGGTCGCCACGCCCACGCCCAGTCGCTCCACGACGCTGTTCCGCGCCCACGTGAAGCTGGCGGGCGCGTTGAAGCGCGTCGGCGAACGAGTCTGCCTGCGGGTCAATCGTCCCGATGCGGTGGTGTGTGTCTCAGACGGCGTTGCCGATGAGATCCGCGAGCACTTTCCCGCGCTGGCCGATCGCATTCTCACAATCCACAACGGCATCGACACCGCCGGCTTCGCGCCCGGTGTTCACCGCAGCGAGGCGCAGGCGATGCGGCGCGCGCTGCGGATCCCGGACGGTCGGCTGGTGGCGGCCTTCGTGGCGAGCGAGTGGGAGCGCAAGGGGCTGGCGGCGCTGATCGGCGCGCTGGCGCTCGCCCGCGACTGGGATCTGGTGGTCGCCGGCGGCGGCGACGAGGAGCGCTATCGCAAGCTCGCCGACTCGCTCGGCGTCGGTGGCTCGGTGCACTGGCTGGGAATAACGCGCGAGGTGCAGCTCGTATACGAGCTCGCCGACGCGTTCGTGCTGCCCACGAGCTATGAGAGCTTCTCGCTGGTCACCTTCGAGGCGGCAGCCAGCGGCCTGCCGATCGTCGCCACGCCGGTCAACGGGGTGCGCGAGCTGATAGATGACGGGCGCAGCGGATTCCTGGTGGCTCCAGAATCGAGCGCGATCGCCGAGCGCCTGTCCCAGCTCGAGGCCGATCCGTCGCTGCGCCGGCGTCTGGGAGAGGCCGCTCGGCACTCGGCGCTCGAGTTCGGCGTGGAGAGGATGGTGACCGCCCACCAGGAGCTCTACGCGCGGCTGGGCCGAGCGCATCATCCGGGCTGAGCGCGCGCAGCCCGCGGCGGGCAACTGCTGCTCAGCGTGAGTCCCGCCGCGAGTCGGCCGCGTTCACGAGCAGGCGCTCCAGGCGATCTGTGGCAGCCGGCACCGAGAACAGCCGCTCGACGGCCGCCCTGCCGGTCGCTGCCAGCTCCCGGCGTAGCTCAGGATCCGCGCGCAGCCTGGCAAGCTGCGCCGCGAGCGCGGCGCGATCGCCCTCGGCGAACACGAGCCCCCCTCCGGTCAGCTCGATCAGCCACCGGATCTCACCGGAATCCGAACCGACCACAGGAACCCCGCACCACAGGGCCTCGACGATCGCTCGGCCGAACTGCTCCTTCCATGTGGGCGTCGTTCGCGAAGGGAGCGCAAGCACGTCCAGCTGGGCGTACGCGCTGGGCATCTCCGCGTGACCGATATCGCTCAGCACGCGCGCGCGCGAGCCGGGAATCGTCTGTCCCTCCAGCTGCGAGCGCAGTTCTCCATCGCCGATGAAAGTGAGCTCCACCGGCGTGTCGAGCCTGCGGACAGCCTCGAGCAGGTCGATCAAGCCCTTGCTCTCGACCAGTCGCCCCGCGTAGCCCACGGTGAAGGGACGCTCCGCCCCGTTACGGACGACCTCCCAGCCGGGGACAGCCGGGGGCGCCAGATCGACCTCTCCCACGGCGCCCCACGCACGCACGAGTCGTGCCGCGCTCTCTGAGCGGGCAGCCACGAACGCGGCATCGCGAAGCACGCGCGAGCGAAGCCGGCGCACGACCGCCGGCAGCGCCCTGTCGATGTTCTCGTATCCCTGCACGCCGAACGGTATCCCCAGCCTGGCGAACGCACGACCCCACTGTGCCGCTGAGAGCGCATAGGGCTCGGCCTCGACGAAGGCCACGTCGGGCTGCACCCGCTTGCACAGCGAGCGGCATCTGGCCAGATACACATGCCGTTGCGGATGACCCGCGAACAGGACGCTGGTGGGGCGCAGGGCGCTCTCCATACCCTCCAGTGCCTCGGGGCTCACCGGCCCCGGCGAGTATCCGTGCCGCCAGCGGCTGGGAACCACCACTGTCACCGCCCACCCGCGCTGCAACAGCTCGCGGTAGATCACCTGGTTGACGTTTACAACTGCAGGATGGCTGATGACCAGAAGCCGGCGCGCATGGTGCTCTGCACCGGCAACACTCAGGCGACTGGCGCGCACTTCCCGCACGATAGTCTTTAAGGCTGGCTTACGTGCCTACCTAAGCTTGACGATGGCCGACTAGGGCCACGGACGGATCCCGACCCTGATGAACCAGACCACCGATGTCACGACCCTGTTTGCGCCCCTCTGGCGGCGCAAGTGGCTCATCCTAGCCGTAGGCATCGTGGCGGCGCTGGGCAGCTACTTCTATTACAGGCGCGAGCCGGCGAAATACTCGGCACAGACGCAGATCTATCTTGGCAATGGCGCCGAAGAAAAGGCGCAGCTCGGCACCGCCGGGAGCAGCGGCGGCAAGAAGGGCAGCGCCCTGCCTGCGACGCAGGCTGCCCTGATCAACTCGAGCATCGTCAAGGAAGCGGTTCGTACGCGCCTGCGTCGAGAGCACTCCTCCGCCGCCCGCGCGGCGGCGAAGGGCAAAGTGAAGGCCAAGGCCGCCGAGAAGAGCGAATTCATCACGATCACCGGTGAAGCGCGCAACAAGCGCGCTGTGGCACTGCTGGTCAACACCACCGCTCAGGTATATGTCAAACGCGAGAACGATCACTATCGCCGGGAGGTATCGGCTGCGATAACGATCGCTCGCGGGCAGGAGCGCCAGCTCGAAGTCGGGGCAGCTGAACACTCGAGCTCGAAGGCAAAGGGAGGCAAGGGCAGCAGCAGCGCCACGACGACCCTGAAGGTTGCGACCCTGGCCAGCAAGATCAACCAGCTGGAATCGGAGCTCGCGATTTCACAGGTGGCGCAGATCGACGTCGTGACGCCCAAAGCCGCGGCGCTGGTCGGTCCACATCCAAAAAGCAACGCGATCTTCGGGTTCGTCATCGGGCTGCTGCTGGCGTCGTTCGCCGCCTTCGTGCTCGGGCGACTGGACCGTCGGCTGCGCTCGCTGGGCGCTATAGAAGGGGTCTTCCAGACGCAGATCCTGACGGCGCTGCAGACGGTCAGGCGTCCGCTCGTTCAGCGGGAAGGCAACCCGGCGCCCGCCAAGACGCTGCGCGAGGCCCTGTGGCGGCTGCAGACGACGCTGCAGGTCGGACAGACGGCCGAGCCGCAGCACAATGGTGGCTCGCAAACGAACGCGGCCCCCCGCGTGATCCTGTGCCTGAGCGCCGATCCCGGCGATGGGAAGTCGACGCTCGTCGCCGCGCTGGCGCTTGCCCAGCGCGAGGGCGGTCTGCGGGTGGCGATCGTCGAGGCCGATTTCCGCAGGCCGGTGCAGGGGCGGCTGCTGGGAGTGCAGGGTCACCAAGGGCTCGCCGACGTGCTCACAGGCAGGCTCACGGTGGAGGAAGCGCTGCAGGAGGTGGGCCTCGTGCGCCCGGAGCTCGCCGTGAACGCGCAACAGGGCGCCGGTAGAGCGGCGGCTGCCCTGACCGAGGAGGCCGCTGGCTCGGTGTCGGTGCTGGTGGGAGCGGTCGGGGTCCCCAATCCCCCCGCGCTACTGGGACGCCCAGCGATGCTGGAGTTGCCGCGCACTCTCGCTGAGGACTATGACTACATACTGCTCGATGCCCCTGGCCCGTTGCAGGTGAGCGATGTCATGCCGCTCCTGGCGGCGGTCGATGGGATCCTGCTGGTTGCGCGCGTTGGGCACACGCGCGAAACCTCGGCTCTGCGTCTCATGCAGCTTCTCGAGCGAACGCCGAGCGCGCCGGTGCTCGGCGTGGTCGCCAATGCCGTATCGCCGGCTGACATCAGGAGATACGGCCTCTCCGAGCAGTACGGGCGCAGTTGGCGCCGGCCGGCCGCCAGGCGATGAGCATGCCGTTTCCGGGTCTGCCCGACCCTGTTGCGGGAAGCCATCCAGCGGTTGTCGGTCAGCGCGCCCGCGAGCGTCTGCTGCTGTGCCTGACCGTGCTGCTCCCCGCGGTGCTCGCGCTGGCGATCAGCCTCGAGCTGCCGACACCGAGCATCCGCAACGTAGCCGAGGTGATTGGCGGCATTGTCGGCGTAACCGCCGTGGTCGCGCTCACGCGTAGCCGCCGTTACACAGTTACTCTCACGCTGCTGGCGCTCTATCTCGGGCTCCTGGACGGTCCGATCAAGCTCTTGACGGGAAGCAAATACGCGTCGGGATTTCGCGACGTGTTCATGCTCGCGATCGCGGTGGGCATGCTCACGCGCCTGTCGCTCAAGCGGGAACGCATCACCTTGCCGCCGCTGTCGGGCTGGGTGCTCGCGTTTGTGGCTGTGGTGCTCGTCGAGGCGCTCAATCCGGGCACCGCAAGCGCGCTGAAGGCGCTGGGAGGCTACCGCCAGCAACTCGAGTTCGTTCCCGTGTTCTTCTTTGGCTATCTGATCGTGCGCAGCAGGCAGCGCTTTCGCCAGCTGTTCCTGGTGTTGGGCGTGATCGCGCTGGCCAACGGCGTTGTCGGCGCCGTACAGTGGCGGCTGAGCCCGGCCGCGCTGGCGCACTGGGGCCCCGGCTACCAGCAGCGCATAGCCGGCCCTGGCGGGCGCACCTACTCCGCGGAAGGCGTTTCGCATCCCCGTCCACCGGCCCTCGGCTCGGATGCCGGATTCGGCGCGGGCGTCGGAGTGATCGCCCTGCCGGGCCTGATCGCGCTGCTCACCGTAGGGCGTCTGCGCCGTCGATGGCCGGTGGTGCTCTGCAGCTTAGGTGCTCTCGTCGGGATCGCCACCTCCGCCTCGCGATCGTCGATCGTGGATCTGCTCGTCGCGTTTGCGAGCTACGTCGCCCTGTCACTCCTCGTTCGTCTGCGCGTCAGCCGTGCGCTGGGCGGACTGCTGGTGACGATCGCGCTCGCGGGATCTGTCGCCGCCGTGCTGGTCGTCACCGACGGCGCCGGCATCTTCAAGCGTCAGGCGGACATCACGCACGCCTTGGGCGGCGTGAGCGAAGAAGCGACCGGCGAACAGCAACAGGAAGAAGGCGAACAGGGAGGTGGCGACGCCAAGGTCAAGCATCTGAGCCAGATCCCCTCGGATATCGCGCACGAGCCGTTGGGGCTGGGGCTGGGGTCGGCCGGCGCCGTGTCTGGGTTCGGCGGAAAAGTGTCAAAGACGGTAGAAGAAGAAAAGGTGAGCGGAGGATCGGCTTACAATCTGCTCACCGTCGAATTGGGGCTGCCCGGATTGGTCCTGTGGATCGGTTTCACCATCAACGTGCTGCTACTCGCGCTCGGTCGACTCAAACGCATCGAGGACCCAGAGCTGCGTACATATCTGGTGGCCATCCTCGCCACGTTCATCTCGCTCACGGTGGAGGGGCTCGTGGGGCCAACGCTTGCTGTCACTCCGCCGGGCGTCGTCCTTTGGTTCGTCCCCGGGGTCCTCGCTTACTGGCTGGCGGGTCCCGGGCGCAAGGCGATGGCGAGCTCGGGTTCCCGGGCTCCGGCTGCTCCTCGTCCAGCGCTGGCGAGTTGAGGCCGGCCATGCGCCGATCACGGCACCTGAAGGCCGCGCCTGCGCTCGAGGGAGCTCCTCACGGGCGACCGAAAGTGATCTACGTGATGGGCTCCGGCCGTAGCGGAAGCACGATTTTGGGTGTGACGCTGGGGAACTGTGAGGACATGTTCTACGCCGGCGAGCTGGATACTTGGCTGGCGCGATCGGGGGCTCCGATCCTCGGTGGAGTGGAGCGCACGCGTTTTTGGAAGGCCGTACGTGACCAGGTCGACGGCGCCGACGAGCTGTTCGGGGGGCATGTCCGGCAGTGCCTGGAACGCTCCTCGATACTCCTACGCGTCGACCGATGGCCGACTCGGCGGCGGTTGCGCGAGCCCTATCGCCGAGTGACCGAAGAGCTCTATCGGGCGATCTCGAGCACAGCAGGCGCGAGCTACATAGTCGACACGTCGCACTTTCCGCTGCGCGCGCGCGAGCTGCAGGGTATCGATGGAATCGACCTTTATCTCATTTTCCTGTTCCGGGATCCTCGAGGAGTCGTCGCGTCGTTCGCACGCCTGATCAGGCGCCAGGACGTCGCCGAGCGGCGGCTGCGGGAACTCAACACAAACGCCAATCTGTGGATCACGCACCTCCTGTCGGTGCTCGTGTTCCGGCGCCATCGGCGGGATCGGCGCATGCTCGTGCGCCACGAGGATTTCCTCGCCGACCCGGAAGGGATGCTGCGAGACATATTGCGCCGCGTCGACTCTGGTGCGAGGCTCCCGGATTTGACATCTCTGAAGACCGGCGTGCCGCTGAAGGGGAACCGACTGATCCGCTCGGAGGTGATCGCGGTACGAAGCAGGACGCCGAAGCGCGAGCGCCGCTCCATGCTGACAACGACGCTGCAATCGCCATGGACGCTGGCGGTCTCGCGCCTGGCACCCGCGGCGAAGGCTTCGCAGGCGCCAGACGACGCAGCCGGCGCGGACGCCCGCCGCCACCAGGCGAGTTGACGCGGGAGCAGGCGTGAGCATCAAGTATCATCTGAGCCTATGAGCCAGCGGGCCGGTGGTGTCGCGGTCGGGACCAACGCGTCGGCAGCCAAGGCCTCATCGGCGCGTGCGTCGACGAAAGCACAGATAACCTCTCTCCTGGCCGATCAGCGCTGGTTCGTGCTGGCGTCGTGGACATCGGGGATACTCTCTGGATTCACTGAATCCGCGATCTTGGCCACACTCGCGGTGACGGCAGTGACGATAGCCGGGCGCGCCAAGCGAGCACACCTCCACATCGGGCCGCTCCACATGCATCCGACCGTCGACACGCTGCTCCTCGTCGCCCTGGGCCTCGTGCTCCTGCGCATGCTGTTGCAGGTTCCGCTGTCGATCCTGCCGACGCGTGTGATCACACGCGTACAGGCGGGGATGCGCTCGAGACTGTTCGATGCCTACACGCGTGCCTCGTGGGACGAGCAGGCGCGCGACCGCGAGGGACAGCTACAGGAAACCATGACCGGGCAGGTAGGGCAGGCGACAGTGGCCGTGCAGAGCGCGATGGGTCTGGTTGCGTCGTTCTTGCTGCTCGTCGTGTTGATGCTCTCGGCGTTTGCACTGAACGCGATTGCCGCTTCCTTCGTGTTGGTGTTGACGGTGCTGATGCTCACGCTCCTGCGCCCGCTGAGGGGCGCCGGCAGGGCGCGCGCTCGCGCCCTGTCTCATAGCCAGGTCGAATATGCGCGCGGGATCGCTGAGTCGATCAGGGTGGCAGAGGAGACGCAGGTATTCGGCGGCGGAGCGCCACAGCGCAAGCGGATCACACGTCTGGTGGGAGCCGCCCGGAGGAACTCGTTTGCCATGCAAATGTGGATGAGGCTCGCCGGGAACCTCTACGGCACCGTGATATCGCTGCTGTTCCTGAGCACGTTGTTTCTCCTGTATGAGATCGGCAGGAGCCATGCCGGGGAGCTGGGGGCGGTCGTGCTGATTCTGGTGCGCGCAAGCGCGAGCGGTCAGAACGTGCAGACGGCGTATCAAAGCCTGAACCAGGCGATGCCGTTTTTGGAACGTACGCAGGAGGCGGAGCGGCGGTATCGGGAGAGTAGTCCTGATGAGGGGAGTGTTGCGCTGTCGGGGGTTCAGGCGCTTGCGTTTGAGGGGGTGGGTTATGCGTATCGTGCGGGGCGCCCGGTGTTGGCGGATATCTCTTTCGAGGTGGACAGTGGTGAGGTGATCGGTGTGATCGGCCCGTCCGGTGCTGGTAAGTCGACGCTCGTTCAGCTGTTGCTGCGGTTGCGGGTGCCGGTCGAGGGGCGCTATCTGGTGAACGGGACGCCGGCGCAGGAGATCGTCCAGGCGGACTGGCACAGGCTGGTCGCGTATGTGCCCCAGGAGCCGCGGTTGCTGCACGCTTCTGTGGCGGAGAACATTCGCTTCTTTCGCGATCTCGACGATCAGGCAGTCGAACGGGCTGGGCGCTTGGCGCGCATACACGAGGACATCGTGAGCTGGCCGGATGGGTATGAGACGATCGTCGGTCCTCGCGCCGATGCGGTCTCCGGTGGCCAGCAGCAGCGGATCTGTCTCGCGCGTGCGCTCGTCGCGCAACCGCAGCTGCTCGTCCTCGACGAGCCCACGAGCGCGCTGGACCCCACGTCGGAGGCGTTGATCCAGGAGTCCTTGACGGGACTCAAACAGCAAGAGCTGACTCTGTTCATCGTCGCGCACCGGATGTCCACGCTCAACATCTGCGACCGCGTGATGATCATCATCGACGGCAAACTCGCCGGGTTGGACACCATCGAGCTCCTACAGCAACACAACGCCTACTACCGCTCCGCCTCAGCACTCGCCACCGGAGGCATGCTGCCATGAGGCCCGCCGCACCCATCCGAGCAGACGCCGGCGGCGAGGGGGCCACAGGTCCGCTCGCCGAGCGTGCGCGCGGCGCGCGGCTCCCCGACTTCTTCATCGTGGGGCACCCGAAGTGCGGTACCACCGCCCTGTACGAGGCGCTCAGGCGCCACCCGCAGATCTACATGCCGGACGGCAAGGAGCCCTGGTTCTTCGCGCCCGAGTTGCACGACCGCACACCGCCACGGCCAGAAGGCACACCCCGCACGCTGGAGGAGTATGTGGCGCTGTTCGCCGCAGCAAAGCCGGGGCAGCGTGTCGGTGAGGCGACAGCTCTGTATCTCTCCTCGCATTCCGCTGCTGCCCGCATAGCGGCGGTTCAGCCCGATGCGCGGATCATCGCGATCCTGCGCGAGCCGGCTAGCTTTCTACGGTCGCTGCACCTTCAATTCGTGCAGAGCTACGTGGAGACAGAGGGGGACCTGCGCAGGGCGCTGTTGCTGGAGGAGAGGCGGCGCCTGGGAGAATCGATTCCGCGACACACCTACTGGCCGCAGGAGCTCCTGTACTCCGATCACGTGCGCTACGTCGATCAGCTCCGTCGCTACAGCGAGGCGTTCCCGTCCGCACAGGTGCTGGTGCTGATCTATGACGACTTCCGAGCCGACGGCGACGGGACGCTACGGCAGGTCCTGCGCTTTCTCGACGTGGATGACACCGCGGAGATAGAGGTTCCGCAGGCCAACCCGACGGTCCGCGCGCGATCCCAACGCCTGCACGGCCTGGTTCACGCCCTGTCGGTTGGCCGGGGCCCGGGCTCGCGGATCGCCAAGGAGACGCTCAAGGCGCTCATCCCCCGGCAGCTGCGCCGCAAGGCGCTATATGCGACTCAGCGTCACGTGGTGTTTGCCGAACCCAGCAAGCCCGACGAGCAGCTGATGCGCGAGCTGCGCGAGCGCTTCAGGGGAGAGGTGGTGGCGCTGAGCGAGTACCTGGGTCGCGACCTGGTGAGCCTTTGGGGATATGGCGATGTCCCCTGAGTACGAGCAGCGCCCGCCGCAGGGCCGCGTGCCGGACTTCTTCATCGTCGGACATCACAAGAGCGGCACGACGGCGATGTACGAGATGCTCAGGCGCCACCCCGCGATCTTCATGCCGACGATGAAGGAGCCGGAGTTCTTCGGCCGCGACCGCGGGGAGCAGCGCGATCCCAGCCCCACGGGCCGAGCGAGAACGTTCGGCGAGACGCGGCCACAGACCTACGCCGCCTATCTGGCGCTGTTTGCGAGCGCTGAGCCCCGCCAGCGGGTGGGAGAGGCCTCCCCTTCCTACCTGCGCTCGCCCACCGCCGCGCAGCTCATCGCCGAGGTTCAGCCCGAGGCGCGCATCGTCGCGATCCTGCGCGAGCCGGTCAGCTTCCTGCACTCGCTTCACCTGCAGATGGTCCGCAATCACGTACAGAGCGAGTGGGACCTCGAAAAGGCGATAGCCGGCGAGGGGGTCGTGCGCGAGGGGGAGCGAGTACACCAATACAGCGATCGCGTGCGCTACGTCGATCAGCTGCGCCGCTACCACGAGGCGTTCTCCCCCGACCAGGTCCTGGTGTTGATCTACGACGACTTCCGCGCCGACAACGACGGCACCGTGCGTACGGTGCTCCGCTTCCTGGATGTCGACGATCGTGTGCCGATACAGGCGCTCAGCGCCAACCCCACGGTCGCCCCGCGCTCCCGCGCGCTCGACAGCTGGACTCACGGGCTCAAAGCTGGGCGAGGCCCGGTGCCGCGCGCGCTGAGAACGACCTTCAAGGCGCTCACCCCGCCCAGGGCTCGCCGGCGGGCAGTCAGGCGACTGCAGAGGAATGTCGTCTACGGCAGCGCTCCCCCACCGGACGAGCGTCTGGCGAGCGAGTTGCGACGGCGTTTCAAGCCCGAGGTTCAGGCCCTGAGCGATTATCTGGACAGAGACCTCGTGACGCTGTGGGGCTATGACAGCATCGGCTGAGCGCGGAGCTGCCCGGGCTTCACGTCCAATGCGAACGCCCGACTTCTTCATCGTCGGCCAACCCAAGAGCGGCACGACCGCGCTGTATGAGATGTTGAGAACTCATCCGCAGCTCTATCTGCCACCGCTCAAGGAGCCGGTGTTCTTGGCGAGCGACCTGCTCGCCGGGCTGCGATGGCCAACGGTTCGCGCTCGTCCACAGACACTCGAGGACTACCTCGCGCTGTTCGCGCCGGCGCGAGGAGAGCAGCGCGCGGGCGAGGCTTCGGCGCTCTATCTGTGGTCCCAGACCGCCGCGGCGAACATCGCCGAGCTGCAGCCGGCGGCGCGCATCATCGCCATCCTGCGCGAGCCGGTCGGCCTGCTGCGATCGCTGCACATGCAGCAGCTGCAAGACCACAGCGAGACCGAGAAAGATCTGCGCAAGGCGCTTTCGCTCGAGGAGGAGCGGCGCCAAGGCAGACACGTCCCACGCAGTTGCGCTCGGCCCGCCGCGCTGTACTACTCCGAGCACGTGCGTTATGTCGAGCAGTTGCGCCGCTACCACGCCGTGTTCTCACGCGAGCAGGTGCTGGTGCTGATCTACGACGACTTTCGCGCAGACAATGCCGGCACCGTGAAGAGAGTGCTGCGCTTCTTGGAAGTGGACGACATCCCGATCGAGCCGGTCGAGGCCAACCCAACTGTGAGGCTACGCTCGAGCGCGTTGGACGACGCGGTCAGGAAGCTCTCCAGCGGGCAGGGGACGCTCATGCGAGTGGTCAAGGCTCCAGTGAAGAAGCTGATGCCGCGACAGCTGAGACGGGATGCGCTGCACGCGGTTCGGCGGCGCGCGCTCGTCGGCAAGGCGCCCCCGCAGGATGACACCCTGGCGGTTGAGCTGCGACATCGCTTCAAGGCTGAGGTGGCGGCGCTCGGCGATTACATCGACCGTGACCTTGTTAGCCTGTGGGGCTATGACGGCATCGACTGACACGCAGGCTACTGCGAGCGCACGGCGTCAGCGGATGCCGGAGTTCTTCGTCGTCGGGCACCACAAGTGCGGTACCACGGCGCTGTACGAGATGTTGCGGCGCCACCCTCAGATCTACATGCCCGAGGTAAAAGAGACGTGGTACTTCTCACCCGAGCTGCGCTCCATCGAAAGGCGCAAACGACCGGCAGAGCGCCCGGAAACACTCGAGCAGTACTTGTCACTGTTCGATGCTGCCAGGCCCGAGCAGAGGGTGGGTGAGAACTCTCCCGCGTACCTGATGTCTCGTGACGCGGCGAGACGAATCGGCGACGCGCAGCCGGACGCCCGGATCATCGCGATCTTGCGTGAGCCGGCGAGCTTCCTGTACTCGTTTCACCTGCAATGCCTGCGCAATCACGTGGAGACCGAGAAGGACTTCGGCAGGGCGATGGCGCTCGAGTCCGACAGGCGAGCAGGCAAGCGCATACCACGTCATTCTCCTCGCCCACACGAGCTCTTGTATTCGGAGCACGTCAAGTATGTCGAGCAGCTGCAGAGCTACCGCGCGGTCTTCCCTGCGGAGCGGATGCTCGTGCTCATCTACGAGGATTTCCGCGCTGACAACGAGGCGACCATGCGCAAGGTGCTGCAGTTCCTCGAGGTGGACGATTCTCACTCGATCGAGCCGACCGAGGCGAACCCGTCCTACGGCGTTCGCTCGCCGCATCTGCACGAGGCGATGCGGTCGGTGTACATGGGCCGTAGTGGCGTCTCCGCGCGTGTGAAGGCGGGCATCACGGCGACCACCTCGCGCGGACTGCGTCGCTACCTGTTGCGCGTTGCGCGAGAGCGAGTGGTGTACGGGCCGCCGCAACAGGCCAACGAGCAGCTGATGCTCGAGCTGCGTCGGCGCTTCAAGGACGAGGTCGTCGCGCTCGGCGAGTATCTCGGGCGTGACCTGGTCACCCTCTGGGGCTATGACCGCCTCGATTGAGCCAGAGATGGAGCAGGACGAACCCGCAGGGCCGCTCGACGCGGGATGGAGGGCCGAGAGGGAAGTCATCCAGGAGCAGCTGATGCCATCCGGGCAGGCCGTCGTGTCGTGCCCGGCGCCGTTTGGCTCTGGCGGCCTCGGCCGCCACTTGAAAGAGATCGCAGACGCCTTCGACCGTCACGGCGAGCCGGCGATCTGTCTCTGCGCCGAGCCATCGAGGAGCGGCACGGCATCGTCGTCACCGTTGCACCACGAGGTGCGCACGCGAAGCCGGCCGTCGCCGCTGAACCAGCTCGCGCGCTTCTCGCCTGCCCTGAGGAATCTTCGGCGCAGCGTTGCGTTCGATCGCGCTGCCGCGGCGCAGCTTCCAGCGGCAAAGCATCTGCTTGCGTTCAACGGACAGGCCCTGCAGCAGTTTCAGGCGGCGAGGCAGGCCAAGTACGAGTCGACGTCGCTCGTCGCCGCAAATCCACATCTGCGCGTCCTCCTGCGCAGGCACGAGCAGGCTCACCGCCAGTACCCACTGGAGGGCAGCTGGGCGACACGTCTCCTCGAGCGGAACCTCGAGGAGTACGGGCGCGCTCAGCGCATCTACGTTGCCTCGCGTTACACCTGGGAGTCGTTCGTCGAGGAGGGCGTTCCGGAGCGCCGGCTGGCGCTCTTCCCGCTGATCCCGGATTCCCGCTTCACGCCACGCGAGACACCAGCCGACAGCGGAACCTTCGATGTTGTGTTCGTCGGGCGCCTGTGCGTTACCAAGGGAGTGCCCCTGCTCGTGGATGCCGTTCGTGCCCTGAGTCATCGCGATCTGCGGCTCCATCTCGTCGGCGGCTGGAGCTCGAGGGGGATGCGTCGCTTCCTCCAGCAGGCCTGCTCTCGCGACCCGCGGATCCGGATCGGCCCCGGCGACCCGTTGCCGCGCCTGCGCGAGGCTGGGATCTTTGCGCACCCGGCATACGAGGACGGGTTTGCGTACGCTCCGGCGGAGGCGCTCGCGTGCGGTGTTCCTGTCCTGGTCAGCGAGGACACCGGAATGAAGGACCTCATCGATCCTGGCGTGACGGGCATGATCCTGCCGACCGGAGATCTGCGGGCGCTCACCGAGGCGATCGACTCCGCCTACCGTGGCGAGATCTTTAGCCGCTGAGGGGACTTGCCCGCGGTGGGTATCAAGGCTCTCCCGCAAATGCGCTGAAGTCGAGTCCGAAGTTGATCGCTGGCCTCTGCTGGTTGTAGACCCAGGTCCGCGCGGGCAAGATCCACGGTAGATTCGCGGTGATCGCCTGTAGGAATGCTTCGGTCAACACTGTGGCGCTGCTGTTGGCTAGGACAGCGAAGAACACCGAGTTTGGCACGACCGGCATCGCGGCCACCATTGCGGGCCAGTTGACACTATTCGGGTCGGGGCCGCCCAGCATGTGTATCAGCGAGGCGCGACTCCACGCATGACCACCTTGACGGTACAGAATGCCGAAGGCGGAGCAATTGGCGAGATGCCTTGTGATGATCGCTGTCGCGCCTGCGTTCAGGGCTATGTTGGCCTGCTGGCCCATGGCAACTTCGTGGCTCGGCCCAGCCAGCGCGAGACTGGCGGGCGGGCGATTTGGTTCTATGCCGGGTGGACCGACCTGTAGATTCCAGGCCTGCGGGGCCGCCGCCGGTTGACCTACGTTGTATTCGGGCATTGGGGACCTCCTGTTGATTGTGTATCTGCCGGCCTCGCTCTGTCGGCCTCACGGTCTGCCTGGGACTACTGCGACTATCCTTGGGCGGCTGTCGCCTTCGATCGACACGGCGAGCCACGCCGATTCGCCGACGATCTCGACTTGGCCGGGGTTTGGGAAGTCGACGCCGCCGATCCGCATGGCTTCGGCGCCGACGAGCGTCGCACGATTCTTTGCCGCAAATGACGGGTCCAGTCCGACGCGCGCGATCGGATCGCATGCGACGACGAACTCCACCATCCGGCAGGAGAGCATCCCTTCACGCCCAAAGAAGGCTCCGCCGTCTGCGTATTGCGAGTCCAACGCGTTTGACGGGCTCACCCGAGCGAGCGCGATCAGGCCAGGGTCGGCCCAACGGCCTGGCGAGACCAGGACGCTGAGCCAATTCGCCGACAGCTCGATCGAGGTGATGGCCGACGCACCACCGGCCACCGTGGCAAACGGGGCGTCGAGCGCCGTCGACGCTGTGACCTGCATCGTCGCGTGACTCGTCCCCAGCGTGACGGTCTCGGACTGAACCGCTGATTTCGCTACGGTGCTGACGAGGTCTGACGGCATCATCGACACCCACCATGCGAGCGACCACTGCAGGAGACCGCCTGCATCCGTGAACTTCGTCCAACCACGGGGCGTTGGACCTGACGACGGCGGGATGCCGGGCTGCTGGATAGCGTCCTTTGCTTCAGCCACCCTCGTGAGTGCAAAGTTCGGCTTGAGGGCTTCGAGGAAGCTCCGGTAATTGCTGGCGAAGCTGCCGCCCGGCACGAACGGCGACCCGCCGCCGCAGGAGCCCGGAACGATGTCGCAGAACTCTAGCTGCGAGGCGTCCGTTTGATCGCTCGGCGGGGTCGGCCAATCCCACAGCTGATTCGGCAGCAGTAGCTGCAGATGGGACGGTTCGGCCGTGGGCCCGAGTTCCGCTCGGGTCGACACCGCAGCAGACGCCGCGCCGCCAGGCGCGACGTCTGCTGCACCAGGCCCCAGCACGGCCGCATTGTCTCGCGCCGCTGAGAGCAGCCGGGCTGGATCGCTCGTCGCTGCGATCTCCAGTATCTCTGTCACGCCTATCGCCGATCCCTTGCTCGTCAGCCACTCGCCGCACAGGCGACGGGTCGCAGCGATCGCAGAACGCCCCTACGGCTTGTTCACACCGGGAAACGCCACGGCGACCCCGATTATGAGTGGGTCAGTCGAAGTCGAACCGCCCTTGAAGGTAGTTTTCCCTTCGGTGTCATGGGTGAAGGTCGATTCGTGGCCGCCTGATCCGCCAAAGTGAAACGGTCCGATCCGCAAGCCGAGGCTGGCTTCGTACTTTTCGTGATGTTCTTCAAAGGTCGTTTGGCTCATGGTGATTTCAAACGAAGGCTGATAGACGACGACCAGTTCGCCTATCCGAGTGGAGAGCAGACCACTGGCGCCGAACATGCTGTTCGGTCCGCCGCTGGGTATCCAGGGCGAATCGAGGACCCAGCCGCTACCTGCTTGTGACTTCGCGAGAGCGGACATGAAGCCGCCGTCATACCACGCCCCCGGAGAGACAGGCACGAGCGTCGAAGACTTCACGTTGATCACGGCTTTGACGCTCTTGTCATTGGTTGTGATATCGAGCTTTTCCCATCCCCCGCTGGCGTCGACTCCCCAGAAGAAGGCGTCGTAGCTCGCGGAACCTCCAGCCCACGACTTGTTCAGGTCGCTCTGTTCGTCGCTCGCATCGAGCCCTACAGTGAATGCGCCTTGCGAGCCGCTTGCCAACTGTGCCCGCCACTGTTCTCCCGTCGTGCCGATGACGAATTCCGGCCTCCAGCGCACGACGCCACCCATGTCTTGTACCTTGGTCCAGCCGTCGGGGGCAGGTGCGTTGGCTGGTTCGCCAGCTGGTTTTTCCATCGCCGCCATGGCTTCCTGCAGCGTCGTTGGCTGTGCCGCTTTTTGCAGTGAGCGGAGTTGTGCAGTCGCCGCGTCGAACGCTTCTCCGGCGACCGTTTCGGCGTTGACGTAGGTCTTACCCGGACCGGCAAGCCAGGCTTGTATTGTGGGGTAGCGCGCCTGAAATACGGTGCCGCCGTTTTGCTTTGCGACGTTGTAGGCACCGTTGGTGCTGGTTTCAGCTTCGCTGAGCGCGCGAGAGCAGGCATTGACTTTGCTTTTCAGTGCGGCCTGCGCTTGTTCTTGCCCAGGGCTGACCTTCCAGGTGATGTGTTGAAACACTTGGCTGTATGCGCTGTAAAAGGTGCCGTCCTGAGAAGCGTAGCTTCCGATCGGAGACCAATTGGGCATACCGCTGACGATCTGATACGCCTGCGCGTTGGTCTGGCCAACGGGAGCGGTGCCAAACACGAAGTCGATTGGATCGCCCAGCATCTGGAAATACGGAACGCCTGACCCGAGCGGCGATTTCAGGATCTGGTCGTAGGTCTGGCTGAACAGGTTGTCGTTGAGCGTAGTCATGTTGTCTCCAGCGGAAGGTGCGCGTTAGTAGTGACTGGGTGTCAGGACGTCAGAGACCTCGGGGCGGCATTCATCGCATCGCCCCTTCCCGCGAGACGAGCAGTCCCACCCCCAGTCGCTTCGGACCTGATGTGATCGGCCGGAGTCCGGCGCTTGCGGCTGAACAAGGTCAACCATCTCCAGTAGATCACGGGCGCGAACGAGAGTCAAATAGTTGGAAACGTCAATGGGAGCGAACACTTCCAACGGGCACAGCGACCTCTCTTCCACACCGTTGAGTCCGAACGAGAGAACGTCACCGCGGTCCGACCGGCAGCGCGATCCGCGAGATCTTCAACCGGTGACTACGGCTTGGCCGTGTCTCGACGATAGGCCCAGGCTGCACCGGTCGCAAGGATCACCGTCCACGCCGCGACGGTGATCCAGCCGCGGACGCCCCAAGCGTGGCCGTCGAGCGCGACGTTACGGGCCTGGACGAGCCACCACGAGGGGAGGAACTGCCCGAACGCATGCAGGAAGCCGCTCGTGATCGGGAACCAGGTGCCGCTCAGGAAGGCCAGGATCGACACCAGGCCGCCCATCAGCGGGCCGACCGAGTCGGTGTTCACGAGATGGCCGACGAGGACGCCGAGCGCAGCGAACGGCAGTAGACCGACCACGATCAGGCCGGTCATTGCCAGCCAGCGCCCGGCGGGCAGGCTGACGCCCAGCAGCGATCCCGAGATGTAGAGCACGAGCAGGCTCGACAGCGCCATCGCGTATGCAGTCAGCACCTTGGCGCGGAAGTACGCGCGCACCGACAGCGGGCTGATCCGCAGCTGCCTGGTCCACCCGACCTGTCGCTCGCCGGCGATGCGTGCCCCGGTCGAGATCATCGACATCATCGTCCCGAACGACGCCAGCGAGACCATGTAGTAGGTGGCGTAGGTGAGCCCGGTGCCGCTGATGATCTTGTTGTCCTGCGGCGCTGCGATCAGCCAGAAGAAGACCAGAGGAAAGCCGAGCGAGAAGAGCAGGAAGCGGCGGTTGCGGAACGTGCGCAGCAGCTCGAAGCGGGTGTAGGCGATCCCGTTCATCGCGCCACCAGCTCCGGCTCGTCGGCGTCGGGCTCGCCCGTCAGCTCCAGGAACGCCTCCTCGAGGCTCCCACCGACGATCTCGATGTCCCTGGCCGCCGGATATTGCTCGAGCAGCGCCCGGATGCTCTGGTCGGAGTCCATGCAGCTCAGGATCACCGCGTCGCCGTGCCGCTCGGCCGAGGCGACTCCGGGCAGGCCCGCCAGGCTCGACGGATCGACGTCCGGCAGCGTCGCGCGGAGGGTCCGCCGGCCCACGCGCGCCTTGATCTCGGTCGTCGGGCCGTCGGCGACGATTCGCCCGTGGGCCATCAGGATCGCTCGGTCGGCGTTCGCGTCGGCCTCCTCGAGGTAGTGGGTCGCGAACAGCACGGTCTTGCCCCGGGCGGCGAACTCGCGCATGATGCCCCAGAACTCGCGGCGGGCCTCGACGTCCATTGCGACCGTCGGCTCGTCGAGCACCAGCAGCTCTGGGTTCGAGACGATCGCGACAGCGAAGCGCACGCGCTGGGTCTCCCCGCCGGAGAGCTTCTGCGTGCGCTGAGAAGCGATGCCCTGCAGCCGAGTGAGCTCGAGCGTCTCCTCGACGTCCAACGGGTGCGGATACAGCGAGGACATCATCGCGACGAGCTCCCGCACCGACAGGTCACGGAGCAGCGCGCCGCTCTGCAGCATCGCGCCGAGCAGTCCCGCGTCGACCGCCTCGCGGGGTGGACGGCCGACAACGCTCACGCTGCCACGGTCGGGCTTGCTGAGGCCCAACAGCATGTCGATCGTGGTCGACTTGCCCGCGCCGTTGGGACCCAGTAGCGCAACCGTCTCACCGGCCGCGATCGACACATCGATGCCACGCACTGCGCGGATGGGGCCTTGGGGGCTGCGGAAGGACTTCGTCAGGCCCTCGACGCGGATGCCGCCGCCGGTCTGGGTGGTGGCTTGGGCCGTCATTCGGAGGATGTGCCCTCCTGCAGCGTCGTCAGCCACGCAGTGTCGTCGCTTTCGATCGCGTCGAAGATCGATTGCGACTGTCGCCGGATGCGCTCATTGACCTCGTGTCCCCAATGGCGGCCGAGAAGTCGGTCTCTGGCGCGTCTCAGCCACAGCACAGCGGGGTGCTGGATGGCGGTGCGCTTGCGCAGCTGCTGGCGGTCGGTACGTGTGACGAACGCGTCGCGAAAGCCTGCGCCGTGGTGATAGAGGATGTTGCCGTAGATGGCGAAGAACACCGGGTGCACATTTGTCCCGTTTGTCCGTAGGATCGGGAGCCACGGCGTCTGTGAGAGCTCCAATGCACGCAGAAGATTGCCGCCAACGTCGCTGATGACTTCACCGCCGGCTGCGCGCCATGGAAATCCCAACGACCAGTCGCCGGGCAGCCGCCGCCATGTCTGCACGGTGGTTACGCAGAAGCACGGATGCGGCTGGGGCTCGTTGAGGTTCTCGACCCGCTGCACCGCCACGAGCGCTGCTTTCTCGAGGCCGTCGAGCACCACGGGCATCGGATCGGCGATGGGGAAGGCGTCACCGTCGAGGAACATGATCAAGTCGTCGTCGCTCGCCACTTGACAGATCTCGAGCGCAAGGTGATTGAGCTTGCCGGCATGAGGCCCGCGTTGATCGAGGATCCGGTCGAATCGGGAAGCGTAGGAGCGGTCGATTCCCTCGAGCGATGACCACGTCTCGTAAGGGACAGAGATGTTCTCTCGCAAGTAGCGTGCCTGTATGTCTATCCAGCGAGGGTTTTGATAATGGACGGTAGCGACGTATAGCACGAGAGATGCGCCTGCTCAGCGGAGATCGTTGTACGCCCACAGCGTGAGGAGGTCGCGATCCAGGTACTCGCCGACGGCGGCGACCTCCGCCTTGAACCGGTGACGCAGCTCGAGCATCAGGCTCTCATCGGGCGGGGGAGGCTTACCGAAGACCATGCGCTCACGTACTAGCCAGAATGCGTCTTTGCGCAGGCGTCTGCTCGGGAGCGCGACCTTGGCTGTAGCCTTCACGGCCCGTGCGAGCGCACCATTTCCTTGGTCTGCGGAGCGCACCATGTCCTCGAAGCGCGGGGAGCGCACGCGGACTGTGGGATTGGCGTCCTTCACGTCGATGGGCACCGTGTCATCCACATCCAGGAAGCGCAGCACGCGACGCACGACCGCCTCGTTGTCGTTGCGGAAGTCGTCGTAGATCAGCACGAGAACCTGCTCGGCGGGGAACACCGCGTGGTAGCGACTCAGCTGCTCGACGTAGCGCACGCGATCGGTGTAGAGCAGCACCTCCGGCCAGCGCTCCATGAAGCTCGGGAGCTCTCGTCCCTGGCGCCGCGCGTCCTCGAGCGCGATCGCCTTCCTGAGGCTCGGCTCGCTCTCGATGCGGATCTGAAGCAGTTGCAGGTGCATGGAGCGCACAAAGCTCGCGGGCTCGCGCAGGATGGCGATGATGCGCGCATCGGGTCGCGCCTCGGCTATCCGCTCGGCCGCGGCGCTCGACCAGATATAGGAGGTGGAGGCCTCTCCTATGCGCTGGTCTGCCCGCGCGTCGCGAAACAGGCCAAGGTAGTCCTCGTAGGTGAGCGACGGTACATCGGAGTGTCGCTGGAAGGAAGAGGGCAGGTCGCTCGCGAAGAAGCGCGGCTCCTTGGCCTTTGGCATGTAGATCTCGGGGTGCGTTCGGAGCATCTCGTATAGCGCGGTGGTGCCGCTCTTCGGGTGCCCCACGATGAAGAAGTCAGGCAGCCTGGCGCTCATGACAGCATGCCGCCGGCCGGGGAGACATCGGGGAGAGACGCCAACTCGCTGAGCATATCTCCGGTGGCGAGTGCTGAGGCGGAGCGGTAGTAGGCGTTGTGTTGCTGTAGGAGCTCGATGGTGTCCAACCCGGCGAGTTTGCCGTCGATGATGATCATCACGCGGTCGCAGATGTTGAGCGTGGACATCCGGTGCGCGACGATGAACAGAGTCAGCTCTTGCTGTTTGAGTCCCGTCAAGGACTCCTGGATCAACGCCTCCGACGTGGGGTCCAGCGCGCTCGTGGGCTCGTCGAGGACGAGCAGCTGCGGTTGCGCGACGAGCGCACGCGCGAGACAGATCCGCTGCTGCTGGCCACCGGAGACCGCATCGGCGCGAGGACCGACGATCGTCTCATACCCATCCGGCCAGCTCACGATGTCCTCGTGTATGCGCGCCAAGCGCCCAGCCCGTTCGACTGCCTGATCGTCGAGATCGCGAAAGAAGCGAATGTTCTCCGCCACAGAAGCGTGCAGCAACCGCGGCTCCTGGGGCACATACGCGACCAGCCTGTGCCAGTCCGCCTGGACGATCTCCTGCGCCGGCGTCCCGTTCACCAGATAGCGCCCCTCGACCGGCACCCGCAACCGCAGCAACAGCTGAACGAGCGTCGACTTACCAGCACCGGACGGGCCGATCACACCGATCACCTCACCACTGTCCACCTCGAAAGAGATATCCGCCAACACCGGGCGCCCCGCACGATACGCATAACCCACCCCCTCAAACGCAAGCGCCTGAACCCCCGACAGCGCAACACTCCCCTCATCAGGACTACTCTCCCGATACCGCCGCTCCGCCTCCTGCGTACGTTCCAAAAACGGCATCGCCTGGATGAATTCCTGGTAGTTGCTCTGGATGCCCTGACCGCTGGAGGTCGCGCGCACCAAGATCAGCACGACCGCTCCAAGCGAGGCGATATGCCCGGTGTTCTCCGCGTGGAGCACGATCAGCCCGCCTACGAGCAGCAGGTAGATGATCGTTTCAGAGATGCTGCCGCCGATTTTCGAGATCAGCTGCGTCTGGAAGAGCAGCCTGCGGGTGATGGACACGCGTGCGTCGTTCAGGCGTCGCTGAATTGCCCCCGCGCCGAACACATGCGTCTCCTGGGCGAGTCGAATGGACTCGGCGACGCCGCTCGCGAAGTTGACCTGTGCCTGGGACCACGTCCGTGCCCGGCGCATGCCCAACCCGCGCAACGGGCGCAGCAGCGCGAACATGCTGATCGCCAGAGCCAGCACGATGACGGCGCTGTACAGGTTCAGTATGAACGCGGACGCCAACAGGACGAGAAACGTGAGTGTCGAGTTGATCAGGCCCAGGAAGGCCCCCGCGCACGAGCTTGCCTGGCCGGCCTGATTGGTCATGGTCTCCTGAACCTGGCCCTCCCGGTCGCGGGACTGGACCTCCCACGAAGCGCGGCTGTAAGCGTTGAACAGATCGGTGCGAACACGAGCCGTCACATCGGTGAGGATCCGTGCGGGGATGATGGTCCCGGGTACCTGCAGCAGGGGAATCCGAGCGAGGGCGATGGCGAATGCGACGAAGATCAGGGTCTCGGTCGAGGCGTGTATGTGCACCAGGCTGAGTTTCGCGTGTGACTGATCGGGTTTGACCAGGCTCGCCGCGATCTGTGCAATCAGCGCGAGTGACACCGCTTCCGCCATCGTGGAGACGATCGCGATCAGCGCCACCGCGCCGATGCGTTTGCGCTGACCACGGAGCAACCGCCGCATCCGCGATCGCGCTGAGGGCTCCTGCGAAGACCCGCCGCTGGATAGTAGGCGGGGAGCGCGGCGCAGGGAGAGAGAGGTCATGTCGGTGCTTGTGTCGCAGCGATGGCCTGGAACGCGCCATTCAAGTGCCGCCAACCACGGCACACGACCCGCCGAACCGGTGCTTGGCCGTTGCTCGTCGCGCTCATCGGCTGTTTGGATCCGTCCAGGCCATTCCCGGCCGATGATACCGGTTCGCGCCGCCGTTGGCACGTGCAATACTGCCACCAGCGACCCTGCGTGAGCTGCGCCAGCGATGTCCATCGCTACCACGCCGATAATGCCAGCGAAACGTCATCAACGAGACCTTCACACACTCCGGTGCGTCCGCTGGAACTTGGTGTGCCAGTCTCTTGTCGACGGCCGGCGGCGCGGCGCCCTCGTGCACTTGACTCGACAGGCTAGGGACGTCCCGTGCGGGCAAGTCCTGCAGAGCGGACAGCGGAGCTGTCACGGTCGTGGGTGACACGCGGACCGACTCCGGATCGGCGCATGTGCACGTACCGGAGTTCTTCATCGTGGGGCAGTCCAAGAGCGGGACCACGGCGTTGGCGGAGATGCTGGGGGCCCATCCGCAGATCTACATGTCGAGCCTCAAGGAGCCCGTGTTCATGGCGAGCGACATGCACGAGGGCCTGTGGGCGATGGTGAAGACCCGCCCACGCACGCTCGAGGCCTATCTCGCCCTGTTTGCGGGCGCTCGGCCGGCGCAGCTCGCGGGAGAGGCATCGACTGTCTACCTGTGGTCGCGGACCGCGGCAGCGAACATCGCCGCCCTGCAACCTCAGGCGCGCATCGTCGCCGTGCTGCGAGAGCCTGCGAGCTTCTTGCGCTCATTGCACCTGCAGCTGTTGCAGAACCACATCGAGACCGAGAAGGACTTCGGCAAGGCGATCTCCCTGGAGCAGGATAGACGTCGGGGTAAACGCATCCCGCGCGGTTGCCGATGGCCGCAGGCGCTGCTGTACTCGGAGCGCGTCCGCTATGTGGAGCAGCTCGAGCGCTACCGTGCGGTTCTGGCACCGGAGCAGATCCTCGTGTTGGTGTACGACGATTTTCGAGCAGACAACGAGGGCACCGTACGTGAGGTGCTGCGCTTTCTCGACGTGGACAGCGAGGTCCCGATAGAGGTGAAAGAAGCCAATCCCACGGTTCGACTGAGATCCAGACACGTCGATGAGCTCATACATGCGACTACGGTGGGGCGCGGGCCGATCAGCAAGGGTGTCAAGGCTGTTACCTCGCGCCGCTTGCGCCACACCGCTCTGCGGATGCGACGCCACGTCGTCTACGGGGAGCCTCGTCCGCCGGACGACCGGACGATGTTGGAGCTCAGGCGCCGCTTCAAAGGTGAGGTGCTCGCTCTGAGCGAGTATCTGGAGCGCGATCTCCTCAGCCTGTGGGGCTATGAGCATCTGGATTGATCGGCTGACAGCGCTGCGGGCGGCACGTCGCTCGCCACGGCCCGCCTGGGTTTTGTGTCATGATCCGTCCGGAGAGAAGAGCCACCTTGTTGTACGTCGCCACGGTCCACTACAAGTCACCACGCTGGATCGAGATCCAGACCGACTACCTGCGAAGGCACCTCTCGGTCGCCTACCGGACGTGGGCTTCGATCGAGGGCATAGAACGGTCTTACGCGACATCGTTCGACCACGTGCTGGAGCAGCGCGGTCCGCATGCCGGCAAGCTCAACCACCTCGCCCTCGAGATCTGCCACGTTGCCGAGGATGACGATCTGATCATGTTCCTCGACGGAGATGCGTTCCCGATCGCGGATCCGATGCCGGTGGTGACGGCGGCGCTCGAGGCAGCGCCGCTGGTTGCGGTGAGGCGGGCTGAGAACGCCAACGATCCCCAGCCACACCCATGCTTCTGTGTGACCACCGTTGGAACGTGGCGAAGTCTCCCCGGCGACTGGTCGAGGGGTGCGGTTTGGCGCGGCTCCGACGGAGGGCTCGTCAGCGACGTGGGTGGGAACCTGCTGCGTACTCTCGAGCTCGCAGAGACGCCGTGGGTGAAGCTGCTGCGCTCGAACGGGGCTGCGCTGCACTCGTTGTTCTTCGCAATCTACGGCGACATCGTCTATCACCACGGCGCGGGCTTTCGCGATAACGCCCTTCCCCGCGTCGACCGTCACGGGCTGAAGGCGCGCGCGGCCGAGGAGAGAGCGAAAGGCCCGGTGCTGCGGCTGGCGAGGGCCGGTATCAGGCGAGTTCGCGGCGACCTCGCCTGGAACGAAGCGATCGAGCGAAACAACAGGCAGTCCCAACTCGTCTTCGAGGCGATTCAACGCGGGGACTCGGACTGGCTGGCACGGGTGGAAGGCGCCGATCCAGTGCAGGCGGGTTTTTGATTCCCGATCGTGGCCCGGCGGGTATGGACTCGACCGATGGCTCCTCGGGTGAGGCCGCGGGGGGCGCGAGGGTGCCTGATTTCTTCATCGTGGGGAATGCGAAGTGCGGCACAACGGCGATCTATGAAATGCTCCGACGCCATCCTCAGGTGTTCATGTCCGTCCCCAAGGAGCCGTGGTTCTTTGCACGCGAGAACCCGAGGCCGCAGAACTCGACCGAGACGTCTCTCGAGTTCACAGGAAGCAAGCACGAAAGCTTCGAGGACTACGTTTCGCTCTTTGCCGCGGCGCGAGCCGATCAGCGAGTGGGCGAGGCGTCCTCGTCATACCTGTGGTCGCGAACGGCGGCGCAGAGAATTGCGGCTGCGCGCCCGGACGCGCGCATCGTCGCGATCTTTCGCGAGCCAGCGAGCTTCCTGCGCTCGTTGCACCTGCAAATGCTCTCTACGCACACAGAGACGGAGAAGAGCTTTCGCAAGGCGGTCGAGCTCGACGGCGCCCGGCGCGAAGGCCGGCAGCTGCCACGATCCGCCGACTGGCCGCGGGCGCTCATATACTCGGATCGGGTCGAGTACGTAGAGCAGATCCAGCGTTACCGCGCAGTATTCCCGGCGGATCAGTTGCTGGTGCTGATCTACGAGGACTTCCGCGCCGACAACGAAGGCACCATGCGCCAACTGATGCGCTTCCTGGAGGTGGACGACAGACTCCCGGTCGAGGTCGTCCGGGCAAATCGCACCCTCGGGGTGCGCTCGGTACGGCTCGACGCCTTCAGACGGTCACTGCGTGCCGGGCGCCATCCAGGTGCCAGGGCTTTGCGGGAGCTGGGGAAGGGGCTCACCACCCGCAAGGCCCGCGAGGCGCTCTACTACCCGTTGATGCGGCGCACCGTATACCGGACGCCGCCGCCTGCCGATGCGGAGTTCATGCTGGAGCTGCGCCGACGCTTAAAGCCCGAGGTGGTGGGCTTGAGCGAGTATCTCGGCCGCGACCTCGTGCGGCTGTGGGGCTACGACTCGATCGAGTGACCGCCCGACGGTCCCGTGCCCGTCACGGTCGCGTGCTCGGCAGCGGCCGCTCGGGGCTGGCTGGACACTGCGCCGCGCTCCAGGTGGCCTGGGCGCTCGCATACGCGTCCAACAGGGCCGTCGCGTGACGTTCCGGTGAGAAGCGCTCTTTCACGGCTGCCCTCCCCGCTTCGCCCATCTCCCGCTGCCTCTCCGGATCGGCGAGCAGCTCATTGAGCGCACGGGCCAGCGCGCCGGCGTCTCCTGGCTCCACGCAAAGGCCGCTGACACCGTCGTCCAGCCAGTCTCCGATCCCGCCGGTCGCGCTGGCGACGACGGGGCGCCCGGCGGCGAGCGCCTCGATTCCCACGAGCCCGAACGGCTCCGGCCACAGCGACGGCACGACGACGATCGACGCGTCGGCGAACTCCGCAGCGAGCTGCTCGGCGCTGAGCCAGCCCGTGAAGCGGATGCGGCTCTCGACCCCGGTGCGTCGCGCGAGCTTGCGCATCGCCGGTAGCTGCCGGCCGTCTCCGCATATGACGAACTCACCGTCCACCTCGCGTGCTGCGCGAATCAGCACCGACACCCCCTTTTGCGCGACCACGCGACCCGCGAACACCACCCGGCGCCGCGCGGGCCCGCCGGTGTGGGGTGTTGGCGCGATCGTCGCGGGAAACGGCACTATCTGGCGTCGGAGCAAGCCGTTGGCGGCCAGGTGCCGATCCACCGAGCTGGAGTAGGCGACGACGAGATCGGCGTTCTTCAAGGCCTCGACTCTGCGCGAGGCGCCGGCGTAGCGGTTCGGGAGAGACTTCACGTTTCGTGTGTGCGCGCAGCCACGGGCGAGCAGGTTGAAGACACAACCCGGTCCGTGTGCACGTGTGCATTCGTGACCCGGCTGGAAGTAGTAGACACCGGAGGTGCAGGCCGAATAGACATGTGCGCTGATCACCACGGGTGCGCTCTTGCGCATCTCCCGGATGACATCGGGCAGATCCACCTGGTGGAGGTGAATCACATCCGGCCGGAAGGAGAGAGCATCGCCCATGCGTATGGACATCGGCACCTCCGGGTGAAAGAGATCGGGGCACTTGTAAATAGTTACTCCCGCTACCGTCTCGCTGGTCTCGATCCGCGCAGCCATCACCCGGACATCGAGGCCGTGGCTGGCCAGAACCGCCGCGCTCGTCTGGACGTGTGTGGAAACCCCGCCGTCGCGAGTCCAGCGGGGGACACCGAGAAGCACTGAAGCGGGCGCCTCGAGCTCAGGCGAGGCCCAGTCCGGCGAAGCTCGAGCGTGCGCGGTCATCGCAGGAACACCATAGCCGCTCATGTGCGCATGGGTGATGTGGCGGGCGCGCGGACTGGAGCGGCTCCACTCGGCGGTGTGGGATATGCTCAGCACCATCCTATGAGGTGCACTTGATGCTTTACGTCGCCACTGTCCATTACAGGTCGCCGCGCTGGATAGAGATCCAGAGAAGTTATCTGCGCAGACACCTCTCGGTTCCTTACCAGACGTGGACATCGCTCGAGGGGATAGACCGCTCTTACTGTGCGTCGTTCGACAGGGTTCTGCAGCAGCGCGGTCCGCACGAGGGCAAGCTCAATCACCTCGCGCTCGAGATCGGACAGGTCGGCGAGGATGACGATTTGATCATGTTCCTCGACGGAGATGCATTTCCGATCGCAGACCCGATGCCCGTGATCATGGACGGTCTTTCCAAGGCGCCGCTGGTCGCCGTGAGACGCGCTGAGAACCTCGACGACCCGCAACCGCACCCGTGCTTTTGCGTGACGACGGTCGGCACCTGGCGTAGCCTGCCCGGCGACTGGTCTCTGGGGCCCGCCTGGGCCGGGGACCAGGGCCGGCGTGTGAGCGATGTCGGCGCCAACCTGCTTCGCGCGCTCGAACTAACCGAAACTCCGTGGGTGCCACTGCTACGGACGAACGGGTCCAAGCTGCACCCTGTGTTCTTCGCGATCTACGGCGACATCGTCTATCACCACGGTGCGGGTTTCCGCGGCGACGCGCTGTCGCGAGTGGATCTCCAGCTCCTGAAGGAAGAGATGAGCGACCAAGGCTCTCGAGGCTCCGCGCTGAGTCGACTTCGGAGCGGTGTCGCAGGAGCGCGTGGGCGTCGGCGTGGGCGTATGCGCCAACGGGCGAGTCTCGCGGAGCGCAACAAGGAGAAGTCGCGCATGATATTCCAGGCGATCGAGAGAGATGAATCCGACTGGCTGGCGCGGGTCACAGACGGGGTGGACGAGGCACGCGCCGCCGACGGGGGACTCGGGTGACCGGCGGGCGCGCAATCGTCCTGGGTGCCCCGCGCTCGGGGACGACGTTCCTGATGAGCGTGCTCAACGGCCATCCAGCGTTGGAGTGCGTGAGCGGGAACCTGCTGCCGGTCGGCATCGCCCATCTGGCCGCGCAGGATCTACCGGATGGCGTGCGAGAAACGCTGGAGCGCAGCTTTCGGGGCGGGCTCGACGACTATCTGACAACGAGTCTCTACAACGCGCGCTCGGCTGCCCTGCGTAAGTGGTGGGCGGCGAGCAGGCGGCCTTTCACTCTCCCGCCCGCCGCCAAGGGCAGGAGAGTGGAGAGCACGCTCGTCTACAAGGAGCCCTTCCTGGCGTTCGCGCCGGACCTCGCTTACCAGGCACTGCCCGACGCGCGCCTGCTCTATATCTACAGGGACGGTCGTGACGTCGCGGATTCGCTGGTTCGCACCTACGGAGTCCTCAGCGACGAGAAGCTCGCCAGTCTCGAGACGAACGAGGTGCAGATCGGACGCAAGGTGGGTGAGCTGTACGTGCCGTGGTGGGTGAGTGAGAGCGACACCGCTTCGTTCGTGGACGCGACGCCGTATCTGCGGGCGGTGTGGATGTGGCGGGAGATGCTGAGGCTCTGCCGAGACTTCTTCAACCGCCCGGATGTCGTGGCCTCCGGGCGTGTGCAGCACATCCGCTACGAGGAGCTGATCGAGGACCCGCTGGCGCAGGGGCAAGCGATCCTGCGCCACCTCGGACAGGACATGACGCCGATGGTCCGCAGACGCCTGCTCGGGGCGCACCCGCGGTCCGTCGGGATTCACGGGGGGCGCGAGCCGGCGGAGCTTGCGGCCGCGGAGCGCCTGGCCGGCCCGGAGCTCCAAGAGCTCGGCTATCGCATGTTCACGAGCGCCGCCGAGCTCGAGGACGAGCTGACCAGCCGCTAGCGACGCCCGCCGCCGGGAAAGCCCGCGAGGCTAGGAGATGGGCATGACTGCGAGCTTGAACGGTGCGCCGTCCCCGGTCGCGACTTCGGTGTTGCCGGGCACGCTGATCCTCAGCATGGCGGCTCCGATCTCATGGAACGCGTAGGTGAGCGAGTAGGTACCCGAGGAGGACGTCGTCGCAGACGCGATCACGTGGTAGCCGCCGAGACCGGAGAGGTTCTCGCGTTCCAGATCCACCTGCTGTCCTTCGTGCGCCGGGGTCACGCTGCCCGTGAAGGTGAGCGTTTCGCCAACCGTGGCGCTCGCCGGGACGACCGTGCCGGACAGGGCGAAGGTGACAGTCTCCGCAAGGACTGGAGAGCTCGCGAGGGCGCTCGCCACGCGGTAGCGAGTGCTCTGCAGTGGTGACTGCGAGAAGCTGTACGTGCTTCCGACAGCGCTTGCTTTGGCGACGGCCACGAACGCACCCGTCCCGGTCTGCGCGTAGAGCGTCACGGTCTGATCCGGCGCTCCGGCGACGGTTCCACTGAGGGTCACCGCACTGCCGTAGGGGAGTGGATCGGACGAGGGCTGGATCGTCACGGCGCTCTTTCGCCGCGGCGAGATCAGGTAGGTGACCGGCGCGGAGGCGGTCTTCATGTAGGTGCGGTGCGAGCGCACCACGACACGGATGTTGGTCTCGCCAGGCTTGGAGAACGTGTGAACGATCGAGTAGTTGCCTTCTTCGTCGACGTGCCCGGCCCCGATCGAGACCCATCCGCCCCTGGTGAACCCACGCTCCAGGATGACAGTCGCGCCCGCGTCCTCGGGGCTGACGGTGCCGGCGAACGTCACCGCGCTGCTGGCCAGCGTGCCGGCGCTCGCGGCACGCGAACCGCCGCCGGTGAACAGCGGCGTGCCGACAGCGGGAGAGTCGATCGTGACGCTCGGCGCGACCTGCACACGAATACGAGCGCTTTTGGCGTTCCCGACGCGCACGTAGAAGGCGCTGTTGAGTCCAGGGCCGGTCAGCGGGAACTGGAAGTCGCCGTCCGATTCCGTGGTGCTCGTCGCAGCCGCGGTGTAGCCGGGCGTGCCAAGGAGCTTCTGGTAGAGGGTGACCGTCTGTTCGCCGGCTTCCCCGAGCTCGGGGCAGCTGACGGTGCCGGTGAGTGTCAGCGACGCTTCCGATGTGACGATCTGCGGCGCCTGCAGCTCGACGGTGCATCCGCTGTCCGCTCGAGCATCGGCTCGCGCCTGGCGGCGTTCGCGTCGTTCTTCCCTACGCGAGCGGCGAGGAGATTCGCTGGTTTCTTCCCCGCTCGACGGGCCGGTGGATTCGCCGGTTCTTTCCCCCGTCGACGGGCCGCCGGGTTCGCCGGTTTCGGCCGGTGGTTCCGAACCTGCGGAGGAGCTGGTGGATCCCTGGAGAGCGCCGGTGGCCGCTTCTTCGCTGACCTGGGCTTGCAAGCGCGCGCGCTTGTGAGCGCTTGCAGCGGCGGGCAGGAGCATGAACAGAGCCGTCAGGAGGATGGCCGCGAGCTCGACTCGCTGCTTGCGCCGACCAGGAGTGAAGAGCATGTTTGGGAGCGTCCTTGGGTAGGTTGCGATCACGGGGGAGGGGGCCGTTGGGACTGGATCGACACCGGACGGGAGATCCTTTAGCGGCTATCTCTCGGGCGGCTGCGAAGCTGCCGCGGCGCCCTCGGGGCGCGGGGGCGCGGTTAGGAGCGCGAGGCGGCGGCCCGGTCGCCCAGCAACTGCTCGTAGACCCGTTCGAGCGCCTGCGCGATGGCATCCGGGTGGTACCTGGCCACCGCATCCTGCGCGGCGGCTCCGAGGCGTTCGCGCTCGTGCGGGTCATCGCGCAGAGCTCGCATCGCGGTGGCGAGCGACTCCAGATCTCGGCTGCGGAACAGCCGCCCGTCCTCGCCGTCGGCGATCATGCTCGAGGGGCCGCCCTCGTCGGCAGCCAGCACCGCCAGGCCGGCGGCCATCCCCTCGAGTACCACCGTTCCGAATGGCTCGGGGATCACCGAAGCGTGCACCAGCACGTCCAGCGACGCCAGCTCGGCCCAGACGTCCTCGCGAAAGCCACGAAAGTCGACCCGCTCGGCGATGCCGAGACTCGCCGCCAGCGCGTGCAGCTCGCGTTCATAGTTGTCCTCTCCGAACATGGCCGCGCCCACCACCACCGCGCGCTCCGGACCATCGGGGAAGGCGGCCGCGAAGGCCCGCAGGAAGAGATCCTGCCCCTTCCACGGGGCGATCCGCCCGAGCATGCCGAACGTCGTCACCTCCGACGCGCTTGGACGCGGCAGCGGGGAGGCCTCGACAGACGACGGGATCACCCATGCGTGCTCGGCGCGGTCCGCGGCGGGAAGCGCCTCGAGCGTCACAGTGGAGTTCGCGATGATCCCGTCGGCGAGGTGTCGGATCAGCGCCCGCACGAGACGTACCGCGGCAGGCGGCAGGTAGTCCTCCGCAATCCGATCGCGCACGTGCCACACGAGGGGCACGCCGGCCATCCGCGCCGCGATGCTCCCGTATACCCCCGACTTCAGCGAGTTCGTGTGCACGATGTCGGCGCGAAGCGAGCGCAGGCGCAGCGCAAGGCGGGCGGTGTAGGCCAGCATGTGCACCGCATCCAAGGGCGAGACGCCGCCGGGACGAACGGTATCCCGGCGCACGTCGCGAGCGGAGGGCGCGATCGGCAGGATCTCGACGGAGATGCCGGCCTGTCGAAGGCGCTCCGCGAGCGGGCCCTCTTCGCCGAGAATCACGTGCGGGGTCACATTTTGGAGGTGAGGGAGCACGCGCATGAGCGCGATCTCGCCGCCGGAGAGCCGTGCCACGTGATCGAGGTACACCACGCGCAGCCGTCCGTCGCGCCTGCCGTCGAGCAACCGCCGGTAGAGCGCGCGGTGGCGTGTGGCGAGCAGCGGCCAGGAGAAGCGCTCGGCGAACTTCCTGGTGTCCAGCCGGGTGGGCAGCTCTCCGCGGGCCGCCGCCTCGATGCGGTCCGCCAATGCCTCCACGTCGGCGGGTGCGACGATCAGCGAGCTGTCCAGCCCGCGCGCCGCCTCGGGTAGCCCGCCGACGTCGCTGACGATGCTGGGGGTGCCGCATGACGCGGCCTCCGGCACGACAAGGCCAAAGCCCTCGAGCTCCAGCGTCGGCACCACCGCGACGTCCGCCGCACGATAGGCGTCGACGAGATCCTCCTCCGAGACCCGACCGAGCACACGCACCCGGCCGCGAAGTGGCGCTCGCCCAGCGCGCTCGGACAGCGAGTCGCGCAGCGGTCCGTCGCCGACGACGAGCAGCAGCGACCCGGCCGGCAGATCCTCGGCGATCCGCTCCCAGGCGTCGAGCAGCACGTCGAGTCCCATCCGGGGCACCAGGCGCCGAACGCAGACTGCCACGAACGCGTCTGGAGCAACCCCGAGCCGCTCGCGCGCCTCGTCTCTGCCGGCAGGGGTGAACCGGTCGAGATCGACCCCCGGGGTCAGAACGTGCACCTCCCACGGGCGCACGCGGTAGTGCTCGATGAGCACGCTTCGAAAAGCTGAGGAGAGCACCACGTGAGCGTCGGCGCGTCGCAGCACGCGGCGCTCGATAGCGGCACGGAGGACTCCTCGCGCGCGCGAGGAGTCACCGGCTGCGACGTTCTCCTGTGCCCACGGTCCGTGGAAGTGGAAGATGAGCGGGCGCTCTCGCAGCCGCTTGCACAGCAGCAGCGGCGCTGCCGCGTACAGCGCAAAATGGGCGTCGAGGACGTCGGCGTTCGCTCCCGCGCGTCGCGCGGCGAGGCAGAAGTCGAGCAGCCGACGTGGCAGTGCTGTCGAGGCGTCGTCCACGACCGCGATCGAGGCAGGCGCGCCCTCCGCGGGTCCCACGACCACGCCACGTGCCTCGGGAAGCTGCTCGAAAAGCGAGCGGAAGTAGCGGTTCAATCCGCCCGGCGTGGTCGGGAACCAACCCATGCCGAGCATCAGGACGCGTGGCTGGTATTCAGATTCCGCCGTCTCAGGCGGCGGTTGGCTCGTAGGTGCGCTCATGGCGTGGGTCCGCGCGCGGATCTGGGAGATCGAGGGCGCCGTCCTGCGCAGCGGCGCGCACCGTAGCAGTGCCCGCAGTGCAGAAGCCCAACGGGCACTCTCGCGTTGCTTGAAAAGCCGGCACCGGCACCCTAATCTTCACAAACCTCGTGTCAAGCCGCTCAATGCTCGAGCCTTGCGCGCAGGACACACGGACACTGACTCAAAGCCATCAGGGATGACAGCGACCTACCACCTAACCCATCTGCGCATGTTGGAGGCGGAGGCCGTCCACGTGATGCGCGAGACGGTCGCTGAGTTCGAGCGTCCGGTGCTGCTGTTCAGTGGCGGCAAGGACTCGATCGTGCTGCTGCGCCTGGCCGAGAAGGCGTTCCGTCCGGCCCCGTTCCCGTTTCCCGTGATGCACGTGGACACCGGTCACAACTTCCCCGAGGCGATCGAGTTCCGCGACCGGCGGGTCGAGGAGCTGGGGGAGAGGCTGATCGTGGCATCGGTGGAGGAGTCGATCGAGAACGGGCGCGCCGTCGACGAGACCGGGCCGCGCGCTTCGCGAAACGCCCTGCAGACGATCACGCTCCTGGACGCGATCGCAGAGCACAGATTCGACGCGGCCTTCGGCGGAGCGCGCCGCGACGAGGAGCGTGCGCGTGCCAAGGAGCGGATCCTCTCCTTCCGCGACCAGTTCGGGCAATGGGAGCCCCAGAAACAGCGGCCTGAGCTGTGGAGCCTCTACAATGGCCGGATTCGCAAGGGTGAGCATGCCCGGGTGTTTCCGATCTCCAACTGGACCGAGCTCGACGTGTGGCAGTACATAGCTGAGGAGGAGCTGGAGGTGCCCTCGATCTACTTTGCGCACGAGCGCGAGGTGTTCGCACGCGACGGGATGCTCTACGCGGTGAGCCCGTTCGTTGAGCTGATGGACGGCGAGGAGGCGTTCTCGGCACAGGTGCGCTACCGGACGGTCGGCGACATGAGCTGCACGGGCGCGGTCGAGTCGAATGCCGCGACGCTGGAGGAAGTGGTGGCGGAGATCGCCGCCACGCAGGTGACCGAGCGCGGCCAGACGCGCGCGGACGACCGCGTCACAGAGGCGGCCATGGAGGATCGCAAGCGGCAGGGGTACTTCTGATGGCAGGGGACGAGGTGGAGTCCACGCGTGCAGTCGCGTTGAACGGCAACGGGACCGCGCAAGCTGACGCCACGCCGCACACCGAGGAGGGCGCGGCGGCCCTGTTCCGGCGCCTGAGCGAGCGTCCCGCCGACCTGCTGCGCTTCGCGACCGCGGGCTCGGTCGACGACGGCAAGAGCACGCTGATCGGCCGCCTGCTGTACGACTCCAAGCAGGTGCTGGCCGACCAGCTCGCGCACGTCGAGCAGACGAGTCAGCAGATGGGACACGAGTTCGTCGACCTGTCGCTGCTGACCGACGGCCTGCGCGCCGAGCGCGAGCAGGGCATCACGATCGACGTCGCCTACCGCTACTTCGCCACCGCGCAGCGCCGCTTCATCATCGCCGACACGCCCGGGCACGAGCAGTACACCCGCAACATGGTCACCGGCGCCTCCACCGCCGACCTGGCGATCGTGCTCGTGGACGCGCGCAAGGGCGTGGTCGCGCAGTCCAAGCGCCACGCCTTCATCAGCTCGATGCTCGGCATCCCGCACGTGGTCGTGTGCGTGAACAAGATGGACCTCGTCGACTTCGACGAGGCGGTGTTCGACACGATCGTCGAGGAGTTCGACGCGTTCGCCGCGCGCCTGGAGCTGCCCGATGTGACGTTCATCCCGATCTCGGCGCTGCTGGGCGACAACGTGGTCGACCGCTCGGAGGCGATGCCCTGGTATCAGGGCCCACCGCTGCTCTACCACCTCGAGCACGTGCACATCGCGTCCGACCGCAACCTGATCGATGTGCGCTTTCCGGTGCAGTGGGTGATTCGCCCGCCGGCCAGCAGCGTGGTCGACTACCGCGCCTACGCCGGCCAGCTCGCCGGCGGCATCATCCGCCAGGGCGACGAGGTCGTGGTCCTGCCGGGCGGGCAGCGCACCACGGTGGCGGGCATCGACACCTACGAGGGGCCGATAGAGGAAGCGTTCGCGCCGATGTCCGTGGCGCTGCGGCTCGAGGACGACATCGACGTCAGCCGCGGCAGCACGATCGTGCGCGCGCAGAACCAGCCGACGGTCTCCAACCGCTTCGAGTGCCTGATGTGCTGGATGTCCGAGGAGCCGCTGAGCCCACGCCGGCGCTACCTGGTCAAGCACACCACGCGCACGGCGATGGTCGGCAAGATCGACGTCCGCTACCGGATCGACGTCGAGACGCCTGCGCCGCGACGCGAGCGCGACCACGCTCGAGCTCAACGACCTGGCGCGCGTGCAGATGGAGCTGAGCTCTCCGCTCGTGTTCGACTCCTACAGGCGCAACCGCGTGACCGGCAGCCTGATCGTGATCGACGAGGCGACGAACGACACTGTCGGCGCGGGCGTGATCCTCGACACGGAGGTCGAGGGCGCGGGGGTTGACACCAAGAGCGAGCGCAGCCCGAACGTCCGCTGGCAGGGCACGCGCATGACGCGCGAGCGGCGCTGGCAGTCGCTGGGGCACGCGGGCGCGACGCTCTGGTTCACGGGGCTGCCCGGCGCCGGCAAGTCGACGGTGGCGGCAGCGGTCGAGGAGCGCCTGCTCGAAGCGGGCCGGCCCGCGTTCCTGCTGGACGGCGACAACCTGCGCCACGGCCTCAACGGCGATCTCGGCTTCGACGAGAGCGCGCGCCGCGAGAACGTGCGGCGCACCGCACACGTGGCGAGGCTGCTCGCGGAGTCGGGCACGGTCGCGCTGGTGAGCCTCGTCAGCCCCTACGCGGCCGACCGTGAGACCGCGGCAGCGCTGCACGAGACGGACGACCTGACGTTCATGGAGATCTTCGTCGACGCCCCGCTCGGAGCTGTGCGAGCAGCGCGACCCGAAGGGTCTGTACGCGCGCGCTCGGGCGGGAGAGCTCGCCGGCCTCACAGGGGTGGGCGCACCGTACGAGGCCCCCGCGGATCCCGACCTCGTGCTCGGCTGCAGACGGGGAAACAGTCGAGGAAGAGGTCGCCCGCGTGATGGACCTGCTCGCCGTCCGCGGCTTGCTCTAGCCGCGCGTGGTGGCGTAGGGTCTGGTCCCGCCGCCGCCATCCCAGGCGCGGAGGGCGGCCTACGTCGCTTTTTTCTTGCGCTTGCTCTTGCTGTTGGCCGGAGCGTTGAGCGGCACCGTCGAGCTGTGGCCGGACACCAGGGGCCCGAGTGGGGGTACGACGACGACGCGGTAGTTCCCGGTTTCCTTGATGGTCACGACGACGCTGAACCGCGAGAGCGCCCTGGTTCCACGCTTTACAACCGACGTGAACCTGGTCGCGAAGGTGGGTCCCTTTTCTCTGGAGGATTTCTTGTTCTGCTTTGCGGGATTTTCGAGCCTGGTGGTTCCTTCTTCGCCCTTCGGCTGTTCGCTCTTGGCGGGCTTTTCGAACTCGACGAACACCCGCGCTCCCACCTCGGCCGGCGCGACCGTTCCGTACAGGCGCACGAGCCCCTTCTGGCCGCTGGAGCGCACTTTCAGGATCACGCGCACCGAGACCTCCTGGGGCACGACCAGGCTGCGCAAAGGCGTTGTGCTGACAGTGCTGACGCGGAACTTGGTGCTTCTCGACAGTTTGGCGACGCGGAACGTGAACCGGCCCGTCGACGTCGTGAGGATGGGGCTGCCGACGTCGGTGAAAGGCGTGGTGTACGGGTACGCAGTGGCCTGCAGCACGACGGCGCGGTCGCCGTTGCCGCTACCGGTCAGGACACCGCTCAGCGTGAACGCGCCGCCGACCGGGATGGCCGCGAACGTTTTGGGAAGTTCGAAGCCGGGTTTGCTCTCCTGTTTTTTGGTCAGCGCGGTGAACGTACGGTCGTGCCCATCCGTCAGGCCCGCTGAGTTGCTGGCCACGAGGCGGTAGTGGTAGCCGGCCTGCAGGCCCGACACGGCCTGCTGAACCTTGACTTTGGTGGTGCCGGCAGGAAGGCTCTCGGAAGTCGTCTGCGATCCGTAGGTGGTGGTGGGGCCGTACTGGAAGTAGTAGGTCGTGGCGAGCCCGCGCGGGTCGATGGTTCCCTGGAGCGTGGCTGAGGTGGCGCTCACGTGCGAGAAGCCACCGGTGGACACGCGCGGCGGCCCTGACGTGGCGCGGCTGCTCGCCGAGGCCAACGGCAGGACGAGCGCAACGCTCGCCAGCGCCAGGACGGCCAAGGCTGCCAAACGCCTCGTCACAAAGCTCCTCATACCAGTGTCCCTCCCTGTGCTTGGATTCCGTGCGCGGTCGTCTGCTCGATCTTGGACACAGCTCGACGGCCGCGGGCGCGCGACCTCATCCCTGCTAACCCCGTTGGCGGTGCTTCGATGCGGTGCGCGTGAGGACATCTCGCGAGCTCGACGCAGGCTGTGCACCCCCGTGCATGCCTCCAGATCCTAGCGCGGGGCTCCTGCGACGTGAGTGGGTGGCCGCTGTCCGGGGTGGTTGAGCAGTTCGCGGCTCGTACAGCCGACCGCCCATGCGATGGCCATAAATCTGATATAACTAGTGAGGAATCCCGGAAAGAACTCGGAGCTCCCAATGACCTTCCTGCTGATCATCATTGCCTGGCTGTTCGTCCTTTCGCTGGTGGCAGGGATGTGCGCGGTAGCCAGCGCGGGCGATATCGAGCCGCTCGCGCAGGCGCCGTCTCCCCGCTACCGGCCCGTTTGGGAACAGGCGGAGGAACGGGAGATCTACGCTCACGCGACTGGCGCGCAGATACTCCCGACGGAGCAAGCCAGCTCGCTGCCGCACAGACGCGGCGTGGCCGCCTAGTCTGGGCACGGCTCCTTCGAGGGGCGGCGAGCGGGAGCCCTGAAGCGCACGCCCTTCACAAAATCGTCACGTGTGAGCGGGCGCGTGGCTCGACCATAAGGGATCGGCGCGGAGCGCTTCGGCTTCGTGCGGTCGCAGATGCCTCTGTGCTCTCACCGCCTCAGACTCGAAGGTAGTCACCCTGTCCACCGAATCGATCGCAAGTTCACCACAGCCTCGCGCAGACGCAGCCGCCCACTGCGCCGGTTGTGGCGCGCCGTTGGCGCCCGACCAGCGCTACTGCCTGGAGTGCGGCCAGCGAACCGCGCCAATGAGCAGCGTGCTGCTCGGGCCGGCTCCGACCCGTGACGAGACTCAGCCGTCGGCGCCTCCCGCGAGTCCTCCCTTCCCTCCAGCTGGACCGCAACGGGACGGCGGGGCGCCGCGCAACAACAACACCCTGACTGTGCTTGCGGGCGTGGGCGTCCTGTTGCTGGCGATGGGCGTGGGTGTGCTGATCGGACGCTCCAGCTCGCCCAAGCAGAGCCCGGCTCCGCCGCAGGTGATCACTGTCGCCTCTGCGCCGTCGGCCGGTACGGCCACGACGCCCGCCGAAGCATCCTTCGTCAGTGACTGGCCGTCCGGGAGCTCCGGCTACACCGTGCAGCTGCAGACACTGCCCCAATCCGGCACGAGCGTGAGCGTCGGTGGAAGGCGCCAAGTCGGCCGCGAGCGCCAAGGGCGCAAAAGCGGTCGGTGCTCTGAAGTCCGAAGAATTCAGCAGTCTGAGTGCCGGCAGCTACGTGATCTACGCCGGCGACTATCACGGGCGCTCCGAAGCCCAGAAGGCGCTCGCTGGCCTGAAGCACAGCTTCCCCGGCGCCAAGGTCATCCAGGTGTCCAACGGCGCCGCGAAGTCGGGCATCCCCAGCGAAAGCGGCGGCGGATCCTCCAAAGGGGGGGTGGGCAACAGCGAGAGTCATCCCGCTCCTCCCAGCGTGCTCAAAAAACTGAAGGGAACCAAGGGCAAGAGCTACGAGGAACAGTCGAAGGCGCTGCCGAACGTGGTCGAAACCGGTTGAGAGCATGGGCATCCTCCGAGACCCGGGCGGACACCCTTCGCCGCCGGCCGCGCAGAGCCCGCAGGCGCGCGGCGTGTTGCCGGCGGCGCTCACGTCGCAGCGTCGTGACTCGCCGGCCGCATCGACTCCGGATGGCGGGCGCTCGGAGCTGAGGAGCCGGCGCGACGCGCTCGCCGAGCAGGTGGCCGAACTGCACTGGGACCTCGGCGGTCTGGCCTACGAGATGGCGATCCGCGACCACTTTCGCCTCGACCTGCTGGTGCGCCGCGCTGCGGTTCTGCAGGAGCGTGATGCCGAGCTCGCCGAGATCGAGCGCCTGCTGCGCATGGAGCAGGACGGCGCGGCCGGCGCGTGCCCCAACTGCGCAGCGCCACACAGCCGCGGTGCTCTGTACTGCTGGCAGTGCGGTATGACGCTGATGGAGAGCCGCCTCAGCAGCGCCATCCAGCAGGACAGCGTCACTTCGGTAATGGACGCGCTGCTCGCCCCGGAGGCCGCGCCGGAGGCGGAGTCGGCTGCCAGCCGGGACGAATAGAGGCGGTTTGACCGTTGAGCGCTCCAGGCAGTGTGCCGACTGCGGCGCGCCGCTGGCGGAGGACCAGCACTATTGCCTGAGTTGTGGCGCGCGGGTCGGAGTCCGCAGCGCCCTGCTCGAGGGCATCCTGCGACGTGTTGGCGGCCAAGCGCACGCGCGTGCTGGAGCTGTGCAGAGCCCCACCGCGCCGATCCACACGGCGCCCGCGTCCACACGCACGCCGTCGGGCCTGAGGCTGCCCTCGCCGCGCATCTCGGCGCTCCTGGTGCTGGTGTTCCTCGGTTTCGGCGTGATCCTCGGGCGCGCTGCTGCAACGAGGGTGAGCGACACGCTGGCGTCCACTCGATCGCCGCTGAAGGTCGTGCTCCCTGCCGCCGGCTCCTCGGACGCTTCGCCACCCGCGTCACCTACAGCCTCCGAATCGTCGGCATCGAGCACGGAAAGCACACCTCCGCCCGCGGAACCCGAACCGACGCCCACTAGCGCCTCCAGCGCGGGAACGCAAAGGAGCGCGTCACAGTCGAGCCCGCAAGGCGGAGACTCAGGCTCTCGAGGTGGCTCCTCGGCATCGAAAGGCGGCTCCTCGGAATCGAGCGGCGGAGGCGCGGCTACGAAGCTCCCACCGGTCGAGCACGTGTTCGTGATCATGCTCTCCGACGAGCCCTACGCCTCGGCGTTTGGGCCATCCTCCGCGGCGCCCTACCTGTCCGGCACGCTCGAGCACAGAGGCGAGTTGTTGGTGCGCTACGACGCGGTGGCGCACGAGGAGCTGGCAGACGAGGTGGCCCTGCTGAGCGGTCAGGGGCCGACGATGGAAACGGCAGCCAACTGCCCCACCTACACGGAAATCACGGGCGCGAGCGCAGGCCCCGAAGGACAGGTGCTGGGCAACGGCTGCGTGTACCCGTCATCCACGCAGACGCTACTCGGCCAGCTGAGCGAAAAGCACCTCACCGGGCGCGCGTACGTGCAGGGCATCGACGAAGCGGGTGCCCAGGCGGGCGCGTGCGCGCATCCCGCTCTCGGCCAGCCCGACCCGACGGCTGAGCAGAGCGCGAGCACGGGCCCCTACGCGACGTTCCGCAACCCGTTCGTGTACTTCGCCTCTGTGGTGGACTCGCCCGCGTGCGCCACCGCCGACGTGGGGCTCGCCGCCCTGAAGGGCGATCTGGCGAGCGTCAAGAGCACCCCCAGCTTCGCCTACATCGCGCCCGACCGCTGCGACGACGGCAACCCCACGCCTTGCACTCCCGGCGCCCCCGCCGGCCTGGCGCCGGCGAACACGTTCCTCAAAGAAGTCGTCCCGGAGATCACCGGCTCGAAGGCGTACAAGGAAAGCGGCCTGCTGGTGATCACGGTCGACGAGGCGCCCTCCAGCGGCGCGTTCGCCGACTCGAGCTCCTGCTGCGGGCAGCCGCTGTTCCCCAACGACCCAGTCAAGAGCATCGCCGGCGCGCCGCGCGGCGGCGGCACGGTGGGCGCGCTGCTGCTCTCGCCGTTCGTCAAGGGCGGCACGGTCAGCCAGGAAGAGTTCAACCACTTCTCGCTGCTGCGCACGATCGAGGACCTGTTCGCGCTCCGGCACCTCGGCTACGCGGGCGCCTCCGCGGTGAAGTCCTTCGAACCGTCGATGTTCATCGCCAGGGCCAAGGGCTGACTACTCGTCCCGGCTCACGGATGCAGTGCGCTGAGCACGCTCACGCCGACGACGATCGCAGCCACCCCGAAAACCTGCGCTCGGCCGATGCGCTCGCCAAAGAGCAGGTACGCGGCGACACTCGTAAGGGCCGCCACCTGCGAGACGAGAACCGAGGGCACCGCGATGCCATGCCGCGCGGCGAGCGTGAAGCAGGCCACACCGAGCACCTCGCACGTGCCGCCCGCCAGAACGAGCGGTAGCGCGGCGCGGGTCAGCCTCAGGCGCGAGGAGACAGCCAGGGGGATCGCCACCACCAGCACGCCAAGCAAACGGGCGGGAAGCAGGACCCAGGCCAGCGGCACCTCGGTGCTCACCTTCCCGGTGGCATAGAGGCTCACCCCGAGCACAGTGGCGGCGCCGATCGCCAGGCACGTGGCGCGGGCGGTGTGGCCTCGCCCGGCGCGGGACGGCTCGTCCTCGCGGCGGGCGGCGAGGATCACTCCGAGCACCACCAGCGCGAGGGTCGCGCCGACGGCTGGCGAGAGTACCTCTCCACCGATAACTGCGATTACCGCCGCGACCGCGCCCTCGGTCGCCACGATGGCCGCCACGATGCTCACCTTGCCCACGCGCATCGCGGCGTAGACCAGCAGCAGACCGCCCATGTTGCCCGTGCCGCTGACAGCCAGCAGCGCGATCGAGCCGCCGTTCAGGTGCGGCATCCCGGTGAGCAGGACGATCGGCGCGGTGAGCACGAGGCCGACCGTCATCACCCAAGCGACCGCCGAGGGCGCGCCGATGAGCTGGCTCGAACGCGAGGAGCAGAGGGTCGCGGGGGTCCACATCAAGGACGCCACGATGCCTCCGGTGATGGCTCCCATCAGATCAACATGTCAGACGCCCAGCGACCCCCGGTTGTGCATCGTCCGATCCACCGCGGCCGTTTCGTGCGGACTCCGAGCACACCCCCAAACGCCAGGTGGGAATGTTGGACGCAGACGCTATGGACAGGCCACAGACGATCACATGGGAGGAGCAGGAGTTCACCGAGGTGCGCCCCGGCATCGAGGGCGCCACCGTGCACACGCCTCAGCTCACCGCCGTTCTCTACCGTTACGCTCCCGGCTCGAGTTGGGAGGAGCACCAGCACCCGCAGGATCAGATCACCTCGGTGATCGAAGGCTCGGTCGACTTCGTGGTCGCCGGTGTGCCTATACGACTGACGCCGGGACAGCTCGCCGCCCTCCCCGGAGGAGTGCCCCATTCGGCCACTGTCTCCGACGGCGGGGCGGTGACGCTCAACGTCTTCACACACCGCGAGCGTCCCCCCGATGCCTGACTGGCTGGGCCTCGAGGACCGGCGGGTGCTCGTGGCGGGCGGCGCCGGAACGCTGGGCAGCGCGCTCGTCAGGGGATTCCTGGACGTCGGCGCCCACGTTGGCGTCATCGATCTCGACGGCGAGCGGATCAGCCGGCTGAACGCTGATGTGGATGGGCGACTCAGGTCAACCGTCACCGCCGATCTTCGCGACGCGCTGTCTTCCCGCGAGGCGATAGAGCGGGCCAGCGAGCAGCTTGGCGGTATCGACGTCGCCGTCCACTGCGTGGGCATCAACGACAGAAAGGCGATCGAGCAGTACACCGACGCCGAGTGGGAGGCGATCATCACGACCAACCTGTCGAGCGCCTTCTGGCTCACGCGAGGAGTCGCCCCGCAGATGCGTAGCCAGCAGAGCGGGCGTGTGATCTTCGTCTCGTCGGTCGCGGGGCGCAGCGGGCACAGGCATCATGGCCCCTACGCTGCGTCGAAGGCGGCGGTCAACCAGCTCATGCGCGTGACCGCGCACGAGTACGCTGCCACGGGAGTAACGGTCAACGCCGTCGCACCTGGCTACATGGATACCGCGCTGACGGAGCGCTACCTCGCCGAGGATCCCGCACGCAGAGAGGCGCTGCTCGAGCTGATTCCAGCGCGCCGCTTCGGGCGGCTGGAGGAGGTCGTGGGACCGGTGCTCTTCCTCGCCTCCCGTCAGGCCAGCTTCGTCACCGGGCACGTGCTCTACGTGGACGGCGGGCGCACGATCCTATGAGCAGGGAGGCGCTCGCTGCGCGCCTGAGCGCGATCCTCGGTGAGGACTTCGTGTTCACGACTGGGCTGGCGAGCTTCGCCAGCGACGCGACGCTCGCCCGAGGGTTCTCCGCGCAACCTTGGGCGGCCGTGATGCCGGCCAACTCCCAGGAGGTCGCCGAGGTGGTCGCGCTCTGCTACGAGCTCGGCGTGCCGATCGTCCCGCGCGGCGGCGGTACGGGCCTGGCTGGTGGCGCGGTGCCAGTCCAGGGCGGCGTGGTCGTTGCGCTCGACCGCATGCGCGCCGTGCGGTACTTCGCGCCCGAGCACTGGCACATCGAGGTGGAGGCCGGCCTGCCCACCGCGCAACTCCAGCGGCGCGCGCGCGAGAGCGGCCTGTTCTTCCCGCCCGACTCGGGGGCGGCCGAGCAGTCACAGATAGGCGGCAACGTCGCCACCAACGCTGGCGGACCCCAGGCGTTCAAGTACGGTGCGACCCGTCGCTGGGTCTCAGGAGTGGAGGTGGTCGTCGCCCCGGGGCGCATAGTCCAGCTTGGCAGCCTGCTGCGAAAGGATGTCACGGGCTATGACCTCACCGGTCTGCTCGTCGGCTCGGAGGGCACGCTGGGACTGATCACCGCAGCGTCGCTGCGACTGCTGCCCGCACCTGAGCTGCGCCTGCCGCTCGTCGCCTGTTTCGCGAGTCTTCCCGCCGGCTGCGCGGCCGTCGAGTCGGTCCTCTCGAGCGGTCTGCAGCCGGCGGCGCTCGACTACGCGGAGGGTCTGTCGATCGAGGTCTCCCGCGGCGGCTTCCCCGGCGATCTGCCACAGCAGACGCGCTTTGTCGTCCTGGCCGAGGTCGACGGAGCCGAGGCCGAGGCGATGTCGCTGCGGGCCGAGCTGACGGAGCTCTTCGACAGCGACGCGCTGGCGGTCTTTGCCCCGCTGGAGCCCGGCGAGGCGTCCGCGATCTGGCGCTGGCGCGAGGGCATCTCACATGCCGTTCGCGCTCACGCGGGCGGCAAGGTGACCGAGGACGTGACGGTGCCCGCCAACCACTTCCTGACGGCGGTCAGGGGCACCGTCGAGATCGGCGCTCGCCACGGGCTGGCTGCATGCAGCTGGGGGCACGCCGGTGACGGCAACCTGCACTCGACATTCATGGTCGCGCGCGAGCCCCAAGCGCTCGCCGTGGCCGAGCGCGCCGCCGAGGAGGTCTGCCACATGGCGCTTGCGCTCGGAGGATCGCTGACAGGCGAGCACGGAATCGGTTCGCTGAAGGGCAGGCACGTGCCGCTGCAGCTCGACCCCGGCGCGCTGGAGCTGCAGCGCGCGGTCAAGCGCGCCTTCGATCCCAATGGCCTGTTCAACCCGGGCACGAAGCTGCCCGAGTCCGAGCCAGAGCCAGACCTCGAGCACGACAGCTCCGGCCCGGGCGGCTACGGGTCTATGTAGACGGTCTTCAGCTCGGTGTAGAAATCGACGGCAGCCTTGCCCTGCTCGCGCGAGTGGGAGCTCGAGGCCTTCATCCCCCCGAACGGGGCCTGCGGCTCGGCGCCGGGGGTCTCACGATTGACGTGCACCATCCCAGCTCTGATCGAGCGCACGAACCGCAGCGCGTTGGCGAGATCGCTCGTGAAGATGGACGCCGACAGACCGAACTCCACGCCGTTGGCGACCTCCAGCGCCTGCTCGAGGTCGTCCACTGCGATCACGCTCAAGACCGGGCCGAAGATCTCCTCCTGGGCGAGCCTCGACTCGGGGTCCACGTCGAGGTAGACGGTGGGCTGGACGAAGTGACCGGATAGGCCGTCCGCCGCCCCGCGGCCGCCAGTGGCGAGTCGATGTTCCTCCCGATCGGCCAGATCGAGGTAGCCGACCACGCGGTCTCGCTGGGTTGCCGAGACGAGCGGTCCGATCTCGGTCTCCGGCGCGAGGGGATCGCCCACGCGCAGCTCGCTCACGCGCTGGACAAGCGCCTCGGTGTAGGCCTGGGCGACCTTCGGCAGCACGAGCGCACGGCTGGTCGCGGTGCACTTCTGCCCGGTGGACCACATCGCTCCGCGCACGGTGAGTGCGACGGCGCGCTCGACGTCGGCGTCGTCCATCACGATCACGGGGTTCTTTCCGCCGGTCTCGAGCTGCACCTTGACGCCGCGCGGCACGGCGCGGGCCTGGATGTGGCGCCCGACGCCCAGCGAGCCGGTGAACGAGATCGCGTCGAGCTCGGGTGAGTCGGTGATCGCGTCGCCGATCTCGGCGGGGTCGCCCGTCAGGAGATTGAGCACGCCGGGGGGCAGCCCCGCCGCCTCGAATACCTCCATGAGCCGCGCTGCACACAGGGGAGTCAGCTCTGAGGGCTTCCACACCACGGTGTTGCCGAACGCGAGCGCCGGCGCGATCTTCCATACGGGGATCGCCACGGGAAAGTTCCACGGCGTGATGATCGCCACGACGCCCAGCGGTTCGCGAACGGAATAGAGCAGCGTGCCCTCGGTGACGCTCGGGAGCACCGAGCCGGCCGGCTGCGCAGCCTCGCCCGCGAACCAGCGCAGCACCGACACCGCACGAGCGAGCTCGCCGCGACTCTCCGGCAGCGTCTTGCCCTCCTCGCGGGTCATCGCCACCGCGATCTCCTCGCTGACGCGGGCGAGCCCTTCAGCGGCGCGGAAGAGGATCTCTCCGCGTGCGATCGGGGAGGTCAGCCTCCAGGGCTCGGCGGCCGCACGGGCGGCGGCCTGCGCCGCCAGCACGTCCGTGGGGGAGGCGGCGGCGAAGCGGCCGACCACCTCCTCCGGTCTGGTCGGGTTGGTGCTGTCGAACGTGCGCTCCGCTGTCTGCCACGCGCCGTCGATGTAGTTTCCATAGCTGGGCGGCTCCTCGGGGGCAGGCGCCACGCCGCTGACACCAGCGTGCACGTCCGTCATCGACCCAGTGCTCCGGCGTGGGCCGCGAGCGCATCCAGCACGACCCGAGCCGCCATCCCCGCGGTGGCGGAGCCGTGCTCGAGGTTCGGCGCCGTCTCGACCACGTCGAGACCGATCAGTCCCGGGCGGGCGATGCCGCGCACCAACGTGAGCATCTCCCGCGAGGTCAACCCGCCGGGCGTGGGCGTGCTCGTGCCGGGGCCGAAGGCTGCGTCGAGGCCGTCCATGTCCACCGTCAGGTACAGGCCCTGCTCGCCTCCGGCGAGCTCGAGCGTCCTCGCGATCACGGCGTCGGTGCCCTCCTGCCAGAGGTCCTCGAGCCAGATCACGGTGATCCCCTGCTCGCGGCAGTAGTCGAGCTCGCTGCGCGGGTTCAGCCAGCCGCCGATGCCGATCAGCACGGTCTTGGCGGGATCGAAGCCGGCGTCTATCGCGCGAGTGATCGGGCAGCAGTTGCTGAGCTGCTCGCCGCCCACGTCCATCGCGGTGTCGAGGTGAGTGTCGATCAGGACCAGCCCGGCGTTCTGACGGCTCGAGGCGACAGCTCGCACGGCAGGGATCGTGACCGAGTGGTCCCCGCCGATCACGACCGGCAGCGCACCGCCGGCGATGATCTCCTCGATGTCGCCCTGTGCGCGCTCGAATGTGCGGCTCGCGTTGCCGACGATCACCTCGCAGTCTCCGCAGTCCACCGGCGAGAGCGCCTCGAGGAGATCGAAGTCCCAGGTCGCGTTGTAGGGCAGGAAAAGGCTTGTCGTGTCGCGGATCGCGCGCGGTCCGGAGCTCGCGCCCGAACGAGACGTCGACATCGAGTCCCACGGCATCCCGTAGATCGCCGCGCCGGCGCCGGCCGCCCGGATGTCAGCGGCTCGCGGGGACACGTGGGGAACCTTGAGAAATGTGCCCGCCAGGCCACCGTGCAGCAGGCCGCTCCACATGGTCGAGTCCTCGCTCTTTGGTGTTGACATCTGTCGCTCCCTCCTTGATTTTCAGCGGCTGTCGCGTTGCGCCACGACGACTCAGCCGATCTTGCGATGTGGGTCGTCGGGCAGCTCGTACCACTGGACGCGATCGCCGATGCGCGCCCGGGCCTTCCAGCGCATCGACTTCGGCGCGTCGTCGATGCCCTGGATGAGCTCTCCTATGCGGGTGTCGATCAGCGGCACGTCCAGCTCGCCTGGATTGGCCTCGAGAATCGCTCGCAGCCTGTCCAGGGTCCATGTCACGGTGCGCCAGAGCCCCCAATCCTTGGCGCACAGCTCGGCGATCCGATCGACGTTCAGCGTCTCGTCGTCGCCGGAGCCCACGCGATGGTCGCTCAACAGGGCGAACAGGTCGAGCGTGTCCTTGTGGTTGAGCTCCACGATCTGCGCCTTCGAGAGGAACAGCTCCGCGAGCGGGATCGTGGGGGAATCCACCTCCAAGCGGCTGCCCAGCGGGAGCTCGTGACACATCCGGAAGCTCGTCACGAACAGGTCGATCTGACGGGTGCCCTCGGCGTCGAAGTACAGTCGCCGCGTCTGGCCGTTGAGGCTGTTGAAGCGCTTGTCCGGCATATAGCCGATCTCGGCGAACAGCTCATCGAACTTGTGGCCATTGGCCGAGCCCGAGACGAAGTCGATGTCCGCGTAATCGCGCTGGAGACCGCGATGATCCGCGCTGGGAGAATGCAGGGCGACGGCGATGCCGCCCATCAGGCGCAGCAGCACACCACTCTGCTCGGATCGCTCGACCACGGCGGTGGCCTGCCTGATCAGCGGGTTCTCGCTGACGGTAGGACGGTCGGGCGCGCTCATGGCCGCGAGCCCGCGGCGCTCCGAGCCTGCGCCGACGGTCCATTCGCCGCCGCCGCGAGCTCGTCGAGTCCCTCCGAGATAGCGTCTGCGAGCAGATCCAGGTGCTCGGCGGTGACGGTCAACGGGGGCGAGACGGCGATCGATGTTCCCAGTGGCCTGACGAGCACGCCCTTCTCGCGAATGCCGCGAAACAGCTCCGCGGGCGCGGCAGGTCGGGCGGCGAGCAGCTCGGGATCGATCTCGATCGCGCCGATCAAGCCTGTTCCAGCGCGAACCTCCGCGACCGCCGGGTGCTGGGCGACACGTCCGAGCGCGTCCGCGAGCGGCTGCTCCATCTCCTGTCCGCGCTCGAGCAGTCCATCGCTCGCGAGCAGCGCGATGTTCGCGAGCGCGGCGGCGCAACAGGACGCGTGCCCCGCGTAGGTCGGTCCGTGTCTGAGCATCCTTCCCGGCTTCTCCCAGAAGGGCGCCGCAACATGGTCTGAGACGACCAGCCCACCGAGCGGCAGGTAGCCGCTGGTCACGCCCTTGGCGAAGGTGATCATGTCGGGCACGAGGTTCCAGCGCTCGATTCCGAACCAGGTGCCGAGGCGACCGAAGCCGCAGATCACCGAGTCGACCACGAGCAGGACGCCGTTGCTGCGACAGATCTCCGCAACCGCCGGCAGGTAGCCCGGCGGCGGAAGGTGTACGCCCCCGGCGCCGATGATCGGCTCGACGAAGAACGCCGCCACGCGGTCGGCTCCGATCCGGTCGATCTCATCCGCGAGCGCGTCCGCGGAGTCGTGGGCGATGAGCGAGACGTCAGCGAGCAGCGGACCCCACCCCTCCCGATTCGGCTCGATGCCGCCGAGGCTCGTGCCGTAACCGTGGGTTCCGTGATAGCCCTTCCTGCGGCTGATCAGATGCGTACGCTCCGGGGCGCCGCTCGCATGCCAGTAGTGCCGTGCGATCTTGGCGGCTGTGTCCACCGCGTCGGCTCCGCCGCTGCCAAAGAAGACACGACACTCCTCGATCGGCGCCAGGCTCGCCAGCCGTTCGGCCAGCTCGAGCGCGGGCGGGTTGGCCAGGTCGTTGAAGACGGCATAGGTCTCCAGTCGACCCATCTGCTCCCGCACGGCGTCTGCGATCTCGCTGCGACCATGCCCGACGTTGGCGTACCAGAGGCTGGCAGTGCCGTCGAGATAGCGCTTGCCCGCGGTGTCGTAGAGCCATACGTCTTCACCGCGCTCGAGAACGAACTCGTCGGAGCGGACCGCGCTCATGTCCGAGAAGGGATGCCACAGATGTGTGTCCTGCTTGGGAGCTCGCGTTTCATTCATGCCGGCAGGATTTCAATCTCGCCGCTGACGGCTCACTGGACGATCTCTGAAACTGCCATTCGTTTTCGGACCGCCACCAATGGACCGGCTAGTGGTGGTCGCAGAGACTCCGGCCCGTGAAATATGGGAGCAGGGTGCTGATGGGGAGCAGGGCGGCTGTGCGTTTGCCCGAGCGGGGGCAGACGCGATGAGGGCCGCGCTCGCGCAGCTGGCATCGGCGCCCGGGGATGTCGCCGCGAACGTGGCGAGCGTCTGTGAAACGGTCCGCGCGCACAGCGGCGCGGATGTGGTCGTCTTCCCCGAGCTCTTTCTGAGTGGGTACCTGCTCGACTCGATCGACGAGCTCTCTCAGGAGCTCGACGGCCCAGAGCTGACGGCGGTGCGCGCGGCTGCCGCGAAGGGTGAGACGGCTGTTGTGTTGGGTGTTGCAGAGCGATACGACGGCGCCATCGCCAATAGCGCCGTGTTCATCACCGCCGGCGGCGAGATCGCCGGGGTGTACCGCAAGACGCACCTGTTCGGAGCCGAGCGAGACGCGTTTTGCGCCGGTGACGAGCTCGAGCCGATCGAGTTCATCGGTCGTCGCGTCGGCCCGATGATCTGCTTCGACATCGAGTTTCCGGAGGTCGGGCGCACGCTGATGCTTCGCGACGCGGACCTGCTGGTGAGCATATCGGCCAACATGCGCCCCTTCGCCGACGATCACGAGCTCGCGTCGCGAGCGAGAGCGCTCGAGTGCGGCGTGCCGCACATATACGTAAATCGGGTCGGCGAGGAGGAGGGACTCAGCTTCGTGGGGGGGAGCAGCGTCACCGATCCGGCCGGAAAAACGATCGGCCGTCTGGGCGATGAGGCGAAGGTCCTCGAGCTGGAGATACCTGGACCGGGCCGTCACGACGAGCGGCTCGACTACCGCACCCAGCTTCGTGGAGATATCTATCAAAGCGTCCAATCGGGGGCGCCTGTACGGCAACTGCTCAGCCAGAGCAAGAGGGAGATGCGAACGTGAGCACCGAATCAAAGATTGCCGACCCGTCCGCGGGTGCCGTGCCGCCGACCCTGTTCGTGCGCCAGGCCACGGGATTGGTGCGGGCGGGAAAGGGATATGACGCCTTTCTCTACAACGTCATGTGGTCGGGTGGGGCGCTCACGTTGGCCTTCATGTTCCTGCTCGCGCCGACGCTGTATCCGCGCGCGAACCTCCTGCTCACCGTCCTGATCTCTGCGCTGTTCGGTATCGGCGGGGCCTTCTTGTACGCGATGCTGACGCGGCTCATGCCGCGTACGGGCGGCGACTACGTTTTTATCAGTCGCACGCTGCATCCGGTCCTCGGCTTTCTGGCGAACTTCAGCTATGTCTTCTGGAACATGGTGGTCGCAGGTGTGTACGCGACCTACTTCGCCACGTACAGCGCGGGCGCGTTCCTGCGCATGCTGGTCGGATACGGTGCCAGCCGCAGCCTGCTCTCGACGGCCGACTGGTTCTCGACGAGTTGGGGCATCTTCACCTCGGGGACGGTTCTCACCATCATCGCGGCGGCGATCTTTGTCTTCGGCGGATCGCGCTGGTTCTTTCGGCTTCAGCAGTGGACGTTCGTGATCTACATCCTGGGTGCCTTTCTGCTCGTGGTCCTCGTCGGGCTCTTCACCTCGCACGCGAGCTTCCTCGCCTCGTTCAACCACTACGCCGCGAATCTCGGTGTGAGCAACGCCGCCAGCCACGTGCAGAGCTCGGCCGCCAAAGCCGGCTACGTGTCGCAGGGGTTTGACTTCCACGACACGCTGATGGCCGTGAGCGTCGCGTGGTTCATCTTCGGCTTCATATTCTCGAGCAACTACTTCGCAGGTGAGGTCAAGACCGGCCGGCGCACCCAGTTCTACGCGATTCCAGGCGCTGTGCTGGTCGTCGTCGTACTGCTGGTGATCACGATCCCAGCCTTTCAGGGAATGGCGGGTCACGACTTCCTGAATCAGCTGGGCATCGCCAATCCGGCCGCGTACGGATTTGGCGGCAGTGGCGCGCCGGCCTATCCGGAGATCGCGGCGATCGCCTCAGGCAGTCCGATCATCGGCACGCTGATCATTCTCGGATTTGTCGCGGGGATCTTCGCCTGGCTGCCGATGACGATCATGCTGGCGAGTCGCTGCATGCTCGCCTGGTCGTTCGACCGTGTCGTTCCGGAGAAGCTCTCCGAGGTGGACGAGCGCACACACTCGCCCCTGATCGCAGTCCTGATCGTGTCCGTCATGTTCATCTCCAGCACCGCCGTGTACGCGTTCACCGGCTGGCTGACGACCCTGACGGTCCTCTTCCCAGAGACCCTGACGCTGATGGTCGTGGCCTGCACGGGCATCGCGTTGCCCTACCGTCGCAAGCAGCTCTACGAGGCCTCGGGCACGGCGAAACGCTTCGCCGGGCTACCGGTGCTCTCGATTGTCGGCGGTATCGCGCTGCTCGGCTTCATGGCGGCCGAGGCGGTCATGCTGACCGACCCCAACTCGGGCACGAGCATCAGCACCAACCTGGGCATCGTGCTCGTCTCGCTGGGCGTGTTCTTCATCGTTGGACCGGCGATCTACTACACGTCGAAGTGGATCCGCAACCGCGAAGGGGTGGACATCGATCTCGCCTACGCTGAGATCCCGCCCGAGTGAGCGACTTGAGAGTTCTATTCGCAACCGACTTCCACGGCGCGGAGATCTGCTTCCGCAAGCTGCTCAACTTCGCGCCGCGGGCGAAGGCCGACGTGATCGTCCTCGGCGGAGACCTGTGCGGCAAGGCGCTCGTCCCGCTCGTGCGTCGCAACGGAGCGTTCGCCGGCGAGTTCCTGGGCGAGCCGTTCGTGGCGCATGACGAGGCGGAAGCGCAGGAGATCGAGAAGCGGATTCGCTTCAACGGCTTCTATCCGCTGCGCTGCGACCCGGAGGAGCTCGCGGTGCTCGCCGAGGACAAGGTGCGTCGTGACGAGGTCATGGAGCGCGAGATGACCCGCACGGTCGAGCGTTGGCTCGCTCTCGCGGAGGAGCGCCTCGCCGACAGCACGACCGTGTGCGTGAGCCTCCCGGGCAACGACGACGAGGTGGGAATCGACGTGGCGCTCAACAACTGCAAGCGCATCCCCAACAGCGACGGACGCCTGCTCGAGTTCGGGGAGCTGCAGATCGTCGGCTTCGGGGCGAGCAACCCGACCCCATGGAACAGCCCGCGCGAGTTCTCGGAGGAGGAGATCGAGCGACGCCTGCGCGCTTCGGTGGTGGGCGTCGACCCGGACCGGCCACTGATTGCCAACATCCATGTCCCGCCGTACCGCTCGACGCTCGACGATGCGCCGCTCGTTCAAGAGGATCTGCGACCTGTCATGAAGGGGGGCAACCCGGTCGTAGGCCCGGTGGGCTCGCACGCGGTTCGCGCGTTTCTCGAGGACGTGCAGCCGTGGCTGTCACTGCATGGGCACATCCACGAGTCGCGGCACGCGACAAAGATCGGGCGAACGGTCGCGATCAACCCCGGAAGCGACTATGCGTCCGGCACTCTCCAAGCCGTGATCGTCACGATCGACGAGCGCAAGAAGCGGGTCAAGGGACATCAGTTCATCTCGGGTTGAGACGCGTCTGCGACGCGTTGCAGCACTGGTCGCTAGCATCAACGCGTGATTCAGGGAGGTTGGTGCCCGGGGGCCGGCATCAACGAGTCATTGAGGGAGGTTGATGCATGATCGAAGGAGGCTTGAGTCTCGGGGACCTGCTCGACCAGGAGGAACTCAACCTGAGATTAATGGTCGGCGACGAGAGCTGCTACGCGCGCAATATCCTTGGCGTGCACGGCACGGAGGTCGAACATCCAAGCCAGTGGCTGGAGCCCGGCTGGGTGATGTTGACCACCGGCATGTGCCTGCGCGGCAGCGAGCGCGCGCAGCGCAATCTGGTAGCGGAACTCGATCAGCGCGGACTGGTAGCGCTGGGCTTCGGTGTGAAGATGACGTTCGACAGCGTCCCCAAGGCGATCGTCAGCGAGGCGCGCGAGCGAAACTTCCCCATCTTCGAGGTTCCCTATGCCACGGCATTCAGCAGCGTCAGCGCTTTCGCAGCGCGGGCGACGCTGAGTCGTGACTTCCACGTCCTGCGACGGATCGTCTCCATGCAGAACTACCTGATGGAGTCGCTCAATGCGCCGGCGCCCGAAAATGCCGAAAAGGAGCTGCTGCATCGGCTTGGCAAGGTGCTCGACAGCACGGTCGTCCTGTATCGCCCGGATGGCCGTCTCGAACAGCTCTCTCGTCCAGCAGGCGGCCTGACGGCGCCGTCGCCGCCCGACTGGTGCGTGGCGGTCTGGGATGAGGTCTGTCGCCGTCCGGCGAGCCTTCAGCATTTCGAGGTCGGCGAGCTGAAGGTCGTCTCGGCGCCGATCGACGCAGATGGGCAGCTGCGCTCCTGGCTGGTGGTGGTGACCCGTCTGAACCAGACCTTCAAGCAGCTGACCAAGCCGATGGTCGAAGCGGCCGTGCGGCTGCTGGGCGTTGTGAGCACTGCGCGGCGGATCAGCTCGGCCGAGCAGCGCGCATATCACGCCCGACTGATCGAGCAGGTGGTGAACGCTCGTCCGGGCGAGGTCGAGGAGGTGCGACAGCGAGTGGCTGTCCTGGGGCTCGACCTCGACTCCCCCGCACACGCATTCCAGCTCTCCAGTCGCGGGTGGTCCGAGCAGCTCGATCCGCACGAGGCCGCAACGAGACTCGAGCACCTCTTCGCCACCGCCCACCTGCCGCTGCTGCTGGCCGAGCGAGACGATCGCGTGATCTGTCTCACGCAGATCCCCGACCCGCAGCTCGAGTCTCTGCTCGCGGGCATGTGCGCCGAGTCTGAGGACACGATCGTCGGCATCGGCCGCCCGGCACAGTCGATAACCGAGCTCGGCTGCTCGGTGAGCGACGCGGCCGTGGCGATCGAACAGCTGCGCGGGCAGCCCGGCCGCCACATCCTGCGCTTTGAAGACTTCGAGTTGACAAGTTGGCTGATGACCCATCCGGAGACCAACGTGGTGGAAGCGAAGGTGAGCGAGACACTCGGTCCGCTGAAGGCCAAGCCGCAGCTCTTCGAGACGATGCGCTGCTATCTCGAGAGCGACCTCGACGTGATCACCGCGGCAAAGGCGCTCAGCCTGCACCCGAACTCGTTGCGCTACCGGCTCGGCAAGATCGAGGAACTCGTTGGCGAGTCGCTGCGCAAGCCGGCAACGATTGCAAACCTATATCTGGCCCTGACGCTGGACTCGCTCTCGTCGAGTGCGGCGTCGCCACCGCGGACGGGCAGCGCCCGGCCGGCCCTCCGCGAGTCCAGCGACGACGCCCGGGGCCGGCCGGCCGGCGGCCTAGTCCCACCAGCGCGCGGGACAGTCAGCGTTTAGGACCTCCGCGCCGTCGCTCGTGACGATCAGCGTGTGCTCGAACGCGGCGCCGCCCACGTCTTTGTGTCCGATCAGCGCCTCCAGCGCGAACACCATGTTCGGCTCGAGCGCCGTCTGCTCGCCTTCGATCACGAACGGGCGCTCCAGCCCCAGCCCGACGCTGTGCCCGAAGGCGGGAAACAGCTGGCCGAAGTCGGTGCCCGCCTCGCCGAGCTCGGCGCGGTGCTCGCCAAAGCCGTTGTCGAGCAGCCACGACGCACCGCGGTCATAGAGCTCGCCGACGCGGACGCCCGGACGGACTCCGGCTATGAGGTGCTCGACGATCGCGATCGCCGCCTCCAGCACCTCGCGCTGGCGATCTGTGGGCTTGCCGCCGACGACCGTCGAGCGGTCGAGGTCCAGGAAGTAGCCGTTCACCGCGCCCCAGGCGTCGACGTGGGCGAGGCTACCGGCCTCGAGCACCTTGCGCGCGTCCCATGAAGGGATCTGGTTGCGAGAGAAGAAGTTCGACGCGCGATTCCCCGAGGCGAGTGCTGCGTCGTAGGGAAATCCGCCTTCGGCCGCCAGCACTCGCAGCCCCTCGCCAACCACCTCGCCCTCGGTCCGACCGGGCTCGATCGCTTCCATCATCGCCCGCATCCAACGGTTGCCCACGTTGCTGGCGTGCCGCACGAGCTCGAGCTCGGCATCGCTCTTGACGAGACGCAGCTGCTCGAGGATCTCGTCGGCCGGGACGAGCTGCGGGCTGTGCCCGAGCTCCTGCTCGATCGACCGCAGGTGCGAAAGCAGGAGGCTGTCACGGCCAACCAGTCCGATCCGCTTGCGGTCCAGTCCCTTCTCGCGCAGCGCGGCGGCGGCCGCCTGTGGAACGTGCAGCACCGAGCGAACGTCCTCGACGTGGATCTCGTTGGGGTCATAGTCCGGCAGATCGACCACGAGCGTGGGCTCTCCGTCCACCGGCATGATCAGCGCGCTGTAGGATCGCCCCGACCACTGCGTCGTATCTTGGTTGGGGGGAAACGGGGAGTGGTGGTTGGCGAGGTACATCACGTCGCCATAGAAGTCCACCGAGGTGCCTCCGCGGCTCCACACCAGTAGCGCATCGAAGCCCTGCTCGGCCGCCCGTTCTACGGCTCGATGCTGGCGTTGGAGGAACTCCGACTCGAGAATTGGCGACGTCATGCTTGGCTCCTTTGCGTGGTGGGTTCGAGGAATCGCTCGGCGTCGAGCGCTGTCAGAAGGAGATCGCGCTCGTCGGTGTCGAGCGCACGCAACGGACCGCGCAGCGATTCGCGCACGTCGAGGCCGCGCGCGCGGGCGGCGAGCTTCATCGCCGCCAACGGCGGGCCCTGTGCGAGCAGTTCTCGCGCGCGCGTCAGGCGCGCCTGCGCGCGCTCGGCCTGCTCGTTGCTGCCCGCTCGCTGGGCGTGCGCGACGTCGAGAACCATCTCCGGGAAGACAGATGCGATACCCGACACCACGCCGGCGGCGCCGAAGCGCAGTCCGGCGAGCATGCGCTCGTCACCGCCGACCAGAACGGTCAGACCTTCGAGCGTCAGATAGGCGCGGAGCTGATCGAGCGAGGTGCTCGAGTCCTTTACTCCTGAGAGGGTGTCGATGCGCGTGCGCAGGCGAGCGACTGTTGTGGCGGGCACGTCATGTCCACTGTGCGACGGGATCTGGTAGACGAAGAACGGCAGCTCGCTGGCCTGCGCGACTGTGACGAAATGCCGTGAAACCGCCTCCTCGTCGAGTGGGTAGAAGGGGGGTGCGAGTACGGCGATCGCATCGGCTCCCAGCGTGTGTGCCGCTCTGGCGCGCGCGACGGCAGCTTCGGTGCTCAGGGCGCCACAGTGCGCGATTACGAAACCGCGTCCATCGGCGGCCTCGACCGTGGCGCGCGTGAGGCGCATCCACTGATCGTGGGTCAGCAGGAGCCCCTCGCCGGTGGTGCCGCCACAGAAGAGACCGTCGACGCCGCGCTCCAGCAGCCACACGGTGAGCTTTTCCACGGCCGCTACGTCCACCTCCACGCCATCGGCGTCGAGCGGTGTGAGAGTCGCTGCGATGACCCCGCCGAAGCGGCCCGCGTCCTCATGTGGATCGTCTGACATCGCCGGTCAAGCGTGCCAGCGGGTTCTCGCCTACGCCATTGGGCAGCCCACAAAGCGCAGGGCGGCGCTCGTGTTCACGACAGTTGCGCAACGTCGGAGCCTGGATGACGCTCCAGGCTCGTGATGCCCGACCCAGGAGATCCAGCTTCCCAACACGCCTCTGACGGCCGCAGGATCGTCGCCGTCGAAGCAGATCTGCTCATCGCCCGCCCGCAGCGCGGTGTGACCTTCGCAATCGGCCACTACGACGAGTTCGCGATGGTGCTCGTGCGGGTCACCACCGATGATGGACTGACGGGCTATGGCGAGGCGATCGCGCGTCGCGGGGGAGAGATGACGAGGGCCGCCGTCGAGTCCCTGCTCGCGCCGGTGCTCATCGGACGCGATCCTCGTGACATTGGCGGGCTGTGGGTTGCGATGATGGACAGGTTGCGCCGCTGGGGCCATGCGGGCGGCGTCGTCGTGGAGGCCATCAGCGGTGTCGACACGGCCCTGTGGGACCTCGCGGGCAAGGCCGCTGGCACCCCGATCTGGGCGCTGCTGCACGGCGCCGGCCGCGCCGAGGTCCCGGTCTATGCCTCGTCGGTCTACATCGATACCGACGCGGCGATGGTCAGGGAGGCGCTCGAGCAGCGCGACCTCGGGTTCACCGCAATCAAGATCAAGATCGGGCGTCCGCCCGGGGACGGCGGCATGCGCGCCGATGTACGAGCGGTAGCGGCCATTCGCGAGGCCGTGGGCGACGGCGTGGCGCTGATGGTGGACGCGAACGGCGCCTATGACGCCGCCACAGCGATTCGCGTCGCACGAGCTCTGGAGGACATCGAGGTGACCTGGTTGGAGGAGCCGGTCCCGCCCGACGACATCGACGGCTACCGACGCATACATCAGATGACCTCCACTCCGTTGGCCGCGGGAGAGAGCGTCTTTGCGGTCTTTGGCTTTCGTCAGCTGCTGGCGGAGGGCTTGATCGACTACGTACAGCCCGATCTGGGACGGTGCGGGGGCATCACCGCGGCGATGCAGATCTACGCCCTGTGCTACGCCGCCAACAAGGCCTTCGTGCCGCACACCGGCTTCTCGGGCGGTGTGTCCCAGCTGGCTGCACTGCACGTCGCGGCCGCGGCCCCGCAGCTGGCAACACTCGAGTACATGTTCATCGACAACCCCGCGCGGGAGATCTTCGTGGAGGGCTACCCGAGACCCACCGACGGCGTGCTGACGGTCCCACGCGGACCGGGCCTTGGGCTGGAGCTCGACCACGAGCGGATCGAGGCGCTGACTGTTCGGTCCTAGCCGTGGGGCCGGTGGCGTCTCACGCTTGCGGGGCGAGGACGCGAGCGCCCTCCGGGGCGCGCTCCGCGCACACGATTTCCTGGAAGGTGATCGCCTGTCGCTGTCGCGCTGTGCGCCCGAGCACCCACTCGAGCGCGAGCATGTGACGAGTGTGCTGCAGGTCGCTGGGGTGTAGGTCCAGGCGCAGCGTGCCGGCGCACAGGAGGCTCCCGGTGCGGATCAGCGACGGAGAGATCGCGCGGCGCAGAGCGCTGTCGGTGCCCATGCCCCAGGCTGGAGCGAGCCACTGCGCTCGGGCCTCGTCCTCGACCATGCGCGTGCGGTGCAGGCGCATCAAGCTGGCCCACCAGCGGAACTTGCGTGGCAGCGCGCGGAGCAGGGCGGGGGTGTAGGCGTAGGCGGGAGCCACGAACCCGTCGGGCTCGACGCCGGCGAGCTTGAGCACCCGCCAGCCGGCGTCCACGGCGCGGCGTGTCTCCTCGTCGTCGAGCCCCACGAACTCGGCGCCGCGTCCGCCGCGCGCCGGCCTGATGGTGTGCCGCGCCAGGGCGCCGCGGCGCAGCTGCTGGTGCTGGAAGCCGTGCTGGGCGATGGAGTCGCCCGCCAGGCGACGCTCGTTCAGCCAGCGGACCATCTCCGGGCAGCGCTCGCCCACCGGGTGCAGGTCGCGGGCGGGGATCACGAGCAGCGTGACGCGGTCCACGCCGTGGTCGTCCAGCCAGTCGCGGATCAGCGCGCAGCGCTCGAACGTGGCGGGCTCGATGTCGTGCAACGCCACGGCGATCCGCGCCAGCCGGCTGGGTGTGTGGCTATGCCGCACGGGCCAGCTCCGGCGAGTCGGACTCGGGCAGGACGCGTCTGTAGCCGGCGGCGAGACGCTCGAGCGTGCGCTCCCACGTGCGCTCGCTGACGGCCTCCAGGCCCCCGCGCGAGAGGTGCTCGCGCAGCAGCGGCGCGCCGGCCAGCTCGAGCACCGTGTCGGCCAGTCGCTCGGCCACCGCCTCGCACAGCCGCCCGTTGAGGCCGTCGTCGATCAGCGACAGCGGGCCGCCCTCGGCGACGGCGATCACGGGGAGCCCGCTGGCCTGCGCCTCGAGGATCACCTGACCGAAGGTGTCGGTGGCGCTGGGGAACAGGAAGATGTCCGCGCTCCTATACGCCTCTGCGAGCGCGTCTCCCTCGAGCCAGCCGAGGAAGCTGGCATGCTCGCCGAGGCGCTCGCGCAGCCGCTCCTGCTCGGGTCCTCCACCGGCAAGCGTGAGGTGCAGGCGCGGCTCGCGCCGGCGCGCCAGCAGGAATGCGTCGGCGAGCAGCTCCACGCCCTTCTCACGGGTGATGCGCCCGGAGTACATGACGTTCACCGTGTCGCCCCGTCGCGTGTCCCGCGGCCCGGGGTGAAAGCGCGCGGTGTCCACCCCGCGGTCCCAGCGCAGCACGCGCTCGGTAGGCATGCCGATCGCGGCCAGCGCCTCGTCGGCGGCGCGGCTGGGGGAGAGGACCACGTCGCAGGCCCTGTAGAAGGTTCCGACCGCCAGTGCCATCGCATCGGCCACACGCTGCTCGCCGGAGCGCAGGCCCGCGTAGGCGGTGAGCTCGGTGTGGTAGCTGCCCACCAGCGGCACTCGCAGCGCGCGCGCCACCAGCGCGCCGGCGATGCCGGCGGGTCCAGGCGAGCACACGTGGATCGCCTGGTAGCCGCCGCCGCCGATGCCGGAGAGCGTGTGAACGGCGGCTGGGAGGCTGGGAACGCCGATGCGCAGACCCGGGTAGAAGGGCACGTCGATGTCCGCCACGGACGGCAGGCGCGCGTCGACCTCGGGGTCGGTGCCCACGACCTCGATCTCGAAGCCGGGAACGCCGCGGTGGCGGATCTCCTCGATCGTGCGCGTGACGCCGTGGGTGGAGCCGATGCCGTCCGCCAGGATCGCCACCCGCGGGCGCTCCCCGTCCTCGCGCGCAGGGTGGGGGATGGCGGCGAGCTTGGCCTGCTCGGCGGCCAGGAACGCGGTTGCGGGCGCGTAGGGGATCGCTGCCACGCATGCCTCGAACAGGCCCTCGGCGGCGGCGGGGAGCTCGGCCTCGCCGGTGGCGACGGCGAGGGCCACGCCGACCGCGTGGCGCAGCTTGCGCTCGTGCAGGCGGCAGGCGCGGCGGTACAGGTCCGAGTGGCTGAAGTCGTCCTGCTGCATGTACGCGATCAGGCCGTGCTCGCCTGTGCTCGTCGGGGTATCCAGGTGCTCGAGCTCGAGCGCTCTCAACCACGCCTGCAGGAGGCAGCGGGCGTCGGCGGGGTTCAGGTCGCTGCCGACGGCCCCGTGGCGCACGTCGCCCTCGCTGAGCAGCCGCCGCACCATGGTCATCACGCGCGCGGGGTCCGGGCGCTGCGCCGGCCCTTGGGGTTCGCCCGCGCCGAGCGCGCGCGCTGCGAGCGCGATGGCGGCGTGGGCCCACTTGGCTGCGCTGCCCTCGGCGCCCCTTGCCTGCACCTGTCCGCTGCGCACGTGCTCCAGGAAGTCGCGCGGCGTGCGCGCACTGGGCGCTTCGGTGTAAGTGCGCCCGATGTCCACCCCGGCGTGGTCGTCGGAGCCGCCGATGCCGATGACCTCGCGGGTGACCGCGTAGGTGGCGGCGGGCCGGTTCAGCTCGCGGGCGCGAGCGCCGTTGCGGATCTCCCACACGCCGAACAGCTCTGCCAGCCGGCGGCGGTGGCGCGCGCTGAGCGGGGCTGCGACGGTGTAGTAGGGGTGCGCGAGCGCGCATACGACCTCCCGCTCGTACAGGTAGGCGGCGCACAGCTCCACGTCGTGGCTGTGGGCCTGCAGCCACTCGTGGTCCTCGGGCGTGATGCCGTAGCAGAGCACGTGCACGGCCTGCGGCTCGCCGCGGAAGTGGGCGGTGAGCTCCTCTGAGATGAACACGTCCGCGCGATCGGCGATCTCGAGGACGCCGGCGATGGTGTCGTGGTCGGTGATCGTCACGAAGTCCATGCCGCGCCGCTTGGCCAGCTCGTAGACCTCCTGGGGAGGCGTGGCGCACTCGGGAAGCCCGAGCGCGCGCTGCACGCCGAGCTTGGACTCCTGCGAGGCGGTCGAGTGACAGTGCATGTCGACCCTTGTGCTCGCCCGCGACGGCTGCGGCGCGGGCTGCGGGCCTGCCGCCGGCGTGGCGTGGATCGAGGTTGTTGGCGGGCCTTGCATATCAGACAGAATTCCCTGCAAAGCGCGCTCTTTTGTGACCATGCCGCAACGATCGTGTGAAGTGATGGTGAAGATCCCGAGCGGTGTCTCCCTTGGCGGCGAGATCAGGAGGGGGCGGGAGCGCCGAGCAGCACCGCTGCGACGCCCGCGCATCCGCACAGCAGCAGCGTCGGCACGACGGCACGGCGCAGCAGCAGCAGCGACACGCAGGCGGCGGCCAGCAGCGCATACTGCCAGCTGCGGCTGAGCGCGCCGGCGAGCGGCACCGCCGAGCCGACGATCGCCCCGGCGGCGCCCGGCGCGGCTCCGGCGAGGAACGCGAGCACGCGCTCGTTGCTCAGCAGCCGCTCGAAGCGTTGGGCGCCGAGCAGGATGAACGAGAAGGAGGGGGCGAAGGCGACCACGGAAGCGAGCAGCGCGCCGGGCAGCCCGGCGGCGGCGTAGCCGACGACGGCCACCGTCTGGACGACGGGCCCGGGCGTGATCTGCCCGAGGGCCACCGCGTTGAGGAACTGCGTATGGGACATCCAGTGGTAGGTGCTGACGGCGTCGGCTTGCATCAGCGGCACGATCACGAAGCCACCGCCGAAGGCCAGCGCGCCGACCTTCAGGGCGGTCCAGGCCAGCGCGAGCAGGCTGCCTTGCTCGGCGACGGCGGCCAGTGGCGGCCAGGAGGAGATGCGTACGCCGAACGGGTGTGTGGCGGCACGCGCGAGCCGCGACCCCAGAGGTGCCAGCCAGCCGCCAAGGCCCGCGCCCGCGCGCGGGCCGCCGCGTCGGAGCTGCTCCCAGGCGAGCTCGAGCGCGCCGCAGGCGAGCAGCACCAGCACGAGCCACGCTCCGATGCGCGCGGCTGCGAGCGCGCCGGCGAGGCCGTAGGCGAGCACACGCGCACGGCGGCCGACTGCGCGTGCCCAGATCGGGCCGGCGATTTCCAGACCGGCGCGCAGCGCGACGGCGGCGACGGCGGCCCCTGCGCCCATGCCCGCTCCACGCACCCACAGGGGCGGTGACCCCGACAGGAACAGCACGGCCAGCGCGATGATGGCGATGAGTCCCGGCGCGATGAAGCAGACGCCCCCGAGCAGCGCGCCGCGGGTGCCCCGCAGACGCCACGCGCAGTAGATCGCCAGCTGCGTGGAGGCGGGCCCGGGCAGCAGGTTGGTGGCTGCGATGGCCCGCTCGAACTGCTCGTTGGTGAGCCAATGGCGTCGCTGAACGCAGAGCTCACGCAGCAGCGCGATGTGCGCGGGCGGCCCGCCGAAGCCCACGCAGCCGATCCGGCCCCACTGGCGCGCGATCTCTGACAATGGCGGTGGCGCTGGCGCTGGCGCTGGGTGCTCAGCGGGCTGCGGTGCCGGCCGTATCCCAGTGGCGTCCCCGGTCATCGACGGAGAGGGTATGCGACGCGCACGCGTGCGCGGCTGGGCACACCCGCGTCACATGAACGGCACCTACGGCGTGCGATCCTGGCCAGCGAATAAGCTCCCGCGTCGATGTTGGCCCACCTGGCGATCCCGCTTGCTTCGGCGCTGAGCTACTTCCAGGCGATCGTGCTGGGCGCGCTGCAGGGCGTGACAGAGCTGTTCCCGATCTCGAGCCTGGGGCACACGGTGCTGTTCCCGACGCTGTTCGGGTGGAACCAGCTGGTGGACGCGCAGTCTCAGAAGGAATCCTTCTGGGTGCCGTTCGTGGTGGCGCTGCACGTGGGCAGCGCGCTGGGCCTGCTGGCGTACTACTGGCGCGACTGGGTGCAGATCGTGCGGGCGTTCTTCCGCACGCTGGCGACGCGCAGGATCGAGACAGCTACGGAGCGGCTTGCGTGGCTGATCATCGCCGCGACGATCCCGGCGGGCGTGTTCGCGCTGGCGCTGCAGCACCCGCTCCAGACGCTGACGGCGAAGCCGCAGGTGGCGGCGGTGTTCCTGATGGTCAACGGCCTGCTGCTGCTCGCGGCGGAGCGCTTTCGCAGGAGCGCGGAGGTGCGCGAACTGGCGGCGCGCGAGGGCGCGAAGCCGGACGGCGGGCGCGAGCTGGACACGATGGAGTACCGCGAGGCGGCGGTGATCGGCGTGGCGCAGTCGACGGCGCTGGTGTCGGGCATCAGCCGCGACGGCGTGACGATGGGCGCGGGCCTGGCGCGGGGCCTGGACCACAGCGACTCGGCGCGCTTCGCGTTCCTGCTGGCGACCCCGGTGATCCTGGCGGCGGGGCTGTTCAAGCTGCCGGACCTGCTCGGCTCGCAGGGCGACGGCATCCGCGGCCAGGCGCTGGTGGCGATGGTGGCGGCGGGCATCACGGCCTGGATCACCGTTCGCTTCCTGGTGGGCTACTTCAAGACGAGGACGCTGACGCCGTTCGCGGTGTACTGCCTGGTGTTCGGGCTGGCGATGGTCATCTACACACAGACCTAGCCTGCGTAGGCGTGGCGACCCCGCGGCGGCGGCGTCGTACGCGCGGCGTCGGTCTCAGCGGGCGGGCTGGCGATCGGCCGAGCGCGCACGGAGGATCCCGGGCTGGCGGCGGACGATGCACCATGATGAGCGCGATGCCCGTGCCGAGAACCCCGCCGAAGATGTTCGAGACCCGCAGCCACTCCTGGCAGGAGGTCGGCCTGCTGCGCCAGATCAACCCACGCGTGGTCAAACGCGCACGCATGGAGGCGCTGGTGCTGGTGCCGCTGTTCATCGCCGTGGTGCTGGTCTACGACAACCGCTTCAGCCTGTTCGGCACTCCTGGTCCGCACGGCCACGTCGCCACGTCCCTGGAAGAACCGCTGGAAGCAGCCGTGCGCATCGCGACGGTGATCTTGCTGATGGCCCTCGGCTGGGCGATCGCGCGGGATGTCGGCCGCGGTCTCGGCCCGCCGCTGTTCAGGCGCCTGGAGCCGGCGACTGCGGGCACGATCGGCTTCCTGATCCGCCTGGTGACGATCATCCTGGCGCTGGTGGTGGCGCTGCAGGTGGCGGGCATCGAAGCCCGGACGCTCGAGCTGGGGACGGCGTTCACGGCGGTGATCTTCGGTCTGGCGGCACAGCAGACGTTCGGCAACCTGATCGCGGGGATGGTGCTGCTGAGCGCCCGCCCGTTCCGCGTGGGCGAGCGTGTGCGCCTGCAGGGCGGCACCGTCGCCGGTCAGCTCGAGGGCACGGTCAGCTCGCTGGGGCTGCTGTACACGACGTTCGCGACGGGCGAAGACGCGATCTTGGTCCCCAACAGCGTGGTGCTGAACGTGGCTGTGCTGCCGCTGCGCGAGCCGGAGGCGGTGAAACTGCGCGCCCGCCTGCGCGCAGGCATGACGCCGGGCGATCTCCAGGAAGTGCTGGAGAGGTCCCTGCAGACGCCGCTGCGCGACCCACCGCGCATCACCCTTGAAGAGCTGGACGGCGACGAAGTGGTCGTGCAGATCGCAGCCACGCCGCGGGTCGCCTCAGAAGGCCGTCAGCTGGCCAGCGAGCTGCTGGGCGTGGTGTCTCGCGAGACGCGATCTCACGCGCAGACGCCGTAGCGCATCTCACGCACGGACGCCGTAGCGCAGGAACAGGCTGGGCCCGGCACGCAGCGCGGTGAGCAGCTCGAGCTCCACGGGCGGCTCGAGCTCGCCGCCGGCGAGGATGCGAAGCGCCTCGCCCCCCGCGCTCTCGCCGCCGGCGAGCAGCGGGGAGAGAGTCAGGAACAGCTCGTCCACGAGCCCGGCCGACAGCAGCTGGAAGGCGAGGTGCGGTCCGCCCTCGCAGAGGACGCTGTATACGTGGAAGCGCTCGCACAGCTCGGCGAGCGCGGCGGTCAGGTCGAGCCGGCCTGCCTCGCCCGCGCGCACGTAGTCGACGTGAGCCTCGCCGGCAGGCAGGCTGGCGGCGGAGGCCGTGAGGACGACCACCTGTGCGTCGGGCTCGTTCAGCAGCGGGATGTCCGGCTCGAGCGCCACGCGCCCGGAGACGATGCACGCGAGCGGCTCCTCGCTGAGCCCGCGCGCGAGACGCTGCGAGCGGCGCGAGGCGTCGGGGATGATCCGCCCGTAGCGCTCGGCGCGAACGGTGCCTGCGCCCACCAGCACGGCGTCAACGGCGCTGCGCAGGCCGTGGAACAGCTGCCTGTCGGCGCTGTCGCTGAGCGGCCCCGAGCGCCCGCCCAGCGTGGCGCGGCCGTCGACGGTGCTGACCATGTTGAGCATCACGCGCCGGCCCGATCCGGGCCGCTCCCACAGCCCCAGATCCGCAACGATCTGCTCGACGTCGGCGGGATCGCCCGCGGGCGCGAGCCGGTCGAACCTCTTAGCCTTCTCCCCCGAGGAGGCTGGACTCGGGTCTTTGGGCGCGTCCATTGCCCCACCCTAGCCACGCCTGCGCCGCTTGGGCGGCGTGGCGGTGGGTCGAGCGTCGGCAACAATTCGACAACACAGCGTCGGTGTGACGTGCTACGGTCGTGCAGTATGGCCGGCGCGTAAGACCGGCGAAAGTAGTGCAAGCGCTCGCAGGTCGAAGCTTTGAGAAGCATCCTCCGCGTGCAGCACGCACATACCGTGGAGGAAATTCACACCATGCCTACTGGCACAGTCAAGTGGTTCAGCGACGACAAGGGGTTCGGCTTCATCACCCCGGATGACGGTGACAAGGACCTGTTCGTCCATCACACCGGCATCAACGGCGAGGGCTACAGGTCCCTGCAGGAGGGGGCGAAGGTCTCCTACGACCCGGAGCAGGGCGAGAAGGGTCCCAAGGCCGTGAACGTGCAGGCCATCTAGGCTGCACACGCAGAACCGCTGTTCGAGGGCCCGCTTCGGTGGGCCCTCTGCATTTAGAACCGCTTTCAAAAGATCGGCACGCCCGGATGCGTCCCTGGACGCGGCGCTGGATCGCCACGTGCCGGCTTGGCCGTGCTACCAGCACGGCCTTCACCGTCCCGCGTCGCCCAGCTTGGTCCATGAACGCCCCGACCGCACCGCCTATCTTGAAAGCGGTTCTTAGGCCAGCATGAGGCCGGCAGGGCTCCAGTGGGGCCTGCTCACCGGCCCGGGGGATATCGTGGCCACGTCGAGTAAATGTCAAGCGACGCGAGAACCCTTCCCCACGGCGGCGCGCCGGCCGTCGAGCGGCCCGCCATAGGCCGTCGCTGGACGGCGGCCGGACGCGCGCGCGAGCTCGCGGGCGCGGACGCGGATGTGCGCACGGGGGCGCTGGCGCTGGCGACGATCGTCGCGCTCAGCCTGTTCGTGGTCCTGATCGCCGCCAACCGGCCGAGCATCCTCACTCCCACGACGCACGACGGCTACTTTCCCGGCTGGATGGCCGGACCGCTGGGCGGGCTGCTGCCGGGCTTCACCAGTAACAGCACCGCGTTGAAGTGCCTGTTCTCGGGGGCGATCGTGGTGATGTACGGCTGCTACACGCTGCTCGTGCTAAAGCACGCGGCAAGGCTGCCCGCGCGGTGGGTGATCGGCGGGGTGGTGGCCGTGTACGCGATCTTTCTGCTGTCCCCGCCGCTGGCGTTGACGGACCTGTTCAACTACGTCAACTACGCGCGCATGGAGGTGGAGCACGGCCTCAACCCCTACGCCACCATCCCCGTGCTGGAGCCGCACAGCGACCCCACCTTCCTCCTCAGCAACTGGCACCAGCTGCTCAGCCCGTATGGCCCGCTGTTCACGCTGCTCACCGCCGCGGTGGTGCCGCTCGGGCTCGCCGCGTCGTTCTGGGTGCTGAAGACGATCCTCGTGCTGACGGCCCTGGCGACGATCCTGCTGGTGTGGAAGTGCGCGCGGCTCCTCGGCCGCGATCCGCGCGTGGCCATCGCGCTGGTGGGCCTGAACCCGATCGTCCTCGTGTGGGGGGTGGGCGGCGACCACAACGACTGCCTGATGGTCTTCTGCATCATGCTCGGCTTCTATCTGCTGCTCAAGGCACGTGCCAACGGCATTGCCGGCGACGCGGGCAGGGGAGAGCAGGCGCCCGCGGCGGACGGCGGCCTCGCGCGGAGCGCTCCGCATGGTCTCGCGGCGAGCGTTCGCACGGCATGGGGAGCAGTCGTCGGCGAGATCCGATCCAGGTCGCTGCGCGAATGGCTGCTGCCGCTGTCGGCGCTGGAGGTGGGCGCGGGCGCGGCCTTCATGACGGGGGCTGCGATCAAGGCCTCCGGCGCGATCCTGTTCCCGGTGGTGCTGGCCGCTCTGCTGCGCGCTCCGCGCGCGCTCGTCCAGGTGGTGGTGGGGATGGTCGTGGCGGGCGTGATTCTCGCCGCGGCGAGCGTTCTCGCGTTCGGCCTGCACGTCCCCGACCTCTCCACGCAGAGCAGCCTGGTCACCAGCGAGAGCGTCCCCAACCTGCTTGGGCTGGCGGTGGGAGCGGGCGGTGAGAGCGCCGGCATGCGCACCGGGCTGAGCGTCGTCCTGGTGGCGGTTGTGCTCGCGTGCGCATGGCTCGCGTGGAGCCGCAGGGACGCGATCACAGCGTCCGGCTGGGCGAGCGTGGCGCTGCTGGTGACGCTCAGCTGGGTGCTGCCCTGGTACGTGCTGTGGGTGCTGCCGCTGGCCGCGCTGTCGAGTTCGCGCAGGCTGCGAACGACCGCGCTGGTGCTGGGCGTGTACCTGATCGTCGCGTGGGCGCCCGCCTCGGGCATGCTCTGGCGAGCGATCCACTTCTACCCCGAAAAGACGCCGCTCGGGCGTCTGCACCAGCGCTACGTCAAGGAGCTGTTGAACTAGCGGCCAGCGGTGGCGGCGCCGCCACCGCCGCGCCGGTCGCGTCGTGACGCTCGGGCGCGGGCGTGAAGCCCGGCAGCTGCAGTTCGAAGCGGGCCCCGCCCTCCGGCGAGGACCCCGCCGTCACGGTGCCCCCGTGCGCGTCCGCGATTGCGCGGACGATCGCCAGGCCCAGGCCGGTGCCGCCGGAGGCCCGGTCGCGCGCCTCGTCCATGCGGTGGAAGCGGTTGAACACGCGCTCGCGTTGGTCGGGAGCTATCCCAGGGCCGTCGTCCTCCACGACGAATGCCACACGCCCCCCTGACAGCGTGCGTACGCGCAGGCGCACCAGGCCCCGGTCGGGAGCGGTGTGGTCGATTGCGTTGCCGAGCAGGTTGCGCAGCGCCTGCGCCAGACGGTCGGGGTCTGCGCGTAGCGTGCCGTGCGGAACGGCGCCGAGCTCGAAGCGCCGCTGCGCGAGCAGGCTCATCCCGTCCCACAGCTCGCCCACGTACGCCGGCAGGTCGATCGCCTCCACACGCAGGAACTCGATCTGCTCGGTCTTGGCCAGCAGCAGCAGGTCGTCCACCAGGCGGCTGATCCTCGAGATCTCAGCCTGCACGAGCCCCTCCACCCGGCGCACCTCCTCGCCCGAGGGCTCGCGTTGGGCGGCGAGGACCTCCAGCTGGCCGCGAATCACCGTCAGCGGCGTGCGCAGCTCGTGCGAGGCGTCAGCGACGAACGCGCGTTGGCCGGCGAACGCATCGGTCAGACGGTCGAGCATGTGGTTGAACGTGTCCGCCAGCGCCCGAACCTCGTCGCTCTGGCTGTCCTGCTGCTCGATGCGCGGGTTCAGATCGCCGCCGTCCACACGCGCTGCCACCGCCGCCATCCGCCGCAGCGGCCGCGACAGGCGCGAGCCGACCAGATACGACGCCAGCAGCGCGCCCGCCAGAGCCAGCAGCGCCGCCAGAATGAACGCACGGGCGACACCGCGCTGCGCCCGCGCGACGGTGGCGAGCGGCTCGCCCGCGCCGATCGTGGCGCTGAGCGCGCCGGAGAGGCGTATCCGACGCTTGAACAGCCGCACCTTGCCGACATCGGGGAGCGGCAGCGTCGTGTAGCCGTCCGGGACCACCACCAGCCGCGCCGACATCCGATTCTCCTGGTCCTGTTCGGCGACCGTCTCGCCGTTGTCCGGCGGCGGATTGCCGAACAGCTCCGGACGGTTGGTGCTCGTCCCGGCGCCCGGCACGAGCACGAACAGCAACGTCGAGCTGGCGCTGAACGGCTGGGCGCTGATGTAGCGGCTCGCCGCCGCGGATGCCTCGCGCGGCGTGTGCGCGTTCGCAGCCATGAGGTTGTGGGCGAGCTCCGCGGCGTCGCCTACCAGGTCGTGGTCGATCTGGCCGCGCAGCTGGCTGCCCGTGCCGCGATACACCGCCACGAACACGATCGCCGTGCACAACAGCGTCACCAACACGAACCAGCCCGCCAGGCGCCAGCGCAGGCCACCGGGCACGAGGCGTCTGAGGCGCTCCCGCACGGCGATCAGCCGGAGCTGCCGAGGCGATAGCCCACGGCACGCACCGTATGGATCGGGACCGTCCCACCCGAGCGGCCGAGCTTGCGGCGCAGGTAGCCGATGTACACGTCCACCACGTTCGTGGCGGGATCGTGCTCATAGCCCCACACCGAGCCCAGGATCTGCTCGCGTGAGACCACCTGCCCGTGGTGGCGCAGGAGGTACACGAGCAGCTCGAACTCCGTGGTCGAGAGCGTCACCGCCTCGCCTGCCCGACGAACCCTGCGCGTCAGCAGGTCCACCTCGATGCCCTCCGCGCGCAGCACGCTGGCGGATGCCTGCGCCATCACGCGCAGCTGCGCGCGCACGCGTGCCACCAGCTCCGCCATCGAGAACGGCTTCACCAGGTAGTCCACCGCGCCCGCGTCGAGCCCCTCCACGCGATCCTCGATCTCAGCTCGCGCCGTCAGCACGATCACCGGCAGGCCGGGCATCGCCAGGCGCAGCGCGCCGAGCACCTCCAAGCCTCCGCGCCGCGGCAGCATCAGGTCCAGCACGACCGCGTCGAACCGTCCCGTCAGCGCCATCCGTTCGCCCTGGACGCCGTCGCCCGCGGCCTCCACCGCGAAGCCCTCCGCTTCCATGCCCCGGCGCACGAAGTCCACGATTCCCGGCTCGTCCTCCACCAGCAGCACCCGGGAGGCGTCCTTCGGCTTGCGCTCTGCGCCATTACCGCTGGCGCCCGCGGCCGGTCTGGGCACGCGTGCTCTGCGCGGGTCGGCAGCTGTTCCCATCGCAACAAGCATAGGCGTCGCCGCCGGAGCCCATTTTTCCTTCCAGACGTTCCGATGAGCTTTCTCATCAACCGGTTAGCCGTTCCTTAGCCACGATTCACACACTGGTTCGCATGGCAACGACGCAGAAGTCGGTAGCCGAGCGCAGCGCGCGTCCCCGCGATCGCGTGCGCGGTGCACGCGGCGGACCGCTGACGGGCGGCGGCACGACCGGCAACGAGCGCCTCACCACGGCCGTGGGAGCGACGTTGCTCGTCCTGCTGGCGGTGATCGGCGTGACGATCCTGCGCATCGGCCAGCTGCTCTCCGTGCACATGTTCGTGGGGATGCTGCTCGTCCCGCCGGTGCTGCTGAAGATGTCCAGCACCGGCTATCGCTTCTTCCGCTACTACACCGGCGACGCTCGCTACCGGCGCAAGGGGCCACCGGAGCTGGCGCTGCGGATGATCGCGCCGATGGTCGTGCTCTCAACCGTCGTCGTGTTCGCCACCGGCGTCGCGCTGCTGTTCGCCGGGCCCTCCTCACGCGCGACGCTGCTTCCGATCCACAAGGACAGCTTCTTCGTGTGGCTCGCGTTCATGGTGGTGCACGTATTGGGCCACCTCCCGTCGATGCCCGCGGTGCTGCGCGCCGACTACGGCGCCTCCGCCGGTCTCAGCGGCGACGTCACCGGCCGCGCCGGGCGCATGGTGGCGCTCGCAGGAGCGCTCGTGGTGGGGGCCGTGCTGGCGGTGCTTCTCATCCCGGAGTTCGGTCCGTGGGTAAACGGGCCTACGCTGTTCCACCTGGCCTTTCACAACGCGCGGTGACCCGGCATGCGGATCCATACAACCCACACCCGCGACGCTGCGCTGCGTCAACTGAGTCGCCTCAACCGCTGGCTGGTCGCCGGTAGCGTCCTGCTGACCGGCGCGCTCACCGAGGCCGCCGCGCACGCATTCCCGGGCAGGACGATCAAGCGCAGCGCAACCGCCGCCACCAAGGCTGCGCGCAAGACCCACGAGGACGGCACCGGTCACGCCGGCGGGGGGACCACGTCCGGTAGCTCCACCGCGCCGCTGCAGCCACCGGCGCAGGCACCGCAGGGCGCCGGCGAATCGACCCAGGCGCAGGAACCGGCGCCCGAACAGGAATCGCAGGCCGCGCACGAAACGACCCCCGAACCGGCGCCCGAACGCGAAGCGGCCCCCGCGCAGGAAGCCCCGCCGGCGGAAACGACCCACGAATCCGCGCCGGCGCCGGCACCGGAACCCGAACCGGAACCGGTGGTGTCTGGTGGCTCCTGACGCCCGCGCACCGGCTCCGGCGCTGCTGGACGCCCCCGCGATGTGCGCCACCGCGAGCTGGCAGGCGCTCGGCTCGAGCGTGGTGCTGCGCGTGGCCCGCGGCGAGCGCATCGCCGCCGCGCGCGCAGCCGTCGAGCGCGAGCTCGACGCCATCGATCGTGCATGCAGCCGCTTCCGCGCCGACTCGGAGCTCTCGCGCGTGAACGCCTGCGCAGGGCGCTCCACCGGCGTCAGCGAGATGTTCGCGCAGGCGCTCGAGCTGGCGCTGCGCGCGGCCGAGCTCACCGACGGCGACGTCGACCCCAGCGTCGGGCGCGCGCTCGAGCTCGCCGGATACGATCGCGACTGGCGGCTGCTCGAGGAGCCGAGTGGACAGCCCGAGCCGACGGCCCACCGGGCGCCTGTCGTGCTCGGCGCCCGCGTGCGCTCCGGCTGGCGCACGATCGCGCTGGATCGACACAGCCTCGCCGTGCGCTTGCCCCGCGGCGTCAGCCTCGACCTGGGCGCCACCGCCAAAGCGTGGGCCGCCGACCGTGCTGCAGCGGCCGCCGCAGGGGCCGCAGGCTGCGGCGTGCTCGTCAGTCTCGGCGGCGACATCGCCACCGTCGGGCCCGCTCCCGCCGGTGGCTGGAAGGTCCACGTGACAGACGATCACCGCAGCGACTGCTCCGCCCCCGGACAGACCGTATCGATCGGCTCCGGCGGACTGGCCACGTCCAGCACCTCCACGCGGCGCTGGAGCCACCGCGGCCGCACCATGCACCACATCCTCGACCCCCGTACCGGCGTGCCCGTTCAGGCGAGCTGGCGCACGGTCAGCGTCGCAGCCGCCAGCTGCGCCGACGCCAACATCGCCGCCACCGCCGCCATCGTGCGCGCCGGGCGTGCCCCGCAGTGGCTCGCTCACGCAGGCCTGCCAGCGCGCCTGGTCGGCGGTGGGGGAGACGTGAGGACCGTCGCCGGCTGGCCCGAGGGGACGCCCGCGCGATGACGCTCCCGCTGGCCGCTGCCGGCCCGAGCATCGACTGGTATCTCACGCGCTCCACCGGCGCCGTCGCGCTGCTGCTGCTGTCCGTCGCGGTGGCGCTCGGCGTGCTCGACGTCAAGCGCTGGAGCACGCCGCGCTGGCCGCGCTTCATCGTGGACTCGCTGCACCGCAACGTCTCGCTGCTGGCGCTCGCGTTCCTCGTGCTGCACATCCTCACCTCCGTGCTCGACAGCTTCGCTCCCATCGGGCTGATCGACGCCTTCGTCCCATTCGTCGGGTCCTACCGCCCGTTCTGGCTGGGCTTGGGGGCTGTCGCCTTCGACCTGATCCTCGCCGTGATCGCCACCAGCCTGCTGCGCTCGCGCATGGGCTACTCCACCTGGCGCGCGATCCACTGGCTGACCTACGCCAGCTGGCCGATCGCGCTGGTGCACGGCTTCGGCACCGGCAGCGACGCCAACAGCGCGTGGCTGCAGGTGCTGAGCGTCGTCTGCGTGGCGCTGGTGCTCGCCGCCGTCCTCGCCCGGGCGATCGCCGGCTGGCCCGAGAACGTAGGCGTCCGCAGCGCCGCGCTCGCCGCCACCGGCGGGTTCGGGCTGTTCCTCGCGCTGTGGCTGCCCAGCGGCCCCCTCGGCTCGGAATGGGCGCGGCGCTCGGGCACACCCGCGTCGCTGCTGCCCCACTCGCACAGCCGCGCTACCGCCAACGCCGGCGGGAGCAGTCGATGAGCGCCACGCAGTCCACCGTCGCCCAGAGCGCTCCCCGTGACGCCGTCCGTCCGCACGCCGCTCCCGCGCTGCCCAGGCTGCTCGCCGGCGTGCGGGGCGACGGGCCCATGCCGCTGGCCAGGCACGTCTCCGTGCACGGTCCGCTGCCCCCGGTGCGCGGCGGACGCGGCCGGCGCGCGCGCGAGCACGCGGAGGCGCTGATCGACGAGATCGAGCGCGCCGGGCTGCTCGGCCACGGTGGCGCCGCGTTCCCCACCGCCACCAAGATGCGCGCCGTCGCCGCGCGGCGCGGGCGCTCGATCGTGGTGGCCAACGGCGCTGAGGGCGAGCCCGCGAGCTTCAAGGACCGCACGCTGCTGGAGCTCGCTCCCCACCTCGTCCTCGACGGCGCCGTCGCCGCCGCCGAAGCCGTCGGCGCGGGCGAGGCCATCGTCTGCGTCTGCGACACCGACGACGTCGGCGGGCGCAGCGTCGCGCGTGCGCTCGCCGAACGCGCCGAGGACGCCGATGGCGGGCACAGCCCGCAGCTGCACGTGCGCGCCGTGCCCGCGCGCTACGTCGCCGGGCAGGAGTCCGCGCTGGTCAACTTCCTCGGCGGTGGGCCCGCCAAGCCCACGTTCACGCCGCCGCGGCCGTTCGAACAGGGCGTCAAGCGTCGTCCAACGCTCGTCGACAACGTGGAGACGCTCGCGCATCTCGCGCTGATCGCCCGCAACGGAGCGCCCTGGTTTCGCCAGCTCGGCACGCCCACCCAGCCCGGGTCCGCGCTCATCACGCTGTCCGGGCCCGTCGCCGAGCCCGGCGTGTACGAGATCGAGCACGGCGCCTCGCTGTCCTCGCTGATCGAAGCCGCCGGCGGCACCACAATGGGGGTGCGCGGCGCGCTCGTCGGTGGCTACGCCGGAGCCTGGATCGCCCGCGAGTGGCTGACCGGCGTCGCACTCTCCAAGGAACACCTCGCCGCCCACGGCGCCTCGCTCGGCGCGGGCGTCGTGGCGCTGCTCTCAGAGCGCGCCTGCCCCGTGTCCGAAGTCGCGCGCCTGGCGCGCTGGATGGCCGGCCAGAGCGTGCGCCAGTGCGGACCCTGCAGCCACGGCCTCGACGCCATCGCAGACGCGGTCGAGGAGATCGCCGGCGGGCATGGCGACCAGCACGCCGTGCGCCGGATCGAGCGCCTCGCCTCGCTCACAGCGCGCCGCGGCGCCTGCGGGCACCCCGACGGGGCCGTCAACATGATCCTCAGCGGTCTGGAAGCGTTCGAGGCCGACTTCGCCGCGCACGCTCGCCACGGCCGTTGCGAGCGCTGCTCGCTCGAGGCCGAGCTGCCGCTGCCCGATCGGCCCGTTGGACTGCCCGTCCGAGACCGGAGCGCCGCATGAGTCATCGCGTGCGCGTCAACCCCATCGCCTGCGAGGCGCACGGCATGTGCGCCGAGCTGCTGCCCGAGCGCATCGCGCTCGACGAGTGGGGCTACCCCATCGTCGACGACACGCCCGTCGAGGCCTGGGAGCTCGAGCACGCAAGGCGCGCGGCCCGCGCCTGCCCCACGTTCGCGCTGCTCGTCGAGCGCGAGCGAGCCGCCCGCGCGCGCTAGCGTCCACGCCTACTCCCCGTCAGGCGGCGGGGGCTTGCGCTCGAGCTTGCGCTGCGCCGCCCGGCGCTTGTCCGTCAGTCTGCGTGCGCGCGCCGCCGATGTCGGTTTGGTCGCACGGCGGCTGCGCGGGACCGTCAGCGCCCGGCGCATTCGCGCCGCCAGCCGCTCCAGCGCCAGCTCGCGGTTGCGCGCCTGCGAGCGCTCGTCCTGCGCGACTGCCACCACCCGCGGCCCTTCTCGCGCCAGCATGCGAGCGCGCTGGCGCTCGCTGAGCGATTGCGAGGTGGCCACCTCGAAGATCGCTTCCACGCGTGAGGCCGTCACGTTCGCGTGCTGGCCGCCCGGGCCCGACGAGCGGCTCGTGCGCAGCTGGATCTCGTTCAGCGGGATCGCCAGCTCCGGGCTGACGCGCAACACGCGCCGCGGGCCCGCCTCATCCTCGGCATCGCTCAACGCTGCGCAGCCGGCGCGCTGCTCACCGCGACTGCCCTCCGGAGAGGTCGTGGATAGCTTTCACGCGCTGCTCCTCGCCCGGGCGCACGCGGCCGTCGCGCCCGATGTAGCCGTCCTTGCCGCCCGCGCACAGGTACACCGCGTCCACCTCGCCCGCATTGCGAATCTTGCGCACCGTCGCCGCGTCCACCCGCGCCATGCCGCCCTCGCCCAGCCGCTGCAAAGAGCCGTCGCCGAACTCCATCTCGATCGCGCCGCGATGCACGAAGTACAGCTCCTCCTGCTCATCGTGGTAGTGAAAGCCCGTTTCTATGCCCGGCGGCAGCACGATCGCGTTCACACCAAACGCAGTCACGCCCAGGCCCTTGCGCACCTTCCTGAAGCCAGGGCCATCGCCCAGGTCCTCCAGGTGCGCCACTGCATAGCCCTCGCCAGTCGTCACGCCCGGATACTCCGTTGAAGCCTCCATCTGTTGCGCCTCCTGTCGGATCGGTGTCAACATCTGCGCCTCCTGCAGAGAGTGTGCAGCAAGACGGTGACCCCGGGGCTCTCTCGGCTGGCTAGTGCTCCGCCACGCTGCCGCCCTCAGGCGACAGCGGCCGACCCTCGCTCGCCCAGCGCACCAGCCCGCCCGTCATCGTGTACGCCTGAAAGCCCGACGCCCGCAGCGCCTGCGCCGCCATCTCCGAGCGCCCGCCCACACGGCAGTAGAAGACGACCGGACGCTCGCGGTCGATGCTCGTCGCCGCCTCCGCCGACAGGCGCACCAGCTCGATGTGGCGCGAGCCGTCGATGTAGCCCGCCTCGCGCTCGTACGGCTCGCGCACGTCGATCAGCTGCAGCGCCTCGTCCTGCGCCATCCAGTCGGAGACCCGCTCGGGGTCCACCGCTATCTCCGCGCCGTTGTCCTGACCGCTCATTCCAATCAGCCTACCGCCCGTCCACAGCGCCAACGCGCTGCGCCGGCCTCCACGGGCCCTGTGACGATGGCGTCACCGCGCAGGCGCCAACTGCGCGAAACGGATCGTTCATCACTAGGATCAGCGGTCATGGAGGCAGTCCGCGACGTCTACACGATCCCGCAGGAGCACCTCGACTTCTGCGCCACCATCGGGCAGATCGCGCGCGAGAAGATCGCTCCGCGCTCTGCCGAGATCGACGAGCGCGCCGAATACCCCTGGGACGTGCGCAAGCTGCTCGGCGAGCAGGACATCCTCGGGCTGCCCTTCCCCGTCGAGTACGGCGGCACCGGCACCGGCACGCTGATGCTCAACATGGCCGTCGAGGAGATCGCCAAGGTGGACGCCGCCTGCGCGCTCATCCTCATGATCCAGGAGCTCGGCACTCTGCCCATCCAGCTCTCCGGCACCGATGAGCTCAAGGAGCGCTTCCTGCCCAAGTGCGCAACCGGCGAGTGGTCCCCAGCGTTCGCGCTGTCCGAGCCCGAGGCCGGCTCCGACCCCGCCGGCATGAAGACCACCGCCGTGCTCGACGGCGGGGAATGGGTCATCAACGGCACCAAGAACTGGATCACCAACCTCGGCGTCGCCGACTTCTACATCGTGTTCGCCGTCTCCGACCGCGAGAGCCGGCGCCTGACCGCGTTCGTCGTCGAGGCCGACCGGCCCGGCTTCAGCGTGGGCAAGCTCGAGCACAAGCTCGGCATCCGCGCCTCGCCCACCGGACAGCCCATCTTCGAGGACGTGCGCGTGCCCCAGGAGAACGTCATCGGCGAGGTCGGCCGCGGGCTGTCCGTGGCGCTCGGCACGCTCGAGCGCACTCGCCTGGGCGCCGCCGCGCAGGCCGTCGGCATCGCCCAGGGCGCCACCGACTACGCCGTCGGCTACGCCCGCGAGCGCCGCCAGTTCGGCCAGGCCATCAACGAGTTCCAGGGCATCCAGTTCAAGCTCGCCGACATGGAAACACGCACAGCGGCCGCGCGCGAGCTCTTGTACAAGGCCTGCGCCATGGCCGATCAGGGCCATCCACAGCGCGCCAAGTACTCCTCCATGGCCAAGGTCTTCTGCTCGGACACCGCCATGGCCGTCACCGTCGAGGCCGTGCAGGTCTTGGGGGGCTACGGTTATGTCAAGGAGTACCCAGTCGAGCGCATGATGCGAGACGCCAAGATCACCCAGATCTACGAGGGCACCAACGAGATCCAGCGTCTCGTGATCGCCCGCACCTTGAAATAGGAAGGCCAGCTCCCCGGCGATGCGCGAGAACCAGCCTCCCGGATCCTCTCCTCTACGACGCGTCGGCGCAGCCGTGCTCGTCGCCATGTCCATCGGCCTCGTCGTGCTCGTCATCGGGCAGGGCTTCAGCTCCATCGGCGCCGTGCGCGCGCTCGAGGACCTCGCCCTCGGGGTGATCGTCGCCGCCGCCCTCATGGGCAGCGTCGCGTTCGTCGCAGTGCGCATGGCCGGCTGGCGCTACCCCGAGTCCGAGAGCGAGTTCGAAGAGATCGTTCGCTACTCCGAGCGTCTCGCCCGCGAAGGCCTCGTCGTCGACCCCGACGAACACGACTTCATGGAGCTCGACCCGCTCAACGACTCAGACTTCGAGGAGCTCGTCCGCGACGCGCTCGACGACCTGCCCGACCTGCTGCGCAACGCGCTCGCCCACGTCGCCGTCGTGATCTCCGACGGCGGGCGGAAGGGATCCCACCCACCCGCCTACGGCCTCTACCAGGGCGACGGCGCCACCCGCGACAACACCCACGACCGGATCGTCATCTTCCGCGACACGCTGCGCCGCGACTTCGGGCACGACGCCGACCTGCTGCGCGATCAGGTGACACGCACAGTGCGCCACGAGCTCGCCCATCACGTCGGCTTCGACGAGCTCGGCGTGAGCCGTCTCGACCTGTGAGGCTCCCCGACTTCTTCATCGTCGGCCACGGCAAGTGCGGCACCACCGCGCTGCACCAGATGCTCAGAGCCCACCCCCAGATTCACATGCCGGTGAAGGAGCCGCGCTACTTCGCCCCCGACCGGCGCACCCGCTACTGGCGTCCCGCGTCCAGCATGCGCCGGCACCCCACCACGCTCGACGGCTATCTCGCCCTGTTCACCGGCGCCCGCCCAGACCAGCGCATCGGCGAGGCCACTCCCACCTACCTGCGCTCCACGCTCGCCGCCCAGAACATCGCCGCGGTGGCGCCGGACGCGCGGATCATCGCAATCCTGCGTGAGCCCTCGAGCCTCTTGCGCTCCGTCCACCTGCAGGCCGTGCGCAACTACGACGAGACCGAGCGGGACTTCCGCAAGGCGATCGCCCTGGAGGACTCCAGACGCGCAGGCAGGAACATCCCACGCCTGTCCCAGTTCCCCCAGGTGCTGATGTACTCCGAGCTCATCCGCTATGTCGAGCAGCTGCGCCGCTATCACGCCGTGTTCGCGCCAGAGCAGGTGCTCGTGCTGATCTACGACGACTTCCGCGCCGACAACGAGGGCACCGTCCGCCAGGTGCTCCGCTTCCTCGACGTCGACGACACGCTGCCGGTCCCGCCGGTGGAGCTCGACACGCTGCGCACGCCGCGCTACGTGTGGCTCGACCAGGCGATGCGCGTGTCAGCCATGGCGCGCCGTACCACCCCCGGGGCGAAGCTCGCCGAGGGCCTCACCACGGTCATGCCGCCGCCGCTGCACAACAGCAGCACGCGCGCAGAGCTCGCCAGGCGGATTCGCTACATCGACACGCCGCCCGCAGATCGGCAGCTGATGCTCGAGCTGCGTCGCCGTTTCAAGCCCGAGGTCGAGGCCACAAGCGAGTATCTCGGGCGCGATTTGGTGGCTCTCTGGGGCTATGACAGCATGTAGTCGGCATGGACGCTCGAGCACAACCCAGCGGCTCCAAGCGGGTCCCCGACTTCTTCATCGTCGGTCACCCCAAGAGCGGCACCACCGCGCTGTGGGACATGCTCAAAGGGCACCCCCAGATCTACACGCCGGTCAACAAGGAGCCTTACTTCTTCGCGGATGAGCTGCATCCGCCCGCCGCCACGCCACGCACCTTCGGCTGGACGCCCGACACGCTCGACCAGTACCTGACGATGTTCCAGCCCGCTCTGCCCGAGCAGCGCACAGGGGAGGCATCCGCTCCCTACCTGTGGTCGCGCACCGCCGCCCAGCGCATCGCAGAAGTGCAGCCCGCCGCTCGCATCATCGCCATCCTGCGCGAGCCCTCGAGCTTCCTGTACTCGCTGCACCTGCAGTTCGTGCAGATCTACATCGAGCCCGAGACCGACATGCGCAGGGCGCTCGCGCTCGAGGACGCACGACGGGAAGGCAGGCATCTGCCCGAGCACGCGTTCTGGGGGCCACAGGGGACGCTCTACTCGGACTACGTCCGCTACGTCGAGCAGCTGGAGCGCTACCAGGCGCTGTTCGGAGACGAGCAGATGCTCGTGCTCGTGTATGACGACTACCGCAAGGACAACCAGGCGACCGTTCGCAAGGTACAGCGCTTCCTGGGAGTCGACGACACCCACCCCATCAGCGTCAAAGAGTCCAACCCCACCGTGCGGGTGCGCTCACAGCGCCTGCACTCGCTCGTGCACGCCGTCGCCTCCGGCGACGGTCCCCTGCCGCGAGCGGTGCAGAGCACCGCCAAGACGTTCGGATCGCGCGTGATCAGCCGCCAGCAGGCGCTCGCCCTGCGCAATCGCTTTCTCTTCACCGGTCCCCGTCAGCCGGATCGACAGCTGATGCTCGAGCTGCGGCGCCGCTTCAAGCCGGAGGTCGTCGCGTTGAGCGAACATCTCGGACGCGACCTCGTCACCCTGTGGGGCTATGACGATCTCGGCTAGCCAGGTCTCGGTCGTCGTCCCCACGTACAACGACCTCGGGCGCATCGGCGATGCGCTGCACTCCATCCTCGCCCAGACGCTCCCGCCCGCAGAGATCGTCGTCGCCGACGACGCCTCCCCAGAAGACGTCGAGGGCTTCGTGCGCCAGTTCGCCGAACGCGCCGGCGGGAGTGTCCCCATTCGCTACGTCCGTCGGGCGTCCAACGGCGGTGACGCCGCTGCACGCAACGCCGGAATCGCAGCCGCCACCGGGGAGTGGATCGCCATCTGCGACTCCGACGACATCTGGCTTCCCACCAAGCTCGAGCGTCAGATCGACTTCATCCGCGGCTGGGACGGCGATGCCCGCATCGCTCTGCTCGGCACCCACGGCCACAACGTCAACGACGCCAAGAAGGTCATCTCGCCGGCGATCATGGGACCGGTCAGCGAGGAGGACTACAACACGGTCAGATCGCGCGGCGGCCTGTTCTTCCTGATCCACTCCTCGATCCTCTTCTCCCGCGCCGACTACGACGCCGTCGGCGGGTACTCCACAGCCGAGTACGGCGCCGCGAACGAGTTCGAGATGTTCTGTCGAATGGCGGAGCTGGGAGTTGTGATGAACCTGCCCGAGCCACTCGTCTACTACCGCAAGCGCGCCGGCTCCATGCAGCTGGACCTCTTCTGGGACCGCCACCACAACGTCTCGCGCCTGGCGGAGAACCAGCGCAGGCGCGCCAACGGCCAGCCTCCGCTCAGCAAGGATCAGTTCGCGGCACAGCTGGCCTGCGCGTCCGCCCTGACGCGTTCGAGACGGCGCATGCGCGTGTGGGGCATGTACTACTACCGCGCGGGAGCAACCAACATGGTGAACGGCCGCAGGCTGCGAGGAGGCCTCGAGCTGGCGCTCGCGTGGTGCCTGGACGGCACGCGGTTTCGCCACGGTGTTCGCAACGCCCTGCGTTCGCGTGCCACTCGTGGCTCGCGTGCCCACGAGCTGCCAATCGCATAGGCTTGGCGTCCACGCGCCGCATCGCGCACCCGCCGAGCGTGTCAAACGACCGAGGAGAGAGCCGAACATGCCCGAAGCCGTGATCGTCGACGCAATCCGCACGCCCATCGGGCGCGCCGCCAAGGGGTCTTTGAAGAGCGTCCGCGGCGACGACCTCGCCGCGATCCCGCTGAAGGCGCTGATCGATCGCAACCCGCAGCTGGACCAACGCTCGATCGGCGACGTGATGATGGGCTGCGGCTACGGCGAGCGCGAGACCGGCTACAACATCGGGCGCATGGCCGCGCTGCTGGCCGGCATCGATTACCACGTGCCCGGCTGCACCGTCAACCGCTTCTGCGCCTCCTCGCTGCAGACCACGCGCATGGCCTTCCACGCGATCAAGGCCGGCGAGGGCGACACCTATATCGCCGCCGGCGTCGAGGCCGTCTCGCGCACCGCTCCCGGCGCGCCGTTCGAGCTCCACCCCAAGCTCGACGGCTCCGAGGGCTCGCTGTACGACGCCTACATCTCCATGGGCATGACCGCCGAGAACGTCGCCACCGAGCGCAAAGTCAGCCGCGAGGCGCAGGACGCATGGGCGCTCATCTCCCAGACGCGCGCCGTCGCCGCGCAGGCGTCAGGGCACTACGACAAGGAAATCGTGCCCGTGACCGTGCCCGCGCACAAAGACGTCGACAAGGAAGGCAACGAGATCGACGTGCCCGAGACGGTCGTCACCAAGGACGACGGCCCGCGCCCCGGCACCACCATCGAGGCGCTCGCCGGGCTGCGCCCCGTGTTCAAAGAGGACGGCACCGTCACCGCCGGCAACGCCTGCCCGCTCAACGACGGCGCCGCAGCGCTGCTGATCATGAGCGACGAGAAGGCCAAAGCGGAGGGATACACGCCGCGCGCGCGGATCGTCGCCTCCACCGTCGCAGCCATCCGCCCCGAGGTCATGGGCCTCGGCCCGATCCCCGCCATCCAGGCGCTGCTCGCGAACACCGGCATGACCATCGACGACATCGACGTGGTCGAGATCAACGAGGCGTTCGCCGCGCAGATCGTCCCCTGCAAAGACGAGCTCGGCATCCCCGACGAGAAGCTCAACCCGTTCGGCGGCGCCATCGCGCTCGGTCACCCATTCGGCATGACCGGCGCGCGCATCATGACCACGCTGCTCAACGACCTCGAGACGCTCGATGGGACCTACGGCATCGAGTCGATGTGCGTAGCCGGTGGCATGGGCATGGCCATGCTGGTCGAACGGCTCAGCTGAGCGCCGCATGTCCGGCGATCGCACGGCCGCGTCAGCCGGCGGGATGCCCACCATGATCCGGCGGGCGCTCAGAGCGGCACGCCGGCGCGGTCTGCTGCTCAGAAGCCGTTCCTCCAAGCGGCACGCGTTCGTAGGCCCGCCGGACAGCTGGGAGACGAAGCGCCGCTTCCAGTTCCAGTTCCTGACCTCGCACGGCCTGGAAGCTGGATCGCGCCTGCTCGACATCGGCTGCGGGACGCTGCGCGGCGGCATCCCGCTGATCGACTACCTGCAGGCCGGCCACTACACCGGCATCGAGGCCCGGGCGGAGGTGTTGGAGGAGGCGCGCAAGGAGCTCGCCGAGGCCGGGTTGGAGCACAAGCGCCCGCTGCTGATCCACGCCGATCGCCCCTCCCAGGTTCAGCTCGAGGACCCCATCGACGTCGCCTGGGCGTTCTCCGTGCTGTTCCACATGCACGACGACATCGTCGAGGAATGCCTGGCCCTCGTCGCCCGCGCGCTGACGCCCAGCGGTCTCTTCTACGCCAACGTCAGCCTCAGCGACGCCCGAGAACAGCAGGGACAGTGGCAGGGCTTCCCGGTCATCTCACGGCCACACCAGTTCTACGCCGACACCGCCGCACGCCACGGCCTCGCCGTCAGCGACGTCGGCAGGCTCGACACGCTCGGCCACGACAGCAGCCTCGGCAGCAAGTCGATGATGCTCCGCTTCACGCTCAGCGCGGCGGCATCCGCAGCGCGCCGTCGAGCCTGATCGTCTCGCCGTTGAGCATGCGGTTCTCCACGATGTGGCAGGCCAGCTGCGCGTACTCCGACGGCTGGCCCAGACGCTGGGGGTAGGGGACCCCCGCGCCGAGCTTCTGGCGGGCCTCCTCGGGCAGCGCCGCCAGCAGCGGGGTGTCGAACAGGCCCGGCGCGATCGTGTTCACGCGGATCCCGTACTGGGAGAGGTCGCGCGCGGCCGGCAGCGTCATGCCGACCACACCACCCTTGGACGCGGAGTAAGCGATCTGCCCGACCTGGCCGTCGAACGCCGCGATCGACGCCGTGTGGATGCACACGCCGCGTTCGCCGTCCTCGCCCGGCTCGTTGGCGATCATCGCGCTGGACGCCAGGCGCAGCAGGTTGAACGTGCCGATCAGGTTGATCGAGATGATCACCTCGAACGGCATCAGCGGATGCGGGCCCTTGGAGCCCGCCACCTTCTGCGCCCAGCCCGTGCCCGCGCACGCCACCGCGATGCGCAGCCCGCCCTCAGCGCTTGCCGCCCGCTCGACGGCCGCCTGCACCTGCTCCTCCTCGCGCACGTCGCAGCTGACGAACTCCAGGCCCAGCTCCTGCGCCAGCGCCTGGCCCTTCTCCACGTTGACGTCCGCGATCGTCACCCCCGCGCCGCGCGCGTGCAGGGCGCGTACCGTCGCCTCGCCCAGTCCCGAGGCGCCGCCCGTCACGATCGCTGCGCTGCCGTCGATGTCCATGGCGGGAAGCCTATAAGGATTGGGCCGAGCTGAGCGTCAGGGGGCCGTCAGGCATGACAACGACAGCGCGAACTGCTCATCGGGGTCCGTCAGCCAGCGCACCAGCTCCAGGCCCGCGGCCGCAAGGTCTCCCTGCAGGCGTTCGGGGGTGAACTTGGCGCTGATCTCCGTGCGCAGCTCCTCGCCCTCGTCGAAGTGCACCGGCAGGTCCAGGTCCCGCACGAGCGCGGTGTGCTCGCGGCGCGCGCGCAGGCGCATCTCGATCCACTCGTTCTGCTCGTCGAACAGCGCCACGTGGTCGAAGTCCTCGGGGTCGAAGTCCGCGCCCAACTCGCGGTTGAGCACGAGCAGCACGTTGCGGTTGAACTCCGCCGTCACCCCCTGCGAGTCGTCGTACGCCGCCTCCAGCACGCGCGGGTCCTTGACCAGGTCGGTGCCCATCAGCAGGTGGTCCGACGGACCCAACAGGCCCGCGACCTTGCGCAGCACGCGCCGGCGGCTGCCCGGCGGGAAGTTGCCGACGGTGCCGCCCAGGAACGCCACGATCCGCGGCCCGGCGGGCGGCGGGACGTGCTGCAGGTGGCGCTCGAAGTCGCCGATCACGCCGTGCACGCACAGGCCCGGGTACTCGCTGGTGAGCGCCTCGGCGCAGTCGCGCACCATGCTCTCGGTCACGTCCACCGGCACGTAGCGCTCGAGCGTCCCCGCCTCGCTCAGCGCGTCCAGCAGCACGCGCGTCTTGGCGGCCGTGCCCGAGCCCAGCTCCACCAGCTCCACCGCGCCGGTCAGCTCCGCCAGCGCGTCCGACTGCTCCTCGAGGATCGCGCGCTCCGCGCGCGTCGGGTAGTACTCGGGAAGCTCGCAGATCTGGTCGAACAGCTCAGCGCCGCGCGCGTCGTAGAAGTGCTTCGGCGGCAGCTCCTTGAACGGACGGGTGAGCCCGTCGAGCACGTCGTCCGCCAGCGAGCGTTCCTGCGTGTCGTCCAGGTGCGAGTCGATTCGGATCGACGGCGCCAGCGGCTGGGGTGGGGTGGAGCGCTCCATCACGCGCTCCTCGCCAGGCGCACGCCCGCGAAGATCTGTCGCCGCAGCGGCAGGTCCCAGTTGCGGAACGTGGCGCTCGCCACACGCGGGTGTGTCGCCCACGAGCTGCCGCGCAGCACGCGGTAGCGCTCGCCGAAGAACACCTCTGAGTACTCCCTGTAGGGGTACGGCGCGAAGCCGGGGTAGCCGTCGAAGCACGAGGCCGTCCACTCCCACACGCGGCCCACGCCCGCCAGCCCCTGGGTCCAGGTCGCCGCCTTCTCCCACTCCTGCTCGGTGGGCAGTCGCGCGTCGTGCGCGCGGGCGAAGGCGTCGGCCTCGAACCAGGAGACGTGGCATGCGGGCGCATCCGGGTGGGCCCTTGCCACGCCCGGATGATGCGTGATGTCGTGCTCCTCCTTCCACGCCCAGCCCTCGCGCGACCACCACTCGCGCCGTTCGTAGCCGCCGCCCTCGCTGAAGCGCAGCCAGCTGGCGTTGCTCACCGGCCGGCGGGCGATGGCGAAGGCCTCGACCTGCGCCACGTGGCGCGGGCGCTCGTTGTCGTAGGCGAAGCCGCCGGCGCCGGCGCCCATCTCGAACGGGCCCTTCGGGACGGTCAGCCAGCCGTCGGGCGCGTCTTGGGCCAGCGGCGCAGCGATGCTCGCCCGTTCCTCCTCGGCGAGCAGCCCCGCGATGGCCAGCGTCTGGCGCATCGTCTCGCAGTGCTGGAGCTCGTGGCGCAGCACCATCTCGCACAGCACGCCGTCGTCGATCCCGCGCTCGCAGATCACCTGCGCGGTGCGCGCGCTCACCTGCGCCAGGTACGCCTTCGCGTCCTGCGGCCCCAGCGCGTCGATCTCGCCGCGCAGCTTGCGGGGGGTCTCGAACGCGTCGTACAGGTTCGCGAGCTCCGGGCGCAGCAGCTCCAGGCCGCCGTAGCGGTGGGCCAGCCACAGATCCTCGTAGGCGGCGATGTGCCCCAGGTCCCATGCCAGCGGGCTCATGATCGGCGAGTGCACACGCTCGAGATCGTCCTCGCTGAGGTCCGCCACCAACGACAACGTGACCTGCCGGGCGTCGTCCATCGCCACGAGCATCTGCTCGGCGCCGCTGGGGAGAGAGGTGGTCTTGACCGCGCGGGCTGCCATCGGCTGGCTGTGCTGCGTAACTCTAGAAGGTAAGTCAGTCGAAGGTAAGTCAGTCGAAGGTAAGTCAGTCGAAGGTAAGTCAGTCGAAGGTAAGTCAGCCGAGCGGGAGAGCGTTACGTGTCGGTCTCGTTCCAGCGAGTGATGATCGATGTCTCACGCTCGCTGCCCAACACGCAGATGGCGCCCGTGAACAGCCCCAGGCGCACGCCGAGGCGTGGCTCCAGCTCGATCCAGCGGGCGCCCAGCACGCGCAGCATGTGCCCGTGCGAGAACACAGCCACCTCGCCGTCCGCCGCGCGCAGCTCCGCGATCACGCGGTCGGCGCGCGCGCCCACGTCCTCCGCTCGCTCCCCGCGGGGGCAGCCGTCGCGCCACAACAGCCAATCGGGGCGCTCGGCGCGGATCTCCGCAGTGGTGAGGCCCTCGTACTCGCCGTAGTCCCACTCCATCAGATCCTCCCGCGCCTGCGCCTGTCCGCCCAGGCCGCTCAGCTCGCACGTTTCGCGAGCACGCAGCAACGGGCTCACGAGCACCAGCGCAAAGCGCCGCCCGCGCAGGCGCTGCACGAGGGCGCCAGCCGTCTCGCGCCCGCGCTCGGTCAGCGGGATGTCGGTCCGGCCCGTGTGCCGATGGTCTCGGCTCCACTCCGTCTCCGCGTGGCGCACCAGCACCACGTCATGTGTCACGGACCCTCCGGCGCGGCGGCGTCGTCCACGATCACAGTCAGGCGCTCGCGCCTGAGCAGGCTGGCGGGGACGTGGCGGCTGGGCTGCCCCAGCATCGCGCTGGTCGCATCCGCCTTGCTCGCGCCGGTCGCCAGCAGCAGGCACTCGCGCGCCGCGCGCAGCACCGCCAGGCTCAGCGTTATCCGCTCGGGGGGAGGCTTGGGCGAGTCGCGCACCCCCAGGCACACCGCCTCCGGGCCTGCGTCCAGCGTGGGGGCTCCCGGGAACAGCGACGCCACGTGCCCGTCGGGGCCGATCCCCAGCACGATCAGGTCCAGCACCGGCAGCGCCGGCTCCCCGGCGCCGGCGTCAGCGCCGGCCACGCTGCGCTCGAGCTCCTGCGCGTACCGCCGCGCGCCATCCGCGGGCCCGAGCTCGCCCATCATGCGATGAACGCGCTCGGGGGCGATCGCCGCTCCCGCCAGCAGCGTCTGCTTGGCAAGCAGGTAGTTGCTCTCCTCGTCCTCCGGTCCTACGCAGCGCTCATCCGCGAACCACACCTGGACGCCCTCCAGGTCCGCGGCTTTCGCGCCCAGCAGCTCGTACGTGCGCCCCGGGGTCGTGCCGCCGCTGAGCGCCAGATGAGCGACGCCGCGCGCCTCATACGCCTGCTGCAGCCTGCGCACCGCATGCGCGGCCGCCCGTTGGGCGACGGTCTCAGCGTCCGGGCAGCTGGTCAGGCGGGTCACGAGCGGGCCGCTGGCCGATCTTCGATCGGTGGGTTGGCGCCGCCCGCCGGCGACAGCATCCTCCGTGCGGCGCCCAGCGCAGGCACATACGTGGGGTCGCGCAGCAGCGCCTGGCGGATGCCCTCGCCGAGGACGCCCATCTCGCCTCGCGAGGCCCCCGGGATCGTCCACTCCTGCTCCTCGCCATGAGGCCGATCGTCGGAGATCGGCCAGCGCCGATGCGCGCGCAGGCCGCCCACACCGCGGCTGAGACGCAGGCACAGGCCGGACTCGGTCTCCAGCGTGAGTCCCTCCAGACCCGGCACCTGCAGCTCGGGCGCGGCTTCCAGGCGCACCGCCACGCGGTGTCCGTCGGCGTCCGAGGAGGCCACCAGCGCGTCGCCGTCGCTCTGCAGCGCTCCCGTCTGCCAGCCCAGGCGCGAGGCCAGCCAGCCCACCAGCAGCGTGGCGGCGGCGGTCGACGCCGGATGGTGACGCACGGTCACGCCAGAGATCTTCCCCAGCTCCCGACGCAGCCAAACAGGGTCGAACGCCGCTGCCACGCGCTCGCGCCACGGCGTCGAGCGCAGCCACGCGAGGTCGACCACGTAAGCCTGCTTGCTGAGCTCGCACGCGCGGTCCAGCGCCTCGCGCGGGTCCGGCTCGTCCACCGAGTCCAGCAGCACCGCCTGCGCCAGCGCCAACAGCTCGGAGACGATCTCGTTGTGGCCGTGGGGGGACCACAGCAGCGTCGGCAGGTCGGTCACCACCAGCGGATCGGCGATCGTCAGCAGGTCGTCCAGGTGGCGGTCGCCGAGCTCCACGACCACCGTCTCGCGCAGCAGCGCCATCTCACCCGGAGCGGAGCCGCCTTCGGCGGTGATCGTCACGCGCGCATCCAGGCGCTCGCGTCGCGGCTCGTACGCGAGCACGACCAGACGCGAGGCGTGATAGCGGCCCACGCCGCGGAGACGGTTGGCGATCTCGCCCGTCCACTCTCGGTCAACGAACGCGATCATGTTCAGCACGCGCGCCGGCAGGAAGTCGTCGTTTTCGGCGTGGACCTGGACGAGCAGCTCGCGCAGCGCCGCTTCGATCGCGTCCGGCGTGGTGCCCTGCTGGCTCCACACGGCGTCGCTGCGGCCGCTCTGCGCGGTCGGCCCGGCCATCAGATCGCGCGCCAGCGATCGCCCTCGCGCAGCAGGCCGTCAGCCTCCTTCGGGCCCTGCGAGCCGGCTGGGTATCTAGCGATCGGATCCGCCCCCTGGGCTCCCGTGCGCGGGTGGGCGGGGTCCCAGGCTTTGACGATCGGATCGCAGATGCGCCACTGCGCCTCGACCTCGTCGTTACGCGTGAACAGCGTCGCGTCGCCGCGCATCGCGTCTGTGATCAGTCGCTCGTACGCCTCCGGCGACTGCGACAGGAACGCGGTGCCGTACAGGAACTCCATGTTCACCGGGCGGATGCTCATGCGCGTGCCGGGGATCTTCGCGCCGAGGCGCAGCGACACGCCCTCGTTGGGCTGGAGCGTCAGCACGAGCTGGTTCGGCTGCACGCCCAGTGAGCCGTCCTGGCTGAACGCGAGGTGGGGGACGGGCTTGAGCGTGACCGCGATCTCGGTGATCTTGCGCGCCAGGCGCTTGCCCGTGCGCAGGTAGAAGGGCACGCCCGCCCAGCGCCAGTTGTCCACTTCCAGGCGCAGCGCCGCGTAGGTCTCCGTCGTCGAGCCCTCCGGCACGCCCTCCTCTTCCAGGTAGCCCGGCACGTCGTCGCCGCCCGCTTGCCCCGGCGCGTACTGCGCGCGTACCGCCATCTTCGGGATCTCCTCGAGCGTCGGCTGGGGGATCGCCTGCAGCACCTTGACCTTCTCGTTGCGAACCTCTTCCGCGGTGAAGCTCACCGGCGGCTCCATCGCCACGTGGCAGAGCAGCTGCAGCATGTGGTTCTGGATCAGGTCGCGCAGCGCCCCCGCGCTGTCGTAGTAGTCGGCGCGCGAGCCGATTCCCATGTCCTCCGCTGCTGTTATCTGGACGTTCTCGATGTAGTTGCGGTTCCACAGCGGCTCGAACATGCCGTTGGCGAAGCGGAACGCCAGCATGTTCTGGACGGTCTCCTTGCCCAGGTAGTGATCGATGCGGTAGATCTGGGTCTCCTCGAAGAAGCTCAGGACGTGCCGGTTGAGCTCGCGCGCCTCCTCGAGCGTGGTGCCGAACGGCTTCTCGATGATCAGGCGAACTTCGCTGCTCTCGTGCTGAGCCAGCTTGGAGCTGCCCAGCCGCTCGACGATCACAGGGAAGAAGTTGGGCGCGGTCGAGAGGTAGAATGCGCGGTTCAGCGGCTCGCCCGCCTCCTGCTCGAACCCGTCCAGGATCTCGCCCAGCTCGCTGTACACGGACTCCTCGTCGAACGTGCCCGGGACGTAGCGGACGTTGTCCAGCAGGCTGCACAGGACGTCCTCGTCGGGCTTGCGCCGCGAGAAGCGGCGGATCGCCTGCTCGCATTCGCCGCGGTAGTCGTCGTCCTCTTTCTCTTTGCGCGAGACGCCCACCAGGTGGAAGCGCTCGGGCAGCGCGCCCTCGTGGGCGAGGTTGTACAGCGCCGGCAGCAGTTTGCGCCTGGCGAGGTCGCCAGTGGCGCCGAAGATCACCAGCGTCGTCGGCGGGACCGGCTGGCGCTCGAGGCCCGCCGTGAGCGGGTTCTCCGGCTCGGGCTCCCCCGTCGGGCGACCAGCAGCGACGGCCATCGCTCAGCCGCCCCCGCGTACGGCGGCGGGCTTGGCTTTGGGTTTGGCCTTGGTCGTGGCTGTCGCTTTGCGTTTGGCCGTGGCTGTCGCCTTGGGTTTGACCGTGGCTGTCGCTTTGGGTTTGACCGTGGCTGTCGCGGCGGCTTTGGCGGCGGGCTGCGTGGCGCTCTTGACGGCGTGGCCGCCGAACTGGTTGCGCAGGGCCGCCAGCACGCGGTCGGCGAAGTCGCCGTTGCCGCGCGAGCGCAAGCGCTCGTACAGCGACGCGGTGATCACGGGCGTGGGCACGTCGTGGGCGGTGGCGTCCTCGATCGTCCAGCGGCCCTCGCCCGAGTCCTCGGTGTAGCCCTCGATCGCTTCCAGCTCGTTGCCGTCCGCCTCGAACGCGCGCGCCGCCAGTTCGCACAGCCACGAGCGCACGACCGAGCCCTGACCCCAGAGGTGGGCGATCTTGGCGTTGTCGAGCTCGTACTCGCACTTGTCGAACACGTCGAAGCCCTCGGCGTAGGCCTGCATCAGGCCGTACTCGACGCCGTTGTGGACCATCTTGACGTAGTGGCCCGCACCGGAGCCGCCGAAGCGCAGCCAGCCGCGCGGGCCGATCGCCGCCACGCTCTGCTCGTTGGTGGCCGGCGCGAGCACGTCGAGGATCGGCGCGAGGCGCTTGACCGCTTTCGGCGGTCCCCCGACCATCATGCAGTAGCCCACTTCCAGGCCCCAAACGCCGCCGCTGGTGCCGACGTCCACGTAGTCGATGCCGCTCGATCTCAGTTCAGCGGCCCGGCGCTTGTCGTCCGTCCACTTGGAGTTGCCGCCGTCGACGATCATGTCGCCGCGGTCGAGCAGCTTGGCGAGCTTGTCCACCGTTTCCTGGGTGGGCCCCCCGGCGGGCACCATGATCCACACCATCCGGGGCGCCTGCAGCTGCTTGACCAGGTCCTTCAGCGAGCTCGCGCCGGAGGCCCCGCTCTTGACGGCCTGCTTTACCGCCCGCTCGTCGAAGTCGAACGCCACGACCTCGTGCTCGGAGTCGCGGCGGATGCGGTGCACCATGTTCCCGCCCATCTTGCCGAGCCCGACGAAACCGATCTGAGTCATATCTGCTCCTTGATGCTCGCGGTTGGGGGGCGCACGGCGCTCACGAGCGACGCCGGGATGTACGCATGGACGGTCACGGCTGGGTCGCTCACGCCACGATCGTAGTGACCGCGGCCGCTGGTATAGGTTTCCCAGGCCTCTCGCGCCACCCGGCAGGCCGATCGGACACCGGTCGCTGCCGAGTCCGAGCGCCGCCGGCGCTGCGCCGTCGCCTCCACCACCACGACAACTTGAGCCCAGACCACTCAGATCAGCTGCCAGACCGCAACCTCGCGCTGGAGCTCGTGCGCGTCACCGAGGCCGCCGCTCTCGCCGCTGCTCCGCTGGTCGGACGGGGCGACAAGGAGGCCGCCGACCAGGCGGCGGTCGACGGCATGCGCTACATGCTCCACTCCGTGCCGATGGACGGCATCGTGGTCATCGGCGAGGGCGAGAAGGATGAGGCGCCGATGCTCTACAACGGCGAGCAGATCGGCGACGGCTCGCCACCGCAGGTCGACATCGCCGTCGATCCGCTCGAGGGCACCACGCTCGCCGCGCACGGGATGCCCAGCGCGCTCGCCGTGATCGCGCTGTCCGCCCGTGGCACCATGTTCGACCCCGGCCCGTGCGTCTACATGGAGAAGATGGCCGGCGCCCCCGAGATCGCCGACGTGCTCGACCTCGACCGCCCGCTCGGCGAGACTGTCGAGCTCATCGCCCAGCGCAGAGGCTGCCCTGTCGGCGACGTGATGGTCGTCGTGCTCGACCGTCCCCGCCACGAGCAGGGCATCGCTGCCATCCGCGAGGCGGGGGCCCGCGTGCGCCTGATCGCCCACGGCGACGTCTCAGCTGCGCTGCTGGCTGTGACCGAGCGATCGCCCGTTGATCTCCTTTGGGGGATCGGCGGCACGCCGGAGGGCGTGATCTCCGCCGCTGCCGTCAAGTGCCTCGGCGGGCAGCTGTTGGGGCGCCTGTGGCCGCGCGACGAGGACGAGCGCAAGGCGGCGCTCGCGGCGGGCTACGACCTCGAGCGGGTGCTCGACCGCGACGACCTCGTCGGCGGCGAGGACGTGTTCTTCTCCGCCACCGGCATCACCGACGGCGATGTGCTGCAGGGCGTGCGCTACCCCAGTGCCGGCGGCGCGACCACCGAATCGCTCGTCACGCGTGCGCGCACGGGAACCATCCGGCGCATCACCGCCACGCACGATCGCGCCAAGCTTCGCGCGGTCGGCGGCGAGCGGTACTGAGGTTCCAAGCTACCGAGGTTCCAAGTCACGGCCCGTTGAAGCGGCCCACACGCGACTCGGCCAGGTCCAAGCGTGCCAGCGAGCGCAGGAACCCGTAGGTGACGATCACGTGGATCCGCGACTGCGTGGCGTTGTAGACCCGGCGGCTGAGTCGCGATGCGATCGACGGGTAGAAGTTGGCCACCTCGACCTCCACGTGCAGGCGCACGTGCTCCGGGTCCTCGCCCGCGTGCCTGCGGACTTCGATCTGCAGGTAGCCGCCGCCCCCGCGTCCGCGTCGTGACACCAGCAGTCCGCGCGCTATGCGCCATCGGACCAGGCCGCGCGTGCGGTCCATCTCGTACTCGGGCGCGTGAAAGGTGAGCAGCTTGAACGGACGGGCGATCAGCACCACCGAGCGCTCGTCATCCTCGTAATGAATGCGGATCAGCCCGAGGGTGACACGCGTCAGAAAGCGCCAGTAGGTGCGGGCAAGGCGCTCGAGATGTACGGGGGTCCAGATCGCGCGAACGGCTGCCTCCTCGACCAGGAGATCGGCCTCCTGAACGGAGCACACGGCGCCGCTGTCGCGGTCGAGCGTTGTGGAGTCCGCGAGGTCCACGATCAGCGCCTTCGCGGGGTGAGCCGTCCGCCGCCGCCGGCCTCGCAGCAGGCTGTTGAACAGGCTTACAGCGAGCACGACCCCCGCCGAGACGGCGATCGATACACCGGTCATGTCGCGATCGCGATTTGCCACGGACCTCCCAGGCTACCCCCGGCAGACGCAGCGCTCGCGCAGCTTGAGCGCTGGGACTGCGACTGGTAGCGTCATCACCGTGCATCGGCGGCAATCGCAGTCGCATGAGCCTCGTGGCGTGCGGGTGCTCCGGTGAAAGGTCGTACAGTTCTGCGCACAGCGCTCTTGCTGATCATCGTCGGTGGCTGTGGCTCGCTGGCAGGCTGCGGAACATCCTCGCCGCCCTCCTCGAAAGCGACCGAAAAGAGCGCGGCGCAGATCGAACGCAGCGAAGAAGCGGAAGAAAAGCAACAGGAAGCCACGGAACTCAACAACGACCGCGAACTGCTGTCGACGATCGAAGCCAAGAAGCAGGAAGAAGCAGCTGAAAGCAAAGCCAAGAAGATAGAAGCGCTCGCGACCGCCAGGGCAAAGAAAAAAGAACAGGCGGCAACCAAGAAGGCTCGCGAGAAGGAAAAGACGGCGGAAGCAAACGCCAAGAAGATCGAAGAAGCGGCCAAGGCGGCGGTCGAGAAAGAGCGCCAGGCGGCCAAGGAAGCCGAAGAAGCCCGGAAGAGCTCGTCGAGCAATGCAGCAAAGCAGTCGTCGGGGGAGTCGCAGCAGCCTTTGAGCCCGTAGCGAGGGAAGCCCACGCAAGGCGCGTGTCTGAGCCATGAATCCGCACAAGCAGCGCAGAGCTGGTTCCCGAGACGGCGTAGCCGTCCGTAGGACCATGCCGCTCTGGCTGCTCGTGCTGGCGCTCGCCGTCGTGCTCGCCGGTTGCGGCGGCGGCGCGAGCAGCGGCTCCAAGAGCGCCTCCAAGACAGCGGGATCGAAGGCTCGAGCCGAAGAAACGTCCGCGGGCTCAGGAGAAGAAGCCAGCGAAGCCGCGGCCAAGAAGAGGGAACAGGTCGAGGAAGCCGCGTCCAAGGCCAAGGCCAAGCTGGAAGAGGAAAAGGCCAAGAGGCTCGCGGCGACGCACGCGGGCGGCGAACCCGCCGCGAGCAAGAAGAAGAAGGGCGGCTCCGCCAGGAAGAAGAAATCAACAACGGCCAAACGGCATTCGCGCAGAAAGAAATCGGGGGCGGGCAAGAGGACGAAATCGAGCAGCGGCTCGAGCGGCGCCAGCGCCGCTGAAGAAGCTGCGCGCAAGCAGTTCGCCAAGGAAGAAGCAGCTGAAGCCAAGGCTTTCAAGAAGCTCGAACAAGGCGAATCGAAGTGAGCGCGACCGTTGCGTCCCCGCCTGCTGATATTCAACGTCCGTGATCAGCGAGCGGAGTACGCAGTCGAGCACGCAGTCGCGTCCCCGTGCGCGGGCGCTCGCCGAGCTGCCCATCGACGCCGTCCTCGCTCGCGCCGACGAGCTGGCCCGCCGCTGGCTCATCGCGCTGATTCGCGCTCGTCCGCTCGACGCGGCCGTCGAGGTGCCGATCCACGATTTGGCGCTCGAGGCGCCCGCGCTATGTGCGCAGATGGTCCGGGCCGTGCAGTCGGACATGGAGCTCTCGAGCCTGAGCGGGCGCGAGGGCAGGAGCGCCGGCGAGGGCTCCGCGCCGGCGAGGAGGATCTCCGCGATCGCCGGGGCGCGGGATGCGCCCGCCACGGTGGCGGCGGTGGAGGAGCTGCGTGGGGTGCTGTGGGAGGTGCTGCTCGACCAGCTCGAGGAGCCGACAGCGCGTGAGGTCGGGGATCTCGCCGACCGCCTCGCTCACGTCTGCGCGGTCGCGCTCGCGGTCGCCCTCGCGGTCCCGGCGCGGGGCATGCCGGATGTGCCCATGAGCATCCACGACGCTGCGCCGGCGCCGCCGCTCGCAGGCACCGGCGCCCGCGATCGCGCCACGGCTCGCGCGTCGCAGCGCCAGGCGATCGTCGTCGACGAGCTCGCCCGCTCGCGTCTGGACGAGCGCCAGCCGTCCGCCCCCGCGGCACGAGTGCGGGCCGGCGACATCGAGATTCGCGACGTGCGCGGTACGGACGGGCCGGCCGCGTGGATCTCCTCGATCGGCAGTCAGCTCGAGCGATACGAGCGCGACAGGCTGCCGTTTGCCGTGCTGCTCGTCGAGGTGGTGGGGATCGAGCGCCCATCTCCCGGCGGGCGTGCCGAGAGCCAGGAAGGCACGATCGAAGAGGTCGAGCGGGCCCTCGCGAGCGCGCATGGCGCCCGTGGCTCGCTCACGTGCGAGCGGCCGGGCAGGTACTGGCTGGTGATGCCCGACACCGATCGAGCCGGCGCTCGTCAGCTCGCCGAGCGCCTCACGCGTGCTGTGGCGACGTGCGCGAACGATCGACAGGCGCCACTGGAGGTAGCGGTCGGCACGGCCGTGTGTCCCGACGACGGCCAGCAGGCCGCGGCCCTCGCGGCGCATGCCGATGTAGGGCTCTACGCCGATCGCTCCGCCGTTCGTGCGGCCGGCGGCCGACGGAGCACGCTCTAAAGAACCGGTCGGTCTGAGGACTGTTCTCAGCCGGCGAGCGCGCCGCCTGCGAGCGTTTCGCTCGAGGAGCCGGGCGGCAGGCCGAGAGTGGGGGTGTTGGTCGTCTTGCCGACGATCTGCGTAGCGATGCGCACCGTCTCGGTGATGCCGAGAGCCTGCGCAGCTCCAGCGGTCAGATCCCAGCTTGCGTGGTGGCTGTAGGGGCCCCGATCCAGGACCGGCACGGTCAGGCTGTGGCCGTTGTAGGTCACGCTCACGAGCGTTCCGCACGGCAGTGTCCGGTTGGCCACACCCACCACGACCGGGGTGAGCGTCTGGCCGCAGGCGGTCTGCCTGCCGTAGAAGCCAGGCCCGAACCAGGTGGCGATCCCGCTCGGGCGGATGCTCGGCTGGGCCGGCGTCGAGCTGGTGGAGCCCGTCGGCGCGGAGGAGCCGCCGGTGCTCGCAAAAGCGCTCGTAGCGAGAATCGCGAGCAGGCAGATGGCCGCAACCAGGGCGAGCGACAGCGCAGGTGTCTTGACGTTGAATCGCATTGTCTTCGTCGCCTACGGGGTGAGCTGACGGGCTCGCGCGGCTTGCTGATGCGGCGCTACGGCCCACGGTGGGCCGATTCGCCCCAGTGGATCTGCTCGATCCACATTGGGTCCCCCGCCTGTCCCGATCTGAGTCGCGACAGCTCGGCGTTGCGCCGGAGTATACCGAGACAGATCAGGAGAGCGGCAGGCGCGACAGTACGTCCTTGAACAGGCGCTCGCCGGTCGAAAGCCCGGCCTTCGCCAGCTCGCCGATCATCTCCGCGGCGCTCGCCACCAGCTCCGTTCCCCCGGGCGGATGCACCGGCCCGGAGGCGCGCTCGCCCTCGCACTCGAACCCCTGTCTGGGCACCGGCGGGCCCGGATCGGGCTTCACCGCTTTGGGCTTCGTGGAGCTGCGGGCGCGCTTGGCGGGGGCGGGCTCGCGCGCCGGGGCGGGACTGCGCTTGGTGGCGGGCGCCGGCGCGCCCACGGGCTTCGGCGCAGGCCCGCCGTTGGAGCTCGCGGCCACCGCGTCCGTCGCCGTCGGCGCGGAGCTCGCTTTGCGCGCGGCCGCCCGACGGGCGCTTGCCCGCTGCGGGCGCGTGCGCGGCAGGTTCGAGAGGACCCCCTGTCCGTTCGGCGGCTCGCTCTTCTTGGGGGGGCTCATGTGCACATCATTGCTTAACGCGCCCCGCCGAGTCGGATCGGAAAACGGTCCGAGCGGATCGGAAAACGGTCTAACATCGCCGTGACGCGTTAGCATGGAGCCTGCGGTACCGAGAGGATATGTAACGTCGGCAGGACTGTGGCCGTATGTGGTGCGAATGAGCTGTTCTTAGTCATGAATCTGTGCGGGGCCACTCGCCTCCGGTTGTCGATCGACGGAAGAAATGGAAACACGAATGTCAGTAGTCGAGCTTCAGGAGTTGGATGAGGTCAAGGGGCTGGTCGCAAGGGGCCAGCAGGTCGGGGTTCTCTCCTATGCCGAGATAACCAAGGCCGTGTCCGAGCTCGATCTGGACGAGGCGGACGTCGAAGAGCTCCACGGCTTCTTCGAGAAGTCGGAGATCGAGCTCGTCGAGGAGATCGACCCGGCGATCGCCGCCGCCTCTCAGGTGGAGCGTGCGCCCGACAAACGTGGCCGTCGCAAAGCCAAAACGGCGCTCGACCTCAAGCCCGACATGACGACCGACTCGCTGCAGCTGTTCCTCAAGGACATCGGCAAGGTGCGGCTGCTGACCGCCCAGGAGGAGGTCGATCTCGCCAAGCGCATCGAGCGCGGCGACCTCGACGCCAAGCAGAAGATGGTCGAGTCGAACCTACGCCTCGTCGTGTCCATCGCCAAGAACTACCGCAACCAGGGGCTGCCGTTCCTCGACCTGATCCAGGAGGGCACGCTCGGTCTGGTCAGGGCCGCCGAGAAGTTCGACTATCGCAAGGGCTTCAAGTTCTCGACCTACGCCACCTGGTGGATCCGCCAGGCGATCGCCCGCGCGCTCGCCGACAAGGCGCGGACGATCCGCATCCCTGTGCACGTCGTGGAGAAGCTCAACAAGATCGGCCGCGCCGAGCGCAAGCTCGTGACCGAGCTCGGACGCGAGCCCACCGCAGACGAGATCGCCGAGGTGACCGGCATCGATCCCGAGGAGGTCGACTCGATCAAGCGCTCCGCGCAGGCGCCCGTGTCGCTGGAGAAGCCCGTCGGCGACGAGGAGGAGTCGGAGTTCGGCCAGTTCATCGCCGACGAGCGCGCCGAGTCGCCGTACGAGCGCGCCGCCGAGATCCTCACCAAGGAGGCGCTGCGCGAGGCGCTGGAGAACCTCTCCTACCGCGAACGGCGTGTACTCGAGCTGCGCTACGGCCTCGGTGGAGAGCACCCCCGGACGCTCGACGAGGTCGGGCGCACGTTCAACGTCACCCGCGAGCGCATCCGCCAGATCGAGAACCAGTCGCTGAAGAAGCTGCAGTCGCTCGCGGAGGCGCAAAAGCTCCGCGACGTCGCCTGAGGCGTCCACCACGCCGGCCGGCGTTCAAGGCCGGCGAGCGGGATGCCGATCAGGACGGCATGTTCGATGTCATGCCCGCTCTGCGTGAGCTAGTCGCGAAGGAGGGCTCCGATCTGCACCTGAAGGTCGGCTCGGCGCCGCTGTACCGCGTCAACGGCGAGCTGACCACCGACGCGAGCGCGCAGCCACTGAGCGCAGAGGACACCGAGGGCGCGCTCAAAGCGCTGCTGAACGACGATGCCAAGCTGGCGGAGTTCGCCAGGGAGCACGAGGTCGACTTCTCGTACGAGATCGCCGGCGTCGCTCGCTACCGGATCAACGCGTTCCAGCAGCGCGGCGTCATCTCGATGGCCTGCCGCGCGATCCCCCATCACATCAGCACGATCGAGGAGCTCTCGCTGCCCGCGGTCATCAAGGAACTGGCCGAGGAGGAGCGCGGGATCGTGCTGCTGACCGGGACCACCGGCTCGGGGAAGTCGACAACGCTGGCCGCGATGATCGACCACATGAACCGCACGATGAGCAAGCACATCGTCACGATCGAGGACCCGATCGAGTTCGTGCACCAGGACGTGCGCTCGGTCATCAACCAGCGCGAGGTGGGCATGGACACCGCGTCGTTCAAGCGCGCGCTCAGGAGGGTCCTGCGCCAGGACCCGGACGTGATCCTCGTCGGCGAGATGCGCGACGAGGAGACAGTCCAGACGGCGCTCTCGGCAGCTGAGACAGGCCACCTCGTGCTGTCCACCATCCACACAGTCGACGCCACAGAGTCGATCAACCGGATGCTCGACTTCTTCCCGCCGCACCAGCATGCGCAGGCGCGCAGCATGATCGCCGGCACCGTCAAGGGGGTCATCTCCCAGCGCCTGGTTCCCGGCGCCGACGGCGGCCGCGTGGCCGTCTGCGAGATCCTGCGGATGACCGGTCGCGTCCGCGACATGATCGTAGACCCCGCGCAGACCGGCAAGCTGGTCGAGGTGATCACCAGCGGTGGCTACTACGGCATGCAGACCTTCGACCAGGCGCTGTTCGGCCACGTCAAGGCCGGAAGGGTCACTTTCGAGGACGCCATGCGCGTCGCGTCCAGCCCGCACGACTTCAAGCTGCTGATGCAGTCCGATGGCCGCAGAGGCACCACCATGGAGGACGTCGCCGCCGCGGAGGCCAACCGCGACGCCGACTCCAAGCCCTCGCTCAGCGCCGCCTGAGCGAGGAGCCATCGCGGCGACGCTTTACTTCAGTTGGTAAAGTAAAGGCTGAAATGGCCGTAGATGAGACCTGCCCGGTTTGCATGACCGCCGAGATCGTTTGCGGGAAGTGGACGCTACTGCTCGTGCGAGAGCTCGCCGAAGGTTGTTCGCGCTTCTGCGAGCTGGAACGCTCGCTCGCCGGGATCAGCCCGCGCACCCTGTCTCTGAGGCTGCGCGCCCTGGACGAGCAGGGAATCGTCGAACGCCACACGTTCCCCGAGGTGCCGCCGCGCGTCGAGTACGCGCTGACGGAGAAGGGGCGGGCACTGCTGCCGATCATCGACCACATGCGCGCCTATGGCGAAGACTGGCTCGCAGAGGAGTGCGCGCACGATGCCCAGCCCCGAGGCGAGCTCGCCGGTTTGGCGCTCTGAGCATCAGTCGCAGCGGAGCACGGTGTTGGCGTCCACGGTGCCGGCGACGCGATAACCCAGCGGTGCGAGGTGCTCTGCGATCCAGCTCCCAGGAGGGGTCTCCAGAATGATCAGCGGTCGGCAGCGTGCGATCGTGCGCACGGCACCGGCCAGTGCGTCCCGCTCGTGACCCTCGACGTCCAACTGGATGACGCCCACCAGGCGGTCGCTCGAGACCACGTCGTCGACGGCTACCAGGTTCACTTCTTCACTATTGACCCCTCGCGCCGGATCGCTCATGAGGTGACTGCCGCCGCCCAGCGACCGGCCCTTCGCGTCGCTCGTCGCCAGTAGGGCAGTGGCCTTCCCTTCATCGAGCCCTGCGTTGCTCAGCACGACGTTCTCCAGCTCATTGAGTGTGATCGTGATACGCGCACATTCGTAGTTCTCGCGATTGGGCTCGAATGCCCACACCAGTGCGCCATGCCCACGCGATCGCGCGAGCGCCGGGATGAAGTCACCAAAAAAGGTGCCTGCATGCACGATGTCGCTGTCGGGGTCGACGCCACGAACAAGGTCGAGAGTGTCAGACTCCCAGACACGCGCGTCGAGAATCGCCCGCGCGGCGGGCCGATACGCCGCAGAGCGCGGTACGCAGTAGGACCCATGTCGGTTCTTCCCCGCGACGCAGTCGGGGGCATCGGGCGGCAACGCGAAAGCGTCTCCGTCGCCAAGGCGGCTTCGCCACGACGCGGCACGCCTCAGACTCCGCCTGATCGGCGTGGGAAGTTTCCTGGACAGCTCAACGCGTCGCATCGCGCGAGGCTACCACCGGTAGTGACGGAATGTCGTAATGGCACTCGTGGGGCGCGAGTTGCTCATGGTATGATCGCGCGGTGAAGATCGTCGCGATGCTGCAGACCTACAATGAGCAACGCTTCATAGGCGACTGTCTGGATCATCTCGGCGCGCATGGTATCTCGGCGTATCTCGTCGACAATGAATCTACGGACGACACCATCGCGATAGCTGAACGCCGCCTCGGTAAGAACCTGATCGGCATCGAGACGCTCATGCGCGATGGTCACTTTGCGTTGCACACACAGCTACGGCGTAAGGAGGAACTTGCCACGAGCTTGGACGCCGACTGGCTGATGCATCTCGACACCGATGAATTCCGGGCTTCTCCCGATCGCGGACGTTCACTCGCGCAGGCGATAGCAGAGGCGGACGAGGCCGGATTCAATGCAGTGAACTTCCTCGAGTTCGTGTTCGTTCCCACGCGTGAGGCGCCGGATCACGACCATGCCGATTATCTCGCGTCGATGCGCTCGTACTACCCGGTGCTACCACAGTTCCCGAATCGCCTGAACGCGTGGAAGCGCCAGGACGGGCCGATAAACCTGACCAAGTCCGGTGGGCACTGGGTGAGCTTCCCGGGGTTGCGCATGGCGCCGCGCTCGATGTACTCGCGTCACTACCTGTTTCTCAGTTTGCCCGACGTCGCCCGCAAGTTCGGACCCAACCGCTACGCACCGGAGGAGGTGGCCCGGGGGTGGCACCACTGGCGCGTCGAGCAGACCCCGGCGACCATCGACCTCCCGTCCGAGCGTGATCTGCGCACCTATACCGCGGACCATCTACTCGACCCATCCAAGCCCTACAAGAGCACCGCCCGCGTGCTCGGGCAGCCTGAGCAGCGCCTGCTGGCCCAGCGCCGATGGCTGCGTCACCACTCACCACAGTGGTTCAAGCGTGTGGTCAGGCGCTCCGTGATTCAGCCGCCGGCGCGGACGGGATCGACGGATGGTGAGATGTCAGGGTAGAGACGCGTGGAAAGCGGATCGGTCAACTGCCGCGTCAGAGCACGCGGTCGTAACCCCACAGGCTCAACAGGTCGCGACCGAGATACTCGCTGAGCGCGACCACCTCAGGCTTGAAGCGCTCTCGCAGCTCGAGCGTCACGCTCTCGTCGGGCGGGCGAGCGGCGGCATTGACGACGTGCTCGCGAAAGACACGGACCGAGCCGCGCCGGATGCGCTGTGTCGTAACCCTCCGGAGTGTCCTGCGAGTCGATCGCGCGATCGGACTCCGGCTTTTCAGCAGTGAGTCGAGGAGGTATCTGGCCCGCACCGAGCGTTGAGTGCGTGTCGTGACGTTCGTGTTGACGAGGCGGATCGGAGGCTCATCGTCGGCGTCGAGAAAGCGCAGGACCCTGCGCACGGTCGCCTCGTTGTCCCGACGGAAGTCCTCGTATATGAGTACGAGTATCTGGTCGGGCTGCAGACGCGAGTGGTAGCGAGCGAGTTGGTCGACGTAGCGGACGTGATCGGCGTACTGCAGCAGCTGCGGACGGTGGGAGCGCGGAGGCAGGCTCCTGCCTTCGCTCCTCGCACGATCGAGGGAGATTGCCCGGCGTAGGTCGTTCTCGGACTCGACGCCCCATCCGAGGAACATCTGATGCAGCGAGCGAAGAAAGTCGGCGGGGTCTCGCAGGATGGCGATGATGCGCGCTCGAGGCTGCAGATCGGCTATGCGATCGGCGGCTGTGCGAGACCACAGGTAGAACGTCGACGCCTCGCCGACTCGCTGCTCGGGACCAGCGGCATCGAACAGCGCGAGGTACCTGTCGAGGGTGCGCGGGAAAAGCGCCTCCCGTCGCTCTTTCGCGAGCTTGGGGTGTGGAGCGAGGTCGCTCGCCAAGAACAGTGGCTCCTTGATCTCTGGCATGTAGATCTGAGGATGCTCCCTGAGCATCTCGTACAAAGAGGTCGTCCCGGTCTTGGGAGACCCGACGATGAAGAAATCCGGGACTCTCGCGGTCTCCGAATCGCGTGCATCTGACATTGCCACAGTCTATGGGCAGCATCCCGACCGAGCCTGCATGTGGACTCTCCTGCTCACAAGAACGCAGGCAGCTGCTCGACCGCGACAGACGGCAGATCGAGTGCGCGCAGGAGGCGCCCCGCCATCGTGCGGGAGGTGAAAAGCTGCGAGCGCTGCTCTGCTATCCGCCCGAGGCGCTCAGCTTCCGTGGGGTCGCACAGCTCACGCATCGCGGCCAGCAGCTGGTCGTCGTTGCACGGGTCGACCACGATGCCGCCTGCGCCGACGAGCTCAGAGCCGCCTCCGTTGGACGTGGCGATGCTCGGGATGCCCCATGCCGCAGCCTCGACGTAGGCGAGTCCTGCCGGCTCGTGCAGCGACGGCATCACGAAGCACGTAGCGTTGGCGAACAGGCTCGCGAGGCGGGCGCGGTGTGCGCTGTCGGTGAGTTGCAGCACCCCATGGCCGACGAGCCCGTCGGCATGCAGAGGGGGATGTGCGCCGACCACGTCGAGCCGAGCATCCGGCACCTCGGTTCGCAGACGAGAGAACGCGGCGAGCACACGCTCGCCGTTCTTTCGCGACCAGTCGCGCCCTACGAACAGGAAACGCGGTGTGCTCCAATCGCGCGTGACCGCGCCGGGCGGCTCGAAGTTACGGCCAACGCCAACCACGTGCACCTTCTCCGGGGGGATGGCGTAGTCCGAGACCACCGACTCCGCTGCCCAATGTGTACACACGCAGCAGCCTCGCGCTCGCCGGTAGGCCTTTCGCTGGCGAGTCACGCGCGCGGTCACCGCCCGCCGCGGCATCGCACGCCATTCCGCGTACTCGGCATCGCATGCCTGCACAGTCGTCATGTCCTCGAAGGTGACCAGCGGCAGACTGGTTGTGACCGAATAGCCGGTGCCGATCTGGATGAGACCGTCGAGCGGGACCGACTCGCGCAGCCGTCGCTGGGCAAGCACCGAACGCATCGCCGCGACCGCCGGCGTGATCAGCCCGACGCGACGCAGTTCACGTGGTGCAAGCGGCAGACCGGCGCGTGCGATGGACGTGACCATCAAACCGCCGGCGGCCAGCGAGAGCCATCGCGAGATCTGCGGCGAAGCATCCACGTTGACGGCGTGCACCTCGATCCCGAGCTCCTGGAGTCCGCCCACCACGCCGCTGGAGGTTCCCGACCACCTGCCGCGCGCCGTAGGGTCGCCGGGAAACATGACTCCAATGGTCGTGGGCATCGGCAGCGCGATGTTATCGCCGGACACGAACTGCAAGACGTGGTGCGCCCGGCAGGAGCGCGGACGCGCGGCGCGAAATCAGTCGCCATGCGTTCACTACAGCTGCATGCAGCGCTCACAGAGCACGTCGAAGCGGTCGCAGCGCAGCTCCACGAGGAGATCTCGAGCGGCGCCGAGGTGTCGTTCGAGCTCGAGCAGCAGAGCAGGAGCAGGGCCTCCTCGGGAGTGGCTCTGTTCTGTTACCGGCCGCTGACCGCGCAGTTCATCCATGAGCGTCTGACCACGCTCGAGCGCCTGCCCACATATGCGGAGGCCGCGAGGCTGCTCGCGGAGTTCGACGGTCTGGACCGCTATCTGGTCAGCGCCGGCGTGGAGTGCGTGCGCATGCCCGCACGAGCCCGCGTACAGGCCGCGATCGCTGAGCTGCTTGGCGAGGTCTTCGCCGAACAGACCGACTTCCAGCTGCGCGCCGAGCGCCTCGAGGCGGCGCTCGCGAGGCTCGAGCGCGCCGCGCTGAGCTCCACGAGCGAGCTGACGATCGTGGCCACGCTGCACGGTCTCACCGTGACGTCGGCCGAGCTGGCGCTCACCAGAGGGTTAACCGTCGCCCAGCCCCAGGCGCTCGAGGGGCTTCCCGCCGGCGCGCTCGCCCCGAGCGACGGCGAAGCGCCGCATCTGGTCGTGGTGCTCGCAGCCGAACAGCAGGATCACGCAAAAGGGCTGGCCGACGGGGTCGAGGTTCTCGAGGATCTGCAGCGGGCGCTCAGGCTGTTCGGCGACGGACGCGTGACGCTGGGCATGCTCGGGTGGGCGCGCGTCGGCGCCGGGGCCTGGAGCCCACTGCCATTGGGCGGCGGCGGCAGACCGCACGGGATGCTGGTGGTGAGGCCCGAGCAGGAGGACGAGCTGCGCGCCTTCTGCAGTCTCGTATCCCGACGTGCGCCGCACGCCAACGAGCTCGCGTGGGCGCTCGCGCGCTTCGAGATGGGCTGCGAACGGGCAGATCCATATGAGGCGCTCACCGATCATCTACTCGCGCTTCGCGCCCTGCTCGAGCCCGAGGGGCCCGCCAGCGGCCTGCTGAGCAGGCGGTTGGCCGCGCTGTGCGCGCTGCCCGAGAATCGTCAGGAGCTGATCGAGCGCACGGGGCAGGCGCTCGCCCTGGAGCGATCGATCGTGGCCGGAAGCTCCGTCCAGCGCGCGGGCGCGCACGCGATCGCCGGGGACATGTCCGATCACCTGCGCGCGCTGTTGCGCGACGTCATCTGCGGGCATCTCGACTCCAACCTCGTCGGTTTGGCGGACGAGCTGCTGTCGGCGCCTGTAGAGGCCGTGGCTGACGTGCCGGCTGAGGCTTCCGCTCCGGCGCAGGGCTCAGCCGAAGAGCTGCTCGGCGACCCGGGTCAGGCCCAGGAGATCCTGGACGTCTTCATCTAGGTGCGCCACCACGACCGGGCGGCGTCCTCCAAGCGCCTGCGACAGGCCGGCGATGGTCTCCCGGTCGCGCTTCGCCAGAGCGTCGAAGTCCCTGAGGTTCGACACGACGCGCTCCGCCAGCCGCTCGCCCAGCGCAGGCGCGAGCAGATCCAGTAGCTCGCGCTCGCCCAGGCCATCCATGCCGTGCATGTGCACGCGGTTGACGATCAGCTCGCCGAGCGCCATCCCCGCTGCCTGAAGCCTGTTGGCCAGGAAGCGGGCCTCGCGGGCCGGCTCCACCTCCGGCGAGGTCACGATCAGGAAGGTCGTGTCAGGCGAGCGCAGCAGCGCAGACACGCCGCGCGTACGCTCGCCGAAGCCATCGATGACACCTGTCAGCGAGCGGAAGAAGACCGACAGATCGCCGAGCATGTCCACGCCCGTCACGCGCGCGAAGATCGCGAACACCAGCGCCGTCCCGCGTCCGAACAGGCGCGCGGTCAGCCCGCCCGGCGCGAGGAACACCTGCAGCGCCCGGCCTTCCAGGAAGCCCAGCATGCGGTTGGGCGCGTCCAGGAAGTCGAGCGCGTTGCGCGACGGCGGCGTGTCGAGCACGATCGTGTCGAAGTCGTGCTCCTCGTGGAGCTCATAGAGCTTCGCGATCGCGCTCAGCTCATGCGAACCGGCGACCGCCGTCGAGAGCTCGCGATAAACCGGGTTGGCCAGGATCTCCTCGCGCGTGTGCTCGTCCGGCGCCAGGCGCGCGATCAGCTCATCGAACGTCCGCTTGGCGTCCAGCATCATCGCCCACAGCTCGCCCTCGATCTCGATCCCCTGCTCGGCGAACAGCTCCGGTGCGATCCGGCGCGGCTCAGACGGCAGCTCCTCCAATCCCAGCGCAGATGCCAGCCGTCGCGCCGGGTCGATCGTGACGACCGCCACCTTGCGCCCCCGCAACGCCAGTCCCAGCGCCAGCGCCGCCGCGGTCGTCGTCTTGCCGACGCCGCCGGCGCCGACGCACACGAGCACCCGCTTCTCGCGCACGCCTGCGCTCAGCCCCGAAGCTGCATCCGGGGCCCGCCGGCCGTCCATTGTGGGAGGGCTGCTGCGCGTGGGCATGGCGGGATCGTAGTTCCCGTGCAGGAATCGCCCTTCGGCGTGCGAATACCCCCGAGAAGGATTTCCAGCAAGCGACTATCGGAGCCACCGTGGAAGGCAAGGCCAGGGTCATCGCGTTCGCCAACCAGAAGGGCGGCGTGGCCAAGACTACGACTACGCTGAACCTGGCCGCCGCGTTTGCGGAGGAGGGCCACCGGGTGCTGTGCGTCGACATGGATCCGCAGGGCAACCTGACGATGTCCCAGGGCATCGACCCGGACACGCTGGAGAAATCCATGTACGACGTGCTCGTACACAAAGTGTCCATCCGCGAGGTCGTGCGCAAGCGCGAGATCGACATCGCATGCGCGTCCATCGACCTGGCCGGCGCCGAGATCGCGATGTCGACGATGATCGGTCGCGAGCGCTCGTTGCAGAAGGCGTTCGAACCGATCCTCGAGGACTACGACTTCATCTGCATCGACACGCCGCCCAGTCTCGGACTGCTCACGATCAACGCGCTGACGGCCGCCGACAAGGTGATCGTCCCCGTGCAGTGCGAGTATCTATCGATGCGTGGGCTCATACAGCTCCAGAACACACTCGCCATGATCCGCGAGAACCTCAACCCCGGCGTCGAAATCGAGGGTATCCTCCCGACCTTGGTGGACTCGCGCACGATCCACGCCAAGGAGGCCATCGAGATCCTCGAGGAAAACTTCGGTGACCGCGTGTTCGCATCGCGCATTCGCAAGACCGTCCGCTTCGCCGAGGCCCCGGTCAAGGGCATGTCCGTCCTGAAGTACGAGCCCGACGGCGTCGCAGCCCAGTCCTACAGGCAACTCGCGCAGGAGGTTCTCACCAATGGCCAACAATCCTAAACGCGCGAGCATGCGGGAAGGGCCGCTGGCGGCCCTCTTCCGGAAGACCGAGGAGGACGATCGACCACAGGACGCCGCGCCGGCGACGGCTGTCGGACGCGAGCGCGAGCCGGTGAGCCCGGGCGGCTCGCCGCCCGTCGCCCATCCGCGCGAGACCGGCCTGCCGCACCCGGCACTCAGCGCCTCGCCAGAGGTGCCCACCGAGCCCGCTCCCATCGCATCGCCACGCGAGCGCCTGCGACACGCCTTCTCCTCGGAGATCCCCGACAACGTGATGGAGCCTCCGCCCACGCGGCGCCGGCTGTTGGACGACTACCCCACTGAGCGCCCCTACGCCTCGAGCGCCCCCACGAACGTGGGCCAGCCGGTGATCCGCGTAGTCGGAGTCGGTGGCGCGGGCGTCAACGCCGTCAACCGCATGGTCGAGGCGGAGGTCGAGGGCATCGAGTTCGTCGCCGTCAACACCGACGTGCAGTCGCTGCAGCAGTCGACCGCCGACATCACCGTGCGCATCGGCGCCGAGCTCACGCGTGGCCTGGGGTCGGGCTCGGACGCCAACGTCGGACGTGGAGCGGCGATGGAGGACTACGACCGTGTCAAGGCGCTGCTCAAGGGCTCCGACATGATCTTCATCACAGCGGGTGCCGGTGGCGGCACCGGCACGGGCGCGGCGCCCATCGTCGCGCGCATCTCACGCGAACTCGGCGCGCTGACGGTCGCCATCGTCACCAAGCCGTTCGGCTTCGAGGGCTCGCGCCGCGGCGAGCAGGCCGAGCGCGGCATAGCTGCGCTCGCCGCCGAGGTCGACACCCTGATCGTCGTCCCCAACAACCGGCTGCTCGCGGTCCTCGACAAGCAGACCGCCATGGTGGAGGCCTTCCGCGTCGCCGACGACGTGCTGCGCCAAGGCGTGCAGGGGATCTCCGACCTGGTGACGCTGCCCGGCCTGATCAACCTGGACTTCGCAGACGTGCGCACGATCATGAGCGACGCCGGCAACGCGCTGCTGGGAATCGGCATGGGCGTGGGGGAGAACCGCGCCACCGAGGCCGCCATCCAGGCCGTGTCCTCGCCGCTGCTGGAAACCTCCATGGAGGGCGCGCGCTCGATTCTCCTGTCCATCACCGGCGGTGCCAACCTGTCCCTGTGGGAGGTCAACGAGGCCGCCAAGTCCGTCTCCGAGGCGGCCCACCCCGACGCCAACATCATCTTCGGAGCGATGGTCGACGAGAAGCTCGACGATCAGGTCTGGGTAACCGTCGTGGCTACCGGGTATGGCGATGAGGGACGGCGTAAGAGCGTCAGTCGCTTGACGGAGCCCGCCACCACCGGTGAGGTGAGAGCCGGACGTGGCACGCCTCAGCGTCCCAGTCGTGAGCCCCGCCGTGGCGGCTTGGCCGTCGACGAACTCGAAGTTCCCGAGTTCCTGCCTAACTTCTAGCACGCGCCCAGCGACGTGCTCGTGCCAGCGTTCGGCGGGAGACCCTGAGGGGACCGTAGGAAGGTCTCACTGCTGAGGGAGCCGCGTCTCCGGGCAGCTCTCGCGCGGCGTACACCGGGGATATCTCGATTGCATACTCGACGTCGTGAATGCCCGCGACCGCCCGCCGGAGTGTTGGAGACTGTCTGAGCGCGGGATCGCTGAGGATGACAGCGAGACCGGAGTTACCGGGATGAGCCAGCAGCAGAAGGTCCCTGTCGGTGTTCGACAGGAAGTCCTCCACGGCGGTCAGCACGCCATTGTGAGGACCTCCTTCGTGCGTGGCGTTGAAGAACCCCGTCGAGAGCTCCTCGCGGCCGAGCGCCGAGCGCAGGCGGCTCAGCCCGCCGCCGTCCGATCGGAACCGCCTCAGCGCGCTCTTGCGAAATGGATGACGATGCTCGGCCGGTACCGTCTCCGGGTCGTAGTACATGTCCCGGCGGCCGTATGGCCATCCCACGTCGTCGATGACCACCAGCGGCCAGTCGGAGTTGAGCCGGTCGATCTCCTCGAGCTCGTTCAGAACTGTGTACCAGTTGTGGTCGCCATCCACCAGGACCATGTCGGCGGAGCCGATCAGCGCCAGCGCACTGAGGCTGACAGTGCGATGGACGACCAGGTGCCCCGACCACTCCCGCTCGTAGGCGTCGGTGTCAAAGGCAGGCATGGGATCGACAACATGCAGAACTGCTCGATGCTCGCTCGCCCATGCAGCGATCAAGCGAGTCTGACTGCCCTGGTTTGCCCCTATCTCGATCACCGTCTTTGGTGAATGGGCCTCGAGCAGCGGCAGCACCGTCGAATCCCACAACTGGGCCATGGATGCCATGGGTAGAGGATAAGGGAACGAGCTCGTACGCGCGGTTGCGGGCAGGCCTACGCCGGATGCAAGCGCGACTCAAGGGGTTTGGGACGATCTCGATCGCCGGGCGGGGGAGGCATCAGCGGATATCCTCATAGCCCCACAGCGCCACCAGGTCGCGATCCAGGTAATCGCTCAATGCCTCAACCTCCGGCTTGAAGCGGACCCGCAGCTCGCTCATGAAGCTGTCCTCGCGTGGCTTGTCAGCGCTCATGAGGTGACCTACGCCGCGGCGCACGGCGTGTCGTACGGGCATCGTGGTGAGCGCCTTGACAGTCGCCCTCGTGGATCTCGCGAGCGGACCACGCCCCCTGGACAGCGAATCCATGATCTGGCCAACTCGCTGCGAACGGCCCGAGTGCCTCGATGCGTTCACCCATTTGACCGCGACTGGGAACTCATCGTCCACCTCCAGAAACCTCAGCACCTCGCGCACAGTTGCCTCGTTGTCAGCGCGGAAATCGTCGTATATCAGTACCAGCATCTGCTCCGGCGCGAAGCGAGCGCGGTAGCGATACAGCTGCTCCACGTAGCGCACGTGCTCTGAGTATTGGAGCAGTTGCGGGCGATGTGAGCAGGGAGGGATGTCGCCTCCAGCGCGCCTCGCGGCCTCGAGCGACATCGCCCGGCGCAGATTCGGCTCCGCCTCGTTGCCACCCTCGAGAAACGAGAGATGCAGTGAGCGCAGGAAGCTCGCGGGCTCTCGCAGGATGGCGATCAGTTGCGCGTCGGGCTGCATGTCAGCGATGCCGTCCGCGGCAGTGCGAGACCAGAGGTATGTGGGGGTCGCCTCGCCTGCTCGTTGCTTTGGCTTGGCGGCGCTGAAAAGTGCGAGATAGTCTTCGAGAGTCTTCGGATGCCCGAGCTCTCGTGGCGCGTTCTCATGCTCCGGGCGTGGGCGTAAGTCGCTTGCGAGGTACTGCGGCTCCTTGATTTTCGGCATGAAGATCTGTGGGTGGCGCCTCAACATCGCGTGCAGCGAGGTCGTGCCCGTCTTCGGCGCCCCGACGATGAAGAAGTCTGGAACTCTCCCCGCGGAGACCTCGGCAGCTGAGAAATCGGCCGGCTCGGTCATGGGTGCAGAGGCTACAGACAGCACATGTGCGCCGCGCATCCTGACTCCCGCTGTGGTATCGCTCTGCCATGAGCAAAGCCGAGAGAGGCGTCGTCGCGGCCGGACATCCGCTCACCGCGCAGGCCGGCGCGAAGGTGCTTCGCGAAGGCGGCAACGCTGTGGACGCGACGGTGGCGGGGATGCTCACGTCGTTCGTCACCGAGTCCCTGCTCACGGGGCTCGGGGCAGGGGGTTACATGCTGGTCGCCGGCGGCGGGATCGAGCCCACCGTGCTCGACTTCTTCGTGGAGGCGCCCACCCGGCTCGGCGACGGCTCGGAGGTCGAGTTGCATGGGGTCGACGTGTCGTTCGGGGACGCCGAGCAGGTGTTCCACATCGGCCCCGCCTCCTGCGGGGTGTACGGCACACCCGCGGGCGTGTGTGAGGCGGTGCGCCGCTGGGGCACCGTGCCGCTGGAGGAGCTCGCTGCGCCGGCCGCGCAGCTGGCGCGCGAGGGTGTGGTGCTCAACGCCGGGCAGGCGTACGTAGCTCAGATCCTGGTCGACCTGCTGACCTCCACGCCAGAGTGCGCCGCGCTGTGGGCGCCCGGCGGTCATCTCCTGCGCGAGGGCGGCGTGCTGCGCAATCCCGAGCTCGCCGAGGCGCTGCTGCGCCTCGCACGCGACGGATCCGAGCCTTTCTACCGAGGCGACATCGCCAGGACCGTCTGCGCATGGCTGGCGGCTCGCGGTGGCTCGCTGCGGCACGAGGATCTCGCCGACTATCAAGCGATCGAGCGCGAGCCGCTGGCGATTGCCTACCGGGATCGGGAGATCCTCACCAATCCACCGCCTTCCGCGGGCGGCACGCTGCTCGCGTACTCGTTGGCACTGCTCGACCGCGCTCCTGCCCCGCCGTCGCTGCGCTCGGTGGTGCAGGCGATGCGCGCCGCTCAGTCCGAGCGCACCCCGGAGTTCGTCGAAGGTCTCGTGCAGGAGGGCTTCCTCGAGCGCTTCCTCGCCAGCCGCCTGGGCTCCACCACCCACATCTCGGTGATCGACTCCCACGGGTGCGCGTGCAGCGCGACCTGCACCAACGGCGAGGGCTCAGGGGTCGTCGTCCCCGGCACCGGCATGCACCTCAACAACGTCATGGGTGAGGAGGACCTCAATCCGCTGGGATTCCATCTGCACCCCGCAGGACGACGGATGCCGAGCATGATGGCCCCGTCGGTGGTGATGCGTGACGGCGAGGTCGAGCTCGTCCTCGGCAGTGCGGGCTCGAATCGGATCCGCTCCGCTCTGCTGCAGACGATCATCGGCGTCGTGGACCACAGCATGCCCGTGCGCGACGCCGTCGAGGCCCCGCGCGTGCATTTCGAGAACGGGACCGCCTTCGCCGAGCCGGGCATCGACCTGCACGAGCTGGACGGGGATCTGGAGATAGTCCGTTTCGGTACGCGCAACCTGTTCTTCGGTGGCGTTCAGGCAGCGCTGCGGCGCGGTACGCAAATCAGCGGCGCCGGCGATCCCCGACGCGGCGGCGTGGCGATCAGCGAATAGGGCACTCGCTCTGTGCGCCCTCGCTCTAGGCGAACCTGACCTTCCCGTTGGAGAGCGCGCGGACCTGCGCGCGCTCGATCAGATCCAAGCGCGACCAGCCTGAAGGGGCGCCGGCCGCGGGTCAGGATGTTCAAGCGCCCGTCCTCCAAGCGCTCGAGCACGTGCTCGATCTCACACGCGCAGCCGACCAGCTTGAGCTCCTCGTCGGAGAGCCACACGATCCCGAACTCTCGCCCGGGCGAGCCGAGCTCCGCCTGCAGACACAGCTCGATCATGGTGCGGTAGCGGCTCTCGAAGATGTGAAGCGGCACGCTCTCCGTAGGAAGCGCCACGATCCCGAGCGGGAACAGCGGAAAGCCCCTGGAGAGTTGCCCAGGCATCTGCGTAGTGTAGGTGACCGGAATGGCTGCGCGAGCCGACTAGCCTCTAACCGGCGCGTCGCCGCCGGACGCTCGCGCGTGGTCGCGATCGTAGTCGCTGCGCAGCCTGTCCATGCTCAAAAAAAGCGCTCTGGCCGTTGCTCGGCCGTAAACCTGCTGGCGGCCCGTGAGTGCACGATAGGAACGGTCGATGGTTACACATACAGCAAGCGCGCAACGCGCGAGCTCCGCGTACAGACGCGAGTGGTATTTGCGGTAATACCAGTAGAGGCTGTGGAAGCGAAACGGCGTCATCGCCCCGGGCTCGACCCCGTCGCTGGACGTGCTGCGGCGGTGATCGACCGCCACCGACGGCACAAAGATGGTCTGCCAGCCGCGCTCGCCCAGGCGACGGCAGAGATCCTCCTCCTCGCTATAGAGGAAGAAGCTCTCGTCGAACCCACCGACGGAGCGCAATGCCGCAACGCGGCACAGCATGAAGGCGCCCACCACGAAGTCCACGACGACGCTCTCCTCGCTCTGAGCGACGGGTATCTCACAGTCAAAGCGCCGCACCGCGCCCTGAAGTCGCCGTGGCAGGAACAGGTAGAGCTCACCTGTTATTCGAGAGAAGCGGCGCGCGCGAAACCGACGGTTGAAGACCGGGCCGGCGACCGCCGCGGTCGTGGTCTCCTCGAGCGACCTCACCAGTCCCTCGATCGCAGTGGGGGAGGGACGTACGTCCGGGTTGCAAATCAGCACGAACTCGGTATCCGCCATCTCCAAGGCGGCGTTGCATGCGGCGCCAAAGCCGTCGTTCGTGCGGCTCTCATACAGGTCGAAGCCTGCGCTGCGAGCGCGCTCGACGCTGTCGTCGCGCGAGGCATTGTCAACCACCAGCAGTCGCTGCGCCTGCAGGGAGCCGGCCCTGAGCGCGTCACCCAGCGCCGAGAAGTGCTCGGAGCTGTTGTGACTCACGACGACCACCGTCACCGGAGCGGTCCTGCTCGAGGGCGCCGCGTCGTTCACCTCCGACGCGATGGCTAGCCGCCGCCGGGCTTTCGCGCGGCGAGCATCAGGTTGTAGAAGATCGCCGGCGGCAGTCGCGACTCGAGCAGCCGGCGGTCGAGCTCCTGCAGAACCAGGTAGCCGCGGTAGGCATACATCCGCCAGGCCCAGGGCACGTCCTCCGGCACCGCTGTCGCCTCGAGCGTGCGGTTGGCCCAGCCAAACCAGTTCGCCAGCAGCTCCTCCCCGGTTACGCGCACCTCCTCGAAGCCGGCAGCGCGCGCGACGACCGACAGTTCCGACGGTGCGAAGGCGTGGACGTCGACGACGCCCTCCAGCGCCTCGTCCGAGGCGCCGCCGTCGGGCGCAGGCGCTTTGGCCGCGCCGAGCGCGCGCCGCCACAGCGGCGCCGCCGCCCCCGCCATGCGCTTGGGCACGGTCGCCAGTCGATCGCCGTAGCGCGAGGGCTCGCCCGCGAACAGCACCGTCCCGCCCGGGGCGAGCACGCGCTGGAACTCCGCGAACGCGCGCGGCAGATCGGGGATGTGGTGCAGGACCGCGTGTCCCAGCACCAGGTCGAAGCTGTCGTCGGCGAACGGCAGGCGCTCAGCGTCCGCGACCTCCGTGCGGACCTCCAGCCCCAGGCTCTCGGCGTTCTCCCGCAGCGTCTCCAGCATGCCCGGCGAGATGTCGCTGCAGGTGGCCTGCGCGATCAGTCCCGCGCGCATCAGGTTGAGCGTGAAGTAGCCCGTCCCCGAGCCGATCTCCAGCGAGCGCTCGTAGCGGCCGGGCTCGCCGCCGAGCGCCTTGCGCACCTTCGCGCTGACCTGCGCGCGGCCGATCTCCCCGAAGTCGATACCCCACTTGGAGTCGTAGTGATCGGCTGCCACGTCGTGGTAGCGGGTGTTGGCATCGCGGATCTCCTCCGCGCTCAGAACGGACGGCATCGGCCGGACCATATACTCGCGCGCCTTGCACGTGTATCTGCAGCGCGACCAGCCCGACGGCGTGCCGCCGCTGGCGCTCACCGGCGAGCGCACGCTCCCAAACGTCCCGGAGGAGAACTACTGGTACCGCCGCCACCTGGTCGTATACGAGTGGATCGCTCAGCGTGTGCGGGATCTGCGCGTGATCGACATGGCCTGCGGTGAGGGCTACGGCTCGGAGGTGCTCGCGCGCAGCGCCGCAAGCGTCGTCGGAGTCGACGCCAACCCGGAGGCCCACGAGCACGCGCGCCTGCGTTACGTCCGCTCCAACCTGCGCTTCGCCCGCGATCTCGTCGACCGCTTCTCCGAGCAGGCCGACGCGATCGTGTTCCTGCAGACGATCGAGCACGTCGAGCAGCCGGGCGCCGTGCTCGAGCACTTCCGCTCGCTGATCGCCGGCGCGGGGGCCACGGGGCCCACCTCGGCAGGCCGGGCACCCGATCGTCGCGCAGGCGAGACATCGGACGGTGGAGTCGTGTTCCTCTCCACCCCCAACGTGCTCACGCTCGCGCCTCGCGGCGCGCCGCGCTCGGACAATCCGTGGCACGTGCACGAGTACCGCCGCGAGGAGTTCGAGCAGCTCTGCCGGGCGCACTTCGCCAGCGTCCAGCTGTACGGCCTGTTTCACGCCCGCAAGCTGCGCGCGCACGAGCTCGCGCTGCGCCTGGGATGGGATCGCGTGCACGCGGTGCTGGGCGTGACCGCTCGCTTCTACGATCGGTTCACGCCGGCCATCGCCGCATCGGACTTCGTGTTGCGGGCCGCCGGCGAGGCTGACATGGACCGGGCGCTGGACTTCCTCGCCGTGTGCCGGCCGTGAGCATCGGTCGCGAGCGCGGCGCGCTGGCGATCGTCCTGCATACGCACATGCCCTACGTCGAGGGCTTCGGCACCTGGCCGTTCGGTGAGGAGTGGCTGTGGGAGGCGATGGTCGGGTGCTACCTGCCGCTGCTGGACCTGCTCGACGAGGGCGCTCCGCTGACGCTGTCGATCACGCCCGTGCTCTGCGACCAGCTGGAAGCACCGGACCTGGCCGAGCGCTTCGCGGAGTTCGTCGAGGGCGTGCGTAGCGAAACGCACGAGGAGGACGCGGCGGGGCTGCGCGCGGGCGGCCACGAGACGCTCGCGCTGGAGCTCGAGCGCTCGATGACCGATTACACCCGCGCGCTGGAGAGCCTGCGCCGCCGCGGCGGGGAGCTGCTCGGCTCGTTCGCGCGTCACGCCCAGTGGGCCTCCTCCGCCACGCACGCGATTCTGCCGCTGCTCGCCACCGATGCCGGCCTGCGGTTGCAGGTGGGAAGCGGCGTCGCCGCCCACCGCGCGCGCTTCAGCGGTGGCTGGCGGGGGGGCTTCTGGCTGCCCGAGTGCGCTTACGCGCCCTGGCTCGAGCGTGCGCTGGAGGGCGCAGGCGTGAGCGCCGCCTGCGTCGAGCTCACCAATCGCCTCGGGCTCGGCGCGCGCGAGCACCTGCGGCCGATCGCCACCGAGTCCGGTGTGCTGCTGATGCCAATCGACCGCAGCACGATCTCGCTGGTGTGGAGCGACGACGGCTATCCCGCAAACGGCTCCTACCGCGACTACCACCACCACACGGTCCACCACCACAACCCGTGGAGCAACGACGGCGGCGCGTATGACCACGAGCTGGCCAACGTCCGCGCGCGCGAGCACGCAGCGGACTTCGTCGCCCGTACCCTCGCCCGCCTGCGCGACGCCAACGACGCCGCCGATGTCCGCGACTCCGGCGGCTCGGGCGCGCCGCTGCCTGGAGGGGGGCTGGTGGTGTGCGCGCTCGACACCGAGCTGCTCGGGCACTGGTGGTATGAGGGAATCTCCTGGCTGCGGGCCGTCGTCGAGGAGTGCGCGCGCCAAGATCTGGAGCTGGTGCGCCTGGACGACGCGCTCGAGCGCTGCGAGCCGGTCGTGCTCGAGGCCGAGCCTCCCAGCGGCTGGGCACCAAGCACGTGGGGCGCCGGTGGGGACCTGTCGACCTGGTCCGGCCCCGCGGTGGCGGAGATGGCCTTCGCGGTGCGCGCCGGTGAGCTGCAGGTGGTGGCCGCCGGCGAGCGCGCCAGCGCGGCGGCCGTGCGCCAGCTACTCGCGCTGCAGGCGAGCGACTGGCCGTTCATGGTCACGCGTGAGGTCGCCGCTCCGTACGCGCGGGAGCGCTTCGAGGCCCACCGCCTGGCGCTCAAAGACGCGCTCGCCGCGGGCACCGATGCCGACTCCGCAGGGCTGCGCAATCTCGCCGTGCACGCCGATCCGTCTCTGCTTCGCTCCCCGTAAGCCTCGACGCCTAGACACCGCATCGAACGCGGTTGCGCGTTGTTATACGGTAGGTAAATCCTATATGCGGAGGAATTCGCATTTGCTGGCGCGCGTCGCTTGCCTGTGACGCGTGGGGGTTGCATCGTCAAACGATCGAACGGAGACGGACATGCGGTGGGTCTTGCCTTGGCTGGACAGAGGCAGTACACGTGGGTTGGACGGCGGCGGTGACCGTGGGGGCAGGCGGCGTCTGCAGGCGCTGGTGGCGCTCGGCGCTGTGGCGCTCGTGATGCTGGGGGCCGGCGGCGTAGCGCAGGCGGCTGGCACCGGCTCGGTAGAAGGCAAAGTGACCAATCACGAAGGCAAAGGCGTCAAAGAAATCGAAGCCACGGTCCTCAATGCGGGGGGTACCAAGGTCGGCTCGACGTCCACCGCCAGCACCGGCGAATACGCGGTCACCGGGCTCTCCGAAGGCGAATACACGGTCGTTTTCACTGACGCGACCGGAACGTACCTCACCAGGTCCGTGCCGGTGACGGTGGAAGAAGGCGTGGTCGCGAAAGGGGTGGACGCCGTGCTGACCAAGGCCGGCTCGATCGCCGGGTAGGTGACGAACGCCGCCACCAACGCCCCATTGAGCGGCGTCAGGGTGGACGTCGAAAGTCTCACGAACCCGGAAGACGACTTCCGGGTCGTCACGGAAGCCAACGGTCGTTACCGGGTGCCGAACCTCGAACCGGGGCGGTACGAGATCACCGCCTTCTCACCGGAAGGCGAATATCTGTCCCAGAGCCTCTCGATCCTCCTTGCCGAAGGCGAAGAACACACTGTCAACATCCACCTGAGCGAAGGCGGCAAGATCACGGGGACGGTCACAAACGCCTACACGCACGCCGGGCTCGAAAAAATCTTGGTGTACGCATACATCCCTGGCCAGGGCGGTCGCCTCGCCAGCACCAACACCAAAGGGGAATACACGATCACGGGCCTGTCCAGCGGCGCCTACGACGTTCAGTACGCATGGGAATACTCCGAAGCGGAAGAAAAGGAATATGAAAAGGCGCCGGCGTACATCCCCAAGTACATAACCCAGTACTACAACAACCAGATCTCGGCGGCGAGCGCCAACACGGTGTCGGTCGGCGAAGGCAACACGACCTCCGGCATCAACGTCGGGATGGTGCCCTCCGCCCCACACAACACCGCCGCTCCGGCCGTCACAGGGACGGCGCTGGTGGGCGACGCGCTCATGTGCTCGAACGGCTCGTGGACCGGTGAAGGGATGCTGTCGGTGCAGTCTGGCTGGCCGCTGACGACGCCGTTCGGCTACCAGTGGCTGCGTGAAGGCAGCGCCATCAGCGGCGCCACCTCCGCGAGCTACGTGGTGCAGAGCGCCGACGAGGGTCACGGCCTCGCCTGCGAAGTGACCGCGACCAACGCCGCCGGCCACGAAGCCAGCAAGAGCGGCTCGGTGACGGTGCCGGTGCCGGTGGTCACCGCTTCGTCCTCGCGGCTCGTGTTCGTGAAGGACACGGCCAAGGCGAGCATCGCCTGCGTGAACGCCGTTTGTGCCGGCACCGCCGAGGTGACCGCCCGTGTCGCAGTCAAGCACGGACGCAAGAGGACGGTGGTGATCGCCAAGGGGACATACTCGCTCGCGGCGGGCACTCACGGCACCGTGGCGCTGCGCCTCACGGGGTCGGGCGCCAAGGCGATGCTGGCCGCTAAGCACAGGACCCTCTCGGGCAAGCTCACGATCTCCGTGAAGGTAGGCAAGACGCTCGCCCGCACGGTGCTGGCGACGCTGGCGAGGAAGTAGCGAGCAGGGGGAGCGGCGTCCGCGCGCAGCCGGCGCGGGCGCCGCTACTCCCAGCGCATAGAGCGAGGAGCCTCGCGCATGCGCAGCACGCGCGCCGGAGAGCCGCCGATGACGGCGTTGGCGGGCACCTGCTTGGTGACCACCGAGCTGGTACCGACGATGCTGTTGTCGCCGACCGTCACTCCTCGCAGCAGACACGCGCCGTAGCCGATCCAGACGTTGTGCCCGACGCGCACGTCGCGCTTGTAGATGCCCTGCAGTCGGACCGGGCGCTCCACCTCCGCCGCGCCGTGGTCGAAGTCGATCAGCATCACGCGGTCGGCGATGATGCACTCGCGGCCGATCGACACGTGCTGGAAGGCCGAGACCGTGCACTCCTGGCCGATCACCGTCTTCGCGCCGATGCTCACCTCGCCCTCGTGCACGCGGATCTTCGTGCCGTGCCCGATCCACGCCCAGCGCCCGATGCTGAGAGTGGCCTCGGGTCCGATCTCGAGCTTCACGCGCGGGCAGATGAAGCAGATGCCATCCGTCTGCAGGCGTCTGCCGTAGCGGAGCTTCAGGAACAGCCAGCGCGCCAGCAGGACCGCGTAGCTGACGGCTGAGCATGTGGTTGGCCCGCATGAACCGCAGCAGCGCGAGCGGCCCGCCGTGTGGGCGGAGTCGGGGGTCGGCGCACCGCGTCGCCGAGCGCCTCGGCCGGGATCTCGGCGGTGCCGTGGTCGGTGGGATCTGCGAGCAGCTCCATCGTCGTGGAATCGTAGGGGACCGTCCGCACACGGGACTCGGACAGCGCCCCTGCCATGATTCCCGCTCGATGACCGACGCCACGCTCGCCCAACGCCTTCTCGACGGCGACCGTCGCGCGCTGGCGCGGGCGATCACGCTCGTCGAGGACAACCGGCCCGAGGGCTGGGAGCTCGTGCGCGAGGTCTACCCCCACACCGGTAAAGCGGAGGTCGTCGGCTTCACCGGGCCTCCCGGCGTCGGCAAGTCGACGCTGATCGGCGCGCTCACACAGGGCGCGGCGCGAGGCCGGGCGCACGGTCGGCGTGCTGTCGATCGACCCCTCCTCGCCGTTCACGCATGGCGCCCTGCTGGGGGACCGCATCCGCCTGACCGAGCACTTTCTCGACCCGGGGGTGTTCATCCGCTCGATGGCCAACCGCGGCGCTCTGGGCGGCCTCTCCGAGGCGGCGCTGCAGGCCGCGCTGCTGCTCGACGCAGCCGGGCGCCAGGACGTGTTCGTGGAGACCGTCGGCGTGGGTCAGGCGGAGATCGACATCATCGACCATGCAGACACGATCGTGCTCGTGCTGATGCCAGGCTCCGGCGACTCGATCCAGGCGCTCAAGGCGGGCGTCATGGAGATCCCCGACGTGATCGTCATCAACAAGTCCGACCATCCCCTGACCGACACGATGATCCGCGAGATCCGCGGCGTGCTGTCGCTGGCCAACCTCGATCGCACCCCCGAGGAAGCCCGCGCGCGCTGGCGGGTGCCGATCGTGAGGACGGAGGCCGCCCGCGGCGAGGGCATCGACGAGCTCGTGCAGCGGCTGCAGGAGCACCGTGCGCACATCCTCGCGGCCGGCCAGCTCGAGGAGCGCCGTGCGCGCAACCTGCGCAGTGAGGTGCTCGCGATCGCCACCGCCCGCATGCGTCGGCGCCTCGAAGAGGATCTGCACGGGGATGCGAGATTCAAGCGGCTGATCGACGAGGTCGTGGCGCGGCGCCTGGACCCCGCCAGTGCCGCTACTGAGCTGCTGGAACGCGAGTCAGCCGCCGAGCGGACCGTCTAGGCCTGATGTATGGTGCCCCGATGACGGTCCGGTGGAGGAGGTTGCGCGGCAGGCTGAGGCGTTTTGGCGAGCGCGAAACGAGGCCGCGACGCGGGGGGGAGGGAGAAGACGGCGGCCCGCCCGCTGCGTGTCTGCCGCTCGAAGGGCGGCTGAAAGGCCCATTGCGTGGCTATTGGTTCGAACGCCACCACCAGCACAGCAACGACAGCTACGCGGGGGTGCTGCTGCGCAAATTCCCCGAGGACCTGCGTGTCTACGAACACCTTCTGTGGGCTGACCGGCCCAACGTGGTCATCGAGATCGGGACGCTGCGGGGAGCCAGCGCGCTGTGGTACCGCGACCGGCTGCGCACCATGGCGGCATATGGGCGGATCTCGGCGTTCCGTGTCATCACGATCGACCTCGAGGCCGAGCTCGCGCGCCCCTACCTCGATCGAGCGGACCCCAATTGGGAGCAGGACATCTCCCTGGTCTCCGCGGACATCTGTGACGAGAGCCTGCCGGCGCGCATCGCCGAGGGCCTGCCTCCCGATGCGCGCTGCTTCGTGATCGAGGACTCCGCTCACGTCTACGACACGACGATGGCCGCGCTGAACGGCTTCGGCCGCTTCGTGCATCCTGGTGGGTACTTCATCGTCGAGGACGGCTACGTGGACGTCGAGACGATGCGGGTCAAAGGCCACCCGCGGGGCGTGCTACCAGCGGTGGCAGACTGGCTGGCCGGTCCCGGCGGTGCGGACTTCACCACACGCCGCGACCTGGAGCTCTACGGGGTCACCTGCTTCCCCAAGGGCGTTCTGCAGCGTCGCGACGGCTGAGCTGTTCTGCGTCGAGTTGCTCATGGCCGGGGAGCGATTCGCTCCTAACGGCAACCTAGCGGGCATACCCCGCCTCAACGGATGCGCTTCGATAGCCACGCCAGGATCTCTTGGTGCTCGACTTGGCCAGCTGCGATGCGCTCGACCATCGGCACATCGACGTCCGGCTTGGCGCCATCAAGCGGCGAGCCGTTGGCCTCCAGGAAGAGGCCGGTGAGGAAGAACGCAGTGCGCTTGTTGCCATCCGGCAGCGGATGGTTCCGCGCCAAGCGCTCAAGCAGGATCGCGGCCTTCTCCAAGACCGTCGGGTATACCTCGACATCGCCAAAGCCGGCTCGCGGCGCCGCGAGCGCGGACTCGGCGAGGCCGGCGTTGGGGAGGCGTGCTATCTGCTCAGGCGTGGTGCCGAGGATGTCTGCGGCCACGTCGCAGAAGTCCCCGAACTCGGGGAAGGAGACCGTCACGGTCTGCTACTTGCCGAGGCGGCGCAGCGTCTCGCGGTGCTCTTCGGCGAACCGGCGGCGCTGCTCGGCTCGCTCACGATCGCTGCCGGGGAGACCGCGCGCGAGATCGGGACGCTTGGAAGGCGTCGGCGCCGCCTTCGGCGTAGTAGTCCCCTTCGGTCGCGCGGCGCTCATGGTCGCATTGTAGCCCGATGTCTGCGGCGTCGACGCAGCGTTGGCCTACTTCGGCATCTCGCTGTGCTCCCGCGAGGCGCTTGGACTCAACGAGTACCAAAGTTGCGTAACGCAAGGTTGCGTAACACTCGTGTGTTCGGCCTATGCGTCGTTTAAGCACACACACTGTGCGAGAAACCACGAGCGATGACTTGGCCGTAACGGCGGGGAGCAAGCGCAGAATTGCGTATAGAAAATTACGCAGCAGCGCGTTACGCAACGTTGCGTAACGCAGGCTTGAGTAACGGCCTACGCGCCGAGCGCCACGGCTACGCGCCGAGCGCCCGCGCGATCACCATCTGCTGGATCTCGTCGGTGCCCTCGCCGATGGTGAGGATCTTCGCGTCGCGGTAGAAGCGGCACACGGGGTACTCCTCGATGAAGCCGTAGCCGCCGTGTATCTGCACGGCCTCCTCCGCGCAGCGCACCGCCAGTCGCCCTGTCTTGAGCTTCGCCTGGGCGGCCGTCAGCGTGAAGTTGCGCTTGGCGTCCTTCTCGAGGGCGGCCTTGTACACGAGCAGCCGCGCCGCCGCGATCTCCGTGGCCATGTCCGCGAGCTTGCCCTGGATCGCCTGGAACTTGGAGATCGGCTTGCCGAACGCCCTGCGCTCTTTCGCGTACTTGAGCGCCTCGTCGAGCGCGCCCTGTGCGAGACCCACGCCCATCGCCGCCACGCCGATGCGCCCGATGTCGAGGATGTGCAGGAACTGCTTGAAGCCCGCGCCGCGCGGTCCCAGCAGGTTCGCCTCGGGCACGCGGCAGTCGCTGAAGCTCAGCGGGCGCGTGTCCGACGCGTTCCAGCCCATCTTGCGGTACGGCTCGCCCGGCTCATAGCCGGGGGTGCCGCTGGGCACGATGATGTTGGAGATCTCCTTGCTCGCGGCGCCGTTGCCGCCGTCGCCATGCGTCTCGCCGGTGACGGCCGTGATGCAAACCATCCCCGAGATGTCCGTGCCGGCGTTGGTGATGAACTGCTTGGCGCCGTCGATCACCCACTCGCCGTCATCGAGGCGCGCGCGCGTGCGCGTGTTGCCCGCGTCCGAGCCCGCCTCCGGCTCGGTCAGCCCGAACGCGCCCAGCCGCTCGCCCGAGCACAGCCGCGGCATCCACTCGCGCTTCTGCTCCTCTGAGCCGAACACGTAGATCGGCTGCGTGCCCAGCGAGGTGTGCGCGCACAGCGTGATCGCCACCGAGGAGTCCACGCGCGTCAGCTCCTCCACCGCCAGCGCATACGCCAGCGTGTCGCCGCCGCCGCCGCCGTACTCCTCCGGGAACGGGATCCCCATCAGGTTCAGCGCGCCCAGCTTGGCGACGATCTCATACGGGAACGACTTCGTGCGGTCGAGCTCCTCCGCCACCGGCGCCACCTCGCCCTCCGCGAATTCCCTGACCGTTCGCCTGATCAGCTCGTGGTCGGGGGAGAGGTCGAAGTCCATGGCGGCCATTCTCCCAGACTCCGCATTTAGCTTCTTCTCACACGCATGACTTCAGAAGACGATCGTGCGACCCTCGTGCACGAGCACGCGGTCGTCCAGCTCGCTGCGCACCGCCCGCGCCAGCACCATGCGCTCGAGGTCGCGTCCCACGCGCTCGAGGTCCTCGACCGTGTAGCGGTGCCCGACGCGCTGCACGTCCTGCTCGATGATCGGGCCCTCGTCGAGCGTCTCGGTCACGTAGTGGGCGGTTGCGCCGATCAGCTTCACGCCGCGCTCGTATGCGTGCCGGTAGGGCTCCGCGCCGGCGAACGCCGGCAGGAACGAGTGGTGGATGTTGATCACGCGGGCAGCCCACTCGCGCCAGGAAGTCGCCGGAGAGGATCTGCATGTAGCGCGCCAGCACGAGCAGCTCCGCGCGGCCCGCGAGCTCATCCAGCGCCCGCTGCTCGGCCTGCGGCTTCGTCTCCCTGGTCACGGGGATGTGCACGAACGGCACGCCCAGCGCCTCGCACCTCGCCGCGGACGTCCTCGTGGTTGGAGATCACGCACACCACATCCATGTCCAGCTCGCCGCGGCGGTTGCGCCACAGCAGGTCGAGCAGGCAGTGGTCCTCGCGTGAGGCCATCAGCGCCACCCGCCGGCGGTCGCGTGCGTAAGCGATTCGCCAGCTGCATCCCGAACCGCTCGGCGAGGGCGCCGAACGCCGCCTCGAACGCGGCGCGATCGTCCTCGATCGCCGGAAGGTAGAAGGCGGAGCGCATGAAGAAGCGTGCCGCGCTCGGGGTGCGTGGAGTACTGGTCCGAGCTGACGATGTTCGCTCCCTGCTCGAACAGGAAGCGCGAGACCGCCGCCACGATCCCCGGGCCGTCCGGACAGGAGATCAGCAGCCGCGCCGTGTCGCTCGCCATGGCGGTGATCGTATGTCCCAGCCCCCGCTTCTGCCAATGATCGGAGACACGCAGCAGCTTCTGTCACGATTCGGCTCGAGTGGACCGTGCCCGCCTGATCCTCGACCTGCTCAAGGGCGGACGCACCTTCAGCTACGGCGCCGCCCGCTCGCAGCGCGCCGACCTGTACCTGCCGAGGGGGCCTGGGCCGCACCCGGTGATCGTCCTCATCCATGGCGGCTCGTGGACCGCCGCTACGGGCGGGTCGTGATGCGCGGCCTCGCCGGCGATCTCCTCAGGCGCGGTTGGGCCGTGTGGAACATCGAGTACCGCCGCGTCGGCGGTGGCGGCGGCTGGCCGGTCACCTTCGCCGACGTCGCAGCGGCGATCGACCACCTGCCGCAGGTAGGTGCGCCGCTCGACCTCAGCGGGGGCATAACTGTGATCGGGCACTCCGCGGGAGGCCACCTCGCGCTGTGGGCCGCCGGACGCGAGCATCTGCCGGACGGCGCCCCCGGGTCGCTCGACGGCGCGTCGCCCGTGCGCGTCGCGCGCGTGATCGCTCAGGCAGGCGTCTGCGATCTCGCCGGCGCCTACCGGCGCTGGCGCGGCGGCGCGGTGCTGGGCCTCATGGGCGGACCGCCTGAGGACCTTCCCGAGCGCTACGCCGCCGCCGACCCGATGAGCCTGCTGCCGCTGGGCATGCCCGCGCTGCTCGTCCACGGCACGCTCGATCAGACCGTCTCCATCGAGCTCGCCCGCAACTACGAGCGCGCCGCGCGCGGCGCCGGCACCGAGGTCGAGCTCGTCGAGATCCCCGGCGCCGCCGGGCGCCACCGTGCGCACATCGATCCGCGCGGCCAGGCCTGGGCGGCGGTCACCTCGCGGCTGCACGCGCCGGGGCTGGTCCCGCTGGTCCCCTGAGCGCGCGCAGCTACGCGAGCCGTCCGCCTCGGTACGTAGCTCATTGCCGATTTCGCCAGCTGGACTCTCAAGTTCGGGCACCGGGCGCTCCGATGGGCGGGCGTGAGTCTCGTAGGGATCCACTGCTACGGGTGTGACAGCAAGGTCGCCGTCGAGGAGGCGGCGATGTCCCGCGGCCTGCGCGCGGCCGGCTGGGCCGTCGAGCACGGTCAGACCTTCTGCCCGAGCTGCGCACGCATGCGAAACCTGTCCGTCGTGGACGATGAGCTCGCCGAGCAGGCGCCCGAAGCGACGGCGCCAGGTGCGCCCGCGGACATTCAGTCGCTCGAGCCGTTCCCCTTCAGCGCCGCGCTGCGCGAACCCCGTCGAGGGCGCGCGTCGCGTCTGCTGCTGGCGAGCTTCAGCGTGCTGCGCCAGGATCCCGAGCTGCTCGTGTTTCCCGCGGTGGCGATGGCTCTCACGCTGGTTCTCGGCGCGCTGTCGTTCGCTTTGTCCGTGGGGAACGCCGGGGGCGCGCACAGCGTCAGCAGCGTGATCTTCTTCGCGAGCCTGCTCGCCGGCTATCCGATCACCTTCGTCTCGCTGTATTGCGGCGTCGCGCTGGCGGCCGTGCTCGCCGGTCGTCTGGACGGCAAGCCGATGACCGCCGCCGACGGCTGGAAGGCCGCCAGGGAAAGGGTCGCGATCATCGCTGCGTGGACGTTGATGGTCTGCACTGTCGGGGCGGCGCTGCGCCTCGTCGAGCGCTACGTGCCGCTGGGCGCGAAGATCGTCGTCGCGGTCGTCGACCTCTCGTGGACGCTGGCGACGATGTTCGCCGTGCCGGTGATCGCGTACGAGAACCTGGGGCCGGTCGACGTTCTGCGTCGCTCCTCGCGGATCTTCAGGCAGAGGTGGGGCACGCAGATCGGCGGGATCGTCGGGATCGGCGTCGCGAGCGTGTTCATCTACATCCCGTTCGTCGTCCTGCTGATCCTCGGCGCGTCGAGCCCCGGCACCAGCGGTGTGCTGCTGACCGTCCTGGGCGGAGGTGGACTGTTCGCTGCGATCGCCCTGCAGACGGCCATGGATCAGGTCTTCCGGGTGTTCGTCTACCGCAGCGCCATCGGGCTGGACACCACCGCCGGCCCGTTCGCGGCGAGCGACCTGCAGGCGCCGTTCGCGCGCAGGCGCGGACGCTGGTCCTAGCGTCCTAGTCGCAGTAGGAGCGGGCGAGCTCCACCAGCAGCCGCACCGCGTAGCCCGACGCGCCCTTGCCGACGTACGCCCGGCCGAGATCCCAAGCGGACCCGGCGATGTCCAGGTGCGCCCACGGCGTATCGCCAACGAAGTTCGACAGGAACGTCGCACCGACGATCGTGCCCGCCTTACGGCCTTCCGGCGCGTTGTCGAGGTCCGCGTAGGTGCCCTTCGTCAGCTCGCTGTACTCCTCGTGCAGCGGCAGGCGCCACACGATCTCGCCGCTGCGCTCGCCCGCCGCCGAGATCCGCCGCGCCGAGCTCGTCGTCGTTGCTCATCAGCCCCGCGTACGTCGAGCCCAGCGCGATGATCACCGCGCCCGTCAGCGTCGCCAGGTCGACGATCCGCTCCGCGCCTTCAGCCACCGCGTGGCACAGGCAGTCGGCGAGCACGAGACGGCCCTCGGCGTCGGTGTTGTTGACCTCGATCGTCTTGCCGTTGGACGCCGTCACGATGTCCCCCGGCTTGACCGAGCGGCCGCTCGGCAGGTTCTCGGTCGCGCCCACCACCGCCACCACCTTCACCGGCAGCCGCAGTCGCGCGATCGCCGAGACCGCCTCGATCACCGCCGCGCCGCCCGACATGTCGAACTTCATCTCCGCCATCTTCGCCCCGGGCTTCAGCGAGATGCCGCCGCTGTCGAACGTCACCGCCTTGCCCACCAGGCCCAGCGTCGGGCCGGCGGGTGCGGCGTCCGACGGGCCGTCGTATCGGATCGTGATCAGCGCCGGCTCCTCGTAGGAGCCCTGCGCCACGCACGCGAACGCTCCCATGCCGCGGGCGAGGATTCCCTCGCGCCCCTCCACCCGCACGGACAGGCCCTCGACCTCTCCCTCCAGCGCCTTCGCGTACTCGCCCAGCGCCGTCGGTGTCAGGTCGTTGCCCGGTCGGTTCTGCAGGTCGCGTGCGCGGTTGACCGCCTCGCCCACCAGCGCCGCGGCCGACACAGCCCGCTCGATCTCGCCCGAGCCATCCTGCCGCGCCGCGACGATCAGCGCGCCCAGGTGCTTGCGCGCCTCCTCCTCGCTGGAGTCCCCGCTCTGCGCCGCGGACTTGTACTGCTCGTAGCGGTAGTCGCTGAGCAGCGTGCCCTCCACCAGCGCCGCCGCGATCGCCTGCGCCGGAGCGTCCGACGTGCCCTGCGGAAGCTCCCAGCAGAGCGTGTGCGTCGAGATCTCGCGCGCGCGGACGCTCACAGACCGCGGCCGCCACACGAGCGCGCTCCGGGGTGAAGTCCTCGCGCTTGCCCAGGCCCACCACCAGCCAACGCCTGCCATCAGCGTGAGTCAGAGCCAGCGCCTTGAAAGAACGGCGCGCCTCGCCTGAGGACAGCAGCTCTTCCGAGCTCCGCCGGAGAGCCCTGCGGCGGGCCCTCGCCATCGAAGATCCCGACCGCGACGGTGTCGGCGTCAACTGTTCTGGCTGGTTGGGTAATCGCGGATATCTGCATGCGTGGGCACGATATCCGGGTTGTGAACGATTCGTCGGCGTGCGCTGAGCGACCATCCGCCATTGCGGCGCAGCCGGCGTGGACCGGCGCCGCCGGGACGGGATTCCTCCATCCGTCCACTACCATTCTCGCTCTCCCGTCCCCACCCAGCGATCTACAGGAGAAGACCCGCTTTCATGGCCAAGACAGTGATCCTCGGTAGCGCGCGCACCCCCGTCGGCAAGATGGGCGGCAGCCTGTCCACGCTGGAAGCCACAGAGCTGGGCGGGCTTGCCATCAGCGCCGCGCTGGAGCGCGCCGGCGTCGAGCCCGAGCAGGTCGAGCACGTCGTCATGGGTCAGGTGCTGCAGGCCGGGCAGGGGCAGATCCCCTCGCGCCAGGCCCAGATCAAGGCCGGCATCCCCAAGGAGGTCTCCTCCGAGACGATCAACAAGGTCTGCGCGTCGGGCCTGCGCGCCTCGGTGATCATCGACCAGGCGATCCGCGCCGGCGACATGAGCGTCGGCGTCGGCGGCGGCATGGAGTCGATGTCCAAGGCCCCCTACCTGCTCCCGCAGGCGCGCTTCGGCTACCGCATGGGCGACGCCAAGATGCTCGACGCGATGGTCCACGACGGGCTCACCAACCCGTTCTCCGGCAAGCAGATGTTCGTCGAGGCCACCGAGGTCGGCGACGAGCTCGAGATGACCCGCGCTGACATGGACCGCTGGGCGCTGCGTTCCCACGAGCTCGCGCTCGAGGCCACCGACGAGGGGCGCATGTCCGAGGAGATCGTGTCCGTCACGATCAAGGGACGCAAGGGCGACACACTGGTGGAGATCGACGAGGGCCCGCGTCGGGACACATCGCTCGAGAAGCTCGCCGCGCTGCCCGGGCTCGTAGGCAAGGAGGGCTCGCACACTGCCGGCAACTCACCCGGCGTCAACGACGGCGGCGGCGCGCTCGTCCTGTCCTCGGAGGAGTGGGCGCAGGCCAACGGCAAGGAGGCGCTCGCCGAGATCGTCGCCCACGCTCAGAGCGCCAACGACTTCGCCTACCTCGCCACCACCCCCGCAAACGCCGCCAAGAAGGCGCTCGAGAAGGCCGGCCTGCAGCCTGGCGACATCGACCTGTGGGAGATCAACGAGGCGTTCGCCTCCGTCACGCTCAACTCCATCCGCATGCTCGGCATCGACGAGGACCGGGTCAACGTCAACGGCGGAGCCGTCGCACTCGGGCACCCCATCGGAGCCTCCGGCGCGCGCATCCTTGGCGCCCTCGTGCACGAGCTGCGCCGGCGCGGCGGCGGCTACGGCTGCGCTGCCATCTGCTCCGGCGGCGGGCAAGGCGACGCACTGATCCTAAAGGTCTGAGATGGCCGCGAGCGCTTCGCCAAACGGCGGATCGCCGAACGGTCAGCCGCGCGGCGCCGCGTTCTTCGATCTGGACAAGACGCTGATGGCGGGTTCCTCGGGCATCTTCTTCGCCCGCGCCGCCTACGAGACCGGGATGATCTCGCGCGGGCGCCTGGTGCGCGACGCCTACGAGAACCTGCGCTTCCGCCTGCGCGGCTCGACCGACGATCGCGCCGACGACGTGCGCAAGCGAGTGGGGGAGATGATCGCCGGCGTCCGCGTGCGCGACCTCGAGCGCCTCACTCCGCGCGTGCTGTCGGGGGTGCTGCCGCGGCTCTACCCGCAGATGCTCGAGCGCGCCTATGCCCACCAGGATGCGGGCATACCCGTCTACATCCTCACGGCCGCCTCCCAGGAGATGGCCGACCTGCTGGCGCGAGTGCTGTCCTTCGACGGCGGCCTCGGGTCGCGCTCGGAGATCGTCGACGGCCGCTACACCGGCAGGCCTGCCGGGCCCTTCAACTACCGCGAGGGCAAGGTGCTCTCCATGCGCGAGGTCGCCGAGCGCGACTCGATCGACCTTAGTGCGTCCTATGCGTACTCCGACTCGGAGTCCGATCTGCCGATGCTGCGCGCCGTGCGCCACGCGGTCGTGGTCAACCCCGACGCAACGCTGCGGCGGATCGCGCTGGAGGAAGGCTGGGAGGTGATCGAGCTCGATCGCCTCGGTCGGCGCCTGAAGGTCCTCGCCGCGCTCGGCGCCGGCACCGCGCTCGTTTCGCTCGGGCGCGCCGTGCTGGAACGGGCGGGCGACGAGCGCTCTCGGAGCACTCGCGCCGCGCCAGCAGGCGCTCGCGCCATACAATCCGCCGCGGCCCGTCGCCGGTCCGGCTCCAATCGCCTCCGGCACGTACGCCGCTAGCGCGGGCGCAGCACGCGCCATTCCCAGAGCCACCACACACCTCACCTGCCGATGCCCCCAGCTGCTCCAACCACACAGAGCAAGATCCGCGTAGTCGTCGCCAAGCCCGGCCTGGACGGTCACGACCGCGGCGCCAAGATCATCGCGCGCGCCCTGCGCGACGCCGGCATGGAGGTCATCTACACCGGGCTGCACCAGACGCCCGAGCAGATCGTCGAGACGGTCATCCAGGAGGATGCCGACGCCGTCGGACTGTCGATCCTCTCCGGCGCGCACATGACGCTCGTCCCGCGGATCGTCGAGCTGCTGCGCGAGCAGGGTGTGGATGACGTCGTCATCACCGTCGGTGGCACGATCCCCGCCGAAGACATCCCCGAGCTGAAGGACCTCGGCGTCGCCGAGGTGTTCACGCCGGGGGCGCCCACACAGGCGATCGTCGACTTCATCCGCGGCGCGGTGGTGAGCCGCTAACGCGGAGGTGGAAGCAGGCGGGCGTGGCTTGGCACGGCTTGGCTGTCGGCCGGGAGACACGTACCGTAGGAACCGATTGACTCGTCAGTCAACCGCACGAGGCAGTAGGATTAGGTCCACATAGACCCCAAGGAGTTGCCTGAGAATGAAGATATGCGTCCTGGTGAAGGAGGTCCCGGACGCCGCCGTCGAGAAGAGAATTGACCCCTCGACGGGGCGTATGGACCGCGGCGGCGAGAAGAATCTCAACCCGTATGACACGCACGCCATCGAGGCTGCGATGCAGATCAAGGAGGGCGGCGCGGTCCCAGTCGAGGAGATCGTGGCCGTGACGATGGGTCCCGACAGCGCCGTACGCGCGCTGCACAAGGCCGTATCGCTCGGTGCCGACCGCTCGGTCCACCTGAGCGATCCGGTGGTCGCAGGCTCCGACGTGGCGGCGACCGGCTACGCGCTGGCCAAGACGCTGCAGCGCGAGAGTCCCGACCTGGTGCTGCTCGGCCAGCAGTCGGACGACGGCGAGTGCTACACGATCGGCGCCGTCGTGGCCGAGCACCTCGGCATGCCCTCGCTGACGCAGGTGATCAAGATGGACGTCGAGGCGGATGGGGGTGGGCGGGATCCGGATCCCTGCGCTGCGAGCGCCAGGCCGAGTACGGCTATGACACCGTGCAGATCACGCTCCCCGCGGTGATCTCCGTGGGTGACGCGATCAACGAGCCTCGCTACCCGTCGCTGAAGGCGATCATGGGTGCCAAGAAGAAGCCGCTCGACACCGTCACCGCCGCTGACGTACAGATCGACGCCTCCAAGGTGGGCGGCGAGAACTCCGCCGCGCAGTGGACCGCCGCGAAGGCGCCCCCAGCGAAGTCCGCCGGACAGATCATCGAGGACGAGGACACCGGCGAGACCGTCGAAAAAATCGTTGCCTGGCTCGACGAGAGGAAGCTGATCTAGATGTCGAACATTCTCGTTTACGCGCTGCACTACGACGGCGCGATCAACAAGAACTCACTCGGCGCCGTCTCCGAGGGCGCCAAGCTCGCCGCCGAGATCGGTGGGGAGGCCCACGCGATCCTGCTCGGCGAGAACATCCCGCAGGATCTCGCCGCGTCGCTCGGCAAATACGGCGCCAAGAAGGTGCTCGTCGCCGAGGGCCCCGAGGGCCTCGCGCAGCCGCTCGTCGACGCGATGGCCGCGGCCATCTCAGCTGGCGACTACAAGTACGCGCTGTTCGGCGGCGGTCTGCTCGGCTTCGAGATCGGCGCCGGCCTGGCCGCGCGGCTGGGCGCCGGCGTGGTCATGGAGGTCACCAGCGTTCGCGCTGAGAACGGCGAGCTGATCGCCGAGCGGCCGATCCTCGGCGACTCCTCCATCTCCGAAGTCAAATACCGCTCGGAGGTGGGCATCGTGATCGGACGCCTCAACGCGTTCGAGATCAACGATGCCTCCGGTGCCGATGCACCCGTCGAGCAGCTGAGCTTCGAGCTTTCCGCTCAGGCACGGCAGGCGACGATGCTCACGCGCGGCGAACAGCGCGGAGCGGACGTGGACATCGAGGGCGCGGACATCCTCGTCGCCGGCGGGCGCGGTCTCGGCAAGGCCGAGGGCTTTCAGCTCGCTGAGGACCTCGCCAAAGCGTTCGGCGGCAACAGCGCCGTCGCCGCCACGCGCGCTGTCGTCGACGCCGGCTGGTACCCATACGCCGCCCAGATCGGCCAGACGGGCAAGACCGTCGCGCCCAAGCTGTACCTTGCCGCGGGCATCTCCGGGGCGATCCAGCACAAGGTGGGGATGCAGGGCTCGGAGAACATCGTCGCGATCAACAAGGACGCCAACGCGCCGATCTTCGAATTCTCCGACCTCGGCATCGTGGGCGACCTCAACAAGATCCTGCCCAAGCTCACAGAGGCTGTGAAGGCGAAGAAGGGCTCATAGCGATGTCCGGGCACGGCTCCAGCAACGGAAAGGCCATACCGGCGGCTTATCCGCCGCCGGTCGACTCCCGCAAGGAGTTCATCAAGCGCGGCCTCGACTCAGAGGACGAGCTGATCGAGGTCGGCGTGGTGATCGTCGGCGGTGGCACCGCAGGCCTGGCCTGCGCGAACCGCCTGTTGCAGCTGCTGGGCGACGACCCCGAGATGATGGAGCGCCTCGGTGAAGTTCCCGTGGCAGTGGTGGAGAAGGCCAAGACGTGTGGCGGACACAACCTGTCCGGTGCCGTCATGCGGCCAGGTCCGTTGCAGGAGCTGTTCCCGGATATGACCCGCGAGCAGTGGCGGGAAGAGGGCTTCGCGTTCGGCGAGGTGAAAAAGGAGTCGGTGTACATGCTCACCGGCCCGAAGACAAAGATCTCGGTGCCGATTCCGGCGGTGCCGAACTTCAAGAACCACGGCAACGAGGTGGTCTCGGTCTCCGCGATGGCGCGCTACCAGCAGCGCCAGGCCGAGGAGGCCGGTGCCTACATCCTCACCGAGACCTCTGCCACCCAGCTGATCGTCGAGGACGGCGCGGTGGTCGGCGTGCGCTCGGGCGACAAGGGGCGCGGCAAGGACGGCGAGCCGCTGGGCAACTTCGAGCCAGGGACCGACATCAAGGCGCAGGTCACGGTGCTCGCCGAGGGCTGCTGGGGGCACCTGACGGGCGCCGCCATCAAGGAGTTCGAGCTCGCCGACGGGCGCGAGCCGCAGGTCTGGGAGCTGGGCGTCAAGGAGGTGTGGAAGGTCCCCAAGCCGCTCGACCGGGTGATCCACACGTTCGTGCAGCCGTGGCCGCTGAAGGTCGCTGCCAAGTATGGACAGCTCGGCGGCACCTGGCTGTACCCGATGAAGGATGAGAAGACGGGGGAGGACCTCGTCTCGATCGGGTTCGTCGTCGACCTCAACTACCGCGACGCGACGACCTCCGCCCACGACCTGCTGCAGACGTTCAAGACGCATCCGCTCGTCAAGGGCATCCTCGAGGGCGGCGAGCGAGTCGCGTGGGGCGCGAAGGCGCTCCCGGGTGGCGGCTACTGGTCGATGCCGAAGCTGTCGATGCCCGGCGCGGTGCTCGTCGGCGACGCCGGCGGGATGGTGGACACGGCGGCGCTGAAGGGCGTCCACCACTGCATCAAGTCGGGGATGCTGGCGGCCGAGTCGATCTACGCCGCGCTCAAGCGCGGCAGCAGCGATCTGTCGGACTACGAGGAGATGGTCGAGAAATCCTCGATCGGAACCGAGCTCTACCAGGTGCGCAACACGCGACAGGCGTTCCAGAAGGGCTTCCTCGTGGGCAGCCTGCTCGCGGGCCCGTCGATCATGTCGAAGGGCATGATCCCCCCGGGTCGCCAGGAGTGGCACCCCGATGACGCCGAGCCGATGTTCATCGGCGACACCAAGGATCGCTATCCCAAGCCCGACGGCAAATACACCTTCGACAAGCTCTCATCGGTGTTCATCACCGGCAACGCCACCCGTGACGATGCTCCCAACCACATCCGCGTCCGCAAACACGTCCCGCGGGAGATCGCCGAAACGTGGCGATGGATGTGCCCCGCCGGCGTGTATGAGATTCCCGAGGACGCTCCTGAGCACGGCGACGTGGATGTGATCGTCAACTACACCAACTGCGTGCAGTGCGGTGCGATCACCGCCAAGGGCGGGCGCCTGACGACCCCCGAGGGGGGCGACGGGCCGCTGTATCAGATCACCTGATCGGCGTCCGGCTCCGGCCGAGGTGCGCCCTGGGCGCCGGCTCGCAGCACCCCGCTCGCGCGGCGATGGGCGCGTATGCCGGCGATCAAACCCAACTGGGCGCCCCGAAACTGCGACCAGCCAGAGCCGTCTCCGATTGGGAATGAGCGGAGCATCTGCGCCACGCCTGGGGTCGATCTCCTCCCAACCGCAAATGCCCACATCACATAGCTGGCTCGCCCCCACACCGGAAGGTACTCGAGCAGCGCGAGCGTCTCGTTGAACGTCGAGTCGCGCAGTTCGCTCGCGTCGAAGCGGCGTGAGTCTTCCACGCGCTCCTGCAGGTAGTGGTCGACGGCGATGGCGGGGTCATAGACGATGCGAAAGCCGCGCCCGGCGAGCGTCAGGCACAGCGCCACCTCCCAGTGATGCTCGGTCCCGACTCCCCGTAGCCGTTCGTCGATGCGCACCTCGCGCAGCAACTCGCCTCTGACGCTGAGGTTGACCCCCTTGAGGACCTCGACGTCGCGTGGCGGTCCCACGCCCAGGTGGTGGTTACCAGTGACGCGACCGAACCAGCTGACCGTGCCCACCGCGTGCGCGGAGTCGTCGATCAGCCGACCCTGTTTGGTGTGTACCCAGTCGCGCCCGCCCACCGCTGCCACCCTTGCGTGCTCATCGCTCTCGTACACAGCCACCATGTGCTCCAGCCAGTCCGGGCGGGGAGCCGCGTCATCGTCGGTCAGAGCCACCACATCGCCGCTGGAGGCGTCGATCCCCGCGTTCATCGCCGCCACCACACCCGGGCGCTCCACCAGCACGAGCCGTACCGGCTCCGCGCGTGCGCGCACGACCTCCTGGCTGGCGAGGTCCCCCACGCGAACAGCCACCAGCACCTCCTGTGCGGGTCGCACCTGACGCTCGAGCGCGTCCAGGCAGCGCGCCAGGCTCTGCGGTCGCTTGTACGTGGGGACCACCACCGAAACGCGCATCGCGCCTATCCTTGCACGCCGCCAAGGCCCCGGTCCGGCCTTCGTGCGACCCAGACATTGCGAAACATGCGTGCATACGCGGTGTTATGGACGTGCGATGACCATTCGATCAATCCGCCGATCGCTGCTCCCGCTGACGGCCGCCGCTTGCGCGCTCGCCTGCTCGACGGGGGCGCGGGCTCAGGGAGCGAGCGTCGACCCGGCCGCCGCGATGGCTCGCAGCCTCCAGAGCTCGACCTCTGTCCCGAAGGCGGACGCCACCGCCACGCTCGAACAGTGCCTGACGGCGCTCGCGGCAAGCGAACGCACCGCGACGTTCGTCGGCGAAATGGTGGCCATCCCCGGCACAGCGCGTATGGAGATCAGCATCGGCCTGCTGGAGAGAGACACCGACGAAACCCAGTACCGCTCCGTCAGCGCCCCCGGACTGGGAGGCTGGCGCGGCTCCGCCCCGGGCGTCAAGAACTACACCTACATCAAGCAGGTGACCAACCTCGCAGCCCCCGCCTTCTACCGCGGCGCAGTGCGATTTCGCTGGCTCAACGCCAAGGACCACGTGATCAAGGCCGAGGAACTTCGCACACCCAGATGCGAACAGTCGGCGCCGCCGTCGAGCACCGGCAGCGCGCCCGCCACGACCACCAGCGGCACCTCCACCTCCGCCCCGGCGTCGACGGAAACCCACTAGCCGCCGACGGCCCGCTAGAATCGAGCGACGATGAAGGACAAGATTCACCCCAACTACGTTGCAGCGCACGTGCGCTGCACCTGTGGCAACGAGTTCATCACCCGTGCGACTCGCGACGAGCTGCACGTCGAGGTCTGCTCCAACTGCCACCCGTTCTACACCGGCAGACAGAAGCTGATGGACACCGGCGGACGCGTCGAGCGCTTCCAGCGCAGAGTCGCCAAAGGCCGCCTGCACTCAGCGCAATCGCGGTCCGCGCAGTAGGCCGATGCCCGCGCGTCTGGCCGCCGACCGATCGACGATCGGGCAGCCGACGAAGCCGGAGGGCACCAACGGCGCGTCCGCTCTCGCCGGAGCTCCGCCGCCGGCGGCGTCCGAGCAGGCCTCCGCATCGCCCAGCCCGCTGGTCGACGGCGCCGGAGAGCTGAGCGCCCAGCGCGACGCCCCCGTCGGAGGGCAGGCGGTGCTCGAGGGCGTGATGATGCGCGGCGTCGCCAACTGGGCGGTGGCCGTGCGCAAGCCGACCGAGGAGCAGCTCAGCGAGGAGGACCACGGGGCGAGCGAGATCGTGAGCGAGGGCGCCAAGGGCGAGATCGAGGTCACCACCTACCCGCTCGACTCCGCGATGAAGCGCCACCGCGTGCTGCGGCTGCCGATCATCCGCGGCGTCGTCGCGCTGGGCGGCTCGATGGTCATCGGCTTCCGCGCGCTCGAGATCTCAGCGAACGCCCAGCTGCCCGCCGAGGAGGCCGAGGAGCAGCAGGAGATCCCGCGCGTGGTATGGGCCGGCACCGTCGTGGTCGCGGTGGTGCTGGCGGTCGTCCTGTTCTTCCTGGTCCCCGTCGGTCTGACCAGCCTGATCAAGAGCCAGCTCGGCTCCTCGCTGCTGTTCTGGCTGGTCGAGGGCGTGATCCGCACGAGCCTGTTCCTCGGCTACATGCTGCTGCTCTCGCGCGTGCGCGACCTGCGTCGCGTGTTCGAGTACCACGGCGCCGAGCACAAGACGATCTCCTGCTTCGAGGCCGGCCTGGAGCTCACGCCCGAGAACGCCCAGCGCTTCTCCCGGCTGCACCCGCGCTGCGGCACGAGCTTCCTGCTGGTGGTGATGATCGTCGCGATCTTCGTGTTCGCGCCGATCGGGCTGCCCGCGTGGTACTGGCTGGTGGCGACGCGGGTGCTCGGCGTGCCGGTGATCGCCGGCATCTCCTTCGAGCTGATCAAGTTCGCCGGGCGCAACCGCAGCCGCGGCTGGGTCCGGGCGGTGATGTGGCCGGGGCTGAAGCTGCAGCTGCTGACCACGCGCGAGCCGGACCTCGACCAGCTCGAGGTGGCGATCGCCGCCCTGAAGGCGGTGCTCGCGCGCGAGACGCCCGGCGAGCTCTCGGCGGCCGACCTCGTCGGCGTCGAGGTCGTCGCCTAGCCCCACCGTTGTACGCTCGACCAATGATCGAAGAGCTCGTCGAGCAGATCGAGTCGCGCTTCGCCGAGCTCGGCGCGCAGATGACCGACCCCGAGGTGATCTCCGACCGCGAGCGCTACGCGGAGGTCGGGTCGCGCCTACAGCCAGCTCGAGCCGGCCGCGAAGCTGGCCGGCGCAGTGGCGCCGCGCCCAGGACGACGCCGCCGGCGCCGAGGAGCTGCTGTCGGAGATGGGCGAGGACGCGAGATGCGCGAGGAGCTCGCCGAGGCGCGCGAGCGGATCGAGGAGCTCGAAGAGGAGATCCGCCTGGCGATGGTCGAGCGCGACCCCAACGACGACAAGAGCGTGATCGTCGAAATCCAGGGCGGCGCCGGCGGCGACGAGGCCGGGCTGTGGGCCGGCGACCTCTACCGGATGCTCACCCGCTACGCCGAGCGTCGCGGCTGGCAGACCGAGCCGCTGGACATCGGCGACGGCAAGTACACGTTCGCGGTCAAGGGCGACGGCGCCTACTCGGTGTTCAAGTACGAGGGCGGCACGCACCGCGTCCAGCGTGTCCCGCAGACCGAGTCCCAGGGCCGGATCCACACCTCGACCGCGACCGTCGCCGTGCTGCCCGAGGCCGAAGACGTGGACGTGCAGATCGACCCCAACGACCTGCAGATCGACGTCTACCGCTCCTCCGGACCCGGGCGGGCAGTCGGTCAACACGACCGACTCCGCGGTGCGCGTGACGCACAAGCCCTCCGGCATCGTCGTCTCGATGCAGGACGAGAAGTCCCAGCTGCAGAACCGCGAGAAGGCGCTGCGCGTGCTGCGCGCGCGCCTGTACGAGCGCGCGCTCGCCGAGCAGCAGGCGGAGCTCGCCGCCGACCGTCGCTCGCAGGTCGGCACGGGCGACCGCGCGGAGAAGATCCGCACCTACAACTACGGCGAGCGCCGCGTCACCGACCACCGCATCAAGCTCACCGTCCACAACCTCGACCAGGTGCTCGAGGGCGAGCTCGACGAGCTGACGGCGGCGCTGCAGGCGGACGAGAAGCGCCGGCGCCTCGAGGCGCAGGCACTGGCATGAGCGGCGCCGCCGACCGCACCGCTCCTGCGCCAGCGCTTGGCACATCCACGCGCGATGCGCTCGACGGCGCCATCACCGCGATCGCCGCCGCCGGCTGCGAGACGCCGCGGCTCGACGCCGAACTGCTGCTCGCGCACGTGCTCGGCGTCGAGCCGCGAGCAGCTGATCACCGACCGCGACCTGGTCGTGCAGGGGCCCGCCGTGCGCGCCTTCCAGGACGCCGTGCGCCGCCGCGCGGTCGAGCGCGAGCCGGTCGCCTACATCCTCGGCCGGCGCGACTTTCGCCGTCTGGAGCTCGCCGTGGACCGCCGCGCGCTCGTGCCGCGCCCGGAGACCGAGCTGCTGGTCGAGGTCGGCCTCGGGCTCGCCGCCGGAGCGCGCGTGCTCGACCTCGGTACCGGCAGCGGCGCGGTGGCGCTCGCGCTCAAGGACGAGCGCCCCGACCTGCGCGTCAGCGGCAGCGACATCAGCGAGGCCGCGCTGGAGCTCGCCGAGTTGAACGCGCGTCGCCTGGAGCTCGACGTCCAGTGGCTGCACGCCGACCTGCTCGAGGAGGTGGGAGAGTTCGATGCGATCCTCTCCAACCCGCCTTACGTCGCCGACTCCGAGCGCGCCACGCTCGCGCCGGAGATCGTTCGCCACGAGCCGCCCAGGCGCTGTTCGCCGGCCCCGACGGCCTGGACGCGATCCGCCGGCTGCTCGCGCAGCTGGCCGAGCTGCCCGACGTGCGACTCCTCGCGCTGGAGGTCGGCGCCGGACAGGCGCCCGCGGTCGCCGAGCTGGCGCGCGCGGCAGGCTTCGACGCGTGCCGCTTCGAGCGCGACCTCGCCCGCATCCAGCGGGTGGTGATCGCGGAGCGTGCCCGATGAGCGCGGAAATCGACCAGCAGGACGTGATGCGCCTTCAGGCGTGCGTGGACGTCGGCGGTGTGGCGGTGTTTCCCACCGACACCGTGTACGGCGTCTGCTGCGACGCCGACAGCGAGCAGGCGGCCAGACGCCTGTACGAGCTCAAGGGGCGTCCCGCCGCGCGCCCCGCGGCCGTCATGTTCTTCGCGCTCGAGCCCGCGCTCGAGAGCTGCCCGAGCTGCTGGACTCAGAGCGCGGCGCGCTGCAGGCGCTGCTGCCGGGTCCGGTGACGCTGCTGCTGGCAAATCCGGCGCGTCGCTTCGCGCCCGCCTGCAGGACCGATCCCGCGACGCTTGGGCTGCGGGTGCCCCGTCTGCGCGAGCGTCTGCGACGCCCTGTGCTCGCTGGCGGCGCCGGTCATGCAGTCGAGCGCGAACCTCTCCGGCGAGCCCGACGCGCGCTCGCTGGCAGAGGTGCCCAGCAGCGTGCTCGACGGCGCCGATCTCGTGCTCGACGGCGGCGAGCTGCCCGGCACGCCCTCGACCGTCGATCGATCTGCGCGACTACGACGCGCATCGACGCTGGCACGTCCTGCGCGAGGGCGCGCTCCCCGCGGTGGAGGTCCAACGCATGCTCGCCCCGGAGTGACGTTCTCCGCGAGCAGCGATCGGCCGCCCCGGCCTTGCCCTCCGGGTGCTAGCCTCGTGACAGCTGCCGCGACTGGCGCCTGAGGTGGAAGCGACCACCGGGGAGCGGCCAGCCATACCGCCGCGCGCCTGGGCATCATCTCGTCACCGCCCGTCCAAGGAGAGCGCCGTGTCCGAGCTCAGCCCCGACTACTTCAACCGTCCTCTCGCCGAGGTCGACCCCGAGATCGCCGAGGTTCTCCGCGGAGAGCTCGAGCGCGAGCAGCGCACGCTCGAGATGATCGCCTCGGAGAACTTCGTGCCGCGCGCGGTGCTCGAGTGCCAGGGCTCGGTGCTCACGAACAAGTACGCCGAGGGCTATCCCGGGCGCCGCTACTACGGAGGCTGCGAGTGGGTGGACGTCGCCGAGCAGCTCGCGATCGACCGCGCCAAGGCGCTGTTCGGGGCCGAGCACGCCAACGTCCAGCCGCACTCCGGCTCGCAGGCCAACGCCGCCGTCTATCACGCGCTGCTCCAGCCCGGCGACACGATCATGGGCCTGTCGCTCGCGCACGGCGGTCATCTCAGCCACGGCATGAAGATCAACGTGTCCGGTCGCCTGTACGACATCGCCGCGTACGAGGTCGATCGCGAGAGCAGCCTGATCGACATGGACGAGGTCGCCCGGATCGCCCGCGAGCGGCGCCCGAAGCTGCTGCTCGCCGGCTGGTCGGCCTATCCGCGCCAGCTCGACTTCGCGCGCTTTCGCGAGATCGCAGACGAGGTCGGCGCGCTGCTGATGGTCGACATGGCCCACTTCGCCGGGCTGGTCGCCGCCGGCCTGCACCCAAGCCCGATCGAGTACGGCGCCGACGTCGTCACCACGACCACCCACAAGACGCTGGGCGGCCCGCGCGCGGGGGTGATCCTCTGCAAGGAGGAGTACGCCAAGAAGATCGACTCCGCCGTCTTCCCCGGCCAGCAGGGCGGACCGCTGGAGCACGTGATCGCGGCCAAGGCGGTCGCCTTCAAGATCGCCGTCAGCGAGCTGTTCGCCGAGCGCCAGCGGCGCACCGTCGAGGGCGCCCGCGCGCTCGCGCGACCAGCTGCTCCGGGCCGGCCACGGCGTCAACGTGCTCACCGGCGGCACCGACGTGCACCTGACTACTCGTCGACCTGCGCGACGCCGAGCCGGCGCTCACCGGCAAGCAGGCCGAGGACCGGCTGCACGAGATCCAGATCACGGTCAACCGCAACGCCGTGCCGTTCGACCCGCGTCCGCCGATGGAGGCCTCGGGGCTGCGCATCGGCACGCCCGCGCTGGCCACGCGCGGGCTGCAGCTGGAGGACTTCGAAGAGGTCGGGGAGCATCCTCGCGGTCGCGCTGACGCCCGAATACGAGTCCCGGGCCGGCGAGCTCGCGGAGCGCGTGGGCGCGATCGTCGAGCGCTACCCGCTCTACGAGGGACTGCCGGCGACCGCACAGGTGTAGTGGACCCGCAGCACCGCGGCGCTGCCGACCTCCGGGCCTGCGATGCTTTACACGAGCCGATGGCGCATCCAACCGAGCTCGACGCGCTTTACGCCTTCCTGGCCGCCGCGGTCCTCACCGCGCTGCTGACGCCCCTCACGATGAGCTTCGCGAGGGCCGTCGGCGCGATCGACGAGCCGCGCGAGCGAGGCCTGTCCGAGCGCCCGACGCCGCTGCTCGGCGGGCTGGCGATCTTCGCCGGCGTGCTGCTCGCGGGCCTGATCTGGCTGCCCGCCGGCTATGCCCGCGAACACCAGCCCCAGCTGTGGCACGGCGTGCTGCTCGCCGCCGCTGTGATCACGCTCGTCGGCGCGCTCGACGACCGCTTCGACCTGCACCCCGCGCGTGAAGCTGCTCGGACAGGTGCTGGCGGCGGTGATCGTCGTGCACTTCGGCGTCGCCGTGAAGGCGATCACGCTGCCGTTCGTCGGCCAGCTGGCGTTCCCCAACACCGGCCCCGCTGACGCCGGCCCGATCCTGACCGTGATCGGCCTCGTCGTGATGATGAACGTCGTCAACTTCTCCGACGGCGTCGACGGTCTCGCCGCGGGCGTCTGCGCGATCATCGCCGCCGCGATGGCGGTGATCGCGTTCGACTTCCCCGGCCGCCAGCAGCCGGGCGTGCTGGCGGCGCTCACCGCGGGCGCCGCGCTCGGCTTCCTGCTGTACAACTTCCCGCCCGCGTCGAGCTTCATGGGCGACTGCGGCGCGAACCTGCTCGGCCTGCTGATGGGCGTGATCACGGTCGAGGCGGCGGTCAAGACGGCGGCGGTCGTGTCGTTCGTGCTGCCGCTGATCCTGCTCGCGGTGCCGTTCCTGGACACGACCTTCGTGGTGCTCAAGCGGCTGAAGTACCGCCAGCCGATCTACCGGCCCGACAGCGAGCACTTCCATCACCGCATGGCGCGCATCGGCTTCTCCAGCCGCCGCACGATCGCCTACCTGTACGCGTGGACGCTGCTGCTCGCGGGCATGGCGCTGGCGCTGCGCTTCGTCCCCTACAGCGACCACAAAGGCCACTACAACACCGGCTGGACGCTCGTGATGCTCGCGATCGGGCTGCTCGTGATCGCAGCCAGCGTGTACCTCGTGTACGTGCTGGAGATCCTCAAGTTCAGGCGCCTGGACGCGATCCGCCTGCGGCGGCTGCGTCCCGAGGTCTCACCAGCGGAGATCGACATGGATGTCGCGAAGCATCTGGAAACCGGCGAGTTCGAGGCGGTGTCGCACGCCGGGGATCGCGATGTGGACGTGCTCGAGGGCTCCGTTGGCGCTGGGACTGAGCAGCGGGTCGGCCAGCGGCAGATGGATCAGGACGGCGTAGGCGCAGGCAACGAGCGTGGCGGCGCGCAGGCGCCGATCGCCGCAGACGGCCGCTAGCGGCAGCGGCCAGATCGCATACCACGGCAAGAGCCAAGCGGTCGAGGCCAGCAGCGCAAGCGTGCTCCAGCCGGCCGCCACCCGCCAGTCGCTGCCACGAGCGGTGCGCCACAGGGCGTAGAGCAGCACCACCAGGAAGCCGGCGACATACAGATGGCGCCACCAGCTGGGCGTCCCGCTCAGCCCCACCAGGCGCGCGGTCTCTGCCGGGATGCTGTGCGTCGCCACCAGCTGCTGCTGCTCGCCGATCGCGCTGATGAAGCCGAGCGCGTGCACCCCGAAGCCGATCACCCCAACGACTGCCACGACGAGCAGGGCGGCCAGCGCGCTCAGCGCCACCCGGACCCGCTCGCGCGTGCGAGGCGAGCCGAGCACCAGGAACGGCAGCGCGAGACCCGCCGTCAGCTTCACGCCCACGCCGGCCGCCAGCGCAGCCGCTGCCGCGCGTGTATGGGAGCCGGGCGGGCTGCGATTCCCGCGCTCAGCACCAGCGCGGCGCTGAGCGCCAGCATCAACAGCGTGTCGTTGTGCGCGCCACCCACAGCGAGCACCAGCAGCACCGGGTTCAGCCCGACGAACGCTGCCGCCCACACCGGAGACTGGCCGAGGCGCCCGGCAGCACGCGCGATCAGCGCAACCGCGCCGAGGCTGGAGACAACGGCGATCGCCTTGAAGGCCCACAGGCCGCCCGCGAGTCCCAACGGCGCGATCGCGTAGCTCGCCAGCGTGAACAGCGGTCCGTATGGGGAGTTCTGAAACGGCCAGCCGATGAACCGGAAGATCGCGTCGGTGGGCGCTTCCGCGGCCACGTGGGTATACGGGTCCAGTCCGTGGAGCGCCCCCAGCCGCGCGAACGCCAGGTAGCCGAACACGTCCTGGGAGATCAGCGGTGGGCCGAGCAGCAGGATCGCGTTGGCGAGCACGATCGCGCCGACGAGCGCGCCCACCGGAACTCGGCGCACCGTCGCCAGCACCAGCAGGTAGCCGGCGCACATGACGAGCGTCAGCGTCTGAAAGCCGGAGCTGGTGATGCCGATGCCAAGGCCGCGCAGGGGACCCGCCATCCATGCCGACCAGCCGCCGCTGCGGCCGGGCACATACAGAGAGGGCCCCGATGCGGCACCGGCGCTGATCATGAAGACGCTCGCCACGATCGCCAGCAGCCCGAGCGCGCCGAGCCCTCCCGCCACGCCACCGGACCAGCGAATGCCTCCCTCCGAGCTCGCGCGCGCGGTCCGTGCGCCGGCGATCGGAGCAGTGGATATGGGGTTCGCGGCCCGTATGGAGCCCATTGTTACGTCTCCCCGAGATGCGAGTGTCCAGAGCTACCGGTAACCTCAGAGGCGTAGCCGCGCCACGGGGGCACTGCCGTGGGCGCATACGTGCGCCAAGCGCGCACGTGTAACGCACATCCTAATGCGACGTCGCAACCGCAAAAGTAGATCGCGCCGGGCTCCGGCTCATGCCCACCCGCGGCGCGTTCTGATCCTCTCGGCCGACGTCGGCGAGGGCCACGCAGCGGCCGCACGGGCCCTGGCCGGGCAGATAGAAGCTTCTCAGCAAGACGCCGAAGTCACCGTGATCGACGGGCTCGCCGCGATGGGCCGGCTGCTGAGGCCGGTGGTCGAGGACGGCTATCGCGTCCAGCTGCGCTTCTTCCCCTGGACCTACACGCTCGTCTACTGGCTGCTCGAGCACGTCCTCCCCGTTCGCGTCGTTGCACGCCGCCTGCTCTGCGCGCTCGGCGCGGGTCCGCTGGCCGCAGCCATCGCCGAGCACGAGCCCGATGTCGTCGTCTCCACCTACCCGGCCGTCACAGTCGTGCTGGCGCGCTTGCGCCGCACCGGCGTGGTGCGGTGTCCGACGGTGGCCACGATCACCGATCTGACCGGCCTGTTCTTCTGGGCCCAGCCCGGCATCGACGTTCACCTGGTCATGTACGGGGAGTCGATGCCGTCCGTCGAGCGCATCGCCGGGCGCGGCAGCGTGCGGCTGGTGCGTCCGCTGATCTCGGCTGAGTTCATGGAGCCGCGCTGCCCCGCGGAGGCGCGCCGGGCGTTGGGGCTCTCCGAGGAGGGCCGCACCGTCGTCGTCTCGGGTGGCGGCTGGGGGGTGGGGGACATCGCCGGCGCGGTCCGCGAGTTCACCCGGGTCCCCGAGGTGAGCAGCATCGTCTGCCTCGCCGGGCACAACGATCAGCTGGCCGACAAGCTCCGTGGAGCGTTCGCGGGGGACCCGCGCGTGCGCGTGTACGGGTTCACCGACAAGATGCCCGAGATCCTGGCCGCGGCCGACGTGCTCGTGCACTCCACCGGCGGGGTCACCTGCCTGGAGGCCAGGGCCGCCGGCACTCCTGTCGTCTCCTACGGCCTGCCGATCGGCCATGCACGGCTGAACACGCGCGCGATGGCCGCGCTCGACCTGCTGCGCCTGGCCAACGACAAGGACGAGCTGCGCACCCACGTCCAGGCCAGCTTCGCATCGGCGCGCGCGAACGGCGGGGACGGCTCGGGCGGGCGGGCCGTCGATTCCATCGATGCGATCCCCTGCCCGCAGGCCGTGGACGTGGTGCTCGACGCGCCACGTCGCGTCCGCCCGATCCCGCTCTGGCGACTGCGTCTCGTCGCGCTCGCCACATGGGCAGCATTGCTGTTCGGCCTGGGCTCGTGGATGATGTCCACGGACGAGGTGACAGCGGTGGCGGCCAAGTTGCTGCAGGTGCATCCGCTGGTTCGCATCCGGACCGAGCAGCGCGACGTGGGCCTGATCGTGCACGCGCCCGACGCTCAGATCCCAGCGCTGGCCGCCGAGCTCGCCGCGCGGGGGATACACGCCTCCTTCGCGGACGACGCCGGTGTGCCGTACGCCGCGCGGATCGCCAGGCTGCGCACGTTGCGCGACGAATTCATGCCGGAAGTGCCCGGCTCCGAGCCGCTGCGTTGGGAGCGCACCCGCGGCGTGCTTCGCTCGCAGGCGCGCGCGCTCGGGCTTCATCATCACTTCTACTACCTGCAGCCGCTCGGCGGTCTCTCCGTCGGCCAGCTCGTGCTGGCGCGCACCGACGGGGCGACCCCGATCAAGGGTGCGCTGCGGCTACATGCCGACGGCCGACTGCCTCAGCGCACGATGCGCGCAGGGGACGTGCTCGTGGTCGAACTGTCGGGCTCGCCCGCCTCGGTGGCCGGGCTGGAACGCATCGTCGCGTGGGTCAAGTCCTCGGGGTTGGGCACCGAGCCGCTCTCGTGGCTGACCCGCTCGCCTTCCATCAGCGCCACCAGCAGCGGCGAGCGGGCGAGCATCGCCGCTCCGGCGACCAGCACGAGCAACGATGCGATCAACGGAGCGCCCCCCAGCGGGGTGTCGCTGAGGCGCTCGCCGAGCAGCAGCGGCGCGAGCACAACTGGAATCATCGTCTGAGTAACGAACACGACCGGCGCCACCTGGATCGCCGGCCGCGACTGCAGCGCGCTCGACTCGCTGAGCACACCGACCACCGACGCCGCCGCGGTCGACAGACCCCAAGCGGCTGCGATCAGGAGATGGTGGCCCGACAGATCGTCGGACGCCAGCTTCGTCGCGACGCCGCTCCAGCCGAATGCCAAGCCGGCGCCGATCATCGTGACGACCGCGCGGGGGCGGCCAAGAGCGCGCAGCACGTACGGGAGCATGCTGGCCACGCCAAGGGCGACGAGCACCACCGTGATGGTCAGCGCCTCGCGTGCGTGGTGCGTGTCGCGCGGCGGCGCCGTCAGTGCGGCGCCGATCACGCCGATCACGATGGCCGACATCGCGATGTACTCGTAGCGTCCCGCGTGCTCGCCCAGCATTCGCCTGGCGACGAGCAGCAGCACGAGCAGCCCGGCCGCCAGCGCCGGCTGCACGACCACCAGGGGCGCCAGCAGCAGGGCGATGACCTGCAGCGGCCATCCGAGTATCGACAGGCCCGTGCCGAGCAGCCAGCGCGCGCGTCTGAGTAGGCCGGCGACGAGGGCGATCCGCAGGTGCTCCTCGCGGGGCGCCTCCCTGGCGTCCAGCGCCTGCAGGGCGATCCCTAGGCTGTAGAGGGTCGACGCCCCTACCGCCGCCCCGATTCCCAGCACGAGATCGACCATGTCCACCAACGATCATCGCATTCCCGCCGCTCGCATCGCAGGCGCGCTGGGCGCCGCCTCAGCGGTCGGCTACCTGCTTCCGGGGCTCGCCGGTGCGTGGTCGCCGCTGCGCGCGCCGCTGGGCATCGAGGATCGCACCTCCAGCGGGAGCGGCTACGCGCTGACCTTCGACGACGGCCCGCACGCGCAGGGTACGCCGGCGGTGCTCGAGATCCTCGCCCGCGAGCGCGTTCATGCGACGTTCTTCCTCGTGGGCGAGCAGGTCCTGCGAAACCCTGCCGTCGTCCGCGAGATCGTCGCTGCGGGCCACGACATCGGGCTGCACTGCCACCGACATCGCAACCTGCTGCGCCTGACTCCACGGCAGGTACGCGACGACATCGCCAGGGCCCAGGCGAGCATCGCCGAGCACAGCGGGCGCGAGCCGCGGCTGTACCGGCCGCCGTACGGGATCCTCAACGCATCGGCGCTGCAGATCGCGCGCGCACACGGCTGGCGAACCCTGCTGTGGAGCCACTGGGGCCGCGACTGGGAAGCGCGCGCAACCGCCGCGTCGATCGCCGAGCGAGTCACCGACGGTGCCGGCGAGGGCTCGGTGCTGCTGCTGCACGACGCCGACGACTACTCTGCTCCGGGGTCGTGGAGGCGCACGGTCGCCGCGCTGCCTCGTGTCCTCGAGACACTCGCCCAGCGCGAGCTCGAGCCAGTCGCACTCTGAGGAGCCTCCGGGCAGTGGCCGGCAGGGCTCCTGGCCGCTGCGACGGCGGATAACATCGACTGCTTGTCCACCGTCGCACCGATCGAGGCAGGCAGCCCCACCTCGGCACTCGGCTCGGTGGCGGCGACGCCACAGAGGAGCACACGCACGCGCTGGTGGGTCGAGGCGCTGACGATCGCCTGGCTTTGCTGGATCTACGACGCGATCACGAACCTGGCGCCGCTGCGGCTGCACACCGCACTGGCGCACGCGCAGGAGATCCTGAGCTTCGAGCAGTCGCTGCACATCGATCCCGAGCGCAGCCTCGACCGCTGGCTCACCGGGCATCACACGCTCGGGCTGCTGGTCTCCGACTACTACGACAACGCCCACTTCGTCGTCACGCTCGGGCTGTTGGGGTACGTGTGGTGGCGCCGCGCCGACATCTACCGGCCGCTGCGCAACTCGCTCGTGCTGGCCAACGTGCTCGCGTTCATCGTCTTCTGGCAGTTCCCCGTGGCGCCGCCGCGGATGCTGCCGGGGTTCACCGACGTGGTGGCCGCCACCCACGCGATCGGCTCGTGGCACACAGGAGCGCTTGCCTCCCAGGCCAACCAGTACGCCGCCATGCCCTCCCTGCACATCGCCTGGGCGGTCTGGTGCACGCTGGTCGTCTGGAAGATCTCCACTCGTCGCTGGTTGCGGGCTGTGGCCGTCGTCTACCCGTTCGTTACGGCGTTTGCGGTGCTCTCGACAGGCAACCACTTCGTCTGCGACGTCCTCGGCGGGCTCGCGACGATCGCCCTGTCGGTACTGATCGTGCGCCTGCTGGGGGACTGGCTGGGCCGGCCCCGGCCCCGGCTCGAGGCGTCGGGCAGACGCTCGCCGTTCGCAAGGTCCGAACCGCCTGTGTACGGCATGTCACAAAGTTGTTACGAAGTTGGAGATCAGCTAGACTAGCGACGCCGCCGCAGACTGTTGAGGGACACTTCGACGGCTTCGCCGCTGCAGAGCGCGAGGATTTTCTCGTCTGTAGGGTGGCTCCACTCATATGCCAGAAGACGACGTCACGGGGAATCCCACACGCCTGCCCGGCGCTGCGCCGGGACACCGGCCCGACCCCGCGCCCGCCGATCGTCCGGGCGCGCCCGGAAGCGCTCGACCGTGATCCCTCGGGATCTCGAAATGGCCGCCCACACCTCCTCTCACGGATCTTCCTCAGGGGCAGGCGCGGACGCCGCCATCGCTCAGCGCTCGAGCGCGATCCTGCGCTACCTCGACGTGGTGCTCGTCGTCCTCGCCGTGCCCGTTGCGCTGGTGCTGGGAGCCCCTGCCGTGGGTGTCCTCGTGAGCGCCGCCGCCTGGGTGATACAGCGAGTGCTCGCCCGCGCCGGCCAACGCTGGATCGACGGTCGCGGGGCCGACGCCCGCTTCGGCCTCAATCTGGTCGATGGGTTCGGGCGCATCTGGTTGCTCGCCGGGGCGATCGTGCTCGCCGCCGTCGTCGGTGGACGCCGCGACGGTCTGGCCGCGGCGCTCCTGATCTTCTGTGCCTACTCGATCGCATTCGCCATGCGTCTCGTCAGCGGTCGGCCGCAAGGAGAGCCGCAGCGATGAGCGCCGTGTCAGCAGCTCCGCCCGCAGGAGCGCCTGCTCCCCATCGAGGGATGAGCCAGGGAAGAAAGGTCCTCTACTCGCTCGTGGGGGTATGGATCGGCGGGATCGTCCTGTTCATCATCCTGTTCGGCTTCAAGTCGCACAAGGCGCCGGCCGTCGTCAGCGGCGTCTTCTCCCCGACCAACGAGTTCAAACTCGACACCTGGTTCAAGCTCGGTCCGATCGCATTCAACAAGGGTGTTCTGTACCTGCTGATCACGGTCGCCATCACCATCGGGGTGATGCTCTACATCGCCAGGCGTCTGCAGCAGCGCCCCGGTCGCCTGCAGGTGGCGGTCGAGGCGTTCTACAGCTTCACCCGCGGCATGTCGAAAGAAAACCTCGACGAGGACATGCAGCGCAAGTACTTCCCGTTGATCGCCACGATCTTCGTGTTCATCCTCGTCACCAACCTGATCGGCTACATCCCGCTGCCGGTCGACAGCGGCGAGACGTTCAACCTGTTCGGTGCGAGCATTCCGTCGTTCCAGATCTACGCGGCCGACACGAACGTCGCCTTCCCCCTGATCCTCGCGCTCAGTGTGTTCGTCCTGTTCACCTTTGAGGGGGTCAGGCACCACGGCCCGATCGGATACGTCAAAAGCCTGATGCCGGGCGGCATCAAAGGCCCGATAGTGGGCCTGATCTTCCCGATCGAGATCCTCTCCAACTTCCTGCGCCTGATCTCGTTGACGGTGCGCCTGTGGGCGAACCTGCTCGCCGGTCACATGCTGATCGCGTTCATGGGCGGTGAGCTGGGTGTGCTCGTCGGGGATCAGTGGGTCCAATGGCTGCTGCTGCCGTTCGGGATCGCGATCTACCTGTTCGAGGCCGTCCTCATCGCCGGCCTGCAGGCCTTCATCTTTGCCATCCTGACCGCCATCTACCTCGGCGGAGCGGTCGAAAGCCACTAACAAAACAAGGGAGCTATCGAGCAATGCAGTTTCTCCATCTTTTCAGTGTGATCCACCCGTTGCTGGGTGTTGTGGAACCGATCGTCACGCAGAGCCAGGATGCCGGCCGCTCGATCGCGCTGGGCGTCGGTGCCGGTGGCGGCGCCGCTGGTGCCGGGGCGGGCATCGGAGCGGTGTTCAATGCTTCTATCCAGGCCAAGACCCGCCAGCCCGAGCTGCGCGCGGAGGTCGAGCGCGACCAGTGGCTCGGCTTCGCGCTCACGGAGGCGTGCTTCTTCTACGGCCTCGTCGGCGGCTTCATCGCCTTCTTCCTATAGACCAATGCTCTCTGCGCCAAGCATCCCACTCGCCTCCAGCGGCTCGTTCCTGATCACCCCCAACGTGGGGCTCATGATCTGGACGATCGTCGTGTTCGTGATCTCGCTGTTCATCCTGCGCAAGTGGGTGTTCCCGCTGATCGGTGAAGCCCTGGACAAGCGCGCGAAGACGATCGAAGGCGAGATCGACTCCGCCGCGAAGCTGCGCCAAGAAGCCGACAAAGTGCTCGAGGAATACCGCGAGCGTTTGAAGGAGGCGAGAGCCCAGTCCGAGGAGATCGTGCAGCGCGCCCGCCAGACGGCCGAGGCGCACGAGCACGAGGCTCGCGAGCGCGGTCAGGAGCTCCTCGCCGAGGCCGCCAAGCGCGCCGAGCGCGACATCGACGCGGCCACCAAACGGGCGCTCGACGACATCCGCCGGGAGGTCGCAGACCTCACGATCATGGCCACCGAGAAGGTCGTGCGCAAGACGCTCGACGACGCCGACCAGCGTCGCCTGGTCGAGGAGGCCTTGAGCGAAGTGGACTTCTCCAGTCTCTCCTCGGGGGCGAACAACTAGTGGAGGAGCTCGCCCAGGTATACGGCCGCTCGCTGTTCCAGGTCGCCCTCGAGCACGGGCGCCTGGATGAGCTGCGCGAGCAGCTCGGGCAGTTCGCGGACGCGCTGGACCAGCACCGCGAGCTCGCCGTGTTCTTCTTCTCGCCCTACTTCTCCAGCCAGGAGAAGCGCGACGCCCTGGACACGCTGCTCGACGGCGCCGATGAGATCTTCATCAACTTCCTCGCGCTGCTGATCGAAAACCATCGCATGCCCGTCATCTTCCGCATCCGCCAGGAGTACGAGCGCCTGTGGGACGAGGAGAACAGGACGCTGCCAGTGCAGATCACGAGTGCGATCGCGCTCGACGACGCCACCACCGAGAGCCTCGGCAGGACGATCGGGGAGCGCGCCGGGCGCAAGGTCACGCTGGCCGCGCGCGTGGACCCGGACATCCTCGGCGGCATCATCATCAGGGTCGGAAACTCGATCCTCGACGCCTCTATTCGCAACCGACTGGAGCAGCTGCGCAGGCACGTTGCCCAAGGAGCCTCTTGATGCAGATCAACCCCGACGAGATCACGAACATCCTCAAGAGCCGCATCGAGGGACTCGACAGCGGCACCGCCGAGCTGACCGAGGTGGGCACCGTGCTGTCGGTTGCCGACGGCATCGCGCGCCTTCATGGCCTCGAGAACTGCATGTCCTTCGAGATGCTCGAGCTGCCCCACGGAGTGACCGGCCTGGCGCTGAACCTCGAGTCCGACAACGTCGGCGCGGTGCTGTTCGGCGAGTGGGAGCACATCTCCGAGGGCGACACCGTCAGGCGCACGGGCTCGCTGCTGGAGATCCCCGTCGGCGAGCAGCTGCTCGGTCGGATCGTCGACCCGCTCGGGCGCGCGCTGGACGGCAAGGGGGCGATCGAGGTCACAGAGACCCGTCCCGCCGAGTTCAAGGCGCCCGGCGTCGTCCAGCGCCAGCCGGTGACGGAACCGATGCAGACGGGCCTGAAGGCGATCGACGCGATGATCCCGATCGGCCGCGGCCAGCGCGAGCTGATCATCGGCGACCGCCAGACGGGCAAGACGGCGATCGCGATCGACGCGATCATCAACAACAAGGACACCGGCGTGGTGTCGGTCTACGTGGCGATCGGGCAGCGCATGGCGACGGTCGTGGCGCTCGCGCAGACGCTCGAGGAATACGGTGCGATGGAGCGGACGATCATCGTCGCCGCCCCCGCCGACGAGGCGGCGCCGATCAAGTTCATGGCTCCCTACGCGGGCTGTGCGATGGGCGAGCACTTCCTATACAAAGGACAGCACGCGCTGTGCGTCTATGACGATCTGACCAAGCACGCCTACGCCTACCGCCAGATGTCGCTGCTGCTGCGCCGCCCGCCCGGCCGCGAGGCATACCCGGGCGACGTCTTCTACCTGCACTCGCGCCTGCTCGAGCGCGCGGTCAAGCTCAACGACGACCTCGGCGGCGGCTCGCTCACGGCGCTGCCGGTGATCGAGACGCAGGCCGGTGACGTCTCCGCGTACATCCCCACGAACGTGATCTCGATCACCGACGGGCAGATCTTCCTCGAGTCCAAACTGTTCAACTCGGGAGTGCGCCCGGCGATCAACGTCGGCATCTCCGTCTCGCGCGTGGGAGGAAACGCGCAGATCGGCCCGATGAAGAAGGTGGCCGGGCGGATCAAGCTCGAGCTCTCGCAGTACCGGGACCTCGAGGCGTTCGCGCAGTTCGGCTCGGACCTGGACGCCGACACCCAGCGCACGCTGGCACGCGGCGAGCGCCTGGTAGCCACGCTCAACCAGCACGAGCGCGCGCCGCTGCCGGTCGAGGACCAGACGAGCCAGATCTTCGCCGCCACCAACGGCTACCTGGACCGGCTGCACGTCGAGCGCGTCCCCGAGTTCCTGCAGGAGGCGACCGAACGCATGCACTCCCAGCACGGCGAGCTGCGCGAGCAGATCCGCGGCGGCGACTGGTCGGATGAGGTGCAGGCGAAGCTGCGCGAGGCCCTCGACACGTTCGCGCAGGACTTCGGCTACGACCTCGACGAGGAGGGCCAGCCGCTCGACGACGATGCTCCCCTCAGCGGTTCCTCACGCGACGGACAGGCCGAGGCGGACCGGGACAAGGAGGCGCAGCCGGCCTAGCGCCGGCTGCCGTAACCAGCCATGGCTTCTCAGCGCGACGTCAAGAACAAGATCGCTTCGGTCAAGAACATCCAGAAGATCACGCGCGCGATGGAGATGGTCGCGGGGGCGCGCCTGCGGCGCGCCGAGCAGCGGATCGAGGCGTTGCGTCCTTACGCGGACGCGATCGCTCGGATGACGCGTCAGGCGGCGCAGGCCGCCGGCAGCGAGGCCGCGCGGGTACCGCTGCTGCGCGAGCACGAGTCTGAGTCCGACGTGGGGCTGCTGCTCGTCACCGGCGACCGTGGCCTGGCAGGCGGCTTCAACTCGCAGATCGTCCGCGCCGGCGTCCGCCTGTCGGCGGAGATCTCCGAGCAGGGGCTTCGCAGCAGCTGGTACGCGACCGGTCGCCGCGGCGTCTCCTCGGTGTCCTTCCGCGGGCACGAGCTCGAGGGCGCCTACACGGGCTTTGCCGACCGGCCCGCATATGCGGACGCGCGCACGATCGCCGACGACCTGATCCAGGCCTATCTCGACGAGCGCATCGATCGTGTGGAGATGCTCTACAACTCATACGTATCGCCGCTGACGCAGACGGTCACCCGCCAGACGCTGCTGCCGCTCACCGGTGAGGCGCTCGGTGCACAGCACGGCTCCTCCGACACCGACGGGGACACCGTGCACGCGTCCGTGGACTACGAGCCGGACCCCGAGAAGATCCTCAGGCGTCTGGTTCCGGACTACATCGAGATCTCGATCTACCGAGCGCTCGTGGAGTCCGCCGCAGGCTTCTTCGGGGCGCAGATGACCGCGATGCGCAGCGCGTCCGAGAACGCCGGCGAAATCATCACCGACTACACGCTTCAGATGAACCGCGCACGCCAGGCTGAGATCACGCAGGAGATCATGGAGGTAGTCGCGGGCGCCGAGGGCCTGAGCTAGGCCCGAGCGTGCCGAGAAGCGCTGCCATCATCAATGAGAACTTGACCGGATAGACAGGAGATTCAGAGAACAATGGAGGCCAGCATCGTCACAGAGCCAACAACCAACGCCGCCGACACCAACGGCGCCGCTGTCGCTCGCAACGTCGGGCGCATCGAGGAGATCCAGGGCGTCGTGATCGAGGCCGTCTTCCCGGAGCGCCTGCCTGAGATCAACCACGCGATCACGATCGTCCGCCCCGCCGCCAACCGCGAGGAGGAGGCCGCCGGCATCAGCGCGGGAGCGGAGGAGGAGCTGCTCGTATGCGAGGTCCAGCAGCACCTCGGCGACGACCGCGTGCGGGCGGTGGCGATGGACACGACCGACGGGCTGTCGCGGGGTCTGGAGGTGCTCGACACGGGCGCCCCGATCACCGTCCCCGTGGGTGAGGTGACGCTCGGGCGCATCTTCAACCTGCTCGGCGAGCCGATCGACCTGGGCGAGCCGATGCCCGCGGACGTCGAGCGCCGCGGCATTCACCAGGAGGCTCCGCGCGCCGAGGATCTGACGCCGACCACCGAGATGTTCGAGACGGGCATCAAGGTCATCGACCTGCTCGCCCCCTACGCCAAGGGCGGCAAGGTCGGGCTGTTCGGCGGAGCCGGCGTCGGCAAGACCGTGCTGATCCAGGAGCTCATCCACAACCTCGCCAAGGAGCACGGCGGGCTGTCCGCGTTCTGCGGCGTGGGGGAGCGCTCGCGCGAGGGCAACGACCTGTGGCTGGAGATGAAGGAGTCGGGCGTACTCGACAAGACGATGCTCGTGTTCGGCCAGATGAACGAGCCCCCGGGAGCGCGCATGCGGGTAGCGCTGTCGGGCCTGACGATGGCCGAATACTTCCGCGACCAGGGCCAGGACGTGCTGCTGTTCATCGACAACATCTTCCGCTTCGTCCAGGCGGGCTCTGAGGTCTCGGCGCTACTCGGACGCATGCCCTCGCAGGTCGGCTACCAGCCGACGCTGGAGACTGAGATGGGTCAGCTGCAGGAGCGGATCACCTCCACCAAGAGTGGTTCGGTCACATCGATCCAGGCGATCTACGTGCCCGCCGACGACTACACCGACCCGGCTCCGGCGTCCGTGTTCGCCCACCTGAACGCCACCACCGCGCTGTCGCGCTCGATCTCCGAAAAAGGCATCTACCCGGCGGTCGATCCGCTCGACTCGACCTCCACGATCCTCAAGGCCGACATCCTCGGCGACGACCACTTCCGCGTGGCCAACCGCGTCAAGGAGATCCTGCAGCGCTACAAGGAGCTCCAGGACATCATCGCGATCCTCGGCATCGACGAGCTCTCCGACGAGGACAAGCTGACGGTCTCGCGCGCCCGCCGCATCGAGCGCTTCCTCTCCCAGCCGTTCTTCGTCGCTGAGCAGTTCACCGGCACGCCGGGTGCCTACGTGCCGATCGCGGAGACGATCAGGGGCTTCGAGGAGATCATCGACGGCAAGCACGACGAGGTCCCCGAGAGCGCGTTCTTCCTGAAGGGCACGATCGACGAGGTAGTGGAGGCGGCCAAGAAATAATGGCGCACTCCAAGTTCCCAGCGGAAGTCCTGACGCCTGAGGGCGAGGTGTTCTCCGAGGAGGTGGAAATGCTGTCCACCTTCACGACGGAGGGCTCGATCGCGATCCTGGCCAACCACCAGTCGATCCTGGCGCGCCTCGAGCCGACCGAGCTGCGGCTGTACCGCTCGGAGGGCGAGATCGTGCGCTTCGCGCAGGCCGAGGGCTACCTGCAGTTCGCTGAGAACAGGGCGCTGGTGCTCGTCGAGGAGGCGATCGCGCCCGATCAGATCGACCGCTCGACGTTCGAGACGAAGCTCGCGGAAGCGCGCCAGGCCGCCGAGCGCGCCCCCGAGGACAGCGAGGAGCGCGCCCGCGGGCTGCGCGACGCCAAGCGCTACGAAGCGTTCCTCGCCGTAGGCCGCTAGCCGCCAGCTCCGCCGGGCGCCCCTGCGTCGGCTCAGCAGCTAGCCTTCCGCGCTTCGTCATGAGTACCAACCCCGAGCCCATTGGAGTGATCGGCACCGGCTACGTCGGCCTGGTGACCGCTGCCGGCTTCGCGGAGCTGGGCAGCGACGTGTGGTGCGTGGACATCGACGCGGAGAAGATCGAGCGCCTGCGCCGCGGCGAGGTCCCGATCTACGAGCCCGGGTTGGAGGAGCTGCTGGCCCGCAACGCCGGGCGCATGCACTTCTCCACCGAGCTCGGCGACGCGCTCGAGCACGCCCGCCTGCTGTTCGTGGCGGTGGGGACGCCCCCGACCTACTCGGGGGACGCCGACCTGTCGGCCGTGCACGCCGTCGTCAACGCCATCCCCGCCTCCAAGGAGCATGCGCTGGTCATGAAGTCCACCGTACCCTGCGGCACCGGGGCGTCGCTGATGCGCGTGTTCGGCGAGCAGGACAAGGGCGGGCTGGGGTACGTCTCCTGCCCTGAGTTCCTGAAGGAGGGCTCCGCCGTCGAGGACTTCCTGCACCCCGATCGTGTCGTGGTGGGCGCCGAGGACGGCTGGGCGGGCGATGCGGTGGTCGAGCTCTACGCGCCCCTGAATGCGCCGCTGGTGCGCACCGACATCGCCAGCGCGGAGATGGTCAAGCTCGCCTCCAACGCCTTCCTGGCGACGAAGATCTCGTTCATCAACGAGATCGCCAACGTGTGCGAGGAGACGGGCGCCGACGTCGTGGAGGTTGCTCGCGGGATGGGGCTGGACGAGCGCATCGGCTCGAAGTTCCTGCAGGCGGGGATTGGCTTCGGTGGAAGTTGCTTTCCCAAGGATGTCGACGCGCTCAAGCAGCTGGCCGGCAACTCCGGCTACCACTTCCAGCTGCTGACGGCTGTGATCGAGGTCAACGACCTGCAGAAGCGCCGTGTGATCGGCAAGCTGCAGAAGCACCTGGGCGGCCTTGCGGGCAAGCGCGTGGCGCTGCTCGGCCTTGCGTTCAAGCCGAACACCGACGACATGCGCGAGGCCTCCTCGCTGGTGCTCTCAGCGCGCCTGAAGGCAGACGGGGCGACGGTCGTCGCCTGTGACCCCGTCGCCGAGGAGCAGGCCCGCGCGCTGGTCTCGGGCATCGCCTTCGCCGACTCGCCGCTGGGCGCGGTCGAGGGAGCCGACGCGGTCGTGCTGGTCACCGAGTGGCGCGAGTTCCTGGAGCTCGACTGGAACGCGGTGGCGCAGGCCATGAGCGGCGAGCTGGTGGTCGACGGGCGCAACGCGCTGGACCCTGCGGCGATCCGCCGCGCCGGGCTCGTGTACGAGGGCATCGGACGGCGGTGAGAGCATTCAGGCGGTGATCCTGGTGGGCGGGCAGGGGACACGCCTGCGTCCGCTCACGTCGAACGTGCCCAAGCCTGTGGTGCGCCTCGTGGACAGGCCGTTCATCGCGTTCATGCTCGAGTGGCTGCGCGGCCACGGGGTCGACGACGTGATCGTCTCATGCGGCTTTCTCGCCGAGGGCGTGCGCGCGGTGCTCGGCGACGGCTCGAGCCTCGGCATCCGCCTGCGCTTCGTCGAGGAGCCCGACCCGCGCGGAACCGCCGGAGCGCTGAAGCTGGCGGAGCCGATGCTCGACGAGCGCTTCCTGATGCTCAACGGCGACGTGCTCACCGACATCGACCTGACCGCCCAGATCGCCCAGCACGAGGCCACCGGCGCGACGGGCACGCTCGCGCTCGTCCCTGTCGAGGACCCGTCGGCCTACGGCCTGGTCGTGCTGGAGGAGGATCGCTCGGTCGAGGCCTTCGTGGAGAAGCCGAGCTCGGACAGGATCGAAAGCAACCTCATCAGCGCCGGCGCATACGTGCTCGAGCGCTCCGTCCTCGAGCTGATCGAGCCCGATCGCAACGTCTCGATCGAGCGCGAGGTGTGGCCGCGCCTGGTCGGCGACGGCCTGTACGGGTACGTCGCGGAGGGCTATTGGCTGGACATCGGCACGCCCGGGCGCTACCTGCAGGGCACCTTCGACATCCTCGAGGGCAACGTGCAGACGGCGGTGCTCGAGCGCCTGGGCAGCGACTGGCTGGCGGTCGAGGACCGCTCGCAGGTGCACGGCCGGGTGATTCCCCCGGCGAGTGATCGAGCGCGGCGTGCGCGTTGGGCAGGGAGCGCACGTCGGTAGCCTGGTGGTGCTCGCGGAGGATGTCTCCGTGGGCGCGGGGTCGAGCGTGGAGCGCTCGGTGGTGCTCGAGGGCACCAACATCGGCGAGGGCTGCGAGCTGCGCGACTGCATCATCGGCGCCGGCTGTCAGCGTGGGCCCCGGCACCAGGATCACCGGCGGAGCGGTGCTTGGAGACGGCGTGAGGGTGGGGGCGCACAACGTGATCACCCGTGGGGCGCGTATCTTCCCTGGTGTCGAGTTGTCCGACGGCGCGATTCAGTTCTAGGCCGCTGGCTCGCGGCTTGCCTCGAAAGCGAAGGTTTCCACTGCCCATGGCCCAACTTCCCACAGTCCCACAGGAGGCGAACTGCAGATGAGCGACGGCGGCGCGACGGCGGTACCCACGGCGGAGGAGCTCTCGCGAGCGGCTATCGCCCAGGTCGATCCGTCCGATCAGCTCGGCGACGTGCTGGCGCTGCCAGAGCACCTGCGCGATGCGCTGTGGCGGGTGGAGTCGGCGATCATGCAGGACTGGGACACCACCGCCGGGCTGGTCGTCGCCGGCATGGGAGGCTCCGCGATCGGCGGCGCGCTCGCGCGTGCGGCGCTCGGGGATCACGTCTCGCGGCCGATCTTCGTCACACGTGCCTACGGGCTGCCCACGTGGACCACGCCCGACACGATGGTGCTGTGCGCCAGCTACTCGGGCGAGACCGAGGAGACGCTCGCCTGCTACGAGTCGGCGGGCGCGCTGGGCGCCAAGCGCACGGTCGTGACCACGGGCGGGCGCCTGGCGGAGATGGCGCGCGCCGACGGCGTGCCCGTGATCCCGCTGCCCGGCGGCTTTCAGCCGCGCGCCGCGGTCGCGTACATGATCGTCGCGGCGCTGGAGGTGGCGGCGCTGTGCGGAGCCGGATCGCGACTGACCTCCGAGATCGACGTCGCCGCCTCGCACACCGAGCAGCTGGTGGCCGAGTGGGGCCCGGATGCGCCGGAGGACTCGCTGGCGAAGGAGCTGGCGCGTGGGCTGCACGGCACGATCCCCGTCATCGCCGGCGCCGGGCTGACCGCGCCGATCGCCTATCGCTGGAAGACGCAGTTCAACGAGAACGCCAAGCAGCCGTGCTTCTACAACGAGCTTCCCGAGCTCGATCACAACGAGATCGTCGGCTGGGAGGGCGCGCCGGAGCTCGGGCGCTTCTCGGCTGTGTTCCTCGACGACTCCGACGCCCATCCCCGCGTCAAGGAGCGCATGGACCTGACCGAGCGGCTGATCGCCGGCAACGCAGCAGCCAGCTTCCGGCTGGAGACTCGCGGCCAGACCGCGATCGAGCGCGTGATCTCACTGGTGCTGCTCGGCGACCTCGTGTCGATCTATCTCGCGACCCTGCGGGGAGTCGATCCGGGGCCCGTGAAGGTCCTGGACGAGCTGAAGTCGGCGCTCGCCGAGCGTTAGCTGCCGCCGAGCGGGCCGGATCTGTGTGCTACCGTCCGGGACGGCCGAGGAGCGCTGCGACGGGTTGCGATCCGCCACGCTCGGCCTGTCTCTGTAGCAAGGGCGCTCACATGACCGGAAGGAGAACTCGTCATGTCAGCAATCAGCCCCACCGCCGTTCTCAGCGCCGATTTCAAGGTCGCTGACCTCTCGCTTGCGGAGTTCGGTCGCAAGGAGATCACGCTCGCCGAGCACGAGATGCCCGGCCTGATGTCCATCCGCGCCGAGTACGCCGACGCCCAGCCGCTGAAGGGCGCACGGATCACGGGCTCGCTGCACATGACCATCCAGACGGCCGTGCTGATCGAGACGCTGACCGCGCTCGGCGCAGAGGTTCGCTGGTGCAGCTGCAACATCTTCTCCACCCAGGATCACGCCGCAGCGGCGGTCGCCGTCGGCCCCGACGGCACCCCCGAGGACCCTCGCGGCGTGCCGGTGTACGCGTGGAAGGGCGAGACGCTCGAGGAGTACTGGTGGTGCACCGAGCAGGTGCTGAACTGGCCTGAGGCCGGGGCGGGTGGGATCGGGTCAGAGCTCGGGCCGAACATGATCCTCGACGACGGCGGCGACGCGACGCTGCTCGTGCACAAGGGCACCGAGTACGAGGCGGCCGGCGCCGTGCCCGAGCCGACGGACTCAGACTCCGAGGAGTACCAGGTGATCCTGTCCGTGCTGACGCGCTCGCTCGGGGAGGACCCCCAGCGCTGGACGCGTATCGGCGAGGGCATCAAAGGCGTCACCGAGGAGACCACCACGGGCGTGCACCGTCTCTACGAGATGGTCGAGGCGGGTGAGCTGCTGTTCCCGGCGATCAACGTCAACGACTCCGTCACCAAGTCCAAGTTCGACAACCTCTACGGCTGCCGCCACTCGCTGATCGACGGCATCAACCGCGCCACCGACGTCATGATCGGCGGCAAGGTCGCGGTCGTGTGCGGCTTCGGCGACGTCGGCAAGGGCTGCGCGGAATCGCTGCGCGGGCAGGGCGCGCGCGTGGTGATCACCGAGATCGACCCGATCTGCGCGCTTCAGGCGGCGATGCAGGGCTATGAGGTCAAGACGCTCCAGGACGTCATTGGCACGGCTGACATCTTCGTGACGACGACCGGCAACAAGGACATCATCACCGCCGCCGACATGGGGCGCATGAAGCACCAGGCGATCGTCGGAAACATCGGCCACTTCGACAACGAGATCGACATCGCGGGCCTGACCAAGGTCCCCGGCATCGAGCGCATCAACATCAAGCCGCAGGTCGACAAGTGGGTGTTCCCCGACGGGCACGCGATCCTGATGCTCTCCGAGGGCCGCCTCTTGAACCTCGGGAACGCCACCGGGCACCCGAGCTTCGTGATGAGCAACTCGTTCTCCAACCAGACGATCGCGCAGATCGAGCTGTTCACCAAGAACGACGAGTACGAGAAGAAGGTCTACGTGCTGCCCAAGCATCTCGACGAGAAGGTCGCCAGGCTGCACCTGGACGCGCTCGGCGTCAAGCTCACGAGGCTCACCGACGAGCAGGCCGCCTACATCGGCGTGTCGGTCGAGGGTCCCTACAAGCCTGATCACTACAGGTACTAGCCACGGCATGAGAGCGATGGTCCTGGCGGCGGGACTTGGCACCCGCCTGCGTCCGCTGACGTATGAGATCACCAAGCCGATGGTGCCGGTGCTGGACCGACCGGTGATGGAGCACATCGTTGACCTGCTCGACAGGCACGGCTTCGACGAGGTGATCGCCAACCTGCACTACTTCCCGGACTCGATCCGCGAGCACTTCGGCGAGCGCTTGGAGTACCGCTTCGAGGAGGAGCTGCTGGGCACGGCGGGCGGGGTGCGCGGATGCGCGGACTTCTTCGGCGACGAGCCGTTCCTGGTGATCTCCGGCGACGCGCTGACGGACATCGACCTGACGAAGTTCGTCGCCCGCCACCGGCAGTCCGGCGGGGTCGCCACGCTGGCGGTCAAGCAGGTGCCGGACACGAGCGAGTACGGCGTGGTTCTGCACGACAGCGAAGGCCGCATCACCGGCTTCCAGGAGAAGCCGGCGCCCGAGGAAGCGCTGTCGGACCTGGGCAACTGCGGCATCTACATGTTCGACCCGAAGATCTTCGACTACTTCCCGTCGCGGCCGTTCGTGGACTGGGCGCAGGACGTGTTCCCGGTGCTGCTCGAGAACGATGTGCCGTTCCACATCCACGAGCTGCGGGAGTACTGGAACGACGTGGGCTCGCTGGGGGAGCTCAGGCAGGGGACGTTCGACGCGCTGCGCGGCGAGCTGCATCTGGACGTGGCGGGCGTGGAGGTCAGCCCGGGCGTGGTCGTCGCGGACGGACGCCAGCTCGGCGCGGAGGTCGAGGTCGAAGGGCCCGTGTGGATCGGGGCCGACGTGAGCGTCGGCGCGGGCGTCCGGCTGATGGGCCCGGTGGTGCTGGGGGACGGCGCCACCGTGGGCGAGCGCGCGCAGCTGCGCGAGAGCATCGTGTTCCCCGGCAGCGAGATCGCCGGCGACTCGATCCTGATCGGCGCGATCGCCGGCCACAGCGGCATCCTGCAGAGCCTGCGCCGCCGGCCCTAGAGCCCGGTTGCCGGACCCAGCCTGCCGCGCCGGCCGGGTCCGGTGGCGGCCGCTCCGCGCGGCGCAACCTGCGCCGGCGGTGCCCAGAACGCGAAGAGGCCCGCCGAAGCGAGCCCCTTCACGGAAAGTGAGACTATGACAATTGTCAGCATAGCACGCTGGGCGGCTCGATGGGCGAGGCGGTGCACGGGCCTCGCCAAACGTCGCATCTCGAGCGTCCAACATTGTGTTGAGTGCCATTTACATCCGCCGGTCTCCGGCGTAGCATCGGAGACAAAGCCACCCAAAGGCCGACCGAAGGAGCGCGTGATGCAGATCGACATCAAGGGTCGAAACGTCCCGGTCCCCGACGAGCTCCGCGTGCACGCGGAGCGTCGTCTGAGCAAGGTTGCGCGACAGGTCTCAGACCTCGCCCGCCTGGAGATCGAGCTCTTCCAGGAGCGCAACCCCCGTGTCGCCGACTGCCAGGTCGCGGAGTGCACGCTCTACCTGAAGGGCGTGACGCTGCGCGCACGAGACTCCTCGCCCGAGATGCTGCACTCCCTGAACCTCGTCGTCGACGAGCTGGCCCGCCAGGTCAAGCGCCACCGCGACAAACTGCGCCATCGCCGCGAGGCCCACGCGGCCGCTGCGCGCATGGCCCGCGTCGTGACCTGAGCTCCGCCGGCCGGGAAGAACGCGCCGGTAGGCAACATCGCCGGCAGCGTCGGGAGCTATCCTTGGGCACATGCCCTCCGTGCTCGATCTCGCGCTGAATGTCGGCGAGGCGAAGAAGTTCAAGACCTACCAGAAACGCGTAGCGCTGATCGGGGCGTTCGAGGCCGAGCTCGAACACGACAGCGACGCCGAGCTGCGCGAGCGGATGGACGCGCTGCGCGAGCGCGCCAGCGAGGGCGAGGATCTCGACGCGCTGCTGCCGGAGTGCTTTGCGGTCGTGCGCGAGACCGGTAAGCGCACGATGGGCATGCGCCACTTCGACGTGCAGATGATCGGCGCGATGGCCCTGCACGAGGGCCAGATCGCGGAGATGAAGACAGGCGAGGGCAAGACGCTGACTGCGACGCTGGCTGTGGTGCTCAACTCGCTGGCGGTGCATTCCGTCGCCAACAGCGACTCCAACGGCGAGACACCGCAGCGCCGGGGCGTGCACGTGGTGACCGTCAACGACTACCTGGCGCGACGCGACGCCGAATGGATGAGCCCGATCTACGACGCGCTCGGCGTGACCGTGGGCGTGCTGCAGAACATGCAGTCCTTCGAGGAAAAGCAGCGCTCGTACGCCTGCGACGTGGTCTACGGCACCAACTCGGAGTTCGGCTTCGACTACCTGCGCGACAACATGGCCAAGGATCTCGGCGAAAAGGTCCAGCGTGGGCACTACTTCGCGATCGTGGATGAGGTCGACAACATCCTGATCGACGAGGCGCGCACGCCTCTGATCATCTCCGGCGCCCCGGAACAGGCGGCCGACCTGTACGTGAAGTTCGCCAAGCTCTCGCCGCGGATGGTGGCGGGCAAAACGCCGGAAGGCATGGACCCGCGCACCAAGAAGCAGTTCATGGCCGACTTCGACTTCGAGATCGACGAGAAGCAGAAGACGGTGGCGATCAGCGAGCAGGGCGTGGCCAAGGCCGAGCGCTTCCTGGGCATCGACCACCTGTATCGCGCTGAGAACGGGCATCTGGTCAACCACCTGATCCAGGCGCTGCGAGCCGAGGCGCTGTACAAGCGCGACGTCGACTACGCGGTGATCGACGGCGAGGTCAAGATCATCGACGAGTTCACCGGGCGCATCTTGGACGGGCGGCGCTGGTCGGAGGGTCTGCACCAGGCGATCGAGGCGAAGGAGGGCGTGTCGGTCCAGGAGGAGAGCCAGACGCTCGCGACGATCACCTACCAGAACTACTTCCGCCTGTACGAGAAGCTCTCCGGCATGACCGGCACGGCGCTGACCGAGGCGACGGAGTTCATGAAGATCTACGAGCTGCCGGTCGTGCAGATCCCCACGAACATGGACATGGTTCGCGAGGATCGCAACGATCAGGTCTACAAGACCAAGGAGGGCAAGTGGAGCGCGGTGGTCAGAGAAATCGCCGCTCGCCACGAGAGCGGCCAGCCGGTGCTGGTGGGGACGATCTCGGTGGAGGTCTCAGAGCTGCTCTCCGACCGCCTGACCAAGCGCGGGATCAAGCACACGGTGCTGAACGCCAAGCCCGAGCACGCGGCCCTCGAGGCCGAGACCGTCGCCGAGGCGGGGCAGCCGGGTGCGGTGACGATCGCCACGAACATGGCCGGTCGAGGGGTGGACATCAAGCTCGGTGGCAACCCCGAGCACCTGGTCAGCACAGCAGCTGGCGCGCGAGGACGTGGACCCGGCCGACACGGAGACCTACGAGCGTCGCACGAAGGAGCTGCTGCCGGAGCTCGAGCGCAAGGTGGCGGGCTCCCGCGAGACGGTGATGGCGGCGGGCGGCCTGTTCATCTGCGGCACCGAGCGCCACGAGTCCAGGCGCATCGACAACCAGCTGCGAGGCCGTGCCGGACGCCAGGGAGACCCGGGAGAGTCGCGCTTCTTCCTGTCTGCGGAGGACGACCTCGTGCGCCTGTTCGCGGGCGATCGCATCTACAAGATCCTCGACAAACTGGGCGGCGTCGACGACGAGGGCAACGAGGAACCGATCGAGGCGAAGATGCTCTCCAAGCAGATCGAAAAGGCCCAGAAGAAGGTCGAGGAGCAGAACTTCCTGATCCGCAAACGCGTCCTCGAATACGACGACGTGATGAACGAGCAGCGCCGCGTCATCTACAAGTACCGCGACGAGGTGCTGGAAGGCAAGAGCATCGGCGAGGAGGCGCGGGGCGAGGTCGCCAAGGTGATCGAACGCACGATCGACCAGTACACGCCGGGCGACTTCATCGAGGACTGGGACATGGACGGCCTGTTCATGGCGCTCGGGCAGCTGTTCCCGATCGACCTGGGCAGCGAGGATCTCGACCGCGACACGGTCGACCGCACGGTGCTCACCGACAGGATCGTGGACATGGCGCTGGCACGCTACGACGAACGCGAGCAGTCGCTGGGCGAGGAGCTGATGGGAGCGCTGGAGCGCTTCCTGCTGCTCCAGACGATCGACGAACGCTGGCGCGAGCACCTGTTCGACATGGAATACCTGCGCGAGGGCATTCACCTGCGCGGCTTTGCCCAACTCGACCCCCTGGTGGCTTACAAGAACGAAGCCTTCAACCTGTTCGGCGATCTGATGAACAGCGTGTGGAGCGAGTACGCGCGGATGATCTTCAACGTCCAGGTGAACATCGAGGGCGAGAACGGCGGCGGGGGCGGCGGCGGCTCGATACCTCCGTTCTCGGCTTCGGGCAGCTCCACGCGCGCCGGCAAAGTCTCCTACTCGGGAGGTCACAGCGTCGCCGGCGCGGGAGCGCTGGCCGCCGCGGCCGCGGATGCTGGGCTCGCCACAGGCAGCGCGCAGGCGGCGTTCGGCGAAAACGGCCAGGAGATGGAAGCGCTGCCGGTTGTCGAGCAGCGGGTTCTCGACGATGAGCACCAGGTGGGGCGCAACGACCCGTGCTGGTGCGGCAGCGGTAAGAAGTTCAAGAAGTGTCACGGCTCCTAGACGGCCGTGGGCGCGGCGCGGGGCGGCGTCCTCGGTCGCTCGCGTGCGTAGCACGCCACGCTCCCTGCGTCCTTGCCCCGCTTGGCCCACAGCCGTCTAGTGGCGGGTGGCACGATATGGCGCGCGAGGCGGCGCTTACCAGGGGAGACTGGCTTGAACAAGCGAGGTAAGCGCGTCGGCTTCCTCCGCGTAATGTGCGCGCAGCAACTCAACCGTGTTGTGGCTCGGCTCGGCCGCTTTTTGTGCGCCGCGTCGATTCCAGAGCTCGACTTTGTAGCCGAAATGATCGAAGCCCTGTTTTACCCGCAGGCGCCTCCCCGCCGGCAGCAGATGCCAGGCGGCGCGTGCCGTGCGCTTGTGCTTGAGCGCGCGTTTCACTCCCTGCGGACTCCAGGATCGATGAGGGCTCATCCAGGAGAACCGGCGCTTGCCGCCGCTGGGACGGTACCTCACATCGAGATTGCCAGGTATGAAGTCGGGGCTCACGCCAAGGAAATCGTAAATGCGGCCCAGGAGCTGCTCCGGTGAGTGTTCGAGCTCCGCGGTGAACACAACCAACAGCTGCTCAGACGGGAACACCGAGTAATACCCCGACAAGATCCGTCGATACTCGCCCCACGTCACATAACCCGATATCTCTTCCGGGTGCCGGCGTGAGTGTTCCAGAGACTCAGGTTGCAACAGCTCTGCGATGGCGTCGTCGAACGATCGCTGCTCGAATCCGTCCATCGCCATCATCTGGTGATGGGAGCGAGCCCGGTCGACCGGGTCGCGCAAGATCGCCACCAGGCGTACCTTCGGCAGACGCTCGTAGATCCGCAGGGGCACCGTGCGCTCATCGTATTCTGCGTCGGCCAGGGCCTTGCTTCGGCCGCGCTTGTACATACCGCCAACCATGTACTGAGGTGTCACCGTGCCCCACTGCCGCTGGGGGTTGGAGAATCCCACCATCTTCATGTAATGGTTCCACCCGCGCGCGAACACAGGGTCATGGCTGAAGTAAGGCGCCTCCTTGGCGGGCGGCAGCCAGATCTCCGGGTGCTGGCGCAGATGCTCGTACAGCGAAGACGTACCCGCCTTCTGAGCACCGATGATGATGAAGTCGAGCGTGTCCTTCACTGTCGCTAACGTACCAGAGAGACATTCAGCCGGATGGTCACGGCTGGCCATCACAGCGCGTCGTTCAGACCAGGTCAACCAGGTCTGATAAGGTTGGGCGATGGCGATAGTCGGCAAAGACCACACGGTTACCGTCACTGAGGCGAAAACACAGCTTTCGAGCTTGATCGAGCGCGTGACCGGGGGGGAGGAGATCGTGATTCGTCGCGGGCAGCGCCCGGTTGCAAAGCTTGTCGCCTATTCCCCCGGCGGTAAAAGGCGTACACCGGGAGACCTCGCAGGGCAGATCTGGATGAGCGATGACTTCAACGAGCCGGACGAGGAGTTGGAGCGTCTCTTCGGGACGCGCGATTGAGGACGCTGCTGCTCGATACCCACGTGCTCCTTTGGTGGCGCGGCGACTACCGGCGGATCAGCGCGCGTGCGCGCGAGGCGATCGCCGACCCTGGCCACCTGCTGTTCTTCAGTGCGGCGTCGATTTGGGAGATGGCGATCAAGCAGGCGGCGGGCAAGTTGCAAATGCCGCCGAACGTTCTCGACACGTTGGGGGAGCGTGGCTTCACAGAACTACAGATGAGTTCGCGGCAGGGTCTGATTGCGGGCGCGTTGCCGCCCCACCACCGCGACCCGTTCGATCGGATGCTCGTCGCTCAGGCGCAGAGCGAGAGCCTCACACTGGTCACCGACGACGCGCGAATCGCAGCGTACGACGTGCCGGTGCTCTGGTAGCGCAACGCTGATAGCGTGGGGGCATGGCCACAGCCGCGCCCAGCGAGTCCACACCCCAACGCCTGGCTGCCATCCGCGAGCAGATGAAGCTGCTCTCGGACTATCTTTGACCCGGCTGAGCTGGCCGAGCGTGTGGCGGCGCTCGAGAGCGAGATGGGCGCAGCGGGCTTCTGGGACGACTCCGATCGCGCGGCGACGGTGTCCGCTGAGCACGCCCGCGCATCCCGGCGTCTGGAGTCCTTCGAGGCTCTGAGCCAAGACGTGGAGGACCTGGACGGGCTGGCGGAGATGGCTGCGGAGGACGCGTCGCTGCAGACGGAGGTGGACGAGCAGATCGCCTCCGTCGAGGAGCGCCTGGCGGCGCTCGAGGAGCAGCGGCTGTTCTCCGGGCGCTATGACACGGGCGACGCGCTGGTGACGGTGAACGCGGGGGCAGGGGGGACGGACGCGCAGGACTGGGCTGAGATGGTGCTGCGGATGCTGATGCGCTGGGCGGAACGCCGCGGCTTCGAGACGGAGCTGCTCGAGGTGAGCGAGGGCGAGGAAGCGGGCATCAAGTCGGCGACGTTCAGGGCCTCGGGCGAGAACGCGTACGGCCTGTTCGGCGCCGAGCGGGGCGTGCACCGGCTGGTGCGCCTGTCGCCGTTCGACTCCGCGCACCGCCGCCAGACGAGCTTCGCGGGGGTGGAGGTGGCGCCGGTGGTGAAGGACACGGGTGAGATCGTGATCAACGACGACGACCTGCAGGTGGACACCTACCGGGCCTCCGGCGCGGGCGGTCAGCACGTCAACAAGACCGACTCGGCCGTGCGCATCACCCACCGGCCGACGAACATCGTGGTGCAGTGCCAGAACGAGCGCTCGCAGTCCTCCAACCGCGCCACCGCGATGGCGATGCTGCGCGCGAAGCTGCTGGAGCGCAAGGAGCGCGAACGCCAGCAGGAGATCGCCGCGGAGAAGGGCGAGGCGCAGGACGTGAACTTCGGCTCGCAGATCCGCTCCTACGTGCTGCACCCGTACACGATGGTCAAGGATCACCGCACCGACAACGAGATGGGCGACGTCCAGCGCGTCCTCGACGGCGACCTCGATGGATTCGTGCGTGCGTACCTGCTCTCCAGCGCGGCGTCGCGCGGAGGAGAGTAGTCGGTCGACTCAGGCGGCGGCCGCGCGGGCGACCGTCACGGAGGGCCCCGGACGCGCTGAGGCGCGGGCGTGGCGCTTACAGATCAGCGACCGACCTGGATCTGCTCGCGCTCGGCCAGGCGATTGCGACGGCGCAGCTGCGCCTCGCTCTCGCGGCGGCGCTCCTCGTCGGTGCTCGTGAGCAGCGGTGGCACGGACACGGGGTTGCCCTCGTCATCGACGGCCACCATCGTCAGGTAGGCGCTGTTGCTGTGGCGGCGCTCGCCGGTGCGGGGGTTCTCGGTGTCCACGCGTACGCCCACCTCCATCGAGGTGTGCCAGACGGCGTTGACGGCGGCCTGGAAGGTGACCAGTTCGCTGACGTGCAGAGGCACCATGAACGTCATGCGATCGACGCTCGCGGTGACGACCCGTCGGCGGCAGTGCTTGATGGCTGCCAGGCCGGCGGCCTCGTCGCACAGCTTCATGACGGTGCCGCCGTGCACGAAGCCGGCGCCGTTGGCGTCCAGCGGCCCCATCCAGTGGGCGAGCGTGGCCTGAGACTCGACGGCAGGGCGTGCATCCATGTCGGTGATCCTATGCTGATGCGCAATGAGCCCCATCTTGGACGCGGTTACAGCGGCGCTGGTGCGCGCGGCGCTGCTGGAGGATGTAGGCACGGGCGACGTGACGACGACGGCCACAGTGGACGCTCAGGCTCAGGCTCGCGCGCGGATCACGCAGAAGGCGCCGGGGGTCATCTACGGCCTCGAGGTGGCGGAGGCGGTGTTCGCGGAGCTCGACCCCGACGCCCGCTTCGAGCGCCTGGTTGCCGAGGGCGAGTGGCGCGAGCAGGGCGGGCCGGTACTGGCGATCTCCGGGAGCGCGCGGGCACTGCTGACGGGCGAGCGCACGGCGCTGAACTTCCTAACCCACCTGTCGGGCGTGGCCACGATGGCGGCGCGCGCGGCGCGCGAGGTGCAGGGCACGCGTGCGCGGGTGCTGGACACGCGCAAGACGATCCCCGGCCTGCGCGCTCTGGAGAAGGCGGCTGTGGCGGCCGGCGGCGCCAGCAACCACCGCGTGGGGCTGTTCGACGCGATCCTGATCAAGGAGAACCACATCGCGGCCGCCGGCGGCATCGCCCAGGCGGTCGAGCGCGCTCGCGCGGCTGCGCCGGAGCTGGCGGGCACGCTGGAGGTGGAGGTGCGCAACCCGCAGGAGATCGAAGAGGCGCTGGCGGCGGGCGCGCCACGGCTGCTGCTGGACAACATGGACGAGGCTCAGCTGCGCGCGGCGGTGGCGCAGGTGGCGGGCAGGGCGGAGCTCGAGGCGAGCGGCGGCGTGAGCCTGCAGACACTCCGGAGGCTCGCGGACACGGGGATAGAATGGGTGTCCATGGGGGCGCTGACCCACTCCGCGCCTGCCCTGGACCTCTCCCTCATCATGGAGGCACGACAGTCATGAACCTGCCGATGGCCCCTACCCTGCCGATGGCGCCGAGCCAGGCATCCGAGCCGGCGCTCTCGCCGCAGGAGATCGTGGAGCTGAAGGCCGAGGTGCGCGCGCTGGCGGCCGAGCGTGGCGCGGTGATCCTGGCGCACAACTATCAGGTGCCGGAGGTGCAGGACGTCGCCGACTACGTGGGCGACTCGCTGGGGCTCTCGCGCCAAGCGGCGGCTGCCGATGCTGAGACGATCGTGTTCTGCGGCGTGCACTTCATGGCGGAGACAGCGTCGATCCTGTGCCCGGAGAAGACGGTGCTGATCCCCGACCTCGACGCCGGCTGCTCGCTGGCGGACTCGATCGACTTCGACCAGCTGGCGGCGTGGAAGGCGCAGTACCCGGAGGGGGTGGTGGTGATGTACGTGAACACCACCGCGGAGGTCAAGGCGCTGACCGACTACTGCTGCACCTCCGCCAACGCGGTGGACGTGGTGCGCCACATCTACGACACCCACGGCCCCGACACGGAGATCCTGTTCGGGCCGGACATGTGGCTGGGCGCCTATGTGGAGAAAATGCTGTCCCCACCCGCCCGGCGCATGCACGTGTGGGACGGCGAGTGCCACGTGCACGCGGGCATCCGTCCGGCGGACATCGCCGCCACACGCGCCGCCCACCCGGACGCGGACTTCCTGATCCACCCGGAGTGCGGCTGCACGACGAGCATCATGGAGTACGTGGCCGCGGGCGACGTCTCTGCCGAGGGCGTGCACATGCTGTCCACCGGCGGGATGCTGAAGTACGCGGAGGGTGCCGAGCGCGATGCGCGTGAGCAGGCCGAGCACGGTGGTGCTCACCAGCAGATGGGCGCGAACGGGCCGCCGGTGCGCCGCGAGGCGGTGGTGGCGACGGAGATCGGGATGCTGTACCCGCTGCAGATGGCCGCGCCGGACGTGGAGTTCATCCCCGCGAACGCAGAGGCGTCGTGCAAGTACATGAAGATGATCACCCTGCCCAAGCTGCGCGACGCGCTGCGCGACATGCAGTTCGAGGTGCGGGTGCCCGAGGAGATCGCCGTGCGGGCGCGGGTGCCCATCGACCGTATGGTCGCCTTGGGCTGAGGCGCCCGTGGGCGCTGCCGCTCGGCTGCTGGAGCTCCATGACGCGCTGAACGCCGCCGGACTGCCACATGCCTTCGGAGGTGCGATCGCGCTCGCCTACTGCACGCGGGAGCCGCGCGAGTCACATGACCTGGACGTCAACGTGTTCGTCGCGCCGTCGCAGGCCAATGATGTCCTCGCAGTGCTCCCGGGCGGTGTCGCCAGGAGCGCATCCGAGCTGACGAGCGCGGAAGCGGAAGGGCAGGTGCGGCTGTGGTGGCAGGACACGCCTATCGACATCTTCCTCAACGCCCACCCGTTTCACCAGCAGGTTGAGAAGGGCGTCCGCATGGTGCCTTTCGCCGGCCGTGTCGTGCCCGTGGTCGGCTGCACCGAGCTGGCCGTGTTCAAGGCGCTCATCAGCCGCACCACCGACTGGGCGGACATCGAGGAGATGGTCGAGGTGGGAGAGATGAGCCTCGCCGACGCGCTCGCGTGGGTGTCACAGCTCGTCGGCGCCGAGGACCCCGCGGTGCTCCGCCTGCGGGCGCTCGCCGACTGATCGCGTCCTCGCCAGAGACAGAGCCAGCTGTTGACACGCTGCGCCTCGCTGGATTACGTTGGACAGTGACGCAGTGGTGCCGAGGGGAGAGCTTGGAGCTGCGCCGCCGGGATTCCCGGCGGTCAAACACGCTGAGGAAATGAGGGAGCGATGTTGAGAAAGAAAGCGATCTTGGTCGTTGCAGCGCTGGCTGCCATGGTGGTCGTCGCTGTCGTGGCGCCCGCAGGTGCGAGCGCGAGCCTGAACGTGCCCTACGAAAGCTCTGCTCTCGTGGAAGGCGCATGGAACGAGACGTGGGACCCGACCGCGCTCAGCGGCGGCAACAACGGCTGCAAACCGAGCGCCGCGCACCCCTACCCGGTGGTGCTGGTGCACGCCACATTCGCCGACGAGGGCTCCAACTGGGTGACGCTCGCGCCGCTGCTCGCCAACGCGGGCTACTGCGTGTACGCGTTCAACTACGGCGAGACGGTCCTCTCGGGGGTGTTCGGGAACATCGACGGACTCGGCCACATCACGCAGTCGGCCGAAGAACTGAAGACGTTCGTCAACAAAGTGCTCTCGCAGACGAAAGCGTCGCAGGTCGACCTGGTGGGCCACTCCCAGGGCGGGATGATGCCCAACTACTACCTGAAGTACCTGGGCGGCGCCTCCAAGGTGAACACGTTCGTCGGCCTAGCTCCAAGCAATCACGGCACCACGCTCGACGGCCTGAAGGAACTGATCGGCAACTTCCCGTTCACGTCGCTGGCGATCGACGTGTTCCTGGAAGTGATCGGCGCGCCTGCGCTGCCGGAACAGGAGGTGGGCTCGGCCTTCGAGAAGAAGACCTTCGAAGGCGGCGACACCGTGTCCGGGCCGCGCTACGTGGTGATCGAGACGACGCACGACGAGGTCGTCACTCCGTACACCAATGCGTTCCTCACCGGGTCCAACGTCACGAACATAACCATCCAGAACCAGTGCCCCAAAGACCCCGTGGGTCACATCGGCATGTTCGAGGACTCGCCTGCGATGCAGAACGTGCTGAACCAGCTCAGCGCCAGTCCCAACCCATCGTTCACCGCCACCTGCAGCAAATACGGCGTGGGCATCTAGAACGCTCTACTGGGAGCGCCGCTCGACAGCGAGTGGCGGTCGCCTCGGCCTGCGTCCAGGGCCGAGGCGGCCATCCCAGCGGCAGTGCAGCCGCTCGCGAGTCCGCATGGCCCGGCGGCAGTCGCGGGCCGGGGGAGGGGGCCGCCGCGGGGGCGGAGCACCTCCTATATTGACCTTGGTGAGCGCAAGTTGAACACCCGTCAGCTCGGCGCACGAGGACCCTCGGTATCGGCGCTCGGCCTGGGCTGCATGGGCATGTCGGGCATGTACGGGCCGGCTGACCGCGCGGAGAGCATCGCCACGATCCACGCCGCCCTCGTCGCCGGCATCGATCTGCTCGACACGGGCGACTTCTACGGCATGGGCCACAACGAGCTGCTGATCGGAGAGGCCCTTCGCGGGCGCCCCCGCGAGGACTACCTGTTGAGCGTCAAGTTCGGCGCGCAGCGTGGGCCCGACGGCGCGTGGCTCGGCTATGACGCGAGCCCGCCGGCCGTCAAGACAGCGCTCGCGTACTCGCTCAATCGCCTGGGCGTGGACCACATCGACATCTACCGTCCCGCGCGCCTCGACCCCGACGTGCCCATCGAGGAGACCGTCGGGGCGATCGCGGAGCTGGTGCAGGCGGGATACGTCCGCTACATCGGGCTCTCGGAGGTCGGCCCGCAGACCATCCGCCGCGCCGTGGACACACACCCGATCTGCGACCTGCAGATCGAGTACTCGCTGATCTCACGCGGCATCGAGCAGGAGATCCTGTCGACCTGCCGCGAGCTGGGCGTGGCGATCACCGCCTACGGCGTGCTCAGCCGAGGGCTCATCAGCGGCCACTTCTCGGCAGAGCGCGAGTTCCCGGCCGGCGACTTCCGTGCCCACGCTCCTCGCTTCAGCGGGCCCAACCTGGAGCGCAACCTCGCGCTGGTGGACGGCCTGCGCGCAGTCGCCCAGGCGAAGGGCGCGACCGTGGCGCAGGTGGCCATCGCCTGGGCGATGAGCCGCGGCGAGGACATCGTGGCGCTCATCGGCGCCAAGACGCGCGAGCGCCTGAACGAGGCGCTCGGCGCGGAGCAGCTCGAGCTCGACGCCGAGGACATCGCCGCCCTGGAGCGCGCCATCCCACCCGACGCCGCCGCCGGAGATCGCTACGCGGCACCGCAGATGGCAGCGCTCGACAGCGAGCGCAGCTGAGCAGGCTTCGCTGCGAGGGCTCGCCGCCTTGAGCGATCGCTCCGGCGTCGCTGACCGCGTGGGGTTTTGCTCGCCCTTCCGCCGGCGTTGTGCTAATAGTTAAGTGAGTGCTTAAGCAATACGAGCCCTCCGAGCGAGAGATCGACCTGCTGTTCCAGGCGCTGGCCGACCCCAGCCGGCGGGCGATGGTCGATCGGCTCACTCGCGGGCCGGCGTCCGTCAGCGAGCTCGCTCAACCGCTGGCGATGTCGCTGCCGGCGGTCGTGCAGCACCTGCATGTGCTCGAGGCCAGCGGACTGGTGCGCTCGCAGAAGCTCGGCCGGGTTCGCACCTGCACCGTCGAGCCTGCCGCGCTGCGCACTGCCGAGCGTTGGATCGCCGACCGACGCACCTTCTGGGAGGAGAGCCTCGACCGGCTCGGCGCGTATCTCGCCGAGGGTCACGATCAACCAAAGCAAGGGAGAGACCAATGAGCAGCATCGACCAGGCCGCCGACGAGCGGTCGACCACACACGCCACGTTCGTCATCGAGCGGACCTACGACGCTCGGCCACAACGGGTCTTCGACGCATGGGCAGATCCTGCCGCAAAGGCGAAGTGGTTCGGGCCCGCAGAGAAGCACGACTATGCGCTGGAGTTCCGCGTTGGCGGGCGCGAGCACATGGTCATCCAAGCCGGCGACGGATCGAGATTCAGCTTCGACTCCGTCTACCAGGACATCGTCCCCGGGCTGCGGATCATCCACGCCTACGACATGCATCGCGACGATGTGCGCATCTCCGTGTCGCTGGCCACCGTCGAGATCGAGGCGCACGGCGACGGCTCGCGACTGACGCTCACCGAGCACGGCGTGTACCTCGACGGTCACGACACGCCCGAGCAGCGCGAGCACGGCACCAACGAGCTGATGGGAGCTCTCGGCGACTACCTTCTCCAGAGCGCCGGGGCCGGACTGTGAGCAGCACAGCCACGAACGACCACCCCCCGCAAGCTCTCAACAGCACGGCGCTCGCGCAGGGCGCCACGGAGGTCGAGGCCGCGACCGACGAGCGGCGCTGGGTGGCGTTGTACGTGCTGTGCGTGGGGATGCTCATGATCGTGCTCGACGTCACCATCGTCAACGTCGCGCTGCCCTCGATCCAGAGCGACCTGCGCTTCTCCACCTCCAGCCTCGCGTGGGTCGTAAACGCCTACCTGATCGCCTTCGGCGGGCTGCTTCTACTGGCGGGTCGCCTCGGCGATCTGATCGGGCGCCGGCGCATCTTCCTCGCCGGTATCGGCCTGTTCACGACCGCCTCGCTCGCGTGTGGCCTCGCCGACAGCCAGTCGGCGCTGATCGCCGCGCGCTTCGTGCAGGGCATCGGCGGCGCGATGACCTCCGCGGTGATCCTCGGCATGATCGTGACGATGTTCCCCGGCCGATCAGAGATCGGCCAGCGCGAGCAGGCCAAGGCGATCGGCGTATACGCGTTCGTCGCCTCCGCCGGCGGCGCCGTCGGGCTGCTAGCCGGCGGCGTGATCACGCAGTCGATCGACTGGCACTGGATCTTCTTCGTGAACATCCCCATCGGCATCGCCACCGCCGTGTTCGCCGCGCGCATGCTCGAGCACGACCCCGGCATCGGCCTCGGCGAGGGCGCCGACGTGCCCGGCGCGGTGCTAATCACCACGGCACTGATGCTGGGCGTCTACACGATCGTCGAGCCCGCCGCCGAGGACGGCTGGGGGGCGGGGCGCACGCTGGCGCTCGGCGGCGTCTCGCTTGCGCTGCTGCTCGGCTTCCTCGCACGGGAGGCGACGGCGAGCAAGCCACTGGTGCCGCTGCGGATCTTCCGCTCGCGCAACGTCGCCTCCGCGAACGTCATCCAGGTGCTGTCGGTCGCCGGCATGTTCGGCGTGTTCTTCCTCGGCGCGCTGTACCTGCGCCGGGTGCTCGGCTACGACGCGCTCGAGATCGGGCTCGCCTTCCTTCCTGTCTCGCTCACCATGGGCACGCTGTCGATCCGCTACTCCGAGCGGCTGATCACGCGCTTCGGCGCGCGCAACATGCTCGCGCCCGGTCTCGTGCCGATCATGCTCGCCCTCGTGCTGCTCAGCCAGGCGCCCGTCCACGGTAGCTACGTGGCCCACGTGATGCCCTCGATGCTGCTGCTCGGCATCGGCGCCGGCGTGTGCTTTCCCGCCTTGATGAACGTCGCGATGTCCGGCGCCGGCCCGCAGGATGCGGGCCTCGCCTCCGGGCTGGTCAACACGACCGCTCAGGTCGGGGGAGCGCTCGGATTGGCGGTTCTCGCGACCCTCTCCACAGCGCGCAGTGGGCATCTGATCGCCCAAGGCCACTCCACCGCTGCGGCGCTCACCAGCGGCTACCACCTCGCCTTCTGGATTGCCGCCGGCCTGATCGTCGCGGCGCTCGCGGTCGTGCCGTTCGTGCTGGGCGATACCCGGCAGATCGAGCCCGAGGGCGCGTCGCATTCGCCGGCGGGAGCTTGAGGCTCAGAACTCCTCGGCCGCGTGGGGCCCCACGCACGCCACCGCCAGGTTGTCCGCCACGCCCGCCGCCACCTCGCGGACCTCCTCGAAGGTGACAGAGTCCAGCGCCGCGATCGCCGCGTCCGGGTCGATGTCCTCGCCGAACACGATCCGCTGGTTGGCCGCGTAGCGCGCCACAGCGTTGGTGTTCTCGAACGCCAGCACCATCCGGCCCGCTGCGTACGCGCGCGCGCGCTGCACCTCCTCCTCCGTCGGGCCGTCGCTGCGCAGCTCGTCCACGATCTCGCGCATGCGCGTGTACGCCTCCACGCACTTCGCCGACTCCAGGCCCGAGCCCAGCTGCAGGATCGGCACGTCTGCGAACGAGTGGTCGATCGCGTACACGGAGTAGCACAGGCCGCGCTTCTCACGGATCTCCTCGAACAGCCGCGAGCCCATCGAGCCGCCCAGCAGCGTTGAGTAGATCGACAGCGCCGCGCGCTGGCGCACGTCCGTGACGGTCACGTCAGGGCGGTAGATCATGCGCAGGTGCGACTGGTTGGTGTCGCGCTCCTCCACCAGCGTCTTCGGTGCGAACGCCGGCGCCGGCACATACGGCTCGGGCTCTGCCAGCGCGGGGAAGCGCGCGAACAGCTCCTGCAGCTCCTCCTCCGCCGGGAGGTGCTCCAGGTTGCCTGCCAGGAACGCGCCACCGCGCGCGCCCGCCCAGCGACGCTCGCGGAAGGCCACGATGCCCTCGCGCGTGAAGCTGCGGAGGTTCTCCTCCGGACCGAGCACCGTGCGTCCCAGCGGATGATCTCCGAACGCCGCCCTGTCGATCAGGTACTCCGCGACCGTCGACGGCTGGTCATATGCGCGGTTGATCTCCTGGATCACCACGCCCCGCTCGCGGTCCAGCTCCTCAGCGTCCAGCCGCGGGCGCCCCACGAAGTCGCTCAGCAGGTCGATCGCCTGCGGCGCGCTCTCCGCGCGCACGGTGATGTGGAAGGCCACCAGGTCGTGGCTGGTGTACGCGTTCAGAACGCCGCCCAGGCGCTCCGCCGTCTCGTTCACGTGCTTGTACGTCGGGTACAGCTCGCCGCCCTTGAACACCAGGTGCTCGAGGAAGTGCGCCATCCCGTTCTCCTGCGGGCGCTCGTTGCGCGCGCCCGCGTCGAAGGCCACCAGCACCGTCAGCGCGCGCGTGCCGGGCAACGCGATCCGATGGATCGGTAGGCCGTTGGATTTCACCGTGCTGATGCTCACGTTCGTCATGGCCTCACCCTAGAACGTTCTCTGCGGGCTGCAGGTGCCTCTCGGGGCGCCCTTGCGACCGGGGGCCGCACTCGCGCGCCTGCACTACGCTTGCGCCAAGCCCAATGCGCACCTCCGCCAGACAGTCGCTCACCCTCGCGTTCGTCGTCGCTGCGCTCGCCCTGCTCGCGCTTGGACTTTGGCTCGGCGGTCACCCCGAAGACCTGCCCGGCTTCCTGCGCAGCGCGTTCATCTCCAGCCCCAAGACCGCTGTCGTCGACGAAGCCATCCAGCGGATCGCCAGCGACTACTACCGGCCGATCCCCACCAGCAAGCTCGACAACGCCTCCATCTCCGGGGTCGTCGCCAGCCTTGGCGACCGCTTCTCCCACTACCTCACCCCGAGCGAATACCACGAATTCACGGCCCCGCCGCACTTCACCGGAATCGGCGTGTCCGTGGCCACGCAGGTGGCCGCCGAGCACGGTCTGCTGATCCAGCGCGTGTTCAACTCCTCGCCCGCGGCCCGCGCAGGCCTGAAGGCAGGCGACGTGATCGTCGCCGTCAACGGCCGCAAGCTGGCCAGCCTCTCCGCCGAAGCCGCCACCTCGCTGATCCGGGGGCTGCCCGGCACCGACGTTCAGCTGGGGATCCAGCAGCCCGCCGCCGGCAGCTCCAAGCGCCCGAGCCTGCACGAAGTGAAGATCACCCGCGCCGTCGTATCGGAGCCCGTCGTGGAATCCGCCACCAAGACCGTCCACGGCATCAAGCTCGGCGTCGTAGCGCTCGCCAGCTTCAGCGTGGGCTCGCACTCCGAAGTGCGCGAAGCCGTGGAGCACGAGCTGCACGCGGGCGCCCGCGGTCTCGTGTTCGACCTGCGCGACAACGGCGGCGGCCTGGTCGAGGAAGCGCAGCTGATCGCCAGCATCTTCATCCCCAAGGGCGAGACGATCGTCACCACCCGTGGGCGCGAGGTGCCCACGCAGGTGCTGGTCGCCACCGGCGACTCCATCCCCTCCTCGATCCCCATGGTCGTGCTCGTCGACTCCAACACCGCGTCCTCCTCTGAGATCGTCACCGCCGCGCTGCAGGACCACCGCCGCGCGACCGTCGTCGGCACGCACACGTTCGGCAAGGGCGTCTTCCAGGAGGAGCAGGCGCTGTCCAACGGCGGCGCCCTGGACATCACTGTCGGCGAGTACTTCACGCCCAACGGGCGCAACCTCGGGGGCGGCGGCGTCAAACAGGGCGCCGGCGTGATCCCCGAAGTGCGCGTGCCCAGCAACGCCGTCGACACCAACCGCGGCCTGGAAGTCGCGCTGAGCACGCTCGCCGCCAAAGTGAAGTGAGCCGCCCCGCGCCGCCAGACGCGTTCGTGGCGGTCGTCCAGCGCAGCGGGCGCTTCCTCACAGCCGAGCCGCTGTTCCCGCCCCGCGACGGCGACGGCAGACCCGCGCGCGGGGGCGCGGGCGCGCGCCTCACGCTCGCGCCCGCACGCTCCGGGCGCGGCGGCAGCGTCAAGGTCTCAGCCGGGGAGCTCGTGCTCGCGCAGCGCGCCGGGCGCGGCTCCGCCTCGAGCGTCCGCGTGCTGCGTGCGCTCGGACGCCCCGACGTCGCCAGGGACGTCATCGAGGCGCTCATGCTCGACCGCGGTCTCGCGCGCGGCTTCCAACCTGCCGTGGAGAGTGAGGCCACGGTCGCAGCGCAGCGCGTCAAGGGTGCCGCCGCCGAGGGTCGGCGCGACCTGCGCGCGCTGCCGACGTTCACCATCGACCCTGTCAGCGCCCGCGACTTCGACGACGCCATCTCCGCCGAGCCCGTCGACGCGGGCGGCGGGGTCCGCGTGTGGGTGCACATCGCCGACGTCGCCGCGCACGTGCCCGAGGGTTCGCTGCTGGACCGCGAGGCGCGCGCGCGGGCGACCAGCGTGTACGTGCCCGGGGCGGTCGAGCCGATGCTTCCGCACGTCCTCTCCAGCGACGCCTGCTCGCTGCGCCCCGGCGTCGATCGGGCGGCCGTCACCGTCGAGATGGAGCTGCACGGCGCCGAGGTCACCCGCGCGGCGTTCTATCGCTCGCTGATCCGCTCCGACGCGCGCCTGGACTACGAGCAGGTCGATCGCATCTTCGCCGGCGCCGAGTCCGCCGCCGATCCGTGGGGCGAGCCGCTGCGCGCCGCCCGCCACGCCGCCGCCGAGCTGCAGCGCCGGCGCGAGCAGGGCGGTGCGCTCGTGGTGGACTCCGAGGAGCCCGAGTTCCAGTTCGACGAGCGCGGCAACGTCGTGCGGATCGTCGGGCGCGTGCAGACCGAGTCCCACCGCCTGATCGAGCACCTGATGATCGCCGCCAACGAAGCCGTCGCAGCACTGCTCTCCCAGCGTTCCGTGCCCTGCCTGTACCGCGTCCACGAGCGCCCCGACCCGGAGCGCGTCGAGCGTCTCGCCGACCAGCTCGCAACGCTTGAAGTGCCGACGCCGGCGCTGCCAGACCACATGTCATCCACCCAGGCAGCCGACCTGCTCGCGGAGATGTCGAGGCGCGTCGAGCAGCACGCGCAGCGCACCGGCCACGGGCGCCAGGCGCTCAGCTCGCTCGTGCTGCGCTCGCTCAAGCAGGCCTACTACTCGCCCAAGAACCTCGGCCACGCGGGGCTTCGCTCCGCCAACTACTGCCACTTCACCTCGCCCATCCGCCGCTACCCCGACATCGTCTGCCACCGCGCGCTGCTGTCAGCCGTCGGCGCCGGCGAGCGCGCGCACCGTGCCGGCGAGCTGGTGGAGCTCGGCGCGTGGACCTCCGAGCGCGAGCGCGACGCCATGATCGTCGAGCGCGACGCCGACGACGTCGCCCGCTGCTTCGCGCTCGAGCGCCTGCTCTACCGGCAGGGTCACGACCAGGAGTTCGCCGGAGAGATCACCGGGCTGATCTCAGCCGGCGCGTTCGTCGCCTTCGGGCTCGATGCCGACGCGCGCACGGGGGCCCGCAGCGGGCCGGAGGGCGCGGAGGAGATGGACGGCGATCTGGACGCTGCGTCCTTCGAGGGCATGCTCCCGGTGAGGCTGCTGCGCGCCCCGGCCGCAGCAGCCGTCGGCGCCACAGCGAGTCGGGACGGACGAAAGCGCGCACGCGACAGCGGACCGCAGCGGGGGCGCGGGGGCCGCGATGCCCGCGTCGAGCGCGACAGCGGGCGCGAGTGGTGGGAGCTCAACGAGCAGGGCACCATCCTGCAGGGCGAGCGCACCGGCGCCACGCTGCGCCTCGGCGACCCCATCGAGGTGCGTGTGGGGCGCGTGGACTCGATCCGCGGCCGCGTCGATCTGACGCCCGCCCGCTGACGGGAACCGCGAACGCCGCAGCGGAGCCCGGCAGGGCGGAGCCATCATCTAGTCTCGGCTGATGGCAAAGGGCAAGGGCAAGCGCAAGATCGGTGCAGGGGATGTCGCCTCCAACCGCTACGCGTCATACCGCTACGAGCTGATCGAGCGCCTGGAGTGCGGCATCGTGCTCGAGGGCACCGAGGTCAAGGCGCTGCGCACCTCCGGCGCGCAGCTCAAGGACGGCTACGCCGCCATCCGCGACGGCGAGCTGTGGCTGCACTCCGTGCACATCCCTCCCTACGGTCCCGCCTCGCGCGAAAACCACGACCCCGAGCGACCGCGCAAGCTACTGCTGCACCGCCGCGAGCTCGACCGCATCGCCGCGCGCGCCTCCGAGCGCGGGCTCACGCTCGTGCCCACGCGCATCTACTTCTCAGGCGCCAACGCCAAGGTCGAGATCGCGCTCGCCCGCGGCAAGGACCTCTACGACAAGCGCCAGACGCTGCGCGAGAAGGACACCAAGCGCGACATGGAACGCGGCATTCGCGAAGCGCGGCGGTAGGCCGACCGTCTAGATAGAGCCGAAGCTGTGGCCGCCGCTGGTGAGGATGTGCGTCTCGCTCATCCCGAACACCAGCGCCACGATCAGGCCCACGTACACCGCAGCCACGATCAAGCGGTGATGGGGAGCCACGCGGTAGTACGCCGTCTGCTGTAGCGAACGCGTTTTGCGCTGCTTCCAGCGGTGGTATGTCTGAAACGCCGCGAACAGCACGATGATCAGCAGGATCGGGTTGCCCGGGTCCAGGAACACCAGCGCCACCATCACGCCCAGGCCCCCGAACCACATCCATGGGCTCATCGCCGCCGCCGCGCGGCCACCGTCCAGCGGGATCACCGGCAGCAGGTTGAACAGGTTGATGAAGAAGCCGAAGTACGCCAGCGCTATCAGCAGGGAGCTTCCCGTCAGCTCGCCCACCACCGCCACCGCCGCAGCGCCCACGCTGCCAAGGATCGGTCCCGCCAGCCCCACGCGCGCCTCAGCAAGCGCGTTGTCGCCCAGCGACCTGGCAAAGATCGCCGCACCCATGAACGGGATGAACATCGGCGCGCTCGCTTTGATCCCCTCGCGGCGCAGCGCGATCACGTGGCCCATCTCGTGCACGAACAGCAGCACCACAAAGCCCGCCGCGAACCACCAGCCGAAGAAGATGCTGTACGCGGCCACCGACACCAGCGCTGTGCCCGCGGTCACCAGCAGTTTCAAGTTCGGTAGCGCAACCAGCAGCGCCTTGATGGCCACGCCGAACTTCGCCAGCAGAGCGCCGATCGCCGCCAGGGCGCTGCCGATGCGCTTGCGCACGCTGCGCACCGGGTTCGACCGCTGCGGTCGCTCGCCAAACGGACTCTCGGCGCCCTGCCCCGGCGCATGGCTCGGGTAGCCGCCCGGCGACACCGTCCCCGCGGGCACCACCGGAGTGGGCGTCGACAGCGAAAGGTCGGGATTCTCCATGCCTACATTGTGGCAGCAGTCTTAAGCATCGCCTAACTGTCCGCACGACCGATTGCGCCGCGCGCACGCGCCCGAGAGGCCGTCCGCAGACGGTTCCGTCGCTCCCCGCCGCGCCCGGAACGGGTTTTTTCTGGAATGTGCGGGATCAATCCCTCGACGGGGTTGCAAACGGCGGTCGCCCTGGTTACGTTGAATCCAGACGCGGAACCGAGCCGCAAAGAGCGAGGCCACTGAGGTGTGAGGCCGCGCCACCCGCCAGGAAGGGCCCTCGGGCCGGACCGGCGCGGGTTCCTCAAAGTGGCTTGGGACCGCGTCTGTTTCGTTCTCCCCGCACTTCCAGTAGCCGATACACTCGAAGTGCAGTACATCCCCGGGGACGACAGGCTTCGACGTGGTCGGCTCGTGGGGGTGGTGGCGAGTCGAGGTCCCGGGCGGCCTCGTAAAACACCCGGGAAAAACATAAGTGCGGACTCTCACGAGTACGCCCTCGCCGCTTAGTCAATAGCTAAGCCGTGAGGTCTCGGGCCCCGCTTGCCTGCGGCGGGGAAGGCCGGGATCAGAAAGCAGGCTCACCCGGTGCGGTCCGCCTTCGCCAATCCGGGGAATCTCAAGGAGGCTGGTCCCCCACAACCCCGCCGGCCAGGCGAGTGGAGGATGAGATCAGAGGGCCGGCTACGCTCGTAGAAGCCACTCTTACGCGATCGCGGACGTGGGTTCGATTCCCACCGTCTCCACCATCTTGACGAAGGTCGAACCGGGCCCAGTCCCTTCGGGGGCTGGGCCTTCGGCGTCCTTGGGACGAGAGGGGCGCGTCCAGCGGCTGCTAGCAGCGCCGCTGGCGTACGGCCAGAGCACCACTCGAGCCTCATGGGGTAATAGACGCCCGAGATGATCGGGCCGCTGGATGCTTCTATGTTGTCAAGGGCGTTTTTGTGAGCTGGTTGTAGAGGTCGCGGGAGAGGTATCTCTTGAGGGATCTGATGGCCTCTCGCTTGGTCTTGCCTTCGTCGATTCGGCGTTGGATGTAGGCACGGCTCGGGGCGTGGTGGACGGAGCGTGAGAGCGCGATCGTGTAGATCGCGGTGTTGATTTGCCGGTCGCCTCCGCGGCTGAGGCGGTGACGGACTGTTTTGCCGGATGACGCGGGTTGCGGGGCGGTGCCGTTAGCTCGCGCGAATGCCGCCTCGCTCTTGAAGCGTGCTGGGTTGAACGCGATCAGCTTCGCCGCGCAGATCGGCCCGACGCCGGGTTCGTCCATCAGCGCGGGTGCAAGCTCGCGCGTAAGCGCGTCGATCTGACGGGTGTAGTCCTGGGCTTGCTGGTCGAGCGCGCGGGTGCGGTTGGCGAGGTCGCGGAGTACTTGGAGGGTGGTGTTCTCTTGCAGGCTGGCGTTCGGGCGGGTCCGCATCCCGGTGAGTCGTTGTGCGAGTTTCGCGCCGTTCTTCGCGGGCCCGACCCTTTCCCTGAGCGTCGCTGGTGCTCCGACGTGGAGGGCCTGCAGCTGGTTATAGAGCCGTGAGCGCTCGCTGATGACAGAGCGGTAAGCGACGAGCAGCATCTGCAGCGCCAGGCGCTTGCCGTGCCCCCTTGGTGTGGAGAGCCCATCATCGGCAAGCACCTTCTTTGCGGCCAGCAGCGCATCGAGCCGGTCGGACTTCCCGGTGCGTCGCTCGCGGCGCCGTGGCCGTTCGACCTCGAACACGGTGATGCCGTTGTCCTGGAGGTATTCGCATAGGCCCGCGCCGTAGCTGCCGGCGCCCTCGATCCCGACACGGATCTCTCCCTCGAGTGCCGCGAGCCATGCGAGTAGCTCGCCATAGCCGGCGAGAGTCGCGGTGATCGTGATCTCGGCGAGGAGCTGTCCGAGAGCGTCCACGGCGACGGCGAGGTGCTGGTGCTTGTGGGTGTCCACGCCCACTGCGATCATCATTTGCGGTCTCCTTTGTTGCTGGTTGGCGCTGGTGATGTGGAGGCCGCCAGACAAAGCCATGTCGAGCAAGCAGCACGCTTCTATGAAGTCATGGCGGCGTCCGTGGCAGACGACGGGAGACAAATCCAACGTAGGGCACCCAGTTGGGGCCAGCCGTTTTAATCGAGTCATCCCGCCGTCTGCCACACCCTCGACGGGGCACCGGACGCCACTGCATGACCGCCGCTTCGCTGCGCCCTACGGGCTCCGCTACGCGCCGGTCAGCCCGCTTTCCACAGGGCCCCAACAGGCACTGAAGAAACTACATGGCCGTTTTAGCAGTCCTATGTTTTCTGGAACCATTCCATTGTGCGGATCGTCGGCTTCGAGTAGGCTGCGTCGATGGCAACGTCGCCAACGCAGTTTCGGCATGAGTACGTCAGCGGTGCTGTGACCGTGGCGGGACGTCCTGCTGCGATCTCGGCCCGAATCGCGAATCGCGGTGCGACGCGCGGGCTCGCCCGGGTGCTTGTTCTCGTCGGGAATGACTTCGGGAGTGAAGTGGTGCTGGACAGCGGCCCTAACACCGGCGAATTCCCGAACGGCCTGGTCGAACCGGGAAGTGTATGGAGCTACAACGATCCCGATTTGCCGAAGGGCAAGGACGAACGCGTGTTCTACTGGGTCCAGATACGCACAACGTCGCCGGACCTCATTCCGAGCCTGGCTTTTGAAGAAACCGTGTTTTCCGATGGGAAGGCGCAGGGGATGCGCCAGTGTGCCTACTTCGCGCCCGGTGACTTTGCCGTCTTCCCACTGCACCCTAGCTTCATCGTTCCAGCGGGCGAGCTACCAATCGAGGCATAAGAGCGACTCGGTCTGATCACTCGGCTGGTGAGTAACTGAGCCGCGGCCTGAGCTCATCAGTCGGGGAGGAGCGTGAGGTGAGTGCAGTGTCGGGGGCGTACCACTGAGAAGTGTCGCTGGTCGAGTGTGGCGACGCTGGTCTCGCCTAGACGCTCGCAGAGGGCGATGGTGCAGGCATCGACTAGTCCGAGATCGAGGTCCTCATAGGTGCTCTCCAGCTCGGCGGCGCGTGTCAGATCGGAATCGGTTGGATGGGCCACCCGGTAGGCGCCTCGGTTGATGTCGGCAACGAAGTCGCTCCACACGTTGGGTCCGGCGAGCTTGACGAGCCAGTAGTCGACCTCGACGAGTACCGGACTTGGTACGAGCCGGTCCTGCGCTCCTGCGAGCAGAGCCGCGCAGCGTTGGTGGTCGGGGTCCTGTTCGTTGAGGGCCGCGACAATTGGCCCCGTGTCGAGGATGAGCGTCACGCAGAGCGGAAGTCGCGCGCCGCTGGTTGCTCTTGATCGGCGGCGACGGCGATGCTCGTGTCGGCGCGGAAGGTCGCCAGGCGTGGACGTCGGCTCTGCCTGAGCTCATCTGCCCGTTCGGCCAGAACAGCGCCGAGCATCCTGCCGAGAGACAGCCCCTGGACCCGGGCCTCGTGGGCGAGCAGCGCCAAGTCCTCGTCGCGAGCAACGACTGTCGTTCTACGCTCCTTCATGATGCAGATTATACATCAGATGCAGTCAGATCGAGGGCGTACGCACAGAAGGCCACGGGGTTTGCAACAGCGCGGAGTTAGGAGCCGGCGAGAGCATGCTCAAGATATAAAGCATCGAGACGATAATACGACTAATCGGATATGCTTCGACCATGATCTACCGTACTCCTCGACCCGATGCCGCACTGAAAGGCGAGATCGCCGCGTTCGACGCGCTGCGCGACGAGCTTGGCGAGCAGGCTGGCGTCGCCGGACGATGGCTTGGCACTCTGCGCCGCCAGTGGCGTGCCGCGTCAGCCGAGAGCTCGATCGAGATCGAGGGGTTCCACGTGCCCGAGGACGAGACGCTGGCCATAGCGAGCGGCAACGAGCCGGCCGACCCAACCGACGAGGACCGGATGGCGCTCTCCTGCTACACGCGGGCGATGGATCACGTCGGTGTCATGTCCGACGATCCAGTGTTCCGCTGGGCCGATCGTGTCGTGCTCGATCTTCACTTCGACGCCTGCTACTTCCAGAAGGACAAGGAGCCCGGTCAGTATCGCCGGCGCGGTATCGAGGTCACGAGTCTGCATGGCGGACCGCCCGCGTACATCGGTCCGCCAGCCGAGCGGGTGCCGCCGCTCATGAGGGAGATTGTGGACTGGCTCGACCATGGTGATCCCGATGCCCACCTGATCGTGCGTGCGGCGATGGCCCACCTGCATGTCGTCTCCGTCCACCCATTCCGAGACGGCAACGGGCGCATCTCACGGATCGTCCAGTCTCTGGTCCTCGCACGAGGCGGGTTGCTGGCCCCCGAGTTCGTCTCGATCGAGGAATACCTAGGCAGCAACACATCGGCCTACTACGCGGCGCTGCAGGCCGCGCAAGGCGGGTCATTTCAGCCTGCGCGCGATGTGATGCCGTTCGTAAGGCTCTGCGTTGAAGCCCACGTATCGCAAGCCCGTCGCCGCCTGAGGCAACTCGCTGAGGCCGGTGCGCGATGGGCGTACCTCGAGAAGCTCGTAGACCAGCGCGACTGGCCAGATCGTCTCGTCATCGCCCTGGAGCAGAGCCTCTTTCAAGGCACTGACCGAGCCGCCTACGTCGCTGAGGCCGACGTATCGGCACCTACGGCGAGTAGCGACCTAAGACGCCTCCTCGATGCCGGGCTGATCAGTCAGCAGGGAAGGGGGCCCGCCACACGCTACGTCGCAAGCGAGCAGCTTGCTCGTGACGTGCGGGGCCACCTCGATCGAGCAACTTCTAGATCCGGGTGACCTGCGAGAAGCCGTCGTCGGCTCACGCCAGTCCTGCCCGTGGCCAGATCCCAAGGTTATGCTTGTCGGGAACCGCCCCTGGGCTGCCACGGCCCTGTCAGCTCGAGGAACACCGGCGAGGAGACACAGGAGGATGTCTATGGTGACCGTCTCACAGAGTCCAGCTGCCGTCGCTGGGTCACCGGTGGCCCAGTCGGTGCTCACCCCGCTGACGGCCAGCGCCGTGATCCTCGTCCTGAGGATCGACGCAGGCGGCGAGTCGGTGGTCCACGACCTGCTCGCCGACCTTTCCGGACTGGCCCGGACAGTCGGCTTCCGCTCCCCTCACGGTGGGCTGGCCGTCGTGACGGGGCTGGGATCGGCGGCGTGGGATCGTCTCTTCGCCGGCCCTCGGCCGGCCGAGCTGCATCCGTTCCGGGCACTCGACGGCGGACGGCACCGGGCTGCGGCTACACCGGGTGACCTCCTGTTCCACATCCGGGCCGCGAGCATGGATCTGTGCTGGGAGCTGGCATCCCTGGTTGTCGGCCGGCTGGCCGAGGCCGCCACGGTCCTCGACGAGGTCCACGGGTTCAAGTACTTCGATGAGCGGGACCTGCTCGGCTTCGTCGACGGGACCGAGAACCCGACCGGACCGGCAGCCGAGGTGGCCGTGACCATTGGGGCCGAGGATCCGGCGTTCGCCGGCGGGAGCTACGTCATCGTCCAGAAGTACCTGCACGACATGGCTGGCTGGGATGCCCTGACGGTCGAGGAGCAGGAGCGGGTGATCGGGCGGGCCAAGCTCTCCAACGTCGAGATGGACGACGAGGTCAAGCCTTCCAACTCACACGTCGCGCTGAACACCATCATCGACCCCGACGGCACCCAGCGGCAGATCCTGCGGGACAACATGCCCTTCGGGTCGCTTGGCGCCGGAGAGTTCGGCACATACTTCATCGGGTACGCCGCGACCCCCTCCGTCACCGAGCTGATGCTTCAGCGCATGTTCCTGGGAGACCCGCCCGGCAACTACGACCGGATCCTCGACTTCTCCACCGCAGTGACCGGCACCCTGTTCTTCGTGCCCACCGCGGACTTCCTAGACGACCCTCCTCCGTTGCCTGGCGAGGCCAGGGACGCGACGGCCACCGAGGGTGGGGAGGGGGCCAGCCCGGGAGAGACCGTCCCGAGCGGCCCCGCTGCCGCAGGCGACTGGTCGCTCGGGATCGGTGGGCTCAGAGGCAAGTCGGCGTCGTAGAGGCGGGAAGGGCCGACGGGCGTTGTCACGGCGTCGGCATGGGCCTCGTGTCACAGAATCGCGCTTTGCTGGAATCCCTTAAGCGATGCGCCCCGACTACACGCAGGTCAGCGATGGCGAGCTCCTCACGCTGACCGCCAGCCACCCCGAGGCCTTCGGCGTGTTCTACGAACGATTCGAGGCGCAGGTTCTCGGGTTCTTCTGGCGAGCGACCCGTCGCGCTGACATCGCCGCCGATCTGACCGCAGAGGTGTTCGCCGCCGCGCTCGAGTCGTCGGTCGCGTTCCGGGCTGAGTCGGGCAGCGCGCGTGGATGGCTCTTTGGGATCGCCCGCCACGAGCTCGCCGACACCTGGGAGCGTGTGCGTGTGGAAGATCGGGCACGCAGGCGCATGGGCGTGGCGCCGCAGACGCTCACCGACGATGCGCTCGAGCGGGTCGAGGAGATCGCAAGTCGCGCCCAACTGGACGCACTGCAGCTGCTCGAGTCGCTGCCCGAGGAGCAACGGCTCGCCGTGAGGGGACGTGTGCTCCAAGACCTCGATTACCCCGAGCTCGCCGCGAGCCTCGCGTGCTCGCAGAGCCTCGTGCCGCGGCGGCATTCGCGAGCGGGCTCATATCCTTCGGATCGCCTGCCGTGTCGGTGCCGGTGTTCGCCAACCCGCGGGTAGGCCTGGGCAACGTTGCCCACGGGAGCGTCCAGCTACTTCCGATCTCGGTTCCGGACCCGCACGGCGGGCCGCTCTGGGGGATGCGGGTCCTCAGCACCACACGCGGCGCCGGCTGCCTTCAGGTCGGGCGGCTCGTGGACGGCAGGCTCGCCGCGCTCGGCCAGGACGGAGCGTTCGGCAACGACGGTCTCGCGCACGAACTTCCGCTCAGCACGAACATCGAACGCCTGAACTGCTCCCTCGTCGATCGCCACGGGCGGCTGTTCGACAGTGTCACGATCAAGAGCCAGGCCGCGAGCGCCGCTCCAGGAGTGCACTGCCGGCCTCCCGGCACCTACGCCCCGTCAAGCGGTCCGGCGCCCTACTTGTGTCCGCTCGCAGACGAGCGGAACCTCTACTACGGGATGCTCGGCCCCGACGCGACGAGCCTCACTTACACGCTCGGCGGCCAGACTCGGACAGTCGCCACGGTCGGCTCCGATGGCGCGTATCTCATCGTCACCACCGGGACGACCCACCGGTACACGGGTGCCGCGGGCACTCGCGAACGTGCCGGCCTGTACGTCTCCGACGATGTCCCCGTCTACAGCCCGATCACCGCCATCCACTACCGGGGAGGAGTCACCTGCCACCTCGTGACAGCTACGCGGTGGGTCCATGGCCCCGGCCCGTGCTCTCCTGCGGTGCCGGAGCCGTTCGGTTACGTCCAGGCCCGCATACCGACGAAGGCGCAGCTGGCGACGCCTGTTCGTGCCAGGCTCATTCGCGGAGCCGGGGGCGGGTGGGACCTCCGCATCCGCTTCACGTCGAGAGTCGCGATTGCCAGCCTGCGCGGCGAGTACCTTCTGCAATGGCACGACGCCGGGGAACCGCACCATGGGGAAGCCTTCCAGCCGATCGGCGAAGCCCACATTTCCCGCTACGACGGCTTGAGCCCACAGGGTGAGAACATCAGAGCAGGGCAGACGCTCACCGCGACGATCATCCCCCGGGGACTCAACGCTGGCGCCCCAGGTCTTGCTCCCGGCATGACCGCAGGCCGCGTGAGCTTGCAATACGGCGACGGTACGCGAATGCAGGCGGCCGAAGATACGGTTCACATCCCCGTTGGGACCTTCACGATCAGGGTTCCATAGCGGTGGCCGACCTTCGCCTGCAGCCGACGGCCCGTCAACCATGAGAGGGCCCCGCAGGTTGCGGGGCCCTCTGCGCCTCTACACGCGGGCGATGAGCGCCGGTCCGCCCAGCGAAGGGCAGCTGCGCTCGGATTCTCTGCTAGTGGCTGGCCGCCGTGACTGCGAACACCGGCTGGCCGCCTTCCCAGGATTCCTCGATGGTTCCGTTGTAGAAGACCGCCGTGAGCAGCGGGTCGCTGCCCACTGCCGGCACTCCGCCGTCGGCAGCCGGGACGTTGACCCAATTTCCTTCCACATATCCGCCTTCGGATTCCTGCAGCCCGACGTTCACGGAATCGCCGGCGCCCTCATGAGACGTATTTGTGATCAGGATGATCGCGCTTGCCGGCAAAACGACCCCTCGGGCGAACTTGAAGGTGATCGTGGCCAAGAGGCCCCCTACGTCACAGTTTGCTCCAAAGCCCTTGCCTTCGGGCGTGCTGGGGCAAGACACGTTCGTGGTCGGGCGATAGTGAAGCTTGAATGTGCGGGTCGCGGATGCGAGCTGGGCACCCACGGTGTTGCCCGGCCCCACGGCGTGGATACTCGCAGTCAGTTCGTATGAGTACTTCTTGTTGGGGTGAAGCGTACGGCAGTTTTCGAGAGAGTAGAGCCCCGATTCACATGTGAAGCTGTCCACCTCGGTAGTCAGCTTCCTTAGACCCCGGTCTTTGTTGGCAAATTGCACCATGCCTCCGACTGGGAAGTAGGTGGGAGATGCCGATAGCGTGTCCTCGTTCGGCAGCCCGTTCACTATGGGCGCCACCGTGTTCAGGTTGTTGTAGATCACTTCTGAGGCACTCGCTGCCCCGGCCGCGACCGCCAAGAGGGCAGTTGCCGCGAGAATAGCCACAGCCAGCCTCGCGGCCCTCCTAGGAATCCTTCCACTCATGTCTGTCTCCGTTCCTCATAGACCCCAGGACCACGCGGCCCCCGGGCGTGTAGTAGTGCTCCCCATTGCGCGGACGGCAGCCACGTGGATTCTCAGGCCGGTCCCCGTGCATCCTCTGCCCGTTCGCCGATCTCCCCGCGCGGCGCCCCCGGCTTGGCTCGCACTCTACACACAAGCGGCGGGCTGTCAACCCGATCGCCTCTCCGTGGAAGGCATCTCAGGAGGCGCGCTGCGGTAGCTCGGAGGCGTAGCGGACAGGCGGATCGGATTGCGCACCAATCGCGAGACGCGGCCGTCGGGCGCGGGCACGTCGACGATCGGCTCGAGACCCAGCGTCTCTGCGAGCGCGAACGCTCCCGCGATGTCGTTGACCTCCCCGGCGGGTACGCGCACAGCCGACAGCTCCAGCGCCCACTCAGCCGCCGACGCGCTCTGCAGGCAACTCTCCAGCGTGGCCCGCAGCTCCCGGCGGTTGGCCACGCGGGCAGAGTTGGTGGCGAATCGCTCCTCGACCGCGAGATCTGGGCAGCCGAGTACCTCGGCGAGCGCGCGGAACTGGCGGTCGTTGCCGACCGCCAGCACGAGATCGCCGTCGGCCGTATGCAGCAGTTCGTAGGGAGCGATGCTGGGGTGCGAGCTGCCCATCCGGCTGGCGACCTGCCCCGCCAGCGTGTAGGCCGAGCCCTGGTTGACCAGTGCCGCCAGCAGGCACGAGAGCAGGTCGACCTCAACGCTCTGGCCTTCGCCGGTCTGTTCGCGATGGCGCAGCGCGGCCAGGATCCCCACCGCCGCGAACAGGCCGCAGATCACATCCACGAGTGCAACGCCGACCTTCTGTGGCTCGCCCTCAGGGGCGCCCGTGATGCTCATCAGCCCCCCGAGCGCCTGCACGAGCAGGTCGTATCCGGGCAGCGCCGCAGCCTCAGCTGTTGCCGCGCCGAAGCCCGTGATCGAGCAGTACACCAGGCCCGGGTTCTCGCCGCGCAGATCCCCATAGCCCAAGCCGACGCTGTCCATCAGCCCGGGGCGGAAGTTCTCCACCAGCACGTCAGCGGTTGCCACGAGCTCGCGGGCAAGCGCGAGGTCCCGCGGGTCGTGCAGATCGAGGGCCACGCTCTCCTTGTTGCGATTGACCGCCTGGAAGTAGGTGGACATCCCCGTCTCGTCATACGGCGGTCCCCACGCACGGGTGTCGTCTCCCACGCCCGGGCGCTCGACCTTCGTGACCTCCGCGCCGAGATCTGCGAGGACCATTGTCGCCAGCGGCCCCGCAAGGACCCGCGAGAAGTCGACGATCCGCAGACTCTGCAGCGCCTGTCCGGTGTGCGACCCCATGGCTTACGTCCGTCCCGACAGGGCGTCGACGAGCAGCCCGAGGCGCGAGGGCCGCCCTCCGTGGCGCTCCATGCGGTCGGCCTGACGGTAGAGCGCGTATACCCCGCGGATCGATGCCCACCGCAACGGCTCCGGCTCCCAACGCCGAGGCCGCCGGCCCGTCCAGGGAAGCGAGGTCAGCTCCGTGCGGCGGTCCAGGATCAGGTCCCGCAGCGTGCGTGCGGCCAGGTTGGCCGCAGCAACCCCCTCGCCGACATAGCCACCGGCCCAGGCCAGGCCGCTCGAGCTGTCGGCATCGACCGACACGCACCAGTCGCGCGGCACGCCGAGCACGCCCGACCACGCGTGCTCGAGCCGGACTCCCTGCAGCGCCGGGAACATCGCCAGCAGCTTGTCGTGAAGACTCCGGACAGTCCTCACAGCCGTCGCACCAGCCCCGTCGTTGCGCGAGCCGTAGCGGTAGGGGACTCCGCGGCCGCCGATCGCGATCCGCCCATCGGACGTGCGCTGCAGGTAGACGTAGGCGTGGGCGGCATCGCTCAAGAGCTCACAGGCCCGCCAGCCTATCTGCTCCCAGAGGCCGCGATCGACCGGCTCCGTCACGACCATTGAGCTGTTCATGGGCACCAGCATCCTGCGCAGCCCGCGAAGCGAGGACGTGTAGCCCTCGGTCGCCCGCACCACCCAACGCGCGTGGAGGACTCCAACATCGGTGAGGGCTTCCCGCGGACGTATCGCACGGACCGTTGTGGCCTCGTGTATCTCCACGCCCAGCTCCTCCACCACACGGGCCAGCCCCAGCACCAGCTTCGCCGGATGGACCCGCGCGACGTGCGGCGAGAAGCTCGCTCCGAGCGCGCCGTCGACCGATAGCCGCCCCGATAGCTCAGCAGCGTCCAGCTCGCGCAGATCCTGCTCGCCCAGGCCCTCAGCGCGAGCCGCGGCGACCTCCCCGCGAATGCGTTGCAGTTGCGCGCGGTTGAGGGCGACACTCAGTTGTCCGTTGTGCACGAAGTCGGCATCGATCGCGTGCTCGTCGAGCACGCCCGCGATCTCGCCAACGGTGTCGATCATCGCCCGGCGCAGCCGCCGCACGCCCTCAGGCCCGCCGCGGCGTGCGTAGACCCGGCCGGGGCCGGAGAAGAAGCCGGAAACCCAGCCGCCGTTGCGTCCAGAGGCCCCGAACCCGGCCGTCTCGCGCTCCAGCACCACGATTCGAAGATCCGGCTGCGCGCGCTTGAGGTAGTAGGCCGTCCAGAGCCCCGTGAAGCCCGCGCCAACGATCGCGACATCGGCGCGCGTGGACGCGCTCAAGGGTGGGCGCCGCGGCGGTGGGCCTCCGAGCGACCGCCACCAGAAACCCAGCTCTCCTGAGCGCATGGCGCGAGCCTAGCCTGCTCGCTCTACACCAGCACGTCCGGGTTGAGCAGGCCCTGCGGGTCCAGCACGCCCTTGACCGCGCGGAGCGCGCCGGCGAACAGATCGGGGCGCTGCTCGTCGTACCAGGGCCTGTGGTCGCGGCCCACTGCGTGATGGTGGGTGATGGTTCCACCGGCGGCGAGGATCGCATCGCTCGCCGCACGCTTCATCTCCTGCCACTGCGCGAGCTCGTCTCCCCGACGGGCCGGAGCGAGGACCGTGTAGTAAGGGGCGGGGCCGTCCGGGTAGACGTGCGTGAAGCGGCACGACACGCGGCATGGCTCTCCCAGCGCCTCGCGCGTTGCGTTCAGCACCGCGTGGTGGAAGGCGGGGAAGCGCTCCCATGTGATGGCGGTCTCGAACGTGTCGCTCAGCACGCCGCATTGGAGCAGCACGTCGCGCAGGTACGGCATCGCCAGAAATGCATCCCGCCAGGCAGCGACCGATCCTCCGCCTTCGCGCTGCTCGTCCGCGCCACCGCCGTGTCCGGCACAGATCTCGAGTGCCCGACGAAGCTGGGAGTCGACGGGATGATCGGTCGACTCGAAGCCCAGTACCAGCACCGCCTGCCCACCGTCACCCATGCCAGTCTGCCGCGCCTCCAGCTCGTCCACCAGGCGACAGTTGGCTGGATGCAGCCCCGATTGTGAAAGCTCGCGAACCGCCTCAGCCCCGCGCAGGAAGCTCTCGAAGCGGACCGCCCGCGACGCGCGATGCGTCGGTCGTGGTTGCACTCGCATCCACGCCTGAGTGATCACGCCAAGGATGCCCTCGCTGCCGAGCAGGAGCCGATCGGGTGAGGGCCCCGCGCCGCTTCCCGGTAGCCGTCGCGACTCCCATGCGCCACTCGGGGTGATCGCGCGCACAGACTCGACCAGATCGTCGATGTGCGTCCACAGCGTCGCGAAGTGCCCTCCCGCGCGGGTCGCGATCATGCCGCCCAGCGTCGCCAGCTCGAACGACTGGGGGAAGAACCTCATCGTCATGCCGTGCTCACGGAGCTGGGCCTCCAGCGACGGTCCTGTCGGGCCCGCCTGGATCAGCGCCGCGCGCGAGACGTCGTCCACCTCCAGGACGCGGTTCATCTGCGAGACGTCCAGTGACAGGACGCCGTCGAAGCGCGAGGGGACCGCCGGCTCGACGCCACCGCACACGCTCGTGCCGCCGCCGTAGGGGATCACCGCCGCGTTGCGCGACGCGGCCCACTCGAGCGCACGCTCGACCTCGCTCTCCGATCGCACGTACGCCACCGCGTCGGGCACGTGATCGAAACGGCCGCGGAAGGCCCGCACGGTGTCGAGGTAGGAGCGACCGTACGCGTGGCGCATCCGGTCCCGCTTGCCAGTGGCGAACGGGGACTCGAGTCGGGGTGGCGGAAGCTCGATCGAGTCGAAAGCGACGGGTTGCTCGATGTCGGTCGAGCCGAAGCCGAGCGTCTCGACGACCGTGGCCGCCATGTCCTGCGCCCTCGGCCGCGCGTCCTCGAAGCCCCAACCCCACCAGTTCAGACTGCGAGACACGACTATCTCAGCTCCTTTCGATGACGAGCGGCATGGCCGACGCGAAGGCCGAGACCGGTGCGCTGTCAACCTAGCGAGCCTGACGCACGCCCAGCCCCCGCGAGACCCCTGAGATCCGCGGAGGCTGGTGCGCTCCCTCTCGCCGGCCCCTCCCCAAGGGCCGCGCGTGTCTCCCCCAAGTCGTTACCAGCTCGAGTGTTCCGCTCCCGAGCAGCCGGTCTTGAGTTCCGGGCTTTGGCAGGTGCGCGTGACCGTCCCATCGGCGGCCCGACTGATCGTCAGTTCGTCGCCGTCGGTGGCTGTGGCGGTGATCGAGTATCCGTTGGCGCCGGGGGTCGCATTGCTCAGCCAGGCGTGCTGCTTGCTTTCCGTGATCGCGATCGTCGGCTCCACCGCGGCCAGTTCAGTCGCCGTGACGTTCGCATAGCTGCCACCGTGTTCGTTCGCGATCGTCTCAGCCGTCGTCTGCGCGTTGCGCACCAGTTCCTTCGCCTGTGCGTCGTTCGCATTCGTGGTCGTGCTCAGAAAAGCCGGAATCGCGATCGCGGCGAGGACGCCGATGATCAGCAACACGACCAGCAGTTCGGGGAGTGAGAAGCCGTCGCTCCCGTCGGTCAGGCGCGCCAGGCAGTCACGGGCGTGAATGGAGCCCCGCTCGGCGCGGACGGCTGGGCGGTGCGGCGTGTCTGACTGGGGTATCACGGCGAGCCTCCTTGCTTGGCTGGCAATCGGGCTGTCTCAGTGAGACCCCTGACTTTGCGACCCCGCCTCACGACGGGTTTGCCCCTTCAGACTGTTGATCGGAGGCGCAGTGTGCGGATCGCCGGCGCCGGATTCAAGGAGAAATTGCCCTTTGGCATTTTTTTGGACGTATGTACGAGACGCTGGGCGTCGAGCGCCCTCGCCCATCTGCCGCTACGGGCTCGTATACGTGAACAGCGCCTTCGTCGGCCCGTCGCCGGTGCCTGTGAAATAGCTCTCCGCGGTGGTGACCGTCACCGGCACCTTCGCGCCGGCGGTTCCGGCCGGCGAGACCGCGTCCACGGTGGTCGTCGAACCGCAGGCCAGGAGCGCCTGCACCGGGGTGAAAGACGCAGCTTCGCTGCTACCGAACGCGACCGCCAGCGGGCATCCCAGGTTCTGGCCATGTACGACTACTTTCGTGCCGCCCGCCGCGCTTCCCGAGCTCGGCTTCAGGGATTCGACGTCAGGCTGGCCGGGCGGATACAGGAACAGCAGGTCCGCCGTGGATATCGTGCTGCAGCCTGTGACGGTGCAGACCTGGACGTTCGCCAGAGCTGGGTTCTGTGAGACCGTCTGCGTGGTCAGCCTCTTGTTGCTCGCCACCGAGAAGCTGTAGTTGGTGCCTTCCGACGGTGGGCTCTCGCTGTCGTCGAACCGCACCAGCGTGACCTGGCCGAGCATCCCCTTGCCGGCGATAGCCAGCGGCGCGCCGCCCGTGTCGACGGCGCCGCTCATCCCTTCCAGCCTGATCTTATTGGCTGTGTTTTCTACGCCCGAGACCTTTGGCACCCCCGCGTACTGCACCGATATCGGCGTCGAGTCGCCCGCCAGCGTGCGAACCGAGAACGGCAAGCTCGTCGGACCCACGGTCGCCGATTCGGCCGATTCGACGAGCGCCGGCGCCAGGATCTGCATCTCGGTGCCACTGGCGAACGCGACTTCGTAGTCCACTGAGGATTCAACGCCCGCTTCGCCGAAGAAGGCGTAGTCGAACGTCGAATGGTCGAGGCCGCTGCCGTGGACCGTCACGAGCGTGCCGCCCGTCTCACTCGCGAGGCTTGCCGGGCCGGCCGACGTCGAGGCCGACGCGATCTTGGGGGTGGGTGCGTAGTCGTACTCCGTTGGCGCCGGGTAGACCTCGCACCCACAGCCCGGCGGCGCCACGCGCGCGCCGTCCTGTTCGTAGGTCGGCGCACCCTCGAACGGCGGCAGGATCTGGCCGGCCGTGCTGGCTCCGGCGGCGTCGTGGACGACCACCTGCACCTGGCAGATGTCGTTGCTCGCATTCTCGCCCGCGTACACGCCAGTCGTGGGGAGCGGGGTGCATGCGGTGTGTGAGGAGTAGGGCGGAGGCGTCACGAGGATCTGCGAGTCGCCCAGGACCTCGAAGCTGGTGGCGTCGACGCCACCGAAGCTCACGCTGGTGGCGCCCGTGAAGTCGGAGCCCAGGAGCGTCACCGCGGTCGGGGTGGCCTCGTTGCCGCCGGTCGGGCTGAGGCCCGTGACGTTCGGCAGGTTGCCGGAGTGGCTGGTGTCCACGTACTCGAAGCGGGAGCCCGGCCCCGCCGCGCTGGACTGCCCGTCGCTCAGCGTGACGATCACGTCCACCGCGCCCGCGCCTTCCTGCGGGGCGGGCGCACCCGCCGGCAGCGTGTCGCGCGCTGGTGGCAGTGTCACGATCAGGGACGTGGAGCTGAGGACGTGGATCGATGCTTCCACCGCGTGCCAGGTCCCGACCTGCACGCCTGCAACGTCCGGCGTGCCAGCGCTCTCGAAGCCCGTCCCCGTGACCTTCACGCTCTCTCCACCAGCCGTCGTGCCGGAGCTGGGGGAGAGGGCGCTGACCGTCGGTCTGCTCGCCTGCGCCGCGTAGCTGCACAGGTAGTAGGCGAGGCCTGCCGAGCCGCCGGGCCCCGTCATCCGCGGCGAGCCCAGCCCCGAGGCCGTGTCGTATCCGGGTGTGGCCGGGTACACCTTGCCGCCGTCGAGGCCGTACACGTCGTTGTTGCCTTCCGTGATGTCGTTGAACGAGGCCGCGTACTCGGTGGGGTTCGAGGCGATCCCGTACAGCAGCGGGCTGTCGAAGCCGACCCCCGACGACGTCGCCGGATTCGACTTGCACGTGGGAGAGGCGTCGGCGAGCGCGAGCATCGCCGCCCAGATCGGGCTGGCGGAGGAGGTCCCGCCGATCGGGATCCAGCCGCTCTTGAACCCTTCCGCCTTGAACGCCTCGCTGTAGAAAGTCGGCGCGCCCGTGTACTCGTCCGCCTGCGCCGAGACATCGGGCACCAGCCTGCAGGGAGTGGTGGCAGTGGCGCCCGGCAGCGTCGAGTCGCAGAACCCCGTCGGGTAGCCGAAGTGCTGCTCGACACCGGCGGCGTTCGTGTAGTCGGCGCTCCCCGGCAGCGCGATCCCGGGGACGGTGGAGTCGCGCTGCCAGCTCGGCATCGCCCACGACTGCGAGATGCCGCCGCCGCCCCCGCCACCTTCGGGTCCGTCGTTCCACACGTGCTCCTGCGCCGGCTGCGTGGCTGCGTCTGTGATCGTCGTCCCGCCCACCGCCAGTACATACGGCTGGCTCGCGAGTTCGGTCGTGGAGACGGGGTTCTGCCCCGGCTGCACCGTCACTTCGCGGTGTACTTCTTCGCACGCGTCGCTGCCCGTGTCGCCGGCGGCGTTCAGGAACGTCTGTCCCTGGGCGGCCGCCTGCTGGAAGAGGTCGCTCTCGGCCTGCTGGACGCCCGGCTCGCCGTCCTGCGCCTCCTGCTCGCACGGCTCGCCCCAGCTGGAGGTGATGATCTGGTCGCGGTCTTCGTCGACCATCGCCGTGATCTCCGCGAGTTCGCCGGCGATCGATTCCGGCGCCTCGTACACGTCGATGCTCGCGCCGGGTGCCATCGCGGAGACGTCCTCCACGTCGAGGACCGCCTCGCCCTCGCCGGGCCCCTGGGGCGAGCCCCCTTCCACCGGGATGACGTTCAGGCGGCCGATCATGCTCGCCGCGGCGGTCGCCCCGAAGTAGCAGCTGTCGAAATGGCTGATATCGGAGGTGGCGAACGGTTCCTGCTCGTAGATGCCGATGTGCGCTCCCGCGCCCGTGTCGCCCACGGCATACAGGCCGAACGCGCCATACGCGTCGGCGATCTGGTCCTGGGTCAGACCACCCGCTTCTTCCGCGGAGACCCTCGCCGCACGGCACGGCCGAGGCGAGCCGGCGGGGTGCGCGAAGCTACCCGACTTCGAGGCAGGGTAGGCCTGCTCACGTGAGGTCTTCGGGCGCACCAGCAGCGGGTGGGGGCGGACCACTTCGTCCAGGCCGACGACGCTTGCAACCGAGCTCGCGAGCGCCGGCGGCAGCGCCGGCGCCGACGTGCTCGCGCGTGCGAGCCTGCCATTCGCCAGCCTGTAGTCGTCCAGGCCGGTGGCGAAAGCGCTCGCCACGCGTGTGGCGGAGCCGGAGAAGCGGACGAGCAGCCCGTCGTCCGCCACACCCTGCACGTTCAGGCCATCCGTGCCCAGCTGGGCCTTGATGGCGGCGATCGTGTCCTCCGTCGGGCCGAATCGGGCCGCGAACTGGCCCTTGGACAGGTAGTGCCCGAACTGCGCCGAGCCCTTCGTTGTCGCCTGCGTGATGAAGCTTTCGAGCGCCTGACCGTCGCGTGGGCGCACCAGTACCGCGCCCGCGACCGTCGAGCCGGCGGGCGTCGCCCCGACGTTCACTGCGCCTGTCGGGATGCGGGGGGCGGCGCCGATGCGGACCAGCCCGCCCTGGCCGGAAGCAGTGGAGGTCTCGATCACGACCGCCGGGGCGAGTGCCAGCGCCAGCAGCGCGATGCCCGCTAGCCGGCGAGGAGCACTTACGCGGCTGCGCGCGGCTCGCCTACCTGCCCCATCTGCGCTCCCATCCTCCCTGCGCTCATCCATGACCACTTCCAAGCCTACGCGCTCGTGAGCGCTTTCGTCGGTGCGTCGCTCGGGGGCGCGGGCATCCTGGGCGCCCAGCGTTCGCCGACCGCAGAGCGCCATCGGACCGCCCGGGAGAACCATGAAATGGTTCTCTAGAAATGCTAATCTAGAGACATGCCCGAGGACAAGATACATCGGTGGGCTTTCCTGACCAACCACGCGCAGGTCCTCGTCTGCATCGCAGACGAGCCGGGCCTACGTCTGCGCGACATCAGCGAGCGGGTGGGGATCACAGAACGTGCCGCGCATCGCATCGTCGCCGAGCTCGCAGACGCCGGCTACATCACGCCAGAGCGCACCGGTCGTCGCAACATCTACGAGATCCACGCCGACGTTCCGCTCCCCGATGCCGTCGCCCGCAAACAGAAGGTCGGCGATCTCCTGGCCGTCCTCACCAGTCCGCGAGCCCTGAGCCACTCGTGATCGGCCTACGCCAGATCGAGGAGCTGCAGGCGGAAGCGCGCTACCACCGCGAGCGCTACGACCTCTACAAGGCGAAGGCGTACGGTCCGCGCCTGACCAGCGCGTCGCGGCTCATAGAACTCGAGCGCAGGCACCGGGGGGCCGATTCGCGTCTGCGCTCAGCCGAACGGGAGAACGCGTCGCCTGGCAAGAGTGGCGAGGATGACTAGAAGCCTGCTCAGAGCAGATGCTCGAGCCGCCAACCGAGCGACGGGCCTCCGAGCGCGCTTCCTGCGACCGCTGCGGTGCTTGCCGCGCTCGCGCCGCCGACCGCCACAGTCGCCACGCGCTCGCCGGTTCGCAGCCGGGTGACGGAGCGGCGCCCGAGCACCTGGGCCGGGAGCTCGGCGCCGCCCCAGCCGACCTCCCGCAGGGGGCTTCTCGTCACCGCCTGTGCCCGACCGCCGTTCACGTTCGTGGCGCTCAGCACAGGCGTGCCGGCTGGGAGCACCGTCACGACGCGCAGCGCCGCGGCGGCGGAGTTGCCGAGTCGCTGAGCGCTGAGCAGCGCGGCTTCCACGAAGGCACCTTCGCGCTGGCCGAGCACCACCCCCAGCACCGTCAGGTGCCGGCCCGCGATCGTCACGCGCTTGGCGAACATCAGGCAGCCGCCCGCCGCGCTGTCGGAGCCCGTCTTGATACCGACATACCCTTCCGTACCCACCAGGTCGTTGTAGTTTGTGACCCTTCCCGCCACCGGAAGCACAGCCGATGGTTCCGCCACGATCTTCGCGAACGCGGGGATCTGCATCGCCACACGCGCGAGCTTCAACTGGTCGGCGGCCGTGGAGACAGTGCTCGGTTCGAAGCCGCTCGGGTCGGTGTAGGTCGTCGAGCCCATCCCCAGCTTGCGCGCGGTGGCGTTCATTCGCGCCACGAACGCCCGCACCCCACCCGCGTCGTAGACCGCGAGCGCGGCGGCGATGTTGTTTGCGGAAGGCAGCAGCAGCGCCTGCAGCGCCTGGCGCTCGGTGAGACGCTCGCCGACCCTCACCGGGACCGTCGACTCGCCCAGGGCGACCCGGTCTCCCTGTTCCTCCACGTCCGCCAGCGTGATCCTCATCACGAACCCCTGTGCTCCGGCCGCCAGCGGGTGCTCGAGCAGGGTGAGATAGGCGGTCATCACCTTCGCCACGCTCGCGATCGGCACCGGCTTGGAGTCTCCGGAGATACCCAGGCTGCCGACCCCTTCGATCTCGGCCGTCGCCTGGCCATGCAGCGGCCACGCCAGCGCCGGCGGGCGCCCCGGGACGCGGACATATGCGGCCAGCGCGCGCCGGATCGCCAACGGCGGCGTCGCCTCAGTCGCTACGCGCCGCGCCAGCCCAACCACCACCAGCACGAGCATCAGCGCGCCGAGCGCCGCCCATCGCGCAGGTCCACTGGTTCGGGATCGATGCCTGCCTCCCACTAGCGGTCCGGTCCTCGCCACAGAGGCCGAGACGCTAGCGCAGCGGCAGGCGCTCGGCGCAGGTAGATGCCCAGCGCTCAGCTGCCGCCGATGGGCCCGCGCCCCCTCGCGGTCAAGGGGGCGCTGTCAGGTTCTCAGTCGCTTTCCGAGCGCCAGCGCCGGTATATCGACGAGAACTCTGCGCGCATCTCAGGCGAGAGATCCTCGGCCTGCAGGCGGCCGGTCAGCTCGATCGTGGCACGCATCTGCGCCAGGTACTCGGTGCAGTGCTCGCAGCCCGCCAGGTGGGCCTCGAAGCGCCGCCGCTGCGAGCGCGACAGGGCGCCCTCGAGATAGTCGGTCACGAGCTCCACCACCTGCTGGCAGACGAGATCTTCCTTGCGGGAGAGGATGCTCATGCGCTTCCCATCTCCGCTTCCAGGGCCTGGCGCAGGTGGCTGCGTCCGCGATGGAGCAGCACGCGCTGGTTGGCGTCGCTGATCTCCAGCACCGCGCACACCTCGTGGCTGCTCAGCCCGTCCACGTCACGCAGCACGACCACCTCGCGCTGGCGCTCGGGGAGCTCGCCCAGGGTCTTTTGAATGTGGCCGGCCAGGGCCTCGGCCTGCATGCGGTCCTCGCTGTCCTCGATCCAGTGCTGCGGGGGCGACATCCACGCCCCGGACGCGTCGAAGCGGGAACGATCGACGACCGGGCCCGCGTCGCCGACGGCCACGCTGCGGCGCTCACGCACGCCCGTGCTTCTCGCGCGGTTGACGAGTATCCGCAACAGCCACGTCCGGAACGAGGAGCGTTCCGCGAAACCGTCGATTCCGCGCAGCACGCCCACCCACGTGTCCTGCACGACCTCCTCCGCCACCGCCCCGCTCGACACGAACGAGCCCGCCAGTCGCAGCATCGCAGCGTGATGACGCGCCACCAGCGCCACGAACGCCTGCTCGTCGCCCGCCCGCAGGCGCGCGACGAGATCCGCATCCTCGTCCGCTGGCTGCGCGCCACGCCTGCGACGCGGCGCGGCGATGGCGGGGATCAACCCCACGCGCATGGCGGGCCGAGAGGTGGAGGATGGGGATCACAGCTCATGCCGTTCATTGCTCGCCCTGCAGGCTACGGCGCCCAGGTGAGACGCCGCAGCCTGCGGGGGCCTGCGCTTGCCTACTGGGCGACGATTCCCTCGCCGCCGATCGCGCCTGGAACCGTGACCGAGCCGATCCTCGTCAGCGAGTGCGCGCCAAGCGCGAACTCGTCCACGATCCCTGCCGCGCCGGTCTGCACGTACAGGAAGCGTCCGTCGCTGGAAACCGTCGCGTCGACCGTGCCCGCGTCGGTGGGGGTGTTGCCCAGCGCGGTGAGCGAGCCGCCGGGTCCAGCCTGGAAGGCGCTGAGCGATGCGCTGCCCGCGTTGGAAGCGAACAAGTAGCTCCCGTCGGCGGCGATCCAGCAGGTGGCGGCCTGTTCGGTTGCCACCGAGTCCAGCTGGGTGATCGTCCCGTCGGCGTTCAGCGCGAAGCTCGCCACGAAGCCGGCGGCCTCGGCCACGATCAGGTGTCCTTCCTGGTCGAAGCTCACCGCGAAGGGCACCGTGCCCGACTGCGAGTTCACCACAGGTGTAGTCGAAAGGCGGCCGGAGCCGGTTACCTGAAAGACGTCGATGTCGCTGCCGTTTTCCTTTGTCGTCACGATCAGCTGCTGGCCGTTCGGTGAGAACGCCACCTGGCCGGGCGTGTTCGTGAACTGGGGCGTCGCCGACGGGTTCAAGCCGAGCGCGCGAGTGGACCCCGGAATCGCGACCAGGTGACCGAACTGGAGCGCGTAGCCCTGAACCGACCCGCCTTCCTCCGCGTTCAACACGTACACCAGCCCATGTGACAGGGCGATGCTCACCGGAAACGCGCCGCCCGAGCTGATGACCTGGCGCAGCGCCAGCTGGTCGCCATACACCGCGAACACCGAGATCGTGTTGCTGCCCGCGTTCACCGCGTAGAGCAGCCCGTCGGCGGAGTCGTACGCGAGCGAGCCCTGGGAGGCGAGGTGGTCCACTTCAGATCCGCTGAGCACGCCGCCCAGTCCTCCGGTGTCGAACACGCCCGCCTGGGTGAGGGTGCCATTCCATGCTCGCTCGTAGGAGACGATCTGGTTGCCGGAGGTGTTGTCCGTCTGCACGAACACCGCGCCCTGCGGTCCAGGCGTAGGCACGGGGCCGGGGCCCGGTCCGTGAATTGGGCCGGGGCCGGGGCTCGGCCGGTGGACGGGCCCGGGGCCGTGGCCGGGGCCCGGGTTGAAGCCTGTGCGGTGGTTCGATCCACGCGAGTGATGCGATCGGGCGCCGAACGCGCTCGCGGTGGCGCTGACGCCTGCCATTGTCGCGAGCGTGGCGACCAGCGCCATGCCGATACGGGTCGTTGGTCTCATCTGCAGCTCCTCGGAGTTGGGGACGGACTTGCACCCTTCAGTCCGCCCGGCGCGGCGCGCGTTACACGGGTCTGTGCGACGTGCGCCTGTCACCCGCGGCCGCGTGAGCGCGCGAGCGGATCACCTCGGCGCAGGCCGCGGGATCGTCGTAGAAGGGCACGTGCCCCGCGCCGAGCGTCACGTGTGTCGCCCACGGCAGCAGCGCGCGGGCCCGTGGCGCCTGCAGGCGATAGGGGAGCAGGCGGTCGCGGTTGCCCCACGCGATCGTGATCGGTGTGCTGCGCACCTGCTCGGGCGCGCCGAAGCGATAGCCGCTGAAGGCATCCAGGGTGCGTGCGAACGCCGGAGAGGCCCACGCGTCCCTGAGCGTCGCCACCGCCTCCTCGGCGGGGAGCTGCGCGGGGAAGCCGAAGGTCTGGCGGAACAGCGCCACGCGCCCGGAGCGGGTGCGCGCCAGCGCTTCCATCGCCGGGCGCGCCCGCGGTGGGCGTCCCCGCGAGCGCCGCCAGCGACAGCTGGCAGAAGCGCCGCTCGGCGCTCGTCCAGAAGCCCGCCGGTGAGAACGCGCTGACCGATCGGATCGAGCGCCCGCGCGCCAGCTCCAGCGCGATCGCCCCGCCCATCGAGTTGCCCGCCACGTGCGGGCGCTCGAGGCCGAGCTCTGCGAAGAACCACTCGAACGCGTCCACGTACGCCGCGATCGTCGGCTCGATCGACGTCGGCAGCGCTGCCGAGCGCCCGAAGCCGGGGGAGTCGCACGCGATCACGTCGAACTCGCCGCTCAGCCTGCCGATCACCGGCTCCCACGCCTGCCAGTGGTGTCCGACCCCGTGCAGCAGCACCAGCGGCGGGCCTTCGCCCTCGCGGTGGTAGTTGATCGATCGAGCGCTCATCCCGCGCAGGCCGGAGCCGCGGCCGCGGTGAGGCCCTGCGCAGCGGTCCCTCACGGGACCCCCGAATCAGGTCGGCGCCGCGCTCGGCGATCATGATCGTCGGCGCGTTCGTGTTGCCGCCGGTGATCGTCGGCATGACCGATGCGTCGATCACGCGCAGGCCCTGCAGGCCGTGCACGCGCAGGCTGCGAGTCGACCACCGCCTGCGGGTGGGTGTCGCTCATGCGCGCGGTGCCCACAGGGTGGTAGATCAGCATCAGCCGCCTGCGCAGGTCCGCTTCGAGATCCGCGTCCTCGACGCGCGCTGGCCCGGGCTTCAGCTCGCGCAGACACGACCTCCTGCAGCGGCGTCTGCGCGGCGATCTCGCGCGCGAGGCGTACGCCCGCGACGAGCGAGCGCACGTCGTCTGGCTCGGACAGCGTGTTGGTGACGATTCGCGGCTTGGCGGTGGGGTCGGCCGAGCGCAGCCACACCTGCCCGCGGGCCTGCGGTGAGACGAGCACAGGCGCGATCACCGTGCAGTGCCCGTCGTAGGTCTCCGCGCCGTGGTCTTCGTAGTAGGCGGCGCCCATGTGGAACTGGATGTCCGCCGCCGGCAGCCCGCCGCGGGTGCGCGTGAACGCCACCACCTCGGCGACCGTCGAGCTGAGCTTGCCCGAGCGGCGCAGCAGCCACTCGGCGAGCGGCTTTGGCTTGTCGGCGCCGTACAGCGTGTCCTGGTCCGATACCTCCCAGATGGCCGTCACGAACGGGTGGTCCTGGAGGTTGCGCCCGACCCCGGGGAGCTCGTGTCGTGACCTCCACGCCGGCCGCCCGCAGCTCCTCGGGAGCGCCGATCCCCGACAGCAGCAGCAGCTGCGGCGAGCCGATCGCGCCCGCCGACAGCAGCACCTCGCGCTCGGCGCGCACGACCTCGACCCCGTTGCGGCCCTTGCGCAGACGCACGCCGACGGCGCGCTCGCCGTCGAGCTCCACGCCGAGCACGGTGGCCTTCGTGCGCACCTCCAGGTTGGGCCGGGTGAGCGCCGGGCGCAGGTAGGCGTCGGCGGCGCTGAAGCGGGCGCCGCCCTTCTGGGTGACCTGGAACATCGACGCGCCGTCCTGCTCGGGGCCGTTGTAGTCGGCGATCAGCGGGATGCCCGCCGCCTCGCTGGCGGCCAGCAGCCGCCGGCTCATCGGTCGCGGCGAGCGCTGCTCGGACGACGCGCAGCGGACCGCCGGCGCCGTGGTACTCCGACGCGCCGCGCACGTTGTCCTCGGCCTTGATGAAGTACGGCAGCACGTCCGCATAGCCCCAGCCGGGGGCGCCCTGCGCCTCCCAGCCGTCGTAGTCGAGCGGGCGCCCGCGGACGTAGAGCATCGCGTTCATCGAGCTCGAGCCGCCGAGCGCCTTGCCGCGGGGGATGTACAGCGCGCGATCGTCCACGTGCGGCTCGGGCTCGGTCGCGAAGTCCCAGTCGAGCTTGGTGTGGAACTGTTCGGGGAACGCCGCCGGGATCTTGATCTTCAGCGAGCGGTCCTTGCCGCCAGCCTCAAGCAGCAGCACGCGCACGGACGGGTCCTCGGAGAGGCGGTTCGCCAGCACGCAGCCGGCGGAACCGGCTCCGACGATTATGTGGTCGTACATGGGCTCGCTGTTTCCCCGGGCACCCTAGGCACTCACGGCGGTCGCTGGCTTCGTCGACGCCACGAAGCTGTACTCGCCGGCGTCGAGCTGACGGGTCTGCTCGAGGTACTCGCGCATGTAGCCGGGCCAGTTGGCGACGATCCTTCCGTTCTCGTTGCGATACCACGAGTCGCACTCAGTCCATGCGGTCCCGGCGAAGCGCGCCTGCAGCGCGCGGTCGCTCGCGGCCTCCACCTCCGGGCGCACCTCGATCGCGCCCGCGCCACGGGCGCGCACGCTGCTGGAGGGCCTGGCGTATGTACGCGGCCTGCGCCTCGAGGTAGACGATGATCGAGCCGCCGGAGGTGTTCGTGTTGGGCCCGTACAGCACGAACATGTTCGGGAAGCCCGGGGACGCACATGCCCAGGTGCGCGTGCGCGCCGCCCGACCAGTACTCCTCGAGGTCGAGGCCGTCGAGGCCGGTGATGCGCATCGGGAACATGAAGTCGTTGGTCTGAAAGCCGGTCGCCCAGATCACGCAGTCGAGCTCGTGCTCGGAGCCGTCCCGTCCGGGGACGATGCCGCCGTGACGATCCCCGTGGGCGTGATGCGCGCGATCGCGTCCGTCACGAGCTCCACGTTCTCCCGTTCCAGCGTCGGCAGGTAGTGGGAGCTGAACAGGATGCGCTTGCAGCCGAACGTGTAGTCGGGCCATGCCTTCTCGCGCAGCCGCGGGTCCTTCAGCTGGGAGCGCATGAACGCCGCCGAGCGCGCGCCCACCGCCCGCCCGACCGTCCGCGGGTGGCGGATCGCGAGCGTCAGCGACTCCGTGTACTGGAAAACGAATTTACGGCGCAGCGCCTGGACGCCGGGGATCGCTGCGATGGCTGCGCGCAGGAGCGCCGGGTAGCGGCGGTTCTCGCGCGGCATGAACCAGTTGCCGCTGCGCTGGAAGATCGTCATGCGCGCCACCGCAGGCGCGATCTCGGGGACGAACTGCACGGCGCTGGCGCCCGTGCCGATCACCGCCACCCGCTTTCCCGCCAGCGAGTAGGAGTGATCCCATTCGGCCGAGTGAAAGCTGTGGCCCGCGAACGTCTCCGCGCCCTCGATCGCCGGTCGCGCCGGCTGGTGCAGCTGTCCCGTCGCCAGGATCAGCGCGTCGGCCTGTGTAGGTCTCGCCGTGGGCCGTCTCCACGTTCCAGCGGCAGCGCTCCTGCATCCCACGTAGCAGGCTGTCACCGTCGGTGTCGGTGCGCACGAGGCGCTCGACGTCGTGTGTGCGCGCCACCTCGTGCAGGTAGGCGTGGATCTCCTCCTGCGGCGAGCACAGGCGCGACCAGTCGCGACGCTGCGCGTAGGAGAACGAGTACAGGTGGCTCGGCACATCGCACGCGGACGCCCGGGTAGCTGTTGTAGAACCACGTGCCGCCCAGGTCGGGGGCCTTCTCGAGGATCGCCACGTCCGCGATCCCGTGCTCGCGCAGCTCGATCGCCGCGGCGATCCCGCCGAAGCCCGCGCCGACGATCAGGACGGCCACGTCTCTACTCGTGGACGGCTGTGCGCTGACCCCTGCGGCGGACATGCGACTCCTCCTCCTGGACGTTGTGTCCCGCTGTCGCCAACCTTATGCCCTTACGGGCTCCTCTGCGCGCTATCCGACCCCGCCGGGAGTCGCTGACCGCCCCGCGTCGCGTGGCCGCTCGAGCGTCGCCTCCAGCCACGCGCCAGCGTTCGGGATCTCCCGCGGGTCGATGTGATGCCCTGCCTCCGACTCGTGGTACTCGACCGATAGTCCAGCGTCGCGCAGTCGCTCGGCGGCGACGCGCGCGAACTCGACGCCGATCACCTGATCGCGCGCCCCGTGGGCGACGAACACGCGTACGTTCTTGCGGTTGGCGAGGTCCGGCTGCCAGTGCTCGACCGTGGCGATGAAGCCCGAGAACGCCATGATCCCCGCCGGCGCTGGGCGCTCGGCGCTGAAGCCCATCACGTAGCTCATCACCGCTCCCATCGAGAAGCCGCCCAGGACCGTGCGCTCCGGTGTCGAGCCCCGTGCGCTGCCACAGCTCGTCGTGCAGCTCGCCGAGCTGGCGGCGGGCCGCGTCGAAGCTGTCGGGATCGGGGTGGCCGACGCGCGGCACCAGGTACCAGTGGTAGCCCGGCGAGCCCGACAGCTGCAGCGGCGCGCGCGGCGTCACCACGTGCAGCCGCCGGCGTCGGGATCGAGCGCGTCGCCGAGCGTCAGCAGGTCGTTCTCGTCCGAGCCGCGACCGTGGTGCAGGATCAGCAGCCCCTCAGGCTCGCCCTGTGCCGGGCGCTCGCGGTAGACGAGCGAGCTCAACCGGCGCTCGCCGCCGCCTCGCGCGGGATGTACGGCGCGAGCTCGCGCCGCGCGATCGACAGCTTGTGGACCTCGTCCGGGCCGTCCGCCAGTCGCAGCGTGCGCAGGTGCGCGTAAGCGCGCGCGAGACCGAAGTCGTCGGAGACGCCGCCGCCGCCGTGCACCTGGATCGCGCGGTCGAGCACCTTCAGCGCCATGTTCGGCGCCGCCACCTTGATCGCCGAGATCTCCGTGCGCGCGTGGCGGTTGCCGACCGTGTCCATCATCCACGCCGCCTTCAGCGTCAGCAGCCGCGTCATCTCGATCTCGATCCGCGACTCCGCGATCCAGTCCTGGATGTTGCCGCGCCTGGCCAGCGGCTGCCGAAGGTGACCCGCGAGACCGCCCGCTTGCACATCTGCTCGAGCGCTCGCTCCGCCGCGCCGATCGCGCGCATGCAGTGGTGGATGCGCCCCGGGCCGAGGCGGGCCTGGGCGATCATGAAGCCGTCGCCCTCCTTGGAGATCACGTTCGTGACCGGCACGCGCACGTCCTCGAACTCGATTTCCCCGTGGCCGTCCTGGTCGGTGTAGCCGAACACCGGCAGGTTGCGCAGCACCGTCACGCCCGGCGTGTCCAGCGGCACGAGCACCTGGCTCTGCTGCGTGTACGTCGGCGCGTCCGGCTGCGTCTTGCCCATCACGATCAGGATCCGGCAGTTGGGGTGGTACACGTTCGTGATCCACCACTTACGGCCGTTCAGCACGTACTCGTCCCCGTCGCGCTCGATGCTCAGCGCGACGTTGGTCGCGTCTGAGCTCGCTACGTCGGGCTCGGTCATCGCGAACGCAGAGCGAATCTCTCCATCCAACAGCGGCGTCAGCCAGCGGTCCTTCTGCTCGTCGGTGCCGAACTGGTGCAGCACCTCCATGTTGCCCGTGTCCGGCGCCGAGCAGTTGCACGCCTCCGAGGCGATGTGCGCGCGGCCGAGGATCTCAGCCAGCGGGGCGTAGTCGCTGTTCGACAGTCCCGCGCCGTGCTCGGCGTCGGGCAGGAACATGTTCCACAGGCCCGCCTCGCGCGCCTTCGCCTTCAGCTCCTCCATGATCGGCGGCTGGAAGTGGGGGTTGCCGGACTCGCGCAGCTGGCGCTCGTACACCTTCTCCGCCGGGTAGATGTACTCGTCCATGAACGCCGTCAGGCGCTCCTTGAATTCAGAACAGCGCTGGCTCGGCTCGAAGTCCATTGGTTCTCCCTCGGTGGCTGCAGTAGTCCAGCCGGCGCGTAGCGCCGTCATGGACGGATCTAATGGGTTGGCTGGGCATTAGGATCATCGCCGATGAGCCAACACGACGCCTATCGCGCGGCTGGAGTTGACTACAACACGCTCGACGCCGGCAAGCGCACGGCGATGGCCAAGGCCCTCTCCACCTCCCCGCTGCTGGCGGCCAGGGGCGGGCGCGCCGTCGACGCCTCCCGCGGTGAGCCCGCGTTCGTGTTCGAGCTCGGCGAGCAGACGTTCGCGTTCGTCGTCGAGGGATTGGGGACCAAGTCGATGATCGCGCGCCACGTGCTCGAGGCCCAGGGGATCGATCGTTTCGCCGATGTCGCCTACGACACCGTCGCCGCGATCCTCAACGACCTCTGCTGCGTCGGCGCGCTGCCGCTCGTCGTCAACGCCTACTTCGCCACCGGCGCCTCCGAGTGGTACCTGCAGGCCGAGCGCTCCGAGTCGCTGCTCGAGGGCTGGCGCCGGGCATGCGACGACGCCGGCTGCGTCTGGGGGGGTGGCGAGTCCCCGACGCTCCCAGGGATGCTCGCCGAGGAGGACATCGAGCTCGCCGGGGCCGCCGTGGGTGTCGTGCCGGCGGGACGCTCCGCGATCTTGGGCGAGCGCCTCGGTCCCGGCGATGAGATCGTGCTCGTGGCCTCCAGCGGGCTGCACGCCAACGGCGCCTCGCTCGCGCGGCTCGTCGCTGGGCGGCTGCCTGAGGGCTACGCCACGCGGCTCGGGGGCGAGCGTGGCGCGGGCGACAGCTCGCTGGGCGAGGCCCTGCTGGAGCCGTCCGTCATGTACGTGCCGCTGCTCGCAGCCGTGCTCGACGCCGGCGTCGAGCTCACCTACATCAGCCACATCACAGGCCACGGGCTGCTCAAGCTGATGCGTCCCGCCAAGCGCTTGACCTACCGCATCGAGCGCCTGCCCGAGGTCCCGGAGGTGCTGAGCTTCCTCGTCGAGCAGGCCGGCCTGGACGCGGCGGCGGCGTACTCGACGTTCAACATGGGGTCGGGCTACGCGCTCTATTGTCCGCCCGGCGCCGGTCAGGCGATCGTCGAGCTCGCCGAGGGGTTGGGCCTTGCCGCGGTGCTGGCCGGGCACGTGGAGGACGGGCCCAGGCAGGTCATCCTCGAGCCCGTGGACGTGCGCTTCACCGGGGACCAGCTCGAGCTCTCCGTAGGTCAACCCTGACCCTAAAGTCGAGCGTTACCCTGACTCGCAGACGTGTGTCAGCACCCGCCCCGTTGCACCCGCGAAATTGCTCCAGCTTGAACGCGCCCGGCTGGCTGGGTAAGGTTTGCGCGAGAAAGTCGCCCTGTTCCCCGTCGCACCCCGTCGGGGATCTCGATGTCGCCGGACCGGCATGGCTCCGGAGCTACCTGGATCGAGGCGGACCTGTCATCAAATGAGGAGGGAAAACTGATGCGCAGAGCATCCACCTGTCTTGCCGTCCTGGGCGTCGCGCTGCTGGCGCTGCCCGGCATCGCCTCGGCGTCGCCGACGGTCAGCTTCAAAGCGGAGGCCGTGCCGATACCGGGCTTCCCGCACACCGGCAACATCCTTGGCGCCGGCACGGCGCTCCAGGCCGAATACAAAATCTCGGGGACCGAATACGACAACTCGCCGCCGCCGCTGATCGGCGTCAACTTCTTCCTGCCCAGCGGCTCGAAGCTGCACACGAGCGGCTTCCCCACGTGCTCGAAGGCGACGCTCGAACAGTTCGGCCCCGTCAAGTGCTCGAAGGGCTCGGCGGCCGGCCCGGTCGGTTCGGCGACGGGCTTCGTGACGTTCGGTGGCGAACGCGTTGAAGAGAGCCTTGAAATCTCCTCGTTCTACGCGCCCGGCGGTGGCATCGAGTTCTTCAGCGACGGCCACTCGCCCGTGTCGCTGGAAATCCTCTCCAACGGCCACTACGTGAACCTCGGCGGCGGCGGTGGCTACGGCCCCGAGCTGATCACCGAAATTCCGCTCGTCGCCAGCGTGCCCGGCGCGCCCTACGCGTCGGTCACGACGATCAAGGTCAAGGCCGGCTCGGCATACAAGTCACACGGCAAAACGATCTACTACGGCCGCGTTCCCACGAAGTGCCCGGCGGGCGGCTTCCCGATCAAGACCGAAGTGATCTTCGCCGAAAACGGGGAAACCTCGAAACCGGAGACGGTGGACGCAACATACAAAGCACCGTGCCCCAAGAAGTAAAGGATATGGGAGGGTTTGCGCCCGCGAGGGCGTAAGCTCGACCACGGGTAAAGGCTGGGTGGGCGGCCTCACTGCGGATGGTGGGGTCGCCCGCGCGCTGTAAACGCAAGGAAGGATCGGGTTGAGGACGCAGAGCGCGGGGAGGAGGAGATTGGCGGCCGGCATCGCAGGCGCCGCGTGCGTCGTCGCGGTCGCGGCGATCGTGCTGCTGGCGACCGCCGCGGGCGGCACCAACGGCACGTATACGATCCGCGCCATCTTCGACGACGCCGGCTTCCTGATCTCCGGGGAGAACGTCAAGGTCGACGGTGTGACCGTCGGCACCGTCGGGTCGGTGACGCCCACGCCCCAGGCGAAGGCGGCCGTGATCCTGGACATCACCAACCCCGGCTTCAAGAACTTTCGCTCGGACGCCACGTGCACGATCCAGCCGCAGTCGCTGATCGGGGAGAAGTACGTCGACTGCCTACCCACGCAGCCGCGCGTCGAAGGCACCGAACCGCCGCCGCCGCTGAAGAAGATCCCCCGCGGCCGGGAAGGCGCGGGCGACTACCTGCTGCCGGTGCAGAACACCTCGAGCCCCGTTGACGTCGACCTACTTGGAGACATCCAGCGGCTGCCCGAACGCCAGCGCTTCACGATCATCCTCAACGAACTCGGCGCGGGTCTCGCGGGGCGCGGCAGCGATCTCAGCGAAGTGATCAAGCGCGCCAACCCCGCCCTGCAGGAACTCGACAAGGTGCTCGGGATCCTCGCGAGCGAGAACCACGTCCTTGCCAAACTGGCCGTCGACTCCGACAAGGCGCTGGCCCCGCTGGCGAAAGTCAGCGGGCGTGTCGCCGACTTCATCGAGCAGGCCAACACCGTCGCGCAGGCCAGCGCCGCCACGCGCGGTTCGCTCGCGCAGAACCTCAAGGACTTCCCGCCGTTCCTCGAGCAGCTCGGACCCGCGATGGAACGCATCCAGCGCTTCGCAGAACAGACGACGCCCACGTTCACCGACCTGAAAGCGGCAGCCCCCGGGATCAACAAGACGTTCACCAGCCTGCCCGCGTTCTCCAAGAGCACGGAAAAGTTCCTCGTGAACCTCGGCAAGACGTCCAAGGTGTCGGGTCCAGCACTCGTCGCCACCAAGCCGTTGCTCAAACGCCTGAAAACGCTCGGTGGCGCCGCCGTGCCGTTTTCGAGCAACTTCGCGAGCCTGCTGGAAAGCGTGCGCAACACAGGTGGGCTCGAGCGCATCCTCGACTTCATCTTCACGGGCGCGGGCGCGTCCAACGGATATGACGCGCTGGGGCACTTCCTCCGAGCGGAAGCCGTCGCCGACAATTGCCTCACCTACGCGGTGACTCCTTCGGCGTCTGTGGGCTGCCGGGGCAAATTCTTCAGCAGCAGCAGCAGCGGAACCGAAGCGTCGGCGAGCGCAGCGTCCAGCAACAGCTCGAGCACGATGGGGCTCGTGATGGCCAGGACGCTCGCGGTCATCAAAGGCGCCACGCCGGCGCAGGCGCTCGCCAAATACCCGGGCTCCGCGCCGACGACCACCGAACTCGCATCGCTCTCGACCGGGGGCTCCACCAAGACGACCGCACAGCCGGTCGGCGGCTCGACCGCGGGAACCACGTACTACACGCCCTCCAGCGCCGACAGCGAAGCCGGCGGGATGCTCCTCAACTACCTGCTCGGGAACGAATGACGCGATGAGCCCGCGAACGCTACCCGTCCGTCTGGTGATACCCGCATTGGCACTGCTGGCGCTCAGCGTTCCGGCTGCCAGCCTTGCAGGCGAAGCGACGAGTACGACAGGCACCACGACCACGACCACCACCACCGCGAGCTCGGCGCCCGAAGTGAGCGAAGCGACGCCGCAGCAGACGGTGACCGTGCCTGCTCCGGAAGTCGTGGCGCCGGAAGTTCAGGCGCAGCACAGCCAGGGCGCGAGCGGGGGAGTCCCGGCGGTCGAGCCCAAGTCGCAGACGAAGCCGAAGAGCTCGAAGTCAGGGACCGGCGGAGCTGCAGCCGGCGAAGGGCTCACCGAAGGCGGCGTGCGCGCCAAGCAGAAGGCACTGGCGCCAGCGCCCTCGACGCTGACGCCGCCGCTGCCGCTCGACCTGAGCTCCTCGATCGCCGGCGTTCCCAGCTTCTTCATCGAAAGCTTCCAGATCCCGCCCTTCCTGCTGCCGATCTTCCAGGCCGCCGGAACGGCGTACGGGGTCCCGTGGCAGGTGCTGGCCGCGATCGACGAGGTGGAGACCGACTACGGTCGCGACCTCAGCGTCTCCAGCGCCGGCGCCGAGGGCTGGATGCAGTTCCTGCCCTCCGAGTGGGCCCAGTACGGGGTCGATGCCAACGGCGACGGCTGGAAGGACCCCTACAACCCAGCCGACGCGATCTTCGCGGCGGCCAGGTACCTGCGGGCCGCGGGCGGCGACACGGACATCAAGGCCGCCGTCTACTCCTACAACCACTCGCAGGCCTACGTCGAATCGGTGATGCTGCGCGCCCAGCTGCTCGGCGGCACGCCCTCGGAACTGCTCGGCGCGATCACCGGCCTGACCGAGGCGCGCTTCCCCGTCTACGCCGCCTCGCACTTCAGCGACGGGTTCCCCACCGTGTCCGCCGCCTCGGGGCCGGCAAAGACGCTCGTGGGAACGACGATCTACTCGCAGGCGGGGGCGCCCGTGATCGCCGTCCAGGACGGCGAAGTCGTGCAGGTCGGCGACTCGCCCTCGCTCGGGCACTTCGTCGCGCTACGCGACGCCTACGGCAACACCTACGTGTACGCGCAGCTCGGCGAAGTGGCTTCGGTGTACCCGGTGCTCGAGCCACGCGTCCACACTCGCGTCAGCAAGCGGCTCGAGGGCGCGGGGGGGAGCCGAGCGAAGGCCGAACCGGCGCCGGGCGGGCCCGCCACGGCGGGGGCGCAGCCGCGCTCGCCGCTGTCCGAGGGCGCCGCCATCTCCGGCTTGGCGCTCGGAGCGGCGGCGGGTCTGGAAGCGCAGCCGAGCCCTGCGGCGCCGGCCGTGCCGTCATCCGGCGCGACGCCGGCGAAGGCCAAGGCGCCTGCGCGGCTGCGGTCCTTCAGCGCCGGTGCCAACGAGGTCTACCTGCACCAGCTCGTCCCCGGCGTTCAGGTGATCGAGGGCACCGTCCTCGGTCACGTCGGCGCGGGCGCCACCGCCGGCGAGGTGTCCGGCGAAGGCGCGCCGCACATCCTCTTCCAGATCCGTCCCGCCGGGCTCGGCGCGCCGCTGATCGATCCCAAGCCGATCCTGGACGGGTGGGTCGCCCTTGAAGACACATCGATCTTCAGAGCCAAGGGCGAGAACCCGTTCCTGGCGACCTCGCCGACGGTCGGTCAGGTGCTGTTGGAGTCCAAGCAGCAGCTCGAGCCGCAGGTGCTGCACGGGAGCGGCATCGCGCTCGGGACGTGCGCGCGCCAGGACGTGCAGGGGGGGCGCGTCCAGGAGCGCGTGCTCGCGATGCTCGAGTACCTCGCGGTCTCCGGCCTGAAGCCGACGGTCTCCGGTCTGCCGTGCGCGAGCTCGACTCCGGCTGCGCTCGCGGCCAACGCTCCGGCGGACGACAGCGGCGAGTCCGTGAGCATCACCGCGGTCAACGGCGTCCCGATCGAGGGCCATCAGGGGCAGGGCACGATCGCCGATGAGACCGTGCGCAAGCTGCTGATGCTCCAGGGCCTCTCCAGGCCTCGGCGGATCGTCAGCCTGATGAGCTACCCGGGAGCAGCCGCCGCGTTCGCCAACCCGAGCGCCACGAACGCGATCCGCGTGTCGTTCGCCGCGCCCGCCGGCAAGGCCGGGCACGCCGCGAGCCTGTTCGACTCCGGGCTCACGCCCAGCGAGTGGATCGAGCTCGTCGACCGGCTGGGCGAGATTCCCGACCCGACGGTCCCCAGCGGGCACTCGAGCGCGGCCATCCCCGACGCCGCCGGCGAATCCGGCGCGAGCGCGGAAGGAGGCACCGGTGGCAACGACTAGCCCTCCGAGCCCGCCCGCCCCGCCGCCGCCTCCTCCGCCGAGCCCGTCGGGGCCGGCGCCGCGCGTGCGTTCCTCCTCGGTGGGCCCAGTTCGCATCCTCGCGGTGGCGGCGCTCGCGCTCGTCGTCCTGATCGTGGCCTACATCGTGTTCGCCGGCGGCGGCGCGACCTATCGCCTCGAATTCAAGGAAGCCGACCAGCTCGTCCGCGGCGACCAGGTGCAGGTCGGCGGCGTGCCGGTGGGGACGGTCACGAACATCGAACTCACCCACGACTTCAAAGCCATGATCACGATCCACATCGAAGGCGGGCTGGTGCCGCTGCATCAGGGAACCTTCGCCCAGGTGCGGGTGCCCTCGCTGACGACCGTCGCCAACCGCTACATCGCGCTCAGCCCGGGGCCCAACAGCAACCCGTCGCTGCCCACCGGCGCGACGCTGCCCGCGAGCGCGACACGCGAAGTCACCGACCTCGACCAGCTGTTCGACACGCTCAACCCGAAGACGCGCAAGGGCCTGCAGGGCTTCATCCAGGGAACCGCCGAACAGTACGTCGGGCAGAGCAAGACGCTCGGGGAATCGACGGAACTCTTCCCCGCCTTCCTGACCTCGACGAACCACTTCTTCTCAGAGTTGGTCCGCGAAGAGCCGACCTTCACGAGCTTCCTGGTGGAAACAGCCAAGGCCGTGACGACGATCGGCGCGCGCAAGGAATCGCTCGCCGACCTGATCGAAAACCAGAACAAGGCGTTCGGGGCGATCGGCTCCGAGCAGAGCCAGCTCGCGCGCGGGATCAAACAGCTGCCGGTGACGCTGGAACAGGGCAACCGCACGTTCGCCGAACTACCGACAACGCTCGCCGCGCTCACGCAGCTGGTCGAAACCTCGCGGCCCACGACCAAGCCGCTGACGAAGTTGCTCGAACGGCTGCGCCCACTGCTGAACACGGCCACGCCCGCCGTCCACGACTTCAGCCTCGCGTTCAGCCGCCCGGGGGCCGACAACGACCTCACGGACCTCGTGCGAGCGCTGCCGGCGCTCGCCAAGCAGCTCGAGAGCACCTCGCCGGCGAGCGTCACCGCGCTGAAGGAATCGGTGCCGATCACCGCCTTCTTCGGCCCCTACGCACCCGACCTCGCGGGCACGCTGCGCAGCTTCGGGCAGACGACCGCCTACTACGACGCTGACGGCCACTACCTGCGCGCGAGCCCGATCCTGCCCGACTTCAAGCTCGGCGCAAACAACAACCTGACCCCAGCCTCGAGCCCGACAGCCGCGCTGGAAGGCCTCAAAAGCGGCCAGCTGCGCCGTTGTCCCGGCGCCGCGACAACGCCGGCAGCGGACGGATCGTCGCCGTTCGTCGACGGCGAACTGCTCAGTTGCGACCCATCGGAGACCCCGTGAATCGCCGGCGCAGCTCGATCGCGGCCAGCCCGCTGCTCGTCGGGGCGATCACGACGCTGATCGTCGTCGTCGCCGTGTATCTCTCCTACAACGCCAACAACGGGCTGCCGTTCGTGCCGACCTACAACGTCAAGGTCACACTCCCGCAAGCATCCGGGCTGCAGCCCGCCAACCAGGTGCGGATCGCGGGTACGAGAGTCGGAATCGTCGGGTCGCTCTCCCCGCACGAGAACCCGCGCACGGGGCGAGTGACCGTGACCGCCGACCTGAAGCTCGAAAAGAGTGTCGAGCCGCTGCCGGCCGACACGAGGGCGATCGTCCAGTCCGTCTCGGCGATCGGGCTGAAGTACCTCGAACTGGAAAAGGGCACTTCGAGCAAGACGCTGAAGGCGGGCGCGACGATCCCGATCGACCAGACGCGCGAACCGGTGGAAATCGACGAACTCTTCAACATGTTCGACAAGAAGACGCGGACTGCGATCAAGATCAACACGAACAACTTCGGCGACGGGCTCGCCGGCCGAGGGCTGGGACTGAACAACACGATCGCCGAACTGCGGCCGCTCGTGACGAACGCGGTCCCTGTGCTGCACAACCTCGCAGCGCCGTCCACCGGCCTGCACGAGCTGTTCGTGGCACTCGACCGCGTCGCCTCGCAGAGCGCCCCGGTCGCCCAGCAGCAGGCCGAATACTTCAGCGACCTCGACACGTTCTTCACGTCCTTCGCGAGCGTCGCGCCGTCGCTGGAAGCCGCCACCAGGGGCGGCCCCGCGTCGCTGCAGCAGGCAACGTACTCGTTCCCGCACGAGGCGCCGTTCTACGAGGACGCGACCGAATTCATGCACCTGCTGCGGCCCAGCGCGAGCTCGCTGCGCACGGTCGCTCCGCAGCTCGGGCACGCCTTCAGCGTGGGGGCGGTCAACCTCGCCGCCGCCACCGCCCTGAACTCGCGCCTGGCAGAATCCTCCAGGGCGCTCGAGGAATTCGGGCAGAACCCGGTCGTCACCCTGGCGCTCGAAGACTTCCAGCAGACCCTTGAAATCGGCAACCCGCTGCTGGCCGGGATCACGCCCGCGCAGACGAACTGCAACTACCTGACGCTGGCATTCCGCAACATCGCCAACCTCGAGTCGGAGAGCATCGGCGTGGGAACGGTCGCGCGCGCCAGCGTTGTACTCTCGCCCACAGGGGTCAACAACGAGGGATATCCGTCATCCGCGCCCGCCAACGGGCCCTCCGAAGAAGCCATCGCCGGCACGAAGCCGCTGCAGCACACCGACGCGCACAACAACCACCTCCACGTCAACCAGTACCCGAACGTGACCGGGCCGGGTCAGGCCGACGTGTGCGAAGCGGGCAACGAGCCATATGCAGAAGCGTCCGAGATCGGCAACCTGCCCGCGAGCGCCGTCACCACGGACAACCGCGAAATCACCCGCCGCGAAGACGACCTGTTCGGCAACAAGTACCCCGCGCCCACGCTCGAGGCGCTCGGGGTTACGAAGGCGCCCACGGCGAAAGCCAAGAGCAAGACGAAGGCCAAGGGGAAGGGCAAATGAAACGCCCGCGCCTTTGGCGCCGCCAGGACCGCGTGCCGGTCAGCGAGCTGCAGCGGGTCAACCCCTTGCGCGCCGGGATCGTGCTGATCGTGATCCTCGCGATCGCCGTGTACTTCGGCTTCACGAAACACATCCCGTTCACCCACGGCTTCCGGCTGAAGGCAGAGTTCGCGACGGCCGTCGACATCCAGCCGAAGTCGCCGGTGCGGATCGCGGGCGTCACCGTCGGTCAGGTGAACTCGATCGTGCGCGATGGGAAGACGGGCCTCGTCAGCATGGAAATCGAATCGAAGGGTCTGCCGATCCACACCGACGCGACGCTCAAGATCCGCCCGCGCCTGTTCCTGGAAGGCAACTGGTTCCTCGAACTGCAGCCGGGCACCCCGTCCGCGAAGACGGTCTCCTCCGGATACACGATCCCGATCAGCCAGACGGCCGACCCCGTCCAGCTCGACCAGGTGCTCGATGCGCTGAACACCGACACGCGCGCCAACCTCCAGAGCTTCCTGATCAACTACGGCGAAGCGCTGACGCATGAGCCGGACGCGGCCGAAAACGCCGAACAGGAACCGGTCGTGCGGGGCCTGACCGCCGCGCAGGCGCTGAACGAGACCTACGAACACGGGCCGCCCTCGCTGCGCGGCAGCGCCGTCATCAACCAGGCGATCACCGGCACCGAACCGCACGATCTCTCCGAGCTGATCGCCAGCATCGGCAAGGTCACCGCGGCGTTGAACGTTCACGAGCAGGACCTCAGCGAACTGATCCCCAACTTCAACACCTTCTTCGCCGCGCTCGCGGCGCAGTCCTCGAGCCTCACCACGCTCGTCGCGGAGCTGCCCAGCTCGCTGGCGAGCGCCGAGCGCGGACTGCAGGGACTCGACGCCTCGTTCGCGCCGACGCGCGCCTTCGCGCACGACATCCTTCCTGGCCTCAGGAACACCCCCTCGACCGTCACGGCGGCGCTGCCGTACATCGAACAGCTGAAGGCCTCGCTGTCGCCGAGCGAACTCGGTGGGGTCGCCAAGGGGCTCGAGGCTTCGCTGCCCTCGCTCGCGAAGCTGACCGCCGAACAGACGCCGCTCTACAAGACGACCGGCGAATTCAACAAATGCCTGACGAAGGTGATCTACCCGGCAGGCAACACCAAGCTGCAGGACGGATCGAGCACGTCCGGTGTCGAAGACTACAAGGAATTCTGGTACAGCCTGGTGGGTCTCGACAGCCTCGGCCAGAACTTCGACGGCAACGGTCCGTTCGCGAAGTTCCTGATCGGCAACAGCGGTACAGACGCTGCGCTCGCAGCCGACCTCGATCCTCGGGACGAAGGTCAAAGGCTCGCCTCTACTGACGCGTTCGCCGCTCGAACCGCTCGGCACGAGTCCGGCCTACCCGGCAGAAGAGCCGCCATACGAGCCGCACGTGGCGTGCGACACGCAGACGCTGCCCAACTTCAACGGGCCGCTCTCAAAAGGTGCGAAGGACGGCGAAGAATGACGCCCACGGACAGCCACGAAGGCGGGCTGAGCGTCCGCGACCAGATCGAGCGCTACCGCACGGCATTCATCGCGGTCGTCACGATGATCCTGATCGCGGCGGTCGTCGGCGGCTACATCCTCGCGCACGAGAACCTCAAGCTCCCCGGCTGGGTGCCGGTCCTGGGCCGCAGCTTCTACTCGCTGAAGGCCGAATTCCAGACGGCCCAGGCGGTCACGCCCGGCCAGGGCCAGGCGGTCACGATCGCGGGCGCGAAGATCGGCGAAATCGCGAGCGTGAACCTGCACGACGGGGTCGCGATCGTCTCGATGAACGTCGTGCCCAAGTACGGCTCCTACATCTACCGCAACGCGACGCTGCTGCTGCGCCCGAAGACCCAGCTGCAGGACATCACCGTCGAGGTCAGCCCCGGCACGCCCTCGGCGGGGAGGCTGCACAGCGGCGAAGTGCTGCCCCTGTCTCAGACCGCCGCGAACGTCGACTTCGACGAATTCCTGGCGGGTCTCGACGCGGAAACGCGCGCCTACGTGCAGGAGCTGATCGCCGGTCTCGGCATCGGGCTGAAGGGCAACGGCAGGACGCTCTCCGCCGACCTCCGCCGCTTCGACCCCACGGCGCAGCTCGCGCAGAAGATCGCCCAGCAGCTCGAAATCCGCCACACGAACATCGCGCGCTCGATCCACAACTTCCGCGTGCTGGTCCAAGCCGTCGGCGGCAAGGACCAGCAGCTCTCGCAGCTGGTCGACGCCTCCAACGCCGTGTTCGCCACTTTCTCCAAGGAGGACGCGAACTTCCAGGAAACGCTCAAGCTGCTGCCGGCGGCGCTGCGCAAGACGGGGACCGGTCTCGGCAAGCTCGCCACCGCCACGAAAGTGCTCGGCCCGACGTTGAAGGAGCTCGAGCCGTTCGCGCGCGCGCTCGGCCCCGCCAACGAAGCCACCCGCCAGCTGGCGAAGCAGACGACCCCGATCATCAAGAACGACGTGCGGCCGTTCGCGCGCGAAATCCTGCCCGTCGTCAACGAACTCGGTCCCGCGACCAAGCAGCTCGGCGAAGCGTTCCCGAAACTGTCCTCCGGGCTTCTCGGTGTTCAACGAATTCTTCAACGAGCTCGCCTACAACCCCGGGCCGAGCAAGGGCGGCTTCCTGTTCTTCCTCGACTGGGACAACCACAACCTCAACAGCGTCCTCAGTACCGCCGACGGAGAAGGCGCCTTTGGACGCACGCTTCTGTACTTCAACTGCCAGATCTTGGAACTCCTCAAGCCTGTTTCGGAAATCAACCCGACGGTCAACCTCCTCGTGAGCCTTCTCAAGCCTCCGACCAAGGAAGAATGTGTGAAAGAGGGCATCGGCAAAAGCGCTGTAACCGCCACGAGCGAGCGCGCAGGCGCCAAGGCGCCTGCCGGCGGGCCGTTCTCGAACCTCGGCGAGCAGCCGTTCGGAGGGAAGGGCTGAGATGCAGAAGCGCGCGCCAACACTCGGCAACCTGCTGGTGATCGTCCTGTTCGTGCTGAGCTGCTTCGGGCTGCTCATGTTCCTGTGGGAGTCCTTCGGCGGCCCGCTGCCGCTGAAACCGAAGGGCTACCGTTTCAGCGTCGCGTTCCCGCGCTCGTTCTCGCTCGCGGAAGAGTCCGATGTGCGAATCAGCGGCGTGGAAGTGGGGCACATCGTGTCGGTGAAGCTCAACAAGGAAGGGCGCACGCAGGCGACCGTTGAAATCGCTGGCAAGTACGCGCCGGTGCGCGCGAACATGCACGCGATCCTGCGCACCAAGACGCTGCTGGGCGAGACCTACATCCAGCTGATCCCCGAGGCCCAGAGCGGCCCGTACCTGGCTGACGGAGGACGCCTACCGAACACGCAGGTCGAACCGTCGGTGACGCTCGACGACATCCTCTCGGCGTTCAACCCCAAGACCAGGCGCGACTTCCAGATCTGGCAGGAAGCCACCGCGGCGGCGATCGACGGCCGCGGCGAACAGATCAACGCCTCCTTCGCCCAGCTCGAACCGTTCGTCGAAAGCGCCAACAAGCTGGTCACGGTGCTCGACGCGCAGGAGGGGGCGGTCAAAGCGCTGGTGCACAACACGGGAGTGGTCTTCAACGCGCTCGCCAGCCGCGACCACCAGCTGGAAGGCTCGATCGTCAACGGCGAGCGCACGTTCCACGCGGCGGCCGAAGCCAGCACGGCGTTCGCCGCAGCGTTCCGCGCGCTCCCCGGCTTCGAGAGCAAATCGCGCACCGCGCTCAAAGAAGTCGACCGCTTCCAGGCGATCGCCGACCCGTACTTCAAGGAATTCCAGCCCACGGAGCGCCAGCTCTCCCTGCTGCTCGAGGCCGCCAAGCCGTTCGCGCCCGAATTCAACAAGTTCCTGACCGCGCTCGGGCCCGCTGACGAAGGCGGCCAAGACCAGCCTGCCCGATCTGAAGAAGTCATTCGACCTGACCGTCCCCGTGCTCGAAAACTTCAGGCCGGTGCTGCACAACCTCGACCCGTTCCTGCAGTACACGGGCGAATATGTGCCCGAGCTGCAGGCGTTCTTCGCGAACATCGCCGCTGCCTCACAGGCGAGCGAAGGCGATGCCAACACCGCACACGAAGGGCCCAAGGTGCATTTCCTGACGACGATGAACGTGCTCAGCCCGCAGAGCCTCGCGATCTACCCGAGCCCGGTCGGCACCGCGCGCGCAAACGCCTACCCGCACTCCGGCTCCTACAAATCGCTCGCCAGCGGCCTGCCGGTTTTCAGCTCGAGCTCGTGCGCCAACTCCGCGCCTTCGGTTACCGGGCCCGCCAACGAAACGGTGTCCGAAGAAATCATTACGCAGCTGCAGGAGTTCAAAGTCGCCAACAAGCCCGAAACCGAAAACGACGTGCCGGCGCCCTCGTGCGTCAAGCAGAGCCCGTTCACGTTCAACGGCGAAACGAGCGAATTCCCAAAGGTCGTATACAAGGAAAAATGATGACCGAGGACCGCCGATGACCGAGGACCGCCACCAGTACCACGCGACCGACGTCGATTTCGCCGGCGACGCCGACGACGACAGCTGGTCGATCCGCTGCCTGGACGTGCACAAGCGCCTGGGTGGGGTCTCCGTGCTCGACGGGCTGAACGTCGCCTTCCCCGACGACAAGATCACTGTCGTGCTGGGCCCCTCGGGAACCGGCAAGAGTGTGCTGATCAAGCACATCATCGGCCTGATGTTCCCCGACTCCGGCGACGTGGTGGTGAAAGGCAAATACGTCAAACAGCTGGCGATGCCCGACCTGCTGGCGATGCGGCGCAAGATCGGCGTGCTCTTCCAGGACGGCGCCCTGTTCGGCTCGATGTCCGTGTTCGACAACGTCGCCTTCCCGCTGCGCCAGCACACCGACTACTCCGAGGCGGTGATCGCCGAGCGCGTGAAAGAACGGCTCGGCGACGTGGGCCTGTCGGACGCGCTGGACGACGCGCCGTCGCAGCTCTCCGGGGGGATGCGCAAGCGCGCGGGGTTCGCCCGCGCGCTGGTGATGGAACCGGACATCGTGATCTTCGACGAGCCCGACTCGGGTCTGGACCCGGTGCGCACCGCGCTGCTGTGCGACCTGATCCAGGAGATGCACCAGCTCTACAAAGGCACCTACATCGTCGTCACCCACAACATCGCCTCCGCCCGCCAGATCGGCGAATACATCGCCGTGCTGTGGCGCGGGCGGATCGTCGAAGCCGGCGACGCCGCCACGATGTTCGCCTCGGAGAACCCGTTCGTGCGCCAGTTCCTGAGCGGGTCGGCCGAGGGGCCTTTGACGATGGATTGAGGCGGGCGCGGTTGACGCGCGCGCGGCCGTATGCGAACATGTGTTCGTATGGTCGTGTGCGTCTACATACCCCGCTTCGAGCTTGTGGTGGCTGCCGGGGAGGGGGCGAAGATGGCCCGCCAGACGCTGACGGGGCGCGCGCTGGCGCTGGCGCCGCTGGTGGGGTCCGAACAGCGCGTGGGGGAGGTCTCGGGAGCCGCGGAGGCGTGTGGGGTGGCGCGCGGGATGCTGCTCGGCGAGGCGCTCGCCCGATGTCCCGAGCTGGTGCTGGTGGCGCCCGACCCCGTGCTGGCGGCCGATAGGTGGGAGCGGCTGATCGGAGCGCTGGAGTCGACCGGAGCCGCGGTCGAGCCGGCCGTCCCCGGGCTGGCCTACTTCGAGACGGACGGGGTGAGGCGGATCCACGGCACGGCGGAGGCGACGATCGCTGCGGCCCGCGGCGCACTCGGGCGTCCCGCGCGCATGGGCGGCGCCCCGACGCGCTTCTGCGCGCTGGCGGCGGCGATGGCGATGCGCTCGCGCCGGCCGCTGGTGCTCGACGACAGGCAGGCGCGCCGCTGGCTCGCGGGCAGGCCGGTCGACCTGCTCGGCTACCGGCAGGAGACGGCGATCCTGGTGGCGCCGCTGCGCCGTCTCGGCGTGCGCACGCTCGGCGAGCTGGTGAAGCTGGGTCGAGCGCCGGTCACAGACCGCTTCGGCGCCGCGGGCGCGCTCGCCTACCGGCTGGCCTGCATGCGCGACAGCCCGGTGCGGGGACGGGTTCTGCAGGAGCGCCTGAGCGAGTCGATGGAGGTGGGGGACGCGAGCTCGGGCGAGGCGCTGAAGCGTGTGCTGAGCGTCCTGGTGGACCGGCTGTTGGCCCGCACGGAGCGGCGCGGGCGAACGCTGCGCGCAGTCACGCTCTCCGCCCGCCTCCTCGCGGGGGGCGGTTGGCGCGAGCTGGTGGTCTTCCGCCAGGCGCTCAGCGACCCCGAGCGCATCTGGCTGGCCCTGTCGGTGCGCCTGCTGCTCCTGCCGGCTCCCGCGTCGGAGCTGGGGCTGACCGTCGAGCGCTTCGGTCCCCCGGCGAGCGAGCAGGGCGCGCTGCTCGACCAGGATCGCGCTGCCCGTGCGGGCAGGCTGCGGGAGGCGGTCGCCCAGATGCGTGCCGTCGCCGGGCAGGATGCGGCGCTGCGCGCCGTCTGCGTGGACCCCGACTCGCGCGTGCCGGAGCGGCGGGTCGTGCTCGCGCCGATCCCCGAGTGAGCGTCATCAGTGAGCGCTCGGACCCTCAACCCTCCCCGTCCAGCGCGTGTGCGATTGGAGCCCGCCCGCCCCGATCATCCGGTCGAGGTGGACGGCGAAGCGATCGCGTCGCTGCGCGAGTCCTGGCTGGTGGAGGACCGCTGGTGGACCGCTCAGCCCCTGCGCCGCCGCTACTGGGAGCTCGTGGGCGAGCGCGGACGCAACCTGGTCGTCTTCCACGATCTGGTCAGTGGCCGCTGGTTCCTCCAAGGAGCCTAGATGCCGCCCACGCCGCCCTACGTGGAGTTGCACTGCCACTCGGCCTACTCGTTCCTGGATGGCGTCTCGCTGCCCGAGGAGCTGGCTCGGGCAGCGGTAGAGCGCGGCCATGTGGCGCTCGCCCTGACCGACCACAACTCGGTCTCCGGCTCGATGGAGCTGGCCCAGATCGCCGCGGACTGTGGGGTGCGGGCGATCCACGGCGCGGAGCTGGACATCCTCGACACAAAGACTGCGAGCGCCGGCGAGCGCGCTGACAGCGCCGACACCAGACACATAACGCTGCTCGTGCGCGACGAGCGCGGCTGGAGCAACCTCTGCCGGATCGTCACGCTCGCCCACAGCCACACCCGCGAGCGCGCGGCTGGACGCGAGCGCACGGAGCCGTGGGTGGACGTCCAGGCGGTGGTCGACCACGCGGAGGGGCTGGTGTGCCTGACCGGCTGCGCCGGCAGGTCTGTCCTCGACCCACCCGCCGGCGCCGGCGAGGGGATGGTCCGGCGGCTGCTGGACGCGTTCGGCCCGCGGGACCTGTACGTGGAGCTGCAGCGTCCGTATGCCCGCCACGATCGCGCCCGTAACCGCGCGTTTGCGGCGAGCGCCCGGCGACTGGGGGTGAGGTGCGTGGCCACGGGCGACGTCCACGCGCACGCGCCCAGCAGGGCCGAGCTGCAGGACGCGTTCGTGGCGCTCGCCCACCGCAGCACGCTCGACGCCTCCGAGCCGCTGCGGCGCGGCAACCACAGCCATGTGATGAGCACGCCGCAGGCGATGGCCAGCCGCTTCGCCGACCATCCCGAGGCGGTCCGCGAGACGGTGGTGCTGGCGGAGCGGCTGACGTTCGACTTGACCAAGGATCTCGGCTATCGCTATCCGGGCGCCGAGGACGCGGACTCCTCGCAGCGCTTGGCGGAGCTGTGCTGGCTGCGCCTGGAGGAGCGCTACGGGTCCGCCCGCGCCCAACAACCCGGGGCGGGAGGCGGCGCCGAGCGCCTGGAGGCACAGGCGCGGCTGGAGCAGGAGCTGTGCGTGATCGACCGGCTCGGGCTGGCGGGCTTCTTCCTGCTCCACCACGACATGCTCGAGCTGGCGCGCGAGGTGGCGCTGGAGGTTCGCGGCCGGGACTCCGTGCGCGCGCTGCTGGCTCCCGGTCGCGGACGGGGATCCTCGGTCTCCTCGCTCGTCTGCTACCTGACGGGGCTCTCCCACATCGACCCGGTCGCCGGCAAGCTGGCGCTGGGGCGCTTCCTGCACGAGGACCTGAAAGGGCTGCCGGACATCGACCTGGACTTCCCGCGCGACATCCGCGAGCGGCTGATACCGCGCGTGCACGAGCGCTACGGACGCGAGCACGCGGCGCTGGTGGCTGCCTTCCCGACGTTCCGCGCGCGTGGTGCGATCCGCGAGCTGGGCAAGGTCCTCGGACTGCCGGACGGCGAGATCGAGCGCGCCGCTCGTGGCGCCGACGGGCACGGTCCCGCCCACCACACCGCCGAGTCGGAAATCGCCGCGTCGCTGGCGGGTGCGGAGTCTGCCGGGGACGAGGGGTCCGGGGAGCGCTCGCTCTCCTCCGAGCGCTGGCGCTGGCTGGCACGGCTGGTCGAGCAGGCCTACGGCCTGCCCCGGCACCTCTCGCAGCACTCGGGCGGGATGATCATCGCGACCAGGCCGCTGATCGACTGCTGCCCGGCGGTGCCCGCTGCGATGGAGGGCCGGCAGATGGTGCAGTGGGACAAGGACTCGTGCGCGGACGCGGGCTTTCTGAAGATCGACCTGCTGGGTCTGGGGATGCTCTCGGCGGTGGAGCGCTGCGTGGAGGAGATCGCGCGCGTGCACGGGGAGCGGATCGACCTCTCGCGCATCCCGTTCGACGATCCGGACACGTTCGAGGCGATCCGCGCGGCTGACACGGTCGGCGTCTTTCAGATCGAGAGTCGAGCGCAGATGCAGTCGATCCGTCGCACGCGCCCGGAGAACCTCGACGACCTCGTCGTGCAGGTCGCGATCGTGCGGCCCGGGCCGATCCAGGGAGGGGCGATCAACCCCTACATCGCCCGCCGCCAGCGCCTGCGCGAAGACCCCTCGTATGAGATTCCCTACGAGCACCCGACGCTCGAGCCGGTGCTGTCGGAGACGCTCGGCACGATCATCTTCCAGGATCAGGTGATGGAGGTGGCGGAAGCGTTCGCCGGCTTCACCCCCGGCGAGGCGGACGGGCTGCGCCGTGCGATGAGCCGCAAGCGCTCGCACGAGCTGCTCCAGACCCATCGCGAGCGCTTCATCGAGGGGGCGCTGCGCAACGGCAGTCAGACCGGCGCGCCGACCGACCAGGCCACGGCGCAACGAGTTTGGGAGATGGTCGAGGGTTTCGCCGGCTTCGGCTTTCCCAAGGCGCACAGCGCCGCCTTCGGCCTGCTCGCCTACCAGTCCACCTGGCTGCGCGTTCACTACGGCGCTGAGTTCCTGTGCGCGCTGCTGAACGAGCAGCCGATGGGCTTCTACGCCCCCGACAGCCTCGTGCACGAGGCCGAGGGCAGAGGCATCCCGGTGCTGGGGCTCGACGTGAACGTCTCGCAGGCTCAGTGCACGGTCGAGCAGGGAGGCGTGCGTCTGGGCCTCGGCTACATCAAGGGTGTGACGGGCTCTGAGGTGAGCGAGCTCGTGGCCGAGCGGGAGCGCAACGGGCCCTACACCGATCTCGGAGAGCTGGCCGGGCGCGCTGGCGTCAGCCGCAAGACGCTCGAACAGCTGGCCTGGTCCGGCGCCTGCGACGGGCTGCTGAGCGTCCCGGCCACCCCATTCGTCAGGCCAGAGGACCGGCGCTCGGCGCTGTGGCAGTTGGGGATGGCGACGCCCGCCGAGACGCTTGGGCGAACGGCCGGCGGCGCCGACCTGTATGGGTCGGTGGGGGAGGGCACCCAGCTCGCGCTACCGCTGCAGCTGCCCGCGGCGCCACGCCTGCGCCCGCTCGGGCGCTGGCAGCGGCTGATCGCCGACTACTCGACCAGCGGGGTGACCATCGGCGGGCACGCGCTGGCGATCCTGCGCGAGCGGCTGAGTGTCCCAAGCGATGTGGGTGAGCTCGTCACCAGCGCCCAGCTCCCAGACCTGCCGAGCGGCTCGCGGGTGGCGGTGGCCGGCCTGGTGATCGCCAGGCAGCGGCCGGGAACGGCCAAGGGGACGATGTTCCTGCTGTTCGAGGACGAGCTCGGGACGATCAACCTGATCGTGTCGAAGGCCGTCTACGAGCGCCGCCGCCATCTCGCGCGAGCCGAGCCGCTGCTGCTCGCCAGCGGCGTCCTGGAGTGCTCGCAGGGGGTGGTCAACGTGATCGTGCGCGAGCTGGCGGCGCTGGAGAGCTTCGTGTCCGGCGGTGTCGAGGGGGCGGAGGGGGCGCCTGCGGGCGGGCGCGTGCACCGCCTGCGCGGCGTCGAGGCGAGCCAAGCGCCTGCTGATGTAGACAGCACGGCCGACGAGGAAGCGGTGGAGGGCGCGGAGATGGGGTCGAGCATGCGCGCGGTGGTGCCCCCGATGCAGAGCTTCGCCGCCGGCCGGCGGCGGTAGGCCCACCGTCACAAAATTTCAGCTCACGTAGCCGGTAGCACACATATAACCTTGGTAGTCAAAGTTCAAAACAAAGGGGGCACACCGATGTTTGGAATTCGCCAAAGGACCTTTGTGCTGGTGGGTATGTGCGCCATGTTCTTGGCAGCGGGCCCGGCGGGCACCGCGCTCGCCGCGCACGGCCCGATCACACTCGACGGCAGTCTCACCACGGGAGACACCCCGGATAGCTTCGGGGCGTCGGAGGTATCGGTCGATGCGACGCTGGCGGATGGGGTGGCAAGCGGCACATTGACGACCGAGGGCCGCACCGGCGGCGTGGGCAACTTCTCCCACAACGAATTCAGCGGCAAAGTCACGTGCATGATCGCCAAGGGCAAGCGGGTCATCATCGGCGCCTTCGGCAAAGCCATCCGTGACGAAGAAGAAGGCGTGTTTCCCTTCAAAGAAACGATCACCCCGTTCCCAGGGAACTACATGCAGGTCGCGGTGATCGAATCGACCGACTACACGGAAGGGACGCCGGGCGGCGAGGTGACCGTGAGGCACAAGTTCCAGTCGCTGGGAGAACACCACGAAGGCATCGCGAGCAGCGTGGCGCCCGACTGCAAGAGCTGGCGCTCGCTGGAAGCGGTCACGCCGGCGAACTCCGGCGACACGCTCCTGCAGCCGCCTACGATCACGCGACCGGTCGGCGGAACGACGTTGCCAACTGGCAAGGTGAAGTTCGCGGGCGAGGGCGAACCCGACAGCTCGATCGAACTCTACGAAGTCGGCCACCAAGACGAAGCGCACGTGGTCGGCGTCAACGCCCACGGCAAGTGGAAGACGACGATCGTCGGGCTCGCGGCGGGCAGCCACGAATTCACGGCGATCACCGTCGACGGATCGGCTCCACCGGCCAAAGCGGTGCGCTTCACGGTCGCCTGACTCCCGAGGGAGGCGGGCGCGAGCCCGCCTCCCTTTGCCGGCTAACCTGAGCGCATAACCCGCCTCGCAGACACCGATCTGGACGTATTCCCGCTGTGCCTGGGCGGGAACGTGTTCGGCTGGACGATCGACGAGGAGCGCTCGTTCGAGGTGCTGGACGCGTACTTCGAAGCGGGCGGCAACGCGGCTTCGCGGTGCTGGACGCGCTGGATGAGATCGCGGCGGCGCATGGGAGCTCGCCGGCGGCGGTGTTGCTGGCGTGGCTGCTCGCCCAGCCGACCGTACTCGCCCCGATCGCGAGCGCCACCTCGACCGAGCAGCTGAGCGAGCTGCTGGGTTGCACGGAGCTGGAGCTCTCCGATGCGGAGCTCGGGCGCCTGGGCGCGGCGTCAAGCGGCGGCTGAGTCCACGAACTTCTTGCGCTCGCGCCACACGAAGTCGACGCCGGCGCTCTTCAACAGCTCCTGCAGATCGTGGCGGGGCCTGCTGGGGAGGAGCACCGCGAGCCGCGGGGCCGGCGTCAGGAAGCGCCTGTAGTCGAGGAGCTGGCCGACGGCCATCCGGATGGCTCCGCGCTCGACGGTGCCCTTGGCCTCGAACAATGTGTTGGTGGTGCGATCGAGCAGGTCGGGGATCAGGGGCTTGGCCTCGCCCGGCGGCAGGATCTTCACGCGTCCGATCTCGTGGCCCTGGCTCAGCAGGTGCTCGCGAAACGCCAGCAGGAGCTCCTGCTCTCTGCGCTCGGTCTCGCCGGCCTTGTGGCCGGGCGCGACGAACGCCTTCTCGGTCCACTGCTCGTCCACGGGCACGTCGTGGACCCCGACCTCACCGGCGCGATCGAGCTCGGCAGAGCTGGGCTTGGGCCGAACCTCCAGCGGCCGCATCCGGAACACGATCACGTTGCGGACGGGCCCATTGCCCGCCTCGGGGGCGTCGGCGGTGTAGAAGGGCCCGTCGGGCGCGAGCTCGAACGCGCCCTCGTAGAGGACCCGGCCTCTCGTTCCGGTGAACAGCCTGAGAGCGCAGCCGCCGGCGGCGTGTCCGAGGATGGCAGCGTTGCCGGACTTCATCTGCTGATCGCCGCGCTGGCCTTCGCCGGTGTAGTGAAAGCACCCGTCGGCGTGCCAACCGTCCAGGTAGCCGCCCGGCGCGCCGGCGGCCGTGTCTGAGAACACCATGACGTTGGGCGATCTGCGCGACGGCCCGATCCGTCCCTGCGGGCGCCCGCCGTAACGGTCGTGAAGGGTCTGGCGCTCGATTGCCTCGCCCGGCAGAAGCGCCCAGATGCTCGGGTCGCCGAAGCCTCCATCGGTGAACGCGGGGCCAGCCACGTCCGGCATGATCGCCGCCCGACCGGACGATCAAAGCCGCCTCAGCGCTGAACGAAACTCAGCAGCTGCCCATCGGGATCGCGCAGCGACAGGCGCCCGTCCTCATCCCGCGCCGGCTCCGCCTGAGAGCCGCCGGACGCAGCATCGGCGATTCCCCGCTCGAGCGCGTCGAGCGCGTCCGAGTCGCTGAGCTCGAACTCGACGAGTCGCAGCCCGGGCGCGCTGTCGGGGGCGGCGGCCGCGCCGCGGCTCTGCCACGAGTTGACGCCCACGTGGTGGTGGTAGCCGCCGGCGGCGAGGAAGGCGGCGGACGGGAGCTGTGCCTGCTCCTCCAGGCCGAGCGCGTCGCGGTAGAAGGCGGCGGAGCGCGGCACGTCTGAGACCTTCATGTGCACGTGGCCGATCCCGGTGCCCGAAGTGATGGTGGGCGCGGGAGCGTCGGAGAACTGGGCGAGCAGGTCGTCGAGGTCGAGCGGCAGCGTGAACATCCTCACGCCGTGGCCGTCCTCGGGGCGCTCCCAGAGCTCGCGCGGTCGGTCGGCGTAGATCTCGATGCCGAGGCCGTCGGGGTCGCTCAGGTACAGCGCCTCGGAGACGCCGTGGTCGGAGGCGCCCTCGAACGGCCAGCGCTCGCCGGCCACGCGTCGCACGGTCTCGGCGAGCGCGGAGCGCGAAGGGTGCAGCCAGGCCACGTGGTAGAGCCCGGTCGCGCCTGGGGGAAGCGGCGTGGGCGCGGCGATGTCGCCGAGCAGCAGCGCGGGGCGCTCGGGATCGGGGCCCAGGCTGGCCTGGTGCTCGCCGCGGGAGATGACGGGCAGCCCGAGTGCACGCTCGTAGAAGTCGACGCTGCGCGGCAGGTCGCTCACGTCGAGCTGCACGGATCCGATACGCAGGGTGGGGTCGATCGCTGCCATTTGACGAGACGCTAGGGTGCTTGTGAGTATGAACCTCCGCAAGCTCGGCAGCAGCGACATCGAGGTCTCCGAGATCAGCCTCGGCTCGTGGCTGACGTACTCGGGAGGGGTGGAGCGCGAGCGCGCGCGGGATTGCGTGGAGGCGGCGTTCGACGCGGGCATCAACTTCATCGACACGGCCAACGTGTACGGGCGGGGAGCGGCGGAGACGCTGCTGGGCGAGGTGCTCTCGGGTTACGAGCGCTCCTCCTACGTGCTCGCCACGAAGGTGTACTTCCCGATGTCGGACACCGATCGCGGGCTGTCGGCGGCGCAGATCCACAAGCAGATGGACGCCTCGCTGGAGCGCCTGCGGACGGACTACGTGGACCTCTACCAGTGCCACCGCTTCGACAGCCACACGCCGCTGCAGGAGACGATGGAGGCACTCACGGAGGTGGTGCGTGCGGGCAAGGCTCGTCACATCGGCTTCAGCGAGTGGCCGGCGGAGAGGATCGAGGAGTCGCTGGCGCTGGCGGGCGTGGAGCGCTGGGTCTCCAGCCAGCCGCAGTACTCGATGCTTTGGCGCGCTCCCGAGAAGGACGTGATCCCGCTGTGCGAGCGCGAGGCGATCTCTCAGATCGTGTGGTCGCCGCTGGCGCAGGGGGTGCTGACGGGCAAGTACCTTCCGGGCGAGCCGCCGCCGACGGACTCGAGGGCGGCGAGCGAGAGCATGGGCGGCTTCATCGACAGGCTGGTCGAGCCGCCGGTGCTCGAGGCGGTGCACCGGCTGCGCCCGATCGCCGAGCAGGCCGGCCTGACGATGGTCCAGCTGGCGCTCGCGTGGGTGCTGCGCGAGCCGAACGTGGCCTCGGCGATCGTGGGCGCGAGCCGCCCCGAGCAGGTACACGCCAACGCCTCCGCGTCGGGCGTGACGCTCAGCGCCGACACGCTCGAGGCGATCGACGAGGCGCTCAGCGACGTGATCGTGCGCTGAGCGCCACCCGAGCGCTTTACTCGGCCTTGACGGCGGAGATGTCGAGCAGGATCTTGACCTTGTCGCCGACGACGACGTTGCCGGAGCCGAGCGCCATGTTGAACTTCATGTCGTGATCGCCACGGCTGATCTGCGCGGTCGCGGAGAGGCCGACGCGCTCGTGGCCTTCGTGGTCGGTCTCGGTGCCCTCGAGCGTGGCGATCAGTTTCAGCGGGCGCGTGATGCCGTGGAGCGTGAAGTCGCCCTCGATCTCGAAGTCCTCGTCGTCGATTGCTTTCACGGAGGTCGACTGGAAGGTGATCTTGGGGTGGTTCTCGGCGTCGAAGAAGTCGGCCGAGCGCAGGTGGCCGTCGCGCTGGGGCTCGCGTGTGTCGACGCTGGCCGTGTCGACGGTGCCATAGGCGTTGATGCCCTCGGGCGTCACCTCGAGTGTGCCCTCGAACTCCTTGAACTGGCCCTTGACGTTCGCGATGCCGAGGTGTTTGACCTGGAATTCGACGCTCGAATGGACCGGGTCGAGCTTCCACGTTCCTGCGGGGAGCGGGGTCTGCGTTGCCGTGCTCTCAGGTGATGCCATTGGATCTCCTTTTCTCGAAGGTAGCTGCTCTTCTGACTGCGACGAGTTCCCCTCGACAGTAGCAAATTAGTTGCACGTGCAACAGTTGTGATGCGATACGCCTCAGCGCGGCTGGACGACGAGCGTCTGGAACGCGCGGCCGACGGGTCCGTGCTCGTCGTGAAGCACGCTCTCTGCGAGGCCGGTGCCGCCGGCGTGCAGCAGCGTGCGGGCGTCGAGCCCGATCCACTCGCCGAGCGGAGGGCGCTGCAGGTGGATTGTGAGGTCGGCGTTGATGAACAGGAAGCGCTCGAACGGGAGCGCGGCGCTGACCCCGTTGCCGAAGTCCGCGGTGGCGGCCAGCCGCGCCAGCGGCGTGAGCGGCTCGCCGGGGAGCAGCGGGTGTCGCAGGCGCATCCACACCCGCGCGGGCCCCAGCGCACGGGGGTCGTCGAGCCAGCGCATCTCCATCGCGGTGGAGGCGAAGCTCGGCTCGCCGGCGTCGTCCAGCGCGAAGCGCACCGGCCTGCCCGTCTGCGGCGGCGCAAGCGCCCTCGTGGAAACCTCCTCGGAGCGCTCGGCGGACGGCGACTCGGGTACCTCGGCTGGGATCGCGCGTACGCACAGCGCGCTCGCGCGGCAGACCACCTCGCCGCCGAGGCCATCCTCGTCGGCACCCGCGCTCAGCTCTCCGGCGAGCTCCTGCACGCGGCGCCCGGGGCGCACGACGCGCGTGGAGAGCGTCAACGGCGCGCGCGGAATCGGGCGCAGGAGCTCGAAGCCAAGGCGTGCGACCCGCAGCTCGCCCCCGGCGAGGCAGGCGCTCGAAGGCGGCCGTCGAGTCAGCGCTGCGGGCGCGCCGCCGTGCAGCGCGCCGGGGTCCCACGGCCCCCGCGCCTGCTCGGTCGGCATGAAGCGCTCGCCTTGGGCGAGGAAGATGCTCTCGCTCATCGTCACTCCGCTCAGTTGGGCAACCGCGCCACGAAGTCGGCCAGCCTGCCGGGGTCGCGCAGCGGCGCGCCGTGGCCGAAGCACGTCACCCGCGGCCGTAGCTTCGCCAGCCTGCGCGCGGAGGCGCGGTTGCGGGCGGGATCGGGGGTGGAGATCTCGAGCGGCTCGTGCAGGCCGGGGATGCCGGTCATCACGTTGACGTTGTTGAGCACGTCGCCGAGGATCAGCACGCCGTCGGCCTCGCGCCAGTAGGCGAGGTGTCCGCGCGAGTGCCCGGGGGTCTCGAGCACGGTGAAGCCCGGCGACCTCGTCACCCTCGATCAGCACCCTGGCGACGGGGTGCGGCGGTCCTGTCCAGAGCCGTTGCTGGAGTAGGTTCAGCCAGCCTGGCGCCTGCGAGTTGGAGATCCCGCCGGCGGTCTCCATCGCGGGCACGTCGCCCTGCCCGCACCACAGCGGGATCTGCAGCCGTTCGCAGATCGCGTGGCTCGAGCCCTGGTGATCGGGGTGGGCGTGCGTGAGCGCGTGCGCGCTCAGCTTGCGTCCGGCGATCTGCCTGAGGATGCGCTGCTCGCCCTGGCGGGTGGCTGCGTCGAGCAGCACATCGCCGATCAGGTACACGTTGATCGCGTTGGGGGGCCAGCCGCGCAGCAGGTGCACGCCCGCGGCGAGCTGCTTCATGCGGTGGCGCTGCTCCCGGCGGCGCTCATGCGCGCGAGCCCTCCCACGAGAAGCCGCGCACGGCGAGATACAGCCCGAACACGCCCCCAGATGGCGATCACGGCCAGGGAGTCGAGGTGGCTCGAGAGCCCCGAGCCGGTGACCATCGCTCCGGACAGGCCGCGGATCAGCGGCTTCGAGCGGCAGCGCTTCGGCGATCGTGCGCAGGAACTGCGGCGCGCTGCTCGAGTCGAACACGTAGAAGGACACGAACACGACCGGCAGGAACACCGCGTTGACGTACGCGGCGGTGGACTCGAAGTTGGGGATGACGTGCGCGAAGGCGACGCCCAGCGCGGCCAGGCTGACGACGCCGACGACCACGAACACGATCAGCTCGTCCCAGTGCACGGGCCAGCCGATGTCGAAGAACACACGCCCGGCGAGCACGATGATCGCGATCTGCAGCGCTGTGTTGGTGACGGCGTTGGCGGCGACGCCGCCGAAGTAGGAGATCGTGGGCAGCGGCGTGCCGCGGATGCGCTTGAGCACCCCGCGCTCGCGCAGGAACACGATGTTGTAGGCGAGCGCGGTGAAGGTGGTGGACATCACGCTCATGCCGGCGATCGACGGCACGAGCTTGTTGAGGTCCTGCTGGTTGCCGGCGAGGATCGCGCCACCGGCGGCGAGGAACAGCAGCGGCAGCACGAAGTTGAAGAACGCGGCGCTGGGGTTGCGCCAGAACATCCTGCGCTCCAGTCGGTACTGGCGCCAGGCGAGGGCGACGGGATTGACCGTGCCCGGCGCGTGGGCGGCCGGCGCTGCCTGCTCGAGGTCCTGGACGAGCGCCTCAGGCATCCTGGTCCCCGGACGATGCGGCTGTCAGCTCCAGGTAGACGTCCTCGAGCGTGGGGCGCCCCACGGACAGCTCCTCGAGGCGCCGTCCGTCGGCGAGCGCCTCGCCGGTGAGCTCGTGCAGCAGCGCGGTCGGATCGTCGGTCTCGCGCTCCACGAGCTCGCCGTCCGCGTTGCGATAGGCGACGCGATAGTGCGGTCCAGCTGTCTCCCCGCCCACGCCCGGTGGGTGGGAGATCAATTCCCGCGGCGGCCCGATCGCGAGCACGCGCCCGTCCTTGACGATCGCCACGCGATCGGCGAGCGCCTGCGCCTCCTCGAGGTAGTGCGTGGTCAGCAGGATCGTCTTGCCGAGATCGCGCAGCGAGCGGACGGTCTCCCAGGCGGCTCGGCGCGCCTCTGGGTCGAAGCCGGTGGTGGGCTCGTCGAGGAAGATCAGCTCCGGATCGCCGACGAGCGCCAGCGCGAAGTCCAGGCGCCGCAGCTGCCCGCCGGAGAGCTTGCGGCTGCGCTCGTCGGCCTTCTCCTGCAGCCCGGCGAGCGCGATCACCTCCTCGACGTCGCGCGGATGCGGGTAGAAGCTCGCCCAGTGCGTGAGCGCCTCGCGCGGGGTGATGTGGCTGTAGATGCCGCCGGACTGCAGCACGATCCCGATCCGCCGGCGCAGCTCGATCGAGCGCTCGGCGGGGTCGTATCCGAGCACGGAGACCTCGCCGCTGGTGCGGGTGCGGTAGCCCTCGAGGATCTCCACGGTGGTGGTCTTGCCGGCGCCGTTGGGCCCGAGCAGCCCGAACACCTCGCCGCGGCTGCACGGTGATGTCGAGGCCGCGCACCGCCTCGTAGTCGCCGTAGCGCTTGCGCAGGGCGCTGACCTCGATCGCTGCTGTCGCTGAGCTCACGCCCTGATCATGTCAAGACGGCGACCGGCGGGAGCTCGGTCCCAGCCCGGCGGCAGATCGGGCCGCTTACCAGTGCACGCCCCGCGTGAGCGTCGCCATGGCGATCTGCTCGAAGGAGACGTGCTCCTCGACCTCGGCGTGGCCCTTGGACGCGGCCGAGTCGGGGAACACGCGGTAGGCGAGGTGCAGGAGCCTGTCCACGGCGCTGGGCGAGAGCGTGTAGGCGACCTCGCCGAACTTGCCCATCCAGGTCCCCATCTCCTTGGGCCGGTCGCGCAGCGCCTCGCAGATCATGTCGGCGGCCTCTTCCGGCGGAGCGTGGGGAAGGCGTCGTACATTTTCGTCGGCGCGATCATCGGCGTGCGCACGAGCGGCATGTGGATCGTGGTGAAGGTGACGCCGTCGCCGATGACCTCCGAGGCGACCACGCGCGAGAACGCGTCGAGCGCGGCCTTTGAAGCGACGTAGGCGGAGAAGCGCGGCGGGTTGGTCTGCACGCCGATCGAGGACACGTTGACGATGTGCCCGGACCCGCGCTCGCGCATGTGCGGCAGCAGGCCGATGATCAGCTTGACGGCGCCGAAGTAGTTGAGCTGCATCGTGCGTTCGAAGTCGTGGAAGCGGTCGTAGCTGAGCGCGATCGATCGGCGGATCGAGCGTCCGGCGTTGTTGACGAGCATGTCGACGTTGCGGTGGTCGGCGAGCACGCGCTCGAACAGCCGTTCGATCGACTCCATGTCGGCGATGTCCGCCGCGTAGACGTACGCGGTGCCGCCCGCGGCGACGATCTCCGCGCGCACCTCCTCGAGCTTGTCGACGTTGCGCGCCACCAGCAGCGGCACGCCCCCGGCGGCGGCGATCTTCACGGCGGTCGAGCGCCCGATCCCGGAGGAGGCGCCGGTGATCAGCACGTGCTTGCCGTCGAGGGCCTCCTTGAGCGTGCGCCGCTGACGCAGGCCGGGGTCCATCTCGCGGTCCCAGTAGTCCCACAGCCGCGGGATGTACGACTGCATCGCCGGTGGCTGCTCGAGCGTCGTGCCGGCAAGCGCGCGCGCGGCCTCGTGCGTGTCGAAGCGCGGCACGAGCTCCATGTGTGCGAGCACCTCCGCGGGGATGCCGAGCTCGCGCAGCGCGAGACCGCGGGCCTGGCGCAGTGGCGGCAGCGCGAACGCGAGCTTCAGCGGCCACTTGGGCAGCGGGTCGGTGAGCCGTTTGTCGATGCTCACGGCGAAGCGGGGCGCGTGCGCGACCGCGGCCAGCTCGTTGATCAGCTCCTCGACGCGCTGGGGGCGCGGGTCGGTGAGGTGGAACGCGCGGCCGTCGAGGTTGGGCTCGTGCGCGATGTGCTCCAGCGCGCTCGAGACCCAGTCGACGGGCACGATGTTGGTGTAGCCGAGGTCGAGGCCCACGAGCGGCATCCACTCGGGGAGCAGCTGGCGCAGCCGCTGGATCGCCCTGAAGAAGTAGTACGGGCCGTCGATCTTGTCCATCTCGCCCGTGACGGAGTCACCGACGACGATCCCTGGGCGGTACACACGCCAGGGTATGTACGGCTGCTCGCGCACGATCCGCTCGGACTCGAACTTCGTGCGGTGATAGGGCGAGGGCAGCCGCTGCCCCTCTTCGAACATGTCCTCGGCGAACACGCCCTTGTACATGCCGGCGACAGCGATCGAGGAGACGTGGTGCAGGAGCTTGGCGTCCACCGCGCGCGCCAGTTCGACGGCGTGGGTGGTGCCGCCGACGTTCACAGCGGTGTTGCGCTCGGCGGGCGCTGTCATGTCGTAGACGGCGGCGAGGTGGAAGAAGTGATCGATCTTGCCGCGCAGCTCGGCCACCTGCTCCTTCTCGACGCCCAGCAGCGGGCGGCGCAGGTCCCCGATCACGGGGTGCACGCGATCGGTGGCGGAGGCGCCGACGACCATGCTCCAGCGCTCGATCAGCTCGTCGAGCCTGCCCATGGAGTTCTGGCGGACGAGCACGTACACATCGCCCTGGCGGTTCTCGAGCAGCTGTTCGACCAGGCGCGTGCCGATGAAGCCGGTAGCTCCTGTGACGAAGTAGGCCATTGCCTATGCGAGCATAACGGCAGCGATGATCAAACGAACGACGATCAACCTGGACTCGGAGCTGGTCGCGGAGGCGCGCGAGGTGCTCAAGTCCAAGAACACGACCGATACGGTGCACGACGCGCTGCGCGACGTGGTTCGTCGTGAGCGCTTGGAACGGCTTTGTGAATGGGACCTCGGCGGCAAAACGCTGGAGGACCTGAAGGAGCTGCGGCGCTCGCGCGTAGAAACGAGGCCGTGGGGAAGTCTGTACGGCCAGTCGCGCGGCAGTCTCTGAGCCACAGCGCTCGCCCACCGGGGCGATCAAGCCTCGCGCCTCAGGCGGATCAGGCCCCCGCGCCCGCCCCGCCGCGTCCCTCACCGGCGGCGAAGCGCGCGGCCCCGCGCGCACCGTCCTCGAACACCTCCGGCCCGGCCTTGGCCTCGAGCGCGAGCGCGTCGGCGAGCGGCATGCCGAGGCCCTCGATCGCGGCGCGACGGTCGGCGAGCATCGTGCGCTGGGGGAAGCCTGCGAGCCCATCGGCGAGCGCGAGCGCGCGCTCGAGGTGCGTGCCGGGGGCGACGACCTCCGTCAGCAGGCCCATCGACAGCGCCTCCTGCGCGTCGATCATGCGCCCGGTGAGGATCAGGTCCAGGGCGCGTCCGAGCCCGACGATGCGCGGCAGGCGCTGCGTGCCGCCGTCGATCAACGGCACGCCCCAGCGGCGCTCGGGATAGCCGAGCGTGGAGCCCTCGGTGGCGATTCGCAGGTCGCACCACAGCGCGATCTCCAGGCCGCCCGCCAGGCAGAAGCCGGAGATGGCGGCGATAGTCGGCTTGGAGGGCGTCAGGCGCGTGAAGCCCATCGGCCCCTCCTCGCTCATCAGCCGCGGCGCCATCGTGTCGGTTGCCTTGAGGTCGGCGCCCGCGCAGAAGGAGACGCCGCCCGCGCCCGTCACGACGAGCACGCGCGCGTCGTCGTCGCTCTCGAAGCGCAGGTAGGCCTCGTGCAGCAGCTGCTGCGGTGGGACCGTCGACGGCGTTTCGCCGATGCTGGCGGTCGATCGTGACCACGGCCGCCGAGCCGATGCGCTCGTACCCGACGGGCGCCGGCTCGCTCATCGGCCGGGCGGGCTACCAGCCGCCGCGCATGTGGCCGTTGCTCAGGAGGGCCTTGGCCGCGGCTTTGCGCGCTTCCTTGCGTTTGTCCAGATGGCGCAGGATCATGCTCATCGTGAACACGAACACGGCGAAGAAGATGATCAGGATGAAACCCGTGTCGACGATCACTTTGTCTGTGGTCGCGCCGTAGAACCCGCGGCCGTCGTTGAACGCGCTGGCGGCCGGAGCCAGGACCAGCGACGCGATCAGCGCGAGGGGGACGAGCGTTGCGATCAGACGGGTGCGCATCGGACGACGGGAATCCTACCTGAGGAGTCAGCGGAGGGCGGTCGCGACAGCGCCTACCATCAGCAGCCGATGGCGCTGTTGATCGCATCTGACCTGCACAAGGACATGGCCGGCAAGCCGCTGCTGCGCGGCGTGTCGTTCAAGCTCGAGCGCCGCGAACGGCTGACGATCGCCGGCCGCAACGGCGCGGGCAAGACGACGCTGCTGCGGATGCTGGCGGGCGAGACGTCGATCGACAGGGGCGAGCTGAGCGTGGCCAAGGGCGTGCGCATCGCGCTGCACGACCAGCGCCCGCCGCGGGAGCGGACGATGGCGCTGCGCGACTACCTGCTGTCGGGGTGCGCGGAGGAGCTCGCGATCGAGGCGCAGCTCTCGCAGCTGGAGACGCGGATGGCCGAGGGCGCGAGCGACGAGGCGACGCTCACCCGCTACGCGGGCGCGCAGGCGCGCCTGGAGGCCCGCGGCGGCTACCTGTGGCGCAACCGGGCGACGGCGATGGCGCACGGCCTGGGCTTTCGCGAGGCCGATCTCGACCGCACGCTGGACACGTTCTCGGGGGGCCAGCTGACGCGCGCGTCGCTGGCTCGTGCGCTGGCGACGGGGGCGGACGTGCTGCTGCTGGACGAGCCCACCAACCACCTGGACATCGAGTCGCTGGAGTGGCTCGAGCAGACGCTCGTGGACCTCGACGCGGCGGTCGTGCTCGTCGCCCACGACCGCTGGTTCCTGGAGGCGGTGGGCACGGCTGTGCTGGAGCTTTATGGACCCCACCCACCCACTCGCGCTTCTTCGCGGGCACGTGGCACCAGTGGCGCCGCGAACAGGCCGCCCGCGAGATGGCGCTGGGCAAGGCGATCGACAAGCAGCAGGCGGAGATCGAGCGGATGGAGCGCTTCATCGAGCGCTTCCGCTACAAGGCGACGAAGGCCAAACAGGCGCAATCGCGGGTGAAGAAGCTGAACAAGATCGAGCGGATCGAGCGCGACCCGCGCGATGGCAAGGGCCTGGAGTTCTCGTTCGCGGCGCCGGAGCGCTCGGGGCGCGTGATCTTCGAGCTGCTGGACGGCCGCATCGAGGTGGGCGAGAATTCGCCGCTGGTGCTGCTCGAGCACGTGGAGCTGTGGCTGGAGCGCGGCGAGCACGTCTCGCTGGTGGGGCCCAACGGCACCGGCAAGACGACGCTGATCGAGACGCTCGCCGGGCGCAGGCCGCTGGCGTCGGGCAAGCTCAGCACGGGCCACAACGTGAAAGTGGGCTACCTCTCCCAGCACGCGGAGGAGCTGGGCGCGGGCGGCCCGGCCGAGCAGAGCGTCGCCGACGCGACGCAGCGCGCGACGGGCCTCACCCCGGGCAAGGCTCGCGCGCTGCTGGGGAACTTCCTGTTCTCGGGCGAGGATGCAGACAAGCCGCTCAGCGGCCTCTCCGGGGGAGAGCGCCGGCGCCTGTCGCTGGCGGTGCTCGTTGGATCGGAATCCCACCCACCCAACGTGCTGATCCTGGACGAGCCCACCAACCACCTGGACCTCGAGAGCCGCGAGGCGCTGGAGGACGCGCTGCGCTCGTTCACCGGCGCGCTGCTGCTCGTCTCACACGACCGTGCGCTGCTGGACGCGGTGGGCACACGCACGGTGGCGGTGGAGGACGGCTCGCTCCACAGCTATGTCGGTGGCTGGCCGGAGTACGTACGCGTGCGCGACGAGTTGCGGGCGGGCGCCGCGGGACGCACGGGTGGCGAGCCCCGCGCAGCCGGCGAGGCGGGCGGGCACCCCCACGCCACCCTGTCGCCGCCCGCGACGGCCAACGGATCGCACGCGCAGACGGTCAACGGCCACGTCGACGCCGATGCGCTCACGGCGACCAAGACGAGGCCCAAACCCAAGGGCCCCTCCAAGAACCGCCTGAGCGAGCAGCAGAAGGCGGAGCGCGCGATCGAAGCGGCGGAGGAGGCGCTGAAGGCGCTGGAAGCGGAGCTGGCCGACCCGGCGGCGTGGGCGACGCGCTACGAGGCGGCCAAGGCCGAAGCGCGCCACACGGCGGCGACGCGGGCGGTCGAGGACGCGTACGCGCGGCTGGAGACGCTGGTCGACTGAAGCCGTTGCACGAGCCGCGCGCGGAGCTACCCTCTCTCCAATGAGCGAACGCCTGAAAACGACCCGCAACGTGGCGATCCTGCTGGCGATCGCGGCGGCCGTCTACTTCATCCCCGGCGGTGGGCGCGCGGCGAGCACGTTCGAAGCGGCGCTGCTGGTCGCGTTCGGTGTGGGCATCGGCTGCTTCGGCCTGTGGATGTACCGCGAACAGCGTGTGTCGCTGCACGGCTTGGGCGACCACCACCGCGCCCTGCTGTACGGGGCGATCGCGCTGGCCTTTTTCCTGTGGGTGGCGCGCCTGCGCATGTGGCTGACAGGAGTGGGCGAGCTGGCGTGGTTCGTGCTGGCGGGGATCGTCGTGTATTCGCTGCTGGCGGTCTACCGGCAGTGGCGCGCCTACCGCGCCTACTGAGGTGAACGCGAGCACCGGCGCGAGCCTCGCGGAGCAACGCCGCGCCCTGCCGGATCAGCCGGGGGTGTACCTGTTCAGGGACGGCAACGCCCGCGTGATCTACGTGGGCAAGGCGAAGTCGGTGCGCAAGCGCGTCGCCTCCCACTTCTCCAAAGCGCTGGTGCCGAGCAGCCCTGGGCACGCGGAGATGGTGGCGAGCGTCGAGCACATCGAGTGCGTGGTCGTCGCCTCCGAGGCGGACGCGCTGCTGGCGGAGCAGAGCTTCATCAAGCAGTACCGGCCGCGCTTCAACATCCGCCTGCGCGACGACAAGTCCTACCCGTTCATCGCGATCTCGCTGGACGAGCCCTACCCGCGCGTGTACTTCACGCGCGAGCGCCACCGGCCGGGCCGCGCCTACTTCGGCCCGTACTCCAACGCCAAGCGGGTGCGCGCCACGCTGGAGGTGCTGGCGAAGGTGTTCATGTTCCGCTCGTGCACGGGTCCTGAGCCGGGACGGCGTAGCGGCAGCCCGTGCCTGGACTACTACATCAAGCGCTGCGGGGCCCCGTGCGTGGACTACGTCTCCAGGGAGGAGTACCGCGAGAGCATCGACGGCGTGATCGACTTCCTCAACGGCCGCTTCTCCGCGATCGAGCGCGACCTGGAGGCGCGCATGCGTGGGGCGGCGGCGGAGGAGGAGTTCGAGCAGGCGACACTGGAGCGCAACAGGCTGCAGGCGGTGCGCTCGCTGCTGGAGCGCCGCCGCGTGACGAGCGAGTCGGTGGGCACGTTCGACGCGGTGGCGGTGGCGGTGGACGGCCGCGACGCCAATGCGCAGGTCTTTCAGGTGCGTGACGGCGTGCTCTCCGATCGCCAGTCCTTCTACCTGGCCAACGAGGCGGAGCGCGAGCTGGCGGAGGTGGTCGAGGAGTTCATGCTCCAGTACTACGGCGGCGCGACGTCGATCCCGGCGCTGCTGGTGGTCCAGCGTGAGATGGCTGCCGACCCTTCCCGGCCGGCGCTGGCGCAGGCGCTCTCCAGCCGCCGCGACGGCCCGGTGGAGCTGCGTGCGGCGGAGCGCGGCGAGAAGCGCCGCATCCTGGAGCTCGCGGAACGCAACGCGCTGCTGGCGCTCGATCAGGAGCGGCTCCGCTCCGAGCGCCGGCGCGAGAGCAGGGTGCAGGCGCTGGAGGGCCTGCAGGAGGCGCTGGGACTGGACGCGCCGCCGATCCGCATCGAGTGCTTCGACATCTCAAACCTGGGCGGCACGCACACGGTGGCCTCGATGGTCGTGTTCGAGGGCGGCGCGCCGAAGAAATCCGACTACCGACGGTTCAAGATCCACAGCACCGAGGGGGCGCCCGACGACTTCGCCTCGATGGCCGAGGTCCTCGAACGGCGCTTCGCCCAGTGGGAGCGCCAGGCGGACATCTCGCCGCACGACCCGCAATACGACCAGAGCTTCGCGGCGCTGCCCAGCCTGGTGGTGATCGACGGCGGCAAGGGCCAGCTGGCGGCCGGCCTGGGACCGCTGGCGGGGTTCCGCGACCGCGGCGTGGCGGTGGTGTCGCTGGCCAAGCGCATCGAGGAGGTGTTCTTCCCGGGTCGCAGCGCACCGCTGGTGCTCGATCACTCCACGCCCGAGCTGCAGCTGCTGCAGCGCGTTCGCGACGAGGCGCACCGCTTCGCGATCACCCATCACCGCACCCGTCGCGACAAGGCGATGACGACCTCACTGCTGGACGGGCTCCCCGGCATCGGCGCGTCGCGCAAGCGCGCGCTGCTGACACACTTCGGCTCCCCGGAGGCTGTGGTGGCGGCCACCGGCGAGGAACTGCAGGCGGTTCCGGGCCTGCCGGCGAAGATCGGCAGAGACATCCACGCATACCTCCACCGCGCGGGCTGAGCCAAGTTCCCAACCACGTGACACGCGCGTCCGTGCGGGAGGGCACAATGCAGGCGATGGCCGTGATCAGGCCCCTGCGTCCGCTGCGAGCCGCCAGTGGCAAATCCGGCAAGCCGGTGATCGAGTCGCGCCTGGAGGACTTCGTGGTGATCACGGGCTTCTCCGGCGCGGGCAAGTCGACGGCGATGAACGTGTTCGAGGACGCGGGCTACTTCTGCGTGGACAACCTGCCGCCGGAGATGATCCGCTCGCTGGTGGAGCTGTTCGTGCACAAGGGGTCGAAGGTGGAGCGTGCGGCGGTCGTGTCGGACGTCCGCGGGGGCGTTTACTTCGAGGCGCTGCGGGCGGTCGTGGACGACCTCCACGCGCTCGGACTCAGCCACCACGTGCTGTTCCTGGAGGCAGCCGAGCAGGCGCTGGTCACCCGCTACAAGGAGACGCGCCGGCGCCATCCGTTGGCGCCGCAGGGCAGCGTAGCGGCGGGTGTGGCCGCCGAGCGGGCGCTGCTCGAGCCGCTGCGCAGCCGCGCTGACCTGGTGATCGACACGACTGGCATGTCGGCGGCGACGCTCCGCGAGCGGATCGCGGAGGAGCTCCTGCCGCGCAAGACGGTAGGGCGGCTGTCGGTGACGTTCATGAGCTTCGGCTTCAAGAACGGCCCGCCGCGCGAGGAGGACCTCGCGCTGGACGTGCGTTTCCTGGCGAACCCCCATTACGAGCCCGACCTTCGCGAGCTGACCGGCCTGGACGCGGGAGTGGTCGAGTACATCGCCCGCGACGGCCGCCTCGATCAGCTGTACGACAGGCTGCACCCGCTGCTCGACTTCCTGCTCCCGCAATACGTGAGCGAGGGCAAGGCGCATCTGGTGATCGCGATCGGATGCACCGGCGGGCGCCACCGCTCGGTGGCGATCGCAGAGCACCTGGCCGAGCGCTACCGCGACCACGACGACCTCGACGTGACGGTCGCACACCGCGACATCGACAAGTCGCCCGGAGGCGTGTGAGGGGCCGGCGCGGGGCGCAGGAGGGGGCCTCGCAGAGTCGCCGCCAGCCGGAGCGCTGATAGCCTCCCCGGGGCACGCCGGGCGATGGAGTGGCGACTCCTGAAGTCCCGGCATCGTTCATTTTCGCTCCAGGAGGCGACGAATTGGCGGTACGCGTGGGGATCAACGGGTTCGGCCGCATCGGCAGAAACGTGTTTCGTGCAGCCAAGTCCCGTGGCGATGAGCTGGCGGGCGAGATCGAGTGGGTCGCGGTCAACGACCTGACCGACTCCAAGACTCTGGCGCACCTGCTCAAGTACGACTCGATCCTCGGCCCGTACCCGGGCGAGGTGCGGGCGAGCGGCGAGGGCGCGCTGGAGGTCGACGGCGCCGAGCTGAAGGTGCTGGCGGAGCGCGACCCGGCGGCGCTGCCGTGGGGGGAGCTGGGAGTGGACGTGGTGATCGAGTCGACGGGTCTGTTCACCGACCGCGACAGCGCGGCCAAGCACCTGGCGCAGGGCGCCAAGAAGGTGATCATCTCGGCGCCGGCGAGCAACCCGGACGCGACGGTGGTCCTGGGCGTGAACTTCGACGAGGTCTATGACCGCGAGCGCCACGACGTGATCTCGAACGCGTCGTGCACGACCAACTGCCTGGCGCCGGTGGCGAAGGTGCTCAACGACACGGTCGGCATCGAGCACGGCCTGATGACGACGATCCACGCGTACACCGCCGACCAGCGGCTGCAGGACCTCCCGCACAAAGACCTGCGGCGGGCGCGGGCGGCGGCGATCAACCTGATCCCCGCGTCGACGGGCGCGGCAAAGGCGATCGGCCTGGTGATTCCGGAGCTGCAGGGCAAGCTGCACGGCTTCGCGGTGAGGGCCCCGGTGCCGATCGGCTCGGTCGTGGACCTGACGGTGGAGTGCCCGCGCGAGACGAGCGTGGAGGAGGTCAACGCGGCGTTGGAGGCCGCGTCGCGGACCGGCCCGCTGGAGGGGATCCTGCAGTACACGGAGGACCCGATCGTCTCGAGCGACATCGTGCAGTCGCCGTTCTCCTCGATCGTGGACTCGCAGCTGACGGCGGTGGTGGACGGCACGATGCTGAAGGTGGTGGCGTGGTACGACAACGAGTGGGGCTACTCCAACCGCGTTGTGGACCTGACGCTGAGGGTCCTATGAGGAGCATCGACGACCTGGACGTGCATGGCAAGAGGGTGCTCGTGCGCGTGGACTTCAACGTGCCGCTGGACGCGAACGTGGACGCGGTGCGCGGCCCGGCGGCCGGCGGCGTGCCGCTGGTGAGCGACGACACGCGGATCGCGGCGGCGCTGGCGACGATCGAAGAGCTGCGCGAGCGGGGGGCGCGACTGGTGTTGGTCTCGCATCTGGGCAGGCCGGAAGGCAAGCCCGTGCCGGCGCTGTCGATGGCGCCGGTGGCCGATCGACTGCGCGAGCTGACGGGCGCGAAGGTGACGCTGGCGCCGGCGGTGGTGGGCGATGAGGTGACGGCGCTTGCGGAGGAGCTGCGCGACGGCGAGATCCTGGTGCTCGAGAACGTGCGCTTCGAGCCGGGGGAGACGAGCAACGACCCCGAGCTCGCCAAGGAGCTGGCGGCGCTGGCGGACCTCTACGTGGACGACGCATTCGGCGTGGCACACCGTTCCCATGCGAGCAACGAGGGCATCGCGCATCTGCTGCCGAGCGCAGCGGGACGGCTGCTGGAACGGGAGGTCGAGACGCTCACGGGGATCCTCGAGCATCCGCAGCACCCGCTGGTGGCGATCGTGGGCGGCTCGAAGGTGGCGGACAAGATCAAGGTGATCGAGCGCTTCCTGGCGGTGGCCGACGTGGTGATGATCGGCGGCGCGATGTGCTTCCCGTTCCTGTGCGCGCAGGGCCACAAAGTGGGCGAGTCGCTGTGCGACGACGAGGACGTGGAGTACGCCCGCCGGGCGCTGTCGCGGGCCAGCGACACGCACACGCCGCAGGCGGGCAGGGCGCGAATCCTGGTGCCGAACGACCTGGTGATCGGCGAGCGCCTGGACGCGGACGCGGAGCACCGCGTGCTGGACGGGGTGGAGGTGCCGAAGGGGTGGATGGGGCTGGACATCGGTCCCAAGACGGCGGAGCGCTACGCGACCGAGATCGCGGGGGCGGGCACGGTCTTCTGGAACGGCCCGATGGGCGCCTTCGAGCTGGAGCCGTTTGCCGCGGGCACGCGCGCTGTGGCGGAAGCGGTGGCGAGCGCGAAGGGCCTGACGGTGGTGGGCGGTGGCGACTCGGCGGCGGCGCTGGCGCAGTTCGGGCTGGAGCACGCGGTCGACCACCTCTCCACCGGCGGCGGCGCGACGCTGGAGCTCGTGGAGGGACGCGTCCTGCCGGGAGTGCAGGCGCTGCAGGGCGCGGGGGTGTCCTGTTGAGCGCCGCCACCGGCGAGCGCACGCGAGCGGGCGCTCGCCGACCGCTGATCGCGGGCAACTGGAAGATGCACAAGACCCAGGAGCAGGCGGAGGACCACATCCAGGCGCTGCTGCCGCGGGTCTCCTCCGTTGACGGCGTCGACATCGCCATCTGCGTGCCGTTCACGGACCTGCAGGCGATGGTCGACAGCGCGCGCGGCTCGCGCGTGGAGGTGTACGCGCAGAACATGCACCAGGAGGCGGAGGGCGCCTACACGGGCGAGATCTCCGCGCCGATGCTGCGCGAGCTGGACGTGCGCGGCGTGGTGCTCGGCCACTCCGAGCGCCGCGCGCTGTTCGGCGAGACCGACCGCGCGCTCGCGCTGAAGCTGCCGGCGGCGCTGGAGGCGGGGCTCGCGCCGATCCTGTGCGTGGGCGAGACCGAGGAGGAGCGCGACAAGGGCGAGACCGACCGCAAGCTGCGCCAGCAGGTGCGCGACGACCTGGCGCAGGTCCCGGCCGAGCGGCTGGGGGAGGTGGTGATCGCATACGAGCCCGTGTGGGCGATCGGCACGGGCAAAGTGGCCAACGCCGAGCAGGCGCAGGAGGCGATTGCGTTCATCCGTGCGCTGGTTGGCGACCGCGACAAAGGGGCCGCCGAGCAGGTGCGGATCCTGTACGGCGGCTCGGTCAAGCCGGACAACGCGGCCGAGCTGCTGGCGCTGGGAGACGTGGACGGCGCGCTCGTGGGCGGCGCTTCGCTCGATGCGCAGGAGTTCGCTGCGATCGTCGCGGCGGCGACTGCGCTCTCGCGCGCGGCGCGATGACCGTGCCGGCCGAGGTGGGCCGGGCGGGCGGGGTGGGCGGGCCTCCAAATCTCCCGGCGCCGTGCGCGTGCCTGATCGTGCTGGACGGCTGGGGGCTGGCGGAGCCGGGGCCGGGCAACGCGGTGTCGCTGGCCAGGACGCCGGTATTCGATGAGCTGTGGGAGTCCTATCCCGCACACGACGCTGACGGCGTGCGGGCGCGCGGTGGGCCTGCCGGACGGGCAGATGGGCAACAGCGAGGTGGGGCATCTGAACCTGGGCGCGGGCGCGGTGGTCCGCCAGGACCTGGTGCGCATCGACGACGCGGTGGCTGACGGGTCGCTGGCCCAGAGCGAGCCGCTGCGTGCGGCGTTCGCCAACGCCGAGCGCGTGCACCTGATCGGCCTGGTGTCAGACGGCGGCGTGCACTCCTCGATCGAGCACCTGCGCGCGCTGATCGCGCTGGGGCGGGGATTGAGTCCCCACCCACCCAAGGATCTGGTGGTGCACGCGTTCACCGACGGGCGCGACACGCTGCCGCACGCGGGCGCGAGCTACCTGCGCGAGCTGGACGGCACGGCGGGCGTGCGCGTGGGCTCGGTCGTGGGGCGCTACTGGGCGATGGATCGCGACCGCCGCTGGGAGCGCGTCCAGCGCGCGTACGACATGCTCGTGCACGGCGATGCGGGTGGGCGGGCGATTCATCACGCGGACAGCGGCGAGCAGGCGGTGCAGGATGCCTACCGCAGGGGCGAGACGGACGAGTTCATCGAGCCCACGCTCGTGGGGGCGGAGGCGACGATCCGTCCGGGCGACAGCGTGATCGCGTTCAACTTCAGGCCGGACAGGATGCGCGAGATCACACGCGCGCTGGCCGAGCCTGGATTTGATGCCCGCCCACCCGAAGGCTCGAGCGGGCCCGAGGAGCTGCCCGGCTGGACGGGACGCGGCGGCGCGCCGGCGGTCGGCCGCTACACGACCCTCACCAGCTACGAGGAGGACTGGACCTACCCGGTGCTGTTCACGCCGGAGCACCCCGCGACGACGCTGTCGGTGGTGCTCGAGCAGGCGGGCGCGACACAGCTGCACGTGGCGGAGACGGAGAAGTACCCGCACGTGACGTACTTCTTCAACGGTGGCGAGGAGGCGCAGCTGCGCGGCGAGCGGCGCGAGCTGGTGCCCTCTCCGCGCGACGTGCCCACCTACGACCACAAGCCCGAGATGAGCGCGCACGAGGCTGCGGCAGCGTTCGTGGGCGCGTGGCGAGAGGACGGGGCGCGCTTCGGCATCATCAACTTCGCGAACGCGGACATGGTCGGACACACGGGCGTGATCCCCGCCGCGGTGCAGGCGATCGAGACTGTGGACGAGTGCCTGGGGGAGGTGGTGGCGGCGGTCCACGAGCGCGGCGGCGTGTGCGTGGTGACGGCCGACCACGGCAACGCCGACCACATGCTGGAGCCGGACGGCAGCCCCAACACGCAGCACTCGCTGAACCCGGTGCCGCTGATCGTGACGAGCACGGGCGTGTCGCTGCGCGAGCGGGACGGCATCCTGGCGGACGTGGCGCCGACGGTGCTGCAGGTGCTGGGAATCGAGCAGCCGCAGCAGATGACGGGGCGCTCGTTGATCGAGGGCGGCTAGGTTGTTGATGGGCGGCCTACCGGCCGCGGAGGCGTTCGCGGTGCACGAAGGAGCACGTTGTGGACCCAGATGAGCAGACGGCAGGGCCGGCGCGTCGCGCGTCGCGGTGGTCGCTGGCGGCGTTCTTCATCGGCGCGGGCGTCAACCACTTCGTGATGCCGCGCCCGTACGAGCAGATCGTGCCTCCCCGGCTGAAGGGCAACGCGAAGCTGCTGGTGCAGGTGAGCGGCGTGGCGGAGATGGCGGGCGGCCTGGGCGTGCTGGCGCCGGGTACGCGGCGCCTGTCGGGGCTGGGGTTGATCGCGCTGTTGGCGGCGGTGTTTCCGGCCAACGTGCACATGGCGCGCGAACCCGAGCGCTTCCGCAAGATCCCCCGCTGGGCGCTGTATGCGCGCCTGCCGCTGCAGCCGCTGATGATGCTGTGGGCGTGGAGAGCGACGCGCCGATGAGCGCGATCTCCCGCGCAGCGGGCGTCGGCGCTGCTATGTTCGGGTGAGGAAGTACCGTTGGATTGGACCGTCATGTCGACCGTCACAGCCGTCAAGATCGCCACCTCCGAGCAGGAGACCCTGACACTTGGGGAGCTCCGCGCCTGGCGCGGACTGCTCAGAGCGCACGCGTGCCTGGCCAAGCGGCTCGACTCCGAGCTCGAGCACGCGCACGGGCTGCCGATGAGCTCCTACGAGGTGCTCCACCACTTGGAGGAGACGACCGGCGGGCGCATGCGCATGTGCGAACTGGCCGAACAGGCACAGCTCTCGCGCAGCGGTCTGACGCGCCTGGTCGATCGCATGGAGCGCGACGGCCTGGTGGAGCGCTGCTCGTGCGAACACGACGCGCGCGGCTCCTACGCCTGTCTCACGCCCGCCGGCCGCGAGCGCCTGCAGGAAGCGCGCGGCACCCACCTGGCGGTGATCCGCGACCAGTTCTTCTCCCACTTCTCCGAGGTCGAGCTGAGCACGCTGGCCGACATGTGGGAACGCATCGCCCCCTGCGGCACCTGCTGACGGACCGAGCAGCGCCTACTCGTCGGGCTCGCGCTCCCGGGCATCCCCGCTCCTGAGCGCCGCGGGGTCTCCCGCCGGCGGATGCGGGCGATGGGCGGCGTGGCGACGGTGCAGGACCACAGCGCTGACGATCGCCAGGACCACCGCGATCAGGCCGTAGATGCCGAACGCTTCGATGGCGTGGCTGGCGGAGTGGCCCAGCAGGTAGGCGATCAGGCCCACAGCCGTCGCCCAGCAGATGCCTCCCAGCGCGTTCCACAGCGCGAACGAGCGCCAGTGCATGCGCGTGGCGCCCGCCAGCCACGACGCCCACACGCGCAGGCCGAGCAGGAAGCGCCCGAAGAACACCGCCTTCGGACCGTGGGCCTCGAAGAACGGCTCGCCCACCCGCAGCACCTCCAGGCGCTGGCCGTGGAACATGCCGGGACGCTCCAGCAGCCAGCGCCCGCCCTTGCGGCCGATCAGGTAGCCGATGTTGTCGCCCACGATCGCGCCGGCGGCCGCAAACACGATCACCCACACGATCTCCAGTTTGCCCTGGCTGGCCAGGACCGCCGCGGCGATCAGCGCGGTCTCGCCGGGGATCGGAACGCCCCCCGCCTCGCTCATCACCAGCACGAACAGCAGCGGGTAGCCGGCGGTCGTGACGAGGTGGGTGACGTTGACGATGGAGGCGAGCATGGTTGGGCCCTGTGGGTGGGGGAGGCGTGGCCCAGGGCCCGGGCCGGGTCGAGTCGCGCGGGGTGGTTTGGTCCGCTGCGGTAGGCGTGCCCTCTACTGGGTGTTTTCCGACACGAGCTTCTCCAGCGCGGCGGTGGTCTGCTGGACGTCGGAGTAGACGACCTTGCGCAGCACCACCTTGGTGGGCGCGGGGGCGGTCGCCACCACAACGACCACGATCGCCAACACGAGCACCAGCACGGCGAGCAGCGCCAGCAGCACGCGGCTGGAGCGGCGACGACGCGACGGGCTTGCCGCCGGCCGCGCGGCCTGCACAGGCGCCGCAGCTCTTGCCGGCCCCGGGCGGGGGCGGCGGGCGGCGACGGTGCCGGAGGGCTGCTTTGGCATGCGTGCGCCGGCCAGCACGGTCGTGGCGCTCGTCATCGGCACGCGCCCGCGTCCCGATGCCCCGCTACGTCCGCCCGCCCGCGCGCCGCGAGGACCGCTCTCGGGTGCGATGCCCCTGGCGCCGTTGCCCAGCGCGTGCCCCATCTCCAGCGCCGTGTTGTAGCGGTCGCGTGGGTCCAGTGCCAGCGCGATCGCGACCGCCTCGGCCAGCTCGGGCGTCACCGCGGCCACCAGCGTGTCCAGCATCGGCGGCTGCTCCTGCTGCTGCTTGAGCGCCAGCTCGGTCAGCGACGTCGCCTCGTAGGGCAGGCGCCCGGAGATCAGCTGGTAGGTGACCACGCCCAGGGCGTACAGATCCGCGCTGGGGCCGGCCTCCTCGCCGCGGGCCTGCTCGGGCGCGAGGTAGGCGGCGGTGCCGAGCACCGAGCCAACCTGCGTGATGCTCGACTGCTCGGTGGCCTTCGCGATCCCGAAGTCCGCCAGCTTGACCTCGCCTTCGCGCGCGCGCAGCAGGTTGCCGGGCTTGACGTCGCGGTGCACCACGCCGTGGCGGTGCGCGTAGTGCAGGCCCTCGCACGCCTGCTCGACGATCGACAGCGCCTCATCGACTTCGACCCAGCCGTCGTCGCGGAGGATCTCCGCGCAGGAGGAGCCTTCGATGTACTCCATCACGATGAAGTACTGGCTCGTGCGATCGTCGCGCCCGGAGTCGAACACCTGCACGATGTTCGGGTGCACCAGGCGGGCGGCCGCCTGCGCCTCACGCTGGAAACGCGACACGAACGCGGGGTCGTCTGCGAGGTGCTCCGCCAGCAGCTTCACCGCCACCTGGCGCTCCAGGCGCATGTCCATGGCCAGGTGCACCGTGGACATCCCGCCGAAGCCCAGCCGGCTCTCCAGCCGGTAGCGCCCGGCGATCTCCACGCCGCTCATCTCGACGGTTCCTGTCCGGGGGCGCCCGTCCCGGGCGGCGTTTCCCCGTTCCCGGACGCCCCTTCCCCGGCGCCCGTGCCGCCGCCTGGCGCCACCGGTTCTTCGCCGACGCCAGGCGCGGCCGTGCCGCCGCCGGCTCCGGGCGTGGTTTCAGTGGGGATGGGCGTGGTGGTCGGCGTGGTGGTCGTCTGCGCGGGGGTGGTGGTGGTTGGCGTCGTGGTCGTGGGCGTGGTGGTCGCGGGAGCTGTCGTCTTCGTGGTGGTGTTCGTAGCGGTCGTCTGCGCCAGCGGCTGCGCACACAGAGCGAGCGCGTGCGAGCGGAGGTTGTCGATGCCGTTGCGCAGGGTTTCGCGCAGGCCCGTGTCGACGCTCGTGGGCAGCCCGTTGAAGTCGCCTTCGGTTTTGGCGATCGCTGCTTCCGTCGCGGCGCAGTTGCCGCTACCCGTTTCAGCAGCGTGCGCAACCGCTTCGAAGTCGCTCTGCAGCGGCCCCGCGTTCGCCGTTGGGATCAGCTTGGCGGTGGAGCCGCCACAGGAGACGAGCAGCGCCGCCACCACGCCCAGCATTGCTGCGAGCGCCCCGCCCGAGCCCATCCGCGGCCTCATTGCCCGTACTCCAGGCGCTCGGCCAGGGAGTCCGGCAGGCGCGCCGCGCGGATCGCTGCAGCGGCGCCGGCGACGTCGTAGTCGGCGCGTTCGAAGGACACCGCCATGTCGTCCAGGTCCAGCAGCAGCCACGACGCGCGGGGATCTCCGTCGCGGGGCTGCCCGACGCTGCCCGGGTTCAGCAGCCACTCGCCGTCGGCGAGGTCGAGGCGTGTGCCCGCGCGCCGCGGCTCGCCGGTCGCCAGCTCGCCCTCGTGGCGCACGAACGACAGCGCCACGTGGGAGTGGCCGATCAGGCCGATGCGCTCGCGCTGGGCGTCCAGGCACAGCTCGGCGAGCAGCGCCGAGAGCACGTACTCCCAGACGGGGTCGCGCGGGCTGGCGTGGTAGAGGCCCACCGGCCCCTCCTGCGCCCGCGGACGCAGACCTTCCAAAAAGGCGAGGTTCTCCGGCTCGATCACGTCTTTCGTCCACTGCGCCGCCAGGCTCGCCCCGCGCGAGAACTCCTCCAGCGAGATCTCGCCGGTGACGGCCATGTCGTGATTGCCGGCCAGGCACACCGCGGCGTGCTCGCGCGCCAGCTCCACGCACGCGTCCGGCTCGGCGCCGTAGCCGACGAGGTCGCCCAGGCACCACAGCTCGGCGGCGTCGCTGGCGGCCACCGCCTCCAGCGTGGCCTCGAACGCATGCCGGTTGGCGTGGATGTCAGAGATGACCGCGACCTTCATCCCTGCAGGGTACGAACACCGCGGGGCGGCGCGCGCCTGGAGCCTGTTCTGCAAGAGCCCAGCCAGCTCCCGGTACGGCGGGCGTGCGCACCGCTCGAACCTAGTCCGAGCCGGACCCGGGCTCGTTTCCCCCGTACTCGGGCAGGTTCTTGATGCCCTCGCGGGCGCTCCACTTCGAGTAGTTGTCCTCCATCGCGTCGATCAGCTCGCGCATGAAGCGCGCGGACAGGTTGACGCGGGAGACCACGACACCGGGGACCTCCTCCGACTCGACCTCGTGGTCGACGCGGGCGAAGGTGACGGTGAACTCGTAGTCGGAGTGGCTGACGTTGGCGAAGTTCGCGTATACGCCCCCCATGATCTCGGGGGACAGGTGGATGTTTATGTGGCGCTCGGCGCCTGAGTCTTGGTCGTTCACACAGCTAGTATCGCAACCGCCGCCCCCGAACCCATGACCGCACCCGCACCCGACGACCAGCGAGCAGCCAACCGGCGCTCGACCGCCCCTGCGCCGAGCGCGCTGGAGCGCCTGCGCGGCGCCGTAGTGGCTGCCGCCGGCGAGCTCTCCCAAGACGGCGCCCCGCGCGGGCAGATCACGCTCGAGCGCCCGCGCAGGGCGCAGTTCGGCGACTACTCCACCAACGCGGCGCTGCTGCTGGCCCCGACTGCCGGCGTGCCGCCGCGCGAGCTCGCCGAGCGGCTGGGAGGCGCGCTGCAGGCGCGGCTGGGGCCGAGCCTCGAGCGCTTCGAGGTCGCTGGCCCGGGCTTCGTGAATCTGTTCGTGTCCGACGCCTGGTTGACCTCTGCGCTGGCCCAGACGCTGGCCGCGGGCGAGGATCTCGGCGCAGGGACCGCGGGGGAGCCCGAGCGTGTGTTGATCGAGTTCGTCTCCGCCAACCCCACGGGGCCGATGCACGTGGGCCACGCCCGCAACGCCGCCTACGGCGACGCGCTCGCGCGGATCCTGTCGCTGCAGGGCCACGACGTCCGGCGCGAGTTCTACGTCAACGACGCCGGCTCGCAGGTGCTGAAGCTGGGCGAGTCGATCCGGGCGCTGGCGCGCGGGGAGAAGGTCCCCGAGGACGGCTATCAGGGCGACTATGTGGCCGATCTCGCCGACAGCGTCCCCGGCGCCGCCGGCGCCGATCCCGCGGAGCTCGGCCGCGCGGCGGTGGGGATCGTGATCGGGCAGCTCGCCGCCTCGCTCGCGGGCTTTCGCGTGAGCTTCGACTCGTGGGCGTATGAGAGCGCGCTGCACGACGGCCAGCCGAGCCCGGTGGCGCACACGCTGGCGCTGCTGGAGGAGCACGGGCACACCTACCGCCAGGACGGAGCGCTGTGGCTGCGCACGAGCGCCTTCGGCGACGACAAGGACCGCGTGCTCGTGCGCTCCAGCGGCGAGCACACGTACTTCGCCTCCGACATCGCCTACCACCAGGACAAGCGCGAGCGCGGCTTCGAGCGCCAGATCGACGTGTGGGGCGCGGACCATCACGGCTACGTGATGCGCATGAAGGCCGCCTATGAGGCGCTCGGCGGCGACCCGGAGGAGCTCGAGCTGCTGATCATGCAGCTGGTGCACCTGATGAGCTCGGGCGAGCGCGCACAGATGTCAAAGCGCGCGGGCGAGTTCGTGACGCTGGACGAGCTCGTGGAGGAGATCGGCGTGGACGCCGCCCGCTGGTATCTGCTGGCGCGCTCGCACGACACCACCGTGGACCTCGACCTGGACCTCGCGCGCGAGCAGTCCAACGAGAACCCGGTGTACTACGTCCAGTACGCGCACGCGCGGATCGCCTCGATGCTGGAGAAGGCAGGGGCCGAGCATGTGCTCGTCGCGACCGGCGCCGTCAACGACCCGGCGACGGAGGCCGAGCGGGGGCCGCTGCACGCGACCGAGCGCGCGCTGATCGAGCAGCTGCTGGCATTCCCGGCCGAGCTCGACGAGGCGGCCGCGCGCCGCGCGCCGCATCGCATCGCCGCCTACGCGCTGGAGCTGGCGCAGACGTTCACGGCCTTCTACCGCGACTGCCACGTGGTGGGCGCGGAGCCGCAGGCGGTGGAGTCCTTCCGCATCGCCCTGTGCGTCGCCACCGCGCGCACGATCGCGCGCTGCCTGGGCCTGCTCGGGGTGAGCGCGCCCATGAGCATGTAGCGGAGCGTCAGTCGAAGCGGGCGATGTCGGACTCGAGCCTGGCGTTCTCGTCCGGGCTGAGACGGGGGCCCACCGTGGCGGGGGCGGCTGCCTTGGCGCGAGCGTAGCGCCGCCACCGGGGCAGCAGCACGATCAGCGTGGCGATCAGCGCCAGCACCACCGCCAGCGGGACCAGGTACGCCACCAGGTTGAAACCGTGAGCGGCCGGCATGCCGAGCACCGCCGGTCCGTACTGGACCACGAGCGTGCGCTTGACTTCAGCTTCCCCCTCGCCCTTGTTGATCAGGCCCTGGATGTATTCGCGCTCGAGGTTCGCCTGCGGCGACTCCGCCACCTGCAACGGGATTTTGCAGGTCACGCACATCACCTGGCGCTCGATGATCGGCAGCGTCGTGCGCGGCTTCACATGGGCGGGCTGCGTCGTGGCGGCGGGCTGCGCGATCCCAGCGGCCTGGGCTGTGGGCGCCCCGAGCGCGGCGCCCACGGCGAGTGCCGCGCAGGTCGCAGCGACGCAAGCCAGGGCGGCGAGCAGCTTGCCCGGCGCTGTCGCGGCGGCGGGGGGGGTCACGACGAGGGCGGTCGGGCTCACGACGAGCTTTCCGCCAGCGCGACGGCGTGGTTGACGAACGCCTGGCCGATCTCGCCGCGGGAGATGGCGACGATCCGGCCCTGGCGGTCGATCACGAAGCTCTCCGGCAGCTGGTCGGTGCCGTAGGAGTGCGCGAAGGAGCCCGTGTTGTCGCGCAGGCTGGTGTACGTGAGGTGGTAGCGGCGCACGAAGCTTTCGGAGTCGGGCGAGGCATCGAGGTAGGTGACGCCCAGCACCGTCGCGTCGTGATGTTCCAGCCGGCGTTGGGCGCTCTCCAGCAGCGGCGCCTCCATCTGGCAGGGTTCGCACCAGGAGGCCCAGAAGTTCAGCACGACCACTTTGCCCTTGAGCGCCGCCAGCGAGCTGCGGCCGCCGGCGCCGAGGACCGGCAGCGTGCGGCTGGCGTTGGGAGCCATCGGGTACTGCTTGTCGGCCACCAGCTCGTCCAGCGTGCGGTTGGGCGCCTGCGCGGAGACGCCGTAGATCAGCAGCGCGACCAGGCAGGCGCTCACCAGCGTGACGACGATCGGCAGACCACGGCGTTTCACGGTTCCCAAGATTAGACCGCCTCGGCACGCGATCCGGCCGGTTCCCCGCCCCGCGCGACGCGTGCCCGCCGCTCCAGGCCGTGGGCCGGCATAGCCGACCCTCCCGGGCGTGTGCACCGGCACCATCGCCCTGGACGCCATAGAATCCGTCCAGCGCGGCGGTAGCTCAGTTGGTAGAGCGCAAGCTTCCCAAGCTTGAGGTCGCGGGTTCGACCCCCGTCCGCCGCTTGCAGGTGTCAGGGCCAAGCGCGTCGCGGCGGCGCGGGGCTCAACTCCGGGGATTACGAATGCGTCGCGACCGAAGGCGTGGCGATTGGAGGATCGGGAGGCACGCCGGTGAGGCAGGAGGGTCTGGTGACTGCTTCACAGCCCCTAGCGGAGCTGCTGGTTCAAGCTTCGAAGGCGGGGAATGGGTCCGGGGATGCGGATACCCGTTGCCGCCACCCCGCCATGGAAGGCCGCCGACGTGCGGGCCTCATCGTGGCTCCCCGGGGGCAAGCACACCGGAGGCCCCGCACCGTTCGTGGTGGCGGTGCTCTCGGCCGCCGTCGTGGGGCCCACCGCGCGCCCGATAGCGCGGTGGCCAACTGTGAGCTGACTGGACGCTCACGACGGAACGGGCCGGCGTCGGGTCTTGACAGCCGGCGCTCGTACTGCCATTGTTAGTACATGGCGACCGTGAAGGGACAGCGACTGCAGATTCGCGTGGAGCCGGCCGAGAAGGCTGTGCTGGAGCATGCTGCTGCCGCGTCGCACCTGAATGTGTCTGCGTTCGTGCTGCAGGCGGCTGCGTTCAGGGCAGAGGAGATTCTTGCTGAACGTCAGAGTGTTCGGCTGACACCGCAGGCCGCAGAGGCGTTTACCGAGGCGCTGGACGCACCGGCGAGCGTCAACGAGCGGCTTGCAAAGGCGCTCGAGCGTCCTCGCAAGTTCACTTGGCTTGACTGAGCTTCGCCGCCCCTCGCTGCTCGAGCCTGCGCGGCACGATCGTTCGCGGTTCGCCTCGGGTGACGATGCGCTGGACGAGTGGCTCCGCCGCTATGCCGGGCAGAACCGCCGTCGTGACACGGCAGCCACCTGGGTCATCACCGATGCTGAGGACGTGGTTGTCGCCTACGCGACCATCGCGATGAGCGCGATCGACCGCTCGAGCGCTCCTGCGAGCGTTGCTCGCCAGGCTCCAGACCCGGTTCCGGCCTTGCTGATCGGCAGGCTTGCGGTCGATCAGCGCCACAGTGGCCTTGGTGTCGGCACCGCACTTGTCGCGCACGTGCTGGCGACGGCGGTGGAGCTGAATGCCAAGGCAGCGTGCCGCGCGGTGGTCGTCAACGCGCTCCATACCTCAGCCCGCGGCTGGTGGGAGCATCTGGGCTTCAGTCCGTTCGATCCCTCAGACGCGCAGTCACTGGATCTGTATCTCCTCACCGCCGATGTCCACGCAACGCTCCAGCGCATGGAGACCCCTTGAGAATCGGCCGTCGGGTGCTCAGAATGGAAGCGTGACCGAGTTTCCCCCCACCCACCGGGACCTGCTCGACGCGAAGTACGCGACGCTGGCGACGATCGGCCGCAGCGGCGCTCCGCAGCTGACGGAGGTCTGGTTCCTCTACGACGACGGCGATCTGAAGCTGTCGCTGAACACCTCGCGCGCGAAGACCAAGAATCTGATCGCGCGGCCCGCGTGCAGCCTCTTCATTCTCGATCTGGCGAACCCTTACCGGTACGTCGATGTCCGAGGTCGTGCGCGAATCGAGCCCGACGACGACTACGTCCTTGCCGACAAGGTCGGCGCGAAGTACGGCTCGGACCTGCGCGTGCACGATGGTCCCGATGACAGGCGCGTCGCTGTCACGATCGAGGTGGACTCCGTGTTCGCTGTCGATATGACCGGCTGAGCCGGTCCTTGCCGACGCCCGGCGCCGACCCGCTCGGGGCGTCGCTGCGAACTACCGACGGTTCGCGCCACGCTCAGTCAAGGCCCAGCAGCGCGGGCAGCGCGTCGAGCGATTGGATGATCTCCGCGCCCGCACGCCGCAGCGCCGCCTCGTCGCTGTCAGCCGCGTAGCCGATCGCACGCATACTCGCTGCTACCGCCGCCGAGACCCCCGACGGGGTGTCCTCCACGACCACGCAGTCCGACGGCTCGGCGCCCATCGCACGCGCCGCGTGCAGGAACAGGTCGGGGTGGGGCTTGCCGCGGGCGACCGAATGCGCCGAGAACAGCGCCTGCTCGTCGAACAGGTCGAGCAGCCCCGTGAGCTCCAGCGACAGTCGCGTCTTCTCGAGCTTGCCCTGTGAGGCCACGCAGATCCTCATGCTCGCCTGCTCGACCCGTTCAACGACCCGCGCGGCCCCCTGCACGGGCTTCAGCTCGCGCTCGAACTCCTCACGGCGCTCGCGCTCATAGCGGTCGAGCCAGCCCGCCGGCAGCGGCCGGCCGAGCTTGCCCTCCGCGCGCCCCAGTACCTCGCTCAGCAGCAGTCCCTGGTAGTCGCCGCGAGCCTCCGCCAGCGTCGTCGGCAGCCCCTCCTCGCACAGCATGCGCGCCAGCACGCCGTTTGAGATGACCTCGCTGTCGACCAGCACTCCGTCGCAGTCGAAGATCACGAGGCCTCGCCCGCGCATGTCGGCTGAGCCTAGCCTGTCGGGCTGAGAGCGACCAACTTCCCAAGCTCGCGGGCGGGGGGGCCGTGCAGCTCGCCTTCGCTCAGCGTCAGCGCCCGTGCCCCCGACAGGCTCGTCGACTCGCCCGTGGTCGCCAGAATCGCGACGCCGTCCTGTGCCAGCGAGTGCAGCAGGGTGAGGACTCGGTCTCGCGCGAGCACGTCCACGCCGATCGTGGGCTCGTCGATGATCAGCAGCCGCGGGCTCAGCGTGAGCGCGCGCGCGATCGTCGCGCAAACGGCATCGCTGCCGTCCAGCTCCTGCGGCCGGCACCTCGCGCAGGATCCGATACCCGCCCGCTCGAGCGATTCGTGCGCGCGCCGCGCCGCCACCGTCATCGCCACTCCGCGCGCGATCAGCCCGCCTGTGAGCTGGTCCAGCAGAAGCCGGCCCTCACGGTCCGCGAACGTCCTGCGGCAATAGCCGATCCCGTCGCCGAGCGTCGCGCCCGGACGGGCGCGCAGGTCGAGCCCGTCGAAGCGCACCGCGCCCGTGTCCGGGGTCTCTATCCCTGCTGCGATCCGCAGCAGAGTCGAGCGACCCGAGCGGCGCATGCCCCAGATGACGACCACTTCGCCCGAATCGACCGACAGCGACACGTCTCGCAGCACGACGCGACGGTCCAGCCGGCCGTAGCGCTTGCCGACGCTCTCCAGCTCCAGCAGGCTCATCGCGGCTGCAGCCTGTCGGCTGCAAGCGCCTTGAACTCGCGTCGGGCGTAGTCGACCCACGGCAGCCTCGCTTCCATCGCCAGCCGCCGCTCCTGCGAGACCAGTCGCTCGGCCAGCCCCGAGTCCTCCTGCGTGCAGGTGTCCTCGGCTGCCGGCAGGGGCGCTGAGCCAGCCTCCTCCAGGCATGCCCGCCCGTAGCTCTCGATCACGTCGAGTGCCAGCTCGGGCTGGCCTGCCAGCACGGCCAGCTGGCGTGCGAACAGACGCGAACGCCGGAAGTCCTCGCGCATCTGCACGATCAGGCGCTGCTGGTAGTTGTGAACGCCCTCCGTCGTGGCTCGGTAGCCGGGCTTGGGCTGACGCTCGCTGCCGGTTCCCGGCGTCTCCTCGATCAGCCCTCTGCAGCGGAGCGTGTCGAGCGCCGTGTAGATGTAGGAGAACCCACTCAGCTCGAGCATGCCCGCGTAGGCCTGCTCGAAGCGCTGAGCGAGCTCATATCCGTAGCTCGGACGCTCGATCACAAGGCCCAACAGCGCCCAGTGCACCGCCGACTGCATCGGATTGGCAGCTCTTGCGGGATGTTTCGCCATCGCGGTCCTTGCGCTCATCGGATGGGATAGCCTAAAAGCGCGTCACCATCATTAGAAGTCGCGTTTCTGTCTTTCTCCGACAGTCACGATGTAGAACATTCGACGCCCTGACTTGTCAAGGAAATCAAACGCATACATGATCTGTGAACTGTGAACACAGCGACTCACACATCGCCGGGCGTGCGCTCCCGAAAGCCGGCGGGCTCGCGGTGAGCGCGGTCAAAGGCAGCGCGACCGCCAACGGCGAGATCTCGCGCACTGTCAAGCGAACGTGGAGTTCGCGGCCCCAGGCCCCTGAGGGACGCCGGCGCGACGGCTCAGAAGCGCCCGACAAGGTCGTCCTGGAGCTCTCCGCCGGGCAGGTCGATCGTGTGATCCGCAGCGCCACGGAGGGCAGCAGCATGTCTGTGCTCCTCTCCGGCCTGAGCGACGTCCGCGAGATACTCGCCCGTGAGCCCAGCCAGATGGACGACAACAGGCTGTCGCGCTCGCTGCTCGCCGGCCTGCTCATGCTCGCCTCCTTCCCAACCGACGGCAGCTACCTGGGCAACGCCGAAATCGCCCGCCTGCTCGACATGAACCCAAGCACCACCCACCGCTACGTATCGACGCTCGTCGCCGTGGGGCTACTCGAGCGCGACCCCGCCACGCGCCGCTACCGGCTCGTCTGAGCGGCGCGTCTCCTTTGCTTTGGCCCTCGGCGCGGCCGTGGCTACGGCGTCGTGAAGGACGCCGGCGCAGGGGGTTCGTCGCGCGCGCCCTCCACCAGCGCCAACAGCTCCTCGCCGGTCGTTCCCCCCAGCACACGCAGGCGGTGTAGACGGTAGGGGTCTTCGCCCGGGTGCGCCCAACCGGGCACCACGGTCGTCGAGCCGATGTAGCCCGCCGCCTCGACCGCCGCCTCCACCGTCGGGTCATACAACCCGGACGGGTAGCAGAACCAGTTGACCGGGGCGTGATAGCGCCGCTGCAGCATCTTGCGCGCTTCGACCACCTGGTAGCGGAGCTCTTCGGCGTCGAGGCTGATCAGGCTGGCGTGGCTCATTCCCTGGGTGTCCAGCTCCCAGCCGGCGGCTAGCAGGCCGCGAATCTCCCCCGGGCCGAGCCCGCCCTGCGACGGCGGCAGGCCGGTCAGCTGGATGTTCTCGTCGCCCACCCAGCCCAGCCGTCGCAGCACCGGCAGCGCCTCGGTGTACTGCGACTGGTAGCCGTTGTCGAAGCTCACCACGATCGGCTTGCCCGCGCCCAGCGGCACCCCGTGGCGCCAGTAGGCCTCCGCCTGGTCGAGCGTCACCGCGTGCCAGCCGGCTCGCTCGAGCGCCTGCATCTGCTCGGCGAACTCCGACGGTTCCACATACAGGCCGGGGAACGGAGCGCCCGGGGGAGGGGCTGCGATCACGTGGTACATGAGGATCGGGATCGCGTCGGTTCCCGGTGGCCCCGTGCGCACGCTCGTCGTGGCTGCCGGGGAGGTCGCGTGGTGTCCGGGGGCGCCCGTTCGCGCCGCCGTCGAGCGCGTTGCCGCCCCGATGCCTGGCGAGCCACCGCCCGAGCCCTGCGCCAGCACGATCGCCGCGATCGCCGCCACCGTGAGGACCACAGCAGACACGCAGACGGCTGTCACCCGCCGGCGGTGGATCTCGCGGCGGCGCGCCTCGCGGCGAAGCTGCAGCGCGTCGAGGTCCATCAGTCGCCCCTGAGCCTCGAGCGCAGCGGCTGACGCAGCGCGCGAAGCTCGCGCATCGTGGTCGCGTCCCAGTTCCACCCCCCGGGCATGGACAGATGCTAAGACGCAGTCAGGCGTCACGGCGGCGTCGGAGCCCGACCGCGACGAGGGTTGCTCGCAACTACGGTTCCGGGCCAACCTGCTCGATGAACGCCGCCAGCGCGGCAACCTGATGTGGTTCCTCCGCGAGATGCAGCCGCGCGAGTGCCGCCAGCATCGGCGCCGGGTCATAGCCCCTGAGCAGCTCAGAGCGCGGGTGCAGCAGGCCTTCGCGCAGGAACTGTTCGTTGACCACCACACTGCGCCCACTACTCAACGTGACGCGATGCCCGGCGAAGCTCGAGAAGCTCGGCCCCAGGCCGGGTCTGCTCGTCATCAGATGACACGCCGAGCAGCCGTCGGCGACGACCAGGTGCGCCCCCTGCTCGATCAGCTTCTGCTCGTGTGAGAACGGTTCCGTCACGTACGCCGGCACGCTCGACGTGGTGCTCTCGCCCGCGGTGGTGGCGCTCGAGCCGCAGCCGGCGAGCACCAGCGCGAGCAGTCCCGCAGCAAGCGTTCGGGTGCTCCTCATTGTGTAACAGTGTCTCGAACCCAGTAGCGCGGCAGCTATCCTGAACTGGAGCCTCGAGGATGAGCACGAGCCAGATCGCAGAGCCGACCGCTGCCGAGCCGTCCAACGGGCGTCACGAGGTGTTGGAACTCGACGTCTCCGGGATGACCTGCGGGTCCTGCGCGGCACGCGTGCAGCGAACCCTCTCGCGTCAGCCGGGGGTCAGCGAGGCGCTCGTCAACTACGCCACCGGGCGGGCCACCGTCGAGCTCGATCCCGGCGCGGTCGATGTCGAGCAGCTCGCCGCCGCCGTCCAGGGCATCGGCTACGGCGCCTCGCCTGCGGCGCGCAGCGCCACCGAGCAGGCACACACCTTCGACGAGCTCGAACGGCGCGAGGCGCGCGAGCAGGCCGGCCTCGTGCGCCGGATCGCGCTCGCTGTGCCGCTGGCCGTGGCGATCGCGGTGCTCACCTACACCCAGCCACACGACACCACCGCGCGCTGGATCGTCGCCGCGCTCGCCGTGCCGGTGCAGTTCTGGTGCGGGCTGCCGTTCCTGAGCTCGGCGTGGACTCGCGCACGCGTACGCGCCACCAACATGGACACGCTGATCGCGCTCTCGACGCTTGCGGCCTTCGTCTACTCGACCGTGATGCTGCTCACCGCCAGCCCCGTCTACGAGCACGGCGTGCCGGTCGGCAAGTTCAACATGCCGCTCGACTACGACATGGGCGCGACGATCATCGCCGCGCTGCTGATCGCGCGCTGGTGCGAGGCGAAGGCCCGCAGCAGCTCGGGGCGCGCCGTGCGTGAGCTGGCGCAGCTCGGGGCCACCCAGGCGCGGCTGCTCGATCCCGAGGATCCCAGTGCCCCCGAGCGTCTCGTCGGCGTGGAGCAGGTGCGCCGCGGCGACGTCTTTCGCGTGCGTCCCGGCGACAGCGTGCCCGTCGACGGGATCGTGATCGCAGGCGCCTCCGCGGTCGACGAGTCGATGCTCACCGGCGAGTCGCTGCCGGTGGAGAAGGACCTCGGGGCGCTGCTCACCGGCGCCACGCTCAACGTCGACGGCGTACTGGAGGCGCGTGCGACGGCCGTCGGCGCCGAAACCGCGCTCTCGCAGCTGGTCGCGCTGGTCGAGCGCGCGCAGGCATCCAAGCCCAGCATCCAGCGGCTCGCCGACCAGATCGCGAGCGTGTTCGTGCCGGTCGTGCTCGTGCTCGCGGCGCTCACCGCGCTCGTGTGGGTCATCACCGGCGACGGCCTGCAGGGCATGTTCGCCTCGATGCACCTGCAGCGCGGCATAGACGCCACGATCGCCGTGCTGATCGTCGCCTGCCCGTGCGCGCTCGGCTTGGCCACGCCGGTGGCGATCCTCGTCGGCACCGGCCGCGGCGCGAGGCTGGGGCTGCTGATCCGCAGCGCCGAGATCCTCGAGCGCAGCCAACGCCTGGACACGATCGTGCTCGACAAGACCGGCACCGTCACCACCGGTGAGCTGTCGCTCGCGGACATCTGGAGCGCACCCGGCGAGGACGCCGACCGTGTGCTGGCGCTCGCCGCCTCAGCCGAGGCCGGTTCCGAGCATCCCGTGGCGCTGGCGATCGTCTGCGCCGCGCAGGATCGCGGCCTGGAGATGGTGCCCGCGAGCGAGTTCCGTTCGACTCCCGGGCGTGGCGTGCGTGCGCTGCTTGGAGGCTCACGCGTGTGGGTCGGGCGCCCGAGCACGCTCGAGGGCAGGCCCGAGCTGTCCTCCGTGCTCGAGCGCTGGGAGAGCGCCGGCCGCACGGCGGTCGTGGTCGAGCGCGACACCGTCCCGGGCGGACCCTCGGGGGCGCAGGCAGGCGCGCAGGTCATCGGCGCAGTCGCGCTCGCCGATACCGTCAAGCCCGAGGCGCAGGCGGCGATCGCAGGTCTGCGCCGCATGGGCATCGAGGTGGAGCTGCTCACCGGCGACAACCCGCGCGCCGCGCAGGCGGTGGCGTCGGCCGTCGGCATCGAGCACGTGCGCGCGGGCGTCAGCCCGAGCGGCAAGCTAGAGGAGATCGAGCGGCTGCAGGGCGAAGGCCACCGCGTGGGGATGGTCGGCGACGGCGTCAACGACGCCGCCGCCCTCGCCCGCGCGGACCTCGGGATCGCAATGGGCACGGGCGTCGGCGCCGCGATCGAGGTAGCTGACATCAGCGTGCTCTCCGGCGACCTGCGCGGCGTCGCTCGTGCGTTGCGACTAGCGCGAGAGACCTACACGATCGTGCTGCAGAACCTCGGCTGGGCGTTCGGCTACAACCTGGTCGCGCTGCCGCTGGCCATGACCGGCCTGCTCAGCCCGGCACTCGCAGCCGTGGCGATGGGCCTATCGAGCATCACTGTCGTCACCAACAGCCTGCGCCTGCGGCGCTTCGGCCGGCCCGGGCGCCCAACACCGGTGCGCAGCGCCCGCCAGCGGCTCGCCAGCATCGCCCTTGCCGCCGCGATCCCCGCCGTGCTGCTCGGTGGCCTGGTGCTCGCCGCCCCCGACTCCTTCGCCGTGCCGCGTACCGCTTCGATCACGCTGCGCGAGCCCGCCGGCGAGACGCTCGAGGTCTACGCCGAACCGCTGCGGCCGGGCAACGTCAACCTGCATCTGTACCTCGAGAGCACCACGAGCGCCCATGTGGGCTATCGCTCGATCTCGCTGAGCGCCGTCTCACAGACCGGCAGGCACGCCCGTGTCGGCTTCTACCACGCGGGCACCGGCCACGAGATCGCAGTAGTCCACCTCACGCGCGGTGTCTGGGACTTTCGCGTCGCCGGCGTGGACGGCGCCGGGCGTGAGCTGAGCGGCTCCTTCGCCGTGCCGATCAACTGAGCGGTCGCTATGCGGCGGCGAGGCTGTAGCCGGCCGCTTCCACAGCGCCGCGGACGGCTTCGTCGTCGACGTCGCTGCCGTGCACGATCACTGCTCCGCTGGCGAGATCGACCTCGACGGCGTTGACGCCGGGGAGCTCGCCCAGCTCGCCGCTCACCGCAGCGACGCAGTGCTCGCAAGACATCCCAGAAACATTGTAGGTGTGCTGCTCGAGGCTGCTCATCGGAGCTGAAGTCTAGCCACCGGCGGAGCCCTTCCGGAGGCCCTACCGGCGGTGCGCGCATCGGTTCGCCGCCAAATACGTGAGAATCAACGTATGCACGTCACAGCCAAGGCCGACTACGCAGTGAGAGCGGTCGTCGAGCTCGCCGACAGCGCCCAGGGCTCGCCGCGTAAGGTCGACGAAGTTGCTCAGGCCCAGAGCATCCCCGTCTCGTTCCTCGAGAACATCCTCACCCAGCTGCGCTCCTCGGGCATCGTCCGCAGTCAGCGCGGCCCCGAGGGCGGCTACTGGCTCGCCCGGCCCGCCGACGAGGTCAACCTCGCGCAGATCATCCGAGCGGTCGAGGGTCCGCTGGTGGGCGTGCGCGGGCAGCGCCCGGAGGAGGTCGAGTACGCGGGCTCGGCAGAGAGCCTGCAGCAGGTGTGGATCGCGCTGCGCTCCAACCTGCGCAAAGTGCTCGAGAACGTGACCGTAGCCGACGTCGCCGAAGGCAGGCTGCCGAAGGACGTCCTCGCGCTCACCCGCGCCGAGGAAGCCTGGCAGACGCGCTGAGCGCGGGTCTCGGGTCGCGCATAGTAGTGGCCTGGCGCGGGTAAGCCCCGGTCACGGCTCGTGCAACGAGCTGCGCTGTCGGGTACCCTGTCAAGGGTCGCGGTCAGGTCACTGTCAAGCATGCCAGCCTCGTCAGCTCCTCCATCAGCCGCACTCTTCCCGTCCCCCGCGAGCCACCCACCCCAAGGAGGTCCCGCCCCGATGTCAGCTCCGCCCACCACCGTTTCGAGCGACTCGAGCCCGGCTACCACGCAGGCCGCCGAGGCCGCCGTCGAGGCGATAGCCGGCGCCGCCAACCAGGAGGTCACGTTCTCCCTGGCGCTGACGCAGGAGCAGAAGGACATCCGCGAGTGGGTCCATGGCTTCGCGGCGGACGTCGTGCGCCCGGCCGCGCATGAGTGGGACGAGAAGGAGCAGACGCCATGGCCGATCATCCAAGAGGCGGCGAAGATCGGCCTGTACGGCTTCGAAGGGCTGGCCCAGTTCTTCGCCGACCCTACAGGCCTGACGCTGCCGATCGTCAACGAGGAGCTGTTCTGGGGCGATGCCGGGATCGGCATGTCGATCATGGGCACTGCGCTTGCGGTGGCCGCGATCTTCGGCCAGGGCTCAGGCGAGCAGATCGGCGAATGGATCCCGCGCTGCTTCGGCACCATCGACGATCTCAAGGTCGCGGCCTTCTGCGCGTCCGAGCCGAACGCCGGATCGGACGTCTCCGGCCTGCGAACGACCGCGAAGTTCGACGAGGCGGCGGGGGAGTGGGTCATCAACGGCCAGAAGGCGTGGGCGACGAACGGGGGCATCGCCGACGTTCACGTCGTGATCGCGTCCGTGGACCGCGAGCTGGGCTCCAAAGGCCACGCCGCGTTCGTCGTGCCGATGAGCGAAGCCAACGGCATCTCGCAGGGCACGAAGGTCTCCAAGCACGGCCTGCGCGCCTCGCACACGGCCGACGTCTTCCTCGACGACTGTCGCGTACCCGCGGGCTACGTGCTGGGCGGCAAGGAGAAGCTCGACGAGCGTCTGGCGCGCGTGCGCGAGGGCAAGCGCGGCAACTCTCAGGCTGCGATGCAGACCTTCGAGTCCTCGCGCCCGACGGTCGGCGCGCAGGCGCTGGGCATCGCCCGCGCCGCCTACGAGTATGCCTTGGAGTATGCGAAGGAGCGTGAACAGTTCGGACGCAAGATCGTCGAGAACCAGTCGATCGCGTTCACGCTCGCGCGCATGAAGCTCGAGCTCGACGCCTCGAGGCTGCTCGTGTGGCGCGCCTCGTGGATGGGTCGCAACCAGGTGCCCTTCGAGAACGCCGAGGGCTCGATGAGCAAGCTCAAGGCCGGCGAGGTCGCCGTGTGGGTGACCGAGCGCGCGATCCAGATCCTCGGGGGCAACGGCTACACGCGCGAGTTCCCCGTGGAGCGTTGGCACCGCGACGCCAAGATCTACGACATCTTCGAGGGCACCGCCGAGATCCAGCAGCTCGTGATCGCGCGCGCAATCTCGGGTATGCACATCAAGTGACGCCGTGCCCCGCCCGGATCGGGGGGGGGGTTGACACCGAGGAAACGGTCGAGTAGCGTCGCTCGTCGGATGGGGTGCTAAGGGGATGGGGGTGGCTATGGATGGCTCGCGCGTACGCGCAGTCTGCGTGGGCAGAGACGGATGTCTGCTCCATTTCGCTGTCAGCTGCTCGTCCTTTCACGTTCCTCGGGGGGTCAGATGCTCCAGGACCGTCAGGTCCCGGCGCTTTACGACGAATGGAGACAGACATGAACGGAAGGATTCCAGCGAGGGTTGCGACGATGGCTTTGGCGCTCCTCGCGGCAGGTGCTCTCATGGCGATCGCGGCTGGAGCGGCGAGCGCGGAAGTGATCTACAACAACGTCCCCAGCCCGCTGCCGGGGAACTTCGCCTCGATCGGATTCGCGGCGACGTCCTCGACGCAGTTCGGCGGGGAGGTGGAAGTCGTGGGGGCTGCTCGTAAGAACCCCACCGTCACGGTCGTGATGAGCAGTTGGGCATGCCAGAGCGGCAGCTGGTCAGCGGACACCTGCTCCTCTCCCACGAGCAAGACGTTCAAGGTGCCGGTGACCGTCAAGATCTACGAAGTGGGCGAATTGGAGCACGCGATCGCGACCAAGACCAAGACCTTCAAGATGCTCTACCGCCCGTCCGCCGAACCGGTGCACTGCTCCGGCGCGCATGCGGGCACCTGGTATGACGCGACGTCGGAAACGTGCTTCAACGGCAAGGCGTTCCCGATCTCGCTCAAACTGAAGCTCCAGCGGGTACCCAAGAAAGCGATAGTCACGGTCTCCTATCCGACCACCAGCGCGCCTGCCAAGTCGCTCAACGTGGCGGTCAGCGAACCGGTGGAACACACGCTGTCGCTGGGTGAAGACCCGACGCAGGAACTGTTCCTCGACTCGACCTGGAACGAGATGTACTGCGAAGGAGCGACCGATCTCGGCACGTTCGGCGGTAGCCAGGGCAGCTGCTGGGAAGGCGACCAGCCGGTGATCTCGATCAGCGCCAGCTAGGGACTGGCGACCGGTCGATCAGCGCCAGCTAGGGACTGGCGACCGGTCGATCAGCGCCAGCTGGGGACTGGCACCGGCAGGAGTCGAAGCGTCTCGAGGGCCTCGCCAAGTGCGGGGCCCTCGACGCTGTCGGCGTGGGCGGACCGGCTACCAGGCCTGATCCGCACCGCAGTGCGGGCACATCACGCTGGTGGAGACGCTGGCGCTGAACAGACAGCCGCACGCGCACGTGTAGGAGGCCCGATCCACGGGTCCACCGGCGTCGCGCACGCGCTGAACCGCAGGGTCCTCGGCGGCGGCGGCCGAGCGCATCCGCTCGATGGTCGGCTCGCGCGAGAGCGCGACGCTCTCGCTGGGCGGCGCCGGAGCGGCCCGGCGCTGACGGCGCGAATGGCCCGGTGCGCGGAGGGGATGCAGGAGACTGGCTCTCATGACTCGCTACCTCCTACAACGTCATTCATGCCGGAAGGTTTCGCCCTGCACGCGTCTTTTCCTCGCGCGGCGCGCATCGCTCCGGTCTCGGCGGGCTGCTGACGCGGCCGCAAACGCCGTTTGCGATACTTGTTCCTGATGAACCCCGCACGCAAGCGCACGGTGCGTCTGGTCGTGGCTTTGGGTGTGGCCGTAGTCCTGGCCAGTGCCCTGATCTACACGAGCTTCAGCGCCGCCAGCCCAGCCCTCACGCCCAGTCAACTGGTGCGCGAGGCCCAACCCGGTCGCAGCTACCAGCTGACGGGGACTGTCGTCAAAGGCTCGGTGCACCGCGAAGGCGCGGTGCTGCACTTCGCCGTCGAGGATCGCGCTGGGGGAACCGCGATCCCGCTGGCCTACACGGGGATCGTCCCCGACCCGTTCCGCGAAGGACGTGAGGTGATCGTGAACGTCCAGAAGCAGGGCAGTCGCTACATCGGCGAAAACAACTCGCTGATCACGAAGTGCCCCTCCAAGTACAAGACCGCTCCCCCGAGCGAGAACCAGAACTCCTGAGTGCGCTGCACGGTGCACACGGCCGTCGCCGGCGGTAGACGCTGATGGCGAGCTTCGGCTTCATCTGCCTGCTGCTGGCGCTGGCGGTATGCGCCTACGGGATCGGCGCGTCGCTGTACGGCGTGCGCAGCGGGCGCATGGAGTTCGCGGACTCCGGCCGGCGCGCCATGTATGCGCTGGCCGGCGTCCTGACCGTCGGGATCTTGGTGCTGGAGATCGCTTTCCTGAACAACGACTTCACGTTCAACACCGTCGCCGACACCTCCAGCCGCACGACGCCGGCGTTCTACCGTGCCGCGGCGATCTGGGCCTCGCAGGAAGGCTCGCTGCTGCTGTGGGCGTGGCTGATGTCGCTGTGGTCGAGCCTCGCCATGTTCCTGACACGCAAGCATCTGCGCGAGGTGGCCGCCTACGCGACCGCGGTCATGCTCGGCTTCGGTGCCTTCTTCGTCGGGTTGATGGTCTTCTACGCGAACCCGTTCCAAACGACCAGCCCGGCGCCTCCGGAAGGCGTGGGTCTCGACCCGCTGCTGCGCTTTCCCACGATGATGATCCACCCCCCGATGCTGTACTCGGGCTACACGCTGTGCATCATCCCGTTCGCCTTCGGGGTGGGCGCGCTGCTTTCGCGCCGGGTGGACGCCGACTGGATCAAATCGATCCGCCGCTTCGCGTTCGCGGCATGGCTGTTCCTGGGGTTCGGGATCCTGCTTGGTGCGCTGTGGTCCTACTCCGAGCTCGGCTGGGGCGGCTACTGGGGCTGGGACGCGGTCGAGAACGCCGCGCTGTTGCCATGGCTGACCGGCACGGCGTTCCTGCATTCGTTGATGATCCAGGAGAAGCGGGGGATGCTGAAGGTGTGGAACGTCTCGCTGGCCCTGGCCACGGGCACGCTGGCGATCATGGGCACTTTCCTGGTGCGCAGCGGGATCCTCGACTCGATCCACGCCTTCGGCGGGCATACGCTGGGCGTGCCGTTCGTGATCCTGATCGCGGCGATGATCGGCGGCTCGATCTACCTCGTGACCTCGCGGCGCGACATGCTGCGCTCCGAGCACAGGCTGGACTCGCTGCTCTCGCGCGAGTCGATCTTCCTGGGGAACAACCTCGTGCTCGTGGGGCTGGCCTTCGTGATCCTGTGGGGCACGTACTTCCCGTTGATCTCCGAGGCCGTCACCGGCCAGGAATCCTCGGTCGGTCCTCCGTGGTTCGATCGCTACACAGTGCCGCTGGCGCTGATCCTGGTGCTGCTGAGCGGCATCGGCCCCGTGATCGCGTGGAGGCGCGCGACGCTCGCCAATGCGCGGCGCAACTTCCTCGTGCCGATCTCGTGCGGCCTGGGGATGCTGGTGGTGCTGGAGATCGCCGGGGTGACGCAGAAGCCGTTCGCGCTGGCGATGTTCTGCTGCGCAGCCTTCGTGTTCGGTAGCGTCGGTCAGGAGTTCTTCCGCGGCACCCGCGCGCGACGCGCGATGGCAGGCGAACCGGCGCCGCTCGCCCTGCTGGGGCTCGTCAAACGCAACCGCCGCCGCTACGGCGGCTACATCGTGCACATCGGCATCGCCGTGCTGTTCGTCGGGGTGGCCGCCTCATCGTCCTTCCAGCACGCCTCCCAGCTCGGGCTGAAACCGGGGCAGTCCACCCGCGTCGGCGCCTACGAGGTCCGCTACGTTCGCCCGACAGCCACGATCACGCCCAAGTACGACGAGGCTCATACGGGCTCGACGCTCAGCCTGGGGGCGGTCCTGGACGTCTCGGAGAACGGCCACCACGTCGCCATGCTGAACCCCAGCGAGGGCTTCTACGCCTCCGACGAACCCAGCCAGGGGACCGTCGGCAGCCTGATCGGCGGTCAGGCCGTCAGCCACGTGGCGATGACCGGGAGCCTCATGCGCAACGTCTGGACTGCGATCGAACCGGACATCGAAGCGCCGAACCTGAAGCGGATCGTCGACGCCGGCAACAGCACGCTGCCTCCCAGCGAGGCGCTGATCGCGATCGCCTATCTCGCGCGCGCCTACCTCGAGCACCCGCCGCCTACGCAGTTCAACCTCCTCGTCTCGCCGCTGGTCTTCTGGGTCTGGATCGGCGGGGTGATCGCGTTCGGAGGCGGTCTCATCGCGTTGTGGCCCGCGGGTGGGTTGTCCGCCTTCTCCCTCCGTCGACGCGCGGCCGCGCGCTCGCGCGCGCGGGCCGTGCGGGGCCTGGCGCGCGCCTGACGCCGGCGCGTCGGTCGAGCGGAACGTCATGGCCTTCCTGGTCGCGCTGCTGACACTGGCGTTGCTCGCCGTCGTCGTGCTCGTTGTCGGCTCGCCTCTGCGCCGCGCACGCCGGGCCGGGCCGGGCGGGCTGGGCCCGAGCCTGGCCTCCGCTGCCGAAGCATCTGGCAGTTCCTCGATGTCCGTGGGCCAGGTGCAGGATCTGGAGGCCGCGCGCGAGGCGAAGTACCGCGAGATCCGCGACGCCGAGCTGGACTTTCGTACGGGCAAGCTCTCGCGTGAGGACTACGACGCGATCGATGTGGACCTTCGCGCGGAGGCGCTGGAGATTCTCAACCGGCTCGAGCCCGCCGACGGCGAGGCGGCCGCCGCGGAGTCCTCAGGCCCGGCGGAGTCCTCAGGTCCGGCGGAGTCCTCAGGCCCAGGGCGCCTTGAGCAGCAGGAACGCATTCAGGAAGAACAGCACGCCGAAGAAGATCGTCCAGCGGTTTAGGTTGCGCTCCACCAGCGAGCCTCCTCCGAGCGGGCCGGTGCCGCTGCCGACGCCGAATGCGCCGGAGAGCCCGGAGTCCTTGCCCGAGTGCATCAGCACGAGGAAGATCAGCACGACGGCGATGATCACCTGCAGGACCGAGAAGATCGTTTCCACGCGCCCCAGAATATCGTGTTGGCGAGCACGCGACACATCACCGCCGTCAGGCCCGATGCCGGCAGGAGAGGGCTCGAGCGTCCAGAACACGGACAGGACGGGCCAACTGCGACATTTCCGCCTTCGGGTTGGTTACGGTCCCGCAGCACCCGCCCCTACCATGCAACCCCATCTTCGCAAGATTTGCCGGTGCGATTACGAATCCTTTACCGATTCGTGGTTCGCTGCCGATAAGAATCCCGGTGGGCGTACCCCGCGATCTGTGGGACAGCTGCGCCGACCACGATGATGGGACGCCCCCGAGATGAACGACAAGCACGTATGCCGCCTCTGAATCGCGCCCGCCGACGGGCTCTTCGCGCCGTGCTGTCCGCTCTTGCGGGAGGCGGGTTGACGGCTGCCACGCTCGGCGCCCCATTCGTCGGGGCCGCGCTCGGCGACACCTCCACGGGCGCCAGCGAAGGCACGGCGCCCGCCACCGAATCGACCGGCACCACACCCGAGACTGAAACGGGAACGACGCCGACGACCACCTCCACGACGCCGACGACCACCTCGGAAACCCCGACGACCTCCACGCCCACGACGAGCACGTCGGTCGCGACGACGCCGAGCGCCGGCTCGAGCGCTCAGCAGGCCCCCAGCGCTACGCCTTCGGCCACTGAAGCCCCTGCCGTGGTGCTCCAGCGCAAACAGAAGGCCAGCTCGAGCAGCCCCGCCAGCGCCACGCAGACGACGACCACCGAAGCGACGAGCAAGAGCGGCAACTCGCCGAAGAAGTCGACCAAGAAGACATCCAAGGGCTCGACCGGCAAGTCGAGCCAGAAAGCATCGGGACCCAATGGCGTGGCTGCCTCGCCGCAGTCGGTCGCAGCAGAGGCAGGGCAGCTCGTGGCGTTGCTCGCCTCCGCGGAAGCCTCCGATCAGGCGCTTGGCTTCTACCGCATCCCGCTGTTCCTGCTGCCGATCTACAAGGCGGCCGCGGTGCAGTACGGGGTGCCGTGGCAGATCCTCGCCGCGATCAACGAAATCGAGACCGATTACGGCACAGACCTGTCGGTCTCCACCGCCGGTGCCGTGGGGTGGATGCAGTTCATGCCGAGCACCTGGCTGCAATACGGCGTGGATGCGCTCGACGCGGGCTACGCCGACCCCTACAACCCGGTGGATGCCGTCTTCGCCGCGGCGCGCTACCTGCGCGCCGCCGGGGCAGCCACCAACCTGCGCGCGGCGATCCTCGCCTACAACCACTCCGAAGAATACGTCGAATCGGTGCTCCTCAGAGCGAAGCTGATCTCGACCTATCCGAAGGGCGTGATTGCGACGCTCACCGGCCTGATCGACGGCCGCCTGCCCCTGACCGGCAAGCGAGTCGCCTGGAACCCGCTCCCCGCGCCGTCCACGTCGGCGTCCAGCGCCACCGCGGGCGCCACCGCGGTGCCCGGCAAATCCGCGAGCGCCTCCAGCGCAGCGACCCCGGGTTCGACCGCGCCGCTGTCACCGGCGGCCGCCGCCGCGGCCGCTACCTCCGGCTCGAACGCCAAGGGAGAATCCCTGCAGCTGATCGAACTGCTGAGCTCGCCGAACGCCTCGGTGGTCGCCGTGCAGGACGGACGCATCGTGCGGATCGGACACTCCCGCAAGCTTGGCAAGTACGTGGTGCTGCGCGACGTCTACGGCGATGTATTCACCTACGCCGGCCTCGGCAGCATCGCTCCAACCTACGTGCTGCCCAAGGCGTCCGGAGCACGCGTGGACTCGCCGGTCGTCGACGCGGCCAGCACCCACGGGCCCGCGCCCTCGCAGGCTGCCAGCGCGGGGACGCAGCCGCCCGTCACGCTGCACGTCAAGACCCCGCTGTCGGGCACCGCCGGCCACGGCGCGGTCTCCGTCCAGAACACCCAGCAGGAAGCCGCTCCCGCGGGCATGGACAAGGTGCGCCTGTTCGCGCACCCCGGCAACCCCGACGCCCGCGCGGCGGCGGTCGCCAGCGCCGCCAGGAAGGCGCGGAGCAACGCCGCCGGAAAGCCGGTGCCGCTTCGCGCCGGCTCGGTTGTCGCCTCCGGCACCGTGCTCGGCCACGTGCAGGTGCCGCCGGGTGCTCGAGACGGCCACCTGCGCTTCGCGGTCCGCCCCGCCGGCGACACTGAAACGATCGACCCGGCTCCCGTCCTGGCCAACTGGGCCCAGCTGCAGACCGCGCTTCACCCGCAGGGAGCCAAGGCGACCAACGCGCTGCTCGGCGCGACTGCGAGCGAAGCGTTCCTGCTCTCCAAGGCGCAGCTCGAGCGCACCGTCCTGGCCGATCCCGGGATCACGCTCGATGCCTGCGCCCGCCACGAAGTCGCCGCCGGCGCGGTCAACAAACGCGTTCTCGCCGTGCTGGCGTTCCTGTCGCGCAGCGGCCTCGAGCCGACGGTCAGCGCGCTGCGCTGCGAGCAGCGCCAGTACAAAGGTCCTGGCGCCAGCCTCAGCGGCGACGAAGTCGACATATCCGCGATCAACGGCACCCAGATCGCCGGCCATCAGGGCCCGGAAACGATCACCGAGCTCACGATCCGCACGCTGCTCTCGATGCCCGCCGAATTCGTGCCGCATCAGATCGTCAGCCTGATGCGCTTCCCGAGCTCGCCCAGCACGAGTGCCGCCTCGGCAGCCTGGAACCACATCCACCTCGAGTTCAGCCCGCCCAAGCCGACGCCCACGTTGTCCGCGGCGGCGACGGCCACGGCGGCGCACTCCGCACGCTCGGGCAGGACAGCTCCCTCGCCGCTGGTGAGCAGCGCCCCCCTCAGCGCCGCCCAGTGGAGCCAGCTGATGGATCGGGTGGCGGCGCTGCCGATGCCCAGCATCCGCACCAAGCCGAGCTCCGCGGCGATCCCGGACCCGAAGTCAAAGCGCTAGCGCGCCGGGCGCGTGCCGGCGCAATCCCGGGAACGCGCTTCTGGGACGCGTTCCCGGGTCTCACTCCGTCCGCTTCTGAGCCGGGGCTCGGAGCGGTGCCGACGTGCGGCTGCTAGCCGGTCGTCGTCGGCGCTGCGCCTGGGCCGCCCGGGCCACCCGGTGCCCTGCCGCCGGCGCCCGGCGCGCCATGGAAGGCTCCAGCGAGATCCTTGGAGCACTTGCTCTCGGCCGCTTTGAACGTGGCGCTGCTCGTGTTCAGGCCTTTCGTGTTGAAGATGGGGCCCTTGCCCGATGTGTTGGCCGTCGGGATCTTCACGCCGTTTTCGCTCATGCACGTCGAGAACTTCGCGAGCGCCTGCTTGACCGCCGGGCTGTTGAAGCGGCTCGCGCCGCCGCTGCCGCCGAGGAAGCCACGCCCGCCGCCGCACTTCTTCAGAGCTGCTTCATACTGGGACTTGCTCACGCCCTGAGGCAGGGTGGGGCCGTGCGTCCCGCCCGATGGGCGCTGTCCCGGTGTGAATTTCGGCAGCGTGATGCCGTTTTTCTCCAGACATTCGCGTAGCGCCCTGAAGCGGCTTGCGCCGCCGGCCGGGGCTTTGCCGGTGGTGCCCGTCGCCGGCGTTGAGCTTGCGCTCGTGCTGGTGCTCGTCGAGGCGGCTGAGCTCGTCGAGGAGCCTCCGCATGCCGCCAGCGCGAAGCCGGCGAGCACTACGAGGAGGGCGCCCACCACGGCGGGTTTGAGTTTGCGTCTGCTGCTGGTCATGTGATGCATTGAGCTCCTTGTCGGATGATCTTGCTCGCGTACGCGCTGCACGTTGCGGGGCGGACGCCAAGCCGGGATGGTGCGCTGTCTGGCTAAGTCCTCGCTAAGGCTCCTCAGCCGCCGAACAGCGCGGGTGCGCCACCGCCGGAGCTGCCGGCGGAGCCGGCCCCCGATTTGGTGCCGCCGAACAGCGCCGCCAGACCGCTGCCGCTCGAGCCAACGCTGATCGATTCGGCGCTCATGGCGCCGTTGGAGCCGGTGCTACCGGTGATCGTCACCGTTTCGCCCGGGTGAATCCCTTTCACGCTCGAGGTCACGGTCTTGTTCACCGTCGTCGCCGCGGAGGTCGTGACCTTGATCGTGTTGCCTTCGGAGTTGGTCACATAGAGCGTTTTGCCGTCGAGGTAGGCGACTGTCCCGGCGGTTGGCCGGTTGGCGGCGCTCGCACCGAAGAGGCCGCCGGCGCCGCCGGCGGAGCTCGAGCGTGTCGCGCCGGCGGCGGCGCCGCCCGTACTGCCGCCACGCAGCCCGGCAAAGCGCGAGGCGAGGCCGGAGGCGCCGGCCGCGGCGGAGCTCGAGGACGAGCTTTCGCCCTTCTCGACGAGTACCCCGCCGATGAACCCGCAGGCGATCAGCAGGACGCCGAGAAGCGCCAGGGCGATCGGATTGCCGCCGGCCCCGAGCAGACGCCGGCGTGGACGAGGCGGCAGCTCGACGGGATCGTCGAGCCACTCCTCGTTCTCGTCGAAGCCGTCGTCGGCGGGACCCTGAGGCGGGTCCTCGGCGCGCTGAGCCTGATCGTCCCGAGGGACGGTGTTCTGGACTGTGGGTTCATCTTGGGGCATGACTGGCTCCTGGTGGGGGGAAGATGGGTCACTCAAAGCGGAGCGCCTCGATCGGTCTCAGGCGCGCGGCGCGCGCCGCCGGGTAGGTGCCGAAGAAGAGTCCCGAGGCCAGCGCCGCTCCGAAGGCGAGGAAGATCGAGTAGGTGGCGATTTCCGGGTGCACGCCGGCGATCTCGAACTGGCTGCCGATCACCCCTACGGCCACTCCCGAGATGCCGCCGAACAGCGACACGAGCACCGCCTCCGTCAGGAACTGGCTGAGGATGTCCGAGCGCCGGGCGCCGACGGCCTTGCGGATGCCGATCTCGCGCGTGCGCTCGGTGACGCTCACGAGCATGATGTTCATCACGCCGATCCCGCCGACGAGCAGTGAGATCGCCGCCACCTCTCCCAGCAGCGTGGTGAACACGCTGCTGGTGGAGCTCGAGGTTTCCAGCAGCGAGCCCTGGTTGAGTACGCTGAAGCCGGGTTCGGCGGTGTCTTTGATCTTGTGGCGTTCCTCGAGGATCGTCGTCACCTCGGCTTCGGCCGCGTTGAGCGTGGATTCGGAGGAGGCCTGCACGGTGATCGAGTCGATCGGTCCGGTGCCGGTGAGCGAGTCCTGCACCGTGGTGATCGGCGCCATCACCACGTCGTCCTCGTTGGTGGTGCCGTTGGTTCCCTTTTTGGCGAGCACGCCCACCACTTCGTAGTTGCTGCCGTTCACCTTCATGTTCTGCCCGACCGCGCTCTGGCCCGCGAACAGTTCCTGCACGACTTCCTGGCCGATCACGGCGACGCGCCTGTGCTTGCTCACGTCTTCGGAGGTGAACGAGCTGCCTTCGGCGATCTTGTAGGTGTGCGCGGTGAGGTAGGAGGGGGTGGTGCCCACGAACGAGGACGGTTCGAAGGTGGTGCTGCCGTAGGTGAGCGTCACGGCGCTGGCGTCCACGACCGGGGAGGCGCTCTTGACATCCGGCGCGAGGCTGGGGCTCTGGAGAGCTTCCGCGTCGGCCTTGGTCAGGGAGACGGTGGCCGCTGTGCTCGCCCGGAGCCCGCCGCGGAAGCCGCCGCTCGACTGCACCACCAGCACGTTCGTGCCGAGGCTCTGAATGGTCGACTGGACCGCCTTGGAAGAGCCGTTGCCGACGGCTATCAGCACGATCACCGAGGCGACGCCGATCGTCATGCCGAGGATCGTCAGCCCCGAGCGCAGCTTGTTCGCGGTGATCCCGCTCCAGGCGATGCGCAGCATCTCGGGGCCGATCACCTCTGCGCCTCCAGGGTCTCGCCACCCTGCCGGTGGGCGGACTTCTGGTCGTGAAGCACAGGCGGCGGGTCGTGCACACCGAGTGTGCGCTCGTCGGAGACGACCTGCCCGTCGCTCAGGCGGATCACGCGCTTGCTCTGTTCTGCCACGTCCGGCTCGTGGGTGATAAGCACCACGGTTCGGCCCTCCTCGTTCAGGCGCGCGAAGATCCGCAGTACGTCCTCGGTGGAGCGCGAGTCGAGGTTGCCCGTGGGCTCGTCGGCGAGGATCAGCGAGGGGTTGGTCACGATCGCGCGTGCGACCGCCACCCGCTGCTGCTGGCCGCCGGACAGCTCCGAGGGCTGGTGGTGGAGGCGGTGTCCCATGCCGACCGAGCGCAGCGCCTGTTCGGCGCGTCGTCGGCGCTGCGCTCCGCGCAGGCCGGCGTAGGCGAGCGGCAGCTCGACGTTCACGAGCGCGCTCGTGCGCGCCACCAGGTTGAAGCTCTGGAAGACGAAGCCGATCTTGCGGTTGCGCAGATCGGAGAGGTCGTCCTCATCCATGTGGCTGACGTCCACGCCGTCGATCAGGTAGCGCCCGCTCGTGGGGATGTCGAGGCAGCCAAGGATGTTCATCAGGGTGCTCTTGCCGCTTCCGGAGCTGCCCATGATCGCCACGAGATCGCCGGTCGCGATACGCAGCGAGACGCTGCGCAGCGCGCGCACGCGGATCTGGCCGAGGTCGAAGACCTTGGTGACCTTGTTCACCTCGATCACCGGGCGGCGTGGTCCGGATCGTTCGTGCGCGCCGTCCTGTCCGAGGGGCTCGCGTCGCACCAGCGGCTTGGCGCGCGGCGTCCGCGGCGCTCGAGTCCGCGAGCGCAGGGGCCGTCGCATCAGCCGCCGCCCCTGAAGAACGCGCCGCCGCCGCCACCGGCACCGGCGAAGCCGCCGCCACCGGCTGCGCCGCCCAGGCCACCGGCTGCGCCGCCGAGGCCGCCAGCTTTGCCGCCGAGCCTCGAGCTCAGGCTGCTCGCGCTGGAGCTGGTGGTGCTGGCAGCCGGCAGCACGACCGTTTCCCCGGCCTTCAGGCCGCTGAGGACGATCGTCGAGGTGTTGCCGGCCAGTCCCGTCACGACGCGCTGGCGCACCTGCTTGCCGCCCCGCTCGACGGTCACCTCGTCGGCGGTGATCGCACTGGTGGGGACGTTGATCCCTTCCGCCTGCTTGATCACGACTTCCGCGTTCGCGCTCATCCCGAGTTTGATCCCGGATGCGAGCTGGTCGAGCTGGAACGTCACGTCGTAGCTGACCGCACCGCTGCTGCTCGTGGATGTCAGCGCGACTTCGCTGACGTGCGCCGCAAGCTTGGCTCCGCTGAGGGCTTCGACCGTGACTGTTGCGATCTGGCCGTCCTTGACGTTGCCGATTTCAGATTCGCTGAGCGGCACGACGAGCTGCATCGAGCTGAGGTCGCTGAGGACGGCGAAGGACGAGCTGGATGAGCTGTCGGAGGCGGAGGAGCTCGAGGTCCCGGTGGCGCCTTTGCCGGCGGCGCCGGTGGCGCTCGCTGCGCCCGTTGCGCTCGATCCCGTGGAGGAGCTGCTGGAGCTCGACCCCTTTGTCGTGCCGCTCCCGGAGACCACTTCTCCCACCTGCCCTGAGAGCGAGACGATCGTGCCGGTCTCCGGCGCGTAGAGCTTGGTGTCCTGGACGGACTGCTCGTCGCTTTGCACTGTGAGCGCGTCGCTCTTGACCGCCGCTTTCGCCGAGGCGAGGTTCGCTTCGCGCGTGGCCGTGCTGATCGTGGCTTTCGACGCCGATGAGCTGGAGCCCGCTTCCTTCGATTCGCCTTCGCGCGCGCCACCGGTCGCTTTGCTGGGCGTCGTGCTCGTGGGGGCCGCTGTCGAGGTCGTCCGTTTGCTCGAGGTCGTGGTGGTGCTCGGCGCGGTGGTGGTGCTTGGCGTGGTCGTGCCGGCCGATGTTGTTGTGGTGGCAGGCGTGGTGCTCGTGGTCGTGGTCGTGGGCGCCGCCGCTGGCGCGCCGGCGGTCGGGGCGGTGCCCGTCGGGGCGCCTGCGTATGCCGCGTCCGTGGCGATCGGGGAGTAGGCCGTGTTCTCGACTGAGGCAGCCGAGGCCGTGCCGGCGCTCGAGCCGCCCGTGGTTGTACCTTCGCCGTCCGTTTCTTCCTCCTTGGCGAGGCTCGCTTCGGCTGACTGCAGCGATGCCTTGGCCTGTTCGAGGGTGACTTCGGCGCTCTGCGGGTCGAGCGTGGCCAGCAGCTCGCCCTGTGTCACATGCTCACCCTGAGTCACGTAGATCTGTGTGACCGTGCCGGATGTCTTGAAGCCGAGGTTCAGCTGGCTGGCGGCTTGGAGGTTGCCGCTTCCGGAGACCGTGGACTGGACGACGCCCTGCGCGACTTTGGCGGTGCGGGTGACGCTCACCGCGCTGCCCGACGCGGGTCCGACGATGAGAACTGCAGCGACGATCGCACCGGCGCAGAGAGCTCCCAGTGCGTAGAGGAGCCAGGATGGTCTGTTGCGCTGGGTCATCTAGTGAGGCAATAGTCGGGGCAGGCTGTAAGAGCGGGCGAAGAAAGGCCCCAAAAAGCGTTAAATTCGCCTCGAGGTCGGAGCTGTCCTGCTTTGCGTTGCCTGCGTCTGGGGCACGGCTCGGCGGCGGTGTGTGCATATCAGGGCCTCACGGCGAGCGTCTGCGATCATCACCGCGGATGTCCACCTACGGCGGGATCGACCTCGGCGGCACCAAGATCCAGGCTGCGATCCTCGACGAGGAGCACAGCGTGCTCGGCTCCGCCCGTCGACCCACTCCCACGACCGGCGGCCCGAGCGATGTGGCGGCGGAGATGGTGACCGCGCTGAAGGACGCCGCCAAGGCGGCCGAGGTGGAGACATCGGCGCTCGCGGGAGTAGGCGTCGGCTCGCCTGGCACGATCGAGGACGGCAGCGTGACGAGTGCTCGGAACCTGCCGGGGTGGGACGGCAGCTTCCCGTTGGCGAGCACGCTCGAAGCCGCGCTCGGCTGCGAGGTCGCGGTCGGCAACGACGTGCAGGTGGCGACCGACGCCGAGTTCAAGCTGGGGGCGGGGCGGTTGTACACGTCGCTTTTGGGTGTGTTCTGGGGAACCGGGGTGGGCGGCGGTCTGATCCTCGACGGCAGCGCCTGGACCGGACGCGGCGGCGCAGGGGAGATCGGCCACGTGGTGGTCGAGCTCGACGGGGCGCGCTGCACCTGCGGTCGGATCGGCTGCATGGAGGCCTACGCCGGGCGAGCGTCGATGGAGGCCTACGTACGCCGCCTGCACGAGGACAAGGGCCGCAAGACGGAGCTGTTCAAGCTGATGAGGGAGCAGAAGCACACGCGCCTGACGAGCGGGATCTGGGCGCGTGCTCTGGCGCGCGGCGACAAGCTCACGATCCAAACCCTCGACCGTGCGGTCAGAGCACTGGGCGCGGGGATCGCGTCGGTGGTGAACGTGCTCGACGTCGAGGGCGTGATCATCGGTGGCGGGTTGGGGGTCAGGCTGGGCCACCCCTACGCGCAGCGGATCGCCGAGGAGATGCAGCCGCACCTGTTCGCCGACTCCCGGCCCCCGCATGTGCACGTGGCGGCGCTGGGCGACCTCGGCGGGGCGATTGGCGCCTCGCTGCTCCTCAGCGATCGTGTAACAGTCCGCAGCGAGGCGTAACGTATTGAACGATTTGCCACAACCGGTTGTGCATCTCTCATCGGTATTGCGTAGCCCGCTCTTGGACAGGGCCGGCGAGCGGCTGGGTCGCGTGGAGGATCTGATCGTGCGTCTGGCAGATGGCGGCTACCCACCCGTTACAGGGCTGAAGGCGAGGATCGGCGGTCGGGAGCTGTTCGTGCCGGTCGACAGGATCGCCACGCTGGCGCCCGGCGCGGTGCGCCTCTCCGGTGAAAAGCTGAGCCTCGGGCGCTTCGAGCGGCGAGCCGGCGAGGTGCTGCTGGCGGGAGACGTGCTCGGGCGCAAGCTCGTGTATGTGGAGGCGGACCCGCCAAGGCTCGTGACGGCTCATGAGATCGAGCTCGCGTGCATCGAGGGTTGGTGGAGGGTGGTGGGCGTGGATCACAGCACGCGGGCACAGCTGCGGCGGGTGCTGCCGCGCGGCCTGCGTGGACTGGCGGGCGACGGTCCCATCCTCGACTGGACCGACATGGAGCCGTTCGTGGGGCACGTCCCGAGCTCGCGCCTGCGCTTCTCCCACCGTAAGCTCGCCAACCTGCATCCCGCGGAGATAGCCGACCTCGTGGAGGCAGCCTCGCACGACGAGGGCGAGGAGCTGATCGAGGCCGTGGCACAAGACCGAGAGCTCGAGGCGGACGTCTTCGAGGAGTTGGACGAGCATCACCAGCTGGAGTTCATCCGCGAGCGGCCGGACACTCAGGCGGCCGCCGTGGTGGCGCGGATGGCCGCCGACGACGCCGCGGATCTGATCGTCGAGATCGACCAGGACCGCCGCGGGCGGATCCTCGCGCTGCTCCCGCCGGCCCAGCGCCGCCAGATCGAAAGTCTGCTCGGTTACAACCCGTCGACCGCCGGAGGGTTGATGAGCCCGGATTTCATCAGTCTCGAGCCGACCGACACGGTCGAGGCGGCGCTCGCCAAGGTGCGCGCGAGCAAGCTCGGCGCCGGCACGTTGACGACGGTCTACCTGCTGGATGACGAGGGCGGTCTGGTCGGCTCCGCGTTCGTGGTCACGCTCCTGCGCGCCGAGCAGCTGAGCGCCCTGCAGGAGATCGCCGAGCACGAGCCGGTATCGGTGGCGACCGACGCGGATCTTCCGGAGGTGGCGCGGATGATGACCGACTACAACCTGGTGATGCTCCCGGTCCTGGACGAGAACGAGCGGATGGTCGGTGTGGTAACCGTCGACGACGTGCTCGAGCTGACGCTTCCAAGCGGCTGGCGGAGACGTTTCGGCCTAGTGCGCGACTGACAACCGATTGCTAGGCTGAGCTTCCTAAAGCCCGCACACGGCGCAGTAGAAAGGAGGCCGGCATGGATCGAGAACAGCCGCGAAGTACCCCGCCGGCCGCGCGCCCGTCGGGCCTGTCGTTCCTGGCCTGAGCACTGCCCCGGAGCTCTTTCCTCGCGGGCGCGCGCCACGGTGCGCCCATGCGCGCGCCGAGAACGGTGCCCTGCAGTCCCGCGAGCAAGGAAAGGAGGTAGACCCGAGATGGCCGATGAGACGACGCTGACCCCTGCCGAGCGCCAGCGCGCGGGCGTGCCTCCGGTCCTCGACGAGGCTCACATCGGGGACATTCGTGGGGCGCTGGGGACGATCCGGATGCACGACACCGGCGAGCGCCACGGTTGGCGCTCGCGCGCGATGGCCCTCCTGGCGATCATGGGCCCTGGCTTGATCGTGATGGTGGGCGACAACGACGCCGGCGGCGTCTCCACGTACGCCCAGGCCGGGCAGAACTACGGCACCAGCCTGCTGTGGGTGCTGCTGCTGCTGATCCCCGTGTTGATCGTCAATCAGGAGATGGTGATCCGACTGGGGGCTGTCACCGGCGTCGGCCACGCGCGGCTGATCAATGAGCGCTTCGGGCGTTTCTGGGGCTGGTTCTCGGTTGGTGACCTGTTCGTCCTGAACTTCCTGACGATCGTCACCGAGTTCATCGGTGTGAGCCTCGCGCTCGGCTATTTCGGCGTCAGCAGGTACCTCGCCGTTCCGATCGCCGCAGTGGCGCTCATCGGGATCACCTCGACCGGCAGCTTTCGCAGCTGGGAGCGCTTCATGTACGTCTTCATAATTGCCAACTTCCTGGTGGTCCCGCTGCTGGTGCTCGCTCATCCGAACGGCGGCGACATCGTCGATCACACGTTCGGCCCGAGCATCCGCGGTGGAGCGAGCTCCACCGCGGTGCTGCTGATCATCGCGGTCGTTGGCACCACGGTGGCGCCGTGGCAGCTGTTCTTCCAGCAGTCGAACATCATCGACAAGCGGATCACCCCGCGCTGGATCAACTACGAGCGCGCGGACACTGTGATCGGCGCGTTCGTCGTGGTGCTCGGCGCCGGTGCGCTGATCGCGGTGACGGCGTTCGCGTTCGCCGGTACGCCGGACTTCGGCCACTTCACGAACGCCGGCGCCGTCGCCACCGAGCTCGCGCACCACCTCGGCGCCACAGCCGGAACGTTCTTCGCAATCGTGCTGCTCAACGCGTCGCTGATCGGCGCTGCGGCGGTCACGCTCGCGACCTCCTACGCATTCGGTGATGTCTTCGGCGCCAAGCATTCCCTCAACCGCGGGCCACTCGACGCGAAGCTGTTCTACGCGAGCTTCAGCGTGATGGTGGCGGCGGCGGCAGGAGTGGTGTTGATCCCGGGCGCACCGCTCGGCCTGATCACCACCTCGGTGCAGGCGCTTGCGGGAGTGTTGCTGCCGAGCGCCACCGTCTTCCTGCTGCTGCTGTGCAACGACCGCGACGTGCTGGGGCCGTGGACGAACGCTCCGTGGCTGAACGCGATCGCGAGCGTGATCATCGGTGTGCTCGTCGAGCTGTCGCTGATCCTGATGGCGAGCACGGTCTTCCCGAGCATCAATGTCACACACCTGTTCCTGTACCTGTCGCTCGTGTTGCTCGCGACGCTCGCCGGGATGGCCACATACGCGATCCGCAACCGCCCGGGAGCCGCCGTTGAGGTCGAGAAGACGCCAAAGGAGCGGCGGATGACGTGGACGATGCCGCCGCTGGCGCTGCTCGAGCGCCCCGTCTGGTCGCCGGGACGCAAGGTGGCGATGCTCCTGCTGCGTGGCTATCTCGTCGTCGCTGTGGTGATGTTGATCGTCAAGACGGTGCAGCTCGGCCACTGAGCGTCGCGGCCACGCGTGGCGCGATCTATGTTGAGCGTCGGTGCTCCCGTTCTGGATATCGATCTCGCTGCTGTCGCTCGCACAGGGTGGGCTCGTGGCGCTGCCCGGCGTGCTCTCCTGGGGACCCGCCGCGCACCTTCGCAGCCGCCGATGGGCGGTGATCCCGCCGCTGTCGGTGATCGCGTTCGTATTCGGCGCGCGCGCCGCGGAAAGCGCGAGCGCGCAGGGCCTGACATATCTCGCGCTGGTCGCAGTGCCCGTGCTCGCGGCGCTCGCACTCGGCTGGCTGGTGTGGCGTGCCCGGCCGGGAGATCGGCGCGGCGCCGCTCGCGCGCTGGCGGTCGTGCCGCTGTTCGCGCTGGCTTGGCTGGACCGTGGTGGCCTGGCCGGTGAGGCGGCGGCGCTGTGCCTCTCCGGTCTCAGCTGCGTCGCGCTCGGCGTGCTGCTCGCGAGCGTTACCCCGCCTCGTTGGCTTGCGGCGGGGATCGTTGCGATGGCGGTCGCCGACACGACGCTCGTCGTGTCGGATCTGCTGCAGCGCCCCAACAACGCGCTGAACGCCGCGCACCCCGCGGCCAACCTGCCCCAGCTTCAGAACGCGGTGCTCGGCTCGGCGGTGATGGGCTACGGGGACCTGTTCATCGCCGGAGTCCTTGGTGGTCTGCTGGCGAGCACCGTGGGGCGCCGGCTGCAGCTGCGTGCGGCCGCGTTGACCGCGATCCTCGCCCTCGCCTTTGACCTGCTGTTCTTCCTCGTGGACGAGCTGCCCGCGACTGTGCCCGTCGCGCTCGCTCTGATCGTGGTGCTCGTCAGCCGCCGCTGGAGATTCGCTCCCGAGCAGGCGGTTGCGGCGCCTCGCCCGAGCGAGGCGGTCGAGAGTCCTCACGCGCGAGCTCCGGCCGCGCGGTTATCGCCCGAGCAGTGATCTCAACCGCGTCCGGCGCCAGCACCTTGCGTTCGGAGGCCGCGCCGGCCTGCTCGATCTTGCGCACCTGCGGGATCACTCGGTGGTCGAACGAGCCGACCGCCTCGTTGTACGCGGAGACGGCCGAGTCGAGCTGGCGGCCGACCTTGGACAGCGGTTCGACGAAGCGTCCGAGCCGGTTGTGCAGCTCGCGTGCGGACTCCGCGATCTCGCGCGCGGACTCCGCGATCAGCTCCTGGCGCCAGCCGTAGTGGACCGCCCACAGCAGTCCGATCAACGTCGTCGGCGTGGCCATCAGCACCTGCTGCTGGACGCCGTACTCGATCAGCGCAGGGTCCTGCGCGAGCGCCGCCTGGTAGATCCCGTCGGAGGGCACGAACATGACGACGAACTCAGGCGTCGAGTCGAACTGCCGCTGGTAGCCCTTGGAGGCGAGCTTGGCGATGTGCTCGCGCGTCTGACGCGCGTGGCGTGCGGTGTGCAGCTCGCGATCGTCGTCAGCGGTGGCCTCCAGCGCCGACAGGTACGCATCGAGGGGCACCTTCGAGTCCACCACCACGAGCTTCCCGCCGGGCAGCCGCACGAGCATGTCGGGACGCAGCGTTCCCTCGCCGGTCTGGATCGTGCTCTGCTCGACGAAGTCGCAGTGGGCGATCATGCCCGCCATCTCGACGACGTTGCGCAGCTGGATCTCGCCCCACGACCCGCGGGTGGTGGGGCGCTTGAGCGCCGAGACGAGGTTGCCGGTCTCCTGGCGCAGGGTGCCCACGCCCTCGCCCAGGTGACGGATCATCTGCGCGAGCTCGCCCTGCGCCTGCCTGCGCTCTCGCTCCAGGCGCCCGATCTCGTCCTGCATCCGCCCAAGCCTCTCCTGCACCGGTCGAACGACGCCCTTGATCTCCTCCGCGCGCCGGGACATCTCGCCCTCCGCGCGCTCCTCCTCGGCGCGGCGCGACTCGGCCACACGCTGGGCCAGGGACTCGCCGGTCTGGGCGAGGACGTCGACGGAGATCGCCTTCAGCTCCTCGCGCATGCGCTCGCGACTGCGTCGCAGGAGCAGCGCGGCGCAGGCCGCGCCGACCAGCGCTCCGATCACAACCAGCAGGACGTTCATGCCTGCAAGATGACAGCGGCTGCGGACGCGAGCGCTCCGCGAGCGGCGCCCGAGATCGGCCGGCGGGCACCCGCGGCCCATCTGCTTCCCTGGCCGCGGCGATCCGCGGCTCGCGCCCGGCGCCAGCGCTGGGCTTGACATCTGGACTCTCCATGGCTACCTTGAACCCAGATTGCTCCTCGGGGGAGGACCTTGCGGAGCGTTCCAGTGAGGGAAATGTCAAGAGATGGGGCTGGGAGAGATGGGGCCTGCGCTGCAGGTTGTTGCGCCCATGGGCGCGCTCTCTGCCGCCGGTCCCGCCGTTAACTAGGAGGATGAGAATGCAAGCCATGAATGGCTCTGGAGGGTTGGGTGTCCGACGCCTGCTTCATCTGGTCGGATGCGTCGCCGCTCTGGTAGCGCTCTCGGCGATGGCCGTGCCGTCGATCGCCGCCGCGAAAACGAAAAAAACCAAGGTGACGAGCACGTACCTCTCGCTCGGCGACTCGCTGGCGTTCGGCTATTCCCAGCAGCTGTTGAACGAAAACGCGAAAAACGGGGAGAACCCCGTGAATTTCGAACACGGGTTTGCGAACGACTATCTCGGGCTCGTCAACGGAGCGAGCGCGGTCAAGAAGGGTCAGCTCGTCAACGACGGCTGCCCCGGTGAGACGTCGGAGTCGCTGATCGGCGACAACGCGACGCTGCTCAAAGAATTGAACAAATTGGCGGCCAAGCACATCTCTGAGCCGATCACCGGCGAAGCACCGTGCGCCTACCACTACACCGACGGGCTCCCGCTGCACAACGAATACGGCGGCAGCAAATCGCAGCTGGAAAACGCGATCGAAACGATCAAGACCGAGCAGACCGCCGGAACGCCGGTGAGGGACATCTCGCTGGACATCGGCGCCAACGACGAGCTCCACGAGGTTGCAGCAGCCGAAAAAGAAGCAAAAGAGGCTGTTGAAGAGAAAGTCGGAGCGATCGTCACGCCGGAGGCCGAAGCGGCAGTTGCCGCGAAAGTCAATGCCGCAGTCGAAAAAGAGATCATCGGCTGGCTCGAAGAAAAGGTCGGCTACCAGGCCTACGTGGAAAGCGGCGGAGTAGAACCGGCGCTGAAAGAGGACTTCGAAAAAGACTCGGGTGAATACATCGCGACTCACGCCGAAGAATATGCTGAAGTCAAGTACCACGACGCCGGGTACTACCTCGCGGAACACGGTGCCGAACTCGAGAAAGAAGGCCAAGAAATCGGCGAGAGGCTCGCTGGCGAATACGCTTACGCGCACGCAGCCGAACTCGAAAGCGAAGGCAAGGTCATCGCTCTGGAAATCATCAAAGCGCATCTCGGTGGTGTGTATGAGCAGATCGACACCAACGTGATCGGTATCTTTACCGCCCTGCACCACGCTGGCTTCAACGGCAACGTGATCTTCGAGCAGGCCTATGACCCATACGGCAGGCTCCAGTACGTGTCGAAAGAACACCAGGAACTCGAGCCAGGATTCAACGAAGCCGCCGCTGAGCTGGCGGGACTCGAGGTGGCGACAATCAACCATCGCTCGACGAAGCTGCACGTGTGTTACAGCGACGCCGAGACGCTGTTCAACCCGGCCTCCGTGGAAAACACGGTCGCAAATGAGGAACTCGAAGAAGAACATCTGTTCAAGTGGACGAACATGGCTAACACCAAAACGTTCGAAGGCAAAGCCGACGGACCGGACATCCACGCGACCCCCGAAGGGTACGAACAGATGGCCAAACAGATGAAGGCGAGCTGCACCTACAAGTCATAGGTTGCTGACTGGCTCTCGCTAGTCGCTAGCGGGAGGATGGACAAGTTCGGGGCGCCCGGCCTACTCGGCCGGGCGCCCCGAATGCGTTAGACGCTCGGCTGCGTGTTCGAGGATGCCGAGCATCGCCGGCGCGGCGGGTACCAGCCGCGCGCCCTCCGGGGCCGCTGCGATCACCTGACGGACAGGGGGAGAGGGGGAGAGCGCGCGGATCGCTACGTCCTCGCGAACGACCGACAGCGCCAGCCCGGGGATCAGCGCGACCCCCACCCCGGCGGCGACGAGACCCTGGACGGTCTGGTAGTCGTCGCTCTCGAACGCGACGTTCGGCTCGAAGCCGGCCGCGTGGCAGCTGCGCACGACGTGCAGCGCGCACGGGCTCGAGCGCGAGGTCTGCACCCACGCGTCCTCGGCGAGATCCTGCAGGCGCAGCTGCTTCTTGCCCGCGAGCGGATGCTCGATCGGCAGCGCCAGGTACATGGGGTCCTCGAGCAGCTCTGTGCGAGTCGTGCCCTCCTGCAGCGGCGTCGCGCCGTCGAACTCGAACAGCAGCGCCAGGTCCAGCTCGCCCGCGCGCAGGCGCGGCACGATCTGCTCGGGCTCGCCCTCGGCGAGCGTCAGCTCAACAGCCGGGTAGGAGGCGCGGAACGTCGCGATCGCCAGCGGCATCAGCGTGGCGCCGGCGGTCGGGAAGGAGGCCATCCGCAGCCGCCCGCCGCGCAGGCCCGCGATCTCCGACAGCGACGCCTCGGCTGCCTCCAGGCGCGCGAGGATGCCCTCCGCGTGTCCCACGAGCGTCTGTCCGGCGGCGGTCAGGCTCACGCCGCGCGGATGGCGCTCGAGCAGCGCCATGCCCGTCTCGGCCTCCAGCGCCGCGATCTGCTGGGAGACCGCCGACTGCGAGTAGGAGAGGGCGTCTGCCGCGGCCGAGAACGATCCACGGTAGGCGACCTCCGTGAGGATCCTGAGCCTGGCCACGTTAAGCATTAGCTCTACTTATACCAGAGATCATAACAATCACTGGAGCTGATGGCAGGATAGTGCGATATTGATCAAGAACGAACTTGAACAAACCATAGGCCGAGCACGGCCCAGCGAAAGAAGGAGAAGGTCCAAATGTCAACCAAGATCATCGTTTCCTATGACGGCACCGCCAACGAGGAGGACGCCATCGCTCTGGGTCAGCTCCTCGGTCGCGCCGGTGGCGAGGTGTCGCTGGCTTACGTCCGGCACAACCCCGAGACCGACAGCGTGCGCGAGGAGATCGCGCGGGTCGAGGCCGAGAGCGTCCTTCACCACGGGGTGGAGCTCCTCGGCATACCCACGGCCGAGCGCCACGTGATCGTCGACCGCTCGACGCCTCAGGGACTGGCCTCGTTGGCCGAGCGCGAGGGCGCGGACGTGATCGTGTTCTGCTCGGACTCGCACACCGCCAAGGGCCACGTGGCCGTCGGCAACTCCGCGCAGCGCCTGCTCGAAGGCGGTCGCACGGCGGTGGCTGTCGCCACTGTCGGCCTCGCCGAGCAGCTCGAGCAGAAGGGCGTGGAGAAGATCGTGGCGGTCGGCGACGCCGACGGCGGCGCGCGCGAGAGCGCCGAGGCGCTTGCCACGGCGCTGGGGGCGAGCATCGCCCCGGTCGTCAACAACGAGGTCGACCTGATCGTCCTCGACTCGCGCCCCGACGCCCAGCCGGGACAGGTCTCGCTGAGCTCCTCCGCGGAACACCTGATCGAGACGGCAACTGCGCCGGTGCTCGTCGTGCCCCGCGGCGTGAACCTGGCGTTCGACGGCGTGAGCGCCGTCGTCGCCGCGTAGGAAGCCTCGACACTGAGCGCGCGCTGCGCGCGGCCGGAGCGCTATCGCAGGCGCCGGCCGCGCGTGCGCGCAAGCCGATAGCGGGCCAGCGCGCCCAGCAGGTCCAGCGAGCCTCCCAGCAGGTGTCCGGCGGGGCCGGTCCACAGCCATGCCTCGACACGGCGACGCAGGGTGGCACGGTGGGGGGCGCCGGGCTGGGCCGTCATCGGGCGGCACGGTATCGTGGCGGGGGTGCCAGCGGCCCTGAAGACCACCGTGACCGAGCTCGCGGACTCGCGCGTGCGCCTGCAGGTGGAGGTTCCCCCCGGCGAGATCCAGGGTCGGCTGGAGCGCAAGGCGCAGCAGCTGGGGCGCGAGCTCAAGCTTCCCGGCTTCCGCCGCGGAAAGGTGCCGGCGCCGCTGGTCATCCAGCGGATCGGCCGCGAGGTCGTGCTGGAGGAAGCGGTTCGTGACACGCTCTCGAGCTGGTACTCCGACGCGATCGAGAGCTCCGGGATCGTGCCCGTGGGCGACCCGCAGCTCGACCTCGGCGACCTGCCGGAGCAGGGACAGCCGCTCGAGTTCTCGATCGAGATCGGGGTGCTGCCGATCGCGCAGCTGGGCGAGTACCTCGGTCTGGAGGTCGCCCGCCGCGAGCCGGCCGTGGCGGACGAGCAGATCCAGCAGGAGATCGAGGGCATGCGCGAGCGCCTCGCGCGGCTGCAGACGGCCGAGCGTCCAGCAGCCGCCGGAGACTTCGTCGTCGTCGACTACGTCGGCTCGCTCGCCGGCGAGGCCGCCGACGACGGCGAGCAGAGCTGGGAGCCGTTCGCCGGCGGCGAAGGTCGCGATCAGCTGGTCGAGCTCGGAGCCGGCAACCTGATACCCGGTTTCGAGGAGGGGCTCCTGGGGGCGGTTGCCGGCGAGACCCGTACGGTCCCGCTCACGTTCCCCGCCGACTACGGCAACGAGGAGCTGGCCGGGCACGAGACCTCGTTCGAGATCAGCGTCAAGGAGGTCAAGCTCAAGGAGCTCCCAGAGGTCGACGACGACTTCGCGATCGACGCGGGCTTCGACGATCTCCAGGAGCTCCGCGAGGACATACGCAAGCGTCTGCTCGAGCACGACGAGCAGCAGATCGAGGCGGAGTTCCGCCAGGCTGCCCTCGACGCCGCGGTCGCGAACGCCACCGTGGCGTTGACGCCAGAGCTGACCAAGGCGCGGGCACGCGAGATGTGGGAGCGGACGATCCACTCGCTCTCGCATCGAGGGATCTCGCGCGAGGCCTACGTGCAGATCGTCGGGCGCGAGGAGGCCGAGATCCTCGCCGAGATGGAGCCCGAAGCCGAGGTCGCCCTCCGCCGCGAGGCGGTCATCACCGCGATCGTCGCCGCCGAGGGCATCGAGCCCTCCGAGGAGGAGCTGCTCGCCGCGCTCGCGCCGACGGCCGAGCGCGAAGGCGTGGAGGCGCAGAAGCTGCTCGCCGAACTGCGCAAAGCGGGGCGGCTGGAGGAGGCGCGCGAGGATCTGGCGGCGCGCCAGGCGATCGATGCGATCGCAGCGGCGGCCAAGCCGATCCCACTCGAGCAGGCGCAGGCACGCGAGAAGCTGTGGACGCCCGCCAAGGGGCAGGAGGCCTCGGCGGCCGTCGCGGAGGCCGATCCCGCGGGCGCACCTGCCCGGTTGTGGACACCGGATCGCTAGCCTTCTAGAGGAATCCGGTCGGCGAGGGGAAACAAAGGCGATGACTATGAGCCAAAGACGAGGACTATGAGCCCACTTGTCCCGATGGTCGTCGAGCAGACCTCGCGCGGCGAGCGGGCGTTCGACATCTACAGCCGGCTGCTCAACGAGCGGATCATCTTCCTGGGAACCCCGGTCGACGATCAGATCGCCAACCTGATCGTCGCGCAGCTCCTGCATCTGGAGTCGGAGGACCCCGAAAAGGACGTCTCGCTGTACATCAACTCCCCCGGCGGGTCCGTCTATGCCGGCCTGGCGATCTACGACACGATGCAGTTCATCAAGCCCGATGTGCAGACGATCTGCGTCGGCATCGCGATGTCCATGGGCGCGCTGCTGCTCGCCGGTGGGGCGGCCGGCAAGCGCATGGCGCTGCCCAACGCCAAGATCCTGATCCACCAGGTTTCCTCGAGCTTCCAGGGCCAGGCCACCGACATCGAGATCCACGCCAAGGAGATCATCGACGTGCGCAGGCGCCTGGACGAGATCATCGCCAAGCACACCGGCAAAGACCTCGAGCAGGTTGGGAAAGACACCGAGCGCGACTACTTCATGAGCTCGGAGGAGGCCAAGGAGTACGGCATTATCGATCGTGTGATCTCCGAGCACTGACAGGCGCCCGCTGAGCGGCGCGAGGCTGCGTCCTCGATCGCTCATGTGCGGAGCACACTTCGCTCACTGCGTCCTTGCCTCGCTTGCCCAGCGAACGCCTGTCGGTCAGAATCGGAGTCGGTAGGGGAGAGATCTAAGGATATGGCCAGACCCACAGATTCCAACGAGCAGCTCCTATGCAGCTTCTGCGGCAAGTCCCAGCGGCAGGTCAAGAAGCTGATCGCCGGCCCGGGCGTTTACATCTGCGACGAGTGCATCGATCTCTGCAACGAGATCATCGACGAGGAGCTCTCCGCGCCGCCTGCGTTCGACGTCGAGAACCTGCCCAAGCCGCGTGAGATCTACGAGGTGCTCGACGAGTACGTCGTCGGCCAGGACCCCTCCAAGCGCACGCTGTCGGTCGCCGTCTACAACCACTACAAGCGCGTGCAGATGATGATGTCCGGCGACTCGGACATCGAGCTGCAGAAGTCCAACATCCTGCTGCTCGGCCCAACGGGCTGTGGCAAGACGCTGCTCGCGCAGACGCTCGCGCGGATCCTCAACGTGCCGTTCGCGATCGCCGACGCCACCGCGCTGACCGAGGCGGGCTATGTGGGCGAGGACGTTGAGAACATCCTGCTGAAGCTGATCCAGGCCGCCGACTATGACGTCAAGAAGGCGGAAACCGGGATCATCTACATCGACGAGGTCGACAAGATCGCCCGCAAGGCGGACAACCCGTCGATCACGCGCGACGTCTCAGGCGAGGGCGTCCAGCAGGCGCTCCTGAAGATCCTCGAGGGCACCCAGGCATCGGTGCCGCCACAGGGCGGGCGCAAGCACCCCCACCAGGAGTTCCTGACGATCGACACCACCAACGTGCTGTTCGTCTGCGGCGGCGCGTTCGCCAACCTCGACAAGGTGATCGAGCGGCGCATCGGACACAAAGGAGTCGGCTTCGCCGCCGCGATCGAGGCCAAGGCGGAGCGCGACACGGGCGAAGTGTTCGAGCAGTGCCTGCCGGAGGACCTGATCGAGTACGGGCTGATCCCCGAGTTCATCGGCCGCCTGCCGGTGATGTCGGCTGTGCATCAGCTCACGCGCGAGGACCTCGTGTCGATCCTCGTCGAGCCCCGTAACGCGCTCGTCAAGCAGTTCCAGCGCTTCTTCGCCTTCGACGGGATCGAGCTGGTGTTCTCCGACGACTCGCTCATCGCAGTCGCCGAGAAGGGGCTGGAACGCGAAACGGGAGCTCGCGGCCTGCGCTCGATCATCGAGGAAATACTGCTCGAGGTGCAGTTCGAGCTGCCCTCCCGCCGCGACGTCAAGAAGTGCGTCGTGACGAAGGAGACGGTCGAGAAGGGCCTCACCCCGACGCTCGTGACAGAAGCCGCCCCCGACGATGCGGAGGACTCCTCGCTGCGCGAGGAGTCCGCGTAGCATCCCGCCCTCCGCGAGCGCCCCGCGCCCGCTACCATCGCGATTGTGTTTCGGTCGAGCAAGCCGTCGAGGAAGTCAAAGCGCGAGCGCGTCAAGGCGCTGCCGTGGGCCGCATTGCTGCAGGCGCTGTTCGTCGTCCGCCGCCACTGGCGCTCGCTCTCGGCGAAGGACCGTGCGCGTCTGGCCGGCCTCGTGCGCGAGTCCGGCGGGCGCTGGGGCAACCTCAGCGCCAGGGAGCGCATGGAGCTGCGCAAGCTGTCGCGCAAGCTCGACGTCAAGGGCCTCAGGCGTGAGCTCGCGGGCCTGCGCCGCGGTGGACGCGCTCGGCGCCGCTGGCGCTGCCGCGCTGCGGCGTGAGCGCCGGCGGGAAGGCGCCCGACGGGCGCATGGCTGACGCGCTGGACGAGCTCTCCACGTTGGAGCTGCACGACCGGGCGATCGCACGCGCGGAGAGGCACCTGGACGTCAAGTTCTTCTGGAACCTGCTCAAGCTGATCCCCGCCGCCCAGGCGCTCAGCGGCGACGAGGGCGAGGCCGAGTACGACCTGCAGTTCTCCAAAGGCAAGATCTACGACGCCATGCACAGCGGCGACGGGCAGCTGGGAGAGGCGTTGCGTCCCGTGTTCATCGACTACCTGCGCAAGCACCCCGACGCCTAGGAGCTCCCGGCTCTGGCCAGGAGCGAGCACCGAGCACATGTCTCTGCACAAGGACACGATCTGGACCGAGGCCCAGGCCGAGCGTCAGCTGCGCTCATTGGAGCTGTTCGGGATGCGCTTCGGCCTGGACCGGATGCGGCGCATGATGACCGTGCTCGGCTCGCCGGAGAGGCGGTTCCCGGCCGTCCACGTGCTCGGGACCAACGGCAAGTCCTCGACCACGCGAATGACCGCAGCGATCCTCCAGCGTCATGCGCTGAGCACGGGCGCCTACCTCTCGCCGCACCTCGTCTCATACCGCGAACGCGTGCTGATCGACGAGCGTGAGCTCGACACGCAGGCGTTCGCCACGGCGGTCGCGCGCGCTTCGTGGGCCGCCGAGCGCGTCAATCGCACGCTCGCCGAGGATGACCACGTCACGCAGTTCGAACTGCTCACCGCCGCCGCGCTGTGGGAGATGGCGCGCCGGGAAGTCGATGTCGCGGTGGTCGAGGCCGGGCTGGGCGGGCGCTACGACGCCACGAGCGTGATCCAGGCGCCGGTCACGGTGCTGACCAACGTCGGACTCGAGCACACGCGCTGGCTGGGGCCCACCGTCACGGACATCGCCGAGGAGAAGCTCGCCGCGGTTCAGCCGGGGGCCGTGCTGGTCCTCGGGGAGGATCTGGCGGCGCCTGCGCTGGCGGTGGCCGAGCGGGTGGCGAGTGAGCGCGGCGCGCGGATCGTGCGCCCGGAGCGGATGTCCGGCGGCGCGGAGCTGCTCGCTCGCGGCGTGTTCCAGCGCCGCAACTTCGCCGCCGCGCGTGCAGCCGCCGAGGCCTACCTGGGAGTCGCCGGCATCGCCCTCAGTGAGGATGCCGTCGAGCAGGCGGCCGCCTCGACGGAGGTGCGCGGACGCCTGCAGCTCGTCGACCGTCACCCGCCGACCGTGCTCGATGGCGCGCACAACCCCGACGCTGTCGCCGCGCTGGTGCAGTCGCTGCCGGACGCGCTGTCCGACGCGCCGTTGGCGCTCGTGCTTGGGGTGCTCGAGGACAAGGACGCCGCCAGCATGCTCGCGGCGCTCCTTCCCGTAACCACGCGCGCGTGGTTCACCGCTCCGCCGAGCAGCCGCGCGCTCTCGCCGGCGGCGCTGCAGTCGCTGGCGCGCCAGCTCGGCTTCCACGACAGCGTCTGCGAGCCGCGGCCGGCGCGGGCCCTCGAGCAGGCGCGCGCCTGGGCCGCCGATCACGGGGGAGCGGTGCTGGCGACCGGCTCCGTCTACCTGGTCGGCGACCTGCTGGGCCAGATGGCCGGCTCCGATACGCTGCCCGTGTCGCGCGCAGGCCATGAGAGCCCCGGCAGATGAACGATCAAGGCCCATCCGTGCTCACCATGATCGGCGCCGTGGCGTTGATCGTGGCGCTGGTCATCCTCGTGTTCTTCGCCGCTGGCTACGGTTTCGGCCGCCTATTTCTCTAAACTCAGCCCGCCGATGCTCACCTTCGCCTATTTCGGAATCGAAAGCAGCGGCTTGAATCTGGCCATCGACCTGCTGATCCTGTTCGTCGTCGTCCTGTATGCCTCGCTCATCTACTGGACCTACGCCGACGCGCGCCGGCGGATCGCCGACCCGATGCTCGTCGCGTGTGCGACCGTAGCGTCGTTCTTCCCCTTCGTCGGCACGATCGTCTACATGGTCCTACGTCCCCCGGAGTATCTCGAGGACGTGCGCGAGCGCGAGCTGGAGACGCGGGCGGCGGAGGCGCGGCTGCGTCAGCTGGACCAGGCGTTGTGCCCGTATTGCGACTACCGGATCGAGCACGACTTCATCCGCTGTCCCAGCTGTCTGCGCAAGCTCAAGGAGCGCTGCGTCAGCTGCTCGCGCCCGCTCGACCAGGCGTGGACGATCTGCCCGTACTGCGAGGCTGACGTCCCCGGCCTCGCCTCGCCGCGCTCTCGTCGGCGCCGTCCGAGCGCGACGCTCGACACCGAGCTGACGGAGATCGAGGCTCCGATCGCCGTCGAGGGGGCAGAGCCCGAGCCGCCCGGGCCCGCGCTGGCCACCGAACCCGCGGCCGCGCCGAGCAAACGGAGATCCGCCGAGCGCGCCGAGCGTGCTGCCCGTCGCGGCGAGCGTCCGCGCCCGAGCGCCTGAATACCTCTCAACCCACACAAAGGAACCTATGGACCGAACACTGATCCTTGTAAAGCCCGACGCCTTCGCTCGCGGTCTGACGGGCGAGATCATCGCCCGCTTCGAGCGCAAGGGCCTTGGCATCCTCGGCCTGCGCCACATGACCGTCTCGCGCGATCTGGCCGAACGCCACTACGCAGAGCACGCCGAGCGGCCGTTCTTCGGGGAGCTCGTCGACTTCATCACCTCGGGTCCGATCGTCGCGATGGTGCTGGAGGGGACCGACGCGGTCAGGGCGGCGCGCCAGCTGATCGGCGCCACCAACCCGCTGGAGGCGGCCCCCGGGTCGATCCGGGGCGACTTCGCGATCGAGATGGGCGCCAACATGGTCCACGGCTCGGACTCGCCGGAGTCCGCTGCGCGCGAGGCGGCGCTGTTCTTCGAGGACCTGCAGTAGCCAAGAGCACGCCACCGCCGCTCGTGCTCGCGTCGGGCTCGCCACAGCGGCGAGCCCTGCTCGAGCGACTCGGCGTCCCGTTCACCGTGAGGGTCTCCGACGCGAGCGAGCTCGAGCAGGGTGAGGACCCGGCGCAGGTGGCCGTCGAGAACGCCCTGCGCAAGGCGCGAGCGGTGAGCCGTCCGGGAATCGCCGAGGCGGTGCTCGGCTGCGACACGATCGTGGTGCTCGACGGCGCGATCTACGGCAAGCCGCCCGACGCGGCGGCCGCTCGAGCGACGTTGACGGCGCTCAGCGGCCGCACGCACGAGGTGATCAGCGGCCTGGCGCTGCTGCTCGCGGACGAGCGCTCGGGTGTTCTCGAGCGCACGGCCGTCGCCCGCACGAGCGTCACGTTCCGGGCCATCGAGGGCGAGCTGCTGGACTGGTATGTGGAGACGGAGGAGTGGCGCGGGCGCTCCGGCGGCTACGCGATCCAGGGCGCCGGCGCGACGCTCGCGCTGAGGATCGATGGTGAGGTGGAGAATGTCGTGGGGCTGCCGCTCTCGACGCTCCTGGACATCTACCCCGAGCTGCCGAAGTAGCTACGAAAGCTATACAGACTCCGAACACGACCAGGTTGTGCCGCCGTTCGGCGTTGTTCGCGCCGGCAGATCTGCAAATCCAATGGCAAGTGTGGAGTGCGAGGAGGGGAGTCCGCTAGACTCCTCCCCGGGTACGACCCGATGAATGCTGGCCTCCGAGCGCACCGTGAAGCGGTACGGCGGACCGGATATGAACGTGCCCCCCTCTCTCTCTTTATATGGGCATCTTCAGCTATCTGACAGGATTCGGCGGTCGCGACATGGCGGTCGACCTGGGAACGGCCAACACGCTCGTGTACGTCCGCGGGCGCGGAATCGTCCTGTCGGAGCCGAGCGTCGTGGCGATCGACTCGCGCACCGGGGAAGTCCACGCGGTCGGGATCGAGGCCAAGCGCATGCTGGGGCGCACGCCCGGCACGATCCAGGCGATCCGCCCGCTCAAGGACGGCGTGATCGCCGACTTCGACGTGACCGAGCAGATGCTCAGGCACTTCATCCAGAAGGTCCACCAGAACCGCTGGGCGCACCCGCGAGTGGTCGTTTGCGTGCCCTCGGGGGTGACCGGTGTGGAGAAGCGCGCCGTCGAGGAGGCGTGCCTGTCGGCGGGCGCGCGCACCGCCTATCTGATCGAGGAGCCGATGGCGGCCGCGATCGGCGCGGGGCTGCCGGTCGGCGAGCCGACCGGCTCGATGGTCGTCGACATCGGCGGCGGCACCTCCGAGGTCGCGGTGATCTCGCTCGGCGGGATCGTCGTCTCGCAGTCGATCCGCGTCGGCGGCGACGAGATGGACGAGGCGATCATCAACTACGCCAAGAAGGAGTACAAGCTGCTCATCGGCCAGCAGACCGCCGAGGAGCTGAAGCTCGAGATCGGCTCGGCGTGCCCGATGGCCGAGGAGCTGCAGGCGGAGATCCGCGGGCGCGACATGGTTGCGGGGCTGCCCAAGACGGTGGTGCTGACCAGCGAGGAGATTCGCCAGGCGCTGGCCGAGCCGCTGACGCAGATCATCGACGCGGTCAAGGAGACGCTCGACCGGACCCCGCCGGAGCTGGCCTCGGACATCATGGATCGCGGGATCATGCTCGCGGGCGGCGGCTCGCTGCTGCAGGGGCTCGACGAGCGCCTGCGCGAGGAGACGCAGATGCCGGCGCACCTGGCGGAGTCGCCGCTGACGTGCGTCGCCGTCGGCTCGGGGCGTTCGCTCGAGGAGTTCGAGGCGATCCACCGCTCCAACCGCACGTCGCGCAACCGTCGCCGTCGCTGAGGGTCTGTGACAGGCCGCCCCGTGCCCGGGTACTCTGTCCAATGAACGCTTCGGAAGGTAATCATCGGTGCATGACAAGACAGTCCGGCGTCGGCGTGCTGTGCTCGTGCTGCTCGTCGTGCTCTCACTGCTGCTATTGACCGCATACTTCGGCGAGGCGCCCAGCGGGCGCCTGCACGGTGTGCAGCGGGACTTCCTGACGGTTGTCTCGCCGATCCAGGACGGCGCCAACAAGGTGCTGAAGCCCGTGCGCGACATCTTCAGCTGGTTCGGCGAAACTCTGCACGCGAAAGGCCAGCGCAACGAACTGCTCGAGCAGACGGACAGACTGCGCCGCGAACTGGTCGCCGACCAGGCCGAAAAACGCTCCTATCATCAGCTGCTCTCGCTCTACCACCTCGACCAGCTCGGCGTGAACGACTACCACCCCGTCACCGCCACGGTCATCTTCAAAACGCCGAACCTCTGGTACTCGACCGTCGACATCGACAAGGGCGAATCGTCCGGCATCCAGGTCAACGACCCGGTGATCAACGGCGAAGGGCTCGTCGGCAAGGTCGCCGCGGTCGTCTCCGACGGCGCCGAGGTCGACCTCATCACCGACAGCTCGATGGGGGTCTCCGCCCGCATCGGCACGGGTGACGCGACCGGCCTGCTGCAGCCCAAGGTGGGTGAACCGAACGACCTGCTGCTGCAGTACCTGCCCACGACCGCCCCGGCCAACGTCGGCGAATACGTCGTCACCTCGGGCACCGTCGCAAACGCGGAATCGCTGTACCCGCCGGGCCTGCTGATCGGCCAGGTGAGCTCCGTCAACGAAGAAAGCGCCTACAAGTCGGTCAATGTGCACCCGATTGCCAACCTGCACGACCTCGACATCGTGCAGGTCCTGACCGCCGCCGCCGGAACCCGCGCTTCGAACCTCAGTCGCCTCGCCGCCAGCCTGCCGGGCGCCGGCACGAGCGCCCCCTCGGGGGAACAGCTCGCCTCCACGCAGGTGGGCGGATGAACGCCGCCACAGGCTCGCTGCAGCTGCGACTGGTCGTGTTGGCGGTCGTCGTCGTGTTCTTCCAGATCGGCGTCGTCTCCGAGGTGCCGGTGTTCGGCGTCAACGCCGACCTCTCGCCGTTGCTGGTGGCGTTCGTCGGGCTGCTGTGCGGATCGACCGTCGGCGCCGCCTGCGGCTTCGCGGTCGGCCTGCTCGTAGACCTGGCCCTGCTGCAGACGCTCGGGCTGACCTCGCTGATCTTCACGCTGATCGGATACTGGTGCGGACGCCTGCGCGAGCTGCGCGACCCGCAGGCGGCGCTCACGCCGTTGCTCGTCGGTGCGGGCGCCTCGGCGGTCTCGCTCGTGGGCTACTCGCTGATGGAGTTCATGCTCGGCGTCGACGCGCCCGTGAGCTTCGAGTTGCTCCGCGAGATCGTGCTCGGCATCATCGTCAACGCGATCGTGGCGCTGCCCATGTGGGCGCTCGTGCGCCGCGTGCTCGCCGGCGCGCTACCGGAAGACCCGCGCCGGCGCCGGCGCAGGCGCACCTACACGACGGGTGGTTTGAGCCCCCTCTCCAAAGCATGAGCGCGATCGAGCCCGTCCGCAAACGGGACCCGCGTGTCCCCGTCTCGCCGCAGCTGGCGCTGCGCGTGGCGATCGTCAGCGGCATCGTGATGGTGATGTTCGGCGTGATCTTCTTCCGCCTGTGGTACCTGCAGGTGCTCTCCAGCGAACAGTACGTCGCGCAGGCGACCGCCAACCAGGTCCGCGAAATCCCGATCGCGGCCCCACGCGGGGAAATCCTCGATCGCGAAGGCAAGACGCTCGTCGGCAGCACCGTCGCCAACGCCGTGCAGATCGCGCCCGAGAACCTTCCCGCCGGGATCACCTCGCAGGTGGCCAAATACCAGGAAAGCCTCGACGCGGCCGAAGTTGTGCGACGAGCGGCCGTCAAGCGCCTGTCCGGCTACGAGGCGGCACTGGGAGGCGTCCGGCGCCGCAGCCACTCCCAAAGCGCCGAGCTCGATCGCCTCGAACAGGCCACTGGGCCGCCGCGGGTGAAGGTGCCGGCGCTGCCGCGGAGCGCGGTGGCGCTCAGGAGCCTGTTCAAGCGCCTCAGCGGCGTGATCCGGGTGAGCGCGCGCAAGATCGACGAACGCGTCGTCGAGGGCATGACGGCGACGCCCTACGCGTACGTGACGATCAAGACCGCAGCCGGGCCTCGCGCGCTGACGATCCTCGGCGAGCGGGCTCAGGAATTTCCCGGCGTGGTCCAGGAACCGGTCTCGATCCGCGAATACCCGTTGGGCGAAATGGCCGCGCAGGTACTCGGCTACGTGGGGCAGGTGACCGAATCCGAGCTGAAGACGCCCGTCTTCCGCGGCGTGAAGCAGGGCACGATCGTCGGCCAGGCGGGCCTCGAGTACCAATACGACCAGTATCTGCGCGGAAAGCCCGGCCAGCAGCGCATCGCGGTCAACGCCGAAGGGCAGGCGGTTCCCAGCAAACTCGCTCCTACACCGCCCAAGGCCGGGCACACGCTGCAGACAACGCTCGACCTCGGCCTGCAGCGCGCGAGCGAAAAGGCGCTGCAGGAAGGCATGGAACACGCTCGCGCCGGCGGCAAACCGGCGATCGCCGGGGCGTTCGTGGCGCTCGACCCGCTCAACGGCGAAGTGCTGGCGATGGGCTCTTCGCCGAGCTTCGAACCAAGCAGGTTCGCCAAACCGCTGACCCAAGCCGAATACGACGAACTGACCGGTCGCAACGGCGAAGAGCCCGGCCGTCTCACCAACCTCGCCGACGAAGGCGCATACCCCACCGGCTCGACGTTCAAGCCGATCACCGCCATGGCGGCGCTGGAAGCCGGTGTGATCACCCCCTCGATGGGGCTCGGCGCGGGGTCGTGCATCTATGTCTCCAGCGAGCCGTTCTGCAACTCCGGACACACCGACTACGGCGCCGCGACGCTGGTGGAAGCGCTGAAGGAGTCCTCCGACACCTACTTCTTCACGGTCGGCAAGCTCGCCAACGAACACGGTGGCGAAATCATCCAGAAGAAGGCGCACGAGCTCGGCGTGGGGGAGGACACCGGCATCGACCTGCCGAACGAGTTCCCCGGCGTCATCCCGAGCCCGAAGTGGCTGGCCGAACAGAACGAGCTGGAAACCAAGTGCACGAAGGCGCACCACGGGCACCCGTGCTACATCGTCGGCGAACCGGGCGCACCCTGGACCGTGGGCTACAACATGGACCTCGCCGTCGGGCAGGGCGAGCTGCTGACCGACCCGCTGCAGATGGCCGTCGCGTACTCCACGCTGGCCAACGCCTACCGCGACGGCGGCGAAGGCACCGTGGTCACGCCCCACCTGGGCAAGCAGATCGACGAAGCCAACCACAGCCTCGTGCAGACGCTGAAGTTCCCCAGCCGCCACGTCCACCTCAACTCCGAAGATCTCGGCCTCGTGATGGAAGGCCTGCACGAGGCGACCAGCGCCCAGGGAGGGACCTCGACGGAAGTCTGGGCCGGTTGGGACCAGTCGGAAGACCCCGTGTACGGCAAGACGGGTACCGCCGAACGCGCGGGGCATGTGGAACAGTCCTGGTACATGTGCTACCTCGGCAACGCGCAGCACCCGATCGTGATCGCCGTGACCGTCGAGGAAGGCGGCTTCGGCGCTGAAACAGCCGCCCCGATCGCGCGCCTGATCGCCTCGCAGTGGTACGGCAAGCCGAAGAAGTTCATCGCCGGGAGCTCCAAAACGTTTTGAGCCCACTCAGCCCGATCAAGCCGCCCGACGAGACTCCTGCGGCGCCGGCGCGGACGCTGCGCCTGCCGCTGGACCCCGTGCTCGCGCTCGCTGTCATCGGACTCGGCGTGTGCTCGATCCTCACCCTGAAAGTCGCCACCCTTCACCTGGCGGGCGGACCCCGCTACTACGTGGAGCGCCAGGGCATCTACCTGGGAATCGGCTTCGTGCTGATGCTCGCCCTCTCGCGCCTGGACTACGCGCACCTGCCTCGCTACAGAAACTGGATCTACGGGGCGCTGCTCGTCAGCATCCTCGCCGTGCTCGGGCTCGGGCACTCGGCCAACGGCGCGCAGCGGGCGATCAACTTCCCGCTGTTCTCCTTCCAGGCATCCGAGCTCGGCAAGGTGCTGTTGATCGTCGCGCTGTCGTCGTTCATCGTGTCGCGCTCGCGGCGGATGCGCGAGCGCGACACGATCGTGCGTGTGCTGATCGCGGCGCTCGTGCCCACGATCTTCGTGATCGCCCAGCCGGATCTCGGCTCGGGGCTGGTGTACATGACGATCGCGTGCATGATGCTGTTCATCGCGGGAGCCTCCTGGCGGCATCTGGCCGCGCTGGCGGCGCTCGTGTGCGTGTCGATCGCGTTCGTGCTCGTGGCGGCGCCCGCCGTCGGCATCCACGTCCTGAAGCCCTACCAGGTGGAACGGCTCACGGCGTTCATCCATCCGACCGCCGACACGCAGACGAAGGAAGGTGCGGAAGGCTCGGAATCCACCGATCCCTCCTACCAGCAGGAAGAGTCGAAGATCGCGATCGGCGCGGGCGGCAAGACAGGCCGCGGTCCCAGCACCAGCCAGGTCACCAACGGCTACGTCCCCGAGAGCGACACCGACTTCGTGTTCGCCGCCGTCGGCGAACGCTACGGCTTCGTCGGCGCGGGCATCGTCGTGCTGCTGTACCTGCTGCTGATCTCGCGCACGCTGCGGGTGCTGGTGATGGCGAAGGACCTGCTCGGCTCCCTGATTGCCGCCGGTGTAGCGGCTATGCTCATGTTTCAGGTCTTCGTCAACATAGGGATGACAGTTGGGATCATGCCCATCACCGGCGTTACGCTTCCGCTCATGAGCTACGGCGGCTCGTCGGTCATCGCGACGATGTTGGCGGTAGGCCTGCTCCAATCGATTTATGTCCAGGCGCGCGCCTCAGCTGCTCTGAAGGACCGCGTACTGCGCTACTAGACCTGAATGTCCGCCGAGCGTCCCTCACCAGATCGTCAGCCCCGCTGGGTTCTACGCCCGGCCGCGCAGGGTGCGCCACATCGCGCGCCCCGCCCGCATACGGGCTCGCCTACTCGGTGCCAATCCGCCCGACGCGCGGCTCGTTTCCATACCGAAAGACTGGATCAAATTGAAAAAGCAAGTGCTTGTCAGCGTCGACCGCGCGGAGACGCGCGTGGCGCTTCTGGAGGCGAGCGGAACGCCCGCCGCCTCGCGTTCATCCTCGAGCCGTGGTCGCAAGCGCGGCAGCAAGGGCCCGGAGGCCGGCTACCGCGTCGCTGAGCTCTACATAGAGCGGCGCGGCGGTCGCTCGATCGTCGGCAACATCTACAAGGGCAAGGTCGACAACGTCCTGCCCGGCCTGGAGGCCGCGTTCGTCGACATAGGCCTCGAGAAGAACGGCTTCCTGCACGTCGACGAGATCGTGCTGCCGGGCGTGGAGACCCCCCGCCGCGGGCGCGGCGGCGGTAGCGGCCGCAAGATCGCCGACCTGCTCAAACCCGGGCAGGAGATCGTCGTGCAGGTCGTCAAGGACCCGCTGAAGACCAAGGGCGCGCGCCTGTCGATGGAGCTCACGATCGCCGGGCGCTACATGGTCTACGCGCCCACCGGCGAGGGCATCGGCGTCTCGCGGCGCCTGGAGGACAAGGAGCGCGAACGCCTGCGCCGCCAGACCGCCAACCTCACCGTGGACGGCGGCGGGGTGATCGTGCGCACGGCCGCGCACGGCGCCAAGCGCGAGGACTTCGAGCGCGAGCTCAAGTACCTGCACAAGCTCCACGAGGTGCTCGTCAAGCGCGTGCAGGAGACCGCCGCCCCGGATCTCGTCTTCCAGGAGGCCGATCTGTCGGTGCGCGTCGTGCGCGATATCTTCTCCGCGCACTTCGAGCGCGCGATCGTCGACGACGAGCAGCAGTACCACCGCCTGGTGTCGTTCTTCACGCGCACCGCCCCCGAGCTGGTCGAGCGGGTGGAGCTGTGGCAGCAGGAGGAGCCGCTGTTCGAGTCATACGGCGTCGACAAGGCAATCGAGGGCGTGCTCTCCCGACGCGTGGATCTGCCCAGCGGCGGATATCTGATCATCGACTACGCCGAGGCGTTGACTGTGATCGACGTCAACTCCGGCAGCTTCATCGGCCGCGGCAAGGGCGCGGCGCTGGAGGACACCATCACGAAGACCAACCTGGAGGCCGCCGAGGAGGTCGTCAACCAGCTGCGCCTGCGCGACATCGGCGGGATCATCGTCATCGACTTCATCGACATGGCCCGCGCGCGCAACCGCGACGCGGTCATGAAGACCCTGCGAAAGACGCTCGACGAGGACCGCACGAAGACCTTTACCGCGGAGATCTCCAAGCTCGGCCTCGTGGAGATGACCCGCCAGAACGTCACCGAGGGCGTGCGCGAGATCATGAGCCGCCCGTGTCCTACCTGCGAGGGGGAGGGCGTGATCCGCTCGGAGGAAACGATCGCCATCGAGTTCGAGCGTAGGCTGCGCGACGTGGCCGTCGAGCACCCGGATGCGGAGGCGTTCCTGGTGCAGATCAACCCGCGCGTCAGCACGCAGTTCACCGGGCACAGCTCGCGCGTGCTGCACGCGCTGGAGGCCGAGACCGGCAAGTCGTTCCTGTTCGAGGGCTCCGAAGGGCTGACGCTCGACCACTTCGCGATCACGTTCATGGGCACGCGGGCGGAGGTGGAGGAGCGCGCGCTGCCGTTCCGTCAGGGCGATGAGGTGCTCGTGGAGATCGTGGAGCCGCACATGTACGACGTGGACGACGCGGTCGCCAAAATCGACGGCTACATCATCTCCATCGCCGGCGCCTCGCCGTTCGTCGGCGAGAAGCGGATGGTGCGCATCGACCAGGTCGGTCGCACCGCCGCCAGTGCGCTGCTGCTCGACGAGTCCGGTGAGGTGGTGGCAGCGCCCGCGCGTCCCCCCGGTGGGCGCGCCGGCGCCAGCGGCCGCAGCAGGCGCCGCCCAGCCACGGCGCCCCCGTCCGGCCTGAGCTCGAAGGAGGAGCCCGCCGACGCCGTCGAGGACACCGAGGCGCCCGCGCCGCGGTCTCGACGCCGCCGCACCCCGGTGGAAAGCGGGGACGTGGAGGCCCGTCGCGAAGCGGGGCTCAGCGACTCTCCCACGGCGATCGACTCAGAGCCCGAGGAACAGGCGGCCGCGCTGGCGCTCGGCGACGGCGAGATCCCGGAGGGCGGGGGCGAGGTCCCCGAGGGCGACGGCGAGGCTCCGCACGGCGATGGCGCCGACGATGGCCTACAATCCAAACCTCGGCGTCGTGGCCGCAGGGGCGGACGGCGCCGTTCGGCTGCCAAGGCCAAGGCGAGCCCCGAGTAGCCGACAGCTCATCCGGCGCAAGCCGGTCGGCGCGGCCCCGACAAGCCCAGAGAATCGAGACACACAGACATGTACGCGATCGTGAAGACCGGCGGCAAGCAGTACCGCGTCGAGCGGGGCCAGAGGCTGCTCGTCGAGCGCCTGGCCGCCGCCGAGGGCTCAGACGTGCAGCTCGAGCCGCTGATGTACCGCTCCGAGGAGGCCGTGTTCGACAAGGCCGGCCTCAAAGACGTGAAGGTCACGGCCAAGGTCGTGGCGCACGTCCGTGGCGAGAAGCTGCGCGTGTTCAAGTTCAAGCCCAAGCGCGGCTACAAGCGCCGCAACGGCCACCGTCAGGATCTGACGCAGATCGAGGTCACCGAGATCACCGCCTCGAGCGCGAAAGCGGCGGCCAAAGCGAGCAAGGCCAAAACGGCCGACGCTCCCGCCGAGACGCCCACCGCAACTAAGGAGAAGGCTGCAGATGGCTCATAAGAAGGGGCTCGGCTCGAGCCGCAACGGCCGTGACTCCAACGCCCAGCGCCTCGGCGTGAAGACGTTCGCCGGCGAGTCCGTGACCGGCGGCGAGATCATCGTGCGCCAGCGCGGCACCCGCTTCAAGCCGGGCGCCGGCGTGGGCATCGGCAAAGACGACACCTTGTACGCACGCGCCGCCGGGACCGTGCAGTTCGCCAGCGGCTGGCGCGGTCGCGTGGTGAGCGTGCTCCCGGACGGCGAGCAGAGCTGACTGCCGGTAGCCGATCGTGCGTGAGCGTCGTTGCGGGGCTGTCACGATGAGTCCGCGATGCTTCACGATCGAGCGAGAATCCACGTACAGGCGGGCGCCGGCGGCGACGGCTGCCTGAGCTTCCGTCGCGAAGCGCACGTCCCGCGTGGCGGCCCCGACGGCGGCGACGGCGGCCGCGGCGGCGACGTGGTGGTCGTGTGCGACGACTCGCTGCGTGATCTGCAGAGCTTCCGCCGCAAGGCGCACTACCGGGCGGGCCGTGGTGGGCATGGAGAGGGTGCGCTGCGCCACGGCGCCGACGGGCAGACGCTGACGGTCAGGGTGCCGCCGGGGACGCAGATCAGCGTGCGCGACTGCGACGACGAGGATGGGGACCTGGCGGGCCGTCGCTGGGAGCTGATGGCAGCTGGCCAGAGCGCCACGGTAGCGAGGGGGGGAAGCGGCGGCAAAGGCAACAAGCGCTTCGCCACGCCCACGCGCCAGGCGCCGCGCTTCGCCGAGCGCGGGCTCGTCGGCGAGGAAGGCTGGCTGGATCTGCAGCTGAAGCTGCTGGCGGACGTGGGTCTGGTGGGCCTGCCCAACGCGGGCAAGTCCTCGCTGCTGTCGCGCCTCACGCGCGCCGCGCCGAAGGTCGCCGACTACCCGTTCACCACGCTCTCGCCCGTGCTGGGGGTGCTGGAAGGCGACGAACGCCAGCTGATCGTCGCGGACATCCCCGGGCTGATCGAGGGCGCAAGCGAAGGCGCCGGCTTGGGACACGACTTCCTCGCGCACGTCGAGCGCACGCGCCTGCTCGTGCACGTGCTCGACATCGCCCCCGAGATCTCAACCGGCGAAGATGCGGACGCGCTCGCCAACCACGCCACCATCGAGCACGAGCTGGCCGCGCACGACGAGCGTCTCGCGCGCCTGCCGCGCGTGCTGGCGCTGTCCAAGGCGGACCTCGTGCCCGAGGAGCGCGCTCGGGCCAGCATCGCCGAGTGGCAGGAGCGTCTCGGCCCCGACGTCCCAGTGGTGCTCACCTCCAGCGCCACCGGCGCCGGCGTGCGCGAGCTGGGCGAGCTGCTGCTGCGGCTGGTGCCCGACATGGCCGCCGCGTCCGCCTCTGGCGAGACGGCGCACACGAGCGCACGTGCGGGCGAGGCTGAGCTGGTCGAGCACATGGTGTTCCGCCCCTCCGCCGGCTCCGGCTTCCAGGTGGAGCAGCTCAGGGACGGCGCGTTCGCGGTCCGGGGCAGGGGCATCGAGCGTCTGCTGGCACGCTTCGACGTCGACAACGACGACGCCATGGCCTACCTCGAGGGGCGGCTCAGGAGGATCGGCGTGCTGGGAGCGCTCGAGGCCAAGGGCTTTCAGCCCGGGGATGAGATCGAGATCGCCGGCACCACGTTCGAGCTCGACCCGCAGGAGTAGCCCGCCGTCCGTCGTGGGGTGGGTGTCCTCGGCAAATAAGCTCAAGGCATGAGACGCCTGGTCATCAAGCTCGGCTCGAGCGTGGTCGCAGACAGCGAGGGCGCGCCGCGCATGGACGTGCTCGCCGGCGTGTGCGACCAGCTGGCGGCGCTGCACCGCGACGGCGCGGAGGTGATCGTTGTCACCAGCGGCGCCATCGCCCGCGGCATGCGCGTGATGGAGCTGCCGCAGCGCCCCACCACCATCGGCGCGCTGCAGGCCGCCAGTGCGGTGGGGCAGGGCAAGCTCTACCGGATCTACGACGAGCTGCTGCGCGAGCGTGAGGTGACCAGCGCGCAGGTGCTGCTGACGTTCTTCGACATGAGCGCCCGCACGCACTATCTGAACGCGCGCCAGACGCTCAGCACGCTGCTGGAGTGGCGCGTGCTGCCGGTGATCAACGAGAACGACACCACCGCCACCGATGAGATCTCATTCGGGGACAACGATTTCCTGGCGGCGCAGGTGGCGGTGCTGATCGCCGCCGACGAGCTGATCCTGCTGACGGACATCGACGGCCTGTTCACCGCCGACCCGCGTTTGCACCCCGAGGCGCACATCGTCGCCGAGGTCAGCGACTTCGACGCGCTGAGCGACCTGGAGATCGGTCACACGACCTCGCCGCTGGGCTCCGGCGGGATGCGCTCCAAGGTGGTCGCCGCGGAGATGGCAACCGCCGCCGGCATCCCCACCGTGATCTGCAACGGCACCCGCGCGGAGGCGCTCGCAGCAGTGCTCGCGGGCCAGCGCGAGGGCACGCGCTTCGCCGCCCGCGAGGCCCGCTACTCGAGCTTCAAGCTGTGGCTCAAGTACGCCAAGCCCTCGCGCGGCACGCTCGTGATCGACAACGGCGCTGTGCGCGCCGTGCGCGAGGGGAGCGCCAGCCTGCTGCCCGTGGGCATCGTCGGCGTGATCGGCGAGTTCGACGCCGGTGACGCCGTGGACATCTCCGCGCGCCCGGACGACGGCGCCGAGCACGGACGCACCCTGGCCAAGGGCATCTGCAGCTACTCCGCCGAGGAGCTGCGGCGCGTGGTCGGCCTGAAGTCCGACGCCATCCGCAAGATCCTCCCGCGCGCCAGCGACGAGGCCGTGCACCGCGACTACCTGGTGGTCGACTGAGGAACTGCTTTCGGGAGACGATCCCGCCCGACCCCCGTGAGCACGGCCTCGGTGGCCGGTCTCATCGCCGAGTCGGACGAGCCCGGAGCCACTTTCCTGTCGTACCCTGTGTTGCATGGCAATCGCCGTCTCATCTGTAGCTGACACGTGCCGCGCCGCCAAGCGCGCCGCTCGAGCGCTCGCACGGATCGACACCGCCGTCAAGGACGCCGCGCTCGAGGCCATCGCCGCTGCGCTGGAGGAACGTCTGGAGGAGATCCTCGCGGCGAACGCGCTCGACATGGAGCTCGCGCGCGAGGCGGGTATCGGCGAGGCGCTGCTCGACCGCCTGCGCCTGGACGCGGGCCGCGTGGCCGCCATCGCCCGCGCCGTGCGCCAGATCGCCGCGCTCGCCGATCCCGTCGGCGAGGTGATCGACGGGCACCGTCTGCCCAACGGACTGGACGTGCGCAAGGTGCGCGTGCCGCTGGGGGTCGTCGCGGTGGTCTACGAGGCCCGCCCCAACGTCACCATCGATGCGGCCGCCCTGTGCTTGAAGTCCGGCAACGCGATCGTCCTGCGCGGCTCCTCCTCCGCCATGCACTCAAACGCCGCGCTCGCTCAGATCGCCTCCGAGGCCGCCGTCGCGGCCGGGCTGCCCGACGGCTGCGTGAGCCTCGTGGCAGGGGGCGGGAGGGAGGAGCTCGCCGAGCTGGCCACCCAGAGCGACAGCGTCGATCTGATCGTCCCCCGCGGTGGCGAGGGCCTCAAGGATGCGCTACAGGCGGTGGCCACCGTTCCCGTCATCTACGCCGCCTCCGGCAACTGCCACGTCTACGTCGACGCCTCCGCCGATCTGGATCACGCGCAGGCGATCGTGCTCAACGCCAAGACCCAGCGCCCTGGCGTGTGCAACGCCGCCGAGACGCTGCTCGTGCACGAGCGCATCGCGCCCCACTTCCTGCCGCGGGCGCTCAGCGCGCTCGCCGCCGCCGGTGTCCTCATCCGCGCCGACGTACGAGCCCTCCAAGCGCTTGCCGGCCACGACGCCATCCTCGATCTCATCATCGAGGACGCCACCGAGGAGGACTGGGCCACCGAGTACCTCGCGCCGGTGCTCGCGGTCGGGGTCGTCGACGATGTCGAGCAGGCGATCGAGCACGTGGGGCGCTACGGCAGCGGGCACTCCGAGGCGATCGTCACGCGCGACACCGCCGCCGCGCGCGCCTTCCAGCTGGGCGTGGACGCCGCCTGCGTGTACGTCAACGCCTCCACGCGCTTCACCGACGGGGGCGAGTTCGGGATGGGCGCGGAGATCGGCAACTCCACGCAGAAGCTGCACGCGCGCGGGCCAATCGGCCTGCGCGAGCTGTGCACGTTCAAGTACCTCATCGAAGGCGACGGCCACGTCCGCGCGTGAACGGCCGGCGCAGACGCCGGCCCGCCGGTCGCACAGCGGCCCGCGATCGCTCGGCATCCTCGGCGGCACATTCAACCCGCCCCACCTGGGGCACCTCGCAGTGGCGCGCCATGCGCGCGAGGAGCTGGGGCTCGACATCGTGCTGCTCGTGCCCGCGCACACCTCCCCCTACAAGGCCGGTGCCAACGGGGAGCGCGTCGGCGCCGATCCTGGTCCTCGGCGCCGTCTGGCGATGTGCCGGCTGGCGGTCGCCGGCGAGGACGGACTCGACGTGAGCGCCGTGGAGGTGGAGCGCGGCGGCCTGTCCTATACGGTGGATACCTTGAGATCCATACACGAGACGCACCCCAACGCCGAGCTGACGTCCATCGTTGGAGCCGACACCGCAAGCACGCTCGGCTCCTGGCGCGAACCGGCTGAGCTGCTGATGCTCGCGCATGTCGCTGTCGCAGCCCGTGCCGGCACCGCGCGTGAGCGCGTCCTCGACGCCGTCGGCGGGGCCGGCGGGGACCAGGCCGATGTGCGTTTCCTGGAGATGCCCACCTTCGATGCGTCCTCCTCGATGGCGCGTGAGCGCGTCGCGCGGGGCGAATCGGTCGAGGAGCTCGTCGGGCCGGCCGTCGCCGCGTACATCGCAGAGCACGGCCTCTATCGCGTCGGCGCCCAGCTGACTGCGCAGGAGAGCCTGTGATGGACGGCGAGACGCTCCTCGCCACGATTGCCGCCTACGCCGCCGACAAGAAGGCGATCGACGTGGTCGAGCTGGACCTGCGCGGCGTGCTCGGGTACACCGACTACTTCCTCATCTGCTCCGGCAATACCGCCCGTCAGGCGAAAGCGATCCACGACGGGATCATCGAGGGGCTCAAGCACGATCACGACACCTTCCCCCGCCGCGTGGAGGGCACCGCCGACGCAGGCTGGATCCTGATGGACTACCTCGACGTGGTCGTTCACATCTTCACCCCCGACACGCGCGAGTTCTACCGCCTGGAGCAGCTGTGGGGCGAGGTGCCCGCGCGCACGGCCGACGCGCCCGAGCCACGCGCACGCGTGGCCGGCGAAGGCGCCTCCTAGCCTCCAGTCGGAGACGCCCGCCGTCGCCGATCCGGCGTGGGCCTTCGAATTGTCGAATTGCGGTTGACCAGCGACACGCGCACGCGTTAGGGTCGCGCGTACAGCGCCGCTGAGGGGCGGCGCGCTGAGAAGAGGGGAACTCATGGATCGCTCGATCGCACCTCGCAGGACGCTTCACCTCGCGCTGCTCGCAGCCATGCTCGCCGCCGCGCTCGCCTACTCACTGAGCGCGCTCGCTCCCGTCGCGCACGCTGAAGGTCCCGGGTCGGGCACGGCGACAGTCGTCAGCCTCGGCGACTCGTTCATCTCCGGCGAGGCCGGGCGCTGGGCGGGCAACACCGACGAAAGCTCGTCCAAGACGGACGCGCTCGGCTCGACCGCCTACTACGACAACTCCACCGATACAGCCGAACTGATCAAGGGCTGCCACCGTTCGAAGTCGGCCGAGGTCTACATCGGCGGCGGCGTCAACGGCGAGAACCTCGCCTGCTCGGGCGCCAAGACCACCAGCTTCACCACCGAAGGCCTGTTCAAGCCCGGCATCGACTTCTACAACTCCGGTGGCAACGAAGGCCAGGCGCTGATGCTCCAGCACTTCGCCGCGAGCCACAACGTCAAGCTCGTCGCGCTGTCGATCGGCGGCAACAACTTCAACTTCGCCAGCATCGTCACGACGTGCGTCGAGGACTTCCTCGAGTCGACCATCTTCGACGACTTCTACTGCAGCAAAGAAAGCTCGGTCACCAACAACTTCACCTCGAGCAACGTCAGCAAGGTCAAGGGCGAAATCGAAACCGCGATCAAGAACGTGGCCACGGCCATGACCAACGCGGGCTACACGAGCTCGCAGTACACGATCCTGGTGCAGAACTACCCCTCGCCGATCCCCAACGGGTCTGAATTCCGCTACACGCAGAGCGGCTACAGCAGGCAGTTCACCGGCGGCTGCGGCTTCTGGAACGCAGACGCCAACTACGCCAACGCCACGATGCTGCCGACGATCGACAGCACCGTGTTCAATGCGGCCGCGGGCGTCGGCCTGTCGAACGTGAAGACGATGGAACTGTCCTCCGCGTTCAACAGCCACCGGCTGTGCGACAAAGGCGTGGGGATGCTCGAGGAAGAGGGCCTCGCGAACTGGAAAGCGGCCGAAGCGGTCAACAAGAGCGAGTGGTTCAACCAGATCCGCACGATCGAAACGCTCACCGGGCCCTACGAACTGCAGGAAGACATCCACCCCAACTACTGGGCGCAGCTCGGTCTGCGCAACTGCCTCACGCAGGCCTACAACGCGGGCACGCCCAAGGGCGGAACCTGCACCATCTCCAGCACGGGGCTGAACTCCGCGGGCGAGCCCAACATGTCGCTGCACTGATCGCCTCGCAGCGCTGACGCAGCCCTGAATCGGGAACACACGGGCTGAAACAGGGCGCCGGTCGGTCACTCCGGCCGGCGCCCAGCGCCGCCCGCCCGCGGCGAGTTGGGCAGGTTGGCGCGTGAGCGCGAATGACGTCAGGCGCTTTGCCGAGCCGCGCAAGCGGCTGCGCCGTCGGCCGGCGGGGTGGGCAGCGCCGCCTGGACCGGTGCCAGCGCCGCGTCGTGGCCGGGCGTGAGCATCAGCACGACGCCTTGGGCGAGCAGCGCCGCCGAGGTCGCCAGCACGAACGCCGCCGCCGTGTCCAGCCGGCGCAGCAGCAGCGCCAGCGAGAAGCAGAACAGCGCGAACGCGCCGAACCCGCTGAGCAGCCCGCGCAGCATCCGCAGCAGCTCGTCCGCGCCGCGCTGTGCGTGGGTGAACGTGGCCATCACCGTCGCGATGATCGGGAACGGCGCAAGCAGGCCGCTCACCTGCGGGCCCAGCCAGCCGGCCACAGCGGTCAGCGTCAGCACCAGCGCCACCGCGCACGCCGCCCTCACCGGCAGGTCCCACGACGGCGGCGTGACGTGGACGCGCTCATCGATGCCGGGGCGCGGCAGCGCGGCGAGCCCCGCCGCGAGCGCGACGGCCGCCAGCGCCAGCGAAGCGCCCAGCGGCAGCGACACGGCGCTGAACACGGCCGTCGCGCACGCGAACGCCAGCCAGCCCGTGAGCATGCTCGCGCCCCAGGAGACGCGTCCCGCGAGTCGGCCGTAGACGATCACGAAGGCGATCAGCGACACCAGGCCCGTCAGCGTGCCCGCCGCGGCAGCGGCCGCGAACGTCCGGCCGTGCTCCAGCGCATACGCCAGCAGGATCGGGCCGGCGACAACCGGCAGCCCTGCGATCAGGCCGCCGATCCGCGGCCCATAGCGCCTGGCCACCAGCGACGCCCCCATCACGAAGCAGGGCGCGAGCAGCAGCTTCACAGCGAGCAGGATCACCGCCTGATCATTGCGCAGACGCCTCGCGCCCGTGCTTGCGCCCGTCTTGCATGTTGCCTATCGTTGTGGTCTATGTCAGTGGGCCGGCGCGGGGGCGCCAAGCTGGTCGCACACGCTGCCGCAGAGCTGTGGCAGCTGGAGGACCTGGCCAGCTTTCGCACGAACCTCGCCACCCAGCTGCGCGGCGTGGTCGATTGCGAGGTGGCCTCCTACAACGAGATCGGCCCCACCCCGCAGGACGTGTTCATAGCGGCCGACCCGTCCGAGATGCCCGCCACGATGAGCGACACGCTGGAGGTGTTCGGCAGGCTCGTTCGGCAGAACCCGCTGGCGGCGCATTACGCACGCACAGGCGACTCGAGCGCGCTGCGGATGTCGGACTTCATCAGCACCCGCAAGCTGCACACGCTGGAGCTCTACGACCTCGTGTACCGCCACATCGACACCGAGTATCAGCTCGCGTTCACCGTGCCCGCCGCCGGCCAGCTGATCGGCGTGACCGTCAGTCGTTGCAACAGCGACTTCTCAGACGACGAGCTCGAGTTGTTCGACGCGCTTCGCGCGATCGTCGTGGGCGCCTACCGGAACCTCCACGACCGTGCCCGGCTGGACGTGCTGACGCGGGGCCTCGACGATCTCGACGAGGGCCTCTCGGCCGTTGTGCTCGTCGAGGCCAGCGGCGTGCTCGTGCCGGCGCACGCCCGCGCTGAGAAGCTGCTGCGCGAGCTCGCGCGCGAGGGCGCGTGCCTCGAAGGTCTCGCCGCCTGGGTACGCGTGCAGCGACGGCGACTGGGCAGCGCCGAGCCGCTGGCGCTCCAGACCGCCGCCGGCGAGCTCCAGGCGCGCTACGTGCGCGGCTCCCCCGGCAACCTCGACGCGGTGTCGCTGCGCCTGCGTCCCACCCGCACCGCCCACGCCTTACGCGTCCTCGGCCTGACCGGCCGGCAGGCGGAGGTCCTTCATCTCGCATGGCAGGGGCACAGCAACCTGCAGGTGGCGCTGGCGCTGGACATCAGCGAGCACACCGTCCGCCACCACCTCGAGGAGATCTACCGGCGCCTCGACGTCAGCTCACGCGCAGGGGCCACGCTGAAGGCCACGCGCGTGCTCGCCGGGGAGCCGGCGGGGTAGCGTCCACCCCGCCCAGTCCCGGCATCGGCGCGCGCCCGTCGGTGGACTTTGCCACCATCGGCGAGATGGCAGCACCACGCGGGACCGACACGAGGGCCGCGATCCTCGCTCGGGTGAGGGCGATCCCTCCGGGCTACGTCCGCACCTACGGCGACGTCTCGCCGGGCGCGCCGCGCCTGGCCGGCCATGTGCTCAGCCGCATCGCCGCGGGCGACGCGCCGTGGCACCGGGTCGTTCGCGCGGACGGCTCGCTGGCGAAGGGCCAGCGCCAACGGCGGCTGCTGGAGGCGGAGGGCGTGCCGTTCCGCGGCCAGCGGGTGGTGCTGTCGCGGGTTCGACTCGACGATCTCGACGCGGTGTGAGCGGCGGCGCTCAGGCCGTCAGTCGATCGGCGAAGAACGCGACGATCTCGTCGGCGCTCGGCAGTGGCGATCTCCCTCGAAGCGATAGGCCATGACCGTCAGGTCCTCGCGCTCGAGGCGCCCGCGCACCTGCTCGAGCTCCTCGGGAGCGATCTCCAGTCCGGCGGGGTCGTCGAGTGGCAGCGAAGGCTGAGACAGGACCGGCGCGAGCATCGCCGGCTCGAGCATCATCGTCAGCGCGAAGTTGCCGGTGAAGCACATGCCGATCGCGCCCACGCCCGGACCGCCGCACTCCTCGTGTGCGAGCCTCGCCAGCGAGCGCAGCCACACCGTCACGGGGCTCGACCCGCTGCCGGCGAACGCGCGGAACTCGGCACTGACGCACGCGCGCTGGAGAACCGCGGTGCCCTCCTTCACATCCGGCACAGCGCCGTCGCGGCCGAACAGCGACGGCATGTACACGGTGAAGCCCGCGTCGCGAACCCAGCGGCTGAAGCGCGCCACATGCGGGCTGATGCCCGGCATCTCCGCCATCACGATCACCGCCGGGCCGTCGCCGGCCACGTGCACGGTCTTGGTGACGCCGTCGAGCACGATCGCGCGGGGATCGAAGTCCTCGAGCGGATCGTCGCCGCTCGCTGTCTGCTGGGGCATCGTCACAGCTCCTCGGCGCGCTCAGAGCACCTTGGAGAGGAACGCCCGCGTGCGCTCGTGGCGCGGGTTGGCGATCACGTCCTGGGGAGGACCGGACTCGACGACGACGCCGCCGTCCATGAACACGACGTTGTCGGCGACTTCGCGCGCGAAGCCCATCTCGTGTGTGACCACGATCATCGTCATGCCTTCGCCGGCGAGCTGCTTCATGGCCTCGAGCACCTCGCCCACGAGCTCCGGGTCGAGCGCGGAGGTGGGCTCGTCGAACAGCATCAGCTTCGGTTCCATCGCCATCGCCCGGGCGATGGCGACGCGCTGCTGCTGACCGCCTGAGAGCTGGGAGGGGTAGGCGTCGTGCTTGTCGGTGAGACCGACGCGGTCCAGCAGCTCGCGCGCCAGCGTCCGCGCCTGCTCGCGGGGGACGTGCTTCACGTAGATCGGGGCACAGGTGACGTTCGCCAGCGCGGTCATGTGACCGAACAGGTTGAAGTGCTGGAAGACCATCCCGATCTCCGCGCGCTTGCGCGCCACCTCCGATTCGCGCAGCTCGTGCAGCTTGTCCCCTGCGGGCCGGTAGCCCACGAGCTCGCCGTCGACCGACAGCCGGCCGGCGTTGATCTTTTCGAGGTGGTTGATGCAGCGCAGGAACGTCGACTTGCCCGAGCCCGACGGGCCGAGCAGGCAGAGCACTTCGCCGGGCGCGACCTCGAGGTCGATTCCCTTCAGCACCTCATTGCGCCCGAAGCGCTTGTGGACCCCTTCGGCCTTGACCATCGGCTCGCTCATCGATGTACTCCTCCGCCGGGCCCAAACGGACCCAAGGGGGCCGAGGCCTCGTTCGAGTGCCGGAAGCTGAGCACCCCGCGCAACACGCGGCCGCCGAAGGTGCCGTCTTCCTCGCGCGAGGAGCCGCGGCCGTAGTAGCGCTCGAGGTAGAACTGCCCGACATACAGGATGCTGGTGCACACGAGGTACCAGATGCTCGCAACGATCAGCAGCTGGATCGTCTTGAAGTTGACCGAGTAGATGTTCTGCGCTGCGTACAGCAGATCCGCTACCGCGATCACGCTCACCAGCGAGGTGGTCTTCAGCATCGAGATGGTCTCGTTGCCGGTCGGCGGGATGATCACGCGCATCGCCTGCGGCAGCACGATCCGGCGCATCGTCGCCAGGCGCGTCATGCCGAGCGCGCGGGCCGCGTCGGACTGCCCCTCGTCGACGGAGATGATCCCGGCGCGGACGATCTCGGCCATGTAGGCGGCCTCGTTGAGCCCGAGGCCGAGGATCGCTGCTGTGAACGGCGTGATCAGCGCATTGGCGTCGGGATGCACGAACGACGGCCCGAACGGTATCCCGAGCCCGATCTTGGGGTACAGCGCGGCGATGTTGTACCAGAACAGGAGCTGCACGAGCACGGGGGTTCCCCGGAAGAACCAGATGTAGAGCCAGCTGCCGCCGGAGACGAGCGGGTTCGGCGAGAGTCGCATGACCGCCAGCACGACGCCCAGCACGATTCCTATCGCCATCGCGATGATCGTCAGCTCGAGCGTTACCCGCAGGCCTTCGAAGATGCGTTCGTCGAACAGGTAGTGCCCGACCACGCTCCATTCGAAGCGAGGATCGGTGACGACCGAGCGCACGATCGAGACCGCGACGACCAGCACGATCGCCGCCGCCACCCAGCGCCCGGGGTGGCGGACGGGGACGGCCCGGATCTCCTCAGGCCGTCGCCCGTCCTCGGTGGCCTCGGGGGAGGACACCTTCGATCGGCTCAGCTGGTCGCGCCGTTGATCGTCGGGGTGCTGATCGCGCCCGCCTGGATGCCCCACTTGGTGAGGATTTTCAGGTACGTGCCGTCTGCGATCAGGTGCTTCAGCGCAGCCAGGATGGGCGTCGTCATCCCGCTCGTCTTGGGAATCGCGAACCCGTAGGGGGCGAACTCGTAGCTTTTGCCGATCAGCTTGAACTGCCCGTCGGATTGCTTGATCTGGTAGGCGACGACAGGCGAGTCGGCCATGCCGAGTTCAGCGCGGCCGCTGGACACAGCCAGGTTCACGGCGTTCTGGCCGGGATAGCTGAGCACCGTGACCGCCTTCTTGCCTTCCTTCGTGCACGCCTTGCTCTGCTTTTCGGCTTCTTCCTGCTCGACAGTGCCCTTCTCGACCGCTGTTGCCTTGCCGCACAGGTCTTTCAGTTCGCTCACTCCGGGGTTGGCGGAGGTCTTCGCGTAGAAGGAGATACCCGCGCTGAAGTAGTCGACGAAGTCGACGGTCTTCTCGCGTTCCTTGGTATCAGTGAACGACGACGCGCCAATGTCATAGCGGCCCGCGGCCAAGCCGGGAATGATCGTTTCGAAGTTGGCGTTGATCATGTTCACCTTCAGGCCCATGACTTCACCCAACGCCGTAATCATGTCCGGGTCCATCCCGACGATCGTGTGACCGTCCGAGGCGATGAACTCATTGGGCGCGTACTGAGCTTCCGTCGCCACGTTCAGCGTCCCTTTCGCTTTGATAGCCGCCGGCACCAGCGCGGCGATCGACGCGACAGCCGCGCTCGACGTGGCGGTCGTGGCAGTGGTGGCGTTCGAGCTCGTGCTGCTACTGCTGCTTCCGCAGCCGGCGAGCGCCAGAACGGTGAGCGCGACTACCCCGGTACGGGCGACCAGCTTGCTCATCGGACCTCCTCGGTCGAGTTGACGTGCGACCCCCCACAGGTCAGAGCAGCGAAGTATAAGCGCGGCTGGTGGCGCGGTCCTTGGGCCGGACGGGCACTTCGCGTGGATGCGTAGCATGTTTTGTGCTACGTTCGGTCGCGTGAGCCGCTCTCTTCATGTGCGCTTGGACGACAGCTCGGCCGCAGCGCTCAGCATCATCCGCAATGACGGGCTCAGCGACTCCGAGGCGGTGCGTACTGCGCTGCGCGAGACTGCCGCAAGACGTCGGGCGCGCTCCGCCATTGCAGCCGAGGTGAGACGGCTTGCGGGCGATGAGGACGACCGAGCGGAGATGCGAGCGATCCGCGAGCAGATGGCGGAACTGGCGCCGGCGCCCACTGACTGAGGTGGTGCGTGGCGAGATATTTCGCCTGCCTGCACCGCGAGGGACGCGCGGTAGGGAGCAGCGAGGCGCGCGCTACGCGGTGGTCGTTCAAGCCGACGAGTTCCTGACGCTGAGCACCGTCCTCGTCTCGCCGACCTCGACGAGTGCGCAACCGGCGAGCTTTCGACCGGCGATCACACTCGATGGCACTCACACGCGCATCCTTGTCGAGCAGACGACCGTCGTGGATCCCCAGCGCCTGGGACGCTCGGCGGGACGCCTCGATCCGGATGAGCTGAGCGCTGTCGATGAAGCGCTCACGCTCGTCTTGGGTCTCTACTAGGAGCGTGGGTCGCTAACCGGCTGGTGTTGTCCGGCGGGTTTAAGACGATGTGATCGTCCGCAACGGTGGAGGGTTACATGGCGAGCGTGGTGCAGGGTCGGCTGGTGGAGGTGGAGTTGGTGGAGGCGCCGGTCGCGCAGCGGGCGCCGGTGGCGGCGGGGAAGACGTTCCGGGCGTATGACCCTGACCAGGTGTTGTTGATGGCGCCCTGCCTGCAGGACTGGGTTCCGGATGGGCACTTGGCGCGGTTCGTCTCAGATCTGGTTGATGAGGCCTTGGATCTCTCGGCGATCTACGCGAGCTGTGAGGAGGAGCGGGGTTTTCCGCCGTATGACCCGCGGCTGATGGTCAAGCTCTTGATCTACGGCTATGCGACGGGGACGCCGTCCTCGCGCAAGCTCGAGGAGCGCACCTTCTGCGATGTGGCGGTGCGGTTTTTGTGTGCTGACCAGCACCCTGATTACCGGCCGATCGCGCGTTTTCGTAAGCGTCATCTGGACGCGTTGGCGGAGCTGTTCGTGCAGGCGTTGCGGCTGTGCCGGCAGGCGGGTCTGGTTGGTTTGGGGACGCTCGCGTTGGATGGCACCAAGCTGCGCGCGAACGCGTCGCGTCACAAGGCGATGAGCTATGAGCGGATGGTCAAGAAGGAGCGGGAGCTGGAGGCCGAGATCGCCGCGATCCGCGCGAACGCGCAGGCGCTGCTCGTTGATGCTGAGCGCGTCGACGCTGAGGAGGACGAGCGCTACGGAGCCGATCGTCGCGGGGACGAGCTGCCGGCGGAGCTACAGCGCCGCGAGCAGCGGCTTACCCGGATCCGTGAGGCGAAGGCGGCTTTGGAGGAGCAGGCCGCCGAGCGTGAGCGGGCTCGCCGCGTGGAGCTGCGGGCTCAGGGCAAGCAGCCCAGGCAGCCTCGTGATGGGCGTGACCCGTTCGCGCCGAAGCCCACGGCGCAGCGGAACTTCACCGACCCGGAGTCGAAGATCATGAAGACCTCCGACGGCTCCTTTCACCAGTGCTTCAACGGGCAGGCGATCGTTGACAGCGAGACGCAGGTGATCGTCGCGGCCGAGCTTTCCGATGAGGCGCCCGACGCCGAGCAGCTGGAGCCTGCGCTCGAGCAGCTGGATGAGAACCTCGACGCGATAGGCGCCGAGTTGCCCGAGCAGGCGGCGTTGACCGCGGATGCTGGCTACTTCTCCGAGGAGAACGTCAAGACGACCACCGCGCACGGGTTGGACCCGCACATCGCGACCGGCCGCTTCAAGCACTCAGAGCCCCAGGCACCCGCGCCCAGGGGGCCGATCGGAAAGGACGCCACGCCCAAGCAGCGCATGGCACGCAAGCTGAAAACCAGGAAAGGTCGTGCCGTTTACGCCCGGCGCAAGGCGATCGTCGAGCCGGTCTTCGGCCAGATGCAAACCGTTCAAGACGCCCGCCAACTGCTGCTACGCGGCAAGCCCGCCGCGCGCGCCCAATGGCGCTTCCAATGCGCCATCCACAACCTCCTCAAGCTCCACCGCAACGGCGGACTGGCCCTGATCACGACCGGATGATTCGACCCCCGGGGCCAGCCAGCGCCGCCGATCGGCTCCCGCCCAGCCCGCGCCCGCCCCGCCCCTTTTCTCAGAGCATCAAACATCACCGCGACGACCCCGTTCCGCACTCGGAACTCCCCACCCTGCGCGCGTTAGCGACCCACGCTCCTAGGGCTGCTCCACGACCATCAGGCTGTGGCCGGTCGGGTCGCGAAACCAGAACATCGGCGGCACGGGGTCACCCATGCGCGAGACCTCGGCGTCGACATCCACAGCAAGCGACTTGAACTGCGCGTGCGCCGCGTCGATGTCCTGGGTGTTCAGCGTGATGCCCGTCTGCGTGGGAACGATCTCTCCGCTGCCGGGCGGCGGCGGCGCGAGCGCTATCCCGGCGCTTCCCTCGGGCGGATAGACCTCCACCCAGCGGTAGCTGCTGCCCATCGCGACATCGGTTCGCTTCTCGAACCCGATGGACTCGTAGAACTTGATCGCCCCGTCCTGATCGGCCGTGGGAACGCAGATCAGGCCAATCCGACGGACGGCAGTCGTTGCAGTGCTCATAACGAACCTCCAGTGATTATGCGAGTAGGTGTTCGAGCGTCAGCTGTAGGATTTCGGCGCGGCTGTATGCGCCATGGTCGGCGGCTATGAAGTGGCTGCCGACGAAGAGGGAGAAGGCCAGCAGGCAGCGTACCTCCACCTCCTCGGCGTCTGGGCAGAGGCCTCCGAACAGCTCGCGCATGTATTGCATGCGCCGGTTGTCCACGTGCGCGAGGCGCGCGGCCACCGCTCGATCGCGTCGCGCCCAGTCTCGGATCGCCAGCTCGATTTCCATCGGACTGGGCGCGTCCGGGTCGCTGGCGTTCCCGCGCCGGCTGCGATCCGTCGCGAGCGCGAACAGCCGGCGCAGCTTGGCTCGCGCGTCGCCGCCGGGCTCGTCCTCCACGCGCTCGATCACCTCGTCGATCATCACTCGTTCCCATTGATCGAGCATCTCTTTGAGCAGGGCGGGTCTGCCGTCGAAGTGCCAGTAGAAGCCGCCCTTGCTCACTCCGAGCGCTTGCGCGAGCGACTCGATCCGCACAGCGTCGGGACCGGCCGCGGCCAGTGCGCGCAGCCCCGCGTCGATCCAGCCAATGCGGGGCGTTCGTGTCGCGACCATAGTTCTCTCCGTAGTCCAGGCTTGTCGCCGCCAATTCTATACGCTACCGTATGTATACGTCACCGTATGGACGGGAGGCTTTGAGATGAAGAGGCTGCCTGACAGCGCGCACACCTCGCACCCGTGGCGCATCCACGAACTGACCCGCGACTTTTGCCTGGAGGACGTGTGGCAGATACGGGCGCCGGGACATCCCGACGATCGGGAGACCGCTGAGGAACTGCTCGCCTCGCTCGACCCGGCGCACAGCTCCTCACTCGCCGTGCGCGCGTTGTTCGCGATGCGCTGGAAGATCGGCGGTGTGCTCGGCTGGGATGAACCCGATGGCGGCCTCGGCTCCCGTGTCCCCACACTCCTCGATCGGCTGCCTGTGGACCTCCGCGACACGGCGCCCCCGCCATTGCAGGCGCTCCCTTTCACCTCGCTGTACTTCACCGACGACGAGTTCGCCGCCGAGATCGCCAACAAGACGATGCACGGGATACTGCACGTAGGGTTCGTCACCGACGGGGCGGGAGGCCACAGCGGCCAGATGGCCGTCCTCGTGAAGCCGAACGGGCCCCTCGGCGTCGCCTACATGGCTGCGATCAAGCCATTCCGGTACCTGCTCATCTACCCAGCCATGCTCCGAGAGTTCGAGCGCTCGTGGCAGGCTCGCGCCGACGATCGTGCCAGGGCTCGCGGATAGCGCACGAAACGGAACCAGGCAAGATGTGGAGGTGTCTCTGGAAGCCGAGAAGCCGGAGGCCTGGACGGTTCTCTACGACGCCGAATGCGGCTTCTGCGCGTGGGTCCTGTCGGGCCTCCTGACGTGGGATCGCGCCCGCCGCCTGCGACCGACGGCGCTGCAATGCCCCGAGGCCGGTCGTCTGCTCGCCGATGTCCAACCCGCCGAGCGTATGGCCTCATGGCATCTGATTTCCCCTGTCGGCGCGCGGCATTCGGGCGGTGCCGCGGTCGCGCAGGTGCTCCGACTGCTCCCCGGCGGTCGGATACCGGCCGCGACCTTCACCCGTTTCCCGAGTCTCACCCAGATGGGGTACCGGTGGGTCGCTGAGCATCGCTCGCAGCTCTCACGTCTCATACCCACGACAGCCAAGCGCAACGCGCGCAGACACGTCCACGAGCATGTCGTCAAGGATGCTGTTCAGGAACCCGCTGCAAATCGGGACCGATGGGCGAAACTTGGCTGTGCGCAAACCATGCGCTGATGGCGGCGCCGGCTGTCGGAGTCGCCTGACGGGGCGGCGGCATCCGGCTACATGCCAGGCCGGGACGAACGAAACCCCGGCGGTTTGGCCTGTCCCCGAGGGGGACTGCACAGGGACCGTTCCGGGGTCTTCGCGTCTATGGTAGCGCGCACGATCGCCGATGACCAGCCCTCACGCACATCTCTCGCCGTCAGACCTCGAGCGTCTCTTCAGCGCCGAGCGGCTGAGCACCTATCTCGCCCACTGCAACGGGGACTTCGCGGCCGCGATCGAGATGTACCGCTGGAACTCGGCGATCACCGCCGCGTTCTGGGAGCCCATCGGCCACCTGGAGGTCGCGCTGCGCAACACCCTCGATGATCGGCTCGCCGCGCGTCACCTTCGGCTCGGCCGGCCGGGGTCATGGCTGGACGATCCCGCGCAGGAGCTAAGCAGCCGAGCGCGCCTGGACATTGCTGGCGCCCGTGACCGCGTGAGGCAGAAGGGCAAGCGCGCAAGCGACGGGCAGACGATCAGCGAGCTGAGCTTCGGATTCTGGCGCTTTCTCATCACCAAGAAGCTCACGGGGCTGTGGCCCGACCTCGCCAGCGGCTTCCCGCACGCGCCCGATCGCCAGCTCGGAACCGTCGAGGGTCCGCTCGCGCGGCTGCATGTTTTCCGTAACCGTCTCGCGCACCACCAGCGCGTCTGGAGCCACGCTCCCGAGGAACGCTACGAAGACCTTCTCACCCTCGCGGGCTACGTCGATCCCGCTCTCCCCGACTGGATCGAGGCCACGAGCAAGGTCCTGGGCGCACTCGCGGCGAAGCCGTGAACGCAGTTTCAGCGCCACGGACAGTTGCCTTAACGGGGTGAGTGGGCAAACCATGTGCTGATGGCCGCGCCGGCTATCCGGGTCGATTGAAGTTGGCCGGCATGACGCCGCGACTGCGGTGACGGCTTCACGAGCCAGTCTTGATATCTATTGATAGCAAACTGCTATCCTGGGGTAATGGCTGCGGATCGTGTCCCGCTCTTTGTCAGGCTGCCGCGCGAGCAGGCAGCGGCGCTAGATCGGCTGGTCGATTCGACAGGTGCTCGCAAGCAGCATGTCGTGAGCGAGCTGCTCGCGGATCAGCTTGCGGTGGGCCATGCCCAGATCATCGAGAGCGCCAGTGCCGAGGAGGTGCTGACCCTGCAGGAGACCGCGGAATTGTTGCGGCTTCCGGTCGAGACCGTTCGTGCCAGTGCGCTCGCCGGCGAGTTGCCCGGCCGGGCGTTCGGGGATGACTGGCGGTTCGCACGAGCGACGGTGCTGGCCTGGCTCGCCGGGGGTGAGACTGCACAGCGCGAGGTCGAGCCCGGGTCAGGGAGCGAGGGTGAGTAACGTGGCGCGGCGGCCGCTCGTGCTTGTTCCCGGCGCGTGTCTCGGCGGTTGGGTCTGGCATGAGGTGGCCGCCCAGCTTCGCATTCAGGGCCATGACGTTCACCCGGTGACGCTCACGGGCCTGGGTGAGCGTGTACATCTCGCGCACGCCGGGATCGACCTTGAGACGCACGTCACTGATGTCGTGAACCTCTTGGATTACAACGCGCTCGAGGGTGTCGTGCTCGTTGGGCACAGCTACTCCGGGATCGTCGTCACGGCTGTCGCGGACCGGGTGCCGCAACGACTGAACGCCGTCGTATACCTCGACACATCTCCCCTCCCAGACGGGATGGCGATCATCGATGCACAGCCGCCCGAGCAGCGCGAACAGCAGCAGCGCATGGTAGAGGAGCAGGGAAACGGCTGGAGCTGGCCGGCGCCCGACCGCGAGACTCTACTCACCGGAACATTCGGAAGCACGAGCGGCCTGCGTGAGAAGCACCTGCAGCTGATCGCTGAACGCGCCACCCCGCAGCCATATGCAACCATGACTTCACCGGTTCACCTCGCCCACGATAAGCCCCCCGGTGTTCGACGCGCGGCGATCTTCTGCGCCGAGGGTGGAATCGACCTCAAGCATCTGCGTGACCTCATCGCAAAGGGCGACCCCCGCGCCGCAATCTTTGCTGACATTGACTGGGAGCTTTACGACCTTCCCACCGGGCACTGGCCAATGCTCTCTCTACCCGGACCGCTCGCAGACCTCCTCCGAGATATCGCTGAGCACTAACGAGCCTTGGAATCCGGCCGGAGCCTTCCGCCGCGCTGGACGGCACGGTGTATGGTTCACTCGCCTAGGGTGTCAATGGCGGAGCGGAGCTCGAGCACCTCGACTGGATACTCGGGCCAGTTGCCCTCCCAGCAGACGATGAGATCACAACCGGCTGGGTCGTGACCATGTTCGCGGAAGTTGCGGCTGCGGAACTCGAACTCGATTCGGACACGCTCCCACACGTCGCCGGTCTTGCTGACGGTCCGCTTGGCCTCACAGTCGGGGAAGCCAGTCCCTACACCCTCCACGACGAAGCCGAGGTCGAAGGCCACCATGCCGAACAAAAAGACGACACCTTGCTCGTTGATAGGGGCATGTTGCAGGCCCCGAAAGTTGAGGAAAGGGCCGTACTGCGTCTTATCGTTGGATGCCCAGCGTGGCCTCGCCGCGACGGAAGGGTCTGCGCTGGTGGAAACGGCTGGAGTGGGTTCGTCTTCTGGAAGATCGGCGAGGTAGAGGAAGTCGGGATCGTGCGTCTCGGCCCACTCGCGCAGACGAGCGAGGACGTGTTGCCACCGGCCCCACCGCTTGGAGTATGTCTCCGGGCTGTAGCGACAAATCTTCCGCACGCGCTGAACAGTCGTTACGCCGCCCGCCTCTACAAATGCGTCTCGAAGGGCGGTAAGCAGCGCGTCATCGTCAATGCGCGAGCGGTCATCGGGCACGAGCCCAGCAGCGATCACGAGGTCGTTCCATGACTCGAAGTGGCGGAGCACTTGCCACTCGCTGATCCCTGTCTCACGAAGCCAGGTCTTCTTGGAGACAGACCGCTGCTCCAGACGCTGGGCAAGAGATGCCAACTCGGCCACCAACTCGTCGCGGCTGTAGGTCGTTTTTTTCACGCACCCGAGTATCGCAGCGTCGATGCCCAGAAGGCCTTCCGCTGGGGAGAGGGTGTGTGCTCGCGCTGACAGATTGCTGACAAACCTCTGATAACTACCCGAATCGGAGGTCGTGGGTCGGGTGGTGTACCGCAGGAGGGTCTGGATCGACTTTTAAAGGGTGGGAGCCCCGAATGGGGAGCGGGCATGTGGTCCGCTCCGTGATGGGCTCTGATCGAACTCCGTCCGGCTCGATGAACTATGGATGATCGTGTTTGTGTCGCTCGCCCCAGGGTCGAGCGGCTGTCTATGGAGATGGAACGCGAGGCCGTCGGCCTGCTGGCAACACTGCTCGCCGATGCCGTGCGCAGGGGCGATGCCGTGCCATGCCCGGTGCCGTCTGCCGATACACCCCCCTCCAATTCGCCCTCTATTCCGTCCTCCAATTCGTCCTCCAATTAAGCGTGGAGGACCCTGCACCAATGGAAATCCCCGCTAATTGCCGGAATTCCACAAAAATAGGCCACCCCGATAAGTTAGAGAGAGAAGTAGTTTTTTCGCGTCTGCGCGATGCGACGGAGTGCTGTGCGTACAGTCGCGCCTGGGGGTTGCGATTCGTCGCCGGGTCTGCTCTCCTCGGATGCTCTGACCAGGACCCCGACCAGCAGGAGCCGATGCCATGACCCGCACATGCCTTTACACACGCATCTCGACCGACGAGGAGAACCAGCCAACTTCCCTCGCCTCCCAACACGAACGCCTGGAGGCGTTCTGCAAGGTGCAGGAGGACTGGCGGATCATCGCCCACCACGAAGACCGCGCCACCGGCACAAAGCTCGACCGTCCTGGACTGCAAGCCGCGCTCGACCTCGCCCGCCAAGGCAGAATCGACCAACTGCTCGTCTATCGCATCGACCGCCTGAGCCGCAAGGTCCGCCAGCTCGCTGGGATCGCCGAGGAACTCGACAACCTCGGTGTGACCCTGCGCTCCGCTACCGAGCCATTCGACACCGGCTCGGCGGCGGGACGGATGATGCTGCAAATGCTCGGCGTGTTCGCGGAGTTTGAGCACGCCACGATCGTTGACCGCGTAACCAGCGGGATCGAGCGAAGGGCGAGGGAAGGCCGCTGGCCGAACGGCCGCATCCCCTTCGGATATGAACGCAACGAGCGCAAGGAGCTAGTCCCCGACGAGCGCACCGCGCCGGTCATCCGGCGCATCTTCAAGTGGTACGCCACAGGAAGGCTCGGCGCCGCCGCCATCGCCCGCCGCCTCGACGCTGAACACGCGCCCGCGCCGCCGCGCGGGTGGCAGCCAGCGATCGTGCTGTGGATTCTCGCCAACCAGGCGTATGTCGGGCGCGTTCACTGGCGCGAGCAGACATTCCCCGGAATCCACGAGCCGCTGACCAATCAGGACACCTTCGACCGCGCGCAGGCACTGTTGAAAGAACGCGGAGAGGATTGGTTGTTGCGCGCCTCAAACCGCGCGGACTTCCTGCTCTCCGGCCTGTTGCGATGTGGGCGCTGCCGCCGCGCCTACGTCGGCATGTCCGCCAAAGGCAACGGTGGCACCTACCACTACTACGCCTGCTCCGGGCGGCAGAAGCTCGGGCGCAAGGGCTGCGACGGCGAGCGGCTACCCAAGGACAAGCTCGAGACCGCGATCCTCGACCAGCTCACCGGGCTCTACCGCCACGGAGGCCTCATCCGCGACGCGATCGAACAAGCCGCCGCCAGCAGCGAAACCGACCGCGCTGCCCTCACAGAAAAGCGCGCGTCGCTCGCCAAGGAGATCACCCGCGCCGAACGCGCGATCGAGCGCTACCACGACGCCTTCGAGAACGGCGCCCTGGACCCCGCACGCTTCAAGGAGCGCCTATCCGCCCTCGACACGCGCCTGGACGCCCTCCAAGCCCAAAGACCAAGCACTCGCACGCGAACTCGCCGCAGACGCGCCCACAACGCCCGACACGGCCGCGCTCCACGCCGTCGCCGACCAGCTCGACCACATCATCGCCACCGGCGACACCGACCAAACCAAGGCCCTGCTACGCATTCTTATCGCCGAGCTGCACATCAACAGCCGCCGCGAAATCCTGCCCACCTACCGCGTCGGCGCGCCCGTGGTTTGCGCACAGACAAGTTCAGTGGAGCTAGTCGGGCTCGAACCGACGACCTCCGCCATGCCATGGCGGCGCTCTCCCAGCTGAGCTATAGCCCCAAGCCGAGCTATCCTACCGCGCCAACCGCGGCATCTTCAACGACCGACGGACATTCGGGCAAGGCATTCCAGTTGCGCTGCAAGGATCGTGCAAGCTCGTAGTCTCGCGCCCAGTGCACACGTAGCGCTTGGTTGTTCAGCGGGGGAGATAGGCGCAGGCTGATGGTTTTGCAGCCCGCAACCTCTGCGATCGGGACCAAGTAGCAGGCGTTGGTGTGCGACGCGTAGATCGCGACGGCGTCGACCTCGTCGATCGAGTACGTGGTCCTTCGATAGCCGGCGGGGGTGTGTCGGCTCGTGGAACAGCGCGCGGCCAGGACGCCTCCCTTTCTCGACGCCCACTTGCACTGGATCCGGAGCAGACGCTCGCCGGTGTCGACCACGAGGTCATACCTTCCGCCCTCGCACATCGGCCATAGGACGACGAGCCCCAAGCGAATGAGAGCTGCGGCGATCGCTGCCTCTGCGGCGGCTCCCTTGTGAGATGGCGTCAGGTTCGTCACGTTGGGAACGCTAGTGGGGATTGCGTGACGTGAGGCGCCCATCTGTCAGGGCTGTGTGCCGTGGGTGTGTCAACTTTGTGACACGGCCGTCAGGGCTGCAGACGGGCCCGCCCGTGCGCTACTGCCGCGGGATGAACTCCGGCACGTCGAGGTCGTCGTTGTCGGACTGGCTCTGCGGACGTCTCGGGCGCCCGCGCTTCTCGCGCCCACGTGTAGACGCCGGTTCGTCGATGTCCTCGTCGGGCCCCACGGTGACCTGGTCGAGATGCGCCGTCATCGCGCCGTGGGTCAGGCGCACGTCGCGGATCAGGCGCTCGGCGTTGTTGCGCAGCGACACCGACAGCTCGCGCAGGTTGCGCGAGATCTCGGTCCCGTCACTGAGGATGTCGTGGGCGATCACGTGCGCCTCGCTGGTGATCTCCCGTGCCTCGTCGCGCGCCTTCGCCTTGATCGTCCGCGCCTGCTCCTCCGCTTCCTCCTGTACGCGCTCGAGCTCCTCGCGGCGGGCCGTGAGCAGGGCCTCCGTCTGCTCCTGGCTCTCCCGCGCGATTCGCTCTGCCTCCGCGCGAGCGCCCTCCAGCAGTGTCCGCGCCTCGCTGTCGGCGCCGGCGCGCAGCTGGTCGGACTCCTCCTTGGCGGAGTTGCGCACGTCCTCCGACTCCTGATGGGTCTTCGCCCACAGCTGCTCGGACTCCCGGCGAGCGTCCGCCAGCAGCCGCTCCGCCTGCTGTTGGGCCTGCTCCAGCGCGCGCGCCGTCTCCTGGCGCCCCTCCTCGAGCGCGCGCGCCGCCTCCTCGCGCAGGCGCTCGGCCTCGCCGGTGATCGCCGCGGCGGCCTCCTGCGCCTCGCTCGCCGTCCTCTCCACCTGCTCACGAGTGCCGCTGAGCAGCTCCTCGGCCTCCTCCTCAGCCGCCTGCACGCGATTCTCCGCCGCGCGGTCAGCCTCTGCGATCCGCTCTCGAGCGCGCGTCTCCGCCTGCTCGCGCAGCTCCGCGGAGGCTCGTTCAGCGGCTCCGACGATGCTCGCCACGCGGCCGGGCGCTGCGCTCAGCGTGTCGGGATCGCCATCGTTGGCGGGCGGTACCTCCAGCTCTTCGAACTCCTCCACGCACGCATCGTAGACCGCGGCCTGCGCGCGCGCTCGGACACGCTCGCGCGCCGTCTCGCGCGAGCTTCACCGACACCGAGGTCACATCGCGCCGGGGCCCGCATCGCTGGCCGAAAACGTGGGAAATTCGTCCTTGCGGACGGCGCTGGCATCGGCAATGATCGCGGCATGGCCACCGCTCGCCGCCGTCGCTGCATCGTCATCGTCGTCTATCCCGGCGTGCAGAGCCTGGACGTCACCGGTCCGCTGGAGGTGTTCGCCGGAGCCCAGCGCCTGATCGAGGAGACCGCCCGCTCCGAGCGCGGGTACGACATCGTCACGCTCAGCCGCGACGGCAAGCCGCTGCGCACCTCCAGCGGCCTCGCGATCGTCCCCGACGGCCGCCTGCGCGACGCGCCGCAGAAGATCGACACCCTGATCGTCCCCGGCGGCTCCGGTCGCGGCGAGGCCGCCGCCGACCAGACGCTGATCGACTGGCTCGCCCACGTCGCGCCCGGCTGCCGCCGCACCGCCTCGGTCTGCACCGGCGCCTTTCTGCTCGCCCGAGCGGGCCTGCTCGACGGGCGTCGCGTCACCACGCACTGGGCAGCGGCGCGGGAGCTGCAGAACACGCATCCCGCCGTCCGCGTCGACCCCGACCCGATCTACGTGCGCGACGGCGCCATCTGGACCTCCGCCGGGGTGACCGCCGGCATGGACCTCGCGCTCGCGCTCGTGGAGGAAGACCTCGACCGCGACGCCGCGCTGGTGATCGCCAGGCACCTGGTGCTGTTCCTGCGCCGCCCAGGCAACCAATCGCAGTTCAGCGCCACCCTCGCCGCCCAGCACGCCGGACGCGAGCCGCTGCGCGAGATCCAGAGGGTCGTGCTCGAGGACATCTCCGGCGATCACTCCGTCGAGGCCATGGCCGCCCGTGCTCACATGAGTCCCCGCCACTTCGCGCGGGCGTTCCGCGCCGAGACCGGAGTGACGCCCGCCCGCCATGTCGAGCGCGTGCGCCTGGAGGCCGCGCGCCGGGACCTGGAGGACACGGCCGATCCTGTGGCCGCCATCGCCGCCCGCTGCGGCTTTGGAACCGCCGAGACCATGCGCCGCGCATTCCTGCGCGCCCTCGGAGTCGGGCCGGCCGAGTACCGCCGCCGCTTCCAGGCCCCCGTCGCGGGTCGGCTGGAGAGCAGCGACAGCACCCCCAACGCAAAGGAGACAGCAGCATGAACATCGCCATCGTCCTATACGACCGCTTCACCGCGCTCGACGCGATCGGGCCCTACGAGGTGCTCAGCCGCCTCCCCGGCGCGAGCGTGTCGTTCGTCGCCGCCCAGAGCGGGCCCGTGAGTACCGACAACGGGATGCTCACGATCGTTGCCGAGCAGTCGCTCGACGAGGTGCGCCGGCCTGACATGGTGCTCGTCCCCGGCGGTCCCGGAGAGGTCGTGCAGCGCGCCGGCGGCCCCGTGCTCGAGTGGCTGCGCGTCGCCCATGAGACGAGCGAATGGACCACGTCCGTGTGCACCGGATCGCTGATCCTCGCGGCCGCCGGGCTGCTCGACGGCAGGCGCGCCACCAGCCATTGGCTGGCGCTCGAGGAGCTGCGCCGGCTCGGTGCCCGGGTGGGTGGGGGTCCATCCGAGCGGATGGTGTTCGACGGCAAGCTCGTCACCGGCGCCGGCGTCTCCGCCGGGATCGACATGGCGCTCACACTGGCCGCTCGCATCGCCGGTGAGACCGTCGCGCAGGCGATCCAGCTGGGAATCGAGTACGACCCTCAGCCGCCGTTCGACGCCGGCTCGCCGGCCACAGCCCCCGCGGAGGTCGTGGAGCTGCTGCGCGGACGGAGTCGCTTCGAGTCCCAGGACGCATCCGCCGTGCCCCGCTGAGCGCGCAGCCACCGCGGTTTTCGCAGGGCCGACCGCTAACCTGCGACTGCCGATGGCCGAGCACCGATACGACCCCCAGGAGATCGAGCCGCGCTGGCAGGCCGTGTGGGCGAGCGAGCGCACCTGGGAGGTGTCCAACGAGTCTGCCGCCGGCGCGCGAGGGGGTGCCGGCGGGGCGCTGGCCGCCGGTGCAGAGCCGCCGAGCACCTACGTGCTGGAGATGCTTCCCTACCCCAGCGGCGAGCCGCACATCGGCCATCTGAAGGTCTACTCGGTGGGTGACGCGATCGCGCACTTCCGCCGGCGCCTGGGCGCGCGCGTGCTGCACCCGATGGGCTACGACGCGTTCGGTCTGCCCGCCGAGAACCACGCGATCAAGACCGGAATACACCCGCGCGAGTCCACCGCGGAATCGATCCTCTCCTTCCAGCGGCAGTTCCGCTCCTGGGGGATCTCCATCGACTGGTCGCGCGAGCTGGCCACGTGCGAACCGTCCTACTACCGCTGGACCCAGTGGATCTTCCTGGAGCTGTTCCGCGCCGGTCTGGCCTACCGCAAGGAGGCCGCGGTCAAGTGGTGCCCCAAAGACCAGACGGTGCTCGCCAACGAGCAGGTCGACGCGGACGGTCGCTGCGAGCGCTGCGGCGCGCTGGTCGAAGTCAAGCAGCTGGAGCAGTGGTTCCTGCGCATCACCGACTACGCCGAGCGGCTGCTGGGAGACCTCGAGGAGATCGAGTGGCCGGAGCACGTCAAGACCATGCAGCGCAACTGGATCGGGCGCAGCGAGGGAGCCGAGGTCAGCTTCCGCTGCGAGGAGCTCGACGTGGACTACCCCGTGTTCACCACCCGCCCGGACACGCTGTTCGGCGCGACGTTCTTCGTGATGGCCCCCGAGCACCCCGACGTGATGCGACTCGCCGGCGGGACCGAGTACGAGCAGGCTGTGCGCGAGTACGTCAACCACGCGCTCACCGAGTCCAACGAGGAACGCGGCAACGCCGAGAAGCCCAAGACGGGCGTGCCGCTCGGGCGGACCGTCACCAACCCCGTCAACGGCGAGCAGATACCGATGTACGTCGCCGACTACGTGCTGATGGAGTACGGCACGGGCGCGATCATGGCGGTGCCCGCCCACGACGAGCGCGACTACGCGTTCGCGCGCGCCTTCGAGCTGCCCGTCCGCCGCGTGATCGCCCCGGAGCAGGCCCTCGACACGAGCGAGGCCGCCCCCGGCGAGGACGGCCGGGTGGGCGGGCTTCCATATATTGGCGACGGCTTCCTGATCAACGCGCCATCCGAGTTCGACGGCATGGGCAACCGCGAGGCGCTCGGCGCGATCGTCGCGTGGCTCGACCGAGAGGGCAAGGGCCATGCCTCGGTCAACTACCGGCTGCGCGACTGGCTGGTCTCCAGGCAGCGCTACTGGGGCGCCCCGATCCCGATCGTGCACTGCCCCAGCTGCGGGATGGTGCCCGTCCCCGACGATCAGCTCCCGGTGGAGCTCCCCGACATCGAGGACTACACACCCAAAGGCCGCTCGCCGCTGGCGGCCGCAGAGAGCTGGGTGAACGTCGAATGCCCCGCCTGCGGCGGTCCCGCGCGCCGGGAGACGGACACGATGGACACGTTCGTCGATTCCTCTTGGTACTTCCTGCGCTACTGCGACGCCAAGAACGAACAGGCCGCGTGGGACCCGGCGGCGCTGCGCGAGTGGATGCCCGTCGACCAGTACATCGGAGGCGTCGAGCACGCGATCCTGCACCTGATGTACGCGCGCTTCTTCACCAAGGCGCTCGCCGACCTCGGCCACCTCGACTTCCAGGAGCCCTTCCAGGCGCTGTTCACGCAGGGCATGGTGACCAAGGACGGCGCCAAGATGAGCAAGTCGCGCGGCAACGTGGTCTCGCCCGCGTCGATCGTCGAACGCGTCGGCGCGGACACCGCCCGCTGCTACATCCTGTTCGTCGGCCCGCCCGACCAGGACGCGGACTGGTCCGACGACGGGGTGGAGGGCGTGCACCGCTTCCTCGGTCGGCTGTGGCGCCTCGCCGCGGAGACGGCCGAGCGGGCCGGCGAGCCACGCGCCGAGCTGTCCGTCGCGGACGCGCTCGAAGGCGACGACCTCGCGCTCGCGCGCAAGACTCATTGGGCGATCGACAAGGTCAGCGGCGACCTGCGCCGGTTCACCTTCAACACCGCCATCGCGGCCGTCATGGAGCTGCTGAACGACTGCTCGCGGCTGCGCGAGTCAGCCGACCCGCAGACGCTGCGCTTCGCCCTCGGCACGGCCGCCTCGCTGCTGTTCCCGTTCGCGCCGCACGTCAGCGCGGACGTGTACGACCTCTTGACCGGCGAGCGCGTGTGGGAGCAGCCCTGGCCGCAGGCCGAGGAGGCGATGCTCGAGAGCGACTCCTACGAGCTCGTCTGCCAGATCAACGGCAAGGTGCGCGACCGCGTGAGCGCCCGCGCCGATGCAGGGCCTGAGGAGCTGAAGGACCTGTGCAGGGCCGCGCCCAACATCAAGGCGCATGTCGACGGCAGGGAGATCGTCAAGGAGATAGTCGTGCCAGGCAAGCTAGTAAACCTGGTCGTCCGATAGGCGGCGCGATGCTGCGTCCTCGGTCGCTCGCGTGCAAAGCACGCCACGCTCCCTGCGTCCTTGCCTCGCTTGCCTCTCGGACGACCAGGGCGCGGTTCCCGTCTGGCGGCATAGACTCACACAGGTGCCCGATCTCAAGCCCGCGTACCTGATCCACGGCGACGATCATGGCGCGGTGGCCGAGCGGCGGGCGGGGTTGCGCGCGCTGGGCGAAGGGCAGCAGGGGGGAGGGGCCAGCGTGGAGCTGCTCGAAGGCGACGCTGCGACGCCGGCAGGCGTGGCGGAGGCTCTCGCAGCGATGACGCTGTCGATCGGGCGGCGCGTGATCATCGTCGAAGGTGTCGAGCGCTGGCGCCAGGCGGATGTGGAGAAGCAGCTCGTGGGGGCGATCGCGCAGATGCCCCCCGACACCACGCTCGCGCTGTTCGCGCGCGAGGAGGCCCGCGCCAAGGCGCCCGCCGCCCTGCACGACGCTGTCAAGCGCGCCGGCGGGCAGGTCGTCGCGCAGATGACCGTCAAGCCTTGGGAGCTCGCCAAGTGGGCGCGTGAGCGCGCCTCGCGCCTGGGGCTCTCGCTGGACGCCGCCGCCGCCAAGGCGCTCGTCGCCCAGGTGGGCGAGCGCCAGCAGCGGCTGCTGCGAGAGCTGGAGAAGCTGGCACTGGAAGGCGATGAGCCAGGGGTCGCGCCCGGAGCCGAAGGCGCCGGCGCCGCGGTCAAGCCCAGGCAGATCGGCGTGCAGGACATCGAGCGCCGCGCTGCCCACTCGACCGAGTGGCGCGCGTACGGGCTGGCGGACGCGCTCGTCGGCGGCGACGGCCGCGAAGCGGCGCTGTCCTATCTGCGTCTGCGCCAGCAGGGCGAGCGCCTGTCCGGCCTGACCTACCTGATGGCGCAGCGGTTGCGCGACGCGCTGGCGATCGCGCTGCGCCTGCAGGCGGGCGAGTCCGCCGCGGAGGTCAAGCGCGGCCTGCGCATGCCTGCGCAGGCGGCAGAGCGCTTCGTCGCCGACGTGGCCCGCAGCGACGTCGAGCGGCTCCGCTCAGCGCTGGCCGCGCTCGCCGACCTCGAGCTCGACACGCGCGGAGGAGCTCCGCTCACCGCCAGCCGCACCCCGCTCGCGGGCATGGACGAGGACACCCTCGCACTGCAGGCCATCGAGACGATTACTGGATAGGCGGCCGCTGGCCGGCTCGATGCTGCGTCCTCGGTCGCTCGCGTGCGAAGCACGCCACGCTCCCTGCGTCCTTGCCTCGCTTGACCATCGACCGCCTATCCGGCGTGAGTGGATTACTTGCCGGCGAGGGTGCGGGCGGCGCGTGACTTCTTGCGCGCTCCCGTGTTCTTGTGCAGCGCGCCGCGCTTGACGGCCTTGTCGATCGTGCTGACGAGCTCGCGATGAGCCTCAGCGGCGCCCTCGTCGGCGCTCTGCACGAGCGACTCCAGGCGGCGGAAGTGGGTCTTGATCGTGGACGTGTAGCGGCGGTTCTCCAGACGCTCGCGCTCGGAGCGCAGGATTCGCTTCTTCTGGGAGTGGATGTTTGCCATGACAGACTGCCTCGCGCAGCCCGGGAACAGCCCTGGCTCGCCGCAGAGCGCCGTACTATAGCGGCCTTGTCCGCCAGCGCAGAAGCCTTCGGCGAGGAACCGGTCGTCCCCGCGCCGCCGGGCGACGGCGGCACGGGCGGGCGGGTGGCGCGAAACACCGCCATCTTCTCCGTCCTCACCGGCGTCTCGCGCGTGGTGGGGCTGCTTCGCGAAGTCGTGTTCGCGGGCTACTTCGGAACCAGCGGCTTCGCGTCCGCGTTCGCCATCGCCTACCAGGTCCCCAACTACATCGCCCAGCTCTTCGCGCAGTCCGCGCTGTCGGCGGCGTTCGTGCCGGTGTTCACGGAACTCCTGCAGAAGGGGCATCGCAAAGAGGCGATGCGGTTGGCCTCGACGCTGTTCTGGCTCATGCTGATCGGCCTCGGCGCGATCACGGCCATCTTCATCCTCACTGCCGGCGCGGTGATGCCGCTGTTCATCGGATCGACCTTCACCCCGCAGCTCAACAGCCTCACGGTCGGCCTCTCGCAGGTGCTGTTCCCCGTGATCCTGCTGCTCGGTCTCAACGGCCTGCTCGTGGGGATCCTGCAGTCCTACGACCACTTCACGATCCCCGCCATCTCGCCGGCCATCTGGAACGTCGTGATCATCGTGCTGCTCGTCGTGCTCGCGCCGCACTTCCACGGCGAAGACGAGATCTATGCCTTCGCCATCGGCATCCTCGTCGCGACGGTCGTGCAGGTGATGCTCGCTTTCGCGGCCCTCGGCAGGATCGACTTTCGTCTGCGCGTTCAGATCGACTGGCGCGACCCGCGCGTCAGGCAGGTGTTCACGCTGATGCTGCCGGTGATGCTCGGTCTGGGGATCGTCAACCTGGACCAGCTGATCAACGCCACGTTCGGCAGCCTCGTCTCCGAACACGCGCCCAGCGCGATCAACAACGCGTTTCGCATCTACATGCTGCCCCAGGGGATCTTCAGCGTGGCGGTCGCCACCGTCCTGTTCCCCACGCTCAGCCGCATGGCCGCCGGTCGCGAACCCGCCGCGATGCGACGCGCCGTGGGCAGCGGCATGCGCCAGATCAACCTGCTGCTGATCCCCGCCGCGGCGTTCATGCTCGTGCTGCCCAACCCGATCGTGCGGCTCGTGTTCGAACGCGGTGAATTCAATGCCGAATCCACGCACCTGGTCTCGATCGCGCTGTTCTGGTTCGCCTTCAGCCTTCCATTTGGCGGCCTCAACCTGCTGCTCACGAGGACGTTCTTTGCGGTGCAGCGGCCATGGATACCCACGAGTCTCGCGGCGATGAACATCGTCGTGGACATCATCGTCAGCATCGCGCTGTACAAGCCGCTGGGGATCGCCGGGCTGATCATCGGCACGATCAGCGCCAACGTGGTCATGTTCGCGCTGCAGGCCTACCGCTTGCGGGTCGGCCTGAACGGCCGCCTGGAAGGCGCGCAGACGACGATGATCACCGCGCGGATCGTCATCGCCTCCGCGATCCTGGCCGGCGTCTCCTGGGTGGTTTGGAAGCTGCTCGACCAGCTGCTCGGCGCCTCGCTGCCGGCGGAGATCGTCAGCGTGGGTGGCGCCGCCGGCGCCGGGCTGCTCGTGTACGTGCGCGCTGTGCTGATCATGCGCATACCCGAGGCCCACCAGGTGAGCGGGATGATCCGCGCGCGGCTGGGGCGCGCTTAGCCTCGGACGAGCCGAAGACGCGGTCGAGCGGTGGCCGGGTCGAGCAGAGGCCGGGTGAGCCTAGGCCCACCCGGCTTGCGCCCGAACAGAGATCGCCGCTTACTACATACGTCCCAGGACTGTGTGTTTCGCCTGGGCGGCTTAACACTCCCGACGCCTGGACAGGCCACCAGCCCGAAGGCTGGTGCGTTGCCGCGGCTGAATGAGTCCTTGTCGGGTTGGCGATCCGCCGGATCAACAACGCTAGCGGGTCAGGCCGTGCGGCCACGGCAACGTGGACTCATGCAGCCCACCGGCGAGACCGGCCACCACGGCCCTGGCGGTGGGCGCGGGCGGGATTGTCTCCCCAAAGCCGTTCCCCCCGACCTCGCCATCTACGCTGTAGCTGCACCCATGGACCAGGCCCACATCCGCAACTTCTCGATCATCGCGCACATCGACCACGGCAAGTCGACGCTGGCGGATCGCATCCTGGAGCTGACGCACACGGTGGAAGCGCGCGAGATGCGCGCGCAGCTCTTGGACTCGATGGACCTGGAGCGCGAGCGCGGGATCACGATCAAGGCGCAGGCGGTGCGCGTGTTCTACACGGCGCGCGACGGCGAGACCTACCAGCTGCACCTGATCGACACGCCCGGGCACGTGGACTTCACCTACGAGGTCTCGCGCTCGCTGGCGGCGTGCGAGGGGGCGCTCCTGGTGGTGGACGCGGCGCAGGGCGTGGAGGCGCAGACGGTGGCCAACACCTACCTGGCGGTGGACGCGGGCCTCGAGCTGATTCCCTGCTTGAACAAGATCGACCTGCCGGGCGCTGAGCCCGAGCGGGTGGCGGGCGAAGTGAGCGATCTGATCGGCGAGTCGCCGGAGTCGATCCTGAAGATCAGCGGCAAGACGGGCGAAGGCGTGGGGGAGGTGCTGGAGGAGCTGATCGCGCGGGTGCCGCCGCCGGCGGGCGACTCCGACGGTCCGCCGCGGGCGCTGATCTTCGACTCGGAGTTCGACCAGTACCGCGGCGTGATCGCCTACATCCGTGTGGTTGACGGCGTGTTCCGCAAGGGCGAGCCGATCCGTGCGATGGCGACGGGCACGGAGGCGGACATCGACGACATCGGCTTCTTCAGCCCGCAGATGATGCCCACCGACCAGCTCGCCGCGGGCGAGGTGGGCTACCTGATCACCGGCCTGAAGGACGTCACGCTGCTGCGCGTCGGCGACACACTCACCACTCGAGCCAAGGCTGGAGGCACGGCCGCACGCAACCACCCCGGCGAAGCGAAGGAGCCGCTGCCGGGCTACCGCGAGGTCAAACCGATGGTCTTCTGCGGCCTGTTCCCGATCGACTCCGACGACTACCCGGACCTGCGCGACGCCCTGGAGAAGCTGGTGCTGAACGACGCGGCGCTGTCGTGGGAGCCGGAGACCTCCGACGCGCTGGGCTTCGGCTTCCGCTGCGGCTTCCTGGGCCTGCTGCACATGGACATCGTCAAAGAGCGTCTGGAACGCGAGTACGACCTGGAACTGCTGGCGACGATGCCGTCGGTGGAGTTCGACGTGACGCTCACCAACGGCGAGGAGATCGAGGTGCACAACCCCTCCGACATGCCCGACCCGGGCACGATCGAGGAGATCCGCGAGCCGTTCATCACGGCGTCGGTGATCGCGCCCAAAGAGTTCGTGGGCGCCGTTATGGGACTGTGCCAGGAGCGCCGCGGCGAGCACACGGGCATGCACTACCTCTCGCCTGAGCGCGTGCAGATGACCTACGAGCTGCCGCTGGCGGAAATCGTGCTGGACTTCTTCGACCAGCTGAAGTCGCGCACGAAAGGCTATGCGTCGCTGGACTACGAGATCAGCGGCATGAAGCCCTCGGACCTGGTGAAGCTGGACGTGCTGCTCGCGGGCGACACGGTGGACGCGCTGTCGATGGTGGTGCATCGGGAGAAGGCGTATGAGATGGGCCGCACGCTGACGGAGAAGCTGCGCAAGCGGATCCCGCGCCAGCAGTACGACGTGCCGATCCAGGCGGCGATCGGCGCGCACGTGATCGCGCGCGAGACGGTCAAGGCGTTCCGCAAGGACGTGATCGCGGGCTGCTACGGCGGCGACATCACGCGCAAGAAAAAGCTCCTCGAGAAACAGCGCGAGGGCAAGAAACGGATGAAGCAGGTGGGCCGCGTAGAGGTCCCCCAGGAGGCGTTCCTGGCGGTGCTCGAGCTGGGCGAGGAGTAGCGCAGTGCCCGCGCCGGCGCGCCCCGTGCGACCGCCTGTGCCCTTCAAGCTGCTGTTCGTGTGCCTGGGCAACATCTGCCGCTCGCCGACGGCTGAGGGCGTGATGCGCGCGCTGGTCGCGGACGCGGGCCTGGTGCAAGCCATCCACATCGATTCAGCTGGGACCGGCTCGTGGCACGTCGGCAGCGCGCCCGATGAGCGCGCCACCGACGCAGCCCGCGCCCGTGGGCTCGTACTCGAGGGAACAGCCCGCCAGGTGCAGCCCGCGGACTTCGTCGACTTCGACCTGCTGCTGGCGATGGACCGCGAGAACGCGCGCGAGCTCAGACGACTCGCGGACAGCGAGGAGCAGCGCGCCAAGGTGCGGCTGCTGCGCGAGTTCGACCCGCAGAGCCCGCCGGACCTGGACGTGCCGGACCCCTACTACGGCGGCGCCGGCGGCTTCGACGCGGTGCTCGACCTCGTGCAGGCCGCCTGCGAAGGGCTGCTCGAGCAGATCCGCGCGGGCCGCGTGGCGCCCGCGTCAACCGGGTTGTGACGCTGCGCGTGGGGAGGCTGTGAAGGGACTATGAAGACGGTGTGAAGGGGGGTGTGTGTTTGCTCCCGAGAACTCTGTCCGACAATGGTTATGCGTCCCGTTGGTGGGCGGTTGTCGGAGTGGGGGACATGCGCCCGGACACTCTCTCGGCACGGCGGCGGCTGTACCTGCTCTCACGCGTGGTGGTCGCCCGCCACTACCGTCGCGAGCTGACGCTCGAGATGGTGGCGCAGGCGGTGGGGTGCTCGCCGCGTCAGCTGCAGCGCTCGTATGCGCAGTTCGGCGAGATGACCTTCCAGGAGGACGTGCTGGCGCGGCGCATGTCGGCGGCGGCTGAGCTGCTGGCCGAGCAGCGCGCGATCGCGGTAGCGGATGTGGCGCGCCTGGTGGGCTACAGCCACTCGTCGCACTTTGCGCGCGCCTTCAGACGCCGCTACGGTCTCCCGCCGGCCCGGTTTCGGGAGGCTGCCTTCCAGGCCCGCCTGGCCCGCGTGGCGCTTCAGATGGCGGCGACTCGAGCAGAGCCGCCGGCTGTGGCTGCTCAGGCGGGCGAGCGCTCGTAGACGGGCTGGCCGTCGTCGGCGTGCTCCACGGCCTCTGTCCCGGGGATGAGGAAGCGCATCAGCGTGCCGCCGCCGGGGGCCGGCTCGGCTTCGACGCTGCCTCCCTGCTGGACGGCCACCTGGCGGACGATTGCCAGGCCGAGCCCGGAGCCGGGGCGACCCCGCGCGTCGGCGCCGCGGTAGAAGCGGTCGAAGATGTGCGGCAGGTCCTGGGCGGCGATGCCGGGCCCGTGATCGCGCACGGTCAGCACGCCGTCCTCGAGGTGGACCTCCACGGGCTCGCCGGCGGGGCTGTACTTGACGGCGTTGTCGATCAGGTTGCCGATCGCGCGCTCCAGCCGCGAGGGCACCCCGGTGACGTAGGCGGGTTGGAGCTGCGCCTCGAACGGCGTGTTGGGCGAATGCCTGCGAGCCCGCTCGAGGACCTCGGTGGCGAGCAGGTCCAGCCGCAGCTCCTCGGCGTCGGCGCTCGGCTCTTCGCCGCGCGCGAGTTCGATCAGGTCGTTGATCAGCAGCGTGAACTCCTCGATCTGCTCGACCACGTCGGACAGCAGCTGGCGGTGCTCCTGCGGATCCATGTCCTGGTTGCTCTGCTGCAGGATCTCGATGTTGGTCCGCAGGCTGGTGACGGGGGTGCGCAGCTCGTGCGAGGCGTCGGCGACGAGCTGGCGTTGCGCGTGCACGGATGCGTCGAGCGCGCTCATGGACCGCTCGAGCGCGTCGAGCATGGCGTTGAAGCTGCTGGCCAGGCGCGCGAGCTCGTCTTCGCCGGAGGGCTGGATGCGCCCGCTGAGGTCCTGGGTGAGCGCGACGTGCTCGGTGGCCTGCGTGAGGCGCTTGAGGGGCTGCACGGCGGCGCCGGCCACCAGGCGCCCGAGCAGCGCCGCGAGCGCGATGCCACCGAGGTCGAGCAGCGCGAGGATCAGGCGCAAGGTGCTGAGCAGGCTGTCGACTTCGGTGAGCGGCTGGGCGAACTGGATGGCGCGCCCGGCGCCCAGCGGCTCGGCGAGGATCCGCAGGTGGGTTCCGTCGACAGAGGCGTCGCGGAAGAACGACGCTCCGCCCTTTTCCGCGAGCCGCCGCGTGCGCGCTTCCACGGGAAGGGACACGCCCTGCGCCGAGCGGTCGAGGATCGTCCCTTTGGCGTTGACCACCTGCTGGTAGCCGCGCACCTGGTCGGGGCCGGGCGGCAGGTTGCCGAAGATGTTGCCTGCGTGCGTGCTGGTCTTCGCCGCCGGCTTGTGCGCGCTCGAGCCGGCCGACCCTCCTGCAGCCGGCGCGAGGGCCTGTTCGACCGCGCGCTGAAGACGCGCGCGGCGGCTGACGGCCGCCGCTCCGGTGCCTTTGGCGTTCAGCGCGCGGGTCAGGACGCCGGCCTGACGGCCGCGGTGGCTCAGCTGGTCGTCGACCTGCTTGTGCAGCTGATCGGAGGTGAGCACGTAGATGAGCATCGAGGCGAGCACGACCGCCACCGCGACGGCGGCGGCTGAGGCGATGGTGATGCGCCGGCGGAAGCTCATGGCGGTGTCCGCAGCACGTAGCCGACGCCGCGCACGGTGTGCAGCAGCCGCGGCTCGTCGCCGACCTCGGTCTTGCGGCGCAGGTAGCCCATGTAGACGCCGAGCGAGTTGGAGCTGGCGCCGAAGTCATAGCCCCACACGCTCTCGAAGATGGCCGAGCGGGTGAGCACCTGGCGCGGATGGCGCAGGAACATCTCCAGCAGCAGGAACTCGGTGCGGGTGAGCTGCATCAGCCGATCGCCCCGCCACGCCTCGTGCGCGCGCAGGTCGAGTCGCAGGTCCTCGAAGGACAGGGCCTCCTCCTTGCCGTCGTCTTCGCCGGCGCGTCGCAGCAGCGCGCGCACCCGCGCGAGCAGCTCGCGCAGGGCGAACGGCTTGACGAGGTAGTCGTCGGCGCCGGCGTCCAGGCCGGCGACACGATCGTCGACCTCGCCGCGCGCGGTGAGCATCAGCACGGGCGTGACGTCGCCGCCCTCGCGCAGGCGCCTGCACACTTCCAGACCGTCGATGCGTGGCATGGCGATGTCGAGGATGATGGCCTCGTATGGCGAGCTTCCCAGCATCTCGAGCGCCTGATACCCGTCGCTGGCGCTGGCCACGTCGTAGTGTTCGAGCGTGAGCGCTCGGGACAGCGCGTTCTGGACGGCGGGCTCGTCGTCGACCACCAGTATGCGTGCTTGCTCAGCCATGGGTGTGGCGTGCTCTGTCGAGTATCCGCACTGCGCCCGTCGCATGCTCGCTTGGGGAAAGCGCGGTTATCAGGCTAGCGTGATGGATCGCATGGGCCTGCTCGTAAGGAAAAGTGAAGAGACAGCTAAGAATCGCGAGGGGAGACACCATCGCTGAGCGGGAGGCTGGGGCCGAAGACGGCGCTGCCGTGATGGCGGCCCAGTCGCGCACTCTGCGCAACAGCATCATCAGCTTGGCGATCTTCTTCGCGCTGGTTGTGGTGCTGCTGCTGGGCGTGCCGGGCCTGGACGCGGCAACCGACCGCATCGAGAGAGCGAACGTGCAGTGGGTGGTCGCGGGGATCGTCCTGGAGTTGCTCTCGTGCCTCGGTTACGTGGTTCTGTTCAGCCTGGTCTTCGGCCGCCTGGGGCGCAGCCTCAGCTCGCGCCTGTCGCTGGCGGAGCTGGCGGTCAACTCCGCGGTGTCGGTGAGCGGGCTGGCGGGCATCGCTCTGGGGGCGTGGGTGCTTCGCAGCAAAGGCTTCTCGGTGGAGCGGATCGCCAAGCGCTCGGTGCTGGTGTTCGTTCTGACGAGCGCGGTGAACGTGGGCGCGGTGGCGGTGATCGGGTTGGCGATGTGGCTGGGACTGGTCCCCGGCTCGCGCGACCCGCTGCTCACGCTGCTGCCGGCGGCGGCGGCGCTGGCGACGATCGTGGGCACGCTCGCGCTGGCGCGGTGGGCGCGGCGGGCGGCGGCTGCGCGACACCTGAAGACCGGTCGTCTGACGGTGGCGCTGGTGGCGGTGAGCGGTGGCGTGGCGGACACGCTGGCGATGATCCGCGCGCACGACTGGCGCCTGCTGGGCGCGGTCGGCTACTGGCTGTTCGACAACCTGGTGCTGATGGCGTGCCTCGCTGCGTTCGGCGGCGCGCCCTCCTTCTGGGTGGTGGCGATGGCCTACCTGGTGGGCATGCTCGCCAACTCGGTCCCCGTTCCCGGTGGCTTCCTGGCGGTTGAAGGCGGCCTGGTAGGGATGCTGCTGCTGTTCGGGGTGCGCCCGGCGTCGGTGGCGATCGCGGCGGTGATCGTCTACCGCGCGATCTCGCTGTGGATCCCGGCGCTGATCGGCTCGGTGGCGTTCCTGAGCCTGCGCAGGGAGATCGGCAAGCCGGCGGCCCCGCTGGTGAGCGGTTAGAGCGACGGGCGTTTGCCGGTGACCCGTTCGGTGTAGGCGAGCGTGGCCGCGGTCGTCTCACAGACGTGTTTGGGCAGGGCGGCCATGACGCGCTGCAGTTCAGCGGACTGCGCTCCGTAGAGGCCGGGGCAGTAGATGGGGGGCGGCAGGTTGCCGGAGGGGGAGCCGGGCGCGTTCACCGGATACAGCCCGTCGCTGGCCTGCAGCGCGTGCGCGTAGGTGTCGGAGAACACGTCGATGGCGACGCTTCCGGTGTAGATCTCGATCGCGCGGCCTTCGTCATAGACGGTGGCGGGCACGCCGCGCACGAGGATGTTCCGCTGCGTGCCGAGCGCCTTGTTGGAGTGCAGCACGTAGACGACGGTGGTGACCTGCAGCGGCAGCAGGCAGTTGCCCCCGCCGAGCAGGCCCTTGCTGTTGACGCAGTCGCCGTAGTAGACGCTGTCGCCGACGGTGGGAACGTAGCCCTTGAAGCCGTCGGTGGCGGCAAGGGGGCGCCCGTCGAAGCTGTGCCCGACCCAGTACACGCGGAAGTAGGGGAAGGTCTGCGCTTCGGCGAGCTCGCTGGTTGCGACGGGCCCGGGCTGGCTGGTGCCGCAGCCGGCGAGCGCCAGCGCGGCACAGAAGGCGAGGAACGCCAGTGCGGCTGTGCGCGCCTTGCGCGGCGGTCTGGTGGCGGTGGCGCTGGTCATTGGCGTCATTATCTTGGCGTGCCCGGTAGAAGCACAGCGACTTCGGGGCGCGCGCTGGCATGGCCGGTGCAGCTGGCGCTGTTCACGGCGGCGCTGATCGTAGTGTGGCTGGTGGTGGACCCGCGCACGCCGGATCTGGCGGCGCAGGTGTACCGCGTCGAACTGTTCCGCGGGCAGGGGTTCCTGGTGTGGGACGACAACTGGTACTCGGGCCACTACCTACCGGGCTACAGCCTGCTGTATCCGCCGCTGGCGTCGCTGCTGGGCGTGCGGGTGCTGGGGGCGCTGTGCGTGATGGCGTCGAGCCTGCTGTTCGCGCGCGCGGCGAGCTGGGCGTACGGCGAGAGCGCCCGCTGGGCGGCGATGTGGTTCGCGGTGGCGGCGCTGGGCGACGTGTGGAGCGGGCAGATGACGTTCGCGCTGGGGCTGGCGCTGGCGCTGGCGGCCGCTGTGGCGCTGATGCGAGAGCGCTGGCTGGTGGCGGGCGTGCTGGCGGCGCTGTGCGCGGCTGCGAGCCCGGTGGCGGGCGCGCTGCTGGGCCTGGCGGCACTGACGGTGACGCTGTGGCGGCGCTCCCCACGCGCGCTGGCCACACTGGCCGGCCCTGCAGCGGTGGTGGTCCTGGCGGGGGTGGCGCTGTTCCCGGAAGGCGGTTATGAGCCTTATCCGTTCTCGTCGTTCGTAGCGACGATCCTGGTGGTGCTTGCGTTCCTGTGGGCGTTGCCGCCGGCGGCGCGACTGCTGCGGATCGGGGGGTGCGTGTATCTGCTGGCGTGCGTGGGCTGCGCGGTGGTGAACTCGCCGATCGGCAGCAACGTGGAGCGATACGGGGTGCTGCTGGCGGGGCCGCTGCTGCTGTGCTCGCTGCTGTCAGCGCGCAGGGGCGCCGCGCTCAGGCGGGTTGGGCCGGTGGGGGCGCTGGCTTTGTGTGTGGCGGCGGTGTGGGTGGTGTGGGGGCCGGTGCGCGAGACGCGGGCGGTGGCCGGCAGCGAAGCGACGAGCGCCGCCTACTACGCGCCGGTGAAACGGTTCCTGGCGCAGCAGGGCGGCGGCCCTGTGCGCGTGGAGGTGCCGCTGACGCGTTCGCACTGGGAGGCGGCGCTGCTGGCGCCGAGCGTGTCGCTGGCGCGCGGCTGGGAGAAGCAGATGGAAACCCGCTACGACGGCGTGCTGCTGGCGGGGGGGCTGACGGCGGCGTCGTATGAGCGCTGGCTGCACGAACAGGCGGTGACGTACGTGGCGCTGCCGGACGTGCCGCTCGACCCCTCGAGCGCACAGGAGGGCCGTTTGATCCGCGCGGGCGTGCCGTACCTGCGCGAGGTGTTCGCGAGCGCGCACTGGCGCATCTACCGGGTGGCGCAAGCGACCCCGCTGGCGTCCGGCCCGGGGCGGCTGACGTCGCTGGGCCACGACTCCTTCACGCTGAGCGCCGCCCGCGCGGGCAGGTTCGTGGTGCGCGTGCACTTCACCCGCTACTGGACGCTCACCCGCGGCAGCGGTTGCGTGGCGCCGGCGGCGGGGGGCTGGACGGCGGTGAGTGTGCGCGGCGCGGGCACGGCGGTGGTGACGGCGAGCTTCTCGCTGGAGCGGGCCCTCAGCTCTGGTGGCTCTTGCTCGAAGCCGTCTTAGCGCTCGCCGACGGCGCCCGCGCGGCGGATTTGGCGGGCAGGTCGGTCGGCTGCAGGTCGAACAGGCTGCTGTAGCCGGTGAGGTAGATGTCGGTGCCGTCGCTGATGACGGGGTCGAAGGAGCCGGTGCTGTCCTGGAAGGTGACGCGCCCGGTGGAGATGCCCAGCCCGTAGGTGCGGTGGGTGCCGAGGTCTGCGAAGTAGACGATGCGCCCGACGATGGTGGCGGAGCCGGAGATGCGCCCGTGGGCGTTGAAGCGCCAGTCGATGTGGCCGCTGCGGGCGTTGATGGCGTAGAAGTAGCCGTTGTAGGAGCCGAGATAGATGGTGGGTCCCAGTCCGGGGGCGTTTGTGACGGCGGGCGAGGCGTAGACGTAGGCGCCGGTCTGCACAGCCCAGTCGAGCTTGCCGGTGGAGGCGTCGTAGGCGTAGATGCGCCCGTCGGTGTTGCCGAGGAAGACGCGCCCGTAGACGACGGCGGCGGTGGAGTAGAAGGTGCCGCTGCCGAGCAGCGCGCCTTCGGACTGGCTCAGCCAGATGCGACGGCCGGTGCGCTCGGAGATGGCCTGCAGCCGGCCGGAGTAGTCACCGAAGTAGAGGACGCCGTTTGCGAGGGTGGGGCTGGCCTTGACGGCGGCCTGCGCGTGGTAGGTCCAGACGCGGTCGCCGTTGCGGTCGTTGAGCGCGTAGACGGTGCCGTTCTGAGAACCGAAGAACACGTCTCCGTGGGCGAGCATGGGCGAGGACTCGCTGCCGCTGGGCAGCGCGCGCCACCAGCGGACAGCGCCGTTGGCGCTGTTGAGCGCGATGATGCGGCCGGGGCTGCTGGGGTGACCGCTGTAGAGGATGGTGACGTAGAGGGTGTTGGAGGTGACGGCGGGCGTGGATGCGGAGAGCTGCCCGAGGGGCCGCGACCAGATCAGGTGTCCGGTGCGCTTGTCGAAGGCGTTGAGGACGGCGCTGTCGGCGAGCTGGTAGATGTGTTCGCCGTAGATCACCGGCGGGAACTCCAGCAGCGCGCGCCCGACGTGCACCCACAGGCGCTTGAAGGGGGCGTGCACGTATGAGGCGGCAGGGAAGAAGCGCGTGTGGTTGTGGTCGTAGCCGTAGAGCGGCCAGGCGAAGTGCCCGGCACCGCTGGCGGGCAGCGTGGGAGTGGGCTGGGGTACGAAGCGCGCGTGGGGGTGGTAGATGCTGCCCGTCCGCTGGTGCTCGTAGACGGACCCGCCGATGACGGCGGCGAGGATCAGCACTACGACGGCAGCGGCGAGCGCGACCCGGACGCGAGTGGACCGGGGGAGCAGGTTCCTGCGGCGGTTGCTCACCGGCGCGAGAGGGGTCGGTTCAAGCCGCGAGCTTGCGCGGCTGTGTGTCGGTCGAGGCGGCCCCCGTGGTGGTCTCTGTGGCTACGGTGCTCACGCGCGCCCGCCGTGCGCCCCGTCTGAGCGGTGGCCGGTGAGCCAGGCGGCCGACCGGCCATCGAGCGGAGCGGGCGATCAGGCGGGCGAGGCTGAGGGCGAGCAGCCACAGGCAGGCCACCGCGAGCGGAGGCAGCGTCAGCCCGGAGATGAGAGCGAGCACGTCGTGGTTGCCGCCAAGAGACCAACTCCACAGCAGATAGTCGCCGACGGCGAGCCCGGACACGAAGACCAGCGGCCTGTGGAACACACATGAACCGTAGAGGGCTTGGGGGACGGACGACTTGCCGAGCTGGCGGGCGCCTATGATCGCGGGCGATGAGCGACGGCGATGCACAGTCGCAGCTATTCGCGCGAGGGCTGCTGGCGGGACAGGCGGCGCTTGTGACGGGCGGCGGCACGGGGCTGGGGAGGGCGACGGCGCTGGAGCTGGTGCGCTGCGGGGCTGACGTGACGATCGCAGGCCGGCGCGCGGAGGTGCTCGAGCAGGCGGCGGCGGAGATCGAGCAGGCGGCGAGCGGCGAGCAGGCCGGCGCGATCGACTACGTGGCCGGCGACATTCGCGAGCGCGAGGACGCGCGGCGACTGCTCGGCACAGCGCTGGCGCAGCGTGGCCGTCTGGACCTGCTGGTGAACAACGCGGGCGGCCAGTTCTTCAGCCCGGCGGAGCTGATCGCGGCGAAGGGCTGGCGGGCGGTTTGGCGGCTGAACGTGGAGGGCATGCTGAACATGGCTGAAGCGGCGTTCGAGCTGGCGCTGGGACGGGCCGACGGGGACGCAGGCGGGGGAGGGGGGATGGTGGTCAACGTGACGCTGTCGCCCCACCACGGGATGCCGGGCATGGCCCACTCGGGCGCGGCGCGGGCGAGCGTGGAGGCGCTGACGCGCGAGCTGGCCGAGCGCTGGCAGGGCGCGGGCGTGGCTGTGACGGCGGTGGCGGCGGGCATGTTCGAAACGGACGCGCTGTCGAAGTACCCGGCGAACGTGCGCGCGGGCGCGGCGCGCTCGGTGCCGCTGCAGCGGCTTGGCTCAGCGGCAGAGCACGCGTGGCTGGTGGCGCTGCTGGCCTCGCCGCTGGGGCGCGCGTTCAACGGCTCGACGATCACGCTGGATGGGGCTCGCGACAACTGGTTCGGCCCGTGGCCGCCGCCGGGCCTGGCGGACGAGGCCGGCACGGTGCCCGTGGAGGAGCGCCGGCAGGGGGTGGCGCCGCCGACGGCTTGAGGCCCCTCTTGGGCCCGGCCACGCGCGAGACCTGCGCGGAGGTCCAGCGAAGCGGGGAACGGCGTAAAGCGGCGGACGGGGATCGAACCCGCATCATCGCCTTGGAAGGGCGAGGCTCTACCATTGAGCTACCACCGCGCGAGCGAATCCAGCCCGAAGGGCGGTTCGCCGACGATGACAGTTTGCACAAACGACGTCGCACTTGGCGATCTCGTCGATTACGGAGGTCCAGTTGCGGTCGCGCAGGCCTTTGGCGATGTTGAACCGCTTGGGTCCGATGTGGTCGAACTCGAGCACGAGCGGATCGGTCTCGCCGCAGTCGACGCACGGCTGCTCGCGAAAGAAGGCCACGAGGTATGCGGCCCGCTCGGCTACGAGCGCGCGCTTGCGGCGGAGGGCATTCGCCACGTAGCGCTCGCGGTGCGATGCGTAGTGCTCGCGTTTGTAAGCCGCCCGGCATATTCGGCAGTAGTTGTCGCGCTGCCCGCGAGCCTTCCGGCGCCAGGCGAAGTCGGAGGGCGCCTTGCGCTGCCCGCAGCGGCCGCAGGTTCTTGTTGGCTCGAGGTCGCCCGACACGAACATATGTTCCCATAGCAGCCGGATGGGCTTGAGCGCCGCCAAGACGGCTGGAACGCCCGCGGCTGGTTTGTCCGTAGAATCGACCATGCCGCGGGGAGTGGCGCAGTCTGGTAGCGCACCCGGCTGGGGGCCGGGCGGTCGCAGGTTCAAATCCTGTCTCCCCGATCAGCGAGAGGCCCGCGAACGCGGGCCTCTCGGCGTTTTGGAGGATGGGCGCCCGAACCGTGGGGTCCAATTTGGGGTCCAATTGGCAGCTGTGCCCGGGATCGCTCGTCAACCACGGTGCTCCGTGGTGCGCAGCGTGTCGGCGCGCGCGACGCCCGCCACGAGCCAGCGCGGCGGTCGCTCGGCTGCAGGCGCTGCGTAGATTGGCTCCGAGGGCAGAGAGCCGCGCCACGAACGAGATTGCCTCCCGCCGACTCACGCGTCATGCTTGAGCGATGGCGCGCGCCGACCTCCTTGTTCACCTCGTGCGTTCCGCGCACGAGCACGATGATGCCTCCGTGCAGAGGACCGTCGAGTCGCTGATTGCCGAGGAGCGCGACAAGCAGCACCATGTGCTCGCCGAACGCTTGGAGGACGCGATGCGCTCTCCGCAGCCCCGCTCGACGCAGGGTCTGAGCGAGCTCCCGAAACCTCAGCCGACCGGGTTTTCGCTGCTCACGCCGAGGTGCCGCCTCGACGACCTCGTCCTCGATGAGAGCTTGCGCCAAGCGGTGGACGAGCTGATCGAGGAGCAGCAGCGGTCAGAGCTTCTACGGGCTCACGGTGTCGAGCCCCGCCATCGGATGCTGCTGATCGGGCCCCCGGGGAACGGCAAGACCTCGTTGGCGGAGGCGATTGCCGAGGCGCTGCTGGTGCCGCTCGTTGCCGTCCACTACGAGGAGGTCATCGGAAGCTACCTGGGGGAGACGGCCGCGCGGCTCGCAGCGGTATTTGCTGTCGCCCGCAGCCGGCGCTGCGTGCTGTTCTTCGACGAGTTCGACGCGCTCGCGAAGGAGCGCGGGGACGAGCACGAGACGGGGGAGATCAAGCGGGTCGTCAGCTCGCTGCTGCTCGGCATGGACGCCGTCCCCAGCCACGCGATCGTGATCGCGGCCTCCAACCATCCCGAGCTGCTCGATCGCGCGGCACACCGGCGCTTTGAGCTGCGCCTCGAGCTCCCGCTGCCCGGCAAGGTCGCACGGGTGCTGTGGTTCGAGCGCTTCCTCGCCGAGCTCGAGGAACCCACCGGTGTCTCCGCCGACACCCTCGCGCGTAAGACTGCCGGCGCGAGCTTCTCCCAACTGCAGGACCTCGCCGACGACATACGCCGCCGGCACGTGCTGACCCCCGGCATCTCGCTGAAACGCCTGCTGGCCGAGCGGCTGCAGCGCTGGCGGGAGGTAAGCGCGCTGGAGGCCCATGCCTGAGCTTCCGGCGCTACCACTCGGGCGCCCCGAGGTGCGCGAGCGGATAACCCGGCAGACACCCAGGCCAAAGCTCCAAGGACCAGGAGTCAAACGCCAGCTCGAACGCCTCGGCCCCGCGATCGCGCGAGTCACCGCGGCCTTCACGGCTGGACGGGTCACCGCGACCGGCGAACCGGCCGCAAGCCCCGAGCAGGTGCTCGTCCTGGAAGTCGCCGGCGAGCTGACGAACTTCGTCAAGGCGGTCGCTCGCATCCCCGGCCTCGAGTTTCTCGTTGAGGCCGCCCAAGATCGCGTGGACTCGGGCGTTGAGTTCGCCGCCGTCGACAACAAGGGCAAGGCTCATCGCTACGACAGACAGCTCTACGTCGTCTTCAGCGACGATGCGGCCTGGCGCGAGCTGCTGGGGCTATGGGAGCGCTTCCAGAAAAACGAGAAGATGCCCCACGGCAAGGCGCCGTTCACCCACCTATTCAGTCGCCTGGAGGACCTCCGGCCATGGGATGATCGCGACCGGCTCGAGCGCACCGGCGCTCTGGACGTCTGGGCCCGCGAGCTGAGCGCCCTGCCCGCCCAGCCCGTCGAGTTCGAGATCGAGCTGTGGCTGCGCCGCGATCCCACCCGCCGGGCCCAGGCCGTCGCGGATCTCACGGCCGACCTACAGGCCGCCGGCGGGGAACTGGTGCGGGAGTCCGTTCGTGAGGAGATCAGCTACCACGGCATCCTCGCCCGGGTCTCCGGCGGCCTGCTGGCCGAAACCGTCGTCAACCACGAGGTCCGCTGGCTACGCAGCGGATCGGTGCGCTTCTTCCACGCCGTCGGCCAGTTCGCCGCCGCCCCCGGCGACGGAGCGCTCGAGCCCGCGCAGGACCGGGCCGCCGCGCGCCCGCTGCCGACGGGCACCGTGCCCCGCGTCGCCGTGCTGGACGGCGTACCGCTCGCCGGCCACGAGCTGCTTGCCGGGCGGATCACGGTCGATGACCCCGACGGGTGGGAGGAGCTCGTCGAGGTCAGCAGACGAAACCACGGCACCGCCACCGCGTCGCTCGTCGTTCACGGCGACGTGAATGCGGAAGGCCGCGCGCAACCCGCACCGGTGTATGTCCGAGCGATCCTGTGGGACCAGGCTCCCGCCTGGGTCGGCGGCGGCGGACGCGAGGAGCTGCCACGCGACCAGCTCGCGGTCGACGTGCTTCATGCGGCGATCGTGCGGCTGTACGAGGGCGAGACCCCCGCCGCGCCGAACGTGCGCGCGATCGTCCTCGCCGTCGGCGACAGCGTCTGCCAGTTCGACCGGTTCGTAACTCCGCTCGCACGGCTCCTGGACTGGCTGCAATCGCGGTATGAGACGCTGATGCTGATCTCCGCCGGCAACCACCTCGGCGACCTTGAGCTCCCCGCCGAGGCGGACCTGGCTGATCCACAGGAGCTCCAGCACGAGGTGCTCTGCGCTCTGCAACGCGAGGCAGGGCTGCGTCGTCTGCTCTCGCCCGCCGAGTCGATCAACGGCCTGACGATCGGAGCCGCGCACGACGACACCTCCACATACCGCGACGACGACGGGCGGATCGAGCCGATCATGACCCGCGACCTCGCGAACGTGTGCAGCGCCGTCGGAGCCGGTGTGAGGCGCGCCGTGAAGCCCGACATCCTGCTCCCGGGCGGCCGGCAGCTGCTCACGCCCGAGCCCCACACCGATGATGGTCCGCGGCGCTTCAGCCTGAGCGCGACACGCCGGCCTCCCGGCATCCGCGTCGCCGCTCCCGGCCGAGAGGCCGGACGGCTTGCGGCCACGACATATGACACCGGCACCAGCTCGGCGGCAGGCCTCGCGGGCCATCACGCCGGACACCTGCTGGCCGAGCTCGAAGAGCTACGCAGCCGCTACGGCGAGGCGATGCCCGGCGCCGAATACGACGCGGTGCTGCTGAAGGCCGCGCTCGTACACAGCGCACGGTGGGGGTCGGCGAGCGTGTTCATCGAGCGCGCCTGCGAGGAGGTCGGCGGCGGGCGAGCACGCGACGTCGTCGCCCGCATGGTCGGTTACGGGCGCGCCGAACCCGGCCAGGTGCTGACGTGCGATGAGAATCTGGCGACGGCACTCGCTGCAGGTCGCCTGGGGGATGGGCATGCACACGCCTACCGGTTCCCGCTGCCCGCGGCTCTGGCGTCACGAACGGAGCGCCGGCGGCTGTGCATCACGACGGCGTGGCTGACGCCGATCAACCCCGAGCACCGCTTCTACCGGCGCGCGGCGCTCTACGTCGAGCCGAGCGGGCTGCCGAACCAGCTGGTGGAGCGCGGCGACGGCGAATCCAACGCAGCGCGCCGCGGGACCGTCCAGCACGACGTGCTAATCGGCAACCGTGCGGTTCCGTACGCGCCCGGGCGGAGCATCGAGCTGATCGTCTCCTGCCGTGCCGACGCCGGTGAGCTGGCCACGGCCGTGCCGTACGCGATCATCGTCACCCTCGAGGTGCCCGGGCAGACGACACTGCCGATCTATCAGCAGGTGCGACAGGGGCTCCGTGTCCCCGTGGTCGTTCGTCCCTGAGAGCGACGATCCCGCTCGACGGATCGTCTTCGGAAACGCGCCCTGCAACTCGTAGGCGAGACGCGTCGGTCAGGCGTCGATTGCACCGCTGGGACTGCCCGCGTACGGCTGGTGGGGCGCCGTCAGCCAGTGGACTTGTATTGACCTCACACTCTGGTCTAGTCCCTGATATCTGAGGTGTTGTCTACAAGTGGCTTCTGGAACGGCCATCGGCGGGGGCGTTGATGGCATGGATTGGCGTCGTGAAGGGCGTATGGTCCTGTTCATGCCTGACCGTCCGAAACCTTCACGGAGTGCCACGATCGAAGCGATCTTGGACGCTTCGGATCGGAGCACGGTGCCGATCCGCACGTCCTTCATACAGGGTCGCGACGCCGATGGCAACCCAGTGCCCGGGCCGCTGTCGGCGCTCGTGCGTCGCGGGCGCGACTCGACGTTCGAGCAGTACCTGCTGCTGCACGCGTGGGCGAGCGGCGGGGAGTTCGATGCTCGTCGCGACTCCCGAGTCTGGGCGAGGGCACTCGGTCTGTCGCCCGATGAAGCCGGCCGCCGCACAGTAGGGCGCAACTGGAAGATCCTGCGCGCCCTGGGGCTTGTCGACGCGCAGCGCGCCGGACGGGAGATCAGGGCGGTGCTGCTGCGAGAGGACGGCTCGCGCTCGGCCTACCGGCACCCTCACCAGGACCACCAGCCCTACCTCCAGCTCGACTACCGCTACTGGCGCGAGGGCTTTCACGAGCGCCTTTCGGTGCCCGGCAAGGCCGTGCTGCTGATCGCGCTGACCCTCGGTGACTGGTTCTCGCTGCCGACTCGCAGGGGCCCTGACTGGTACGGAATCAGTCGCTCGACGCTAGCCCGCGGGTTCAGAGACGCGCGGCGTGCCGGGGTACTCGACATGCGCTTCGACTTCAAGGAGGCTCCGCTCGCACCGCAGGGCTACACGAAGGAGAACTACTACCGGCTGCTGGCGCCCTTTGGGCCGCGCGGCCAACTGGCCAAGGGAGCCCATCCGAACTTCTCGCTCGCCGCCCCGAAGGCAAATCCGTCACCCCAGACGGATAGCTCGACGGGCAAGGTCAAGCGCCGCACCCCAGCGGCAGGGAGACCGAAGGGCGAGATCCGGCGACCGGGGGCGCGATCTGCGTCGCGCCCCCGGCGCCACGCCAAAAAAGCGTAGGCACGAGGCTCACACGGCGGGCATGCCGTGTCGGCTGGAGGACGGCGAGGGGGAGACAGAGGGCGGCGGGAAACGCCATGACTACAGCGTGGTCGGGAACGTCGAGTCCTCGCCGCGCCGCCATTGAGGGCCAGCCGGTGGCTGCGCCTGAAGCTGAGGCCGAGAGGGGCGCCGGACGTGCGGGGCACGGGTCGGACTAGCCGATGGTCGACGTGTTCGGCGTGAGTCTGAGGCCGTCGGTGGTAATGATCGCGAGCATTTCGCGCTCGGGTTGCTCGGCGACCTCCGGCAGCAGGTTCGTCGAGCAGATCAGCACGCGCGCCGCTCCGTCCGACTGGTTCGTGATCTGGTGCGTGCCGTCCGGTCCCGGCGGGAACGCCACGATCTCGCCAGGCTCCAGGGTACGTTCGCTGTCTTGACCGGTGCGGAGGGTTGGCGTGCCTGAGAGCACGAACAGCAGCTCCTCGTTTGCGTGGTGGAAATGTAGTGGTGAGACGAGAGCGCGAGGCTCGATCTCATAGAGCGTTGCGGCCAGTGACCGTGCCCCGGCATGCTGTCCCACGCGGACCGCCCTGAGCATCGCGCCCCCACCGGCGTCGACCTCGGCGTCCCAGTCGGGTTTCAGTAGGTTCATGCCTTAACGATATCACCTGATATCGTTAGGATATGCGTTCGGAGGTGAGTCCGTTGTTCGTTCGGCTTCCCGTCGCCGAGGCCCAGCACCTTGACATGGCGGTCGCGGCGTCGGGCAAGACCAAGCGCCAGCTCGTGAGCGAAGCGGTGCGCGAGCACCTGACCGATGACGGCCTGGTCGTTGGTCACGCCTCGATCCAGGAGCTCGGTGATGCGGTCATGACGGTCGGGGAAGCTGCCGTTCTGCTCAAGCTTGACGAGTCGACGGTCCTCGCGGCCGCTGAGAGCCTTGATCTGCCGGGACGACAGATTGCCGGCCATTGGCGCTTCTCGCGCAGAGCGGTGCTCGACTGGCTCTCAGGCGACGGGACCGATCAGCCTTCAAGCGACGCGTCGGGCAACGCCTAGAGACAAGACGGCGCTGATTGCCGCCAAGGCCAACGGAGCGGCCAGGGCCTGGCCGCCACACGTTTCGTAGGATCCGGCGATGCAGCGCGAGATGCTCTTGCGGGTGATCTACAAGGCGTTCAACGCTCGGGACGCCGAGGAGGTGCTGCCCCACCTGACGCCCGACGTTGACTGGCCCAATGCGTGGGAAGGCGGACGGGTTCACGGTCACGAGGGTGTTCGTGATTACTGGACGCGCCAGTGGGCGGCGATCGATGCCACCGTGGAGCCGATGGCCTTCGCGCCGCGCCCCGATGGAAGCGTCGCTGTCGAGGTCCACCAGGTCGTCCGCGACCTCGACGGCACACCTGTCGCCGACGGACGTGTCCTTCACGTGTACGTCTTCCGCGGCGAGCTGGTAGCCCGTATGGACGTGGAGGAGCTCAACGGCGCGGACTAACCCCGGCTCGCCGGTGCGAGCCTCCGAACGTAGACGCCTCGTGGCGTCAACGCCTTCGCGGTGTGGATGAGACTGCATCCGAGGAGTGCCGCGTCCATCACCCTGACCTACGCGCAATCGTTTCCCGAGCGTCGCATCCGCAACCGCGCGCTGCCCTCACTAGCTCGCCGCCTCACGCCACGAGTACTCCGCCGCCCTTCAGACGCTCGCGCACTCTCTCGCTCGTCCCCGCACGTCCTCGGCCTACCTCTCCGCGTCGCTTCGCTCCGCAACAGCTCATCCACACAAGATGCACAGGGGTGTGGGTGCTGTGCGACTGCTGTCGCATTTCGTGGCCGGTTTGGGGCACTTGGGGTCTGTACATGGTGGATGATGAGCGCTTCAAGCATCGGTTCCGGTAGGGGCGGGGGTTACGCCCGTTATCTGGAGGGCAAGACGGTCGCCCCTGAGCGCGGGGACTACTACCTGACCCCGGGTGGGGAGCTGGCGGAGGCACCGGGCAGCTGGCTCTCGGCACCGGAGACGTTGGCTCGTCTGGGCGTCGATCCGGCCGCGCCTGTGGACGGTGCGGATTTCATCGCCCTGATGGAGGGCCGGCATCCCGGGACCGGCCGGTGGCTGCGCAGGGCGGGCGCGGATGGTTCGCGGGGTGGCGGGATCGATGTGACGTTCAGCGCCCCGAAGTCGGTGTCGGTCGTCTGGGCGCTCGGGGATTCGTGGCAGCGTGAACAGATCGAGGCAGCGCACGCGAGGGCGGTGGAGCGCTCGGTCGGCTATTTGCGTGAGCGGGTACCGGTCGTTCGCCGGCGCTATGGCGCGGAGGTGGTCGAGGAGCCCGCGAAGGATCTGATCGCTGCCGCGTACCGGCACACGACCGCGAGGGGTGTCTCGGGTGCTGAGGCGCCCGACCCGCAGCTCCACACCCATGTCGTGATCTCGGGGGCGGTGCGCGAGGACGAGCGGATCGTCGCAGTCGCCTCCCGCCCGGTCTTCCGTGGCGCGAGGGAGGTGGGGGCGTTCTATCGCTCGGCGTTGGCTGAGGAGCTGGCGCGGGAGGGCTATGCGATCGAGCAGGGCACCGGCCGCGACGGCAGGTACTTCGAGATCGCAGGGGTGCCCAGGGAGCTGCGCGACGCGTTCTCTGGCCGCCACCGTGAGATCGCACAGGCCGCGGAGCGTTTCCGCGCCAAGCATGGCCGCGCTCCGGAACGTGGGGAGTTGCGCGACCTGGCGCTCGAGAACCGCCGCGCGAAGGAGCTCACGACCCGTGGGGATCTGCAGCGTGTTTGGGCGCGGACGGGCGAGCGCCACGGATTCGGGGCTGATGAGGCGGTGCATCTGATCGGCAGCCCCGTGCACGAGCCGCCCGTGCAGGGTTTGGAGGATCGCATCGAAGCGAAGCTGACCGAGCAGGAGGCCGTCTTTGACGCGGGAGCGCTGCGGACGGTCGCGCTGGAGCAGACAGCGGGCGAGATGAGCCCCGAAGAGGCAATCGGAGTCACACGCGAAATGGTCGCCGAGCGGCGTGTGCTGACCTTGGAGGGCGGGCGGATGACGACCTTGGCTGTGCGTGCTCGGGAGGAGGCGATCGAGCGACGCTCCGGCCTGCTCGCCCAGCCCGCCGGCCGGGATGTCGGCGAGCCCGCACGGGCGAGCGCGGCTCGGGAGGTCGCGGAGCGCATCGCCGCACCGCTCTCCCGCGAGCAGGAGCAGGCCCTGCGCACGGTGACCGGCCCGGAGCGCCTGGCGGTGCTCGTCGGCCCCGCGGGCACCGGGAAGGGTGTCGTGATCGACGCCGCCGCCCGCGCGGAGCAGATCGCCGGTCGTGAGACGCTCGGTATCGCCGTGTCGGGCTCCACTGCTGAGCGGCTGGGCGCGGACAGCCCAGCGCTCGCCGGGCGCACGCTCACCCTCGATGCCCTGGTGGCGCGGGCGGACACGGGCAGGGTCCAGATCGGTGCCGGCACGACGGTCATCCTTGACGAGGCCGGGATGGTCGACCACAAACGCATGGACGCCCTCACCGAGCTGATCGACCGTTCGGGCGCGAAGCTGGTCGCGGTCGGCGACGGCAAGCAGCTCCCATCGATCGGGCCCGGCGGCATGTTCGACCGGATCGCCGGCCGCGCGCCCACCGCGGAGCTGGCAGATGTCCGCCGCACCAGCGACCCAGCGGAGCGCAAGGCGTGGGCGGCGCTGCGGGCAGGGGAGCCGGAGCGCGCGATGGCGCACTATCAGGCCCGCGGACAGCTGTTTTTCACCGACACCCGCGATGAGGCAGGAGAGGCCGCGGTTCAGCGCTGGGCTGAGCTGACCGAGACACGGGACATCCGCGAGGTCGCATTGATCGCCGATGCGTCGAACGTGGAGATCGACCGGCTCAACGCGCGCGCCCAGCACCTGCGAGCCGAACGCGGCGAACTCGGGCCTAGAGAGGTCTCCCTGCCGCACCAGCACTACGGGCTGCGCGAGGGCGACCTGATCGCGTTCACCAAACAGCACCGAACCCTTGGAGAGCCCAGGGTCGAGAACGGCGCCCGCGGTCAGGTCACCGGCGTTCACGATGACCGCGGGCTGACTGTCACGCTCGATGGGTCAGAGCGCCGAGTCAATCTCGCGGGCGAGGACCTTGAGTCGCTGCGTCTCGGCTACGCCCAGCATGTCTACCGTCAGCAGGGCGCGACTGTCGAGCGCTCCGTCGTCGTGACCGGCGGCTGGCAGACCAGCAAGGAGTCCGCCTACGTTCAGGCCAGCCGTGCCCGGCAGGGCACCGAGTTCTTCCTGGCACGCGACGAGCTCGGCTCCGAGGGGCAGGACGACCGGCGAGTCAGGAGGCTCGCCGACAAGATGAGAAACAGCCGCGCCCAAACACCATCCCTCGCGCACCCCGAACTACCCGACCCAGAATGGGGCCTGGGCTTCAGGCCTACGCTCGCGCCGAGCCGCAGCCGCCTCCCAGGGGTCGCGCGCACCATCCACCGCATCACCCAACCCGACCGCACTCCGGACCGAGGGCGATAGACCGAGCTTGTAGATCGTTCTCTCCGGCTCGGCCGCAGCGCGGCTGCGAAGCCTCCCTGATCTGCTCGCGAGGACCCGCGTGTACCGACCCAGCGGGCTGAAGCAAGACAGTCAGTAACGGTTGCGGCCAAAAGTCGTTGGATGCTTCTATGTTGTCAAGGGCGTTTTTGTGAGCTGGTTGTAGAGGTCGCGGGAGAGGTATCTCTTGAGGGATCTGATGGCCTCTCGCTTGGTCTTGCCTTCGTCGATTCGGCGTTGGATGTAGGCACGGCTCGGGGCGTGGTGGACGGAGCGTGAGAGCGCGATCGTGTAGATCGCGGTGTTGATTTGCCGGTCGCCTCCGCGGCTGAGGCGGTGACGGACTGTTTTGCCGGATGACGCGGGTTGCGGGGCGGTGCCGTTAGCTCGCGCGAATGCCGCCTCGCTCTTGAAGCGTGCTGGGTTGAACGCGATCAGCTTCGCCGCGCAGATCGGCCCGACGCCGGGTTCGTCCATCAGCGCGGGTGCAAGCTCGCGCGTAAGCGCGTCGATCTGACGGGTGTAGTCCTGGGCTTGCTGGTCGAGCGCGCGGGTGCGGTTGGCGAGGTCGCGGAGTACTTGGAGGGTGGTGTTCTCTTGCAGGCTGGCGTTCGGGCGGGTCCGCATCCCGGTGAGTCGTTGTGCGAGTTTCGCGCCGTTCTTCGCGGGCCCGACCCTTTCCCTGAGCGTCGCTGGTGCTCCGACGTGGAGGGCCTGCAGCTGGTTATAGAGCCGTGAGCGCTCGCTGATGACAGAGCGGTAAGCGACGAGCAGCATCTGCAGCGCCAGGCGCTTGCCGTGCCCCCTTGGTGTGGAGAGCCCATCATCGGCAAGCACCTTCTTTGCGGCCAGCAGCGCATCGAGCCGGTCGGACTTCCCGGTGCGTCGCTCGCGGCGCCGTGGCCGTTCGACCTCGAACACGGTGATGCCGTTGTCCTGGAGGTATTCGCATAGGCCCGCGCCGTAGCTGCCGGCGCCCTCGATCCCGACACGGATCTCTCCCTCGAGTGCCGCGAGCCATGCGAGTAGCTCGCCATAGCCGGCGAGAGTCGCGGTGATCGTGATCTCGGCGAGGAGCTGTCCGAGAGCGTCCACGGCGACGGCGAGGTGCTGGTGCTTGTGGGTGTCCACGCCCACTGCGATCATCATTTGCGGTCTCCTTTGTTGCTGGTTGGCGCTGGTGATGTGGAGGCCGCCAGACAAAGCCATGTCGAGCAAGCAGCACGCTTCTATGAAGTCATGGCGGCGTCCGTGGCAGACGACGGGAGACAAATCCAACGTAGGGCACCCAGTTGGGGCCAGCCGTTTTAATCGAGTCATCCCGCCGTCTGCCACACCCTCGACGGGGCACCGGACGCCACTGCATGACCGCCGCTTCGCTGCGCCCTACGGGCTCCGCTACGCGCCGGTCAGCCCGCTTTCCACAGGGCCCCAACAGGCACTGAAGAAACTACATGGCCGGTTTGTGCCGTTCGGGGTCATATACGGGGAATGGATACAACCGACTCTTCGAACCCAAGACTGACGGAGCCGTCATATTCGGCTGGCCCGGCGCACGGCACGGCTGACCCTGCCGGCGATCTCCTGACGGCCGAGGAGGTCGCATCCCTCCTCCGAATGACACCTGCGTGGGTGTATGCGCAGACACGACGACGGCGGATCCCACACCTGAGATTGGGCCGCTACGTTCGATACCGGCGCGAGGCGTTGGACGAGTGGATCGAGCAGGTCGAGAGTTCCTCGTCATTGCCGCCAGGCCGGCGTCGAGACGGCAATCGCAGTGCGCTGCGATGACCCCGTCGCGGCTCTCTTAGCCGAAAAAGCAACCGCCGTGAGCCGTAGCATGCCCCTCATGGCGAAGCGCAGCTACGGAACCGGTCAGCTCTACATCAAGCAGGGGGCGTGGTACGGGCGCTGGCGCACGAGCGATGGGCGCCGGCTGAACCGTCGTTTGGGACCTGCACGCGAGCCGGGCACCGCCGCCGGGCTCACGCGGCGCGAGATCGAGCGGGTGTTCAGGAAGGCTCGCGACGCAGAGGAGGCCACGCCCCGCCCGTTGATCGCCAGCCGCGTGACGATCGACGAGGCCGCCGATTCGCTGCGGCGTAAGCTCGCTATGCAGGGATCGCGCAAGTCCTATCTGGAGGGCTGCGAGTCGATGCAGCGCGTCCACATCGTGCCGGGTCTCGACGGCGCGCCCATCGCAGTAGTCGAGCGCACGGATGTCGAAGCTCTCGCTGAAGCGATGTTGAAGGCTGGCAGGAGTGGAAAGACGGTCCGCAACGTGCTCACGTTCCTGCACAGTGTCTTCGAGCACGCCATCGACGAAGGCTGGTGTGTGGAGAACCCGGTCCGCCGGGCAACCCGTCCAAGACGGCAGCGCGCTGGTGACGCCGAGCCGGATCTGCAGTTTCTAACGCTGGACGAGCTCGAGGCCGTCATCCGGGCGATACCCGACGAAACGGTCGTCCGTAGGCCCGCACCGACGCGGCGGGGGCGGCCCGGCCCGGCGCCGCCGCCACCACCGGACGTGCTCGGCCCAGTCCTCCGCGTGCTCGTCCTCACGGCCGCGATGACAGGCCTGCGCCAATCCGAGCTGCTCGGTTTGCGCTGGCGCGACGTCGACTGGACCGCGCAGCGGATCCGGGTCCGCAACGCCTTCACCCGCGGCGAGCACTCCTCTCGCGGCAAGTCGGACCTCTCTACCCGACGCTCGGTCCCGATGGCTGACCGGGTGCTCGCCGAGCTGGACCGCTGGTCGAAGCGCTCCCCCTACACAAGCGAGACGAGCCTCGTCTTCGCGCATCCACAGACCGGCAACCCGCTCGACCGCACGAAGGTCACGCGGCGTTTCCAGGAAGCGTGCACCGACGCCCGCGTGACGGTCATCACGTTCCACGAGCTACGGCACACGTTCGCCACTCGCATGGCCGCTCAGGGTGTGCCGCTGCGCAAGCTGCAGGAGTGGCTCGGGCACGCCGACATCAAGACGACCCAGATCTACATGCACTACTCGCCCGACGAGCACGAGGTCGAGATGGTCAACGCCGGCTTCTCCGGCGAGACCCTGGGGTCCAATTTGGGGTCCAAAGTGAGCGCAACTCACGAGCACTCAGACACGCCAGGACCCAGTAAACACGGGGGCTGAGCACCCGCAGCTACCGTATCTCTCGGGCTGGGGGCCGGGCGGTCGCAGGTTCAAATCCTGTCTCCCCGATAGAAGTGCGGTTGGATGCGAGGGCGGGCTTCGCATCTCGCTGCCTGACGGCTATGCGCGGATCTTCTCAGCGAACCGCTCGCGTGCTGCTTGACGAGATACGCCGAGCGCGATCCCGATCTCTCCCCACGACCGGTGGTTGGCGCGTGCTCGCGCAACCAGCTCGCGAACACGGGCCTCGCCTGCGCGCACGCTGTCGACGGCCTCTGCAAGGGTGCGTAGGTCGGCCGTGTCGTCCATCGGGACGGTGGACGGGTCGAACTCCTCGGCGAGCTTCGCCGCGCGTTGGATCTCCTCGTCGGTGTGCATGGCTTTCGCTCCGGTCATCGGTGGGGTAGGTAGTGGGGGCGGGCACGCATGGCGTGGACGATCACGGGATCGTCGGTGTCGATGCCGAGGATGCCGACCTCGAGTAGGTCGCCGTCGTGGGCGGGACCGACGCGCATCGTGAAGTCGTCATCGAGTTGCCACTGAGCGATGGGGTTGCGGACCGCGTGGAGCATGTCGTCGTCTGTGATGCCGTGCTTTCGAGCGGTCTGCGCGATACGCACGGAATGACAAGATACCTTGTCGGACGGCGCTTGTCAAGATACAGATCGACCTCGGCGTGCTCAGGCCGCTGCTCCGGAACATGATGGAAAACGACCTCGAAACGCAGCGGTATCTCGCAGACACAGACGACGTGTCCCAGCGCGAGCGCGCAACCGAGGCGGCAGCCGTGATCGAACGCTTCCTCACCGTGCTCGAGGGGGGCGATGACGATGGCCAAACGTCGAGAGCGCGCCAGTGAGTCAACGGTGGCGCGTAGGCTGGCGCAGCGTCGGCCTGAGCATGCTTGTCCGACTGGGCTGGTTGAGTACGCCCCAATGTCCGCGGGTCCAGAACTGCGCGTCGTTGGCCTGTTCGCGGGTATCGGCGGAATCGAGCTCGGCCTGCAGGCAGCCGGCCACGAGACCGTCCTTCTGTGCGAGCTGGACTCTCCGGCTCGTCGCGTGCTTGCCGAGCGCTTTCCGGACATCGAGCTCGCGGGCGACATCACGTCGCTTGAGACGCTGCCGCCCGCTGACCTGGTGACCGCCGGATTTCCGTGCCAAGACTTGAGCCAGGCAGGCAGGACCGTTGGCATCTCGGGTAGCCGCTCAGGACTCGTCGGCCAGGTGTTCCGCCTCTTGGACCGCGCTGAGCACGAGCCGAGCTGGCTGCTGCTCGAGAACGTGTCCTTCATGCTGCAGCTCGACCGTGGGGAGGCGATGCGGTGGCTCACCTCAGAGCTCGAGGAGCGTGGCTACACCTGGGCCTACCGTGTTGTCGACACGCGAGCATTTGGTCTACCCCAGCGCCGCCAGCGTGTTTTGCTGCTCGCCTCGAGAACCGAGGACCCGCGACCAGTGCTCCTCGCGCAAGACCACGGCGAGGTCGAGATCAAAGACCGCGCCGATCTCGCGTGCGGCTTCTACTGGACGGAGGGCAACCGTGGGCTCGGCTGGGCGGTCGATGCGATCCCGACGCTCAAAGGCGGCTCGAGCCTCGGCATTCCATCGGCTCCCGCTATCTGGAGGCCAGGAACCGGTCGCGTGGTCACCCCGGAGCTCAGAGACGCCGAGCGTTTGCAGGGCTTCCCGGCCGACTGGACGGCATCGGCCGACGAGGCGCCGATTCGACGCAAATCCCACCGCTGGAAGCTCGTCGGAAACGCGGTCAGCGTACCCGTCGCGAAGTGGCTCGGTGAGCGTCTCGGATGCGGCGACGACCACGACACATCCCTCGACAACGAGATGGCAGCCGACGCACGCTGGCCGCGTGCCGCGTGGGGAAAGAAAGGCGAACGCTTCAGCGTCGACGTGTCGATGTGGCCAGTAGCCCATGAGCGGCCGCATCTACACGAGTTCCTCGAATACGACACGAACCCGTTGTCCGCACGCGCGACGGCTGGCTTCCTCAGCCGCATAACCAATAGTACGCTGCGAGTTCCCGAGGATCTGATTTGCGAGGCCCGAGCACATCTCGAAGCAATGACGCCGGAGATCAGCGCCGTCGCCTGACCACATTCGCTGGCCCGCGCTTCGCCGGCCGCGAGCCCGTCTCGGCTCCCGTGGCCGCACGGATGGCTCGTACCGGCAGGCGCGACACCAAACCAGAGATCGAGATCCGGCGGCTCCTGTACGCCCGTGGCCTGCGCTATCGCGTCGACCAGCCGGTCCTCGAGGGCGTGAGACGCCGAGCTGACCTCGTGTTCCGAACAGCCCGTGTCGCGGTGTTCATCGATGGCTGCTTCTGGCACGGATGCCCCGAGCACGCGACTTGGCCGAAGCACAACGCCGAGTTCTGGCGCGAGAAGATCGAAGCAAATCGCCAGCGTGATCGCGACACGGACAGGCGTCTCATCGAGGAGGGCTGGAGGGTCGTACGCGTCTGGGAGCACCAAAACGCGGCCCGGGCCGCGAACCACATCGAAGGCTTGGTGCGACCGGCGTGGCCTCACGCGCTCAGATGTTCTTGAAGTTCGCGGCGTACTCGTGCGCGACGCGCTCGACCATCGCAGAGTAGGGGAATGGCGAGGTCGGCTGGCTGACGAGGCTTACCGGCGACCCGTCGTTGGCGAGCTCGATGACCATGATCCCGAGCGCGTCGAAACCAGCCCCTGAGCTCCCAGAGCTACGCCGGATCTCCTTGACCTTCTCGATCACGCGGGTTGCATCCGCAGGCTGATGATGTGGATTGATCACCGCAGCATGAGTCGTCAGATCGACCTTGTTCATGCCAGGGCTCACGAATGTCTCGCTCGCGTTGACCATGACGAACCCGACCGCCAGCGCGTGCCTGGAGTTGCCGTGCGTGGTCTGATGGCTCGAGTCCAGCTCGTCGTGTAGACGCGGCAACGCCTTGACGTGTGCCGTCATGCACGCCTTCGCCTCCAGGGCCACGAGGACAGATCCGACCGGACCTTCTCGCACAACCGGCAGACTCGCGAGCACTTCCTGCTGGCGCGTCGTGAGAACGACACCAAAATGCTGCCCGAGTTCCGCGAATGTGCGACCTTGGCCCGCTGGTGGATCGCTCGCCGGCCTCGCGATGACCAGGTCCAAGTCCTTCTTCCGCTGCGTCTGAAAATCGCGCATCGTGTGGTTGATGCCCAAGACGACCTTGCCGGTGGCTAGGTGTTCGCGAAAGAGCTCACACGACTGCATCAACTCGAACGCGATCACCCAACACGGAACCTTTGAGTGCTTGTCCGACCGCGAGTGGTACTGCCAGACATTGCCGTGCTTGTCTGGGATCTTGGCCGCGCTGATCGACCGAACGATGATCTCAGGACCCTCCACGCCCAACACCCTCGCAGACGCCACGGACGGCGGGCCGCAGGCGAGCGCCGATATGCCAACACATCCGCGGCTGTCGGGAGCATCACCACTCGTTCGTATCCTTCTGGCCTATGGGCAATGGGCGCGGCGGCTTGCAGTGGCCCCGGCGCGGCGGCTTGAAGTGGCCCCACTTCGCGTCGGTTGGTGTGTGTGGTTGATCTTCTCTGATTGGTGGGTGCGGCGGCGTCTGGTGGAGCGGAGCCCGTAGGGCGTAGCGGAACGAGATGCCGCCGGCGCGGCTCGCGTTGTGGGGTCAGACGGCTCCTTTCTGCTTGGTGCGTGCGAGTCCGTGGCGGAAGCGCCAGGACTCTTGGCCGGTGTCGATGATGTGCGCTCGGTGGGTGATGCGGTCCACGACGGCCTTCGCGAGGCGTGCGTCGGGGAACACCTTCGTCCACTCCCCGAAGGGGAGGTTGGTGGTGACGATCAGCGAGGCTCGCTCGTTGCGCTCGGAGATGACTTGGAAGACGAGCTCGGCAGCACCCTCGGGCAGGGCGAGATACCCGAGCTCGTCAAGGACGACAAGCTCGGTGCGGGCGTAGCGTGCGATGACGCGGCCAAGCTCGCGTCGGGACTCGGCTGCCTGCAGCTCGTTCGCCAAGGCCGCGAGGGTCGTGAATCTGACTCTTCGTCCTTGCTGGCAGGCGAGTACCCCGAGGGCGATCGCCAAATGCGTCTTGCCGGTGCCGCTGTCGCCGAGGAGGATGACTGACTCGCGGTCATCGATCCAGGAGCCCTGGGCGAGCGCGGCGACTGTGGCCTGGGGGATCTTCGGGTTCTCCTCGAAGCGGAAATCCTCGAGACGCTTGGTGAGCGGGAACCGGGCGTCGATGAGCCGTCTGTGTTCGCGGCGTTCAGCGCGCTCTGTGACCTCGGCCTCCAAGAGCGCGGCGAGATAGGCGAGCGGGGTCTGCTGGTCGCGCATCGCCTCCTCGGCCAGCGGCCGGAAGCGATCCCGGATGCTGGGTAGGTGAAGCTCGCGGGCGTGCGCGTCGATCAGTGCTTCCATCGCCTGGACCTTCGCCGGTGCGCTCATCGAGCTGCTCCCGCCACGAGCAGCTCGTCGTATTGGTCGAGGTTCGGCGGCGGGGACCCGAGCCCGGCAAGGCGCGAGGGCAGCTCATCGAGTGTTCCCGGATTCACGCGAGAACCGCGACTGGCGAGCACGGCGACCGCGCGCCCGTCGTGGGCACCAGCGCTCAGCGCGCCACGCACCGCTTGCTCGACCTCGCTGGCGCTGTGCTCGCGGGCGAGCATCAGCACGTCGACCATCTGCCGGGCGGCCTCCGAGGCGCCATAGCGCTCGGCGATCTTCTCCCAGAGCTCGTCGAACGCTGAGGGCCAGCAGCCGCGCTCACGCTCCTGGGAGAGAGGGAGCGATCCGGCCAGCGCGCCCGGCTTGCGCGCGAGCAGCTCGAGATAGTGATCCAGGCTGGCTGCGACACCGAAGCGGCCCTGCTGGCGCTCGTGGAGCGCGACCAGCTCCCCGCCGTGATGGCAGCTGATCTCGCGTGCGCCCACGCGCGCGTGAACACGCAGCCCGGCGAGACGCACGGGCACCGAATACCGGTTCTGCTTGATCGTGACCAGTGCCTTGGCGTCCACCCTGGGTGTGGCCTGCTCAGCCGTGGAGGCCCGCTCAGCTGGCAGGCCGCGCAGCAGCGGGCGCTCCCTGGCGAAGGCCACCCCAACGCTCTCCTGGCGCCCCGCGATCCGGCGTGAGAGATCGCTCTCGCAGCCGGCGAGCATCCGCGTGTTGAGCTCGCCGAGCGATGCGACGTCTGGGACGGGGACCAGGTGACGGCGGCGGAAACGCCCGACCTCTCCCTCGACGCCGCCCTTTTCATGAGCGCCCTCGATCCCCGGGGTCGTGAACTGCGACTCATAGAGATAGTGCGAGCGCAAAGCGATGAAGCGATCCGTCTCAACCCGCCGGCGGCCGCGCAGCACCTGCTTGACCGCGCTGCTCAGATTGTCGTAGCGCAACAACCCGAATACCCCGCCGAACCAGTCGAACGCCTCGACATGCGCCTCCAGAAACGCCTGCTGGGAGCAGTGCGGGAACGCCATCGCGAACGCCGCACCAGAATGACACGCACGCATATGAAACAGATAGACCCTGCGCGCAGACCCGGCCATCGCGACCTGCGCCTCGCCCCAGTCGACCTCGGCCTCCACACCCGCCGCATGCACCTGCGGCACAAACGCCTGAACACCCTCACCGCGCTCGGACCGGCGACGGTGAACGTATTCCCGGACCGTGCGCTCGCCAACATCGGCGGCGTGCTCATCACGTAGCCGCTCCCAGATCCGCTTGGCGGTGTGGCGCTGCTTGCGCGGCGCGTAGCGATCCGCGTCAAGCCAAGAGTCGATCAACCCCCGATATGGGCCCAGCTTCGGCGCAGGCCGACCCACAGGCGAGCGCTTGGCCGGCGGCAACGGCGCTGCCAGCGCCTGACGCACAGCCCGCCTGTGCACCCCATACCTCGCCGCCAACGCCCTCGTCGAGGTGCCTTCCCGGTCCCGATCCCGCCTGATCTGCTCGAACGTCTCCACTCGTGATCCCATTCCTCACTGCCGCCTCCCGCTCGAGCTCCATGAGCCTCAAACAGTCAGCAGCGAGTCGGACGGAGGTGGGGCCAGTTGAGACCGCCGCAGTGGGGCCAGATCAAACCGCCGTTCCCAGGCAAAGATTGGTTCGATGACGAAGCCAAGTTCGTCAGCCGGCTCGGCACCGGCCACCGCTATGCCGAATCCGTCGCTGCGCGTCTGCGCGAGCGAGGGCTACGCGTAGAGGTCACCCCAATGGAAGTGCGCGAGCACATCGACGACAGGCATCAGTTCGCGGATGAGATCGACCTACGAGTCGGCAACTCCCGTCGTCGTGTCGACGTCAAGTCACGCAGCCTTGTGTTCACGGGGCCGCACGACTATCCGCACCCGACGGCGTTTGTCGATACCGTCTCGGGTTGGGAACGCAAGGCACACAAGCCCTGCGCGATCGTGCTCATCTCGCAGCGTACCAACGGTCTTGCCGTAATAAGAAGGAGCACGAGATCAGACTGGAAGCGCGAGTGGGCGTTCGACCACGATCGCCAGATCCGCGACCTGTTCTTCATGGTTGCAATCGAGAAGCTAGCGACCTTCGATGAGTTCGTCGCCTGGCTCATATCCCACGATGCAGCGTCCATGGCGGCCTGAGCATGGTGAGCCGGTTGAGCTCCGCGTGCAGCTGATCGACGAGAGCGAGATCTGGGGCTGCTTGGCGGAGCATCGCGAGGCTCGCCTGATAGTGGCTGAGCTTGGCGCGGTGGGTAGCGTCGTCGAGTCGGGCGGACGGCAGCAGCGCGAGCTCGCGAACCTTGGAGATCTTGTCCGCCGCGAAGATCGCGAGCGTGTCGGCGTCGCCATCAGCGACTCGCTCGCGCAGCTGCCGTTTACGTTGCTGGTCGTCTGCGATCGCTTGATCGCCGGATACCGATTCGACGAGCTGGGCGATTCGGGCGCCAAACCGCCGGCAGAGCTCAGCCCTGGTCGTCGGTGTCTTCTCCAGCACGTCGTGTAGCAACCCGGCGGCTATGCAGCACTCCTCACGGCGTGCGGCTCCTAGCAGCTGGGCCACCTCGATGGGGTGCACGATGAACGGCGCACGGTCGACCTCCCGGTATTGACCCGCATGTCGCGCGGCGGCGAGCGCGAGGGCTGACTGCGCGATGGGCAGGCCGGCAAACGGGCTCGCGGCGGCACACGACCGGACCTCGGCGCTGCCGCACGCACCACTAATGGAGCGGTGGTGCGTCTCTTCGATGGTCGCTTGCATGAGCTCGCGGTTGTGTGGGCTAGGGGCCCCCGTCGTGTCCCGGCTGCTCGAGCCCGGGAGGTACGACGACCCCGCCGTCGATGTCATGCGACAGCTTGGTCTTCGCAGCCAAGCGGCCGGGGGTGAGCACGCCGGAGCCGGCCGCGTGGGAGATGGCATCGCCGCCTCGGCCACGGAGGATCGTCGCGCAGCCGACTGCGAGCGCCGCGCCAAGCAGCGGCCCAGCGACGTACACCCAGTAGGCGTGCCAATCGCCGCTCACCAGCGCCGGGCCGAACGAGCGCGCCGGGTTCATGGACGTGCCGCTCACCGGTGCTGACCACAGGCCGGCCAGGGCGATGTAGCCCCCGACGCCCAACGCACCAACCGTGCCGACGTTCTGCGCCGCCGACGCTGTGCCCAGGATCACGCTGAGTAGGGCCGCGGTCAGTACCACCTCCATCAGGAACGCCTGCCAGTCGTGGTAGCCCGCTCCAGGGAGCGTCGCCCCCAGGTGCTCCACGTTCCCGAAAACCGCCAGCAGGAACAGACACGCCAGCGTCGCGCCCGCGAGCTGCACGATGATGTAGCCCGGCACCCGCTTCCACGGGAAGTCCCCACGCGCCGCAAACGCCAACGAGACCCCAGGATTCAGGTGCGCGCCGGAGACCGCGCCCATGAAGAGGATGATCGCCAGCACCATCAACCCCGGAGCCACGACCGCGGCTGCCAGGCTGATTTGTCCCTCTGCGTGGAGAATCCCGCCGCCGGCCGCCACGAGCACGAGGAAGAAGGTGCCCAGCAGCTCCGAGAACAACCTGCGGTACTCGAGCGCCGGGTCGTCGAACTCCGTACGCGAGCCGAACTCGAGCATGAGCAGATGACCTGCGCGTTGCTCGTCGTGGTCCGTGAGAGTTGAGGGTTTCTGAGCGGCCGCCATTTGTGAACTTTCGGTGAAGAAGCATCGCTGCTGTCGGTGACACGATCATCACCCCAACCGGATGAGGCGCAGCTGGGGCGTTTTCGTGTGAGCGCACCTCGCCGGTGCGAATCACCTGCTTCAGGTGACGCGGAGCGAGCACTGGAGCCCTAGCGTGCAGTGACGCTGTCTGGGTCAATCTCGTTGGCTGCCACTGGTGCTGCACTCGGGCGCGGGCGGCTCGCCTGGTCAGATCGCGAGAACCTACTACTCCGGGCCAGTAAACGTCCGACGGTCCTGGTAGGTTTTGGTGTGTGAGGACTCGGGATGCGAGGCGGTTGGGGCAAGAGGCTCAGGAGGAGCTTCGTCGGCGTGCCGTGGCGTTGGTCGGTGAGGGGCGCTCCCAGACGGAGGTTGCTCATCTGCTTGATGTTTCGCGCCAGTCGGTGAGTGAGTGGACACGCGCTCAGCGCCTTGGCGGGGACGGGGCGCTCGCGGCAGGTAAGCGTGGCCGTCGCCCTGGCGAGAAGACGGCGCTGACGGCCTCCCAGCAGGCGCAGATCTCCAAGGCGATCCGGGAGAAGAACCCTGACCAGTTGCAGCTGCCGGGGTTTCTGTGGACGAGGGCGCTGGTGTGCGAGTTGATCGACCGGCGGTATGGGATCCGTGTCGCTGAGAAGACCGCGGGCCGGTATCTACGGGCGTGGGGTTTCAGCCCGCAGAAGCCCGCCAGACGCGCGTTTGAGCAGAACCCCGAGATGGTCACGCGTTGGCTTGATGAGCGCTACCCCGCGATCAAAGAGCGTGCCCACCGCGAGAAATCCCTGATCTTGTGGGCGGATGAGATGGGTTTGCGCTCCGATCACACCGCCGGCAGATCGTGGAGCCCGGTCGGGAAGACCCCGGTGATCGAGGGCACCGGTCAGCGGTTCGGCGCGAATGTGATCTCCGTGATCTCCAACAAGGGGCACCTGTCCTTCCGGGTATTCAAGGAGAAATTCGTGGCAGCCGTGTTCATCGACTTCCTCGGGCGTCTGATCCGCCAGAGCAAGGGGCAGAAGATCATCCTGATCCTTGACGGGCACCCCGTGCACCGCGCGAAAAAGGTGAAAGGCTGGGTAGAAGCCCACGCTGATCAGATCGAGCTGCAGTTCCTACCCGGCTACGCACCAGAGCTCAACCCGACCGAGCTGCTCAACCAGGACGTCAAGACCAACGCCCTCGGCCGCCGCCGACCCCACACCCAGAACGAGCTGATAGACGACACCCGCAGCTACCTACGCTCAACCCAACGCCGCCCCGACATCGTCACCAACTACTTCAACGAGAAACACGTCACCTACGCCAAAGCCGCCTGACGGCTATTTACTGGTCCGGGGTAGTAACAAGGGGTCGGACAGTGAGAGAACCGAGGTCGCGCTCGCTGCCCCGGCCACAAAGGGAATTGGGATGGGCTGGGTCGACAGCGAGCTAGCGCTTACCGCTTTGGGGGCGATGCTGTCGCCTACGACGCTGTTCCTGTCGGTGTTGGCGCTGGTGGTGGGCGAGCGGCCGATGCGCACCGGCCTTTGGTTCTATCTCGGCGCGCTCGGAGCGACGCTCTTGGTCGGCGTGGTCGCGGCGTTCGTGCTCGGGAACGCCGCCGCCTCGCCACAGCCAAACAGCCCGAAGACGTGGGTTGCCGTCGTCGACGTCGTTGCAAGCCTGGTCGTGCTCTGGTTCGTGGTTCGCTTCCTGCGGCGGCCGCGCGACCCCAGAAGGGTGGCGGCCATGATCGATCAGATGAGCAAAGTGGCGTCCTCGCCGGTGGTCGCCATCATCGCCGCCGGCGCCACTCTCGCCAATCCAGGCGCGTTCATTCCGCTGGCCCTGAAGGACATTTCAGAGACGAACCCGAGTGCAGCTCAGTATGTCGCCGAGTGGGTGGCCTTTGCGCTGGTTTCGTTGCTCCCGCTGTCCGTCGCACTTGTGGCGCTGGCCATCGCGCGCGAGGCAACTACGCGCGTCCTCACTCGCGCGCGGGAGTGGCTCGAGCAAAACGCCAGGACGATTGGGGCGGTGATTCTTCTGCTGCTCGCCGCGGTGCTGATGCGCAACGGCATCGCCGGCCTCACCAGCTAGCGCAGTTTCAACCAATCCGGATGATGCCGGCGGGCCGCGACCGCGCTCTAATACCCAATAGATGCTCAGGAAGTCAGTCTCAGTCGCAGCGCTCCTACTGGTCTCCCTGGGACTGGTGGCGTGTGGCGAAACGTCGAGCGAAAAGGCGACGAAGCAGGTGTGCGCGGCGACCAGCGAAATCTCCAGTCAGATCAAAAAGCTCGAATCGCTGCCAATCTCCACGAGCTTCCCCACTGAGCTCGCCACCAGCATCGAAGCAATCGACAAAGGCCTCACCGAAATCAAGAATGCGGCGCCCAACCTCGCCACGGCGCGCAAGGAAGAAGTCGATGCTGCCAACAAGAGCTTCGAGCTCGAACTCGCCGCGCTGACGGCCAGCGTCGTCTCGGCCAGCAAATCCTCCAGCCTCGAAGCGGGGCTCAAGAGTGCCGAGCCGCAGATCAAGGCGTCGCTCAGCAAACTCGGCACCGCCTACAAGAAAGCGTTCGAAGCGCTCAAATGCTCATAGCTCGGTTTCGCTCGGGTAGCCGCTGAGGCTCGGCGACGCCTCGGAACGGGGCCGACGTGACCTCCATCGACATCGAGCTCGCGCTCGTCGGACTCGTGGCAATGCTCGAACCAGCCACGCTCGGCTCGTCCGTGTTGGCGTTGGTGCTGGGCGAGCGCCCGCTGCGCACCGGTTTCTTGTTTTACATCGGCGGGCTGGGCGCAACGCTCGGCGTCGGAGTGCTGGGTGCCTTCGTGCTGGGCAACGCGGCGGCATCGCGGACCTCGACCCCCAAGACCTGGGTGTCGGTGTTCGGCGTGGTCGCTGGTCTCAGCCTGCTCGCCTACGTGGCAAGAGCCGTGCGACGGCCAGTCGACCCGCAGGCGATGGCGAGCAACATCGCACGTATGAGCAAGATCGCCTCGGCTCCCCCGATGACGATCGTCGCCGCGGGCGCGGTGCTCGCCAACGCTGGTGTGTTCATGGCGATCGCGCTGAAGGACATCTCGCAATTGAACCCGAGCACTCTCCAGTACGTGCTCGACTGGCTCCTGTTCGCGTTTGTGTCGATGCTTCCGCTCGGCGTCGCGCTCGTGATGCTCCGCGTCGCGCACGATCGAACGGTGCCGATGCTAGCGGTTGCCCGCGGATGGATCGAGCGACATGCGCGGACGATCGCGCTGGTCGTCCTCCTGGCCCTCGCCGCGTCGTTGCTGCGCGACGGCATCTCCGGTTTCGCGGGTTAGGAGAGAGCTGAGATGCCGACGGTCTGAGCTATCTCATCGATGATCGCGAGTGCTCGCTGATCGTCGTTGAGATCAAACGCGATCGCCGCCTCGTGCGCCAGTCCGTCGCGTGTGGGTTGCACCTTTTCGACCAGCGAGCGTCGCAACGTGGCGAGGACAGCCTGGGTCGTGCCTTCGAGTCGGCGGACGCGAAGGGGCGAAACCGACTCCGGCTCCGACACCGGCGGGTTACCGGGCGCGGCGTCCGTCTGCGTTCGCGTCGGCATTCGAGACTGCCTGCCGGTGGTTGGGCGCCGCGACTGGTCGGTGTGGTGGGCAGCGGGCCTGCGCGGCCCGGCGATACGCGAGGGTTGTTGCTCGGTCAGTGTCACTGGCTCCATCGTGTGCTCCTCTCTCGTGCTCATACTTTGGCGCGATTTGCGAGGATTTGTGAGCCGGCGAGCGTGCGAACGTCGCAAAATGCGAGGAGTTCCTGACGAGGCTCCGGTTTACGCTCGAGGGGCGGTCAACCACGATACCGGTGGCTCTGGGGAGCTGAGACCCAACCGAGCGAAGTCCATCGCTAGCGTGGCTGATCACGTCCCGCGTAGAGCTCGTCCACTCGCGACATACCTGTCGGCGGGAGCATGCCACCGAGGATCCAGAGCAGCGGGATGAAGAACCCGATGATGAACAGCACCCAGTGGCCATTTCTGAAGGTTTTGACGCCGAGAACGACCAGCAGAACGACGTAGATTATGCCGAGGCCGACGTATAGCAACAGGGGCTCCCTTCGCGCGAATGAATGAGCATCGTGCTACGGCCGGGCCGATGGCGCATCGTCCGATCAGGTTGAGATGTCTTTGCAGCGGGGTGTCGTCGAGGCGCCGAAACTGCGAGTTTCAGCCGCCGGGAGGCCTACCGACTGCCAGCCTCCCCACGGCCGCCATCGCAGCCGACACCGCACGAGCCGACGCTGCGCTCGCTCTGAGTGCCGGCGCCACCAGTCTGACCGCAACGGTCGTGCCGACCAGCGACGAGTCTGCGGCTCCGGCTCCGGTGACACGCCGGAGTATCGCAATCGGAGCGGCTAGGGCGAAGATGATGCCGGCGAGCGATGGAGCGCGAGGTCGGAGCCTCCTGAGCGCCGGCGCTGCGATGCGGCGGAGTGCGTTCGCCAGCACGCCGAACGCAAACGTCGTTGCGAGGAAGGACGAACCGGCAGGGATTCCAGCAAGGCGGCGGAGCAGCTCCTTCAGCAGGCGGTATACGAGATACGCCTCACCGACATAGCTCGCACCGCGACTCCTACCGCGGTTCTGCCTGCGCGCCCCCGTGCCTGGCGATAGTCGAGCAAGGTACATGGGAATCCCCTGATGAAGGTTGGAGGTGTCCGTCCAAGCTACGACACGACACATGGGGGGCCATCATTCGATCTGGGTGTAGAGCGGTCCGGCAAATCGAACGATCGAAGCGTGTCGGGGTCATCGAGACGCGACTCAGGCGCCGCCCCCGAGATTTCGCCCGATCTGGCCGATGCCGGGCCAGCACCTCAGTGCTGAGATGGGGACGTTCAACGGCAGGGATCGGCGCACGCTGATGCCCTTTGACCGTTGAGGGGAATATTTCTGCGCCCAAAAGGAGACACGATGAGTGATAGGCCAGTGTTCATCTATGCGGCGACCTATGCCGATCCGTCCGGTGCCGAGGCCGACTACGACAGCCTTCTGGAGTTGCACGCGGCGAAGCTCGTGGGCACCTACGACGTCGCATTGGTGACCAAGGACGCTGACGGCAAGGTTCACATCGAGAAGCACGAGAAGCCGACGCAGCACGGCGCGTGGGGCGGTATCGCGGTAGGCGCAGCAGTCGGGGTCCTGGCCGCGCCGGCGGTCATCCCCGCGGCGTTGGTCGGCGGCGTGATCGGCGGCTTCGGTGGACATTTCAGACGGGGAATCTCACGAGGCGACGCCAGGGAGCTTGGAGACCTGATCGAGGCCGGACAGGCAACGCTGCTCGTGATCGGGGAGTCACGCCTCGAAGAACAGCTCGACAAGGTGCTCGTGCGTGCCGAAAAGTCGATCGAGAAGGAAGTCGACGTCGACAGCAGGCAGTTCAAGCGGGAACTCGATGAGATCGAGAAGGAGGCCGTCGCCAGCTAGAGCGCAGGCACGGCGCAAGTTACAGAGCAGCAGGCGCGACGGCAGCGTCAAAAGACGGTGGCCCAGTCGCGCTTGATGCTGACGACTGTCCAGCCACTTTCCTCGGCTTTCTCGAGGGCCTGCTCGGCGCCGCTGGTGTACGCGAACTCGCGTTGAGCGTCGTCGTGCAGGACGAGCATGCTCAAGGATGGGGTGTCCTGGCGCTGGGCGAACTCGAGCATCTGTATGTCGCCGTTGGAATTGCCGGATGAGAACAGCGGCCGGCGGCCGGTTCGGCTCCAGATGCGGATCGGCTTCTGGGGGCCGTCGTCGAGATAGTCCGCCTCCGCCTTGTGCTTGATCGTGCCGCCGCCGTCGCTCGAGTACTCGAACGTCGTCGAGCTGCCGATCACCCGATCGCGAGGGACCCCGTAGACCTCCTCGCTGATCGGTCGCATGAAGTCACGCCCGCCGCCGGAGGCGATGTAGGTCGAGAACGCGTTCGCCTCCAGGTAGTCGAGCAGCTCGATCATGGGTGCATACGCACACTCGAGATATCCGCGACCAAGTGTCGGATGCTGCGCGCTGCGCAGGAAAGCGTCTGACTTCGCCTCGAAGTCCTCGACGGTGATCCCCTCGAAGGCGGCGAGGATGCCCGCCGCGAGCGCCGGCAGGTTCGTGTCGTCGCCCGCGTAGTGCTCGTCGAGCACGGCGCCCAGCCAGCCGTAGTCGCGCTCGTATGCCGCCTTCCACGGCTGGCGCGCACGCAGATCCGGGTCCGTCTGCGCCATCTCGAACAGGCGACGGAGGATGAAGTCAGCCTGAATCGGCATCGGCTTCTCACACCACAGGGTGCCGTCGTTGTCGAACACGGCGAGACGCTCCTCGACCGGCACGCCTCCCGCGACCGTAGCCTCCACGAAGTCGATGATCGCCTTCCTCGCGCTGCCCGCGTTCCAACTGGCCAAGATCGCTGTCTGCACGCTCACGGAGACCTCCGTTCGTATACCCACCGAGCCCCTCCCAAGCTAGCCGGGCACCGGTGTACCGCATCCTCCGAATCGGAGGAAATGGCGCGAGTTTCACCTCACTCGGATGATGCGTGGTGCTCCGGAGTCGGGGACGATCGCAGGCCGTGAGACGGGTCAGGACCGTTCATCAGCTAAGCGCTCTTGGTGTGGCCGATGGCCGCTGAGCCCGACTCGACGGCCGGCACGGGGCCGGTTGGCAATGGCGTGGGGGATATACCCGTTCCGCAAGCGCCTCGCGCGCACCGCATCTGGGTGCGCGTGCTCCTCGGTCTCGCGACCGTGCTGGCGGTGTTCGCGATCTTCGCGATCTGGGCCAACCGCCAGCTCATGAACCCGCAGAACTGGGCCAGGACCAGCACGGCGCTGCTGCAGAAGCCGACGGTCCGCACCGCGTTGGCGGGCTACCTCGTGAATGAGCTGTACGCGAACATCAACGTCCCGGCTCAATTGCGCTCGGGTCTGCCCACGCGCCTGGAGCCCCTGGCCGGTCCGCTGTCGGGCGCGCTGCACGGCGTGGCCGAACAGGCGGCCGAGCGTGCGCTGGCCGCCCCGCGGGTGCAGGACGTATGGGAGTCGGCCAACCGAGCTGCCGATCAGGCCCTCGTGAAGGTCGTGGAAGGCGGCGGCTCCAGGGTGCACATCACAGGTGGCACGGTGTCCTTGAATCTCCACCAGATCGTCGCCGACCTCGCTCAGGATCTGGGATTGCCCCCTGGGCTGGCCGAAAAGCTGCCTGCGTCGGTGGCCAACCTGAAGGTCGTCACGTCGAGCCAGCTGGGGCTGGTGCGCAACTTGGCCAAAGCGCTTCATGCGCTCGCCCTGGCATTGACGATCCTCGTGTTCCTCCTGTATGCACTCGCCGTCGCGCTGGCCGGTGGGCACCGGCGGCGCACGCTGATGTGGGTCGGCTGGAGCCTCGTCTTCGCCGGGCTGATCGTCCTCGTCGGCCGCAAAATCGGCCAGGGTCAGATCGTCTCGGGGATTACGTCCGATGCATCGCTCGAACCGGCCGTCAGCGATACCTACTCGGTGGCTACCTCGCTGCTGGTCCAGGTCGCCAGTGCCGCGATCGTCATCGGCGTGCCGGTGATCGTCGCGGCGTGGATCGCCGGCCCGGCCCGCTGGGCGGTCTCAGCCAGGCGGTTCCTGGCGCCCCACTTGCGTGCGCGCCCGGCTTTGGCGTACTGGGCGACCGCCGCGGTCCTCGCTCTGGTGTTCATATGGGGACCGATACCCGCCACCCGCAACCCGTTCGAGATGCTGCTGTTCACGATCCTGGCGTTCGCCGGCGCACACGTGCTCCGCCGCCAGATCGCAGAGCAGTTCCCAGACGCCGAGCGCGTCTCGATGCGCGGCGCGATCGGGGAGAAGGTCGCGCTGGCGCGCGCCGCGAGTCCAGGCCGAGCGAAGGCACCGTCGAGGACAGCCGAGCTCGAGCGCCTCGTCGCCCTGCATGACCGCGACGCGATCACCGATGACGAGTATGCCGCGGCCAAGCGGGAGCTGCTTGCTGTCCCGGGGTCGCACTAGGCGGGTGACCCGCATTGGCGCCCGTCGACCACTGCGTGGCGGGTCGTGCGATCTCGATCGCCGTCTGCTAGATGCCTGGACTCTCGGGCTCCGTAGGGCGCATCCGGGGGCTGGTGCAGGCAATCCGCGAGGGGGACGAGACGATGGCCGAGGAGGCGATCCTCCGTCTCAGCGAGTCCCGGCGTTGGCTCGCGCCCCTTGCGCTCGGCGCCAGCGCCTTCGCGATGCTCTTCGATGGCCTCAAGCTGGTGTTCTCGAACTGGAGGCTGACCCTGATTCAGATACTTCCTGCGATGTGGGTCTGGCTCGCGATGTTCGACCTCAAAGCTCACGCTCTCCACGGCAAGTCGTTCCACGTGCTTCGCGGTCCGGTCCTGATCCCGATCGTGGCGGCCATCGTCGCCATCACCGCGTGCGGGTTCTTCCTGAACGCGGTGTTTGCGTTCGCGATCGCAAAAGGCGGCACTCCCACCGTGCGACCTGGATTCGCCGCTGCTCGCGCCCACCTCCCTGTGGTGCTCGGGTCTGGGGCCGTCGTCGGTCTTCTGCTTGGACTCTCGACGGTGGTGGTCACCCGCTGGGGCCGGCCGTGGTTTGGCCTTTCGCTGAGCATCGTGGTTGGCGTGATGATGATCTGCTACGTCGCCGTGCCGTCGCGGCTCATCGGCATGAAGGCCCTGCACTCGAGGCGGGACAAGCTGACCGCGAGTGCAGTGAGCGGCGCCATCGGCGCGGCGGTCTGCATGCCCCCGTACCTGCTGGCTCGAATCGGCATCCTCATGCTCGGGTCGCACTCGCTGTTCGTCCTGGGCATCGTCCTGCTCGTCGTCGGGGCCACGCTGCAGGCCGGGGCGACCGGCGCCGTCAAGGCGATCAAGATGAGCGCCAAGCTCGTCGGTGGGCACGACCTGGCCCGGCGCGACCCGGTCCGCGCGGAGTGAGGGGGTGCCATGCCTGAGCCCGCGGTTTCCCAGGAGCAGGTCGAGGCGACGATCCACAGCAAGGGCTTCGTTGCCCTGCTGCTCGTGGCGGCGATCGCAGGGGTTGTGGTCTCGCTCGCCGCGTGGTGCTTTCTCGAGCTCGTCAACCAGATCCAGAGAGGTGTGTACGTACATCTGCCGAGCGGTCTCGGCTACCACCATGGCCCCCCGTTGTGGTGGTCGCTGCCGGTGCTCGGCCTGTCCGGCCTGGTTGTCGCGTTTGCGATCGAGCGCCTTCCGGGCGAGGGGGGACACGTCGCCGCGTACGGCCTCTCGACGAGCGGCGGCCCGACGCTGCCGCTCGCGTTGCCCGGGGTCATGCTCGCGGGGCTCGCGGCCATCGGGCTCGGGGTGGTGCTGGGCCCGGAGGCGCCGTTGATCGCGCTGGGCTCGGGCCTGGGTGTCCTCACGATTCGCCTGGCCCGCCGTGACGCGCCGCCTCAGGTCGTGACGGTGCTGGCCGCGGCGGGCACGTTCGCCGCCGCTTCGTTCCTGTTCCAGTCGCCGGTGATCGCCGCGGTGATCATGATCGAGGTCGTCGGGTTGGGTGGCCCGAGGCTGACGCTCGTGCTGCTCCCCGGTCTGCTGGCCGCCGGCATCGGTTCGCTCGTCTCGCTCGGGATGGGCTCGTGGACCGGGCTGAGCACGAGCGCCTACGCTCTGGGTTCCGTGGAAGGGCTCACGAAGTTCGCCCGTCCTGACGTCGCCGACTTCGGCTGGTCGATCGCGTTGGCGCTTGCGGTCGCACTGGCGTGCGTGCTGATGGTTGGCCTCGCCAGACGCAGCGTGCGCGTCGTCGCGACGAGACGCTTCGTGTTCTTGCCGGCGATCGGTCTGATCGTCGCCGGGCTCGCGATCGCGTTTCAGCAGACCACCGGGAAGCCGTTTCAGGAAGTTCTCTTCTCCGGGCAGGCTTCCATCCCCACGCTGGTGGGCAAAGCGGGCACGTGGTCGATCGGCACGCTGGCGCTGCTGGTGCTCTTCAAGTGCGTCGCCTATTCCGTGTCATTGGGAAGCTTTCGCGGCGGCCCCACCTTCCCGGCGCTGTTCCTCGGAGCCGTGGCCGGGCTGATGGCCGGGCAGCTGCCCGGCTTCTCGATCACGCCAGCCCTCGCCGTGGGCATGGCGGCCGCCATCGCGGCCGTGCTGCGCCTGCCGCTGTCGGCGATCGTGATCGCCACGTTGCTCACCACGGGATCGGGCGCCGGCAGCGAGCCGTTGGTGATCGTTGGCACGATCGTGGCCTACATGATCAGCGTGACGCTCCTGGCCCCCGCGCCCAGCGCAGCGCCCGCCGCAGCGCCAACCGCCAAAGCACCGCCGGTGCCGGCCGCCCCGGCTCCCAGTCAACCGGCCACCACATAGACGAAAGCCGCCAGAGGAGGCCTTCGGCTCGGGCGAGGTCTAGGAGAACACGTTCACCGCCCGTGCGATCACCAGGCCGAGCACGATCAGCGAGATCGTCGACTGCACCATCATCGCGATCTTCGCCCACGGCACCAGTGGCATCACGTCGGTCGGGCTGAACGCAGTGGCGTTCGTGAACGCGAGATACAGGTAGTCGATATAGAGCGGCCGCCATCCGTCTGGTGCGATTCCCGGGCTGATCTCCTGCGGGAATGCGAGATCCGGGTAGCGGCGTTCATGGAAAAAGCGCGCGGCGGGGCCGCCGTCGTCGAGCTCCCAGTAGAGCAGCGAGAACGCGATGTTGTTCGAGATCCAGACGAGGGCTCCCGCGTCGAGCAGCTGGCTGGCCGATTCGGTGATCTTGCTCGCGTGGATCAGGTCCTTGACGAGCCAGCTCGTGGACCACAGGGCGTCGAACACCAGGAGGCCGACGAGGCTGATCGACAGTTGGCGCAGGAGCCGCGAACGCCCGTCGATCTTGCCCGGGTCGCCGAGGATCAGCCCGATGAGCATCAGGCCCTCGAGGCCGGGAAGCAGCCAGGCGGGACCGGCGCGAACATCCTTGGGGAGCAGGACGGTCAGCACCATCGCGGCGATGATCGCCGAGGCCATCGGCCACCGCGACTCTCCGTTGATCCTGCTCGACGCTTCGCTACCTTCCTGCTTCGGCGCCGGCGCCCGAGGCCGCACGGGAGCTTCAGGAGAGTCCATCGTTGCGAGCACGCTTGGCGTCCTGCGCCGCGTACACGCCCCTGATCTCAGACGGCGCGCGGCCCTGCTCGAGCAACTCGCACATGATCCGCATCGGCCGATCGATGTGGTGAAAGAAGCTCAGGTAGCCGCTGCAGAGGTGGTTGAGGCCCGGCTCACCGTCGGCGGTCTTCGTGAACCGGTCCTTGGGGCAGCCTCCGTGGCAGGCGAAGCGCACGTCACAGTCCAGGCACTGCTTCGGCAGTGTCTCGAGCTTGGCCTGACCGAAGTCCTGCTGGCGCTGTGAGGCGACGAGCTCGATCATCGGGGTCTCGGCGATGTTGCCGAGGTTGTAGTCGGGCTCGACGAAGTGGTCGCACGAGTACAGATCGCCGTTGTGCTCGAGCGCGAGCGCCAGACCGCACGTCTCGGAGTGCACGCACAGCCCCGGGGGCTCTCCGAACCAGTTGGCGAGCGCCACGTCGAACATCTGCACGTAGACCTCGCCCACGTCACGGCGAACCCACTCCTCGAAGACGTCGATCAGGAAACGCCCATACTGCTCGCCGCTGATCGAGCGCCCGGTTACGGCCTCGCCCTGCTGGACGTACAGCGGTCGGTCGCGCCAAGAGGACCACGGCACGGTGCCGTCGAGTGCCGCCTCGGGCACGCGCTCGATGATCGGGATGAACTGGATGAAGCGCGCGCCGCACTCGTCACGTAGGAAGCGATACACCTCCACGCCGCGGCCAGCGTTGGCCGCGTGCAGCGTCGTGAGGGCGTTGAACTCGACTCCCGCGCGGTGCAGATGGCCAAGGCCCCGCATCACCTTCTCGAAGCTGCCACGACCGCCCTTGGTCACGCGGTATGCGTCATGGATCTCCTTCGGCCCGTCGATCGAGATGCCCACCAGATAGTCGTTCTCCTTGAAGAACTCCGCCCACTCGCCATCGATCAGCGTGCCGTTTGTCTGGATCGTGTGAACCGCGCGCTGGCCAGGCTCGAGATAGCCCCGCGCGATCTCCACGGATCGCCTGAAGAAGTCGAGACCCATCAGCGTCGGCTCGCCGCCCTGCCAGGCGATCGTCACCTCCGGTGCGCCTGCATGGGCCTCGATCAGCTGGCGCAGATATTCGTCGAGCTGCTGCTCGGACATCCGAAATCGGCTATCCGGGTAAAGAGCCTCCTTGGAGAGAAAGAAGCAGTAGTCACAGTCCAGGTTGCACTGCGCGCCCGTGGGCTTCGCGAGCAGGTGGAAAGCCGACGGCGCCGTCGGCATCGTCACGCTCGAGTTCGGCTGTTGGTCAGGCATTGGCAGCGCCTGCACTCGTGCTGGACGGACCCATGCTTTGATCAAGCGCCGTGTGGAGAGGCGCGCGCTCGCCGGCGGCGCTTCGCCGTCCCATCAGTCGCGATGCTGGGATCAGGACGAGCAGGAAGATCACCGCGCCGACGAGGACGAATGACAGGGTGTTGCTGCCCGAGAAGTTCTGGGCGGCGACCAGGATCGCGGCGGAGAAGTTGCGAAGGCCTGTGCCGAGCCCCAGGACGTTGCGCTCCGTGCCGCCCAGCACTAGCCCGATCGCGATCGCTCCGAGCACCAGCACGAGCAGCGCAGCGATCCCCCGCGTGCCGATGAGCGAGATGATGTTCGAGACGTTCAGACCGACACCGACGACGAGCATCACCAGGATCGCGATGCTCGAGAGCTTGGCGAACACGGGCTGCCACTGCGCAGCATCGTCGGCCCAGTGCGAGCGCCACAACAGCCCCAGCGCGAGCGGGATCAGCATGAGCACGACCAGTGACTTCGCGATCTCCCCAGGTTTGACCGACACGCCTGGAAGCAGCAGTGGAAGTACCAGAGGTAGGTAGACGATCGTCACCACCATCAGCATCACCATCAGACCCACGCCGAAGGCGATGTCCTGTCTCGCGCCCTGGACGAGCTTCGGCAGGAACGGGGCGCCGCCGGCTGCACCGAGAAGGATCAGGCCGTTCTCGAGCGACTGGGCGAGGCCGAAAAGCTGCCCGAGCCCGTACGCCAGCGCGGGCACGAGAATGAAGTTCGCCACGAGCGCGACCACCACCAGGCGCATGTTGCGCAGCGGTGCGAGGATCTCGCCGGCCGTGAGGCTGAGACCCATCGCCAGCATGCTGGCGACCACAAATGTGAGGGCCGACAGCTTGGCGATCAGTGTGATGAGTTCGGCGGTGCTCATGGCGTGGCGTGGGGGATCGATGAGCAGCGGCGGTCACGGCCGGGCGCCAGCGGCGGCTCGACGCGATCGTGGCGGCTGCGCCCGCGCCATCACTCGCGCGCGAGCATCGCCGCGGCCTCGCGCTCGAGGTCGACGTACGGCTCGCCGCTGACGTCGACGGCGACGCGGTTGATCGTTCCACCGACGAATCCGTGGTGATCCTTGGACGCCGGGTAGTCGCCGGTCACGGGCTCGCCGCTGTCGCGCCCGACACACAGTCCCTCGCCGGCGAGGGTGAACTTCCCCGGCTGGGTTTTGATGCGACCCTCGCCGACCTTCTGCTCGCCGTGATACAGCGACAGCATCCCGGTGGCGACGCCTGGAGCGTCTTCGCCGTCCTTCTCGAAGCTGGCCGACAGGATCAGGTTCTCACCTGTTGGCACATCCTCGCTGCCGACGATCTTCTGCGAGACGCTGCCGACGAAGTCATAGACGTAGTGCAGACGATTGTCCTTTACATAGAGCGTGTGCCCGCCGAAGCGCGAGCCGTGCGCGAACAGCACGCCCTCAGCGCCCGGTGCCGGGATGTCGACGAGCGCGCCGATCACGTAGGAGCGGTTGCGAATGTTGACCGACTGGGACTCGGGCACTTCTGCAGTGCCCGGGTAGTAGACGTAGCGGTCACGTGGAGCGCTCATCACCGGACGCGGCGTGAGGACGATCTCGATCGCTTGGCGGTCATCGATCGGGAAGCCCTCGTTGCGACCGGCCTCGGCATACCACAGGTTGATCATTTCGGTCAGCCGCTCCGGCTCCTCCGCGGCGAGGTCGTGCAGCTCGGAGCGGTCCACCGCCGTGTGGTACAGCTCCCATTTGTCACTGGCGAAATGGCCCCATCCGGCGAGCGTCGGATGGTCGGTCACGGCCTTCCAGCCTTCGTGCCAGAGCGCCCGGGAGCCGAGCATCGAGTAGAACTGGGTCGCTCGTGCAGTCGGCATCGACCCGTGGTCGAAGCTGTAGCGCATGCTGATGCCGTCGAAGTCGCTCTGCACGTGGCCGCCGAGCCGCTCCGGCGGCTGGACGTCGAGCACGTCGAGGATCGTCGGCACGAGGTCGATCGCGTGGTGGTACTGCTCGCGCAGCTCACCGTGCGCCTTGATTCCCTTTGGCCAGGAGATGACGCACGGATCGGAGGTGCCCCCGTTGAACTCGTAGCGCTTCCACATCTTGAACGGCGTGTTGAACGCCATCGCCCACCCGTTCGGGTAGTGGTTGTACGTCTTCGGGCCTCCGAGCTCGTCGATCTTCGCGAGGTTCTCCTCCATCGAGTCGGGGATGCCGTTGGCGAACTTGTTCTCGTTCACGGAGCCGTCCGGCCCGCCCTCGCCGCTTGCGCCGTTGTCGGAGATGAGCACGATCAGCGTGTTCTCCAGCTGCTCCGTTTCCTCGAGGTAGTCGAGCAGCCGTCCGATCTGGTGGTCGGCGTGTGCCATGAAGCCGGCGTACACCTCGGCCATGCGGCTGAAGAGGTTCTGCTCGTCCGCTGACAGCGAGTCCCAGGGTCGCGTGACGTCGAGCGGCGGGAACGGTTGTCCGTCAGAGCCCTTGCGCGTATCCGTTGTCCCGATCGGGTTGATCGGTGGGAGCTCCGTGTCCTTGGGGACGATGCCCATCTCCTTCTGACGCGCGAGCGTCTGCTCACGGATCGCCTCGTAGCCCATGTCGAACTGGCCCTTGAACTTTTCGATCCACTCCTTCGGCGCGTGGTGGGGAGCGTGGCAGGCGCCGGGCGCGTAGTAGAGGAAGAACGGCTTCTCCGGCGCGATCACCTTCGCGTCCTTGATGAACTCGAGCGCCTTGTCGGTGAGGTCCTCGGTCAGGTGGTAGCCCTCGCTGGGCGAGCGCGGCGGCTCGACGGGGTGGCTGTCGTAGACGAGGTCCGGGTACCATTGGTTGGTCTCCGCGCCGAGGAAGCCGTAGAAGCGCTCGAAGCCGCGGCCAGTCGGCCAGTTGCGCCGCGTGGAGGCGAGGTTCATCTCGGCTTCCGGGCAGAGGTGCCACTTGCCGACGATGTACGTGTTCCATCCGCGCGCGCCGAGGATCTGCTGGATCTGGCCGTTCTCGGGCGGGATCACGCCGCTGCCGTTGGGGAAGCCGATCGCGCCCTCGGTGATGCAGGCCATGCTGTTGCGCGTGTGGTTGCGCCCGGTCAGCAGGCAGGAGCGGGTCGGCGAGCACAGCGCCGTGGTGTGCATCTGGGTGTAGCGCACGCCGCTGTCCACGATCCGGCCGATGTTCGGCACGGGGATCGGGCCGCCGTAGCAATCCAACGCCGAGTAACCGACGTCGTCCAGCACCATGTACAGGACGTTCGGTGAGCCCTCTGGGGCGGTGGGCGGTTCGAACGGCGCCCAATCCGGGACCGAGTCGCGGATGTCGACATTGATTACGCCCTTGAACGGCTCGGTCATCGAGTTACCTCACTATGTGCGCGGAAGGGAACGTCGCCCATCCGTGTGGACGAGCAACTCGATCATCACGCGCAGCTGACGCGGCGCATCGCCCTGATCGGTTGATATCCGTGCGCCTCACCGGGTCTGATCGTCAGTCAGCTTGGCGTCGCCATCGCATCTGGCGGCGCGGGCGTACTCATCCCGCTGCGATGAGTGTGGGCCGGGGGCCGCTCCTGCCTGTGGGCATGGGTGCCGGACTCGTGGCGACCGCATTGCCCGGTGGCCAGCTCGGATCTACGCTGTCAGGCGCGAAGGCGGTTCAGCCAATCTCCACGGCCTCCGTGCTCGACGGTTATAGAACTCCAACAGGGGGTCGCACATGTCCTCGTCTGCAACGCCTGCGACGGCGCCGCGCGCAGCTGCACCGGACCCAACCGACGGGCTCGGTCCGCGCAGGACGACCCGCGGAGTCGCGGATGCAACGCCCGCGCATCTCACGGTCGCCGAGCGGGTGGCTCGTGGCAAGGCGGCGCGTAGCGAGGTGCCACGAGCGAGCCACGCGGTGTTCGACCCGTCGGCGCGTCGTGCCGATCCGATCAAGCTGCTCGAGCGCCAGGCCAAGACTCGCGTACTCGAGCTCGTGCCCATCCGCTACGGACGGATGCTCGTCTCACCGTTCACCTTCTATCGCGGCGCCGCGATGATCATGGCGAGCGACCTCTCGGCGACGCCGCGATCGGGACTGACGGTGCAGTGCTGCGGAGATGCGCACCTGTCCAACTTCGGCGTGTTCGCTTCCCCGGAGCGGCGGCTGGTGTTCGATCTCAATGATTTTGACGAGACGCTGCCCGCACCGTGGGAGTGGGACGTCAAGCGCCTGGCCGTGAGCATGCTGATCGCCGCGCAGGACTGCGGCTTTGGCGCGCGGGATCAGGAGCGCATCGTTCTGGGCACCGTCAAGGGGTACCGCACGGCAATGAGGGGCTTCGCAGGAATGAAGAACCTCGATGTTTGGTACGCCCACCTGGATATCGAGAGCGTGCTCTCCGAACTCGCGTCGCAGCTGAAGCCACGGATGGCCAAGCGCACCGCGAAGACCCTCGCGAAGGCCCGTACGAAGGACAGCATGTCAGCGTTCTCCAAGTTGACCACTGAGGTGAACGGCGAGGCGCGGATCGTCGCCGAACCGCCGCTGATCGTGCCAATCGATGACCTCGCTCAGGGGGTGGAACGCGATGAAATGTTCGACGGGCTGCACGAGTTGCTCAACGACTACCGTGCGACGCTCGAGCACGACCGGCGTATCCTGCTCGAGCAGTTCCACCTCACCGACTTCGCGCGCAAAGTCGTCGGCGTGGGGAGCGTCGGCACCCGCGCCTGGATCGCGCTGCTGCTCGGTCTGGACGGCCAAGATCCCCTGTTCATGCAGCTGAAGGAGGCGGAGGCCTCCGTCCTCGAGGAGTTCTCCGCGCCCAGCCAGTTCGACAACCACGGCGAGCGCGTGGTCGTCGGGCAGCGCCTGATGCAGGCCACAAGTGACATCTTCCTCGGCTGGCTGCATGTCAAGTCTGGGATCGACGGCAAGGAACGGGACTTCTACGCTCGCCAACTCAAGGACTGGAAGGGCTCGGCGGAAATCGAGCAGATGGTTCCCAAGGGCATGGCGATGTATGGACGGCTCTGCGGCTGGACGCTGGCGCGCGCGCATGCGCGCAGCGGCGACCGTGTGGCGATCGCCGCATACCTCGGGAACGGGAGCAGCTTTGACCGCGCGCTCGTGGAGTTCTCGCACTCGTACGCGGAGCAGAACGAACGTGACTACAAGGCTCTGACGAGCGCGGTCGAGGCCGGGCGCATCAAGGCACAGCTCGGCGTGTGACGCGAGCGGTCACCGAGCATTGACCAAAACAAGAGCAAGGAGATCCAGATGGCCTCAGAACCGACAATCGAGCGCGACCCGGTGGCCGCCGATGTGACGGCGCAGTCCGGGGACTTCGAGGCGCTGTTCGTGCAGAGCGCGCGAAGAGTCACCAGCTTCGAGGGTGCACTCACGCTGCACGACCTCGCACCCTCGACGCTCATGTTCTCCGACCGACCGGAGCGCATCGTCGGCCATCTGACGACCAAGCAGTTCGTGGAAGGGTGGGGGCACGGAGAGAACAGCTTCCTCGAGGATCCGCCCAACGCCGTGCTGTCCTTCGTCGGGGGTGGCGAGGATGTGCCCGAGGATGTCGTGGTCACACTCACGAACCCCCGCCTGGACTGGGAGAGGCTGACATACGACGTCGACGTCCTCGAGGGCGACTTGCCCGCCCGGACGGGGCCGTGCTCACTGTTCATCGACCCCATCGGCAGGCCGTTGAGTCCGATATCGGTGATGGGAGTGCGTCGGCGTGGCCGCCGGCGCGCGAGGCGCATGTGACCACGTGGCTGTCGGAGGCGAATGGGCTGGGCTGTTTGCGTCAGCGTTCAAGCAGTCGCGCAACGCAATGGCGCTGGTCGACAGCGACCGCAATCTGGTGGACGTCAACGGGGCCTACCTGAGCCTGCTCGGCTACCGGCGGAGCGAGCTCATCGGCCGGCCGATCTTTCGTTTCGTCATAGGGGGGCCGCTCGCGTCGAGGGCCGAATGGAAGGCGATGCTGGCCACGGGCCAGTTCGCGGGGAACGCGGAGCTGCGGGCGGACGACGGCGGCGCGGTTGCTGTGCAGTGGGCGGCCAACGTGGAGGTCGTGACCGGGGGCCAGCTCGTGCTCGTCGTCGCCCTCAGCACTTCGACGTGGGGCGCGCGCTTCCGCCGATCGACGACGAGCACCGTCCCGTCCGGCACGCTCTCGCAGCGCGAGCGGGAGATCGTGCTGCTCGTGGCGCTCGGGAACACCGGACCGGAGATCGCAGATGAGCTGCACATCAGTCACGACACCGTCCGCACGCATGCGCGTAACGCGATGCAGAAGGTCGGTGCGCGCTCCCGTGCCCACCTCGTCGCGAAAGCTCTCGGCGACGGTCTCGTGCTCGAGGCACCCCGCTAGGATCGCGCATCTGCGGTATGGACTGCCAGCATGCCGGCGGAGATCATCTAGATGTGGACTCCTTCAGCATCCTGCACCTCTCGTCGCGGGGTGGAAGCATCGAGCGGGCGCAGCTGCGCTGCTCGTTCCAGGCGCTCACGCTACGCCAGGCCGCGGCTCTTGCGGCCGAGCTGAAGACGATGGCGGCGTGTACTCCGCACGTCCGCGCGACGCCGGCGCCGCCGTCGGAGCGGCGTTACTGGATCGTGACCGTCACGACACCGCCGATCCCATTGACGCTGACCGTTTTGCAACGCTGGGAGGAAGAGTTGCTCGCAATCGAGCAGCGCTGGTCAGGATGCCGCTTTCTCGGCTGGAGAACCCCGGCGGGCGCGTCGTTGCTGCGTCATTCCTCCAGCGCGCATGAGAATGGCGGCCTTCGGCGGGCTGCTCAGAGCTGACGGCTCGAGTTCACTGGTTCTGCGCAGCGTCGCTTACCCAAGCGGCGCAAAGGAGGTCGGAAAGGAGGGCGATGCGGTCCTCATCGCTGGAGTCCTCGATGTCGCTGATCAGGTTCCGCAAGCGTTCAGCGGCGACCGCGCCATCCAGTGGCCAACCGTCAGGTTCCATCGTTACGTCTCGCATTGCTCGAAGGGTTCACTCGTTCTATGTTGGTCGCTCACCGCTCGGGCGTCCATACCGCAGATGTGTGATCCGCGAGCGCCGTTCACTGGCTCGGGACGGCATCATCCGGTTGAGGCGATGAGGTTCTCGGCGCGCCGTTCTAGGCTCCCCGCATGGTGCGCCTTGAAAGCTGGATCAGGCCGGCCGGTGTGAGTCCGGTCCGGGTAGATGCCGGAGTGCCCGGTAGCAGGCCCCGGTTCGTCGCTGAGAGGCGGCGGGCTGAGCGGGGCGTCGAGAGCCTCTTTGGAGGGAGCAAGCGCGTGGGCTGTGACTGCAGCCTCGTCAGAGAAACAATCGGGGAGCCGAGCCGGTCATGTCGCGGCGAAGGCCATGTCCACCAGTCCTTGATCCGGATCGGGTGCGGTGGGTCCCTGCGGGGTATGGGGAGTTGCACGCGCGCAAGGTCTGATCACGGAACAAGGGAGACCCGTCTGGCCAGCCTCGTCAGCAAAGACCGCTCGTATAAGCCGATGGCGAAATCGAGCGGAGGCCAGCGGGAGTCCGAGGGGGTCGTAGTAGTGCAGATCGGCGTGCAGAACAACGCGCCGGGAGCGAAGGACCCCTGCTTTGATCGCGTTTGCGCGAGAGGTAAGCGTTAGGGCATGGTCGGGACGTTTCGACCCAATTCCCCCGGCGGGTGTGAGCCCGTCGCCTCGTCCAGCGAAATGGCGCTTCAGGCCACTGGTGGGGACGTGCGAGAACTTCAGCGCAAGCTATGGGTGGCCGCCAAGCGGTCGCCGGGTAGGCGTTTTCATGCTCTGTTCGATCGGATCTGCAGGAGTGACGTCCTGCGGGAGGCGTGGAGGCGCGTGCAGAAGAATAAGGGTGCTGCCGGGGTCGATGCTCAGACGCTGGCGGCGGTGGAGGAGTACGGGGCGGAGCGGCTGTTGGCCGAGCTGCAGCGTGACCTTCAAGGGGGGAGCTATCGCCCGCTGCCGGTCCGCCGGGTGCTGATCCCCAAGCCCAAGGGTGGTGTGCGGCCACTTGGCATCCCGACCGTAAGGGATCGGATCGTCCAGCAGGCTGCACGGATGGTGCTTGAGCCCATTTTCGAGGCCGACTTTCTCGATGCCTCGTTCGGGTTCCGCCCGCGTCGCTCGGCCACGGACGCCAAGGAGGTGCTGCGTCGTTCGTTCATCGACGGGTACTGCTTCGTGTTCGAGGCCGACATCCGCGACTATTTCTCCCAGATCGACCACGAGCGTATGCTCGGGAAGGTCGCGGAGCGAGTCTCGGATCGGCGTGTGGGAAAGCTCATCAGGCAGTGGCTCAGGGCAGGTGTGATGGAAGAGGGGGTGCTCCGGCGGTCGGTCGCTGGTACGCCCCAGGGCGGCGTTATTTCGCCGCTTCTGTCGAACATCTACCTGCACGCGCTGGACCTAGCGTTCGCTGATGGCTCGCACGGCAGGCTCGTCCGCTATGCGGATGACTTTGTCGTGATGTGCTCAAGTGAGGCGCAGGCCCACGCGGCCCGGGAGCTGGCCAGGGAGGTCCTGGCTGATCTCGGGCTTGAGCTTCACCGGGAGAAGACGAGGGTCGTTGACCTCACAGAAGGCCGGAAGGGCTTTGAGTTCCTTGGCTGCCACTTTCACGCTCGCGTGTCGGGCAGGCTGCTGGAGCGCGGCATCCGCCGCTACTACCTGCAGCGCTGGCCCTCTCAAGCGGCGATGAAGCGGGTGCGCCAGCGAATCAAGGCGCTGGCCGGTCGAGGCCGTGTCGGCACGGATATCCGCGAGGTGATCTCGCGGATCAATCCGATCCTGCGCGGCTGGGGCAACTACTTTCGTACCGGCAACGCCGCCATCCGCTTCAACCAGATCGACTCGTATGTCTTGAGGTGCCTGCGCGACTTGATGTTCAAGCGTCAAGGTCGCAACGTGCGCCCTGGTCAGACGGCTATCTGGACGCGTGAGTGGTTCGAGGCGCACGGCCTCTACCGCCTGCGCGGTACCGTCCGCTACCCGGTGTCAGCGTCGTGACCATCAGGAGGATCATCGGTAAGCCGTGTGCGGGAAAACCGCACGCACGGATTGAAAGGGGAATGGGGAAACGGGCCCTCATGGCACCGCGCCCCTGACTACCAATGAATCGCGCCACGATCGCCTGCACATAGGCTGGCGCAGCGAGTGGAGTCAGAGCACGAGTTGCTCGCGGTGACGTGGGCCGGTCATGCTACCGCGCTGATCGAGCTGGACGGCGTCCGGATACTGACGGACCCGGTGCTCGGCAAACGCGTGGGGCCCTTGCGGCGCATTGCGTCCCCAGTCAGCCACCAGCTCACCGGAGGAGTCGACGCCGTCGTGCTCTCTCACCTTCACGCCGACCACGCCGACCTCCCGTCGCTGCGCGGGCTGTGTGCGAGGGTCACTGTGCTCGCGCCGCGCGGAGCGGGGCGGTGGCTCGCGCGGCACGGGGTGCGCAACGTCGAGGAGCTCGGCTGCGGGGAGGAGGCGCATGTGGGGCGCCTTCGCGTCGTTGCGACGGGCGCGCTCCACGGTCGGCGTAGGTGGCCTCTCGGCGTGCGGGCCGACCCGATCGGCTTCATGGTGTGCGGCTCCCAGGGGCTGTATTTCGCGGGCGACACGGATCTGTTCCCCGCGATGTCCGAGCTCGCAGGCTCGGTCGACCTCGCGCTGCTGCCGATCGCCGGCTGGGGACCCACGCTCGGGCCCGGGCACCTCGATCCCGAGCGGGCAGTGCGGGGCGCCGCCCGAATCGCGCCGCGCGCGGTCGTGCCGATCCACTGGGGCACCTTCGCCGTTGCATGGCCGCCATTGTGGGCGCGCGACCCGCAGCGACCCGCGCGCCAGTTCGCCGCATCGATGGCTCGAGATCTCCCTGCGGTCGAGGTCCGTGTCCTGGCTCCCGGCGAGCGCACCGAGCTCAGACGGCGCGAGCGCCGCACGCATTGCGTCGAGGCAGGTTCCCAGTGAGTGACGTCACCGCCAGAGGTGCAAACAAGCCCGCGCACAGGCGGCGACCGGTGCTGCGGATCGTCGTCGTGTGGCTACTCGCGACCGGCGTGATACTCGGGCTCAGCGCCATCCTCAGCGACGTCCATGTCAAGAGCTTCGGCGCGGCCGTTGCGGCCGCGGCCCTGATCGGTCTCGTGAACGCGCTGGTGTGGCCGCTCGTCCTGTGGTTTGCGCTGCCGCTGACGGTGATGACCCTTGGTCTCGGCGTGGTGGTCCTCAACGGTGCGATCGTCCTGCTCGCCTCAGCGATCGAGCCGGGCTTCGAAGTCTCGTCCCTGTGGGCGGGGATCGTGGTCGCGATGGCGGTGACGGTCGTCAACACGGCCGTCTCGGCCGCGTTCGCGATCGACGACGACGGGTTCTGGTACCGCAACGTCGTCGCCCGCTATGGCAAGCGCGCGGCGCCCGTCGGGAGCATGGACGCTCCCGGCTTGCTGTTCCTGGAGATCGATGGTCTTGCGCACGACGTGCTCGTCCGGGCGATCCGCGACGGCAACGCGCCCACGATCGCGCGCTGGCTGCGCGACGGCTCGCACCAGCTCGCCCGCTGGCAGACCGACTGGTCCTCGCAGACGGGGGCGTGCCAGGCGGGTCTGCTGCATGGGGACAACGACGACATGCCCGCCTTCCGCTGGTGGGAGAAGGATCGTGGGGCCGCGATCGTGACGAATCATCCTCGAGATGCAGCGGAGCTCGAGCGCAGGCACTCCAACGGCCGCGGCCTTCTGTTCTCCGACGGCGCCAGCAGGGCGAACATCGTCTCGGGCGACGCGCCGCACAGCCTGCTGACGATGAGCACGGCCCTGCGGCGCGACCGGCATGGGCGGATCGGGCAGGACTACTTCGCCTACTTCGCCAACCCGTACAACGTCACGCGAACGCTCGTGCTCGTGGCGCGCGAGGTCGTGAGCGAGCTGTGGAGCGCTTCGCGTCAGCGCCGGCTCGACATCCAGCCGCGCATCCGCCGCAGCGCGAGCTATGCGCTGATACGCGCGTGGGCGACGGTGATTCAGCGCGACCTCCAGGTCGACTCGCTGATCGCCGACATGTACGCGGGCCGGCCGGTCGCCTACACGACGTTCCTCGCCTACGACGAGGTCGCACACCATTCGGGCATCGAGCGTCCCGAGACGCTCGCGACGCTCCGTCAGGTCGATCGCCAACTGAGCCGGATCGCCGCCGCCGCCATCGTCGCGCCCCGCGAATATCGCCTTGTGGTGCTCTCGGACCACGGCCAGTCGCAGGGGGCGACGTTCCTCGACCGCTATGGGAGAACACTCGAGCAGCTGGTGCGCGAGAACACGTCCGCGCCAGCCGTGCGGGGGGAGCAGCCGCCGATCGCGGGCGAGGAGCGCATCTCCGCCGATGATCATCCGAGCGAGGCACGGGCATTTCTGGGCGCCTCGCTGGCGGAGATCGCCAGTGGCGCCTCATGGCTGTCGAAGGGCATGCGTCGCCTCTCACGAGGCCATCTCGATCGCGACGGGAAGCAGCTGGAGCGCCAGGACGGTCGCCCGCAGGAGGTCGTGGTGATGGCGTCGGGTTGCCTCGGACTCATCTCCTTTCCGCTCGAGCCCGGACGTGTGACGCTCGAGCGCATCCAGCAGCGCTATCCGGGCCTGATCGCAGCATTGCGCGCTCATCCCGGGATCGGCTTCCTGCTCGTCCGTTCCGATGAGCACGGCGCGGCCGTAATGGGCTCGGCCGGGGTGAACTATCTGGACGAGGCGCGACTCGAGGGCGTCGATCCGCTCGCACCGTTCGGGGCTGACGCGGCCAGGCACGTCAAGCGCACCGACGGCTTCGCGCACTGTCCGGACATCGTCGTCAACAGCACCTATTGGCAGGACAGCGACGAGGTGGCGGCGTTCGAGGAGCTCGTCGGGTCCCACGGCGGTCTGGGCGGGACGCAGGCATACCCGCTTCTCTTGCATCCTCTCGAGCTCGAGCTGCCCGAGGAGGAACTGATTGGCGCCGAGCTCGTGCACCGCCATCTGCGTCGCTGGCTCCTGGAGCTGGGGCACGAGGAGTACCGAACGGGCGAAACGCACGCGGCCGCGCGCGAGGCCGCGCGAGCCCACGTGTAGGCACGGGCTGTCATGGAGCGCCGAATCGACGCAAGCGGTGGGTCCGACGAGCCCGCCGCGCCCAGCTGGCGCGGCGGGGATGGCGTTCGGCGCACGTGGCTTGCTTCCGAGCGCACGTGGCTTGCATGGTGGCGCACGGGCCTGGCCGTCTCAGCCGTCGCCCTCGCCGTCGGGCGGCTGCTTCCCGGCGTCACGCAGGGCGCGCGGTGGCCGTTGCGGGTGCTGGGAATCGGCTACGGGCTGCTGGCGCTCGGGGTCTTCCTAGTCGGCGCTGCTCGCCAGCAGAACACCACCGCGGCTCTGCGCCGCGGGTCCTTCAACGAGCTCCCACGCCGCGTGGTCGTCGCCTTCACGGCATGCAGCATGCTGCTCGCCGTAGGGACGTTGGCGGTCATCGTGGTCTCGCTGTAGCGAGATCGTGGGTGGTGCGGACACCAGAGCGCCCGGGGGGTCCACAACCTTGTGAGGCGCGCGTGCTGCGGAAATGCTTCACGAAGGAGCGATACACACCCATCCTGTCGGGAAGGGCCGGTGGACCATGCAGACCGTACCCGTCACATCGACTCGTAAAGGGGCACCCACGGCACGCGTCAACGGTCGACCGCCGCGTCGCCACCGCGAGCGACCCTGGCCGCATCCGAGCATCTCGGTGTCGAGCTCACCGCTCGCCACCCAGGACGCGGTCGCGACCGCTGGTGGCTGCCCGCGATTGCCTGAGGGCTTCATACGCCGTCCGCGTTTGATGGATCGGCTGCTCGACGATCGCGAGGCCTCGCTAGTGCTGCTCGCGGCCCCGCCCGGCTACGGCAAGACGAGCACGCTGGCCGAGTGGGCCGAGCGCGACGAGCGCGCGTTTGCGTGGATCACGCTCGAGGAGGCCGACAACGATTCCCAGCGCCTGCTCGCGACGCTCGCGCTCGCGATCGAGCAGCTGCAAGCGAGCGAGGGCGCAGTGCTCGTGTTGGACGACGCTCAGCTCGTGAACTCGCACGAGTCGCTGGACGTGCTCGCACGGCTGGCGTGCACCATGCCCTACGGGACGAAGCTGGCACTCGCCTCGCGAACGACTCCCGTCCTGTCGCTCGCGCGCCTACGTGCGCAGCACGAGCTCCTCGTGCTCGGAGTCCCGGAGCTGGCAATGACGGAGGAGGAGGCCGGCTCGCTGCTCGGTGCGGCGGGCCACGAACTCTCAGCCGAGCACCTCGCACTCGCCATGCGGCGGACCGAGGGCTGGCCGGCCGCCCTGTACCTCGCGGCGATCGCGCTTCGCGAACAGCCTGACCCCGCCGCGGCGCTGGAGCGGTTCTCAGGCGATGACGAGTTCGTCTCGCAGTACGTAAGGGAGGAGCTGCTGGCACAGCTGCCACCGGAGGCGTTGGCGTTTCTCGTGGACACGGCGATCCTCGACGAGCTCTCTGGAGAGCTGTGCGACGGGATGCTGGCGCGGAAGGGGTCAGGATTGGCGCTGCGCGCGGTCGCCGCCCGCAACCTGCTCGTGGCGCCGCTCGACCGGGCTCACACGCGCTACCGCTGCCATCCGCTGCTGCGCGAGGTCCTCCAGGCGGAGCTCTCCCGCCTGGACTGCACCCGTGCGGCGCGACTGCATCGGGCCGCGGCCCGCTGGCACGGCGAGCACGGCGAGCTCGAGCCGGCATTGCGTCACGCCGGCGCGGGCGGCGATCTCACACACGTCGGCCGGCTGCTGTGGGCGCAGGTGCAACGCACGCCGTCGGAGGATCGCGGCGCGGGTCTTCTTCGCAGCTCGCTGAGAACGCTGAGTGACGAGCAGATCGCCTCGGTGCCGACCCTGGTCATCTCGGCGGCCCACTGCCACCTCTGCGACGGCGATCTGCGCCGGGCAGCCCATTGGGCCCAAGTCGCCGCCGGCGCGCGCCGCGCCGACCCCGACCTGGATGCGATCCCGGGCTTCGCTGCCGGCCTCGCGGTGGTGGAGGCTGCGGTGAGCGACCAAGGACTCGAGCACATCTCAGCAACCGCTGCACGCGGCTATGAGCTGGCGGACGAGGGCAGCCCGTGGCGGCCCGCCTGCTGTCTGCTCGGGGGCGTCTCGGAACATCTCAGCGGAGGGCGGACCCACGCTCGCGCGATGCTCAATGAGGGAGCCAGCTGCGGCGCAGTCGCGTCGCCCGGCATCCAGAGCCATTGCCTGTCGCAGTTGGCCGTCATGGCGGCAGAGGATCAGGACTGGGAGTCAGCCGCGGATCTCGTCGAGCGGGCCGGGGTCGCGCTCGAGCGCGCCGGCCTGTGCAAGCACCCCACCTCTGCACTCGTCCTGGCCGTCTCTGCCTGGGTCAGCTCGCATCGAGGCCGTGCCGATGAGGCCAAGCGCGACCTCGGCCGCTCGCTGCACATGCTCACGATGATCGAGGACTTCATCGCGTGGTATGAGGTGGAGACGCGGGTGCTGCTGGCGCGCACCGCCATTCGTCTCGCTGATGTGCCGCTGGCGCGAACGCAGCTCTCACGCGCGTCGCGGCTGGCTCGGCGCACACCGGAGATCGTGCTCTTCCGGGCGTGGTTCGACGAGGCGTGGGGGAAAGTTGACGGGCTCAGCGCCGCGGCGCTCGACGGCCCCTCGTCGTTGACCATGGCCGAGCTCAGGATCCTGCGCTTTCTGCCCACGCACCTCTCGTTTCGGGAGATCGGCAGCCGGCTGCACGTCTCTACGAACACGGTCAAGAGCCAGGTGCACGCGGTCTATGGCAAGCTGGATGCGGCCTCGCGCTCCGAGGCCGTCGAGCACGCATCGACGCTCGGCCTGATCGACGTGTGCATCTGAGTGCCGGTCGCTACTGCTAGGGAGCCGTGGCAGGCGTCGTGCTCGTCGGCGCTGACGCCGGTGGCGTCGAGCTCGTCGGCTTGGGGCTTGTGACGGTCTTCGCCGGAGCAGTCACGGTCTTCGTCGGCGCGGTCACGGTTGTGGTGTGCGTGGGCTGCGGAGCCTGGACGCTCACGCCCAGGCTGTTGGTCGTCGAGGTCGTCTGCTGGTTGACCACCGTCGAGGGCGCCTTGGACTTGTTGTCCGAGGCGATCACGCCCGCCAAGACGCCAAGAGCGGCGAGCACCGCGATCGCCGGCCACACCCAACCGCTGTGCTTCTGCGACGAGCGCGTTTGCTGATCCTGCTCGGCATCGATCTGCGGCGGAACACCACCCGCGTTGGGGTTCGGGGTGGAGCCTGGCGGTGGGGGAGAGGTGGACATTGGTGAAATCTAGGACCGCTCGTGCGGCGTGGCATCACCCGGTGGGGATGATTTGGAGGTGGGCGACGGATCGAGGGCGCGCACCAAGCGCAGAGGGAAGCACACCCCGACCGCCGGGTCCTCGGGGTCGGGGTGTGCCTGGCGTCCAGACGGGAGTGCGCCTGAGCGCCCGGGGAAGTTGCGAGCTATGCGGTCGCCATGCTGCCGTGAAGCGCGTCCTGCAGTTCGTCCTGCGCGTTCTGCGTGAGCGAGGACTTCAGCACGGTTCCGCCGTACTTGCTGAGTGCGGCGACCGCCTTGTCCGGCGTCACCTTCTCGACCACGAGGAACAGCGCCGAGGTGCCCGGCTTGACCATGTCACGCACCTGACGCTGGAATTCCTTGTCGATCCCAGACTTCTCGACCTTGCCGAGCATCGCGCCGAGCCCCGCTCCGATCGCGAGGCCGAACACCGGCACGAAGAACAGCAGGCCGAAGAAGAAACCCCAGAACATGCCCCAGCTGGCGCCGGCGCCAACAGGATGGTGGTTGGTGGCGACGTGGTAGTCGCCCCCGGTGTCGCGTGTGATCACTGCGACGGCGTCCGGCTGAATGATCAGGTCTTCAGCCAGGCGCTTGACCTCCTCGGCAGCCAGCGCGGCCGTGTTCTCGTCTTCGTAGCCAATGGCTATCAAGTCCGCCATACGTGTCTCCTTGGTCTGTTTCGAAATGGCCGCGCCGAAGCTGCCATAGCGCCTCAATCACGCTACGGGTGCGGTTCCGAGGGTGCATCACCCAAACGGGATGATCGAGATGCGACATGAACGATCGCGCTTGTCCAAGGAGGCCAACAAAAAGCGATCCTTAGCGCCATCGCGGTAATTTCGCTTGTTGAACTCGCAATTTGGGTGTAAACTGGCGCCGGCGCGGTGTTGGACGGCCGCGGAAAGGGACGGCCGACGGGCTCGTCTGCGTGATCGCGCAGACGGTGACGGATCTCGAGGCACCGGGGGCGCGGACCAACGACGATCTGGGAGAGACGTTGAAGGACGTCGCGGTGAGCGTCAGGGCCGAGCCGCCCTCGGGAGCAAGGTTGGATGGCGCGCGGGCCGACCCGTGGCAACCGCGCTTGGCGCTGTACGTGTCACGCGCGAGCCCCGCACTGATCGCGATCGGCGGTGGGTCGATCGTGGCTTTGGCGGGCTACCTCGCGGTTGCAGGCCCGCGCACGTCGGACGACCGCACATCACTCATGTGGGTGGCCGTCGCAGTGTCGGCAGCCGCTCTTGGGTTGTATGCGGCGGCCAGCGGTTCGCGCGCACGCCCCGGCCGGGTACTCGCGGCGATAGCGATGCTCTGGGTACTGTGCCTTCTGCTTGCCACGCGCTATCCGCTCGCGTTCACGATCGGCTGGCTGTTCCTCGGTCTGGCCGTGCCCTTGGTCGCCTACGAGATGCTCGCGTCCTCGACGGCGGGCGCGTTTCTGCGATCGGAGCGGCTGCTGCTTCTCTCGAGCTCGGTGCTGGTGCTCGTCTGCTGGGGCTATCTGGCGCTCACCTCCCGCCAGCCAACCCTCGCGATGCCGCTGGCGAAGTGCGTCCCGGCCTGCCCGCACAACGTCCTGTTCGCCGGTTCGCCGCTGAACGCGCTCGCGACGATCGCGCGTGATGGCCTGCGCGTCGGATGGCTGACGGCTGCGATCGGCGTCGCCGTCAGCATCGGCCGGCGCTACAGGGCGGCGGGTAGGGCGGTCCGCCGCTCCATAGCACCGATACTGGTTCTCGCGACCATCTACGCGGTTGGCGTCGGGGTGTCCGTGGCGCTCACGTTCGTGGGGCCGGATATCCGCGTGCCGCTTGTTTGGGTCTCCGTGACTGCTGCGATGGTGCTTCCCCTCGCAATGCTCGCCGGGCTCGTGTGGGAGCGGCTTTTCATGGGCGAAGCGCTCGAGGAGTTCGTGAACCGCCTGCCGGACACCGCTGCCGAGGATCTACCGGCCCTGATGGCGCAGGTGTTGGACGACCCGTCGGTGCAGATCGGCTACTCGCAGCCGGCTTCTCGGGGCTTCGTCGATCCATCCGGGGCGAGCGTCGAGCTGCCCGACACAGACGCGGATCGAGCGGTCACCCCGGTGGACGGCGAGAGTCCTTCGGAGGCCGTGGTCATTCACCGTGACGCCGTCCCCGACGAGGAGCGTTTCATCCGTGCCGCGGGGGCGGCCGCGCTGATCTCATACGAGAATCATCGTCTCGAGGCCGACCTGTCGGCCTCTGTCGTCGAGTTGGCGGCCTCGCGCAAGCGCCTCGTCGAGGCGGCGAACGCCGAGCGCCAGAGGATCGAGCGCGACCTTCATGACGGCATCCAGCAGCGCATGGTGAGCGCGCGGGTCAGGCTCGAGCTGGCTGACGAGGCGTTGGACTGCAACCCGAGTCGCGGACGGCGGATGCTCGCTGAAATCGCATGTGACTTGGACGACGCGCTCGAGGAAGTGCGCTCGCTTGCGCAGGGCGTCTATCCGGCGCTTCTCGCCACATACGGCCTGATCGAGGCGCTGCGATCCGCGGCTCGTCGCTCGCCGGGGCCGGTGACCGTGCGAGGGAATGTCGCGCGCTACCCGGCGGACACCGAGGCGGCGGTTTACTTCTGCTGCTTGGAGGCGCTCCAGAACGTCGCCAAGCACGCCGGGCGTGGCGCGACGGCGACGGTGCGCCTGTGGCAGGAGGGGTCGATCCTGCGGTTCCAGGCGGAGGATTCGGGCGTGGGTTTCACGCCGAACGGCACGCGGGGGAGGGGCTTGACCAACATGCGCGATCGGATCGCTGCCGTCGGGGGGAGTCTGACGCTGAGCTCTTGTGCGGGGGGCGGCACTGTTGTCACAGGGCGTGTTCCAGTTGTCCAGTAGCGCCGCGTCTCTAATCCACTTCGGGCGATGCGTGAAAGACATCGAGTCGCGACGATAGAGCCGTGTCGTCCATGTAGCCCGGTGTCGGTCCAGGTAGCTTCGTCCGCGTGGCCCGTCGGCGAGCGAGCAGATCGAGGTGCCGCTCATGTCACACCAAGCAGGTCGAGTTGTAAGTGCCCGTCACACACGTGATGCGCCCCCGCAGGCGCGGATCCGCGTGGTCGCAGCCGACGACTCCTACCTCATCCGCGAGAGCCTGACGGCGACGCTCGGCTCAGAGCCGGAGATCGAGCTGGTTGGTATCTGCTCGAACGGTAAGGAGTTGGAGGCATGCATCGCGGCCGAGCATCCAGCGGTGGTGATTCTCGATATTCGCATGCCACCGTCGGGAGCCGACGAGGGTGTGCGCCTGGCGAATCGTCTACGCGAGACCGACCCCGAGATCGGCGTGCTCGTGCTCAGCCAGTACGCCGAGGCCGCGTACGCGCTTGCCTTGTTGGAGGAGGGCTCGGCCCGGCGTGCCTACCTGCTGAAGGAGCGCATCAGAGACAAAGCGGAACTGATCCGCGCCATCACGACCGTCGCCCGCGGCGGCTCGGTCATCGACTCCCAGATCGTCGACGTCCTGATCGAAGCGCGGGCCCGAGTCGCTCGCTCACCACTCGCCGAACTGACACCCAGGGAGCGCCAGCTTCTGGGCGAGATCGCGGAGGGCAAGAGCAATGCGGCCATTGCCGCGTCTCTCGTTCTCTCCAAGCGCGCGGTCGAGAAGCATGTCAACGCGATCTTCGCCAAGCTGAACCTGCGCGATGCTCAAGACGTCAGCCGCCGCGTGAAGGCTGCGCTCGTGTATCTCGCCGAGGAATCGGATTAGCCCGCTTTCACCTTTGGGAATCTCCCGTTTGCGTCCGCGTGCGCACTGGTATGGTCGCTCGTCCGCCACGCGAACGCTGGCTCGAGTCAAGGGCCCGCGAGGAAGGATCCTCGGCACCTATGGTTCACGAGACAGCTGACCGCTCCGGGGTCCGGTCTGCGCATGGTGATGGCGACATCGCCCGAGTGCTCGTGGTCGATGACCAGAAGATCTTTCGCGACGTGATGCGGGCGGTGGTCGAAGCGACGCCCAGGCTGAACTTGGTCGGCGAGGCGGCCTGCGCTGAGGATGCACTGCTCGCCCTCCAAGAGCTGACTCCTGAGTTCGTGATCCTCGACGTCCGTATGCCTGGGATCGACGGTCTCGAGCTGGCGCGCTTGCTGTGCGAACGTACTCCGCCACTGGTGGTGCTGCTCGTCTCTGCTCAACCTCCTCCGCCGTCGCTGCCCACCGCTGCGGACGGCAGCGTCGTGTCGTTCGCGGCAAAGGAGCGTCTGTGCCCGTCGGTCCTGCTGAAGGTGTGGGACGCACGGACTCGCATCGAGCGCGCGGACGGGTTGCAAGCAGACGACGCTCGCTGATCGAGCTTGCGCTCGACCTTGCAGACCTGCGCTCGGATCAAGGGCTTGCTGTGCCGAGGCAGCGCTGCTTCTGCTCTGTGAACTCCTCGTCGGTCAGGACACCCTGATCGTGCAATTCCCCCAGCTGCTTGAGCTGCGCGAGGGCCGTAGCCGAGACGCCCGTCTCGGGGGGCGCCGCCGCCGGCTGGGATCGGGATTGATCTTCGAGGTCTTCGATGCGCTGTTCTTGCCCTGCCTCGCGTTCGCGTGTGTTGGCGCGACGCGTACCGGCGTAGTAGGCGCCGCCGCCCACGGCGGCGGCCCGCAGCAGTGGTCGTCTTCTCAGCAGTGGCATCTCGCGACCCTATTCCGCACCGTCGGGCAGCGACAGGCCGAGCGCGAGCATGATCTCGGGCGCGGCCGCGATCACCCTCGGCCCTCCGACCTGCGACGCCACTGCGATCAGGACTCCCAGAACTTCCTCCGGAGTCGCACCGTCGTCGAGCGCATTGGCGACCTGCCACGCGTAGGAGGCGGGAGGCGCGTCGAGCGCTATCAATGCCGCAATTTTGACGAGCGCGAACGTGCTGGACTCGAGCCCGCTCGCCTCCAACTGCCCCTCGCGAAGCCCGATGGCCGTCTCCAGCACCTGTGCGTCGCCACTGGAGATCCCCGCGAGCATGTCCTGAGTGTCCTGCGCGACGACGGCCATCACCGGCTCCTTTCGTTGGCTGGCGCGCCCTGCGTAGCCGGACGCGCCTTGCTCAGGCGACGATATGGCCTCGGTGGCACCGTGGCGATGGTGCTCGCACCCGTGTTGGGGTGGGGCTGCCACTCTTGGAACCGCTTCTTACGGCGACGGTCGACGGGTGCGCCGCAGATTCGCGACCAGCACGGACACAACGGTGACCAGGTAGATCTGCCCGAGCAATGCCTCGGATACCGACAAGGTGTGGCCCAGGTTGCTGCGGGCGGTCAGATCGCCGTAGCCGACGGTGCTGAGGGTCGTGAAGCTGAAGTACAGGCAGCTTGCGACGCTCGACTGCTGAGTGCCGGCGAAGAACGGAGCTCCCCCGAGGCGACCGATGGTGCCGTAGACGAACGCGAAGAACATGCCGATGAGCAGGTACACGCACAGCACGCCGAGCACGGCTTGGACGGTGACCGTCTCGCGCGCACGCAGGTCGCGCACGACCCCCACCACGATCGCCGGCGGTGCCAGCGCGACGAGCAGCGCGTTGGCGGCTCGCGTGGCAGCGCCATCGATTTCGCCGTTGAGCGCCTGCACCACGCTGGCGATCACGACGAGTGCGACGAAGATCGTCGCTGGGAGCACGATCCGCGTCCGGGTGTCCGTTGCCCACAGAGCGAGCAGCAGGGTGACGCCCAGCAGCACGCACACGACGATCTGCTCGGTCGCGCTCGGAGTCGCGATGCCCTGAACCGCGAACGTGATGACGATCGCGCTGAGCAGCAGCCCGTAGCGCTCCCGCAGCCGGCGCGTCGTCGACCCGCGCACGTCGGGCGACCTTTCCATCGCTCGCAAGCTACGGCGCCATCAAGCCAGCCAGGGACCGTGCCATGTTCCAAATCCGGTGAGGAGCTCTGCGGCTGCCGCCGGGCCCCACGAGCCCGCGTCATACCGATGCACGGGCGTTGGCGCGTCGAGCAGCGGCTGCATGATCCGCCAGGTCTCCTCGACGCTGTCCTCGCGGGTGAAGCGCGCGCTGTCGCCACGCATCGCGTCCAGGAGGAGCACCTCGTAGGGGGTCGGCGCCTCGCCGCCCTCCGCGGCGAACTCCATGTCGAGCGTGATCCCGCGCGCGCCGGAGGCGTCGGCACGGTGGGCATCGAGGAGCAGGCGCGTGCCGGTCGAGGGATCGAGCTTGACTACGAACTGGTCGGGCTCGGGGGTGCGGTGCCCGTCGTTCATGAATGCCAGGCGCGGAGCCTTGCGAAACACCGCGCGGATCTCCGTCTGCGTGGTGGGGAGCCGCTTGCCGGTGCGGATGAACCACGGCACGCCGGACCAACGCCAGTTGTCGATGTCCAGACGCAGCGCGGCGTAGGTCTCGGTCGTCGAGTCGGGTGCGACCCCGTCGATCGCGCGATAGCCGTCGTATTGGCCGCGCACGTAGTGCGCGGGCGAGGCGTCCTCGATCGACCTGAAGAGCGCGAACTTGGCGTCCTTGAGCGTGCTCGCGTCGTTTCCCGCGGGCGCCTCCATCGCGGCGACGGCGACGACCTGCATCAGGTGGTTGACCACGACGTCGCGCAGCGCGCCAACGGGATCGTAGAAGTGGCCGCGATCCTCGACCCCGAAGCTCTCCGCCATCGTGATCTCCATGCACGCGATGTGGTTGCGGTTCCAGATCGGCTCGATCATCGTGTTGCCGAAGCGGAGATAGAGCAGCTCGTCGGTGCCCATCTTTCCCAGGAAGTGGTCGATGCGGTAGAGCTGTGACTCGTCGAGCGACGCGTGTACCTGGTCGTTGAGTACACGCGCGGAGGCGGCGTCGTGCCCGAAGGGCTTCTCTACGACGACGCGCGCGTTCTTCGTCAGGCCGGCTTCGGCCAGTCCCTTGATCACCATCCCGAACAGCGACGGCGGGATCTCGAGGTAGAAGACCGGGCTGTGCGCGTCCTCGATCAACCCCGCGAGCCGCTCGTAGGTGGCGGCGTCGCCGAAGTCGCCGGGCAGGAAGGAAAGTCGCCCGGCGAGGCGCTCGAACACGGTCTCGTCGATCGTCTCGCCGCACGCTTCGATCGAGCTGCGCGCGCGCTTGCGCAGATCCTCGACCGTCCAGTCATCGCCGGCGACGCCCACGATCGGGCAGTCGAGCAGGCCGCGGCGCTCGAGCCGGTAGAGAGAATGGAACGTCATCACCTTCGCAAGGTCGCCGGTGATGCCGAACACGACGAGCACGTCGGCGTGGCGAGTCCCGCTCGAGCCATCCCGAGCTTCTGCGACTGGCTTCTTGGCTTCGAGCGTTGTGCTCATTCGTCTGTCCCTTCGTCAACGAGGTCGCCGGCAGGCCGATGTACGGATGGTCGAGTCGCACGGGACGACTGGCATCACCCGAATGTGACGATCTGGTGCGGTGGCCTCGATCGGGCTCGGTGAAGCCCTCTCAGCATCCGGTCACATCAGGGTGGTCCAGGTAGCCCGAGTAGCTGGACGATCGAGAACGCCAAGATCAGACCTGCGACCGTGAGCAGCCCGTAGCGGGCCTGGGAAAGCGAGAAGTGTGCGCTGATGCCAACCAGGAACAACACGGTCGCCAGGAAGACCGTGTCGCGTACGTACTTGTCGGAGGTCGCGGCGGCGCTCGAGCCCGTAGCAAAGGCGACGTCAGCCTGCGCATCGTCCGTATGCGAGGTCGCTTCTTGGGGGATCACGTATTGCGGCATGTATGACGGTCCTGGAGGCGCATGCGGGTTGCTGGCCGGATCGGTCGCGAGCCACGCTTTGAATGCCGGCCGATAGCCGGGTCGCAAGCGCTTTTCCGCCAGGCGCTCGGCGTTGGCGTTGCCGGACGTGAAGGCTGTGAACCACGCGTTGAAGCTGACTGAGTCGAGTGTGCGTATCTGCAGGCCTTCGAGGTCGGCGCGGTTGGCCTTCGTGCGCAGCGCCGAGGCCTTTGCGAGCTCGATCGAGGAATCTGTGCCCCACTTGGCCGAGGCGTAACCGGAGTACGCGGCCAGCACCGCGACGAGTGAGAGCAGAAGCGCCTCGGTGATCGACAGCAGGTGGTCGTGGCGGTCCTCGCCGTCGATCTCCTCGGTGCGAGTGTGGTGCTCGCCGATCTCCTTGCCTACGTCGCCCACCGACAGACTGTCGGGCATCTCTCAACCGGTTCCAGTCACACGAGCCAAGGCCGCCCGACGATAGTTGGTCCGCGCACTGGCCACGAGGGCGGACGCATCACAGCCGCGGGGGGTGTCAGCACGTCGATCCCAGCGCGCTGTGCACCCAGCCCGCTGCGGATCGCGCGCGCGTCGAGGCCCGCACGTAACCCGAATCGGTGGATGTTCACGCCGCCGGCCACACCTAGCATCCATGTGCTGCCGGACAGCGGACGACAGGCATGACGCGACCCTCTAGGTGCAACGACATCGCAAGGGGATTTGCACGTGACGAATGAACTCGCTCGCTGGCAGTTCGCGACGACGAGCATCTACCATTTCCTGTTCGTGCCCGTGACGATCGGGTTGGCGTTCCTGGTGGCGCTCCTGCAGACGGCGTGGCACCGCAACGAGAAGCCGGAGTACAAGCGCCTGACGCGCTTTTTCGGGACGCTACTTCTGATCAATGTTGCCGTCGGCGTGGTGACCGGGCTGGTACAGGAGTTCGAGTTCGGGATGAACTGGTCGGCCTACTCGCGCTTTGTGGGCGACGTCTTCGGTGGCCCGCTGGCGATGGAGAGCCTGGCGGCGTTCGCGTTGGAGTCAACCTTCCTCGGGTTGTGGCTGTTCGGCTGGGGCAGACTGCCAAAGCGCGTGCACCTCGCCTGCATATGGCTGGTGGCGTTCGGCTCGATCCTCTCAGCGCTGTTCATCCTGGCCGCCAACTCGTGGATGCAGCACCCGGTGGGCTACGTGCTCAACAGTCACGGTCAACCGGAACTGAACAACGTCTGGGCGCTGTTCACGAACCCGACCTTCCTGTGGGGCTACGTGCACGTGATCCTGGCGTCGCTCGTCACCGGCTCGCTGGTGATGCTCGCAGTGTCGGTATGGCATCTGCGCAAGCAGCGCGAGGTCGAGGCCTTCTCCAACGCGGCGCGACTCTCGGTGATGGTGCTGCTCCCGGTGATTCTGGTGCAGCTGTTCGTGGGCAACAAGCTTGGGGAAATCGAGGCCAAATATCAGCCGGTGAAGATCGCGGCTGCCGAGGCCCAGTGGAGCAACTGCCAGCCGTGCTCGTTCTCGGCCTTCCAGGTTGGTGGCGGCAAGAATGACGAAACCCCGACTCAACTGATTGCGATCCCGCACCTGCTCTCTGTGCTCGCGACCGGAACTTTCAACGGCGCCGTCGAGGGTCTGAGCCAACTGCAGAAGGAAGACGTCAAGAAATACGGACCCGGCAACTACATCCCGAACGTCTTCATCCAGTATTGGTCGATGCGTGTGATGGCCTACCTGGGCTCGCTCATCGCTCTCCTCGCGCTGTGGGGTGCCTGGCTCGTGCACAGGGGCACGCTCGGCCGTTCCAAGTGGTTCCTGCGCATGTCCCTTTGGGCCGTGGTCACGCCGTTTTTGATGAACACCGCGGGCTGGTTGCTGACCGAGAACGGGCGCCAGCCGTGGATCGTGCAGGGGCTGATGAAGACGATCAACGCCAACTCGCCTTCGGTCAGCTCCACCGACATCTGGATCAGCCTGATCGCGTTCGTAGCGATCTACATCGCACTCGGGGCTGCCGACCTCGTGTTGATGCTGCGCTACGGGCGCAAAGAGCTCGACGACGGGCACGACGACACCGACGGGTCGGACGCGGCGAGCCCCGGTGCAACCACGATCCCGGCGCTGACCTACTAGGAGCCTCTGTGGAGCTACACACCATCTGGTTCGTGATCATCGCGATCGTCTGGGTCGTCTTCCTCGTACTCGAGGGCTTCGACTTCGGCGTCGGCGTGCTGCACACGATCGTCGGCAAGACCGACACGGAGCGGCGGGTGGCGCTGAACGCCATCGGCCCCTGGTGGGACGGCAACGAGGTGTGGCTGGTCATCGCCGGCGCCAGCATGTTCGCGGCGTTCCCGGGCTGGTACGCGACGATGTTCTCGGCCCTGTACCTCGCCTTGCTGATCGTGCTCGCGGCGCTGATGGGCCGCGGCGTGGCGATGGAGTTCAAAGGCAAAGGCGACGGTCGGCGCTGGCGCAAGACGTGGACGTGGTGCACGACGCTCGGGAGTCTCTTGGTCCCGCTCGTGCTGGGCATCGGGCTCGGCGATCTGCTCGGTGGCCTGCCGATCGACTCGAGCCACGAGTTCACAGGCGACTTCTTCAACCTGCTCACGGGATATGGACTGTGGACCGGAGTGACGCTGCTCGGGCTGTGCCTGCTGCACGGCGCGACCTTCCTGAAGCTCAGGAGCACCGGCCAGGTGCGTGAGCGCGCGCGCAACGCCGCGAGGCCTCTGGGATGGGCCGCGATCGCGCTCGTCGTTGGCTTCGTGATCTGGACGCGCAAAGTCGCTGGTGGCGCTGACGTGCCCGGACCCGTCGAAGTCCTGGCGGTGATCGCGGTGATCTTCGCCGCCGTGCTGTCGAGTACCGACCACGACGGCTGGGCGTTCACGGCCTCGGCGGTGGCGATCGCCGCGACGGTCGGCTCGATCTTCGTCGATCTGTATCCCCACGTGATGATCTCGAGCACTAATGCTGCATATGACCTGTCCGTGAACAACTCCGCGTCGGGCCATTACGCGCTGGTGGTGATGACGGTCGTCGCCGTGATCTTCTTCCCGCTCATCTCGATCTATCAGGGCTGGTCGTTCCACGTCTTTCGCAGTCGCGTCAGGGCTCCGTCCGCTCAACCCGACCAGCCGGCCTCGGCCGTCCCTGCTGCTCCCCAGGTGTAGGCGGCGGCGAACGTTGCGTAGTGACGACTCGTGATCTCATTCGAGATATTCGGGTCGACACCGGCGATGAGCGAGGTCGCGCAACGGATACTCGAGCTCGATGGAATCGGTCGCGTGCGAGTGGCCCCGGCACTACCCGACGGTCGCTCACTCGTGTCCGGCGAGGTGCGCCACGACGCTACCGACACGCTCGTTGACGAACTGGTCGCGCTGGGTGTCACCCGTGAGAACCTGAGGCTGACCCGCGTCGAGGAGCTCGGGGGCGGGCAGCCGGGTGTTCGCGGCCATCTTCGCGTTTGCCCAGAGCGAACTCTCGCTGCTTCCCTCGGCGTTCAACATCGACAACACAGTCCTGCACGGGCTCGTCCATGTCGACGACGAGACGATCGCGGTCGCGTTCGTAGCCGGTATCGCCGGGATGCTCTTGTTCGAGACGCGCGCCAGTTCGGGCGTGGGCGTCGCCATCTCTGTGACGACCGTTCCGGCCGCTGCGTACCTCGGCGTCGCCGCCGGGCTTGGAGAAGCCTCCAAGGCGCTCGGCGCGCTCGCCGTTCTCTCCACGAACGTCGCATTGATGGTGACCGGCGCGGCTATCACTCTCAGCCTGCAGCGCGCGCTGGTGCACCGACGGCGCAGGCGGTAGTGCCAGGCCTCGCAAGTCGTCAGCGAATCTACGCGCGCTCGCGCCGCCACTGCTCCGCGTAGCTCCCGCCGAGCCCGAGCAGCTCTGCATGGGTGCCCCGCTCGAGCACGCGGCCGCGATCGAGGACGAGCACTTCGTCGATCTCCTCCAGCCCGGCCAGGCGATGGGTGATCAGCAACGTCGCTCGGTCACGCGTGATCGCCAGGAGGTCGGTGACGATCGCATCGGCGGTCAGGGTGTCCAGATGCTCGCCGGGCTCGTCGAGGACGAGCACGGGGAAGTCGGCGAGCAGCGCGCGGGCGATCGCCAGGCGCTGGCGTTGGCCGCCGGATATGCGTGCGCCGCGCTCGCCGAGCTCGGTCGCCATGCCCGCCGGCAGCCGCTCGGCCCAGTTGAGCAGTCGGACGCTCGCGAGCGCTTCACGCAGCTGCTCGCCGGTGGCGTCCCGCCTGGCGAGCCGCAGGTTCTCCTCGAGGGTGCTGTCGAAGACGTGGGCGTCCTGGGAGACCAGGCCGACGACTCGCCGGCAGTCGTCGCCTGCGAGCTCAGCGATCTCCACTCCATTGAGGGCGACGGACCCTCCCTCGTAGGGGAGAAAGCGCAGCGCCACCGCCGCGAGCGTCGTCTTGCCGGCGCCGCTGGGGCCGATGAGCGCCACGCGTCGGCCAGGGCGCAGATCGAGCTCGAGCCCGGCAAGCGCCAGCCGTGTGGAGCCGGGATATCTGACACTGAGACGCCGTGCGTGCAGAGCGTGTGGCCCGCGCGGTAGGGGGCGGGGCTGCGGGGGCTCGACCACGGGCGCAACGGTGTCGATCACCTCGAAGACCCGCGCCGCCGAGCGGCGCACCCGCTGGAGCGTCTGGGTCGCGCTCGGCAGCACGGCGACCAGCTCGAACGCCACGAGCGGGACCAGCGCGATCCCGGCGAGCAGCACACCGTTCATGCGCCCTGCATGGACCGCCGAGACACCCACGAGGAGCGCTCCCCACATCGCAAGGCCACAGCACAGACTCGTCAGGCCCCGGCCGATTCCTGCTGTGCGGGCGGTTCTGCGGGCTATCGAGGTGAGCTCTGAGTCCGCTGCCAGCGCGCGTCCCAGCTGCGTCGGAATGGCGCCGTTGATCGCGAGCTCGGGCGCACCCTCGAGCAGGTCGATCACGGTGCTCGACAGCGTCGCGCGCGCTGCCGCCTGCCGTGTCTCGGTGCGCGCGGCGAGACGCCCCGTGAGCCACGGCACGAACGTCGCGGCAATCAGCAGCGCAGCAAGCAGGATCAGCGCCGCCGCCGGGAGCATCGACCACACCACCGCGACCGTCGCCACGCCGACACCGAATGCGATCGCGAACGGTGGCAGCACTCGCAGCATCAGATCCTGCAACGAATCGACGTCCGCGATCAGGCGCGCCAACAGGTCGCCGCGTGCGAAAGCCGGCAGGCCGAGCGGAGCGAGCCGCTCGAGTCGCTGATAGACCGCGACCCGCAGGTCCGACAGGACACGGAACGCGGCATCGTGGCCGATGAGCCGCTCTGCGTAGCGGCACAGGCCGCGCGAGAGCGCGAAGAACTGCACGCCGACGATCGCGATCGCGACGGCCGACTCCTGCGGGTGCTGGGCGGAGCGCGAGATCAGCCAGGCCGACGTGGCGATCAGGCCGATCGCGGCGAGCATCGCGCCCGCTCCGAGCAGCGTGGCGAGCGCGAGGCGCCCGGCGGCGGGTCGTGCGATCGCGAGCGTCCTCACCAGCGGCGCCTCGGGCTCGCCCGCGTTCTGTGTGGGTGATCTGCACGTGATCTGCGTCTCGTGCCTCACGCCGGCACTCCGACCAAGGCGAGCGAGACGACCTTGTGGGCCACCGCGATGAGCGCGGGTCGATGCGCGACGAGCACCACCGTTCGCCCGCGGGAGAGGGTCACGATCGACTCGACCACGTCCTGCTCGGTCCGCCCATCGAGGTTGGCGGTCGGCTCGTCGAGAAGCAGCAGCGGCGCATCGCGTAGAAACGCTCGCGCGAGCGCCACCCGCTGGCGCTCTCCGGCCGAGAGTCCGGCACCCTGCTCGCCGAGGATGGTGTCCACGCCGTCCGGCAGTCCGCGCACCGCGGTGCTCAGGCCAGCAGCTGCGATCGCATCCCGCACCTCGCCGGCGGTGGCGTCTGCGCGACCGAGACGCACGTTCTCGGCGATCGAGGCTTTGAACAGATGTGGGCGCTGGGGGACCCAGGCGAGCGCCGCTCGCCAGGCGTCGATGTCGAGATCGGCGAGCTCCACGCCACCGACGCGGATCGATCCGGACTGCGGCCTCACGAGCCCGAGTAGGACTCCCAGAAGCGTTGACTTGCCGCAACCGCTCGGACCGGTGAGCGCCAACACCTCTCCCGCCTCGACCGTAAACGACACGTCGTCGAGCGCCGGCTCGCAGCGATCGGGATATGTGACCTTCAGCCGCTCGATCTCGAGCCCTGAGATCGCCGGACTGGGGAAGTTCGTGCGCGTGCCGTGGGCTACGGGTGCGGTCTGCAGGACGCCGAACACCTGCTCGGCTGCGGCCATGCCCTCGGAGCTCGCGTGGTAGTTGGCGCCCAGCTGACGCAGCGGCAGGTATGCCTCGGGCGCCAGCACGAGCGCGAACAGCGCGGTGCGCAGGTCGAGGCCGCCGTTCATCAGGCGCAGGCCGATTGCCACCGCTACGAGGGCGACCGAGACCGTTGCGACGAGCTCGAGGATCAGCGAGGACAGGAACGTGATGCGCAGCGTCCCCATCGAAGCTCTGCGGTAGCGCTCGGTGATCTCGCGAATCGAGGCAGCCTGGGCCTTGGCGCGGCCGAAGATCTTCAGTGTGGGCAGCCCTGTAACGACGTCGATGAAGTGGCCGCCCAGACGTTCCAGGACGTGGAACTGGCGATCCATTCGCTCGCGGGTCGTGGCTCCAACAAGCGCCATGAAGAGCGGGATCAGCGGGATCGTCAGCGCGATGATCGCTGCCGATATCCAGTCGTTCCACAGCACCGCGCCGACCACGACGAGCGGCACGATGACGGCGAGCAGCAACTGTGGAAGGTAGAGCGAGAAGTAGCCGTCGAGGGCGTCCACCCCGCGGGTGCTGAGGACCGCGAGCTCGCCCGTTGACTGCTCGCGTGCGCTGTCGAGCCCGAGCGCCGCGATCCGCTCGAGCAGAGCCTTACGCAGCTGCGACTTCGCCCGCGCGGAGGAGCGCGCGGCGGCGAGCTCAGCCGCCCACGCGACGCTCGCACGCGCGAGGACGACTAGCAGCAGCAGGATCAGAGGTGTGCGCAACGTCGACAGGCCTTGGCCGCCGAGGAACGCACGAGCGACGACATCGGCCAGCAGCCAGGCCTGGGCGACGATCAGGAGCGCCGCGAGGACACCGAGCGTGACGGACACGCACAGGAACGTCCTCGTGGCGCGTGCGTAGTGGAGCAGCCGCGGGTCGAGAGCGCTCACCCTGCCGCCCTCGCTCAGCAGACGGGCGATCTGGCAGCACTCAACGGTCGGCTCCGGCGCTGACACGCGGACGCTGCACGTCGCGTCGCTGGGCCCGCGCGAGCTCACCCTCGATCAGCGCGCTCTGGCGCTCGCCGAAGCGCGCCCCGATCCACTTGACGAGCACCTCCAGGCGGCGACCCGGGGCTCCGCCGAGGTAGTAGAGGTGAACGCCCAGATAGGTGAAGAACGCCGGACGCCCGGACAGCTCGACGCCGCGGATCGCGCACACCGCCTTACCTCGGCCGACCACGGCGAGCGCGCCCTTGTCGAGGTAGTGGAACGGAGTGGACGCGCCCGGCTCGCCTTTTGCGATCGCCTTGGCGACGTGGCGCGCCTGTTGGATGGCGACGGTGGCCAGGCCTGGCAGCGGCCTGCCGGTCTTGCCCTGCACGCAGGCGGCATCTCCGATCACCGATATCTCAGGGTGGCCGGGAATGCTCAGATCGGGCGACACTTCGATCCGCCCGCCCCGGTCGGCGTTCGCAGCCGTCGCACGGGCGAGGGCGTCCGTGAAGGCCACGGTGTGCACGCCGGCCGCCCAGATCACCGTCCTCGCGGCGATGTGCTCGCTCGCTCCGCCGACCTCGATCGTGACGCCGCGCTCGTCGATCGCCGTCGCTCGCGCGCCCTCCCGCACGGAGACGCCGAGCTCGCCGAGGTAGCCCGCAACCTTGGCCGAGAGCTTCTCGCTGAAAGCCGCCACGACGCGATCGCCGGCATCGAGCAGGATCACGCGCACGCTCTGTGGATCGATGCGTCGGAACTGGTGCTCGAGCGCGTCAGCGGTGAGCGCGAGCTCGCCGGCGATCTCCACGCCGGTCGGTCCGCCTCCGACGACCACGAACGTCAGCCATTCCTCGAGTGCGGCGGGGTCGTCGGTGCGCTCGGCTTCCTCGAGGGCGCCGTAGATGCGCTCGCGTAGGCGGACAGCGTCGTCGAGCGTCTTCAGGCCGTAGGTGACCTCCTGCCAATCGTCGTGCCCGAAATAGGACGTCTGCGCTCCGCAGGCGACGATCAGGCTGTCGTAGTCCAGGCGCTCGCCGTCCTCGAGCACGAGCTGACGGCGCTCGGGATCCACGTCCGTGGCTCGAGCCATCAGCACGCGGCTGTGGCGGCTACGCCGCAGATACGGGCGGATCGGCGAGGCGCAGTCGCTGCTCGACAGGCCGCCGGCTGCTGTCTGGTAGAGCAGCGGCTGGAAGAGGTGGTGGTTCATGCGGTCGACCAGCGTGACCTCGACCCCGCTGCGCCGAAGCTTGCGCGCGGCGGCGAGACCGCCGAAGCCGCCGCCGACGACCACGACGCGGCGCCGCCCGCCGTTCGGCTCAGACGGCACCGGCGGCCTCTTGTGCGACTGGTCGCACGGCGAGCCGCTCCAGCAGATGATCGCCGACGCGCAGACCGTTGGCCATCGCCGTCAACGCCGGGTTGACAGCTCCGATGCTCGGGAAGAAGCTCGTGTCGACGACATACAGATTGTCGAGCTCGTGTGCCTTGCAATCGACGTCCAGCACCGAGGACCGCGGGTCGCTGCCGAAGCGGCACGAGCCCGCCTGGTGGGCACAGCCCGCCACCGGAATCGGGTTCTGCAGGTATGCGTGATGCGGGATGTGGTGCGTCGGGTGCATTCCCAGCTGGCCGAGCATCGAGCGCAGCTGCAGGTAGAGCCGCTTGCGGGGCTCGGCGTTGGTCGCCTTGTAGCAGAGCTTGACGCGACCTTCGTCGTTCAGCGTCACACGGTTCTCGGCGACCGGCAGGTCCTCCGTTGACAGCCAAAAGTCGACCGCGTGCTTGGCGATGTCCTCGAGGCCCCATCCCGGGGCGAGCTTGGTCTCCAGTGGCTTCTCGCCCCGGAACATCGGCGCCTGGGACTTGCCGACCATCTGGATGTTGCCGAGCGGGTAATCGAACTCCTCGCCCGAGAAGTAGAAGTCGTTGAGGCCGAGCGTCTTCTGAAACACCGTTGGGTTCGGTTCCCGCGACAGCGCGAGCACCGCGACGCTGTTGTGGAACATGTAGTTGCGACCGACCTGGTCGGATCCGTTCGCGAGGCCGTGCGGGTGCTGCTCGTTGGCCGACGCGAGCAGCAGCTTCGCCGAGTTGGCCGCGCCGCAGGCCACGACCACGATGTCGGCGGTGAACGTCTCGCGCTCCCCGTCGCGATCCACGAGCACCTCGGTGACGACGTTCCCGGCTGAGTTCGTCCGCAGCGCCACCGCCTCGGCGTTGCGCAGCAGCGTGACGTTCTCGTGCTCGATCGCCGGCCGCACAGCGATCGTCTCAGCGTCGGACTTCGCGTGCACCAGGCAGGGAAAGCCGTCACAGTTCCCGCAGCGCACGCACGCGCTGTATGGCATGTTCGACTCGTCGAGCATGATCCCGCAGGGGGCATGGAAGGGATGGTGCCCGATCGCCGCGAGGTCCTCGGCGAGCTGCTGGATCCCCGGCTCATGCGAGACGGCCGGAAACGCGTAGGGCGCGCTCGCCGGCGGTTCGGTCGGATCCTCGCCACGAGCGCCGTGCACGCGATAGAGGTGCTCAGCCTGCGTGTAGTAAGGCTCCATCTGCTCGTAGGCGATCGGCCACGCCGGCGAGACGCCGCCGTGGTGGCGCAGCTCGCCGAAGTCCTGCTCGCGCAGGCGGTACAGCGCGGCGCCGTAGAGCTTGGTCGCGCCGCCGACGTAATAGTGCACCTGCGGCTGAAACGGATCGTCGCTCGAGTCGTACCACGTCTCGGCGGACATGTAGCTGCCGTCCACGAACACGTCCTGCGCGAGCCAGTTCTGGGGCTCGCGGGGCAGCCAGTCTCCGCGCTCGAGCAGCAGGATGCGCTTGCCGGAGGGGGCCAGACGATGCACCAGCGTCCCGCCGCCCGCCCCGCTGCCGATGACGATGACGTCATAGGTGCTCATGGTCAGATTTCGCTGACGCGTTCGGCGAGGATGATGCGACCGGCGGCCTCGATCAACGCGAGGTGGGAGAAGGCCTGCGGAAAGTTGCCCAGGTGGCGCCCAGTGCTCGTGTCGAACTCCTCGGCGAAGAGCCCGAGCGGCGAGGCCACGCTGAGCAGCTTTTCCATCAGGTCGCGGGCACGCTGCTGCTCGCCGATGATCGCCAGGCCGGAGACCAGCCAGAAGGAGCAGATCAGGAAGCTGCCCTCCTTGCCCGACATGCCGTCGTCGGTCTCGTCGGTGCGGTAACGCAGGACGAAGCCGTCCTCGGTCAGGTCTTCGGCGATCGCCAGCACGCTCGCACGCAGACGCTCGTCATCGGGGGGCAGGAAGCCGAAGATCGCGGCGAGCAGGTTCGAGGCGTCGAGCGCGTCGGTTTCATAGTGCTGGCGCAGCACGCCGCGGTCGCTGACGCCGTGGTCGAGGATGTCCGAGCGGATCTCCTCGGCGGTTGCGCGCCACCTAGCCTCACGCCCGTCGTCGCCGCGCATGCAGGCGAGCTGCGCAGCGCGGTCCATCGCCACCCAGCCCATCAGCTTGGAGGAGACGTAGTGCTTCGGGTCGCCGCGAGCCTCCCAGATGCCCTGATCGGGTTCGCGCCAGACGGCGGTCGCGCATTCGGCCTGCGCCTGGATGATCGGCCACAGCCGCCGCGGCAGCCTCTGACTGCGACGCGTGTGGAGCAGGATCGCGTCGAGTGCTGCTCCGTAGACGTCGTTCTGGCGCTGGTCGAAGGCGCCGTTGCCGACCCTCACCGGGCTCGCCCCGGCGTATCCGGAGAGCTCGTCGCGCGTGGACTCGGTCAGGTCGCGCCGACCGTCGATCGCGTACATGATCTGCAGCGCGCCGTCCTCGTTCGGCTCGAGGTCCGCGGCGAACTGCATGAACTCCTCGGCCTCCCAGTCGAGGTTCAGGTAGTGGAGCGCCTGCAGGGTGAACGTCGAGTCGCGCAGCCACGTGTAGCGGTAGTCCCAGTTGCGCTCGCCGCCGGGCGTCTCGGGCAGCGATGTCGTGAGTGCGGCGACAGTCGCCCCGGTCGGCATGTATGTGAGCCCCTTGATCGCGAGCGCCGAGCGCTGGATCGGATCGCGCCAGCGGTGGTCGGGGATGCGCGCGCGGTCGAGCCACCCGCGCCAGAACTTAGCTGTGGCGGCAAGGTGCTCGTTGGCCTCATCGATGTTCTCGGGCGCGCGCAGCTCCTCGGCCCAGGAAAGCGAGCAGTAGAGCTGCTCGCCCTGTTTGAGCACGTGCCGCGCCCTGACCCGGTCGCCCTCCACGCCGACAGCCATGTCGGTCTGCAGCCTGACCGTCGTCTCGGCGGCGCTCGCGTCGGCCCTGTGGCCGTCCTGTTGGATCGACCAGTCGGCGGGGATCCGTCCGTAATCGAACACCGGTTCGCATGTCAGCTCCATCTCCACCTGACCCTCGAGGCACATCGCCACGCGAACGAGCAGGTGGCACGCGTCTTCGTCGGCCGGAGGGCGGGTGTGGGGCGTGATGAGATCCTCCCCGCGGCGTGGTCCCAACACGAGGCAGTCGCGCACGATCACCCAGCCGCTCGGCGTCTTCCAGGTCGTCATCACGATGTTCGTGCCGGGCTCGTAGATACGCGCGGAGGGCACGTTGACGCCGAATGGTCCGAGGCGGAATCCGCCCGCCTGGCGATCGAGCAGCGAGCCGAACACACTCGGTGCGTCGAACCGGGGGACGCACAGCCAGTCGATCGTCCCGTCCGGCGCCACGAGCGCGCCGGTGTGGCAGTCGGAGAGAAAGGCGTAGTCCGCGATCGGCGGAAAGGGGGAGGGCATCGCCGCGCTCTGCGGCATGCGAGCGGCCTCGGCCGTGCCGTTCGTGGCAGGAGGTACGCCGGTAGCGGCAGGAGGCACGCCGTTTGCGCCGGACAGCTTTGCAGCCCTTGGCTTGCCTGGCTTGCCCGTCTTCGCCTTGGCTGCCTTGACGGTGCTCACGGGGGGCAGCTTCTCGATTGATGTGAGTCGCCGCAAGGATGCCAACCGGCGTCTGGCTGGAGGCTGGCGCGGGGCGTCGAGTGGTGCCGGTACCCACGCGACGCACCTCTGAGCCAGGGGCGCGTGGGGGGTGCGAGCACGCGAGAGGAGTGTGTGTCGGGCCAAAAAGAGAGGTGTGCGCACCATCGCAGCCGAGCCTCAGACGCATAAAGTCGTGACCTCGAGCACATTCGCCATCGTGACTCGAGCGGCTCGATGCGGTCACGGTCAATGACCGAGCTGCTCATCCCGTCACGAGAAGAAAGGGGAACGATGAGAGGCATAGGCAGCGCGATGTTCGTGGGGATGCTGTTGCTTGTCGCAGGCATCCTGAACATCATCTACGGAATCGCAGCCGTGGCAAATTCGCACTTCTACATCAACGACAGCGTGTACCTGTTCTCGAGTCTGCACACGTGGGGATGGATCACCATCATCCTCGGTGCGATCGAGCTAACCGCGTCGTTCTCGCTGTTCGCCGGCGGCGCCTATGGGCGCGTGATCGGCCTTGTTGCCGCGTGCCTGGGTGCGATTGGAGCTCTGTCGGATGTGGGCGGCGCACACCCGTGGTGGGCACTGGGCGTGTTCGCCATCTGCCTGGTCTGCATCCACGGTCTAGCGGTGTTCGGCGAGCCCGAAACGGCCTGACCGGTCGAGTCCGAACCGCCGCCTGGAAAGCTGAGTACGCCTAACGAACGGGTTCACCTTCCTACTTTGCACACCACCAGAGAGCGCTAGGGGGACGACGCGATATGACCTCCGCCGAGGAGCTGCAAAAAGCACTGGCCGAGCTGACAACAGAACGAATCCAGCGACTCGTGGATCGTCTCGAACGCGACCCCGAGGCCAACGTCACAGTGGGCGCTTGGCGCCCACGCTGTCCGATGGTGCTCGCCGGCTTCGATCCTGCCACGGCGTCCCCGGATGCACCCGAGACCCGCTTTGCGGCTGTCTGGGATCGAGTCGCGGTCGTGAAGCGAGGACGCTGGTGGAATCTGCCCGTTGGCCTGGTCCCGGGGCGGGCGGCGTGTCGTGGAGACGTCCGACTGCTGTGGCGGATGGCCAACGGCGTGCTCGCCCATCGCGCCGCCCTCGTTCCGGACGTGCAGCGCGAAATGACCCGCATAGAGACTCGTTCGAGTTCGACGCCGGGGCGACGGCCTGCGGGCGAAGAGGTGCGACGCGATGAGGCCTGACCACATTCCGCCGATAGCTCACGGCCTGGCCAAGATGTCGGCGGCCGCCTCACGATGTCACTCTTTTCGGATGATGCCGCGCCGAGAGCAGGAGCCTACGCTCGGGCGATCGATAGAGAGACCGCTCGTGTCCCTCACGTGTTTACCTCATATCAGACCACACGCCAATTAGGAGGTAGCTCTCATGGCTGATGGATACAGCTCGGTCGCCGATCCGCAGACGAGCCGCCAGCCCAGGGAACCGGTGCGCCGCGGAGCGTCGCCGGGCGAAGACGAATACGGCGAGCCGCGCGGCTACGGCTGGGTCGTGTTCGCCGGCGTGATGATCATGATCGCCGCGACTCTCAACTTCATCTACGGAATCGCGGCCATCGCCAACTCCCATTTCTACGTCGCGAACACTCACTTTGTGATCAGCAATCTGAATACGTGGGGTTGGGTAGTGATGCTGATCGGTGTCGTCGAGTACTGCGCCGCACTCGGAATCCTGGTGCAAGCGTCGTGGGCCCGTTGGACAGGTGTGATCGTCGCCGGAGTCAATGCGGTCATCCAGCTGGTGTTCCTGCCCGCCTCTCCCTTCTTGTCGCTGAGCGTATTCGCGTTGGATCTTCTCGTCATCTACGGCCTGCTCGCCTACGGCAGGCAGCCGACGGCTGCTTGAGGACGCGTCGTCGTGCTGGCAGCGCTGCGGCCTTTTGGCGATGTGTCACCCAAGGTATCCTGAGTCGGCTGGTGGTGGCACCTGGTCCAGTGGTTGTGTTCGTTCGATCAATGCAAATGATTGGCAGGCGCGCTAAGGTCGGGTATATGTATCGTTATGTCAGCATTACGGATCGCCTAGTGGCGAGGACCCGTTGTCGATGTCATCGCGCTCCACGGCGCGAGCCCAACCGTCCGCCGCGCAGCATCATCCGGCGTCCGGTGTACGTGCCGTATGGCCGATTGGGCCCCTCGTCGCGGTTGGTTGAGTCACGCATCGCGCGGGTCCGCAGCCGGACGCTGTGTGAGTGATCCCTGGCCCTACGTGACCGGATGGGGCTCGCCATGGCTGGCGTGGAGCATGGCGGGCGATTCCGGTGCGAGCTCGTGCGAGGGTCTGCCGAGCCCGAAGCCCTGGCCGCCCTGGATGATCGCGTCGGAGGCGAGTTCGTGCTCTTCGTTGATGGCTCGCAGGAACTGCAGTGTGTCCTCGTCCTCGATGCCCTCGGCGATCACGAAGGCGCCGGTCTGGCGGGCGAACGTCGCCATTGCCATCAGCACCGCCCGGGCGCTCGACTCGGTCGCGGCGGCCGTGATGATGCTGCGGTCGAGCTTGACGTACTCGGCGTTGACCTTGCTCAGCATCTCGAGGCCGGAGTTGCCCGTTCCGACGTCATCGATGGCGATCTTGAAGCCCTGTTCGCGTAGGCGCTTCAGCCGCTTGATGACTCTCTCGGTGCGTCCCCCGAAGCGCTCGGTGACCTCGACGACGACCATCTCCGGCGTCAGTCCTGCGCGTTCTACGGCCGGGGCCAGCCACGCCTCTGCCTCGGCGTCCAGGTCGAGGGTCAGCGGCGAGAGGTTGAGGAACAGCAGCACCCCGGGGTGCATCTCGGGTGCGAGCCGCAGGGCGTTCTCCACACACAGCACGTCGAGTTGATGCACGCGGCCGATCTGCTCGGCGATGTCGAAGGCCTCCGCGGGCCCGGAGAGTCCGTAGGAGCGGTCGGGGCGCGTCAGGGCCTCGACGCCGAGCAGGGCCTCGGCGTCGAGGTTCCAGATTGGCTGGAACAGCGTCTGCAGGCGCCCCTCGTCGATCAGCCGCACGACGGTCTCCTTCTTCTCGGAGGTGGTCACGACCACGCGCTCACGGATGTCCTCGAACAGCGTTGCGCGATTGCCTCCCTCGCGCTTGGCCTCATACAGCGCGGCGTCGGCCTCGGCGCGCAGCGTCTCCGGCTGTTGCCCCGGTCGCAGCGCGCTCACGCCGATGCTGATCGCGAGACCGGCGTCCTGCAGGTTGCGGCCCAATCGCCGCGCGACCGCTCGGGCGCCCTCGACGTCGGTGTGTGTCAGCGTCAGCGCGAACTCGTCCCCGCCGATCCTGTAGGGGCGGTCTCCAGGCCTTGCGGCGCGCAGGACGTCGGCGAGCCGTTGGAGTATCGCGTCGCCGTGCGGATGCCCGTTGCGGTCGTTGATGAGCTTGAAGTCATCCACATCCAGGAGCGCAAGCGCGAAGGGGTCGCCATAGCGTGCGGCGGACGCGACGGCTTGCGGGAGCTCGTCGTGGAAGGCCCGCTGATTGGGCAGGTCGGTCAGCCCGTCGCGGGTAGCTCGCTGCAGAACCATCCGGTGGTCGCGCATCAGCCGTCGCCCACCGAGGAGATAGAACACCGCGCCGCCTCCAATCAGGGTGAGCACTGCAATCAGGGCGAGGATCCGGCGCAGTTCGCTCAGTTGCGCGTCATACGCGCGCTCGTCGTATGTGACCTCGTAGGCGTAGCGCCCGCTCGGGAGGTTGACCGGGACGATGACCTCGAAGTCGTTGCTGTCCTTGCCGCGGGCTGTCTCGTGTCCAGCGTAGGAGCGGCCGCGTTCGAGTGCCGCGTCGATGCGAGGGTCGGCGACTGTCGTGCCCAGCAGTACGCCGTTGCCGCTCGCTGTGACGACGCGCCGCCTGTCGATCAGGAGGACCTGGAGGGTGCCGGGACGCTGCGCGACGCCTTCGAGCAGACGGCTGATGTCGGCGGACCCGTCTGCTGTGCTTGTCGCCCGGGTGCCCTGGCGTTCGAAGGCCCGCGCGTCCCCCCGCTGGTTTTCTGCGTATTCGCTGATCTGCAGGTGTGCGAGGTCTCGTTCGAGTAGCACGTAGCCAGTGATGGCGGTCAACGCGAACGCGACCGCGACGCTGGCGAACAGGCGGATGCCAAAGGCAAATGCGGAGCCCTCCTCGCCGTCACGACGCCGCTCGAGCCGCTGCCGATACCAACGGGGCCCGCGACCGCTCTGAGCCGTCGGGAGCGCCGGAGGGCTGGGCGCGGGTATTTGACCCATAGTTGACTACTCGACACGCGGGCCGGCAAGCATGAGCCGGGTCTGCGGCATTGATCGAACATACGGACCCGTGGCGCCCATGCTGCGCGGGAACATCGGACGCGTCGGACGACGGTGCGGCCTGCCCCCGAGCCCAGCGATGACGTACGCTGAAACGATGCACGGTCCTGGCGAGGGGGCGGGCTGGGAGCGACTGTTCTGGCTGGTCTTCAAACGGACGTCCAACCCGGTCGTGCTGCTCGACGAGCAGCGTCGAGTCGTCGACGTGAACGACGCCGGGCTGTCGCTGTTCGGGCGCGATCGGGCGGACGTGATCGGCTCCTCGATGGTCGACAACATCAGGCCGGACGAACGGGAGGCGGCCGCGGGAGAGTGGGAGGAGTTCCTGCGAACCGGGGAATACACGGGGAAACGGGCACTCCTCCGCGCGGACGGGTCAGAGGTCGAGGTCGAGTTCGCGGCCAGGCTCGAGCGGATCGGCGCACGCCGCATGGCGACCTACGTGACGGTGATCGACGAGGAGGCGCCACCCGTGGGAACGTCGCTCGCCGTCGGTCAGCTTCTCTTGACGAATCGTGAGCGAGAGGTGGTGACCCTGATCGCGCTCGGACGCGAGAGCGCAGAGATCGCCCGGGAGCTGCACATCTCTCCGGAGACCGTGCGAACCCACGTCCGTAACGCCATGTCCAAGCTGGGCGCGCGCACGCGCGCCCAGCTCGTCGCGCTCGTCCTCTGCGGCGGGCACGTGGTCGACGTCCCCAGCCTGGCCGGGTAGCAGGCTGGAAATCCCTCATACGCGGTATTGCGCTCACCGCGCCCGAGGCCGAGCATTTCGCTCGTGGCATTTTCGCCCGCCCTCGGCCGCGGTCGCCGCGCTCGCCAGCGCTTGCGCGACGACCAGGATCTGCTCGATGCGCTGCTGCGGATCGTGGGGGTTCCCGTCGTTGCCTGTGCGGCCGACGGCAGGCTGACCCACGCCAATCGAGCCGCCTGCAAGCTGCTCCGCGGCGACTGGCCTATGGGCACGCCTCCTGAGTCCTGGATCGACGAGCTGTTTCCTCGTACCCCCTCCGGGCTCCCGATGGAGCGCGAGGACCTGCCGCCCGTGCGAGCGCTGGCGGGCGAAGTGGTCCGCAGCGTGGACGTTCTCGTCAACATCCGCGGCGACGATGTCCTCTTGAGCACCCATGCCGGCCCGATCAACGACGAGCGGGGACGCAGACGCGGTGCCGTCGTCGTGATGGAGGACGTGACCGAGCAGCGCCGCCAGGAGGCGCAGTTGCGCGGCGCTCTGCGCTGGCTGGATGCCGTGTCGGCAGGCCGGTGATCTGAGGTCTCGCTCGGGGAGGCCCAGGATCGCAGATCGCAGACTCGTCGTAGACTGTCCAGCCAGACCTTTGAGGAGGCTGGATGGGCTTCGATCATCTCCTGCGCTCACACGCGCCGATCACCGACTCGGGCTGGGATCTCCTGGACGCCGAGGCCAGGCAGCGGTTGGCCCCTGCGTTGGCGGCGCGCAGGCTCGTCGACTTCTCCGGTCCGCACGGCTGGGATCACTCCGCCACTAACCTCGGACGCACCGAGCGGCTCGCCGCCACACCGCACGAGGGCGTGAGCGCAGTGCGGCGTCGTGTGCTGGCGCTCGCCGAGCTGCGCTCCGACTTCACGGTCTCGTTGCGGGAGCTCGCCGACCGGGACCGCGGGGCGCAGGACGTCGATCTCGCTGCCCTCGACGATGCCGCCCATCGGATGGCCACAGCCGAGAACGTGGCGGTGTTCCACGGCTGGCCGGAGGCTGAGCTGAAGGGGATCGTCGGAGCCTCGCCGCACGAGCCGAAACCGCTGGGTGAGGATCCGGAGCGCTACCCGCGCGCCGTCGCCGGCGCTGTCGAGCTGCTCTTGTGTGACGGTATCGGTGGGCCCTACGGGATGGCGCTCGGACGCGAGCAGTACCGGCGTGCGGTCGAGACGGCCGAGCACGGCGGGCACCTGCTGCTCGACCACCTGCGCAAGATCCTCGACGGGCCGATCGTGTGGGCGCCCGGTCTGGAGGGCGCGGTCGTCCTCAGCCAGCGGGGCGGTGACTTCATCCTCGACTGCGGGCAGGACCTCTCGATCGGCTATCACCGGCACGACGAGGAGGCCGTCCACCTCTACATCGAGGAGAGCTTCTCCTTCGTGGCAGCCACACCCGAGGCCGCTGTAGCGCTCACCGCCTGAGAACCGCTACGAGTCGAGCCGGGCTCATGCCGGGTCCTGCGAGCTGTACGGGTCGTCCTCGCCGCGGAGGTCGCGATAGCGACGGTCGAACAACTCGAGGACGGCTGTCACGTCCGAGGGCCCATGCACATCGTGGCTGACCATGTCCGAGTCCGGGCGAGAGGACTCCGGCTCGGCCTCGCCGTGCTCCACCAGCTCGTCGTGCTCGGGATGCGAGAAGCGCAGCTCCGCCACGCCCCGGTCGCGGTCGAGAACACCGAGCTCCAGCTGCTCGTAGCGCACGAGCGCCACATCCTCCGAGCGCCGCTCGATGCTCACGCCCGGCCAGGTGTCCAGCTCGTTTGCGATCTCGTCGACCAGCGCGGAGTCAGCCATGAGGCGATCGTAGCGTGGTGGGCTAGCATCGTGTGTTGGAGAGCGAGTTCTGAGATGTCCGATCTTGCGCCGATCCGCGAGCAGGTCTACTCCGACCCCAGGCCGAAGCAGTACTTCGACCGCTTTCATGAGCGCTCACGCATGCGCGAGCCGGACTGGGTGTATGAGCTCTCGCGGGTCCTGACATCGCTCTACGCCTACACGTTCCTGCGCGCCCGCGGCATCCACACGGAGAGGATCCCCGGCTCGGGTCCAGTGATCCTCGCGCCCAACCACTTTTCGTTCATGGACCACTTCCTGATGGCGTGCCACCTGCGCCGCAAGGTACGTTTCATGGCCAAGTCACAGCTGTTCAAGCCGCCGATGCAGTTCATCTACACCCACGCAGGGGTGTTCCCCGTCCGGCGTGGGGCCCGCGACGAGGAGGCGTTCGTCACGGCCGAGGCGATCCTCGCGCAGGATGGGGTGGTGGCGATGTACTGCGAGGGCGGACGCTCGCGCAGCGGCCAGCTCGCGACGCGGGCCAAGCCGGGGATCGGGAGGCTCGCACTGGAGACCGGCGCCCCGGTTGTGCCGATCGCGATCCATGGCTCGGCGCGGGTCCGCAACTGGAAGCGGTTGCAGTTCCCGAAGGTGACCGTGCTCTACGGCGATGCGATCTGCTGGGAGCGAACGCTTTCCCCTACGCGAGAGCAGCAGCAGGCGGTCGCCGATGCGATCCTCGGCGAGATCCGCACGCTGCACGCCGGCTCGAGCTCAGGCGCTCGCCCGCAGATACGCGCCGATCGCCTGCGCCAGCGCGCGCGCCGCCAGTCGCTGAAAGGAGGAGCGCACAAGCAGCGCGGCGTCGGTTGAGTTGCGCATGTTGCCGCACTCGATCAGGACCTTGGGGACGGTCGTGAGGTTCAGTCCGGCGAGGTTGTCGCGGTCGGAGACCCCGCCGGACCCGTCGTAGTCGCTGATCGGCATCCCGGCCACCTCATGGAAGCGTTCGATCACGTCGCGGCCGAACGCCTTCGAAGCGGCGATCACGTGGTCGTTGATCCCGTCGGCGACCGGCTCGAGCACGGCGAAGCCGCGCCCGCCGGGCGGGCCCCCGTCGGCGTGGATGTCGATGGCGACGTTCGCGTGCGCACGGTTGATGATCTGCGAGCGCGTAGTCACGCAGGGGCCTACGCCGTTGTTGCTGTCACGGGTGAGCACGACCTTGGCGCCTTCCGCGCGCAGGTCGGCGGCGAGGTACTCGGCGACGTTGAAGTTGAACTGCGCCTCGGTGTAGCCACCGTCGGTTTCCGTGCCCGTCGTGTCGCAGTCCTCGTGTTCGCGCCCGTTCCAGATCGGGCGGTCGATGTAGCCCGGGTCGGTGTAGTTGCGCCCGTTGTGGCCCGGGTCGATGCCGACGACCTTGCCGGCGAGGGGCAGCGAGGCGGGCTGGCTCGCCGCGCCGGCGCTCGCCGATGTGCCGGCTGCGGTGAGGCCCGCGACTCCGCAGGCCACGGTTGCGAGCGCGAGCACAGCGAGCGACCCCCGGCGATGTCTGCTCAAGCCGCCCCCTCGAACAGCTCCACGAGCCGCGCGCGGCTGTAGCGCCACTGCTTGCGGTTGCGCCCCTCGCCGGGTTGCAGGGTGTCGAGCAGCGCGCCGCCGCGGATCGTGGAGACGGCCATCTCGATCAGCCGGTCGAAGTCGGGCTGCTCGGCGATCGCGGGGAACAGCCGTCTTGCGACCTCGAGCGTCTGGCGGTCCAGGCGCCGCTCGACGGGCACGAGCCGCTCGCGCAGATCGGGATCGGTGCGCGCGTGCGACCACAGATCCACGGCCGCCTGGAACAGGGGGTGGGCGTAGCTCGCCCACAGCAGATCGAGGCCCTTCACGAGGCGCTCGCGCCCTTCGGGAAGCTTCTCGGCGGCGGCCAGCAGCTCCGCTCCGCGCCGCTCTGCCAGTCGCTCCATCGCGGCGGCCAGCAACGCCTGGCGGGTCTGGAAGTGGTGCAGGTGCGCGCCGCGGGAGACACCGGCGCGCTCGGCCACGCGGCTGGTGGTCGTGCTGGCGTAGCCGTCGTCGACGAGGCACGCGATCGTCGCGTCCAGCAGCGCGTCGCGCGTGGCGGCGCTGCGCTCGGCCTGACTGCGGCGCGGGGCGGGGTTGGCGGCGATCGACATGAGAGGCGATCTTAGACATATTTGCGTTCGCGCATGAACGTTTGTGTGGTAGCGTTGCGCGCCCCGCCGAGGTCCGACGACACAGGAGGCTTCACCGATGGCAGCGACCGACGCACTGGTCTTCGATGCGATCCGCACGCCGCGCGGCAAGGGCAAGTTCAACGGCTCCCTGCACGGCACCAAGCCGGTCGACCTGGTGGTCGGCCTGATGCACGAGACGCTCGTGCGCAACGAGAAACTCGATCCTTCGCGGATCGACGACGTGGTTCTGGGCTGCGTCTCGCCGGTGGGCGACCAGGGCGCGGACATCGCCAAGACGGCCGCGATCAAGGCCGGGCTTCCCGACACGGTCGCGGGCGTGCAGCTCAACCGCTTCTGCGCGTCGGGCCTCGAGGCCGTGAACATCGCCGCGCAGAAGGTCGCCTCCGGCTGGGAGGACCTGGTGTTCGCGGGCGGCGTGGAGTCGATGTCGCGCGTGCCGATGGGCTCCGACGGCGGCGCCTGGGCGATGGACCCGGAGACGAACTACGACACGTCGTTCGTCCCGCAGGGCATCGGCGCAGATCTGATCGCGACGATCGAGGAGTTCAGCCGCGAGGACGTGGACACCTATGCGGTCCGCTCACAGGAGCGCGCGGCGGCGGCCGAGGCCGACGGTCGCTTCGCCGACTCGACGATCCCTGTCAAGGACCTCAACGAGAACGTGGTGCTCGACCACGAGGAGTTCATCCGTCCGGGCACGACCGTCGAGACGCTGGGCGGGCTGAAGCCGTCGTTCGCGGCGATGGGCGAGATGGGCGGCTTCGACTCGGTGGCGCTGCAGAAGTACCACTGGGTCGAGAAGATCGACCACGTCCACACGCCGGGCAACTCCTCGGGCATCGTCGACGGCGCATCGCTTTTGACGATCGGCAACGAGCAGACCGGCAAGGACCTCGGATTGACGCCCAGGGCGCGGATCCTCGCCACGGCGGTATCGGGCGCCGAGCCGACGATCATGCTCACGGGCCCTGCGCCGGCGAGCCGCAAGGCGCTGGCGAAGGCGGGCATCACGGTCGATCAGCTCGACCTGGTGGAGATCAACGAGGCGTTCGCGGCGGTGGTGCTGCGCTTCGTCCGGGACATGGGCCTGGACATGGAGAAAGTCAACGTCAACGGCGGCGCGATCGCGATGGGCCACCCGCTGGGAGCGACCGGCGGGATGATCCTGGGCACGCTCGTGGACGAGCTGCACCGCACGGGCGGCCGCTATGGCCTGGCGACGCTGTGCGTCGGCGGCGGCATGGGAATCGCGACAGTCGTGGAGGCGATCTAGTCATGGCAGCAGAGAGCACAACCATTCGCTGGGAGAAGGGCGAGGACGGCATCGTCGTCCTCACGCTGGACGACCCCAATCAGTCGGCCAACACGATGAACGCGGCCTACGCCGAGTCGATGGCCGCGACGATCGAGCGCCTGGAGGCCGAGAAGGACTCGATCGCGGGCGTGGTCATCACCTCCGCCAAGAAGACGTTCTTCGCGGGCGGCGACCTGAACGACCTCAAGCAGGCGACTCCCGAGAACGCCCCGGAGCTGGCGGAGATGGTGCGCAAGGGCAAGGCGCAGCTGCGCCGCCTGGAGACGCTCGGCAAGCCGGTCGTGGCCGCGATCAACGGCGCGGCGCTCGGCGGCGGCCTGGAGATCGCTCTGGCGACGCACCACCGCATCGCGGTGGACGACCCGAAGGTGCAGATGGGCTTCCCGGAGGTCCAGCTCGGCCTGCTGCCGGGCGCCGGCGGCGTCGTGCGCACGGTGCGCATGATCGGCATCGTCGACGCGCTGATGCAGCTGTTGATGCAGGGCCAGCGCCTGCGCCCGGCCAAGGCGAAAGAGGTCGGCATCCTCGATGAGATCGTCGCCACGCGCGAGGAGCTCGTCCCCGCCGCGAAGGCGTGGATCGTCTCGAAGGCGGGCGAGGAGGTCTCCCAGCCGTGGGACGTGAAGGGCTACAAGATGCCCGGCGGCACGCCGTCGAACCCGAAGCTCGCGCAGAACCTGCCGGCGTTCCCGGCGAACCTGCGCAAGCAGCTCAAGGGCGCCAACTACCCCGCCCCGCACCACATCATGGCGGCGGCGGTCGAGGGCGCGCAGGTCGACTTCGAAACGGCGATCGAGATCGAGGGGCGCTACTTCGTCGATCTGCTCGTCGGCCAGGTCTCCAAGAACATGATCCAGGCGTTCTTCTTCGACCTGCAGCAGGTCAACGGCGACCGTGGTCGGGGCGGGCGGGCACCGAATCATACGAGCCCTACACGGCCAAGAAGGCGGTCGTGCTGGGCGCGGGGATGATGGGCGCGGCGATCTCCTACGTCTGCGCGAAAGCGGGCATCGAGGTCGTCCTCAAGGACGTCTCCCAGGAGGCGGCCGACCGCGGCAAGGCCTACTCGCAGACGCTGGTCGAGAAGGCCGTCTCGCGCGGGCGCTCGACACAGGAGCAGGCGGATGAGCTGCTCGCGCGGATCACGCCGACGACCGACCCCGCGGCCGCCGCGGGCGCGGACCTGGTGATCGAGGCGGTGTTCGAGGACCCGGCGGTGAAGGCGCAGGTGTTCGCGGAGATCGAGCCGCATCTCGCGCCTGACGCGCTGCTGGGCTCCAACACCTCGACGCTTCCGATCACCGACCTCGCGGAGGGCGTCAGCCGTCCGGAGGAATTCATCGGCCTGCACTTCTTCAGCCCGGTGGACAAGATGCCGCTGCTGGAGATCATCAAGGGCGAGAAGACGAACGAGGAGACGCTCTACCGCGCGCTGGACCTCGCCAAGCAGATCAAGAAGACGCCGATCGTCGTCAACGACAGCCGCGGCTTCTTCACCAGCCGCGTGATCGGCACGTTCATCAACGAGGGCGTCGGCATGCTGCTGGAGGGCATCCCCGCGCCGTCGATCGAGCAGGCCTCGAGCCAGGCGGGCTACCCGCGCCGGTGCTGCAGCTATCGGACGAGCTGAACATGAAGCTCGCGCGCAAGATCCGCGACGCCACGAAGGCGGCGATCGAGGCCGAAGGCGGCACGTTCACGGAACGGCAGTCCTTCCAGGTGGTCGACCGCATGCTGGCGGAGGGGCGCGCGGGCAAGCTCGAGGGCGCCGGCTTCTACGACTACGAGGACGGAAAGCGCACGGGCCTGTGGAAGGGCCTGAAGGAGATGTTCCCGCAGACGGACGACCCGGCCTCGATCTCGCTGAGGGATCTCGAGGAGCGGATGCTGTTCGCGGAGGCGCTCGAGTCGGTCAGGTGCCTGGACGAGGGCGTGATCGAGTCGGTCGCAGACGCGAACATCGGCTCGATCCTCGGCATCGGCTTCCCGGGCTGGACGGGCGGGGTGCTTCAGTACATCAACGGTTACGACGACGGTGTGGCAGGGTTCGTCGCGCGCGCACGCGAGCTCGCGGAGAAGTACGGCGAGCGCTTCGAGCCGCCGGCGTCGCTGGTGGAGAAGGCGGAGCGGGGCGAGACCTACAGCGACGAGCAGCTGGCGGTCGCGTAGGATCGAGCAATGGGGGACATGCCTTCCGTGTGCGTGATCGGCGCCGGCGTCAGCGGGCTGACGGCCTGCAAGGCGCTCGCTGACTTCGGCGTCGCGCACACGTGCTTCGAGGCATCGGATGAGGTCGGCGGCAACTGGTACTTCGAAAACCCCAACGGGGTCTCCTCGGCGTACCGCTCGCTGCACATCGACATCTCCAAGCCGTCGATCTCCTTCCGCGACTTCCCGATGCCGGAGCGCTATCCGGACTACCCCCACCACACGCACATCTTCGAGTGGCTGCGCGACTACGCGGACGCGTTTGCGCTGCGCGAGAACATCCGCTTCAACGCCCGCGTGCAGCGCGCGCAGAGGGGCGAGCAGGGAGGCTGGCTGATCACGCTCGAGGACGGCACGAAGGAGTCCTTCGACGCGCTGCTGGTGTGCAACGGCCACCACTGGGACCCCCGCTACCCGGACTTCCCGGGGAGCTTCGACGGCCCGCAGATCCACTCGCACGAATACGTGGATCCCTCGACGCCGCTGGACATGTACGGCAAGCGCGTGCTGGTGGTGGGGATCGGCAACAGCGCGGTGGACATCGTCTCTGAGCTGGCGCGCAAGACGGTCTCGGACATGGTGTTCCTTTCCACGCGCTCGGGCGCGTACGTGGTGCCGAAGTACATCTTCGGCAAGCCGGTGGACCAGGTGGTGAAGACCAACCCGCGCATTCCGGTGGGCCTGCAGCGCCGTCTGGGGCGCACGCTGCCGCGGATCTTCTCGGGGCGCATGGAGGACTTCGGCCTGCCGACGCCCAACCACAAGTTCCTGGACGCCCACCCGACGGTCTCCAGCGAGCTGCTGGGCCGCCTGGGCGCGGGCGACGCGGTGGGGAAGGGCGACGTGGCGGAGCTGCTCTCAGACGGGGTGCGCTTCGCGGACGGCTCGGTGGAGCAGGTGGACGCGATCGTCTACGCCACCGGATACAACGTCAGCTTCCCGTTCTTCGACCACGACTTCATCTCTGCCCCGGAGAACAAGCTGCCGCTGTACAAGCGGATGCTGAAGCCGGGGATCGACGACCTGGCGTTCATCGGCCTGGGCCAGGCGATCCCGACGATCTTCCCGTTCTCGGAGCTGCAGTCGAAGCTGGCGGCGCGCTGGCTGAGCGGCGACTGGGCGCCGCCGCCGCGGGCGGAGATGGAACAGGAGATCGTCAGCGACGAGGCTTTTCACACGGGGCACTTCACCGACAAGCCGCGCCACACGATGCAGCTGGAGTGGTACGGCTTCGAGCACGAGCTGAAGACGCGCTCGATCCCCAAGGGCCAGGCGCGCGCACGCGCGGGCGCGCCGACGGCCCGCGACACGGCGGGCAGGGCACGAACGCTCGAGCAGCTGGCGGGCTCGGCGTGAGCGAGGTCTCCTTCGACAGCGGCGGTGTGCGCTGCGTCGGGACCTACCTGCGCGGCGAGGGCGATGAGTTTCTCGACGAGCGTGGCGGCCGGCCGTGCGTGGTGCTGGCGCACGGCTTCGGCGGGACGGTGGACTCGGGCCTGCTGGGGTTCGCGGAGCGCTTCGCCGCGGCGGGTCTGGACGCGCTGGCGTTCGACTACCGCCACTTCGGCGCGAGCGATGGTGAGCCCAGGCAGCTGATCTCGATCCGCAAGCAGCAGGAGGACTACGCGGCGGCGATCGCATATGCCCGGGCGCTGGAGGGCGTGGATGAGGAGCGGATCGTCGTGTGGGGCTCCTCCTACTCGGGCGGCCACGTGGTGCCGGTGGCGGTCAGCGACGGTCGCGTGGCGGCTGCGATCGCGCAGGTGCCGGCGATGGACGGGACGGCGACGCTCGTCAACCTCGTGCGCTACGCGGGCGTCGGTCAGCTCGTGCGGCTGAGCGCGCTGGCGCTGCGAGACGTCCTCTCCTCGCTGCGCGGCGGGCAGACGGTGACGGCGCCGGCGATCGGCCCGCCGGGCAGCGTGGCGTTCATGAGCACCCCGGACGCGGAGCCGGGGATGCGCGCGATCGCGGGCCCGTCGTGGCGCAACGAGGTGGCCGCCCGCATCGGCCTGCAGGCGGGCATGTATCGCCCGGGCCTGCAAGCGGACCGGCTGGCGTGCCCGATCCTGATCCAGATCGCCGACCGCGACTCGGTGGCGCCGGTCAAGGCCGCGCAGGACGCCGCCTGGCGCGCGCCGGGTCGCGCCGAGGTGCGCACCTACCCGGTTGGGCATTTCGACGTTTATGTAGGGGATGCGTTCGAGCGCTCCGTATCCGACCAGCTGTATTTCCTGCGTCGTCACCTCAGCGCGGCGGCGAGGGCTCGAACCGCAGCGCAGGTCAGCTAGCGTCGGTCACAGCTGCTCGGTCCGCGTGGGCACTCCGAGAAGCACCCGCCCTGTGAGCTCCCAGATCGCGGGGTTGACCTGGAAGTGGGCGGTGGCGGTGTGGGCGTCGCGGAAGCGCCGCTGCAGCGGCGAGCTCTCGTAGATCGCCGTGCCGCCGCCGAGGTCGTACATGGCGCGCGCCACTTCGGCGGAGCTGCGCACGGCGTGCGTGGCCGCCAGGCGCAGTCCGAGGCGCAGCGACTCGGACACGGGGGCGTCCTGCTGCGAGGCGTCCCACGCCTGTTCGATCGCTTCGTAGAAGAGGGCCCGCGCGGCCCGCAGGGCGGCCTCCGCCTCGCCGACGGCGGCGTGCGTGGCGGGCCGCTCGGCCAGGGTGCGACTCGAGCCCAGGCCGACCTTCACGGTGGCGAGCTCGAGCAGCTCGTCGATCGCGCCGCGGGCGTTGCCGAGCGCGGCGGCGGCGATGGACAGCGCGAAGAACCCGAACACGGGGAAGCGGTAGAGCGGCGCGTCCACGCGTGGCCCGTCCATCAGCGAGAGCAGATGCGAGTCGGGCACGAACAGGTCATCCGCGACGGCGTCGTGGCTGCCGGTGCCGCGTAGGCCGCTGGTGTGCCAGGTGTCGAGGATCTCCAGTTCGGCGCTCGGCATGGCGGCGACGCGCAGCGCCGGCCCGTCCGCGCTGGAGCCGCCATTGTCGAGCACGCATCCCGCGAACAGCCACCGCGAGTGCGGGATGCCGCTGCAGAAGGACCAGCGTCCGGAGACACGCACGCCGCCATCGACGGCAACTGCCTTGCCGCGCGGGGCCCACACGCCGGCGGCGATCACCCGGGGGTCGCTGAAGATCTCGGCGGCGCCCTCCTCGGGGAGGTAGGCGGAGAGCAGGCTGCTGGTGGCGGCGATCGAGACGCACCAGCCCGCCGACGCGTCGCCCCTGGCGATGCTCTCGGCGCCGCGAAGCGTAGTCGCGGGCGCTGCTTCGAGCGCGCCCAGCGCGGCTGGCACTCCGGCGCGCATGAGCCCGGTCGCCCGCAGCTCCTCGAGCAGCGCCGGCGGCAGCGCGCGCTCGCGCTCGGTCGTGGCGGCCAGCTCGCCGGCAAGAGCCGCCGCGCGGCTGGTCAGAGCATCGAGCTCCGCACCGGTTGGCGCGCCGGACGGGGGAGCGGCAGGGGTTGGCATTGAGGGCCTCTCGCGGTCGGTTGAGCGCTTTATCGGTGCGCTGGTACTACCACAGGCCGGTCCTCGCAGTCAACGCCACCCGGCTACCCGAGTCCTGTGCAGCAGCTCAGACCGCGGCCCGCGCGGCGTCGCAGGCGATCTCGTCCTTCACCACCGCCTGTCCCAGCCCGCCGGGCTGCAGGCCGTCCCGGGCCATGCGTCGGGCCACATGGGTGAGGGCCGTGTTCACGGGCGTGGCCACTCCGTGGGCTCGCCCCAGGAGCACGATCTCCCCGTTGAGGTAGTCGGTCTCGATCGCGCCCGTTCCACGCTGAAGGCTCTGCACGGAGGAGGACCCGCTGTGCTCGTGCCCGTGCACGGCGCGCAGCGCGGAGACCACGGTGGTTCGCTCGTTCACCTCGTGTCTGTCGACGAAGGCGATGCCCGCCGCCTCGTAGCAGAGCAGCGCCTCGTGCCTGGCGCGCTCGACGAGATCCTCCTCCTCAGCGTCGGGACCGAGGATCGCGCCGATCGCGTTGGCGAGGTTGGACAGGAGCTTGGCGTACTTCCACGGCATGATCTCCGGCGCTGCGCGCGAGCTGAAGCCTGCGTCGCCCAGGTCGGAGGCGATCTGCTCGGCGGCGCGATCGGCGCCCCGTGGCACGCGACCCAGGTCGAGCACGCCGACGCACGGCGCGGAGAATGCGCTCACCACCCCCGGCCTGACGTGCTCGGCGGCCAGGTACACGAACATGCCGTACACGTGCGCGAACAGCCGCAGGGCCACGCGCTCGTTCTCGACGCCGTTCTGCGCGCACACCACGACGAGCTGCTCGGAGCGATCGACGGCGACGAGCTCCTCGAGCGCCTGCTTGGTGTCCTGGCTCTTCATCGCGAGCACCACCACGTCGCCCGGCTGCGCATCCGCGGCGGCGGGACTCTCGTAGGCGGGGATCTGCAACTGCGCGTCTGCGTCGGGAGCCAGCAGCTGTAACCCGTCGGCGCGCAGTCGCTCGAGGTGCTCGCCGCGCGCGATCAGCGCGACCCGCCGCCCCGACTGGTGGAGCTTGGCGCCGATCGTCGCACCGATGGCGCCGGCTCCGTAGACGATGTAACGCGTCATTTGCCGCCCGCGCTAGGAAGGAGCAGTGCGCTCCGCATCCTGGCGAGCCTGGTCGGCGTCGGCGCGCGCCTGCTCGGATTCGCGCGCCTTGGCTGCCGCTTGCTCCTGCGCGCTCTGGGCGCTGCCCTGAGCGTCGTGCGCGTCGGTCTCGCGGCGTCGCGCCTCCTCTTCGAGCGCCGCCGCGCGCCGCTGCGCTTCCTCAGCCGCCTGACGACGCTCGTTGATGACCGTTGCGCTCTCGTAATCCTCGTCGGCGGCGACGTGCACGCCGTAGAGCTCGCCGAGCTGTCGCGCGCTGTAGCGGTCGACGCCGTCGCTGCCCTTCAGGTCCGAGTTGGCGTGCTCGATCGCCGCCTTGGAATAGGCCAGGCGGAGGTAGTCGCGTCCCACGGTGGCGCTCTCCAGCGGGACGAGGCTGGAGTGGCGCCCGAGCAGGCCGCTCTTCACGGCGATGAAAACCGCGTCCCCGCCGGAGGTCGGGTAGAAGACCTCGTCGAGCTTGCCCACACGCTCGCCTTCGAGGTCCAGCACATCCTCACCCACCCATTCCTCTATCTGCTCGACGCCCATTGTCATGCTGTCATGCTACCCGCGGGCGCGACCCGTCAATCGGCTCGCGCAACGCATAGGCTCTCGCTGGTGAGCGCTGTGGAGAAGCTACGAGAGCGCATGGCGGAGCTCGCGGATCTGGCCGGCGTGGAGATGCTCGCCAGCTGGGACCAACTCGTGATGATGCCCGAGCAGGGCGGTGCCGCGCGGGCGCAGCAGCTGGGAACGCTCGCGCGGTTGACCCACGAGCGCGCCACCTCGGCGGAGATCGGAGGCTGGCTGGACGAGCTCGAGGGCGCGCCGCTGGAGGAGCTCGACCGAGACATCGCACGCCTGGCGCGTCGCGACTGGGAGCATGCTCGCCGCGTGCCGGAAGAGCTCGCGGTCGAGTTGGCGCGCGCGAGCGCGGACGGCCAGGAGAGCTGGCATGCCGCGCGCGACGCGGATGACTTCAGCATGTTCGCCCCGGCGCTCGAGCGCAACGTGGAGCTCGCGCGGGCACGCGCGGCGTGCCTGGCGCAGGACGGTGAGAGCCCCTACGACGCGTTGCTGGGCGACTACGACTTCGGCCTGCGCACGGAGGAGCTGCGCCTGGTGTTGGGCGATTTGGCGAACGCGCTCGAGCCGCTCGTGGCGGAGGCCCAGCGACGCTCGCCGCGTATGACCCTGGAAGTTCCCGTGGCGGCCCAGCAGGCGGCGGTGGCGAGCACGCTGCGCCGGCTGGGCGTCGATGAGGCGAGCTGGCGGGTCGATGTGTCGGCGCACCCGTTCACCGCGTGGATCGGCCGCGGCGACATGCGCCTCACGACCCGCTACAACGACGGCAACGTCGAGTCGCTGCTCAGCTCGCTGCACGAGTACGGTCACGCGCTGTACGAGCGCCAGACGGACCCGGCGCTGGAGCGCACGAACCTGGGCACAGGGACGTCGATGTCGGTGCACGAGTCCCAGAGCAAGCTGTGGGAGAACCACGTGGCGCGCAATCCCGCGTTCATCGAGCTGCTCGCGAGCGAGCTGGGCGCGGGCGGTTTCGCGGTCGACCCCGGCGAGTTGCACGCGGCGTTGGTGGGCGTGGAGCGGTCGGCGATCCGCGTGTCGGCCGATCCGCTGACCTACCCGCTGCACATCGTCCTGCGCTTCGAGCTGGAGCTCGCGCTGATCGACGGTGGGCTGGCAGTGGCGGATCTGCCCGCGGCGTGGAACGACGGGATGCGCCGCCTGCTCGGTGTGGAGGTGCCCTCGGACGCGCTGGGGTGCCTGCAGGACGTCCACTGGGGCGCAGGCAGCTTCGGCTACTTCCCCAGCTACGCGCTCGGCTGTCTGATCGCTGCGCAGTTGTGGGAGACGATGCAGTCGCAGTTGGGGCCGCTGGAGGAGGAGCTGCGCAGGGGTGAGCTGGCGAGGATCCAGAGCTGGCTGGGGGAGAACGTCCACCGCTACGGGCGGCGCCTGGACACGATCCCGCTGCTGGAGCAGGCGACCGGGCGCGGCCTCGAGATCGGGCCTTTCCTTCGCTACGTTTCGCCGCTGGCCGAACGATGATGCTGAGAGCCGTCCGCGCGATGCTGAGACCCTCCAGGTCTCACGTCCGCACCCTCTGGCGCCTCGTCGGACGCACGGGGATCGCGCTCGTCCCGGTGCTCGCGCTCGGCGCGATCGCCTTTCCGGCACAGCCCACCGGGGCGCTGGCGGCGGGCACGCCGAAGTGCGCCACCTCGGGGCTGGTCATCTGGCTGAACCAGGAAGGCGGCGGCGGGACGCTGGGCAGCATCTACTACGAGCTCGAGCTGACCAACCTCTCCGGTCACACGTGCACCCTGTACGGCTATCCGGGGGTGGCTGCGGTCAACCTCGCCGGTCGCCAGCTCGGCGTGGCGGCGAGACGCGAACCGACGCCGGGGAAGGGCCTGGTGACGCTCGCAAGCGGCTCCTCGACGCTCAACAACGGCAGCACTGCAACGGCGCTCGTGCGGATCGTCGACGTGGGCGCCCTGCCCGGCTGCCGGCCTGTGGCGGCCGCGGGTCTGCGTGTGTACCCGCCCGGCCAGACGCGCTCGAAGGTGATCCCGTTCCCGTTCGAAGCGTGCTCGCGCGCCGGTCACACGAACCTGGCGATCCAGGCCGTCGCTCCGGCCGGGTAGTCCTACCGCCAGCAGCCGGGTGTCGTGGCGACCCTGCGTGCGGCCGCGCGGGAGGCGCTCGCGGTGGGAGCGCCCGAGATGGCGGCGGCGTGCCTGCGGCGGGCGCTCGAACAGCCGCCGCCGGCGGCGGCTCAGGTGGATGTGCTGTTCGAGCTGGGACGCGCCGAGGGTGTGCTCACAGACCCTGCCGGCGTGGGACGGGTGCGCCATGCGCTCGCCGCCTGCGGCGATCCGGTCAGGCGCGGGCAGATCACACTCGACCTGGCCGGCCAGCTGCTCGTCCGGGGAGCCGTCGGCGAAGCGGTGGCGGCGTGCGACGCGGCCGCGTTGGACCTGCCTGAGGACGAGCGCGAGCTGCGCTTCGAACTGTTCGCGCACGAGCCGCTGCGGCGCGCCGAGCTGCTCACGCGCGAGCGCCCACTGCGGCTCGAGCGCGCGCGCGTCCTCGTTGAGCTGGGGGCGGGCCTCAGCCGGCGCGGCAAGCGCAGCGAGGCGATGCCGTTCCTGCGCGAGGGGCTCGACCTGGCCGACCGCTGCGGGGCCGGCCCGATCGCTGCGCACGCGCGCGAGCAGTTGCGCGCCGCGGGCGCCCGCCCGCGACGGGCGCGCGTCTCCGGCCGCGACGCGCTCACCCCGAGCGAGCTGCGCGTCTGCCGGATGGCGAGCACCGGCATGAGCAATCGCGAGATCGCGCAGGCGCTGTTCGTCAGCCTGCGCACCGTCGAGACGCACCTGACGCGCAGCTACGCCAAGCTCGAGGTGGGGGGTCGCGAACAGTTGCGCGAGGTGCTCGACGGAGTCTCGGGAGACTCCGTCTTTGCGCTATCGGACGTGCGTCCAGCGGGGTAACGCATCCCATTGCTGGGGCGCGCGAATGGCGCTCTGCGCTCAGGCCCGCGCGCTGGTCTGGGGATCCAGGCGCGACATCGTCACAGCGGCCGTCAGCTCCGAGTGGGCGCCGCCCATGTACAGGCCCTTGACGGGCGGCACGTCGGCGTAGAAGCGCCCGTGGCCGATCTTCACGTGTCGCTCGCCGGCCAGGGTGCGGTTGGTGGGGTCGGCGCTCACCCACACCGGCTCGCCGCGTCCGTTCGTGCCGGGGAGCAGCGCCTCCAGCCACGCGTGCGTGTCGACCTCCACCGAGTCCGTGCCCTCGCCGTCGGGGGCCGCCCACAGGTAGCCGGACACGTAGCGCGCGGCGATGCCGCGGCGGCGCAGCAGCAGCAGCGACAGGTGCACGAAGTCCTGGCACACGCCGGCGCCCATGTCGAGCAGGTCGCGCACGCTGGACCCCACGTACGTGGCGCCCGGGCGGTATTCGAAGCGGTCGGGCACCAGCTCGCACAGGAGCTCCAGCGTCTCCAACGGGCTGTCGGACTCGAGCGCTTCGTGCAGGCTGTCGAGACCCGTCAGCGCCGGCTGGTCGTGCCAGGGCAGGGCGAACTCGCCCGCCGCGTCGATGTAGGACGGGTCGAGCAGGCTCTCCCAGGACCCGTCCGGGGGGTCGGGGGGAGGGGAGGTGACCACGCGCGCGCGCACGTCGATCGTCAGCTGCCCGTGGCTCGTGGGGATGCCGAACTCGAGCACCTCCGTGCCGAAGTAGTCCAGGTGGCGGCTGACGCGCGCCTCTGGCTCGATGCGCGTGTGGAACTCGTCGCAGCGCTGGGTGGAGGTCGTGGCCGGCCGCACGCGCAGGGCGTTCAGGTTGTCCGTCACCGGCGTGTCGTAGTGGTACTCCGTCAGGTAGCGGATCGCGAAGTGCATCGTCGTGTTGTCCCCTCAGCGCCTCAGCCCGGCGGCGCCCGCGCCCGCGAAGTAGCGGTCGGCCACGTCCTGGTCGATGCGGCTCAGCTCCTGCTGGGTCTGTTTGCATATCCCTGTCAACTCGGCTCCGTCCGGTAGTGCGCGACGCTGGAAGTCTAGGTCCGCCGCCAGTCGGCTGACCCGGAGCACCGGCTTTGAGTTGCGCGGACCCGCGTCCGCCATTGTGAAGACCTCGTGCAGCGAGTCCACGCACGCCGCCACGCTGTCCGGGTATGCGCGCTCGAACAGCAGGAAGCGAGCGACCGGGTGGGCGTTCGGCGGCGCCGTGACCGCGCGCAGGTAGGCGTGAAAGCCGCCCACCGCCTGCAGCAGGATCAGCGCCGTGCCGTCCGCCGGCTGGTCGCGGGCACCGCCGCCGTAGGCGGTGGTCGGCATCGCCACGTGCAGCATCCGCAGCACCATGTCGGAGATCTCGATCAGCCCGCCCGCGTCCAGGAAGCACTTGGCCTCGTCGCGCAGCATCGAGCGGTTGGCCACGCCCCAGATCAGAGAGGTGCGCTCCTTGACGTACTGCGACGCCAGATACGGACCCGCCGGCGCCGCGGAATTGAACCCCGCCCGGGCGGGCGGGCCCCACTCATTCCCGCCGCGCAGCCCCAGCGCGGTCGTGTTGATCGCCTCCCACATCTCCGCGCTGATCACGTCGCGCACCGTGCGCGCGCCCTCACGGGCGCGCTCGATGCTCGCCAGCATCGACCCCGGACGCTCGGCGTCGAGCGTCAGCTGCCCCAGCGCCTGGCTGCCCCGCGGATGGGTGGGGTCCTCGCTGACGTCGCCGAGTATCGCCAACAGCCCCCCCGAGCCGAAGCTGACGCCCGGCGCCGTCTCGGAGGTCCCCTGCAGCTCCGCCTGGAAGACCGCCTCCACCGCGCGCGCAGTGAACTCCGCACGCGCCAGGTTGCGCCCCAGCCAGTAGAGCTCGTGCGCGATGCGGGCGAGCATCAGCCGCGATCGCCGCGCTGTTGACGGCGTTGCTGCTGTTGCGGTTCCTGCTGCTGTTGCTGCTGTTGCTGGCCCGTCCACGCGCCGTAGCGCAGGTCCGGCAGCGCCGGCGGCTGGGTGTCTGCGACTGGAAACCCGCCCACCCCAGCTCTATCCGCGTCGTCGGCGTCCTCCAGCACCCACGTGTCCTTGGAGCCGCCTCCGCGCGAGGAGTTGACGATCAGCGAGCCGTCGTCCAGCGCCACGCGCGTGAGGCCTCCGGGAACGATGTCGATGCGCTCGCCGAACACCGCAAACGGGCGCAGATCGACGTGGCGCGGCTGCAGCACCCCGTCGGAGCCCACGGTCGGCACCGTCGACAGGCACACCACGTCCTGCGCGATCCAGCGGTCCGGGTGGGTCCCGATCACACGGCGCATGCGCTGGATTTCCACCTCGTCGGCGTGCGGGCCGATCATCACGCCGCGCCCCCCCGACTCGCCCGTCGGCTTGATCACCAGCTGGTCCAGGCGCTCGAGCACGTGCTCCAGCACTTCCGGGTCCGACAGCAGGTACGTCTTCACGTTTTCCAGGATCGGCTCCTCGCCCAGATAGAAGCGGATCATCTCCGGGACGAAGCAGTAGATCGCCTTGTCGTCCGCCACGCCCGTGCCGAAGGCGTTGGCAATCGCAACACTGCCCGCGCGGTACGCGCGCACGAGTCCCGGCACTCCCAGCAGCGAGTCGCCGCGGAACTCCAGCGGGTCCACGAAGTCGTCGTCCAGGCGCCTGTAGACCGCGTGCGCGCGCTCCAGGCCGCGCGTGGTGCGCATGTACAGCACGTCGTCGCGCACCACCAGGTCAGAGGCCTCAACCAGCTCCACGCCCATCTGGCGCGCCAGGAACGCGTGCTCGAAGTACGCGGGGTTGGCCGGTCCCGGCGTCCACACCACCACCGTCGCCTCGCTCTCCGCGGACGGCGCCACCGAGCGCAGCGCGTGCAGCAGTAGCTGCGGGTAGTGATCCACCGGGCGCACGCGGTAGGAGGCGAACAGCTCCGGAACCAGTCGCGCCATCGCCGCGCGGTTCTCCAGCACGTAGGAGATGCCCGACGGGATGCGCACGTTGTCCTCGATCACCTTCCACGTGCCGTCGCTGTGGCGCACCAGGTCGCAGCCCGCCACGTGCGTGTACACGCCTCCCGGGGGACGGATGCCGTGCACCGCGCGGGCGAAGTGCGAGCACGAGACCACCAGCCGCCACGGCACGAGGCCCTCGCGCACGATCTCACGGGCGTGGTAGACGTCGTCCACGAAGTGGTTCAGCGCCCTGATGCGCTGCGCGAGGCCGCGCTTGATGTCGCGCCATTCCTGCCCGCTGAGCACGCGCGGGACCAGATCCAGCGGGAACGGTCGTTCTTTCGAGCGGGAATCCACACCCGTTCCGCTGGTCTCGAAGGTGATCCCCTGCTGCATGAAGATCGCATCGCGGCGGCTTCCCGCCTCCATCAGGCCCTCCGGGCCGAGGCGCTCGAGCTCTTCCACCAGTGCGCGCGCGGTCGGACGCGGCGTCCCGTCGAGCTCGAACAGCTCGTCCAAGAACGGCGCTTGCGGACGGTAGCCGTCGATCGCGGGTGTCTTCGCGCCTGAGCTCACCTTCGAATATTCCCGCGCTACGGCCGCCGCCGCCTTCGACGGGTGGCGAAACCGCCGCTTCCTCGGATGCGCAACTGTCATACCCGTCTTCGGGCGGCGATCGCAGCCGGGATGGGCCCCGTCCGGCCTCGGCCGCGCGCCCGACGAGATCAGCGTCGTGCCGGGCTGCGCTTACGCGCTCTCAGCTCGGCGTCGTCCCGTGCTGCGCTTGCGGCTCTCAGCTCGGCCAGCGGCCGTGGCGGGAGAAGTAGTCGCGGGCGGCTTCCTCGGTCTCGCGCTCGCGGTCCCCCGTCACGCCGATGCGGTACAGCCAGTTCACGAAGTAGATCGCCAGGCCTGCGCTGACGATGCTCGCGCCGCCCTCCAGGTCTGTTTCGCTGCCGAACGCCATGATCACCGCGCCGCACAGCGTCACCCCCGCCGGTAGCACGTAGCGGATGCTCCTCAGCCCCCACCTTCGCGCTCGCGAGCCGCGCCGACGGGGCGGCTCGTCCCCGTCCTTCTCGCGCGTGGGCGGCGCGTCGCCGAGGTTGCCAAGGTCCCCGCTGCGCAGACGCAGCGGCACGCCCCGTTCGCGGGGCGGAAGTCGCGATTGGCTGGCGTCGGTCATCTCCCCTACAGCCTAGGGCCATCGGCGCCCGGCGGCAGATCTCACGCCGGCTGCAGCGGCTGCGGCGTCTCCTTCTGTTCCTCCTGCAGCTGCTCCGCGCAGCGGCGCGCCGTGCGCTTTGCCCAGCTGCCCGTCGAGGCGGCCCCCATCGCGAACACGCTCGCGCCGCAGCCCGCGACCACCCACCACGCCGGATGGCTGGCGCCCGCCAGGTGGGTGCCGATCTCGCCGCCCACCGCCGCGCCCACGATCGAGCCCATCACCGCCACGCCCAGCGCCTGCCCCACCTGGCGGCTGGTGGACGCCACCGCCGCCGCCACGCCCGCCTGGGAGTTGGGCATCCCCGACACCGCCGTGTATGTGATCGGCGGGTTCACGAACCCGAAGCCCACGCCGAACACCGCATAGATCACCAGCAGCAGCGCCAGCGGGGTCGTGGGTGTCAGCGTCGTCAGCACCACCGCGCTAGCCGTCATGCAACCACCGGCGATGAACAACGGCAGGCGCGGCCCGCGGCTGCTGAGCAGTCGCGCCGACAGCGGGCTGCACACCAGCGCCGCCGCCGCCAGCGGCAGCGTGCACAGCCCCGCCTCCAGCGGCGAGTACCCGCGCACATCCTGCAGGTAGAGGGTGTTTACGAGCAGGAACCCGCTGAACGCCGCAAACGCGCTCACCGCGATCACCGTCGCGCCCGAGAACGGCGCGCTGCGGAAGAAGCGCAACTCGATCAGCGGGTCCTTGCGCCGCGGCTCGTAGAGGATGAACGACACCAGCGCCACCAGCGACAGCGCGAACGTGCCAATGGTCTGAGCCGAGAACCAGCCCGCGTCCGGACCTTCGATGATCGAGTACGTCAGCGACGCCAGCGCCACGATCACCAGCACCTGGCCCACCGGGTCGATGCGCCGCGCGCGCTGCCCGCGGGACTCAGGCACATACAGCGCAGTCAGCACCACCGCCGCCAGCCCGATCGGCACGTTGATCCAGAAGATCGAGCGCCAGCCCACGCTCTGCGTCAGCGCGCCGCCCACGATCGGTCCCAGCCCGAGGCTGATGCCCACTGTCGCGCCCCACGCGCCGATTGCGCGGGCCCGTTCGCGCGGGTCGGTGAACACGTTCGTGATGATCGACATCGCCACCGGGTTGAGCATCGAGCCGCCCACGCCCTGCAGCGCCCGCGCCGCGATCAGCCAGTCGAGCGTCGGAGCGAGGCTGCACAGCAGCGAGCCGGTCACGAACAGCAACAGCCCCAGCTGGAAGATGCGCCGCCGCCCCACGCGATCGGCGGTCGAGCCGGACAGCAGCAGCAGGCTCGCGATCACCAGCACGTACGAGTCGATCACCCACTGCAGTCCCGACACCGACGCGTGCAGGTCGCGGCGGATCGACGGCAGCGCCACGTTCACGATCGTGTTGTCCATCGCCACGATCAAAAGGCTCATGCAGCAGATCGCCAGGATCGTCAGGCGGCGGCGATCGCTGAGCTGCGACGAAGCGCCGTTGGCTGCAGGTGTAGCGTTCACGTCCATTCGTTTTATCGCGCTCCGTGCCCATTGCCCGAGGTTCGCGCGTGAGCGCACCGGAGAAAGCCCGCCCGAACATGTCCGCAGCCACCATCGACCAGCTCACCCTCGCCGACGAGCCCGCGAGCTGGAGCGCCCTGGGCTTCACCGTCGCCGACGGTCGCTGCCAGCTCGGCCGGGTCGAGCTGCTGCTCGCAGGCGTGCAGGAGGAGTCAGCGTCGGGGTCGAACGCCGGCTCGGGCGTCGTCGGCTGGTCGCTGCGGGGCCTCTCCAGCGCCGCGTTGTCCCCGGAGGGGGAGCTCGACGGGCTGCCCACGACCATCTCGACGCGTCCGCAGCCAGATCCCGCCCCGGAGCATCCCAACGGGGTGCTTGCGATCGACCACGTCGTCGCCATCTCACCTGCGTTCGAGCGCAGCGTCGCCGTCCTGGAGGCAGCAGGGCTGGACCTCAGGCGAGTGCGCGAGGAGCCCACGCCCGCCGGAGCGCCGCGCCAGGCCTTCTTCCGCCTCGGGCCGGAGATCCTCGAGCTCGTCGAGGAGCCCGCCGAGATCGCTCAACGCCGCGGCGGGCGGGCGGGATCCGATTCTCCCGTCCGCTTCTGGGGGCTCGCGCTGCTCGTCCAGGACATCGAGCGCACCGCCGAGGCCCTCGCCCCGCACGTGGGCGAGGTCCGTGCCGCCGTCCAGCCAGGCCGGCGGATCGCCACCGTGCGCCGCTCCGCCGGGCTCGCCGAGCCGCTCGCGCTGATGAGCGCCCGCGAGCAGGGAGGAGGGGAGGGGTGAGCCAACAACAATGGGACGCCGTCGATGACTACGTCGCCGAGATGCTCGTCGGCGGGGACCCTGCTCTGCAGGCCGCGCTGGACGCCAGCGACGCCGCCGGGCTGCCCCCGATCGCGCTGACGCCAGCGCAGGGCAAGCTGCTGCACCTGATCGCGCGCATTCACGGAGCCAGACGCATCCTCGAGATCGGCACGCTCGGCGGCTACAGCACGATCTGGCTCGCCACCGCGCTCCCCCCTGACGGCCGGCTGATCACGCTGGAGCTCGAGCCGAGATACGCCGAGGTCGCCCGCGCGAACGCCGAGCAGGCCGGCGTTGCCGGCCTCATAGAAATCAGGGTCGGACGCGCGCTCGACAGTCTGGAAGCGCTGATCGAGGAGGGCGCCGGGCCATTCGATTTGACGTTCATCGACGCCGACAAGCGCAGCACGCCCGAGTACTTCGAGCTCGCGCTCGCGCTCTCGCGCCCCGGCAGCGTGATCGTCGCCGACAACGTCGTGCGCGGCGGCGCGCTCGCCGACGCCGACAGCCAGGACTCGGGCGCGCTCGGCATGCGCCGCTTCCACGAGCTGCTCTCGCGCGAACGGGTGGGCGGGCATCGAGTCACCGCCACCACCATCCAGACCGTCGGCGCCAAGGGCTACGACGGCTTCACGCTCGCGCTCGTCGGCGTGTAGTCTCGCCGCCATGGCAGGAGATCTGAAGCTGGGCCTCAACACCGGCTACTGGGCCGGCGGGCCGCCGCCCGGCGTTGTCGAGTCCGTCGCCGAGGCCGAGCGGCTGGGCTTCGACTCGATCTGGACCGCCGAGGCCTACGGCTCCGACTGCCTCACGCCGCTGGCCTGGTGGGGCGCCTCCACCGAGCGCATCAAGCTCGGCACCGCCATCGTGCAGATGTCAGCGCGCCAGCCCGCCGCCACCGCCATGGCCGCAATGACCATGGACCACTTGTCGAACGGGCGCTTCATCCTCGGACTCGGCGTCTCCGGCCCGCAGGTCGTCGAGGGCTGGTACGGGATGCCGTTCGCCAAGCCGCTCGCGCGCACCCGCGAGTACATCGCCATCCTGCGCGACGTGTGGGCGCGCCAGGGGCGCCTGGAAGCTCCCGGGCCGCACTACCCGCTGCCGCTGCCCGCAGGCACCGGCCTGGGCAAGCCGCTGAAGTCCTCCATCCACCCGCTGCGCGAGGACATCCCCATCTATCTAGGCGCCGAGGGCCCCAAGAACATCGCCCTGTGCGCGGAGCTGTGCGACGGCTGGCTGGCCATGCTGTTCTCGCCCACCGTCTACGACGAGCTCTACAAGCCATCGCTCGAGGAGGGCTGGGGGCGCGCGGGCGCCAGGCGCAGCGCTGCCGACTTCGAGGTCTGCGCCACCGTGCCGCTGATCGTCACCGACGACCTCGACGACGCCGCCGACGCACTGCGACCGTTCTACGCGCTGTACTTCGGCGGCATGGGCGCCAAAGGCGCCAACTTCCATGCCAACGTGCCCATCCGCATGGGCTACGAGCAGGAGGTCGACGAGATCCAGGAGCTGTACCTGAGCGGCAAGAAGGACGAGGCCGGCGCCAGGATCCCCAGGAAGCTGATCGAAGAGCTCTCGCTGATCGGCCCGCGCGAGAAGATCCGCGACGATCTCGTCAAGTGGCGCGAGTCAGCCGTCACCACGCTACTCATCTCCGGTGACGCCGCCACGCTGCGCGCTGCCGCCGAGCTCGTGCTCGGCTGACGCGGCCGCCTATTTGTCGATCTGTTCCCTGTCTGTTTTCAATTGTGGTAACGAGCGTCGATGGGTGGCCCATGCAAGACGCGGCGGCCCCTTCCCTGACGCAGGGCGCCTCGCGCCGCAGCCGCCGGCGCACGCTCTCCAGCCAGTCCGTGGATGCCGGCAGGGCGCGCGCGTCCTGGCTGATCAACGACGACATGGACCGCGAGCGGATGCTCGACATGGACCGGCTCGTCGCGCCCGTCAGGCAGAGGTCGTTCATCGTGATCGCCGTCGCGCTGCTGATCTGCGGACCGTGGCTCGGCTGGTGGACGATCCTCCCGCTGGCGTTCGCCGGAGTCGCGTTCCGGCTCGCCGACGACGCGCTCGAGCGCGTCACGCACACCGAGTACATGCTGCTCGCCGCCTGGACCATCTCGCAGGTGATGATCCTCACCAGCGTTGCGCTCACCGGCGGGCCCAACTCGCCCGCCATGTCGTGGTTCGCGATCCCCGTCGTCACCCTCAGCGCGCGCTTTCCCCTGCGCGGGGTCATCGCCGGGGTCGCAGTCACCGTCGTGATGCTGCTCGCCGTCGCCTTCGGCGTCAACGCCCACGCCGTGCTCGAGCACCCGCCGCTTCTGATCATGCCGCTCGCGCTCACGCTCGCCGTTGCCATCCTGTCCACCGCGCTGATGCACTCCGACGTCAGGCACCGCAGCGAAGCCGTGCTCGACCAGCTCACCGGCATGCTCAACCGCCACGCCCTGAAGGACCGCACGATCGAGCTCGCGCACCAGTCCCAGCGCACCGGCCAGCCCGTCGGGCTGATCGTCGGCGACCTCGACCACTTCAAGGACATCAACGACACGCACGGCCACGCCACCGGCGACACCGTCCTGCAGGACGTCGCCTACATGCTGCGCAAGCAGCTGCGCGCCTTCGACCTCGCCTACCGTATCGGCGGCGAGGAGTTCCTCGTGCTGCTGCCCGGCGCCGACCTCCAACACGCCGCCGCCATGGCCGAGAAGCTGCGCGAAGGCGTCGCCGCCGACACCGTCGGAGGCGGGCTGCGCGTGACCATGAGCTTCGGCGTCAGCGCGTCGGAGAGCGACAGCGTGTTCGACTACCCGACCGTCTGCGCCGAGGCCGACGCCGCGCTGTACGAAGCCAAGCGCGGCGGGCGCAACGCCGTCTGCAGCCACCCGCACGGCCGGCGCCCGGGCGAGGCGCTCGGCGTCAGCTCGTGAACGTCACCACGCTCGAGCGCCCCAGCGTCCTGCCCCACACATCCAGCGCGTTCACCGCGAAATAGGGGCCAGCCGAGCCCGTGCGCAGAGCGCTCTCGAAGCCCGTCGCGCGGACGGTCGCCACCCGGCTCAGGTCGTCGGCCCGGGCGCCCGCCAGCAGGCTGCCAGCTGCGCACCTCTGTCGCTCCGTTCCAGCTCGCATATGCCGTACGGCCGCTGCCTGTGCCCGCCAGCGCCAGCGCCGGTGCCTCCGCTGGGCGCCCCGTCCAGGGCATGCGGAAGGCTCGGTAGGACTCGTACTTCTCGCCCAGCTCAGCGTCGAACACGAGGCTCCCCGAGTGGTGGAATTCCGAGACGCGCGGCACTTCCCCCCAACCGACGAACACGTTGCCGTTGGGGAGCAGCTGCACGCTTCCCTGGCTGCCCGCCAGGATCCCCGGGTGCGTGTACTGGGCAAGCAGGCTCACCGACATCGCGCGCTCGTCCACATCCAGGATCAGGCCGCGGGAGAGTTTCTCCACCGCCGGCGTCGCGCCGTTGTCGAACACCGTCAGTGTCCCGTCAGGCCTGCGACGCGCGTCGTGCTGCCACGCGAAATTCGTGCCCTCGCCCATGTTGAAGTCGCTGCTCTTTCCGCCCAACCGCCACAGGATCGTGCCTTTTTTGTCGATCTTGTAGAGCGTGTGCATGCTCCGCGAGGACACCAGCAGGTCGCCGTCGCCGTCGATGTCAACCGAGTTGATGTGGAAGAAGTCCCAGTCCGCGGTCACCGACGAGTAGGACTGTTCCAGCGGCACGTTGCCCAGGCTGTGCCACTCCAGCAGCAGCTTGCCGCTGGCCAGGTCGATCTCCTGGAAGATCGCGTCCTGGATCGTCCCGTTGCGCGAGCCGCCCACCGAGGACAGGTCCGCGTGCGTGACCACGTAGCTCGTCAGCAGCGCCGTGTCGCGCGGGGTGATCACGAACTCGTGCAGGTCGCCGCGCAGGCCGTTCTGCGCCTGCACGCGGCGGATCGTCTGGTAGCTGGAGTCCGCGATCACGTATTCGCCCACGCCGTGCCCCAGTTCGATGCTGCCCTCCCACCACGTCAGCACCGGGCTGCCGCGGTAGCGCTGCACCCTGAAGTTCGTCGTCACCTTGTCCGCGATCGGGTTCTCCCAGATCGGCTCGCCCGTGTTGTCCGTGATCACCGCGCCCGCCTGTGCGTTCGGCCGGTTGTACGGCGCGATGAAGATCGCGTCCGTCGATGCGCCCGGCTCGTTGCGCGTCACCGTCAGCGACGGGATCCGCAGGTCCGTGCGGCTGTGGAAGCTCGGCGCCGTCGGCGGCGCCTTGCTCGGCGATGACGCCACCGCGCCGGCCACCACCTCGCCCACCGCGCCCGTGAGCGTCAGGCCCGCCACGCCCAGTCCCGCCGAGCGCAGCAGCTGTCTGCGAGTCATGGTGGGAGCGTGTGCCTTCATATCCACCGACAACGTAAGCAGCCACGATGTAAGAATTCTTGAAAGCGAGATCACCACAGGCTCAAGCGCGGCGAAGAAGTACGCGAGAGTCGCCTGCCGCGAGCCTCCCGCGGTCGATCGCCGATAGGGTCTCGCGCGTGAGCGAGCCGGTGGACACCGCAGCACCGCAGCAGGCCCTGTTCGGCGACTACCAGTATGAGATCTACGGCCGCGGGCTCGCCGGCGAGACGCCCGCGCTGCCGCTGCTCGCCGACGACCTGCAGGAGCGCGCCCGCGAGCAGATGAGCCCCGAGGCGTTCGGCTACGTCGCCGGCGCCGCCGGCGCCGAGCTGACCGTCGCAGCCAACCGGCGCGCGTTCGAGCGCTGGGAGATCGTGCCGCGGATGCTGCGCGACGTCGCTCAGCGCGACCTCAGCACCTCCGTGCTCGGCACCGTCATGCCCGCGCCTGTGATGCTCGCCCCCATCGGCGTACAGTCGATCGTCCACCCGGACGCCGAGCTCGCCGTCGGCCGCGCCGCAGCCGCCGTGGGCCTGCCGTTCATCCTCAGCACCGCCGCCTCCAGCTCCATCGAGGACGTCGCCGGCGCCGTCGGTGAGGCCAGCCGCTGGTACCAGCTCTACTGGCCCAAGCAGCGCGAGCTCGCCGCCAGCTTCGTCGCCCGTGCCGGCGACGCCGGATACCAAGCGATCGTGCTCACGCTCGACACCTGGATGCTCGGCTGGCGTCCGCGCGATCTGCAGGCCGCATACCTGCCGTTCCTCAAAGGCGAGGGCGTCGCCAACTACTTCAGCGACCCCGTGTTCCGCGCCGCGCTCGAGAAGCCGCCCGAGGACGACCCCGGCCCCGCCATCGGCCACTGGGCCTACCAGTTCTCAAACCCCGCCGTCACCTGGGCCGACCTCGCCTGGCTGCGCGAGCAGACCAAGCTGCCGATCGTGCTCAAGGGGATCCTCCGCGCCGACGACGCGCGGCGCGCGCTCGACGCAGGCGTCGACGGGCTGATCGTCTCCAACCGCGGCGGGCGCCAGGTGGACGGCTCCATCGGCGCGCTCGATGCCCTACCGCCCGTCCGCGAGGCCGTCGGCACAGACTTCCCCGTGCTGTTCGACAGCGGCATCCGCACCGGCGCCGACATCCTCAAGGCACTCGCGCTCGGCGCCAACGCCGTCTGTCTCGGGCGACCCTACGTGTGGGGCCTCGCCCTCGACGGGCAGGCCGGCGTCGAACATGTCCTGCGCTGCCTGCTCGCTGAGCTCGACCTCACCGTCGCGCTCAGCGGCTACACCGAGGTCTCGCAGATTGGGCCGTCCGCGCTCATGCGCGCGCCCGAGCCGCACCGAGCCTGAACGCCGCCCCGCCCGTGCACTACCGTGCGACGGGTGTCCGCCGCCGGCGACGCCGCAGCAACCAAGCGCCTGACGCTGATCGCGTGCATCATCGGCTCCGGCATCGTCACGCTCGACGGCACCGTCGTGACCGTCGCGCTGCCCACTATCCAGCGCGCGCTCGGCGGCGGGCTCGCCGCACAGCAGTGGGTCGCCAACGGCTATCTGCTCACGCTCGGATCGCTGATCCTGATCGGCGGCTCGCTCGGCGACCTGTACGGCGAGCGGCGGATCTTCGCGCTCGGCGTCTTTGGCTTCGGCGTCGCCTCGCTCGCCTGTGCGCTCGCGCCGTCGATCGGCGCGCTCGTCGCCGCTCGCGCCATTCAGGGAGTTGCCGGCGCGCTGCTCGTGCCCAGCTCGCTCGCCGTGATCGTCAACACGTTCGAAGAGGACGAGCGCGGCGCCGCGATCGGCTCCTGGACGGCCTGGGGGGCGATCGCGGCGGTGCTCGGGCCGCTGGCCGGAGGGGAGCTGCTGGCGATCGCGTCCTGGCGCTGGGTGTTCCTGATCAACATCCCGCTATCGATCGTCTGCGCCGCGCTGATCCTGGTCGTAGTACCCCGCGCTGAGCCGCGCCAGAGCGGGGCCCGACAGATCGATCTGCCGGGCGCCGTGCTCTGCGCCTGCGGCCTCGGCGGACCGGTGTTCGCGCTGATCGAGCAGCCGCGGCTCGGATGGTCGAGCCCCGAGGTGATCGTCCCGCTCCTCGCCGGCGCTGCGCTGTTCGCCGCGTTCATGATCTACGAGGCCCACGCCAGGGCTCCGATGCTGCCGCTCGGCCTGTTTCGGCGGCGCAACTTCGCCGCCGGGAACATCGAGACCTTCTCCATGTACGCAGGCCTCTCGATCCTGTTCTTCTTCCTCGTGCTGTTCCTGCAGCAGATCGGCGGCTACTCGCCGCTGCAGAGCGGCCTCGCCACGCTGCCGGTGACGCTCATCATGTTCGTATTCTCGCGGCGCTTCGGCGCGCTCGCCGACCGCTTCGGCCCACGCCTCTTCATGGGCGCTGGGCCACTGGTGGCCGCAGTCGGGCTACTGCTGTTCCAGCGCGTCGGGCTGCGCGTCGGCTATGCCTCGGAAGTGCTGCCCGGGCTGCTCGTGTTCGCGCTGGGCCTGTCCATGACCGTTGCGCCGCTCACAGCCGCTGTGCTCGCCGGCGTCGAGCATCAGGCCGGTATCGCGTCCGGTGTCAACAACGCCGTCGCGCGCGTCGCCGGGCTCCTCGGAACCGCCGCCGTCGGTGCCGCCGTCGCCGCCGCCTTCAGCTCCGATCTGAGCCAGCGGTTGGCGGGCGTGAAGCTCGGTGCCACCGGGCGGGTCGTCGTCCGCGAAGCCAAGCGGCTGCCGCTCGGGCGCCCCGGCGTGCACGCCTTGCCGCCGGGGCAGGCGCACGCGGTCTCGAGCGCCGCTGAAGCGGCCTCGCTTCACGCCTTCCACCTCGGCATGGCCATCGCCGCCGTGCTCGTCGCCGTGGGCGGGCTCGTCGGGGTCGCCTGGATCCGCAATCCGCGCGCCGGCGGCGACACCGACGACGACGTGCATGCCGTCGACTGCGCGGGCGGTCAGCTCGTCGGGATCAATCCCGAGGCGGCCGTTTGATGCTCCCTTGCGCCCGAGGGTGTATGCGGTGACTGTGAAGGGAGTGTGAATGTGAAGGAGGTGTGTATGCGCTCATTCGCGGAAGGTGCGCATACGTATCTACGCGGTGAATACGATGGCGCACCAACTACAAAAGGGGACATACAAACCACGCTCCTTTAGGAAACCCGCCGTCGGGGGATCGAGGCACTTTGGCCAACGGGTCGTTGACCAAATGCGCCTCAGCCCAACACCTCGGCAGACCTGCACGCCGCTCTCAGGCAGGCTCGCGCGAGTACTCGGCCATGGCCTCGATGATCGGCCCGAGCTTGCGTCCGCGCTCGGTCAGCCGGTACTCGACGGTGGGAGGGCTCGAGGGGATGACGGTGCGGTGGACGAGCCCCGCGGCCTCGAGGTCGCGCAGGCGCTCTGAGAGCATCCGCGGGGATATCCCGGCGACGGCCTCGGCGAACTCGCTGAAGCGCAGCGCGCCCGTCAGCGCCGCGTAGATGATCGATAGCTGCCAGCGCCGCTCGAGGAGGTCCGCGAGACCGCGGACCTCCATCGGGACGGGCTCACATCTACGCGTGCGCGACATGGCGTGCCGGCTCCAGCGCGCGGTCGAGGACCTCTTGGACGGTCATCACCGGGTGGAAGGTCATCTGCTCACGGACCTCCTCGGGGATGTCGTCGAGATCGCCTCGGTTGCGCTCCGGCAGGATCACGTCGGTCAGGCCGGCTGCGTGGGCGGCGAGTGCCTTCTGCTTGAAGCCGCCGATCGGCAGCACCCGGCCCTGCAACGTGACCTCGCCGGTCATACCGACTGTGTGCTTGACGGGGCGCCCCGACAGCAGCGACGCGAGCGCCGTGACCATCGTGACTCCCGCGCTGGGGCCGTCCTTGGGGATGGCGCCGGCGGGCACGTGGACGTGGAACTCCTGGTTCTCGAACGCGCTCTCGTCGATGCCCAGCTCCTCGGCGTGGCCGCGGACGTAGGAGAGCGCGATCTTGGCGGACTCCTTCATCACGTCACCCAGCTGGCCGGTGAGCACGAGCGAGTTGCCGCCTGAGCTGCCGCCCTTCATGGCGGTCGCCTCGACGAACAGCACGTCGCCGCCCGCGCCCGTCACCGCCAGCCCGGTTGCTACGCCGGGCGTTGCGGTCCGCGCCGCCGACTCCTGGAAGAACTTCTGGCGCCCGAGCGCGTCGCGCACGACCTCCAGGTCGATCTTCACGGGTGTCTTCAGCGCCGAACCGGCCTTGGTCGACTTCTTGGGCTTCTCGGCGGCAGGCGTGTCGGGGCTCACCTGGCTGGATGCGATCTTGGTCGCCGTCTTACGCAGCACCGTGCCGAGGTTGCGCTCGAGGCTGCGAACGCCAGCCTCGCGCGTGTAGTCGGCGATGATCGTGCGCAACACGTCGTCTGAGATCTCAACCTCGTCCTCGCGCAGGCCGTTGCGGTCACGCTGGCGCGGCCACAGGTAGCCCTTGGCAATGGCGAGCTTCTCCTCGGAGGTGTAGCCGTCGAAGCTGATCACCTCCATGCGGTCGAGCAGCGGCCCAGGGATCGTGTCGGCGACGTTCGCCGTCGCCAGGAACATCACCTGGCTGAGGTCGAGCTCGACGTCGAGGTAGTGGTCGCGGAACGAGTGGTTCTGCGCGGGGTCCAGGACCTCGAGCAGCGCCGCGGAGGGGTCCCCGCGCCAGTCGGCGCCGACCTTGTCGACCTCGTCGAGCAGGATCACCGGGTTCATCGTGCCCGCGTCCCTGAGCGCCCTTACGAGGCGGCCGGGGAGGGCGCCGATGTAGGTGCGCCGGTGCCCACGGATCTCCGCCTCGTCACGCACGCCGCCGAGCGACATGCGCACGAACTCGCGTCCGGTGGCGCGGGCGATCGACTCGCCGATCGACGTCTTGCCGGTGCCCGGAGGCCCGATCAGCGTGAGGATCGCCCCTGACTTGGGGTCGGCCTCGATGTCGCGGTCCTGGCGCAACTTGCGCACCGCCAGGTACTCGGTGACGCGATCCTTCACGTCCTCCAGGCCTGCGTGGTCGGCGTCCAGCACGGCACGCGCGGCGACCGGGTCGAGGTGCTCCTCAGAGCGCTTGCCCCACGGCACTGCGATCAGCCAGTCGAGGTAGGTGCGGATCATGCTCGACTCGCCCGTCTGCTCGCCCATGCGCTCGAGGCGTGCGAGCTCCTTGAGAGCCTGCTCCTCGACCTCCTGCGGCATGTCGGACTCGGTGATCTTGGTGCGGTACTCGTCGGCCACGGACGCGTCGTCCTCGCCCAGCTCCTTGCGGATCGAGTCCATCTGCTTGCGCAGGAAGTACTCGCGCTGCTGCTTCTCAGCGCCCTCCTGCACGTCATCGCGGATGCGCCTGCGGATCTGCAGCTCGGCGAGGCTCTCGCGCTGGAGGTTGACGGCCAGCTCGAGGCGCTCGGTCACGTCGAGCGTGCGCAGCAGCTCGACCTTCTGCTCGTAGCTGAGGTTGGGGGAGTAGCCGGCGGAGTCCGCCAGCGCTCCGGGCTCGGCGATCGCGCGCAGGAACGCGGAGATGCGTCCGTCGTCGCCGCGCAGCTCGAGGATCTCCTCGACGGTGGCGCGGTACTCACGCTCGAGCTCGCGCGTCCGTTTGTCGGTGGGAACAGCGTCGGGGCGCTCGTCGACCTCGACACGCAGCTCGCCGCTGGGGCCGGTCTCGGCTTTGCCGATCAGCGCGCGGTGCTCGCCGGAGATGGCGACGGCGCGACCGCCGCCGGGAAGGCGGATCTGCTCGGAGACCTCGGCGATGGTGCCGACCTCGAGGAACTCGTTCTCGTGGCGCGGCACGAGCACGACGCGCTCGTCATCGCCTACGTCCACGGTCAGCGTGATGCCCATGTTGGGGAACACGACGGTGTCATCGAGCGGTATCAGCCGCAGGCGCTGCTTCGGCACGGACGGCTCGATGGTGGGCTTGTCTGGGTGTGAGGGGGAAGGTGCCATAGATAATCGCTCCATATGAGCTTACGAAAGTGTAGTTAGTATAGCGCGGGTTGGTTGCGCGCACAAGTACTTTTGGGTCATGCCGGAAGTGGCTTCGCAGAGCCAAATCAGGGGGCGATGGCGGTCACGGACCAGGGCCGCGCGGCTGGCTGCCGCCGTCGAAGCTGACGTCCACGTTCTCCTCGTGGACGCGCTCCTCGACCTGCGCGGAGGAGGTCAGCGCGCGGCGGTCGGCCTCGAGCAGTGGGTCGGAGAAGAAGCTGCGCGGCCACAGGCGCCGCACGCGCACGACGTTGATCTCGGCGGCGAAGATCGTCAGCTGAGCGCCGAGGTACAGCCACGCCAGCAGCCCCAGCACGAGCGCGAAGACGCCATACAGGGCGCCGGTTTTCTTGAGCTCGTGATCGACGTAGTAGCCGCCGAGGTGCTGCAGCAGCTGCCAGAAGACGGCGGCGACGATCACGCCCGGCAGCAGCTCGCGCCAGGAGACCTCCACGGCGGTGAGCAGTTTGAACGCGGTCATGAACAGCGCGATATTGAGGACGAACGCCACCACCACGCCCGCGACGACGTCCAGCGCGCCGTGGCTCGTGGTGCCGACGAAGCCGCCGGCCGTCGTGGAGACGATCGACATCGAGCCGAGCATCGCGAGCATTCCCAGGCCGCGCAGCCGCGAGTGCAGGAAGTTGGGACGGTGCTTGAACGGCACGCTCCAGATGCGGTTGAACGCGTTCTGCGTGGCGCCGGTGATGCCCATGCCCGCGAGCAGCGAGCCGATCACGCCGATCGCCAGGCCCACGCCCGAGCCGGTCAGCGATTCCAGTTTCAGCTGATCGCGGATGATCGGGAACTGCCCCAGCGCGCCGTCGAGGATCCGCTTCTGCTCGGCGGGGTCGCCCTGCAGCACGAAGCCGAGCACGGTCACCAGCACCAGCAGCAACGGGAACAGGGAGACGAAGCCGTAGTAGGCGATCAGGGCGGCCAGCTGCCCCGCCTGATCGTCGCCGAACTTCTTGATCACCGCAGCGAGGAACCTCAGCCGCGGGGTGCGCTGCTGGAAGCTGTCGATCTGGTGGAGGCGGTCGGTGATGCTCACGGGACGTTCGGGCTCCTGCCGGTTGTACTCCCGCATGCGCCGGCAGCGGCGAGAAATTGCCGGGGGGGTCTCCGCGCGGCCGGGAGCGACATACCCGTGTGTGTAGCGGATCGAAGCAGCAAACACGAGGATCGGACGGTCGCTGGCATCCCGGCGCCGGCGCGCGGCGCTGGCTGGACCCGGCCGAGGAGGTGGCGCTGGTGGCGTCGGCCAGGCGCGAGCTGTTGCTCCGCGTGCACCGCCACCGGTTGCGCAAGGAGGACCTCGAGGACTGCTACAGCCAGGCGACGCTCGAGCTCATCGCCCACGCCCGCAGCGGTGCCACGTTCTCGAGTCGCCTGCATCTGGCGAACGTCATCGAGCAACGCTTCGTCTCGCGGATCCGCGATCGCCGTCGCGCGCTCTCCGGGCGAAGCCCGATGCAGGCAGCGCTCGAGACTGCCGTGCCGCTCGGCAGCGTCGACGAGGCGCGCGTGGAGATCGTGGATTTGCGGGCCGATCCCGAGCAGCTAGCGATCCTGCGCGAGCAGCTCGAGCAGGTGAAGACAGCGGTGCGGGCGCTCAGCCCCGATCAGAAAATGGTCATGGCCGCTCAGATCAGCCTGCAGATCCCGAGCGGCGAGTTCTGCCGGCGGGCGGGCTGGTCGGGGGAGAAGTACCGGAAGGTCGCCCAGCGCGCCCGTGCTCGCCTGCAGGGATTGATGGCCGACGAGCTGGAGGTTTGAGCATGCGCTTCGTTCGTGTCCCGTCTGCGTGCCCGGGTCGGAAGAGAGAGCAGAGATGCCCTGTGAGATTTCTCCCCCCACTCATGGAGCTCTCTGGGACGCCGGCGATCGGTTGAACGGACGACCGCGCGGTGAATCCCTTCCACGCGCAAGCGGCCGGGAGCTGGCGAGCTCCCCGCTCTGGCTCTCGGCCGCCCGCGTGCACGGCTACAGGCAGGCGCGATGACGCTCTTGCGACGGGCGCCGCGCGAGGTCTACCGCGTGTACGCAGAGGAGGAGTTCCTCGCTGACACGATCTGCGACGAGCCGTTGCACACAGTGGGCGCGGCGGCTGGCGGCCAGCGGTTGCACAGGATCGCCGGCGCGACCGCACTGGTCGCGGCCGCGGGCGCGGTCGGCGGCCTGATTGCGCTGACGGGCCTGCAGTCGCTTGCAGGCGGCCGCCGCCGCGAGCGTCAGCGCCCGGCCGCGGTCACTGCGCTGAGCGTCTCGACTCGCCCAACGCGGCCCAGCGTCTGGCGCGAATATCCAGGACGTGGCCAGCCCGGTCGCGTGAGCGTCGGCCACCACGCGCAGCCGCGGGCCGCGAGTGTGCGGCGGGCGGCCGTGCGCGCGCGGGCACGCGACGTCGCGCCGGTGTCAGATGGTGCGCCGGCGCCTGAGAGCGCGCCGGTCCCCGAAAGTGCACCGGCGCCGCAAAGCGCGCCGGTCGACGCCGCGGCACCAGCCGGCGCGGCGCGCGCAGTCGCGGCCGTCGCCGCGGCCCCGCGCCAGTCTGGGGCGGCCGAGTTCGGATTCGAGCGTTGAGGAGCCGACAGATGGCACGCGAGCAGGCACGGGCGACGGTGACGGTCACCAGCCGTCCGCTGTGGCGGATCCGGCTGGCGCGCGAACTGCCTCGCCACCTGCTTTGCGCGGCGGCGGTGGCGGGGTTCGCGGCGAGCGTGCGGTTCGCGGTCGCCCCGCCCGAGCCGGTCCAGGCCGCCGCAGCGGTGCGCGAGGCCCCGCCGCCGGATCGGGCAGCTGAAGCCTACGCGGCGCTGTTCGCCCGTCGCTACCTCACGTGGAACGCCGCCGAGCCGCAGGCCGACGTCCACGCGCTGGAACCGTTCCTCGGCTCCGGCATGGAACCGGACGCGGGTCTGGAGCTGCCTGCGACCGGGGAGCAGCGGGTGGAATGGGTGGAAGTGGTGCAGTCGCGCGAAGCGGCTCCCGGCGAGCAGGTGTTCACGCTCGCCGCGCAGACGGACTCCTCGGGCCTCGTGTATCTGACGGTGGCCGTCTCGCGGGCGCCCGACGGCAGCTTGGCGCTCGCCGGCTATCCCGCGTTCGTCGGGGCTCCCGCTGCGGGTCCCGCGCAGACGTTCGGGCATCTGCGCGAAGTCGCCGAACCAGCGCTCGCGACGGTCGTCCAGCGCGTGCTGCGCAACTACCTCGCAGCGTCCGCCGGCGAGCTGGAAGCAGATCTCGCCGGCGGCGCCCGAGTCTCGCTCCCGACTCAGCCCCTGAGCCTCGAGTCGATGCAGCGTCTCGACTGGGCGCCGGAGGGGCGGGCGGTGCTGGCCACAGTGCGCGCGCAGGACGGACGGGGGGTCCAGTACACGCTCGCCTACGAACTGAACGTGGTCCGCGAGCAGGGTCGCTGGGAGGTCTCCGCCGTTCAGATGGATCCCGATGCCTAGATGGTTGATTCGACGGTCCTGCGGCTCTGGATGGCACGTATGGCCTTCGCGGGCCTTTGTCCTCGGGCTCGCCCTTGCCGCCAGCAAGGGCTTCGCCCTGCGTCCGCGGCCCGCTCGACCCTCCGCACCACCAGAGCAAGCCACACGACCGTCGAATCAACCATCAGACCCCAACAGGAGGAGAACCCATGAGTAACAGCAAACCCCGCTGGGCGCTCGTCGCTCTGCTCGCTTGCGCGTCCATCGCGGCCTTCGCGACGCCGGCGCGCGCGGCGGTGACGGAAAGCACCCCGGCGGGCTCGACGCCCGCGGCCTCGAGCGAAAGCGGTGGCAGCTCGCTCGAATCGGCCGCCGCGAAGGCCGGCAGCACGGGACGGGCTGTGGCGATGAGCCTGATCGGCCTGGCCTTCTCGGTGGCGGCCACGGTCCTCGCCTTCCGGCGGGACTTCAAGGAGGCTGTCGGTGTCTTCGCCGTCGGGATCGTGTCGGTGCTGCTCGCAACGCCTGCCGGTGTGAGCATCCTGCGGGACACGGTCACGTCGCTGTTCGGTGCGTCGTGACCGAGATTCGCTCATATCGCCGCGTGTTCGACCTGGAGCGGCGCATCTACAGCGTGGACCGGCTGCGCCTGAACCCCGGTGGCGTGCCCGTGCGCGGTGTCGTGTACTTCCTGGCGATCCTCTCGGCAGCGACGATCGCGGCACGGCTGCCGCTGCTCGGGACGCTTGCGCGGGAGCTGCCGTGGTTCCTGCGCGACCTCGCGGTGCCGGCCGCCGCGGCTGCGGTCCTGAGCGCGATCCGGATCGAGGGCCGCGTCTTCCATCTCGCGGCCCACGCGCTCGTGCGCTACTGGGTCGGCCCGCGACGCCTTGCGGGCACACGGCGATGCAGGAGCGTGGGAGAGCGTTGGCGCCCGGGCGAGATCGTGATCCTCCCCGACGGCTCCGACGGGCGCCTGCGCGGCCTGCGCTACACGGGCCCGGGCGCTGTGCTCGTGTCAGTCGAGCACGAGCGTCGCGGACGCGCGAACGAGCGTGGCGCCAGCGCCAGGGCGCGACCGGGGCTCGCTTCCGTCCTGAGCTTGAGCCAGCCCGCCGGGGCACGGCCCCTGCGGGAGCGCGAGGTGATCTCGCTCGCGCCGGGGGCGCGGATGCGCGTGAGGTCCAACCCCGCTCAGGTGCGCTGACGCTGTGGTTGCGCCAATCGAGTTCGTCTACGGCAACTGCGTGTTCGCACGCGGGCTCGAGGACGCTTGGGCGGCATTCGCGGTCCGGGTCTCCTCCTATGCGTGGTTGGGCGAAGAAGGCAAGCGCGCACGGATGCTGGCGCTGATCGGGGCGCTGGAGGCGGTCGAGGCGGACATCCAAATATTGCGAGTCTGTCGACGCTGGGACCCCGAGCGCTATGCGCGTGCCCTGCGCGAGGAGGGACGCTCGGCGCGGGCGGGCGCCGTGCACGCTCGGGCCCGGGAGCGCTATATCGACGAGCACGTTCTCCGTCTGAGCGAGGTCGGCGTTGCTCAGCCGGCGATGTTCCTGCTCGTGAGCCTGCGCGACCCCGAGCGTGACCTCGCCTCCTACCTCTCGCGCGCCGCCGCCCAGCATCCGCGGGAGTGGTGGGAGAGCATCAAGCGCGCGCTGACGCTCCGCGAGGGGCGCGTGCTCAGGGCTCCAGAGCTCGAGCGGGCAAGGGTGCGGGCCGACCAGGTCCATGCCCGGCTGGCCGACTTCCTGCCGGTGCGCCAAGCGCGCGGCGTCGAGCTGCAATGGCTCGTGCGTCGAGCGTTCTGCAGGGGGTTGGGGGAGCCGCTCGTCGACGGCCTGCACGATCCTCGCGCGCTGGTGTTCGAGTGCAATGGGGAGGCGGCTCTCGCTCCGCTGGAGGGTGACGTGATGCGCTGGGCCGACGGCTACGTGGAGCACCGCGGCAGGGCGCTGAAGATCGAGTCCGAGCTCGGCACCAGCTGGCAGGCGCAGCTGGTGATGGGCGCGCTGCCGGAGCGGATGCAGTTCCCGGGCGCGCGCGCGGAGCTGATGTTCGCCCCGCCCGAAAGCCTGCCTTTCGGGATCGACCTCTCCTTGAACGCCCGCTTCCTGCCGAACGAGCTGGCGCTGAGGATCGCGCGGCGGCGGATCCAGGACGCCGACCAGATCGTGCGCGCGGAGTCGAGCGGCGAGCAGGGGGTCTCCGACCTCGGCTATGAGCGCACCCAGGAGGCGAGAGACCTGCTCGGCTACCTGCAGGCTTCCAGCAAGCCGCCGCTGTTGCGCGCGACGCTGGGCATAGCTGTGGCGGCTGAGAACGCGCAGGAGTTGGAGGAGCGTGTCGAGATGTGCCGGCGCTCCTACGGGGAGATCCGGCTGCACCGCCCGCTCGGCGATCAGCTGCAGCTGTTCCTGCAGCACCTCCCCGGCCAGCGGACGCGCCTCGCCGGATACGACGACACGCTGACCGCTGAGCAGGTGGCGGCGATGATGCCGACGGCCACGCACGCGGCGGGGTCCAGCCGCGGCTTCTATCTCGGCCACACGCTGTCCGTCTCCAGACAGCCGATCACCTTCAACCTGCGCGAGGGCTCCGACAGCGACCGCAACGCGACGATCCTCAGCGTCGGTGCGCTCGGGTCGGGCAAGACGACCCTGGCGCAGAAGCTCCAGTACGAGGGGTTCCTCCAGGGAGCGAGGGTGATCGACTGCGATCCGAAGGGGGACCACCGCTTCCATCTCCTGCCGGAGGTCGCGCCGCACGTGGAGTGCGTGACGCTGCGTCCGGACGCTTCGCTGCGCGGCATGCTGGACCCGTTGAGGGTCGCACCGGCTCACCTGCGCCAGGACGCGGCGGTGTCCTTCCTGCGGGACCTCCTGCCGGCCAGGGCTCAGCCGGCATGGGAGACGGCGGTCGTGACGGCCGTCGACCGCGTGCTCACGCGCGCGTCCGAACCCACCTGCCGGGAGGTCGTGAGGGCGCTCGAACAGGGTGATGAGACCGATGCTCAGGTGGGCAGGGCGCTCGACGTATACGCTCGCTCGGGGCTCACTCAGCTCGGGTTCGCGGACCCGGCGGTGAAGCTCCCGGCGGTCGGAGACCGACAGGTGACCTACCTGCCGATCCGTGATCTGCCGGCACCGCCGCCGGGGATGGCGCGCTCGGAGTACTCGCAGTCCGAGCGGGTGGGCGAGCAGATCGTGCGCCTGATCGCGATGTTCGCCATGCAGCTCATGGGCGCGGAGCGCGATCGCCTCAAGCTGTTCTCCTTCGACGAGGGCTGGCGGCTGCTCGGAGATCCGGTGGGTCGGGCGCTGTTGGGGTCATTGCAGCGCATGGGGCGCTCAGAGCTGGCCGTGCCGATCATCAGCACGCAGCTCGTCACCGACACGCTGGTGGGTGAGCGGGAGTCGCTGGAGAACCTGATTGGCGCCACGTTCGTGTTCGGGATGCGCTCGCCGGCGGAGGCCGCACGCGCGCTCGAGCTCCTGGGCCTCGACGCAGATGACATCCGGATGAGACAGAGCCTGCTCGAGCTGGAAGCCGGACGGTGTCTGTTCCGCGATCACAGCGGTCGCGTTGAGGCGATCCAGGTGGATGTCGTTCTGCCATCGCTGCTGCGTGCTCTTTCGACCACGCCGGCCGGCTGAGTGAGGGCCAATCGGATCGCACTTGTGGCGCTCATCGCGGCCTTGGGCAGCGTCGACCCTCGCCCAGCAGCAGCAGCAGCAGAAGCAGCTGCCACCGCCGGGACAGCGCAGCCGGCCTCCGCGATCGCTCATGCCGCCGAGATCCAGGGACCATCTGGGCGGGCACCGGACAGCGGTGCTGCCAGGGCCCCCAGCAGCCCTCCGCTCGGCACCACCGATGCGCCCTCGGACGGTGAGGGCGTGGGCGAAGAAGGCACCGGCGTCACGCCGCAGGCGGAAGCTGACCCGCTCGTCAGCAACGGCCTGGGTAGCCCTTCGTGCAAGGGCGGACTGGCGAGCGAACTGTCGGCGAGCGCCCGCCGCAACTGCGAAACCTCGGGGTTCGCCGCGGCGCCCGCGCCCACCGGCGATTACGGCATCGACGTGCACATCAACTCGGGCGTGCTCGGCGTTGCCTCTTGGGGCGCGAGCATCACGCTGGATCTGTTCGTCACGCCGCTGTGGATGGCTTTGGTGTGGGCGGTCCACGCGCTCGTCGTGATGCTCGAGTGGGCCTTCACCATCGACCTGCTCGACAGCGCGACCGCAGCGGGAGTGGGCAGCGGCCTGCGCCAGATGCAGGCGACGTTCACCGACCCCTGGCTACCGCTGGCGCTGGCGGTGGCGTCGGTGCTCGCTCTCTACCACGGTCTCGTGCGTCGGAGGGTGGCCGACACGCTCGGCGAGGCGCTCCTCATGGGCGTGATGATGCTCGGCGGGATCTGGGTCCTCACAGACCCCACGGGGACTGTCGGCGCGCTGGGTGAATGGGCCAACCAGGCGAGTCTCGGGACGCTCGCGGTCGCGGCCCGGGGCAATCCCTCAGCCCCCGCACGCGCGCTCGGCAGCAGCCTCGAGACGGTGTTCGTCGCGGCGATCGAAGTGCCATGGTGCTATCTGGAGTTCGGGGACGTTGGCTGGTGCAGGGAGCCTTCGCACCTCGATCCCGGCCTGCGCGCGGCCGCCCTGAAGATCGCCGCTCAACAGATCGCGCAACTGGGCTGCGAGCCCAGCTCGACGGTGCTCGCGCCGTGTGCCCCTGCGAGCGCCGCGCAGGCGGCGGCCGTCGAGCACAGCTCTGAGCTGCTGCGCTCAGCCCAGAGCAATGGGGCGTTGTTCCTCGCCCTGCCCGCCAACGGGCCTGCGCGCAATTCGATCAATCAGGAAGGCTCGCTTCTGCGCACGCTTTGCCAGAGCAGCGAAGCCGACAGCTGTCGCGGCCCCACGGCCGCGCAGGCCGAGTTCAGGACCCCGAGCGGGATGCTCTGGCGAATCGGCGGAGTGCTGGCGATCGCGGCCGGCCTGCTCGGCATGCTGCTGCTCCTGGGGTTCGTCGCGGTGAGGCTGTTGACCGCTGCGGTGTTCAGCCTGCTGTACCTGCTGCTGGCACCCGCGATGGTCCTCGCACCCGCCTTCGGCGATGGAGGCCGCTCGGTGTTTCGCAGGTGGGCGGCGAGGCTGCTGGGGTCTGTCGTCTCCAAGCTCGTCTTCTCGTTTCTGCTGGGCATCGTGCTGGCGGTGATCGGGGTCCTGGCGGATCTCCACGCGCTCGGCTGGTGGACGCAGTGGCTCTTGATGTCGGCGTTCTGGTGGGGCGCATATGCGCATCGCAACCAGGTCCTCGGTCTCGCCGAGGGCGCTCTCGGCCAGCAGCGCCCGGCGCACGAGCGTAAGGCCGGTCAGACGCTCGTGCGTCGAATCGGCGGGGCGCTCGAGGGCAACGAGCTCCTCGCGGCTGCGCGCTGGGTAAAAGACCGGCACGGGAAGCCGGGACCGGATGTGGAGCGCCGCAGTCAGCTCCTGCACGCCGGGCAGCGGCGGGCGCGCCTCGGAGCAGACGGGCAGGTGCGCCGCACGCTTGCGGACGAGCAGCGCGTCGCCGGCGAGCACGCCCGGAAGGCCCCTGAGATCAACCGCCGTCTGTCAAGCAAGCGCGCGCAGCTGGAGCGGCTGGGGCATGAGCGCACCAGCGCTCATGCCGTGGGGGACACGCGCCGCGCGGCCGAGCTGGGGCACCGCGAGAATCGCGTCAGGGACGAGGTCGAGCGTGAGCAGCAAGCTCTGAACCGATCGCGACAGGTGGCGGAGGAGGGCGAGCGCGCGCAGCGTCGCAAGGGTGCAGGCGCCTACTCGCGCGAGCGCATGGAGGAGCAACGGCGCTTCCTTGACGCCCAGGCGGAGCTGCCTGCGGCGGCGCGCGCCCGCGGGGCAGAGCAACGTCGCGACTACGCGTCGCTGGCTGCGCTCGCGGGCCATCGACGTGGCGACTACGAGCGGCTGGATCCCGCAAGCCAGCGCGCGGCACGCCTGGAGATCGACCGCGAGCTGGCGCTGCGCAAGGAGCTGAGCGATACCGCCAGGGACTTCTCGGGCGAGGTCGCGCCCCGTTTGGGCAGGCGCGATCGCCGCAGGGTTGACAGGAAGTTCGACAACGCGCTGGGGGAGCGGATGCGCGATGGCGGCCACCGGATGCCTGCGTCCCGCGGCGAGCGCGCGAAACTCGACGCCTGGCGCCAAGAGGGCCTGAGGCGCCAGGCAGCCGCCGAGCGCGGACCGGCGGGCGAGCGCTCCAGCGTGATGGACGACGCGCGCGAGGTTGCCGCGCGGCGTAAACGTCAGCTGGGCAGGGATCGACCTTGACGGCGCGCTCCGCCGCGGACAGGGCACGAGGGCAGGGGGCGGGCCTCGGCGTGATCCTCGCCGGAGCGCTCGGGTGCTCAGTTTTGGCTCTCGTGCTCGTCGCGACGCTCGGCGCGCTCGGCGGCGCGTCGCTGGGCGCAAGCCGAGTGGACGCCTCGGCCGGCAGCGGGTACGGCGTCTCGGCGATCGCCCTGAAAGAAATCCCGCCGCTGTACCTGCGCCTGTATGAGCAGGCCGCCCAGCGCTATGGGCTGGACTGGGCGATCCTCGCCGGAATCGGCAAGGTCGAGTGCGACCACGGACGCGACCCAGCGCCGTCGTGCACGCAAGAAGGCGTGGTCAACTCCGCTGGAGCGGGCGGGCCGATGCAGTTCCTCGCCTCGACGTGGGCCCAGTACGGCGTCAACGCCGACGGCGACGGACGGATCGATCGGTGGGATCCAGCCGATGCGATCTTCGGGGCAGCCAACTACCTCCGCTCCTCTGGTGCCCCCGGCAACTACAGCCAGGCGATCTTTGCCTACAACCACGCCTCGTGGTACGTGGCGGAGGTCGAACAATGGGCTGCCCGCTACAGCGGCCCCGGCGGCTCCTCCGAATCGGCGACCGGGCAGGGCCAGAGCGCAGAAGGCGAAGAAGGCCCGCAGGGCGCAGACCTCAGCCTCGCGCGTGAGACGTCCACGCCCGTGCACTTCATCGCCGGCGAACGCGCGGAGCTCACGCCTGGTGACGGTCATGTCGCGCTGATCCCAGCTGGCGTCCCACCCACGGTTCAAGCGATGCTCGTGGCGGGAAATGAGCTCCAGGACCTCCCGTATGGCCCGGGCGGGCACCCCGACCCCCTGGGAGCGCTTGAAGAGGACTGCTCGAGCACCCTCAACTATGTGTTGTACCGCGCAGGCCTCCGCCCGCTGTCGGAAATCATCAGAGACAACCCGCTGGCCCAGGACTACGTGAACTGGGGGGTGCCCGGGCCGGGGCGGTGGGTGACGATCTACGCGAGCGCCGCGCCGATCCCCCACGTTTTCATCGTCATCGCAGGGTTGAGGCTGGATACGAGCCACAACGGCACCGACGTCGGGCCCAACCGCTACGAAAACGGACCCCGCTGGCGGATCCTCGACCACATCCCCACATGGGCCAACTGGTCCGTGCGTCACCCGCCCGGGCTGTAAGGTCCCGAAACATGGCAGACCGTAAGGTCGACTACCTGCTGATCGGCGGCGGCCTGGCGAGCGCCAACTGCGCCCGCTGGCTGCGCGAGGAAGGCGCCGAGGGTGAGGTGCTGCTCGTCGGCCGCGAGCCCGACCCGCCGTACAACCGCCCAGAGTGCTCCAAGGGCTACCTGCGCGGGGAGGAGACGCGCGAGGAGCCGCTGTTTCGACCCAACGACTGGTGGGCGGAGCAGAGCATCGAGCTGCTGACGCGCACGAGTGTCACCGGCCTGGACCTGCAGGCGCGCACGGCCAAGCTCTCCACCAAGCAGGAGATCGCCTTCGAGAAGGCCCTGATCGCCACCGGCGCCAACGTGCGGCGGCTGAACGTGGGCGGATGTGACCTCGAGCACATCTACTACCTGCGGACGCTCGGCAACTCGGATGCGATCCGCGAAGGCGTGGCGGATGCCGAGCGGGTGGTGCTGATCGGCGGCTCGTTCATCGCCTGCGAGGTGGCGGCGTCGCTGACGCTGATGGGCAAGAGCTGCACGGTGGTGATGCAGGAGCAGGCCACGTTCGAACGGAACTTCGGCCAGGAGACGGGGCGCTTCTTCCAGCAGCTGCTGGAGTCCCACGGCGTCGTCTTCCACGCGGCCGATCAGCTCGAGCGCTTCGAAGGCGATGGGCGCGTTGCGAAGGTCATCACGCGCAACGGCCTCGAGCTCCAGGCCGACGCAGTGGTGGTCGGGGCGGGCGTGATGCCCGATGTGCAGCTCGCGCAGAAGGCGGGCCTCGAGATCGGCGAGAAAGGCGGCGTGCGCTGCTCCTCGCGGCTGGAGAGCTCGACGCCGGGGGTGTTCGCAGCGGGCGACATCTGCGAGTACGACTCGGTGATCCACGGAATGCCGATCCGCATCGAGCACTGGGACGTGGCCTTCAACCACGGCAAGACCGCAGCGCTGAACATGCTCGGGCGCGACGTCGCACACGACGTGGTCCCCTACTTCTACTCCGTTCTCGGCGACTGGGGCGAACTCGAATATGTGGGGCCCGCCTACCAGTGGAACGAGGAGATCGTGCGGGGCTCGATGCAGGACGGCTCGTTCACCGCGTGGTACCTGCAGGACAGCGCCGTGAAGGGCGCGCTGACGTTCGGCCGTCCCGACGACCTCGACGCGGCGCGGCGGCTGATCGTCGGGGGAGTGAAGCTGGGGGAGTCCGATCGCGCGGCGCTCGGCGACGCCGACTCGGACCTCTCCGCGCTCGGCGCGTAGGCGCGCGACGCTGCTCGGCTGGATCTGAGCCGGCTACGGCGTCTCGCCGTCCCGAGCCACGAATCCGGTCGCGGCACGCGTCAGCTCGTGCGAGGAGATCACCCGGTCGATCAGCCCGTACTCGCACGCCTGCTCGGCCGTGAAGTAGCGGTCGCGGTCCATGTCGTCGTGGACGCGCTCGAGCGTCTGCCCGGTGTGGCGCGCGTAGATCTCATCGACGTGGGCGCGCAACTCCAGCGTCTCTCGCGCGTGGATCTCGATGTCCGCCGCCTGGCCCTCGAAGCCGCCGGAGGGCTGGTGGATGAGGATCCGGCTGTTGGGCAGCGCCATGCGCTTGCCCGGCGCACCGCCCGCCAGCAGCAACGAGCCCATGCTCATCGCCACGCCGAAGCAGATCGTCTGCACGTCGGGCTTGATGAACTGCATCGTGTCGTAGATCGCCAGGCCCGCGTACACGCCGCCGCCGGGGGAGTTGATGTACAGCGAGACGTCTTTCTCGGGGTCCTCGCTCTCTAGGTGCAGCAGTTGGGCGACGACCAGGTTGGCGATCTGGTCATCGACGGGGCTGCCGAGGAATACGATGCGCTCGTTGAGCAGACGCGAGTAGATGTCGAACGAGCGCTCGCCGCGGGCGCTCTGCTCGACGACCATCGGGATCAGTGGCATTGGGCTATCCTTTCGACAACTGTTCGGTTGTCAAGCTAACGATAGCAACCAATGAGTTGTCAATGGAGGTCAGTCATGGCGGTAAGGCGAGAGATCGATGTCGATGCTTCACCGGAGGAGGTCTGGGAGGCGCTCGTCACCCAAGAGGGTCGCGAACGCTGGCTGGATGAGCCCGAGCGCGACATCCACGTCGAGGTGCTAGACGCGCCCAACCGTCTCGTGTGGTGGTGGGCCGGGGAGGAGCAGCCCGCGACACGCGTCGAGTTTCTCGTCGTCGCCGCGCCGGGGGGCGAGCTGCCGACGCGCGTGGTTGTGATCGAGAGCGCCCCGTCGTTCCCGCTGGCGCAACTGCAGGCGAGCTTCGCGGCGGTGCTCGCTTGAGCGACGGTGACGGTGTGGGCCAGGTGTTCTCGGCGCTCGCCGATCCGACCAGGCGCCTGATGGTGCAGGAGCTGCTGCGCGACGGCGCGACGACCGTGCCTGCGCTGACCGCGATGCTGCCGATCACCAGGCAGGCCGTCGCCAAGCACCTGAGCACACTCGACAACGCCGGTCTGGTGGAGCGCGCTCCCGTTGCGGGCCGCGAGGTGCACTATCGGCTGCGTGAGGGCGCCCTCGCCTCCGCCGCCGCCTGGCTGCGCGACGCCGAGGTCGCGTGGGACGATCGACTCACGCGCCTGAAGGGCGCCGTCGAGAACCGCGAGTCGCGTTGAGGTCCTCCCTCGCGCGGCCCGGCGCCGCGATCGGTGCGCTGCTCACGGCGCTCACGCTCGCCGGCTGCGGCATCGGGCTGGGGCCGCCCGCCGTGCGGCTCGTGGTCACGCGCGACTTCGGCAGTCGGGTGCTGAGCCGCAGCGGGCCGCTGAAGGCGGGCTCGAACGAGACCGTGCTCGGCCTGCTGCAGGCCCACGACGCCGTGGTCGCCGGCTCCTCGCCGTACTTCCTGCAGAGCATCGACGGTGTCTCCGCCGGCCAGGGAGGTGGCCGCTCTCTGCGGTGGTTCGCCTATGTCAACGGCGTGGCCGTCGCCAAGCGTCTGGCCAACACGACCGTCAACCCCGGCGATCACGTCTGGTGGGACCTGCACGAAGCGAGCCTCGTCAAGCAGGTGCCCGCAGTCGTCGGCTCCTATCCCGAGCCGTTCCTCAACGGCCTGGGAGGCAAGCGCCTGCCCGTACGCATCGAATGCGCCTCCGCGTCCGGCTACGCGTGCCGCACGGTGATCTCGCGCCTGCGCGCGCTCAGCGTGCCCGCGGCCGTCTCTGCGATCGGCAGCGGCGCCGCCCCGGAAACGCTGCGCGTGATGGTCGCGCCGTGGTCAGGGCTCGAAGGGGTGTTGGCCGAGGAGCTCGAACGCGGCCCTCAGTCGAGCGGCGTGTACGCGCGCTTCTCAGCGGGCGGCAAGCAGCTGACGCTGCTCGATCAAGAAGGGAGCACGACGCGCACGCTCACGAGCGGGGCGGGCCTGGTTGCCGCCCTGCGCGCGCCGGAAGAAGCGCCCGTATGGGTGATCACCGGCACCGACGAAGCGGGGATGAATCGCGCGGCCGATGCGCTGGATGAAGCCACGCTCGACGATCGCTTCGCCGTGGCACTCGGCTCGAGCGGAGCGCTCCCGCTGCCGCAGGTGGGCCCCTGAGCGATCTCCACGGCCCCGCCGCTCGTGGGAGCGAGGCTTTCAGGGGGCTTTAGCGAACCTCATAACCTTGTGAGCAACGTGCAGGGACAGGCCTACACAGCCGCAGCCATGTCTGCCAGGCCATTGGCCCGGCGTCCCAACGGATCGGGGGCGGTGAGGGCGCTCGCCGTTGCCGCTCTGTGTGCCGCCGGGCTGGCGCTGCTGTGGGTGGTGGCCGAGCTGGTGCCCGCCGTCCAGTGGAAGGACGCGATGGCCCTCCACGACTTCACGCTGCTCAGCAAGCCGCGCGTGGACGGGGTGGCGACGTTCTTGCTGCACCTGCTCAACCCGCTGCTGTTCATCCTCTGGGGCATCGCGCTCGTGGCGGTGGCGCTCGCTCGTGAGCGGCCCCGCGTCGCGGTGGCGGTCGCCGCGATCATGGGTCTCGCCCCCTTCACGACAGAGACGCTCAAGCCGATCGCCGCGCACCCGCACGTCCAGATCGGCCTCGTCCACATCGGCGCCGCCTCCTGGCCGAGCGGTCACTCCACCGCGGCGATGATCCTCGTCCTGTCGGCGGTGCTCGTCGCGCCGCGGCGGCTGCGGCCGCTCGTGGTGGGCGTTGGAGCGCTGTTCGTCCTTGCCGTCGGCTGCTCGCTGCTGATCCTCGCCTGGCACATGCCGAGCGACGTGCTCGGTGGCTACCTCGTGGCCAGCTTGTGGGCAGCGCTCGCCGTCGCGGCGCTGCGCGCTGCCGACCGCCGCTGGCCGCCGCGCGAGCCCGTGGCGACGGGGTAGCGTTGGCTCGAGTCACCCGTTGCGTCGATAAAGCAATCGCACAAAAGCTTTAGAGACGGGTATGGACTGTGAAGCTCCGTAAAGGGTCGGCGAGCTTGGTCCACGGTCGCTGATGACGGCTGTTTCCGGACCGTCCCTTGGTTTTTCCTTGACCCGCAACCAGCTTGGAGCGCAGCGGTAACGACCCGATATCGCCAAGGTCTAAAGAAGTCTAATAAGTCTAAAGGTGTCTCAAGGAGCATTGCGGGGCGTTCGCCATGGCGGAGGGCCGGATTCGCACCCGGCGGTCAGGAATTCGACGGCTGGGCGCCCGATCCGTGCGCGCCCGGATCCCACAGCGGCTCGCCGCTCGTGCCCGCCTCGCCGCCGGCGCTGGGCTGTGCGTTGGCGGCGCGGCTGAGGATGAACAGCAGGTCTGAGAGCCTGTTGAGGTAGCGCACGACCTCCGGGTTGACCTCCGCGCCCACAGCGATCGTGCGCCGCTCCGCCCGGCGGCAGACGGTGCGGCAGATGTGCATGTGGGCGGCCGCGGGTGTGCCGCCGGGGATCACGAAGGAGCGCAGCGGCTCGAGCGTCGCATTGACCTCATCGCACGCCTGCTCGAGCCACTGCGTGTACTCGGCGCCGACGCGCAGGCGCCCACGCGCCGGCGCCTCACCGTCCTTCGCGCCGGGGTCAGAGCCCGCGGCGTCCGGCTCGCCCGACGGCACCGACAGGTCTGCGCCCAGGTCGAGCAGATCGTTCTGCACTCGCGCCAGCCACTGCGCGAAGCGCTCGGGGAGCCCCGGCTGCAGCAGCGCCACGCCGATGGTCGCGTTCAGCTCGTCCACCGTGCCGTACGCCTCGACGCGGGGGTGCAGCTTGGAGACGCGGCTCATGTCCCCGAGGTGCGTCTCGCCGCCGTCGCCGAGCTTCGTGTAGATGCGGGTCAGGTTGACTGTCATGGCCCTGGTTCTCTCGTGCTCCCAGCAGCGAGTCTCGCACACCGCGCCGCGTCTGCAGAGCGCGATCAGATACGTTCTCGATCTTCACATGAGGATCGGTGTTCCGAAGGAGACGGCTGTGGGGGAGAGGCGGGTTGCTCTCGTCCCCGAGGTCGTCGGCAAGCTCAAGGCCAAGGGCCTGGACGTGGTCGTGCAGAGCGACGCGGGCGCCGAGGCGATGCTCACCGACGCCGCGTTCGTCGACGCGGGCGCGCAGATCGCCAAGGACGCAACCGAGGTCTGGCACAGCGACGTGGTCGTCACGATCGCCCCGCCCGACGCGCAGGCGATCCGCGGTCTGGGGTCGGGCTCGATCCTGATCGGCTTCCTGGCACCGCTCACCAGCCCGCAGACCACGCGCGCGCTGGCCGACGCCAAGGCGACGGCGTTCGCGATGGAGGCGATCCCCCGGATCTCGCGGGCGCAGGCGATGGACGCGCTGTCCTCGCAGAGCAACGTCGCCGGCTACCGCGCCGCGCTGCTGGGCGCGGAGGAAATGGGCCGCTTCTACCCGATGCTGATGACAGCCGCCGGCACGATCCCGCCGGCGAAGGTGCTGGTGCTGGGCGTCGGCGTCGCCGGGCTGCAGGCGCTCGCCACGGCAAAACGCCTGGGCGCGCGCACGACCGGCTACGACGTTCGCCCAGAGGTCGCCGAGCAGGTCGAATCGCTCGGTGCCCAATGGCTCGATCTCGGCCTGGAGGCCAGCGGCGAGGGCGGCTACGCACGCGAGCTGACCGACGAGGAGCGCGCGCAACAGCAGCAGGCGCTCACCGACGCGATCAAGGGCTTCGACGTGGTGATCACGACTGCGCTGGTGCCCGGACGCCCCGCGCCGAAGCTCGTTACCGCGGAGGCCGTCGAAGGGATGAAGCCCGGCTCTGTGATCGTCGACCTCGCCGGTGAGGCCGGCGGCAACTGCGAGCTGACGGTGCCCGGTGAGACTGTCGTTCGCCACGACGTCAAGATCGTCTCGCCGCTGAACCTGCCCGCGAGCATGGCCGAGCACTCCTCGCAGCTGTTCGCGCGCAACGTGCAGGCGCTGCTCGATCTGTTCGTCGGCGAGGACGGGTCGCTGCAGCTGGACTTCGACGACGAGATCGTCGCGGGCGCGTGCATCGTGCACGACGGCGAGATCGTCAACGCGGGCGCGAAGAAGGCTGTAGAGGAGGCCGCTTTCGCGGCCGGAGGATCCGCGTCGAGTGGGGACGCGGCCGTGGGCGGGACCGACGCGTCGGGCGGCGCGGCATGATCCTCGCGAGCACGCTCACGACCAACCTCGCGATCCTGGTGCTGGCCGGATTCGTGGGCTTCGTCGTGATCTCGAAGGTGCCCAACACGCTGCACACGCCGCTGATGTCGGGCACGAACGCGATCCACGGGATCGTCCTGCTCGGCGGCCTGTTGACCATCGGCCTCGCGGGCAACAGCACCTTCAGCAAGGTCATCCTCGTGATCGCGATCGCGTTCGGCACGATCAACATCGTCGGTGGCTTCCTCGTCACCGATCGCATGCTCGAGATGTTCAAGCCGAAACCGAAGCCGAAGCCAGGCGGCGGGGATGCCGGCAAGGGCGACGGCGACGCGGGCGAGCAGGGGAAGGCGCCATGATCGGGCTGCCGCTGGCCACGTCGTTCGTGCAGAGCCAGAGCTTCCTGGACGTCCTCTACATCGTCGCCTTCGCGCTGTTCATCCAGGGCTTGCGGGGCCTTGCCGGTCCCACGACCGCCGTGCGCGGCACGCGCATCGCCGCCGTCGGCATGGCGATCGCGGTGATCGCCACGCTGCTGAACCGCAACGAGGGCAACTGGGGGCTGATCGCGCTCGGCATCGCGCTCGGCACGGCCATCGGCGTGCCTGCCGCGCGCCAGGTGAAGATGACCGCCATGCCGCAGATGGTGGCGCTGTTCAACGGCGTCGGCGGCGGCGCGGTGCTCCTGGTCTCCTGGTCGGAGTTTCGCCGCTATGGCTCGACCTACGGCTCGCACACCGTGCAGGGCAACGGCGCTTTCTCCGCGTTCATCTTCCACGTCGGCGGCGTGCCCACGTACGTGGCGGTCTTCTCCGTGTTCGCCGCGATCGTCGGGTCCGTCTCGTTCTGGGGCTCGAACATCGCGTTCGGCAAGCTGCAGGAAATCATCCCCGGACGTCCGATCTCGCTCGGATCGGCTCAGCAGATCGTCAATCTCGTGCTGCTCATCCTCGCTGTGGCGGCCGGCGCGGACCTGGTCGCGGGCGCTCACTCCGAACTGCTCTTCATCGGCATGCTCGTCTTCGCGGCGCTGCTGGGCAACGCGGTCGTTCTCCCGATCGGCGGCGCGGACATGCCGGTCGTGATCTCGATGCTGAACGCGTTCACCGGCCTGTCGGCCGCGGCCACGGGGATCGCGCTGAACAACCCCGCGCTGATCGTCGCCGGCATGATCGTGGGTGCCTCCGGCTCGATCCTCACGAACCTGATGGCCACCGCCATGAACCGCTCGATCCCCGCGATCATCGCCGGCGGCTTCGGCGGCGGAGGGGCGGTTGAGGGCGCAAGCGGGGCGGGCGAGCACGCGGGCACGGTGCGCTCGACGACGGCGGCCGACGCCGCGATCCAGCTCGCGTACGCCAGCCTCGTGATGATCGTCCCCGGCTACGGCATGGCCGTCGCCCAGGCTCAGCACGCCGTGCGCGAGCTCACCAAAGCGCTGGAAGCGCGCGGGGTGGAAGTCAAGTTCGCGATCCACCCCGTCGCCGGGCGCATGCCCGGGCACATGAACGTGCTGCTGGCGGAGGCCGACGTCCCGTATGACCAGCTCGAGGAGATGGACGACGCCAACCAGGAGTTCGCCCGCACGGACGTCTCGCTGGTGATCGGCGCCAACGACGTGACCAACCCGGCTGCCAAGAACACGCCGTCCTCGCCGATCTACGGCATGCCGATCCTGGAAGTCTCCAACAGCCACTCGGTGATCGTGATCAAGCGCTCGATGAACCCCGGCTTCGCGGGCATCGAAAACGAGCTCTACTACGAGCCCGAGACCACGATGCTGTTCGGCGATGCCAAGGCGGCGGTCAACGAAATCACCGCCGAGCTCGCCCAGCTCTGAGCAGATCGGGAGATCGGGGCCGAGCCCTCTGCGAGACTGCGCACGATGATCGAGCGCAGCCAGGCCATAGCGGCCCTCGCGCACGACGAGTTCGACGTCGTTGTCGTGGGGGGAGGAATCACGGGCGCGGGCGTGGCGCTGGACGCGGCCACGCGCGGCTACAGCGTGGCGCTGGTGGAGCGCGCCGACTACGCCTCCGGGACCTCCAGCCGCTCGAGCAAGCTCGTCCACGGCGGCCTGCGCTACCTGCAGAACTTCGACCTGGGGCTCGTGCGCGAGGCGCTGCTCGAGCGCCAACTGATGGTCGCGCTCGCGCCACACCTCGTCAAGCCGCTGCCACTGGTGGTGGCGGCGTTCGAGGGCGCGCATCCCGACCGCATGGTGGGCGTGGGGCTGAACCTGTACGACGTGATGGCGCGCGACCGCGACCGTCGCCGCCGCAGCGAGTCCTGGAGCCCCGAGCGCCATCGCGTGATCTCCGGCGAGGAGGTGATCGAGCTGCTGCCGGCGCTGGCTGGGCGTGCGCCCACGAGCGGCTACCTCTTCTACGACTGCCAGACCGACGACGCACGACTGGTGCTGACGGTCCTCGGAGAGGCGGAGCGCTTCGGCGCCGTGTGCGCCAACCGTCTCGATGTGACCGGCCTGCTCGAGCACGCCGGGCGCGCGCAGGGCGTGCAGGTGCTCGACGTCGAGAGCGGCGAGCGCTTCGACGTGCGCGCCGCCAACGTTGTCAACGCCACGGGAGTATGGGCGGACAAGCTCAGTCCCAAGGAGCTCCACGAGGAGGCGGATCTGCCCCGGATCCGGCCCAGTCGCGGCACGCATGTGACCATCCGCCACGAGGATCTGCCGTTGATCGGCGGAGCGATCGTGCCCGCGGGCGCGGGGCGAACGATCTTCGCGCTGCCGTGGCTCGGTCACACGCTCGTGGGCACGACCGACAACGACTACGAGGGCCCGCTCGAGCACATCCGACCGTCCTCCGAGGACATCGACTACCTGCTCGAGGCGGTGAACGTCTTCTTCGGCACCGGGCTGGAGCCGGCCAACCTCACCGGCGCGTTCGCGGGCGTGCGGCCGCTGATCTCCACGGGGGACCCGAAGAAGTCGGTGGACATCTCGCGCAAGGCCGAGCTGTACGAGACCTCCTCGGGGATGCTCACGATCACCGGCGGCAAGCTGACGACGTGGCGGCGCATGGCGAAGATGACCGTCGATCGGCTCGTCGAGCGCGACGCTCGCGACGCCCCCTGCCGGACGCACGAGATCCCCCTCGGCCAGGCGATCGACGTGGCGGAGCTGCCTCGCGTGGAGGGGGTGCCGAGCGCGTCGTATGAGGCCCTGGCCTCTCGCTACGGCCACGCGGCCCGTGAGGTGCTGGCGCTTGCCCGGGAAGGAGGTCCCGACCACCCCGAGCTGGCACAGCCGATCGTGGCGGGTCTGCCCGACATCCTGGCCGAGGCGGTGCTGGCCGCCCGCCGCGAGCAGGCGCGCAGCATCGGCGACGTGCTTCTGCGGCGCACGCGCCTCGGGCTGCTGGCCGCGCGCGAGCTGGCTCGGCGACCGAGCGCCGACGGGCGGGCAGGCACGGCCGGCGAGGACGTGGCGCCCGTCCAACGGGTTGGCGCCGCGCTGGCGCGGGAGCTCGACTGGAGCGGCGAGCGGCTCGCCCTCGAGCTGGAGCGCTTCGCCGAGGAGGCTCTCGCAGAGGGACTCCTCGGCGACACCCGGCTCGCGCAGAGCACCGGCCAGCCCGTCGCCTCCGCGTCGCAGTCGCCGTGACGGCCCCCCTCTACCGCCTGCGCGCCGGAGATCTCTCGCTGCAGCTGGGTGAGCGGCCGTGGCTGATGGGGATCGTGAACGCATCCCCCGACTCGTTCAGCGACGGCGGGCTGCATACGGGCCTCGACGCCCAGCTGGAGCTCGCCCGCGAGCTGATGGACGCGGGGGCGGACATCCTGGACATCGGCGGCGAGTCCGCCTCGACGGGGCGCCCGCCCGTCGAGGCGCAGCAGGAGATCGAGCGAGTCGTGCCGCTCGTGCGCGGGGCGGTCGAGGAGCTGGGCGCGCTCGTGTCGGTGGACACCTACAAGCCCGCCGTCGCGCAGGCGGCGATCGACGCGGGCGCGAGAGTCATCAACGACGTCAGCGGTCTGCGCGATCCGGAGCTCGCGGACGTCTGCGCCCGGACCGGCGCTGCGCTCGTGATCATGCACACGCGTGCTGCTCCGCGCGAACGGCTGCAGGACCCCGATCTCTACGACGACGTGACCGGCGAAGTGCTGAGCTTCCTGCGCGAGCGCGTCGCGGTGGCGATCTCCCGCGGCATGCGGCCCGAGCAGCTGATCCTGGACCCGGGTCCAGACTTCGCCAAGACGCCGGCCCAGACGATCGAGCTGCTCGCGCACGTCGAGCGCCTGCACGAGCTCGAGCGCCCGCTGCTGATGGCGATCTCGCGCAAGGACTTCATCGGCGCGCTCACCGGGCGGCCACCGCGGGAGCGGCTGGCGGGCACGCTGGCCGCCCTCGCCCACGGCGTGCAGCACGGCGCGCACATCTTCCGCGTGCACGATGTCCAGGCCGCCGCCGACTTCCTGGCCGTGCGCGCCGCTCTCGCCGGCGAGAGCCAGCCGAGCAGGGATCTCGCTCTCTCCGAGGAAATCCGCCACCAGCGCCTGGCGAGCGAATCGCTAGGCTGAGGCTCAACACGGGTGCCCGCCGCTGTCCAACGCGGCGGGACGCCAACCGCCCCTCCACTACGAAAGAAGGAACCACAATGCCAGTACTCGAGCGCTCTGAGCTGCAGGCAAGCCCCCTTGCCGACCTGCACGCGATCGCCAACGAGGTCGGTCTCGACGGCTTTCGGCGGCTGCGCAAGGCCGAGCTGATCGACGCGATTCTCGGCGAGAAGAGCCCATCCGGCGACGCCGGTGGGTCCGAGCCCGACAGCGACCAGGCGGAGGAGGGTTCGCGTCCACGCAGGCGCCGCCCGACCCGCGCGCGCCGCTCACGCGACGAGGGCGAGGGCGCCGCATCCGAGGACACCGATGTCGCCGGCAGGAGCGACGCCGACAGCGCCGGTGAGGAGGACGACTCCGCCGACGCTGCCGCGGGAACCGGCTCCAAACCGCGCCGCAGTCGCCGCCGCGGAGCCCGCGCGGGCTCCAGCACAGGCAGCTCACCTTCACAGAGCTCGACCGGCGACGACGCGGAGGACTCCAGCGAGGAGTCCACAGCCCGCATCGCCGCCGGCGTGGTCGAGGTGCTGGGCAACGGCTCCGCGTTCCTGCGCGTGTCGCCACCTGAGCCGTCCGACGAGGACGTCTACATCTCCGCCGCGCAGGTCCGCCGCTGCGAGCTCGTCTCCGGCGACCGCGTGACCGGGCCGGTGCGCACGCCGCGCCGCTCCGAGCGCTACCCGTCGCTGGTGCGCATCGACACCATCAACGGAGACTCCGCGGACGCGGTGTCGGACGGCGCGCGCTACGACGAGTTGGCGGTCGACTGGCCGCGCGAGCGTCTTGCGCTCGGCTCGCAGGACCCCACGCTCGAGGCGATCGAGTGGTTGACGCCAATCGGCCGCGGCTCCCGCGTGGCGATCGTTGGAGCCCGTCAGGCGGGCAAGACCGAGACCCTGCGCCGCCTGCTGGAGGCAGTCGAGGGGCGAGAGGACCTCGAGGTCACGATCGTGCTCGCCGGCGCACGGCCCGAGGAGATCGCGCAGTGGCGCGAGGGCGCCGTGGCACCCGTCGCGGCCCTGAGCTTCGCCGCGTCCGCGGACTCGCAGGACCAGGCGGTCGAGCGGGCGGTCGAGGCCGCCAAGCGGGTGGCCGCGCGTGGGGGAGACGCCCTCGTGGCGATCGACGGTCTCGACGGGCTGCATCCGGCATCCGCGCGCAAGGCGCTCGCGGCCGCGCGCAACCTGCGCGAGGCGGGCTCAGTGACCGTGATCGCGACCGCCACAGAGCCCCTCGGCGGCGAGACCTCGGTCATCGCCCTCGATGCCACGCTCGCCTCGACCGGACGTCAGCCGTTGCTGGACCTGGTCCACAGCGGCACCCTCAAGCCCGAGCTGCTCGTCGGCGAGGACGGAGCCGAGGCCATCACCAAGGCCCGCGCCGCGGCGCTCGAGGCTGAGTAGCTGACATCACCCGCTACAGGCGGTAGATGGTCAAGCGATGCAAGTTTGAAGGCCCGCCCACCCGCGTGGCGTGCTTTGCACGCGAGCGACCGAGGACGCCGCAGCGCGCCGGCCAGCTATCGCCTGTAGGCGACGCGGTTCCAGGAGGGCTCTGGCGCCAGCTCGATCGGTTCGCCGCCGGAGCGCGAGCCGCGATCGGTGGGCTGGACGTAGCCGAAGGTGCCGGTCTGCTCGTTGAAGACGACGCCCAGCTCGCCCTCCTTGACGCGTTGATCCAGCCACGCTCCGCGGAACACCAGGCGGCGCAGCCAGTGCACCAGCGAACGCTCGGCCGGTCCAACCAGTTCCGGCCAGCAGTCGTTGACGTGTTCGCCCAGGCCTGAGGCCGGGTCGAGGATCTCGCCATTGACGGCCAGGTTGACGAGGTCTTCGAGCTCCTCCTCGCCCAGGCGGCCCCCTACGAAGCCCAGCTTCAACGCCGCCTGCTCGCAGCGCTCGGAGAAGTCGACCTCGTTGAACGTGAAGCGGAGCTCCCCGTATTCGAGGACGAAATCCTCGCCCGAATCGTAGTTTTCGCGTCGCGCAGTTTCCATTTCCCAGTTCTTGGATCCGGTTTGCTCTGCCCGTCGGGATCCGCCTCGTCGGGATCATACGTCCCGTTCCTCTTTCCGCGCTCCTGGTGCATGGGATTTTGCACGCGACGTGTACGCTCCCGGACCGATGGCTCGCCTCTCAGAGCATGGACTGCGCAAGTCCGTCGGCGTCTCCGGCATGTTCGCCACCGCCTACGGCAACGTCGGCTCCTCGATCTACTACGCGCTCGGCCTGGTCGCCGCGCACGCGCTGGGCCTCACGCCGCTCGTGTTCATATTCGCGGGCGGCCTGTTCGCGCTGACAGCGAAAACGTACGCCGAGGGGGCCTCGATGTTCCCCGAAGCGGGCGGGTCCTCGTCGTTCGCGCGCCATGCCTTCAACGATGTCGTCTCGTTCTTCGCGGGCTGGGCGCTGAGCCTCGACTACATCCTCACGATCGCCATCTCGGCGTTCTTCGTGCCGCACTACCTCAGCGCCTTCCCAGGGCTCAGCGCGCTCAACCACAACCCCGACGACATCTTCGGCGGGTTGATCGTCGTCGCGGTACTTGCCTGGCTGAACATCCGCGGCCTGGGCGAGTCGGCCAAGCTCAACTTCGTCCTGGCGATCCTCGATCTGAGCACGCAGATCCTGCTCGTCGGCGTCGGGGCCGTGCTGGTTTTGAACCCGCATCTGCTGATCGACCAGGTGCATCTCGGCAGCGTGCCCACGTGGAAAGAACTGATCTTCGCCCTGTCGCTGGCGATGCTCGCCTACACCGGGATCGAGACGGTCGCAAACATGGCCGAGGAGGCCCGTGACCCCGGCGTGCAGGTCCCCAAGGCTGTCAACCTCGTCGTGCTCGCGGTGCTGGGCGTCTACGCCGGGATCTCCGTCATCGCGCTCTCCGCGCTACCGGTGCTGCACCACGGCGTCGGCTATAGCCCGGCCCTGCATGCCACCTACAAGGAAGCGGGCTATGCGACCGAGCTCGGCAAGTTCTTCGAAAACGACCCCGTGCTCGGGATCATCTCGCGGCTCGGTCTGCACGGCACCGTCCTGAAACTGGCGCGCTACTACGTTGGGATCCTCGCCGCCACGATCCTGTTCATCGCGACCAACGCCGGGATGATCGGGATCTCCCGGCTGTCGTGGTCGCTGTCCGAGCATCGCCAGCTACCGAGCCTGTTCTCGCAGCTGCACTCGAAATACCGAACGCCCTGGTTCACGCTCGTGTTCTTCTCGATGCTCGCCTCCACGCTGATCATCTACGGCAACACCGAAGTGCTCGGCAACCTCTACTCGTTCGGGGCGATGCTTTCGTTCACGACCGCCCACGCGGCGATCGTGGCCCTGCGCGTCAAAGATCCCGACCGCGAACGCCCCTACAAAACGCCCGGCGGAGTGCGAATCCGCGGCTATGTGATCCCGATGACCGCAGTGGTCGGAGGCATCGGCACGTTCGCCGCGTGGATCGCTGTCACCGTCCTGCACAGCGAGGCGCGCATCGTGGGCATCCCCTGGATGGTCCTGGGGATGGGCGGCTACTTCTACTACCGCAAACGCCAGGGCCTGGATCCGCGCAAGGGCTACAAGATCGCCCGAGCCCAACGCCCGGCGGACTTCGAGGAGCTCGAGTACAAGACCGCGCTCGTGCCGATCTTCGGCGACGACGTCAGCGCCTCCGCACTCGGCAGCGCCGCCAAGCTGATCGGCGAGGACGGCGTCGTCTACGCGATCTACGTGCTGCCCGTGCCGAGCCAGCTGTCGCTCGAGTCGGGCCTGGAGGAGGAGGAGGCTCACGGGCGCTCGGTGCTCGAGAGCGCGCGCATCCAGGCCCGGCGGGCGGGGATCAAGATCCACACCGGCCTGATCCGCACGCGCAACCCCGGAGCGGCGATCGTGGAGGAAGCCGAACGCGTCCACTCCGACGTGATCTACTGGTCGACCATCCACGCGCCGGCCGGCGAGCAGCGGATCGGCCCGACGGCCATATACCTGCTCAGCAAGCGTCCCTGCCGCGTGATCATCGAGACAGACAACCGGCCTGAGAGTCGCCTCAACGGCGTGCCCGTGCCAGCCTGACCGTCCGTCCCGTTATGCTGATCTAGCCTAGCTAGTGGTTCGGGGCGACGGGGGGTGTCATTTGGCGCAGGGAGAACAGCACGCGGTAGCCGTAGACGGCGCCCCACCGGCGGCGCCACCTCTGCCCGCCGCGTCGCCACAGCCGACGACAGCGCCAGCGGCCCGCGCGCCGATCGCGAGCCTGCGGGCAAGTCTCTGGCCCAAACTGCGGACACCATTTATCTTGCTCGCGCCGCTATCCGCCGCGGTCCTCGTCTTGGTGATATTCGGCGTGATACCGATCCAGAACTCCGGCGGCGCCAACTCGTCGCTGAGGCCCTACGAGTACGTGTACCTCGACACCGCTCGGGTGGACTCTTATCTCGGGCAGATCGATGATGGGCAGGTAAAACAGGAATCTCGCGCAGACAGCTCCAAGGAGACTGCCGGGGGAAAGTTGGTCGTCGTCTCGTCGCTCGCGGAAGCATCCGGCTCGGTGACGAACGAAAAGACGAGGTCGACGGTGGTCTCATTCACCAACGCCGACAACTTCTATCGACTCGAAAAAGAACTTCAGGAAGATGGCGAGCTCACCCCGATCTTGCTCTCGGCGGCCGCCACCAGTGGCGTCCGCAGCGCCGTCAAGCGTGAGGTCGCGCACAGTCATGAGCTAAGCGGTAACGAACGCAAAGCGCGCGAACACGAAGCGATCGAAGGAGAATATGAGGCCAAGCTCGAACGCTTGCCGGTGGGGAGCATCGTCAAGCTCGAAAACGTGCTGCTGCACGTGCCGCCATACCTCGCCGCCTATCCGAGCCTGCGCTACGCGATCCCTCGCTTCAATTCCGCCAACGAAGTGTTCGAAGCCGCGCCGCTGTACACGTTCAGCGCCGCCGAAGTTGAACTCGAGGAAAGCGCGAAAATGGAACGCAAGCGCTTTATCGCGAGGGCCGGCGTCAACCCGCGTCTACCGATGTCGAGCACCCTCCACGAACTGACGATCGTGATCCCCGCGCGTTACGCCTACATCACGGGTGACCCAAGCCTGCTCAACGCGAGCGTCACCGTCGTGGGCAAGCTTGTCGAGAAGGGAGAAAACTTCGGCGAAGGCGCCTCCGAGGCTACCTATCTACCAGCGCTGCTGCAGGCCAAGCCGCGCTTCCTGCACGACATTGGCGTCAAGGAGTCGTTCCTGCTCAGGTACGAGCACAACGCGCATGCCCTGCACCGCCGGCTGTTCAAGGCGCTCCAGCGCTCGCTCACGTTCACCGGCAAATCGGTTGAGGTGATCCCGATCGCGATCTACGACTGACCCATGGCGGCACGGAGCGCCGGCTCGAGCTGCGGGTAGACGAACTCATAGCCGAGCACCAGCGGCTTGGCGGGCATCACTCGCGCCCCGCTGGTCACGATCTCCGCCATGTCGCCGTAGAGCATGCGCAGCGCCGCGCCAGGCACCGGCAGCAGCGCCGGGCGCCCGAGCACCGCGCCCAGTGCCTTGGAGAAGTCTCGGTTGGTCACGGGCTCGGGCGCCGTCGCATTGATCGGGCCGCTCCAGCGCTCGTCCTCCAGCGCGGCGATCATCATCCCGACGAGGTCCTGGGCATGGACCCAGGAGACGTACTGACGGCCCCCCGCCACCGGGCCGCCCACGCCCAGGCGAAAGGGGGGCAGCATCTTGCTGAGCGCTCCGCCGTCGCTGTCGAGCACCACGCCCGTGCGCACCTGCACGACCCGCAGCCCCAGCTCACCGGCGGCCGACGCGGCGTCCTCCCACTCCACGCACACCCCTGCGAGGAAGTCGCTGCCGGGCGCGGCGTCCTCGTCGAGCGGCTCATCGCCGTGCGCGCCGTAGTAGCCGATCGCCGAGGAGCTCACCAGTGTCCGCGGCCGTTGACCTGCATCGGTCTGCTCGACGCTCGCGATGCCCCCGACGAGGTTGCGCGTCCCGATCACCCGGCTCGCACGGATCGCCTGCTTTACCTTCTTGCTCCAGCGCTGTGCGACCGGCGCTCCCGCCAGGTGCACGACCGCGTCGCGTCCCGCCAGCGCCGCCGCCGGTGCGGGCTCGCTCATCAGATTCCAGCGGACGGCCTCGACCTCGCCGAGCTTGGCTCTTGCACGCTCGGGATCGCGTGTGAGGATCGTGACCTGCGCCCCGCGCTCGCCCAGCGACGCCAGGAGTGAGGGTCCGATCAGGCCCGTCGCCCCGGTGAGCGTCACACGCATCGCGCACACGCGATCAGCCTGTCACACGCGGCCGTCGATCACCTGTGTGCCAGCCGTTGCCGCATCTCCCGGCGCGAAGCCGATCTCCTGGCCGGCCAGTGCGATGCCGGCGCTGCGCGCCTGCTCGGCCACGGCGGCGGCGACCGCCGGTGAGACGTCGCGGTTGAACACCGACGGGATGATGTAGTCCTCGCGCAGCTCGCTCTCCTCGACGATCGCGGCGATCGCGTACGCGGCGGCCATCTTCATCTCCTCGGTGATCTCCGGTGCGCGCACGTCCATCGCGCCGCGGAAGATGCCGGGGAAGCACAGCACGTTGTTGATCTGGTTGGGGTAGTCCGAGCGCCCGGTGGCCATGATGCGCACGTACGGCGCCGCCTCCTCGGGGTTGACCTCGGGGTTGGGGTTGGCCATCGCGAACACCATCGCGTCGGCGTTCATCCGCCCCAGCGCCTCCGCCGGCAGCGCGCGAGCGCCGGAGAGACCGATGAGCAGATCCGCGCCGTCGATCACGTCCGCGGGCGCCCCTTCTCGGCAGTCCGGGTTGGTGACCTCGGCGAACCAGCGCTTGACGCTGTTCATCGACCCGTCCAGATAGTCATCGCGCTGCGAAGACAGCACGCCGCGGGAGTCGGCGCCGACGATCTGGCGCACGCCTGCCGCCAGCAGGATCTTCGTGACGGCGATCCCGGCTGCGCCCAGTCCGATGATCAGCACGCTCAGGTCCTCCAGGTTGCGCCCGGTCAGCTTCACCGCGTTCAGCAGCGCGGCCATCACAACCACCGCCGTGCCGTGCTGGTCGTCGTGGAACACCGGGATGTCGAGCTGCGCCTTGAGCTGCTCCTCGATCTCGAAGCACCGCGGTGCGGAGATGTCCTCGAGGTTGATCCCCCCGAAGGCGGGCGCGATCAGCCTGACCGTGCGCACGATCTCCGCAGGGTCGGTCGTGTCCAGACAGATCGGGAAGGCGTCCACCCCGGCGAACTCCTTGAACAGGCAGCACTTGCCCTCCATCACCGGCATCGCAGCGCGCGGCCCGATGTCGCCCAGGCCGAGCACGGCGGTCCCGTCGGACACGACCGCCACGGTGTTGCGCTTGATCGTGTACTGGAACGCCCGGGCTTCGTCGTCGGCGATCGACAGGCAAACGCGCGCCACGCCGGGGGTGTAGACCATCGACAGGTCGTCGCGCGTCTTCAGCGGGTGCCTGTTGGCCTGCTCGATCTTGCCGCCGAGATGCAGCTGGAACGTGCGGTCGGTGGTGTCGATGACCTCCGCGCCGGCGACCGCGGCGATCGCCTCCAGGATCTGTGTCCAGTGGTCCTTACCGGAGGCGTCCACGACGATGTCTCGCAGGCTGTGCGCGCCATCGACCTCCACCAGGTCGACCGCTCCCACCAGACCTCCGGCCTCGCCGATGGCGCTCGTCAGCTGCCCGAGGATGCCCGGGGAGTCCTCGAGCTTGACGCGGATCGTGAGACGGTACTGGGCGCTTGGAGTTGCGCTCACGGGTGGGGCTCCCTCGGTCGTTTGGCGGGACGAGATGTTAGGTGGTATGCGACAGCGGGCACGTCTTCCCTGCGGCTCGTAGAGTGCTGTGGCGTGGCAACCGACACCAAGCCAGCCGCGAGCGCAGGCGCCAAGGCCAACCGCCGTCCCGTGCCCGGCGCAGCCGGCGCCGTCCCAGCCAACGGCGAGCGCCTGTTCCTGATCGACGGCCCCAGCCTCGTCTACCGGGCCTTCTTCGCGCTGCCCGAGTCGATCGCCACCTCCACCGGCGAGCCCACGAACGCGATCTTCGGCTTCGCATCGATGCTCGTGAAGATCGTCACCGAGTACGGGGTGTGCCCGACCGTCGTCGCCTGGGACGCGGGCACTTCCGGGCGCACCGAGATGTTCCCCGAGTACAAGGCGCAGCGGCGCTCACGCCCCGACCTGCTCAAGCAGCAGTGGCCGGCGATGGAACCGCTGGTGGAGGCGTTCGGCTACAGCAACGTGCGCGTGGAGGGCTATGAGGCCGACGACGTGATCGCGTCTCTGACCGAGCGCGCGCTGAAGGCGAGCCCACCGGTGCCGGTGATGATCGTGACGGGAGACCGTGACGTCTTCCAGCTGATCGACGAGCAGGGGCTGGTCAAGGTGATGGCGACCGCGCGGGGGATCACCGAGACGAAGATCTACGACCGTCAGGCGGTCATCGATCGCTACGGGATTCCCCCCGAGATGATCCCCGACTTCTACGGCCTGAAGGGAGACACCTCGGACAACATCCCCGGCATTCCCGGCATCGGCGACAAGACCGCCAGCGAGCTGATCCAGAGCTTCGGGGGGCTGGAGGACGTGCTCGCGCACATCGACGAGGTCAAAGGGGCCAAGCGCAAACAGAACCTGATCGAGCACGCCGAGAACGCCCGCGTGTCCAAGCGCCTGGCGACCGTGCAGCGCGACGTGGCGGTCGAATTCGACATCGCCGCGGAGGCCGTGCGCGAGCCCGACCGCTCGCGTGTGCGCGAGGTCTTCCGCCGGTACGAGCTGCGCGACCCGCTGCGGCGCCTGGAGGACGCGCTTGGCGACCCCGATGTGGCTGCGCCCGCTCCGCAGGCCGAGCAGCAGCTGAGCGGTCGCCTCCGGGCCGGCACCCCCGCGGACATCGCCCGACTGGGCACTGCGGACAGCGAGCTGCGCGTGGTCGTTCAAGAGAGCGAAGCGCCCGAGGGCGCGCTGTTCGCCGAGGGCTCGCCGTGGCGCTTCGCGGTGGCCGCCGACGGGGAGGTCCTCGCCGGGGACTGCTCGGGCCCCGAGGAGGTGGTGACGGCATGCGCAGAGCGCCCGGTGGTGGCGCACGACGCCAAGGCGCTCGGCCTCGTGCCGCCGGGCCTCGTCCATGACACGCTGCTCGGGGCCTACCTGCTGGAGCCCGCCCGTCGCGGCTACCCGTTCGCGGAGCTTTGCGAGGAGCGTGGTCTGGCCAGCGACGTCGAGGACCCGCTTGCAGCGGCCGCCGTGATGTTGGGCGCGCTCGCCGACTGGCAGCGCGAGCAGATCTCAGAGCGCGGCCTCGAGTCGCTGATGCGGGAGATCGAGCTGCCGTTGGTGGCGGTGCTGCGCGAGATGGAGCTGCTCGGGGTGAGGCTCGACCTCGAGCGCCTGGAGGGGATCACCGAGCGCGTGCGCACCGAGATCCTGGGCCTGGAACGCGAGATCTTCGCGCTGGCGGGAGAGGAGTTCCTGATCGCCTCGCCGCAGCAGCTCGGCGAGATCCTGTTCGAGCGCCTCGGGCTCTCGCGCAAGCGCCGCGGTAAGACCGGCTTCTCCACGGATGCGCGCGTGCTGCAGGCGATCCGCGCCGAGCACGAGATCGTGCCGAAGATCGAGCGCTGGCGCGAGCTCTCGACGCTGATCAAGACCTACCTGGACGTGCTGCCGCAGCTCCTCGACGAGCGCTCGCGAATCCACACCACCTTCCTGCAGGCCGTCGCGCAGACGGGGCGCTTGTCCAGCACCAACCCGAACATGCAGAACGTCCCCATCCGCACTCCTCTGGGTAGGGAGATCCGGGGCTGCTTCGAGGCGGAGGACGGCAGGGTGCTGATCTCCGCCGACTACTCCCAGATCGAGCTGCGGGTGCTCGCCAACGCCGCCGGCGAGTCGGTCCTGATGGAGATCTTCGAGCGCGGCGAGGACGTGCACACGGCGACCGCCTCACGGGTCTTCGGCGTCCAGCCGGAGGAGATCGACCCGGGGATGCGCTCCAAGGCGAAGATGATCAACTACGGAATCGTCTACGGCCTCTCGGACTTCGGTCTCGCCGATCGCCTGAACATCCCCAGGGAGGAGGCCAAGGAGTTCATCGACGCCTACCTCGAGCGCTTCCCGCGCGTGGCGGAGTTCATGGCCGCGACGATCGAGCAGGCCAAGCAGGACGGCTATGTGACGACGCTGTGGGGCCGCCGGCGCCAGATCCCCGAGCTGCGCGCCCGCAACTACCAGGTGCGCACGCTCGGCGAGCGCCTTGCCGTCAACACCGTCATCCAGGGAACCGCCGCGGACATCATCAAGCTGGCGATGGTTCGCACCCACCGCGCGCTCGCGGAGTCCGACATGCACACCCGGCTGCTGCTGACGATCCACGACGAGCTGCTGTTCGAAGGGCCGCCCGCCGAGGCGCCCGACGCGCGCGAGCTGGTCGAGCGCGAGATGGTGGGGGTGTGGGAGCAGCGCGAGCCGCCGCTGGCGGTGGACATCGGCGTGGGCCGCACGTGGCTGGACGCCAAGTGAGCGCTCGCGAGATGGCTTTGCGATGAGCCGCACCGTGGCCGTCGCCGTGGGCATCGGCGCCGGCTGCCTGGTGGGGATGCAGGCCCCCGTCAACGCGCGCCTGGGCAAGGCCGTCGGCAGCGTGCAGGCGGCCACCTTCTCGTTCCTGGTGGGCACCGCGCTGCTGCTCGCGATCGCCGCGTTCGTCAACGGCGGGCTGGGTCAGCTGGGCAACGTCGGCAGGGCTCCCTGGTGGGCGCTCGTGGGCGGCCTGCTGGGCGCCGTCTACGTGACCGTGGCGCTGATCGCGGTCCGGACCCTCGGCGCCAGCGGGCTCACCGCGGTCGTCATCACCGGTCAACTGGCGATCTCCGTCGCGATCGATCGCTTCGGGCTGTTCGGCCTCGCCAAGCAGCACATCGACGCCTCACGCGTCGTGGGCCTCGTGCTGCTGGTGGTTGGGGCAGTGCTGGTGGTCCGGAAGTAGTCAGCCGACCTGCTCGGCCAGCGCCTCTGCGAGCAGGCGCACGCCCTGCTCGATCGCGGGCTCGGAGAGGTTGCCGTAGCCCAGGAGTACGCCCGGTGGTCCCCCAGGGGTGAAGCGGTGCCAGGCAAGGCCCTCCATGCCCACGCCGCGGGCGGCGGCTGCCCGCAGCAGGCGCGGCTCGTCGACCTCCTCGGGAAGCTCCACGAGCTCGAACAGACCGGCCGCTCCCGGGCTCCTCACGCGGCCCTGTGGCAGCCACCGCGCGAGCGCTTCCAGCAGGGTCTCCCGGCGGCGCTGGTAGCGCAGGCGCATGCGGCGCAGATGCCTGTCGAGCTCGCCCCGGGCGATGAAGTCGCAGAGCGCCAGTTGCCCGATCGCCTCCGATCCCCCGTCCTCGAGCGCCTTCGCGCTCGTCAGCTCCCACGCCAGCCAGGATGGCGTCAGCAGCCAGCCGAGCCGCATCCCGGGGGCCAGGCGCTTGCTCGCCGAGCCGATGTAGGCGACGTGCTCGGGGGCGAGTCCCTGCAGCGCGCCCACGGCGACGCGGTCATAGCGATACTCGGCGTCGTAATCGTCCTCGATGATCAGCCGCTCTTCCTCGGCCCACTCGATCAGGGCCGCGCGCCGCTCGGGGCCGAGCACCACGCCCGTCGGAAACTGGTGGGCGGAGGTGACGAGCACCGCGGCAGCGTCCGTGCGAGCGAGCTCATCCACACGCAGGCCCTGCTCGTCGAGCCCCACCGGAACCACTTCCATGCCGGTGTTCTCGACGATCAGGCGGTGCACATGCCAGCCTGGGTCCTCGAGCGCGACGCGTTCGACGCCACGAGCGCGCAGCGTGCGGCAGACGAGCGTGAACGCCTGCATGAAGCCGGTACACACCAGCATGTGCTCGGGGTCCGCGTCGACGCCGCGCACGCGCCCGAGGTAGCCCGCCAGCGCTTCGCGCAGCTCCGGGACGCCGCGTGGATCGCCGTAGCCCGTCGCTGACAGCGGCGAATCGCGCAGCGCCGATCGCAGCGAGCGCAGCCAGGCCTCCCGCGGGAAGCCCGCCAGGTCTGGCAGGCCGGGGTGGAAGTGGTACGGAAAGCTTTCGAGCAGCGAGCGTGCCGGCGCCCGCGGGCTCGCGGCGCGCACCGCTTTGGCAACCCGCACGGGAGCGCCCTGACTCATCGCCAAATAGCCCTCGGCGGCGAGCTGTCCGTAGGCCTCGGTCACGACCCCGCGCGAGACCCCCAGCTCAGCCGCGAGCGCGCGGGTGGACGGCAGCCGTGTATCGCCGCCAAGGGCACCCGAGCGGATGCGTTCCCGCAGCGCGCGCTCGAGCTGCTCGTGCAGTGGCAGTTCACCCGCCCGGTCGATCTCGACGAGCAGGCTCGGGCCGCGCCTCCCCTCAACTGGTCCTGAATGTGTGTCCATCACTGGCACTGTAAAGCAGACCAGTGGGGGTCTAACTTGCAGCTCAACACCGCGACAGTTTTTGAACCGGCATTCGGTATCCCCGTCCGAAATGGAGGCTTCGACATGAGCCAGACCAGCGCCAACCCCAACTCTTCCAAGCGCGTCACGATCGTGGGCGCCGGCATCGCGGGTCTCACCGCCGCGATCGCTTGCGCCGAAGACGGCGCCGCCGTGACGCTGCTCGAGGCTCACAGTCAGCTCGGCGGCCGCGCCCGCAGCACCGACGGTCCCTACAAAGCGAACCTCGGACCGCACGCCCTGTACCTCGGGGCGTTCTGGCAGTGGATGCGTGAGCGCGAGATCCTGCCCGCCCACGTCTCACCGCGGCTGACCGGCGCGCGGCTGCGCATCGACGGCGCGCTGCGGCGCACGCCACCGCTCGCGGCGCTGCCCGGTGTCCTGCGTCTGCGGGGACGACAGGCCCCGGTCGATGTCGACTTCCGCACCTGGGCTGCGAGCCATACCGACGAACGTACGGCGGCGCTGCTGTCAGGCGTGTGTGGGGTCTTCACCTTCCACCACGACCCCGGGGAGCTCTCGGCCGCGTTCACCTGGTCGCGGGCCGTGCGCCTGCTGGCGGCGCCCTCACCGGTGCGCTATCCCGTCGGCGGCTGGAGCACGCTGGTGGACTCGCTCGAGCGACGCGTGCGCGAGCTCGACGTCGACGTGCAGACGGAGACGCGCGTGCGTGAGCTGCCCACAGGGTCGCCTGTGATCCTCGCAACCGAGCTCGACCAGGCGCGCGAACTGCTCAAAGACGACAGCCTCGGCTGGAAGAGCGGCACGACCATCTGCGTCGACGTCGGTCTGCGCCACCGTCGCAGCGACCCGGCGATCGTCTCGGACATGGACGAGGCGGGCTGGATCGGGCGCTACTCGACGACCAACCCGTCGATCGCCCCCGCCGGTGAGGAGCTGATCCAGGCGCAGATGCCGATCCGCCCGCAGGAGAGCCCCGATCAGGCGGGGCTGCGCCTGGAGAAGCTGCTCGACATCGGCCTGGAGGACTGGCGCGGACGGGAGACGTGGCGCAGGCGTCAGGTGATGGAGGCGCGCAGTGGGGCGCTGGACATGCCCGGCACGACCTGGCGCGACCGGCCGGCAGTCGATCGCGGCGACGGCGTGTTCCTCGCCGGCGACATGGTCGCCGCGGACGGCCTGCTGGCGGAGGTCGCCTGGGCCAGCGCGCTGGAGGCCAGTCGTCTCGCGCTTCAGGCGCTGAACACGATGAGGCCGCGGCTGCGCAACGTCGCCTGAGCGGTCGGGATCGCCGCCGCCGAGTTCGAGCGCGTGCCCGGACCGACCGCGCTCGCTGTGTGGCTCAGGAAGCGAACGTGCCCGCGAGCCGTCCGGCCCGAGAGCGCCTCGCCGGCGCCCCTGAGCTGACGAACGACGGCGGCGCGATCGCGAGGTAGTGCCCGAACAGCCAGGTCGCGAGGCGAGGACTCTCGAGGGCTCGCACCATCGCCGTCACCGCCCTGCTGGGGGTCAGCTGCCCGACCCCGCGCTGGACGTTCAACAGCCAACGGTATTTGCGCTCGTGCGAGTCCGAGAAGGCGCCGTAGCGCGCGAGTGCCTGCTGGCGCGTCTGGCGTCCGTCGAGCACCGCGCTCAGCTCGCGCCCGCACGCGATGCCGAAGTAGAGCGCGGTGCGAATGCCCTCGGCGGTGAGCGGGAGACAATGTCCGGCGGAGTCGCCGGCGAAGAAGACCCCGTCCTCGACGGCGGGACGCAGCTCGTGGGGGATCCAGTTCCCCTGGTAGCCGTCGGGCGGCAGGCCGAGCTCGCCGACGAGTCTGACGGTGGGCTCCTTGACGTGGTGGGCGGGCCAGAAGGACCCCACGCCGACGCGCATCTCGTCCCGGGCGGGGAAGCTCCACGCGTAGCCGGCCCGGATATAGGCAGGGTCGATCCACAGCTCCATCTCCTCGCCACGTCCCTCCGGGTGGACCTCCAGCCCGCGCGAGAGCCGCGCGTTGGGCGGTTGGATCGGCGTCGCGTCGGAGAGCACGCGCCGCCAGCCGAGGGCGTCGACGATCAGCGGCGCGCGCAGCTCGCCGCGATCGGTCTGGACGGTGTTCCCCTCCCGGCCGGTGACGGTCGCCGTCTCGAGCTCGAGCTCAGCGCAGTCGGCCTGACTCCACAGCAGAGCGCACAGCTCGCGGTAGTCGAACGTCGAGAACGACCACGGCAGTCGCCAGCGGGCGGCGCGAAACGGCGTGCGGACGACGATCTCGTCGAAGCGCTGGCGCCAGGAGTCCATCAAATCGAGCGCGTGCATCCACCCGGTGGGCATCGCGCACGCCGAGGTCTGACGCTCGCCGAGCTCGTATCGGTCGATCACGAGCACTCTCGCGCCGGAGCTCGCAAGCTCGCGTGCAACCGCCAAACCAGCAAAGCTGGCGCCGCATACGAGCACGTCGCAGTCGCGCTCCAAGGGGGTTCGTTCGTCTCCCCGCTTGGTCGCTCGCACAGGCATATGCCCGCCAATGATACGGCTGCGCTACGCTTCGGCCGGTGCAAACAGTGATGGAGAATCCTCAGGCCCGCGTGGTCGACGGGTCGAACGGGCTCTTGCTCGAAGTCGACGGCCAGATCGTGCCCAACTACGACGCCACTTTCCGGGCGATCGAGGAGGGCGAGGTGGTCACCGGCCATGTCGTGAGAATCGACAAGGACGAGGTGCTCGTCGACATCGGCTACAAGTCCGAGGGGGTCATACCGGCCAACGAGCTGTCGATCCGCAAGGCCGTCGATCCCAACGACGAGGTGCATCTCGGCGAGGAGGTCGATGCGATCGTCATGACCAAGGAGGATCAGGACGGCCGCCTGATCATGTCCAAGAAGCGCGCCCGCTTCGAGAAGGCGTGGCGGCGCATCGAAACGGCAGCCGAGTCCGGCGAGCCCGTCGAGGGCACCGTGATCGAGGTCGTCAAGGGCGGGCTGATCATCGATCTCGGCGTACGCGGCTTCCTGCCCGCCTCGCTGGTGGACATCCGCCGCGTACCCAACCTCGACGAGTACATGGGCACGAAGATCGAGACCAAGGTCATCGAGCTCAACCGCTCGCGCAACAACGTTGTGCTCTCGCGCCGTGCGGTGCTCGAGGAGGAGCGCAAGGAGGTCCGCCAGCAGATCCTCGACCGCCTGCAGCCGGGCCTGGTCGTCGAAGGGCAGATCTCCAACATCGTCGACTTCGGGGCGTTCGTGGACCTGGACGGCATCGACGGCCTCATCCACATCTCAGAGCTGTCCTGGTCGCACGTCAACCACCCCAGCGAGATCCTCTCGATCGGGGACACCGTCAAGGTCAAGGTGCTCGACATCGACCGCGACCGCCAGCGCATCTCGCTGGGTCTCAAGCAGACCCAGGAGGACCCCTGGCAGCGGATCGTCGACACATACAACGTCGGCGACGAGCTCGCCGGCAAGGTCACCAAGGTCGTCACGTTCGGCGCGTTCGTGGAGATCCTGGACGGCGTCGAGGGCCTCGTGCACATCTCCGAGCTCGCCCCGCACCACGTCGAGAGCCCGCGCGAGATCGTCCACCCGGGCGATGAGATCCGCGTGAAGATCCTCGAGATCGACTCCGAGCGCCGGCGCCTGTCGCTATCGGCCAAGCGGGTCGAGGACCAGATCCTGCCCGTCTCACGGCCCGGCGAGCCGGCCGCCGAGGAATACGACGATGCCGGCGCCGAGGCGCTCGACGCTGAGGCCCCCGAGGCTGTCGTTGGGGCGGAGGCTGTCGTTGAGCCCGACGCGGTGGCAGAGCCAGAGGCCGTCGCACCGGCAGAGGTCGCGGCAGAGCCAGAGGCCGCCGCACCGGCAGAGGTCGCGGCCGAGCCAGAGGCCGCCGCACCGGCGGAGGTCGCGGCCGAGCCAGAGGCCGCCGCACCGGCAGAGGTCGCGGCGGAGCCTGAGGCACCCGCGGAGGCGCCTGCCGAGGCAGAGCAGCCGCCGGCCGCTGAGCCGGTCGCCGAGAGTGGCGAGTCGGACGGCGACGCGCTCGCAGCTGAGTCCGCCCAGCAGGACTGACATCCGCTGGGCACCTCCGCGAAGGATCGGTCGGCGGTGCCGTTCGTCGGGTTGACGGGCGGCCTGGGGTCGGGCAAGTCGACGGCGCTCGAGGCGCTGCGACGTCTCGGCGCTGAGGTGCTCTCGAGCGACGCGGTCGTGCACGAGCTATATGAAGGCGCGCCGCTGCGAGACGCGGTGGTGGCCCGTTTCGGCGCTGAGGTGGCGCCCGCCGGCGTGGTCGATCGCGCGGCGGTCGCGCGACGGGCGTTCGCGACGAGTGAGGATCGCGCGTGGCTGGAGGGCCAGGTGTGGCCGCTGGTGGGTGCCCGCGTGGCGCAGTGGCTGGAGCAGGCCCGCGCCAGGCAGCCGGCGCCGCCGGCCGCCGTGGTGGAGGTCCCGCTGCTGTTCGAGGCGGGCCTGGAGCAGATGTATGACGCGACGATCGCCGTGATCGCCGATGAGTCGGTGCGCAGCCAGCGGGCGTCTGAGCGCGGGCACGCGCTCGTGGACGAGCGCGCCGCGCGTCAGCTCTCCCAGGAGGAGAAGGCGCAGCGGGCGACGTTCGTCATCGTCAACGACGGCAGCGTCGAGGACCTCGAGCGCAAGCTGTCGGCGGTTCTTGGCAAGCTAGGAGAATGACGCGCAGGGTCTTCGCGACGATCGCAGCGCTCGTGGTCGTGGTGCTGCTGGCGGGAGTGGTGGCGAGCATGCTGCATACCGCCGCGAACAACCTTGCCTTGCCGTTGAGCGACGCGGGCATCATTCGCGAACAGGCCGCCCAGAAGCGCCTGGATCCTGCGTTGATCGCGGCGGTCATCTACGCGGAGACGAAGTTCGACCCGCGCCCGTCCTCCGCCGGAGCGGAGGGGTTGATGCAGATCCTGCCGGCCACCGCGTACTACCTGGCGCACCTATCGGGGGGCATCACCTTCACCGCCGGCGACCTCGCCGACCCGAGCGTGAACGTGGCCTACGGCAGCTACTACCTGCGCTACCTGCTCAACCACTACGACGGCAACGAAATGCTCGCCGTCGCCGCCTACAACGGTGGCCTGACGAACGTCGATGAATGGGTCGCGCACGCCGAAGCTGCGGGCCACCGGCTGAACGTGCAGGAAATCCCGTTCCCGCAGACACGCGAATATGTGCGGCGGGTGCTGAACGCCGAGCGGGCGTATCGCGAAACGTACCCGCGCCAGCTGGGGCTACTGTAGGGGCAGCCTCCATGCCCGACTTCAAGCTCGACTCGATCTTCACCCCCACCGCCGACCAGCCGAAGGCGATCACAGCCCTGGCCGAGGGCATCGAGCAGGGCGAGCGCTTCCAGACGCTGCTGGGCGCCACGGGCACGGGCAAGACGATGACGATGGCGGGCGTGATCCAGGAGGTGCAGCGCCCGACGCTGGTGATCGCGCACAACAAGACGCTGGCGGCGCAGCTGTGCAACGAGTTCCGCACGTTCTTCCCGGAGAACGCGGTGGAGTACTTCGTGTCCTACTACGACTACTACCAGCCGGAGGCATACGTCCCCAGCAGGGATCTGTACATCGAGAAGGACTCGGCGATCAACCAGGAGGTGGACCGTCTGCGCCACGCGGCCACGGCGGCGGTGTTCGCGCGCAGGGACGTGATCGTGGTGGCGTCGGTGTCGTGCATCTACGGCCTGGGCTCGCCGGAGACGTATGAGATGAACATGCAGATCCTCAAGCGCGGCGAGATGATCGACCGCGACGGGCTGCTTCGCAAACTGGTCTCGATCCAGTACACGCGCAACGACAGCGTGCTCTCGCGCGGCACCTTCCGCGTGCGCGGCGAGACGCTCGAGGTGTTCCCCGCCTATGCGCAGAGCGCCTTTCGCGCGACGATGTTCGGCGACGAGGTCGAGCGCCTGCAGGAGTTCGACCCCTTGACGGGCGAGCTGCTGCAGGACGACCTGGAGCACGTGGCGATCTGGCCGGCGACGCACTACAACGTCAAGGAGGGCACGATCGAAGCGGGCGTGGCGGAGATCGGCCGCGAGCTGAACGAGCGCTGCGAGCAGCTCGAGTCCGAAGGCAAGCAGCTCGAGTCCCACCGCCTGCGCCAGCGCACGCAGTACGACATGGAGATGCTCAGGGAGGTCGGCTTCTGCTCGGGCATCGAGAACTACTCGCGGATCCTCGACGGACGCCCGCCCGGCTCGCGGCCTTACTGCCTGATCGACTACTTCCCCAAGGACTTCATCTGCCTGATCGACGAGTCCCACCAGACGGTGCCTCAGATCGGCGGCATGCACGAGGGCGACCGCTCGCGCAAGCAGACGCTCGTCGACTACGGCTTCAGGCTCCCGAGCGCGCTGGACAACCGCCCGCAGACCTTCCAGGAGTTCCTCTCGATCACGCCGCAGCTGATGTTCGTGTCGGCGACCCCGGGCGAGTACGAGCGCACACGCTCCACACGCGTGGTCGAGCAGATCGTTCGCCCGACGGGGATCGTGGACCCGATGGTGGAGGTGCGCGAGACCAAGAATCAGATCGACGATCTGATGAACGAAGTTCGCAAGCGCGTCGATCGCAACGAGCGCGTGCTGGTGACGACGCTCACGAAGAAGATGAGCGAGGACCTCTCGCAGTACCTGCTGGAGATGGGCTTCAAGACGCGCTACCTGCACTCGGAGATCGACACGCTGGAACGCATCCAGATCATCCGCGACCTGCGCCTGGGCGAGTACGACGTGCTCGTTGGTGTGAACCTGCTGCGCGAGGGCCTGGACCTGCCGGAGGTATCGCTGGTAGCGATCCTGGATGCCGACAAGGAGGGCTTCCTGCGCGGGGAGACCTCGCTGATCCAGACGATCGGCCGCGCGGCGCGCAACATCGAGGGCACGGTGCTGATGTACGCGGACAAGGAGACCCGCGCGATGAAAGCGGCGATCTCCGAGACCGACCGCCGCCGCGAGATCCAACTCGCGTACAACGAGGAGCACGGGATCACCGCGGCGACGATCGTCAAGGGCATCTCCGACATCGCCGAGTTCCTGCAGGGCGAGTCGAAGGTTCCGCGCGGGCGCAAACGTCGCACCGCCAAGCGCGGGGCGAGCGAGGAGATGCCAAAGCACGAGCTCGAGCGGATGATCGTGGAGCTCGAGGAGGAGATGATCGCGGCGGCGGACGACCTGCGTTTCGAGTACGCAGCGCAACTGCGCGACGAGCTGCGCGAGCTGCGGCGCGACCTGCAGGAGATCCGCTCGCAGGAAGCTCCCGAGGGCGAGATCGCCGTCGGTGAGACTTCCGTACGCGACATCACCTAGGATGCCCGCCGTGGACTTCGATCGGCAGGCAATCGAACGTCGTGACTTTCCGATCGGCCGCCGCGGATACGACCCGGCAGCCGTGGACACGCATTTGCGAGGGCTCGCCGAGGAGTTCGAGCAGCTGCAGCGATCGGCGATCACCGGAGGCTCGGACGTGTCCGTCGCCTCCACCGCCGGGACGCAGGTGCAGAGCATCCTGCAGGCGGCGGAGACCGCCGCCGCGGAAATCGAGCGCCACGCGCTGGAGAACGCGCGCCAGGTGCGCGAAGACGCCGACCGCGACGCAGACCGCACCCGCGAGGAGGCCGTCGAGCGAGCCCGGCAGCACGTTGCGGGTGTCGCTCAGGTCGCCGCGAAACTGCTCGAGCACGTGGGCTCGATGGACGGTGAGGTCAACGCCCTCGTGGAGAGCCTGCGCGCCGGCGCAGGACGGCTCGCAGCGGACCTCTCGGCGGTCGAGCAGAACATGGGCGAGCTCTACGACGCGGCCTCCGGACGCGCCGCCGCGGCAGCTGAAGCCGAGGCGCCGCGCCAGTATGAGCCGCCGCCATCGCTACCGCCCGAGCCCGAGCCCGCGCCCCAGAGCCGCTTCGAGTCCGAGCTGGACGACGCGCTGGAAGCGGCGCCCGTGCCGGTGGGCGCACCTGCACAGGCAGGGGCAGGGGGAGCCGGTGGCGGCGACCTCGACGGCGCCCGTCTGATCGCCCTGAACATGGCACTGAACGGCGAGTCGCGGGCAGACACCGAGCGCTACCTCGCCGAGAACTTCCAACTGCCCGACCGGCTCAAGCTGATAGACGAGGTCTACTCCGCCATCGAGGGGTAGGACGGGCGCGCACGGATTGCGCGTCGGGTACGAGCACCGATTCGCTCAGGCATCCCAAGCGGGCCGTATCTTCGCCTGCCAGAATGAGGCCATGGCGACCCAGGCTGCCCAATACACCCCGACCGACTCGCCGCTCCTGCTCTACAGGCTGGACACGGCTATCTACGCCCGTTTGGTCGAGGCAGGGGCGCTCACGGGAATGGACGTGGAACTCGTGGACGGGCTGCTCGTCGACAAGCACCACCAAGGCCCCGACTCGATCCACCGGCTCGACACTGACGCCTACAACCGGATGGTTGCGACCGGCGCGCTGCAGGACGAGCCGGTCGAGCTTCTGGAAGGGCTGCTCGTCGAGATGAGCCCTCAGGGGGTGAGTCACGCGACGGTGATCGTGCGCCTGACGCGCCATCTAGCGTCGGCGCGGGCCTGGCTGGCAGTGCAACTGCCGCTGGAAGCCAAACCGCGCTCCGAGCCCGAGCCCGACCTGGCGCTCACCGAGGCGGAGCCGTCATTTGAGCATCACTTTCGCACGGCGGTGCTGGCGGTAGAGGTCGCGGTAACATCGCACAAGAAGGATCGTGAGACGAAGGCGCCCGTATATGCACGGGTGGCCATACCCACGTACTGGCTCGTCGACGTGCCTGCCGAGGCCGTCGAGGTTCGCACCGAGCCAGGCCCGAAGGGGTACGGTCGCTGCGAGATCTTCGGCCTCGGCACCAAGGTGCCGTCCCCGGCCGAGGGCGTGGCGGACCTGGACGTAGCCGAGCTGTTCGCCTGACCAGGACGACGCTGAGCGGCGCGAGGCTGTGTCCTCGGTCGCTCGCGTGCACAGCACGCCACGCTCCCTGCGTCCTTGCCTCGCTTGCCCAGCGTCGCCCTGGTCGGGTGCTCCAAACCCCGCAAATTGCGAGCGCATGAGCCGCGCGAGAACCGAACATCTGTTCGCCTAACTATCATGGATGGTAGATGCCGCAGAGCAACCAGATCGTCGTCTCGGGGGCCCGAGAGCACAACCTGAAGGACATCTCGCTGACGCTCCCGCGCGATGCGCTGGTTGTCATAACGGGCTTGTCGGGCTCGGGCAAGTCGAGCCTGGCGTTCGACACCATCTACGCGGAGGGCCAGCGCCGCTACGTGGAGTCGCTCTCGGCGTACGCGCGCCAGTTCCTGGGGCAGATGGACAAGCCGGACGTGGACTCGATCGAGGGCCTGTCGCCGGCGATCTCGATCGACCAGAAGACGACCTCGCGCAACCCACGATCGACTGTGGGAACGGTCACGGAGATCTACGACTACCTGCGCCTGTTGTGGTCGCGCGTGGGCAAGCCGCACTGCCCGATCTGCGGGCGCCCGATCGTGGGGCAGTCGGCGGAGCAGATCATCGACCAGGTGATGGAGCTGGCGGAGGGCACGCGCTTCATGGTGCTGGCGCCGGTGGTGCGCGGGCGCAAGGGCGAGTACGGAAAGCTCCTGGAGGAGCTGCGCGCGGACGGCTTCGCGCGCGTGAAGATCGACGACCGGGTGCGCATGCTCGAGGAGTCGATCGTGCTGGACAAGCGCTACAAGCACGACATCTCGGTGGTGGTGGACCGTCTGGTGATGCGCCACGACGTGCGCAAGCGGCTGGCTGACTCGATCGAGACGGCGGTGGCGCTGGCGGACGGCCTGGTGGAGGTTGAGATAGTGGGCTCCGGCCGTTCGGCCTCCGCCGAGGATGGCAGCGCGGGGGACGACGCGGGTGATGGTGAGAAGGCGGCGAAGGGCGCGAAGGGGGCGAAGGGACCGCGCGCGGCGGCGGCGCAGATCGAGCCGGGCGTGAAGCCTGAGCCGGGGACGCTGTTCACCTTCTCAGAGCGCTTCGCCTGCCCCGAGCACGGCCCGTCGCTGGTGGAGCTCGAGCCGCGGATCTTCTCGTTCAACTCGCCGCACGGCGCGTGCGAGCGCTGCACGGGCCTGGGCTCGCAGATGGAGATCGACCCCGAGCTGGTGGTTCCGGACCCGTCGCTGTCGATCAGCGAAGGCGCGATCGCACCGTGGGCGAACAGCAGCTCCAACTACTACGAGCAGATGACCGAGGCGATCGCGGACCTATACGACGTCGACCTGGAAGCGCCGTGGGAAGACCTGACCGAGGAGCAGCGCGAGGTGTTCCTCAACGGCACCAACGGCGAGCCGGTGCAGGTCACCTACAGCAATCGCTACGGGCGAAGGCGCTCATATGCGGCGAGGTTCGAGGGGATCGTCAAGAACCTGGAGCGCCGCTACCGCGAGACGGAATCGGAGTGGACGCGCGAGAAGATCGAGGAGTACATGTCGCTGCGCGCATGCCCGGTGTGCGGCGGCGCCCGGCTGCGCGCGGAGTCGCGCGCGGTGCTCGTGGCGGGCACGCGGATCGAGGACTTCTGCGCGCTGTCGGCGCGCCGTGCGCTGGAGTGGGTGGAGGAAATCGAGCTGTCGGAGACCGACAGGCACGTGGCGCGCCTGATCCTGCGCGAGATCTCAGAGCGACTGCGCTTCCTGGAGAACGTGGGGATCGGCTACCTGTCGATGGACCGCGCCGCGGCGACGCTGTCGGGCGGGGAGGCGCAGCGCATCCGCCTGGCGACGCAGATCGGCTCATCGCTCGTGGGGGTGCTGTACATCCTGGACGAGCCGTCGATCGGCCTGCACCAGCGCGACAACTCGAAGCTGATCGGAACGCTGGAGCGCCTGCGGGACCTGGGCAACACGGTGATCGTGGTCGAGCACGACGAGCAGACGATGCGAGCGGCAGACCACCTGGTGGACCTCGGGCCGGGCGCGGGCGAGCACGGCGGGCGGATCGTGGCGCAGGGCACCGCCGTGGAGGTGCAGAAGGTGAAGGAGTCGCTGACCGGCCAGTTCCTGGCGGGCACGCGCACGATCGAGGTGCCCAAGCGCCGGCGCACGCCGAGCGGCTACATCGAGATCCTGGGCGCGAGCGAACACAACCTGCGCGACATCGACGTCCACATCCCGCTGGGCGTGCTCACGTGTGTGACGGGCGTGTCGGGCTCGGGCAAGTCGACGCTCGTCAACGACGTGCTGTACAAGGCGGTCTCCAACCGGCTGCACCGCGCGCGCAAGCGTCCGGGCGCGCACCGCGCGATCCACGGGCTGGACCAGCTGGACAAGATCATCGCCGTGGACCAGTCGCCGATCGGGCGCACGCCGCGATCGAACCCGGCGACCTACACAGGCCTGTTCGATGTGATCCGCGACATGTTCGCCAAGACCCAGGAGGCGCGGGCACGTGGCTACAAGCCGGGGCGCTTCAGCTTCAACGTCAAGGGCGGGCGCTGCGAGGTCTGCCGCGGTGACGGGCAGATCAAGATCGAGATGCACTTCCTGCCGGACGTGTACGTCCCGTGCGAGCAGTGCCACGGCAAGCGCTACAACCGCGAGACGCTGGAAGTGCGCTTCAAGGGCAAGAGCATCGCCGACGTGCTCGACATGCCGGTGGAGGAGGCGCTGGAGTTCTTCGAGCACATCCCCAAGATCCGCAGGCGCCTGGAGACGCTGCACGCTGTGGGCCTCGGCTACGTGCGCCTGGGCCAGCCCGCGACGACGCTCTCCGGAGGCGAGGCCCAGCGGGTGAAGCTCGCCACAGAGCTGTCGAAGATCGCGACCGGCACGACGCTGTACATCCTCGACGAGCCCACCACAGGGCTTCACTTCGCAGACGTGCAGCGGCTGCTGGCGGTGCTGCAGCGTCTGGTGGACGCGGGCAACAGCGTGGTCGTGATCGAGCACAACCTCGACATCATCAAGAGCGCCGACCGGCTGATCGACATGGGGCCCGAGGGTGGGGAGGAGGGCGGCCTGGCGATCGCGGTGGGCACCCCCGAGGAGGTCGCCGCCGAGCCGGCCTCGCACACCGGACAGTTCCTGGCCGAGCTGCTCACCCCGGCTGCTGGCACCTCACCGAACGGCAAGCCGAAAGCGAGCGCGCGGGGCTCGGCCGGCAAACGCAAGCCCCGCACGAAGATCGCCGCCTGAGCCCATACGGGCCGGATGGCGGCGCCGGGTCGGCGTCCTCGGTCGCTCGCGTACGAAGTACGCCACGCTCCCTGCGTTCTTGCCCGGCTTGCCCTCCGGGCCCGTATGGTGATTGTCGTGAAGCCGGGATGACGAGCGAGGTCGCGCGCGACGCGCGCCTGTGGGCACAGAAGTGGCGCTGGTATGAGCGCAACTCGCTGCCGTGGAACCGCGCGCGGATCCACTGGGAGCTGATGCGCCGAGGAGCGTTCGTGCGCTGGCCCGTGCACGGCAACGTGCTGGAGGCGCTGCGCGAGGGGCGGCTGGAGATCGGCGCCGGCGCGCTGCTGGAGCCGGGCGTGTGGATCACCGCGCCGGGCAGCGCCCGCGTGCGCATCGGCGCGGGCACGTTCCTGAACATGGGCGTGATGGTGGCGTCCATGGACCTGGTTGAGATCGGCGATCACTGCATGCTCGCCAACGGCTGCTTCGTCTCGGACGCCAGCCACCGCTTCGACGACCACAGCAGGCCGATCACGTGGCAGGGCTTTCAGAGCAAGGGGCCCACGCGCATCGGCGACAACTGCTGGCTGGGGGCCAACGTCGTGGTGACGAGCGGTGTCACCATCGGGGAGCGGTGTGTGATCGGCGCCAACAGCGTCGTCACGCACGACGTCGAACCGTTCACGATCGCAGCGGGCTCGCCCGCGAAGGCGATCCGCCGCGTCGAGCACGAAACCGGGTAGCGTCCGAGCATGGACCTGTTCGAGGCGATGCGCTGCGCGCCCACCACACGCCGCTTCAAGCCCGATGCCGTGCCGCAGGAGACGCTCGTGAACGCGCTGGAGAACGCGCGCTTCGCGCCCAGCGGCGGCAACCGGCAGGGATGGCGCGTGATCGTCGTGCGCGATCCCCACCTGCGGGCCGGCCTGCGCGACCTGTACCTGCCGGGCTGGCGCGAGTACATGCAGCAGACCGGAGGCGCGCACGTCCTGGCCCACCCGGACGAGCTCGATGCGAGGATCGTGCGCAACGTCCAGCGCGCCGACGACTACGCCAACGGGCTCGACCGCGTGCCGGTGCACCTCGTTGTCTGTGTGAGGCTGGAGGATCTCGCGGTCACCGACGCCAAGCTCCCACGCCAGAGCATCGTCGGCGGAGCGTCCGTGTACCCGTTCGTGCAGAACCTGCTGCTGGCGCTGCGCGCCGAGGGCCTGGGTGCCGCGCTGACGACGCTGCTGGTGCCGGCCGAGGCGGAGGTCAAGCGCCTGCTCGAGATCCCCGACGGGATCGCGCTGGCCGCCCACATCGGCGTCGGCTATCGACTGGACCCGTGGCCCGCGCGCCTCACGCGCAAACCCGTGCAGGAGTTCGCGTTCGCGGAGCGCTACGGAACGCTGCTCTCGTAGTGGGCATGCGCCGCGGCACCCATTCCGTGGCGGGCATGCGCCGCGGCACCCATTCCGTGGCGGGCATGCGCCGCGGCACCTACTCGATCGTCGCCCGCGACGACGCCACGGGGGAGCTGGGCGTGGCTGTGCAGTCGCACTGGTTCGGGGTGGGCGCCGTGGTCGCGTGGGCGCGCCCAGGCGTGGGCGCCGTCGCAACTCAGTCCGTAGCCGAAGTGGCGCACGGGCCGCACGCCCTGGAGCGGTTGCAGGAGGGGCTGAGCGCACCGGAGGCGATCGCGGCGGTGCTGAGCGAGGACGCCCTCGCACAATTCCGCCAGCTTGGCGTGGTCGACGCGAGCGGCGAGGTGGCTGTGCACACGGGCTCGGGCTGCATCCCTTGCGCGGGTGAGGTGACGGGGCAGGGGTTCACCTGCCAGGCGAACATGATGGCCAACAACACCGTCCCCGCGGCGATGGCCGCGGCCTACAGCGCCCACCACGGCGATCTCGCCGAGCGCTTGCTTGCGGCTCTGGACGCCGCCGAGGGCGCGGGCGGCGACGTGCGCGGCCGTCAGTCCGCGGCGCTGCTCGTCGTCCCAGCCGGCGGCGAGTCGTGGCGCGTGCGCTTCGACGTGCGCGTGGAGGATCATGTCGAGCCCCTGGGCGAGCTGCGTCGTCTGGTGCGCCTCGCACGCGCGTACGAGATGGCCGGCCGCGCCGACGAGCTTGCCGCGGAGGGCGCGCACACAGAGGCGACCAAGCTCTACCTCGCCGCCGCGGAGCTGGCGCCGGAGGCCGACGAGCTGACGTTCTGGGCGGGGCTGGGCGTGGCCGCGGAGGATCTCGACGCGGGTCTCGAGCTCGTCCGGCGCGCAGCCGCGCAGAAGCCCGCCTGGCTGACGCTGCTCGACCGTCTCTCCAACGAGCTCGCGCCCACAGCTGAGGCCGTCAGGGCGGCGTTGCGCGTCAGCTGAGCAGTTCGTGCAGCTCCGCCAGCTCCGCCGCGTCGATCGAGTAGCAGTGCTCCGGGCCCGGGTAGCGGCGGGCGCGCACGTCCTGCGCGTAGGCGCTGACGCCGTCGTTCATGTCCTGCTGGATGTTCGCGTAGCGCTTGACGAAACGGGCGCCGAGGCCGTCGCGGATGCCCAGGAGGTCGTGGAACACGAGCACCTGGCCGTCCGTCGCGGGGCCCGCGCCGATGCCGATCACCGGGACCTCCAGCAGCCGCATCAGCTCCTCGGTGACCGCGCTGGGGATCGCCTCGAACACGATCGTGAAGCAGCCCGCCTCCTGCAGCGCCAGCGCCTCGGAGGCGATCCGAGCGGCAGCTGCAGCCGAGCGCCCCTGCGCCTTCCAGCCGCCGAGCGCGGTCGAGGTCTGCGGTGTGAGGCCCACGTGGCCCATCACCGGGATGCCCGCGCCGACGATCGCCGCCGCACGACTCGCGGAGGCCTTGCCGCCGCCCTCCAGCTTGATCGCGTCGCAGCCCGCCTCCTTGACCATCCGCATCGCCGTGGTGATCGCCTGCTCGTCCGACACCTCGTAGGAGCCGAACGGCAGATCGCCGATCAAAAGCGGCGTGCGCAAACCGCGGCGCACCGCGCGAGCCAGCACCAGCATGTCGTCGAGCTCCACCGGCGTGGTGGCGTTGTAGCCGAGCATCGTCGTCGCCGCGGAGTCGCCCACGAGCACCAGGTCCACGCTCGCCGCCTCCGCCGCGCGGGCGCTGGGGTAGTCATAGGCGGTGACCATCACGATCGGTTCGCCCAAGCGCTTCTTCTCCAGCAGCAACGGCAGTGTCATCGGCAACCGGCCGGGGTCGGAGGGGGCTTGGATGGTGGGCCGGCTGGACATGGTTGCTTCCTCTCTGAGAGCTGGTTGACGCTCGCTCTCTAGGAGAGCAGGGTCGCCACCTGCTCGTCGATGGTGATGATGCGATTGGTGTCGGCCTCGACGTGGACCACGCGAGGCTCGTAACGCTCGAGATCGGCCTCGTCGTAGGAGCCGTAGGAGATGACGATGATCGTGTCGCCGCGGTGCACCAGCCGAGCGGCTGCGCCGTTGACGCGCATGTCCCCCGAGCCGCGCTGCCCGGCGATCGTGTAGGTCTCAAAGCGCGCGCCGTTGTCGATGTCAACGACGTGCACCTGTTCGTGCTCGAGGATGTCCGCCGCCTCCAGCAGGTCCGGGTCGATCGTGATCGAGCCCACGTAGTGCAGGTCGCAGTCGGTCACGGTGGCCCGGTGGATCTTCGACTTCAGCATCACGCGCTGCATGTGGCGTTCGCCTTTCCTGGGAGCGGTTGACCGAGTGACCTGCCCGCGCCGGCGGCCTCGTCCTTGGCGGTGGCGGGGGCGGGAGAGTCGGCGGTGGCGGCGGAGAGGCTGACGTTGTCGATCAGGCGCACCGCGCCGATCCGCGCCGCGATCGCCAGCAGCGCCTCGCCGGTGAGCTCCTCGATCGGCTCGAGCGTGTCCGGCTCGACCAGCGCCACGTACTCCTGCTCCACGCCCAGCCGCTGCAGCGCCGCCTGCGCAGCATCCACGAGTACCTGGGCTGAGCGCTCGCCGCTTGCCGCCAGCTCGCCGGCCGCCGTCAGCGCCTGCGAGAGCGCCAGCGCGCGTGCGCGCTCCTCCGGCGCCAGCAGCGCATTGCGGCTGGACATCGCCAGACCATCGGCCTCGCGCACAGTCGGCAGCGCCTCGATCCGCACCGGCAGGTTCAGATCGGCGACCAGGCGACGGACGACCACCACCTGCTGGGCGTCCTTCTGGCCGAAGTACGCCACGTCGGGAAGCACCATGCACAGGAGCTTCGTGACCACCGTGCTCACACCGCGGAAATGCTCCGAGCCGCGCGCCGCGCCCTCCAGGCGCTCGGTCACGCCCAGCACCTCCACGCTCGTGGCGAAGCCCTGCGGGTAGACCTCATCGGCCGACGGAGCGAACAGCACGTCCGCGCCCGCCGCGGCCGCCGCCGCCGCGTCGCGGCTCTCGTCGCGCGGATAGCGCTCGAGGTCGGCGCGCTCGTTGAATTGCGCGGGGTTCACGAACAGCGACACCACCACCACGTCGCACTGCTCGCGTGCGCCCGCGATCAAGGACAGGTGCCCGTCGTGGAGCGCGCCCATCGTCGGCACGAGGCCGATCGAGCGGCCCTCGCGGCGTACCGGCGCCAGCGCTGCGCGCAGCTCGGACACTGTGCGCACGGTCCTCATGCGCGCGTTGACATGCGGTGGTGTTGGAGGCTCATCGGCTTCGGTCCAGTTCCCTTCGGATACCGGCGCGACTTCAGATGTACGACGGGGTGCTGCTCAGATCCATCCCGAACTGACTCGGTGACGGCCTCCGAAGATTGTACCGATCCACGGGGTTGCCAACGAAGCTATGTCGCTGTGTGTTCGATGTCACATACCGAGGGCCCACGGCGCCGCTGCCGACCGCTGTGTCGTGCCCGCCGGGGCGCGCCCTCACCAGGCGTCGACGTTCGGGCGCTTCTTCTCCGCCCGGCGCCACCACTGGCCGGTGTGCTCGTCGAACAGCGTCGCGATCCAACGGCGCGAGTCCGCCGGGTCGATCACGTCGTCGATCTCGCCGTACGCGGCCATGTTCACGCCCTGGCCGCGCTCGTACGCCGCCGCGACCATCTGCTCGTACACCCGCTCGCGCTCCTGCGGATCCTCGATCGCGTCCAGCTCGCGGCGCATGCCCAGGCGCACCGCGCCCTCCAGGCCCATGCCGCCGAACTCCGACGTCGGCCATGCCACCGTGAACAGCGGCGCCTTGAAGCCGCCGCCCGCCATCGCCTGCGCTCCCAGCCCGTAGCCCTTGCGCAGCACGATCGTGCCCGTCGGCACGCTCACGTTCGCGCCGCCCAGGAACAGCCGCGCGAAGTGCCGAACGGTGGCCGTGCGCTCCGCCGCCGGGCCCACCATGAACCCCGGCGTGTCGCACAGGAACAGCACGGGCAGATCGAACGCGTCGCACAGCTGCAGGAAGCGCGCGCCCTTGTCCGCCGCATCCGCGTCGATCGCTCCGCCCAGATGCTTCGGGTCGTTCGCCAGCACGCCCAGAGGGCGGCCGTCGATGCGCGCCAGTGCCGTCAGCATGCCCGCGCCGAAGCCGTCGCGCAGCTCCAGCACCGAGCCCTCGTCGAACAGCGTCTGCACCACGCGGCGCACCTCGTACACGCGCTTGCGCTGCTCAGGGATGAGATCGCGCAGCAGCTCCTGATCCGGTACGACGCCTGCCTGTGTCGGGCCGCGGAAGTAGGACAGGTAGCGCTTGGCCAGCGCCACCGCCTGCGCATCGTCCGCCGCGCGCAGGTCCACCACGCCGTTTGCGTGCTGCACGTCGATCGGGCCCACGTCGCCCGGGGCGTGCACTCCCAGCCCGCCGCCCTCGATCATCGCCGGGCCGCCCATGCCGATGCTCGAGTCCTCCGTCGCGATCACCACGTCGCAGCAGCCCAGCAGCGCAGCGTTGCCCGCGAAGCAGTAGCCCGAGGCGATGCCCACCAGCGGCACCAGTCCGCTCAGGCGCGCGAACAGCTCGAACGCCCTGCAGTCCAGGCCCGCCACGATCGGCATGTCCACGTCGCCCGGCCGCCCGCCGCCGCCCTCCGCGAACAGCACCACCGGCAGCCGCCGGCGCTCCGCCAGCTCGAACAGGCGGTCCTTCTTGGCGTGGTTGCGCATCCCCTGCGTGCCCGCCAGCACCGTGTAGTCGTAGGACATCGCCACGCACGTGCGCCCCTGCACCTGGCCGATGCCGCCCACCAGGCCGTCCGCCGGCGTGCGCGCGATCAGCTCCTCGCGCGGGCGTCTGCGCTCCTGCGCGGCGAACACCAGCGGCCCGTACTCCACCAGCGTCCCCGGGTCCAACAGGTCGTCCAGGTTCTCGCGGGCCGTGCGCCGCCCCCGCTCGTGCCTGCCCGCCACCGCCTCCGGGCGCGCCGCGTCCAGGCCGATCTCGTGGCGCTCGCGCACCGCCCGCAGATCCGCGCGCTCGCCCGCCGTTTCCCGCTCGTCCGCGCTGTCCGCCTGTGTCGCCGCGCCGGCGCCCGGCTCCCCCTCCGGGGACGATGCGAGCGTCACCAGCAGCTGACCCTCCTCCACCGCGTCGCCCACCGCCACCGCCAGGCTCGCCACCACGCCGTCCACGCCTGCCAGCACCTCGTGCTCCATCTTCATCGCCTCCAACACCACCATCGGCGTCCCCGCGCCCACCTGATCCCGCAGCTCGCGCGGGATCGCGACCACCACCCCAGCGAACGGGGCCGTCACCGCGTGCTCCGTGACTGAGGCCATCGCCAGATCATCGCTCACGGAGGAGTCGTCGGTCCGCCGCACGCCAGACCGCCACACCGCGCGCTTGACCGCGCGCGCTCTCCCATGAGCAATTACCATCCTCGCGGTGTCCTCTCAGGAGCGCGAGCGATCGGCAGCGGAGCGCCGTGAGGCCCTAAAGGATGTGCTCGCGCAGGCGCGCGCATGCACCCGCTGTGCGGAGCTCGCCGCCACGCGCAAAACCGTCGTCTTCGGGGCGGGCAACGCCAACGCCGATCTGATGTTCGTGGGGGAGGCCCCCGGCGCCAGCGAGGACGAGCAGGGGGTGCCGTTCGTCGGTCGCGCCGGCAAACTGCTCGAGACGCTGCTCGGGGAGATTGGACTAGAGCGAACGGACGTGTTTATTGCGAACACCTTGAAGTGCAGGCCCCCCGGCAACCGCGATCCGCTGCCGATCGAGATCTCCAACTGCCAGGACTACCTGCTGCGCCAGGTGGAGCTGATCGAGCCGACCGTCATCTGCACGCTCGGCAACTTCTCCACCAAGCTTCTGCGCGGCGACCCCACCGGGATCACGCGCCTGCACGGGCAGCCCGAGGTGCTCGTGCTCGGCAGGCGCGCCGTGCGGCTGTACCCGATCTACCACCCCGCCGCCGCGCTCTACACGCCGCGGATGCTCGAGACGCTGCGCGAGGACTTCACGCGGCTGCCAGCCCTGCTCGCGCAGGGCGCGCCCGAGCAGCCGCTCGTCGAGAATGTGCCCGAGCTGGACGACGATCCCCCGCAGGCGGCGCCGGCGGCGGGCGACGGACGTGGGGAGGAGGCTGCAGGAGCCGGCGACGGCGCCGACGCGGCCGACCAGCTGGGTCTGTTCTAGCCGCCACTGGACATCTGTCCACTGGCGTTTTCCCTGCAAAAGAGGGGTTCTCAGGAGGGCGTCGAAAGTTTTTTGCGAGGTCCTAAAGTAGTTCGGCAAGGCTGCCGATGAAGGTCATGTCTCCATCCCTCCAGGAGTAAACGACCGGCCCGCGACCCATTCTCCCGCGGGCCGGTCTTTTTTTGTGGGCGCCAAGACGCGACCGTCCCCGACGGCTGGCGTCTCTACAGTCTCGTCAGTGCCCACACGCAGCGTCGAAACCACCGGTCCCGCCGAGACCGAATCGCTGGGTGCCGAGCTGGCCTGCACGCTCGGTGACGGCGACGTCGTGCTCGTGCGCGGCGAGCTCGGTTCCGGCAAGACCACGCTCGTGCGCGGCGCCGCCCGCGCGCTGGGCGTCAGCGACCCGGTCACCAGTCCCACGTTCAGCATCGGCCACCGCTACGTCGGCAACGGGCTGACCGTCTCGCACCTGGACCTCTACCGCCTGGACGGCCTGGAGCGGGAGGACCCCGACCTGCTCGCCGACTACCTCGGCCCCGGACGGATCGCCTTCGTCGAGTGGCCGCAGGACGCGCACGCCGAGCTCGCGCAGGCGCGCGTGCGCGTCAGCCTCAGCCACAGCGGAGGCGACCGCAGGCGGATCGAGGTGGACGGGATCGGCGCAGCCGGCCGCGAGGACGCGCCGCGATGATCGTCCTCGGCTTCGACACCTCCACGCCCGCCACCGCCGTCGCGCTGCGCCTGCCCGACGGTCGCGCCAGCCAGGCGCGCGACGACCCTGCCGCCGGCGCGCACCCCGGGCACGCCACACGGCTGCTCGACATGGCCCACCGGCTGCTCAGCGAAGCCGGCGTCCGCTGGAGCGAGATCGACCGGATCGCCGTCGGGCTCGGCCCCGGCACGTTCACCGGCCTGCGCGTCGGCGTTGCCACGGCGCGCGGCCTCGCGCAGTCGCTCTCCGCCGAGCTGGTCGGGGTCTCCAGCCCGCGCGCCCTCGCCGCCTGCGCGCTCGGTGTAGGTGGGTTGGGCGCCGGGGTGTCGCAGGGCGGGTCCGACGTCGCCGTGCTGGCCGTGATCGACGCCCGCCGCGGCGAGGCGTTCGCAGCCGGCTACGACGCCGGCGAGCATGGGCTTCCCAGCGAGCTCGCGCCACCGCGGGCGCTTCCACCGCAGGAGCTCTCGAGCGTCATCGCAGAGGCGCAGGACGCCGCCGGACGCGACGCCATGCGCTGGCTGGCGGTGGGCGACGGAGCGGTGCGCTTCCGCGCCGAGCTGGAGGCGGCCGGCGTGCACGTGGAGCCCGACGCCTCGCCGCTTCACCTCATCAGCGCCGCCGCCGTCTGCGAGCTCGGCGCCGTCACGCACACCCAAGGCGTCCAGGAGATACTGCCCGACTATCGTCGTCGTCCCGACGCGGAGCTCGCCCTCGAGGGCGCCGCCACCGCCGGGAGTACGTGACATGAGCGAGCGCATCGCAACCCAAGCCCCGTCGGAGGGGATGCAGCCCGTGGAGATCCGCCGGCTGAGCTACCCCGACCTGCCACAGGTGATCGGGATCGAGCGGCGCGTGTTCCCCACGCCGTGGTCGCTGGCGATGTTCGTGCTGGAGCTCTCCAAGCAGTCCGGTATCTGCCTCGCAGCCACGCTGCCCAACGCCGCCGGCGAGCAGCGGCTCGTCGGCTACCTGATCTGCTCGCGCTACGACACCGTCTGGCACGTGATGAACATCGCCGTCGACCGCGACCACCAGGGCCACGGCCTGGCGTCCGCGATGCTCGCGCACCTGTACGAGCTCGTCGGCGACCCCAACGCCCGCTTCACCCTCGAGGTGCGCCGCTCCAACGCCGTCGCCATCCACCTCTACGAACGCGAGGGCTTTCGCGCCGCGGGTACGCGCAGGCGCTACTACCAGGACAACGGCGAGGACGCGCTCGTGATGTGGCGCACGCCCGCCACGCTCCAGGGCTCGCTCGGCGACGTCCCCAATCCGGACGCGCGGGCGGGGCTCTAAGCGATGATCCTCGCCCTGGAGACCAGCTGCGACGACACCTGCGCAGCTGTGATCGACGCCGACGGGCGGATGCGCTCCAACGTGATCTCCTCCCAGGAGGCACACGGGCGCTTCGGCGGCGTCGTCCCCGAGATCGCCTCGCGCCACCATCTCGAGCTGGTCAACGTGGTCGTCGAGGAGGCGCTGCAGCGCGCCGGCGCCACGCTCGATGACGTGCAGCTGATCGGCGCCACCCAGGGCCCCGGGCTCGTGGGGGCGCTGCTCGTGGGGCTCTCAACCGCCAAGGCGCTCGCCGCCGCCAGGGAGCTGCCGTTCGCGCCCGTCGACCACCTGCAGGGCCACGTCGCCGCCAACTTCCTCGCCACCGACGCAGCGCCCTTCGAGCCGCCGTTCGTGTGTCTGCTCGCCAGCGGTGGGCACACGCTGCTCGCGCGCGTTGACGAGCACGACGGCTTCCAGGTGCTCGGTCGCACGCTCGACGACGCCGCCGGCGAGGCGTTCGACAAGGGCGCGCGGATGCTCGGCCTCGGCTACCCCGGCGGCGCCGCGCTCGAGCGCCTCGCAGCCGACGGCGATCCCCAGGCGTTCCGCTTCCCCGGCTCGCCCGGCGAGCGCGCCCGCGGTGGCTCGCACCGCAAGGACTTCGCCGACAGCCTCGACTTCTCGTTCGCCGGCGTCAAGACCGCGCTGCTGTACGCCACCCGCGAGCTCGGCGAGTCCCAGACGCGCGAGCGCGCCGCCGACCTCGCCGCCTCCTACCAGGCCGCGATCGTCGAGCGCCTGGTCTCGCGCAGCGAACGGGCGTTGTCGCGGACGGGGCTCACGCGCCTGGCCGTAGGGGGCGGGGTGGCCGCCAACGGCGAGCTGCGCCGGCGTCTGGGGGAGCTGCCCGCCGAAGTGCACGTGCCCGCGCGGGCCCTGTGCACGGACAACGCCGCCATGATCGCCAGCGCCGCGCGCTTCGGCACGCGACTGCCCTACCCCGACTATCTCGGGCTCGACGCCTACGCCACCGGCGAACGCGCCCGCTGAGCCCGCCCCGCTGTGGCAAGATTGTGGTCGTGGACGATGCAGTGGCCCGCTACCGCTCCGCCTCTGAAGCAAACGACATCGACGCGCTGCTCGCGAGCCTTGCCCCCGACGCGATGGTCTGCGAGCTCGACGACGACGGTCTCATCCGGCGCGTCAGGCCCTACCTGCGCCCGTGGCTGGGGCTGACGTTCCTCGCGCTCGTGCTCGGGCCGAAGCTGGCGCGCCACCCGGGCGTGCTGCTGCGCGCGTCGCGCGGCTGAAGCCGAACGGGGCTGTGCGCGGCCCTCCCTGGCCGCACACGCCCCGGCGATCACTCGCGCTCGTCGGCTATACGACCGAGTTCACCTCGACCCTTTCTTCGTTTTTCAAGGTCGTCAGCAGAGCCTCACCCGACTGCAGGTGGAAGACCCCGTCGATCGTCGACTCGAGGACGTCGGTCGGCAGAACTTCGAATTTTTCCGGTTTCTGCTCGCCTTTGCGCTGCACGTATTTTTCGTTTTCTTCGAGCAGCATTTTGTTGGTCTCCACCTGATGGATCACCGATCCCGTCACGACGATCGAAAGCGTCCCGCAGTCGAATTCCGTGACCGTTTCTCCGGAGGCAGCGGCCAGCGAGATGCCGACCTCGTTGTTCACCGGCAGCCCTTCTTCCTTGATGATGCCGAGGGCGCCGCTGAGCGTATCGCTGACTATTTCGCCGGCGCTCGCGCCCGGCGATTGGCAGCTGACTTCGTTCATTTCACATCCGGTGAGCTTCACCGTGATGTTCCCCACGGTTTTCGTCCCGGTGTATTCGCCGGAGGCGCTGATCCCAGAGCATTCAACGCGTTCGCCGGTGGTCGTTTCCAGGATCGCCGGTTCCTTGCCTTCGTTTTCTGTGATGATTTTTTCGCATTCCGGCGCGGTCAGTTTGTGTTTGACCAGATATTCTTCAGCTTCTATCGTCTTCCCTTCCCCTACCAGCCTCTGCCATTTGAGGCATATCGTCAGGATTGGGGTGGCCACGAACCGTGCCGTGGAGGTGAAGTCCTTGTCCAGGACGCCCGCCGTCCACGAGTATTTCGCGCCGGAGGACACCCCGGTTGTGCACCCCGCGTTCGAGTAGCCTTCGCCTTCCGCTTTGGCTTTTTTCACGCACCGTCCGAATTCCGGCGCGGCGGCCGATGCGCTGGCCACCTGCATGGCCGCGATTGCGAATGCCGCCACTACGCAGAGCCCCACCAATCTGACCCGTCTCATCTTTCGTTCCTCCGGTTCGCGTGTTGTTGGGCGGCCCGAGAGGGGTGCCGTCGTCCAATCGCGCCCCCCGGCGTTCCAGCGACGAACGCTGTGCTCGTCGCCTCCTAGCCCTCCTGGCTGACCCGGCTCTGGGCCCGGCCGCTCCGAATTTCCCAGCGCTTCCAGTCTCTGCCTGGCGCCTGCCCGAAGTCAACCCCTTTCACCGCCAAATGTCATGCAAACAGCGGGAGTTTTTTCGCGTCGCCTTCGAACAGTCGGCGTTAATCGCCGATTTTGCCTATCGGCGGCGCGCCGATGGACGGTAGAGACTCCCCGCGAGCCCAGCTGAGGCTCGCTAGCCTCGTCGCTCATGACGTCCCGCGCCGGCGCGAAGCTCACGGTCTACTCCAAGCCCGACTGCCACCTGTGCGTCGAGGCGATGGCCGCGCTGCGCCGGTTGCAGGCAGAGATCGGATTCGCGCTCGAGGAGATCGACATCAGCGCCGACGAGTCCCTCCACCACGCCTACTTCGAGCGCATCCCCGTGGTGGCGCTGGACGGCGAGGAGCTGTGCGAATACGTCGTCGAGGAGGCCGTTCTGCGGGAGCGTCTAAAGTCCGTGGCATGAGCTACGGAGAACGAACAACCGCTCTGGCGGGCGCCAGAGACGGCGCCGGCGCGACCACGGAGCGGCTCTCGCTTGGCGTTGCCGCACGCCTGTCGCGCTACCTGCAGGTGCTCACGCAGGCCAAGAAGATGGGCAAGGAGACGATCTCCTCGCAGGAGCTCTCCGACTACACACACGTCAACTCGACGCAGATCCGGCGCGACCTCTCGGGCTTCGGGAAGTTCGGCAAGCGCGGGGTGGGCTACAACGTCGAGGCGCTCGTCTCGCAGATCCGCAAGATCCTGCGCACCGCCGGACAGCACAACATCGGGCTGATCGGCGCCGGCCATCTCGGCAAGGCGATCGCGTCCTCGGACATCTTCGCCGACCACGGCTTTCGCGTGGTCGCGATCTTCGACAGCGACGACGCCAAGGTCGGAGCTGAGCTCGGCAGCCAGCGAGTGCGCCACATCGACGACCTGCGCCAGGTCGTCGAGGACGAGGACATCGTCGTCGGGGTGCTCGCGGTGCCCACGCAGGCCGCGCAGGGCCTCGCCGATCAGCTGGTCGACGCAGGCGTGAAGATCATCTTCAACTACTCCGAGTCGCTCCTGGACGTGCCCCCGGAGGTGACCGTCCACACCTCCAGCCCAGCGGTCGATCTCCTCTACGCGCTGTACTTCTACCTCACCTGACCGGCGCCGCGTGCGTCACACTGGACGTTCGAGCGCGCCGACCAACGCCCCAAGTAGACGCCAAGCGATGAACAGCCTGGATCTAGACCGAGCAGCCGAGACGTTCGCGACGGCCACAGACCTCACCGTCGGAGTCGAGGAGGAGTTCGCGCTGCTGGACCCGAGCACGCTCGACCTGGCCCCGCGCTTCGAGCAATTGCGCCTCGCCGCGCAGAGCGACCCACTGCTGCGCGAGGGCGTCGCAGGCGAGCTGATCTCCTCGGAGATCGAGGTCATCTCCGGCGTCGGCTCCGATCTGCAGGATGCGCTCGCCCGCCAGCGCGAGCGTCGCCGGCGCCTGTTCGCGCTGGCTGAGCGCGAAGGCGTCTCGCTGGCGGCGACCGGCACCCACCCATGGGCCGACTACCGCGAGCAGCCGATCATCGACACCGAGCACTACCGGCGCGTCGAGCAGGGGCTCAAATACGTCGCCTGGCGCAACAACACCTTCAGCCTGCACGTGCACGTGGGCGTGCGCGACATCGAGCGCGCGGTGCGCGCCGTAGATCGCCTCAGGCCCGTGCTGCCGCTGCTGCTCGCGATCTCCGCCAACTCCCCGTTCCTCGACGCCCGCAACAGCGGGCTGCACTCGGCGCGCACGCAGAGCTTCACCAAGAGCTTCCCGCGCTGCGGCGTGCCCGACGCGTTCGGCGGCTGGCAGGCCTACCGGGACTACATCGAGTTCCTGCTGAAGACCAACTCGATCGTCGAGTTCACGCAGGTGTGGTGGTCGGTCCGTCCGCACTTCAGCTTCGGCACCGTCGAGGTGCGCATCTGCGACGCGCAGGCCAGCGCGCCCGAGTCCGAGGCGCTCGCCAGCCTGATGGTCGCCTGCATCGCCCAGGCCGTGCGCGACGTCGACGAAGCCGTCCCGTTCGAGGATCCCGCGCCGCGCCTGATCGAGGAGAACATGTGGCGTGCGATCCGCTTCGGCATGGACGGCCGCCTGATCGACCTGGGCCGCGCCGAGGAGTACCCCGCGCGCGAGGCGATCGAGCGGCTGCTCGCGTGGACGGCGCCCGTGCGCGGGGAGCTGGCGATCGACCCCAGCTTCCCCGAGCGCAATGGCGCGCAGCGCCAGCGCCAGCTGATCGAGGCGGGCGCGACGTTGCAGGAGGCGTTCGCGGCCAGCGTGATCGAGACAACTGAGAGCTACCCCGAGGAGGTAACGGTTTGAGCACGCAGGATCACATGGAACAGGCGGGCGGGCCCGGCGCAGGCGCCGGTCAACCGACCGAAGAGGAGCTGCGGGCCGCCTACGAGGCGGAGCTCGCTCGCATCACCACCACCGACATGATGGCCCAGGCCGCCGTGTCGCTGCTCAACCTGGGCGCCCGGCGCCTGGCGCCGGGCGACGATCGCGACCCCGCGGGCGCCGCGCCGCCAGACCTCGAGCAGGCGCGCGACGCGATCGACGGCGCCAGAGCGCTGCTGGAGATCCTCGAGCGCAGGATCCCGCAGGAGCTCGCCCCGCTGCGCGACGCGCTCTCACGGCTGCAGATGGCCTATGCGCGCGAGATGCAGCGCGCGGGCGCAGCCGCGGTCGGCGGACAGGCCCAGGGCGGGGAGGCGGACGTCGATCCCGGCGCCGGGAAGCCTGCAGACGCCGGCCAGCAGGCGCCCGAGCCGGCGCCGCCGGGTGCGCAGCCCGGTGCTCCCGGACCGGCCGAGGCGAGCGGCCGCCTGTGGGTGCCGGGACGATGACGAACCGCGCCACGGCCGGCGCTGGCCAGGCATAGCGCCGGCCGGCACGATACACTGCGCCCGCGTTTGCACCGGGTAGACGCTCGCACCGAGCGAACCGGGCGACAAATGTGCGCGCGACAGATCCTCGCGCGGCACGCCAATCAGACCGCGGAGGATTTCTGTTGAGCAGCTTTCTGACGAACCATGGGATCGTCGTCGCCCTCGTTTGCGCCGCCTGTGCGGTGGCATACGGCCTCGTGACCACGCGATCCCTGCTCGCGCTCTCGCCGGGCAACGAGAAGATGCAGAGCATCTCCCTGGCCGTCCAGCAGGGCGCGCGCGCCTACCTGAACCGTCAGTACATAACCATCGCCGGTGTCGGTGTGGTCGTGTTCGTGGCGCTGATCTTCATCCAGAACATCGCTGTCGCGTGCGGCTTCTTGATCGGAGCGCTGCTCTCCGGCTCGACCGGCTACATCGGCATGAACGTGTCCGTGCGCTCCAACGCGCGTGTGGCCGAGGCCGCCAGGGGTGGGGTCTCACCGGCGCTGAAGGTTGCGTTCCGCGGTGGGGCGATCACCGGTCTGCTGGTCGTCGGCCTGGCGCTGCTCGGCGTGTCCGGCTACTACGGCGCGCTGACGTCGATCTTCAACGACAGCCCGAAGACGGCGGTGGACGCGCTCGTCGGCCTCGGCTTCGGCGGCTCGCTCATCTCCGTGTTCGCCAGGCTCGGCGGCGGCATCTTCACGAAGGCCGCCGACGTGGGTGCGGACCTCGTGGGCAAGGTCGAGGCGGGAATTCCCGAGGATGACCCGCGCAACCCGGCCACGATCGCCGACAACGTGGGCGACAACGTGGGCGACTGCGCGGGCATGGCGGCGGACCTGTTCGAGACCTACGCGGTGACCGCGATCGCGGTGATCCTGCTCGGCGTCCTCACCTTCCACGAGTCCACACAGGTGGCCATGTACCCGCTCGTGATCGGGGGCGTGGCGATCGTCGCCTCGATCATCGGCACGTTCGCCGTGCGCACCAACACCGGCAACGTCGAGCGCGCGCTGCTCCAGGGGCTGGTCGTCTCCGGCGTGATCGCCGCGGCTGCGTTCGCGCCGATCACCTACTGGCTGATGCGCAACCTCACGTTCAAGGTCGTCGGCAGCACCGTCAACACCCCGAGCTGGTTTCACCTGTACCTGTGCTCGCTGATCGGGATCGTGGTCACCGGGCTGCTATTCGGACTAACCGAATACTACACCTCGACCCGCTTCGCGCCCGTGAAGAAGACGGCCAAAGCGTCGATCACCGGCCACGCAACGAACATCATCCAGGGCTTCTCATCCGGCCTGCAGGCCACGGCGCTGCCGGCGCTGGTGATCGTGCTCGGGATCCTCGGCTCCTGGAAGCTCGCGGGCGGAGGCGTCACCGGCATCTACGGCATCCTCATCGCCGCCATGGGCCTGCTGTCGCTGACGGGCCTGATCGTCGCGCTCGACGCGTTCGGGCCGATCACCGACAACGCGGGCGGCATCGCCGAGATGGCGGATCTGCCCGAGGAGGTGCGCCAGGTCACCGACCGCCTGGACGCCGTCGGCAACACCACCAAGGCCGTCACCAAGGGTTACGCGATCGGCTCGGCCGTGCTGGCCGCCGTCGGCCTGTTCGCCGGCTTCCAGAAAGAACTGGAAAACAAGCTCGGACACATCATCAACTTCGGCATCAACGAACCGCCTGTGCTGATCGGACTGCTGCTGGGCGGGCTCATGGTCTGCCTGTTCGCCTCGCTGTCGATCGAGGCCGTCGGGCGCGCCGGCGGCGCGGTCGTGGAGGAGGTGCGCCGGCAGTTCCGCGAGCACCCCGGGATCATGGACTACACCGAAGAGCCCGACTACGCGCGCTGCGTGGACATCGTCACGAAGACCGCCCAGCGCGAGATGATCCTGCCTTCGCTGCTGCCGATCGGCCTGACGCTGATCGTGGGGCTGATCGATCAGCAGGCGCTGGGCGGCCTGCTGATCGGCGTGATCGTCGTGGGCTTCTTCTTCGCGGTGATGATGACCGCGGGCGGTGGCGCGTGGGACAACGCGAAGAAGCTCATCGAGGACGGCTCCTTCGGCGGCAAGGGCTCTGACGCCCACGCCGCGTCGGTGACCGGCGACACGGTCGGCGATCCCTTCAAGGACACCGCCGGGCCGGCGATCAACCCGATGATCAAGGTCGCCAACATCGTCGCCATCCTGATCATCCCGCTCATAACCTGAAGCCCCGGCGGGGCGGTCTCGGCACTCGTCAGGCGGGCGGCGGCCATTGCGGCCACGCCCGCCCGCCCCGCCGATCCCCGAGGACCTAAGCTCAGACTGAGATGAACGGCCGACAGGTGCACAGGACGGGCACTTTCGTGCTCTCGCTGGCGATGGCGGCGGTCGGCCTCGCGCTGATCTTCCAGGCCCTCGGCGGCGACGGCGGCATCATCTCGCCGCGCCTGCTGCTGGGCGCGCTGTTCCTCGCCGCGGGCGCGGCGCGGGCATACCTCGAGATCAGACGGAGCCGGCGCACATGAGCAGCGATGGATCCGGCCCCGCTCGCGAGTCGCGCTCGCGAGTGATCGTCCGGCGCAGCCTCGGCTCGCCGATCCTGTTCACCGTCGTCTACTCGTCGCTGGCGAGCGCGATCTACTTCTCGCTCGGGGTGATCGCCGACCACGCGCTCGGCCTGACCCCGCTGGTGTTCCTGATCGCCGCCGGGCTGTTCGCGATCACGGCGATGACCTACGTGGAGGGCGCCTCGCTGCACCAGGACCGCGGCGGCTCGACCGTGTTCGCGCGCTACGCGTTCAACGAGCTCGTGAGCTTCGTCGCCGGCTGGGCGATCCTGCTCGACTACGTGATCCTGATCGCGGTCACGACGTTCTCCGCGACCCAGTACCTGAAGGTCTACTGGAGCCAGCTCGACCATCGCGGCGAGTCGCTGGTGCTCGCGCTCGCATTCATCGCCCTGGTCGTCGTCAGCAACATCCGCGGCTTCAGCGGGCGGCGCGCACGGCGCGTGGGCATGCTGCTGGCGGGCGACCTTGCGCTGCAGGCGTTCATCGTGGTGCTCGGGCTGGCCCTGTTCTTCAACCCGCACACGCTGACGGGACCGATCCACCTGGGCAGCGCCCCGACCTGGCCGCGACTGATCTTCGCGCTGACGATCGCGGTCATCTCCTTCACGAGCCTCGAGTCCGCGGCGGGACTCGCGGGCGAGGTGAGGATCAGCCGTAGCGGTCTCAAGCGCCTGGTGGGGAGCATGACCGCAACAGTCGCCTTCCTGTACGTGGGCATCGCGCTCGTCGCCGTCACCGCGCTACCCGTCCAGGACGGCAAGACGGACCTGGGGCACCGCTACCTGGATGCGCCGATGATCGGGATCGTCAAGCAGGTGCACCCGCACTGGCTCGAGCAGACGCTCACCTACCTGGTGGCGGCGCTGGCCGCGGTCACGCTCATCGCCGCCGCCAACTCGGCGATGCTCGGGCTCTCGCGCCTGGCCTACTCGCTGTCCACCAACCGCCAGATCCCCAGCGGCCTGGGGAGGTTGCACCCGCAGCGCTCGACGCCGTACGTGCTGATCATCCTCGCGGGTGTGATCGCCGCCGGCCTCGTCGTGCCCGAGAACCTCGACTTCCTCGTCGGCAGCTACGCGTTCGGCGCGACCCTCGCGTTCACGATCGCGCACCTGTCGATCTGCCGGCTGCGCTACACCGAGCCCGACCGCGACAGGCCCTACCGGGTGCCGATATCGATTCGCGTGCGCGGCGGCGATCTACCGCTGCCCGCGGTGTTCGGAGTGCTGGTCTCCGCCGCCGGCTGGGTGGCGGTGATGATCCTGCACGAAACAGCGCGCTACGTGGGATTGGCATGGATGGCCTTTGGGATCGCCCTCTACGTCGTCTACCGCCGCGCGGACGAGACGTCGCTGCTGCGCCGCGTGACGGTCGCGCCACAGGTGCTTCGCGCCGAGCAGCCGCACGAGCGCGACTACGGATCGGTGCTGGTGCCGCTGTTCGGAACCGACCTGGACGACGACATCGTGCAGACAGCGGCGCTGCTCGTGTCCGGAGAGCCGACGGACGAGGCCGCGATCGACGCCGCCACGATCGAGGCGTTGTGGCTGTTCGTGATCCCCATGTCGCTGCCGCTCGACGCGAGCCTGCCCGACGCGCAGATCAAATACGCCCGGCAGGTGCTCGCGCGAGCGAAGGCCGTCGGGGAGGAGTACACCGGGGTGCAGGTAGCCACCGCGACCGTCCGCACGCGCCGCGCCGGCTACGCGATCGTCGAGGAGGCCCGCCGTCGAGGCGTCGAGGCGATCGTGCTGGGCGCCGAGGAGCCCTCGCTGATCCGCGGCGGCGCCAGGTTGGGAGGCCGGGGGGGACCGCTGGACGCCTATGTGGGAGACGTCACAAAGTACGTGATACGCAAGGCTGAGTGCCGTGTGATCGTCACCGCGCCACCCGCGAGCGCCGCGGCCGGCGAGTCTGCGGGCGATGCGCACCGGGCCGGCGCCCCCATCGTCTAACCTGCCGGTCATGTCCATCAGCCAATCTCCATGTTCGTACTGATCGTCGGCGCCGGCCGCGTCGGCTCCGCGGTCGCCAAGTCCACCCTCGCGGCCGGTCACGAAGTCTCCGTGCTCGACGAGGATCCCCTCTCGCACGAGCGCCTGGACGCAGGGCAGAGCAAGAGCTGGGAGGACTCGGGCGGCCAGTTCACCGTCGGTACGGCGCTCGAGACCGACGCACTGATCCAGGCGGGCATCGAGCGCGCAGACGCCTTCATAGCCTCCACCGCCGGCGACAACACCAACCTCGTGATCGCGCAGATCGCACAGAAGCGCTTCGGCGTGGAGAAGGCGATCGTGCGCGTGATGGACCCCGCCCGGGCCGACTGGTACCGCGAACAGGGCCTGCAGACGATCTCCCCCACCAAGCACGCGATCGACATGTTCCAGCGCGCGCTCGAGCCACAGGCGGCATAGCGGCATGTACGCGATCATCGCCGGCGCCGGCAAGGTCGGGCGCAACCTCGCCCGGGAGCTGCTCAGCAAGGACCACGAAGTCACGCTGATCGAGTCCTCGCGCGAGTGCTACCTCGCCAACGAGGAAGAGTTCGAGCACGCGGTGCAGTACGGCGACGCCACCGAGCTCTGGGTGCTCGAGCGTGCCGGCATCCAGCGCGCCGACCTCGTGATCGCTGTCACCGGCGACGACGAGGACAACATCCTCGTCTGCCAGGTCGCCAAGGAGAAGTACCTCTGCGACCGCATCATCGCCCGCGTCAACAACCCCCGCAACCACGACCACTTCAGGCTGCTCGGCATCCAGCCGGCCGTGTCCGCCACCGACCTGATCCTGCGGCTGATCGAGCACGAGGTGCCCCGCTACGGGCTCGTGCACCTGCTCGCGCTCGAAGAGGAGCGCCTGGAGATCATCGAGCTCGAGGTCAGCACCGACGCGCCCACCGTCGGCGAACGGATCTCGGACATCGCGCTCCCCGAAGGCAGCCTGATCATCTCCGTGCTGCGCGGGCGCTCCGGGTTCGTGCCCAAGCCCGACACCGTCATCGAAGCCGGCGACGAGGTGCTGCTGGTGCTCGACCCGGGCCTCGAGGAAGCGATCACCGCCTACTTCGCGCCCAACGGGACGCCTGCCGCGTTCTGAGCGCCCGCCTGCCGGATTCGCTGGCCGGTTGGCTATTCTTGTGCCGAGACACTGTCCGGGATAGTCCAATTGGCAGTGACGCCCGGTTCTGGTCCGGGAGATTGGGGTTCGAGTCCCTGTCCCGGAGTACGCTTGCGCC
>CAVUYF010000012.1:0-46475 GCA_963745635.1 uncultured Solirubrobacteraceae bacterium | reverse complement strand
TTCAGAGGAGCCCCGCCGCGGCCGGCGAGTCGCCTCACCCCCCGAATATGAGCTGGAGGCTCCTTCGGGAGCATCATCGGGTCGAACGGCTTTGCGATCACCCCGACGGCGCCCTGCGCGAGCAGGCGCTCCCGTTCGGCGGCTCCTACCTTCGCGGTGAGGAAGACCACCGGGACCTCGGGCGGCAGGACGCCGTCTCGCATGCGCGCGAGCGTGGAGGGTCCGTCGATGCCGGGCATCATCACGTCCATCAGGACAGCATCCACCGGGCCGTCGTCCTGTGCGGCCTGGAGCGCTGCTTGGCCTGACGAAGCGCAGATGACGGTCCACCCTCCGATGCGCTCGAGGCTGATGGCTGCGATCGTACGGATTGCGTCCTCGTCGTCGACGAGCAGGAGTCGCCGGCTCATAGTGCAACACCCTCCTTTCGAGCTCCCAGCAGCCCGCTGATGCGGTGCTCGACGTCCTGCGGCGTGACCTTGGACTTGGACAGGAACTCGGTGTGACCGAGTTGCAGGCGTTCGCGCTCGCCGGAGCTGAGGTCGAGGGCTGTGTAGACCAGTAGGTGGGTGTCGTGCAGCACGCCGTCTCCGCGGAGGCGCTCCACTACGGTGAAGCCGTCCTCGCCGGGCAGCATCAGGTCGAGCAGGAGCACCGCCGGTTGGGAGCGTCTGATCTCCTCGACGGCGTCGGCCGCCGTACGCACGAGCCGCGTGGCGATGTTGTTGTGGCGGAGCGTCTCCGTGAGGACCTCACCCAGCGATGGATCGTCCTCCACCACCAGCACGGTCCCCGATCGCAGGACCGGTGCGATGGCCTGCAACTCGGCCAGACGACCGCCGCCCTCCTCCGTGTCGCCGCTCTCGCCGCCGCACACCAGCATCGTCACGCGAGCGTCCAGGAGGGGCAGCGTGAAGGCGAAGGTGCTGCCCCGCCCCACCTCGCTCCGGACGCGCATCGCTCCGCCGTGGTGCTCGACGATGTTGCGTGCGATCGCGAGTCCCAGGCCGCTGCCGCCCTTCTCGCGAGCGTCCGAGGAGTCGACCTGGCGGAAGCGCTCGAAGATCGACTCCCGCCTGTCGGCCGGGATGCCGCGGCCCACGTCGGTGACCGAGAAGAGCGCCCGCCCGTGCTCGGTGGCGACGCTCGTGGTGACGGTGCTCGATCTGGGAGAGAACTTGATGGCGTTGCCCAGCAGGTTGACGAGCACCTGCAGGATGCGGTCGGAGTCGACCGAGACCGTCAGGTCCTCCTGGATGTCGGCGACCAGCGTCACCCCTGCCTGCGTGGCTGGCATCTGCACGATCTGGACGGCGTCCGCCACCAGCTCCGAGGCCTTGACCGGCGCGAGCTCCAGTTCCAGGTGCCCTGCGTCCATGCGCTCGATGTCGAGCATGTCGTTGATGAGCCTCACCAGCCGGTCGGTGTTGGTGACCGCGAGCGCGACCATGCTCTCGGCCTCCTCTGGCAGCTCGCCGAAGACGCCCCCCTCCAGCAGGCCAAGCGAGCCCCGGATGCTCGTCAGCGGCGTGCGCAGCTCGTGACCCACCACCGAGATGAACTCGTCCTTGACCTGTTCGGCCTCCTTGCGTGTGGTGATGTCCTTCAGGACTCCGATCACCTGGCGCGGGACGCCGTCCTCGTCGCGCAGCAGCGACAGCGTGAGGCTCCCCCATCGCGCGATGCCGCCACGGCGCAGGAACCGGATCTCCCGGTGGAACCCGTCGATCGTCGCGGGTGTGAGCGCCTCGAACGCCTCCAGCTCCTCCGGGTGGGTGAGCTCGGAGAAGTTGCCGCCCCACAACTCCTCCGGGGTGTACCCGACCATCTCCGAGAAGGCGGGGTTGACGTCGACGATGTTCTCCCCGTCGAGGTTGCTGACGACGATCCCGATGCCCGCGTTGTCGAAGATCGCACGCGAGCGCCGCTCGCTTGCGCGCAGTGCCGCCTGGGTGCTCGCGAGCTCGCGCTGCGCCAGGTACTGACGGGCGGCGACCAGCGCTGCGAGCACGATCACGATCAGCACGAGGCTCACGTCAGGGAAGAAGGCGAGGTCTCGCTCGACGCCGAGCAATACGCCCAGCCCGATCGCCAGGCTGAGATAGGGCAGCCAGCTGGCGCGCGATCGGCGTTGGTGGGAGGCATCCGGCGCGGCGCTGGGGTCGTCTCGCGACACCGCGCGTTGACTGAGACCGGCGAGCGCGAACGTCGTGAACTCGAGCACGTACACCGTGTCGATGTAGTCGCCCGAGGTGTACGTTTCGTGCAGCTGCCCGTATCCGTAGAGGACGTCCGCGACGACGCCGAGCGCCACCGCTGCCGTGATCAGCCGCAACGGGATGCGCAGCGCGAGGGGACTCTGGCGCAGCAGCACGGCGGCGAGACCGGCCAGCAACAGCAGGTCCCCCACCGGGAACGCCAGCGAGACCGCCATCGCCAGGGCGCTCTGCCCGCCCTCGACCGCGGTGGGGCCCAGCACGAAGTACCACACCACCGCCCCTCCGCCGACGACGATCGTCGTGCCGTCGAGCATCGTCCTGACGCTCTTGCCCCGTGTGACGGCCGCGACCGGCACCCTCAGCAGCGCCAGCAGCAGCAGGGCGTAGAACGCCAGGTAGAACGGATCAGCCAGCGAGGGATACGGCGAGCGATGGAGACCCACCTCATACACCGCCTGCACAACATCGCCGGTCAGCTCGGCGGCCAGCGCGATCGCCATCAGTCGCCAGAGCGCGCGCAGGCGCTCGGCCTGCGCGCAACGCCGCGACGCCCACCACGCCGCGCACACGGCGGCCGCATCGACGGGCAGGAGCAGCAGATCCCCGACTTCCTGCTTGCTACCGGGTATCCAACCGAGCAACTGCCAGCTCACATACGCCAGCAGATAGGCCGCCAGTCCGAGGCTCGCCACGCGGCGGCGCGTGAGCTTTGGTGTTGTGGCCGTCGCGGTGCGCTCGTGGAGCCTGACTGTGCTCATCGGCGACCTGTCATGGCCGGCTCGCCCACCGCCACCACGCGGGCCCTCCCCGCTTCCTTGGCGCCGTAGAGCGCCTCGTCGGCTGCGTTGACGACCGCTCCCAGGTCGCGCCCGTCACACGGATACTCCGCGACGCCCGCGCTGAAGCTCACCGTGAACGCGTCCGGCGCGACGCTGAACTCCTCTTCGCGCAGGCATTCGAGCGTCTCGTTGATCCGCTGGACCCCGTCGTTGCGCGTCATGCCGTACATCCCGATGATGAACTCCTCACCGCCCCATCGCCCGACGACGTCGTCCCCGCGGAAATCCCGTCGCAGACGCTCGCCGACTCCTCGCAGGGCCGCGTCACCGGCCGCATGACCGTGGGTGTCGTTGACACGCTTGAAATGGTCGAGATCGAGCATCGCGACCGACACGGGCTGGGAGTAGCGGTCGGCGAGCGAGAGCAGCTGGGCCAGGCCCTCGGTTGACTTCCTGCGGCTCGCCAGACCTGTGAGGCTGTCCGTGTCGGCCTCTCTGCGCTGTAGGCGTATGCGCTCGAGGCGGTTGGAGACGCGTGTGATCAGCTCGGTGTCGACGATCGGCTTCGTCAGGCAGTCATCCGCGCCGGCGCGGAACAGCCCTTCGATCGTCGCCGGGTCCTTGTGCGCGGTCACGAAGATCACCGCGATCCCGCTCCAGCGGGGGTCGTTGCGCACGACGCGGCAGAGCTCGGGACCGTTCACTGCGGGCATGTCCACGTCGAGGATCAACAGCTCTGGAGCGACCTCCTCGAGCGTCTCCCAGAAGCGCAGCGGCTCGGTGAGGGTCGAGACCGCGATCTCGTGCGGCTCGAGCAGGGCGCGCATCGCCGCCACGGCGGCGGGCTCGTCATCGACGATGAGCACCCGCGTGGCCTGCAGCCGCTCGCGCGCGAGGAACTGCACGACGGCGTCGAGCACCTCCGAGGGCAGCATCGACTTGGGCAGGAACCCGCGACCGCCGCGCCTGGCGACCTCCACGCGGTCGGTGAAGGCGCCGCTGACGGTGAGGACGAGCACGGGGATCGGCGGTGACATGGCGGTGAGCTCGCTCATCAGCTCGTAGGCGTCCGCCATGCCGTCCGGCGGAAAGCTCAGGTCGAGCAGCACGATCGTCGGCGGGCGCTCGGCGCAGACGGCCCGTGCTTCCGTCGGGCTGAAGGCGGTCTCGCAGTCGATCTCCAGCGACGCAGCCTCTGCCGCGATCCACGCGCACAGCTCGCGATCGTCATCGACGAGCAACACCCGTGGCTGCTCATCGGTGGGCTCTGCCGGTGGGAATCGCACGGGGCGCGCGACCTCGCTGCGAAGCTCGGTGCGGACCGTGGCGAGCAGCGCTGAGAGGCTGGGCGCCTGAGCCGCCGCGGGGTGGCCGAGCGCCAGCTCGAGCTCCCCCGCTACGCGCGAGGCGCGTACGAAGCCGAAGGTGCCCACTGACCCGGCGAGCGTGTGCGCGGCGCGTCGGGCCTCGGCGCATTGCGCCTCGCCGAGCTGCCCGGCGGTCAGCGCCGCGATGGCCCGTTCGATGAGACCGATGCGCTCCAGCATCGACGCCCGATGGCGCTCCCAGATCGCTGCCAGCGTGTCGGGCGCGGGGGTCGCGTCGATGCGACTGCCGGCGACCATCAGCTCGCCCGCTGACGCCGGCTGGAGGGTCCGCTGGCGGGGTCCTGCCACAGCCGTACGGCAGTCATCGGACAGCCAACACACATGAGTCCACATCGTCAAACGCGGCGCACAACTTGATTGCTCGCGCCCCTCGAGAGCTGACCGGAATCTTTCAGGTGGGAGCGCCCCCGGGACCTCGCCGCACGTGCTCACCGCGGGTGGATCGGCGGACGCGGGCCCGGGGGGCGGGGAGAGTCTCCCCACCCCCCGTGATGCACGCCCGCGGTGCTGGCAGACCCGCTTGTACTAGTACTCGCAGCGAGACACCAGCTGCGGTTCCGGTCCGCCGACGCCGGCGGCGCCCAGCGCCGGGTTCCTGGGGTCGCGCGTGGCCGGGTTGATCGCCGCGCCGTATGTTTCGGCCTGCCCGTTGGCGGCCTTCAACGCACCGGACGGGAGCGCCGTGATCGCGTCGATCGTGCGACGGAACCCTTCCGCCTCCTCCGTGAGGAGGGTCGGGTCGATCGTGCTCGGCAGGTCGGCGGCGGTGTGGAAGTACAGGCTGCCGCCGCTGAAGCCGATCGTCGGCACGCCGTTCGTGTACGCGTCGACCTGCTCGCCTCCCGTTGCGACGTGACCCGGAGTAGCCGGCAGCGTGACGCCGGATTCCGAGAACGCGGTCGGGAAGATCGATTCGATCAGCGGGTTCTCGCTGTAGTGCAGGACCCCACTCGGGTCGGCCACCGGGTCAACGGTCACGGTCCCATCCGCCGCTTCCGTCGCCGTCGGCGCACCCAGGGAGGACCCCAGGTGAACGTAGGCGTCAGCGTCGGTGAACCAGCTGCCCTTCGCGGCGATGAACGCCGGCAGACCGAGGTAGCCGACTTCATGGCCCGTGGTGAACAGGAACACCAGCGTCTCGGGACGCTGGCTGAGCGGAAGCTCCGCATAGTGGCGTGCCAGGCCCAGCAGGATCGCGTCGCCCGAACCGCGCTCTGAGGCGGCGGGCACCATGCTCGACGCCGGCGTACCTACGAACACGCGCCGCGAGGGTTCACGACCGGGCAGTACGCCCCACACGTCGCGATCGCACGCGACACCGGTCTGCGCCTGCAGGACCACGTTCGCGCTCTCCTGCGCTTCCGCCGCCGTGACGACGCCGGCGCCGGACTGTTTGCCGATCAGGATCACCGGTACCGAGCCGGTGCCGTCGCGGGAGTTGATGTCTTCCCATTTCGGGTCGTTGGCGTAGCCCTGGGTGACGGCGATCACCGCTTTGGCGCCGGCAGCCGCTGCGGCTTCGACTCCGTTGTCGAGGTTCTCGCCGGAGAGCACGATGATCTTGCCCGCCCCGGCGCTCAGGCTGGAGGTGCCCTTGCCGCCGTAGTAGAGCTGGCCGGTGACGCCGCCCGGAGGAGTGACGCCGGAGTACTGCAGTGGCGCGATCGCCGCCGAGGGCTCGCTCTGCGAGCCGACCGTCAGCGCCACGCGCGTCGGCTGAAACTGCGGGAAGGAGTACGCCTGCTGTCCGAGCTGCAGGCCGTCGGAGGCGAGCTCGCTGCCGATCACGCCGAGCTCGAACGCGTCGTTGGGTGTGCCGCTGTAGTGGTTGGGAAGCGATGCGTAGGTGTCGATGTTGGCCAGCAGCGACGATGCCGACAGCGGGTTCGGCTGCGGAGCGTGGCTGGGTGGCGGCACGTGAGCCGGCGGCGAGACATGGCTGGGCGGCGGAACGTGGCCTCCCGCCGGGCGTGACACAGGTCCTCGCGCACGGGAGGCCCGTGCGGGCGCTCCGTGGTGGCCGGCGCCGTCCGCCAGCGCGCTGCCGGTGAGCAGGGAGGCCGCGGCGAGCGTCGCAAGCACACCGCCTGCGCCTCGCAGTCGGCGGCGCGCGGCAGCCTTCGATCCCGATCCTGTAGCTCTGCGATTCATCGATCGATCCTCCTGATCCTGGGTTGGGGGGATGAGCGCGCGAGACGCTAGCAGACTTTATTGACCAGCTTTGTGAGGATTGCTACCCGCGCGATGCCTTCGACTCCGCGGCACAGGAGAACGCGCCCCCCGCCGGCGCACACACGGGCTCGGGTTGAAGGCCCGCGGCGATGGACTATCTGTGTGAGTGCACGGAGCGTCCCGGTCGAGTCGCAGGTGAGGGCGTGCATACACCGTTTGAACGCAGAGAGCGACTGGACGGGCGCGCCACCGGGATCGCCACCGTGCCCCGAGAGATTGGAGGCGTGACCGCACCGGGGGTAGGTGCGGTCACGCCAGTTCCAGCGCTACGGAGAAGGAGGGACACTCTCCGCACTACCCCGGACGTGGGCCTTGGGAGATACGGCCCACTGTCCAAGCTGATGCTTCATGGAATCTCGCCGAGCGGGCGAGGGAGACGGTGCGGGCACTTGGACCTCCTTGCGGTGAGCATGAGCGCAAATCGGAAGTCAGCTCATGATGCCCGTCCCATGGGGACCGACCGCAGTAATGCCCTCCGTCGACGAGCATAGCGGCGATCGCGGGTTGATGTCGCCTACCTGCTCGACGCGCCTTTCACATCCAACCACCATGTCGGCCCGGACACCGAGATCGAGCTGTTCAGCTGCTTTCCGCAGCCGCAAGCGCCTTCGTCAACGAGCCCTCGCTCTGAGGGCCGCGCAGGGCCGCGCGAATGCGGCCGCTGGAGGCGATCACGAACGTCGTGGGCAGGCCGGTGAGGCCATAGGAGTTGCCCACCAGGCCTTCTGCGTCACGCAGGTTGGGGAACGTCCACGCGTGCTGGCGCAGGAACTGCACCGCCCCCGAGCGCGCATCGCTCCAGTCCACGCCCACGATCCGCCCGCGCCCCACAGCGCTCTTGGAGAAGCGCTCCAGCGCGGGCGCCTCCTGGGCACACGGCCCGCACCAGCTGGCCCAGAACACCACCAGCGCGGGCTTTCCGTGGGCGCCCGCCAGCAGGCTCGCCAACGTCACCTGTCCCCCCTCGAGGGTTTCGCGCGGGAGCGCCGGCGCCCGGCGCCCCGTCGTCGCATGCGACGCCAACCCGAACACCGCCGCCACGGCGACCGCCGCCACCACCAGGGTCACAGCGAGCACTCGCAGCCACCGAGACATCTTCCCTCAGCTCAGAGAGCGGCCAGCAGTGGAACGTCGTGGACGATTTCAGACGGCTTGAATTCGGGGTCATAGACCGTCAGCTGCTTGCCTGAGGCCGTGATCCCGTAGACGATCCCCGTGTGGTTGACGAACTGCGGCTGTTCCAGGTCCTGTTGCGAGCCCACCCCCCACGCCTGCCACACGCGACCCAGTTCCTTGGCCGAGCCGATCAGGTACTGCATCCGACCCGTCATCTCATGCCGGGCCAGAAACGCCGCCACCGACTTGGGCGTGTCCACCCGCGGGTCTACCGACACCGCGATGATCTGCACTTTGGAGGCCTTCGCCGGGCCCATCTCGTTCAGCGCCACCCGCAGGTCGGAGGTGATCAGCGGGCAGATGTCCGGGCAGGTGGTGTACAGGAACGTCACCAGCACCACCTTGCCGCGGTAGGAGTCGATGTTCACCGGCTGACCCAGGTAGTTGCGAAGCGCCAACGGCGGCGCGGCCTTGGGCGGATCGAGCACCGCAGCCGCCTCGAAGTGCTGCGCCAGCGCCTGCTCGCGCTTGGCGTGTTCGTTCGACTGCCCGCCGATCGCCACCACCGCCACCACGCCCGCGACCAGCACCAGCACGAGCAGCGAAAGGATCGCCCGGAGATCGATTCCGTTCTTGCGCATCCAACGGCGAAGTTATCAGTGCCACAGGCCCCGCGCGCACAGTTCCGTCGGCAAGAAAGCGTGCACACCTTCCCATGTGATGCATCTTGCAGCGAGATCTGTTAGCTTGGCGACCGTTCGTGCCGAGTCTTCGACCCCACGGGGCCGAGGATCGGGGGACCCAGTGCAGCCGAAAGGCTGCGGGGGCGAATCGCCACACAGTGTGGCGTAGCGTAGATGTTTACGCGAGCCCGTCAGCTAACCCCGTAGGCGCCATGCAACGGAAATCGAAAGGACGCCTTGGATGTCGGGATCCCCGCGTGATCTTGCTGTTGTCGACCACTGGAGCGCTTCGCTGGAACGCTCGCGTGCACGCCGCGCCCAGACGCAGCACGGGCATGTGCGCCGTGGCGCCCACACGAGCGCCACCACCTCGCTCTCAGCGCTGCTCGACCCGCGCGGCCCGCTGCACCATGTGCGTGTGCGCGACCTCGCCGAGGAGGAGCCCTGGCAGCTGTCGCTCGGACGCTCGCGCGCCCGCCGGCGCGCGGTCCAGCTGCGCTTCGTACCCACCAGCTCGCGTGCCAAGCGCCTGTCGCTGGGCGCGCTCGTCGCGCTGACCGTCGGACCCTCCGTCGGGCTCGCCAGCGGCGGCGCCACCACCATCGCCTCCGCCAGCACCGGGCCCGCAGGGCCCGCAACCACCACCGAACACACGATCGTCGTCAGCTTCGGCAGCGAAGGCCGGCAGGTCAAGCTGCTTCAGGAAGCGCTCGGCGGCGTCAAAGTGGACGGCGTCTTCGGGCCCGAAACCGAAGCGGCCGTACGCAGCTTCCAGTCGAGCCACGGCCTGAGCGTCGACGGCGTCGTCGGAGCGCAGACGAGCGCCGCCCTGCGCAGCGACACCGCCGGCAACGCCTTCATCGCGGACGTCAACAACGTCGTCCCCGGGGCGAGCACGCTCCCCGCCGGCTCCAATGCGCCCGCCTCGAGCGCCAGCCCCGCCCAGTACTCGACGCCGGGCGTCGCCGAAGAACACACAACGACGACATCCTCATCGAGCTCGCACGAAGAAAAGACGGGCACCGGCGGTGCGAGCGATCCCAGCGTCGAAAAAAGCAGCGAGGACGCCGTCAAGCAGCTGCAGATCGCTCTGCATCTGAGTGCCGACGGCGACTTCGGGCCTGAAACCGAGGCCGCCGTGCGCACCCTGCAGGCCCGCCACGGCCTCACCGTCGACGGCATCGTCGGCTCCGCCACGTGGAGCGTCATCGGCGTGCACGGGCAGCAGACGCTCACACCCCCTGCAAACGTGGTCGCCGAAGCCAGTCAGGCGAGCGCCGACGGTGCGGTCAAGCAGCTGCAGATCGCTCTCAACATCGCCCCCAGCGGCGAATTCAACGCCGAAACCGAGACCGCCGTGCGCACGCTGCAGGCCCGCCACGGCCTGAACGTGGACGGCATCGTCGGCCCGCAGACGTGGAGCGTGATCGGCGTGCACGGCCAGGAAACGCTCACTCCCCCGCCCTCCTCGCTGCCCAAGACCACCCCCCACACCGCCACCGTGGATGCCACCGCAGCCGACACCAACACAGGGCTCGCCGCCGGCCCCGGCGGGACGCCCGGAAGCAACGCCCCCAGCACCACCGCCAGCGGCACCACCGCGGTCGACTGGCTGCAGAAGGCGCTGAAGCTGCCCGTGGACGGCGAATTCGGCCCCGAAACAGAGGCGGCCGTCCGCACCTTGCAGGCCCGCCACGGACTGACCGTGGACGGCGTCGTCGGGCCCGCAACGTGGTCGCTGATCGGGGTGCACAACGCCGTCACGCTCACCCCGCCCGCCTCAGCGCTCGTCACCCAGGCCCCCGCCGGCGGGTCCAGTGGCGCCAGTGCCGACACCGGCTCCGCGGGCGCCGACGAAGGCGAAGCCAGCGGCGTCGTCGCGCGGGTGATCGCCGCAGCCAACGAAATCGCCACGCGTCCCTACGTCTACGGCGGCGGGCACGGCTCGTTCGAGTCCGAAGGCTATGACTGCTCGGGCTCCGTCTCCTACGCGCTGCACGGCGGCGGCCTGCTCAGCTCGCCCGAGGACTCCACCGGACTCGAGTCATACGGCGAACCCGGACCCGGCAAGTACATCACCATCTACGCCAACGCCGAACACGCCTACATGGTCATCGACGGCCGGCGCTTCGACACCGTCGCGCTCGCCGAAACGGGGTCGCGCTGGTCTGACTCCCCCGGCGACGACGGCGGCGACTTCGTCGAGCGCCACCCCGACGGGCTGTAGCGCCAGCTGGTTCCATTCCAGCTGTTCGGGACGTGCATGCACGTCCCGTGCCGGGCCGCATGCGGCCCGGCTGGGCACGCCGCATGCGGCATGCCCGCGGCAGGCGCATGCGCCTGCCGAACTACACAGATGAGGACGCCGGCCGAGCGTCCCATCCCAAGCGCCGCCTAGCCTGCTCGCCTGCGTCCACGAACCAGGCGACAGGAGGCGCGGCGATGCTCGCACGAGCGCACACATTCACGATCGAGGGGCTGCACACGCTGCGCGTCACCGTCGAGGTCGACGTCCGCCCCGGCCTGCCCGGCTTCACGATCGTGGGGCTCGCCGACGCTGCCGTGCGCGAGGCGCGCGAGCGCATCCGCGCGGCCATCCTCAACTCGCACTACGAGTTCCCCGCGAGGCGCATAACCGCCAACCTCGCGCCCGGCGACGTGCGCAAGGCCGGCCCCGGGCTCGATCTCGCGCTCGCATGCGCGGTGCTGGCAGCCTCCGGGCAGCTGCCCAGCGACAGCCTCGACGGCGTCGCCCTGTTCGGCGAGCTCGCGCTCGACGGCAGCGTGCGGCCGTGCCGCGGGACGCTGGCGGTGGCGCAGGCCACCAGGCAGGCCGGGTTGAACACGCTCGTCCTCGCCGGCGCCCGCGCTCGCGAGGCGCAGCTCATCGAGGGGCTACGCGTGACCGTCGCCGAGCATCTGCAGAGCGCCGTGCGCGTGCTCGCAGGCGGGCCGGGAGACCCGCTGCCAGCCGCGGAGGCCGATCTCAACCGACGCTCGCAGCACGCGCAGACGGCCCTGCGCGGCGGCACGCCCGCAGCGGACCTGAGCGACGTGCGGGGCCAGCACCACGCAGTGCGCGCGCTCGTGATCGCCGCCGCCGGCGCCCACAACCTGCTGTTGAGCGGACCGCCGGGAACCGGCAAGACGATGCTCGCGCAGCGGCTGCCCGCGATCGTTCCGCCACTCAGCCGCGCTGAGGCGATCGAGGTGACCCGCATCCACAGCCTGATGGGCTCAGATGTCCACGCGCTCGCCGCGAGCAGGCCGTTCCGCGCGCCGCACCATTCGATCACCGCCGCGGGCCTGCTCGGAGGCGCCAGCCCCAGCTCGATCGGAGAGGTGGTGCTCGCGCACAACGGCGTGCTGTTCCTGGACGAGCTCTCCGAGTTCACGAGACCGACGCTCGAGGCGCTGCGCCAGCCGCTCGAGGACGGGCGCGTGGCAATCGCGAGGGCGCGGCACTCCGCCGTCTACCCCGCGCGCTTCATCCTGCTCGCGGCGACCAACCCCTGTCCCTGCGGCTACGCCGGCGAAGTCGACCGCTGCTCGTGCAGCGAAGCGGACATGGCTCGCCACCAGCGCCGGCTCAGCGGCCCGCTGCTCGACCGCATCGACCTGCTCGCCGGCCTGCAGCGAGACCGCACCCGCGATCGGCGCGAGCATTCCCTGATGAGCTCCCAGCAGGCACGCGAGCGGGTCGCGGGGGCGCGCGAGCGCCAGGCGCGCCGCCTCGCCAGCGAGGGCGTGACGGTCAACGCGCACATGGATGCGCGCATGCTGGGGCTGTACGTCCGCCTCGACGAGCGCTGCCAGGAGATGCTGGGCGCTGCGCGCCAGCGAGGCCTGCTGAGCGCGCGCGGCGAGCACCGCGTCCTGCGCGTCGCGCGCACGATCGCCGATCTGAACGCCAGCGAGCGCGTGCGGGCGAGCGACCTCGGCGCGGCGCTCGCGCTGCGCCCCGACGTGGGCCTCGCGGGCGCCAGGGCGGCATGAACGCCGGCCAGGAGCGATCTCCGCAAGCGGGAGCCGCCTGCGATCGCTGCCTGCGGCGCAGCTGGCTGCTGTCGGAGCTGAGCGGGCCGCTGGACTACTGCGCGCGCGACCGCGCGCGGCTGCTGGAGCTGCTGGCGCTCGCGGACGAGGAGCTCATGGACGCCGTCGCCGGCAGGCGCAGGACAGAGCTGCGAGACCGCTACGAGCGCTTCACACTCGATGGGGCCGGCTTGCGCGACGGCGATGCGCAGGCGATCTGCCGCCATGCCCGCGGCTACCCACGCGCGCTGGACGGCGCCGGCGCCCCGCACATGCTCGAGGTCGCCGGGGGCTCGAGCAGGCTCGTGGAGCTGACCGCACGCCCGGTGGTGGCGATCCTCGGCAGCGGCTCTGCCAGCGACTACGGCATGGAGATGGCCAGAGGCCTCGCGCGGGGGCTGGCCGCCAGCGGCGTCACCGTCGTGGCCACGCTCACCGACGGGGTCGCTGTGGCAGCCCACGCCGGCGCGGTGGACGCGGCCGCGGGCGCGAGCATCGCCGTGCTCGGCGGCGGGCTCGGCGTGTCGTGTCCCGCGCGGCGACGCGCGCTGTACGGGCGGGTGAGGCGCGCCGGCTGCGCCGTGTCCGAGCTGCCCCATGGTGCCTCCGGCCGGCGCTGGGGAAGCCTCGCCGCCGAGCGGATCGTCGTGGAACTGGCAGCGCTGACGGTTGTGATCGAGGCGGAGCAGACCGTCGGGCAACTTGCGGGCGCGCGCATCGCACAGGCGCTCGGCCGACCACTGGCAGCGATCCCCGGCCGCGTCACCTCCCCCCTCTCACGCGGCCCGCACGTCCTGCTGATGGAAGGCGCCAGCCTCGTTCGCGGACCCGAGGACGTGCTCGAGCTGCTCTACCCGCCACAGGCCTCCGAGCGAGGGCCAGGCCTCACCCCGGCCCGGCAGGGGGCCGACCGGCCGCGCGGGCTCCGGGCCGAGCTGCGGTCGATCCTCGAGCTCGTGGGCTCAGGACACGACACCCCCGACAAGCTGACCCGCGCAGGGATCGACCCGGCGGACACGCTGCTCGGCCTCAGCGAGCTGGAGCTCCGGGGGCTGCTCGGACGCGGCGACGGGGGACGCTACCTACTACGACACCCGTCCAGCGTCGATGGATAGCGCGAGGCTCAGTCGTCTATTCCGGGCAAGCGGCCCTCAAGACTGAGACGTTCGTCGCCGAGATCTTGCGCTGAGATGATGGATCAGCTCGCAGCTTCGCAGGCATGATGCCCGCAGCCCCAGCAGGCGAGGACGCCCCGGCGCGGCCAGACCGGCGCGTACGACGCCTCGGCCAGGCGCTGAGCGCTCGCGTCGAGAACGTTCTCAGCCGCGCCGCTGAGCTGGCAGGCGAGCAACGCGAGCCCTCCGGGGAGCGCCTGGACGCAGCGGTGGAGGGGCAGTTCGAGCGCATCGGCCAAAGCGCGACGGTCGCGCTCGCGCGCTGGATGACCAGCGGCAGCCCGCCCACCGCAAGCGAGACCGGGCACGAGGCGTGGCACGCATACGCACAGCTGGCAGCACAGAGCGCCGCGCCGCTGGACGAGGTCACCAAGCGCTGTCTGCGCTGGCGCGACGCAGTCAATGAGGTTCTGTGCGAGAGCGCAGCCGAGATGAAGATCTCCGCGTCGGCGCTCGCGAAGGCGCAGTCCATGACGCAGCGGAGCCTCGACGTGACGCTCGTGCGCATGTGCCAGGCGTTCGAGCTCGAGCGCTCGCGCATCGAGCAGGAGCTTTCGCGCCGCCAGGAGGAGCTCGCGTTCATGGCCACCCACGACCAGCTCACCGGGCTACCCAACCGCACGCTGATCCTCGATCGCGGCGAGCAGATGCTGGGACGCTCGCGCCGGCTGCAGACGCCAGTGGCGGCGCTGCTGATCGATCTCGACAACTTCACTGCCATCAACGACACGCTCGGACACGCCGTCGGCGACGAGCTGCTGCAGGCGATCGCAGCCAGGCTCGACGACGTCGTGCGCGACATCGACGCCCTGGGGCGTGTCGGCGGGGACGAATTCGTGGTGCTCGCAGAAGACGTGTCCACAGGCGCCGAGGCGCAGATCATCGCCGAGCGCCTGAAGCAGGCTCTGAAGGAGCCATTCACGCTCGCGGAGCGCGGCCCGTCCGGGCTGACGGTGACCGCCAGCATCGGCGCGGTCACCGGCGAGCGGGCGTCCATGGAGGACCTGCTGCGCGACGCCGACATCGCCATGCACCGAGCCAAGTGGGACGGCAAGAACCGCAGCGTCGTCTTCGAGTCCGACATGCAGCACGTGGTCCAGAGCCGCATGGAACTGGAGATGGACCTCCACGCGGCGCTCGAGCGCGAGGAGTTCTTCCTGCTCTACCAGCCGACGCTCGACCTCGCAGGGATGGCGCCCACCGGCTTCGAGGCGCTCCTGCGCTGGACGCGCCCCTCGCAGGGAGTCGTCCAGCCAATCGACTTCATCCCGCTGCTCGAGGAGACAGGGCTGATCGTTGACGTCGGCAAGTGGGTGCTTGGCCAGGCCTGCCACCAGGGAGCGCGCTGGCGCCGGGACGGGCACGCCGTCGGCATGGCCGTCAACGTGTCAGCACGCCAGCTCGAGACCGACCAGTTCATCGCCGACGTGCGCGACGCGCTCGCCGACAGTGGCCTCGAGCCGCAAGCGCTCACGCTGGAGATCACAGAGACGGCCCTCATGCGCGACCCCGAGGAAACCGCCCGCCGGCTGCGCGCCATCAAGGAGCTGGGCGTGCGTATCGCCATCGACGACTTCGGCACCGGCTACTCCTCGTTCGGCCACCTCAAGCGCTTCCCCGTGGATGCCCTGAAGATCGACCGCTCGTTCATCTGGCAGCTCGCCGAGAACCCCGAAGGCGAGACGCTCCTGCGCACGTTGGTCAAGCTGGGCAAGGCGCTCAGCATGGAGACAGTCGCCGAGGGCATCGAGCGCGAGCACGAGCTGTCCGTTCTGCGCGAGGAGTGCTGTGACAGCGGGCAGGGCTACCTGTTCGCGCGCCCGCTGGATGTGGACGCCGCTGCTGCCTTCCTGCGCGAGTGGCGGGAGAACGGTGCCGTCGAGATGCTCGCGGAGGCGGCGGCCGCGCCCGTCGCTACCGGGCTCGAGCTGGTGTCTGGCGCTATCGCCAACGGGGCACCCTTGCTGCTTGCCGGCGACAGCTGAACGAGTTCCGCCATGACGGCTCATGCGCACCATGTGGCTATAGCCTTCCCCGATGCGCAGCGGGGCGTTGAACGAAAGGTCGTTTCGGCTGCTGTTCGCCGGCCAGGGCGTCTCGTCGATCGGGGATGGCGTGGCCACGGTCGCGCTGTCGTTTGCCGTCCTGGACCTCACGGGGTCCGTGCAGGACCTCGGCCTGGTTCTCGCAGCCCAGGCGCTGCCGTTGATCGTCTTTGTCTTGATCGGCGGCGTCTGGTCGGACCGTCTTCCTCGCCAGCGGGTGATGCTCTTCTCCGACCTGACTCGCGCGGGCGTTCAGGGTGCATGCGCCGCGTTGCTCCTGACAGGCACCGCGCGAATCTGGGAGCTGGCTGCACTGCAGGCGCTGTACGGGCTGGGGAAGGCATTTTTCGGTCCCGCCGCGACGGGCCTGGTGCCACAGACGGTCGAGCCGAAGCACCTGCAGCAAGCCAACGCCTTGATGGGCATGAGCGAAAACATCGCCTCGATTGCCGGCCCGGCGCTTGGTGGCATCCTCGTCGTCGCCGCTAGCCCTGGATGGGGGCTTGCGTTCGACGCGGGAGCGTTCCTCCTCAGCGCCGCATCGCTGAGAATGATGAGCCTCCCAACCATCGCGTTCCCGGCACGACAGAGCACGATCGCTGAGTTGCGGGAGGGCTGGCGCGCCTTCAAATCGCGCAGGTGGCTGTGGGTGAGCGTCGTGTCGCTGACGCTGATCGTGACCCTGGTGTTCGCGCCCCTGGACGTGCTCGGACCCGAAGTGGCACGACGCCACCTGGGCGGAGCCGCGGCCTGGGCGGCCATCGCCGCGACCTCCGGCATCGGCTCGCTCCTCGGCGGCGCGATCGGCCTTCGATGGAAACCGCGATATCCGCTGCGCGCCGGATTCCTGCTCACCCTCGCAGGCGAGCCAGCGCTGCTCGCCCTCCTCGCGAACGGTGGAACACTCGGGCCGATCATCGCGTTCGCGCTGATCTCCGGCCTAGCCGCGACCCTGTTCAACGTGTTCTGGTTCACCGCACTCCAACACGAGATCACCGCCGAGGAGCTCTCACGAGTCAGCTCCTGGGACCACCTCGGTACCTACGCGCTGACACCGATCGGACTTGCGGCCATCGGACCGATAGCAATCGCCGTCGGACTCGCCACCACCCTCTATGCAGCAGCCGCCCTTGTCGTGCTCCTCACAGCCGCAGTACTGACGATGCCCGCCGTCCGCAACTTCACCCATACGATCCCGCCAACCACCTCTCCAGCCAGCGACACCGCCTAGCGAGACCAAACAGCTCTCACCCACCCACGCAACCGAAGGAGAACCGTGATGCGGAAGCTGATCTACTCGATGACTGTGTCGCTGGACGGCTACATCGCCGGACCCGATGGCGCGATCGACTGGTCGGTGCCCGACGAGGAGCTGTTTCGGTTCCACACCCAGCACGTACGGGAGACCGGTGTGCAGCTCTGCGGACGGCGGCTCTACGAAACGATGGTCTACTGGGAGACCGCTGAGGAGGGTCCGCTGGCCGCGGAGCAGGTCGAGTTCGCCCAAATCTGGAAGGCCCTGCCGAAGGTCGTGTTCTCCACGACGCTGGAGAGCGTCGTCGGCAACACCACGCTGGCCAGGGCCGGCGTCGGCGAGGAGGTCTCGAGGCTCAAGGAACAGCCCGGAAAGGACGTCGCCGTCGGCGGCGCCGGCCTCGCTCGTGCGTGTATGGAGCTGGAGCTGATCGACGAGTGGCGGCTGTTCGTCAGCCCGGTCCTACTCGGCGGCGGCACGCCCTACTTCCCGACCCTGGACGAACGCATCAACCTGGAGTTGGTCGAGACGAAGACGTTTGGCTCTCGCGTCGTTTACCTTCGCTACAGGCGCGTGCCAGACGGCCTGTAGGGTCCAGGCTGTTTGCGGCGTTGGCGCCCGGCGCCTGGGTGGCAGGGCTATCTTTCGGACGCGGTATGAGCGCACAACGCGAGTTCGGTTGGTCGTCGGAGTGCCGCTGCGTCGTGTTGCGCCCTGACAAGAGACTTCCTCGTCCCTGGTGATAGCTTGAAGACCATGGCCCACACTCAGCAAGCCCGTCACAACTCGCTCAAGGTCGGCGACCACGTGGTCTCGAACGTTCCTGGCTTCAACTGGAACGGCGTCGTTGTCGAGGATCGAGGCGACCTCGGGATCGACGGTGGCCAGATCGTCATGATCCGCATCGGCGACGAGGACGAAGGCGAGCAGTTCGAGATCCGCGCCGACGACCTCGACCGTGTAGCTGCGTAGACAGGTCGTTGCGGCGACCATTCGCGCGCGCGTTCGACGGCCGGCAAAGCGTGTCCGCCGAAGCGAGCCAGCGGCCGGGAGCCTGCGCGGGCTCGCCACCGGGCGTCAGGTAGTAGTCGCCGCGCTCGGGCTGGACGGTCTTGCCCTCCAGATAGCGGGCGTAGCCGCCGCCTTTCGCTGCACCAATGCTAGACGCGGCCACTACTACGGTTAATGACCACGAGGCCGCTGAGACGGCCATGTAGTTTCTTCAGTGCCTGTTGGGGCCCTGTGGAAAGCGGGCTGACCGGCGCGTAGCGGAGCCCGTAGGGCGCAGCGAAGCGGCGGTCATGCAGTGGCGTCCGGTGCCCCGTCGAGGGTGTGGCAGACGGCGGGATGACTCGATTAAAACGGCTGGCCCCAACTGGGTGCCCTACGTTGGATTTGTCTCCCGTCGTCTGCCACGGACGCCGCCATGACTTCATAGAAGCGTGCTGCTTGCTCGACATGGCTTTGTCTGGCGGCCTCCACATCACCAGCGCCAACCAGCAACAAAGGAGACCGCAAATGATGATCGCAGTGGGCGTGGACACCCACAAGCACCAGCACCTCGCCGTCGCCGTGGACGCTCTCGGACAGCTCCTCGCCGAGATCACGATCACCGCGACTCTCGCCGGCTATGGCGAGCTACTCGCATGGCTCGCGGCACTCGAGGGAGAGATCCGTGTCGGGATCGAGGGCGCCGGCAGCTACGGCGCGGGCCTATGCGAATACCTCCAGGACAACGGCATCACCGTGTTCGAGGTCGAACGGCCACGGCGCCGCGAGCGACGCACCGGGAAGTCCGACCGGCTCGATGCGCTGCTGGCCGCAAAGAAGGTGCTTGCCGATGATGGGCTCTCCACACCAAGGGGGCACGGCAAGCGCCTGGCGCTGCAGATGCTGCTCGTCGCTTACCGCTCTGTCATCAGCGAGCGCTCACGGCTCTATAACCAGCTGCAGGCCCTCCACGTCGGAGCACCAGCGACGCTCAGGGAAAGGGTCGGGCCCGCGAAGAACGGCGCGAAACTCGCACAACGACTCACCGGGATGCGGACCCGCCCGAACGCCAGCCTGCAAGAGAACACCACCCTCCAAGTACTCCGCGACCTCGCCAACCGCACCCGCGCGCTCGACCAGCAAGCCCAGGACTACACCCGTCAGATCGACGCGCTTACGCGCGAGCTTGCACCCGCGCTGATGGACGAACCCGGCGTCGGGCCGATCTGCGCGGCGAAGCTGATCGCGTTCAACCCAGCACGCTTCAAGAGCGAGGCGGCATTCGCGCGAGCTAACGGCACCGCCCCGCAACCCGCGTCATCCGGCAAAACAGTCCGTCACCGCCTCAGCCGCGGAGGCGACCGGCAAATCAACACCGCGATCTACACGATCGCGCTCTCACGCTCCGTCCACCACGCCCCGAGCCGTGCCTACATCCAACGCCGAATCGACGAAGGCAAGACCAAGCGAGAGGCCATCAGATCCCTCAAGAGATACCTCTCCCGCGACCTCTACAACCAGCTCACAAAAACGCCCTTGACAACATAGAAGCATCCAACGAGTTTCGGGTCTGCGCCTTTTCACACCCGCTACTGACCCCAACCGCCCCGGACCGGCTAACGACTTTCGCGCGTGGGCGAGCAGCGCGGACAAGGAGGCGAAGCCGACGCCTCCGATGCAGCTAACGGCGGCCACCGGCCGCAACCACTCCCGGCGCCCGCGTCACCTTCGGACCCGCACGCGCTACGCCAGCGACACGCGCGGCCCCTTACCGCTGCTCACGGCTCGGTCGCCCGGCCGAACCCGGTCATCCCGCGCGGCCAGGACACAGCGCTCGCACAGCACCCGCAGGGCCGGGTCTGTCTGATGAACGGTGGATCTGACTTGGTCTGACCGAAGGGGATGACCATGACGGAGCTAGCGGAGTCGACCGATGTGGGCGAGATGATCGAGCCCATGACCGTAGATATCGTTGATCAGAAGGATCTCGCCGAGCAGCTGCTGGCGCAGGCGAAGGAGCAGAACATCGAGCTGGTCGGCCCCGACGGGCTGCTGGGCCAGCTAACCAAGAGCGTGCTCGAGACCGCGCTGGATGCGGAGATGAGCGAGCACCTCGGCTATGAGAAGCACGACCCAGCCGGACGGGGCAGCGGGAACAGCCGTAACGGGACGCGCGCCAAGACGGTGCTGACGGAGATCGGGCCGGTCGAGATCGAGGTCCCGAGAGACACTGAGTCGACGTTCGAGCCGCAGATCGTCCGCAAGCGCCAGCGGCGGCTCACGGGGGTCGATGAGATCGTGTTGTCGCTGACGGCGCGTGGGTTGACGACGGGGGAGATCTCGGCGCACTTCCAGGAGGTCTATGGCGCCAAGGTCAGCAAGGACACGGTCAGCCGGATCACGGAGAAGGTGACCGGCGAGATGACCGAGTGGCTGAACAGGCCTCTGGAGAAGGTCTACCCCGTGATCTTCATCGACGCGATGGTCGTCAAGGTCCGTGATGGGCAGGTCGCGAACAAGCCGGTCTACGTGGTGATCGGCGTGACCGTTGACGGCGAGCGCGACATCCTGGGGCTGTGGGCCGGCGATGGCGGTGAGGGCGCGAAGTTCTGGCTGAGCGTCTTTACCGAGATCAAGAACCGCGGCGTTCAGGACGTCTGCATCGCGGTCTGCGACGGGCTGAAGGGCCTGCCGGAGGCGATCACCACGACGTGGGAGCTCGCGACCGTCCAAGCTTGTGTGATCCACCTGATCCGCAACACCTTCAGGTTCGCCTCCCGCAGATACTGGGACGAGATGAGCCGCGACCTACGGCCCGTCTACACGGCGTCCTCAGAGGTCGTCGCCCGCGAGCGCTTCGCGGAGTTCGATGCGAAGTGGGGCAAGCAGTATCCGGCGATCAGCAAGCTGTGGGAGAACGCGTGGAGCGAGTTCATACCGTTCCTGGACTACGACGTTGAGATCAGGCGCGTGATCTGCAGCACAAACGCGATCGAGTCTCTGAACGCGCGCTACCGTCGGGCCGTCAGGGCGCGAGGGCACTTCCCGAACGACACAGCCGCATTGAAGTGCCTCTACCTCGTCACAAGGGCCCTCGACCCCACGGGACGAGGCAGAGCACGCTGGGCAATGAGATGGAAGCCCGCACTAAACGCGTTCGCGATAGCGTTCGAAGGAAGAATCAACTAAACCCACCAAGCCACTTCCACCGTTAATCGGACACTCCCGCAGGGCCGTGCATGTGCGGATGAAAAGTCAAGGGTTTCGCGAGCTTTTCTTCGGGGTTTCTGAGGGTGCTGCTTGATGCTCGAGGTCGCGTTGGGGCGGCACAGCGCGGACACAGCGCTGGCACAGTGGTGCATCTGGTCTATACGGGCTTTTGTCGTGCCGGGGGGCGCGTTCTGGCGCAGGCGTCCGCGTCGGCCGGCGGGGTCGCGTCGAGCGCTTCGTGGTGGAATGATCTGTGGTGGTGCGGGTGACTGACGTAGCGAAGCGCAGGCGTCAGGGGCTTGTGGCCTGCCGCGCGGCTTTGCCCTTCGAGGGCCTATTAGAAGATGCGCGCCCCGGTGTCGCACCCGCACCACCCTTCGGTGCTGCCGCTTGCCAGTCGGCGACCAGTCGCCGGTATGCCTGCTCGGCCTGGGATTGCAGCTCACGCTCCGCCGCGCGCTGAGCGGCTGTCGGGGAGACGGTTAGCCCGTCGTGGCGGCGTGGGCGGCGTGACGCACCGGCGGTCAGTTCCAGGCGCCGTGTCTTCTGCCTGGTCAGCGACGGACGCGCGAACGCGTAGTCCTCGTCCTTGCTGAGCAGCTGCCAGCACAGCACCACGAGCTTGCGTGCGACAGCGACCGCGGCGACCTGGGCGCCACGGCGGGCACGGACGCGCTCACCGAACGCTCTGAGCGGGCCGGGGCTGCGGATCGCGATCCACGCGGCCTCGACCAGCATCGAGCGGGCCTGCGCGTTGCCGCGCTTTGAGATGTGCCCATAGCGAGCGGGCTCAGAGCCTGACTGGCGGACCTTCGGATCCAACCCCAGATACGCCACGAGCTGGCCAGCGCTCGGGAAGCGGGAGATGTCCCCGACGGCCGCGATCACCGCCGCCGCGGTCCCGATGTCCACACCCGGGATCGTCAACAGCCTGCACAACCCAGGCCACGCTAGGGCCTGCTCGGCGATCTTCTGGTCGAGCTGGGCGATCTCGCCGTCCAGGAAGTCGATCTGGCGCAGGCAGCCCTGCACCGTCTCGGTCTCCTCCTCGGGGAGCTGTTGCTCGGCGAGCCAGACGCGTCCCTTGCGGCCGAACAGGTCACTCACCGGCGGGCGGCCGAGCAGACAGCGCATCACGACACCATGCACCTGGTTCTTGATCCGGGTGCGCGCCCGGATCAGCGCCGCGCGGCGCGCGACACGCCGACGCAACGCGAGCGTCGCCTCATCCGGCACCCACACCTCGCTGAGCATCCCCGAGGCAAGCAGCCGCGCGAGCATCGCCGCGTCAAAGCGATCGGACTTCACCCGCGCGTGAGAGATCGCACGCGTCTGCGCCGCATCGGAAACCACGACACGCCCGACGTTGCTTTCCCGCAAGATCCGCGCGATCGCCATCACGCTCCCGCTCGCGTCCAGCACGACCTCATCCTCGCCGCCGAGACCCGCCGCGAACTCCCTGATCGCCTCCGGGGAGCTCGCGATCCGTCCGACCTGCGACACCCGGCCGTCCTCGCAGACGGCGATCTCGCAAAACTCCAAGTGAACATCAACACCGAAATACCGCAATTTCCGCTCCCTTCCACAACATCGAACACATGACTGGAAGGCGCGGCGGGCAAGCGACAAATACGGATTCGGGCTCTCAGCCCAACCAGGCGAGTCGCAGGGGCGGCCATATAGTCATTGACGGGCTCGCAGCCCAAATGCACGACGGCCTGCCCCACCATTGCGTCTTCCCACAAGGCCCCTGTCCCGGTCAAACGACCCTACGAACACGACCGGACAACAGCCCAGTCGATATTTCATACCCGTAGTCTGTTCTTCCTGGCAGTGTTCTTTAGGCCGGGCGGTGGAGCCTGGTGCGACGGCCGGCTGGCTGGGTGCTTTCTGGCAGGAAGGGATTGCCGTTGGTGGTGTCCGGCTGGAGGATGTCCGGATCGTCGTGGAACTTTGGGAGCGGCCTCCGGGATTTGGCGGTCAGACAGTAACGGTTTGTGGTGTCTCGGCGTGAACGGCGGTGGCGGGGATTGGAAGGGCGGCTCGTGCTGTGTGGTGTTCGATCGCGGCCACGAGCTTGGCGAGATCGCGGTAGCCGATGATCCGCCGGAACTGCTGCTCGGCGACGAGCATCCCGGCGGCGGTCCAGCGCTTGCGCATATCGCCGTCCTGCCAGCGCTTCACGTTGCGCTGAGTGCGGCGGACGATCTCGATCATGCTCTCGCACGGGTTCGTCGAGCACAGCGTCTTTGCGAGCCCTCCTGTGATCGCGAGCCGCGTCAGCGTCAGCGTCTCGGGCATCCCCTCCCGCAGCGAGGCGGCGGCGTCGGGCCAGGTGCGGTCGAGCTCTGAAGCCAGGAGCTCGAGGCGCTGCTCGGCGAGATCGGCGTCCTTGAGTGCCCACGCGCCGCGGATCTTCGCCAGGACGGCGGGACGATCGCGTTCGGGCAGCAGATCGCAGACATTTCTCTCCTTGTGACGGTGACACCGATGCACCAGCGCGCGCTCGCCGAACACGTCCTTGATCGCCCGGCGGATCGCCTTGCCGCCGTCGATGACGAACAAGATCGCCTGCTCAGGGTCCAGGCCGCGGTCCACGAGATCAGCCAGGAGCGTCCGGGCGAGCGTGGCGTTCTCGGTCGATCCCTCCCACAGCCCAAGCGGGATCTTCACGCCCTCAGTCGAGATTCCGAGCGCGACGATGTGCGTGCGCCCGGCGATCTCAAGACCGTCGAGCATCATTACCGCGACGCGCACGTCCTCCAGCCGCCGGCTCATCAGCTCGCCGAGCGCGGTCCGGGTGCGCTCGATGAACATCTCCGACACCGACGTCTTCGAGGTCGCCGTCGAGGATCGCTGCACCTCCTCGCCCACGGGCTCCCCAACACCGGCGAACTTGCGCGAGGAGACACCCGCGAGCATCCGGTCCATCACCGCCCGGGTCAACGGGTCGCGGTCGGCGAAGTGCTCGTACGTGGTGAGCGGCAGCTCCCCCTCGTCACCGGCCGTGCGCATCCGCGGCCGGCTGACTTGCACACGTCGTCCACCCAAGGTCATCGACCCGTCCTCGTGGCCGTGGCGCTTCGCCGTCCGGTCGGGATCGTGCTTGCCCTTCGGGCCCACGACCTCGGCGACCTCGAGCTCCATCAGCTCATGCACAACACCGAGCCCAACACCGACGCTCAGCGCGAGCAATCCCTCCCTCGCTGCCCCTACAAGCTCACCGAGCGCCTCCTGAATCTCCGGTGGCAGCGAACTCTCGACAGCCTCGACAGCCGTCACGACCTGCAGCGCGGATACCTTCTTCATGGCGGTTCCTCCTGTCCTCGCGGACTTGGTTGGCGCCTGTCACGCTCGCAACACGAGCGGACGAGGCGGGAGGACCGCCACTCAAAGTTCTACGAGGACACGGACAACCTCTCCGGCTGGCCGGGTTGGGTCTCGGGCTGACGGTGGACTGACTCGTGGTCTGTTTGTCGGCCGGTGTCCGCCGGCCTGACCGTCGTCCGTTGTGTCGTCCACCGCCGCCCGGGACCGTCGGCGTGACCTAATAGGAGCGTGGCAATCGCCCCCAGGAAAGGCTTGTCCGCCGGAGGTCCAGTCAAGCGAGAACCAATCGATTGAAAGGACGTTCTGGATGATCGTGATCGGAGCGGATACCCACAAGAGCACGCACGCCCTCGCGACCGTCGACGCGAACACAGGGCAGCTGCTGAGCGAGCGGGAAGTCCCCGCCAAAGAACAGGGCCACCTCGACGCATTGCGCTGGGCACGCGAGCTCGGCCAGGAGATCGTGTGGGCGATCGAGGACTGCCGGCACGTCTCCCAACACCTCGAGCACGCACTCATCACCGCCGGTGAGCGCGTGGTGCGGGTCGCGCCGAAGCTGATGGGTGCCTCACGCCGCGGAGAACGCGAGCCAGGGAAGTCCGACCAAATCGACGCTAGAGCGATCGCGCGAGCGGTCCTCAGGGAGGGCTTGGAGCGGTTCCCGGCCGCGTTCCTTGACGAGGCCGCGATGGAGATCCGGCTGCTCTGCGACCACCGCGAGGCGCTCGTCAACGAGCGCATCCGGCTCACGAACAGGCTGCGCTGGAACCTCGTGATCCTCGACCCCGACCTCGAGGCCACAATCCCGGCACGCAAGCTGGACTACCCAGGCCAGCTCAAACGCATCACAAGGCGCTTGCGCGCTCTCCCGCAGAGCGCTCGCGTGCGTATCGCCAAAGAACAAGCCAAACGGATTCGCGTCCTCGCGCGTGAAGCCGAAGCGATCAAGCGCGAGCTGCGCGACCTCATCAAGACCCACAACCCGCAGCTCCTCGCCGAGACAGGCTGCGGCCCCCTCACCGCCGCGATCTTGATCGGACAAACCGCCGGAGCCGAGCGATTCCCCACCGACGCTCAGTTCGCCCGGATGGCCGGCGTCGCACCGATCCCCGTGTCCTCCGGCAGACGCGACCGCCACCGCCTCGACCGCGGCGGCAACCGCCAGCTCAACCGGGCGCTGCACATCATCGCGATCACCCGCGGCCGACGAGACCCCGCCAGCCGCGCGTATCTCGAACGCAAGGAAGCCGAAGGCAAGAGCCGGATGGAAGCCCTCAGATGCCTCAAGCGCCTCCTCGCACGCCGCTTCCACCAGCTGCTGCTCCGACCATCAACAGCGACGACCACGCGATCGGCGACGCTCGGGCCAGCACTAGCGCCTATGCGCTGCTTGACCTAGTGTTCTGAGTCGTTAGTTCGTCTGCGGTTGTTGGTAGTGTTTGGGGATGAATTCATCTCGTGTTGGGCGGCGTGGGCCTCGGGCGGTGGCGGTGGTGCTCTCTGGTGATGAGCGCCGGGTATTGGAGGGGTGGTCGCGTCGGCGCTCATCGGCGCAGGGCTTGGCGGTTCGCGCGCGGATCGTGCTTGGTGCTGCTGAGGGTGAAAGCAACACTGAGCTCGCGCGGCGCCTCGGGTTGACGCGGATGACGGTCGCGAAGTGGCGCGGCCGGTTCGTTGTTGATCGTGTGGATGGTTTGCTCGACGAGCCCCGGCCAGGGAAACCGCGCACGATTTCTGACGAGAAGGTCGCGGAGGTGATCGCGGCGACGCTCGAGAGCGCCCCGAAGGACGCGACGCACTGGTCGACCCGTTCGATGGCGACGCACCTCGGGCTCTCCCAGAGCGCGGTGTCACGAATCTGGCGGGCGTTTGGCTTGCAGCCCCACCGGGTGGAGTCCTTCAAGCTCTCAACGGATCCGCTGTTCGTGGACAAGGTTCGTGATGTCGTGGGCCTATACCTGGATCCGCCAGAGCGAGCGCTGGTGCTGTGTGTCGATGAGAAGTCCCAGATCCAAGCACTCGATCGCTCCCAGCCGATCCTGCCGATGCTGCCCGGGGTCCCAGAGCGCGCGACGCACGACTACAAGCGCTCCGGCACGAGCAGTCTCTTCGCGGCGCTGGACATCGCCTCGGGGAAAGTCATCGGCTCGCTGCATGCCCGCCACCGCACAGTCGAGTTCAAGAAATTCCTGGTGCAGATCGACACGGCCGTCCCACCAGAGCTCGACGTCCATCTGATTCTCGATAACTACACCACGCACAAGACCAAGACAGTGCAGCGCTGGCTACTGGCGCACCCCCGGTTCCATCTGCACTTCACGCCGACCGGCTCTTCCTGGCTGAACCTCATCGAGCGCTGGTTCGCAGAGCTCACCAACAAGAAGCTCAAGCGCTCAGCCCACAAGTCAGTTCGCGAGCTCAACGCCGACATCCGCGGCTGGATCGAGCACTGGAACGAGAACCCCCGCCCCTACGTCTGGACAAAGACCGCCGACCAAATCCTCGACAGCCTCACACGCTACTGCCAACAAATCACCGACTCAGGACACTAGCGAGCGAACGGCGGGAAGACGATCATCCCTCCTTCTCGCGGCGCAGGCCGCTAGCGCGAGCGTCTCTGCGAGCGGCCACACTCGCCAGGCACCCGACGACATACAGAATCCCACCGAGCGCATCGAGCCATCCAGCCTTCGTCGTAAGCAAGATCAAGGCGCCCGCGCTGAACGCGACCCACGAAAGCCAGTAGTAACGGGACTTGACCTGCTGGCGAAACGACGGGTTTCGACGCCTTGCCGGATCGTTCGCGGCCTCCCGCGACTGCCGAGCCAAGTGCTCAGCAAATCTCTGATCCCAAGGCACCTTCCTCGACGCATCACCCGTGCGGCCCACAAGCAACAGCCTAACGGCTGCGATGTTCAGACCACAAGGATCACCGCAAAATCCGGATTTCGCTTGACATAGGAGCAACTGGAGTTGGTGCGTTCGCGGAGTCGAGGCCGTCCGTGGCCTCGGTGTCCGGTGTGGAGGTGGTAGCGCTACCGTTCTGAGGAGCTGTGAGCGCGGAACATGAGTTCGACGTTTTGACCCCGGCTGAGCCGGAGGGCGGCTACAGCGTGTTTGTGCCCGGGCTGCCCAGCGTCGCCACGCAGGGAGAGACGATCGAGGAGGCGCACGCGAACGCGCAAGAAGCAATCGAGGGGTACCTGGAAGTGATGCACGAGGATGGGCTTCCCATCATCTGAGTGTGCCCGGCCAGTGCCGCGGTGGACGCACCATGAGCGGCGTGTTTGGATCGGTCACCGGGGCGTGCGACACTTACGCTGTGGAGCCAACTCACGTGACGCTCAGCGGCGATCTGTCGGGGGACTACGTGATCGAGGATCGCCGACCTGATGGAAGGGTCGTGTTGCGCCCTGACCTCGGCGTGAAGGGGATGCTCTCGCGCCACGGCGAGCGCGAGCTGTCCCCCGAGGAGTTCGAGCAGCATTTCGGGGAGATCCCGGTCGACGGCGAGGGCTGAGCGTGCCTGACAAGCCGGCGGGGCCGATCTTCCCGGTCGTCTTCGACGAGCCCGCGATTGCTCAAGACCTTGAGCACCTTCCACCCAGAGCTCGCAACGCACTGGAGTTGTGCCGAGCGACGGCCGGCCGTTCGGCGTGAGGTTTTGACTCGATCAGCGCTTCGCCCGGATGGACCTCCGTAGCCGGCGTGAATTCTGACCAAGCGTCTTTGAGCCTTCCCAGGCGGCCTCGCTCTCGCACGACAACCGGCTCGGTCGTGTAAGCGTCAACGCCGGGTTTCGGCGGCATCATGCCTCACGGACTCTACGCCGCGACCGGTCAGCGTCGGGCGAGTAGCGCGCGGATCTTGTCCCGTATGGCCCGCTGCTCAAGCACATAGGCGCGGACATCAGCCATGTCAACCCGCCTCCGCGGCGCGCTCGTACTCGGCAATCTGACGCTCTGCCCAGAAAATCTTGCCGCCCAAGCGAAGCACGGCATATTCGGCGTGGAGTCGTTGATCCCTCGTCAGCGGAGGAGCTTGGTTGACCATCGGCCCGGATCGTCGCATGCTCGAAGGTCGGAACGAGCGATCCGCCCACAAACAACAAAACCCCCGGAAATCCGGGGGCTTTGCGTGAAGCGGATGAAGGGATTCGAACCCTCGACCTTCGCCATGGCAAGGCGACGCTCTAGCCAGCTGAGCTACATCCGCAAGGTTCGGCCATTCTAGCCGTCACGGGGGCCGGCGTGCGCAAAGGCTCGATCATCCTGGACGGCGTGCGAGGACCTGATAGACGGCGGTCAGGCCCGTCGTGAAGCCGTGCCCGGCGGCGCGCAGGTAGAGCCGCCACACTCGTGTGCGCTCCACGCCGGCGAGCGCCTCGGCCTCGTCGATGTGCTCGTCCAGCCGCCTCGCCCAGTGTCGAAGCGTCTCCGCGTAGTCCTCGCGGAAGCCCTCCACGTGCTGGGTGCGAAAGCCAGCGCGCTCCAGCGACAGTTGTATGCGCGACAGCGGCAGCGGCTCGCCGTCGGGAAACACGTACCGCGTGGAGAACAGGTCCTCCAACGGGTCCGCACCCGGATCGAGCGCCGCGATCGCGTGGTTCAGCAGCACGCCGTTGGGCTTGAGCAGGTCGAACAACGTCTTCGCATACACGTCGATCTGCTTGTCGCCGACGTGCTCGGCCATGCCGATACTGGCGATCGCGTCGAACGAGGAATGCGCCAGACGCCGGTAGTCCTGGACGCGGATCTCGATCTTGTCCGCCACGCCCGCCTGCTCCACGCGTTCACGTGCCATCGCCGCCTGGTTCTCCGACAGCGTGATGCCGACCACCTCGGCGCCGTACTCGCTCGCCGCGTGGATCGCGAAGCTGCCCCAGCCGCAGCCAACGTCGAGCACTCGCATCCCCGGCTCGAGGCCGAGCTTGGTGGCCACCAGCTCGAGCTTCGTGCGCTGGGCCTCTTCCAGCGTGGTGGCGCCGCGGGAGAAGATCGCGCAGCTGTAGGTCATCGAGTCGTCGAGGAACAGCGAGAAGAACTCGTTGCCGACGTCGTAGTGGTAGCGAACGGCCGCCGCGTCGCGCTCGGCGCTGTGCAACGGCCCGCGCAGGATCAGCTCCAGGCCCGGCCGCTTCGGAAGCCCGCCCGGAGCGGCGGCGGCGACGAGGGCCAGCCCGAGACGAACCCGGTCGGCGACCGCCAGCTCAGGCGGCTCCCATTCGTCCACGACCAGGAACGCGCCGTCCAGATCGTCCACCGCAAGCGAGCCGTCCACATAGGCACGGCCCAGGCCCAACGTCCCGGGGGCAGTCAGGAAGTGCGCGAGCGCCGTCGGGCGTCGCACGAAGAACGTGGGCGCTTTGCCCTCGGTCGCGGCGACGGCGTTCCCGTCCCAGAAGCGGACGTTGAACGGGCGCGACGGAAACACCCGCTGCAACTCGTTACCAAGTGGTCGGCTGGCCGTTATCAGTGCCACGGCCCTTTACGATTGCACAAGAACGCTAACCCTTGAAGGTCGAGCGCCCGAGATCGCCGAACGGCTCGTCACGCTCGCGCACCGCCTCGCGAAACCCAGCCTCGGCCGCCCGCTGCTGGAAGGCGAAGCCCTCGGGCGTGTGACGCGCCACCCCGTCGAGCATCGTCCCCAGCAGTTGCGTGGCGTGCAGCCCCTGCGCGTACAGCGTCTGGTTGACCAGCAGCTTCATCATCATCAGCTGGTTGACAGGTACGCGCGCGATCCGCTCGAGCAGCGCGTCCGTGCGCGCCACCAGCTCCTGCTCCGGGTGAGCCTCGATCGCCAGCCCCCACTCCACCGCCTCGGCCCCCGACAGCGTGTCCCCCGTGAACAGCAGGCGCTTGGCGCGCTGCGCGCCCACCCGGTGCGCCCACAGCGCCGTCGTCGGAGAGCCCCACACCCGCGCCGGCGGATAGCCGATCTTGGCGTCCTGCGCGATCACCAGCAGGTCCGAGCACAGGGCCATGTCGGTGCCGCCCGCCACGCAGAAGCCGTGCACCCTGCACACCACCGGCTTGCCGCAGTTGAACAGGCTCATGAACCCCTGGACGTTGCGGCTCATCATCGCGTAGTCCACCATCGGATCCCACGTCCCGGCGGGATCGTGGTTGGCCGCGATCGTCGCCGGGTCCAGCGGCGATCCGCTCGGCGCGCGACTCGGCCCCGGCGATCCCATCCCCTCGGCGCTCTCAACGAGGTCGTATCCGCCGCAGAAGCCCGGACCGTTGCCCGCCAGCAGCAGCACGTGCACGCTCGGATCCAGATCCGCGCGCTCGACGCACGCGGCGAGCTCTTCGATCAGCCGGCGCGTGATCCCGTTGCCGCGCTCCGGGCGATCGAGCGTGATCCGGGCGACCCGGTCTGCGACCTCGTAGGCCACCACCGCGCGCTCGCTCATAGCGGCTGCGGAGAACCGGGGCGAGGGCCGGCCGAGCGCCGGCGGGCGCAGCTGGAGCTCATCCCGGCGCACTCTATAGCTGCGATCCACACGCGTGGGCGCCGCGGCGGTGGAGCGGCCAGACGATCGCTAGCCTGAGTGCATGCGCATCTTCGGCCGCGACAGCACCGCAATGGTGGAGCCGGCATCCGCGCTGCCCGGGCGCGCGCAGGAGATGCCCGTCCCCGAGCGCCACGAGGTGCTCGGCACGCCGCTGAAGGGGCCGTTTCCCGACGGCATCGAGACGGCGATCTTCGGCATGGGCTGCTTCTGGGGCGCCGAGCGGATCTTCTGGGAAGCGGACGGCGTATACACGACCGCCGTCGGCTACGCGGGAGGACTCACGCCCAACCCCACCTACGAGGAGGTGTGCAGCGGGCGCACCGGTCACTCCGAGGTCGTGCTCGTCGCCTTCGAGGAGGCCAAGACGAGCTACCAGGAGATGCTCAGGTTGTTCTGGGAGGGCCATGATCCGACCCAGGGCATGCGCCAGGGCAACGACGTGGGCACCCAGTACCGGTCGCTGATCGTCTGCGATGGCGAGTCGCAGCTGGCCACCGCGCGGGCTTCGAAGAGCTCCTACCAGCAGGTGCTCTCAGCGGCGGGGCACGGGACGATCACCACCGAGATCGAGCAGCTCGACCCGCAGCACCCCTTCTACTACGCCGAGGCCTACCACCAGCAGTATCTCGCCAAGAACCCCGGCGGCTACTGCGGGCTCGGCGGCACCGGCGTCGCCTGCCCTGTCGGGCTCGCCATCTGACTTCCCCCCGTTAAACGTTGACGGCCCCGCCGAGGCGAGGCCGTCAAACCGTCCTCAACCCCGAGGCGGGCGCGTCCGTGGGGAGGACGCGCCCGCGCCGAGAGAGAGCTTGTGCGCTACGACGTCCCTGCCGCCGCAGGTGCAGGCGTCGGCTGCCACGCCGGCTGAGAGCCTCCGAGCGTCGGAACGTCCGACGGGTAGACCTCGTTGCCGTGAATCGCGTGATCGCCGATCTCCAGCTCCTCATCCGAAAGTCGCAATGGGATGAATATCCCAATGACCTTGAGGATGATGAACGTGGCCACTGCCGTGTAGGCGATCACCCACACAGCGGTCTCAGCCTGCCAGCGCAACAGCGTCCAGCCGCCGCCGAGCAGGAGCCCGGTCTTGCCCGGCAGGTTGCTCGCGCCGCCCACCCCGATGTACTCGACGACCGCTGGATCGGCGAGCAGCCCGACCAGCAGACCACCGAACAGACCGGCGATACCGTGGGTATAGATCACCCCCAACGTATCGTCGACGCTTCGGAACATCGGCGCTCGGCTGAGGTAGCGAATCGCGAACCACACGATCGTCGCATCGACCACACCGATGATGATCGCCCCCCAGCCGTTGACGAACCCGGCCGCAGGGGTGATACCCACCAGACCCGTGATCATTCCGTTGACCGCACCGATCATGGACGGCTTGTCGCGGAATATGTAGTCCCAGGCGATCCACACCATCATCGCGACCGCGGTGCACAGGTTCGTGTTGATCACGGCCGCCGAGGCGTCAGCGCCGGCGTAGTAGGAGTCTCCTCCGTTGAACCCGTTCCATCCGAGCCACAGCAGACCGGCCCCGACCGCCAGCATCAGCAGGTTGTTCGGGGCGTCGACCTCTCGATCTCGTTGCAATCGAGGCCCGATCACCGCCGCGAACACGAACCCTGAGACTCCAGCTGAGAGGTGGATGACGTATCCACCCGAGTAGTCCAGCGCGCCGTGCGCGGCGAAGTAGCCACCGCCCCAGATCAGGAACGCGTTGACCGCGTACACGAACGTGATCCACAGCGCCACGTAGGGAATCCACGCCTTGAAGTTGACGCGTCCCAGCACCGACCCCAGTGCAAGGATCGGCGTGATCGCGGCGAATACGAACTGGAAGTAGACCAGCGACGCCTCCGGGAAGTGGAATGGCGGGCTTTCGGTCACCGACGGGATCAGTGCCTGGGCCTCCTCACCGGTATGGCTCAGCACGCTGCCCGGTTCGCCAAGGAATGTCCCCAGGAAGCCTTTCGTCCCGAAGATACCCGAGCCGCTGTGTGCGATCGGGCTACCGAAGCCCATCTTGAACGCCCACAGACACCAGACGATGAGCGTCACGCAGAACGCCACGAACGTGAGCATCATCGCGTTGACCGACCAGCGCTTCTGCATAACACCGCCGTACAGGACCGCGAGGCCCGGCAGGCTCATCAGCCCGACGAACGTCGCCGCGGTCATCTGCCATGCGTTGTCCCCCGCGTTCAGCCAACTTGGGTATGACAGCCAGGTCATGTGCCTCCGTTCCTACGGTTGTTTGCGGTTGAGCGCCCACCTCGCGCAGCACGGACGCCGCTCACCAATGACGGTCCCGGTATGAAATCCGGGACACGAGAACCGGGGTAGGGCCATCCTGGCCAACACTTGACGCAGGGGTTTCGACATTTGTCTAGATGCCCCGTGGAGCGCTCTGGTGAGCTATAGGAATCGGCCGAGCGGGCGACGCGTCAGCTGCGGGCGGCGAACGGGAAGCCGGCTCGTCGGCAGGAGGCGTGTAGTTCAGCGGCGACGTGTTTGAAGGCTTCCGGCGATGCGCACACCTTCCTGGCCTGCGCCCCGCATGCGTGCTCGGTAGCGCCGCCCAGCGTCGAGGCGAACGTGACTTCGATGCAGTCTTTGCGAGCGGGCGAGCCGCTCGTCACGGCATACGCTGCGAGGCCGAGGACGATCAGCAGGGTGCACGCGAGCACAGTGGCCACCACCGTCTTCTCGCGTCTGCCCCAGCGCAGCGGTTCGGACAGTCGTTTGGACTGGTCCATCATGATCATTGGTAGTCAGGGGCGCGGTGCCATGAGGGCCCGTTTCCCCATTCCCCTTTCAATCCGTGCGTGCGGTTTTCCCGCACACGGCTTACCGATGATCCTCCTGATGGTCACGACGCTGACACCGGGTAGCGGACGGTACCGCGCAGGCGGTAGAGGCCGTGCGCCTCGAACCACTCACGCGTCCAGATAGCCGTCTGACCAGGGCGCACGTTGCGACCTTGACGCTTGAACATCAAGTCGCGCAGGCACCTCAAGACATACGAGTCGATCTGGTTGAAGCGGATGGCGGCGTTGCCGGTACGAAAGTAGTTGCCCCAGCCGCGCAGGATCGGATTGATCCGCGAGATCACCTCGCGGATATCCGTGCCGACACGGCCTCGACCGGCCAGCGCCTTGATTCGCTGGCGCACCCGCTTCATCGCCGCTTGAGAGGGCCAGCGCTGCAGGTAGTAGCGGCGGATGCCGCGCTCCAGCAGCCTGCCCGACACGCGAGCGTGAAAGTGGCAGCCAAGGAACTCAAAGCCCTTCCGGCCTTCTGTGAGGTCAACGACCCTCGTCTTCTCCCGGTGAAGCTCAAGCCCGAGATCAGCCAGGACCTCCCTGGCCAGCTCCCGGGCCGCGTGAGCCTGCGCCTCACTTGAGCACATCACGACAAAGTCATCCGCATAGCGGACGAGCCTGCCGTGCGAGCCATCAGCGAACGCTAGGTCCAGCGCGTGCAGGTAGATGTTCGACAGAAGCGGCGAAATAACGCCGCCCTGGGGCGTACCAGCGACCGACCGCCGGAGCACCCCCTCTTCCATCACACCTGCCCTGAGCCACTGCCTGATGAGCTTTCCCACACGCCGATCCGAGACTCGCTCCGCGACCTTCCCGAGCATACGCTCGTGGTCGATCTGGGAGAAATAGTCGCGGATGTCGGCCTCGAACACGAAGCAGTACCCGTCGATGAACGAACGACGCAGCACCTCCTTGGCGTCCGTGGCCGAGCGACGCGGGCGGAACCCGAACGAGGCATCGAGAAAGTCGGCCTCGAAAATGGGCTCAAGCACCATCCGTGCAGCCTGCTGGACGATCCGATCCCTTACGGTCGGGATGCCAAGTGGCCGCACACCACCCTTGGGCTTGGGGATCAGCACCCGGCGGACCGGCAGCGGGCGATAGCTCCCCCCTTGAAGGTCACGCTGCAGCTCGGCCAACAGCCGCTCCGCCCCGTACTCCTCCACCGCCGCCAGCGTCTGAGCATCGACCCCGGCAGCACCCTTATTCTTCTGCACGCGCCTCCACGCCTCCCGCAGGACGTCACTCCTGCAGATCCGATCGAACAGAGCATGAAAACGCCTACCCGGCGACCGCTTGGCGGCCACCCATAGCTTGCGCTGAAGTTCTCGCACGTCCCCACCAGTGGCCTGAAGCGCCATTTCGCTGGACGAGGCGACGGGCTCACACCCGCCGGGGGAATTGGGTCGAAACGTCCCGACCATGCCCTAACGCTTACCTCTCGCGCAAACGCGATCAAAGCAGGGGTCCTTCGCTCCCGGCGCGTTGTTCTGCACGCCGATCTGCACTACTACGACCCCCTCGGACTCCCGCTGGCCTCCGCTCGATTTCGCCATCGGCTTATACGAGCGGTCTTTGCTGACGAGGCTGGCCAGACGGGTCTCCCTTGTTCCGTGATCAGACCTTGCGCGCGTGCAACTCCCCATACCCCGCAGGGACCCACCGCACCCGATCCGGATCAAGGACTGGTGGACATGGCCTTCGCCGCGACATGACCGGCTCGGCTCCCCGATTGTTTCTCTGACGAGGCTGCAGTCACAGCCCACGCGCTTGCTCCCTCCAAAGAGGCTCTCGACGCCCCGCTCAGCCCGCCGCCTCTCAGCGACGAACCGGGGCCTGCTACCGGGCACTCCGGCATCTACCCGGACCGGACTCACACCGGCCGGCCTGATCCAGCTTTCAAGGCGCACCATGGCGGCGAGCCTACCTGCCTAGGACTGCGAGGAGGCGTCCGGCGCAGACGTCTGCGGCTCGAACGCGAGCGCAGCCGAGTTGATGCAATAGCGCTGGGCGGGCGGGCCTCCATCAATACTCGGACCGTCGTCGAAGACGTGTCCGAGGTGCCCTCCGCAGCTTCGGCAGAGGACCTCCGTGCGCCGCATGAAAAGGCTGTTGTCGGGACGCAGCTCGACCGCCTCGGCGACCGCCGGCTCGGTGAAGCTCGGCCACCCGGTGCCCGAGTCGAACTTCGTGTCGGCGCCGAACAGGATCGCCGAGCAGGCCGCACAGCGATAGTCCCCCGACTCCTTGTTGTAGACGTACTCGCCGGTGAACGGAGGCTCGGTGCCCGCCTTGCGCAGAACCTCGTACTGGGCGGGCGTCAGCTGCTGGCGCCACTCCTCGTCGCTCTTCACCACTGTTGGCTCGCTCGAGGCCATACTCCACACGTTTTAGCACTCACAAACCGGCCGAAACCTTACTGGTATCCTGATTCTAACGTTCACGTCAAATTCACGACCTTCGAGAGCCCTCACTTGACCGACATGGCCAGCAACCAGCCGGCGTCACGCCGCGTGCCGAGTTCGGCTGGCTCCCGCTTCGGAGTGGCTGCCGACCACGCCCACTACAAGTGGTGGGCCCTGTCGTGCACGAGCCTCGGCATGCTGCTCGCGGCCACCAACTCCGGGACGCTGATCATCGCGCTGCCGGATCTCGAGCGCTCGCTGCACACGAGCCTGCTCGCGCTCGTCTGGGTGATCCTCGCCTACCTGATCGCTGCGACGGTGCTCGTGCTGATGGCCGGGCGCCTGAGCGACCTGTTCGGGCGCAAGCGCGCATACGTCGGCGGGTTTCTCGTGTTCGCCCTCGCCTCGCTCGGAGCCGGGTTCTCCTCCGACGCGACCGTGCTGATCCTGTGGCGCGTGCTGCAGGGCATCGGCTCCTCGTTCCTGTTCGCGAACGCCGCAGCGCTCGTCACAGATGCCTTTCCCAAGAAGGAACTCGGTCTGGCGATGGGCGCCAACACGATGGTCGCGGCCATCGGGCTGGTGCTCGGGCCCGTGCTCGGCGGCGCGCTGGTATCGATCTCCTGGCACTGGGTCTTCTGGTTCAACGTCCCGTTCGCCCTCGCCGGCGCCGCCTGGGGCGCACTGGTCCTGCGCGAGCTCGCCAAACCGGATTCGGTGCGCGGCTATGACGTGCTCGGCACGAGCACGTTCGTGGTCGGCCTGACGGGGCTCGTGCTCGGCGTCTCCCGCGGAGGCCTCAGCGGCTGGAACGACCCGATCGTGATCGGCGGCCTGGCCGCTGCAGCGGTGCTGCTGCCGCTGTGGGTGGCGATCGAGCGCCGCTCACGCGCGCCGATGCTCGACCTCGAGATCTTCCGCAACCGCCTGTTCGCAGCCGCGAGCGCAGCGGCGTTCATCAACGGGCTCGCGCGTTTCGCGCTGATGTTCCTGTTCGTCTTCTACTACCAGGGAGCACAGGGCAACACGCCGATCGACGCCGGCATCAAGCTGATCCCGCTCGCGCTGGGGATGCTCATCGCCTCGCCGATCGCCGGCATCTACGCCGACCGCCACGGCTCGCGCACGCTCGCGGCGCTCGGCATGCTCGTGAGCGCGGCGGGCCTTGCGGCGATGACCACCCTGCAGGTGCGCTCCCCCTACTGGCAGAGCGCGCTGTGGCTGGCGATGGTCGGCGCCGGCTCGGGCATGTTCAACAGCCCCAACACCGCGGCGATGATGGGCGTCGTGCCCGCTCAGCGCCGTGGCATCGCCGCCGGCGCGCGCACGCTGCTGCAGAACACCGGCGCTGTGCTCTCGATCGCGTTCGTGCTGGCGATCGTCACCTCCTCGGTCCCGAAAGCGACATTGTTCGCCGTCTTCTCCGGTCTCGCCAAGGGCCTCTCCCAGGCGAAGCTCGCCCCGTTCATCGCGAACATGCACACGGCGCTGTGGGTGCTCGCAGCCGTATCGTTCATCGGCATGTTCGTGTGTTTGCTGCGCCCCCGCCACGTGCGTCCCCCGGCGCCCGAGGAGCCGGCGCCGATCGCCGTCGAGCAGCTGCAGGCGGCTGCGCTCGGCAGCTCCCGTCCCAGCGCCTCGGTCCCCGCGAGCACGCGTTGAGCGCCCTGACCTCACACGCGCCCGACGGCACCGCGGGTGCAGCCGCGGCGAACGCAGCCGGCGGTGAGAGCCTGCGCATCGGCGACGTCGCCCGGCTGGTCGGGACCACCCCCAGGACGATCCGCTACTACGAGGAGATCGGCCTGCTCCCCGAGGCGCCCGCACGGCCATCCGGGGGCCATCGCGTGTATACGCCGGCGGAGGTCGAGCGACTGACAGAGGTGATGCGCCTGAAGGATCTGCTCGGCGTCTCGCTCGATGAGCTGAAGACGCTCCTCACAGCCGAGGAGGCGCGCGCTGAGGTCCGGGCACAGCTGAAACGCGAGGACGTCCACCCTGAGCGCCGCCGGGAGCTGCTGAACGTGGCGCTCGGCCACATCGACCGCCAGCTGGAGCTCGTTCGCCACCGGGTGGCGGAGCTCAGCAAGCTCGAACGGGAGCTGTCGGAGACACGCAAGCGCGGGAGACGCATGCTGCGCGAGGTGGAAGCGGATGCCGAGCGCACCTCCGGGACCCGCGGGTCCGCGCGCTAGAACAAGAGAGATCGACGAGGAGGGAGCGACATGACGGACACACAGGTCAAGCCCAGCCCCGAGGGCGTGCCCGGCGCGGTCAGCGATCCGGCGAGCATCTCCGGTGAGGACCTCACATTTCCCGGCGCCGGCGGCACGCCCGTCAACGGCTACCTGGCGCGACCCGCCGACTCGGGCGCCCGGCACCCGGCTCTGCCGGGCATGATCGTGATCCACGAGGCGATGGGGCTGAACGAGCACATCCGCGACGTGACCAACCGCATCGCCAATCTTGGCTATGTGGCGCTGGGCGTGGACCTGTACACGCGCGAAGGCGGCCCGCCACCGATGGGTGACATGGAGGCGCTGATGAAGCGCCTGTTCTCGATGTCGGATGAGACGGTGCTCGGCGATCTGGAGGGCGCCGCCGACTTCCTGCGCGCGCGCGAAGACGTGGCCGACGCGATCGGCTGCATCGGGTTCTGCATGGGCGGGCGCTACACGCTGCTGTTCGCAGGCGCCAGCGACCGTCTGAGCGCGGCGGTGGACTGCTGGGGAGGCTTCATCGACAAAGCGACGCCCGACGAGGATTCGACGCCTGAGCGCCCCACGCCGCCGCTGGAGCTGGCGGCGAAGCTCAGCTGCCCGCTGCTGGGCGCCGTCGGCGCCGAGGACCACAACCCCTCGCCGGAGCTCGCGCAGCGCCTTCGCGAGCAGGCCGCAAAGAGCGGCCAGGAGGTGAAAGTGGACGTGTACGAGGGGGCCGGGCACGCCTTCTTCGCCGACTACCGTCCGAGCTACGCGCCCGCGGCGGCGGCACTGCTCTGGCAGGAGATCGTGCCGTTCCTAAAGCGTCATCTCGAGGCGAGCTGAGGCGGACGGGTGGAGCGCAAATGGTGGACCCTGATCGCCGTATGCGTGGCGATCTTCATGCTGCTGCTGGACATCACCGTGGTGAACGTCGCGCTGCCGGACATCCAGCGCTCGCTGCACTCCTCGTTCTCTGACCTGCAGTGGGTCGTAAACGCCTACGCTCTGACGCTCGCCGCGTTCCTGCTGACGGCCGGCTCGGTGGCGGATCTGATCGGGCGCAAGCGCGTGTTCGTCGCGGGCCTGTTCGTGTTCACGATCGCCTCGGCGGTATGCGGCCTGTCCACCTCGCCGTTGATGTTGAACCTCGCGCGTGCGGTGCAGGGCACCGGCGGAGCGATGATGTTCGCGACTTCGCTGGCGTTGATCGCCGAGGCGTTCCACGGCAAGGAGCGGGGAACCGCGTTCGGCGCGTTCGGCGCGGTCACCGGCGCAGCAGTGGCGGTGGGCCCCGTGCTGGGCGGCGTGATCACATCGGGGATCGGCTGGAAGTGGATCTTCTTCGTAAACGTGCCGATCGGCGCGGTCGCGGTGGTGGTGACGCTCATGAAGGTCGCCGACTCGCGCGACCCCAACGCCACCGGCGTCGACTGGGCAGGCCTGGTCACGTTCTCCGCGTCGCTGTTCCTGCTCGTGTTCGCGCTCGTGCAGGGCAACGAAAAGGGCTGGGGCTCCACGCAGATCCTCGCCTACCTGATCGCCGCAGCCGTGCTGCTGGTCGCGTTCGTGCTCGTCGAGCACATGCAGAGCCGACCGATGCTCGACCTGGCGCTGTTCCGGCGACCGGCGTTCGCCGGCGCGAGCATCGTCGCCTTCTCGATCTCGGCTTCCTACTTCGCGATGTTCCTGTATCTGACGCTCTACATCCAGGACGTGCTCAACTACAGCCCGCTGCAGGCGGGCCTGCGCTTCCTGCCGGTGACCTTCCTGTCGTTCATGGTCGCGCCGGTAGCGGGCAAGCTGAGCGTGCGCGTCCCCGTGCGCCTGCTGTTGGGCACGGGGCTGCTGCTCGCCGGCGTCGGCCTGCTGGCGATGACCAGCGTCAGCGCCGGCTCGAGCTGGACGGTGCTGATCCCCGGCTTCGTGCTCGGCGGCGCAGGCATCGGGCTGATCAACCCGCCGCTCGCCTCCACCGCGATCGGGGTGGTGCCGCACGAGCGCAGCGGGATGGCCTCCGGGATCAACTCCACCTTCCGCCAGATGGGCATCGCCACCGGGATCGCCGGGCTCGGCGCGGTCTTCCAGCACAGCGTCACCAAGGGCACCACCGCCGCGCTGACCGCCAGCGGACACGCGGGCGAAGTGCTGGGCGCGGCGCACGGCCAGCTGGGAACGGTGCTCGAGTCCGGCGACGTCACCCAGATCGCCCACTCGCTGTCCGCCGCCGGGCGCGCCGCGTTGCTGCACGCCTACCGCGTCGGCTTCACCGGCGCGTTCACCACGATCGCCATCATCGCCGGCTCGATAGCGCTCGTGGGAGCCGCGCTGGCGTTCGCGCTCGTGCGCGGCCGCGACTTCGTGACCTCCGAGCATGCGCCGGAGAGCCCCCAGCGCGAGCCCACCCGAGCGGTCGCCGGTTGACCGGCGGAGAGTCCCTCAGCCGTCCTGCACGGCCGGCGCGCGCGCCTCATAGCCCCCACACGAGAGCACGGGCAGGCGCGGGTAGCGCGGATACTGCGGCTCCTCGCGCGAACGTCGGCACAATGAGAAACAGGAGCCACGCGTGGTGTGCACGAGCTGCTGATGCTCGCAGCTGTCACAGAGCCCAGCCGGAGGTGCCGGCGGTGCTGCGGGGGGTCCGGGCGGGGACATGACCGCAGCTTAGGAGCAGCTCCAGCGGAGCTCCGCGCCGGGCGCCTGCGATAATCGTTGCCCACACAACTATGACGACTTTCAACCGACTACTGGGATTTCTGAGGCCTTACAAGCGAGGCCTGATCATCTCGTGGGCGCTCGCGAGCCTAGCGATGGTGATGACGGTCGCGCTGCCGGCGCTCACCGGACAGGCGGTCGAAGCCGTGCGCAAGGGGGCACTGGACGCCGGGCATCACCAGAGCGCCGCGCGCTCGCACGAGCACCACACGCTGATCGTGCTCGCGTTCGTGATCCTCGCGGTGGTGCTCGTGCGCTGGGGTCTGACCTACTGGCGGCGCATGATCGCCGGGCGGCTGTCGCTCGGCGTCGAATACGACCTGCGTGAGCTGATGTACGGACAGCTGCAACGCCTGGAGCTCGGCTTCTTCGACCATCAGCAGACGGGACAGCTGATGTCCCGCGCGACCGTCGACCTTCAGGCCGTGCGCTTCTTCCTCGGCTACGGCCTCGTGTTCATCCTGCAGTCGGTCCTGTCGATCGCGCTCGCGGGCATCGTGATGATCGTGATCAACCCCGGGCTCGGTCTGATCGCGCTCATCCCGGTGCCGTTCGTGGTGGTCATCTCATATCGCTACGGCAGGCGCGCGCGCCCCGCCATCCAGGAGACCCAGCAGCGGATCGGCGAGCTGACGGCGGACGCCGAGGAGAACATCTCCGGCGTGCGTGTCGTGAAGGCGTTCGCGCGCGAGGATCGCCAGCTGAAGCGCTTCCAGGACACCGTCGGGCGGGTGTTCAGCCAGGCGATGGTCGCCACGCGCCTGGAAGCCACTTACAACCCGGTGATCGGCTTCCTGCCCCAGCTTGGGCTCGCCGCGGTGCTGCTGCTGGGCGGGGACTCGGTCATCCACGCCCACCTCACGCTCGGCCAGTTCACCGAGTTCTACCTGTATCTGAACATGCTGATCACGCCGATGCGCTCGCTCGGAGTGACGCTCAACCTCGCGCAGCGCGCAACCGCGTCGGGCGCGCGCATCTTCCAGCTGCTGGACCGCGAGCCGCGACTCACCGATCCCCCCCACCCGCGCCCCCTGCCCGCCGGCAGCGGCCGTGTGCAGCTGCGCGACGTGACATTGCGCTACGAGGACTCCCACGACGAGCTCAACGCGAACGTGGCGACGACGACGGGCACGAGCGTGCCCACGAGCGGACGAGCGGTGCTGCGCGACATCGACCTCGATGTGCCCGCCGGGCGCACCGTCGCACTGGTGGGACCGACGGGCTCGGGCAAGACGAGCCTCGTGGCCCTGATCTCGCGCCTGTACGACCCCGTCTCGGGCGAGGTGCTGCTCGATGGCGCGGACGTGCGCGAGGTGCCCGTGCGCTCGGTGCGCGGCGCGGTGGCGGTCGTCAGCGACGACCCGTTCCTGTTCTCCGCGAGCATCGCCGAGAACATCGCCTATGCCCGGGCGGGCGGGCCTCCAATCCCGCAAAGCGAGATCGAAGAGGCCGCCAGGCGCGCGCAGGCGGACGAGTTCATCGCCGGTCTGCCGCAGGGGTATGACACGCAGGTGGGAGAGCGCGGGCTGACGCTGTCCGGCGGCCAGCGCCAGCGCCTGGCGATCGCGCGAGCGCTGGTGGCGGACCCGCGCGTGCTGATCCTCGACGACGCAACCTCCTCGGTGGACGCCTCCACCGAGCAGAGCATCAAGCTCGCGCTCGCGGAGGCGATGGCGGGACGCACCACGTTCGTGATCGCCCACCGCCTCTCGACGATCGCGCTGGCCGATCAGATCGTCGTGCTCGAGCACGGGCGGATCGTGGCCGAGGGCAGCCACGAGGAGCTGCTCACCAGCTCCGAGCTCTACCGTGAGATCGTCTCGCAGACCAGCAGCGGCGCCGCCGCGGCGGCGACCAATGGCCATGGCGAGCCTGCGCAGGTACTCGCCGCCAACGGCACGCAGCTCAATCGAGGAGGCCAGCTGTGAGTCCGCCCGGCGGCATGATGGGTGGCATGGGCGGCGGCGGGCGTGGCGGCGCGCGCGCCGGACTCGGGGTGGGCGGGGGCTCGATCTCCCCCGGCGGGCAGCGCTGGACGGGAGAGCGCGCCAGTCGAGGCAGTCGTGGGCGCAACCTGCGAGGCCTGCTGCAGCTGCTGCGTCCCTACCGCCTGCGCTCGGCAGCGATGCTCGTGGCGCTCGTGCTCGGAACGGCCGCCTCGCTGGCGCCGCCGCTGCTGGCAAAGCTCGCGATCGACCGCGGCATCGAAAAACACGACACCAGCACGCTCGCGATCGTCGTCGTCGCGTTCCTGGTCTCAGCGTTGCTCGTGTGGGCCACTACGTACGCCCAAACCTATCTAGTCGGCTGGGTGGGCCAGCGCGCGCTTGCCGATCTGCGCATCCGCATCTTCAAGCACCTGCAGAGCCAGCCGATCGGCTTTTACGAGAGCCGCCCCGCGGGCGTGCTGATCTCCCGCATGACCAACGACGTGGAGGCGCTGGAAAGCCTCGTCACGGACTCCGTGGTGACGCTCTTCCAGTCGGGGCTGACGTTGATCGGCGCCATCGGGGTGCTGCTCTACCTCGACGCCAAGCTCGCGCTGCTGACGTTCTGCATCGTCCCGTTCGTAGCGGGCGGGAGCATCTGGTTTCGCCTGGTCTCGGCAGGCGCCTTCCGGCGCACCCGTGAGACGATCGGCTCGATCACCGGCTACCTGCAGGAGACGCTGTCGGGCATCCGCGTGGTGCGCAGCTTCGGGCAGGAGCCCGCCCACGAGGCGCGCTTCGCTGAGCTGAACGAGGACAACCAGGAGGCCAACATGGTCACGGTGCGCCTCAACGCGGCGTACTTCCCCGCGGTGGAAATGCTCTCCGGGATCGCGCTCGCGCTGATCGTCCTCTATGGCGGCGATCAGGCGATCAACGGCCACATCACCGTGGGCACGGTGGTCGCGTTCGTGGCGACGCTGTCGTTCCTGTTCGAACCCATCCAGCAGCTCTCCCAGCTGTACACGACCTACCAGTCGGGGATGGCGGCGCTCGAGAAGATCTTCCAGCTCCTGGACACCGCGCCAACGCTCGAAGACATCCCCAACGCTCCAGCGCTCGGGCCGATCCGCGGCGATGTGCGCTTCGAGGACGTCTCCTTCGCCTACCGCCCCCGCTCGAGCCGCCCCGAGGAGGACGAGGTGCTCGCGCTGGAGCACGTCGACCTCGACATACCCGCCGGGCAGACGGTCGCGCTGGTGGGAGCGACCGGAGCGGGCAAGTCGACGATGGCCAAGCTCGCCGCGCGCTTCTACGACCCCACCCGCGGCAGCGTGCTCGTGGACGGACACGATCTGCGGGGGGTCTCGAGCCACTCGCTGCGCTCGCAGATGGGGATCGTGCCCCAGGAGGCGTTCCTGTTCTCGGGCAGCGTGCGCGAGAACATCGCCTTCGGGCGCCCCGACGCAGACGACGAGCAGATCCGCGCCGCCGCGGGAGCCGTCGGCGCCGAGGAGTTCATCTCCGAGCTGCCACGTGGCTACGACACCGAGGTCGGCGAGCGCGGCGCGCAGCTCTCGGCGGGCCAGCGCCAGCTGATCGCCTTCGCCCGCGCCCTGATCGCCGACCCACGGATCCTGATCCTGGACGAGGCCACATCCAACGTCGACCTGCACACAGAGGGCCGGATCGAAGCGGCGATGCGCCGTCTACTCGCGGGGCGGACGTCGATCGTGATCGCCCACCGCCTCTCCACGATCCGCCAAGCCGGGCGGATCGTGGTGCTCGAGCACGGCCAGATCGCCGAGCAGGGCACCCACGAGGAGCTGATCGCCGCGGAGGGCCGCTACTACGAGCTCTACCGCGACTGGACGGCCCAGGCAGCCGCCGCCTAGCGGACCCGCAGCTAACGGCGGCGGTCTTCACGCATGAACCTGTAGGCGATCCAGATGATCACCATCACGAGGATCACCAGCACCAGGATTTCGCGCACAACCGACAGGATGGCTTCGTGCTCGACCATCGCCCCCCCCTTGGTAGGTCGCCAGTGTCAGCGTAGTACGCGGGACGTCAGTCGTGAGGCCGGTCTGCGATTTCCGGCCAGTGCTGCGGCGTCCCCAGCAGCTCGAGCGCACGGCAGACATCGTGCTCGAGGCGGCCGTGCACGCGCACGAGCGTGCCTGCTCCCTGAGGACCGAAGTCGACGTGGATGTGACGCGCAAACAGCCCCGGAAGATCGTGGCTGACGGTCCCACGCCGCACGAAACGATCGCTCGGGATCCCCGCCGCGTCAGTGGCCATCCAAGGGTCTTCCGGCCCCTGCGGCTCCCCCTCCACGGCAGACTCCGCGTCCACGCGGGGCGGCGCGCCGTCGCTGAAGATCAGCTGACCGGGGCGCTCCTCGGCGATCTGGAAGTCGCGAGCCCTCGCCAGCTCCGGCGCGATGTCACGCACGAACATCGCCTGCGCGACATCTGGCGGCTTCTCGATCGAGAAGCTGTGGTCGATCTTCGCCATGACGAAAGTCTGTCAGAAGCGATCTCGAGCGGCCCCTGAAACGCCAAACGCCCCGTAAGCACGGGGCGCAAGCGTACTCCGGGACAGGGACTCGAACCCCAATCTCCCGGACCAGAACCGGGCGTCACTGCCAATTGGACTATCCCGGACAGTGTCTCGGCACAAGAATAGCCAACCGGCCAGCGAATCCGGCAGGCGGGCGCTCAGAACGCGGCAGGCGTCCCGTTGGGCGCGAAGTAGGCGGTGATCGCTTCCTCGAGGCCCGGGTCGAGCACCAGCAGCACCTCGTCGCCGGCTTCGATGACGGTGTCGGGCTTGGGCACGAACCCGGAGCGCCCGCGCAGCACGGAGATGATCAGGCTGCCTTCGGGGAGCGCGATGTCCGAGATCCGTTCGCCGACGGTGGGCGCGTCGGTGCTGACCTCGAGCTCGATGATCTCCAGGCGCTCCTCTTCGAGCGCGAGCAGGTGCACGAGCCCGTAGCGGGGCACCTCGTGCTCGATCAGCCGCAGGATCAGGTCGGTGGCGGACACGGCCGGCTGGATGCCGAGCAGCCTGAAGTGGTCGTGGTTGCGGGGGTTGTTGACGCGGGCGATGATGCGGTCGCAGAGGTACTTCTCCTTGGCGACCTGGCAGACGAGGATGTTGTCCTCGTCGTCGCCGGTGACAGCGATCACGAGGTCGGCGCGCTGGATGCCGGCACGCTCGAGCACCCAGAGCTCGGTGGCGTCGCCGTACTGCACCGCGTGCTCGAACTCTTCCTCGTTGGCGAGGTAGCACTCGCGCGAGGACTCGATCAGCGTGACTTCGTGGTCCTTGCTGAGCAGCTCCCGGGCGAGGTTGCGCCCGACCTTGCCGGCGCCGGCGATGATCGCGTACATGCCGCTATGCCGCCTGTGGCTCG
>CAVUYF010000011.1:0-28560 GCA_963745635.1 uncultured Solirubrobacteraceae bacterium | reverse complement strand
CAGCCAGTGGAGAGATGAAGCTTGTACGACGCACTAGTAGCGTTTGAGCCTTCTTCGCCTGTTTCTGATTCTTCCGCGAGGGCTTGTGCCTGTTCGTAATAGTACGCTTCATTCGCTCTTTCATTCTCGCTCTCTATTTCAGCGTTTTCTCGTTCGCTTTTTTCCCAATCTTCGCGTACTTCTTCTGCCCGTTTTTTGGCTTCTTCTTCAAGCTTTTTCTGGTAAGCAGCCCCGGTAGCCGCCGACTCTTCTCCGGACAGCTTCGTGAACCATCCAGGGATTTCGGAGGAAGCCTCCGATCCTGTGCCGCTGCCGTCGGGAAACGCCCCGGGCGGCACGACCGGGGCGGTCTGCAAATCACGTGCGACCTGGGGCACGTAGGACGCGCCGCCCTGTGTGATCGTGCCGGTGCCAAAGGCCGGTTCGCTCGCGACTCCACTGGCGCCAAGCCAGGCATACTTCGGTGGGGCTTTACCTTCGCTCGGTACGCCGAATTCGGTGCTGTTATAGCTTTTCAGAAGTTTGGTTTCGGTTTCGCTGACCGCGGCTTCCCCAATGGTGTCGCCCTCAAGATCATGCAACTGCAGGGTCGTGCTCCCGCTGCTCGTCTCGATCGCATCGAGCGCTCCATCGATGCCGGGAATGTTGCGACTCCACTTTTTTTCTTCTTCTTCACTCGTCCATACGGGTGCCGCTCCGGGGCCGGAGTAGTGAGAGTTCACCGTCGCGGCCGTTTTGCCTTTAGATTTCGTTTCCATGGGACGACCGGCGGGATCGTAAACATATTCGAGCGTCTCTTCGTTCTGTTTCTGTGTCGCGACCTGGTTGTCGACGTAGTAGGTGCTCGTCAGTTCGTGTTCTTCAGCGTCGGCCGCGGGCAGCTTTGTCGTGTTGCCGAACGTTTCGTATTCAACGCCGCTGTCGGTCAGTCGGTTCGCTTCGTCGTAGGAGTGGGTCTGGGTGGTCCCGCCTGTGCTCGCGCACGTTTCCGTCGCAGATTCGCGCGTGGTCTCGCTCGTGCGGTCCGATTCTTCATTGTAAGCGTAAAGCCGCGATTTGCAGCCTTTACCGGTCGGTGTTTCCTGGGTTTCGGTCAGGCGACCAGCCTTGTCGTAGACATAATTCTCCTTCGAGAGGGAGCTCGTCTGGATTAGCGTTTCGCCATGGACCGACGGAGTTACGGCGTCCTTGAACCATATGCAGCTTTCGCCGGTGCAACCGCTGGCTTTGGGCGCCACATATTCCAGACCGTCGGCGTCGCCCGTGCTGTTGTAAGCATATTTCGCGGTCATCCCGTTCGGGTAGACCTCGGTGAGCATCTTGCCTTCGAGGTCATAAGTCGCAGTGAAGTACTTTTTTAGGCCAGTATCATATAGCGATGTCAGAAAGCCCGTTGTGGTTTCGTACGCATAGATCTGGCTGAAGGTTTCTTTGCCTATTTCATAGCTCACTTCTTCCACACGACCATCGATATTGTAGGCGTACTTCGAGGTTTTTCCTTCCGCGTCGGTGTAGCTCGCGAGCTGGCCGAGGGTGTTGTCCTTGCTCGCGATGGTTTTGGGTTTACCTTCTGTGCAAGGTTTGCCTTCGTTTGCGCATTGCTTTTCGAGCGCGCCTGTTTCTTTGTTGTATTCGTCGGTGATTGTCGGAAGCGCGGTGTCGGTCACGGGCGAGGACGTCTCTTTGCTGGTCAGCGCGCGGCCCGCTGCATCGTAGGTCTGGGTTATCGTGCGGGTGGTCGCGGGGAATTTTGCGGTTTTCGCATATGTTTCGGTAGTTGCTTCCACCTCATCCAACATGTTGTAGGTAAACGTCTTGATCGGCAGGCTTATTCCGTCTCCGGGCTGTGCAGCTGGGTTGGTTTCGCACGGCAGGTTCGCCCATTCGGGGTGGTTGCGGCAGGTGGCTACTGCGGCTTCTTCTTTTGCGGTGTAGTAGATCGTCTTGGCGTCGTCGACGAACCGGTGTTCCGGGGTCCACGTCTCGACGCGGCTGTTGCCCGTATCTGCAGCGACGATGTTCCCGGAGCTGGTGGCGATGCCTTCTGGTTTGTTGAACTGCCCGTTTTCGTTGCCACCCTTGCCGACCTGGCTGAGATAGGACCCTTCGCTGGTGAAGCGCTGCACCCTGTCGTTGCCGCTGTCGGCGACCCAGAGATCGCCTTCGGAGTCGAACGCCAGGCCGACCGGTTTCTTGAATTGGCCGTTCCCGGTGCCTTCAGAGCCAAAGACGCGCACGAATTCCCCGGTCGATTTGAACTCCTGAACACGGTTGTTGCCCGTGTCGGCGACCCACACATCGCCTTTGGAGTCAACCGCGATGCCTTTTGGTTCTTTGAACTCGCCGTTTTCTTTGCCTTCAGAGCCGAACGTTTTGATCGAGACGCCTTCGGAACTGAACTCCTGGACGCGAGGAGCTTTACCGAGAAGACTCTCTTCGATCGTCCACACATGACCTTCAGAGTCCAAAGCAATATCCTCAGGTTCGTTGTATTCACTCCCCGTTTTGAACGCACGCACCAATTCGCCTTTAGAAGTGAACTCCTGCACTCTTTCGTTACCAGTATCTGCGACCCACACATCGCCTTTGGAGTCAATCGCGATGCCCCGCGGCCCGGAGAACTCACCATCTTCTTTGCCCGCGGCACCAAACTCCCGCACGAATTCGCCTTTGGAATTGAACTCCTGAACACGATCATGACCCGTATCCGCCACCCACACATCGCCGGAAGAATCAGTAGCTACGCCCGCTGGCTTTTCCAACGCGCCAGCACCAGAACCCGAACCACCAAACTTCCGCACGAATTCGCTGCCGGTCAGCTCCTGCATCCGGTTGTTGTTGGTGTCGGCGACCCACACGCTCCCGGAGCTGGTGGCGACCCCTTCGGGTTTGTTGAACTGGCCGTTTTCGTTGCCACCCTTGCCGACCTGGCTGAGATAGGACCCTTCGCTGGTGAAGCGCTGCACCCTGTCGTTGCCGCTGTCGGCGACCCAGAGATCGCCTTCGGAGTCGAACGCCAGGCCGACCGGTTTCTTGAATTGGCCGTTCCCGGTGCCTTCAGAGCCAAAGACGCGCACGAATTCCCCGGTCGATTTGAACTCCTGAACACGGTTGTTGCCCGTGTCGGCGACCCACACATCGCCTTTGGAGTCAACCGCGATGCCTTTTGGTTCTTTGAACTCGCCGTTTTCTTTGCCTTCAGAGCCGAACGTTTTGATCGAGACGCCTTCGGAACTGAACTCCTGGACGCGAGGAGCTTTACCGAGAAGACTCTCTTCGATCGTCCACACATGACCTTCAGAGTCCAAAGCAATATCCTCAGGTTCGTTGTATTCACTCCCCGTTTTGAACGCACGCACCAATTCGCCTTTAGAAGTGAACTCCTGCACTCTTTCGTTACCAGTATCTGCGACCCACACATCGCCTTTGGAGTCAATCGCGATGCCCCGCGGCCCGGAGAACTCACCATCTTCTTTGCCCGCGGCACCAAACTCCCGCACGAATTCGCCTTTGGAATTGAACTCCTGAACACGATCATGACCCGTATCCGCCACCCACACATCGCCGGAAGAATCAGTAGCTACGCCCGCTGGCTTTTCCAACGCGCCAGCACCAGAACCCGAACCACCAAACTTCCGCACGAATTCGCTGCCGGTCAGCTCCTGCATCCGGTTGTTGTTGGTGTCGGCGACCCACACGCTCCCGGAGCTGGTGGCGACCCCTTCGGGTTTGTTGAACTGGCCGTTTTCGTTGCCGGCGGTGCCTACCTGGCTCAGATACGATCCTTCGCTGGTGAAGCGCTGCACCCTGTCGTTGCCGCTGTCGGCGACCCAGAGATCGCCTTCGGAGTCGAACGCCAGGCCGACCGGTTTCTTGAATTGGCCGTTCCCGGTGCCTTCAGAGCCAAAGACGCGCACGAATTCGCCGGTCGATTTGAACTCCTGAACACGGTTGTTGCCCGTGTCGGCGACCCACACATCGCCTTTGGAGTCAACCGCGATGCCTTTTGGTTCTTTGAACTCGCCGTTTTCTTTGCCTTCAGAGCCGAACGTTTTGATCGAGACGCCTTCGGAACTGAACTCCTGGACGCGAGGAGCTTTACCGAGAAGACTCTCTTCGATCGTCCACACATGACCTTCAGAGTCCAAAGCAATATCCTCAGGTTCGTTGTATTCACTCCCCGTTTTGAACGCACGCACCAATTCGCCTTTAGAAGTGAACTCTTGCACTCTTTCGTTACCAGTATCTGCGACCCACACATCGCCTTTGGAGTCAATCGCGATGCCCCGCGGCCCGGAGAACTCACCATCTTCTTTGCCCGCGGCACCAAACTCCCGCACGAATTCGCCTTTGGAATTGAACTCCTGAACACGATCATGACCCGTATCCGCCACCCACACATCGCCGGAAGAATCAGTAGCTACGCCCGCTGGCTTTTCCAACGCGCCAGCACCAGAACCCGAACCACCAAACGAGGAGAACGATTTCAGCTCCGACGCCACTTCGTCGTTGGCGCCAGGCGTTTGCGTTTCGATCACGCCACCTGTGCTTGGGTTATAGACGGTGCTGCTCGTGAGATCGAGCCCGCTCGGATCTGTCGTCACCGAGGTCGGTTTACGCAGCTTCCAGCCCAGGTCTTCCTGCCCGCTGTAGGAGCTCGTGGTCGTTCGCGTGTCTTCTTCTTTGCCGCTGGAGAGCAGCGCAGCATTGGTCGTCTTGGTTACGAGGTTATACTTTTCTTTATCTTTCGCTTCCGCTTCTTCGGCGCCTTCATCGTAGTAGTCGCGAGTCACGCCACGTGCTTCGACTTCCGACCCGCTCGACAGTTTGACCTTATGTTCCGGACCGGTGACCTTGAGTATCTGAGTGTCTTCTGAATTGTATTCGGTTTTGGTGTCTAGCTGTTCCGAGACTTCGGCCGACCTGCATTCTTTTTTCGACACCGATTTGCAACCTTCCGCCAGCGCGGCCGCGCGATTGTCAGCGCTGAGGGTACGGATAACCTCGTTCGCTTCGTTGTATTCGCTCGTCGCAATCCCGCCGCTCGGTGAAGCGGTGTTGACTGTCAATCCCTTTTCGTTCATGTAGTCGATCGTCGCGCGTTCGTAAGTCGTAGCAGGCCAGCCCATCGGCTTATCGGGAGGAAAGACCGCCACGCCTTCCACGGGATCGTTGTCTTCCTTTTCGCTTCTGTCCTTCTGACCCCACTTTTCCGCTTCTTCCTTGGTCAGCGTTGGTAGGCCCGTGCCCGAGATCGGCACGCGATACTCAATCGTCGATCCCGGTTCGGGCGAGTAGGACGTTCCTTCGGTTTTCGTGCCGGAGCTCGCGACGACCGCGCTTGCGGGGCTCGCGCCCATCACCGCTCCTCCGCCGTTCATCGCGGTCACCTGGGCGACCAGCGTGTGCCCCACATCGCTCGAGGCGACTTTGTAGTTCGCGTTTGTAGCACCAAGGATGGGCGTGCATGATTTCCCTTCAGAGTTGCAGTCCTCCCACTGATAGCCATAGGCGACGGGACTGTCGCTCCACGTCCCGCTCGACACGCCCATCGTCACCCCCACCACTGCCGTGCCCGACAGTTTCGGCGCCACCGTATTTTTCATCGTCAGTTCCTGTTCGCGCAGCACTTCCTTGACTTTTTCTTCCGATGCCCCGGCTTTCGGCTGGGCGCGCGTCACCTTCAACAACCGTCCCGTGCTCGAATCGCTACCGTTCGTACCGTACGTGAACACCCGACCCTGCTGACCCGGCGGCGTGAGCGCCGTCACATGCCCTTCGGCGTCATACCCGTACGTCGTCTTTAGGTTCGGGCTGATCCTGGGGTCCCACTCTGCCCGCAAGCGACCTTTACTGTCGTAGGAGTATTCGGCGACGGGCTTTTCTTCCATTTTTTCGGCGCCTTTGGCCGGGTTGTACGCATGGAAGACGATCTTGCTCAGGCGACCCTTGTATTGACCCCATTCGGTCGGATTTTCGCCGCTGGCAGTTTTTTCTGTCGAGTAGTCGAATGTCAGCGCGCGGCAGCCCTTTTTCAGTTCCGAGGGTTTGGTTCCGCATTCGACGCCTGCCGGTGGCGGCGCGAGCGCCTCCGTCGGTAACACCACAGTCTTGCCTTCCTCTTCTACCGGACCATAACCGTATGCCGTCGTAGCGCTTTTCAAAGCGCCTTCGGCCAGCGTCGGCAGCCATGTGGGACGCGACCACTCCTGCACTCTGTTGTTGGCGGTGTCCGCCACATACACTCCACCCAAGGAACTGACAGCGACATCCTTCGGTTCGGAGAGATCCCCGTTACCGGATCCCGCCGTCCCGAACTGAACGACAAATTTACCGGCCGCAGTGAACTCCTGCACACGATTGTTGCCCGTATCGGCCACATACAGATAGCCCGTCCTCGGATCCGTAGCAATACCGCGCGGGCCACTGAATTCGCCGTTGCCCGAGCCGGCTTTACCCCACGCGTAGACGTATTTGCCGGCGGTCGAGAGCTCCTGCACCCTGTCATTATCATATTCCGAGACGTACAAGTTTCCGCCGGAGAGCGAGACGCCGAAGGGCCCTTTGAGCTGCCCTTCGCCCGTGCCTTCGGTCCCAAACTCCTGGATGTAACCGCCGTTTTCGTTGAACTCCTCGATCCGGTTATTGCCGTAATCGGCCACCCACACGTCACCGCTGGAGTCCACCGCGATACCCTTCGCTTCTTTGAATTGAGCGATACCGGACCCGGCCGTGCCCGCTTTGCAGTAGCTCGTACAGACCTGGAATTCATTCGAGCCTTCCCCTCCCGGCTTCACATCCCACCCGAATGTCCTGATGGATTCCCCCGACGAATTGAGCTCCACGATCCGATTGTTGCCTTCGTCCACAACGTACACGTTCCCTGTGGTCTGGTTGACCGCAATGCCATGCGGGCCCTTGAATTCACCCAAAAATGGGCCTTCCGATCCACGAGCAAGCAGTAAAATCCCCCCGCTGGAGTACTTCATGACTCGGTTGTTCGAGGTGTCGGCAACCCACGCATCACCGTTCGCACCAAGAGCCACACCAATCGGGCTCTTCAAGCCATATGTTTCATTACCAAACTGGTTTGTATACACAGGGATCGTGCTTTCGGTGCCTTCCGGCTGCGTAAACCTCGTCGTCGTGCCAGCGCTCGCGTCTATCAGCAGATATTCACTGATCCCCTTGCCCGGTTCTTTTTCCTTCGCTTCGACCTTCAGGTTGCCGTCGCCAAGTGGAGACTCGAATTCGCCTTTTTCCTTACGCAAAAACGTGGTGGTCCCCCCAGAGGAGCCCGACAGCACAACGCTCCCCGACGGCAACTCGGTCATGTTCTCTCCACCCCCGAGGCTTATCGCCCACTGTGGACCCAATGGCCCTTCTACTCCCGCCGTCAGATCACGCGACTCATACACACGCGAGACCCCACCAGAGCCGGCGAGCGAGACATCCGTAGCACCCAACTTGAACTGCCCAGTCGTCGGATCGACCGACCCCGGACCGGCCGGCACAGGGCTGCCATGACGCACATCGAACGTGAATTCCTTTGCCGCGACGTTGCCTGCGTTATCAGTCGCGGTCACAGTCAACCTGTGCACGCCTTCGGTAAGATCTTCCCCGGCAAGCGTATATTTACCGCTCGCCGTGCATTCTCCCAACGAACAGGAGGCGCCCGACAAGCTTGTCTGCTGACCACCATCGATCGCTACAGCGATCGACTTCACGCCGGAGCTCACCACCGGTTTCGTACCATCAGTTGCATGCACTGTCAGCGTGTGCGGCGCCGCGCTAACTTCAGCTCCTTCTTCTAGCATACCCGTGAAGCCGATGTTGTACGGCGGCTTTGCATCGACTTTGATGATTGGGTGACCTTCATGAAACCCGATATAACCAAAGAGCCCAGCCATATCTTCACCATACATCTCGAATTCGTCTTCGCCTTCGGCCATTTCCGGCGAATACGTCACTGCCTCGCGGAACGTCTGTTCACACTGAATGCCTACACACTTGCCTGCTTCGTGAATACGCTCTTCAGAATGATAACCCCCACTTATCTCGCTCACGCCCGCACGACTGACCCCAATGCCCGGATCGTGCACGGTGAATTCAAAAGCACCTGACGTCGGCGTCAGCCATTTGCCGCTGCCATACGCCACATTTTCACGACTAGGATCTTCTTTTGGATGTTCTTCGCTGGTGTTCAGACTGACTTCTGGCGCCTTTTCCTGCGCGACCAACACATCTGTGTTCCACAACGCCCCCGCAAGATATTCCGAAGAAGATTCGACCGCTTCAACCTTGTACGCCACGGTATTACCTTTATAGCCACTCGGAGGCGCCGTAGGCGAACACGATCCCGCACAGAGCGTTTCGCCAAGCTTTTCTTTGTAAGATTCTTTTTCCGCCAACGTCACTTTATTTTCGAGACTGCCTTCGTAGCCTACTTCGAGCTTGGCTCGCCCATCTATAACATGACTGATGGTGCTCGCCTTCAACTCGTAGATCCTCGATTCACCTTGCGTGTGATACACCGCTGCTATGTATTCGCCAGCGCCATAGGAGCGTGTGCTTTCGAGGTCGACCGTATGTTCATACCAATAAGGTTGAAAGGGCGGTGAGGCTTCAACGCACCAGTTGCTGGCAGGATGTTCCGCTTCCCCGGGTTTGTGACATTCAGCGGGTCCAATCGATTCGTCGCCATCGGTCCTCAGTTCCGGATCGACCTCGATCGGCCACAGGTGTTCCCCGCTGTGCGACGCCACCGTCAGCGTAAGCAGATGGCCCCTGACGGTCATCGACACCGGCACGGACGTACCGGCGGCGTCCATCGCGCTCGGTGGACTGACAAGCGCGACCGTCCGCCCGTTATCCACGATTCTCACAGGTGCCGAACCGCCGCCCCGCCCCTGCATGAGGCTTGCGCCACTCGGCAACCCCACACGGAAATACAGCTGCCCCGGGCTGTCGACGGAGCGCAGCACCGTGTCGGCCTCGAACCCCTCGGTCGTCGGCTTCACAAGCGTGTCCGTATCGGTCTGGGTGTTCGCATACAGCACACCCGTCCCGTCGATTGCGCCCGCCGAGCCACCCAGCGACGACCCCTGCGCATCGACCGGCGTCAGCGACACCCCCTTTTCCAGCAGCTCCACGCCATCGCTCAACCGCTGGGGAATCAACACGCCGACAACTGGCCTCACAGACTCATAGACATCCCCGGCCTTCGTGAGACCGAGATCGACCGGCGCACGATGCCCCCGCGAGGTTTCGATCGCCATCGGCTCCGCCGATTCGACTACAGCATGCTTACCGCTGGGCAGAGCCAGTCGTGCGACATTCGTGCCGGGATAGCCAACAACCCGCTCTCCCGCCGCAAGCGGAGGAGGACCACCCGCAGGAAGATCGATCGCTTCGGGAAAGACTTCCCGGGCGACCTCGGCGGCCCGCGCCGCCCCAAGATGCGCAAACTTGGTGCGCGACACCACGCGCGCCGCAGCCGCCGCCGGACTGTCCCGTCGCGCCTGCTGCACGGCCGCCGCCTGAAGAGATTCCTCGAGCCCCTGGACACCAGGGATCGCCGGTGAGCGCAGCGAAGTGCTCTGCGAAGCCAGCAAGCCACTCGGTACGAGGCCAGCCATTACATCCGAGCCGCTCGCCGCTCCACTGGACTTACCCAGCGCGAGGACCGGCGAGGGCGCCAGCCCCGCTAAGCAGCACCCCAGACAAACCGCCAACCGCCGTGCAGACGTCATGACCCGGCCCCCTTTGCTAAAGGATCGCTCCCGCCGTGAGCACCAAAGCTGGCAGGTGACATGAGACTAATCAACCGAAGCGGGGACGTCAAGAGATTCGACTGTTTCAGAGCTGATAAAGAGCCACAAAGAACGGGCAAAATGGAAACATTCGAGAGGCTAGAACGTTGCGGCCGACGGAGCCACGGCCTGTCCCGTTCGCCCTCCGCGACGGAACGGAGGGAGTGACACACCGATCTCATCCGATGCCCCGCGCTGCGGAGGACGCCGTGCTCAGCACGTTCGCGCTCGTGACACCGTGCCTAATATGTGAGGTGTTCATTGCGCCTTTCCTTTCGTTCTGAGATTGTCTGCCAGAGAAGCGATGGTGCAAAGCACTGCCTGTCGAGTGGTTGACTCACCCCAGCACCCCGGTGATGCGCCGTGCGGTGGCGATCACCTTGGGGCCGAGCTCATTTACCAACCGGTCGCGGGCGTAAGCCTGCGCGGGGACTGCCAGCTCGACCGCCGCGACCGCGGCACCCTCCCCATCCACGACGACCGACGCGATCGCTCGTCGCTCGGCGAGCAGCTCCTCGTCCTCCACCGCGATCTCTCCCGCGACGATCCGCTCGAGCTCCGCGCCCAAGGCAGCCTTGGTCGTGATCGTCCTAGGACCGCGCTTGGTCAAGCGCAGGTTGACGATCAACTTTCGCTGCTCCACCGCGGGCAGGCGTGCCAGGAGCGCCTTACCCGCGGCGGAGCAATGGACGGGCAGGCACGTGCCCGTCCCGATACCTACATCGACCGCGTACTGTCCTTGGCGCGACCCGTGCCAGCGGTCGATGTAGGCGACCTCGGTCCCCCCAAGGATCCCCAGGCTTGCTGTGCGTCCGGTCCGCGCCCGCAGGTCCCGCAGGTACTCACGGGCGACGCGGCGGACGACCATCGAGTCGAGCAACGAGAGCCCGATGTCCGATACGCGCGAGGAGAGGCGGTACTTGCGTGATGCTCCCTGCTCGAGGTAGCCGAGCGTGACCAGCGTGACGGCGTATCGGTGGGTGGTGGAGCGGCTCATGTCGAGCTCGTCGGCCATGTCTGCGATCCCGCGCACGGGCTGCTCGGCGGTGAAGCATGTGAGCATCGCCAGCCCGGCGATCAGCGATGAGGAGAACTTGCCGGGGTGCTTCGGATCCAGTGGCTTGGACATCACTCGAGGGCTGATTTGTGATGTCAGGCGCGGTGCCAGCGGGGTTGTGGGCGGGGCCGTCGGGCGAATCGCGCTCCGATAGGGGGGTAGCCAGCTCGGGCGTGGGCGAGGGCGCATCGATCGCGCGGGCGGCCCGCCGCCTCCTCGACGGCGGGCGCCCGTGCGGACCCGGGCCGCGAGGCCCCCCAAGGCGATGCCGAACTGGAGCAGCTCTGCCGTGCCCAGATGAATGTGTAGCCCGAGCCCAGTAGCTGGATGCCCGTTGGGGACGGGCCCCTCGACGACGGGCTATGCGGTGCCGAAGGCGAGCGCGAGGCGATCAGCGATGCGGTCCTCAATGCATCAGCCTCGCTTGGCCCTCGTCTTTGGATGAGGGGTCGGAGACGTTTCTCGCCTCTCCATCGAAGGTGGCCGCCGTGAACCCCGCGGTCGTAGACGGGAGCAGGGGCGCTCTCCGCCGCTCGAGACCAGGCGGGTAGCCGGAAGATCGATCCAAGATTGGCTCGGTCCTCATCCGTCGAATGGGCAGCCTTCCGTCCTGTCTGGGTCTGGCGTGTTGCGCAACCATGCGCTAGATCGTGCAGAACGCTTGGGAGAGCGTCAATACCTTTAAGTAGGCATTCCTTCTGCCCGATCTGAGCATTGCCTACTCGGGCTTTAAGGGGGCGCAGCCGGTCCTGACTTCTGGCTTTTCCCCTGCTCCTGCGCGGTTTTTGGCCCGGCCAAGGGGCCGTCTTGCCCAGGCCGAGGGGGTCGGCTGGTTAGACACCGAGGTACCTTTAAGTAAGCTTTTCTCGAACGGGCATTAGGTGTTGTTCGAACGGGCTGACGCCGGTGGGGTGCCTGGTGTAGGTTTAGCGGTCGGAATGCTCCCATCCGTGGGGATGGCGAGGTCGAGTCCGTTGGCCAGAGGAGGATGAGTGTCCGCCAAGCATGCGTTGCTGGGGTTGCTGCTCCATAAGCCGGCCTATCGCTATCAGCTCGGTGACCGTCTGCAGCAGCGTCTCGGGCCGGCTTGGAAGATCAACTCTGGGCAGCTGTATCAGACGATCAAAAAGATGCAGCTGGACGGGCTGATCGAGCGTATCGACAGGGCTGCGGACGACCAGGACGACCGGCATATCTTCGCGATCACGGTTGCTGGCGAGCAGGAGTTCGAGCGCTGGTTCGAGGAGGGCAGAAGCGGCGCTCGGCTGCTACGCCGGCCGCTGCTGGTCAAGATCACGCTCGCGGGCCCTGAGCGCCTGGAGAGCGCACTGAAGCAGATCGACGCCTACGAGCACGATTGCGCGGCCCGTTTGAAGGAGCTCGCCCGCGAACAAGACAAGATTCCGATCGGGGGATCGCGAGTACGAGCCGACCACGTGCTCCTCAGACTCGCATTGAGCGGCGACATCACCCATGTCGAAGGGGAGCTGGGTTGGGCCAGACACGCCTATGAGATGGTTTCGCGGCTGAAAAACCAGGATGCGATCTGGCCCTCTACAGATGAGCGCCCAGAGCCGGCCAAGAAGGCGCGCGACCGCCAGAGCGCCCGCGAAGAGCTGTTCGGGAGGATCGCTGCGCGACGACTGCGCCCGACCCGCGGCGAGCCAGAGCAGGAAAACAACGATGGCTGACAGGCTCGCATCGGCGCAGAGCCAGACCGCGAGTTCAGGTGAAGTTCGGGGGGTACGCTGAGGTGATGCTCCGTCTCGAGCGGATATCCAAGCGCTACCGCAGGCCCGATGGGAGCACGGTTGGGCTGGAAGACGTCTCGATCGAGCTCGATCGCGGCCAGATCATGGGGATCTTCGGTCCGAGCGGCGCGGGCAAGACGACGCTCCTGCGGATCGCCGCCGGTCTACGCAGACCCGACGACGGCACGGTCTCCTACAACGGGGAGCGCCTTGATGAGATGTCGGCGGCGGAGCGCACGCGCTTCCGCCGACGCGAGATCGCCTGCGTATGGGCCGCACAGAGCTGGCAGGAGCACCTCGGTGTGCTCGACCACGTGGCACTGCCGCTGCTTGTGGATCGCTGCGGTCATCGCAGCGCCGAGCGGCGGGTACGCGAGGCGCTGCTTGCCTGCGAGGCCGAGCAGTGCGTGGACATGCAACTGCACGAGCTCTCCGACGGCGAGCGCCAGCGTGTCGCGATCGCTCGCGCGCTCGTCACAGAACCCCGGCTGCTGCTTGCCGACGGCCCGGCGTCGAACCTCTCGCTGGTCGAGCAGGAGGGGATCATGATGCTGCTCTCATCTCTTGCGCGAGAGGCACGGGTGGCCGTGCTCATCACCGCCAGCGATGCCCAGACCCTGCTGCGGGCCGAGCCCATCCTCTACCTGCGGGACGGCAAGCTCATCGATCCGGAGCCCGTGAGCGAGCGCGGCAAGGTCTACCGCTTCCCGTCGGCTGGGTCACGCCGCGCCGCGGCCGATGCTTGAGCTGCAGAGCGCGCGCAAGTTCTACGCGAGTCCCGGCGGCGCGGTCCATGCCGTCGATGACGTGAGCATGAGCGTCAGCGGGGGCGAACTAGTGGCGATTTTCGGTCCGAGCGGCTCGGGCAAGACCACGCTGCTGCTGCTCGCGGCGGGGCTTCTGCGAGTAGACGCCGGCAGCGTGCGCTTCGAGGGCAGCGACCTCGCCAGGCTGCCCAGGCGCGAGATGCTCGCCTACCGGCGCACCAACCTGGGGTTCATCTTCCAGGGCTTTAACCTGGTCGCGGGCCTCACCGCCGAGGAGAACGTCGCGATGCCGCTCCTGTTGCGCGGGGTGGACCACCGCGAGGCACGCGCGCGGGCGCTCGCCGCCCTCGATGAGGTGGGGCTCGGGCGTCGCTCGGGTCATACCCCCGCGAAGCTCTCCGGCGGTGAGCAGCAGCGCGTGGCGATCGCGCGGGCGCTCGTTGGCAAGCCGAAGCTCATTCTCGCGGACGAGCCGACGGGCAACCTCGACACCGAGACCGGAGACTCCGTGCTCGACCTGCTGAGCGCTCTGCCCCGCGAGCGCGGCGCGGCGACGGTCCTGGTCACGCACGACAGGCGCGTGGCGCGCTACGCCGACCGCGTGCTCGGGATGCGCGATGGCAGGCTGACCGAACCCGACCTGGAGACGCAGGCGGCGATCGGTGGATGATCGGCTACCTGCGTACTCTGCTGATCTTCTACAGGCGCAATCTGCGTGTGCAGCCGCTGCGCGAGCTGATGGCAGTCGTGGGCGTGGCCGCAGGCGTGGCGCTTCTGTTCGCCGTCCAGGTCGCCCATCGCAGCATCACGGGCTCCTTCGAAGAAATCGCGCACGGCGTCGCCGGCCGGGCGACGCTCGAACTGGCCTCCCGAGGACCCGAAGGGTTCCCCGCGCGCATCTCTGAAGAAGTCGAACGCATGCCCGACGTGAAGGCCGCAGCCCCGATCTTCGAGCAGCCGATCATCGCGGTAGGACCAAAGGGACGCAGGGCGCTTACGCTGGTGGGCGCAACCGAACAGGTCACGGCGCTCGGGGGCAGGCTCTCCCTGGAGTTTCAGCGAGCAGGCGAAGCCTCCCACCGAGGAGCTCTGGTCTTGACCGAACCCGCCGCGCACGCGATCGGCGCGAGGCCCGGCAGCGTGATCGCCGTCCTGGTCGGCGAGCGCACCGAACACATCGCGCTCGACGCCGCCGTACCGAGCAGCAAGATCGGCGCGGCCGCCGAAAGCCCGATCGCCGCCACCGCCCTGCCGATCGCACAGAGCATCGCTGGCTTGCAGGGTCGCGTGACACGGGTCCTGATCGAGCCCAAGGTCGGACGCGGAGCCGCGCTGCACCAGTTGCTCACCAATCGTTTCGGGGCGACCTTGAATGCTCGGCCGGTTTCGGCCGAAGCGAGGCTCCTGGGGAACGCGGCCGGCCCTGAAAAGGAGATCACGCTGCTGTTCAGCGCGATCAGCCTCGTCGCGGGCATCATCCTCGCCTACAACGCGCTGTTGCTGGCAAGCGATGAGCGCCGACGCTTCATCGTCTACCTGATCGAGACCGGGACGCCGGACTCGATGATCCTCGCCTCGCTCGCCCTCGACGCCTTCATCCTCGGTCTAGCCGGCTCGATACTCGGCCTGCTCGCCGGCGACGCTATCTCGCTCATCGCTTACCGGACGGTGCCCGGCTACATCGCAGCCGCGTTCGCGGTCGGCGGCCAGCGGATCATCGGGCTGCCGACGATCTTGATCGCGCTGGCCGGCGGCATGCTCGCAGCCTTCGCCGCGGCAGCCCTCCCGGCGATCGTGGCTCTACGCGCAGGCGCCGCCGCAGAGCCCGACGCGGTCGGTCGCACCCTCTCATTCGCCGGCAAACTCCACTTCTCAGACGGGCTCGTCTTCGTCTGCGGAGCGCTGCTCGTATGCCTCTCGGTAGCCGCGTCCGCGTTGAAGCCAGCAACGACGGTGGTGGCGCTCGTGGGGCTCGCGGCTGGCCTCGTGATCTGCCTGCCGATGATCCTGCGCCAGCTACTCAACTTGGCGCGTGCAGCATCACGGCGCTCAGGGGACCCCGCCGCTCGCCTCGCCGTCGCCGAACTGCGCGGCTCCCCCACCCGTTCGGTCGCCCTTCTTGCCACGGGGACAGTAGCGGCCTTCCTCATGGTCCTGATCGGCGGCTCGGTCGCAGACGTACAGCATGCTGCGCGCAGGGGCGCAACGGACCTGCTCTCGAGCGCCAACATCTGGATCAAGCCCGGCGGGCCGGAGAACGTCTACACCACACAACCCTTCGCATACACCGAAACCCAACGTCGCCTGCAACGCCTCAGCGTCGTGGACTCAGTACTGCCCTGGCGCGACTCGTTCCTCGACCTACCAGGAAGGCGCGTATGGGTCCTCGGCGTCCCACCCCAAGTCCCAGCGCAGATCGCCCCGAGCCAGCTCATCGAAGGGTCACTCGCCACAGCCGACAGGCACCTCCGCGAAGGCGGCTGGGCAGCCCTCAGCCAGACGATCGCACGCGAAGATCACCTGCACCTCGGCCAAGGCTTCACCATCCCAACCCCCACAGGCAACGCCAACCTGCGGCTCGCCGCGACGATCGCCAACTACGGTTGGCTATCCGGCGCCATCGTCATGAACAGCGAGGACCACGCCCGGCTATGGGGAAGCCCCGCCGCCTCGCAGCTCGCTGTCACGCTCAGACCCGGCACCTCGATCGAACAGGGCAAGAGCGAGATAGAAACAGCGCTCCCCGCTGGTAGCGCGCTCACCGTCGAGACCGTCGATGAACGGCGCTCGGAAGTAAGCGCGGTCCTCGGCAGCACCCTCTCGCGGTTGAGCGACACCACGATAGTCGTCCTGATCGCCACCATCGCGTCGGTCATCGCCCTGATGATCGCGGCAATCTGGCAGCGGCGAGGAAGGCTCGAATCACTGATGTCGATCGGCATGAGCTTCCCCCAGTTCACCAGGCTGATCTTCTACGAGACCGGCTCGGTGCTGCTCTCAGGCTGCCTCATCGGCATGGCCGCTGGCCTCGTCGGCCAGGACCTGATCGATGGCTGGCTTCACCAAACGACCGGCTCGTCGGTCCAGTTCACTCCTGCGTGGCAACTCGGGCTGCGCACCATCGCGATCGTCGCCGGCATCTCGATCATCGCGTCAATGATCTCAGTCATACAGACCAGCCGGTTCAACCCCCGGACAGCCTTCTCGACCGAATGACCATAGCTTCGCGCCAGGACCCGCCTTTGAACCCAGTTGAGGACATGCAGCGACGCCATTGTCACGCCCCACGATGGGATCATGCCCTATGCCTCATCCAGGAACCGCGCTAAATCCAACAGAGCTGCGGCCCGAGGCGACGACCGCCCTGGACACAAGCACGTTCAGCGCAGGTATCCGCCTGCTGCCCAGCGACCTCCAGGCAGACGCCCGCAGCCTCTACCGGGTGCTACGCACGATCGATGACCTCGTAGACGACGAAGACCCCCAAGCAGAGAACCGTGTCGAGGCCATCGAGCGCTGGGCACACGGGCAACAGGCCGACACCCGCGAGACGCGCATACTCGCGGACCTCTCAACGCAATACCCCCTACCGCCCGAGGCCATGATCGAATTCTGCCAGGGGATGCGCAACGACCTCGCGCACGCGGTGATCGAGACCGAAGACGACCTCGAACGGTACTGCCAGTACGTCGGTGGCGCGGTCGGGGTGGTGCTCGCGAGGATCTTCGGGACCTCCGACCCGAATGGCGAGAGCAAGATGGCGATCCTCGGCCGCGCCTTTCAGCGAACGAACATCCTGCGCGACATCGATGAGGACCACGCCCACGGCCGGCTCTATGTGGCCCGCACCACCATCGAGCGCTTTGGGTTCCCCTCACCCGGCGCTCGCGAGGAGCTCCTGCGCGACCAGATCGCCCACGCCGACTATCTGTACGACGAAGGGCTCGGCGCGATACCGCTCCTCTCCCGCGGACGAGGGGGAATGGCCCTCTCCGCTGCGCTCTACCGTGAGATCCTGCGCCAGATCGAACGAGACGGCTACGGACGCGCCCCCGGCTGCGTGACCGTACCGGCCTGGCGCAAGCGCCTTCTGACCGCCAAGCACCGAATCAAGCGGCACGGAGAATCGGCGTAGCCTCCTGCCCAGGCAGCTCGCGACAGAAGCGGCGGGATCGTGGTGCGCTTGGCTCGTCTCACCCCGTCTACAAATGACTCTATTCGGCATGCAGGTATTGTCTCGGGAGGGCACAAGACCCAGGCCGGGGGGCCCACTGCTGTCATCGTCAGGCCATCTGGAATCGATATGAGGCGCAACCGCAACCATCGCGATCGCGCAGCGGCCGTCGCGGCGCTGGCGATCCTCGTCGCGGGAGGCGCCGCGTTGTTGAGCGCGGCCCAATCGTCTGCTGCCCGACACGAAGGGACAGCGCATGCCACGCGGTCGCTGAACGGCACCGCCACCGCGCACCTGCACCTTGTCAGACCGAACGGCACGCAGCTACTGGAGGAAGGCCCCGTAACCGGAGCTCTCCCTGGCTCGATGCGCGCCGTCCTCAACACCGGCAGCGTCTTTACCGGCAGCTTCACGATCCGTACCCACGGAGGCTCCATCGAGGGCAGCGGAAGAGCGACCCCGCACGGCTTGGGGCGCTACCAGAGCTTCAGCGGCACGATCACGCTCACCGGCGGCAGCGGCCGCTACAGCCGCGCCCACGGCCGCGCTGGGCTATACGGCACCTTCGACCGCCGAACCTACGCCCTGGTCATCCAGACGACGGGCAGGTTCTCGTACTGATCGTGCGCCGCGAAGGAGGCGCCGCGCGCCGAGCCCGCCACGTCCTGGCCTCGCTCTTTGTGTGTGCGTGCCTGCCCGCCGCTGCACACGCCGCGCAGTCGGCAAGGCTCCACGTCGCCTTCACGCCCGAGCGGCTGGGCGGGACGACAACAGTCGAAATCGCCATCCAGATCGCGCCGCCAGCTCACACGGTCCCTCCGCCACTGACCGCACTCAACGTGAGCTACCCCGGCAACCTTGGAGTCGCAGTCAGCGGCCTCGGGTTGGCTACCTGCTCCCGGGCCAGGCTTGAAGCCTTCGGCCCCGACGGCTGCCCTGCCGACTCCCGTATGGGTCAGGGCAGCGCGCTCGCTGAGGTCCCGATCGGGCCCGAGATAGTCAGCGAGACCGCCCAGGTCACGATCGTTCGCGCTCCCGCGAATGATGGGCACCTCGCGCTGCTCTTCTACGCCAGCGGCGAAACGCCCGTCAGCGCCCAAATCGTGTTCCCCGGCCTTCTATTCCCAACACCAGGCGTGGGAAGCCTCCACATCCACGTGCCACTGGTTCCCAGCCTTTCCGGCGGGCCCAACGTCGCCGTCGTAGCGCTACACGCCACGCTCGGGCCGCGTGGCCTCACCTACTACGAACACGTCCGCGGCAAGCTCATCCCCTACCACCCCAACGGCGTTCTCCTCCCAGATAGCTGCCCCCGCGGGGGCTTTCCCTTCGCCGCCTCGCTCACCTTCGAAGACGGCTCGCACGCCTCGGCCTCGACTACCGTTCCTTGTCCGACTGGAGGACGACCCGCCTCAACTCGGCGATAGGCGCGGAAGTCCGATTGTGCCCCTGACGACGCGACCCTCGGCGAGCGTGCCATCCCGGAGCCTAGCCTCGTCGGTCTGCGGCTTGGGCGTCGATGATCTCTGGGGTCCGATGGGCGATGCGGTCGATCAGCCTGGTGCGTACCTCATCGAACTGGGCGAGCTCGGCGGGAGCGTCGGACTGCCACGTGGAGACCGCGATCGGAGCGTACACGCGGCGCATCGCTAGCTTGGTGACGGTCTCGTTGCGCTCGGTGCAGAGGATGATTCCGACGCTCTCGCGGTCATCGCCGGCGTGTAGCTGCTCGTCGACGGCGTTGAGATAGAGGTTCATCTTGCTGATGTACTCCGCTTGGAAGGCGCCGATCTTCAGCTCGATGACGACGAAACGGCGCAGGGCGTGGTGGTAGAAGAGGAGGTCCAGGAAGAACTCTTGGCCGCCGACGAGCATCGGGTGCTGGCGTCCGTAGAACGCGAAGCCGCTCCCGAGCTCCAGCAGGAAGCTCTGGATGTCATCGATGAGGGCCTGCTCCAGTTCGCGCTCTCGGGCGTCCTCGGCCAGCTCCATGAAGTCGAAGACGTAGGGGTCCTTGATCGCCTGCAGGGCCTGCTGTGCGTCGGTGGGCTCGAGCGTCGCCGCGAAGTTCGTCAGGGCTGAGCCCTGACGCTCGTGCACGCGCAGGCCGATCTGGCCCTTGAGGTGGCGGACCGCCCAGCGGTTCTGCGCGGCCTTCGCGGCGTACCACGTGTAGAGGGCCTGGTCCCCGCCGAAGGCGTCGATCAGCACCTGGTGGTGGGACCAGCCGATTTGTGCAGACAGCGTCTGCACTTTCTCGGGCTCGGGCCACAGCGCCGCGAAGCGGCGCATGTAGAAGAGGTTGCGCCGGGAGAACCCCCGTGCGGAGCCGGCGCCCGCGGTGAGATCCTGCGCGATCCTCCCGACGACGTCATCGCCCCAGCCGCTGGCGTGCTGCTGGTCGAGGATGTCGCGCCCGATCGACCAGTAGAGCACCACCAGCTCCGTGTTGAGCGCCCTGGCCGCACGGGCCTGGGACTCGCGAATGCGCTGCTTCAAACGGTCGATCAGCTCGCGGTAGGCCGCGGTCGCGGCAAGCGCCTCGACCTCGGCGGCCCCGCGGCGGTCGGAGGTCACGCCACCAGGCGCAGCTGCCCGCCGTGGGCCTCGTGCTGGCTGCGTGCCGCGCGGGCGGCGCGCCACTCGACGTCGAATTGCCGCGGCCCGAAGCGGCGCAGGTCATCGATCGCGAACGCGTAGTGGGCATCGAGCATCTGCAGGCTAGTGCCGCACTCGTGTGCGACGGTCTGAGCGTCCTCCGCGCGGAGTCTCACCGAGATGCCGCCGCGGCGAGCCGCGTAGGGGGTTGCACCGAGGATGTCGGCGAACTCCGGCTGCTTGGCGACCTCCGCGACCGCGGGGTTGAAGAACTTGGGCCCCCACTTCCTGGCCTGGCTGAGACTGAAGTGGACCGCGCCCGTGCGGGGATCGCGAACCCCGAATTGGGAGCCGCCGAGATCCCCGGGGATGACGAAATCCACGTCCCGCGCTGGATGTCCCCAGCGTCGTAGTGCTGCACGCCAGCGGTTGAGGTCCTCGACGAGGATGCCCGGGATCGCGGTCCGTCGCTGGGTGCTGTGGGCGGTCTTGCCCCATTCATCCAGCTGTCCCCAGGACACGACCTCGACTATTGCGGCCCAAGTCTCCGCGAGCGACATCCAGCGCAGCCCCCAGACCTCCTGGTTGCGAGCCGCCAACCCATACTGCAGGCTGACGATCGCGGCGTCCCGCTCGGCAAAGATCCGGTCGCGGTCCTCGGCGCGCGCGAGCATCTGGTCTCGGATCGCCTCGATCGCCTGGGGCGAGAGCGCCCAGCTCGGGATCTCAGATCCACGGCGGCGACCGGACGCTGCTCTCCCGGTTCCGCCGCGGCGGACCGAGCGGCGCCGGCTGACGGTCCGCTCGTTGGCCAGGATGCAGCCGTTGGTGGCGATCTCCAGGACGAGGTGCGAGCCCGCGGCCCAGCTCAGGATCGAGGACAGCACACGCCAGGCCTGCAGACGCTGCGGCTGCGTGAGCCCAGCCTGGCGCATCTGCTCGCGCCACGCCCGCGGCGCCTGTGGCTCGTTGAACTGGCCCGCCGGCTGGCCCGCGAGTGCCACGGCATACGATGCGGGACCGAGGCTCTTGCCCTTGTGGTGTATCGGACGGCCCAGGAGGTGGCAGTTGGCGACGCAGCGGTAGGTGTCGAACGTTGCGGGCGCGAGACCGCCATCCAGGCTCGGGTCGGCGTCGAGCGCGAAGTACAGCTCCACGATCTCCCCGATCGTCCGCCCCTCGGACTCGTTGGCCTCCCGCGTCGAGGTCGAGCAGGAACCGCCGCAGACTGTCGATCCCGCGACGCTCCGCGGCCACGTAGTCATCGATCCAGTCGCGGGCCACCCGCGCGGTCGGGAAGTGGCGGGTGCGCTCGACGCGATCGTGGTCGCGGAACCCGACCACGTAGGACTTCCCGCCGCGCTTGCCGATCCGCGGCCACTGCTTCTTCCAAGGTCTGCTCATCGTGCGTCGCTCCTTCGCCCAGTCAGTCGGTGGATCGGTGGCCTGAGAACCGCGCGCGCAGTTCCGCGAGCCGTGCGGGCGAGAGGTCGTAGCCCCCCGGCCGCGGCTCGCGCGCCGGCCGCGGGCGCCTCGATGACCGCGAGGGTCCCTCCCGGCAAGCGTCGCCGGCACGCTCGGGCGTGGCACCCGCCGATCTGCCCGCGATGCGAACATGTCTGGCCTGCCGGTCGTGCCGGCGCCAGAACTCCGAGATCGCTTCTGGGGATATGCGGTAGTGCCCGCCGGGGAGTCGATGAAAGCCGATCTGCCCCAGGGCGATGTAGCGGCGCAGTGTCCGCTCGGACACCCCGAGCGCCGCGGCAGCCTGCCGGACGCTCAACAACCTGCGCGATCCTGACGTGGAACCCATACTCCCCTAGTCGTTGCCAAGGGGCTTTTCCCCCTGTAGAAATTTTCGGGGGCGTGCCTCTGGCCGCGACGCGAGGCCGCAACGGCCGTCCCGGAAGGGGGGCCAATTTGCCCGAGCCGTCTTCAGAGGCCCCGGAATCTGCGGTGACGCTGCGGTGACGAGCGGGCCGCCGGAACCGCGAAACGTCGATTTGCAGGGAAAAAGCCCTCTGGGGGCACTTCACTCGTAATGAAGGGGTCCGGGGTTCGAGTCCCCGCGTCGGCTCTCACGCCTTGTGCACACTTCTAGACGCTTCTCCCCGCCCCGCCAAAATATGTATTCCCCTAGTCGGGATGCTTTTAGCAGATACGAGCTTTGAGGGTGCTCGACCGACCGGCGTGGGGAGCTAGTATTCGAGAATGCCAAGTCGCCCACACCCGCCGCGGCGCAGCCCCCGGAAATCCGCTCGCAGCGGGGCCGGTCACTCCAGTCCGGCCCGTCAACAGCGCGCTCCAACGCTTTGGGCGATGCTGCTCGCCTCCCTCGCGGGCCCGGGCCTCATGGGGATCGCGGCCTCGCAGGCGGCAGGTGTCTCCACAGGCGAGGGAGTGGCACACAAAGACGCGATTGGAAGCGCCGCGCTGAGGAACGGGGCCACGGTCCTCGGTAGGGCCGCGCACACGCTGAGCGTCAAAGACGAAGGGCATCTGCATCTGGTGAGCAACTCGGGATCAAACCTGATCGAGGAAGGGCCGATCTCGGGGACGATCCTGGGCAGGGTGAGGGTGAGCTTCAATATCGGCCCCACGGTGTACGCCTCGTTCACGATCTACGTCCAGGGTGGCGGCTCGATCAGCGGGCACGGCCACGGGGCTCTGCACTCGACGAGCGCCTACTCCACCTTCGGGGGCTCCCTGTCGGTCACCCACGGCACGGGCCGCTACGCGCACGCCTCCGGGACGGGTGATCTCTATGGGGCGATCAACCGGAAGAGCAGCAGCTACCCGATGACCGTGCAGACCGTGGGCGAGCTGCACTACTGAGGTTTCCTCGGTCACTGCGCGGAGCCCAGGCCCCCGGCCACGGAGTCGGCAGGCGGTTTAGCCTTCACGCGTGCAGGCGCGCGAGCTCGAGGCCCCGGACACCGCCTCTGCAGAGCCCCAGCGCGAGGAGGCCCGCCCCTCGCTGGGAGTGGTGCTGCGTGAGTGGGGGCGCCTGGGGTGCATCGGCTTCGGCGGGCCCCCCGCGCAGATGGCGCTCCTGCGGGAGCTCTGCGTGCAGCGCGAGGGATGGCTGACGCGGGAGGAGTTCGAGGATGCGATCGCGGCGTGCAACCTGCTCCCGGGCCCCGCCGCGACGCAGCTGGCGATCTTCTGCGCCTGGCGGGTGCGGGGTCCAGCGGGCGCGATCGCGGGGGGCCTGGGGTTCATCGTGCCGGGGCTGCTCGCGATCCTGGGACTGGCGGCGCTGTTCCTTGCGGGCTCCCCGCCCGTGTGGGTGCGCGGCGCGGGTGCCGGCGCGGGCGCGGCGGTGGCGGCGGTGGCGGTGCGCACCGGGGGTACGCTGCTCGGCACGAGCCGCAGACGCGCCCGCGATCAGGGAGACAGTGGCGGTGTGCGCTTCTGGGCCTACCTTCTGGTGGGCGGGGTGAGCGCGGCGACGGTGGGCCCCTGGCTGGTGGTGGCTCTGATCGGGTGTGGCGGGATGGAGATGATCTGGAGGAGGGAGTCCGCGGCGCGGCGCACACCCTCGATCCTGGCCCCGCCCCTGTGGGCGGTGACGGTCCCCGTGGTCGGGGGCCTGGCGGCACTGGGGTGGGTGGCGCTGAAGGTGGGGGCGCTCTCCTACGGGGGAGGGTTCGTGATCGTCCCGCTGATGCAGCACGATGCGGTGACCCGCTACCACTGGATGACCGCGGGCCAGTTTTTGAACGCGGTGGCCCTCGGGCAGGTGACCCCGGGCCCGCTGGTGCAGACGGTGGCGGTGGTGGGGTATGCGGCGGCGGGCGTGGGCGGGGGCCTGCTGGCCGCGGGGATCGCGTTCGCGCCGTCGTTCGTGTTCGTGCTGGGGGGCGCGCGCCACTTCGACCGCCTGCGCTCGAGCGCCCCCGCGCAGGGCTTCCTCGGGGGCGCGGGCCCCGCGGCGATCGGCGCGATCCTCGGCTCCGCGGTGCCGCTGGGGCTGGCGCTCTCCGAGCCCTGGCAGGCGGCGGTGCTGGGGGGCGCCGGGGTCCTGCTGTTGGTGGCCCGGCGGGGCGTGGTGGCGACGCTGCTGGCGGCGGGCGCGGTGGGAGCCCTGCTCGGCGTGGCGGGAGCGCCACTGCCGCATTGACGGCGTCTCAGCTCACGCGCGAGAGCGACCGCGGAGCGGGCGCGGCGGCGGGCAGCGTGAAGTGGACCTGCGTCCCCCCGGGGGCATCGGCGAGCCAGATACGACCCCCGTGGGCCTCCACGATCGCGCGCGCGATCGCCAACCCCAGGCCGCTGCCGGGGCCGGTGCGGGCGGCTTCGTGGCCGCCGCGGTAGAAGGGCTCGAACACGTGGGGGCGGTCCTCAGGAGCGATCCCCGCGCCGGTGTCCGCGACCTCGACCTCGACGGTGCCGTTCGCCGCGGCCGCCCTGATCGCGACGGAGCCGTCCGGGGGCGTGTGGTGGATCGCGTTCTGGAGCAGGTTCAGAAGCACCCGGCGGAGCTTGTCGGGATTCGCCTCGGCGGGGGCGAGGTCCGCGGGGAGCTCCGCCTGGAGGGCCACCCCCGCGGCCTCCGTGGCGGGGCGCACCAGCTCGCAGGCCTCGCCCACGAGCTCCGCGAGATCGACGGCCCCGGTGCTCCACGCCACCTCGCCCGCGTCGAGGCAGGAGAGCTCGAAGAGGTCCTCGATCAGGGTCCCCAGGGTGCGCACGTGAGCGCCCATCGTGCGCACGTAACGGCGTGCGGTGGCGGGGTCCACGAGCTCGTCCTCGAGCGCCTGGGTGAGCAGCCGCAGCGTGCTGAGGGGGGTGCGCAGATCGTGGGAGACCGCCGCGATCACCTGGCGGCGGGCGGCGTCGGCGGTGTCGCGCGCGTGCTCCTCGGCGGCGAGCGCCGCGATCATTCGGTTGGCGGTGCGCGCGAGATCCTCGAGCTCGCGACCCGAGCGGGCCTCGATCTCGATCTCCCGCTCGCCGCGCTCGAGCGCGTGGAGACCCTCCCGGATCGCGTGCACGTCGCGCACCACCCCCCGCAGCAGCAGCTGCGCGGCGCGGGTGGCGACGACAGCCGCGAACAACAGGATCGCGACGGTCATCCAGGCGTCGTGGGGGGATACGAACATCACGGCGGCCCCGATCGCGACCGCGGCGAGGAGCTGCCCGAGGGCGAGACCGAGACCCAGCTCGAAGCGATGGTGCAGCGTGCGCAGCCGTAGCCGCCCGCTGTCGGCGAGCCCAGCGAGCACCAGCGCGAGCAGCCCCACGGGTAGGAGGATCTCGACGGTCGTGAGCACCGAGCCGCCGATGGCGGCCATCACCGCGCAGGCGGGAAGCAGCGCGAGCAGCAGGACGGCGATCGCGCTCCACGCCGAGTGTCTCGTCATCGCTGCGCGCTCGTCGCGCCCGGGTGCTCCGGGCTGGTACTGCTCGCTCATCGTGCCCTCGTGCTCATCGCTCATCTTGCCTCTCATGGCCGGAAGCGGTAGCCGACGCCCCAAACGGTCTGGACGTAGCGCGGGTGCTCGGGGTCCGGCTCGAGCTTGGCGCGCAGGCGGCGGATGTGGACGGTGACGGTGGAGCTGTCGGTGTAGTCGGGGAGTTGCCACACGAGCTCCATCAGGCGGTCGCGCGAGAACACCTGTCCGGGGTGTTGGGCGAGGAACACGAGCAGGTCGAACTCGCGCATGGTGAGCGCGATCTCCCGCTCGCCGACGGTCACGGTGCGGGTGGGGGGCTCGATGCGCAGCCCCTCGAACTCGAGCGGGGGGATGGGCTGGGCGGCGGGGCGCTCGCGGCGCAGCACGGCTTCCACGCGCGCGACGAGCTCGCCGGGGGAGAAGGGCTTGACGACGTAGTCGTCGGCGCCGCGGCGCAGCCCCACGATCCGGTCGGCCTCGCGGCCGCGGGCGGTGAGCAGGATCACACGCGCGGGCGCGCCCTCGAGCTCACGCAGGCGGCGCATCACCTCCAGACCGTCGATCCCGGGGAGCATGATGTCGAGCACCACGAGGTCCGGGGGGCTCTGGGCGCAGAGGGCGAGCGCCTGGGGGCCGTCGCCGGCAACGCGCGTGCGGTAGCCGGCGCGCTCCAGGTAGCGCGCCACGACCTCGCCGATGGTGGGCTCGTCGTCGACGACCAGCACCGAGGCGCGCGGCGGGCTCTCTGGCGCATCTGCTGCTGCGGGGCGCATCGCCTGAGCGATCATGACAGCGCGGGGGGCCTCAACCCGATCATGAGAGCGCAAGGGGGCTCAACCCGATATGGCAGCGCGAGGGAGCTCAACCGAAGGTGAAGTCGTAGACGGTGACCCCCGGCGGCGGCTGCACCGTGAGGGTGTGGGTCTGCACGGAGGGGAGGTCGACGAGGTTGTAGACGTCCTGGAACTGCACCATCGCGGTCCCGTCGTGCACGCTGGTTCCCGCGAGCGCCGGCGGGATCGGCCGTCCGTCGAGCAGCACCCGCACGGGACGGGGGTGGCCGGGGGATCCCATCACCAGATAGACGCGCCTGGCCCTGAAGCTCAGCTGCACGGCGGCGCCGGTGCTCAGCGGCGTGGTGCCCCACGCGCCGATGCTCAGGAGACCCGAGTAGCGCAGCTCGCTGAGCGGGGGCGGCTGGGAGGGGAGCGGACCGTAGTCGTGCGCTCCGGCGACGAAGGACCCGTTGGTGAGGCGTTCGCCGCGTTCGGTGCCGAGGTAGGACTCGGGGGTGATTTCGGTTTCGGAGGGTTTGAGGGCGTGGACGTCGGTCGGCCCGCTCAGGCCCGTGGCGCCGGCTTCGATCAGCAGGCTGCGGATCGCGCGCTCCTTGGTGGCGTACTCGCCCTCGCCGAAGTCCTCCAGGCGGATGCGGCCCTGGGCGTCGATCAGGTACTCGGCGGGCCAGTACTCGTTGTTGTAGGCGTTCCAGGTGCCGTATTCGTTGTCCTGCACCACCGGGTAGTGGATCCCGTTCTGGGAGACCGCGGCGGCGACGTTGGCGGCGGAGTGCTCGAAGGGGAACTCGGGGGTGTGGACCCCGATGATCTCGAAGCCCTTGCTGTGGTACTTGGCGTACCACGCGTTGAGGTAGGGGAGGGTGCGGATGCAGTTGATGCAGGTGTAGGTCCAGAAGTCCACGAGCACCACGTGGCCGCGGAGGCTCGCGAGCGGCACGGGCTTTCCGCCGGAGGTGTTGAACCACTTCTCGGTGTCCGCGAATTCCGGGGCCTGGCCCAGCACGGGCAGCCGCAGCCCGGCGTCGGCCTCGCGCAGCCCGGCGTCCTGGCGGGCCTTGCGGCCGCGCAGCGCGGCGAGCTGCACGGTGGCGGCGTGACTGGTCTCGAGGCCTTTGGTGGGGTCCGTGAGGAACGAGGGGAGGTCGCTCGCGATGGAGGTCTCGAAGCGGGTGTCGTAGTTGCGGAGCATCGCGAACGCGATCAACACCATCACGGCCCCCATCGCCATCTGAAAGCGCGCGCTGCGCCGCGCGAGGGGGGCGGTGAGCCGCCGCCCGCCGAGCATCAGCGCGTAGAGCACCACCGCCGAGCCGATCCCGTAGGCGAGCGCCACGGCGAGGCGCGCGGTGGTGAAGGTCTGGGAGGCGGAGGCGGTGATGACCCCCGCGAGGATCGGCCCGGCGCAGGGGGCGTAGACGAAGCCAAGCCCCCCGCCGACCAGCATCCCAGACCAGAAGCCCTCGCGCGGGCGTCCCTCGGAATCCTTGCCGGCGCCCACCCCGCCGCTGGGACCGAGGCGGCTGAGTCGGGCCTCGAGGCGGTCCCCGAGCCAGGGCACGAGCAGGCAGATGCCGAAGCCGATGAGCGCGAGGATCGCGAGCGTGCGCAGCAGGCTGTCGGGGAGGCCGAGCGCGGAGATCACGTAGACGAGCGCGACGGTGGCGAAGGTGAAGGAGAGCGCAAGGCCGGTGACCACGCCCAGCGGGCGGCGGCGGCCACCGGTGACCCCGGCGGAGAGCGCGACCGGTAGAACCGGCAGCACGCATGGGGAGACCGCGGTGGCGGCGCCCGCGATGAATGCGAAGACGATCAGCACGAACATTTGCGGCAATCCTCCTGGGCAGATATTGCCGATCCCTTACGCGATCCGCTCCAGCTCCCTCCGATCCGTAAGAAAGCCGTAATGGGAGGCCGCTCCACTATGGCCCGGCGGGCAAGTAGCCCGACCGAGACATCATTCCGCTATCCGAGGAGACACATGCGCACCAACCGTCCCACGCACAGACGCCTCGCGCTCGGCGCGTCGCTGCTGATTCTCGCCGCCGTCCCCACCGTCGCCCAGGCCGCCTCGCACCCCGCGATGAAGCACCATCCGGCGATGAAGCACCACCCCGCCATGAAGCACCACCCATCGATGAAGCACAGCAAATAGCCCCCCGCGCCGGCCGGCTGCGCCCGCCGGAGACGAAGGCACGGGGCCTC
>CAVUYF010000010.1:0-9459 GCA_963745635.1 uncultured Solirubrobacteraceae bacterium | reverse complement strand
CCCCGCCGACTCTGACGGCGAATAGGCCATCTGGCCGATGTAGTCGACCGTAGGGCACGGCAGGATTGGGATGATGGACGAGGCGATCATGAGTCCTGCGGGCGGAGTTGACCAGGATGCGGTGGCGCTCGTCCCGACTGGGACGGTGACGTTCTTGCTGACCGATGTCGAGCGCTCGACCTTGTTGTGGGAGGAGTGGGGCGAGGTGATGGCGCCGGTGATGGCGCGCTGCCACGATCTGCTCGCCGAGGTCGTGCGGGCGCGTGGTGGGGTGCGTCCGGAGGAGCAGGGTGAGGGTGATAGTGCGGTCGCCGTGTTCGTGCGAGCCTCAGATGCGGTTGCGTGCGCAGTCGATCTGCAGCGGGCGATAAGAAGCGAGCCGTGGCCTGAGGGCGTGGATCTACGCGTGCGTGTCGCGCTGCACACCGGTGAGGCCGTGCTGCGCGATGCGCGCAACTACACCGGCCCCTCGATCCATCGCTGTGCTCGGCTGCGGGCGACCGGGCATGGCGGACAGACGCTGCTGTCGCGCTCGACGTATGAGCTGGTGGCAGGCGGCCTGCCCGACGGCGTCAGCGTGCGTGACCTCGGTGCGCATCGGCTGCGCGACCTGGCGCGGCCGGAGCAGGTGTACCAGCTGTGCCACGCGGATCTGCACGACGACTTCCCGGCGCTGCGCTCGCTGTCAGCCCTCCCGAACAACCTGCCCGTGCAGCTCACCAGCTTCGTTGGCCGCGAGGCCGAGATCGCAGAGGTTCGTGAGCTGCTCGGCCTATCGCGCCTGCTGACTCTGACCGGAGCGGGTGGGAGCGGGAAGACACGGCTGGCATTGCAGGTGGCCGCCGAGATGCTTGACGATCACCGTGATGGTGTGTGGTGGGTGGATCTGGCGCCGATCAGCGATTCGGCGCTGGTGGCCAGCGCGGTTGCGAGCGCGCTTTCGATTCGCGAGTTCCCGTCGCAGCCGGTGATCGACACGCTGACGGGGCAGCTCGCCGAGCGCCGGCTGTTGATCGCACTCGACAACTGCGAGCACCTGCTGGGCGCGTGCGCCGAGTTGGCGGCCACGCTGCTCGAAGCGTGTCCCGGTGTTGTGATTCTGGCGACGAGCCGCGAGTCGCTGGGGGTCGAGGGAGAGCAGAGCTGGCGGGTTCCCTCGCTGCAGGTTCCGCAAGCCGAGCTGGCAGGAGCCGCGCTGGCGGGGGTCGAAGCGATCCAGCTGTTCTGCGATCGGGCGCGACAGGTGCGACCGAATTTCCGTTTGGTGGACGCGAACGCGCAGGCGGTGGCGACGATCTGTCGGCGCCTGGACGGAATCCCCCTCGCGATCGAGCTGGCGGCGGCACGCGTGCGGCTGCTCACGCCGCAGGAGATCGCCGACGCGATGCGCGAGCGGTTCGTGCTGCTGACGGGGGGCTCACGCACGGCGATGCCGCGGCAGCGCACGCTCGAGGCGTCGGTCGATTGGAGCCACGACCTGCTGAGTGCGGCGGAGCAAGCATTGTTCCGGCGCATTTCCGTGTTCGCCGGCGGCTGGACGCTCGATGGGGTCGAGGCGGTTTGCGCTGGCGCCGGGCTAGAGGTCGTTGAGATCCTCGACCTGCTCGCGAGCCTCGTTGACAAGTCGCTGGTGCAGGTCGAGGAGCAGGGCGTCAAGACTCGCTACACGCTGCTGGAGACGGTCCGTGCGTACGCGCGGCAGAAGCTCAGCGATGCCGCCGAGGCGGCGCTCGCGCGCAACCAGCACCTCGACTACCACCTGCGGCTTGCCGAGTCCGCAGAGCCGGACCTGTTCGGGGCGCGCCTGGAGCAGTGGCTCGGGCCGCTCACGACAGAGCTGGACAACTTCCGCGGCGCACTCGGGTGGGCGGTCGATGCGGGGCGCGTCGAGGAGGCTCTACGCCTCGCCGCTGCGCTGTGGTTGTTCTTCGAGGCGCGTGGCCACTGGCGCGAGGGCCGGGGGCACCTCGAGTCGGCGCTCGCCGGGGAGGGTGCGCGGGGGCTCCCTCGGGCAAAGGCGCTGGTTGCTGTGGGCCACATCGGGACGATCGAAACCGACTGGGTGGCGACGCGGCGCTTTGCCGAGGAGGCGCTTGCGATTGGGCGTGAAGTGGGCGACGAGGGCACGGTAGGTCGAGCGCTCGATCTGATGGGGTGGGCGCTGATCTCGCTCGAGCCGGAGGCTGCCATGCCCGTGCTCGAGGAGAGCATCGCCATCACCCGCGCGCTCGGGGATGCGTGGTTTCTCGCCGACGGGCTCTACGGAGCCGGCTTTCTTGCAACGATGGGCGGGCGGCTGAAGGCAGCGCCTCCGCTGCTCGAAGACGCCCTGGCGGTTTCGCGTGTGGCAGGCAACCTGCTCGGCATCCGTGAGTCGCTCACCTGGCTCGGTCTCAACGCGACGCTGCAGTGTCGATTCGCAGAAGCAGAGGCGATGCTGCAGGAGGCGCTCGCGCAGGCGCGTTCGCTCGGCGACCCGCTGTTTGCGATGGCCGATCTCGGGTTCCTCGGCTTCACCAAGATCCGCACCGGGGAGTGGGCGGCCGCGCGGGCGCACATCGAGGAGTCGATTGCCTTGGGCGTGCGTATGGCTCACGATGCCACGCCGCTGATGCAGTGGAATCTGGGACTGCTGGAATACGCCACCGGCGAGCTCGAGCGCGCGGAGGCGCTGATGAGAGAGGCGTTGCCGGCGACGCGCGCCAGCAACTACGCCCTCAGCACCGTCAGCGCGTTGCTGATCACAGCGGCCGCGCAGCTGATGCGCGGAGAGACGGCACCGGCCGTGGCCGCGATCGAAGAAGCGGTGCTCGTCGCGCGCGAAAGCGGGAACCCGCTTGCGATCGGGACATCACTCGAGGCGCAGGCGCAGCTTGCCCGCGAGGCCGGCGAGATCTCCGGAGCCGAGGAGCTGCTGCACGAGGCGCTGCGCGCCTTCTATGACGCCGGCGACCCGAGCGGCGTCGCGGACGTGCTCGAGTCGCTGGCTGCGCTCGTCGGCGAGCTGCAGGACGAAGAGCAGGCGGCTCGCTTGCTCGGTGGCGCAGACGCCATTCGCGCCGCCGTGGGCTGCGTGCGCTTCCCGGTGCGTCAGCCGAGCTACGAAGCGCAACTCAGCGCGCTGCGCGAAGCGCTCGGCGAGGAGGCTGTTGCGGCGGCGTGGTCAGCCGGGGCCTCGCTCGGGCTCGATGAAGTGGTCGCCTACGCAGAGCGTGGCCGCGGAGAGCGCAAGCGGCCGTTGCGCGGTTGGGAGAGCCTCAGCCCGGCGGAGCTGCGAGTCGTGCAGCTCGTCGCCGAGGGCCTCACCAACCCGCAGATCGGCGAGCGCCTGTTCATCTCGCCCCGTACCGTCCAGGCTCACCTGTCACATGTGTTCGCCAAGCTTGCCGTCTCCTCGCGCGCCGAGCTCGCAGCGCAAGCGGCGCGAAGAGAGCTCTAGCGCTCCACCGAGCCGGTAGCGCTGGCGCCGATTACGCCACTGCTGCCGGCTCGAATACGCCATCTGGCAGATGTACTGCAGGTTTCCGCCGGTCAATCTCGCTAGCAACGAGGCCCAAGCCTCGCAGCCAACAAAGAGATCGGAGGACGCATGAGCCAAGAATTCGATGTGATCGTCGTGGGTGCGCGCTGCTCGGGGTCGCCGCTGGCGGCGCTGCTCGCACGCCGGGGCGTCAAGGTCGCGCTCGTGGAGCAGGCCAGCTTTCCGAGCGACACCCTCTCGACGCACATCTTCGAGGCCCAGGCGCTGACGTTCCTAGACCGCCTCGGGGTCATCGACAAGATACGCGCGACCGGCGCGCCATTCGTCGACCGCGTCGACTTGCGCGCGGAGGACCTCGAGTTCGTGACCCCGATTCAGCTGCATTCAGGCGACATTGGCGGTACAGCATCGGTGCGTCGGCTGCTGCTCGATCCGATCCTGGCTCAGGCCGCCGTGGAGGCGGGCGCCGATCTGCAGATGGACAGCAAGGTGACAGGACTCCTCGAGGATCGGGGTCGAGTGGCTGGCGTGCGGGTCGCACAGAACGGCTCGGAGACGACGCTCCGGGCACGGCTGGTTGTCGGCGCCGACGGTCGCAACTCGACGATCGCGAGCCTTGTCGGGGCTCGCAAGTACAACCTCACGCCGAACGAGCGATTCCTCTATTGGTCCTTCTTCGAGGGAGTCGAGCCCGACTCCGATCCGGCATTCGTGTTCCACCGGTGGGGCAATCGGATGGTGATCGCTACGCCCGCCGACAGCGGCCTCTATCAGGTCATCCTGATCCCGGATCTGGTTGATCTCCCTCGCTTCCGGGAGGATCTGGAGGGCAGCTTCATGGCGTACGCACGCAGCTGCCGGCCCGTGGCGCAGGCGCTCTCGAGCGCGCGGCTGACCGGGAAGTTGTTTGGAATGCTGCGCTGGGAGGGGTTCTTCCGGGAGGCCTCCGGCCCCGGCTGGGTGCTGGTCGGCGACGCCGGACACTTCAAGGACCCCACGCCCGGCCAGGGGATACAGGACGCGTTTCGACAGGTCGACGCGCTCGTGCCCGCGATCGCAACCGCGCTGGATGGCTCCGGAGAAGACATTGATAGTGAGATGGCGGCCTGGGGCAGCTGGCGAGACAAGGACGCGGCCGAGCACTACTGGCTCGCGACCGATATGGGGAAGGCTGGGTCGACGCCCGCGGTGGTACCCGAGATTGAGAGGCGACTGCTGGAGCAGGGCAAAATAGGCACGTTCCTGGATCTGTTCTATAGCCACCGGTCGCGGCCCTCGCAAGTCTTCACCCCGCCGCGCCTGTTGGGCGCCACCGCCAGGCTGTTGGCGCGTCGGGGATGCGACCGGCGCGCGCTGCTCGGGGAGGTGGGCACGCTCCTGGCTGAGGACTTCCAGCGAAAATGTTTGAACCGCCACCCGGTGTATGCCGCCGCGGGCACTGCGCTCGACGCTGGCCCTCCGACGTAGACAACAGCATTCTGCAGGCCGCGGCGTGAAGGGCTCGATGGTCGAGATCACCGTCAAGGCGCGCGCGCTCGCCGACGCGCAATGCTGCCTGCCCTGTCTCACGTAGATAATGCGGCGTCTCACCGATGTGAGACAGCCCAATCTCGCTCATGTGAGACTCCAGGCGTCTCATCCATATGAGACCGGCGTCGCTTTCGCGAAGCTCCCTCACCTAGTACGAGTACGGCTGGCAGGCGTAGGGTCTCGCATTAGGTCGATCTGCTCGCCGAGACGCTTGATCAGCTTGGTCTAGTGTCCTGTGGTTTAATTCGTTTGTGGTTAGGGTAGGTGTGGGTCATGCCTATTCCTACTGCTGTTTCAATCGAGTTGACGGGCGAGGAGCGCGCTGTGCTGGAGGGCTGGACGCGGCGCCGGAGGAGTGCTCAGGCGCTGGCGCTGCGGGCGCGGATCGTGCTGATGGCGTCGGAGGGGTTGTGGTCCAACGGCGAGATCGCAGAAGCGCTGGCGGTTTCGCGGCCGACGGTCACGAAGTGGCGCAACCGGTTCGCTCAGCGCCGGCTTGAAGGGCTCGCGGATGAGCCGCGTCCCGGCAAACCGCGGACGATCACCGATGAGCAGGTCGAGGCCGTGGTGACCAAGACCCTGGAGAGCGCGCCGAAGAACGCGACGCATTGGTCGACCCGCTCGATGGCCAGGGAGGTTGGGATGACCCCGGACGCGGTGATGCGGATCTGGCACGCGTTCGGGTTGCAGCCCCACCGCCAAGAGACCTGGAAGCTCTCCAAAGACCCGCTGTTCATCGAGAAGGTCCACGACATCTGCGGCCTGTACCTGAACCCACCCGAGCGAGCTGTCGTCCTGTGTGTGGATGAGAAGAGCCAGATTCAAGCGCTGGACCGCACCACGCCGATCCTGCCGATGCTGCCCGGCACGCCACAGCGTGCGACCCATGACTATGAGCGTCACGGCACCTCAAGCCTGTATGCCGCGCTGAACCTGGGAAGCGGCGAGGTGATCGGGTCGCTGCACCAACGCCACCGGGCCCTCGAGTTCTTGAAGTTCCTCAAGACGATCGACGAGAGCGTACCCGCCCACCTCGACGTGCACCTCGTGCTCGATAACGCCTCCAGCCACAAGACCCCACAGATCCGACGCTGGCTCGCTCAGCACCCGCGGTTTCACCTGCACTTCACCCCGACCTCGAGCTCGTGGATCAACCTCGTCGAGCGCTGGTTCGGCGAGCTCACCACCAAGCTCCTACGCCGCGGCGCGCACCGCTCCGTCCGCGCCTTGAACGCCGATATCCGCCAGTGGATCGACACCTGGAACGAGAACCCCCGCCCCTACGTCTGGACCAAGACCGCCGAGCAAATCCTCGACTCGATCAGCCGCTACTGCCAACGAATCAACCAAACAGGACACTAGTAGTGCTCCGTTAGGTTGGTGGTCCTCGTAGTGGGTGTTCGGGCGGCAGCTCTCTGCGGCAGACCGGGCAGGTTCCGTGCCAGCAGGCCAGGAGCGCTTGGAGCTCCCGGACGACCTGGTAGAGGGTCAGGCTGCCGCCCTGAGTCGAGGACGGTGGCGTCTTCTCTCCAGGGTGAGGAACGCGTGCGCGACCGATACCAGCGTGACGTGGTGGTTAAACCCGCGGTAGGTGCGACCCTCGAAGTGGTCGAGCCCGAGCGCGTCCTTGAGCTCGCGGTAGTCATGCTCGATTCGCCATCGCAGCTTCCCCAACCGGACGAGATCCTCGATGCTGGTATCGGCTGGTAGGTTCGAGAGCCAGTACTTGACTGGCTCGGGCTTGTGCTCGGGCCACTCACATATCAGCCACTGGAGCGGGAGCTCCTCGCCGTTGTCATGGGCGGCGCGGCGCAGGGCGATGTTCGCTGGCCTGACTCTGAGAGCGAGGAACCGGGATGTCATCTCTCCGCGGGTTCCCTCACGCCAGCAGACCGTGACCGCTTGGGTCTCTCCGGCTGCCAGAGCGAGTTCCGCCAGTGAGGACGGGGCCTGGCGATAGCGGGACTTCGGGGGCTGGCCGCGGCCTTGATACTCGGGACGCTCAGGCTTCACGCCCTCCGGGTAAGCCGAAGTTGTGGACTTCACATCCAGCACATAACCAAGCTCGCGCTGGGCAAGCTCTTGCCGGAACTCGGTGTTATCGCCATAGGCGCCATCGGCCAGGATCACCGGCGGTCCGACGCCCCAGCCGATCAGCTCGTCGATCATCTCCAACGCCAGCCGCCACTTCTCAACGTGGTGAACGTCGCCAGGGAGCCCAGCCCTCACACGCCGATCCTGATTGAACTCTGAGTCCTCATCCCAGGATTCAGGTAGGAACAACCGCCAGTCCAACGGACAAGAAGCCGAGTCTGTCGCAGCGTTCACGCTGACCGCGACCTGACAGTTCCCGACCTTCCCCAACGACCCGGAGTACTGACGAGCAACCCCAACCGACATCTTCCCGAACTTCGGGAACCCCGTGTCATCAATCACCCAGCCCTCAGCCCCGATCTCCGCCGCCATCCGCCTGGCCAGTGCCCGTCGGACCGGCACCGGATCCCACGGCGACTGGTTCACGAACTGCTGCAAACACTGCTCATCCCCGTCCGCCAACCGAGCCGCCATCGGCTCGATGCTCTTGCGCTTCCCATCCAACATCAACCCCCGCAAATACACCTCACCCCAACGCCGCTGATCCTTGCGCGCCATCGACTCGAACATCTCAGCCGCGAACTCGACCAGCCTGCCGCGCACACGCGACAACTCCCGCTCTGACAAACCAGACACCAACCCCATCATGGACCTCCTCGACGACAGTAGCCGTCACAGGAGTTCGCCCGCGACCTCCAGAACCCTCCACCAACCTAACGAAGCACTACTAGTCCACGGGGCGTGCTTTGATGGCCACGAGATCGTCGCTGCCGACCACCAAGATGGGAGCGGCGCCGATCCCCGCCACAAGCGGGGCGTCCTCCCAGCCGGGCCGCACTTGATTGCTACGTAGTTTCCGTGCGCGCAAGAGTCCTCGGCTCTTCCAGCGGTTCAGAGTCTCGACGTCAACGCCGAGTGCGCGCGGAGTGTGTTCAGGCATCGTCACCTACGCGAGAGGATAGGGGAGTCCTATGGTCGCCGTGAAGGGCTCGTCCAACTCCGTCGGCTATGGCTCCAGTGCGCCGAGTAGACGGTGGGTGGGGTGGCGGTTAAGGCTGTTCCGGTTCTTGTCATAACGCCTGGTCGTGCGCGGATCGGCGTGCCGCGCGGCGTCCTGCACATCGCGCAGCGATGCTCCTTCGTCGAGCGAGAGCGTCACGAAGCCGTGGCGCAGGGCGTGGGGGTGAAGGTCGGGGATGCCGATCTGCTCGCCCATCCGCTTGATCAGCTTGCCGGCGTGCTGGCGCGTCAGGCGCTCCCCGGTGGAGGTGATGAGCAGCGGTCCTTTGGTGCGCGCGCCCTTGGCTCGGTCGACGGCGTGCGCGACGGCCGCGTTCAGTGGCGCGACCGCTGCCTTTGTGGTCTGGCCCTTGCCCTTGAGTTTGAGCACGCGGTGGCGGCCCTGCTCGCCGAGATCCTCGATGTCCGCGCCTACAGCCTCAGAGACGCGCAGGCCGAGCTCAAGCAGCAACAACACGAGCGCCAATTCGCGGGGCCCCTCGGCGCGGGCAGCGGTAATCAGTCGCCGTGCGCGCTGCTTTGAGATCCCCGCGGTGGCTGCCTGCTCTGGGACCTTCGGGCGGTCGGCGAACTCGACCGGGTTGCGGGCGATCAGCCCGTTGTAGTTGGCGCGGCGGTAGTAGTGCGAGAGGCACGCCAAGCGTCGTGCCATCGTCGACGGAGCGGGTGCCTTGCCGTCTAGCAGCGGCTCACGCTTGTAGCTCTCGATCGTCGCGAGCGTCGCTTCGAGCGGGCTGACGCCGGCGCGCGCGAGCCACACGAACCAGTCAGCGAGATCGAGCGCGTACGCGCCTTGGGTAGCGCGCCGGTCGTCATAACGCCGCAGGAACGCTGCGGCGAGTTCGCCGGCGGTCTCCGGATTCTCGAACGGCAGCTCGCCACGTGCGGCCTCCAGCAGGTTGTCCGCGAGCTCGCGGCGAGCAGCTTTCAGCTCGGCCCCTCTCTGCCAATGTCGTGTGAGACGCCCACACCTGCTGACCGACACGGTGGGCTTCATCCGCAAGCTTCCCCACCAGCTCGTGGATGCCTTCGGGGCCACCCTGGAGGAGACAATCCGTGCGGATCTCCTGCTGCACGTGCTCGACGCCTCCGCGCAGGACGAGGAGATGGAGGCGATGCGCCGCGCGGTGGAGGAGGTGCTCGAGGAGATCGGCGCCGACTCGAACCCCAGAGTGCTGGTGCTCAACAAGGCGGACCTGCTCGACGAGCCCGCCCGGCAGGAGCTGCGCCTGCGCCACCCCGACGCGGTGCTCGTCAGCGGCGACACGGGGGAGGGCCTTGAGGATTTGACGGAGCGCATCGAGCGGGAGCTGCGCCACACCCTCTGTCCGTTG
>CAVUYF010000009.1:0-30612 GCA_963745635.1 uncultured Solirubrobacteraceae bacterium | reverse complement strand
ATGATGAGCACGACCACCGAGAGCCCAAATGTCAGCGACGAGCACGAGCGCTCCACTCGGCTGCTCTCGGTCGTGATCCCCTGCCTGAACGAGGCGGAGAACATCGAGCTGTGCGTCGCCTTAGCGCTGGCCGCGATGGCAGGTGCGCGAATAGACGGCGAGGTGATCGTCGCCGACAACGGCTCTGAAGACGGCAGCGCGGAACTTGCCGAGCGCGCGGGCGCTCATGTCGTGCACCAGCCGATCCGCGGCTATGGCAGCGCCTACCGCGCCGGTTTCGCAGCGGCTAGCGGCGAGTACATCGTGATGGCGGACGCTGACCTCACGTACGACTTCGCCGAGATCCCCAGGTTCCTCGCGGGCCTGCAGGACGGCGCGGACATGATCGTGGGCGATCGCATGAGCAACATCCACGACGGCGCCATGCCATGGCTTCACCGCTACATCGGCAACCCGCTGCTCTCCGGCTTCCTGAACGCGCTGTTCCACACCGGTGTCAACGACGCGCACTGCGGGATGCGGGGCTTCAGGCGCGACCGCCTCGAGCAGCTGCAGCTGCGCACGACCGGCATGGAGTTCGCCTCGGAGATGATCGTTCGAGCGGCCAAGGAGAAGCTGGACATCCGCGAGATCCCGATCGAGTACCGACCGCGCGGCGGCGAATCGAAGCTCTCGAGCTTCCGGGACGGCTGGCGACACCTGCGCTTCCTGCTCCTGCACTCGCCCAACCACCTGTTCATCCTTCCCGGCGCGCTGATCGCCGCGCTCGGGGGCCTGACGACGCTGACCGTGCTCGCGCACCTCCACATCCTGCAGCGCGCGTGGGATCTGCACACGCTGATCGGCGGCTCGCTACTGCTGATCGTCGGCGCCCAGCTGGTTGGCCTCGGCCTCTGCGCCCACGCCTACGCCACCTACTTCATGGGCGAGCGCGATGCTTGGTTCGACCGCGCGCGCGAACGCCTGCGACTCGAGCACGGGTTGATGCTGGGCAGTGCGGTCGCGCTCGTGGGCCTCGTGATGATCGCCGTGATCGTGATCGACTGGATCGCGCGCGGCTTCGGCAGCCTCGCCCAGGAACGCGCCGCGATCTTCGCCGCCACGCTGCTCGTGCTCGGCATTCAGATCGTGTTCACCTCCTTCCTGCTCAGCATCCTTGGCCTGCGCCGCAACTGATGCGCAGCGGATGGCGGACGAAGCGGCAACGCACATGCAACTGGGGCCCGCCGCTTACGCGGCGAGCCCCATAGGTGCTATGGCTGCGGCCTTCCACTGTCCGCGCCGACTAGTGTTCGTCGACCGCGCCTGCTCCCGCCAGCTGGATCGTGCCGTCGAGGACCGCGGTGTTGTGGCCCGCAGGCGCCGGAACGGCGAGGTCCAGGTCCACGATCGGGTCGACCAGGAAGGGGATCAGTCCGCAGCCTTGGACACCTGGCGCCGCGAACGAGTTGTTGACCAGCGAGTTTTTGACGAAATTGACGATGTCGTATTCGCCGGTCAGCGCGACTTCCCCGCGAGCCCCTTTTATCGGGCTGTTGGGTTTCGGCGGGCTGGTAGTGCCCGTCGTGAGCTCGAGCATGATCGGGTGCGCGTTGGAGCCGACGTAGCAGCTGTTGCCAAGGATGGGGTTGCTCAGCTTTACCTTGATCGGTAGCGACAGCGCCGTGCCTGTTTCATCGAGCAGGGCAGTCTCGCTGATGCCAATCGAGTCCGCAGGGCCCGCAAGTTCGGTCGTCGCTGTGACTTCACCACCGAGCCCTTCGATGCCCACGAGCCCGCCCGGGACGGTCTGGGGCGTCTTTGACAGCGTTTCGCCGTTCGCCGCGCCAACGAAGGTCACGGCACCGGTTTCGCTATTTTCGGCGAGGCCGCCTTGGAGCCTGATGGTGTGCTTGATCGGCACGGTCCTGCTGCCGACCGTGAATTCACCGCTGGACGTGCTTGCGTTGATGCATGCGGTTACATCCGGGTTGCTCAGAGGGCATTGTGCGAACACTTCGAATTCACCGGTCGGTGTGGCGAGAGCCGGCGAGACGCTACACAGAGCCGATAGTAGCGCCGCTGCCAGCGCCATCACTACCGCTGCCCGTCGCGGGCGCGTATCCTTCGCCCGAGGGTTACCTGCGTTTGTCATGAATCCCACTTTCTTATCTGGTTAGACGAGTACTCAATCATTCCTACCATCCAACCCACTCCCTTGACAAGCCTTGTTTCCCATTGTGGCGACAGTGCCGCTAATTGCGATCGTGCAAAGTCCACGACCTGACTGGGTTGTCTCAGGCGGGGGTTGGAAACACTTCTTCGATTCGCTTGGCATCCAGCAGACCGAGAAGTAGCTTTCCCTCGTCCCACACGAGCGAGTCGCCAGACGACTCGAAGGAGGAGCGCCGATGCAACGACGAGTGAAAGCGACCTCAGGTGCCGTGCTGCTGTCGGCGCTTGCCCTGGCCGGCTGCTCGGACTCCTCTGCCCCCGCGAGCATCACGATCCCGTTCAAAAGCCCGGCGATCGTCAACACCTCGCTTCCAGCGATCTACACTTGCGACGGGAAGAACATCGCTCCCCCGATGGAATGGGGCGCCGTGCCGTCTACCACCAAGGAACTCGCCCTGTTCATCCTTGGCTTGACGCCGAACAGATCCAAGGGCGGATACTCGACAACCGTCGAATGGTCGGTCGCGGGCGTCAACCCGGCGTTGCACTCGCTCAGCGCCGGCAAGCTGCCACCCGGTGCTCACGTAGGGCTCACCAAGAAGGGAAAGAGGCAGCGCTACTCGATCTGTCCAGCGAAGGGCACGGCCAAGCACTATCAGTTCGCGCTGTATGCCATCCCGCCTTCGATCACGATTCCTGCCAGGTTCGTAGGCATCAAACTACTGGAGGTGATCGCGGATCCACAATCTCGGGACAGCGCCGACGCCGGCGGCGCGTTCGTCGCCAGCTACCGGCGCACGTAGACGCTCACCCGTCGGGAGCAACTACGCCGCAGCCCCTCCCTACTATGCGGGGATCCCGCAAGCTGGCGCCCACCGAGCGCAACGTGAAGCTCGCGTTCGCGCTCGGTCTCGTGGCGATTGCGGTCGCGGTCGCGGTGGTGCTGTCGGAGGCTAGGCTCACCGTGCTGCGCGCAAGCCCGGTGGAGGTGAACCGAGAACTGACCGTCGCCAATCACGGCCTCACGGCATGCCAGTCGAGCGAAACGCTTCCCAAAGGCACTGTCGCGATGCGCCTGTCGATCAGTGGCGTCTACGGTCCGAAGGTGACAGTCACCGCATCCTCGGGAGCGGACGTGATAACCGCAGGCGAAAGAGGCAGCGGCTGGACCGCGGACGTCGTGACCGTTCCGGTCAGCCGGGTCTCGCGGCCGTACCGCGACGTGAATGTCTGCTTTGCCCTCGAGCGAGCAGCCGGGGTCGTCAGGCTCGACGGGCAGACGACTGCTCGCTCGCTCGCCGCACACGCCCGGGATGGGACAGCTCTCCCGGGGAGGGTGAGGATTGAATATCTCGGCCTTGGCGACTCGTGGTGGTCAGTCGTCTCGTCGGTGGCCACGCACATGGGGCTCGGCCGTGCCACCAGCGGAGTCTGGATCGTGCTCGTCGCGATCGCGTCGATGATCGCCGTGGCCGTGCTTGCCACCGTGCTGACGCTCCTAGAGCTCAGATGAGAGGCTCGGCAGTCGCTGAGGCGAAGACTCGGAAGCGGACATTCGGGCCGGCACGCATCGTGCGCCGGATTCCGCGGGCCGCCGTCGTCTGCGCGGCGGTCGCGTGTCTCAACGCTGCGTGCTGGTCGATCGTCACTCCACCCTTTCAGGCACCCGACGAGCCGGAGCACTTCGCCTACGTAAAGCAGCTCGCAGAAACCGGCCGGCTGCCGAGCTCGAGCAGCGGCGCTCTGTCACCCGAGGAGCTGGTCGTGCTGAGGTACCTCCACTTCGAAGAGGTTCGCGAGCAGCCGGAGCACGACACGATCTCCTCGCCGCTCGAACAGGAGGAACTCGATCGCGAAATCACGGGTGCCGCGCGGTTTCCGGAAAGGGGCAGCACCAGCGCCGGCGTCGCGACCGACGAGCCGCCGCTGTACTACGCGCTGCAGGTGATCCCCTACGACCTGGACTCGGGCGGCACGCTGCTTGGCCGTCTCCAGCTCATGCGGCTCCTATCGTCGCTGATGGCAGGCATCACAGCGCTGTTCGGGTTCCTGTTCATCCGCGAAGCGCTCCCTTCGGTACCGTGGGCGTGGACAGTTGGTGCGCTCGGCATCGCACTCGCGCCGCTCTTCGGCTTCATGTCGGGCTCGGTGAACCCCGACGCGCTGCTGTTCGCGCTGTCTGCGGCGGTCTTCTACTGCTTGGCGCGCGCATTCCGGCGCGGGCTCACGCGGCGGCTGGCGCTGCTGCTCGGGGTCGTGACGGCGGCGGGGTTTCTCACGAAGCTCAACTTCGTCGGCCTGGCGCCTGGAGTGCTGGCGGGACTGGCGGTGCTCGCGCTGCGCGCTGCGCGCGCGTCCGAGCGACGTGCCGAATTGCGCTCGCTTGCGCTCGCGCTCGGGGTCGCGCTCGTCCCGATCGGGGTGTTCGTGGCCATCCATCTCGCAGCGGGCCATCCGCCGCTCGGCGTCGTGTCGAGCGGGATCGACGCGACCCGCGGCTCGTTGCTCGACGAGCTCGACTACATATGGCAGCTGTACCTTCCCCGCCTGCCAGCGATGAGCAGCGACTTCCCGGGGCTGTTCACTGCACGCCAGATCTGGCTCGACGGCTACGTCGGCCTGTACGGCTGGCTCGATACTCCGTTCCCCGGGTGGGTGTATGACGCTGCGCTGCTCCCAGCGGGGTTGATTGCCGCGTTCTGCGTTCGTGCCCTGCTCGCAGGCCGAGCGGCACTGCGAGCTCGCGTCGGCGAGCTCGCAGTGTACGTCGTGATGAGCGCGGGGCTCATGGTGCTGATTGGAGCCGACTCCTATCGCTCGTTCCCCGAGGTGAACGCGGAATATGGGCAGGCCCGCTACCTCCTCCCTCTGCTCCCGCTGCTCGGCGCGGTGCTCGCGCTGGCCGCGCGCGGAGCGGGACGGCGGTGGGGGCCGGTCCTCGGGGCTGGGATCGTAGTGTTGTTCCTGGGCCACGACCTCTTCAGCCAGCTTCAAGTCGTCGCCCGCTACTACGGCTAACCAAGGCATTACAGCACTGTGGCCTGAGCGATCCGCCAACGGGTCGGAGACACGGTCGCCTGACCACTGGGCGCACAAGCGACCGCGCAGAGGGGATCTGTCGCCTGTCCGCAAAGACATCTTTGACGGTCGTCGCAGCGCCGATAGTGTCGCGCCGATGAGCGTTACGCTCGGGAGTCGAATGCCACCCGCGCGGGGGCGTGGGACCGTCCGTACGAGGCGCCTTGGATGGAGTCGGCGGCTGCACACTCCGGTCGCATGCTGCGCTGCGGCCGTAGTCGTGGGCGTCCTCGCATGGCCGATGCTCCTCACGAGCTCCGGCCTGGGCGGCGACTGGGAGCATCACCTGTGGTACGTGTGGCAGCAGAGCTTGTCGATCCGCGCCAACGGCGCTCCGAGCTTCTTCCTCAACACTCCGTACTCGGTTTTCTACCCGCAATACGCGTTCTACGGTGGCACCATCAACGCGCTCGCTGGAGCGCTCACGCTCGTCTTCGGCGAATCCCCGATCGCAGCCTACGTGCTGACCTACATCCTCGGCTTCGCTGCCGCCTACGGCGGCTGGTATTGGCTCTCACGCAGTGCCGGCGTAGGTCGCTGGCTCGCGCATGCTCCCGCGCTGTTGTTCGTAACGTCCGCCTGTTACCTGACGCTCGTGTACGGTGAGGGCGACTGGGCCGAGTTCCTCGGCATGTCGACGATCCCACTCATGCTCGGCGCCGGCGTTAGCGTCCTGCGAGCCGAACGCCTTTGCTTTGCCCCGGCCCTCGCGCTCGCCGCCAGCAGCATCGTGTTCTTCGGCAGTCACGACCTGACGGTGCTGTGGGCCTCCAGCTTTGCGCTCCTCATGGGAGTGGTGCTTCTGATCTGCGTGCCGGGCGTTCGTCGACTGGCGAGCAGGAGGGGCCTCGTACGCCTGGCGGCGCTTGTCATACCGGCCGCATTGGTGAACGCCTGGTTCCTGCTGCCCACGCTTGCCTATGCCTCGCACACGAAGATCGGAAGCAACTACGCCATCGCGCGCGAAACCCTGCACCAAACCATGCCTCTGGTGTCCGTCGCGCATCTTTTCACCCTCTCGCGCGCGTCCACCGTGCCTCAGACTCCCGACTACGCCCTTGCGCTGCCCACCGCGGCCATCGCCTGGGTACTCGTCAGCATCGCCATCCTGCTGATCCATCCGCGGAGGGGGCCCTGGGTGCGGATGCTCGCGATCTTCTCGCTTGCGAGCACCGCCATCGTCGTCCTCATGACACATGCCGGGCTGTTGCTTGCGTTGCCAAAGCCCTACACCCTCCTGCAGTTCAGCTATCGACTGGAGACGTACGTGCTGATGGGCGTCACCGCGGCTGTCCTGGCGATCCTGGCGAGGACCCGCTCGGACTCGTCCCGCATCCGGATCTGGTGGTGGACCTTTCTCCCTGTTCTCGTTCTGTCGTCAGTAGGAGCGGTGCAGCAGGTCGACGCACATCGGCGCACGCTGCTCCCCCGCGAAGCGGTACTCGGAAGCCGCGGCGAAGTATTCGCAGAGGTGTTCAACGACTATGCTTACGTGCCGCTGCCTCTAGTCGCCGGGCCAGCGCTTCCGCACCTGACCATCTACCCCAGTCAGATACACGGCAGCAGCGTCACGGTGACGCTGGCCGCGCATCCGGGTCAGATGGTCGACACCAACATCGGCGGCGGCCCCGATCTGCTGCACATAACCGGTGCGAGAGTCGTGGGACGCGACGTTGGGTACCACCTCGTGCTCGCCCTGGACCCCGGCGCCGGAGCGCCTCCGTCCGCACGTCCGAACACGCCGCCGACACGTATCCGCGTGTCCATCACTCCCGCCGAGAGCCTGCCGGTTGTCCTCGGACGGATTCTTACCCTCATCGGAGCGGCCGTGCTCGTGGCCGAGCTCGCCGTTCTGCTCGCGCGCACGCGCATCAGACGGGCGTCCGACCCAGGAGGCGCGCAGACGGCGTGATCCCGCGGTTTACGGCCTGGGACCGAGGCAATGCCCCGGTCTCACACCGCCCCATCCGGGCAGCAGAGATCGCCGAGCATCATTGCTTTGCCTTCTTCTGCTTCGCCGTCGGGTATTTCTTTCGTGCGGTTGCTTCGCATTTGGCTCGTTTGGTGCCTTTTTTCTTCTTGCAGGCCTTTAGTGCTTTCTTTAGCTTCTCGGCGTTTGTCAGTGTTGTGGTGGGGCCGGGTAGTTTCTTGTCTTCCTGGGCTTCTTTTGCGTTGAGTGCCGCGATCGACTGGTAAGGGATGAGTGCCGGTAGAGCGCCCGGCGCCAACCCGGCGGCGGGGGCTGTCGTGAACGATCGTTCGAGGGTTTCGGCGGGCTTTTGCTGGTTGGTTTCCAGGCTGATTGGGCTGCTCGGGTTGACCGCGACGAGCTTGTAGTAATAGGTCGTGCCCGGGGTCAGCGCGAGGAGCGGGATGTTCAGAGCCAGCGGGCTGCTCGTGTCGCCGCTCGCCGGACAAGCCGCGGTTTCATCGCCCGGGCACGGAGTGTCCGCGGGCTGCAACATGCCCGGGGTCGCGCCGAGCTGTAGTTCCCAGCGCGTCGCGAGGCCCTGCGGGTCCAGGACTGCTGAGATCGTGGCGCTGTTCTGACCGATCCCCTGAACCGATACTTCGCTGAGGATCGGCGGCGTGGCGGTCGTCGTGAACGTTTCGTCCTGGCCGTAGACGGTCTGTGGCAGCCCACCGTCGGTGCTGGCGTTGTCGTTCGTCGCGACGATACGGTAGTGGTAGGTCACGCCCGGTTGCAGGCTCACGAGGTTCGACTGCTCGACATTGGTGCTTTCGCCTTCGCCCGCTTCGCTTTCCGCCGGGCACGCTTCGTCTCTTTCAAGGTCTTCGCGGCACACTTCGGCTTCTGCCTGGTCCAATAGACCCGGGACCTGGTGCCCGTAGCCGGTCGTGGTGCCGTACTGGAAATAGTATTTCGTGTCGTCCTGGGTAGGGAAGCCACTCGAGCCGGGATCGACGCTCCCGGAGATCGTGGCGGCGCTCGTCGTGACCCCCGAAAAGCCGCCGGTGCTCACGGTCGGAGGGTTCGGGAGCGTCAGGAACGTCTCGTTCGGGCCTTCGCTCGTGCCAGTTTTGTTCTTGGCGAGCGCCTCGTAGTCGTATTCGGTGTTCGGTTTGAGCGCTGGCAGCGCCTGCGCCTGCAGTTCGCTCTGCACGTTCACGCCGCCGGTTTCCAAGTCCCCGAAGAATCCTTCGCCGACCCCGAAGCCCATCAGAGACGTGGGCATATCAACCCCATACGCCGTGCTCGTCCCCAACTTGAACTGATATTCCGTTTCCTGATACTCGGGGTTGATCAGCGCGTGCAGTTCCGCGCCGGTCTGGGTGGCGCCCGTGACGCTCTCCGCGTCGATCGACGGCTCTACGAGGGGCTCGGTTTCGAAGCTTTCGACCGGGCCATCCGTGGCGCCGTTCGCGCTGCTCGCGACAACACGGTAGTAGTAGGTCGTGGCCGGCGTCAGGCCACCACCGATGTCGACCGGGCCGGTGCCCTGGGCTTCAGAGCCCGCCGGGATCGACGATTCGCCAAAGCTCGTGCCTTCGGATTTTTCGACCGCCAGTTTCGTGGGCGCATATTCGAAGTAGTAGGTGCTGACGCGGCGCTCCGGGTTGAGGACCGCTTCGAGGGACGCATCGAACGGGGTGACTGCGGTCGCCGCCTCAGACACGACAACGGGCCTGGACGCGAGCGTTTTGAACGTCTGCTGCGAACCCGTCGTTTCGCCTTCAGGATTGCTCGCGAGAAGACACACCGCGTACGTCGTGCTTCCCTCCAAGCCCGATACCGGCACCGACACCTTTTCGTTGTCTTCCGCTTCAGGGAAAGGTTCGCCGGGAGCCCGCATCCCGCTTTCCGTACACGCTGCTCCCAGACCCGCGCTATACGCGAAGTAGTACGTGACTTTTTCGCTCGTCGCACCCGGGACCAGTTCGCCCTTGAAAGTAGCCGTCGTGCCCGCGATCGCAGCCGGAGCTTCCGTCACCGGCGCTTCCGGGGCGGCCGCCAACGCCGGAGCAGCCGAGAAGACCAGCACAACCAACACGCCCGCGAGCATCGCGACTGCAGTCTTGACGGTCATCTACTTGCCCCTCTTGGTCGCCTTGGACACCTTCTTCTCGACCTTCTTCTTTTTCTTCGTGGCCTTCTTCGCCTTCAGGCAGCCCGTGACGTCGACTTTCGTCGTCTGTTTGACGACAGCCCCATTCTGCCCCACGATCTCGATCGGCATCGACAACGACTGCCCACACAGGTTGTAGTCGTCCTTCGCCGGAACGTTCGCCGCGAAGATTGAGAACTTCCCCGTCGGCAACTTCGTTTCAAAGCTCGTGAACGGCGCATCCGGCACCGATTCGAAATGGCTATACGTGATCCCCTTCTTGATCTGCGTCTTACCATCCAAAACGAGCTGCACACCTTCGCCCTGAAGAATGATCTCCACATCCGGGAACGCAGCGCCACCATGACTGACCAGATACACAGGGCCCGCGAGCGGGCTATTCAACAACGGGGTATGCACAATCGCTGAGCCGATGTCCGACGCCGACGGACACCCAGCCGGGTTAGCGGCGAACTGCGCTTCGGTACACGCTTTCTGCAACGTCGTCAATCGCGACGACAGCTGCTTGGGGATTTGCAGGTCGACCTTCGCGATGTTCGCCTGACCCGCGCCGGAGGTGACCTTCACGTCCAACGAGGCGCCACCCGCTTTACTAGCCTTCCCCACCGTCGACGCCGACAGCACCGGTTTGAACGGGAGGTTCGCACAACCCGTCGCCTGGAAGCCACTCGACACGCCCGCGTCCGCGCCCTGAGCACTGGAGATCGTCGCGCCGATCGACATTTGGTTGCAGCTGGTCGGGTTGAACGTGAAGTCGCCTGCTTCGCCAACCGTCACGTTCACGGTTTTGACACGCAGCGGCACGCCGTCGATCATCTGCGGCAAGGGGTTCGATACGACCGTGACCGCTGCCGTGCTCGGATTGATATGGATCGCGGCCCTGACGACGACATCGCCGAGATGGAACGGGCCGGCATTGGCAGGCACGACCACCGCGAGGCCGAACGGAGCGCCGTTATAGGGACCGGTGAGGTAGACGGGCCCAGCCTGGTAGAGCGGGTCCGAGCCGGCGCCGGCCGCAGCCGTCGCCGTGCCGACCTTGGAGGTTGAGGGGCAGCCTCCGGTATTGGCTTCCGCAGCCTTGACTTCCGCTTCACCGCACTGCGCGAAACCGGCGATCTTGCCGATCAAGCCCTCCGGCATGCCGACCGACAGGCCTGAGAGGTCCTGTTCGCCGTCGTTACGGGAGAACGTCAGCGTGAACGGGCTGTAAGAGCCCGCGGTCGAGGAGACGGTGCCGGCCGTGAAGCTCGGGCTGAACGCAGCACCACAGCCGGAAGAGACCGGAAAGCTCGAAAACGGCGTCGCGTCCGGTGTTTCCGGAGCGCTCCACGGCGTCAAGTCGGATGTCGCCTTGAACGACCCGCAGGTCTGCGGGTTCGCCAACGGCGCTCTTTCGCCGCCTGTGAGCTTCAGCTTCAGTTCGCTGAACGGGAGCTGCGGGTTTTCGCTGAACGTCGTCGTCAGCTGGCCCGTGGCGGGGTTCGCCGAGACAGCGCCCTTCAGCTTGACGATCACACCCGACCCTTCAGCTTCGAGATACAGCCCATACAGTTCCCCATTCGTCGCCGATGCCTGCGTGCACCCGGGCTGGCCTTCCCCGCCACACGCCGGGGCCGCGACATACACATGCCCCTTCAACGGATGTTCGAGCAACGGTGTCACCACTTCGACTTCCCCGATCTGCGACGCGGCCGGACAGTGGCCCGGCGCGGGGTGCACGAGCCCGTCTTCGCCCATCTCCTCGCCTTCCTGGACCCTGTTCTCGCTATCCCGCTCATCACGAGTGCCGAGTTCGATGCCTTCAGGGCCGGACGCTTGGCAGGCCACGAGGCCGTTCGCTGCGGACGGCGAGATCGAGACGCCTGCCGGGAGCGTGATCGTCGCGTTCTCGAGGTCCGCGGTCGCCTGATACCCCACGACGTTCGGGGCCTGCGGCACCCTCATAACTACTTCATAGCCCGACGGAGTATCGGCCGTCGCCTGTTCGGGGGACACTTCGATCGTCGGTTCGAACGCGACCGCGCCACAGCCCGTCACGGCCTGCGTCGCGCCGGCTTCATAGACCGGCGCTTCCACGGAGACCCAGCGTTCGGGGTCGACCCACGAGTCCATTTCAAGTCGCGCATTCAGCGGGCCCGCCGCGCACTCGTCTGGGTTTGTGAACAACGCCAGGCCATTGCCGGCACCGTCGTGTTCGGTCGGGTTGCCGAAGAACGTGATCTGCACACCCGATACTTTGACGTTCACCGAACGCGTGATGTCCGGCACGGAGACACTCACCACGTACCCGTTTGCGGATGGCAGGACCCGTGGACGCAGGTAGAAGATGGCTCCCTGGTATTCGAAGCCAAACAGTGCTGGGTAGCCTGCTTCGGGGACGACGTTGTAAAGGACTGCCGGGGCGGGTTCGTCGGTGCCTCTTTCGATCTCCACTTCGCCCACCACACTCGCGGCCGGACACTGACCCTCTTTGCCCTGCATCAGCGATTCCGGGCACTGCGCCGCGGCGGCCGGGTCGGCCACGAAGCCGGGGGGTAGATCGACTATCTCGGTCTTGGGTTCCTGGACTGGGAGCGCGGCTATTTCTGCGGTAGACGCGTCCGAATTCAGCCGCGTGGTGTAGTTGACTGTCGTCGACAGCAGCGACGGGTGGTCGCCCGCCAGCGCGTCCGGCAGGCCACCGGAGCCGAACACCCCGACACCGAAGTCCTGCACGCCAAACGCCGCCGTCACGCCGTTGACGGTGTTCGCCATCGTCGTGGGGGGGCGCGTCACCGCCCGCGGCGCGCCACCGCCTTCCACTTCAGCGAAGTTCACCACCGACGATGCCACCCCGGCACCCAGCCGCACGAAGAAAGCAGTCGTGTAGCTGGCGCCCGGAGCGAGTTCCCCATACCGGCACGTCAGCATCGAACCACCAACCACCGCCACGCAACTTTCTGGCGAAGCGACGAACACGCCTGGCGGCAGCGTGTCCCTCACCGTCAAGCTCCCCGACGACGGCGCACTACCTACGTTCGTGACGACCAGCTGATAGCCGTCACAGATGAATTCATGACACGCTTCGCTGTCTGTCTGGGAGAAGTTCGTCGGCACCGCGATCGAGCGAATCGCCCATGCCGGCCCGGCGGCTTGCGCCGGCGCGGGGGCAGTGCCCACGGACAACATGCCGAGCACGACAGCGAACAACGGGAGAACCTGCTTGGCGCTCATGATTTTGACCCCCGCTTGGTGCCGGCTTTCTCTGCCTTCTTGGATTTGGGCGTTCTCACGCACCTGCCTTTCTTCTTCACGAAGCCCTTCTCGCAGTTCTTCGCCTTGGGCTTCGTAGCCGGTTTCACAGCGGGCTTCAGTTCTGCCGGCGGGGCCAGATTGCCCGACGCGCTCAGAGTGTTGCTCGTGGGGACCGCAAAGGCCGGCGCGCCGCTGAGCGCGCCCCGGCAGGCTTCTCCTTCGCACGCGGGCCGTTCGGTCGGGGCGGGGAAGCCTCCTTCTTCTCGGGCGTCATACCAGACCGTCCCACTGCTGATGTCCTGCGGGACGAGGCCCTCGGTCGACGCGAAGAACAGGTCCTGGCCCGATTCGTCGATGCCTAGCAGGCGATTATATGGCGCCACCGCTTCCACGCCCGGCGCGACCAGATACACATCGCCGGCGCGGTACTCATAGACATTCTTCTTACCGAGCACCGCCAGCGGCGTCAACGCATTCGTGCTCACGAACTCGACCGTCCCATCGGCCGCCACCACGAGACCAGAGGTCGCGGCGGTTGGAGCCCAGTCACTGGCGACCCCGAGCGGATAGAGCAACTCGTTATAGAGCGCGCCATTCGTCGTGTTCCCGTCACAGTTGAAGCCTTCTTCGACGACGTGCGTCGTTTCGCATTCATAGCCCGTCGACGATCTCTGCCCTCTCGATACGCGCGCGACCAGCCCCGTAGCGGCGTCATACTCAAAGATCTGACCAATGCTGCTCGTATCGTTCGTGTCGCCGATATGCTTGGCGCTAATGAAGACGAGGTACTGCCCGTCACGCGTGGTGCGGGCTTCTTCGGCTTCCGCGGTGACGATTTCCGAGGCGACGAACGCGGGTTCGCGCGTTTGCGTGTCGTACACATACAGAAGCCTGGAAGCTCCTTCTTCGTAGGCTTGTTCAGCCGTTTCGCCGTTCCCGTTCGACGTGTCCGTGAGCACGGTCGTGGATTCGAAGTAGACGCGCTCGCCGTCCTGGGATATCGCCGCGACAGTCCCGACTTCCGGCGCGAGGACGCTCAGCCGTTCGTGCGGGTTGGCCGCGTTGAAGTCGTACTCATAGAGGCTGTTGCCCCGTGCCCCCGGCAACAATTCTTGCTGTGAGGTGAAGAACACCTTCGACCCATCTTCGGACGCGCCCTGGAACGCGGCAGGAGCACGACCTTCCGCCACGGTCGAAGGTACGACGCAGGCCGAGCAGTCTTCCTCACTCGGCTCAGAGATATCGACAGTTTCACGGCCATCGACGCGCGCGTAAAGTTCGTTGACGTTGGGCGAGGACCCACATGCAAGCGCCGTGAAGTACACGATTTCACCGCTCGCCGAAACCGCGTTGGCGAACGGACCATTCGCGGTGGACCCGCCAAGGCCAGATCCACCCAGCACGGTCCCACACGTGCTCACGAGCTCGGCGGCTTCGTTGATGTGTTCCTTGTCCTCGCGGGTGGCTTCTTCAGCCAGCGAGTGTTTATTCTTTACTCCGACGAGCACGGGTTCGCGGTCGCCCGTACCCGCGTATTCATATAGCGATTCGGCGCCTTCCTGCGTTTCATCGCCCGGCCACAACTGCCGCTTTTCCGCATGGACGAGCAGGAGGATGTGCGACAGGTCGGCAGAGGCGCCCTCCGGATAGAAACCGCTACCGCGTCCCGGCGGTTCGGACGACGGTTCGTGCCCCGGCGCCGTCACCGGCCCCACGACCGTGAAGCGTCCTTTCCCATCGCCCGCCTGTTCGCGTAGCACGAGCTCCCCATTGTTCGGATACTCATAACCGTTACCGGGCGGCGGCGCGACCGCGAGTTCTTCGCCAGGCGCTTGCGGCGCTTGGACCGCCCACAGCGAGCGGCTGAAGTCAGCGCTCGCAAACGCGAATTCCGAGCGTGGGTAAAGCGAGCTCGGCGGGTCCAAAGCTTCAGCGCTCCACCCCGCGGATGTGCGCGAGAACTCATAGACGGCGCCGAAGTTGGTGCCTTTCTGTTCCAGCGCTTCCGTCCCCGCAAACCCCCCAAGGATCTTACTGAGAACGTGTTCGCCATCGGCGGAGATCTGCGGCGGCTCTTTCTTGAAGCCCACCCCAAGCGGAGTGGCGCCACTGATGAACGGCGGGTTCACGAGCTCGAACGCGCGACAATCCGGCATGTACGACCGAAAGCCGGGGGACGATTCGGTCCCGGCCGAGCATTCCGGCTGGTTGATGTCGCCGGCGGCAAAGGCGCAAGGAGACAGGCAGCAACATACCCCGGCTGCCACCAGAAGGACACGCGCTACCACTCCCCGGACCCTGCCATCGCTGACCAACGACATCGACGCTCCTCTCCCTCACGATCACGACGCGACTCGGCAGCCGCGGCATACTCAGACGACGGCTACTCCAATGCTGAAGACTAGTTGTGTCACTCTCGTTATGACGACGACTGCGTGAGGTGACCAAAGCCACCTCACGCAGTCCTTGCACTGCTAACTACTGATTGCGAGTCACTGACTCAGTTTTACGAAACTTCGACGGATGCAGCGTATTCTACCGAACCGACAGCGTTCTCGGATGATGTCAAGAGGCCGAGGGCCTTCAGCGCGGGTTTCACCGTAGTCCCTAAGATCCCGATTGATTTAATGCTCTGACTACCGGCTAGCCCCGTGAGATTCAGTTTCCCAGTTTTGGACGAGCTGCCGATCGGGGTTGCTTCGCCGGCGACGGACCCGTCGACTGGCGATGTTTCGGATAGGGGAAGACATGTCCCTTCCAGGATCACGAATACTGTGCCGGTGGTTGGTAAGAGTAGAAGGCCGACACCCGACGGTGCTTCTGTGGCACTGACCGTCCCGAGCTCGCCATCGAGGGTGCCCGTCACGATTGTTCCAGCCGTTCCTCCCGGATTTTTGATGCTGCAGCCTGAGCCTTCTGTGTCGTAGCAGCCGGTGAATGTCACTTTCAGATTGCCAACCGTCTTGACGCCAGTGATTTCTCCGGTGGTTACGCTTTCTTTACAGTCGACGGGCTTGGTCGAACTCGTTTCCAGACGTGCTAAGCCGGTTTTCGTGGTGAGCTTCGTCGCTGTGCCCGGTTTGAATTCCGGCGCGGAGGCCGATGCCAGCGCGACTGCGATCAGGTTCACTGCGAGGACGGCCGCGAAAATCAGGCCGACTAATCGTGAGAGCTTCATGTGAAAGTGCTCCTTGATAAGGGATTGGTAGTTTTGCTACGAACTCCGAGATGCTCAACCTACCTGGTAGGGCATTGTCGGAGCTCAGCGCCCAAGGCACGATGGATGTAGGCACCACGGTGACTTGAGACAGCCATCCGTGAACTTACCCGCGCCCGGATCTTGTGTCTACCCGTGTTTCTGACTTGAGTAAGCTTCTGTCCCCGCGCTGGGCAACGAGCCACGGGCCGTGTCCGTTCGCGGGGTGCGAGGGCCGCGCGCCGTCGGTGAGGGCCGCAGACCTTGCCTTTCGTTTCCAGCTCCTGCGGCAGATGCTGTCGCGATCCTCCAGACCCGGAACGTTGCTCTGTGCAGGTTCGTAGTCCGCACTGGTCGCGTGCGTGCAGGGATGCTCGCCCCGGCGACCGCACGGCGAGCTTGACCGCCGCACCGCACGTCGAGATAGTGGCCGCTGCTCATCCGACCAGAAAGGGTCCTCGCGTGCGAGGCCGCCTGCTGGCGCGATATCGAGGTCACGTGGCTCCACCTGATGCGGACGATCACCGAGAACGTTGATGTCAATGAGACGCCCGAGCGGTCCGCTCGGCTGCTGTCCGTCGTCATCCGACGGGAGCGCCTGGCGATCGTCGCGGCGACGGTGCTGGTCGCCGGCGTCCAGGTCGTGCTCGCCTCGTTCCTGCTCCTCCTTGGCCTGCGTCGTACCTGATGCGTCGTCCGCGGACGACGCTGGCCGCGGGCCTCGACGCGCACACGGCTGCCCGCGCCTCGGGGCTGCCCGCGCCTGAGGGAGTGGCCGCCCGGCACGCCCGTGAGCCGGGGTCGCGCACGATACTGCGGACGCGCATCGCCCTCGCCGTTGGACTTACGGCGCTGGCGGTCGCACTCGGCCTCTTGCTGTCACGCTCGCCGCTGACCGTCGCCGGGACGAACGGCGTCCCTGCCAACCTCGCCGTAGGGTTCATACGCGACAGCGAGACCAGCTGCCAGGCAGGAGGGACACTGCCGCAGGGCACCGAGGCGATACGCGTGTCGTTGTCGGCGAACACGGGACCCAAGGTGAGCCTCAGGGTGCTGTCGGGCGCAACGCTGATCACTGAGGGCGCGCGAGGCGCTGGGTGGGGTATCGACGAAACCGTCACCGTCCCGGTCACGCGCGTACCGCGCACGATCCGCGACACGCGCATCTGCACGACCGTCGGCCCGGCGGTGGAACCTCTCCAGGTCAACGGCTCGCGGGTGCCGGGTGCCAACGGTCGCACCACGATCGAGTTGCGCATGGAATACCTGCGACCGGGGCCTCGCTCGTGGTTGTCGCTCGCAGGATCGACCGCGCGCCGCATGGGGCTCGACCACGCACCGAGCGGCTCCTGGGTCGCGTACCTCGCGATCGCGGTGATGCTTGCTGTCGCCGTCCTGGTCTCAGGCATTTACCTGCGGGAGACGCGACGCGTCGTACTCGGTGCACCTGCCAGGACGCTGCTCCGGGTGCCGCGGGCCGCCTGGACGTGTGCGGTGGTCGGCATCCTCAGCGCGGCGTGCTGGACGGTCATCACGCCGCCGTTTCAAGCCCCGGACGAGCCGTCTCACTTCGCCTATGCCCAACTGCTCGCCGAAACCGGCCGTCTGCCGGACTCGAGCAGTGGCGCGGTCTCCCAGGAGGAGGTGAGCGTCGCCAAAGCCCTGCATCAGGAAGAGGTGGAGTGGCATCCGGAAGTCCACACGATCGCCTCACAGTCGGCAGAGCGACTACTGCAAGAAGACCTGACGCTGCCACTCAACCGAGTCGGTACTGGGGCTGCAGGGGTGGCGGCCTCTGAGCCGCCCCTGTACTACGCTCTCGAGACGGCCCCCTACTACCTGGGCTCGAGCGGCACGCTCCTCGACAGCCTCGAGCTGATGCGCCTGCTGAGCGCGCTGATGGCGGGGCTGACTGCGCTGTTCACATTCATGTTCGTGCGCGAGTGCCTTCCCGGGGCTCCGTGGGCGTGGACGGTCGGTGGCCTGGGCGCAGCGCTCACCCCGCTGCTGGGGTTCACATCAGGAGCCGTGACCCCCGAAGCGATGCTCTATGCGGTCTCTGCGGCGATCTTCTTCTGCCTCGCGCGTGCGTTCAGGCGCGGGCTCACGCGCAGGCGCGCTATCGCGATCGGTGCGCTGATCGCTGCCGGCTTCCTGACGAAGCTCAACTTCATCGGCCTCGCTCCGGGTGTCATGCTCGCCCTGGTATTTCTGGCCATTCGCGGGGTCCGGACCGGGTCGGAGGGCAAACGGTCGCGACGCGCCTTCGGCTCGATGGCGATCGCGCTCGCGATTGGGGTGCTCCCGGTCTGCGTATACGTGGCGAGCAACGTCCTTGACCATCATCAGGCGCTCGGACTGGTCGCTGCGAGCGGGGCCCAGAAAACAGCCAGTGGCGGGTCCGTTCTCAGTAACGTTGCCTACGTGTGGCAGTTCTACCTGCCTCGCCTTCCGGGGATGGTCAACGACTTCCCTGGTATGTCCACGATTCGCGACCTGTGGTTCGACCGGGCGGTTGGCTTCTACGGCTGGCTCGACACGTCCTTCCCTGTGTGGGTCGACAACCTCGCCCTGATCCCGGCTGCGTTGATCGCGATGCTGGGTTTGCGCACGCTGTTGGCGCGACGCGCGGCGCTGCGCGCATGCCTGCCGGAGCTCGTCGTCTACCTCGTCATGGGCGTCGGGCTGATGGCGCTGCTCGGCCAGGACTTCTACGTGAACCGCACGCTCGAAGGAGCCGGATGGGCACAGCCCCGCTATCTGGTGCCGCTGCTGCCGCTCGCCGCCGCCGCGCTGGTACTCGCAGCCCGGGGTGCCGGCAAGCGCTGGGGACCCGCCGTCGGCGCGTTGATCGTGGTCCTGTTCCTTGCCCAGGACGTGTTCGGCCAGTTGCTGACGGTCGCTCGCTTCTACGGCTGACCCGAGTCGTCTGAGCGCATGGAGCGCGGGCGATTTTACCGGCTGTTGGCGAAGTACTCGGCGTTGATCTGCGTGTACTTCTGCCACTCGTCGGGGAGCTGGTCCTCGGCGAAGCACGCGTCCACCGGGCAGGCCTCGACGCAGGCATCGCAGTCGATGCACTCCTCGGGGTCGATGTAGAGCATCTCGGCCGCGTCGTATCCGGGCTCGTCGGGCGTCGGGTGGATGCAGTCCACGGGGCACACCTCGACACAGGAGTTGTCCTTGGTGCCAATGCACGGCTCGGCGATTACGTAGGCCATTCGCTTCTTTCTTTGGGTCGGTTTGCGGGGGTCCTGCTCGGGAGACGCATATTGTACGAAGCATGCTGCTCCTTACCGGCGCGACGGGCCTCGTCGGCTCGACGCTGCTGCCCCGCCTGCTGGCCGAAGGCACCGATGTCCGCTGCCTTGTTCGCGATCCCCGGCGCCTTGGCGCCCAACGGGTTAGGGTCCAGATCGCGCTCGGGGACCTCACCGACCCGCCGTCGTTTCGCAATGCCCTGCGCGGCGTGCAGACGGTGGTGCACCTCGCGGCGTCGATCCGCGACCAGCCGCGAGGCTCGATCGAGGAGCTCGACGGGATCGCCACCTGGCGGATGGTGGAGGCGGCGGAGCGCCAGGGCGTCGAGCGCTTCGTGTTCTTCTCGGCGCTGGGGGCCTCTACCCACCACCGCACGCGTCTGCTGCGCGCGAAGGCGCTCGCGGAGCAGGCGGTACGCGAGGCGGATCTGCACTCGATCGTGTTCGCCCCCTCGATCGTCTACGCGCCCGGCGACCCGTGGCTGACGCTGCTCGAACGCCTCGCGCTGTTGCCGGTGATGCCCTTGTCGGGACGGGGCCGCGCGCCGTTCCAGCCGATCTGGGCCGAGGACGTGGCCGGCTGCGTGATAGCGACCCTACGGAGCTCTGACGCAAAGCCCCACGAGCGCTACGAGCTGGCCGGCCCGGACACGCTCAGCCACGAGGAGATCGTTCGCACGGTCCTTCGCTCGCTGGGCCGGAGGCGCCCGGTGCTGCACGTGCCCACCCCGATCGTCTCGCGCGCGCTGCGCCTGCTCGAGCGCCTGTGGGGGCCATCGGCGTTCGCCACCTGGGACGAGGCCGAGCTGATGGAGGTGGCGATGACCTCCGTCCGGGGCGCAGCCGACGCGGAAGCGCTGGGGGGGGTCGAGCCACAGCGCATGGCTGCCGTGCTCGGCACCGGCTGAGCTCGCTGGCTAGCCTGCGGCGGCCGTTTCGCCGGCGGCGACTCGCACAGGCACTCCTGCGAAGATATTGCCCTGCCCACAAGGCAGCCGGGCGGGCGGGCCCTTCAAAAATCAAGCCCAGAAAGCGAGTGCCATGAGCGCGGTTCAGTCAGCACCTGAGGTCCAGTCGGGCCTCGAAGGAGTCGTTGCCTTCGCCACCGAGATCGCGGAGCCCGACAAAGAGGGTGGCGCGCTGCGCTATCGCGGCGTCAACATCGAGGAACTGGTGGGCGCGGTGCCCTACGAGCAGGTTTGGGGCCTGCTGGTGGACGGGCGCTTCACACCCGGTTTGCCCCCCGCCGAACCGCATGCGCTGACCGTGCGCTCCGGTGACCACCGCGTGGACGTGCAGTCGGCACTCGCGATGCTCGCGCCCGAGTGGGGTTTCGGGCAGCTGATCGACATCACCGACGAGGAGGCCCGCGACAACCTCGCCCGCGCGTCCGTGATGGCCCTGTCGTTCGTAGCCCAGTCGGCACGTGAAGCGGGTCAGCCGCCGGTGCCTCAGTCGGAGATCGACGAGGGCAAGTCGATCCCGGAACGCTTCCTCATCCGCTGGCGCGGCGAGGCCAACCCGGATCACGTCAAGGCGATCGACGCGTACTGGGTCTCGGCTGCCGAGCACGGGATGAACGCCTCCACGTTCACCGCCCGGGTGGTCGCGTCCACCGGCGCCGACGTGGCCGCAGCACTGTCCGCAGCCGTCGGCGCGCTTTCCGGGCCGCTGCACGGCGGCGCTCCCTCGCGCGTCCTGAAGATGCTCGAGGAGGTCGAACAGAGTGGCAACGCCGAGAAGTGGGTCTCGGACGCCCTCGACCGCGGCGAGCGCCTGATGGGCTTCGGCCACCGCATCTACCGCGCCGAAGATCCCCGCGCACGCGTCCTGCGGCGAACGGCCTCCGAACTGGGCTCGCCGCGCTTCGAGGCCGCCGAGGCGCTCGAGAAGGCCGCGCTCGCGGAGCTCCATGCGCGCAGGCCCGACCGGGTGCTCGCCACGAACGTCGAGTTCTGGTCCGCGGTGATCCTGGACCTCGCCGAAGTTCCGCCGGATCTCTTCACCCCGATGTTCACCTGCGCGCGCGTGGCGGGCTGGTCGGCGCACATCCTCGAGCAGAAGCGCGAGGCCAAGCTGATCAGGCCGACGGCCAAGTACGTGGGCGAGGGTCCGCGGCCGGCCAGCGCCGTGAAATGACGCTCGCGGCGGTCAGCCTGGTGCTGGCACTGCTGTACTGACGAACGGTCGGAGACACTTCCCCAAATCGCTTGGAATGCGAGCCATCCAGAAGTAGCTTTGCGGCGTGCATTGCCGTCGGCTACCGGGCATCTCGAGCTCGCTCGTCCGTCGCCCCACGCGCAGCCGCGGCGTGGGTCGGCCGTGGACCTCCGCGCTCGCGCTCGCAGCACTTGCGGCCGTTGTGCCGAGCGGCTGCAGCAACGTCGCCAGCACCACGACCAACGGCCTCGCCGCGGTCAAACCGGTTCACGTGACGGTCAGCAGCGCTGCGGTACACGACAAGAAGCTTCCGGCGCTCTACACCTGCGATGGCAGGAACATCTCCCCTCCCGTGTCATGGGGTGCCGTACCGGCCAACGTCGAAGAACTGGCGCTGTTCCTGCTCGGCACGCACCCCGGCAAGGAAGGCCGGCCGGTGCTGAGTATCGAATGGGCGCTCGCCGGCATCAAGCCGGGGCTGCATGCTCTGCGGGCGGGCGAAGTTCCGCGCGGCGCCTTCGAGGTGGCCGGTAGCAACGGGCGCAAGGGCTACTCGATCTGCCCGGCGCGGGGCCAAGCCGCGAGTTACAGCTTCGCCGTGTTGGCCTTGCCGGCGGGCGCTCGGGCCTCGCCGCACCTCCCAGGCACCGCACTTTTCGGCAACCTGACCGGCCCGAACCCGCAGGACGAGTCGCCTGCCGTGGGGTCGTTCACCGCGGTCGTCAAGCGGCGGTAGGCGACCGGGCGACCGGGGGCCCGGCACGATGCCGGGCCCCCGGTGCTCAAAATCGACTGCCGCGCACGACTCCTACGGAAAGAGCCGGCGCGGCGAACGACGCTTCTTACATCATGCCGCTCATGTCCGGCATGCCTCCGCCGGGACCGGCGCCTTCCTTCTCGGGAACCTCGGCGACGATCGCCTCGGTGGTGAGGATGTTCTTGGCGATCGACGCCGCGTTCTGCAGCGCGGAGCGCGTGACCATCGCCGGGTCGATGACGCCTGCGGCAACGAGATCGACGATCTCGTTCGTGGAGGCGTTCAGCCCGTGGCCTTTCTTGGCCTTGCGCACGTCGTTGACGACAACGGAGCCCTCGAGGCCCGCGTTCTCGGCCAGCTGACGCAGCGGCTCCTCGAGCGCCCGCAGCACGATCCGCGCACCTGTGCGCTCGTCGTCCGATCCGTCGACCGACGCGCCGTTCTCGCTGATGCTGACGGCCGCGGAGGCCTGCAGCAGCGCGACGCCACCGCCGGGCACGATGCCCTCCTCGAGAGCCGCGCGAGTTGCCTGCAGCGCGTCCTCGACACGGTGCTTCTTCTCCTTCATCTCCGTCTCGGTTGCCGCGCCGACCTTCACCACGGCGACGCCGCCGGAGAGCTTTGCCAGACGCTCCTGGAGCTTCTCGCGGTCGAAGTCCGAGTCGGTGTTCTCGATTTCGGCTTTGATCTGGTTGATGCGGCCCTTGATCGCCTCCGCGTCGCCGGCGCCGTCGACGATCGTGGTGGTGTCCTTCGCCACGACCACACGACGGGCGCGTCCGAGCTGGGAGATCTGAGTGTTCTCCAGCTTCAGGCCCATCTCCTCGGTGATCACCTCGGCCTTGGTCAGGATCGCGATGTCCTCGAGCATCCGCTTGCGGCGGTCGCCGAAGCCAGGCGCCTTCACGGCCACGCCGGTGAACGTACCCCGGAGCTTGTTGACCACGAGGGTGGCAAGGGACTCGCCCTCGACGTCCTCGGCGATGATCAGGATCGGCTTGCCCGACTGGATGACCGCCTCGAGCACCGGCAGCACGTCGCGCACCGAGCCGATCTTCTGGTTGGCGATCAGGATGTAGGGGTCCTCCAGGGTCGCCTCCATGCGGTCCTGGTCGGTGACCATGTAGGGCGAGATGTAGCCCTTGTCGAACTGCATGCCCTCGGTGAACTCGAGGTCCATGCCGAACGTCTGGCCCTCCTCGACGTTGACCACGCCGTCCTTGCCGACCTTCTCGATCGCGTCCGCGATCACGTCGCCGATCTCCTCGTCGCCGGCTGAGATGGTCGCCACGCGGGCGATCTGGTCCTTGCCGGAGACCTCCTTGGACTGCGAGGCGATGTTCTTGACGACCTCGTCGACCGCTTTCTCGATTCCGCGCTTGAGCGCCAGCGGGTTCGCGCCGGCGGCCACGTTCTTCAGGCCCTGGCGAACGATCGCCTGGGCGAGCACCGTCGCTGTCGTCGTGCCGTCGCCGGCGACGTCGTTGGTGGCGGTGGCCACCTCACGCACCAGCTGTGCGCCCTGGTTCTCGAAGACGTCCTCGACCTCGATCTCGCGGGCAATGGTGACGCCGTCGTTGGTGATGGTGGGGGCGCCGAACTTCTTGTCGAGCACCACGTAGCGACCCTTTGGGCCGAGCGTGACCTTGACCGCGTTGGCGACCGCATCCACGCCCGCCTCCAGCGATTTGCGCGCCTCAGAGCCGTACTTCAGTTCCTTTTGAGCCATGTCTGTCAGATCTCCTTGATTAAACGAGGGGCCCGGCTTGCCGGCCTACGGCCGGCCGCGCCACGCTCTAGGCGACCTTGGCCAGGACGTCCGACTCGCGCAGCACGAGCAGGTCCTCACCAGAGTCGGGGTCTTTGATCTCGGTCCCGCCGTACTTGCTGTAGAGGACTTGGTCGTCCTTCTTCACGTCGAGCGGGATGCGCTTGCCGTCCTCGTCGAGCTTGCCGTCGCCGACGGCGAGGACCTTGCCCATCTGCGGCTTCTCCTTGGCTGTCTCGGGGAGGACGATGCCACTCGCGGTGGTCTGCTCCTCCTCGATCGCCCGCACGATCAGCCGATCGCCCAGGGGCTTGAGCTTCATGTTGAAAACCTCCGTCTAGGAATGCCACCGGCGGCTCGCGGCCCTCTATCGACTGGGCGAACCGCCTCTTTTTGGCACTCTCACCAGGAGAGTGCCAACTGCAGGCTCAATATAGACGAAACGCGGCTGAAATCAAGGCCGATTGGCAGTCTGGTAGCAGGACTGCCAGCCCCGCGCTAATTCTGCGCCCCGCCGAACCCCTTGATCGCCTCGGTCATCCCGGTGGGGTTCTCGAGGATCTGCGAGAAGCGCACGACGGTGACGGTGTCCTCGGTGGAGACCGCGCGGCCGTAGATCTGTTCGAGGAACTTGATCAGCTCCTCGTGGCGGCGGAACTCGGGGTTGTCGTGCTTGATGTCGCGCGGGGAGAGGTCGGCGAGCTTCATCACCTCGACCTGGTCGATGACCGCTTCGAAGATGCGTTCGCGCGGCGAGTACTGGTAGCCGATCGTCACGAGCACCGCCTGGTTCTTGCGGTACTTGCCTGACTTGTCGCCCAGGCGGATCGTGGCGGTCTTGCGCCCGCGCTTGAGCTCGTCGGCGAAGATCGTGGAGTAGAAGTTGAGGACCTGCATCGCGCCAGCAGGCTATCGGGCTTTGTGCAAATAGGCCAGCGCGAGGGTCACCATCTCGCGCTCGGCCTCGTGCGTGAGCTTGCGCTCGGCCTCGCGCAGGGGCAGCCAGCGGACCTCCTCGACCTCGTCGTCGTGATCGGCGGTGTCGCCTTCGACGTGGCGAAACAGGAAGAACGTGACGGTCTTGCCGACGGTGCGCCCGGAGCGGCGGTACCAGTAGCGCGACTCGCCGAGCTCGCACACGGGCTCGCCGACGATCCCCGTCTCCTCACGCACCTCGCGGATCGCCGCCTCGACGATCGTCTCGCCGGGATCGACGTGCCCCTTGGGCAGCGCCAGCACGCGCGACCCGTCAGCAGCGCGGCGCGTGGGCACGATGGTCACGACCTCCTCGCCGCGCACGACGACGCCGCCGGCGGAGAACTCGCGCGCCTGCGCCTTGGACGGGCGCTTGGAGCTCCCGGCGGGCTTTGGCTTCGCCTTGGACCTGGCCGTCCTCGAGGACTGCGACGATTTCTTGCGGGGCTCAGAAGACATACTGATCCAGCGCCTGCGGGTTGTGGACGACGAGCCGACCGCGGCCCTGGGAGATGACGCCGGCGCGCTCGAGCACCGCGAGGAAGCGGCTGGCGGACTCGCGCGAGGAACCGGCGAGCTGCGCGAGGTCTGCCTGGGTGGCGGTCACGAGCACGTCCGTGCCCTCCTTGCCCGCGGCAATCTCCTGCACGACGAGATCCGAGAGGACGACCGCCACGCGGCTCTGCACCGTCTGGAAGGACTGGCGCGAGAGGCGCTCGTTCATCTCACGCAGGCGCCGGCCGAGCGCGATCACCAGACGCGCGGCGATCTCGGGGTGCTGTTTCATCAGCCTGCGCATGTCCGGGCCGAGCACGCCGACGACGCTGGTGGTCTCGATCGCTTCGACGGTGGCCGAGCGGCGCTCGTCCTCGAACATGGCCAGCTCGCCGAAGATGTCTCCAGGCCCGAACGTGGCCAGCGTGATCGTGCGCCCGTCCCCATGGGTGCGCACCGCCCGCGCGTGCCCCTCGCGAACGACGTAGCAGGTGTCGCTCGAGTCGCCCTCGCGGAATACGGCCTCACCCGGCTCGAAGCGCCGTGGAAGCGCCATTTCGGCGATGCGCTGGAGGTCGGCGGGCTCGAGTGTCGAGAATGCAGGCACCCGCCCGAGCAGCTCGACAACGTCCGCTGAGCGAGTCGCCCCCATCACGCCAGGAGATACCACAACGCAGGCCGCCGAGCCGGCCTCATCGGCGCCGCGCGCCACCGGCGGCGCTATCGTCAGAGCGTGGTTCGTCCAACGCGCCTCTCTATCTGTCTGGCCGCCGTGGCGGCGCTCGTGCCGGCGCTCGCGCTCACCGCATCGGCCTCAGCGCAGTCGAGCCACACGACACCGGCGGAGCACAAGCTCCTGCAGTCGCACGAACTGTGGGCGACGATCGACGTGTGCGACCCGGCCGACGAGCCGGACACGGTGGGGATCCGCGGCTCGATGCCAGGCGACGGCCAGACCAACCAGAAGATGTACATGAGCTTCCGCCTGCAGTACCTGAACGCGAGCAAGCAGTGGGTCGACCTGTCGAGCGCTGCGAGCTCAGGCTTCGTGGCGGTCGGCGGCGCCGCCTCCGCGCGCCAGGGCGGCACGAGCTTCGAACTGAAGCCGGTGGCGGGCCAAGCAGCGGTGACGCTGCGCGGGGTTGTGGACTTCGAGTGGCGCCACGCAAAGACGACGATCCTCTCGGCGACGCGCACGACCGCGGTTGGGCACAAGAGCCTTGCCGGCGCGGACCCGGCAGGCTTCAGCGCGGAAACCTGCGTCATCGGCTAGGAGACTACGTGCGCTTCAAGTTGAGAGCGCTTGCTCGTGCAGCCAGGAGGTCACTGGCCGAGTACCTGCGCTCGCTCTCGGAGCGGGAGGCCAAGTTCGCGAGGCTCGAGGCTCAGCAACGACGCATCCAGAGCGAGATCGATCGGTTCAGCGCCCACGACCGACTCGATCGCGAGGAGCTGCACGGGCGTGCGGTTCGTTGATAAGGAGTTCTACGTCCAGGCGACCCGCGACAGCCGCGCAGATCGCCTGACCCACGAGCAGGCCGCGACGAACAGGACTACGCTGGCATGCGCGTCGAGAACCCCTTCAGCGGCTGCTGAACAGCCGCGGGTCGTTGGTGACGATCCCGTCGACGCCCATGGCGGTGAGGCGCTCGATCATGCGCGCGTCGTCGACGGTCCACACGTAGAGCTCGCCGCCACCCTCGGCCACTCCGCGCACGAGCGCCGGTGTGACGACCCGCCAGTGCGCCATGATCGCGTCGAAGCGCCCTTCCTGCAGGGCCGTGCGCGCGCGGCGCGGGAGCGTGGCGCGGTAGCCGGTGAGCATCGCGAGCGCTGGTATGGCGGTGAGCATGTCGGTGGTGTAGTCGCGGCGCACGCGCGGCACCGACCAGCCGAGGCGCAGCCCGGGCTCGGCGGCGCGGATCTGCGCGAGCCCGGACGGATACATGCCGCTGACGAGGGTGCGCTGCACGAGCCCGTGCTCGCGCAGCCGCTCGAGCACGCGCAGCTCATAGCCGGGGAGCTTGACGTCGACGTCGAAGTCGACGCCGGCGAACTCGTCCTGGCTGAGGTGCTCGAGCGCCTGCTCGAACGTCAGCGGCGAGCGCACCCGAGCGTCCTCGTAGTCGTGCGCGACGAGCAGGCGCCCGCTGCCGTCGGAATGCTCGCTGAGCACGTCGAGCTCGATCATGTCCACGCCGTGGCGCAGCGCGGCGTCGAAGCTCGCGAGTGTGTTGCCGCGCTCGATGTCGGCGGCGCCCTTGTGGCCCACGCGGCGTGGGCGCTTCGGCGACATGGAGCCAGCGTACACGGCGCGCCTGGGGCTCGTGCGCAACTAGACTGCCACGCGATGTCCGACGGCAAACGCATTTGGCGGAGCGGGGTCCGGTTCGATTGCCCGGATTGCGGCAAGCTGCTCAAGGAAGACGCCGAGCATGCGGCCGAGCTACCGGAAGGTTGTGCGGCGTGCGGGGGCAATATTCGACTGGTCGGCAAGGGAGATGCGAAAGTCGAAGGCGCGGAATGGTACCGCTGCCTCTCGTGCCGCAAGCTCTACATGAAGCGGCGAGGCGAGCTCGTAGAGACGGGACCGCGGACGGGTTTCGAGGAGTTCGCCTCCTTTTAGTCGAGCGGCCGATCTTGGTAGCCGAGAAGCTCGATGTCGGACAGTTCGTCGGAGTCGCACAGACGGTAGTGCTTCTCGGCCAGGATCGCCGGGTGCCCGCTCCGCTCCTCGAAGCTGAATAGCGCGATGAGATCGTCCTCGACGAATTGGGCCGCTAGGGGAAGCGCTACCAGCTCGGGGAAGACGGTGGCGCAAAGCCTGAAGTCCTGACCGATCTGTACTGCGCTGAGTTTGTCCGAGCCGCCCTTGGCCTGTACGGGTATGACGTAGTGCGCGCCTCGTCGGTCCAGCCCCACGTAGACCTCGTCGGTCTCGACTTGCCCAAGGTCGGGCACTGTCGTCCGGAGGTGACTTTGAAGCGAATAGCAGGCGATGCCGAGAAAGACGTCGACGAGTCGGTTGTAACGCACCTTGGCCAGAAGCGCCTGCTCGTCGGTCAGCGCGTATCGCTCGATTATTCCGGGTGTAGCGTCGGGGATCTTCGTTTCCACGAGACCGGCTGTGGGCTCGATATGGGCTAGGGCTACGCACCGAAACCGGTAGCGCCCTTTGCCTGCTCCCTCGATGATCCACTCCTTGCCGTCCGTGGCGGTCGAACGAATGCTCTGAGGCAGCGGCGTGCGATACCGCACGCTGTAGATCACGTCTCCGAGGTTCTTGGGGAGGGGGATGCCGAGGGTGTCGGCCGCTTCGGCAAGCTCGACTCGGTCGAACGCCACTTCGACGTCGCCCTCCCTGTAGTTGTCGAAGAACACCCGCTCGATGAGCCGCTCGTAACGAGGTCTTTTGGGCTCGGGGGCTCTCACGCCGCTACCGGCTGGGCATCGGTGGGACGCGTGTTCTTGGCACCTACAGCGGGCAGCGCCGGCTTGGCGCGCGGCTGTGCTCCCCGCGTGCGCTTGGCCGGGATCTCCGCCGTGCTCGCTCCGAAGTGATCCGCCGCCTGGGACATCGTCATCCGCAGGAGCTTGAGATCGCCGAGTTCGACAACAGCGAGCGGTCGCTGTGGAGCGACGCCGAGCGCTTGGACGATTTGGGCGCCGACGGCCCGGCCGACAAGCGGCGCGACAGCGTTTCCGATTTGACGAAAGCCATGCCACTTCGTTGTGTGCGTGCGAAACCAGTCCGGGAACGAGTGCAGGCGAGCCGCCTCCCGATTCGATAGCACGCGCGGCAGCGTTGGATGGATCGGGCGGGGAGAGGTGAAGGCGCCCCTCTCGCTACCGCTACCCGCGCGAAGCGTGTTGCAGAGGCCTTGCGGGTCCAGCCTGTAGAAGCGGCTGACCGGCTCGGTTCGACCGTGCTCTGTGGACCGAAAGCGCGAGCGCGACTCCGGTGTATGGGCGGTCCTTGCAGAACCTGTAAGGAGCGAACGGTCCCAAGCCCGCGGGTAGGAGTAATCCTCAGGGTCGGCGAGCCTGTCTCTCAGTCGTCGTGCGTATGGACTGCAGTCCGCCTCGAGCTTCAGGACTGCCTCCTCGCCGAGACGCACTTCGTCGGAGCGGCGCAAGCCCGAGAAGCGGTCTAGATCGGGCAGATCGCCGATGGCGTCCCAGACCGTCGGTCCTACCGGCAAGCCCGGCGCTCCCCGAGGACTGGGCGAGCTCGAGCGCTTCGGTACCGGTCGTACGAGCGGGCTGGGATGGGTGGCGATCGTCGGCCGATCGTCGCGAGTGCCGATCAGGAATAGTCGCGAGCGTTGCTGCGGCACCCCGAAGTCGGCGGCGTTGAGGATGCGGAACTTCGTCTCGGTCGGAAACCGGTAGCCGACCCCTTCGAAGGCGGCGATCAAAGCCTCGAGGATGCTCGCGTGACCGCCCTTGGCCATCCCTGGCACGTTCTCCATGACGAAGTAGCGCGGCCGCAGCTCGGACACGAGACGGAAGAAATGGAACACCAGCTGGTTGCGCTCGTCGTCGACGAGCCGCTTGCCGATCAGCGAGAAGCCCTGACACGGAGGCCCTCCGGCGATGAGATCGAGCTCGCCGTCCCAAAGTTCCGGATCGCGGCCGTGACCTGTCAGACCGTCGGAGATCGCCCGACGCAGCGTGTCCGCTTCGAGCGGCGCCGAGAGGTCGGCGCACAGCGTCTTGGCGTGCGGAAAGTTGAACGCGTGTACGGCCGCGTGCACTGGGTCGTACTCGACCGAGGCGACGACATCGAATCCCGCCTGCTCCAGCCCGAGCGATAGACCGCCCGCTCCGGCGAACAGATCTACCGCGATCGGGCGGGGAGGGCAGCCGGCGGAGATCTCGGGACGCACTCGCTGAGCCTAGTCGGGCTGCCGGACACGCGCAGGCGTCCGTAAGATCGCCGGAGATGGACACGAGAACCCCGGAGCAGCGCCACCGGATCATGGCCGCCGTAAAGGGAAAGCACACCGCCCCGGAGCTCGCCCTGCGGCGTGCGCTGTATGCGGCTGGCGCTCGCGGCTGGCGCTGCCACTACAAGCGTGCGCAGGGGACGCCCGACCTGGCCTGGCCGGCGCTGCGCGTGGCCGTCTTCGTGGACGGCGCGTTCTGGCACGGTCACAGCTCGAGGCATCGACCTGGCCGGTCGGGCGAGTACTGGGATCGAAAGATCGCCGGCAACATAGCGCGCGACCGGCTCATAGACCGGGAACTCGAGGACGCTGGCTGGCTGGGGGTCCGCGTCTGGGATTTCGAGGTTCGCAAGACGCTCGACGACGCTATTGCCAGTGTCGTCGCGGCATTGGAAAGCCGCATTGCCGACGCTGACGAAGCGCCTCCATGGTGGGATCGGTTGCGGATGCGCGCCGATTCGTGGGGCAGCCGCTAGCCGACCGCTCGGGCCGCAG